>OZ260077.1:0-755000 GCA_965284385.1 Caulobacteraceae bacterium
AACCCGCGCCCGCGCCGCGCTTCGCGGGTTCACCCGCTGTCGTGAGACCGGAAGGCGCGCGCCTTTCCCTTGATGACGCCAGAACACGCTGGGCGTGACCCGGAAAACGGCAAAAACTTCGTCGATCGACCGTCGACATGATGACCCTTGCGCCGTTCGGCGATATGGAACATTTGCACGGCCCGCGCATTGCAACGTCGACCCGGGGAGACGCCATTTATGAGACGACTGATCGCCTGCCTGGTTGTGACCAGCGCGCTTGCCGTCGCGGCCTGCGACGCCCCGCCGATCTCGAACGAGCCTGAGACGGCCGATACGGCGATGGACATCCCTGTCGCTCCCTCCGCCGAAGAAGCCGGTGTCCCGGTCGCAGCGCCCGACGCGGTCGACACGCCTCCGACAGATTCCACCGTGCTTTCACCCGAGAAGCGGTCGTCCGAAGAATCGGTCAAACCAGAGAGTGAAACCCTCTTCTACTGATCCGTCCGCTGATCGGCGGCGGTGCGCCCTGACGAAGGTTCCAGTTTGACGCCACGGCACGCCCTGTTTCTCGTCAGCACGGCGGGTCTCGTCCTTCTCGCATCCGTCGTTCACGCTGAACCGCGCGCCCAGGTCAGGGGTGAGCTGGACGCTGAACTTCGTGCGCAGCTGGTGCTGGCCATCGGCGCAGTGGACGACCCCCCCTCCAACCGGTTCGAGGCCCGCCGACGTGCCCGTGGTGCCATGCAGGCGGCCGAAGCCCTGTTGCGGTCAGAAGGCTACTACCAGCCGGTGCTCCAGGATGATGTTGAAGGCGAGGAAAATCCTGTCGCCATCGTCAACGTCACTCCCGGGCGGCGCTTCCTGCTCAGCAATCCGCAGATGCAGTGGATCGCCCCCGAACCGGACGCCGCGTCGGCGTCGGCCGCACTCGACGAGATTGCCGTCAAACCCGGCCAGGCCGGACGCGCAGGCGATGTGATTGCGTCCGAGGGCCGCGTTGTGGCCACGCTGTCACGCCGGGGCTATGCGGACGCAACGGCAGAACCTCGCCGCGTCGTGGTCGATCACGCGACCTTCACCGTACAGCCGAACTACCGGATCGCCTCGGGTGCTTTGGTCCGCCTGGACGGGGTACGCCTTGAGACCCGAGGGTCCACAAACCCGGCCTGGGTCGCCGGGCTGGCTCCCTGGTCCGAAGCCGAGGTCTATGACCCTGAGGATGTCGCCGAGCTGGAACGCCGGCTGCTGGAGACCGGTGTCTATGATGGCGTAGGCGTTGCCCTGGCCCCCAGGGACCAGACTTTGGCCAATGGTTACCGCCCGATCATCGTCAGCCTGACCGACCGGCCCCGCCGCATTCTCGAAGCGGGTGCCACCTTCTCGACCGCGGAGGGTTCCGGTGTCGATCTGCTCTGGACCTGGCATAACCGGTTTGGCCGCGCCGATACCGTGGTCTGGCAGGCGCGGGCCGCCAATGTCGACAGCCGTCTGGGCGTCAATATCAGCCTGCCCCACTGGCGGCGTCCCGGGGAGACGCTGCGACTGTCCGCCACCGTGCTGAACGAGGACACCGACGCCTACAGGCGCACCGCGGTGGCCCTGGCCGCGGACCTGCAGCAGCGGCTCGGCAAGACCTCCTACCTCAGCTACGGCGTCGGTCTCGACGCTGGCAAGTACGACGAAAATCGCTTCGAACCCCTCACCCGGTTGCCGGTCAATTTCGACCGTGACCTGATCATCCTGACCGGCCGCGCCAGCGCCTATATCGACCATTCGAACAACCCGCTCGATCCGACGACCGGCTGGCGTCTGTCGGCCTGGGCCCAACCGACCGCCGTGTCGGGCGAGGACACGATCGTCTTCCTGCGATCGGAGGCACAGGTCACGGCCTATCTACCACTTCAGGACAACGCGAAAACAGTTCTGGCCGGCCGCGCCCGCCTGGGCTCGATCGTCGGCGGTGACGAACTGACCATCCCGTCCGACCGCCTGTTCTATTCGGGCGGCGGCGGCTCGGTGCGCGGCTTTGAGTACCAGGGCGTTGGCCCTCGCCTGCCCGACAATACCCCACGTGGCGGGCTGAGCCTCGTCGAAGCCTCGGTCGAGGTCCGTCACGACGTGTGGCGCGGCTTCCAGGCCGTGGCCTTCGTCGATGCGGGCTCCGTCGGTTTCCAGGCCGCACCTGACTTCAGCAACCTGCGCTACGGTGCCGGACTGGGGCTTCGCTACAAACTGCCGTTCGGACCGATCCGGGCCGACATTGCCTTCCCGCTGGACCGTCGTGCGGGTGACGCCGACTTCCAGGTCTATGTCAGTATCGGACAGGCGTTTTGACCGACGCGCCGCCACCTGTCGACACGCCGGACACGCCCGCCGAGACGGCGAAGAAGACGCGCACGCGCCTGCAGGCTCTCGCCTTCTTCGGCGGCATGGGCGCGGCGATCCTCGCGGTCATCCTGATCATCGCCCTTGTCGGCGGACGGATGTATCTGCTTTCGGGACCCGGCCGCGACCTGGTCACGAGCTTCGTGGCCGGCAAGAAGCTGGGACGCTACGGCCGGATCAATGTCGAGGGCGTGCGCGGCGACCTGTTCGACGACTTCACCATTGATCGCGTCACCGTCACCGACGCCAGAGGTGTCTGGCTGGAGGCGCGCAAGGTCCGCGTGGACTGGGACTGGTGGCCCCTGATGGCGCGCAGTTTCCACGCCACCGAAGTCGAGGCCGAGGTGATCCGGTTGATCCGCCGGCCCGAGGTCGAACCCTCCACCACGCCGCCAGGCCCCCAGCCCCTGTCGGTCGACATCGACCGTTTCTCCGCCGATGTCGAACTGCTGGAAGGCTTCAGTCGCGAGTACGGCCGCTGGAAGCTGTCCGGTGAGGCGGATGTTCCCCGCAGGGGGCCGAAGACGGCGACCGTGAACGCCACGAGCAACAGCCGGCCCGGCGACTTCCTGCGCGCCAACGCCACGATCGGGGCGACGATGGCCGACCTGCGCCTGAACCTCAGGGCCAACGAGGCCAAGGGCGGACCGCTGGCCGGGGCGCTCGGCTACTCCCCCGACAGCCCATTCTTCGCCACGGCCGTGGTCAACGGCTCTGTCGTCGACGCCCTGGTCCGCACAGGCGACTTCGTTCCGCTGGTGATCAAGGGCCGGTATGGCAAAGGCCGGACCCGAATCGGGGGATTCGCCGACTTTTCCGGCTCCGACCTGCTGCGTCCCTTCGCCGAAAGGGTCGGACGCACGGCCCGGTTCGGCCTGGCGACCTCGGCGGACACGGACAAGGACGGGCTGCAAGGCGTCGGCTGGCGGCTGATCGCCGACAACCTGAACGCCCGGGCGAGCGGCAACATCCGCCTCAGCGACCAAAGCAGTCCCGACGGGATCAGCCTTGAGGTTTCGACGCCCTCGCTGACCCGTCTGGTCGGCAGGCGCACGGCGGGCGCTGCGGCATACAGGGGGGTGTTCAAGGGCACTGCGACGGCCTGGGCCCTGAAAGGAACAGCCGACCTGCTCGCGGCCGATGTCTCGAGCTACCGGGCCCAGCGGGTCAGGGGCCCGGTGAATGTGCGCATGCGGCTCGGCCGGCTGGATCTGGACGGCGACATCAGTGTGGCGGGCGGCTCCAGCGCCGGAATCGTCGGCGCTCTTCTGGGAGCCCGGCCACAGGTCTCGTTCGAGGCGGCCCGACTCGGGAACGGCGCGATCCTGCTGGAACGGATCACGGCGACGGGCCAGGCCCTGACCCTGTCCGGTACCGGCGGTCGAAGCCTGACCGGAGGGCTGGGTTTCCGCGGCCAGGCCGACATCACCGACATCTCCCGCCTGCGCAAGGGTGCCCGGGGCGCGTTCGGCGGACCGATCACGGCTTCGATGGCGCGTGCGGGCCAGCCGTGGCGGCTGACGTTCGACGCCCGGGGCCGAAGGCTGGCGACAGGCATGGCCGAACTCGACCGCCTGCTGGGTGCCACGCCACGGCTTCAGCTGACCGGTGCCCTGAACGGCGGCCGGGTGGAGGTGGAGCGGGCCGTGCTGACCGGAGCCCGGGGAACGGCCGGCGCGCGGGGCATGATCGAGGGCGACGGCCGGCTGCGGCTGGCGTTGGACTGGAATGCAAGCGGGCCGTTCGGCGTCGGGCCTGTCGCCATTGACGGAGCCATGACCGGAGACGGGGCCCTCACCGGTACCCTGGCCCGGCCGCGTGCCGATCTGACGGCGAAATTCGCGAAGCTAAGTGCCGGCGCCCTGACGCTCACCGACACCGACATGGTGCTGAGTTTCCGACGCGGCGCGGACGCGTCCGACGGACGGATCGCCCTGAAGGCCGCCTCGAACTACGGACCCGCGACCGCCAGCGGGAATTTCTTCCTCGGCGGAAATCGCATCCGGCTGACGGACGTCGACCTCAATGCCGGCGGCGTGACGGCCCAGGGGGCCGTCGCCCTGTCAAACAGCCTGCCGTCCAGCGCCGACCTGACCTTCACGGCCCGCCCCGGGGCCTTCCTCGCCTCCGGGACAGCCGACGGCCGGATCCGGCTGACAGACGGGGACGGTGGCGAGACAGCGATTCTCGACATCAACGGCCGCAATGTCCGTCTGGCCGGTTCGACCTGGGTGATCCGAACGCTGGATCTGACCGGGCGCGGCACCCTGAACCGACTGCCCTTCACCGTGAAGACCGATATCGGCGGTGCGACGCCGGTATCGTTTGACGGAACCGGAGTCTACTCACGGGAAGGTCCGGCCCAGACGGTCGTGCTGGAGGGCGCAGGGCGCGTCCGCGAGATCCCGTTCACGACCCGCAATCCCGCCGTCTTGGCCCTTTCGGGGGACGGTCGCGTCGCGCGGGTCGATCTCGCCATCGGCGGCGGTGTTCTGCTCGGCGAACTGCGCCAGGATTCGCGCGCCGCGATCATCGAGGCGAACCTGACGCGCGTCGATCTGGGCACCCTGGTCCGCGACATGCGCGGAGCGGTCACCGGACGGCTGTCGCTGCGGGGTGCCGGCGATGACCTGTCCGGCTCGGCCAATGTCGCGCTGCAGGGCATTCGCAGTATCGACGCGCCGCGGGGACTGGCCGTTGATGGAACGCTCAACGCCGTTCTGGTCAACAACAGCCTGCGCATCCAGGCCCAGGCCAGCGATGGCGATGCGGTTCGCGCCACCGCTGACCTGACCCTGCCGGTCGAGGCCTCCGCCGCCCCCCTGCGACTGGCCATCGTGCGCACGCGCGACCTGTCGGGCGATATCTCCATCCAGGGCCAGATCCAGCCGATCTGGGACCTGCTCGCCGGTGGCGAACGGTCGCTGACCGGTCAGATCAATGCCCACGCCAGCCTCGCCGGTTCGCTGGCGGCCCCTCGCCTGACCGGCCGGCTGGACCTCCAGCAAGGGACGTTCCGGGACAGCGCGACCGGCGTCCGGCTCGAGGCCGTCACCCTGGCCAGCCGTTTCGACGACACGACGGGGCTGGTCGAGACCTTCAGCGCGACCGACAACGCGGGCGGGTCGATTTCCGGCAACGGCCGTATCGGACTGCGTCAGGGCTCGGGATCCAGCTTCCAGCTGCTGCTGAACCGGTTCCGGATCATCGACAACGATATCGCCGAGGCCAAGGCCTCCGGTCTTCTCACCGTGACGCGCGGCGAGGAGGGCAACATCACGCTATCGGGCGAGATGGATATCGACGAGGCCCGTATCGAAGCGAATCCACCCGGCTCGAACGGTATCGTCAGAATGGATGTCGTCGAGATCAACAAGCCCGGCGGCGACGTGCCCGAAGAGGATCAGAATCGCCAGCGCGGTCTGCAGTTCGGCCTCAACATCGGGCTCCGCTCACCCGGCGGCGACGTCCGGGTCATAGGGCGTGGCCTGAACGTGGAAATGAATGTCGACGCCCGGGTCAGAGGGACCATCAGCCGGCCCGTTCTCAGCGGAACGGCCCGGGTCGTGCGCGGCGACTACGACTTCGCCGGCAAGCGGTTCGTCTTTGATGATCGCGGGACGGTCAGCCTGTCCACCCATCCCGAGCTGATCCGGCTGGACCTGACCGCCACCCGTGAGGATCCGGCCCTGACCGCCACCATCCGCGTCACCGGCACGGCGGCGCGACCCGAAATCGTGCTGACGTCGACGCCGGCCCTGCCCCAGGACGAGATCCTGTCCCAGGTTCTGTTCGGCCGATCCGCTTCGCAACTTTCGCCCTTCGAAGCGGCCCAGCTCGCGGCGGGTGTTGCGGCCCTGGCCGGCGGGGGCGGCTTCGATGTGATCGGCAATCTGCGCGAACTGGCCGGGCTGGACCGGCTGTCGTTCGGGGGCGAGGCATCGGGCCTGACCGTCGCCGGCGGCCGCTACATCAACGACAATGTCTATCTGGAGATCATCGGCGGCGGCGAGAACGGGGCAGCCGTGAACGTCGAATGGCGGGTGCGCCGCAACCTGACCGTCAGCTCGAAATTCGGTGGACAGGGCGAGGCCAGCCTGTCGATCCGCTGGCGCCGCCAGTCACGGGAAGCGGGCACCGGTCGCGAGGACCGGCGCCCGGGCCGCTAGGGTCTGTTCAATAGTTCTGGGCGGCCGACATGCGCAGCTTGTCCAGCGTGCGGGCGCCCCGAATGCCGGCGATGTGAAGCACCATCTGGATGACCAGGATCACCAGCCCGCCCCAGGTTTGCCAGGCCGGCGTGGCGGCGGCAGGCATGTCAGCCTGACCTGGGCCAAACGCGGCCACCAGCCCCGTCACCAGTCCGAAGGCGACCAGGAGCGCGAAGATGATCGGGATCACGGCACCGGGCTTGAACCATTGTACCAGCCCGAGAATGAGCTGGACGACCACGAAGGCGATCGAGAGCCCCAGGACACCCTGTGCCATCGCACCGGCCATGCCCGCCGCTTCAGGGCTCTGGGCCGAAGCCTGGGCCACGGCGGCGTCCATGATCGCCTGGCCGGCGGTCATCAGATAGACGATTCCGACGGCACCCCACAGGACGCCCAGGAAGATGGCGATGGCGCTGGCCCTTGCCGCGGCGATCGCCTCGTCTTCGGTGGTAATCGGCGTCGTCGGATTCGACGCCCGGATCCAGTCAGTCATATGAATGTGCTCCCTCAATGGTGGGACAGCCTAGCGCGCGCGTCCGGCGGTGGAAACGGGCAAGCGCTCGCCTTCACCTTTGGGCCCCGCCCGGCTAGGGTTCTCCAGCATGCAAATTTCGCCTTCCGACCAACTCGTGCTCGACCATGTCGCGGCGCGGCAAGCCACCATCGTCCGCCGTGCGGTGGACTGGTGTGGCGTCAACACGGGCAGCCGGAATGCCGAGGGACTGGCGCGAATGCTCGACCGACTGGAAGCCGAGGCCAGCAAGCTGTCGGCCCGGATCGAGCGCATCCCGACCCGTGGCTCCGCCTCGATCGGTGATGATGGAAACGTGCGGGCCGAAGCCCACGCCGACGCCCTGATGATTCGCGCCCGCCCGGACGCGCCCGTCCAGATCATCCTGACCGGCCACTATGACACCGTCTTCCCGGTCGGGAGCGGCTTCCAGACCGTCTCGACCCGGCCGGACGGAGCCCTGAACGGCCCCGGCATCGCCGACATGAAGGGCGGAATCAGCGTCATGCTGGCCGCACTCGAAGCCTTCGAAACCCACCCTGACCGCGACGGCGTCGGCTGGACCGTGCTGCTGTCTCCGGACGAGGAGATCGGCTCGCCCGCCTCGGCCCCCCTGCTGGCCGAACTGGGTGCCCGTGGACACATCGGCATGACCTATGAGCCTGCGCTCGCGGACGGCACGCTTGCCGGGGCCCGCAAGGGCAGCGGCAACTATCATCTGATCGTCAGCGGCAAGGCCGCCCACGCCGGCCGCGCCTTCCACGAGGGTGCCAATGCCGTGGCGGGAGCCGCCATCCTCGCGGCCCGGCTGCACGCGCTCAACGGCCAGCGCGAGGGCGTCACGGTCAATGTCGCCGCGATCTCCGGCGGCGGCCCCCTGAACGTGGTCGCCGACAACGCCGTGGTCCGGTTCAATGTCCGCGTCCCGGACGCCCAGGCCTCGACCTGGATCGCCGAAGCCGTGGCCGGAATCGCGGCGGAACCGCCCTTCCCCGGCCTGACGCTGGATCTGCACGGCGGCATGACCCGCGCACCCAAGCCGATGGACGCGTCCCAGACCGCCCTGTTCGAGGCGGTGCGCGACACCGGAGCCCTGCTGGGACAGACGCTGGCCTGGAAGCCGTCCGGCGGGGTCTGTGAAGGCAACAATCTGCACGCCGCCGGCCTGCCCAATATCGATACGCTCGGCGTTCGGGGCGGCGACATACACTCGGACCAGGAGTTCGCCTGGCCCGACAGCTTCGTCGAACGCGCGCAGCTCAGTGCCCTGATCCTGTGCAAGGTCGCGTCCGGCGAGATCGACGCCCTGAAACTGAAATCCCTGCGTCTGGAGACGATGTAACCCCATGCTCGTCGTTCGACCCGCCGCGCCCGCCGACCTCGACCACCTGCTGGAGCTGGCCATCCTCAGCGGCCCCGGCTTTACCAGCCTGCCCGAGGATCCCGACCAGCTGGCGGAACGGCTGGACCTCAGCCGCGACAGCTTCAACGCCGTCCTCGAGCCCCGCGCCCGGTGGTACACGCTGATGCTCGAGGAGACCGACACGGGCGATGTCGACGGCATCGGTTCGGTCAAGGCGGCCGTCGGTCTTGACCGGCCGTTCTTCTCATTCCGCATCGTCAACAACACCCAGACGTCGCCGTCGCTGGGCGTCACCCTCGACCAGAAGACGCTGGTGATGGTCAACGAATGCACCGGCTGGACCGAGGTCGGCTCACTGTTTCTGAAAGCGGACCGGCGCAAGGGCGGCGCGGGCCGTCTGCTCAGCCAGTCGCGCTATATGCTGATCGGGGCCGAGCCCGATCTGTTCGCCGATATGGTGCTGGCCGAGTTGCGTGGCGTGTTCACGCCCGACGGGGCCTGCCCGTTCTGGGACCACGTGGCCCACAAATTCTTCCCGATGGAATTCGATGACGCCGACCGCTTGAGCGGCTCAAGCGACAAGCAGTTCATCCTCGACCTGTCGCCGCGGCATCCGATCTATATCGACCTGCTGCCCGAACCGGCCCGCGCCGTGATCGGCAAGGTCCATCCGCAGGGCGTGCCCGCCATGGCGCTGCTGGAGTCGGAAGGGTTCCGCCCCAACGGCCTGATCGACATCTTCGACGCGGGTCCGACCGTCTCCTGCGGCCGCGACAACATCCGCACCGTACGCGACGCCCGGCGCATGACCGCCGCCATCGCCGATGAGGTCGAGGCCGAACTTCCCTCCTTGATCTCGACGGACAGCGTGTCCGCCTTCCGCGCCGTTCGCCAGCGCGCCGCCTTCAGCGATGATGTCGCCACGCTCAGTCGCGAGACCGCCGACGCGCTGAAGGTGAGAGCCGGTGACACCGTGCGGGTGAAAACGTGACTCCCACATTCCGCTCATCCCGGCGAAAGCCGGGACCCAGTGCTTTGGGCGATCCGGTATCCCCGTGCAAAGTGGACTTCGACCCCAATCATCCTGCCTCACGAAAGAACTGGGTCCCGGCTTTTGCCGGGATGAGCGGTAGAAAATGACATTCAGATCCATCGATCCCGCCACCGGCGACACCGTCTGGGAGGGGCCCGCCGCCTCGCCCGCCGAGGTCCAGGCCTCCACCGACCGCGCCCGGGTCGCCTTCCCCGACTGGGCCGACCGCTCACGCCAGGACCGGATCGACGCCGTCAAACGCTATCAAGCCGTGTTGAAGGCCCGTGCGCCGGCGATGGCCGAGGCGATCAGCCGCGAGACCGGCAAGGCCCTGTGGGAGACGACCGCCGAACTCGGTGCCATGGCGGGCAAGGTCGACATCTCGATCCGCGCCTATGACGAGCGCACCGGCGAGCGCACGGCCGAGACCGGCTTCGGCCATGCGAGCCTGCGGCATCGTCCCCACGGCGTGGCGGCGGTGCTGGGGCCGTTCAACTTCCCCGGACACCTGCCCAACGGCCATATCGTCCCGGCCCTGCTGGCCGGCGACACGGTGGTGTTCAAGCCGTCGGAAGAGACCCCCTTCATCGGCCAGCTGATGGCCGAGGCCTTCGCCGAGGCCGATCTGCCCGCCGGCGTGGTCAATGTCGTCCAGGGCGGGCGCGACACCGGCGCGGCCCTGCTCGACAGCGGTATTGACGCCCTGATGTTCACCGGTTCGGGCGCGGCGGGCGCGCATTTCCGACGCAAATTCGCCGACGACCCGCACGTGATCCTCGCCCTTGAGCTGGGCGGCAACAATCCGCTGGTCGTCTGGGACGCCGCCGACGCCGAGGCCGTCGCCGGGATCGTGGTCCAGTCGGCCTTCGTCACCACGGGCCAGCGCTGCTCCTGCGCCCGCCGTCTGATCGTGCCGGAGGGGCCGCAGGGCGACGTCCTCGTCGAGGCGGTCAACGCCATGGTCGAGCGACTGATCCTCGCCCCGTGGAATTCCACGCCCGAGCCCTATGCCGGACCGCTGATCTCGGTGAAGGCCGCCGAGGCCGCGCTGAAGGCGCTACAGGACCGCATCGCCATGGGGGCCCGGGTCATCCGCGCCTCGGGCCCCGTCGACAATCTGCCCGGGGCCTTCGTGAAGCCCGCCATCATCGACGTCACCGGCGTCGCCGTGCCCGACGAGGAGATGTTCGCCCCCTTCCTGTCCGTGACCCGGGTGGCCAGCTTCGACGCCGCCATCGCCGAGGCCAACGCCACCCGCTACGGCCTGTCCGCCGGCCTGGTCTCGGACAATCCCGCTAACTGGGACCGGTTCATCCGCCGCATCCGCGCGGGCGTGGTCAATTTCAACCGGCCGACCACGGGTGCCGCCGGCGACATGCCGTTCGGCGGTCTGGGGGCCAGCGGCAATCACCGGCCGTCGGCCTATTACGCCGCGGACTACTGCGCCTATCCGGTGGCCAGTTTCGAGGCCGGGGCGGTGAAGAATATCGAAGGTGAGATCAAGGGTTTGAGGGCGTGACCTCAGCCGTTGAAGCCAACGCCGACGGCCTGATCGGCCCCACCCACTCCTATGCGGGCCTGTCGCCGGGCAATCTCGCGTCCTCCGTAAACAAGGGCGAAGCGTCGAACCCGCGCGCGGCCGTCTTGCAGGGGCTCGACAAGATGAAGCGGCTGGCCGACCTGGGCCTGCCCCAGTTCGTGTTGCCGCCGCACGAGCGCCCGAACATCCCCTTCCTGCGCAGCCTCGGCTTCACCGGCTCCGACACCCGGGTTCTGGAACAGGCCTGGAAGGACGCGCCGTCTTTCGCCGCCGCCGCCTGTTCGGCCTCGCCGATGTGGGCCGCCAACGCCGCCACGGTGACACCGAGCGCCGACAGCGCCGACGGCCGCGTTCACTTCACGCCCGCCAATCTGGTCACCAACCTGCACCGCTCTCTGGAGCACGAACAGACGAAGCGGTCGCTGGACGCCCTGTTCCCGGACCCGGACCGGTTCGCGGTGCATGACGCCCTGCCCTCCGTCGCCCATCTCTCCGACGAGGGCGCGGCCAACCATTTCCGCCTGTGCGCCGACCATGGCGCACCCGGGGTCAACATCCTCGTCTGGGGTCGCGAGGCCTTCGAGCCCTGGTCCGGGGCCTTCCCGGCCCGCCAGACGCGCGAGGCGTCCGAGGCGGTCGCCCGCCGTCACAGCGCGAACCGCGGCGTCTTCCCGCGCCAGTCGCGGGCCGCGATCGCCGGCGGCACCTTCCACAATGACGTCGTCTGCGTCGGCGCTCTGGAGACCCTGTTCTTCCATGAGCTCGCCTTCGAGGACACGGCGGGAACGATGGCCGCGATCCGCGGTGCGGCGGAGGGCCTGTTCGAGCCCGTCTTCATCGAGGTCTCGGCCGCCGACCTGCCCCTCGCCGACGCCATCTCCAGCTATCTCTTCAACTCCATGCTGGTGCGGATTCCGGGCGACGATCGCCTGACCCTGATCTGCCCGACCGAGACCCGGGACAACCCGCGCAGCCACGCCGTCGCCGAACGGCTCGCCTCATCCAACGGCTCCATCGGTCGGGTCGAATACGTCGATGTCCGCCAGTCCATGCGCAACGGCGGCGGCCCGGCCTGCCTGCGCCTGCGCGTCGTCCTGACCGACGCAGAGCTCGTGGCGACCAACCCTGCCATGCGGATGACCGACGCCCTGCACGACCGGCTGTCGATCTGGGGGCAGGCCCATTACCGCGACAGCCTGACGCCCGCCGACCTCGCCGATCCGTCGCTGCTCGACGAAAGTCGGGTCGCCCTGGACGAACTGACAGGCATTCTGGGCCTCGGTGGCGGCTTCTATCCGTTCCAGCGAGGCTAGGCCGTGACGGGCTTCACCGTCCGTATCGCGACCGAGGCCGACATTCCGGCGCTTGTCGTCCTGATGGACCGGTCGATCGCCGGCCCGCTCGCCGCCTTCCTGACGCCGGCGCAGATCGCCGCCAGCCGAAGGTTGATGGGGCTGGACAGCCAGATCATTGCCGACCGCACCTATCTCATCGTCGAGGCCGACGGCGTACTGGCCGGCTGCGGCGGCTGGAGCCGGCGGATCACCGAATACGGCGGCGACCACACGCCCGGCCGGGTCCCGGCCCCGCTGACGCCCGGCGTCGACGCCGCCCGCATCCGCGCCATGTACACCGCGCCCGAGTTCATTCGCCGCGGCGTAGGTCGGCGGATCCTGCAGGTCTGCGAGGCCGCCGCCCGCGCCGAGGGCTACGACCGTGTGGAACTGGTCGCCACCCTGAGCGGCGAACCGTTCTATCTCGCCAGCAGCTACCGCGAGATCGCACGGTTCGACGACGACCGCGGCGGGATGCCGGTGCCACTGGTCAGAATGGGCAAACCGCTCTAGCCCTTCCCTACCAGGCCGGAGGGGAAGACGGATGCCCGAAGCAGCGATGACCCCCGCCCGCCGCCTGCGCAACATCATCGGCGGCTCGGCGGGCAATCTGGTCGAGTGGTTCGACTGGTACGCCTATGCGGCCTTCACCCTCTATTTCGCCCCGGTCTTCTTTCCCAAGGGCGACGCCACCGCCCAGCTGCTGAGCACGGCGGCCATCTTCGCGGTCGGCTTCTTCATGCGGCCGGTCGGGGCCTGGGTCATGGGCGTCTATTCGGATCGCAGGGGGCGCAAGGCGGGCCTGACGCTGTCGGTCACCCTGATGTGCACCGGCAGCCTGATCATCGGCCTGACGCCGGGCTATGCCACTATCGGCGTCGCGGCCCCGGCCCTGCTGCTGTTCGCCCGGCTGCTACAGGGGCTCAGCGTCGGCGGCGAATATGGATCGTCGGCCACCTATCTGTCCGAAATGGCCACGGCGAAACACCGCGGCTTCTGGTCCAGCTTCCAGTACGTGACCCTGATCTCGGGCCAGCTCCTGGCCCTGCTGCTGCTGATCCTGCTGCAACATACCCTGAGTGAGCCTGATCTGAAGGCCTGGGGCTGGCGCATTCCCTTCTTCGTCGGCGCGGCCCTGGCGATCGTGGTCTTCTGGCTGCGTCGGCGGCTCGACGAGACCGCCGCCTTCGAGGGAGATATCTCCGGCCCGCCGAGATCCAGCGCCCTGCTGCTGATCATGAAGCACCCGCGCGAAGCCCTTCTGGTGCTGGGCCTGACCGCCGGCGGCACCCTCGCCTTCTATGCCTACACGACCTATCTGCAGAAATTCCTCGTCAACACCACGGGCTTCTCCAAGGACACGGCCACCCAGATCAGCGCCGCCGCCCTGTTCGTCTTCATGCTGCTCCAGCCCGCCGTGGGGGCCCTTTCCGACCGCATCGGCCGCAAGCCGGTGATGATCGCCTTCGGGGTATCGGGGGTGCTGTTCACCGTCCCGATCATGACCTCACTGGCCACAGCCGACAGCCCCTTCGTCGCCTTCCTGCTGGCCATGACCTCGCTGGTGATCGTCAGCGGCTATACCGCCATCAACGCCGTGGTGAAGGCCGAGTTGTTCCCGGCCCACATCCGCGCCCTCGGCGTCGCCCTGCCCTACGCCATCGCCAATGCGGTGTTCGGCGGCACGGCGGAGTACGTCGCCCTGTGGTTCAAGTCCGAAGGCATCGAGAGCGCCTTCTTCTGGTACGTGACGGGCATGATCGGCGTGTCGCTGCTGGTCTATCTGTTCATGCGTGACACGAAACACCGCAGTCTGATCGTGCACGCGGACTGATCAGGCCTTGGGCGGAACCGGCACGGCGGGCGCGACGACGGGGGCCTCATCGTCCCTGTCGGCCAGATAGACGATGCGGCAGTCGCCCTCGATCGTCGTGTAGCGCCCGTTCGCGGCATCCACGAAGGACAGCCGGCCACCGTCATCATACTCGACCTTCCCGGTCGATCGTCCGGCATAGTTCTGCGTCCCGTAGGTCCAGCAGGTGATGTCGGCCGGTTGGTCGCCCCAGGTCGTCGCATTGCGGGCGCGCTTGCTCTCGGTACAGGCTGAGGCACCCACGGCGATCGCCGCCATGGTTCCGATCACGATCCATCTGGTCATGCTGCGAATCTCCCGCCCTTGTGGGCGTAGGCCTGCGTACCGCGCGTGATCACCCGGTCATAGGGCTGGATCTGTTCGATGCCGATATCGGACTGGCCCTTCAGCCGGTCATAGATCGGGCCGAAATCCTTCAACGTCTCGCCCTTCAGGGCCTCGATCGAGTCGATGACGAAATAGACCTGCTGGAAGTCGTCGATCCGGTACAGCGTCCGCATCACCCGTTCCAGATCGAAGCCGATGCGGTTCGGGGACGGGTCCTCCAGTGAGAAGACGCTCTCGGTCGCCGATGAGACGATCCCCGCGCCGTAGATGCGCAAACCGTCGGCCTCCTGCATCAGGCCGAACTCGACCGTGTACCAGTACAGCCGCGCCAGATTCTGCAGCATGCCCAGCGAGGCCGCCCGCTGCCCGCCCTTGCCGTAGGCCTCCATATAGTCCGCGAAATCCGGGTCGCTGAGCATCGGCACATGGCCGAAGACATCGTGGAAGATGTCCGGTTCCTGCAGATAGTCCAGCTGGTCGGGCTTGCGGATGAACTGGCCCGAGGGAAAGCGGCGATTGGCCAGATGATCGAAAAACACATCGTCCGGCACCAGCCCCGGAACACAGACGACCGTCCAGCCCGTCAGGGCCTGAAGCTTGGGATTCATCACCGCGAAATCCGGAATGCCCCCGGTGTTCAGGTCCAGCGCGGTCAGCCCCTTCATGAACACCTCGGCCGCCCGGCCGGGCAGGATCTTCATCTGCCGGGCATACAGCGTGTCCCAGGTCTGGTGCTCGACCGCGGAATACGCGGCCCAGTCCTGGGGGATGGTCCAGTCAGCGGCCGCGCCCTCGGGCGGCCGGTCGAACACGTGCTCGAAGTCTGACATGGCGTCTCCTGTTGCCCGCGGGCTCTGACAGGCCCTTGTCGGCAATCTAGGCGCGCAGTCCCTTGCGCGCCAGCGGGTCCGTCAGTGAATGGCGTGGGCCAGGGGCGCATGGCGACCCTGGGCGTCGATCGTGAACCAGCGCTGCTCGGCCTCCCGGGTCAGGGCTGACAGTTCGGGATCGAACTCGAGCGCCGTCTCGGCGGCATAGGCGACGAAGCCGCCGTCCGGCCCGATGGCGAGAACCTGATAGAAGGGCTGGTCAGGCGTCACGGCTCCCGTCTCGGCCGGGTCGCCGGCGTAACGGGCGTCGATGTCCAGCACCACACCACGGAAGGCGTCGTCCCGATGACGGACGATCTGGCCAAGGCCGAATTTCGCGACAGTTTGATCTTTCATACCGGCAAGGTGCGCCAACCAATCTGAGCCGGACCCTTGCCGTGCCGTTCATTTTCGCGTCACCCGCTTGGCGACGGCCGTTCGACGGCCCTAAGATGATCCGGACGGGCGCCGCACTGGACCGCCCACCTTGAAAGTTCGGCCCATGCCGAAGACCGACGGCGCGCCACGGCGCGACGACCGGTCCCAGCCCCGACGACCCGATGGTCAGCGCGTCCGTGGCGGCGCTGCCAGCGGTTCCGGGACATCAGGTCGCGAGGCGCTGCTTTATGGCGCGCTCGATCTGGGGACCAACAATTGCCGGCTGCTGATTGCCCGGCCGGCGCGCGATGGATTTCGCGTCGTCGATTCGTTCAGTCGCATCGTGCGCCTGGGCGAGGGCCTGTCCCGCACGGGCCGGCTCGACGACTCCGCCATGGATCGGGCCTACGACGCCCTCGCCCTGTGTGCCGAGCGTATCGCCCGCAAGGACGTCTCGCCATCGCGACTGACGGCGGTTGCGACCCAGGCCTGCCGGCAGGCCGACAACGGTGCGGCCTTTGTCGAACGTGTCCGCCTCGGCACCGGACTCAAGCTGCGGATCATAGACCCTGTCGAGGAAGCGCGGCTGGCCGTCGAGGGTTGTCTGAACCTGTTCGACCATTCTGCCGAGGCCGTGCTGGTGGTCGACGTCGGCGGTGGATCGACCGAACTCAGCTGGCTCAGGCTGACAGGCCGCGGCGGCTTCACGCTCGAGGGATGGATGTCGGCACCGGTGGGGGTCGTAACCCTGGCCGAACGGCATCCCGAACCGCAGAACGGACTGGACCTCTGGTATGAAGCCATGGTCGCGGACATGGGCCAGGCCATCGCCGCCTCCCCGGTGGATCCGGGCCTGCGGGACGTCTTCACCGACGGTCGCGGCCATATGATCGGCACGTCCGGCGCGATCACCAGCCTGGCCGGCATCCATCTGGGACTTGCCCGTTATCAGAGAAATCTGGTCGACGGCCTCTGGATGACGCGGGGCGACTGCGAGAAGGCCGCCGCGAAACTGATGGCCATGGGGCCCGGTGGACGCGCCGCCGAATCCTGTATCGGTCCCGATCGCGCCGATCTCGTTCTGGCCGGGGCCGCCATCATGGAGGCGGTCCAGCGGGCCTGGCCGTCTGAACGCGTCCGTGTCGCGGATCGCGGCCTGCGCGAGGGTCTGCTGCTGCAGCAGATGCGCGCCGAACAGACCGCCGGCCGCCGGCGACGGCGGGGGCGTGGCGGCCCACGTCCCGATCCGACTAGTTGACCACCTGAACCGGCAGGGTCACGTCGCAGACCGAGAAGTCTGCCCCACGGGCCGTTCGCGCCGTCTCGACCAGGGTGCGGAAGCGCGGCGAATCGGTCGCCAGCACCTGCGCCGAGGGACGCTCGGTCTCGGGGATGTCGGCCGCAATTCTTACCCGGGTCATGCGATCGGGTTCGGAACCGACCATGCCATTGTCGCCGTCGCCGACCTTGAGGTTGCGCACCACATCCAGGCCGGACACCGTCATGCCCCAGACAGAATAGCGCTTGTCCAGTGCCGGATAGGCCTGACGCATCAGGAAGAACTGGCTGTTGGCCGTGTCATTGCCCTCGTCACGGGCCATGCCGGCGACGCCGGGGCAATAGAGCCCCCAGGCATGGACCTTGCCGTCGGCCGTGAGGGCGAAGGCGGAATCCGGCTGGGTCTGGATCGGAAGCGAATGGAAGAAGCCGACCCGGGCACCGGCCGGTTCAGCGACCGCGGCGAACGGCATGGAGGCTTCGCGCCGGAAGGTGAATTCGCCTTTCAGATCCGGATAGGGGCTCTGGCCGTCGCCATTGCCGAGCGGATCGCCCGTCTGGGCCATGAACCAGTCGATGACCCGGTGCCACGGCACCCCGTCGTAAAAGCCACGCCGCGCCAGCAGCCTGATCCGCTCGACATGCAGAGGCGCGACCTCGGGAGTCAGCTCGACCAGAATCCGGCCCCGGGTTGTGTCGATGACCAGCAGATTTTCAGCCGGTACCGTCCGCCACTCCGGAGCCACCATGGCGGCTGGTGGCGCAGGGACGGGCGGCGCGGGCGGTGTCCCGCCCGCATCCTGCGCCGTCGCACCGCCGGCGGCCATCCATACCAGCACCGCAAGACCGAGAAACTGTCGCATCGTCGTCCCTCTCAATTCAGCCGCCAGAAACCTGAACCGGCGGCTGTACGTCGCAAACGGAAAAACGCGCGCCCAGCTCGGTGCGTTTCTGCTCGACCAGAGCCGCGAACGCCGCGCTCCGCGGGACCATTACCCGAACCGTCGGGCGTTGGCCGTCCGGCATGGCCGAGGCCGTGCGGGCCCGGGTCATGATGTCGGGGTCCACGACCTGTCCATTTCCGGTCTCGCTGCCCGGCTTCAGCGCCTTGACCACGTCCAGTCCGGCCACGACGCGCCCGAACGGCGTGTAGAGGCCGTTCAGATTGTCATTCTCACCGGTCATCAGGAAGAACTGGCTGTTGGCGCTGTCGGGGTCCTGGTTGCGGGCCATGCCTGCGACCCCGGGACAGAAGATGGCCTGGGCGGAGGTCTTGAAATCGGCGGTCACCATCATCTGGGCGTCCGGCTGGGTGAACACCGGCATGGAGCCCGCGACGCCCAGCTGCCCCGCGGGCGCAGCCAACAGATTGACGAACCCCAGGTCGCGACCGCGCCGGAACTGGAACTCGCCCGGGACGTCCGGAAGCTCGCTGCCCCCCGTCCCCGTGCCGAGCGGATCGCCCGTCTGGGCCATGAAGCCCGGCAGAACGCGATGGAATTTCAGGCCGTCGTAAAAGCCCTGGTCAGCGAGGGTACGGACCCGCTCCACCGACAATGGCGCGACAGCCGGGTCCATCTCGACGAGGACGCGCCCCTTCGCCGTATCGATCACCAGAAGATTCTCGGGCGCGACCGTACGCCAGTCACCGGTCGCCGTCTGGGCCGCCGCCGGGCCGACGGTGGCGGAAAGCGCCAGAGAAAGCGCGCCGATGGTTGCGATCCTGAAGCTCATTCTATCCCTTGACCCTGTCCCGGACCGCAATAGCGACGGCGGGACTCACAAAACTGTCGATCGCGCCGTCCAGACGGGCGATCTCCTTGACCAGCCGCGAGGCGATCGCCTGATGCCGCGGATCGGCCATCAGGAAGACGGTTTCGATGTCGGCATTGAGGCGCTGGTTCATCGCCGTCATCTGGAACTCGTATTCAAAGTCGGCGACCGCCCGAAGGCCACGCACGATGATGTTGGCATCCAGTTCCTCGGCGAAATGCATCAGCAGGCTGGAAAACGGCCGTACCTCGACGTGGTCACCAAGGTGAGCGACCTCGGCCCTGACCATCTCGACCCGCTCGTCGGTGGTGAAAAGCGGTCCCTTGTCATCGTTGCGCGCCACGCCGATGACCAGCCGGTCGACCAGCTTTACCGCGCGCCCGATGATGTCCATATGCCCGTTGGTGACGGGATCGAACGTGCCCGGATACAGGCCGATGCGCATACAGTCCTCCCCGCTTTCCAGAGGTTTAGCAGGCACCGCCGTCCCGGCCTAGATCGGTTGCACGGGGTTTGACGCCCAGGCCGCCTGAAGCCGGTCGATCAGCGCCGGGGGTGTCGCAAAGCCATGCTCGCCGATCGCGGCCACAGCGCAGGCCGGCGTGGCGCTGTTGCAGATGAAGGCACCGTCAAATCGCGCCAGGCCAGAAACGTGGACCGGGGCTGACATGCCCGTCAGTCCGACGGACCCGAGACCGCGTTCAACCAGCGCCTGGGCGATCCCTGCCAGCATCAGGGCCTGGGGCCAGATCACCTCAGAGCCCCGGATAAAGCCGATATTCCAGAGACTTCCCTCTGAAACATGCCCCTCCGCATCGACAAACAGGGCATCATCGAAACCGACGGCACGGGCCACACGCCGGGCCCGGATCAGCCCGAACGTGGCCACATGTTTGAGGTGCGGTGCCTCCCGCGCATAGGTCTGGACCTGCAGACGCAAGCGGTCGGCCAGGGGCGGTGGCGGCGGCGACACGGCGATCATCACCCTCGGCCGCCCCGTCCAGTCAGGCGTACGCGGGCTGATCCCTGGCGAGAACAGACTGACCCGCAGCCAGCCGGCGTCCCGGCCCTTCACGGCCGTCCGCATCAACTCTCGCAGGCGCGACTCACCGACCGGCTCGCCGAACAGCTCAATCGCCTGGGTCTCCAGCCGCGCGATATGCAGGTCAAGGCCCCGAACGCCCCCCTGCTCCAGCCGGAACGAGGTGTAGGCACCGTAGTTGACCAGCGCCACATGGGTCAGATCGTCTGCGGTCGCCGGTTGACCATCCACCGAGAGCTCAGGAGACGCGGACATCAGAAACTCCGCTCATCCCGGCGAAAGCCGGGACCCCGTGGTTTGGGCGTTCCGGCGGTGCCGGACCCCACTGACATCGATCCCATGCAGCCTGCCTCGCGAACGGACCGGGTCCCGGCTTTCGCCGGGATGAGCGGCTATAAAACTCAGCCTTCGGTTTCTGCGCCGTTCGCCTCGTCCTCGACGGCCTCATCGCCCCCGCCGCTGTCCGGCAGGCGTTCGACCGACACGACCCGCTCACCGTCAGCCGTGCGGAAGATGGTGACGCCCTGGCTGGATCGACCCACGATACGGACCTGGCCCACGGGCGTGCGGATCATCTGTCCGCCCGAGGTGACCAGCAGCAGCTCGTCACCGTCCTCGACCGGGAAGGAGGCGGCCAGACGGGTACCCGCGCGTCCGCCCAGGCCGTGGGCTGTCAGCCCCTGCCCGCCCCGGCCCGTGCGCCGGTATTCATAGGCCGAGGACCGCTTGCCGAAGCCCGTGTCGGTGACCGTCAGGATGAACTGCTCGGCCGCCCCGAGTTCAGCGATCCGTTCGACGCTGAGCGCGGCATCACCCGTGACTTCGTCGTCGGCATCGACCGGCGGCGTCTCGTCGTCGCCCTCACCCGTCGCCCGGCGCATGGCCGAGGCGTGTTTGACATAGGCGGCGCGCTCGTCGGGCGTCGCATCGACCCGGCCCAGCACGGCCATGGAGATGACCTCGTCGTCCTTCTGCAGACGCACGCCGCGAACGCCGGTGGAGTCCCGGCCCTTGAACACGCGCACGTCGTCCGCCTTGAAGCGGATGGCGCGCCCGAGCGCGGTCGTCAGCATGACGTCGTCCTCGGCGGTGCACAGGGCCACGCCGACCATGTGGTCGCCGTCTTCCAGCTTCATGGCAATCTTGCCGGCCCGGTTGACGGTGGCGAAATCGCTCAGCTTGTTCCGGCGCACGTCGCCCGACTTGGTGGCGAACATGATGTCGTAGTTGGCCCAGTCGGCCTCGTCCTCGGGCAGGGGCAGGACGTTCATGATCGAATCGCCCGGCTCGATCGGCAGCAGGTTGACGAAGGCCTTGCCGCGCGACTGCGGACTGCCCAGCGGCAGACGCCAGGTCTTCAGCTTGTAGGCCTTGCCGTTGGTGGCGAAGAACAGCACCGGCGTATGGGTCGAGGCAGAGAAGACTCCGACGACGGCGTCATCCTCCTTCATCGCCACACCGCTGCGGCCCTTGCCGCCGCGATGCTGGGTCCGATAGGCGTTCAGCGCGACACGCTTGACGTAGCCGCCGTGGGTGACCGTGACGACCATGTCCTCGCGCGGGATGAGGTCCTCGTCTTCCAGTTCGAAATCGCCCTCGCCGATGACGGTTCGGCGCGGCACGGCGAACTCGGACCGCACCAGCAGCAGGTCCTCGCGGATCACGGCCAGGATGTTGGCGCGGTCGCTCAGCAGGGTCAGATGGCCCTGGATGGTATCGGCGAGGCCGCGCGCCTCACCGAAGATGTCGTCGCGGCCCAGGCCGGTCAGGCGGCTGAGTGTCAGGCCCAGGATGGCGCGGGCCTGTTCGTCGGTCAGGTTCAGCTTGTCGCCGTCGACCAGCATCGAGCGGGGGTCGGCAATCAGCTCGATCAGGGCGATCATGTCGCCCACCGGCCAGCTCTTGGCCTGCAAACGCTCGCGCGCCTCGGCCGGATCGGCCGAGCTGCGGATGATGTGGATGACCTCGTCGATATTGGCCACGGCCACGGCCAGCCCGACCAGCACATGGCCGCGGTCGCGGGCCTTGGCCAGTTCGAACTTGATTCGGCGGACCACCACCTCTTCCCGGAACTCCAGGAAGGCTTCCAGCAACTGGCGCAGCCCCATCTGGATCGGGCGGCCGTGGTTCAGCGCCAGCATGTTCACCCCGAACGAGCTCTGCATGGCCGTGAAGCGCCACAGCTGGTTCAGGACCACGTCGCCGGACGCATCGCGCTTCAGCTCGATGACCATCCGCATGCCGTCACGGTCGGACTCGTCGCGGACGTCGGAAATTCCCTCGATCCGCTTCTCGCGGACCATTTCGACGATCCGCTCGATCAGGGTCTGTTTGTTGACCTGGTAGGGCAGCTGGGTGACGACGATGGCTTCGCGGTCCTTGCGGATCGTCTCGATCGTCGCGACGCCGCGCACCATGACCGAGCCGCGGCCGTCCCGCAGGGCGTTGCGGGGCGCGGTGCGGCCCATGATCTCGCCGCCGGTCGGGAAGTCGGGCCCGGGCACGATGTCCAGCAGGGCGTCGTCCGAAATATTGGCGTCATCCAGCAAGGCCACGCAGGCGTCGACGATCTCGCCCAGATTATGCGGCGGGATGTTGGTGGCCATGCCGACGGCGATGCCGCCCGCGCCGTTGACCAGCAGGTTCGGGATCCGCGCCGGCAGGACGACGGGCTCCAGCTCCTTCTCGTCGTAGTTCGGCTGGAAATCGACCGTGTCCTTGTCGATGTCGGTCAGCAGGGCCGAGGCGGCCGGGGCCATCCGGGCCTCGGTGTATCGCATCGAGGCGGGCATATCGCCGTCGACCGAGCCGAAATTGCCCTGGCCGTCGACCAGCATCAGCCCCATCGAGAATGGCTGGGCCATGCGCACCAGCGCCATATAGACCGAGGCGTCGCCGTGAGGGTGGAAGCGACCCAGCACGTCACCGACGACGCGCGCGCATTTGGAATAGGCGCGGTCGGGCGTCATCTTCAGGTCGTGCATCGAGTACAGGATGCGGCGATGCACGGGCTTCAGCCCGTCGCGCGCGTCCGGCAGGGCGCGGGACACGATCACGCTCATGGCGTAGTCGAGATACGAGCGCCTCAGCTCGTCTTCGATGGTGATGGTGGAGATGTCGCCGCCGCCGCCGCCCGAGACCGGGGGAAGCGCGTCGTTATAGCTGTCGTCAGTCAAGGAAATCAGGCTTTAAATGGCCGGAATCGGAACGTGATCCGCGAACAGGTTTTCTAGCATCCGGGGGCCCGCGTGGCAAAGCCAAGCCGCCCGAGGCCTCTCCGTCCAGACAGGGATTTCAGACCATGCGCCCGACCCGCCTCTCCGCTCTCGCCGCCCTGCTCCCGATTGCGCTTCTGGGAGGCTGTGTTTCAGTGACCTCCATGGATGACTCCGGCGGGCCGGATCGGGCCGTGGTCGGTGACTTCGGCGAGGCCACGTTGATGAATACCGCCGGCGCGACCGTCGGCCGGGCCATCCTGACCCAGGGGGCGACAGGCCTGCTGATCCGCATCGAGGCCGACGGCCTGACGCCGGGCTGGCACGGGGCCCACATCCACGCCACGGGCCAGTGCGCCGCGCCCTTCACCTCGGCCGGGGCCCACATCAACCACGGCGATCCCAAGGCTCCGCACGGCCTGCTGAACGCCGGTGGTCCGGACGACGGCGACCTGCCCAACGTCTTCGCCGACGCCCAGGGACGCGTGCGGGCCGAGGTCTTCACCACCCGCGCCCGCATCGCGCGCAACGGCCCCGGCCAGTGGCTATGGGACGCTGACGGATCGGCCCTCGTCATCCACGCAAACATGGACGACCAGACCAGCCAGCCCATCGGCGGGGCCGGAGGCCGCGTCATCTGCGGCGTGATGGCGGCCGGCTAGGGCCTATTCGGCGACTGGCCGCGTCAGGTCGAACTCGACCCGGAAGTCACGGTTCGGCCGGCGCAGCTCATAGGCGAACACCTCCGGCTGCACCTCGATCGCCCAGACATTGGTGTTCGACACCGTGGCATTGCGGCGCGTGAACAGGGCCTTCGAGAACTCATCGACCGGGAATTCCTGCCGCCCCGCAGTTCCCGTGTTCACCGTGTCGCCGCCGTACTGGCTCAGTTCGTCCTCCGTCCCGTCCGCATGCCGGTGATCGTGCTTGAGACGAAGGCCCGAGGCCGTCCGGGTCACAACCCAGGTCCGCGACCGGTTCTCGCCGACCCGGAACGGGATGCGCACTTCATCGGCGGAGCAATCCTGCACATGCATCAGCAACCGCGACCGGGCGAAGTCGGCGTCGGCGGGGTCCGTCGTCACGACCCGCCCCGCGAATGTCTGGCCACACAGCGCCGTCAGCCTGGCGAAGAAGGCGTCCTGCGGTGACACAGGCGCGGGAACCGTGGCGCAGGCGGACAGGATGAGAGCGGCGGCGAGGGCGGTGATCTGTTTCATCCGGCCAGCCTAGCCTGAAGCTCGGGCCTCGCCTAACCTGATGGCATGGCCGACACCGTGACGCTCCGCCTCACCATAGACGATCCGGTCCCCGGGGTGCGCTACAGCCTCCAGAAGGACGACCTGCCGTTCGAGCCCGTGACCGCCGGCGAGGATCCGGTCTCGTTCGAGGTCCCGATCACCCTCCACCCGGACGGCCGCCTGACGGGTCCGTTCGTGCGACGCGAGGGGCCAAAGCGCCGTTTCGTCTACATCCGTATCGGCACATCGGCGGGCGACCACGCCAGCGTCTGGAGCCGACGGGCCAAGATCGACATCCACGACATCCCGCCCGCCCTGCTGGCTCCCGGAGCCGTCCTGGAGGTCCATCTGCCCGGACGCGGCAAGGACGGTTCGCCCGCCTGCGCCACCGTCCGGCGCCTGGGCGAATGGAAGGCCGCAAGTCGCCGTTGACTTCCGGTCGCGCCTGAGTATGTTCCGCGCCTCATATTTCCAGCGGCTTTCGCCGTCGCAAAGGTAATTCCCGATGGCCAAGCCCGCCTCTATCAAGATCCGCCTGAACTCCACGGCAGACACCGGCTTCTTCTACGTCACCAAGAAGAACGCCCGGACCATGACCGAGAAAATGGTCGTCAAGAAATACGATCCCGTCGTGCGCAAGCACGTCGAGTTCAAGGAAGGCAAGATCAAGTAAGGGCTGCCTTACGGCCTCATCTTCCTCGGACAACGAGCGAAGCGAGGCCGATCCGAGGATTGAGAACGCCCGGTGGAAACGCCGGGCGTTTTTGTTTGCCGTGCTGGAGAGATGTGATGAGTGATCCGATCGACGACCCGCACGTCCCCGCCGCCGGGCCTTCGCCAGAGAGCCCCGTTCAGCGGGCGCTCCGGCTGAAACAGGCGGCGATCGCTGCAAGGGAAAAGCCGCCGCGCGGCGGCCGCTTCCAGCGCGAACAGGCCGCGCGCATCGCCACCGGCAAGTCCAAGCCCTGGATGAGCCGGTAACGCCCGTCAGGCCGCGCGGGCGATGACCTTGTTGCGGCCGTGGGCCTTGGCCTCATAGACACCCTCGTCGGCGCGCTTGAGCAGGGCCTCGGGCGTGTCCTGGCCCCCTGAACTCGCGGCTACGCCGACCGAAATCGTGATCGTCAGCCCCTCGGCCCCACCCATGATCGGGAAGGGCTGGGCCGCCACATCACGCCGGATCCGGTCGGCGACGCGGGTGGCGTCCTCGAGGCTGGCCCCGGGCATGACCACCACGAACTCCTCGCCACCGAGGCGGCAAGGCAGGTCGATGGCGCGGACATTGGTCGCCAGTCGGACACCGAACTCGCGCAGCACCTCGTCGCCGGCGTCATGGCCGAAACTGTCGTTGACCACTTTGAAGTGGTCGATATCCATCACCAGCACGGCGACGGGATCACCGCCCTGCCCGGCCCGGGTCATCAGCCCCTGCAGCTGTCCCGCCATGTAGCGACGGTTATGCAGGCCCGTCAGGGCGTCGGTGACGGCCATCTCGAGGCTGTAGTCCAGCTTCTGCTTGAGGAAGTCCGCGTAACGTTTGCGCTTGATCTGGGTCCGGGCCCGCGCCTCCAGTTCTTCCGGGTCAACCGGGCGAGGCAGGATGTCGTTGACCCCCAGCTCGAGCGCCTTCAGCAGGCGCGGTCGGTCGGACTGATCGACCACCGCCAGGATCGGCAGGCGGCGAGACGCCTCCGTTGACCGTACCTGGGCCACGAATCGCAGGCCGTCGAACTCCGAACTCGACACATTGACGATCATCAGATCGACCGGCCCGCGGGCCGCGATCAGCGCCGCCGCCGGATCGGACTCCACCGTCGGCCGATGCTCGCCGGCCAGATTCTCGACCATCTTCTCGGCCTGACGCGCGTTGTCGTCGACGATGAGCACCCGCCCGCCCGAGCCACGCAGACGGCCCGCGCCGTCGGTGTCGACGCCCAGCTTCCGGCCGCTCTCCTCGCGCTCGCGCAGTTCGTCCATGACGGACTTCAGGCGCACGAGCGATCTCACGCGCGCGAACAGGATGACGTCGTCAATCGGCTTGGTGACGAAGTCGTCGGCCCCGGCGTCGAGACCCTTGATCTTGTCCTCGCGCCCGTCGAGCGCCGTCACCAGCACCACGGGAATGTGACGGGTCACGGGATCGGCCTTCAGACGCCGGCAGGTCTCGAACCCGTCCATACCGGGCATCATGACGTCCAGCAGGATGATGTCGGGCCGTTCGTCCGACGCGATCTGCAACGCTGTCGCGCCGTCGCAGGCTGTCAGAACTTCATAATATTCGAGCGTCAGCTTGGCCTCGAGCAGGCGGACGTTCGGCTCGACGTCGTCAACGACAAGAATGCGCGCCGTCATCGATCCCTATCCCAGATGTTTCCGGACCACGTCGAGGAAATGCATCACCGAAATGGGTTTGGAGATATAGGCCTCGCACCCGCCCTGACGAATGCGCTCCTCGTCGCCCTTCATGGCGAAGGCGGTGACGGCGATGACGGGGATGTGGCTCAGCTCCTCGTCGTCCTTCAGCCACTTCGTGACCTCCAGCCCCGAGATCTCGGGCAGCTGGATGTCCATCAGGATCAGATCGGGATGGTGCTGGCGCGCCAGGGCCAGAGCCTGCAACCCCTCGCGGGTCTGCAGGGTCTCGTACCCCTGGGAATCAAGCAGATCATGAAAGAGCTTCATGTTCAGCTCGTTATCCTCGACGATGAGGACTTTCTTGGACATCATCACCTGGCCTGTCGCCTCGCGGAGTGCGGCTGCACGGAGGCTTGTCGCCTTCTTCGTGCACTGTGACCCCACGGGTCTTAAGTTGGGGTGAAGCCCGTTTTCCCGTCATCCTCGGGCCAGCCCCGAGGACCCCTTCCTCCGCAGCACGACCAAAGGCCGTAAGGCACGACCGCAACGCCATGATCCACCCTTCGCATCCGCACCGGCCATGGATCTTCGGGACAAGCCCGGGGATGACGGTGCACGGGTGAAGGCCATCTGCCGCGACTGCCTCTGGACCGGCGACCACAGGGTCGTCCGCTGCGAGGCCTGCGATTCGCGCCGCGTGGTCTGCCATGACGAGCTGGATCAGCTGACCATCGCCCATCTGGACTGCGACGCCTTCTACGCCTCGGTCGAGAAGCGCGACCGCCCCGAGCTGCGCGACCGGCCCGTCATCGTCGGCGGCGGCCGGCGCGGCGTGGTCTCGACCTGCTGCTATGTGGCGCGCCAGTACGGCGTCCATTCCGCCATGCCGATGTTCAAGGCGTTGAAGGCCTGTCCCGAGGCCGTCGTCATCAAGCCCGACTTCCGCAAATATATCGCCGCCAGCGAGGCCATCTTCGGTGCCGTGGGAACGCTGACCCCGCTGGTCCAGACCCTTTCGCTGGACGAAGCCTGGATCGGGCTGGCCGGCACCGAGCGCCTGAACGGCGGGCCGCCGGCCCTGCAGCTGATCCGGCTCCAGAAACAGATCGAGGACGAGACGGGCCTGACCGTCTCCATCGGCCTTGCCCCGAACCGGTTCCTCGCAAAAGTGGCCTCCGAGCTGGACAAGCCGCGCGGCTTTTCGGTCCTCGGATCCGAAGCGAAAGACGTTCTGGCCCCGAAACCGATCCGCATCCTGCCCGGGGTCGGTCCGGTGTTCGCAAAAACCCTCAACAGCGATGGCTTCGCCACCGTCGGCGACCTGGCCGCCGCGGACGTGCGCGACCTGGTCAAACGCTATGGCGAGACCGGACTGCGCCTGCACGACCTGGCCCATGGTCGCGACGCGCGCGCGGTCAATCCCGTCCATGATCGCAAGGGCATGAGCGCCGAGACCACCTTCAACGAGGACCTGACATCCGCCGATGACCTCGAGGCCGAACTCTGGCCCCTGTGCGAGAAACTGGCGACGAAGGCCCGCCGTGACGGCGTGGCCAGCCGGGTGCTGGTGCTGAAATTGCGACGCACCGACTTCAGGATTGTCACGCGTCGCATCTCCCTGCCCGAACCCGTCCAGACGGCGCGGGCCCTGTTTGCGGCGGCCCGGCGCCTCCTGGCCCCCGAACTGGGGCACCCGTACCGCCTGATCGGCATCGGCATGGGCGAGGTCATGGACGCGGTCGATGCGCCGGCGCTGTTCGAGACGCCCGAAGCCCGGACCCTGAAGACCGAGACCGCCATCGACGCTCTGCGGGCGAAATTCGGCGCGAAGGCCGTCGTCGCGGGCCGTGCCCTGAAGGATTGAGGCGGACGGGTCTGTCCGGTCGGCCGCAGCGACCCCTCTGTTGTCCGTCCCGGGGCAGCGAGGGTCCGGCATCGCCGCCCGCGCAGACGGCAAAGAGTCGCGCCGGCCGTCACAGAACGATGATGACCGCGCGCACCGCGCCCGGCATAAGCGCGGCAGTGAATCTGGAGACGTCCATGCGCCTGCATCGCCGCGAATTGATGGCCGGTTCCGCCGCCGCCATGGCCTTTTCAGGCCTCGCCCGCAGCGTTCGGGCCCAGGCGGCGACCGAAGAGACCTATGTCAACCAGGTCGCCGGCTACGGT
Organism: Caulobacteraceae bacterium; assembly: GCA_965284385.1. GTDB lineage: Bacteria > Pseudomonadota > Alphaproteobacteria > Caulobacterales > Caulobacteraceae > Brevundimonas. The sequence continues at coordinate 28,883 of OZ260077.1, forward strand.
CCGCTCGTGCGCGACCCCAACGGCCTGTTCGATCTGCCGCAGGGCTTCAGCTACCGCGTCATCTCCCAGGGCGGCGAGACCATGTCGGACGGCCTGCTGGTCCCCGGCCAGTTCGACGGCATGGGATGTTTCCCGCTCGGCGGCAGCCGCGTCGCCCTGGTCCGGAACCACGAGCTCAAGGGCAGGTCACCCAGCCACCGTAACTGGGGACCCGGCGGCTACCATCAGGAGCGGCTCGATCGTCTCGACAAGGCCCGCGCCTATGACACCTACAAGGACGGCCGCGTCTTGCCCGGCGGGACGACGACTCTCGTCTATGATCTGGCCACCGGCGAGACCGTCAGCCAGCACCTGAGCCTGGCCGGGACCTCGACCAACTGCGGCGGAGGCATCACCCCGTGGGGCAGCTGGCTGACCTGCGAAGAGACCGAGGAAAAGCCGGAAACCGCCGATGTGAGCAAGCCGCACGGCTATGTCTTCGAGGTACCGGCGGCCGCGACGGGTCTCGTCGATCCCGTCCCGCTCAAGGCCATGGGCCGGTTCGATCACGAGGCCGTGGCGATCGATCCCCGCACCGGCATCGTCTATCTGACCGAGGACAAGGGCGACGGCCTGTTCTACCGCTTCATTCCGAAGACGCCCGGCAAGCTCGCCGAGGGCGGCCAACTGCAGGCGCTGGCCTTCCGCGACGCGCACGGCTCGGACAGCTCCAATCACAGGGACCGGGTCTGGAACGTCGGCGACTGGAAACAGGTTGACTGGATCGATCTGGAAGACGTCGACAGCCCGAACGACGATCTGCGCGTCCGCGGCCACGCGGCCGGAGCGACGCTGGTGTCACGCGGCGAAGGCGTGTTCTGGGGTGACGGCGAACTTTATCTGACCGCCACATCGGGCGGTCCGATCGAACGCGGCCAGATCCTGCGCTATGTGCCCTCGCCCGACGAAGGCCGGCGCGGCGAGCGCCGCCGGCCCGGGCGGCTTCAGCTGTTCGTCGAGTCCACCGACGAAAAATCCCTGAACATGGGCGACAACCTGACCGTCGCACCCTGGGGCCATCTGATCGTCTGCGAGGACAACTACTCGGACACCCTGCGCAATCACCTCAAGGGCGTGACGCCGGATGGCCGCCTCTACACGATCGGCCGCAACGTCTTTCAGGGCAATTCCGAGCTGGCGGGCGTCTGTTTCGCGCCTGACAACCAGACCATGTTCGTGAACATCCAGTACCCCGGCATCACCCTGGCGATCACAGGCCCCTGGAGCGCGGTCCGGACGTAAACAGCCGCGCCTGCGAGCGCCGGACCAGCCATAGGTTCAGCGTCGCCGCCGTCAGCACCAGCGCCGCCCCTGCCTGATGCAGGGCACCGAGCCACAGGGGCACGGCGTGAACCAGGGTCACGATCCCCATCAGGGCCTGCAGCCACAGGGCGGCGGCGACGACAAAGGCCGAAACGCCCAGCCCCTCGGCCAGCCGCCAGCGCCAGGCCTGCACGGCATAGACGGTCCCGCCGATCAGCAGGCCATAGGCCCAGACCCGGTGGTTGAACTGCACCAGGGCCTGATCATGCAGGAAGGCGAGCCCCCCCTTGCCCCAGTCCACCGGGCCCAGGATCGCGCCGTTCATCATCGGCCAGTCGGTGTAGATAAATCCGGCCTTGGCCCCCGCCACCAGCCCGCCCAGCAGGCACTGAATGAAGACCGCGCCCAGCAGCACGCCCGCGGCCCGGCTCCAGCCCTGCGGCGACCGCGCATGCGATTCGCCGTTCCAGGCCTCGAGCCCGGTCCAGATCAGACCCATGAAGATCAGCAGCGCCAGTCCCAGATGGGTCGCCAGCCGTTCAGGCGCGACATCGACCCGTTCCGACAGTCCGCTGGACACCATCCACCAGCCGATGAACCCCTGCAGCCCGCCCAGCCCCAGCAGCACCGCGCAGCGCACGATCAGCCGCCGCGGCACGCGCCGCAGGATCAGGAACACCACGAAGGGCAGGAAGAAGGCCACCCCGATCAGTCGCCCGAGCAGCCGGTGGGCCCATTCCCACCAGAAGATTCCCTGGAAGTCGGCCATGCTCATCCCGGCGTTCACCTGGACGTATTGCGGTATGGCGCGATATTTCTCGAAGGCCACCTGCCAGTCAGCCGCGTTCATCGGCGGCAGCGCGCCCATGATCGGCTTCCACTCGGTAATCGACAGGCCGGACCCGGTCAGCCGGGTCACGCCGCCGACCACGACCATGCAGAAGACCAGAACCGCGCAGGCGAAGAGCCAGATGGCGACCGCCCGGCTCTGATCGCCACTGATGAAACGCTTCATTCGACGCCCGCCGTCCCGACCGTTACAGTACCGGCGCGTCAGGTGTCCGACGCCGGAGATGAGCGGTATGCCCGCCCTCGACGGCGAGATCGAGTCGCTTGTCGGCGTCGCATCGACGCAACCAGGGAGAAGCCGTTGCAGTACGCCGACATCGCCATTGCTGTTCTGGGGGCCTTTGCCCTGGCGTGGCTGGCCGACCTGTTCACCGGTCGCCGCGGTCTGTTCGCCACCTCGCTGGTATCCGCCGTCGCGGCCGTGGCCGGCTGGTTTCTGGCCATTCGCGTCTTCGGCATCGGCACGATGGACGAGTGGGGCTGGGTCATCTGGTCGCTGGCCGCCTCGGCCCTCGCGCTCGGCGGCTTCTTCCTGTTCCGGAGCAAGCGCTGATCATGGGCGCGCGGACTCGTCGCTTCGTGGCCATGGTAGGCGTCCTGGTCTTCCTGATCGGCTGGATCTGGGGGGCGATCGCGATTCGCGGCCTGCTGCCGCCGTCGCAGATGATCGACCTGCTGGTCTATGCCGTGGCCGGCATCGGCTGGGGCGTACCCCTCTATCCGCTGTTCCGCTGGGCCGAGGGCGGGGCCGACCGGGACTGACGCCGGAATTGCAAAGGGGCCGTCCTGAGACGACCCCTTCAACCAACCGATTTTTCAGAAGAAAAATGGTCGGAGCGACAGGATTCGAACCTGCGACCCCTTGACCCCCAGTCAAGTGCGCTACCAGGCTGCGCCACGCTCCGAGAGGCGCTCCCTATAGACGGGGTTCGCGGCACCGCAAACCGAAAAAGCGGCTGTCAGTCGCTTCTTGACAGGACGGCTTCCAATCGGGCCCGCGCGCCCTCCAGTTCGGCCAGCACCTGACGCAGGCGGATGGTCGACGCCCCGCCTCCTGGCGATACGGAAACCTCGGCGGGGGCCGCGCCCTCGGGCTCGAACGTCACCGTTCCATCCGGATCGCCATAGTGGGCGAGTCGTTTCAGCCCCTGTTCCTTGTGCAGCCGCTGGACGCCCTTGATGGTCAGGCCTTCCTCGTGGAGCAGCCGCTTGACGGCCTTCAGCACCACGATGTCCTGCGGGCGATAGAACCGGCGCCCCCCGGCCCGCTTCAGCGGCGCGAGGAACAGGAATTTCGTCTCCCAGAAGCGCAGCACATGCTGTGGCGCGCCGACCTCGTCAGAGGCTTCTGAAATCGTCCGGAAGGCGTTGGGGCTTTTGGCCAAGGGATCAGGCGCTCACGACGGCGTCGTGAACCCGGCCCTTCATGATCTGGGACGCCCGGAAGCTGATGACCCGACGGGGGTGGATCGCCGCCGGCTGGCCGGTCTTCGGATTGCGACCCATGCGGGCGCTCTTCTCGCGCACCTGGAAGACGCCGAAGCCCGACAGCTTCACCGTTTCACCGCGCTCGAGCGATTCGATGATCAGTTCCAGCGTGCGCTCGACCAGCGACGAGCATTCCTGCCGGGACAGGCCGACTTCCTCGTGAACGGCTTCACAAAGGTCCGCGCGTGTCAGGGTCTGGTGTTCGGGCAAGGTCCGCTCCCCTCCAAAGGTCGGTCACCGACATAAAAGGGCAAGCGTGGTCAAATGGAAAGCCGGAAATACGCCCTAGAGACGAAAGGCGCACGCCCCCCAGGTCAGACCGCCGCCCATGGCCTCCAGCAGCACCAGATCGCCCCGTTTGATCCGGCCGTCCTGGATGGCGGCGTCGAGGGCGAGGGGAATCGAGGCCGCCGAGGTGTTGGCGTGGGTGGCCACGGTCGAGATCACCTTGTGCTCGTCCAGTCCCAGACGATCGCCGACGCCCTTGATGATGCGCTGGTTGGCCTGGTGCGGCACGAACCAGTCGACATCCGCGACGGTGATGTTCGACGCCGCGCAGGCGGCGGTGATGGCTTCGGCGATGTTGACCACGGCGTGCCGGAAGACCTGGTTTCCCGCCATGCGCAGATGGCCCACCGTGCCCGTCGTGGCCGGTCCGCCGTCGACATAGAGCAGGTCGGTCTTGGTTCCGTCGCAGCGCAGGGCGAAGCCCAGCAGCCCCTGGTCTTCCTTGGTCCCCTGCCCCTCCCGCGGCTCGACGACGACCGCCCCGGCCCCGTCCCCGAACAGGACGCAGGTCGACCGGTCGGTCCAGTCCATCAGCCGGGTCATCTCCTCGGCGCCGATGACGAGGGCGCATCTGGCCAGTCCGCGGGCGACGAAACCGTCAGCCACGCTCAGCGCATAGACAAAACCCGAGCAGACGGCCTGGACGTCGAAGGCGATGCAGACCGGGGCCCCGAGCTTGCGCTGCACGATCGAGGCGACAGACGGAAAAGTCATGTCGGGCGTGGTCGTGGCGACGATGATCATGTCGACCTCGGCGGCCGTGCGTCCCGCATCGGCCAGCGCCCTCCTGGCGGCCTCCGTCGCGAGGTCGCTGGTCGGCTGGTCATCCCGCGCCTTGTGGCGCTGCCGGATGCCGGTCCGCTCGACGATCCAATCGTCAGACGTGTCGACGATCTTCGCCAGATCGGCGTTGGTGACGACCTGTTCCGGCAGGAACGAGCCGACACCGGTCACAGCACTGCGAACGACGCTCACCGGGGAGTCTCCATGGCCGGTTCCGCCGGAGCGGCGGTCGGTTGTTCGAGCACGGCGGTCAGGCGGCTGAAACTCTCGCTGACCTTGACCAGATAGTCACTGCGGGCCAGTTCGACAGCCACCCGAATGGCGGCGCCGTAGCCGCCGGGCGTCGCCCCGCCATGGCTTTTCACGACAATGCCGTTCAGACCCAGCAGTGGCCCGCCGTTGATGGCGTTGGGGTCGATCTTCTGACTCATGCGCCTCAGCGCCGGCATGGCCAACAGCGCACCCAGCTTTGCCAGCGGGCTGGACGTCAGGGCGTCCTTCATCAGCGAGGCGATGAATTTGGCCACGCCTTCAGCCGTCTTCAGGGCGATATTGCCGGTGAAGCCGTCGGTCACGATCACGTCCACCGTGCCCTTGGCGATGTCAGTGCCCTCGACGAAACCGAAATAGTCGAGCCCGAAGCCGCCTTCGCGCAACAGGCGCGCCGCCTCGCGCACCTCCTCATGGCCCTTCATGTCCTCCGAGCCGACGTTCAAAATGCCGATGGTCGGTTTCGCCACCCCGTGGACGGCGGTCATGAAGGCCTCGCCCATGATGGCGAACTCCACGAGCTGGGCCGCGTCGCTTTCGACATTGGCCCCGACGTCGAGCACGGCCGTGATCCCCTTGGGCGTCGGCCAGCCGGCCACGATGGCCGGCCGCTCCAGGCCGGGCGCGGACATGCGCAACAGCAGTTTGGAGATCGCCATCAGGGCACCCGTATTGCCGGCCGATACGATCGCCCCGGCCTCACCCGACTTGACCGCCTCGATGGCGTTCCACAGGCTCGATCCCTTGCCGCGGCGCATCGCCTGCGCCGGCTTCTCATCCATGGCCACGACCTTGTCGGTATGGCGAACAAGGCAGACGTCGTCCGTCAGTCCGCATCGGGCCATTTCGGCGCGGATGGCGGTCTCTTCGCCGTGCAGCAGGAAGCGCACGCCCTCGCCGCCGTGGCGCTTGCGGTAATCACGGATGCCGGGGACCACGACGGAGGGACCGTGGTCCCCGCCCATGGCGTCGAGCGAAATCAGAATGGGGGATGACAAGCCGTTTCGACTCCGTCGCGCCGGTCGCCCGGCGCTTGTCAGTAGGGCGACGATAGCGCCCCACCGGGGGGATGCAACCGCTCGGCCCCTGCGTCAACCTTCGTCGGAAGGCCTTGGTTGCTTCAGGATCGCGAACGGCGAAATTTCGGCGGGCTCGGGCGGCTGAACGAACTCGGCCCCGGGTTTGCGCGGGAACGGGTCCAGCAGGAGCGCCAGCTGTTCGACCGCATACTGGCCGAGATCGATCTGTCCGTCCTCGATCAGGTCGGGTGATTCGTCGTCGAGCGTGATGATGATCTCGTCGGAGTCCTCATCCACCGCCTCGGCCAGGGTCAGGGCGAACGGCGCGTCCACCTCGACCGGCAGTGGTTCAAGCGTGATGCCGCAGGTCTGGGCCAGACTCGCCCGGACCCGGCCGGACAGTCTCCAGCCAGCCGCGGTGGGGGCGAGGTTCATTTCAGCGGTAAAGGACTCGAGCGAGGCGAGATCCAGGGCCCGGGCGATCCGGGCGCGGGCCGCGGCATCGGGCTCCAGCGTCCGTTTCACGCCGCCCGGTACCTGATGCAGGCGAACCGGCTCGCTGTAGGGCAGATTCGGAACCGTCATGCCACGACCTCGGCCCAGTCAGGCCCCGCCAGGACCCCGTCGAACGTCTGTGCGGCCAGGCGCGCCCGGCTGCCGAGCGCATAGATGGCGAGGGCGACCCCGGCCGCGGACTCCTCGCTCTCATAGACGTTGCGCGCCAGACCTTCGGACAGCGCGACGGGATCGTTGTCGCGCAGCGGTGTCTCCCAGGCCTTCATGCGCCCGTACAGGGCCTCGCCCAGCTTGCGCATCTTCTTGCCGACCGAAATGTCGCCGACGCCGAGCTCGCGCAGGGCATTGTCCAGTGCCGAGACATAGGTGTCGAACAGATCCTGACCGATCTCGCTGCCGCGCTCGCCCTCGTCGCGCAGGCGCATGACCAGCAGCAGGACATGCAGCGTGTACAGCTCGAACCGCGCGTCGATCCGGTCGGCGACGCCCAGCCGGGTATAGAAGCCGGGATCCCGGGCCTGGCGCACCGCCAGTTCATAGAGCGTCTGGCCCGGACGGGCCCGGGATCCGGTACGGAAGAGATTCTGAAGCATGATCATGCGGCCCCTTTTCCGCCGCGCCGTTGAACTAAGGCTCCGGTCCGGTTAGGTCAAAGACCTTGTTGAAGTCGCAGGCGCCGCACATGCTCCGTTCCAAGCTCCTTATCGCCGTCCTGTCGGCCACGGCCCTGACCGCCGCCTGTGCCCCGGTGGTGGGCCAGAATGGTTTCCAGGCCATCGACGCCAAGCCCGCCGACATCGTCGCGGGTACGGACACCAAACAAACGGTGCTGACCAAGCTCGGCACACCGTCGACCACCTCGACCTTCGAGCGCGACAATGTCTGGTACTACATCAGCCAGGTAACCGAAAAATACACCTACAACCGTCCCCACGTCACACAGCGGTCCGTCACCGAAATCACCTTCAACGACGCCGGCCAGGTGTCAGGTGTGAATTCGATCGGGCTCGAGGACGGTCGCGTCGTCGCCATGAATGGCCGCGAGACGCCGACCCGCGGACGCCAGCTGACCATCCTCGAACAGTTGCTGGGCAACGTCGGTCGCGGCCAGCTGCCGCGCACCGAGGAAGACACCCCGGGGCAACAGCGCCGCGAATAGGCCCTCCACATCCCGCCGGAATTAAGAAGGCCCCGGAGAGCGATCTCCGGGGCCTCTTTCTTTTCGGAAGGCCCGGCCTCTCCGGATGCCCGGAGAGGCCGGTCAGGCTCAGAACACCTTGCCGCTGGCCAGCACCGCCAGAAGCAGCAGGGCCACGATGTTGGTGATCTTGATCATCGGGTTCACCGCCGGACCGGAGGTGTCCTTGTAGGGATCGCCGACCGTGTCGCCGGTCACCGCGGCCTTGTGAGCCTCGGAGCCCTTGCCGTGAACGACGCCGTTGGTGTCGGTGAAGCCCTCCTCGATCACCTTCTTGGCATTGTCCCACGCGCCGCCGCCCGAGGTCATCGAGATGGCCACGAACAGGCCGGTGACGATCACCCCCATCAGCATGGCGCCGAGGGCGGCAAAGGCCGTGGCCTTGTCCGAGATCGACAGCACCGCCACGAACAGCACGATCGGAGACAGCACCGGCAGCAGGGACGGCACGATCATCTCCTTGATCGCGGCCTTGGTCAGGATGTCGACGGCCCGGCCGTACTCGGGCTTGACCTCATAGGTCATGATGCCCGGGTTCTCGCGGAACTGGCGACGCACCTCGGCCACGACGGCCTCGGCGGCGCGGCCCACCGCCATCATCGACATGCCGCCGAACAGGAAGGGCAGCAGCCCCCCGAACAGCAGGCCGACGACGACATACGGATTGGTCAGGCCGAAATCGATCTCGCCCATCCCGGCGAAGAACGGATAGACGGCGGCGTTCACCGGGTCAGAGAAATAGGCCAGATCGGACGTATAGGCCGCGAACAGCACCAGCGCGCCGAGGCCCGCCGAACCGATCGCATAGCCCTTGGTCACGGCCTTGGTGGTGTTGCCGACCGCGTCCAGGGCGTCCGTCACGTGACGCACGTCCGAAGGCAGGCCCGCCATCTCGGCGATGCCGCCGGCGTTGTCGGTGACCGGACCGAAGGCGTCCAGCGCCACGATCATCCCCGCCACGCCCAGCATGGTCGTGGTGGCGATGGCGATGCCGAACAGGCCCGCCAGCTGATAGGAGGCGACGATGCCGACGATGATCGTCAGCGCCGGCAGGGCGGTCGACTCCAGCGAGACGGCCAGGCCCTGGATGACGTTGGTGCCGTGGCCCGAAACCGAGGCATTGGCGACCGAGCGCACCGGACGGAAGTTCGAGCCGGTATAGTATTCGGTGATCACCACGATGGCGGCGGTCACGGCCAGACCGACCAGACCCGACCAGAACAGGCTCATCGGTTCGATGACCAGGCCGCTGGTCGTCGTCACCGGGCCGGTGACGAGGTTGGTGATCACCCAGTAGACCGCACCCGCCGACAGCACGCCGGTGACGATCAGGCCCTGATACAGGGCCCCCATGATGTTCTGGCTCTTGCCCAGACGGACACAGAACGAACCGATGATCGAGGTGACGATGCAGATGCCGCAGATCGCCAGCGGCAGCAGCATCATGGTTTCGACATAGGGCTGGTCGCGGAAGAAGATCGCCGCCAGCACCATCGTGGCGACCGTGGTCACCGCATAGGTCTCGAACAGGTCGGCGGCCATGCCGGCGCAGTCGCCGACGTTGTCGCCCACGTTGTCGGCGATGGTCGCGGCGTTGCGGGGGTCATCCTCCGGAATGCCGGCCTCGACCTTGCCCACCATGTCGCCGCCCACGTCGGCACCCTTGGTGAAGATACCGCCGCCCAGACGGGCGAAGATGGAGATCAGCGAGGCACCGAAGCCCAGCGCCACCAGGCCGTCGATGACCTCGCGGCTGGTGCTCCCGAAGCCCGCCCCCATGGTCAGGAAGGCATAGTAGCCGGCCACGCCCAGAAGCGCGCCGCCCGCCACGAACATGCCGGTGATGGCACCCGACCGGAAGGCCAGATCCAGACCCTTGCCGAGGCTTTCCGACGCCGCCTGCGCGGTGCGGACGTTGGCCCGCACCGAGATCAGCATGCCGGCGAACCCGGCGAGGCCCGAAAGCACCGCGCCGATGACGAAGCCGATCGCGGCCCAGGGGCCGATCAGCAGATAGGCCGCGATCAGGATCACGACCCCGACCATGGCGATGGTGGTGTATTGACGGCGCAGATAGGCCGAGGCCCCTTCCTGGATCGCCGCGGCGATCTCGCGCATCTTGTCGTTGCCGGTGCTGGCCTTCATCAACGAGGCGGTCTGGACGAGGCCGTAAAGCACTCCCAGCGCGCCTGCGGCGATGACCAGCCACAGATAGTTGCTCATGACGTTTCCAAATCCTGTGAACTTCAAACGCCCGGTCCCTTGGCGCGGTGGGCGTTATTCGCCTCTGTCCGCCTTCCGGTCCCCCCGTGCGCACCGGACGCATGTTGCGTCCTTGGGGAATTGCGGCGGAAACGTGCCAAATGCCGGGGGCGGACGCAACAGCGTTGGTGAACGAAGTTCAGCCGGCCGCAACGCCCGTGCGGCGGCGCGGGGCCTGGCTGACGACTTCGACCCGCACGACAGAGCCGCGTCCCGCTATGGCCGTCGCCGATCGCATCAGGCTGGCCGACATCGCCCTGACATCGATCACGGTCCAGTCATCCGCGACCGTAAACGGCGTCCGGTGACCGGCCCGGACCAGGGCATCACGCAGGAAGGCCTCCTTCGGCCGCATCGATTCGGGGGTCGCGGATCCGCCGAGGTGCAGTCTCAGGGTGACAAAGACATAGTTGCGCAGCCGTCCGCCGGCGATGATGGGCAGCCCCACACCGGCGATGCTGATACCGCCGCCGCCGGAGGCCGGTGCGTCTTCCGCCATGGCTTCGCCCCCGGCGGCGAGAACCGGCAGGGCGGCGGTGGCAGCGATGAGGTCACGACGGCGCATGGCGGCAGGGTGACGGCCACGCCTTGAGAATTCGTTGTCAGCCGTGCGTAAACCCGGTCCGGTCGAACGGGACCGCCTGCCCCCCGAACCGGGCGACCACCCCCTGCCCACCCGTGACACGACCGATCCTCGTCAGGCGCAGATGACGGCGGTCGGCCTCGCGGCGCAGCGCGGCCTCGTCACGGGCTGCGGCGGTGAAGGCGATTTCATAGTCGTCGCCGCCCGTGACCAGCTTCTCCAGCGCCGCCTGTTCGTCGACCCGGCCGTCCAGCCAGACCTGACCGGCCGCGGACCGGGGGACGGTCTCCAGATCGATCTCGAGACCCACCCGCCCCGCCTCGGCTATGTGCGCGAGATCCGCAATCAGGCCGTCGGACACGTCGATCGCCGCGGTCGCCATGTCCCGGATCGCAATGGCGAACTCCGTGCGAGGCCGGGGCAGGCGATAGTGGTCCGAAAGCGCCGCAATCCGCTCGGCATCCAGCGACAGCCTGCCCTGCACCGCCTCCAGACCCAGCCAGCCGTCGCCGATCGCGCCGGTTACGAACACCAGATCACCCACGCGGGCACCGGCACGGGCGACCGCGAGCCCCTTGGGAATCCAGCCGAGCAGCGTCATGGAAAAGCTCGCAGGACCCGGCGTCACGACCGTATCGCCGCCCAGCAGGGCCACGCCGAAGGTCTTCTGGTCGGCGCGCAACCCGTCGCAGAACATCATCCGCTCGGGCCAGCCACAGCGCTCCGACCAGTGGCAGGCCAGCAGATAGCCGAACGGCTCGGCCCCCTTGGCCGCAAGGTCCGACAGGTTCACCCGCATCAGCTTGCGGGCCACGGTATCCAGCGGATCGGTCGGCAGGAAGTGAACGCCCTCGACGAGGGCATCCTTGGTCAGGACCAGGTCATGGCCGGGGCGCGAGGGCACGACCGCGACGTCATCCTGCAGGCCACGGCCCCATTCCGGATGGGCCAGGGGGGCGAACAGCTTCCGGATGGTCTCGAACTCGCCGGCGACGTCGACGGAGGGCATGCCGCGCCTCTAGGGTCTGGGGCGCGCGTCCCGGGCGACCCCGTCCAGCGCGGCGTTGACGAATTTGGCCTCGGCGTCGTCGAAGAAGGCCTTGGCCAGTTCGACATATTCGTCGATGACGATCTCGCGCGGCACGTCCTGACGCTCGCGCAGCTCCCACGCCCCGGCGCGGAGCAGCGCCCGCAGCGTCGAATCCAGCCGTTCCAGACGCCAGTTCGAGGCCAGGCGGGCCTTGACGGCCTCGTCGATGTCACGCTGACGAGCGACCACGCCGCGCACGATCCCGGCGAACCAGTCCTCATCGGCCTCGGCCAGGGGCTCGCCCTCGATATCGGCGTCAAACCGGTGGTTCGAGAACTCGGCGATCACGGTCTCGACGCCCTCGCCGGCCAGCTCCATCTGATAGAGCGCCTGCACGGCGGCCAGACGCGCCACGGTGCGCGCGCGCCGCTGACGGCTGGTCAGCTGCGGCTCGGCGCGCTGCTTCTGGGCCTCGGCGAGTTGCTCGAGAACGGATTTGAGGCTGGCGGGTTCGGTCACCCGCCCAGTCCTACGCGCAGCCGCTTGCGCAAGGCAACAAGGTCCAGACACGCGCGGGCCGCACCGCCGCCCTTGTCGCCCTCGCTGCGCCGGGCGCGGGCCCAGGCCTGGTCCTCATCCTCGGTCGTCAGAATCCCGTTGCCGATGACCACGCCGTTGAGGCCGAGATTGCACAGGCCGGCCGCCGACTGATCCGCAACGATCTCGAAATGGTAGGTCTCACCGCGGATGACACAGCCCAGCGCGACAAAGCCGTCGTAGCGCGGGGCGGTCGGATAGCGGCCCGCCTCCACCGCCAGGGCGATCGCCGTCGGCACCTCGAGCGCGCCGGGCACCGAGACGATATCGAACTGTGCACCCTGCGCCTGCAGGGCGTCCTTCGCCCCGTCCAGCAGGGCGTCGGCCAGGTCGTCATAGAAGCGCGCCTCGACGATGAGCACGCGTACAGGTTCGCTCAGGATTGGTCTTCTCCGTCCATGTCACGCCAGCCGACGATGCGCAGGCCGTAGCCTTCCAGCGCCGTCGGGTTCGGTCGCGTCGAGCTCATCACGATCATGTCGCGCACGCCGAGATCCAGCAGGATCTGCGCCCCGACGCCATAGTTGCGGATCGAGCGGTCGACGGCCGCCGGCTTCTCGGTGCCCGCCAGCCGCTCGGCCAGTCCGTGCAGGTTCGGATCGCGCAGGAAGACGGTCACGCCCGCGCCCGGATGATCGCTGATCGCCTTCAGCGCCTGCGGCACATAGTTCTGCCGCGCCTCGACATGACCCAGCAGGTCGGCGGCGAAATCGACCTGGTGCATCCGCACCAGGGTCGGCTTGCCGGCGTCGATCTTGCCGTGGACCAGAGCCACATGCTCGGCCCCCTCGATGGTGTTCCGGTACAGCATCAGCCGGAACGGCCCGCCATGCACGCTCTCGAACGGCGTATCCATGACCCGCTCGACATAGCGTTCGGTGCGGCGTCGATAGGCGATCAGATCGGCGATGGTGCCGATCTTCAGCCCGTGCAGCTGGGCGAACGCCACAAGGTCGGGCATCCGCGCCATCGAACCGTCGTCGTTCATGATCTCGCAGATCACGCCGGCGGGCGTCAGGCCCGCCATGCGGCTGATGTCGACGGCCGCCTCGGTGTGACCGGTGCGAACCAGCACCCCGCCCTCGCGGGCCACCAGCGGGAAGACATGGCCCGGAGAGACGATGTCGTCGGCACCCTTGGTCGGATCCGACGCGACCTGCACGGTCCGGGCGCGATCGGCGGCGGAGATGCCGGTGGTGACCCCCTCCCGCGCCTCGATGGAGACGGTGAAGGCCGTGCCCATGCTGGTGCGGTTGTCGGCGGCCATCGGCGGCAGGCGCAGCTGGCGGGCGCGCTCCGCCGTGATAGCCAGGCAGATCAGGCCGCGCGCGTGGCGGGCCATGAAATTGATCTGGTCCGGCGTGGCGAACTGCGCCGGAATGATGATGTCGCCCTCATTCTCGCGGTCCTCGGCATCCACCAGAATATAGGGCTTGCCGTTGCGGGCATCCTCGAGAATGTCCTCGATGGGACTGATCGGACTGTCGTTCATGTTCGCGGCCAATTGCATCACGCCGTCTCCTGCCACCGGACGAGGTATCGCGCCAGCATGTCGATCTCCAGATTGACCGCGTCGCCGGGCTTCAGCCCGCCCAGAGTCGTGGCCTCCCAGGTATGGGGAATGATGTTCAGCCCGAAGATGCGGTCCTCGACGGCGTTGACCGTCAGCGACACCCCGTCGACCGTGATCGAGCCCTTGGCGGCGATATAGCGGTGCAGCGGCACCGGTGCCTCGATGTCGATCCGGTGGGACCCGCCCTCGGGCGTCACCGACACGACCCGCCCCAGGCCGTCGACATGGCCCGAGACGATATGCCCGCCCATCTCGTCGCCCAGCTTCGCCGCCCGCTCAAGATTGACCCGGTGGCCCTCGCTCCAGTCGCCGAGACTGGTCTTCGACAGGGTCTCGCCCGAGACCTCGACCGCGAACCAGCCGGGGCCTTTCTCGGTGACCGTCAGGCAGCATCCGGCGTGGCTGATCGAAGCGCCCAGATCGATGCCCGACGTGTCCCACGCCGTCTCGATCTCGTAGCGGCGATCACGCTCGGTCTGCCGGACCGAACGGACGCGGCCAATGTCTGTGACGATGCCGGTAAACATCAGGTCCTCTCGTAGCGCTCCCACAGGTCGTCACCGCAAGGCTCGACCGCAAGGCGCCGGAAACGCGGGGCGTCGGAAAGTCGCGCAAGGGCCAGCGCGGCCACGCAGGGACGGCCTTCGCCTCCCAGCAGGATCGGTGCGCGAAACCACTCCAGCCGATCCACCAGTCCGGCGCGCAGGAAGCTGGCCGCCACCTGACCGCCGCCCTCGATCAGCATGGAAGATACGCCCCGACGCCTGAGCGCCGACAGACAGGCCGTCGCGGACGGCCGGCCGCCGTCCGCCTCGATCCGCTCGACGACCGCTGTCCCGACCGGGGCCGGCTCGGTCACGGTCAGGATCAGGCTGTCGCCGCCATTCGCGACCCTGGCGGTCGGCGGCGTCCTCAGGCGGCTGTCCAGCACCACGCGCAGCGGCTGGTCGACGGGCCGGCCCGGCAGGCGGGCGGTCAGTTCGGGATCGTCCGCCAGCACCGTCCCGACGCCAACGAGGATGGCGTCATGCGCGGCGCGCAGGCGATGGCCTTCCAGCCGCGCCGCCTCGCCGGTGATCCATTTCGACTCGCCGGACGCGGTCGCGATCCGACCGTCCAGCGAGGTGGCCAGTTTCAGCGTGACGCGAACCCTCTGGTTCGAGGCGGGCATCAGCTTTCGTCCAGACCCTCGTCGCCGAGGAACCGGGCGAAGTCGCCCGTGTGGCGGAAATCCTTGTAGACCGAGGCGTAGCGGACATAGGCGACCTCATCGACCGACTTCAGCGCCTTCATGATGAAGTCGCCGACCGTCGAGGACGGGATTTCGGTCTCGCCGAGGCTTTCCAGCTGTCGGGTGATGCGGCTGACCAGTTGTTCGATCTGCTCGGCCTGCACCGGGCGTTTGCGCAGGGCGACGTTCAGCGACCGTTCCAGCTTGTCGCGGTCGAACGGGGCACGGCGGCCGTTGCGCTTGAGGATCATCAGCTCGCGCAGCTGGACCCGCTCGAAGGTGGTGAAACGCCCCTGGCAGTTCGGACACGACCGCCGACGGCGGATGGCCGCGCCGTCATCCGACGGGCGGCTGTCCTTCACCTGGGTGTCCTGATGTCCGCAGAAGGGGCATTTCATCGCCGGGTTATCCGTAGATCGGGAAGCGACGCGTCAGCGCGCGCACCTCGTCGGCGACCCGTTGCGACACGCCCGCATCCGCCTCGTCCGTGCCCTTCATCGAGTCGATGACATCGGCGATCCAGTGACCGACCTGCTGGAACTCCTCGACCCCGAAACCGCGCGTGGTCCCCGCCGGCGTGCCGAGGCGAACGCCGGATGTGATCGTGAACGGGGCCGTGTCGAACGGCACGCCGTTCTTGTTGCAGGTCATCAGGGCGTGTTCGAGGGCTGCCTCGGTGGCCTTGCCGGTCACGCCCTTGGGCCGCAGGTCGACCAGGGCGATATGGCTGTCGGTCCCGCCCGAAACGATCGCCGCACCGCGCTCGATCAGGACGCCGGCCAGGGCCTGGGCATTGGTCACCACCTGTCGGGCATAGAGTTTGAACTCCGGCTTCAGCGCCTCGCCGAAGGCCACCGCCTTGGCCGCGATGACATGCTCCAGCGGCCCGCCCTGCAGGCCGGGGAAGACAGCCGAGTTGATCTTCTTGCCCAGTTCGATGTCGTTCGACAGCACCATGCCGCCGCGCGGGCCGCGCAGGGTCTTGTGCGTCGTGGTGGTCACCACATGGGCATGGGGCAGCGGGTCGGGATAGGCTCCGCCGGCGACCAGACCCGCATAGTGGGCCATGTCGACCATCAGATACGCCCCGACGCTGTCGGCGATCTCGCGGAAGCGCCTGAAGTCGATGTGGCGGCTGTAGGCCGAGGCTCCGGCGATGATCAGCTTCGGCTTCTCGCGCTCGGCCATCTCGGCGACGTTGTCATAGTCGATCAGATGATCGTCCTGCCGCACCGTATAGGTCACCGGCCGGAACCATTTGCCCGACTGGTTGGCGGGCGATCCATGGGTCAGGTGGCCACCGGCGGCCAGATCCATGCCCAGGAAGGTGTCACCCGGCGTCAGCAGGGCCTGGAACACCGCCTGGTTGGCCTGGGCACCCGAGTGCGGCTGGACGTTGGCGAAGGCACAGCCGAACAGCTGTTTGGCGCGCTCGCGGGCCAGGTTCTCGGTGACGTCGACATATTCGCAGCCGCCATAGTAGCGACGCCCCGGATAGCCCTCGGCATATTTGTTGGTCAGGACCGAGCCCTGCGCCTCCAGCACCGCCCTGGAGACGATGTTCTCGGAGGCGATCAGTTCGATCTGCTCCTTCTGCCGCGCCAACTCGCCCTGGATGCCGCCGAACACGTCGGGATCGGCCTCGGCGAGAGTCTTCGAGAAATAGGCGTCATGCACGAAAGAAGCGGTCACGGGCGGCGTCCTGGCAGGCGGTGAAAGGCGGCGCGCCTATCTATGCCCCAGGACGGGCGACCACAACATCTTGTGGTGCCCGTGCTGCGGGGCGCGTCCATCTGAAGCGACCGGATCGCCGGCATGACCAAACGGTTGGCTGCCACAGCCGGTCTACGGTGCCCGCGCGGCCAGCGCCCGCTTCAGCTTGCCGATGGCGATCCGTTCAAGCCCCACCCGCTCGGTCGCCGGCCCGATGGCGGACACCTCGACCCCGGTGGCCACGTGGATGGCCGAGCATTTCAGATAGGGCCCGTTGCGGGTCAGTTCGACGATGACCTCGCCAAGGCTGTCGTCGTTCGTCAAATGCGTTTCAAGCCCTGGAGCATCTCGGCCGTGTCCAACTCGCCATCCCAGTAGCCCATGAGGATGTCCTCATTCAGCGTGATCCATTCCTGAACCAGTTTCAGGCTGCCGGCGTCGAGAGGGCCTTCGATCAGTGTGGGCGTCGGACGGATACCCACCACGGCCATGTCGTCGATGTCGATTCGATCACCGGGGGTCCGGCAAACCTTCACACGGGCGTCGTGGCGCGTTCGGCCGCGATAACTGACCCAGACCACCATCGGCAGTCCGGTGTGCTTGGGACGCAGGTTCGACATGTCGAAGAATTCGTCCTCCTCGACCGGCGCGCCCGGGATCGGCTGATGGGCGTTCATGGCGCAAGCATACCGCAAATCCCGGACGATCGAAACTGGATCAGGCCACCGCAGGCAGCCGCGCCACGTTGCAGTGGGTCCACAGCCGGTCCATCGCCTTGACCAGATCGTCCATCATGGCGTCGGTGTGGTTGGGCGACGGCGTGAAGCGCAGCCGCTCGGTGCCCTTGGGCACGGTCGGATAGTTGATCGGCTGGACATAGACGCCGTGCTCTTCCAGCAGCATGTCCGAGATCATCTTGGCGTGGACGGGATCGCCGACGAACACCGGGACGATGTGGCTGACCGAGTCCATCACCGGAATGCCGGCGGCCGTGAACCGGGCCTTGAGCGTGGCGGCGCGTTCCTGGTGGGCTTCGCGCACCTCGGGGTGGGCCTTGAGCCAGCGCACCGAGGCCAGGGCTCCCGCCGTCAGGGCCGGCGGCAGGCTGGTGGTGAAGATGAAACCGGCGGCCCAGCTGCGCACCGCGTCGATGATCACCGCATCGGCGGCGATGTAGCCGCCCATGACGCCGATGGCCTTGCCGAGCGTGCATTCGACGATGTCGATCCCGTCCAGCACCCCGTCGCGCTCGGCCACGCCCGCGCCGGTCGCGCCGTACAGGCCGACCGCATGGACCTCGTCCAGATAGGTCAGGGCGTTGTACTGGCGGGCCAGGGCGATGGTCCCGGCCAGGTCGGCGATGTCGCCGTCCATCGAATAGACGCTCTCGAAGGCGATCAGCTTGGGGGCCTCGGCCGGGGCCGCCGCCAGCAGGGCCTCGAGGTGTTCCAGATCATTGTGCGCAAAGATGTGCCGCTCGCAGCCGCCGTTGCGGATGCCGGCAATCATCGAGGCGTGGTTCAGGCTGTCCGAAAAGATGATCAGGCCCGGCAGGATGCGCTGCAGCGTCGTCAGCGTCGCCTCGTTGGCCACATAGCCCGAGGTGAACAGCAGCGCCGCCTCCTTCTGGTGCCAGCTGGCCAGCTCGGCCTCCAGATCGACCGCCGACCGGGTCGTGCCCGAGATGTTGCGCGTGCCCCCGGCCCCGGCCCCGACGGAGTCGATCTCGTCCTGCATGGCCCCGAGCACCTCCGGGTGCTGGCCCATGCCGAGATAGTCGTTCGAACACCAGATCACGCAGTCCTGTTCGGACCCGTCCTCGCGCCGCCGGACGGCCCTCGGGAACTGGCCCCGCACGCGCTTCAGGTCGGCAAAGACGCGATAGCGCCCCTCCCCCTTCACCTGGTCGACGGCGGACTGGAATGCGGCGGTGTAGTCAAACACGGGCTGACGGCTTTCGCTGGCGTCTCAATCGGCGCGGTGATGCGCCGATGACACTCCAAAGTCCACACGACGGGCAAGGCAAAAACGTCGCAAGCCCTTAAATGATAACGACTCTCATTTAAGGTTTCGGCAGTTCATCCAGCTTGCCGCGCAGCATCTGCAGGATGCCCGAGAAGTCGCGCCCGCCGTAGCCCAGCCGGTCGAACAGCTGGAACAGTGCCTCGGACTGCGCCCCCAGCGGCGTCGACGCGCCCGACTTGGCCGCCGCGTCCTGGGCCAGTTTCAGATCCTTCAGCATCATGGCCGTGGCGAAGCCGCCGTCATAGTTGCGGTTCGACGGCGCGGTCGGCACCGGGCCCGGCCACGGATAATAGGTCGTCACGCTCCAGCTCTGGCCCGACGACTTGGCGGCGATGTCGAAGAATTTCACCGGGTCGAGACCCAGTTTCTCGGCTAAGGCGATGGCCTCGCAGGTGCCCAGCATGGTGATGCCGAGGATCATGTTGTTGCAGATCTTCGCCGCCTGCCCCGCGCCATGGTCACCGGCCCGGAAGGTCGCCCGGCTCATGGGCTCCAGCGCGATTTCGATCCGGGCGAAGTCGCCTTCGTCGCAGCCGACCATGAAGGCCAGGGTCCCCGCGTCCGCCGCCATCGTCCCGCCCGACACCGGCGCGTCGGCGAAGGCATAGCCGGCGTCCCGGGCCAGACCCGCCACCTTGCGGGCCGTGTCCACGTCGATCGTCGAACAGTCCAGCAGCAAGGCCGAGGCCGGTGCCGCGCCGAGGATCTGTTCCGAATAGACCTTCAGCACATGCGGCCCGGCGGGCAGCATGGTGATGACCACGTCGGCGTCTTTCACCGCCTCGGCCACCGACCCGACCGGCGTGCAGCCGGCGGCGGACGCCCGGTCCAGCGCGGCCTGCGACAGGTCGAAGGCGGCGACCGTATGCCCCGCCTTCGCCTGGTTGGCCGCCATGCCCCCGCCCATGTTGCCGAGGCCGATGAAGGCGATCCTGAGGGTCATGGCAGCGTCTCCCGATTGGTTTCGGGGAGGGTTAGCCGGTCCCCCGCCCGGTCGCCAGCGGCACCGGGCGGTTTTTCGGTCAGGCCGGCTTCCTGAAGCGCAACATGAACTGGCTGGTGCGGCCCTGGATCGCCGGATCGAACACGCTGGTGGTCAGGGGGTCGGCAGCGTTGGCCAGGACCTCGCTCTCGCCGTCCAGCACAAAGCCGGCGGCCAGCACCTCGCGCTTGACCGTCTCGACGTCGATACGGTGCAGGGTGTCCGAGGTCGTCAGGGGCGCGCCCGCCGCCGCATTGTGGTCGATGACGACATACAGACCGCCCGGCTTGAGGGCGCTGAAGACGGCCGCATTGACCCTGGTGGCCGTACCGGCCGCATTGGCCTGCAAATGCAGGTCATGGTAATTCTGCGCCGTGAAGACGAGGTCGACGTTCGCCGGAAACACCGGGGCGGCCCTCGGTGAGCGCAGGGCGTCGACATTGGCCAGGGCGTCCACGGCGGTCAGGCTTTCGCCATAGCTGGCCTGGTAGGCGATCAGCTCGGCCGGCTGCCAGGCGATGACCCGGCCCCCGGGCCCGACGGCCGCCGAGAACACGCGCGTGAAATATCCGCCGCCGATGATCATGTCGACAATGGTCTCGCCCGGCTGAACCTGGGCGAAGGCCAGGGTTTCCTCGGTGTGGCGGGCGGCGTCGCGCGCGCGATCCTCGGCCGGACGGGACGGCTCGGCCAGGGCGGCGGCATAGCCGGCCGGTGCCGCTGCGGCCTCCTTCGGCGTGCCCTGCGAACAGCCTGCGGCCGACAGGGCCAGAACCGCCGCGGCGGCGAGGATGATGGAACGACGCATGACAAGACCTCCTGACGCGCTCTGACGGCGCGAAACGATCAGGCTAGACGGAACCCGGGTCGCCGTCAGCGCGGCTTCTTGAAGCGCAGCATGAACTGGCTGGTCTGCCCCCGGATCGAGGCGTCAAAGACATTGGCGGTGCGGGGATCGGCGGGATTGGCCAGAAGCGCGCTCTCGCCGTCCAGCACGAAGCCGGCCGCCGTCACCGCGCGCCTGACCGCCTCGACGTCGATCCGGTGCAGGGTGTTGGTGGCCGACAGGCCGGACCCCGCCACCGCATCATGGTCGACGATGACGTACAGCCCACCCGGCTTCAGCGCCGCGAACACCGCCGCATTGACCCGGGCCGCCGCCTCGGCCCCGAACGGAGTCAGGTGCAGGTCGTGATAATTCTGGGCCGTGAAGAACAGGTCCTGATCGGCCGGAAACGCCGGCGTGGCGATGGGGGCCCTTACGGCATCGACATTGGCCATGGCGTCGGCCGCGTCGGCGGCCTCGCGATAGCTGGCCTGGAAGCCGAGGAATTCGGCGGGCTGCCACGCGGTGACGTGCCCCTCCGGTCCGACCGCGGCGGCGAACACGCGCGTGAAATAGCCGCCGCCGATGATCATGTCGGTGATCTGCTGGCCCGGTCGAACCCGGGCGAAGGCCAGGGTCTCGGCCGCGTGGCGAGCCGCGTCGCGCTCGCGGTCGGCCGCGGGACGGGACGGCTCTGCCAGCGCGCCGGCATAGCTGGCCGCATCCGGCAGGGGGGTGCCGCCCGTTCCGGCCATGCAGCCGGCCGACGACAGCGCCAGGGCCGCGACGGCGGCCAGCATCAGGGAACGACGCATCACGGAACCTCCCGAAGCGCGCCTGCGGCGCAGCGGGCGCAGACTATACCGGACGCCGGTCGCCGTCAGCCCGGCTTGCGGAAGCGGTAGACGAACTGGTCGCTACGCCCGCGGATGGCCGGATCGAACACCGACAGGCTGTGGTCGTCGGCCGGATTGGCCACGGCCGTGGTCTCGCCGTCGAAGATGAAGCCCGCCGCCTCGACCTGCGCCCGCAGGGCCGATGCTTCGATCCGGTGCAGGGTGCCGACCACCGACGTCCCCGCGCCCGGCGCGGCCTGGTGATCGAGAATGACGTAAAGGCCGCCCGGCTTCAGGGCCGCGAACACGGCAGCATTCATCCGCGCCACATCGACACCGAACCGGGGAATGACGAAGTCATGATACTCCTGCCCCATGAAGACGACGTCCAGCGGCTCGGGGAAGCCCGGGGTCTCCAGCGCGCCGGTGATGCGGCTGACATTGGGGAAGGCCGCGGCCAGGGCGTCCGAGAACCCGTCCTCACGCGCTGCGGTCTGGTTCGGCACGAAGGCATAGACGTGGCCGGTCGGCCCGACGGCCGTGGCGAAGACCCGCGTGAAATAGCCCTCCTCAGGGCGCACGTCGGCGACGCGATCCCCGGCATCGAGACGCGCGAAGGCCATCATCTCGGCCGGCTTGCGCAGCCCGTCGCGCTCGACGTCACCGGCCGGCCGCCGCGAATCCGCAAGGGCGGCGGCATAGGCGGTTTCGCGGGCGGCGGTCTGCGGGCTGGACCCCATGTCCGCACCGGACGCCATGGCACAGCCGGTCAGCAGGACAGCACCCAGGGCGGTCGCACAAAGGGTTCGATACATGGGCAGTCCTCCGGTTTGCGGCGAAGCTACGCCCCAATCCCGCACCGGATGCAAGCCGGCTTCAGGAAAGCGGCGTCCATGCCTCGCCGGGCGGGAGGGGCGCGAACAGGCCATCGATCGCGGCGTCGGTCACACCATCCAGTCCGGCCGGCGACCAGTCCGGCGTATTGTCCTTGTCGACGATGACGGCGCGAACGCCCTCCTGGAAGTCGTGGCTGCGCACCACCCGGCCACCGAGCCGGTACTCCATGGCCATGGTCTCGGCGAAGGACGTCAGCGTCGCGCCGATGCGCAGCTGGCGCAGGGTCACCTTCATCGACTGCGGCGACTTGGTCCTCAGCACCGCCAGCTGGGCCAGCGCCCAGTCCGAGCCGTCGGCCTCCAGCGCCGCGAAAATGGCCTCGACGGTCTCGAAGGCAAACAGCCGGTCGATGGCCTCACGATGCGCCGCCGTGGGCGCGGGCCCCGGATCGGAGGCCAGGGTGTCCGCCACGGTCTTCGGCTCGGTCGGATGGGCCAGGAGGGCGGCCTTCAGGGCCTCGACCCGGTCCGACGGCACGAAATGCGTGTGTATCCCCAGCGCCACCGTATCCGCCGCCTTCAGCCGCGCCCCGGTCAGGGCCAGCCAGACCCCGGTCTGCCCCGGCAGTCGCGGCAGAAACCAGCCGCCGCCCACATCGGGGAACAGGCCGATCCCCGTTTCGGGCATGGCATAGGTGGTCCGCTCGGTGGCGACCCGCACATCCGCCGGCTCGGAGATACCGACCCCGCCGCCCATGACGATGCCGTCGACGATCGCGGTGATCGGTTTCGGGTATTCGAACATCAGATGGTTCAGCCGGTATTCGACCGCAAAGAAGGCCCGTGCCTCCGACGCATCCCCCGCCCCGCTCTCGGCGATCATACGGATGTCGCCCCCCGCGCAGAAGCCGCGCTCGCCGGCGTGGTCGATCAGCACCGACTGCACCGCCGCGTCGTCACGCCAGTCCAGCAGCGCCGCCGTCATCGCCTCGCACATCGCCCGGTTCAGCGCATGCAGCGCCTTCGGCCGGTTCAGGGTGATGCGGCCCACGCCGGATTCGACGCGGGTCAGGACTTCGGATTCGGCGGACATGCGCCCCCGCTTAGTCGCGAAGGTCGAAGACGGGAAGACCGGCGGCGGTCGCGGCAGCCAAAAGATCGGCGTCGCGGGACGCTATGGCACCCTCGTTCTGCATGGCTGACCACAGATACCCGACGTCAAACAGGCTGAGCCCCCGGGCGGCCGCGATCGCAGCGAGGACGCGGACAGCATCACGCCCGATCGGCGGCTCAAGCGTGATCCTGAAGCTGTCGAGAAGAGCGAAAGCCTCACCCAGGCTGAACCCTGGCGCGCGACGCGTCTGCCGCACAAGCAGGTTGCCGATCTCCCACTGGAAGACGTGCGGCGCGGAGGTCTCGAAGGTGCCGAGGCGATCAAGCAGTTCCGTCGCCGACGGCGTCGCCTGTGACGCCAGCAGCCAGGACGCCGCCGCGGAAGCGTCAACGATCAATTTCATCGCGGGCGATCTTCTTCAGCTCTTCCCATGACAGGGCTGCCCATTCCGGGTCCGGTGCCTGCTTGTCTCGAAACGCGCGAGCCCGCTCAGCCAATTCAGGACCGGACAGGCGACGACGAGACGTTTCGGTTTCTTTCTCCGGCGATAGCCGCGCCACCGCCTTGCCGTGGCGGGTGATGACGATGACCTCGCCCGTCGTCTCGACAGCATCCAGCAGTGCCGAAAGGTTGGTCTTGGCTTCGAGGACGCCCACAGTCCGCATGATGATATCCTGACCATAATTCTGGTCAGAATAGCAGATCAGGGCCTTGGCGTCACCGTCATGTCGTAGGGAATGAACAGGGCCAGATCGAGTGGACCCGACTGCCGCCATGTCACCCGGTTCGACATGCCCTCGACCTGGACCGCATAGCCCTCGCCGAAGGTTGCGGCGGTCGAGCGAGCGTCCGCAGCGATGGCGGCGAGGATCGGCGCGCGATACTGGGCCGGATTGACCACCGACAATTGCCAGTCACCGCTCACATCGGCCAGCGACCGGCCGACCGGACCCACACCCTCGACGAACCCTTCGATCCGCTCCGAAGCGGCGTCCAGGGTGTCGCCCGCGCGGATCGGCGTCTTGACCACCAGGCTGGCGACGCTTGTGTCGCTGCGGCCCGGATCGATGCCCAGTGTCAGGGTCGAGACCATGTCCTCGGTCAGCGGGACCAGCGTCCCGTCATCCTCGATGCTCAGGTCGATGTCGGCGCGCCCGGCCGCCGCCCGCGCCATGGCCCGCAGCGTCCGGGTGATCTCATCGCGCCGACCCGGCGCATCGCGGGTGTCGTTCACGACCCGCACGGCGACGATCAGATTGTCGGCCCGTCGCTCCAGCTGGATGACGGGGATGTCGTCCGGGTCCCATTCGATGGCGCGGGATCCGGTGACGATGATCTCGTCGACGCCCATGGCGTTCGCGCCGTCCTGCGCGGCGACGGGTCCGGCGATCAAGGCCGTAGCGAGTGCGATCCAGATCCGTTTCGACATGTCATCCTCCCGTTCAGACAAGATCAGCACGGAACCGGCGCGGTGTCAGCCGTTCGCGCGCTCAGACGGGTTCGGCCAGCCGGTTCAGGGTGAGGCGGCCGATGCCGGATTCGACGCGGGTCAGGACTTCGGATTCAGCGAGCATGGCGACCCGCCTGGTCGCGAAGGCCGAACACGGGAAGAGCAGCCGTGTTTGCCACAGCCGCTCCGGCCTTACCGGGCAGACTGGAAATCGAGCCTGGCCGGTTTGATCAGTGCTAATACGACCGCCTGGAGGATGCTTGGCAGCCATGCAGGAACGCTTTACCGCCAGCGGACGAAGGGTGGCCGTCGCCTCGGCGCTCGCGGTCTTTGGCGCAACTGTCGTCTATGGAACGGTGCTCCTGTTCGGTCTCGCAGCGAGAGCTTCCGTCGGCGATCCGATCCCCGATCCCTGGCTGACCGCCATGGAAATCCTGATCCTGTTGATAGCTCCGTGCATGACGCTCGTGATGTGGAGCATCCACGTCAGGTCAGGCGCTGATCCGCGTGGGTTGGGTCGCCTTTCCGCTGCCTTCATGTCGGCCTCCGCGGCGATAACCGTCGGGGTGCACCTGATGTTGCTCAGCGGGCCGCGCGCCGCTGCCGAGGCTGCGTTCCGCTGGCCCTCACCATTCTACATGCTCGACATTCTGGCCTGGGATTTCTTCTTCGCTCTTTCCGTGCTGATGGCCGCCCCTCTCGTGTCTGGTGGCGGCTTCGCCCGCCTGACACGATGGCTTCTGGTGCTGAGCGGCCTGCTGGCCCTGGCCGGCCTGATCGGCGTCCCGACCGGCGACATGCGTCTGCGGGATATCGGTATTCTGGGATACAGCGTCGTATTCCCGGTGGCCGCCGGGTGTTTGGCCGTGCTCTTCAGCAAAACCGGGATTGCGCCCAGACCCTGAAGTAGCCAGCGACGCTGAGGATTTCGCGAAGCGGCTCAGCTCAGCCCGGAGCGGAAAAAAAGCCCGGCCTCTCCCCAATGTCGACGGCTCTTCCAAAGGCCGGCGATCTTCACTGCCGCAGCATCTCCCGCGCCGTGATCACCCGCATGATCTCGTTGGTCCCCTCAAGGATCCGGTGCACCCGCAGATCGCGCACGATCCGCTCCAGCGGATAGTCCTTCAGATAGCCGTAGCCGCCGTGCAGCTGCAGGGCCTCGTCGGCGATCTGGAAACAGGCGTCCGTGGTCATGCGCTTGGCCATGGCGCACCATTTGGTCTTCTCGGGATGGTTGGTGTCGATGGCCCAGGCCCCGCGCAGCACCATCAGCCGGCAGGCCTCCAGCTGGGTCGCCATGTCGGCCAGTTTGAACTGGGTATTCTGGAAGTCCGACAAGGGCTTGCCGAACTGCTTTCGCGTGGTGACGTAGGCCTGCGTCGTCTCCAGCGCCAGCCGCGCCCCGCCCAGCGAACAGGCGGCGATGTTCAGCCGGCCGCCGTCCAGACCCATCATGGCGTAGCGGAAGCCGTCGCCCTCCATGCCCAGCAGATTGGCCGCCGGCACCCGGCAGTCGTCGAAGGCGACGATGGCCGTCGGCTGGCTGTTCCAGCCCATCTTCTTCTCCTGGGCCCCGAAGCTCAGGCCCGGCGTGTCCTTCTCGACCACGAAGGTCGAGATGCCCTTGGGGCCCTCCCCGCCGGTCCGGGCCATGACGACATAGACGTCCGACGTGCCGGCGCCGGAGATGAAGGCCTTGGAGCCGTTCAGCACCCAGTGGTCACCGTCGCGCTTCGCCGTCGTCCGCAGGCCCGCCGCATCCGACCCGGAGCCCGGTTCGGTCAGGCAATAGCTGGCGATCAGCTCCATCGTCGTCAGCCGCGGCACATAGCGGGCGCGCAGGCCGTCCGAGCCGAATTTGTCGATCATCCACGCGGCCATGTTGTGGATCGAGATGAAGGCCGCCGTCGACACGTCCCCCCGCGACAGTTCCTCGAAGATCAGCGCCGCCTCGACCCGGCCCAGCGCCATGCCGCCATGCTCCTCGCCGGTGTAGATGCCGCAGAAGCCCATCTCGGCCGCCTGTTTCATCACATCGACGGGGAAATGCTTGGTCTCGTCCCATTCGGCGCTGTGCGGGGCCAGTTCGGCCTCGGCGAACTGGCGGGCGGCGTCCTGGATGGCGCGTTGGTCGTCGTTGAGGGCGAAATCCATGGGGTGTTCCTTGAGTCCGAACGCGCTTCTAGCCAAGCCGCACCCATCCGTCATCCCAACCCTTCGTCATCCTGCGGCACCAGGTTCGATCGACATTCAGCAGAGGCGCTGGCCGTCCATCAAACACCGTCTTTCCGGGGCCGCAGAGCGGAACCCGGAATCCAGGGGACTGGACTTAATACTCGAACGTGGGGCGGAGGGCGGCGTCCAGACGCCTGGATTCCGGGGTCTTGTCCCGGCTACGCCGGTCCCAGCCCCGGAATGACATGGGTGGGATGGCGGTGTACCGCCGTCGGACTGTCGATTGAACCTGGACATCGCAGGTCCTGCGACCGCTTTTGACGTGGTGGCATGCCATCCTGCCCGGTTCGACCCGTCCCGTCTCACCCGAACCCGGAGCCACGATTTCAGACGATTCAGACGATTCAGACCCGATTTTCTGTCCGCCGGAGTCTGAACCTGCCGATGACCTCAGACCAGTCAGCCCCGTCAAACCCGGCTCAACCCCGCCGTGCGGCGACAGGCCGTCACCTTCACCCCGGCCCCGAAGCCCGCTAGGACAGCCCCATGACCCAATCGTTCGCGCCCGCCGCCTTTCCCTTCGCCCGCCCCCGCCGCCTGAGGTCCAGTCCCTGGGTGCGCCGGCTGGTGGCCGAGACGACCCTGACGCCCGCCGACCTCATCTGGCCCCTGATCGTCCACGATGGAGCCGACGACCGCGTGCCGGTCGCCTCCATGCCGGGCGTCTTCCGCCTGTCGCCGAAAGCCGCCGCAGCGGCTGCGAAAGAGGCCCTCGGCCTCGGCATCCCCGCCGTCGCCCTGTTCCCCAATGTCGACGGGGCCATCAAGGACGCGGTCGGCAGCGGCGCAACCGACCCCGACGGCCTGATTCCCGCCTGTATCCGGGCCATCAAGGACGCGGCACCGGGTATCGGCGTGATGACCGATGTGGCGCTGGACTGCTACACTGACCACGGCCACGACGGCGTGGTCGAGAATGGCCGCATCCTCAACGACGCCAGTCTCGAACGTCTCGCGGAACAGGCCTTCATCCAGGCCCACGCCGGCGCCGACATCGTCGCGCCGTCCGACATGATGGACGGCCGCGTCCAGGCCATCCGCGAGGCGCTGGAAGCCAACGGCTTCCACGACACCCTGATCCTCGCCTATGCCGCCAAATATGCCTCGGCCTTCTACGGCCCGTACCGCGACGCGGTCGGCTCGGCCAGACAGCTGACCGGCGACAAGAAAACCTACCAGATGGACTATGCCAATTCCGACGAGGCCCTGCGCGAGGTCGCCCTCGACATCGCCGAGGGGGCCGACGCCGTCATGGTCAAGCCGGGAATGCTCTATCTGGATATAATCCAGCGGGTTAGCGAGACCTTCAAAGTCCCCACCTTCGCCTATCAGGTGTCCGGCGAATACGCCATGATGCGGGCCTCCATCGCCAATGGCTGGCTTGAGGAGGACCGCGCCATCCTCGAAACCCTGCACGCCTTCAAGCGCGCGGGCTGCGCCGGCGTGCTCAGCTATTTCGCCCCGCAGGCCGCCAAATTGCTCGGGGCCTAACGCTCCGACCGGGCCAGCAGCGCGATCAGGTCCTGTTTCCAGAACACGGCCCAGGTATGCGTCCCATGCCCCTTGCCGCCGGCGCTGTTGGGGATCAGGCGATAGCGGCCCCGGGCGATGCGCGGCGCGAACTGTTCCGACAGGCCCAGCTCGGGCGGATTGATGAAGTCGTCCGCCGAATTGATCCACATGACGGGTGCCGTGATCCGCTCCAGCCCCGCCGAGGGGTCGTAATCCGAAGACGCGTTGACCTGGTACCACAGGTCATTGGCATCCAGCGCCGGGATGCGCCGGTCCTGCTGGGCCTTCAGCCAGCCGTCCACCGCGTCCTGCGTGGCGAGATCCTGCTGCATCGGCACCGCCGCGCCGCCGGCCAGCAGCAGCAGATCCACGGCCGTACGCAGCCCCTGTTGCGGCTGTTCGGCATAGTCGCCGCCGTTCCACGCCGGGTCGCTGCGGATGCCGTCCATCAGCATGGCGCGCCACAGCCGGTTGCGGCCCACGATCGCCGTCGGCTGGCAGGCCAGCGGCATCAGGGCATCGGCGAAGTCGGGATGGCTCTCGCCCCAGACGAAGGCGTGCATACAGCCCATCGACGTGCCCAGGATCAGCCGCAGGTGATCCACCCCCAGCCCCTCGGTCAGCAACAGCCGCTGCGCCTCGACCATGTCCGCGTAGCCGTACTCCGGAAAGCGGGCGCGCAGGCCGTCCGACGGCTTCGAGGAGCCGCCGTGGCCGAGGTTGTCGGGCATGATGACGTAGTAGCGGCTGGTATCCAGCGGCTGGCCGGGTCCGAACAGCTCGCCCGCGAACTGGGGCGACAGGAATTGCGCGCCGGTGCCGCCCGTGCCGTGCAGCAGCAGGACGGCGTTCCCGACCCGCCCGTCCGCGCCCCGCCGCGGGGTGCCCAGCGTCCGGTAATGGATGCGCAGCCCGTCCAGCCGCTGGCCCGACGTCAGCGTCAGGCCCGCGGCACTGAAATCGCCTTCCGCCGGGGCCGTCTGGGCCGCGGCGATCGAGGACAGGGCGAGGGCGAGGATGCCGCACGCCGCGGCGATCAAACGGTTCATCACGAACCTCCGGTTTCAAGGGGCAGGCGCGCCGACCAGCCGTCGAAGGCCACGTCGACATGGGCGGGCACGGCGGCCTTCAGGACGTTGTAGTCGAGATCGAGATGCAGATTGGTCAGCACCGCTCGCTTCACGCCCGACCGGGCGATCCACTCCAGAGCCCTGTCGACGTGGGCGTGGGTAGGATGCGGGGTCCAGCGCAGGGCGTCCACGATCCACAGCTCGCAGCCGCGCACGGCCTCGATCGCCGCGTCGTCGAGCTCGGACACATCGCTGGAATAGGCCACGGGTCCAAGGCGATAGCCGACCGAGCGGATCGGCCCGTGCGCCTGGTCGAAGGTGACGACGGGAACGTCGCCGCCGGCACCGCCGACGGCCCAAGGCACGCCGTGGGGCGGAATGGCCATCTCGTCCAGAATGGCCGGATAGCCCTCTTCACTGTTGAAGATATAGGGAAACCGCCCCACCAGCGCCGTCCGTGTCGCCTGATCCATCCACGCCGGAATGCGCCGGCGCGTCCGCATCGCGAAGACCCGGAGATCATCGATCCCGTGCACCTGATCGGCGTGGTCATGGGTGTAGAGAACCGCATCGATATGCCGGACGTCCGCCGCCAGCATCTGCGCGCGCAGATCGGGCGAGGTGTCGATCAGCACACTGCTGACACCGTCCGGTCCGTGACGGCGGATCAGGGCCGAACAGCGGGTGCGGGCGTTTCTCGGCTCGAAGGGATCGCAGTCGCCCCAGTCGCCGTCGCCGCGCGGCACGCCGCCGGATGAGCCGCAGCCCAGGATAACGACCTCAAACTCGCCGCCGTCGCTCATTTCGACGGCCCCGGGATACGGTCGAACAGGGCGAAGAAGGCATCCGTGGTCCGCGCCTCGGCCTCCTCGCGCGACCAGCCCCGGATCTCGGCCAGCTTGTCCAGCACATGACCGACATAGGCCGGTTCATTGCGCCGGCCCCGATGAGGCACGGGGGCCAGATACGGACAGTCGGTTTCGACGATGATCCGGTCCTCGGGCATACCGGCGATAATGTCGCGCACCTCGGTGGCGGCCTTGAAGGTGGCGATCCCGGAAACCGAGAACCACGCCCCCAATTTCGCAGCCTTTTTCGCCAGTTCCGGTCCACTGGTGTAGCAGTGCATCAGAAACCGGAAGGGGGCCCTCGCCTGTTCTTCCTCCAGAATGGCCGCCATCACATCGTCTGCCTCCCGCGTGTGCACGACCAGCGGCAGTCCCGTCATCCGGGCCGCCTCGATATGCTGCCGGAACACCGCCGCCTGCACGTCGCGCGGGCTCAGATCGTAGTGGAAGTCCAGCCCGCACTCGCCGATCCCGACGACCCGGTCGCGCCCGGCCAGCGCCGCCAGCCGCCCGGCGGTCAGGTCGGCATAGTCCTTCGCCTCGTGCGGGTGGACGCCGACGGTGCACCAGATGTCGTCATGGGCCATCGCCAGGCCGTGGGTAGCCTCGAACGTCGACAGCTTGTCGGAAATCTCGACCATCAGGCCCACGCCGGCCTCGCGGGCCCGGGCGATGACGGCGTCGCGGTCCTCGTCGAACTGTGGCGCGTGCAGATTGACGTGGCTGTCGATCAGCATCAGCCGGCCGCCTTGGTGCGCTGCAGATCGGCCAGGGCACCCGCCAGCACGTCGCCGCGATCCAGGTTGATGGCGGCGGTCCGGTCCGGCAGTTCGGACAGGCGGCTCCACAGCTCGGCCCAGCGCGCGCCGGACCGGCCTTCCTCCAGCGCGCGCACCTTCACGGCGGCGATCAGCCGGTCCATCAGGGTCTCGAACCGCTCCTGGCCTTCGGCCCCGCGAAAGCGGTCGGCGACCGCCATGGCTTCGGCGCGATCCACGGTCGGTGCCGCAACCCAGGCCTGGGCCAGTTGATCGGCCTCCAGGGTAGCGCCGGACGCCAGCGCCAGCGCCTGACCCGGGGACCCGCCCGCCATGCCGGCGATCCGCGCCGCCTCTCCGGACGAGACGCCGGTCTGGTTTCGCACCAGATCCTCAAGCGCATGCAGCGGCCAGACAGGAAAGGCCAGACGGCGGCAGCGCGAGCGCAGGGTCGACAGCAGCCGCCCCGGCGCATGGGTGACCAGAAACAGGACGCCACGCTCAGGCGGTTCCTCAAGAATTTTTAGCAAGGCATTGGCAGCATTGATATTCAGGTCATCTGCCGCATCGATGATCGCGACCCGATAGCGGGCCTGCGACGGGCTCTTGGAGAAGAACTCGGGCAGGTCCCGGGCCTGATCGACCGAGATCGACTTCTTCGTCTTGCCGCCCTCGACGGCGCGTTCCAGCACCAGCAGGTCCGGATGCGACTGGGCGGTCACCAGCCGGGCCACCGGGTCATCGGGTCGGGTGCCCAGCCGTCCGCGCGACGGATCCGCCGCGGCCCCCAGCAGCCGACGGGCGGCGCGATAGGCGAAGGTCGCCTTGCCGGCCCCCTCGACTCCGCACAGCAGCCAGGCGTGGTGCAGCCGCCCCTTGTCGAGGGCGTCGACGAACGACGCCTCGGCCGCGGCGTCCGGGATCAGATCGAAACGGTCGCGCGGATGATCCGTCACAACAGGCGGGCCTCGATCGCGGCCCAGACGCGCGCCTCGACCGCCTCCTGATCGCCATCGGCGTCGATGACGACGCAGCGTTCAGGATGGCGCGCCGCAATGTCCAGAAACCCGCGCCGCAGCCGTTCATGAAACGCCAGCCCCTTGGACTCAAAGCGGGTCTCGAACAGACCGCGGCCGAAGGCGCGCTCCAGCCCGATGCTGACGGGCAGATCAAAGATCAGGGTCAGGTCCGGCTGGGTCGCGCCGACGATGGCGGCATCCAGCGCCTCAATGAACGCCGCCGGGGTTCCGCCCCCGACCCCCTGATAGGCCCGGCTCGAATCAGCGAAGCGGTCACACACCACCCAGCGCCCGGCCTCGAGGGCGGGTCGGATGGTCCGCTCCAGATGGTCGCTGCGGGCGGCGAACATCAGCAGGGTCTCGGTCATCGGTGACCAGCGGTTGGCGTCGCCGTTCAGGGCGATGTTACGGATATCCTCCGCCCCCGCCGAGCCGCCGGGCTCCCGCGTCTGCACGACCTCGAGCTCGCGGGCGCGCAGGCGCTCGACCAGCCGGGCGACCTGGGTCGACTTGCCGGTTCCCTCGCCGCCTTCGAATGTGATGAATCTGCCCTGGGTCACCGGCGCACAATGGCGGCGCCGGCCCGGTTCGCAAGCCTCAGCGCGCCGATATCAACAGAGCGTCGGTATATCCGCGCGCGATCACCGCCTGGCGGGCCTGTTCGGCGGCGTCGCGATCGGGCCATGGACCGACCAGAACCCGAAGCAGCGCGCCGTGTTCGGCGGAGGCGGCATCGACCGTGGCGCGATCCCCCAGCCGGTCAGCGACGCGTCGCGCCGCGCGCCGATCCGAGAAGGCTCCGGCCTGAATCCACCAGGCCGCGCCGCCATAGGCCGCCTCAGGCGGCTGCGCCGCCCCCCGAGCCGGATCCGGCCTGGCCTCGGCAGTCCGGAGCGTCGTCCCGCCGCCTGTCCGGGGTGCCCGGCCCAGATAGCGCACCCTCACCTGCCCGACGCCGGCCGACAGCAGGCCCAGCGCCTCGGCCGAACCCCGCGACAGGTCGATGATGCGGCCGTCGACGAAGGGGCCGCGGTCGTTGACCCGCACCACGATCCGACGCCCGTTGCCCAGGTTTGTGACCTCGACCAGCCCGGGAAGCGGCAGCGTCTTGTGGGCTGCGGTCAGGGCATGCATGTCGAACCGCTCGCCCGTCGCCGTCGGCCGACCGTTGAACTGCTCACCATACCAGGACGCCGTGCCCGTCTCGTCATAGTGAGGCTGCTCCTCCGGCCGATACCAGCGCCCGCGCACCTGATAGGGCCGCATCGTGCCGGAAACGATCGGTGCCGGGTCGGTCACCACCGGCAGACGTCCGACCCCCGGCCGGGCACCGCCGGCGCAGGCGGCCAGAAGCGAAAGCAGGGCAATCGCCAGCCCGCCCCGGATCCATTTCGTGGTGAGTGTTCCAGTCATGATCCGCCCCTGAAGCGGTCAAGTATGGTGGTGAGATATTTCCGCTTTGGTTAACGGCGCATTTGGCGCTATGCGGCCAGTCCCCCCGGCAGGCACGTGCAGGTGCCTCACGGGAGTCGGTCAGCCTGTCGCAAGCGACAGCGCGCGCCGGTAAGGAAGTGTGGCCGAGTGGTTTAAGGCACTGGTCTTGAAAACCAGCGACGGTGAGAGCCGTCCGTGGGTTCGAATCCCACCGCTTCCGCCACGCACTCCGGTGCCGGAACGCTTTGCGCCGGGAGCAGGCCTGTAAACCGACCTGGCCGTCTCCTGCCGGTGGCCGGAAACGCTGAATGCGTCTCCGGCAGCCCGATCACGGCCGCGATCCAGCACAGATTTGGCCCGCGTCCCCGATCAGGCAAGGCCGACGGGGTTTCCGCGCCGATGCCCTGTCAGGGAAGAACAGGGTCCCCGCGGCCGAGCCGGGTTGTCGTCGTCGGGCGATCAGGGGCCCCAACCTGTGGCTCGCATCAGACCAACAGCACCATAACAAACGACGCCATCCAAGACCCATTCGCTTGAATCAGCAAGAACATCAGGATCAATGGGTCAGTAGATCAATCTCTCTATTACAGACCCAAGTGAATACTTAATCTAATATGGCGCAATGTTACTCGAATTTCTTCCAGGGCTGTTTTTCTTTTTTCTTAACATCGTCATTTCAGGGGCTTGGCGGGCTCGCTGTCACTGGAGCTCAAATCTGCATCTGACCGCACCTTGCCAGCAACGGGGATCAGCGACATCATTGCTTTCTGTCAGACCATGCAGAGTCACGATCGGGGAAGTATGGACGCGCCACTCAGCCTCCCGGCCATCAGGACGATCGGCCTCTCTGCGCCCTTTGGCTGGCTGGCCCAGGGCTGGCGGGATCTGGCGAAGGCCCCGGCCTCCCTGCTCGCGTACGGCCTCGGCCTCGCAGCCGCCAGCTTCGCCCTGTGTTACGGCGTCTATGCCACTCACGGTGCCTTCTGGGCCATGGCGCTGACCGCCGGCTTCGTCATGATCGCGCCCGTGCTCGCAATGGGCCCGTATGAGGCCGGCCGCCGGATCGACCTGGGCGAGCGGCCCGGACTGGGCCAGATACTTTTCGTCCGCGCGGCCTTCCGCCAGGATATCGCCTACCTCAGCCTGCTCCTTGTGATGATCTATTTCCTGTGGGGCCGGATCGCGCAGATCGTCTACGGGCTTTCGACCTACCAGATATATCGCGATATGGACTCGCTCATCGCCTTCGCCGTCGGTTCGAAGGAGGGGCATACCATGCTGTTGGTCGGAACGATGACCGGCGGCCTGCTGGCCTTTGTGACGTTTGCCCTGGTGGTCGTCTCCGCGCCCATGTTGCTCAATCCGCAGGCCAACGTCTTCGCGGCGGTGGCGACCAGTGTGCGCGCGGTCAATGCGAACTTCTTCCCCCTGCTGCTCTGGGCTGTCATCATCACCACGCTGTTGCTGCTGTCTGCTGCGACCGGTTTCCTCGCCCTGATCGTCATCTTTCCGTGGCTGGGTCTTGCCAGCTGGCGGGCCTATCGCAGTCTGGTTGCGGATTTCTGACGGCGATTGCCGGTTACCGACCGCCGACGCCGGAGGCTGTCGTCCCGTGCTCCGACGAAACGGACCAGGTGAACGCGTGAGCGGAGTCGTCACATCGGTTCGGGCTGGCTAATTCTCTCGCCCACCCGCGTCCACAAAGGTCCATCTCGAAACCCACGGCCGTCCTTACGAGGCCGTTTTCAGGCTGACATCCCCGCTGTGAGGCCTGCGGGCCAAACGCTTCCCTCAACTGATGCGGGGCCGTAGTGCCACGTAAGTCCCGGTTAAATCTCCGTTGAAGCTTGGCTGTTATGCTCAGGCCGAAAGTTGGAGACAGGGGAACCGGCCCGCCTCCAGGAAGCTCGACCGAGTCCGGCACGATGGAGGTCTGCAGTGAATTCGACCCCAAGCTCGGGCCAGAGACCGGTCAGTCAATATATCGAGATGCCTGCCCAGAGCTGCCAGCTCCTGTTTTCGGGTGCGAATGCAGCGGGTCACAATATCCCGGTGGCCGTAAGGCCCTTTCGCCTCGCGATATCGCCGGTCGGCGGCGGGATCCGCGTAACCGGAGACGAGATTGCAGTCTCGCTCATCGTCGAGATGATCAGGCGAATCGCGGAAGCGACCGAAGCCGGCCACACCATCAATGAGCCGATGGTCAACTCAGTGGCGGCAGCCACGGTACAGGACGCGCTCAAACACGAACTGGCCTTCCGACTCAACGGCATTCATTCCGCCGTAAGGCCCATGTCGCTCAGCCAGGTCGCTTTCATGAATGCGATGCTGTTTTCTGACAGGCCCCTGATCTTCGGGGTCGGTCCCACCGGCACGGGAAAGACCCACCTGGCCATCGCCGCCGGCCTGAACCTGATTGCCGACAAGCATTTCAAGAGCATGGTCGTGACGCGCCCCCGCGGGATGCTCGAGGGCGACGTCATGACGGCCGCCCTGCGTGCCGAAACCGTCTACGACGAGCAACTCACGCCGATCGAGGATGCCCTTCGCGATCTGATCGGGCGGGATGAAACAAGACGCCAGATCGAGCACGGCCTGCTCGAGATCACCCCGCTCGGTCGTATGCGGGGACGAAGCTTCAATGACTGTTTCATCCTGACCGATGAGGCCCAGAACATGAGCAAGAAGATGATGCGCATGGCTCTGACGCGAATGGGACGAAACTCACGCATGGTTGTGACCGGAGACCCGGCGCAGGTCGCCTTGGCCGGCGATGAACCGTCGGGGCTCCCCCATATCCTCAAACACGTCGCCGGGACCGACATCGCCCTCGTTCACCAGTTCCAGAACCATCAAATCATCCGCAACCCAACCGTCGCGAGGATCGAAGCGATCTATTCGAGCGAGGACGACCCCGAAATCCGCGCCGCCGCCTAGGGGCCGCATGCAATAGCCCGATACGATCCATCATCCTCGGGCTTGTCGGCAGCCCCATCGTTCAGCGGTCTCGTGGTTTGCGCAGCAGAAGGCTTTTGGCGGCGGGTGAAACTTCAATCATCCGTGCGGCAGACAGCCTCGGCTACGCGCTTCAGGCACGGGCGGACGTCGCCCTGCCCGGCCTGTGGACGGCCAACCTCCACATCAAGAAGGTCTGGTTCATCACCGAAGCCGGCATCAAGGCCGGCACACTGAAAAGCGACGGGAATTCGGGTCCGGGGGGCTCCGTCGGCACCGGACGAAAATTCTGTCTCTGGACAACGACGGTCACCGCGGATGGCCATCGTCATCGTGCCTGCGTCTGAGTGAGGTCCGGCGGAACCCCTACGCCACCGCGGGCAGCCGCGCCACGTTGCAGTGGGTCCACAGCCGGTCCATCGCCTTGACCAGATCATCCATCATGGCGTCGGTGTGGTTGGGCGACGGCGTGAAGCGCAGCCGCTCGGTGCCCTTGGGCACGGTCGGATAGTTGATCGGCTGGACATAGACGCCGTGCTCTTCCAGCAGCATGTCCGAGATCATCTTGGCGTGGACGGGATCGCCGACGAACACCGGGACGATGTGGCTGACCGAGTCCATCACCGGGATGCCGGCGGCCGTGAACCGGGCCTTGAGCGTGGCGGCGCGTTCCTGGTGGGCTTCGCGCACCTCGGGGTGGGCCTTGAGCCAGCGCACCGAGGCCAGGGCTCCCGCCGTCAGGGCCGGCGGCAGGCTGGTGGTGAAGATGAAACCGGCGGCCCAGCTGCGCACCGCGTCGATGATCACCGCATCGGCGGCGATATAGCCGCCCATGACGCCGATGGCCTTGCCGAGCGTGCATTCGACGATGTCGATCCCGTCCAGCACCCCGTCGCGCTCGGCCACGCCCGCGCCGGTCGCACCGTACAGGCCGACCGCATGGACCTCGTCCAGATAGGTCAGGGCGTTGTACTGGCGGGCCAGGGCGATGGTCCCGGCCAGGTCGGCGATGTCGCCGTCCATCGAATAGACGCTCTCGAAGGCGATCAGCTTGGGGGCCTCGGCCGGGGCCGCCGCCAGCAGGGCCTCGAGGTGTTCCAGATCATTGTGCGCAAAGATGTGCCGCTCGCAGCCGCCGTTGCGGATGCCGGCGATCATCGAGGCGTGGTTCAGGCTGTCCGAAAAGATGATCAGGCCCGGCAGGATGCGCTGCAGCGTCGTCAGCGTCGCCTCGTTGGCCACATAGCCCGAGGTGAACAGCAGCGCCGCCTCCTTCTGGTGCCAGCTGGCCAGCTCGGCCTCCAGATCGACCGCCGACCGGGTCGTGCCCGAGATGTTGCGCGTGCCCCCGGCCCCGGCCCCGACGGAGTCGATCTCGTCCTGCATGGCCCCGAGCACCTCCGGGTGCTGGCCCATGCCGAGATAGTCGTTCGAACACCAGATCACGCAGTCCTGCTCGGACCCGTCCTCGCGCCGCCGGACGGCCCTCGGGAACTGGCCCCGCACGCGCTTCAGGTCGGCAAAGACGCGATAGCGCCCCTCCCCCTTCACCTGGTCGACGGCGGACTGGAATGCGGCGGTGTAGTCAAACAGCACCGTCATGACCGGGCCCGGGATTTGATGAGGCGAGGACCCGATGGCCGTAACAGCGACAGGCCGGACCAGCCGGTGATCAAGGTGACCGACAGGCTCGCCATGGCACCATAGCAGGCCGAGCAATGCTCTGCCGCCAGGCCGCATATGCCGGCCGCACCCGCCATATGGTCAAT
Organism: Caulobacteraceae bacterium; assembly: GCA_965284385.1. Lineage (GTDB taxonomy): Bacteria > Pseudomonadota > Alphaproteobacteria > Caulobacterales > Caulobacteraceae > Brevundimonas. The sequence continues at coordinate 67,254 of OZ260077.1, forward strand.
GGCCGTAACGCCCAGCGCCGCAGCCAGGGCTCCAGACGAGCAGCCGAGCGCAAGCAGTCCGCTTGCCAGAATTTTGCGTTCGGACGGGTCAATGGTGGGCATGGGCTTCTCCGCCTCGCAGCCAAGCGGAATTTTCGTCGGGCCGCATTGCGCTGGATCAAGGCTGAGCCTTCCGCACTGCGGCATAGCCCGTGCGAAAGCAGGGGTTGCGAATGCCGAATCAAAGACAAGAGGACGAACTCCTCGGCGGGTTTGTCCCGCTTTTCGTTACCGTGGGGGCGCTCACCCTTGTCGCCTTTCTGGCGACGGCCTTTACGGACGACCCGGCGTTCCGGTTTCACGGCTACGTCTTCCTGGCCGCCGGCATCGTCGCGCTCGCGGCTCTGACCCTCGGCGTCGGCAACGGACGGTTCAAGGCCGACCCCGGCCGCTACTCGGACGGCGTGATCCGGGCCGGGGTGATTGCCACCATGTTCTGGGGCGTCGTCGGCATGACGGTCGGCGTTCTGATCGCCTCACAGCTTTCGTGGCCGAACATCTTCTACTTCCCCGATCACGGCTGGCTCAACTTCGGCCGCCTTCGTCCTCTTCACACGTCGGGCGTCATCTTCGCCTTTGGCGGAAACGCCCTGATCTGCACCTCCTTCTGGGTCGTACAGAGAACCTGCCGCGCGCGGCTCGCCGGCGGCATCTGGCCCTGGTTCGTCTTCTGGGGTTACCAGCTGTTTATCGTGCTCGCCGCGACCGGCTATCTGGCAGGCATTACCCAGTCGCGCGAATATGCCGAACCGGAGTGGTACGTCGACATATGGCTGACCATCGTCTGGGTCGCCTATCTACTGGTTTTCCTCGGCACGATCTGGAAGCGCAAGGAACCGCATATCTACGTGGCGAACTGGTTCTACCTCGCCTTCATCGTCACCGTAGCCCTGCTTCATCTGGTCAACAACGCGGCCGTTCCGGTGGGTCTGCTGGAGGCCCGCAGCTATTCCGCCTTCGCCGGCGTACAGGACGCACTGGTGCAGTGGTGGTATGGTCACAACGCCGTCGGCTTCTTCCTGACGGCCGGCTTCCTCGGCATGATGTACTATTTCGTGCCCAAACGGGTTGAGCGGCCGGTCTATTCCTACCGCCTCTCGATCGTGCACTTCTGGTCGCTGATCTTCATCTACATCTGGGCCGGCCCGCACCACCTGCACTACACGGCCCTGCCGCAGTGGGCGCAGACCCTCGGCATGACCTTCTCGATCATGCTGTGGATGCCGTCCTGGGGCGGGATGATCAACGGCCTGATGACCCTGTCGGGGGCATGGGACAAGCTGCGCACCGACCCTGTCGTCCGCATGATGGTGGTCGCCATCGCCTTCTACGGCATGTCGACGTTTGAAGGTCCGTTGATGGCGATCCGCACGGTCAACGCGCTTTCACACTACACGGACTGGACCATCGGACATGTCCATTCGGGCGCGCTGGGCTGGGTCGGCTTCATCAGCTTCGGAGCCATCTACTGCATGGTTCCGTGGCTGTGGAAGAAGGACCGGCTGTATTCAAACGCCCTCGTCGAGTGGCATTTCTGGATCGCGACCACCGGCATCGTTCTCTACATCACCGCGATGTGGGTCTCCGGCATCATGGAGGGCCTGATGTGGCGCGAATACACGCCCGACGGTTTCCTGGCCAACAGCTTCATCGAGACCGTTGCCGCCAAACACACCGAGAATGTCATCCGCGCCGTCGGCGGGTTGATGTTCCTGAGCGGCACGTTGCTCATGTCCTACAATCTGTGGCGAACGATCCGCATGCCGTCCGCGGAGCCTTCCGCGAAGGTCCCGGTGGCGGCGATCGAGCCACACCTGCTGCCGGCCGAGTGAGGATCAGATGATGTGGAAGAAACACGGACCGCTGGAGCGGCACTCTCTGTTATTGATCGTCGGCATCACCCTTGTCGTCTCGATCGGCGGCATTGTGGAAATCGCGCCGCTCTTCTGGGTCGAGAGCACGATCGAGGAGGTCGAGGGGGTACGCCCCTATACGCCGCTGGAACTGGCCGGTCGCGACATCTACATCGGCGAGGGCTGCTACAGCTGTCACTCGCAGATGATCCGGCCGCTGCGCGATGAGGTGGAACGCTACGGCCACTACAGCCTCGCGGCGGAGAGCATGTACGATCACCCCTTCCAGTGGGGCTCCAAGCGGACCGGACCGGACCTGGCGCGGGTCGGGGGCAAATACTCCAATGAATGGCATCGGGAACATCTGGGGGACCCCCGGGCCGTGGTTCCCGAATCCAACATGCCTCCCTACCGCTTCCTTGCCGACCAGGACCTGGATCTGCACGCCATCCGCGCCAAGCTCCGCGCCATGAGGACGGTGGGGGTGCCCTATACGGACGATCAGATCGAGAACGCCGAGGTGGATGCCAAGGCCCAGGTCGATCCCTACGCCAGCGAAACGTCCGCCCTGCGCACCCGCTACGGGCCCAAGATCGTGCAGGGCGATTTCGACGGTGATCCTGCGCGTCTGACCAAGATGGACGCACTGATCGCCTATCTGCAGCAACTCGGCACGATGGTGGATTTCAGCACCTACCAGGCCGAAGACCCGGACAATATGCGATGAGCGGTCTCGACTATGAAACTGTAGCCCGGTTCGCCCAGCAGGGTGGCCTCGTCTACTTCGGCGCGCTCTTTATCGCCGGCGTGATCTACGCGCTCTGGCCGAAGAACCGCGACCTGTTCTCCCGCCTCTCCCGTCTGCCGCTCGAGAAGGACGAGGACGACCATGTCTGAGCCCGAGCGCGACGAGCATTCCGGCGTCGAGACGACCGGACACGAATGGGACGGCATCACGGAGCTGGACAACCCCCTGCCCCGCTGGTGGCTGTGGATTTTCTACGGCTGCATTGCCTTCTCCATCGTCTACTGGGTTCTGATGCCGGCCTGGCCGGGCCTCAGCGGCTATACGCCGGGCCTGCTGAAACAGTCCGATCGCGCCGACCTCGTGACCGAGCTTACGGCGCTCCAGGTTCAACGGGGGCGCAACGAGGCCCAATTGGTCACCGCATCACTCCAGGAGATCGAGGCCGATCCGGCGCTTCAGGCCCACGCCCTGGCGATCGGACAGTCCGTCTTCGGCGACAACTGCGCCAGCTGCCATGGTGCCGGCGGCGGCGGTGCCAAGGGCTATCCCAACCTGCGGGACGACGTCTGGCTTTGGGGCGGCTCGCTGGAAGAGATCGAGCACACGCTCCTGGTCGGCGTCCGCTCCGGTCATCCCGAAGCACGCATGTCGATGATGCCGGCCTTCGGCCGTGATGCCCTGCTGACCGGCACCCAGATCGGCGATCTGACGGAATATGTCGTCGCCCTGTCGGGTCGGCAGGCCGACCCCGCGGCGGTCGCCCGCGCGACCACGCTGTTCGCGGACAACTGCGCGGCCTGTCACATGCCGACGGGGACCGGCTCACGCGAATTCGGTGCCCCCAATCTGACCGACCGCGAATGGCTGAACGGGTCCGACCGGGCCGCCATTTCCGGACAGCTGCACAACGGCCGGAACGGCGTGATGCCGAACTGGGGGACCCGGCTTTCACCGGCGGTGATCAAGGCGCTCGCCGTCTACGTCCACGTCAATGCCGGCGGCGGCGAACCGTCCCTGAGAGAGGTCGAAATCCCGACGCCATGACCATCATCATCGACCGGACCCGGGACCAGGCCTCGTCAAAAGGGCCGGTCTCGGTCGCCGAACGCCAGCGTGAGAAGGCCCGGCCAAAGGGGCTGTATCAGGCCCGTGTGCCCATCTATCCGAAGCTCGTTCACGGCCCCTGGCGCTGGCTGAAATGGGCCCTGCTGATCGCTTTTCTGGCTGTCTACTATATCACGCCGTGGATTCGGTGGGAGCGACCCGGCGCGCTGCCCGACCAGGCCGTGCTGGTCGATTTCGCAGGTGGACGCTTCTACTTCTTCACCATTCAGCTCTGGCCGCAGGAGGTGTATTTCATCACCGGCCTGCTGGTCATCGCTGCGCTTTCGCTCTTCCTCGTGACCGCGCTTTTCGGCCGGCTGTGGTGCGGCTACGCCTGCCCCCAGACGGTATGGACGGATCTCTACATCCATATCGAGCGACTGTTCGAGGGAGACCGCAACGCGCGCATGCGCCTCGACGCCGCGCCCATGTCCTTCAACAAGCTGTGGCGCAAGACCGGGAAACATGCGGTCTGGATCGCTACCGCCTTCGGTACCGGAGGGGCGTGGATATTCTACTTCCATGATGCGCCACAGTTGATCCGCACCTTCTGGGTCGGAACCGCGCCGATGACGGCCTATGTTTCGTGCGCCATCCTGACCTTCACCACCTATGTCTTCGCCGGCCATATGCGGGAACAGGTCTGCACCTACATGTGCCCGTGGCCGCGCATCCAGGGAGCGATGCTGGACGAACAGTCTTTCCAGGTCACCTACCGGACCGATCGGGGCGAGCCGCGCGGACCGCACAAGAAGGCGGAGACCTGGACCGGTCGGGGCGACTGCATCGACTGCAACCAGTGTGTGGTGGTCTGCCCAATGGGAATAGACATCCGCAACGGCTCGCAGCTGGAATGCATCAACTGCGGCCTGTGCATCGACGCCTGTAACGAGATCATGGACCGGGTGGAGCGGCCGCGCGGCCTGATCGCCTATGACACCGACGCGGCCGTGGCCGCGCGTTGCGGCGGCCAGAAACCGCAACACAGACTGATCCGTCCACGCACCGTCTACTACGCCGGGGCCCTGGTGCTGGTCAGCGGCCTGATGATCCAGGGGCTCAGAACGCGCGAGGCGATCGGGGTCCATGCCCTGAGGGACCGTAACCCCGCCTATGTCAGACTGCATGACGGCGCGGTGCGTAACGGCTACACGCTCAAGATCGCCAACCACGGCTTCGAGACCGCCTCCGCGACAATCCGCTATGCGGGGGTGCCCGGCGCGGTCCTGACCGACCCGGGCCACCCGGAACCGGGCCCCGTGGTGGTGGACCTGGCGCCGAATGTCGTCACCTCCCTGCGCCTGTTCGTGACGGTGCCGGCTGCCGTTGCGGACGCTGCGGCAGACAGCGGATCCGACGACCCGGATGATGACCGCGCGGAGGCGACGTTCGAAATCATCTCCGGCAACCGGACCAGGACTGTCGAGACGGCCTTCAACTTCGGGACCGCGCAGCGATGACCACACCGACCGTCCCTGTTCGTCCGCCGTTCACCGTCAAGGGTTGGCACGTCGCCGCCGGTGTCGTGGCCTTCTTCACCGTGATCGTCGCCGTGGACATGTCCTTCCTCGTCGTCGCGTACCGGACCCATCCGGGCCAGGTCGAGGCCAAGCCCTATGAGACCGGCCTGATCTACAATGCCGAGCTCGAACGCCTGCGGGCCCAGAGCGCCCTCGGCTGGCGGGCGGGCGCGAGGGCCATACCGGACGGGCTGGAAGTCAGGCTCCAGGATCGTGATGGCCGGCCGCTGACCGGCTTGCAGGTCGCCGTCCTGCTGCAGCGCCCGGCGACTGAACAGGGGCGGTCCGAGGTCACGCTCTCCGAGACAACGGCCGGACGCTATTCGAAGTCGCTGGCACTGACCGGGGCCTGGGACGTACGCATCGACGCCAGGGATGACGCAGGGCGCCGGATCGTGGCCGAGCGGCGACTGACATGGCCATGACCCTGGACACGGCTTTCGGCAGGGACATGTCAGCCTTCGTCCGGCGTCGCGACGACGGACGTGGGCGACTGGATCTCCTCGTCACCGGGGCCCGATGCGCGGGGTGTATCGCCAAGATCGAGCGTGAGGTCTCGACCATCCCCGGAGTGGCGTCGGCGCGCCTCAACCTGTCGACCGGCCGGCTTGCCATTGATGTCTCGGACCAGGCGATCGACCCCGGCCGTGTGGTCCAGACCCTGGTCGGACTGGGCTACCAGGCGACACCCTATGACCCCGCGACCGCGCTGCAGCAACGGGATCGCGAGGGGAACCGCCTGATCCTCGCCCTGGCCGTCGCCGGGTTCGGCGCGATGAACGCCATGATGTTCTCGGTGCCGCTCTGGGCCGGCCTGTTCGACCAGGAACTGGGCAGCGCGACCCGCGCGATGATGATGTGGATGTCCGCGGCGGTCGGGGCCCCCTGCGCCATCTTCGCCGGCAGGACCTTCTTCGAATCGGCGTGGCGCTCCCTGCGCGCGGGCCGCGCCAACATGGACGTGCCGATCTCCGTCGGCGTGATCCTGACCCTCGCAATCAGTTTCTCGGAGACGATCCTCAACGGGCGCGACGCCTATTTCGATGCTGCTGTTTCCCTGCTGTTTCTGCTGCTGATCGGTCGCTGGCTGGATCACAAGCTGAAAGCGAGCGCGCGCAGCGCAGCGGGGGATCTTCTGGCCCTGCAGGCGACCTCGGCGTGCGTTGTCGACCCGTCCGGCAGGGAGCGATCGATTCCCCTGTCGGATGTGACGTCCGGCGATCTGATCCGGATCAGGCCGGGTGACCGGATCCCCGTGGACGCCACCCTCCTCACGGGCGACGCAGTGCTCGACAACAGCCTGTTGACGGGGGAAAGCGCACCCGTGCCGGTGCCGGTCGGAGGCCTGTGCAGAGCGGGAGCAGTCAATCTCTCCGGTCTCCTGACGCTGAGAGCCGAAGCGGGGTCCGACGACTCGACCCTCGCGGCGATCGCCCGCCTGATCGAGGCGGGTGCCCAGTCAAGGTCACGCTATGTCCGGCTCGCCGACCGCGCGGCGGCGCTGTATGTGCCGGTCGTGCATCTGGCCGCTCTGCTGACGTTCGCGGGCGGCTGGGCACTTGGCCTCGACCCGCGCGAGGCCCTTATCCGCGCCGTTGCCGTGCTGATTGTCACATGCCCCTGCGCCCTCGGTCTCGCCGTCCCGGCCGTTCAGATCGTGGCCTCCTCCCGCCTGTTCCGTCGCGGTGTCCTGGTCAAATCCGGGGCTGCACTGGAGCGGCTGGCGGAGGTCGACCATGTCGTCTTCGACAAGACCGGCGTCCTTACCGAAGGGCGGCCGATCGTCATCGAGACCCCGATGTCCGTCATCCTGCTGGCGGCCCCTCTGGCAAGAGCCTCGAACCATCCCATGGCGAAGGCGGTGGCGCGCACGGCCGGGCCGGGCGAGACCGCGACGGAGGTGGTCGAACGGGTCGGTCTGGGCGTCGAAGGTCTGATCGACGGACGTCGGGCCCGGCTCGGGCGCGCGGCCTTTGTCGGCGTGCCGACGGTGCGCTCCAGTGAGACGGAACTGTGGTTCGGATTTGACGACGGGCCGAAGGTTCGCCTGCGGTTCTCGGACGCTCCGAGATCAGACGCGGCCCAAACCGTCGCCGCTCTGCGCGCACGGGGCCTGACCGTCGAAATTCTCTCCGGGGATCAGCCGAAGGTCGTCGAGGCGGTGGCGGGGTCGGTCGGCGTCCCGACCTGGCGGGGCGGTCTCCTGCCCGAGGAAAAAGCCGCAGTGATCGACACCCTGACCGCCGCGGGTCGCAAGGTGCTCATGGTTGGCGATGGCCTGAACGACGCACCGGCCCTCGCTCGCGCCCATGCCGGTATAGCGCCGGGATCGGCGATTGAGGCCAGCCAGAACGCGGCGGACCTGGTCCTGACGCAGGAAGGGCTGATGGGTGTCATCGAGGCGATCGATGTGGCGCGCGCCGCCCGGAGCCGCGCGCTTGAGAATTTCGGCTTTGCGGCCCTCTACAACGTCATCGCCGCACCGGCCGCCATGATCGGCCTCGTCAACCCGTTTGTCGCCGCGCTCGCCATGTCGGGTTCGTCGCTTGTGGTCACACTGAACGCGCTCAGGCTCAGGGGCTCCCGATGAACATCCTCCTCCTGCTGGCACCGTTCTCGGTCGCGCTGGGGCTGATCGCGGTGGTGGCGTTCGTATGGACCCTGCGATCCGGGCAGTATGACGATATCAGCGGGTCGGCCGAGCGAATCCTGCTGGACGAGGCTGATCCCCTTCCCACCGGGAATGAGTCGGAGACTCCGCTTTTCCCGTAGCGGCGATGACTCACGACTGTTCGGCCAACGGGGACACACACCCATGTCCTTCCCGCGCCGCTAACACCCCTTCACCGCACCCCGCCCGGACGTCCCGGCGGCGGCTCCGCCAGGGCCCCGCCAACACCCGGGGAAGAGAATCCTTGTCCTCTTTCTCCAGCAAAAAGGGCGGCGGACCCGATGATCCGCCGCCCCCGATGTTCTCGAAGTCAGGCCCTAGAAGTTGGCGGTGACCCCGAAGAAGAAGTAGCGGCCGTTTGAATCGTACAGCTGCGGATAGGTGTTCCCGTTGCCGACGGTGCCGACGCTGGTGGACAGAGGCGGATCGCTGTCGAACACGTTGTTCACGCCGGCGCGCAGTGTGACGGTGTCCCTCACCTGCCAAACAGCGGCCATGTCGAAGTAGTTCTTGGCGTCAAGAACCTTGTCGATGCGTGCCGGGCTGTTGTCCAGGCTGCCGTCAGGCCCGAGAACTGCGACTTCTGACTCGCCATAGTAACGCCAGGTGCCCGAGATATCGAGATCCCACGGTGTTGCCCAGGTGACGCGCGAACGGTGACGCCAGTCGGGATTCGGGACGTCGCACTGGTTGGCATAGAAGCCGGCGCAGTCGTACACGCTGTTGACGAAGCCCAGACCCGTGTCGGTCCCCAGTTCCTGCAGCAATGTGCCGACGAACGAGAACTGCAGCGAGCCCATGTTGGCGGCGCCCCAGTCTTCCAGATCCACGCCATAGTTGGCGTTGAAATCGATGCCCGAGGTGCTGCGGCCACCGATGTTGACGTTGGTGTCGATGACATTGCCGTTGTTGAGCCAGAGGGCCCCCGTCGCACCATCGCGCACGATCAACGAACACGCCAGGGCATTGCCGGCAGTGTAGCAGGCGTCAAGGGTGTTCAGGGGACCGATCCGGCCGATGAGGTTTTCGACCTCAATGCTGTAGTAGTCGATCGACAGGTTGAAGCGAGGCAGGAAGCTCGGCGTCAGGACCACGCCAAGGGTGTAGGTATCCGCCGACTCCGGCTCCAGATTGGGGTTGCCGCCCTGAAGGAAGTTGTATTGACCGGCGGGGCTGTCGAGCAGGCCTCCGTCGCGTTCAGCGGCCGTCACCTGGTGAGCGCCCGCGCCAACGCAACTGGCAGGAACCGGTCCGGCTCCCTCCGCTGCGCGGCCGGGGGCCGAACAGGGATCGAAGTCCTGGTCGAACAGGTTGAACCCCCGCGCTGTAAACAGCTCGATCACGTTCGGTGCCCGGACGGCGCGCGAATAGCTGGCGCGGAAGCGGACGTCTTCGATCGGCGCATAGTCCACACCGACCTTGTAGGTGTCCGCGCCGAAGTTTTCGTACTCCGAGCGACGGTAAGCGGCATCCAGCGAGGCTGAATAGGCCCAGGGCTGGTCGTCCGCGAGCGGGATCTGGACCTCGCCGAAGACTTCGGCAACTTCGGTGTCACCGACGAAACCAATGGTGGCACCGCCCGTGCCGGCCCCGTCGCCGGTGGCGAAGGCGTTATCGGTCACCGAGCCGAGGTAGTCACGGCGATACTCTGCACCGAACGCGACCTGAACGGTGCGTGAGGCGGCCGGCATGGACCAGCCCGTGTCGCCCGTGATGGCGGCGGTCACGACCTGCTGGGTGGTCTCGCCGGTCTGGAGCAGCGGGATTTGCACATAGTCCAGCGCCGCCTGGGTCACGCCACCCGGCGCGAAGATGTTGTAGGGTACGCAGCTGGGGTCCGACCCGTCCACCACCGATCGGCAGGTCGCGGTAACGCCGGGACCCGGGTCGCTGTCGACGACGTCAAACGCACGGGCGAGACGCGTGTTCGAGAAGTCGTTCAGAGCGGTCCTAGCGAGGCGAACGCGCGAGAACTGGGCGGCCACATCGTAGTTCCAGCCCTCCGTGATCTCGCCCCGAACCCCGGCCACACCGCGGTAGGAGGTGTAGTTGAGCGAGTCCTGACGACCGCCGCCTTCGACGTTCCGGCGACCGATCAGCAGGTTGACGGAACCGACGAGGCCGCCACCAGCGCAGCCGATGGTGGTACGCTGTTGCGTCGACAGCAGCGGGTTGGCGCACTGCACATTGATGATCGGCCCAAGGAAGGCGCCCGAGGGAGCGATCTGCGCAACAGACTGGTAGTCCGAGAACATCAGTTGGGCGAAAACTTCTGCCTTATCATTGACTTGATAGCGGCCGAAGGCACCCATGGTGTAGCGCTCATCGGGTCGCTGGTAGTAGTTCGGCGGGCCGTAGTTGTACTGGTTGAGCGCGGCGTTGAAGGGCACGAAGGTGCCGGTGCCGACGCCGGCGGTTCCGCCGACCGTCGAATTGGACCCGGTGTTCAGCGAAATGAAGCGCCCCGGGAACGAAGTGCTGGAGCCGCCGCAGACGAAGTCCGCGGTGCCGGCCCCGCCATCGATCGAACAGGCCGAATAGTCGCGGTCGCGCTGCAGGATCGCGTTGTTGTTGCGATAGCCGGCGTAGGCCATGATGTTGCCGCGGCCGTCGGCCGAGGAGGCGCCCAGGGTCATGTTCAGCGAGCGGCTCTCACCGTCGGAGACTTCGTCCTCAGGCAGGGCGAACTGCGTCGGGTTGGTCGCAGCGCGACCGGCGATGACGTTCCGCAGGTTGCCGACGCCGTCATACCCGTTGTTGTGCTGATAGAAGCCGTACTGGGCGTCGATCTGCAGCCCTTCGAAATTCTTCTTCATGATGAAGTTGACGACGCCGGCGACAGCGTCCGAGCCGTAAACGGCGGAAGCGCCGCCGGTCAGGACTTCAACACGCTCGACCAGCTGTTCCGGAATCTGGTTCAGGTCGGCGGCGTCGTCTCTCGGCGAGCCGTAGCCCATGCGACGCCCGTCGATCAGCACCAGGGTGCGCGACGAGCCGAGGTTGCGCAGCGAAACCGTGGCCGTGCCCGACGCACCGTTCGAGACGGTCGAGTTCTGGGCGGCGAAGGCTTGCGGCAGTTGCGAGATCAGGTCTTCGACCCGGGTCACGCCCGCGACATCGATGTCCTCGCCGGTCACCTGCGTCACCGGGCTGGTGGTGATCAGGTTGGTTTGCGGAATGCGCGAGCCGGTGACGACGACTTCGTCCAGTTCCGTGTTCTGCGGTGCCTCCTGCGCTGACGCCGAGCTGGCCGACCAGCCCGCGACGAGGCCGGTGATGACAGTGGTCGCCAACAGATGGTGGCGGATGGATCGCTTCATGGTTTGACCTCCCTGGTGGTCGTCGCATTCGCGAAAATGCAGGCTGAAATTCCCTGCCATCTCACGAACCAGGCGACGATACGGATGGCCAGTAGAGTTCACTTCCCGAACACTTGTCATCAATAGTCACGGTTTTAGAGATAGTGTTTCTGTAATCGTTGCGCTTAGGACACCAGTAACGTAATTACGATGTTGTAATTGCCTTTTAAATATATCGCACATTGTCAGTTTTTATCTTACTGATATCCATCCGATGCCGTCGGGTAGACGCCTCTCCGCCAGTCGATCCCGGCACCCTCCATCGCCGTGACCCCCAGCCTTCAGCGTAAAGTTTCAGGGCATGACATCGTCTTTGGAGGATCAGGTCGGCCAGATATCGACGGCACAGGAGTCGTGACCTTGGCTGGACAACCCCCCGCTGGCCTTCCGGCACCCGCCACCCACCCTGTTGGTCAGGGAACCACGATTGACCTGACTGGTTCGGGGGTTCCGACCGGAGGGTTCGGATATCGCCCCTGCATCGCCATCCTGGAGTCGGCATGACCCAATCCCATTCCGACAGGCGCCCCGGATGGCACTGGACCGACTATTGGCAGAACGGCCACGAAGGGGTCATGACGATCAAAACGGCGGCAGGACCCGTCGCTTTCGAGGCCCGCAATGTCTGGAGCGATTGGTTCGCCAGCTTCGATACGGGAGCCGTCCTGCTGGATCTTGCGACGGGGAGCGGCCAGGTCGCGGGCTACGCCGCTTCGACGGCTGACGCGCATGGGAAGGCCTTTGCCATCTTCGGTGTCGACTACGCCGAGGTACCCCCGCTGGCAGGCTGCAACCTCATGGGCGGAGTGGCACTGGAGAAGCTTCCGTTTCCGGGATCGTATTTCGATGGTGCCTCATCACAGTTCGGCATCGAATATGCGGACACTCGCCTCGCCCTGGCTGAAGTCTCCCGGGTGCTGAAGCCTGGAGGGCGAGCGCTGTACCTCGTGCATCACGCGGGCAGCGCCATTACCCACCAGACCGCAGAACAGATCGCGGCCTACGACCGGGTGATGGGAAACGGTGCGGCTGTGCGCCTCGCAAACCGGGCGTTTGCGGCGTACCACAAGGGTCTATCCCCTGCATTGGTGCAGGCGGCCGGGCGGGCCTTCAGCGACGCTGTGCGCCGGGCGAAAGACCGCCTCGAACCCGGCCCTGCATTTGATCTCGCCCGCTATCTGATCGGCTATCTCGACGACCTGGCCCAGCGCGCGTCATCGTATGACCCCCTTAGCGCGCTGGCCCGACTGGAGCGCTTTGAGTCCGGGAATGCCGCATGGCGTCGCCGCCAGCTGTGCCAGACGCGTGCGGCCCTCGACGAATCTGGCCTCAGTAGCTTTGTACAACGCGCGGACCGGCTTGGACTGCAGCTTGTTGACCGTTCCGAGATCGTGGACGTCCGCGGTGACTTGATCGCCTGGCGGCTGAGCTTCCGGAAAAACGAGATGACCCCTTGAGGGCATGACCGGGCGTGATCGACCCAGGCTCCACAAGCCAGAAGGATCGCCAGGACAGCCCTTCAGGCCAGGGCCGGTACGATCCAACCCGTTCCGCTCTTGCGACAACGCCGGGGAGATGATCCGCCTGATCGGGATGATCGGTCAGAAGGACCCGCCGCCGCCCCGGAACAGGGGGGGCCTTCTGGCTGAGGCCGAATGGTCAATTGCGGAATCGGCACGCGCCCTGCGCCGGGTGCGCCCTGACGCAATCCGCCTGGAAACGTGTGGGGTCCGGAGCGACACCATCGTCGATCCAGGCTTCGAGAGCCGACAGTGATGTGAGGTATCCGGCATCGGTCAGTTTGCTGTGCTGGTCCTCGTCGGTCGCGACCTGAACCAGAAGGCCAGAGCGACCCGCGGCGGCGACCGTCGCTGCGTAGATCGCCTCGGCCTCGTACGAAACCGTCGGATCGTGAAGGGCATGCATCGTCAGGGTCGGGGCCAGGATCTGCCCGGTCAGGTCGGCATCATGAGCCAGCGTGGCCACAGCTTGCGGATCGGCCGAGAACCGTTCGACACCCGCATTCAGCGCGGCGTCATCGGACGAACCGGCATAGACTGTCCCGCTGTTGTCGAACGGGTTGCGTCCGCCGAGCCGGACCTGCACCAGATCCTGGAACAGGAAGGTGGCCCAGTTCATGTGAGCGATCAGTTCGTCTTCCTGGATGCCGGTGACCGCGAGGATGTCGCGCTTGCGTCGCCCCTGCGCCGCCGTGCGGTCGCGGGCGGACAGGCCGATTCCGGTACAGTCCACGACCCGGCGGCGCAGTTCGGCCCGGGTCATCGTCGCCCCCGCAGGCAGACCCTGCCAGACCGGATAGGTCGGGTCCGTCGCGGACGGATGGTTGCCGCAGACATACTGATAGACGGCCCGCAAATCGGCCCGGAACTGATAGGCGCGGGTCCCTCCGCTCAGAACGCCGTTGGTCAGCAACACCCCGTCATAGTTCAGCCTGCCGTCATCGCCCCGGCCGTAGAGTTCGGCCGCCTTGGCGGCGACATTGCCGCCCCAGGACTGGCCATGCAGCAGGGTACGGTCCGGGCGTCCATGGATTGACCAGAAGATCCGGCGGCTGTTGTCCGTGTCCTCGGCGGCCATGCGAACGCCGTAACCGCCGCGCCGGTAGGTTGAGCCGATCCAGGCATACCCCTGGCGCACCATGACCGAGAAGCGGTCGAGGTCTTCAAGCGGATCCGCCGCCACCGGCGCGCCGGTGCGCGGCCCGCCGTGCGCGTGAACGATCAGCCGGTGGTTCCAGTCCACGGGCATGGCGATGACATACCAGGCCCCGTTCGCGTCCTGGCCGGACAGACAGCGGGTCGAGGCTCCGACCGACGCCGGACAGGCGATAGCGGCGGGTTCGGGGACCTGGGCGCGGGCCGGGGTGACGGCAAGCACACCGGTCAACGTCAGGACGGCGAGTGCCAATCGTCTCATGCCGAACTTCCCGTCAATGGGCCGGCGCGCGGACCCCGCGCGCCGGTCTCCGTCCTAGAACGTCTTGGTGATGCTGGCGTGCCAGTAACGACCATAGGGCCGATACAGCGATCCGAGATAGCCGGAAGACGTCAGCGGCGGTGCTTCATCGGTGATGTTGCGCAGCCCCACCCGGATGCGGGTGTCCGCCGCAGGCCCGGCCCCTTCGTATTCGTACTGGAAGTACAGGTTCGCGGTGGTCTGCGCCTCGACGACCCAGGGCGTGCCTGTCGTGCTGAGGAAGCCCGTCTCATCCACAGCGCTGGTGTACTGGACAAAGGCTCCGATCTGGAACGGTCCCTGGCTCCAGGTCAGGGTGCTGGACGCCTTCCACTCGGGGCGGCCGTTGCGCGCCAGCAGATCGCTGGTGATCGGCAAGGGCGTGGCCACATTGATCTGGCCGGCAGCCCGGGCGACGGCGAGCGCCTCGACGGTCGGCCCGGCATCGCGATTGAACTCGAGAAGCTGGGCCACATTCACCTGGGCGCTGAAGTTGCCCCAAGGCGTATCCCGCAGACGCCAGAGCACGGCAAAGTCGACCCCCTGGACGTCTTGCGGCAACAGGTTGACGAAGCGATCACTGACGGTCTGGATCGCGCCGACCGGCGCAATGCCGGTTCCCGTGAAGAAGGTGACGTCATCGCTGTTGGGTGCGGCGCGAACAACGTTGGGATTGGACGAACCGTTGAGCCGGGCAAGGTAGTCCTGCACCACCGCCGTCTGCCCCCCGATCAGGCCGACGATATCTTCCTGCTGGATGCGCCAGCGGTCGACCGTGAAGGTGAAGTCGCCGAAGGACTCGGGCAGGAAGCGCGGCTGGAAGACGAGACCGACCGACTGGTTGGTGCTCTCCTCCGGTTTCAGATCCGGATTGCCCGACACGAGCAGCGAATAGCTGGCCGACTGCGCGCAGGCGTTGAAGGTTGCGATCCGCCCGGCACGCAGATCGGCCTCGCAACGCAGATAGTCGTTGTTGGTCGCAAGCCGCGAATAGGTGGTGGCGTTGGTCTGCTCGAGGTTCGGGGCCCGGAACCCTTCCGAATAGGACGCCCGCAGTCGCAGGCCGTCAAAGAAGTCCAGGGCCATGGCGATCTTGGGCTTCGCCACGTCGCCGAAGTCGCTGTAGTGCTCGTACCGGCCGGCCACCTGAAACTCCAGGTTATGGACCAGCGGGATGCGCATCCCGGGCGAGACCACCGGCACGGCGAACTCCACATAGGCCGACGAGACGTCGCGCTTGCCCTCGGTGTCCGGGTTCGAACTCACCGCCGACAGGTTTGAGACGCTGACCCGGCCATCGATCTGGTCGGTGAATATGTTGGTGCCGTCGAGGTCGACATCGCGGTCGTCATTCTGCGTCTCGTGACGGAACTCGACACCGAACGCCACGCCGAGAGGCCCGCCCGGCAGTTCCATCAGGTCCGGCCGGCTCATCTTGAAGTCGGCCATGGTCAGGGTGGTGCGGGACACGCGGGTCAGCTCGGTCGAAATCGCGTCGATGGCGACTTGGGAGCTGGGTGTGCAGTCACCAAACGATGTGTTGGCAACGCAGCCGCCGTTGAACGGATTGTAGGCGTCCGGGGTCGACAGGGCCAGACTGGCCTGCAGCGCCGTCATGTTCACAGCGTTGGACGTGTCGGTCGCCTCGGCCTCGGAGTAGACGAGCGCCGACTCCCAGTCCCAGCCCCAGCGCTCGCCGCGCAGGCCGCCGAGGAAGCGCGACTGGTAGTTTTCGACATCGACGATCTGGAAGCCGGCGTCATTGAAACGATAGTTGCCCAGACGCACGTTCAGACCACCGACCGGCACGCCGGTCAGGCCTGAGAGACGGTTCGGATTGGCCTGGCCATTGGCAAAGGTCACCGGGCCGAACGGGTTCCAGTAGTTGGAAGCGGGAATCCATATGGCGTTCAGGCTGATGGTCGGCGGCTGAATGTTCTGCGTCGTGGCCTGATAGAAGCCGACCTCTCCGAAGGCCTCGACGTCCGCGCTCAGCTCATAGCGACCGGTCAGGAACAGGTTGAGGCGCTGGACTTCCGGCGTGACCGTTGTGCCCGGCTGGGTATCGTAGCGGAGCTCACGCTGGATACCGGTGGACGAGGCATTGCCGGTGGCGATGCAGATGTCGGGCCCGATCGCCGTGGCACAGCCGAAACTGGTCGGCTGGGTGTGGAAGAAGCCGGCCGAGGTGGTCAGGGCCGTCCCGTTGCGGCGGATCGTGGTCGTGGTCTGGGCCTGCAGATTGGCCCAGGGTCCGCGGGTCGCTCGCGCATCCGGATCAAGGCTGGTGTCGAAGCCCGGCTCACTGACGAACAGGCTCCGCAGGTTGGCCGAGGCCGTATAGTCCTGGTCTTCGGCCCGCAGGGCGGTTCGGTCGGTATAGTCGAGGAAACCGGAGATATTGCCGCGGTCGAAATTCTTGCCGGCAAAGATATTGGTGCTCCATTCACGCAGGTGGGTGCTCTCGGCACCGCCGTACTGGGTGTGAATCCGGAGGCCGTCGAAATTGTCGCGCAGCACGGTATTGACCACACCGGCCACGGCATCGGCACCGTAGATGGCCGCGGCACCGTCCAGCAGCACCTCCACGCGACCGGTTCCGGACACCGGAATGGCATTGGAGTTGTAGCTCAGCACAGGCACGGTTCCCGTGTCCGATGTGCCCTGGCTGGTCGGATGGGTGACGATCCGTCGCCCGTTCAACAGCACCAGGGTATTGCCGACGCCGAGCGAGCGGAGGTTGACTGAATTGACGTCGCCGCGCGCCGCATTCGACGTCTGCGGATTGTTCGCCGCACTGAACAGGACGTCGCCCATCTGCGGGATCGAACGGAGCAGGTCGTCGCCGTTGACCGCGCCTGTCGCGAGAATCTGTTCCTCGGTGACCACGGTCACCGGCAAGGCCGCATTGACCTTGGCCCCGCGGATTTGCGAACCCACGACGACGACGTCATCAAGGTTGCTGGCCGCTTGGGCAGCCTCGGCCTGCGTTTGCGCAGACGGTGCCGACTGCGCCCAGGCCCCGGGTGCGGCCGCCAGCAGCGTCAGCATGGCCGCACTCCCCAGAAGCGCACTCTTTTGGTTGGTCCTCATGGTCTTCTCCTCCCCTTTTTGTTTCGGCCGCTCTCAGTCGGCCGTTACGGCATCTCGATCACCCGGTCCTGCCGCCGGATCAGGCGGCGCGGCCAGGGCCTTGGGACCGGATCCGAGCGCCGCGTGCAGCGCCTCGCGATCCAGCTCCCCTTCCCAGCGGGCGACGACCAGGGTCGCCACCGCATTGCCCACGAAATTGGTCAGTGCCCGGCACTCGCTCATGAAGCGGTCGATACCGAGAATCAGGGCCATCCCGGCCACCGGCACACCCGGCACGACCGCCAGGGTCGCGGCCAGGGTGATGAACCCGGCCCCCGTGATGCCCGCGGCACCCTTGGAGCTGATCATGGCCACCAGCAGCAGCAGAAGCTGGTCCTGCAGGCTGAGTTGGATGTTCATCGCCTGGGCGATGAACAGGGCGGCAAGGGTCATGTAGATGTTGGTGCCGTCCAGATTGAACGAATAGCCGGTCGGCACGACCAGACCGACCACCGACTTGGGCGCGCCGGCGCGCTCGAGCTTCTGCATCAGGCTGGGCAGCGCCGCCTCGGACGAGGAGGTGCCCAGCACCAGCAGCAGTTCTTCCTTGAGATAGGCGATCAGCCGGAAGATCGAGAAGCCATTGGCCAGACACACCAGCCCCAGCACGCCGATCACAAAGACCAGCGAGGTGACGTAGAAGGTCGCGATCAGGGCCGCGAGATTGGCGATGGCACCGAGACCATAGGCACCGATCGTGAAGGCGAAGGCACCGAAGGCCCCGATCGGTGCGGCCTTCATCAGGATCGCCACCAGTTTGAAGACCACCTGGCTGAGAGCGTCCAGCGCGCGGGTCACAGGCGCGGCGGGCTCTCCGACGATGGCCAGGGCGATGCCGAACAGGATCGAAACGAACAGCGTCTGGAGAATGTTGCCGTCAACAAAGGCGCTGACCAGCGTGTTCGGAATGATCCCGGTCAGGAAGCCCGTAATGGTGCTCTCGTGCGCGGCTGTGGCGTATTGCGCGACGGCTCCGGCGTTCAGGGTGGCGGGGTCGATGTTCAGCCCCCGTCCCGGCTGCACCACATTGGCGATCACCAGGCCAATGATCAGAGCCAGGGTGGAAAACACGAGGAAGTAGGCAAAGGCCTTGGCCGCGACCCTGCCCACCTGTTTGAGGTCGCGCATACCTGCGATGCCGGTCGCAATGGTCAGGAAGATCACCGGCGCGATGATCATCTTCACCAGCTTGATAAAGGCATCGCCGAGCGGCTTGAGGCTCTGGCCGAAGTCGGGCCACAGGTGACCGATCAGGCCACCCGCGACGATCGCCAGAAGCACTGTGAAGTACAGGCTGCGATAGAACGGCCGGCGCACGACGGGCACGCCAACGGAAGCGGATGACTGCAACAAGAAACCTCCCATGGCACCGGTAGGCGGCACCGGTCGCGACGCGCTCTGAACGGCACGATTGCGTTCAGTATCGGCATCTCGGGAACCCCGACAAGCAAGGCGTACAGGTTGCGATAATCACTGAATTATAAATGTTTTTTGGAGCGTCGTCACGCAAGCCGAGACGTGTCGTGCGATAATCCGCACACGATCAATCGACATTTGTGCGCAAACCCACATACTCGGGGAATGCGCGGTTTTGTGCCAACGACGACTCAATGGCGACTCTTCGCGGTCCTGTGGCTTCTCGTCGCCGCGGTGGTCATATCGGCAAGCGGAGAACTGGCCCGGCAAGACGCGAAAGCGTCGGCCGGACGTCAGGCGACCACCGCCAGCGCGCTTCATGCCGCCGTGCTCCGCAGCGAACTGGAACGGCATCGCTCACTGCCGCTGGTCCTCGCCCAGGACCCGGACCTGACGAGCCTTCTGGAAAGGCCGGATGCCGCCAACACAGCGCGGCTGAACCGAAAGCTTGAAGCCCTCGCGAAAGAGGTACGGACCGCGGCCATCTACGCCCTGGACGCAGATGGCATCACCCTGGCGGCCAGCAACTGGCACCTGCCCACCAGCTTCGTCGGCTCGGACTATCGATTCCGTCCCTACTATTTCAACGCCATGCGGGACGGCCAGGCGACCTTCTTCGCACTTGGCACCGTCAGCGGTCGACCGGGCCTGTACCTGTCGCGCCGGGTGGATGGGCCCTCGGGCCGGCCGCTGGGCGTGATTGTGGCCAAGGTCGAATTCAGCGAGCTGGAAGCCGAATGGCGGGCCTCCGGCGAGCCAACCTATGTCACCGGTGACGACGGGGTGGTGTTGATCACGACTGTACCCGCCTGGCGTTTTCACGCCGCGCGGCCCCTCTCCGCCGATCTGCGACGGCACCTCGCGGCGACCCAGACAGCCGGGACGACGATCCCCACCCCCCTGCCTTTCATGGCGGAGGCAGGCGGGATGGTACGCACGTCGTCAGACGTTCCGGAAGATCTGTATGCCGTCGCATCGGACGCGATTCCCGATATCGGTTGGCGGCTGACCCTGCTCTCCCCGGCCGGAGAAGCAGTGTCGCGAGCGGTGGCCGTCGCGCGCTGGCTCGGCGCGCTGAGCGTCGCCCTGCTGGCCGCGCTGACCGGCATCCTGCTGCGGCGTCGCCAGCGTGCCGGCGCGCGGGCGAGCGAAGCCGAACAGGCGCGCGTTGAGCTGGAGCGTCAGATTGATCTGCGGACGTCGGAACTGCGGTCCACCAACGACCTTCTGAACCACGAAATCGACGAGCGGCGACGGCTGGAGTCGGTCCGTCAGGACCTGCAGGACGAGTTGATCCAGGCCAACAAACTGGCGACCCTGGGCCAGATTGCGGCCGGGGTGGCGCATGAGATCAACCAGCCGGTCGCCGCCATCCGGACCCACGCCGACAGCGCCTCCGTTCAGCTACGCCGCGAAAACAGCGCGGGCGCTCTTCGCTCGCTGGCCAGTATCGACCGGCTGACCGAGCGCGTCGGGATCATTACCGACGAGCTGCGGGCCTTTGCCCGCAAGACCCGGTCCGAGACCGTGGCCGTCGGCGTCGACGCGGCCATTGACGGTGCTCTGCTACTCGTCGCCGGGCGACTGAGGGAAAAGGGGATAATTCTCAGCCGCCGTCGTGGGCCGGCGAGTCTGGCCGTCGTGGCAGAGCGCAACCGGCTTGAACAGGTGGTCCTTAACCTGCTCCAGAACGCGATCGAGGCACTCGACGGCATCGCCGGGCCTTCGATCAAGCTGGGGGTCGAAGCGAAGGGCGAGACGGTCGTCATCCACGTCACAGACAATGGGCCCGGTGTAGCCCCGGCGGTTCAGCAACGTCTCTTCACGCCCTTCACGACCGACAAGCGCGACGGACTCGGTCTCGGCCTCGTCATCAGCAGAGACATTGTCGCGGCGTTCGGCGGCGAGTTGGCTCTCGAGCCGTCGCCGACGGGCGCGCGCTTCGTCATCCGTCTGGCGAGGGCCACATGAGCTTCCGGACCCTGAACCGCGTCGCCCTGATCGACGACGACGACGCCTTCCGCGAGGCCCTTGCCGAGCGGCTGGAACTGGATGGGTTTGCGGTCGTCCCCTTTGCGTCGGCAGAGGCTGCGCTGAAGACCGTCACCGGGCGATTCGAGGGGATCGTGGTCACCGATCTGCGCATGCCCGGTCTCGACGGTCGTCAGTTGGTCGAGCGGTTGAACGCTCTGGATCCGGATTTACCGGTCGTGATGATGACCGGCCACGGCGACATCTCGGAGGCTGTCGATGCCATGAAACGCGGGGCCTACGACTTCCTCGCCAAACCGTTTGCCCCGGAGCGCCTGATCGAGACGGCCCGGCGGGCGCTGGAGAAGCGGGCGCTCGTGCTCGACAATCGCCGACTGGCTGCGGAGGCCGCCGACGACGAGGGGTCGATCCCGCTTGGTGGTTCCAGCCGACAGGTCGAAGCCTTGCGTGCCGCTATCCAGCGGCTGGCCGACGCACAGGTCGATGTTCTGATCGAGGGCGAAACCGGGGCCGGCAAGGAAGCCGTCGCCCGCGCCATCCACAACGCCGGCCGGCGCCGACTCCGGCCCTTCGTGGCCGTATCGTGTGCCGCTCTGCCGGAGAGCGGGCTCGAAAGCCTGCTTATGGGTGACGCCGTCGGCCCGACCGGCGCATTCCGGCGCCGCGAAGGGCAGATCGAGCAATCTCACCAGGGCACCCTGTTCCTTGACGAGATTGACCTCGCACCCCGTGCCGCACAGTTGCTGCTCCTTCGCGTCCTTGAGGAACGGGAGGTTCACCCCGTGGGAGCGATGGAGCCCCATGCGCTCGACCTGCGCATACTGGCGGCGACAAAGGGCGATCCTGCGGAAGCCGTCGCCAGGGGGGACCTGCGTGAAGATCTCTACTACCGGCTCAACGTGATCCGGCTGCGGACCCCCCCGCTGAGGGAAAGACGCGAGGACGTGCCGCTCCTGTTCGCGCGCTTCCTCGGTCGCGCGGCGCGCCGCCTGGGACGGGACGTGCCGGCGATCGACCAGGTCATCCGTCGGCGTCTGCTTGAACACGACTGGCCCGGCAATCTTCGCGAACTGGCCAACTACGCCAGTCAGGTGGCCGTCGGCCTCGACGCCTTCACCGCGGACGTCCTGTCTGAATCCGGGCTGGTGCAGCGCGTCCAGACCTATGAGGCCGAACTGATCCGCGAGTCCCTGACCCGGCACAGGGGCGACATCCGGCAGGTGACCGCCGAACTGCGCATCCCCCGAAAGACCCTTTATGACAAGATGGCTCGTCATGGGCTCAATCCGGCGAACCACCGGATTCGATTACGGGAGGATCGTGCCGCGGGCGAGACGTCGACCTGACCTGACGCCGACCCGCCTCCCCGGCGGTCAGGGCCGGTCAGAGCGCGCAGGACCCGCAGGTGCCGCGCAATGACCGATATGCGGATGGTCCCTCACCCTCGACTATGCCCGTTCCAATGGCACCGCTCACGAGGTCAGACCGGATTGCCTGCGAGATCGGTATCGCGCATCCGGTAGCCGACCCCCTGTTCCGTCAGAATGATGCGCGGCCTGGAGGGCTCAACCTCGATCTTCTGACGAAGCTGGGCCACCAGCACCCGGACGGACTGGGCCTCGATCAATTCCGCACCGCCCCAGACGGCGGCGACGATCTGGCGATGTGTGATCACGCGCCCGGCATGACGCGCGAGGGCGCGCATCAGATCGTATTCGCGCGGCGTGAGGTGGACAGGTTCCCCCTGTACCCGGACCGCACGGGCCGAAAAGTCGATCTCCAGGGTTCCGACCGTGAAGAGAGAACTGGACGAGAACCGCCGGTCACGCCCCCGCAGCAGGGCTCGAAGGCGGGCCATCAGCTCGCCCATGGCGAAGGGCTTGTTGACGTAGTCGTCTGCGCCCAGGTCCAGCGCTTCGATCTTTTCGCCTTCCTGGTGTCGGGCGCTGACGATCAGAATGGGGACCTCCGACCACTCCCGAACCCGCGCGATGACGGTCTTGCCGTCCATGTCCGGCAACCCGAGATCAAGAAGAATGGCGTCGAAGCCTTCGCTGGCCAGCGCCACCAGAGCATCGCCGCCGTTCATCGCGGCCGTCACCTGATACCCTTCTGCGACCAGCGCAGGCGTGAGCGCCCTGACGATATGCAGTTCGTCCTCGACCAGCAGGATCCGGCTCATGTGGACTGGTTGCCGGCAACCGGAAGCCGAAGCAACAACCTGAGGCCCGACCTGTCCCGGATGGCGGGATCAAGACCCAGGGTGCCTCCCATCGCTTCCACGAAGCCCTTGCTGATCGAAAGCCCCACGCCGGTCCCCCGTCCATCGGGCCGCTCACGCCTTCCGCGGTAGAATTTGTCGAACAGCCTTGCGCCGTCCGCCTCCGGCACCCCCGGTCCGTCATCTTCGATGGAAATCATCACCTGGCCCTCGATCGTTCGGGTCTGAACGGTGGCGCTGACGCCCTTACCACCGTGCAGTTCCACATTGTCGAGGATATTGAACAGAGCCTGCTCAAGCAGGAGAGGATCTGCCTGAACCTCATCGGCCGGGTCTGCCTCATGGACGGTGACCCGGGTCTCACCGAACAAGCCCAGTCGCACCCGGACATTGTCGATCACCTCACGGACCGACACGGGCAGGAGATGGGGCGTCAGATCGCCCGACTCGATCTGCGAGAGGCTGAACAGCGCTTCGAGATAGTCATTCAGCCGCCCGGCCTCCTGAACGATGCCATCGGCGAGGCCTATCCGCGTCCCGGAATCAAACCGTCCGTCATAGTCGCGAAGACTGCTCGCGGACGCCATGACGGTTGCGAGCGGTGTCCTCAGATCATGCGAGAGCGATCCGAGTATTGCTTCCCGAAGACGGCCGGCACGGCGCTCGGCCTCGGCTTCTGTCTTGACGTCTGCGAGGCGCGCGCGCGCCAGGGACGCCGCCGCCAGATCAATCAGCAATTCGCACAGCCGATCCTGGGACGCGACATCCCCGGTCCGGGCCTCTTCAAGCTTCCATACCGCAAGCCCGAGTCCCTCGTCTTCTGACAGGCGTCGCGCCCGCCATTCCCCCTGGATCTGAATGACGGGCGATCTGCGGCTGCACTCAATCACGCCATGGACGGACGCTCGCGCCTCAACGGGGACGGCGTCCTCGTTGAGGGTCTCGTGCGCCGCAATGACCAGTGCAGCATTGCCGGATGCCGCCTCGAGACGATCGGTCAGAGCCTGCCTCAGACCGGGCTCATCATCAGCCATTGTGAAAGCCTGGCTGGCCTCGAACAATGTCTTGAGCAGATCCGCGCGCCGCCGATTGGTCCGTTCGCTTTCGCGCACCTTCCCGGCGAGGCTGCCGGTGACCAGGGCCACAAAGAGAAAGGCCACCAGGGTCAGCGCCTGTTCAGCGCCGGCAAATCGGAAGCTGAAGCGTGGCTCAGCGAGACTGAAGTTATAGGCAAGAAAGGCCAGGAAGGCGGCAACAACTGCGGCCCGCGTTCCAAACGCCAGGGCGGACACGACCACCGAACCGAGGAAGAACATCGACAGCCGGTTCAGGCCGAAATTCTGACGAAGGAACTCTGCAATCAGTGTACCGACGAGGACGAGACCGATGGTGCCCAACAGCTGCCAGGCCAGGGGCAGGTTCGCGTCAAAACGCCCGAGGACCGACACGCGGGAATGCCCGGAGCCAGCCAGCGCCGTGAGACCGGCGATAGAGTTGATCGAACGTGGCATTCGGTAGCTCCGCCGGCCTGCGCCTCGCACTCATCGTGCCATACCCCGCGAGGCACAAGAGCAGACTCATTGTGCGAGCCGGTACGGCACCCGCATACAAATCCTATACTTGCCCTTCCCCTCGTCGACGACCAACGATCGACTTGGAGGCCACCCAATGAGATCGAGTTTCAGGAGGTCGCGGGAACACAAGCCAGCCTGGTCGGCTGTTTCCAGCGTTCGCCCGTCTAGTTTACAGCAGGCTTCTTTCCGTCTTCGTTTCGCTGGATGCGATCGGGTGACCGGATGATCGGGCGATGAAACGCGCATCATCTTCCTATCTTGCCTGGCTCGCTGGTGCCTTTACCTCGAACGGCCCGGAAAGCGGGACGCGCGGCGTACCGGAGGATCTCGTTCTCGGTTATGCGACGGGCTACGACGCCGCCCAGATTGCCCCCTTCGTCCGGTCACTGCGTGCGGTGTTCGACGGCCCTGTCGCCCTCGTGGTTGATGATCGGCCCGACGTCACCCGGCTGCTGGCCGAGCACGGTGTCGAAGCCGTCCACCTGTCTCGGCAGCCGGGCTGGGAGCCCCACCCCGTGATGGCGCGTTTCGCGGCCTATTGCCGCCTGCTGGAGCGCTGGCCCGACGCCGTCGATGTACTGCTGACGGACGTGCGGGATGTCATTTTTCAGGCTGAACCTTTCGGACCGCCCCCGCGGCGGCTGGAAGTCTTTGTCGAGAATGAAGACGGTCGCCTCGGCGACCACGCCTTCAACATGAAACATCTCTCGGCCCTCGTGGGCGACGAGATGGTGGCCACCCTCGCCCACAAGCCCTGCATCTGTGTTGGCACGGTGATCGGTCCTCGTGACGAGATTATCCGCTTCTGCAAGACCCTGCTGATGCTGGCCGCGATCCCCCGGTCCGAGGTCGGCGGAGCGTTCGGTGCCGACCAGGCGGCCTGCAATCTTGCGGTTCATCTGGGTCTGGTAAAGGCAGAGGTACGGCCCAATTTCGGGCGGGTCGCCACCCTCGGCATGACCCGGGGCAGCGAACTCAGGGTCCAGAACGGTCTGGTCATCAACCCGGACGGCAGCGTGAGCGCCATTGTTCATCAGCACGACCGCCACCCTGCGCTGGATCGTGCCATGCATCTCCGGTGGGGTCAGGAGCATAGACATTGTCAGCGCGTGCAGCCAAAGTCCGCGGCGGATCGCGGTCGCAAGCTGAGACAGTCGCTCATGCGCAGGCTCCCCGAATGGCGATAACGACCAGGGAAGCCTCCCGATCCTTCGCGGCACAGAACGTCTAGCGGGCGCGATGTTCGATATCTGGCGGTCCGGTTATGTCAGACGCTCTCTGGCCAGTGTGGCGTCCTCACGCGGCGTGCGGCCGGAAGAAATCGTCTGGCTGCCACCCCGGGGTTCCTTCCGATATGACGCCGATCCTTTCGGCATCCAGCTGGGAGGCGTGCTGACCGTCTTTGTGGAGAATTACGACTACCGCGTCCGGCGCGGCGAAATCCACTACTGCCAATATGACGGTTCCAACCGCCTGCTGAGCCAGGGCGTGGCCCTGACCCAGGCCGTGCACCTCTCCTATCCGAGCCTGATCGAGGATGCAGGCGAGCTGTATATGCTGCCCGAGGCCTACAAATCAGGCCGGCTCACCCTGTTCCGCTGCAGGAGGTTTCCCGACGACTGGGAACCGGTCCAGCAGCTGCTGCCCGAAGGCGCGATCGACGCGACCGTCGTCCGGCACGACGGGATGTGGTGGATGTTCTATGCCCTGCATGGTCCCGGCAACCGGGCCATGCGGGAACTGCACATTGCCTTTGCTCCCGCCCTCATGGGGCCTTGGTCCGTCCATCCGGCCAATCCGGTGCGGAGCGGTTTCGAAAGCTCAAGGCCCGGCGGTACGGCGTTCGAGTATGATGGAGCCCTGCATCTCCCGGTGCAGGATTGCGTGAGAACCTATGGAGCCGCCCTGACTCTGCTGCGCATCGAAGTCCTGACGCCCGAGGCGTTTTTTGCGACAGCCGCAATGCGACTTGAGCCCGGAGTGCTGCTCGGCGGGTTCGGCGACGGCCTGCACACATTGTCCGGCCACGGCGACCTGACCTTTATCGATGTGAAGTCCATTCGTCAGTCTGTCCTCGAGCCGCTCATCACCCTGTTGTTCAAATTGCGCAGGGCGGCCGGCCTGAACGGACCACGCCCGACGCGGGACCTGCGGCGATGACCGCTGACGGGTCAGAGTCGCTCTCGCCGAGCCGTCGATGCGTATAGCCATCGTCATGCCCCGCGGCTCGGCGATGCGGCGCGGTCAGCCCAATTCCATGGAGACGGTCGCGCGAACCCTCCTCGGACACAGTCGATTCCGGAGCGAAACGACGTTCGTATGTGACGCAGGTGACGACCACCCGGCCGATATCCCCATCGTGACCGTGCCGGCGAGACTGCAGAAGGCGCGTCATGCCCGCGCCGTCGTGACGGCCTTGCGACGCATCGATCCCGAGATCATCGAATATCATCAACAACTTGAAACAGCGGCCCTGGTCGCCGGAATGATGCCGGGACGAGTTCACGTCCTCTACCGGCACACGCGCATCAGGCCGCCGCGGCATTGGCTCGACCGCCTCCGCTATGGCTTCAGACTGGCGGCCTTCGATTGCCTGATTTTCGTCAGTGAAGCGGCTCGGGCCGAATTCTGCACGGATTATCCCGCCTTCGCAGACAAGGCAGCGACCGTCTGCAACCCAATCGACATCGATGTCTGGAGGCGTGCACCCGAGAACCGTGAACCCCTCATCATGTTCTGCGGACGCGCCATGGCGGAGAAGGGATTCGAACCCTTCTGTCTGGCGCTCGCCCGGATCCTCGACCTGGAACCGGACTGGCGAGGAGCCCTGCTGTTAGGCGACTGGGACGAACATCGGCGCTGGGCCGAGCCTCATCTGCTCGCCCTCGGTCGCTTCGGCGATCGTGTGAGCATCCACCGGTCTGCCTCACCGGCAACCGTGATCAACGTGACCCGGCGGGCCGCGATCGCCGTGACGCCCTCCCTGGTCGCCGAGGCCCTGGGGCTGACAGCGCTCGAGGCCCATGCCGCCGGGGCCGCACTGATCTCCTCCGGGCGGGGGGGGCTTCGCGAGGCGAGCGGCGAACATGCAGTCTATGTCGATCCACCGGATGCGCCGGGACTCGTCGCGGCGATGTCCGCGCTGATCGCCGACCCCGGGCGGCGGATATCATTGGCTCGCAATGGTCAGGCGTGGGTCGAGGCGACCCATTCGCCGGTCATCCGCACAGCCCAGCTCGACGCCCTCAGGACCGCGCTGGACACGGCAGGCCGAGTTCGAATGAACGGGTCGCACTGATGGACCCGGCAAGGCCCGGACTGGCACAACGTCTATGTGACAGGCTGACGGGCGCGGACCGCCGTCGCGAACGCGCCGCGAGCATCAGGCAGCTGCCGGACAGACGGATGCTGGTCGACGTCTATATCCCCGCCTTCGCCGCCGAAGCCGGGCGCATCCTCTGGGTCGGCTGTCGCGCCTATACGCTTGACGACTACAAGGCGCTGGAAGCCCGAGGCGGAGAGGTCTGGACGACCGACCTGGACCCGAGGGCAGAGAAATGGGGACGGCGCGGCCGGCATCGAACCGGCGACCTCTGCGGCATCGACGAGGTCTTCAAGGACATCACCTTCGACACCATCATCTGCAACGGCGTGCTCGGATACGGCGTTGATACGCCGGATCAGCAATTGGCGGCGATGCGGGCCATGGCCATGATCCTGCGACCGGGAGGGCGTCTGTTGTTGGGCTGGAACACCGACAGGATCGCCGATCCGGTCGTGGAGGGCCGGGCCTGGCTTTGGTGTGATCCTGTGCCGTTCGCAGGTCAGCTGAAGAGGGTTCGCTTCGATGCGGTCACGCACACCTATGACTCGCTGGTTCGAAAGGGCCCGACCTCACGGCTTGATCAAACGACGGTTCGATCAGGATGAGCCCGACGGGCTGAACTGTCGGGGGGCTTGGGCGGCGGACGAAATCGGGGCAGTCTGAAGCTTGGCTTTGGGAGTCCGAGGATGAGAATGCGCGCGGTCGCCGCCATGATGGGTGCCGTCCTGGCCTGGGTAGGCGGCGGACACGCGAGGGCCCAGGAAGCCGTGGGAACCAACACCGCCATCGTGCAGACTGTCCGAACGCACAGCGCCGCAGAGACAGAGTGGCGCGCTTCTGTCGTCGGCGGCGTTGTTTGTTACGCGGACATGATCGTCACCGGTCCGGACAGTCGACTGCAGATCGAACTTCGGGATCGGTCTGTCCTGACGGTTGGAGCCAATGCGTCCCTGACGGTTGATCGGTTCGCCTTCGAATCAGAGCCCGACCCGCTCTCGGTCGTCTTCTCCGTAGCCCGCGGCGTGTTCAGATTCGCATCCGGGAGTCAGGGTGCGGAAAGGGAACGGGTGGGCTTTCGCACACCGACGGCCACCATCGGTATCCGGGGCACGATCATCGAGGGCGTCGTCGGGCCCGAGGCGCTGGAGTTCGTGGCGGGCGACGCTGTCGGGCTGGACCTGTCGCAGGATCCGGAGACCGCCGCCGTCATCGTTCTGGTCGAAGGCGAGATCGATCTCGAGGTGGGTGGCGAACGGGTAACGATCCGGCAACCCGGACAAGCCGTCCTGGTCTCTGGTCGTCGGCTGTCCCGACCCTTCATCCTTCCGCAGAGCGCATTCGCAAGGTTTGACGCCCGTCTGCCGCCTCGCGAGGGCGGCCCTGGCGAAGGTCCGCGGCCCGACCCGCAGGGTCCAGGCGAGGGGCAACCTCAACCTCAGGCCCCGGCTCCAGTTCAAGATGAAGCCAAGGCCCAGGGTACGGCGCAAGGTCAGGGTGCGAATTCGGGCCAGACCTCGGAGCGGACCTCCCCTCGGGGCCGGGACCAGGCAACCCGGCCGGGGTCCACATCGCAGCCGCGAAACTCGCCGGCATCAGGCTCGAGACTCCCGCAACCGGGCACCGCCGTCCCAGGTCGACAGAGCCCCTCGGTCCCGGGTCAACAGGGCCCGAACCCGCCTTCAGGCGCGGGGCCGGTACCGCGCTGAAGATAGTCGACCTGGCATCTGAGGATGGCTGAGCGGGCGCGACAGGGTCAGGAATCAGGCACGCGAAGACCGCGGGCGGCCTCGGTGAGGGCAGCCAGTTCCGCAGGGGAATCGGCGAAGGCGCGCCTTCCGTTGCGCAATGCTGCTGTTGCTCCTGCGCTGTCCCCGAGCACCATCCGTGCCCGCATCAGCCGAACCCATCCATCCCGATCCCGGGGTGAAGCGCTCAGCCTCTCTTCCAGGCGTCCGACCATGCCCTGGACCATGGCCTGGCGATCGGCCGGGGACATCGCTTCTGCCTCTGCGACCTGGGCCGAGGATGGTCCCGGTATAGCCGAGGGTCCCACCGCCGGTGTGCCTGCGGCTGCCGGCCGCAACCGGGCCGAAATATCCTGTCCCCGCTGGCGCGCGAGGTCCAGCACGAAAGCCCGGACCTCGGCGGCCCATGGCGCACCTTCAGGCGCGGAATTGATCAGGTCGATCCAGGCGGTCATGGCCGCGTCGCGCTCGCCGCGCTGGTCCATTTCGACGGCAATGAAATAGCGCGCGCGGGGGTCCTGGGGGTCCGCACGCAGGGCACCGCGGAAGGCCGCAACGGCGGCCGGGGTCACCTGCCCGCCACCCGCCTGGACCAGGGCTTCACCCTGGGCTGAGAAATGCTCGGCATTGGTCGGCTCAAGCGTCGCCGCCCGGCCATAGGCCTCTGCCGCCTCGGCGAACCGCCCGGTCTGGAAATAGGACCACCCGAGCATGCGCCAGCCGTTGACGTCCGCCGGCGTCTGGCGGAGCTGACCCTCCAGCTGCACGATCATGGCCTGGACGTCGGCCCCGTTGTGGGCTGCGTCAGCCGGAGCCGCAGCCGAGGCCGTCGCCGCAGTGCGGGGCCCTGCCCCTGGAAGGTCGGGCCGTCCCAGCAGGGCGTAAAGACCCGCGCCGCCCAGGGCCACGACCGTAGCCAGGCCCAGGGCCAGCCGTATCAAAGACTTTTCACCCAGCGGTCGACCGGTCGGCACGGTCTCGACACCCTCGGCCAGGGCCCGACGTTCGACTTCGAGGCGAAGAGCCGCGATGTCCTCAGGCGGCGCTGTCCCGGCCTCGGCCTGCTGGTCCAGATCGCCCAGCTGGGCCTTCAGAACGTCGGCGGAACTTGTACGCCGGTCAAGCGCCCCGCCGGGCCGGATCAGCGGAATGGCCAGGCCGACTACGGCCAGGGCGATCATCAGCGTCAGGACAATCCACAGTATCATGACGCATCACCGTTTTTCAGAATGGCGGCGAGCGTGCGCCGCTCCTCGGTCGACAAGGGTATCGGTTCGGCTGCACTGGCCCGGCCGCGTCGCCTCAGATACAGCGCGATACCCAGTCCGCCGGGGATCAGCACCAGCAGGGGGGCGCTCCACAGCAGGATGGTCTCAAGGTCCAGCGGGGGCTTCAGCAGCACGAAACTGCCGTAGCGGGCGACGACAAACGCTATCGCCTCCTCGTTCGTGTCACCGGCCGTCAGGCGCTCGCGCACGATGGCCCGCAGGTCGGCGGCAAGAGGGGCATCGGAGTCGTCGATCGACTGGTTCTGGCAAACGACGCAGCGGAGCTCCCGGCTGATCTCGCGGGCCCGGGCCTCGAGAGCGGGATCGGCCAACTGTTCTTCCGGCAGCACCGCCGCCACGGGCCCGGCGATCAGCAGGGCGCAGAGCACGCCAAGCACGAAACGTTTCATGTCTCCGTCTCCAGTCGATCGAGCATCGGCTGCAGGATTGTGGCCCAGACCTCGGGCGTGATCGGACCGACGTGGCGGTAGCGAACCCGTCCGTGGCCGTCGATGACGAAGGTCTCGGGTGCCCCGGTGACGCCGAAATCGATACCGGTACGGCCCCGGGGGTCCGATCCGATCAAGGTGTAGGGATTGCCGCGCTGGGCCAGCCATTCGGCCCCGTCAGCGGGCTCGTCCTTCCAGTCCAGCCCATGGATGGTCACGCCCCGGGCCTGCAGCTGCAGCAGCATGGGATGTTCGATGACGCACGCGACGCACCAGGAGGCGAACACATTGAGAAGGACCGGCTTGCCGGTGAAGTCCGAAGAGGCAAGGCCCACAGTGTCTCCGGGAATCACGCCCGCGAGGTCGAACGTCGGGATCGGCCGGTCAATCAGCATGGACGGCAGAATGCTGGGGTCGCGCCGCAAACCCAGGCCCAGGGCTGCGGCGACCACCAGGAACAGCACGACGGGCAGGATGAAGGCCAGCCGCCTCACGTGACCGCCTCCAACGGCCTGACGGGGACCGGCTTGCGCGCCGGCATGGCCAGCCGCATCCGACGATCCGACAGCGACAGGACGCCGCCCAGCGCCATGATCAAGGCACCGCCCCATATCCATCCGACCAGCGGATGCCACCAGAGTCGGACCGTGGCAGCGCCCGGGGTCGCGCTCTCGCCGACCGAGATATAAA
Source organism: Caulobacteraceae bacterium (assembly GCA_965284385.1). GTDB lineage: Bacteria > Pseudomonadota > Alphaproteobacteria > Caulobacterales > Caulobacteraceae > Brevundimonas. The sequence continues at coordinate 99,336 of OZ260077.1, forward strand.
GGTTGCCCGCCACCTCGGCCCGGATTCCGGCCTCGGTCGTCTGGGTCTGGCTGGAGGGATAGAAGCGCTTCTCGGACACGATCAGGAACGGCTGGCCGCCTTCCTCGACCCGGAAACGGGCCTGTTCGGCCTGATAGTTCACACCCGTCACCTGGCCGAGGGCGTCCAGGGTAATGCGGCGACCCGCAAAATCGATCGTCTGGCCGGGAACCATGGTCTGGACCGAACTGACCGTCCAGGCCGTCATGGCGGTGACGCCGATGGTGCTCACGCCCAGACCGGCGTGGGCGACAGCGACGGCCCAGAAGGCCAGGGGCGTGGTGCGGATCAGCCGTCCGGTCTCGGCCCCCTTGCGGCCCAGTCCCCAGCGTCGTGCCAGCAGCATGAACGCGGCGGCGATCAGCCAGACACCGAGAGCGATCCCGAGGGCCGCGCCGAACCTGGCCAGACCGAAAACCACAAGCCCGACGCCCGCCACGACCGTGGCGACCACGACCGGCCAGCGCAGCCTGAGCAACACGGCCCGCGCCGTATCGCGCTTCCAGTTCATCATCGGCCCGAAGGCAACCAGAACCAGCAACGGCACGAACAGCGGAACAAAGGTGATCGCATAGTACGGCGGCCCGACCGAGATCTTGTCGCCGTTCAACACGTCGACGAACACCGGATAGAAGGTGCCGAGGAAGACCGTGGCCGTCGCCGCCAGCAGGAACAGATTGTTCAGGGTGATGCCGGCCTCACGGGACAGCGGCGAGAACAGGGCTCCGGTCCGCATCGCCGGTGCCCGCCAAGCGTACAGGCAAAGAGCCGAGCCGGTGGCGATCAGGATAAAGACCAGAATATAGGCTCCGCGCTCCGGATCGACGGCGAAGGCATGGACGCTGGTCAAAACGCCCGAACGCACCAGGAAGGTCCCGACCATGCTGAGCGAGAAGGTCAGGATGGCCAGCAATATCGTCCAACTGATCAAGGCCCCGCGCTTCTCGAGCACGAGGGCGGAATGCAGCAGGGCCGTTCCCATCAGCCAGGGCATCAGCGAGGCGTTCTCGACCGGATCCCAGAACCACCAGCCGCCCCAGCCGAGTTCATAATAGGCCCACCAGCTGCCCAGGGCGATGCCGACGGTCAGGGATATCCAGGCCGACAGGACCCAGGGCCTGACCCAACGCGCCCAGGCCGCATCCACCCGTCCCTCGATCAGGGCCGCCACGGCGAACGAGAAGGCCACCGAAAACCCGACGTAGCCGAGGTAGAGGAGCGGCGGGTGCATCACCAGACCCGGATCCTGCAGCAACGGATTCAACTCGGTCCCGTCGAGCGGAATCGGGCTCAGCCGGGAAAACGGATTGGAGGTGAACAGACAGAAGCCGAGGAAGGCGGCGCTGAGCATGCCCTGAACCGCCAGGACCCGCGCCTGCAGGCCCTCTCGCAGGGAGCGTCCGAAAAAGGCGATCGCGCCGCCGTGCAGGGCGAGGATCAGCACCCACAGCAGCATCGACCCCTCGTGGCTGCCCCAGGTTGCGGCGAACCGGTACGGAAGAGGCTGGGTGCTGTGACTGTGTTTGGCCACCAGTTCGACGGAAAAGTCCATCGTCACATAGGCCGTGGCAAGGGCCCCGAAGGCCAGGATGACGAACGCCATCTGCAGCAGGGCCGCGGCGCGCCCGAGGGACATCAGCACCGGGTCGCCGCGGTGCGCTCCCACCAGCGGAGCAAGTCCCTGAACCAGTCCGAGCATGAAGGCGAGGATCAGCGCCAACTGGCCGATTTCCGCGCTCATTCAACGTTCTCCGCAACCGTTCATCCACTGTAGCGAGGCGCGTTCCTATGGTAAAGCTACACATGGGACGGGTCGAAACGGCAGAAGTCGCCGTTTGATTTCACCGTGCCGCACGGGGGGGACGTGGTGGAGGGGGTCCATCGGATCGCCATCTTGGGCTCAGGGCCCGCCGGCCTGAGTGCGGCCGCGCACGCGGCTGCCCGCGGCGTCAGCCATGTTCTGCTCGAAAAATCCGACCACCTGTCGGACACCATTTTCCGCTACCAGCGCGGCAAGCACATCATGGCCACGCCCACCCAGCTGGTCGTGCGCGCAGACGTCAGCTTCGAGCCCGGCAAGCGCGAGACCATTCTCGATACCTGGTCCAGCGAGGCCGCGAAGCACAAGGTCAACATCCGCTTTCGCGCTGAAGTCAAATCCGTCACGGGGACGAAAGGCGATTTTGCCATCGCCCTGTCGGACGGGTCAGTCGTCCGCGCCGAGACCATCATCCTGGCCATCGGCACACAGGGCAACCCCAACCTCATGTCCTGCGAGGGCGGCGAACTGGCCCACGTCCAGTATCAGCTCGACGACCCCGCCGAATACGTCGACGAGCACATCTGTGTGGTCGGTGGCGGCGACGCCGGAATCGAGAATGCCCTCGGACTGATCGCGGACCGCGCCCAGGGCAATACCGTGACCCTGGTCAACCGCGGGGCGGACTTCGCCCGGGCCAAGGACGCCAACGCCAAGGCGCTGCTGGCGGCACAGGAAGCCGGAAACATCACCCTGCTGACCAGCGCCGAGACCACGCGGATTGAACCGGGGTGGATCACGGTCGACACACCGGAAGGCACGACCCGTTTCCAGTGTGATCGCGTCATCGCCAGGCTGGGCTCCGCCCCGCCCCGCAAATTCGTGGAAGCAGTAGGTCTGGAATTCACCAGCGCGGCGCGCGAGGCTTTCCCCAAGCTGTCATCGACGTTCGAGAGCACCGTGCCCGGCATCTATGTCATCGGTGCCCTGGCAGGCTATCCACTGATCAAACACTGCATCAACCAGGGCTATGACGTTGTCGAATACATCGGGGGCACCCGGGACCTGAAACCCGCTGACGAGCCTATTCTCGAGGCACAGCTGAAGGGCCTGCCCGGCAATCGGACCGTTTCGGAGTGGCTGGAATTCCTGCGTCAGGAGATTGAAATCCTGCGCGGCCTGTCGCCCTTGCAGATGCGAGAATTCCTGCTGGATTCCGATGTCCGCGCCTATCAGGCCGGCGAAATCGTCTTCAAGCGACACTCAAACGGCTCCTCACTGTTTGGCATCGCGTCCGGATCGGTTGAAGTTGAGATCGGCAGCGGCAAGAGGCACCAGACTGTTCCGATCCCGAGAGGGTCTATCGTCGGTGAGGTCGGGCTCATTTCCGGCCGACCCCGGGGGGCCACGGTACGCGCTGCAGAGCCGAGTATCCTGCTGGAAATTCCGAGAATGGCCGCCCTGCGGCTGATGGCGTCCGTCACGGAGGCGCGCGACACGGTCAACCGCATCACCACCGAACGCCAGCTCCTGCAGATGTTCGGTTCGGGCCTGACCCCCGCCGACCTGACCGACGTGCTCGAAACCGCTGAAATCCGGCAGGTGAAGACCGGCGAGGCCATCATCAAAGAGGGCGAAGAGGGCTACGACATCTTCGTCGTGCGCTCCGGCAGCATGGTCGTGGAAAAGCAGATCGGCGGGAAGCCCGTCTTCCTGTCCTATCTGCCGGCAGGTTCCTACGTCGGCGAGATGGCCCTGGTCGACGGTGGGCGGCGCAGCGCCACGGTCCAGGCGGCGATCCGTTCGGAGGTGGTCCGTCTGGACGGCGACCGCTTCCGTGCCCTGCTCAGGCGCAAGCCGCAGCTGGAGGAAAAGCTGCGGGCCGACATGGCGGATCGCCGCCGGGTCAACGGCTATATCGAGGAGCAGAAGGGCCGGTTCGGCGACGTCGTCGACATGTACAGTGCGGTGGCCGACTTCCTCGTCGACCAGGGCATTGGCGAGGCCACGGACGTCCTGCTGATCGACGAGACCCTCTGCATCGGCTGCGACAACTGCGAAAAGGCCTGCGCCGACGTCCATGACGGTCTGTCGCGGCTGGACCGCGAGGCGGGCCGGACCTACGCCCACCTGCACGTTCCGACCTCGTGCCGACACTGCGAACACCCCTATTGCATGACCGACTGCCCGCCCAATGCGATCCATCGGGGGCCGGATGGGGAGGTCTTCATCGACGAGACCTGTATCGGCTGCGGCAATTGCCAGCGGAACTGTCCCTATGACGTGATCCGTATGGACTCGCGGCCACCCGACAAGCCGGACCTGATCTCCTGGCTGTTGTTCGGGGTCGGACCGGGGCCGGGGGAACCCGACAAGGCCTGGCGCGCCAAACACAAACCCAGGGGTGCCGAACCCCCGAAGGTCGCGATCAAATGCGACATGTGCATCGGCAAGTCCGGCGGACCGGCGTGCGTGCGCGCCTGTCCCACCGGTGCCGCCATCCGGGTCTCACCAGAGGAATTCCTGACGGTCAAACGCATGAACAGGGGCGACTAGTCCCTTGTCGAGAGCGGAAAAAACCGGCGAGCGTTCGAACGCGGTTCAGCATGAGGGCTTCCTCCGCCACCGGAATTTCCGCTGGGCCTGGCGGGCCGGTGCCCTGTGTGTGATCGCCGTCGCCGGCTATCTGCTGATCGATGTCCAGCCCCGGCCAAACGGCGGCAGCGCCTTCGGCTATATAGCGGGCACGGTCTCGGCGGGCCTTGTGCTCTGGCTGACCCTGCTGGGCCTGCGAAAGCGCGCCATCACGGCGGGCCAGTGGTCCCTGAAGGCCTGGGTCTCGGCCCACGTCTATCTGGGGTTGGCCGTGCTGGTCATCACCACCCTGCATGCCGGATTCCAGTTCGGTTGGAACATCCACACACTGGCCTATGGTCTGATGGTGCTGGTGGTGGTCTCGGGCCTGTTTGGCGTCGCCGTCTACGCCATCCTGCCACGCTATCTCAGTCGAAACCGGGGCGAGACTACCCAGAAGCAGATGCTGGAAACTCTCGGAGCGCTGGATCGCCAGATCAATGAGGCGGCCCAGCCATTGTCCGAGGTCCATGCGCAGGCCGTGCAGATGTCTCTGGAAGACAGCAAGGTCGGCGGCGGATTGTGGCACCGGCTGTCGGGCGGGCGCGGCGGATGCGGTAACCGGAAGGCCCTGTCACGCCTCAACGGTCTGCGTCGCAAGGCGACCGACGGCGAGGTACAGATGCTGAACCGCATGGAGGCATTGCTGGAGCGCAAGGCCGCCGCCCTCGACCAGGTGCGCCGCCACCTGCAGATCCGCGCCTGGCTGGGAGTCTGGCTGAGCGTGCACGTCCCGGCCACGATTGCACTCATTGCGGCGATCACTGCCCATGTCCTCAGCGTCTTCATCTACTGGTGATGGCCCGATGACCCTTGTTCTTCGCCAGGTCACACGCCGCCTCAACGGGGCCGAGATCATCCGCGAGAAGGTCCTGCCGACCGACACGGCGCGCATCGGTCGCGGTTCGGACTGTGAAATCCGCGTGCCCGATCTGGCCGTCAGCCTGCATCACGCCACCCTGACGGTCACCGGGCCCGGCCGGGTCACTGTGGCCTCGACCGGGCGCGAGCCGTTCGGCATCGAAGGGCGGTTCGTCACCCGGGCCGATATCGATGTCAGCCAGGCAACGCGCCTGACCTTCGGCGATCACAACGTCGAACTGGCGGTCGGTAGTGATGGCCGGATTCTGATCAACCTCGCTGTGGCAGAGCCCGGTGAAGGCGACAATTCCCCAGGATTGTCGGCCGGGGGCGTGATCCGCAAGGCGCGCGTCTTCGGCCGCCGGCGGATCGCCTGGACCCTCGGACTGGGGATCCTCGCGATCTGCCTGCTCTGGCCGCTGTCGGCATTCTACGGCCATTTCAGGACGCGGATCGATCCGGATCAGCAATGGTCGGCCGGCCCGTTGTCCTCGGCCCACGCCTTTCTCGAGGATGACTGTCAGTCCTGTCACCAGGAAGCGTTTGTCTCGGTGACAGACGCCTCGTGCAAGACGTGCCACGCAGGCGACAAGACGCCCGCAGCCATGGCCGCGGCCGCGACGTCCGTGCGACGGGCAGGCTCGCCAGACAGACTGTCCTTCGTCCGGGACCACGCTCCGCGGGGGCGAATCCTCTGGGGCGCTCCGCCGCCTGACCAGTTCGGCGGACGGGCGACCGCCTGGTTCAGGCGCGCCTTCAACATTCCTGAACAGCGCTGCGCCAGTTGCCACGTCGAACACGTCGGCAATCCGGCCGCCGGCCACCCGCCCGAGCCGATCCCGACGCTGACCCCGACCCAGACCTGCGTCCAGTGTCACACAGGGCTGACGCACCGGCTGAAGGACACCGATCTGGCCGATGCCCCGTCGTGGGCGCGCCACCCGAATTTCCGCCCTGCCCTGCCCGGCCCGAACGGTCTCACACGGGTCTCGCTGAACAGTCGCCCGCGCGAGTCTTCCGGCCTGACCTTCCCACACAGGCTGCACCTGTCGCCCTCAGGCGGCCCGGCGAGGATGGCCCAGACACTCGGCGGGCGTGGCTATGGAACAGCCCTGACCTGCGCCAATTGCCACCGCCCCAAGGCGGACGGCAAAGGCTTCATCCCCATCCAGATGGAAAGGGACTGCGCCAGCTGTCACTCGCTCGGCTTCGCTACGCCCGGTGGCGTGCGCCAGCTACCGCACGGCGAGCCTCGCCAGGTCATCGCGGCACTCTTGTCATGGCAAGGGCTTGGACCGGTGGCCGGCGGCGGAACCTCACGGCGACGGCCCGGCGAGATCGGTGCGGCCGGGGCCGGCATGGGCGGTTCGCCGACCGGTGCCAGCGCCGTCACCACGGTCGGCGGTGCCTTCGGCCCGCGGGGAGCCTGTTTCGACTGCCATACCGTCTTCCGGACGCCCACCATTCGCTTCACGCCGGTCCGTCTGCCCGACGACTTCCTCAGTCGCGGGGCTTTTGATCACAGTGTCCGCGAACACCGCATCGACCGCCTCGGCCAGCCTTCCTGCGCCCGGTGCCATGCCGCCGCCACGTCAGGTTCAGCAACCGACCTGCTGCTGCCGTCTGCCAGCGAATGCGCGGAATGCCACGGCCAGACGACGGCCAGGTCGCCGACGCCCGCCCCTGCGGATTGCGAGACCTGCCACAGCTTCCATGCGCCGTCCCAACCGACACCGCGTCCACCACGGCCGAACGTCCCCGCCCCGGCCCGGCTTGTCGCCGCGGTTCAGACCACGCCGTAGGCCAGCATCGCTTCGGCGACCTTCTTGAAGCCCGCGATATTGGCACCGCGCACATAGTCGACGCGTGACGTGCCCGCCACGCCGCCATATTCGACACAGCGCTGGTGAATGCCCTGCATGATGTCGACCAGATGCTGCTGAAGCTCGGCTTCCTTCCAGGCGATACGGCCTGAGTTCTGGCTCATCTCGAGGCCTGAAACGGCCACGCCGCCGGCGTTGGCAGCCTTGCCCGGTGCATAGAGAATACCGGCCGCCTTGAAGACGTGCACACCCTCCAGATCGGTCGGCATATTGGCGCCCTCGGAAACCGCCATACAGCCGTTGGCCACCAGGGTGCGGGCATCGGCACCGTTCAGTTCGTTCTGCGTCGCGCACGGCAGTACGACGTTGCAGGGCACCGCCCACGGCCTCTGGCCGTCGTGATAGGTGGCACCGCGGAACTCGGTGACATAGTCCGCAATCCGCCCGCGCCGCCGGGTCTTGTGCACCTTGACCCAGTCGATCTTGGACTGGTCGATGCCGTCGGGATCGTGGATGAAACCCTGGGAGTCCGACAGGGTCAGGACCTTGCCGCCCAGCTGCACGATCTTCTCGGCCGCGTGGGTCGCGACATTGCCCGATCCCGAGATCACGGCGGTCTTGCCCGCCACTTCCTGGCCGATGTGGCCCAGCATTTCCTTCAGGAAATAGACCGCGCCATAGCCCGTGGCCTCGGTCCGGATCAGGCTGCCGCCATAGGACAATCCCTTGCCCGTGAGCACGCCGGTGAACTGGTTGGTGATCCGCTTGTACTGGCCGAACATATAGCCGATCTCGCGGCCACCGACGCCGATGTCGCCGGCGGGCACGTCGATGTCCGCGCCGACATGCCGATACAGCTCGGTCATGAACGACTGGCAGAACCGCATCACCTCGTGATCCGACTTGCCCTTCGGATTGAAGTTCGAACCGCCCTTTCCGCCCCCCATCGGCAGGCCCGTCAGGCTGTTCTTGAACGTCTGTTCGAAGGCCAGGAATTTGAGCACGCTCTCGGTCACACTGGGGTGGAACCGGATGCCGCCCTTGTAGGGGCCGATGGCGTTGTTGTTCTGGACCCGCCAGCCTCGCTGGACGCGGATATTGCCCTTGTCGTCCTCCCAGCACACCCGAAAGCTGATCACCCGGTCCGGTTCGGCGATGCGCCGCAGGATCTGGTAGTGGTGATACTCTTCCTTGTCCTGGATGAAGTCGAAGATGTCTTCGGCGACTTCCTGGACGGCCTGGACGAACTCGTCCTGGCCCGGGTTGCGCTTCTTTACGCCTTCGATGAAGCGGGGCAGATCAACGTGGTCGGAGACGGCCATGTCAGCATCCCTCTAGAAATTCGGCGAGCCCCCCTCGCCGCAAACCGGGGCACCCGGACTGAGTCCGGCGACCGGGTCCCCGTTCCGAACATTCGGCTTGCAGTCCAGGGCCGGTTCGATGCCTTCAGGCCCGGCCTGGCCACCGTCGCCGAAGAAGGCTGCCGCGCCGGAGTCCAGACCCGCTGACATGACGTCTCCGGGGCTCGAGTCCGTATTCGAGGTCGGCGCAGACCTGAGCAGGGCGCTCAATCGCGAAGAGGCTTCATCCGAGAGTTCGAAGGGTCCAAACGTCCCGCCAGCCCATGCGAACATCGCGAGGCCGGGACGCTCCAGGGAATAGGTCTGGTCCCCGCTGGTGACGTCGATCGCGCCCGGCGTGTCAAAGCCTGAGCCGCGCGCGCCCGGACCACGCAGGACGATCAGGCTGGCTTCATCGGGTGATCCGCTGAAGGGCGGTAAGCCAGGCTGGCCTTGCAGCACCAGGAGGGCATCAGGACCGACGACTGTCTCGACGATGGTGCCGCGCACGCCGATCGAGGCCACGGGTGTCCGCACGGCACCCGCGCGCGCGCCGCCACGTCCGGACACAAACCTGAATGCACCGCGCGCGACCGAGGCCGAGGCGCTGCCGGCGCTGCGGTCGGTATCGATCACGAAGCGGTCGATGGTCACTCGGGCATTCGATCCGATGGTGAAGATCGACTGATCCCTCAGAAGGATCTGCAACTGGCTCTGTGCACCGCTGACGAAGACGTCGCCCGTGCGGACCGGTGCCCTCAGCGCCGCGGCCCTGAGGGCACCCTCGCCTGCAGGCTGGGTGCGGACGGTGTTGCGGATGGCGGCATTTACGCCCACGGCCTCCTGGGCCTGGACAGCAGCGGCGGCCGACACGGCGCAAACCATGGCGGCGACGGCGACGAAGGTGCGAACCCGGGTCATGTCCATCTCTCCTAGTTTGCCGCGCCGAAGCGCCAGGTCAGGCGCAGTTCCGCGCCCCAGCTCTCATAGTCCACCAGCGGTGCCAGGGAGTCGCGCGCGCTATAGGTCAGTGCCCCCTCGATCCCGACATCCTGACGCCAGTCCCCGGTCGCGCCGACACCGGTGAAAGCGCTGATCGGTGCACCGACGGCCACGCGGGCCCAGCTCCGGACATCCTCGCGCGCCGCGGCTGTGAGACCGATGAAGACCGGATCAGGCGCATCATAGTCCAGCCACTGAACGCCACCGGAGACGGCCAGATACTGTCCCCGACGCGCGCTTCGGTCATAGCGTGCCTGGATGCCGGGCCCGGAGTAGCCGAACGGTTCATATCCCGCCTGCTTGTCCTGCCAGCCGGCCGACAGGCCGACGCTGCTTCGCGCGTCCAGCCGATGGGTCACGCCGACGTTGAAGTCATATCGCCAGCCGTCACGGTCCCCGCCGAGGAGAAGGGCCAGGGCGTCGACGGTGGGCTCATCGAAGGTCTGGCTCACGGCCTCGCCGGACACCGAAACGGAGGTCGCATTGCTGGTCCGCCAGCGAGCCTGGGCCTTGACGCCCGCCTCCCGCATATAGGGGTCGCCGCGCAGCTCAAGCGCCCGCGCCACGGCGCTGATGTTCCATGAGGTCAGGCGACCGAGATAGGACAGGCCGACCTCAACGTCGCCCCGACGGACGTCGCCGTCGATGTTGTCAAAGGTCGTGCGGTCATAGCCGCCGATCGAACCGAAGACGGCATAGCCCGCCGCACCGCCCAGATCGTGTGCGGCCCGCAAGCGTGCCGTAAACACGGCGGCCCCGCCAGCCTCGCTGACCGGCGGCGTGAAGAGGGAGTCGACCTGGGTCGTCAGCGCGCCTGCGGCGTCGTCTTCATAGGTCAGGCCGGCGGTCAGACTTCCACCGAACCGGGTTGTCGACCGGCTGCGTTCGATGCTGGCCCTATAGCGGGTCGCCTCGGCCCGCTGGAGTGGAGTGAGAGACACCGGGTCGAGCAGATCCAGCTGGTCGCGCGCACCCTGCAGGTCGTCGAGGCGGAAAAGAACAACGGCGTAGAGAAGACGCGCACTGTGCCGGTTCGGGTCCGCGATCAGGACGCGCTCGAGCGCACCGGCCGCGCCGTTGAGGTCGCCGGTTGCCGCCGCGCGTCGCGCGAATTCGAAATTGAGCGCCGGATCATCCGGTGCCGCAAGCACCGCCTGAAAATCCTGTGCTGAGGCGGTTTCGACCGCCGCGACCGAAAGCCCCGTAACGGAGCAAACCATCAAGCCGACCCGAAAAATCGCGGCGGACCTGGACCCTGAAAGCTTCATCAACACCCCCAACCGCTTGCAGATTGTCCGGGATAGTCTATCCCCGACGGCGGAGCGGTTACTGTAACATCGTTCCGCGAGAGTCCCATAGACTATTCGCTGAGGACACTGACCGAGTGGGGCAGACGCGATGGGGGCGGAGCCTGAGACCGAACGGCTGAAGGAAATCGGGTCGCGTCTGGCGCGCTCCAGCCTGTCGCTTACGCGGTATATCGCGACCGCCGGGCCGGGCCTGACCGTGGCCCTGTTCCTGCTGATCCTGCACTATTTCCCGCCGCCATTCGTCGGAAGCATCAGCAATCTGGTCTTCGACACCTACCAGCGCGCCTATCCCCGCCCCTATGAGGACGCCGGGGTCCGGGTCGTCGATATCGATGACGAGAGCATCCGCCGCCTCGGCCAGTGGCCCTGGCCGCGCACGGACGTCGTACGCCTGACCGACGCCCTCACCGACGCGGGTGCCGCGGCCATCGCCTTCGACATTGTCTTCTCGGAACCGGACCGGACCTCGCCGGCCCGCGCCGTGGAATTACTACGGCAGAATCCGGAGGCGCGTGGCGATTACGCCGAAATCGCCGCCATGACCGACCATGACGAACTGCTGGGTCAGGCCATGGGGCGCGGCCCCACTGTCACCGGCTATTTCCTCACGGAGGAGACGAACACCGCGCGGCCGGCCGAGCACGCAGGGGTCGCCGTTTCGGGAACGCCGCCGCTGGGCGTCCTGCGGGAGTACAACGGAGCCATCGTCAGCCTGCCGGTCATCGGCGACCGGGCGTCCGGCGCGGGGTCTGTCAGTCTGGATGCTGGCAGGGACGACATCATCCGGGCGGTGCCGCTCATCGCAAATCTCGACGGCCGGATCGTTCCCTCGCTCTCCCTGGAAGCGCTCAGGGTCGCCCAGGGCGCGGGTGCCGTTCTGGTGCGCAGCAGCGACGGCAGCGGTGAATTCGGCGGAGGGCCGGTCACCACCGTGCTCGCTGTGAAGACCGGGGACCTGGAGGTCCCGACCACCGACGTCGGCGAACTGTGGATGCACTACACGGCGCCCCACCCGGAGCGAATCGTGCCCGCCTGGCGGATCCTCCAGGGGGACCTGCCGGAGGCCGAGATGCGCCGGCTCTTCGAGGGCCAGATCGTCTTCATCGGCACGGGCGCGATCGGCCTTCGCGACATCCGTTCAATCCCTACCCAGGCGGGTGAACTCGGCGTCGTTATCCACGCCCAGGCCGCCGAGCAGATGATCCTCGGCAAATTCCTCACCCGGCCGGACTGGGCTCCGGGCGCAGAGCGGATGCTGATGGTGGCGCTCTGTCTACTGATCGCGCTCTCGGCTCCCGCGCTTGGTGCCCTGCGCGGCGGGGTGCTGGCCACGGTCGCACTGGGCGGCGTGCTGGCCGGATCGTGGTTGGCCTTCAGAAACAGCGGCCTGCTGCTGGAGCCCATCTTCCCGGCGCTGGGCGTGGTTTCGGTCTATATCGCCATCACCGCAGTCTCCTTCTACCGGGAGGAGCGGGCGCGGAGTCACATCCACAACGCCTTCGACCGCTATCTGTCGCCCGAGCTCGTCGACCGGATCGCCCGCGATCCGGGCCAGCTGGAGCTCGGCGGCGAGGTCCGCCAGATGACAGTGCTGTTCAGCGACGTCCGCGGCTTCTCGCGCATTTCCGAGCGCTTCGGTCCGCAGGAGCTGATCGGTTTCCTGATCAACCTGCTGACGCCGATGACGGACGTGCTTCTGGCCCGCAAGGCCACGATCGACAAATACATCGGCGACGCCGTCCTGGCCTTCTGGAACGCGCCGCTGGACGATCCCGAGCACGAACGGAACGCAGCGTATGCGGCGCTGGAAATGCTCGAGACGCTGAAACGCCTGAACGCCGACAGCGCCCGCGACCCGGCCTGGCCGGGTCAGGTGGCGATCGGCATCGGGCTCAACACCGGCCCATGCTGCGTCGGCAACATGGGTTCGCGCCAGCGCCTCAGCTATTCGCTGATCGGCGACACCGTGAACCTCGCCTCGCGACTGGAGAGCCTGACGAAGGCCTATTCGGTGAACGTCCTCGTCGGCGAGGACCTCGCCGCCCGCCTCCCCGACTTCGCCCTGATCGAACTGGACCTCATCCGCGTCGTCGGCCGCGACGCGCCCGAGCGCGTCTTCGCCCTGATGGGGCCGCCAGAAATGTCGTCCGACCCGGCCTTTGTCGAAACCGGTGCCCGGATGGCCGCGGTTCTCGAAGCGTATCGGTCCCGCGACTGGGCCGGTGCCGAGGCGGCGCTGGAGAAGCTGCGGGGCGCGGGTACGCTTCCGGGGCTGGAAGGCGTGGCAGCCATCTATGCCACGCGGGTTGCGGATTTCCGCGAGAACCCGCCGTCCGATGACTGGGACGGGATCAGCCAGGCGCTGGAGAAATAGAAACGACATGACTTTGAACGGGGGAACAGCGTCATGTTGATCGTTCAGATCACCGACATCCATATCGGCTTCGACCAGAAGAGCCGGTTCGAGATGAACAAGAAGCGTTTCCGCCAGACGGTCCAGGCGGTGACGAAGCTTGAACCGAAGCCCGACCTGATCGTCATCACCGGCGACATCGCCGACAAGGGCGATGTCGCGTCATACGAATGGTTTCGTCAGGAAATCCAGCAGCTTTCCCTGCCCATCCTGATGTGCATGGGCAACCATGATACACGCGCCAACTTCAGTCAGGTCTTCCCCGATACGGCCCAGGAGGACGGCTTCATTCAGTATGTGGTCGACGATCATCCCCTGCGGATCGTGGTGGTGGACACGCTGGAGGAAGGTCGCCATGGCGGCGGCTTCTGCGAGAAGCGGGCAGCCTGGCTGGAGGCCCGTCTGGCCGAGGCACCGCACCGGCCGACCCTGCTTGTCCTGCATCACCCGCCCATCGACACAGGCATCGAGTGGATGACGATCGGCCCGGCCGAGCCCTGGGTGCAGCGGTTCACCGACGTGGTCTCGCGCCACGGTCAGGTCGTCGGTGCCCTGTGCGGCCACGTCCACCGCACCATCGTCACCTCATGGGCCGGCACGACCCTGATGGTCTGTCCTTCCACCGCCCCGCAGGTGGTACTGGACCTCAAGCCGATGAACCTGGACCGTCCGGACAAGCGGCCGATGATCGCCGAGGCACCGCCGTCGTTCGGCATTCACCGCTGGAACGGCCGCAGGTTGGTCAGCCATTTCACGGCGGTCCAGCGCTACAGGATCCTCGCCCGCTATACGCACAAGATGCAGGCCTTCATGAAGCATCTTGCACAGGAACGCGCCGGGACGGCCGGGCCGCACCACCACTAGCGAAATCAGGCCTGGTGGATGTCGTCCGCCAAGGCTCTGCCCGACCGGCTACTGCCCGCCGGCGGCCGCCAGCCAGCCGTCCAGCGACGGCCGGTCGCTGACCCGGTAAACCTCTCCGCGATAATCGAGGAACAGCCGTTCCATCTCGCTTCTGTTGAATGGCCGCGAACCGAGGCGGCCGAAGATGGCGATCTGGTGCCCGGTCTCGTCCACGCCCCGATCGCGGTCCAGCCCCTTGGACAGGGCCAGCGCCGGCGACGGGGTCCGCGCCCATGCGATCAGTTCGGGACGCGGCTCCGGCGAGAAGCCGTAGAAATTCCGCTGGCTGTCCGGGCTGGTCAATTGCAGCACCTTGAGCCCGTTCCGCCCGTCCGCGACATAGGCGAACAGGCTGGCGTTGGTCGAGGCCACAACCACGTCCTCGGCATCGTTCAGCCGCCCGTCGAACGTCACCCGCTGCTGCAGGTGCGGCTGGCGCGGGTTGGTCACATTGATGATGACCAGCCCCTCGTCCTTGGCCGCGACATAGGCATAGGTGCGCGCGACATAGAGGCGACGGGCGTCGCCCAGCGGTACGACGGCACCCTCGATAGCGCGCGGGTCCTCCAGCTTCGTCACATCCAGAACCCGCATGCCCTGCGCGTCCGTAACGAAAAGATAGCGGAACTGCAGCGCCGAGGCCCGGACGTCGTCCAGCCGCACAGTGGTGACATGGCGCGGCCGCAGCGGATCGTCCAGATCGACCACCACCAGGCCCGCGCGGGCGGCGATATAGGCGATGTGGCCAGCAAGCGTGATGTGCCGCGCGCCGTCCAGCACCCCGCCGGGGTTCCAGGTCACGGCGCGGCGCAGGTTGTTGTTGCGTGGATCGCCGTCGGCCAGGGTGTCGACATTGACCAGGATCAGCCCCTCGCGGGCATCGGTCACGACGGCATAGCTGTAGATCGGATGGAAGGCCTGTTCCTGGTTGGCCGCTCTCATCTCAGGCGTGTTGCGGGTCGGCGCGATCGACTGGTTGGTCGGCAGGGCCATGCAGGTCGCATTGCCGGAGGCGACGTGGGTGTCATTGCCCAATGGTGAGAAGGGCGCGGTCAGGATGCGGTCCGAGACGCCCTTGTTGCCGATCGCAGCCACGTCATAGACGCGGAAGCCACCGCGGCCCTCGGCCACAAACATATACTCGCCGCGCAACTGCAGACAGCGGGCCTGACCGCCCGTGCCCTGAAGGGTGTTGGCGATCTCCTCGACCGGGCGGGTATCCCCGCTGCCGCCCGCCTCGAGGTCGAACGCCTGCCCCCGGGTCCAGTTGATCAGCTCGCGACCATTGCGCTCGACGTGCTGGGCGAAATAGTCCGGATAGGCGTAGCGCTGCAGATAGGAGCCGAACACCGCCTGGGGCTCATCCCATTCGGTCACCCGCACCGCCTCGATGCCGGTCTCCAGTCCGACCCAGGCGTTCATCCCGACGAAGTTGACGGAGTTGGTCCCCAGCATGAGCAGCTGGGCCATGATGGCGTTGTTGTCCTCGGCCTCCGAGACATGACAGTCGCTGCAGGTCTTGGTCTCCGTGCGTCGGACCGTGTGCGGGAAATGCGGAGCAAAGGCCTGGCTGGAGAAGCCGACTGCCGAGATCGGCGGCTGCTGCACATAGATCCGCTCGCGGTTGATATTGGTCGAGGACAGGACCAGCGCCGAGGAAGACCGGGCCGGGGCGATCACCCCGCCGCGCGCGGTGCCGTGGCGGCCCAGCTGGAACATGTCGTCGCGGGCAACCTGCGGGTTGTAGGTGGCATAGTTGCGGGTCGTACCACCCTCCGCACGGTGACTCGTGGACTGCCAGTTGGCCTCGACCGGCAGGTGACAGCCGCCGCAGGAGGGCGTCCATGAGGTGTGGCAGCTGTAACAGGCCATCTCCTCGTCATCGTGCGCGAGGTCGGTCGTCGCGACCCCGGGCCCCCAGGAGAAGCTGGCCTGGCCTGGCCGGGACACCGACATCAGCTTGGCCCGCGCCGCCGCCGGGTTGAACTCGGGACTGTCCCGATCGACGGCGTCGCGTACCAGATCGACCTCCCACTCCAGGCTCGGATCGACGATCGAGCGCTGGATCAGCACCCGGCGGTTGTCGCGCTCGATCCACTCGAAGCGCCGCTGGCCGTCGGAATTGCGCAGCAGGGTCAGGTCCGTTCCCTCGGGCGGTGCCGCCGGGCCGGAGGTCCGCAGCGTCGGGTACGTCCGCGACGTGCCGTGGCAGTCCTTGCAGCCGATCTCCACGGCCGCCGCCACCTCGCCCATGATCAGGCCCGAGCCGTGGCTGTCCTGCGAGAAGTGGCAGTCGGCGCACTGCAGGCCCTTCTCGGCGTGGATGTCCATCATGTGGACGGTCTTGCCCGGGTTGGTCCCCGGCGGGACGAACTGGCCCTCCCCTTCCCGGCGCCAGCGCTCGGGATCGTCGGGCGAGACGATGGCCCCGTCGGCGTCCAGCAGATTGCCTTCGCGATCGCGCTTGAACACGCCGCGGAAATTCCAGCCGTGGCCGTGATAGTCGGCGAACTGGGTGTCGCGCAGGGTCGGGTTGAGGTCGTTGACCGCGCGCAGGAAGTCCAGATCGGCCCAGTTGCCGCGCGGCGCCGCGCCCTCGGGATTGCGGTCCAGGACCGCGCGGATCTCCTCGGCGGTCGGATAGCGCTGACGCTCGGGCCACATGGTCGGCGCGTCGGACTCATAGTCCCACATCGTGTAGCCGAGGTAGCTGTTCAGGAACATGTTCGGCTGGTGCATGTGGCAGTTCATGCACTGGGACGTGGGGATGGCGCGGCTGAAGGCGTGCCGGATCGGATGGCCCGACTCCTCGCGACTGATGGTCGGGTCCGCGGTCGCCGTCTGGCCGTCCCGGCCGAACTGCGAATAGCCCAGGCTATGACGCGGCTCGCGGTCGTTGGCATAGACGACGTGGCAGGATGTGCAGCCGGACGACCGATAGTCTCCGGGCTGGTCATTGGTGCCCATGAACCAGGTGTAGGGGTCGTTCAGCCGCGTCTTGTGGATGTTGAGCACGGGCACGGCGATGCGAAGGCCGGTGCCCGGGCCGCGCGAGGACTGGCGGAAATCGGGGCGCCCCGGCTCCTCCAGCCGTTGAAGCAGGCCAGTCGGACTGGGCAGGCCGATTTCAGGGAACTGGGTCGCGATGTTGCGCCCGCCGCGCTCGAACACCCGGAAGATGTCTCCCGGCGGTGTGACCTGCCATGTCGGGATCGGGTAAAGCACCGGAAGCGCCCCGCGGCGCGCCTCGTCGAGAGTCACCGTGCCCGGCGGAGTGCCCGGCGACAGCAGACGCGCCGGCTCACCATCGGGCGTGTAGGCTTCTCCGATGATGTAATTCTTGTACGGCAGGATCCCGTTGTTGTACGAGGCACCGCCAAAGAACATGGCACCGGTGGCCATCAGGGACCGCTCTGCTTTTTCAATAAGTTCCATGTGGCAGTTGCCACAAGACTGGCGCGCTACACGGTAATCCCCTGGATTCACGAAGCGAATGAACTCCGGAGCCTCGCGGTTCAGCAGGGTGTAGGTCCGCTCCGGATTGGCCGAACTCGGGAAATGCCAGCTCTTTGGATAGCGAGGCAGGACATGGGCCCGGTCTCTTGCCGCATTGTATGCAGGCGTGTTGGTTGCAGTACCGACAGGCACGATCGCGGCAGCGTCGCCACCGTGACAATCGACGCAGCCCAGGACGACCGCCGGCGAGGCATGCATGCTCGCCGCGTCGACCGGACTGTGGCAGCTGACGCAGCCGACGCTCTTGGCAGCCGCCTGTTCGGGGGTCTGACCGCGTGGGGCCGGTGGGGCGGTGACATAGGCCCGGGCGACAGGGACCTCATCGTCGTCCGCGGCCACGACGGCCGGGGTGCCGGCGACAACGATCATCAGGGCGGACAGCGCCCCTATGACCAGTCTTTTGCCCCCCCAGGTCCCCATCGCCCCCTCAGAAAGTAAGAACAGCGTTCAATAGAACGGAATAGAATCGGTCGTCTCGATTTCTCGCTTGAAACAGGTCGCCGAACCCCTCGCCGGGCTCGAAAACAGCCGCCGAGGCCCGCAGGACGACGTTCTGGGTCATCAGGGGTCGCCAGATGGCGGACACCGACACGTCAAAACCCAGCTCTTTCGGAATCGAGCCTTCCTGACGCAGGGCCTGGACCACGGCCGTATCGGCGAACCACAGATGGTTTGCGTTGGCGCTGACGCGCAGCTGGGGCGTCAGGTCGAGATCGGTGCCGAAGCCGAGAAGAACGGTACCCGGATTGTTGAAATTGGACTGACCCTCCTCCTTCGACGAACGCAGCGAATTCAGGACCCCGTTACGGGCGTTGACGCCGATGGCCCGACCGCCACCGGCGAAGGGAATGGACTGACGGATCCAGTAGCTGGTGTCGGCCCCGGCGAACTGCGGGTTCTCGAAAATCGCATCGAATCCCTCCTCGACGTCGTCATAGGGATCCGGATCGCCCGAGGCGTAAAGGCCGGAAGCGCGGAACCTCATCCAGTCGAAATCGATCGACGGCTCAACCGCGAGGAACCAGGCGCGGACATCGGCAGGCCGGCCTGTGAAGATGCTGTTGCGGTCCTCGCCAAGGGCCGCATAGGCTGAAGCCGTGAGATTGATCCGTCCGACCCGTCCGTCCGCGTTGTAGCCCAGATAGACGATGTCGTAGTCCCGTCCCCGCAGGTCGCCGAGCAAGGCCGGGCGCGCGGGGAAGCCGTTGTCGTCGATATGGATGTCGTCCCGCTCGCGGTTGCGGTTGTAGAGTACGGTCCATTGCGAGGTCAGGCCGGGAAACGGCAAATCCTGGCGATACAGGTTGGCGACCAGAACCTGGTCGTCCCGGACCGACTGCGTCACGTCGTTCAGACCCGAGTTGGTGTCCTTTTCGAGCCTCAGGAACAGGCCGAGATTGTACTGATAGCGGTTGTTGTCGCGGTTCCCGAACAGCCGCACGCCCAGTTGGTTGTCCTGGAAGAGAAAGCCCCGGAAATCCGAGGTGAACGGCTGGATCCCGACCCGGACGGAGTCGAAATCGTAGCGTTTGGACACGTTGCGCAGATGGTAGTCGATGAAGGCTTCCTGGACGCCCAGGAAGGAATCCTGTCGGTCGGGGCTTCGCGAGGGCTGTACCGACAGGATGCGCCGCTCGGGCACAGTGACATCGCTGTAGTTCAGGGCCAGGGTCAGGCGGGCCTCGAAATCCGGCGGTTTGAACGCCGTTGACCCTTCAATCAGCGACACCGAGGCCAGCAGGGTCTGCGACACGATCAGACTGTTCGAGCGGCCGAACGTATCCAGGCTGCCCGGATCCTGGGATGTCTGAACTCCGACCGGCAGCGGCAGGGAGCGAGGCTCGATCACCGTGTCCGAAACGCCCGCGACCACGACAAACAGGTCTTCATGGCCCGGCAGGGGCCGGTCGCCCTTGAGGGTGTTCTGGTTATAGGGATCGAACCAGCGCTCATTGACACCGACCGCCTCGATCACCCGCCAGCGGTCAGGGAGCGGCAAATGGTCGGCGGGAAAGGCTTCGGGCGGCGGTGCGCGCACGGCCCCGGGATTCCTCTGGATGACCGCCTCGGGATAGGTCTCGACCCGGCCGGGACGGCGGCGGATCGGCGCATCCGGGTCAACCTGCGGGGGCGGATCAACCTCGCGCGAGGGCTGCGGAACCGCCGGGTGGATGACCAGTGGAAGGCCCTGTGCCGCAGCCCCGGATGCCGGGAAGCAACCCAGACCCGCAACAATCAGGGCAGGCCAGGCCACCTTCATCACGGCGCACTGCACACATTCTGTTCCGACGAGTCGACATAGGGCGCGAACGGGCAGCTGACGTAGCGCAGCCGCGTCGACCGGCCGGACTGGGTGACCACGATCTGGTCTGACCGCATGGCGACAGCCGCATGGCCGATGCCACCGACCCGAAGGGCGGCGTTCTGGAGGCCGAGGAAGGAGATCATGTCATCCTGGTCAATGCCGTCGCCCGACACACCGACGGCACCAATCAACTGCCCGCCGCGATAGATGGGCACGCCCCCCGGGAAGATCTGCAGACCGTTCTGAAGCCGGTTCCGGCCCGGCACTACGTCCGGCAAGGCGGTGCAGCGCGCCGCGGTGTCAGGGCCCAACCCGCCGACAAAGCCGACGTGCTGGCCCAGGTTGGTCAGGACCAGTGCGGTCTGAAGACCCGTCGAGAAGGGACTCCACAGGGCGATCGGTCGCGACAACGGTCCGTTGACCGGGCCGACCTCGCCGTCGGGAAAATAGGGGCGCGCCAGATTGCCGATGGCCCGCACGCTGAACGCCGACTGCCCCGTCAGGGCCGCAGGCATGGACAGGAAGGTACGCATATCGCTGACGAAGGCCCTCACATCCGCCGACGGATCGCCCGACAGGTCGGCGGCCGCGAGCGGATGGGACAGGAAGCTGGCTGTGCGCGCCTTCTGCACCGCCACATCGATCCCGAAGAGTGGCGCGTCCGGCGAACGGACCAGACCCAGGGTCACACCGGAGGTGTCCACCACCGCGATGGAGACCTGGGCACGACTTTCCAGCGGCCGGCGAATCTGGGCCCGTGCGCGGCTCATCACGGCAAAGGCTTCTTCCAGGATGGCGCGCGTCTCTGCCGCCGTCAGGGGCGTCGTCACAGTACCGCCGTCCGTCCCGGCCTGTACGGGATACCGGCCGACCCCGGACCCGTTGGTCAGGACGAACGCATCGGTATTGTTGAACTCACCCGCGGTCGCCTTGCGAACGCCCGAGGCCTCGGTCCCGTAAACCTGACCCGCGATGGCTCCGGGGCCGGCATAGTAGCCGGCAACCGGGGTGAAGGTGCCTGTCCCCACCGGAAGGGTGGCGAAAGCCGGCACCGAGGCGGGGGCGCTCATCAGGGTCGCGGCCGTGGCGTCGCTGTATCGCAGGGTCGTTCCATCAATCGAGACCCTGTCCGCAATGATATCCGCAGCCGGTGCCAGGCCCGTCCCGGCCGCCAGGGCGATGTGTTCCTCGTCATCAATATCAACGTTCAATACATTGATATCAAAACCATAATCAGACTCGGCAATGACGCCGACCCCGCCCACCAACACCCCGTTCCTGTAAAGCGGAAAGCCTCCCGGGTCGGCCGCCAGACCGAGCGGGGACCGCTTGGGACCAATCAATGCGGACGGCCCGCCGCCCGCGACGAACCGGCTGGATATGTCAGAACAGGGCAGCTGGCTGAACTGGACCCCGAACAAAGGTCCGCTCTCCAGGCCCACCGTCGAGGGAGCCGGCGGAAAGTGCTGCTGCACGATCATACTGGCCGTGCGGCTGGAGAAGGCGTTACCGCCCGAAGAAAGGTAGGCCCCGGTCACTGCCTTGGCGATCGCCCCGGCGGCAGCGGGCGCGACGACGCCTTGCAGGTCCACATTGACCGTCGCACCCGCGCGCAGCGTGACCGACGTCGGCGCACCGGTCATGGCATAGACGGCGAGCACATTGCCGACCCGGTCCGTCACCGCAATCACGGCCGGACGCGACCGCGCCCGGGCCTCGGCCACAGCGCGTGCCAGCACCCCCTCGACATCGGCCACCGAAAGGGACTCAGCGGCGGGAACCGCATACAGCGCCCCGCTGCCGCCACCACCGCCGCCGCCGGATCCCCCGCCACCGCCACTGGACGAGCCGCCGCCACCGCATCCCGCCAGCGTCAGACCGGCGCAGGCCGTGAGGACCAGAATCGCTGCCCGAAACCTCATCGCGCGCGCCTGACGGCGGCGGCAATTCCGCCCATGGCACTACGGAACTCCTGCGGCCGATAGCGGTTGGGGTCCCGGACGGCGGCATAGGCCCGGTCGATCTCGGGGCGAATTCCCCGAACCGTACCCCCGTCGAGCTGGCCCTGGGCGACAAGGGCGTTGAGAAGGGTGTCCACAGCCATCACCGCCTGGGCCCCGCCGGCGTAGTCGGTGTAGCGCGGAGCCAGGGCCGCCCCGAGCACATCCTCGAGGATGGCGATGGTGTCGGCGCGGCTGAAGGGGCTGGATGCGAAACTGGCTGAAAGTTGGCTGGCCGTCTGCGCCAGGCGTCGAGCGGCCGCCACCGCTCCGGTCCGGTCTGACCCAAGGGCCTGATGAAAGGCCCGCGAGTCTGTCTGGAACCGGATCGCCAAGGCGGCAGGTGCCGTCCGGGCGGCGGCCGCCAGCATGATCATGTTTTCGTCGTTGAAGGGCGGCATGCCCGAGGGAATGGGCCGGCCCGGATTGGTCTCGACCAGGAGCGGCGCGCCGGGCTCGTCAGAAATCGGCCGGTGGCAGCTGTGGCAGTCAAAGAAGTAGAATTCAGGGAAAACGCCGTTTCCCGCCCGTCGGTTGTCACCATAAACAGTCAGAATGCGCTGCAGGGCCGCAGCCTGACCGATCGCCCAGAACCGGGCAGAATCCATCGTCGTCTTGCGCTGCAGATAGTCCGCATCGACGTCATGATGCTGCTGGAAGGTGCTGAACAGCTCAAGCTCAAACGACAGGCGCGGATGGCCGGCGCTCATCATCTCATGCGTCACGAACTGGTTGGGCTTGTCGCTGCCCCAGTGGCAATCGAGGCAGACATTCGCACGGACCACAGGGTCCTCCAGCCGGGTCATGCCCCGGGCCACGTTGGCGACATGGCTGGCACCGACCGTGTAGTGGCTGGCAATCCAGCCGCCTGCCGGGCCATGACAACTCTCGCAGCCCACCCCGTCGGAAATCTGGAACCTCGCTCCCCGGGCTGCGGCGGGCTCGGCATGGCAACCCAGACAGGCCGGCGCATTCCGGGCCGGCCCCAGACCCAGTCGCCGCGCGATCGCCTCGGCGCGAGGATAGGTCAGGGTACGCCACGCCCGGCTGTGCGACCCGCCCGGACCCGTCGGGTCCTGCCAGCTGACCAGCTCGTTCTGGCGCACGATCGCTCCGTCGGGGGCCTGACGGCCGTGACAGGTCGATCCGGCGCAGGAGGCGACGCCCTCATGGACTCCGGGCGATTCCGCAAGGGCGCTGGACGCAAGGACGGCAAAGAGCACAAGCCCGACAGACAGCAGAAGGGCCACGCGTGCCCGGGCCGCCATCAGGCGTAAACGATCCAGATTGACCGCCGTGGTGCGCAAACCCTGTCGTCTCCCCCCGTCGACCCGATCGGGACGGCTCGACATAACAACGTTAGCACCAATCCCGAACGACTGTCAGCCGACTCTCCCCTGGGATGAACCCCTCACGGCGAAGTGTGGATGGCGTGGAAATCCGGGTCCGCGGCAGGGATCGCCCGGCTTCAACAGGCCGCGACGGACACACGTCCGCCGTGGGCGGTCCTCAGCGCTGCCCCTCTTCGGATCTGGCCACAGGCTCAGTTTTGCGTCGGATCGATCAGGTATTTCTCGCCCGTCGCCTTGCGTTCGTAGGCGCGCATCAACTGGGGGTCGAGCGCTTCGACAAGACCGATCGTCTGCGTGTAACGGGTGGCGAAGGTCGTGGTCAGTTCGTCAAACACGCGCTTGCGCAGACGAGACACGGTTTCCGCTCCCGCCTTCTGCAGGAAGGGGGTCAGCAGCCATCCCGACACGCTCCACTGGAAGCCGAAGGCCAGGCGGTCCAGCACCATCGGCGACAGATCAAGCGCACCATAGGTGTAGAGCTGCTTGAAGCTGTTGGAGCCGTAGCGGCTGTACTCCTTCATGCGGCTGACAGCGCCGCGTTCCATGGCGCGCATGATGTCGCTGCCCAGGGTGCCGCCGCCGATGGCGTCAAAGGCCACCGTTGCACCGGTCTCGCTGATCGCCTCGACCAGTTGCGACCGAAAATCTGCGTCGCGACTGTTCAGGACATGGGCCGCGCCAAGGCTCCGCAGCAGGTCCACCTGTTCGGCAGAACGGACGATGTTGACCAGGGGAACACCATCGCTGGCGCAGATCTTCTGGAGCATCTGGCCCAGGCTCGAGGCGGCGGCCGTATGCACGATCGCGGTATGGCCCTCGGCCCGTGCCGTTTCGACAAAGCCGAGCGCCGTCATCGGGTTGACCGTCAGAGCCGCGCCCTGTGCTGCCGTCACGCCATCCGGAAGCGGGAGAGCCTCGCGCGTTCTGATCTTTCGCAGGTCGGCATACATTCCGCCGCCCACCATGCCGACGCGACGACCGATCCATTGCCGGGCGTCCTCACCGGCCGCAACGACCGTCCCCGCGCCCTCGTTTCCGACCGCCGACGGCACGCCGATACGTGAGGCGACGCTGGCGCGACGCTGTGCAGGAATATCAAACACCAGGACCGGGCGATCCGACGTTCCTTCGGTGCGGACCGAGGCCACGTCCGCCGGTCCCAGCAGCAGGCCAAGATCGCTGGGATTGATCGGGGCAGCCTCGACCCTGACCACGATCTCGTCGGGTGCCATGACGTCGAGGACGACATCCTCCAGCATCAGCCTCAATGTCCCGTCGTCATGAACCGAAGACCGGAGTTCTCGTCCTGTCAGAGCCATATCGCTGTTCCTTTGCTCGGCCGATAGTCGAATGCCGCCACCCGGTATACGTGAACCGCCATCCCGACGTCCCGAGTGGAGGAGGAGAAGAACCGCTTGCGCGGCGACGAGGCGTTTGCTGGAAACACCCTGCCCCGTTCGCGCCCGGCCGATGATCGTCGAACGGTCAGCGCCGGTTCGAATGCGGGCCCGGCGTTTCCGTCATACAGTCTACTTGATGTCGAACTGGCGACCCCGGTCGCCGAGGAAGTTCCATCCCGCCTTTGTCGGCCAGTACCCGTTCCTCCCCCTGCGCTCGGCATAGCCGAGCACGACCAGTTTCTCGCTCTGGTCAGGGCTCTCGGCCCGGGTCTCATCAACAATGTCCAGAAGGGCTTCCGTTCGGGAGGCGTCGGTCATCTACTCAATATCTCTTTGCTGGTTCGCTGCAGTCGTCGCCGGTCTGCCACTGCGATGCGGTCCGGCCGTCGTACCGCATTTCCGCGAGACAGCGCAGGTGTTTCGCTGGCCTGGTTCGGCCGGAGTCCTTCGCGTTTGAAACAATGTCCCCGGGGTGCCCTCCGGGTTCAGGCACGCCCTAGCCCCCGTAACCCCGCCCTCCGCCACCGAACCCCCCGCGGGAAACGACCGTTGTCCGGCTCTGGACCCGGGTGGGTGCCTGCCGCGCGGCTGGCGAATGGTCCCGGGCGTTGGCGATGTTGCGGCCGGTGCGATAGTCGCGCGAGAGGTAGCCGCCGCCGTAGCCGTTGGAATATTGACCTTCGCGATCGCGATACAGCGGACCGCCGCCGCGGTAGCCGCCGCCGTTCAGCAGCTGGCCGATGATGAAGCCGGTCGCCAGGGGGCCGAAGAAGGAACCGCCGCCGCTGTTCAACGATCGGCATTGTTCGGGACCCCATTGACCCTCGCACTCTGCGCGCGTGGCATAGCGCGGCGCAGAGCGTTCCGCCTCGGCCTGGGCCGCCGCATAGGCGCTGTCGCATTCGGTGTCGGACACGTCATTGGCGGCCTTGCACTCGTCAATCGAGGTGTAGGCCGGGGTCGGCTCGGGCGGCGCGACCGGAACCGCCGAGGGTGACGGGCCGCAGGCCGACATCGAGAAGCCGACCGTGGCCATCAGACTGGTCAGTTGCAGCGACCGGGACCGTTTCAGGCCACGCATTGTGGTGATCGGAGGCAGGACATCTTCGCTCATGGTTCGCCTCACGCCGTCATGCAGGCGGCGTTGAGCAAGCCCACGCCGATGGAGATCGAGGCCAGATAGATGCCCGCCGCGATTTCGCCGGCCTCGATCCGCGCGGCAAGGGCGCGATAGACCAGACGACTGACGACGATGAACGAGACGATCTGGATCACCCCGGCCAGCAGGGCCCAGGCAGCGAACTCGGGCAGGCTGACCGTGTGCGACAGGGCGGACGCCAGAGGCAGGACATAGCCGATCAGTGCGCCACCCAGGCCGATGGCGGCGGCCGAGTTACCCTCACGGATCAGGGTCCGCTCATGATACGGCGTGACCAGCTGATAGACGAATTTGAAGGCGACGAAGAACAGCACCGCCGCCACGAAGGCGATGATGAAGGCCGTGGCCCCCGTCTGGAATGCGAACCAGTCAAACATGTGATCTCCCCTTGATGCGTCAGGCGCGGAACTCGGCCATTTCCAGTGGAATGCCGATCATGATCTCGTGAGTCGTCTCGCCACCGTCCGGCTGCATCTCCAGCGCCAGCATCAGCTCGCGACCTCCGGCCAGATCGCGTGCGTACAGCATGCAGGTCTGGAAGATTCGCGCATAGGGCGTCGTCGCCGCGCGATCATCAAAGACCATTTCCCACAGGGTGACCGGAGGCTGGCGCGCATCGCTTTCGGCGAACCACAGCCGCGGATAGGCGGGCAGATCCTCGGGAGCCCCCTCAAACACGGGCTCTGAGAGTCGATCTGACCACAGGCGGCGCTCCCGCTCGCCCGGCGGATAGGCCGAAGACCAGGGCATGAACAGGGTAAAGTCATACGCCGCCTGCCCGGCGGCGTCGTCGCTCATGGCCTGCAGCATGACGTGGTCGTCGGTGTAGAAGCGATGGACAAATTGCCCGCCGTCCAGGGTGATGACCCCCTGGGCCGTAATCTCGAGCGCGTCTCGATCCAGGGCGAACCGGGTCTCGTCGCCCAGACGACGCCAGGCCAGCGGGTCCAGGGACACGGTGCGTCCGACGGTGATGTTGCGGACCTGGGCCAACCCCGGTGCCGGGGCGGCCTTGTCGTCAGAACCGAACAGACGCTTGAACATGTTTGATGTCCTAGACCGTCAGGGTCGCGACATCGAGCCTCTTGGCCGCGACATAGAACAGGCGATCGCCCGGTCCCACCGCCCGGTCGGCGGCGGGGTTGAACGTGGGGGCGCTGTCACGGCCAGGCTGAATCGCCAGAAGCGTGGCACTCCGATCCAGCAGGGCCCTGGCCAGATCGCCGAACGAGCATGCCGGACGATCCGGCCAGGCGAGGCTGAACAGGGTCGCGCCTTCATCGAGGTGGCTGGTCAGGGCGCTGATGACCTGGCTGGCACCGGGATCCTTGCAGGCGCGGGCCACCAGTTGCGGACCGGCGGCGAGGATGACCTCGACCTCCGGGCAGTGCTGGTCGATCAGCCGGGCGTGATCCTCATCCTCGAAATAGCACACCACATGAGCGGTCGCGGGCGCCAGGGCCGTCGCCGCCAGGGTCGCCGACAGGGTGTCCGAATCCGAGTCGGTGAAGACCAGCACCCGGCTGGCAGTCGGCACGCCGGCACGGACCATGGCGGCAGTGGAGGTCAGGCTCTCCGACTGGACGTAACGGAGCCGCGCATCGAGATCGCTCAGGGTCTGGCGGGTCAGCAGGACGAGCGTCTGATCCGGTGAAAGATCCGCGCACAGCTCATCGATCATCTTGGGAGTACGGGCGGCGTGATAGCCGATCAGCACGATCGAGGCGGTCATTCTGGAATAGTCTCCCTTGCCGGAACGGCGGACGCGCCAGACCTCGCCGATGGCAGACAGGACCTTGGCGACGATGGTGGTGAAGGCAGCGATGGCACCTGGAAAAACCCAGAGGGCGGTGACCAATCGGCCGGCATCGGTCTGGGGGCTGAGATCGCCGTAGCCGACGGTGTAGGCGGTCGTCGCGTACCAGTAGAAGAAGGTCGCCGCGCCGTGCAGCTTGGCTTCGCCCGCCAGGGCCAGCAGGATCCAGGTCAGGCCGGCGTGCCCGAGGATCAGCGCGAACAACACCGTCCAGTGCAGATCGGCCATGGCGTGGAACGCCCGGTCGAACAGGCGTGCCAGCTTCAAACGCGGCAACAACATACAGGCTCGCAAAGCGTCGGAGGTTATACCCGGATGGCGCGAAGTCATCGCAGACCCCTAGCCGATGTCAACTGTTCCTGTTACGCGTTACATGAAACATGCGTAATCCAGCCTCAAACCCCTTGCCGTCGGCGAATGATCGTATACGTGCTTGGCGCAAGGCCCGGCGTGAGGCGGGCATGGTCAAGGTAGAGTTCTGGATTCCCGACGCCGCGAAAGATGATGTGAAGGCGGCGGTCCACGCCATCGTCACGGAGTCGACCCGCGGCCCTGTTCTCGTCCGACGCTCGCGTCGCAGCCCTTTGAACGATCCTTCTGGAGTGAAACATCCCATGGACGCCGTCATCGAAACCGCCTGGACCGTCCCCGGCATCAAAGCTGCCCTCGACGCCTCGGATCTGGTGCGCGAGGGGGAACTGACCCTTCGCGTTCTGGAGGGGGCCGAGCCGGTTCTGCTCGCGACCATGCACGAATACGGCGACCTGCCCATCTATCTCAGCGTCGGCGGATCGCAGATCGTGGTCTCGGTGCTGCTCTGGCCCGTCGCCGAACAGGCTGATCGTCACGCCTTCAACGAGTTCCTGCTGAAGGCCCAGCGCGTCGTGCCGTTGTCAAATTTCGCCATCACCTCGGTGTCGGGCCAGGACGTTTATGAACTGATGGGCGAGTTGTCGTGCAAGACTACGCTTCAGACCGTCCTGATCGAGTTGCGCACCCTCGCCGAAAACGCCATCGACGCCACCAGCCTGCGCGAAACCTTCGGCACCGAAGCCGCCTGAACCGGGAGACAGAACCATGTCCATGCTCGCCAAACTGTCCGCCCTGTTCCGCGGCACCGCCCATGAGGCCGGCCAGTCGGTGGTCGACGCGAACGCCCTGAAGATCCTGGATCAGGAAATCCGCGACGCCGACAATGCCCAGGGCAAGGCGCGTGACGATCTCGCCGGCCTCGTCGCCCGTCGCCGCATGGCCGAAAACGAGATGAAGAGCTTCGGCGACCAGATCGGCAAATACGAGAGCTCGGCCCGCACCGCCCTGGGGCAGGGCAAGACCGACCTCGCGCGGGAAGTCGCGACCCGAATCGCCGAGCTGGAAACCGAGATCGGCAATCGCGGTCCGATGATCGAGAATATGAAGGCGGCTGAAGCCCGACTGCGCACGGCCATCGCCACCACGGACCAGAGGATCGAGACGCTGCGGCGCGAGATCGACATCGTGAAGGTCAATGACTCGGTCCAGAAGGCCCAGACCTCGGTGGCCCTGCAGTCGGCCGGCGCGCAGTCGCGGATCGGTTCGGCCGCCGACAGCCTGCAACGCATCAAACAGCGCCAGGCGATCAATGAGGAGAAGCTGCGCGCCGGTCAGGAACTGGAAGACAAGCGCACCGGGGCCGATCTGGACGCCAAGCTGAAAGAGGCCGGCATTCTGCCCGGCCACGCCTCGGCCGACGACGTGCTGGCCCGCCTGACGGCACAGGAAGTCCGGGTCGTGACGCCCCTGATCGAAACCACCGTGCCGGTCAGCAAGGACCCGGCGTAGGCCGCCATGGAACGCATCACCCTGGACCCGCGCCCGGACTGGCAGGCGCGGGCCGAGGCCCTCGGCTTCACCTGGCACCACGATTCCGGCGAGCGGTATTGGGACGAAAGCGCCGCCTACGCCTTCTCGATGGAAGAGATTGAGGACGGGCTGGAAGCGCCGACGGCCGAACTGCATCAGCTATGCCTGGGCCTCGTCGACGAGGCGGTGACATCCGAGCGTCTGATGGCCCTGCTCGAAATCCCGGAAGGTCTGCGGGACTATGTCGCCGACAGCTGGAAGCGGGGCGAGCCCTCGCTGTATGGCCGGTTTGACTTCGCCTATGACGGTCGCGGACCGGCCAAGCTCTACGAATACAATGCCGACACTCCCACCAGCGTGTTCGAGACGGCAGTGTTCCAGTGGCTGTGGCTGGAGGACCGGATCGCGGACGGCACCCTTCCCGCCGGCGCGGACCAGTCCAACAGCCTGCATGAGAAGCTGGTCGCGCGGTTCCGGACCATATTTCCCGACGGCGGCTTCGTGCATTTCTCGTCCGATCCCGATTTCGTGGAGGATCGACAGACGGTCCGGTTCCTCGAGGATCTGGCGCGCCAGG
The DNA here is from genome assembly GCA_965284385.1 of Caulobacteraceae bacterium. Lineage (GTDB taxonomy): Bacteria > Pseudomonadota > Alphaproteobacteria > Caulobacterales > Caulobacteraceae > Brevundimonas. The sequence goes on from OZ260077.1 coordinate 129,387, forward strand.
CCGGGCTGGACCCGAAATTCATTGCCCTCGACCAGATCGGACTGAATGCCGACGGACGGTTCGTGGACGACGAAAACTGGCTGATCCAGGCGATGTTCAAACTGTATCCCTGGGAGCAGATGCTGCGCGACGACTATGCCGAGCCGCTGCCCGACGCCGGGGTGACGGTGCTGGAACCGGCGTGGAAAGCCTTGCTGTCAAACAAGGGTCTGTTGCCGCTGCTGTGGGAACGGCACACCGGGCACCCCAACCTGCTGGAGAGCTGGTTCGAGAGCGACCCCGCCCACACGGCGCTCGGCGACGCCTATGTGCGCAAGCCGCTGTTCTCCCGCGAAGGGGCCAACATCTCGATCGTCGAGGGGGGCCAGCGGGAAGAAGGCCTGGACGCAGGCTATGGCGAGGGCAGCCACATCCGTCAGGCGCTGCACGCCCCCCCACGGTTCGACGGCCAGCACGTCATCGTCGGGTCCTGGATGGTGGGCGACGAACCGGCCGGCATTGCCCTGCGCGAAGATCCCGGTCGCATCACGCGCAATACCTCGCGCTTCGTGCCGCACTTCATAAGACCCTGACGGCGCGGGAGCCCCGTCGCCCGCCTCCGCCGGGGAAGGTCCATCCGGCCGCCTGGAAACGCAGGCCGACGCGCGTGATCCAGGCCGCGCAGGGTAAAACCGTGTCGTTCGGGGCTCAGTCTTCAAGGCAAGTTTGATCGACCCGGGCCAATTCCTCCCCGTTCGGCAATATTATTGCAGCGCGACTTGACGCGCGTGCCCGCCATCCCGCAGCCTCGACCCGGTTTCCCAACGCGAGCCACGCTCTTGAACCGTTCCGCCACCCCGTTCGTCGCCCGTTCGACCGCCTCGCGCGGCGGCGACGTGCTGTGCACCGGGTGCTTCGGCACGACCACCACCACCACCACCACCACCACGCCTTTGGCGGGGACAGGTTAGCGCGCACCGAAACTCAGGATCGCCCCAACCCAACCCCGCCCGGACCCCCGGGCGGGGTTTTTCGTTTCCGCCCCCTTCCCTCCCTCAGCATTCCGGAAATCGTCAACATGACAGGCCTGGCCCTCATTCGATCCGAACCACTTCCTGTCTCGTCGGCCGCTCGACCTGACCGGACCGTTGTGGTGATGAAATTTGGCAGCTCGGTCCTTTCCGGTCCTGCGGACGCACCGGCGGTCGCTTCGGATATCTATGCCCAGGTTCGGCGGGGCCGCCGGGTGGTCGCCGTCATCTCCGCCTTCGCCGGCGAGACCGATCGCCTGTTGGCCGAGGCCCGGGCCCTCGGTCTTGCGCACGACAATCCCTTGCTGCCCGCCTATGTCGTCCAGGGCGAGGAGAGGTCATCCGCCCTTGTGGCCATGGCCTGCGACCGTATCGGCCTGAGCGCCACAACACTGTCCGTGCGGGACCTCGGCATCCTGGCCGACGGTCCGGTCGAACACGCCCGCCCGGTCGCCCTCGATCGCAGCGCCCTCGATCGGGCCCTGGAGCACCACGAGGTGGTGGTGGTTCCGGGCTTCGCTGCTGTTTCCCCGGAAGGACGGGTTGTCCTTATGGGGCGCGGCGGATCAGACCTCACGGCCCTGTTTCTCGCGGCCGGGCTGGGCCTCGACCATGTCCAGCTGATCAAGGACGTGGACGGGCTCTACGACCGTGATCCCAATGTCGATCCCGAGGCCCGGCGGTACGATCAGGCCAGCTGGGCCGAGGCCCGGGAACTGGGCGGTGGCCTGGTCCAGCCGGACGCTCTCGATCTCGCGGCACAGCGTCAGCTTCGGCTGGAGGTTCGCAATCATGCCGACGGTCATCGCACGATCATCGGCATGGAGAGCCTGCCCCCCCGGCCCGTTCGCATTTCACGGCCCTTGAAGGTCGCGGTCGCAGGCTGCGGCGTGGTCGGCGGCGGCGCCCTGGCCCGCCTGCTGGGCGATCCCCGATACCACGTGGTGGGCGTGCTGGTCCGCGATCCGGCCAAGGCCCGGGACGTTCCCGGCGTCTCCCCGGACCTTCTGGGCCCCCTGCTCGTGTCGGACGCGGCCGCGCTTCTCGCCCGGAAGCCTGACATTCTGCTGGAGGCCCTTTCCGAGGCCGAGGCGGGCTACGCCCTGATTCACGCTGCGCTTCAGGCCGGCATCGATGTCGCCAGTGCCAACAAGCAGGCCGTCAGCCGTGATCCCGCCGGACTGCTCGCGCTGGCCGAGGCCAACGACGCGAAACTGCTCTGGTCCGCGTCCATCGGCGGCGGCGTCCCGATGGTCGAGAGCCTGCGGGCAGCCCGGGCCGAAGGCCCTGTCCTTGCCTTCGAGGCCGTACTGAACGGCACTGTGAACTTCATGCTCGAGCGGCTCGGTGCGGGCGTTTCGTTTGACCTGGCCCTGGCCGAGGCACGCGCGGCCGGATTCGCCGAAGAGGATCCCTCGTCCGACCTTGAAGGTCTCGACGCTGCCGCCAAGGTGCGGCTGCTGGCCTTCGAAGCCTTCGGCCAGATGCCGGACCTCGCCGACATTCCCCGCGACAGCCTCTCGGCCGCCCTCCTGCCGCAAGCCGGTGCGCGGCAGTTGTGCCGTTGCCATCTGGACAACGGACGGCTGGTCGCCGAGGTTCGGCTGGACGCAGGTCCCATGGACCGACTGTTCACGGACCTGAAGGGAGAGGGGAACGCCTTGAAGGTCACCTCCGTCGACGGATCAGTGGTCAGGTGCCGGGGCCGCGGAGCCGGGCGTTGGGCCACGGCCGAAAGCCTGCTGGCCGACCTGTCGGACCTCGCCGCCCGACGAAGCCTGCGCGAAGTCGGCTGAGATGGCGGTTTTCACCAGGGTCGAGGCGGCCGACGCCGAGTCATTCATTCAAGGCTTTGGCCTGGGCGCGCTCCAGGCGCTGACCCCGATTGCCGAGGGTGTCGAGAACACCAACTACCGGATTGATACCGCGCGCGGCCGCTTCGTCCTGACCCTGTTCGAGGGCCGGACCGATGAAACCGCCCTCCCCTTCTGCCTGGGTTTGACCGCACATGCGGCCAGGGCGGGCCTGCCCTGCGCCCGACCCTTGCAGGACGCATCAGGCGCGGTGATCGGCCGCCTCAATCATCGCCCGGCAGCCATTCTCGAATGGCTGCCGGGGGCATGGAAACGCTCGCCGTCATTGCCGGATCAGATCGCGGCCGGTGCCTTGCTGGCCCGCCTGCACATCGCCGGTGCCGACTTTCCCCTGACCCGTCCCGACCCCATGGGTGCCGACGCACGTCGCGCCCTGTTCGACCGCTGCCAGTCACGCGCCACCGCGGCTGACCAGCTCCTGCTCGACCGCATGACCCCCTGGATTCTTGATCGTGCACCCGCTCGGGCTGCGCCCCTGCCGGTCGGGCCGATCCACGCGGACTATTTCCCGGACAACATCCTTTTCGAGGGTGAGGCTCCCGGCGGGCTGATCGATTTCTATTTCGCCTGCACCGATGTCCTCGCCTATGACCTGGCCATCGCCCTCTCTGCCTGGGGCTTCGACGCTGAGGGCGCGGCCTGGCCAGATGCGATCGCGGCCTTCCTTTCGGGCTATGAATCGATCCGCCCCCTGAGCCCCGCCGAACGCAGGGCCCTGCCCGGGCTCGGTGCCGTGGCGGCCGTTCGTTTCACCCTGACGAGACTGCACGACCGGCTGTTTCAGGACCCGAACGCCATGGTGACATCGAAGGACCCCGCCGCCTTCCTGCGGCGGCTGGACTGGTGGACCGGACAGACCGCGGCGGCCTGACCTATCCGATGGCGGCGAGCACAGCCTCGAGGGTCGGGTCAACGGACTCGAACACCTCGGTCCGGCCTTCAAGACCCTCGAGCTGCGGCGGGCGTTCCGGCGTGAACCCAAGGGCCGCCTGGACCGACTCGGGAAATTTGGCCGGATGGGCCGTCGACAATGCGACAACAGGACCCGCAGACCGGTCCAGCCGGCGCGCGGCGTGGAGCGCTACGGCCGTGTGCGGGCAGATAACGCGCCCGAACTCCGCGTATGTCCGCGCGATTTCCTGCGTCGTTTCCGTCTCGCTGACCGAAACCGCAGACACCTCGCGTCGCAGCGCCGACAGGAGGTCACCGGGCAGGGTCACCCGCCCCTTTCGGGCGAAGTCCTCGAACAGGCCCCGCGTCAGACCGCTGTCCCGACCCGAGGCCTCGAACACCAGTCGCTCGAAATTGGAAGGAGCCTGCACGTCCATGCTGACACTGGCGGTCGAAACGGCCTGGGTGCGTTCGTAGACGCCCGTTTCCAGCGCCCGCACCAAGGCGTCGTTGCGGTTTGTCGCAGCCAGCAAACCGCCCATGGGAAGGCCCATCTTCCGGCCTGCCCAGCCGGCGAAAGCATCCCCGAAATTGCCCGTCGGGACGACATAGGTCGCCCTCCCCGCCTCACTTCCCAGTGACCGCGCCGCGCTGGCAAAATAGGGAATCTGCCCTGCCAGCCGTGCCCAGTTGATCGAGTTGACCGAGCTGACCCGCCGCCGGTCCGTCAGTGCAGCATGTGCCAACAGTCCTTTCACCAGCCGCTGGCAGTCATCGAAGTCACCCCGCACCGCCAGGTTCAGCACATTGGCGGCACCGGTCGTGGTCATCTGCAGTCGCTGCACCGGAGACACCCGCCCCAGCGGATGCAGCACGACCAGATCGACGCGGTCCAGGCCGGCGAAAGCCCTCACGGCGGCTGCGCCCGTATCGCCGCTGGTCGCGGTCACCAAAAGCAGCCGCTCGCGCCGGCTGGACAGGGCAGCCTCCGCCAGCACCGCCACCATCTGCATGGCGTAGTCCTTGAAGGCAGCGGTCGGCCCATGAAACAGCTCGAGAACAAACAGGCCGGGTGCCAACTCGACGAGCGGCGTGGTCTCCGGGTGCTGGAACTCACTGGCCATCCGGGTCGCCGCCCGCTCCAGAACCTCCGGCGGCAAGGCGGTCCCCACAAAGGGTGCCAGAATCGCTGTCGCCAGCGCGGCGCTCCCGCCGTGCACCGTCGAGGTCCCCCTCAGGTCCGGCCAGGCCGTCGGCACATAGAGTCCACCATCGGGGGCCACGCCGGCCAGCAGGGCGGCGGTGAAATCCACGTCCGGAGAGGACCCGCGCGTACTGATGTAGGCGGGGAAGGGCGACGCAGCCATCAGCATTCCAACAGGCCGTGCGTGGCCATCGACATTTGACCGCCCTCGCCCGCATGATGCAACCGCTTCCGAGTCCTGCCCGCCGGGCTCGCGAGGGTGGTCTTTATTGCCGCGCCCCGGAGTGAGGCCGCTCGCTAGGCAGGCCGGGCCTGGCCCCATTCGCACCAGCCGAGCGGCCGGGGCGTTCCTGGGAGATACATCCTCTCGACGGCCTCGATTCTGAAGCCCGCGGCTTCAATCGAAGCAGTGACCGGACGCGTGAGGTGACACCCCCCGGCCAGCCGCGTCCAGACGGGCTCGAGCCGGCGCTGCCAGCGCCGCACCCCCGGATCCGGTGCGAGGCCGTGTTCACTGTAGAGCAAGGCTCCGGAGGACTTGAGCACCCGACGGGCCTCGGCCAGAACGGTGGCAGGCGTATGCACCGAACAGAGGGTAAAGGTGCAAACCACACTGTCGAAGCTCCGGTCATCGAACGGCAGGGCCTCGGCCTCTCCGGCCAGGATCTCGACCCGCAGGCTCGACGGGCGGGGCGCGGCGTCGGCCAACCGGCGCAGGCCGTCGGACGGATCGATGCCCGTTACGCTGTCCACCCGCTTCGGGTCGTAGAAGGCCAGGTTAAGTCCCCCGCCTATGCCCAGTTCGAGCACGCGACCCCGGGCCAAAGGGACGATCTTGGCCCTCTGCCGCCGGACCGGCCCCGCCCCACAGGCACAGCCGATCAGGCGCGGCAGGACATGACGGTCATAGAAGCCGGGCACCTTGCCTCCTCCGGTTCGCCCGGCAGCCCGGTGCAAAAGGCCTTCGAGGGGGCCCGCGTGTCACCAGACCCATCCACCGTCCGGCCTGGACCGGGTCAGACCTCATCGACGGCCGCATTGAGATATTCACCGACCTTGCGGGCGTGTTCCAGCAGGGCGGGGTTGTTGATCGCGCGCATGGAACTCGCCGGGTCCACTGCGAACACCTCAACGCCGCCTTCAACCGCCTGGATCACCACATTGCAGGGCAACATGACGCCGACGTGGGGCTCCATTTTCAGGGCCTCATGGGCCATGACCGGGTTGCAGGCCCCGAGGATGCGATACGGGCGGAAGTCCTCACCGATCTTGGCCTTGAGTGTGGCCTGGACATCGATCTCTGTCAGGACGCCGAAGCCATGGCTCTGCAGGGCGGCGCGGGTGCGCTCGACGACGGCGTCGAAATCACCCTCGATGAGGCGGGCATGGAAATAGGTCATGAGGTCTTGTCCTTGGGTTTGTCGCGATAGATGTCGCAGAGCAGGGCGATGACCCGGGCCGCGGCCGGATCAGCGATGCCGTAGTAGATGGTCTGGGCGTCGCGGCGCGGGGCGATGACGCCGGCGTCCCGCAGGCGGGCGAGGTGCTGGGAACAGGCCGACTGCGACAGGCCGACGAACGTGGCCAACTCGCCGACGGCGCAGTCGCCCTCGCTGAGGCGGCACATCAGCATAAGCCGCTGTTCATTGGCGAACAGCCGCATCAGCCGGGCCGCCGGCGCTGCACTGGCCTCGAGCTCGACCAGCGCGGCCGCGCTCGGCCTGGAGAGGGTGTCGATCATGTCTTCGCCTCAGCGGCCCCGGTATCGGCCAGCAGCCGGCCGTCGTCCTTCAACGCGATGTAGATGGCGGGGATCACCAATACCGTCAGAATCGTCGAGGAGATCAGTCCGAACAACAGGGAGATGGCCAGGCCCTGGAAGATCGGGTCGAACAGGATCACGCTCGCGCCGATCATGGCCGCGAGGGCCGTGAGCAGGATCGGCTTGAAGCGGATAGCCCCGGCCTCGAGCAGGACCTCCCGCAGCGGCCGTCCCGGCGTCCGGGCATGGCGGATAAAATCGACCAGAAGAATCGAGTTTCGCACGATGATCCCCGCCAGGGCGATAAAGCCGATCATGGAGGTGGCGGTGAAGGGCGCGCCGAACAGCATGTGGCCGATGACGATGCCGATCAGGGTCAAGGGGATGGGCGTCAGGATCACCAGCGGAATGCGGAAATCCTTGAACTGGGCAACGACCAGGACATAGATTCCCAGCAGAGCCACGCCGAAGGCGGCCCCCATGTCGCGGAAGGTCACCCAGGTGATCTCCCATTCGCCGTCCCACAGCACGGAGGGCACCGTCTCGTCGGTCGGCTGGCCGTTGAGGCGAACCTCGGGGCGCGGCAGTCCCTTCCAGTCGTGGGACTTGATGGCGGAGTCGATCGCAAGAATGCCGTAGATCGGAGCCTCGAACTGGCCTGCCAGTTCGGCGGTGACCATTTCGGCAGCCCGGCCGTCGCGACGATAGACGGGCCAGCTGGCCAACTCGTTGCGAGCCTCGACCACTTCACCGAGCTCGACCAGCCGCCGACCACCGTCGATCGTGGTCACGGCGACCGGCATGACGGCCATCTGCTCATTCCACGTCCGCGCAGACTGGGGCAGACGAACGGCGATCTCCAACGGCGTGCGCTCGCTGTCGCGCGCGGCATAGCCGAGGATCTGGCCGCCCATGACGGCGGCGATGGAGTCATGCACGTCGCGCTCGGACAGGCCGAACCGCTCGATCTTCTCGCGGTCGGGGATCAGGCGCAGGACCGGGCGGCGGACGCCGTAGCTGTTGTCCACATCGACCACCGCGGGCTCGGCCCGGAACAGGGTCTCCAGCTCGGCGGCCACGGCGCGGCGGGTTACAGGATCGGGGCCATAGACCTCGGCCAGCAGGGTCGCCAGCACCGGCGGTCCGGGCGGCGCCTCGACCACCTTGATCGACGAACCCGCCGGCAGCGGCAGGTCGGCCAGACGCCGCCGCAGGTCGAGGGCGATGGCGTGGCTGCTGCGATCGCGCTCGCCCTTGGGGGCCAGCATCACCGCCAGATCGCCCTGTTCAGCGCCCGCGCGCAGGAAGTAGTGGCGCACCAGGCCGTTGAAATTGAACGGCGCGGCGGTCCCGGCATAGCTCTCCAGCGACTCCACCTCGGCCAGGGTGCCGGCCACGGCCGCCGCCCCTGCGAGGGTGCGTTCGGTGGCCTCGAGACTGGTGCCCTCGGGCATGTCCAGCACGACCTGAAGCTCGGACTTGTTGTCGAACGGCAGCAGCTTCACCGGCACCGCCCGGAAGCCGAACATCGACATGGAGAGCAGCGTGGCGAGGCCGACCACGATCAGGAAGGTCCAGGCACTGCGGCGCGAGCGGATGACCGGGGCCGCCACCTTGCGATACAGGCGACCCAGCATGCCCTCGCCGTGCTCGTGACCCTTTCCCCCGTCCAGGGTCTTGCGGGCCAGACGGATCATCAGCCAAGGCGCGATGATGACGGCGACGAAGAAGGAGAAGACCATGGCCGCCGAGGCGTTGACCGGGATCGGTGCCATATAGGGGCCCATCAGGCCCGAGACGAACAGCATGGGCAGCAGGGCGGCGACCACGGTCAGGGTCGCGACCACGGTCGGATTGCCGACCTCGGCCACGGCCTCGACGGTGGCCTGGGCGCGGCTGCGCCCGTCATTCATGGCCCAGTGGCGGGCGATGTTCTCGATCATGACGATCGCGTCGTCGACCAGGATGCCGATCGAGAAAATCAGGGCGAACAGGCTGACCCGGTTGATAGTGTAGCCCATCAGATTGGAGGCGAAGAGGGTCAGCAGGATGGTCGTCGGAATGACCACTGCCGTGACGCCCGCCTCGCGCCAGCCGATGGCGAAACCGATCAGGATGACGATCGAGAGCGTGGCCAGGCCAAGATGCATGAGCAGCTCATTGGCCTTTTCGTTGGCGGTTTCGCCATAGTCGCGGGTGACCACGACATCCAGGCCTTCCGGGATCAGCGTGCCTTTCAGAGCCTCGACCCGCTGCATTACCGCGTGCGAGACGACCACGGCATTGGCCCCCTGGCGTTTGGCGATCGCCAGGCTGACGGCGGGTGTCCGGCTCCATCCATCCCCGGCGCGGGCGTAGTGGGCGGCGCGCGCCTGATCCTCACGCGGTGCCTGAACGATGGTCGCGACGTCGCGCAGGTAAACAGGCTCCCCGGCCATCGAACGGACGGTCAGCAGGGACGCGTCGTCGGGCGTAGCCAGCCGCTCGCCCGAGCGCAGGGCCAAGGCCTGTCCCTGGTCGCGGAAGGATCCGGCAGGGAAGCTGCGGTTGGCCTGGGCGACGGCTTCCAGCACCGAGGAGAGGGCCACGCCGCGCGCGGCCATGCGGGCGGGGTCGGGTTCGACGCGGATTTCGGACGGTCGGCCGCCGACGATGAAGGTCAGGCCTACGTCGTCGACCTTCCCGACCTCCGTGCGCAGCCGGGCGGCGACATCGTAGAGGGCCTGGTCGCTCCAGCGCGCGGCAGCGTTGGCGCGCGGGGTCAGCGTCAGGACGACCGCGGGCACATCATTGATGCCGCGCGTGACGATCTGCGGCTCCGAGACCCCGACAGGAATGGAACCGTAGTTGGCGCGCACCTTCTCATGGACGCGAACCGCCGCGTCGTCGGGGTCCGAGCCGACCACGAAACGGGCCGTGACCATGACCTGGTCATCCTGCACCTGGGTGTAGACGTGCTCGACGCCGTCGATGCTGCGCACAATGGCTTCCAGCGGCTTGGCCGCCAGTTCCGTAGCGTCGGAGGCGCTCAGCCCGGGGGCCGCGACCATGATATCGACCATCGGCACGCTGATCTGCGGCTCCTCCTCGCGGGGGATCGACAGCACGGCCATCAGGCCGACGGCGATCGCCGCCAGCAGCATCAGGGGGGTCAGGGGCGAATTGAGCGTGGCGCGCGTCAGCCGCCCGGAAAGGCCGAGGTTCATCGGGCGCGCCCCCCGCTCGCAGATGCAGGGGCGAGAACAACATCACCGGCGGACAGTCCTGACAGCACCTCGACACGATCCTCGCCGGCCGGGCCCGCCAGCTGGACCGGGGCCTCACTGACGCGACCGGCGCGGTCGACGGTGCGGACAAAGTCGATGCCGTAGCGCGTTGAGACGACGCGACGCGGTACGATGAGCGCGCGCCGCTGGCCCACGGGGACCTGCACCGTAACGCGCTGGCCCACCCGGTCGCTGGTCAGGCCGGTGACCGAGATGTCTGCGGTGGTCCGCCCGGCCGTGGACGCGGGATAGACCTGGGCGATCGTCGCCACGCCCGCGCCCGGTAGATCATCGGCAGAGACGATCACGGTCTGGCCAACCCGCAGGTTTCGACCCTGGGCCTCGGGCAGTTCGAGGCGCAGGACCAGCGGTCCCGCGGTGATCGTTGCGACCGACTGGCCGGCGCTGACTACCGAACCCGCGGGTACGTCGGCGGTCAGAACCCGGCCTGAGGCCGGGGCGACGATACTGCCCTGGGCACCGGTTTCGGCGCTGGCAGAGCGTTGGGCACGCGCCGCCCGGACCTGGGCGTCGGCAGCCTGGGAGCCGGCGCGGGCCTGATCGAGTCGGGCCTGGGCATAGAAGCCGCGATCGAACAGGGTCTGCACGCGCGACAGGTCCGCTCTCGCCCGCACCGCCTCGGCCTCGGCCGCCGCGACCTGGGCCCCGAGGGCGGCGGTCTCCATACCCACCCGGGCGTCGACGACGACACCGATGACCTGTCCCTGCCGGACCACGTCGCCCTCGCGCACATTCAGCCGCACGAGCGTGCCGGGGATGCGCGCCCGCGCCTCGGCCAGATCGCGTGAGGCGACCACGGCTGACGCCGGCTTGACGGCGTCGATGGTCTGCTCCGCGACCGTGAATCGTTCACCGCGCGCGGGGGCGGTCGCCGCGACCTCGGGCTCTCCGCCGCAGGCCGACAATCCGCTGGCCAGAAAGGCAATGGCGAGAGCCGCGAACAGGGCCGAGGACTTCTTCACGGGCGCATCCTTATGTAAGCTTGCTCTAATATTAGTTCATGCTAATATGATTGCAAGCTTGAGGACTGTCCTCCCGGCAAAAATCGTCGGCCTTGATGCGGATCAAGGCCCGGCGATTTGAGTGGCGCAGGATCAGGTGTCTGAAAGCCGTATCAGGAGGACCCCGTATGGACCGGCCCACCATCGTCATTATCGGCGCAGGCCTGGGCGGTGCCATCGCCGCCTATGATCTGCGCCACGTCCTGGGCGACCGCGCCCGGATCGTCATGATCTCGAAGGGCGATACCTTCCACTTCACGCCGTCCAACCCATGGGTGGCCGTCAACTGGCGCAAGCGCGAGGCCATCGAGGTCAACCTGCCGGTGGTGATGAAGCGCAGGGGCGTGGAGTTCATCAATGTCGCCGCAGCCCGCATCCGACCTGCGGACAAGGGCATCGACCTCGCCGACGGTCGGGCGATGCATTACGACTATCTGGTGATCGCCACCGGGCCGGAACTGGCCTTCGACGAGATCCCGGGGCTGGGGCCGCAAGGCCACACGGTGTCGATCTGCCATGTCGATCATGCGGTCGAGGCGGCCGAAGCGTTCGACCGCTTTGTCGAGAACCCCGGCCCGATCGTGGTCGGAGCCGTCCAGGGAGCGTCCTGCTTCGGACCGGCCTATGAGTTCGCGATGATCCTCGACACCGAACTGCGCCGGCGCAAGCTGCGCGACCGCGTGCCGATGACCTTTGTGACCTCCGAACCCTATATCGGCCACCTCGGCCTCGACGGGGTCGGCGACACCAAGGGACTGCTGGAGAGCGAGATGCGCCAGCGGCATATCAAATGGATCACCAATGCGAAGGTGAAGAGCGTCGACGCCGGCATGATGCATATCGAGGAGGTCGGCGAGGATGGAACCGTGAAGGCCGCTCACGACCTGCCTTTCAACTACTCGATGATGCTGCCGGCCTTCCGCGGGGTCGAGGCCGTGCGGGGCATCGAGGGACTGACCAACCCGCGGGGCTTCATCCTCGTGGACAAGCACCAGCGCAATCCGACCTGGCCCGACATCTTCGCCCTGGGCGTCTGTATCGCCATTCCACCGACCGGTCAGACCCCCGTGCCGGTGGGCGTGCCCAAGACCGGCTTCATGATCGAGAGCATGGTCACGGCCATCTCGGCCAATCTGAAGCAGATCATCGCCGGTGAGACACCGACCAACGAGGCCAGCTGGAATGCTATCTGCCTCGCCGATTTCGGCGACGGCGGCGTGGCCTTCATGGCCCAGCCGCAGATCCCTCCCCGCAACATTAATTGGTCGGCCAGTGGCCGTTGGGTGCACGCTGCCAAGGTCGCCTTCGAGGGCTACTTCCTGCACAAGGTCCGCAAGGGCCAGGCCGAGCCGCTGTACGAGAAACTCGCTCTGGACCTGATCGGTGCCCACAAGCTGCGCCGCACCACCCAGTCCCCCCCTCAACAGGAGTCCCGATCATGAGTGTTGATCGCGCCGTCATGATGTTCGCCGGCCTGATGGTCCTTGTCAGTGTCGCGCTCGCCCACTGGGTCAATCCGGCCTGGGCCTGGCTGACCGTGTTCGTCGGAGCCAATCTGATGCAGGCGTCGATCACGCGCTTCTGTCCGGCGGCGATGATTTTCCGCCGACTGGGCGTCAGACCCGGACCGGCATTCCGGTAGCAGCGCGCCGACCCCGGCCGTCACTCCGGGGCAGACTGAAGGCTCACAAGACCGGAAATGACGGTGGGCATTCCGCCGGGCCGGTGGCCTAGATCACGGTCCCGAAGATGCGACCGATCGCAGCGGTAAGACCCATGGCAAAGGCACCCCAGAAGGTGACCCGCAGGACTGCCTTGGTGAGACCGGCACCGCCTGCCCTCGCCCCGAGTCCCCCCAGCAGGGCCAGACCGACGAGTGCGGATCCGGAGACCAGCGCCACCAGATACGAGGCCGGTGCGACGAGCACGACTGCGAGCGGCAGAACCGCTCCGACCGAGAAGGTCGCCGCCGAGGTCAGGGCGGCCTGGATCGGCCGCGCGGTCGTATGCTCCGATATGCCCAGTTCGTCCCGGGAATGGGCCCCGAGGGCGTCGTGGACCATCAGCTGTCTGGCCACCTCCAGCGACAGGGTCGGATCAACGCCCCGGCTGCGATAGATGGCAGCCAGTTCGAGGGTTTCAGCCTCCGGACTGGCCTCCAGTTCGGCGCGTTCGCGGGCCAGATCCGCGTTCTCGGTATCGGACTGCGAACTGACGGAGACGTATTCTCCGGCCGCCATCGACATGGCACCCGCGACAAGACCCGCCACGCCGGCGACCAGGATCCCCGTCTTGCTTGTCTGCGCGGCCGCGACGCCCACGATCAGGCTTGCCGTCGAGACCAGGCCATCGTTGGCTCCGAGCACCGCGGCTCGAAGCCAGCCGATGCGGGCGACGAGATGTTGTTCGGGGTGGCGCTCAAGTCGGCTCATGCTCGGTCCTCTGAAAGGGTGGGAAAGACAAGGATCAGTTCTGACTGATCCGACCGGCGCTCCATGCACCCACCATGGGCCTCCATGATGCGCGAAACGACGGCCAATCCCAAGCCGGCTGCGCTGTTGCCCGCGTGATCACCCCGACGGGAGCGGTCGGTTGTCGCCACCCCTGTGCCGGTCAGGGTTGAACCCAGGCCTCCCGGGGCGGAATCCGCGTTCCTGAAAAGGCGTTCAGGCCGCATGGGACGGCAAGGTTCGAAGCGCTCGAAGGCCGGACAAAAGACCACATCCTTGCGGATAGGCGGAGCCGGCCCGGCACAGGAGTCTGCTTCAGACGCCGCCGTCACCGGTCGTCCCGGGACCTGCTGTCCCGGCCGTCCAGGTGGCGGCCGCAGACCCGATCACGCCCGCCGGCGTTCAGACCAGCCGGCTCTGGACCAGCGCCGCTTCAATGAACCCCGCGAACAGGGGATGAGGCGCAAATGGCCGGCTCTTCAGCTCGGGGTGATACTGGACGCCGATGAACCACGGATGGTCCTCGCGTTCGACGGTCTCGGGCAGAACGCCGTCGGGCGACAGACCGGCGAAGGTCAGGCCTCCCTCGTTCTCGATCGCATCGCGATAGTTGATGTTGACCTCATAGCGATGCCGATGCCGCTCGCTGATTGTCGTCGCACCGTACATCCGCGCGATCTTCGACCCGGGCTTCAGTGTCGAGTCATAGGCACCCAGGCGCATCGTGCCGCCCATGTCTCCGCCCTGCTGGCGGAGCACACGCTGATTGCCCTGGGTCCATTCGGTCATCAGGCCGACCACCGGTTCCGACGTCGGGCCGAACTCTGTGGAAGAGGCCTTGGGATAGCCGGCAAGGTTCCGCGCCGCCTCAATCACCGCCATCTGCATGCCGAAACAGATGCCGAAATAGGGAATCTTGCGCTCGCGGGCGAAGCGGGCCGCCTCGATCTTGCCCTCCGACCCACGCTCGCCGAAACCGCCGGGCACCAGAATGGCATGCGCTTCCTGAAGGCGCGCGTCACACGCGTCGCGGTCACCCTCGAAGGTCTCGGCCTCGACCCAGTCGATGTTGACCCTGACGTTGTTGGCCACGCCGCCGTGGTGCAGGGCCTCGATCAGCGACTTGTAGGCGTCCTTCAGGACCGTGTATTTGCCGACCACCGCCACGGTGACCTCGCCGTCCGGGTGCAGGCGGCGGCGGGCGATCTCTTCCCACATCGTCAGATCCGGCTCGGGCGCATCCGCGATGCCGAAATGGGCGAGGACTTCGGCGTCCAGGCCCTCGCGGTGATAATCCAGCGGCACCGCATAGATGTCATTGGAATCCATCGCCTGGATGACACCGCTTTGGCGCACGTTGCAGAACAGGCCGATCTTGCGCTTTTCCTCTGCCGGAATCGGGAACTCGCACCGGCACAGCAGGATGTCGGGCTGAATCCCGATGGAGCGCAGCTCCTTGACCGAGTGCTGCGTCGGTTTGGTTTTCATCTCGCCGGCGGTCTTGATGAACGGCAGCAGGGTCAGATGCACGAAACAGCTCTGGCCACGCGGCAGGTCCTGGCCCAGCTGGCGGATCGCCTCGAAGAACGGCAGGCCCTCGATATCCCCGACCGTGCCGCCGATCTCGACCAACACGAAGTCGACGTCTTCACCGTCATCGGTCAGGGCGGGCGTCAAACAGAAGGATTTGATCTGGTCGGTGACGTGCGGGATCACCTGCACCGTGGCGCCCAGATAGTCGCCGCGCCGCTCCTTCTCGAGGATGGTGGAGTAGATGCGGCCGGTGGTGATGTTGTCGGACTTCGCGGCCGACACGCCGGTGAAGCGCTCGTAGTGACCGAGGTCGAGATCGGTCTCGGCCCCGTCGTCGGTCACGAAGACCTCGCCGTGCTGATACGGGCTCATCGTGCCCGGATCGACGTTCAGATAGGGGTCAAGCTTGCGCAGACGCACCTTGTAGCCGCGCGCTTGCAGGAGCGCGCCGAGAGCGGCGGAAGCGAGGCCTTTTCCCAATGAGGAAACCACGCCGCCGGTGATGAACACGTAACGGGCCATGGGAGATTACCTTACCGCCGATTCGGGGGCAGCAGACTGGAGACTTTGAGGGCGGGAGCGGAAGGCGGGGATAAGGTCCCCGCTCATCCTTACTGGGCCGGGGCCGGCTGGACCGGAGCGGGCGCGGGTGCCGTTCCGGACAGACTGGTTTCCAGATCCTGCAGCGACGGGGCGGCCGGACGGGCCGGGCCTGCCGGGGCCTGCGAAGGCGCGGTCTGGGGGGTCGTCGGCGTGATCAGTTCACCGATGGCGTCAGCATCGACGATCGAGCGGTTCGAGCGTTCCACATTGCCCAGAATGGTCAGTCCGATGGCGCACAGGAAGAACAGGACGGACAGGATCCACGTCGTCTTGGTCAGCAGATTACCCGCACCACGTGCCGTCATGAAGCCCGACGGACCTCCGCCCATGCCCAGCGCGCCGCCCTCGGAGCGCTGAATCAGGATCACGCCGGCGAGCGCAAGCGAAATGACGATCATGGCGACGAGGAGAATGGTCTGGAGCATGGCAGCCGATATGTGTGGCGCGACACCGCGCCGATCAAGCCGCGGCCTCTAACATTGATGATGGACAGGAGCAAACACGCTTTCCCGCGCGACGTCCCGACGCGACACAACCGGTCGGTCAGGTGCCCCGGATGATGCCGAGAAAGTCAGCGGCCTTCAGGGACGCTCCGCCGACCAGGGCTCCACCCACATCACGGACCGACAGAATCTCCGCTGCATTATCCGGCTTGACCGAGCCGCCGTAGAGGATCGGCGTCGCCGCGACCCCCAGGCCCAGCCGTTCGATCATGGCGGCCCGCACAGCGCGGTGGACCTCCTCGATCTGCTCCAGGGTCGGCGTCAGCCCCGTCCCGATCGCCCAGACCGGCTCATAGGCCACAGCGAAGTCCTGGCCGGTCAGCGCCAGCGGCAGCGAGGCCATGATCTGCGACCGGACGACCTCGACCGCGCGACCCGCTTCGCGCTGTTCCAGCGTCTCGCCGACGCAGACGATGGGAGCCAGTCCCGCCAGCAGCGCCGCCTCGGCCTTGGCCGAGACCAGCTGATCGCTCTCGCTGTGACCCTGACGACGCTCCGAATGTCCGAGGATGACCAGGGTCGCGCCGGCGTCCCTGAGCATCGCGGCGGAGAGATCGCCGGTGAAGGCCCCGCTCGCTTCAGCCCGGCAGTCCTGCCCGCCGACCTCGATCACACTGCCCTGGGCCATGCGACTCATCCGCTCGACCAGAGTCGACGGCGGGCAGAGGGCCACACGGCAGGCCGCTGGTTCGGCTTCCAATGCGACACGCAAGGAGTCGACCTCGGCCAGACTGGCACCGAGGCCGTTCATTTTCCAATTGCCGGCGATGAGTTTCACGGATTGTTTCATGCGCGCCTTCTATTCGGCGGGCTCGTCCAAGCCAAGCCATCCGGATACGAGAAGGCACCATCGTCTTGCCGTGCGGGTCGCTCACGCCCTATAGGCCAAGCGACACTATCGCCGCTGTCCCGCAGGACCGACCATGCTCACCGCGTTCCGTACCTTCTCGAAATCCAAATGGGCCGTCGGGCTGCTCGTCGTCCTGGCGATGGGTCTGCTCATCACCGGGGGCACCCAACTCGACGTGCTGGGCAATATGGGACCCAAACACGTGGTCAGCGCCGGCGAGCGCAGTCTCAGCCAGGCCGAGTTCCGGTCCGAGATGGACCGGATCCTTCAGCAGTCCCAGGAGCAGGCCGGACGCGCGCTGACCTTCGAGGAGCTGATCGGCCAGGGCGGCCTGGTCCAGTACCTGCAGCAGAAGTCCCAGCAGCTCGGTTTCCTCAACTGGGCCTGGCAGACCGGTATCCGGCCCGGCAAGGAGCTTATCCTGCGCCAGATTCGCCAGGCACCGGGCTTCTTCGATTCAGTGACCGGCAAGTTTGACGAGAACCAGTACCGGGCTCGCCTCGCGGAGAGCAACGCCACGCCCGAGATGTTCGAGGAGCAGCTTCGCGACCAGTATTCGACCCAGCATTTCGGTGTCGCTCTCGGTGCCGGGATGCGCCTGCCCCGCATCTATGGCGCCATACTCGCCAGCCAGGCGCTGGAAACCCGCGACGGCCGGTGGTTCACCGTGACCCAGGCCATGGCCGGCAAGGCCTCGGCCCCGACCGACGCCCAGCTGACAGCCTTCATGAACCAGAATGCCGCCCAGCTGCGTCTGCCCGAGGCGCGGACGGCTTCGGTGGTCCTGTTCGATGACCGCGCCGCCACGTCGGCCCCCATCACGGACGCCCGGATCCAGGAACGGTTCAACTTCCGCCGCGACGCCCTGTCGCTGCCCGAGAAGCG
The DNA here is from genome assembly GCA_965284385.1 of Caulobacteraceae bacterium. Lineage (GTDB taxonomy): Bacteria > Pseudomonadota > Alphaproteobacteria > Caulobacterales > Caulobacteraceae > Brevundimonas. The sequence goes on from OZ260077.1 coordinate 147,240, forward strand.
GACCTTCGTGACGCTGACGGCCCCGAACCGCGCGGCCGCCGACCGTATCGCCGCCGCCCTGCGCGCCGGCCAGGCTCCCGCCGCAGTCGCCGGTGCCAACAACATCCAGCCTTCGGACTACACGGACACGCCGCGCAGCGCCCTGGGCGACCCGGCCATCGCCGCCGCCGTGTTCGGTCTCGCCGCCAACGAAGTCTCCGCTCCGGTCCAGGCCAGCGTCGGCTTCGTCGTCGCCAGGGTCTCGGCCGTCACGCCCGGTCGCCCCGCGACGCTCGCCGACGTGCGCGAACAGGTCATTCAGGAGCTTCGCGCCGAGGATGCCCGCGCCGCCGTCTACAGCCGGGTCGAGGCCTATGAGAAGGCCCGCCAGGACGGCAAGACGCTGGACGCCGCCGTGCGCGAGATCGGGGCCCGCATCATCCAGGTTCCGGCCATCCGCGAGGACGGAAATCTGCGCAACGGCCAGCCCATCACCCCCGCCCTGCCGCCCCAACTGGTCCAGGCCATGGCAACCCTGGGCAAGGGGGCCGAGAGCGAGGTCATCGACATGGGCCAGGGCCAGTATTTCGTCGTTCGCGTCGACGAGGTCATCCCCGCTGCCCTGCCGCCGCTCGAGAGCATCCGCGGCCCGCTGGCCCAGCAATGGATTCTGCGTGAAAATGTCCGGCTGCTGACCACCCGCGCCAATGCCCTTGCCGCTCGCGTGCGCGGCGGCGAAGACATCGCTGCCGTGGCCGCATCGGCCGGTGCCACGATCCAGACCGCGACCGGGCTGACCCGACAAGCCGCACAGACGCGGGGCCAGGGAGTTGCCCAGGGCGTGTTCAGCAGCGGCCGCGGCGAAATGTTCTCCCAGCAGAACACCGCCGACACCTTCGTGATTGGCCGCACCGACCGGATCATCGCCGCTCCCGCTGTCCTGGCGGCGCCCGTCGCCAACGAGTTCCGCCAGCGTATGGCCAGCGACAACGTCAACGCCGTCGGCGAAATGGCCCTGAAAGCCGCGGCGTCCGGCTCCAAGGCCCGCTACGACGAAGCCCTGGCCCGCGCGGCGCTTGGTTTGCCGGCCGAGGCACCCGCAGCCACGCCCGGCGCGGCGACACCCGGCCGTCCGGCGTCCGCTCCGGGTCAATGACCGGGAGCAGCGACGCCGCAGCGTTCGACGATTTCCAGCGCGGGTGGGCCGCCGGCCTCCCGCGCGTCGTCGTCCGCCGGCTGGTGGACGACCTCGAGACTCCCGTCTCGGCGTTTCTGAAGGTCGGGCACGGTCGGACCCACGCCTTCCTGCTGGAATCGGTCGAGGGTGGGGCTGTCAACGGTCGCTATTCGATCATCACGCGGGAGCCCGACGTCGTCTGGCGTTGTCGTGACGGCCGCGCGGACCTCGCACGCGGCCCGGCCATCGCCGCGGACCGGTTTACGCCAGAGTCCGGTGACCCCCTCGCGTCGTTGCGCCGCCTGATGTCGGCCTCCCGCTTCGAACTGCCGGATGGTCTGCCGCCGATGGCCGCAGGCCTGTTCGGAGTCTTCGGTTACGACATGGTGCGCCTGCTCGAACCGCTCGGCGCGCCGAATCCGGATCCGCTGGACCTGCCGGACGCCGTGCTGACCCGACCGGCCCTCGTCGCCATATTCGATTCCGTCCGGCATGAGATCGTGCTGGTCTCGGCAAGCTATCCCGACAGCGGCGCGAGCGCCGGGTCTGCCTTTGCCGCTGCCGTCGCCCGGCTAGACGCGTTCGAGGCCGAACTCCGCGCACCCCTGCCGGCCCTGCCCGTGGCGATCGAGAGCCCGGCACCCGCGTTTGCCTCGCCGGTCGATGCCGGCGGCTTCGCCGCCCTGGTGGCGCGGGCCAAGGACTACATCGGTGCCGGGGACATCTTCCAGGTGGTGCTCAGCCACCGTTTCGCCGCGCCCTGGGGCACCGACCCGTTCGCCTTCTACCGCTCCCTGCGCCGGTCGAACCCCTCGCCCTATCTGTTCTTCCTCGACTTCGGCGATTTCCAGCTGGCCGGTTCGAGCCCGGAAATTCTGGTCCGGTTGAAAGACGGTCGGGTCACCATCCGCCCGTTGGCCGGCACCCGCCCGCGCGGCGACACGCCCGAGGCCGACCGCGCGCTGGAGGCCGAGCTTCTGGCCGATCCCAAGGAACGCGCCGAGCATCTGATGCTGCTGGACCTCGGTCGCAATGACGTCGGCCGCGTCGCCGCCCCCGGCACGGTCGAGGTGATCGAGAGCTTCCGCATCGAACGCTACAGCTCGGTCATGCACATCGTCTCGGAGGTGCAGGGTGACGCCGACCCGAAGCTGGACGCCGTCGATACCCTGCTGGCCGCCCTGCCCGCCGGCACGCTGTCGGGCGCGCCCAAGGTGCGGGCGATGGAGATCATCGACGAACTGGAGACGACCAAACGCGGCGTCGGCTACGGGGGCGGCGTCGGCTATATCTCGGCGGGAGGCGAGGCTGACATCTGCATCGTCCTGCGCACGGCCCTGTTCGCCGACGGCAAGATTCATGTCCAGGCCGGAGCGGGCGTCGTCGCCGACAGCGATCCGGCCGCCGAATATGCCGAAACGCTGGCCAAGGCCCGGGCCCCGATGCGGGCCGCGGAGGACGCCTGGCGCTATCCTTTCGGCAACCGCTAGATCGCGGTCAGGGTTGGGCCGAGACGACCGTCTCGTCGAACCGGACGCCCGGCCCGAGGATCAGCACCCCGGCCATCAGCACCGCCGCCGTCGCCGCGAGGGCGGCCGCGCCCAGGGTCGCATACGGATTGGCCGGCCTGACCACAGGCGTCAGCAGCGTGCGGGCCTTCGCAATGGTCTTGTCGTTCATGGCAGGGCTCCGCTGGACTGTCCCAGTTCAGGACGGTTCGGTTAACGAAGACTTACGGCCGCACCCGCTTGGCGCACGGCCCCGCAGCCCCTAGAAGCCAGACCATGATCCTGGTCGTCGATAACTACGACAGCTTTACCTACAACCTCGTCCACTACCTCGCGGAGCTGGGCGCGGAGACGCGCGTGGTTCGCAACGACGACCTGACGGCCGCCGAAGCCTTCGCGTTGAAGCCCGAGGCGATCCTGCTGTCGCCGGGGCCCTGCACGCCCAACGAGGCGGGTATCTGTCTGGCGGTGATCGAGACCGCACCGCTCGACCTGCCGATCTTCGGCGTCTGCCTCGGCCACCAGGCGATGGGTCAGGCGTTCGGCGGCGAGGTCATTCGCGCGAAATCGCTGATGCACGGCAAGACCTCGCCGATAGAGCATGCGGGCCAGAGCGTGTTCCGGGGCCTGCCCTCACCCTTCACCGCCACCCGCTACCATTCGCTGGCTGTGCGCCGCGAAACCCTGCCGGATGTGCTGGAGGTGACCGCCTGGACCGCCGACGGCGAGATCATGGGACTGGCGCACCGGACGCGCCCGATCCACGGCGTCCAGTTCCATCCGGAGTCGATCGCCACCGAACACGGCCACGACCTGCTGGCCAATTTCCTCGATCTGGCCAACGTCAAACGCCGGGCGATGGTCTGATGGCTGACGGTTTCAAGCCGCTGCTGGCCAAGCTGGTCGACGGCCGCGTGCTGTCTCCGGACGAGGCCCATGCCTTCTTCGCCGCCTGTCTGCGCGGCGAGCCGACTCCGGCCCAGGTCGCGGCGGCCGTGACCGCCCTGCGCATCCGGGGCGAGACGGTGGAAGAGATCGCCGCCTTCGCCACGGCCATGCGCGAGGCCGCCCGCACGCTGGACCATCCCTATGACGCCATCGACACCTGCGGCACGGGCGGCGACGGCCAGCACACCTTCAACATCTCGACCGCCGCGGCCCTCGTGCTGGCCGGTGCGGGCCTCAAGGTCGCCAAACACGGCAACCGGGCCATGAGTTCGAAGTCCGGCTCGTCTGACGTCCTGTCGGTGCTGGGCGTCAATCTTCAGGCCAGCCCGGCCCAGCAGCGACGCTCGCTGGACGAGGCGGGCATCGCCTTCCTGTTCGCCCCCGCCTACCACGGAGCCATGCGCCATGTCGGGCCGGTGCGCGCCGAGATCGGTTTCCGCACCGTCTTCAACCTCCTGGGGCCGCTGTCCAATCCGGCGGGGGCGAAACGTCAGGTCATGGGCGTCTATGACCCCCGCCTGCTGGAACCGCTGGCCGAGGTGCTGGGGCGACTCGGCGCGACCCGCGCCTGGACCGTCCACGGCCAGGGCCTCGACGAACTGACCACCACGGGCGAGACCGAGGTGGCGGAATGGAAGGACGGGGCCGTCCGTCGCTTCACCGTCACGCCCGAGGACGCCGGCCTGCCGCGCGCCGACCTCGCAGCCCTGCGCGGTGGCGACGCGGAAGAGAACGCCATGGCCCTCCGCGCCCTGCTGGACGGAGGCAAGGGGGCCTATCGCGACATCGTCCTGCTCAACGCCGCCGCCGCCCTCGTCGTCGCCGACCGCGCCGCCAATCTGGCCGAGGGCGCGGCCCAGGCCGCCGCCGTCATCGACGACGGCCGGGCGGCCAAAGCCCTCGCCGATCTGGTCGAGGCCACCAACACCGTCATCGAGGAAGACCCCGCGTGAGTGATGTCCTGGCCGGCATCGCCGCCTACAAGCGTATCGACGTGGCCGCCCGCAAGACCGCGGCCCCGCAGGACGCCGTCGAGGCGCTGGCACGTCAGGCCTCCGCCCCGCGCGGTTTCCGCGCCGCCCTTGACCGCCGCGCCGCGCCCGGCCGCCCGGCCCTGATCGCCGAGATCAAGAAGGCCAGCCCCTCCAAGGGCCTGATCCGCGCCGACTTCGACCCGCCCGCCATCGCCCGCGCCTATGAGCGGGGCGGCGCGGCCTGCCTGTCGGTCCTGACCGACGGCCCCAGCTTCCAGGGCGACGACGCCTTCCTCGCCGCCGCGCGCGACGCGACCGCCCTGCCCTGTTTGCGCAAGGACTTCCTCGTCGATCCCTGGCAGGTGGCCGAGAGCCGGGCCCTCGGCGCCGACTGCATCCTGATCATCCTCGCCATGATCGATGACGCCCTCGCCGCCGACCTGCTGGCCGAGGCCCGCCGCTTCGGCATGGACGCCCTGATCGAGACCCACGACGAGGCCGAAATGGCCCGCGCCTGCGCGCTGGGCGGCGATCTGGTGGGGATCAACAACCGCTCGCTACGGACGTTCGAGGTCGATCTCGCCGTCACCGAACGGCTGGCCCAATTCAGCCCTCCGGGTGCCCTGCTGGTGGCAGAGAGCGGCATCTTCACACCCGACGACGTGCAGCAGGTGGCGGACGCCCACGCCCAGGGGGTCCTCGTCGGGGAAAGCCTGATGCGGCAGGCCGATGTCGAGGCGGCGACCCGGACGCTGATGGGCTGACGGTGGCCGGAAGGCCGCGCCGGTAACCGGACCTTAACCGGAACAGCACAGGAACACCTTGTGGACGTTTGCGGTTTGTTCCGCTACGTTTCTCGCAACGGGATTCGCCTCGAGGACCTCCATGCTCACGCGCAAACAGCACGAACTCCTGATGTTCATCCACGAACGGATCAAGGAGACCGGTGTCTCCCCCTCGTTCGACGAGATGAAGGAGGCGCTGGATCTGGCGTCCAAGTCCGGCATTCACCGGCTGATCACGGCGCTCGAGGAACGCGGCTTCATCCGCCGCCTGGCGCATCGCGCCCGGGCGCTGGAAGTCACCAAGATGCCGGAACAGGCCACGGCCGGTGCCCCGCGCGGTCGGGCAGGCTTCACACCCGGCGTCATCGAGGGCGGCGGCCGCTCTCTTCCCGCCAGTCCCGCCAACGACACCCGCGAGCTGTCCATGATGGGCAAGATCGCCGCCGGCACGCCCATCGCCGCCATCGAACACGAGACCGCCCGCTATCCGGTGCCCGAGGCCATGCTGGGCGCGGGCGAGCACTATATGCTCGAGATCGAGGGCGACTCCATGATCGAGGCCGGCATCCTCGACGGCGACATGGTGGTCATCAAACGCGTCGACACCGCCTCATCGGGCGAGATCGTCGTGGCCCTGGTCGAGGGCGAGGAAGCCACGCTGAAGCGGCTGCGCAAGAAGGGCGGCTCGATCGCGCTCGAGCCCGCCAACCGCAACTATGAGACCCGCATCTTCGGCCCGGACCAGGTCGAGGTGCAGGGCAAGCTGGTCGGCCTTATCCGCCGCTATCACTGATCCCGTCCCGGCTCGAGGCCGGGATGACAAGTACGGTGCCTTGTCATCCCGGAAACGGCGCAGCCGTTATCCGGGACGGGACCACGGCCGGTCGCCGCGCACGTCCGCCGACCAGACCGCACGCCAGCGCAGGCCGGACGGCGTCCCGTCACGCCACAGCTCCACGGCTCCGCCGCGCGCATAATCGGCACCGTCCAGCACCAGCCGACCATCGCATGACGCCGGCAGGGCCGGAACAACCGCGCGCACACTGACAACCGGGGCCGCACGGCACATCGCGTCGACCTGTTCCCGGGACGGGGCCCGATTGCCCCACCACAGGGCGAGGGGACCCGCCGACGGCGTATCGGGCGCGCAGGAAGACCGGCTGCAGGTCCAGCCTTCCGGGGCCCGCTCGACCGCCAGCACACCGCGTCTCCGCGACCAGACATCGACCGCGAACTGGCGCACGCCCGGCCGCATGACCGTCGCCTCTCCGGCTTGCACCCAGGCCGCATTGGTCCCCCCGTCGCCGATCCAGACATCCGGTGTGGGGCTGCGCGGCCACAGCATGACGGCGGCCGCGAACGGCAGTCCCAGCCACCGCAGGGGACCGCGCCACAGACAGCAGAACAGCACGCCCAGAAAGGCGATGGGCAGGACGTAGTCCGGCGCGCTGGCCACCGTCCGCACTGCGCCCGGCAGTCCGGCCGTCCATGTACCGATGGCCAGCATCAGCCCGATCCCCTGCCCCGCCAGCCAGAGGAAGGGCGCGCCCAGTCCCGTCGGCTCCAGCAGGGCCCCCAGGGCCAGCATCGGCATGATCAGAAAGTCCGACACCGGTGCCGTCGCCAGGTTCGCCAACAGCCCGTACATGGCCGTGCGGTTGAAATGCTGCATGGCGAAGGGCCCGGTCGCCGCGCCCGCCACCAGACTGGCCAGAATGGCGGCACCCAGCCAGGCCCCGGCCCTCTGGACGATCAGGATCGGCAGGGGGGCCGAGAGTTCCTTCGGCCACCGCGGCCAGGCCTCGACCAGGGCGACGAGGGCCGCGGTGGCCGCGAACGACATCTGGAACCCGGGCGTCACGATCGCCTCGGGCTGCAACAGCAGGACCACGAAGGCCGCCACCGCCAGGGCGTGCATGGTGATGGCCTGCCGGTCCAGCAGGATGGCCACAAAGGCGATGGACGCCGTGATCGCCGCCCGCTCGGCCGGCGGCGGCGCACCCGAGACCACCAGATAGGTCCCGACCGCCAGCAGGCCCCCGACCGCCGCGACCTTCTTGCCCGACACGCGCAGCGCCAGCCAGGGCCAGGCGGCGACCAGCAGGCGCACGAGGAAGAAGGCAAAGCCCCCGACCACGGCCATGTGAAGGCCCGAGATCGACAGGATGTGCGCCAGGCCGGAATCCCGCATCACATCGACGTCGTCGGGGTTCAGCCAGGCCTCCTGCCCCGTGGTCATGGCGGCGGCGATTCCGCCGGTCCGCTCGCCCAGACGGGCGACGATGCGGCTGGCCAGATCGAACCGCATCCCGTTGACCGCCATGGCCGCGCGCACCCGCCACGGGGGCGGTGCCAGATACGCAGGCCGTGTCTCACCGAGCGCGAACGCCACACCCCCCAGACTCTGGAAATAGGCATTGCGGCCGAAGTCGTAGGCCCCCGGACTGGCCGGGGCCGGGGGCGGATTGAGGATGGCGAACAGCCGCACGGCCTGGCCCGGGGCCGGGACCTCGCCCCGCACGGTCGCGCGCAGGCGGACCGGCGTCAGTTCCGGCGTCAGCCCCCGGATGCGCACCGGCGCGATCACCACCCGGGGCCCGGCCGATCCCGGACTGTCGACATCGATCACCCAGCCCTCGACGACGGTCGGCTCGGCCATGGCCGGCGCAACGGGAGCCGCGACGGCATCCGTCCGCAGCTTGGCGACGGCGAGCCCGAGAGTGAAACAGGCCAGCATCAGCAGCGGCAGGGTCCATATGGGTCCCGGTGCCAGCCGCCGTGAACCGAGCCACAGACCCGCCGCCGCCATCGCCCCGACCACCAGCGGCCAGCCGGACGGTTCGTCCTTCAGTGCGAAATAGCCGGCGCAACCGCCGCCGAACGCCACCGGCGACCATAACCGCCAGCGCAGGGCCTGGGCCGCCACCTGGTTTCGCAGGAAAAGTCGCGCCCGTTCACCGAGGCTGGGCTTTGCCGGTGTCGGCGCTATAACGCCCGCCATGGCCTCCCCATCTGATCCCAAGCCCGACGTCGTCACCCGCTTCGCCCCCTCGCCGACCGGCTCCCTGCACATAGGAGGCGCCCGGACGGCGCTTTTCAACTATTTGTATGCCAAGGGACACAACGGGAAGTTCCTCGTCCGGGTCGAGGACACCGATCGCGAACGCTCGACCGACGAAGCGGTCAAGGCCATTTTCGACGGTCTGAGCTGGCTGGAGCTGTTCGCCGACGAAGAGCCGGTGTTCCAGTTCAGTCGCGCCGACCGCCACCGCGAAGTCGTCAACGCGCTGCTGGAGCGCGGGGCCGCCTACCGCGACTTCACCTCGGCCGATGAGACCGGCCGCCTGCGCGATCTGGCCAAGGCCGAACGCCGGACCTTCGAATCGCCCTGGCGTGACCGCGAACCGACGGTCGACGACCTGTCCCGGCCGCACGTCGTGCGCTTCCGTCGCCCCCTCCCGGGTCAGGTGACGGTCGAGGACGCGGTCCAGGGCACGGTCAGCTGGGCCAATGACGATCTCGACGATCTGGTCCTGCTGCGCTCGGACGGGGCCCCGACCTACAATCTCGCGGTGGTCGTGGATGATCACGACATGGGCGTGACCCACGTCATTCGCGGCGACGACCACCTGAACAATGCCGCACGCCAGAGCCTGATCTATGACGCCCTGGACTGGGCCCGGCCCGTCTTCGCCCACATCCCCCTGATCCACGGCCCGGACGGCGCCAAACTGTCCAAGCGTCACGGGGCCCAGGCGGTCCACGAATATGCCGCCATGGGCTATCTGCCCGAGGCCATGCGCAACTATCTGGCGCGGCTGGGCTGGGCCCACGGCGACGACGAACTGTTCAACGACGCCCAGGCGATGGAGTGGTTCGATCTGGACGGGGTCGGCAAGGCCCCGGCGCGGCTGGACTTCGACAAGCTGGCCCACGTCAACGCCCACTGGATCCGCCTGGCCGACGACGACCGCCTGGCCAAGATGACCCTCGACATGCATCTGGCCCGCGGCCACGTTCTCGCTCCCGACGACGAGGCGCGTCTGCTGAAGGCCATGCCCTTCGTCAAGGATCGGGCGAAAACCGTGCTTGAACTGGCCGACCAGACAGCCTTCGTGCTGCGGTCCCGGCCGCTGAAAATCTATGAAAAGGGCCTGCCCATGCTGATGGGCGAATCGGGCGAACGCATCGCCCGCCTGCGCGATCGGCTCAGACTGTTCGCCAGTTGGGACGTCTTCGCGCTCGAGGCCGAACTCAAGGTATTCGCCGAGGAAGAGGCGGTCGGCTTCGGCAAGATCGGCCCTGCGGTGCGCGCGGCCTTGACCGGAGACGGCGTCTCGCCCGACATCGCGAAAACATTGGCGGCTTTGGGGCGCGAAGAAAGCCTCGGACGCTTGGATGATGCGCTGCAACAGACTATCTGACCATTCATCAGACCGTGGATTGCGCCTCTCCGCGCCGGTCTCCGCCTAACCCCCAGGGGCTGCAATGACTGAACAAGCCAAACCCGCCGGCACGGCGACCCTCACCTACGGCGACAAGAGCGTCGAACTGCCCGTTCTGGCGGGTTCGACCGGTCCGAACGTCATCGACATCCGCAAGCTGTACGGCGCGACCGACGCCTTTACCTACGATCCCGGCTTCACCTCGACCGCCGCCTGCGAAAGCGCCCTGACCTTTATCGACGGCGACGTCGGCACCCTGCTGCACCGCGGCTACCCGATCGACCAGCTGGCCTCGCAGTCAAACTTCCTCGAGGTCTGTCACCTGCTGCTGCACGGCGAACTGCCGACAGCAGCGGAGTATGAGGCCTTCGAGCGCAACATCACCATGCACACGATGCTGCATGCCCAGTTTGACCGCTTCTTCGAGGGCTTCCGGCGCGACGCCCATCCGATGGCGATCATGGTCGGCACCGTCGGGGCGCTGTCGGCCTTCTATCACGACAGCCTGGACATCCATGATCCCGTCCAGCGCAACATCTCGGCCATCCGGCTGATCGCCAAAATGCCGACGATCGCGGCCCGGGCCTACAAATATCACATCGGCCAGCCCTTTGTTTCACCGCGCAATGACCTGAGCTACGCCGAGAATTTCCTGCGCATGTGTTTCGCGGTCCCGGCCGAGGACTATGTGGTCAATCCGGTGCTGGCCCGGGCCATGGACCGCATCTTCATCCTCCACGCCGACCATGAGCAGAACGCCTCGACCTCGACCGTCCGCCTGGCCGGTTCGTCAGGCGCCAATCCGTTCGCCTGTATCGCCGCCGGCATCGCCTGCCTCTGGGGCCCGTCGCACGGCGGTGCCAATGAAGAGGCGCTGAACATGCTCAAGGAGATCGGCACCCCGGACAAGATCCCGGAGTTCATCGAGGGCGTGAAGGCCAAGAAATACAAGCTGATGGGCTTCGGCCACCGCGTGTACAAAAACTACGACCCGCGCGCCAAGGTGATGAAGGAGAGCGCCGACGAGGTGCTGGCCGCCGTCGGCGATCCGAACGACCCCCTGTTCCAGGTCGCCAAGGAGCTGGAGCGGATCGCGCTGAGCGACGAGTATTTCATCGAGCGGAAGCTGTTCCCGAACGTCGACTTCTATTCGGGCATCACCCTGTCGGCGATGGGCTTCCCGACCTCAATGTTCACCGTGCTGTTCTCGCTGGCGCGCACCGTCGGCTGGATCGCCCAGTGGCAGGAGATGATCGGCGACCCGACCCAGAAGATCGGTCGCCCGCGCCAGCTGTACACGGGCCCGACCGAGCGGGACTATGTGCCGATCCAGTCACGCGGCTGAGGCTAGAAGACACCGTTATCGTTGGCCGGTGCCGCCTGAACGGGCTGAACCACGTCCCAATGTTCGGCGATCTTGCCGTTTGCGATCCGGTAGATGTCTATGACGGCCTGACCGCGCTCGGTCGGGCTGTCACGCCAGTGTGAATGAACCACGACGAGGCTGTCGGCGGCGATGATGCGCTTGATGTCCACCGTCAGGCCGGGAACCGCTGCAAAATATCCGGTGAAGGCGGCGACGAAGGCATCCCGCCCGATCTCGATCGACGGATTGTGCTGGATGTAGTCGACCGCGATCAGGTCCGGCACGGCCGTCAGGTCCTTGCCGTTGAAGACGCGGCTGTAGAGCGCTTCCACAATCGCCCGGTCCTCATCCGGTCCGGCATTGGCAGGCCCCGCGAGCGACAGCATGCTGACCGCCACCAAGGCCAGGGTCCGCATCAGTATCATGGCCACCCGCCTTTCTGTATTGCGTCGTTCTCTCTAGCTGGTGTGCCCGGCAATGACGCGCAATATCGTCTCAGCCGCGATCTCCGACGGGTCACGCCCCTCCCGGCCCATCAGCTCCAGCGCCGCTGTCTGCCTTTCCGCCTGCACACGCCGCGCCTCCGGGTCAGCCAGCAGACGGCCGACCTCCGCAGCCAGCTTCTCCGGCGTGGCATCGTTCTGGATCAGCTCGGGCGCGATCTCCGCGTCCGCGGCGTGGTTGAAAAGCGTCGCATATTTGCCGGTGAAGAACGGCTTCATGATCGCATAGCTGAGCGGCTGGAAACGGTATGAGATGACCATCGGCGTGCCCGCCAGCGCGAGTTCGGTCGAGACCGTTCCGCTTGTCGCCAAAGCGACCGTGGCGGCGCGCATGGCGGCGTATTTCTCGCGCTCGGCAACCAGATGCGCCCGGAACGGCCAGCCTGCGACCCGACCCGCGACATTGTCCGCGACGGTACCGGCCGCGACGACAGCAACCTCGAGCGCCGGATCGAGAGCCTTGAGCCGTGCGATGGCGGCTTCATAGACCGGGGTCATAAGCCGGATCTCTGAGGGGCGACTACCCGGGAGGACCAGCAACAGGCGGGAATCGGCCGGGATCCCGCGCGACGACCGGAATGCGGCACCGTCGGCGTCGGCGAAATCAACGTGCAGCGCCTGCGATCCCACGACCGTGGTCGCCAGTCCCTCGCGCTCGAACCACGGTGCGTCAAAGGCGTACAAGGCCAGAAGATGGTCTACAGACGCCGCCAGGGTCTTCGCCCGGCCCGGCCGCGACGCCCAGACCTGCGGCCCGACATATTTGATCAGGGGAACTCCCGGCAAGGCCAGCCGCAACGCCTTGGCAACCCGGATCGTGAAGCCCCAGCTGTCGATCAGGATCACGGCATCCGGTTTCTCCGCGACAGCCAGCGCGACGGTATCGGTCACCCGGCGTCTGACCACGCCATAGGCTTTCAGCCCCTCGATCCAGCCGAGAATGGACAGTTCGGCGATATCGAACGGGCTGTGAACCCCCTGTTCGGCCAAGCGCGGCCCGCCAATACCGACGAAGACCACCTCCGGGCCAAGGCGGGCCTTCAATGCCTCGGCCAGCCCCGCGCCCAGAGCATCACCGGACGCTTCGGCGGCGACCAGCATGACCTTCAGCGGCCGGCTCATTCGCCGCTCTCGCCCCAGACGTAGAGGCCCAGCCGGTCGGCGGCCTCGACGATGGCGGCGTGGTCGATCAGGATCAGCTTGCCGGCCACGCCCCCGACGCCGGCCAGACCTGCAGCCGCCGCCATCGCGATGGTGTGTGCGCCCATCACCGGCATATCGACGCGCAGATCCTGGATCGGCTTGGGAGCCTTGCCCAGGGCTCCCTTCAACGCGCCTGCCGCGCCGCGCAGATCGACGGGCAGGCCCGCGACCCGGGCCAGCATGGCGTCCGTGCCCTCCTGGGCCTCAACTGCCAGCACCAGGCCGTCGCAGACGACCGCGCCCTGGCCGATGTCCAGTTCCCCGGCCTTCTCCGCCACGTGCAGGGCCTTCCTCAGATCGGCCAGCTGGTCGTCGGTGGGCGTCACGGCCCCGAGCGCGCCGGCCGGCAGGGTCTCGCCGCCCAGGATGTCGTCGGCCCCCTCGATGGCGTAGCCCTCGCCCTCGAACACCGACAGGATCTTGCGCAGCAGGGCGTCGTCGCCCTGGGTCGCAGCCTTGATGATGCCGGGCAGCAGGGTCGCGCCCTTGAAATCGGGCTTCAGCGACCTGAAATCGGGGCGGTTGACCGTGCCGGCGAAACAGACCGCATGGCAGCCGGCCTTCTTCAACGCGGACAGGATGCGGCCGATCTCGGCCATGCCCGCCTCGATCCCCGGATGGCGGGCCAGATGGGGGTCGGCGAACCCGGCCAGCCGCACCACGAACACCGGTCGTCCCTCGGCCTCGCACCGGGCCGCAACCGAGATGGGAAGCGCACCGCCGCCGGCAATCAGACCCAGCTTGCTGCCGCTCCCTGAGACGCTCATTCGCCCGGCAGGCAAAGGGGCCGTTTGCCGTCCTCGCGAATGAAGGCCGTGATTTCCATAATCTCGGGCAGGTCCGCATAGCCACTTTCAACCGCGTCCAGCCGCTCGGCGAAAGTCCCGCTGCCCTCGAAGAGGTCGCGGTACGCACCCAGCAGGCGGCGGATCGCCGTCCTGTCATAGCCCTTCCGCTTCAGGCCGATCAGGTTCAGTCCGTGCAGTTGGGCGTGATTGCCCCAGGCCGAACCGTAGGGAATGACATCGCGCGTCACCGCAGCGAGGCCACCGACGATGGCCCCCTGCCCCACCCGGCCGTTCTGGTGCACAGCGGCCAGACCGCCGAGGAAGACCTTCGAGCCGATGCGCGCGTGACCGCCCAGTGTGGCATTGTTGGCCATCACGACATGGTCCCCGACGACACAGTCGTGGCCGACATGGGCACCGGTCATGAATAGGCCGTGGGAGCCGACACGGGTGACGCCCGCGCCCTGCGGCGTGCCCCGGTTGAAGGTCGAGTGTTCGCGGATGCTGTTGTCGGTTCCGATCTCGAGCCGCACCGTCTCGCCCTTGTAGCCGGTGTGCTGGGGGTCGCCGCCGATGATGCAGAACGGATGGATGACCGTCCGCGACCCCACCGTCGTGTCCTGCTGGACCACGGCGTGACTGACCAGACGCACGTCCGCCTCCAGCACCACGCCCGGACCGACGATACACCAGGGGCCGATCTCGACCCCGTCAGCCAGGACGGCATCCGCGTCGACCAGCGCGGTGGGATGAAGTCGGCTCACGCGATCACCGGCTTGTCGATGGTGACCATCATGGCCGCGAAGTCCGCCTCCGACGCCAGCTTGCCGTCGATGAAGGTCTCGCCCCGGAATTTGAAAATGTCGCCCCGGATCTTGGTCACGATCACCTGCATGCGCAGCTGATCGCCAGGGCGGGCCGGCTTGCGGAACCGCACCCCGTCGATCGACATGAACATGATCACCTTGCCCTCGACCTGGACATCCATCGACTTGGACATCAGCAGCGCCCCCGTCTGCGCCATGGCCTCGATGATCATCACGCCGGGCATGACCGGGTCGATCGGAAAATGGCCCGGAAAATAGGGTTCGTTGTGAGTGACGTTCTTGATGCCGGTAATCGACGTGTTGGCGACGAAATCTTCCGCCTTGTCGACCAGCAGGAAGGGATAGCGATGGGGCAGACGCCGCATCACCTCGGCATAATCGATCTTGCCGTCTTCACTCATCCTGCGGACTTCCTCGCCGTCGGCGCCTAGGACCGCGCCTTTCCGGATGCCTGTTTGGCGAGCCAGATCGTTTCGCGCAAGAACTGACGCAACGGTTTGGCCGGGTAGCCCGACCAGGTCTCGCCGGCGGGGATATCCGCGAGCACGCCGGCACCGGCCGCGACCCGTGCGCCTTCGCCGATGCGGATGTGATCGCCGATGCCCGCCTTGCCGCCGAATATGACGTTGTCACCGACAATGACCGAGCCTGAGATGCCGGTATTCGCCGCCATCAGGCAGTTGCGGCCGATCACGCAGTTGTGGCCGATCATGACCAGATTATCGATCTTGGTGTTCTCGCCGATCACCGTGTCGTCATACGCACCCCGGTCGATACAGGAGTTCGCGCCCACGGTGACGCCGTCCTGCAGAATCACCCGGCCCAGCTGGGGAATGTCGATCGGGCCGTCCCTTGACCCTGACGCGCCGAATCCCGGCTCACCGATACGGGCTCCGGCCAGAATCTTGACCCGATCCCCGATCAGCGCGAATCCAATCGTGACGTTCGAGGCGATCTGGCAGTCGCGCCCGATCTGGACGCCCGGCCCGATGACCGTGTTCGCGCCGATACGGCTGCCCCGCCCGATCCGGACACCGGGCCCCAGCACCACGCCGGGCTCGACCACGACAGAGGAGTCCTCGAAGACCTCGCCCGCATCGGCGGCCCGGGCCAGAACGACAGGCCGGTGAAACAGGCTCGACGCCCGCGCCCAGGCGGCCTGCGCTTCACCCGACACGATCACGGCAGCCCCCGGTGGTACGGAGTCGATCGCGCTTTTCGGCACAATCACGCAGCCGGCGTGCGTTTCGGTCAGGGCGGAGAGAAATTTCCGGTCGCCGAGAAAGGCGACTTCGTTCGGCCCCGCCGAAGCCAGGGGCGCGACGGCGGAGACCCGAAGGTCTCCGCCTCTGTGCGGTTCGCCACCGATCCGCCCGGCCAGCTCGGCGACGCTCAGCGCCGGCAGGCTGTCGAAAAAGCGCGGATCAGGCATGATGGATCTTACTGCGCGGGAGCCTGGACCGGAACCGGGGTGCGGTTGAAGCTCAGCGACGGCAGGGCCGTATTCAGGCGCTGGATGACCACGTCAGTGATGTCCATCGCCGGGTTGGCGATATAGACGGCCGAACGGTCCAGCAGCAGGCCGCAGCCGCGCTCCTGGTAGACAGCGACCAGGATCGGATCGGCGGCCTGGGCGATGGCCCGGACCTGAAGCTGCTGGGTGTATTGCAGTTCCGCCTGACGGGTCTGCTCCAGCTGCTGGGCCTCCTGGACCCGCTGTTGCAGCGCCTGGCGGCGCGTGCCCTGCGGGTCTGCGGCGGCACCGCCCTGCTGCAGCTGCTGGGCCTCGGTCTGGATCGCGGCACCATAGGGCTGGAGCTCGCCCTGCACCTCGGTAACGAGGCGCTGCATGCCGGCCTGAACCGACTGGCCGGCCGTGGAGGTCGCGAGAAGGCGGTCATTATGGAAGACGCAGACGCCAGCGATCACCGGGCCAGGATTGGCCGGAGCCTGCGCCTGGGCGGCGGCAGCGCCGGCGGCCAGGGAGGCGAGCGCGAAAGCGCCGAGAGCGAACAATTTCATCTTGAACCTTTGAAGCGGAACGCGGGTCCGCGGCTAGAACTGGGTTGAGGTCGAGAAGCGGAACGTTTCTGTTTTGTCGTAAATTTCCTTGCCGATGATCTGGCTCAGGTCGAACCGGATCGGCCCCATCGGCGAACGCCAGTGAATGCTGAGGCCGGCAGTGGCGCGCAGCTTGAGCTCATCAACGATGCTTGGGTCCGGGCTGCCCAGCGAATTCACCGTATAGCGGGCGTCGAGCACGCCCAGTGTCCCCACATCGGTGAACAGGGACGTCTTGATCCCGTATTGTTCCGGCAGGAAGTTCGGGACCGTCAGTTCCAGGGTTCCGATGGCATAGAAATTGCCGCCCAGGGCATCCCTCGTGGTCAGGTCGCGCGGACCCAGGCCGGCCGTTTCGAAGCCACGGAAACTGTTGCCGCCCTTGAAGAAGCGGTCATTGATCCGGATCGGGTCGCCGCCCCAGCCCGCGATATAGCCGGTCGAAGCCGAGGCCGTAACGACCCACTCCGGCGTGATACCCCAATAGGCCGAGACATCGCCTTCGGTCTTCACATAGTTCACGTCGCCGCCGATGCCGGCGAAGTCCTGACGGAACGACCCGGTCCATCCGCGCGTGGGCCGCACGGGATCGTTCCGCCGGTCGACCAGCAGGGTATAGCCCGCCGATGAATTGAGGAACGATCCGACCTGATCGCAAAGGGCCGTCGAGCCTGATCCGGACGCATTGCAGTAGCCAGTCGGAACGATGATCTCGTCGTTCTTGAGGAAGTACCGCGTGCTCAGGAGCGTATAGCCGTTCAGCGGATACGACAGCCGCAGCCCCCCGCCGGTCGAACGGTAGTCGTACGACGAGTATTTGCTCAGGTCATAGCGGGAGTGGAACGCGTCAAAACCGGCCCGCAGATCGCGGCCAAGGAATTTGGGCTCTGTGAAGCGGAAGTCGACCTGCTGGCGCAGCGACCCCCATTCGAGGCGCGCGACCACGTTCTGGCCACGGCCGCGGAAGTTGCGCTCGGTGATGCCCAGGTTGACGACGAAGGAATCGACCGAGCTGAAGCCCGCGCCGACCGAGAGTTCGCCCGTGGGCTGTTCGGTGACGGTGACATTGACCACGGAGCGATCAGGTGCCGAGCCGCGCGCCTCCTCAACCTTGACGTCCTTGAAGAAGCCGAGGCCCCGCAGGTTGTTGCGCGAGCGCTCGAGGAGCGTGCGGTTGAAGGCGTCGCCTTCGGTCAACATCATCTCGCGGCGGACGACGTTGTCCAGGGTGCGGGTGTTGCCGATCACATTGATCCGGTCGACGTAAACGCGTTGACCTTCCTTGATGTTGAAGGTGACGTCGACGGTATCGGTCTCGGGATTGGCCCTGTAGGTCGGTTCAATCTCGACGAACGCATAGCCCGCCGAACCGGCGGCGAACGTCAGGGCGTCAACCGCCGTCTCGATCTTGTCGCTCTCGTACAGATCGCCGGTCCGGATCGGCAGCAGCATCTTCAGGAATTCAGGGTTCAGCCGGTCGTTCTCGGTCACCACATCAACGGCACCGAAATTATACCGGTCGCCCTCGTCCACGGTCATGGTGATGCCGAAGGCGCTGTCATTGGGCGTCAGTTCGGAGATCGCCGACAGAACCCGGAAATCATAATAGCCGCGGTTGGTGTAGAATTTCCGCAGTTGCTCACGGTCATAATCCAGCCGGTTGGGATCGTAGTTGTCGTTCGTCGTGAACAGCCGGTACCAGGCCGACTGCTGGGTGACCATCACACCGCGCAGATCGCTGTCCGAAAAGGCGCTGTTGCCGAGGAAGGTGATCGCACGCACGCCGGTTTCCGGGCCTTCGTCGATCTCGAACACCACGTCGACGCGGTTCTGTTCCAGTTGGACGATCTTGGGCGTGACCGTCGCGGAAATACGGCCGGACAGGCGATACAGCTCGACGATCTTGCCGACGTCCTCCTGGATTCGGGCCCGGGTGTAGATGCCCCTCGGCTTCAGCGTGACTTCCTTGGTCAGCTTGTCTTCGCTGAGCGCCCCGTTCCCCTCGAACACCACCTGGTTGATGATGGGGTTCTCGACGATCTCGACAATCAGGTCGCCGTTCGAGACCCCCAGCTGGACATCGGCAAACAACTGGGTCCGGGTCAGGGTGCGCACAGCGACGTCGAGCACCGAGGCGTCGACCACGTCACCCGGCTGGATCGGCAGATAGGACAGGACTGTGGTCTGATCGATGCGCTGGTTGCCACGCACCAGGATGCGGTTGACCACCAGCCGTTCTTCCTGGACCGGCGCTGCCTGGACCTGTTCGGCCGGCGCACCGGCCTGCATGGCGGAGGCCGTCGCCGGGGCGGTCTGGGCCAGCACCGGGCCGGCCATGCCCGCCGCGACCGCAAGGGCCAGCAGGCTCGGGCTCAGGCACCGGGCGAAACGGAGAGCGGACGCGTCTTGTCGGATCATGCGGGAAACCATCGGGGGCTGGCGTCGGCTCGTCATGCGAGCCCGCCGAGGAATTTGAACAGGCTCAGCTTTTGCAAGTCGTTCCAGGTGGCGAACAACATCAATCCCGCCAGCAAAGCAAGGCCGACGCGATAGCTGACCTCCTGAACGCGGGCAGGGACTGGCCTGCGGGCCACAGCTTCATATGCGTAGAACACCAGATGCCCCCCATCCAGAACCGGAATCGGCAACAGGTTTACAATGCCAATTCCGATCGAAACTATGGCGGCGAACTGAAGAAACGTCAGCGCGAGGTTCGCGGCCATCCAGAGCGGATCAGGATTCGCAGCCACAGCCTGACGGGTGACCCCGCCGGCCGCCTTGGCGATTCCAAGCGGCCCGTTCAGCAGATCACCCGATTCCTTGCCCGTGAAGATGCGGCCGATGTAGGTGGCCGTCGTTCCAACGGTCTCGCCGATCGTTTCAGCCCCCTTGCCGGCGGCCTCCAGCGGATTCAGCCGGCGGAAGCGGTAGTCCTGGGCCAGCGGGGCCATCTCCAGCCCGATACGGGCGATCTTGACCCGCCCCGCCAGTTCGTCCTGCTCCTCGCGGCGTTGCGGCGTGGCCGTCAGGAACACCTGCTGTCCTCCGCGATCCACGGTAAAGCGGAGGGGATCGCCGGCGCTCATGATGACGATGCGTGTCACCTCGGCACCTTCCTGAACGGGCTGGCCGTTGACGGCGACGATCAGGTCGCGGGGCTGGAAGCCCGCCTCGGCCGCGGGCGTGCCGGGGGCCACACGCGCCACACGCGGGGCCACGATCTGCTCGCCTACGACACTGAACAGGACGGTGAACAGCACAATCGCCAGCAGGAAATTGGCGGCCGGCCCCGCAGCGACGATCAGCGCCCGCTGCCAGATCGGCTTGAAGTGGAAATAGTCGCGCTCGGCTCCGGCACCATTCTCGGCTATGACCCTCTGGCGCAGTTCGGCCAGCCCGGCCTGGTCGGGCACGCTGGATGCGTCGAGATCACCTGAGAACTTGACGTATCCGCCCAGCGGCAACCAGGCCAGACGCCATTCGGTGCCGTGCCGGTCCGTCCGGGCGACGATCGTCCTGCCGAATCCGATCGAGAACCGGTCGATCTTCACGCCGAAAGCGCGCGCGACGAGGAAATGACCCAGCTCGTGGATGGTGACGATAAATGTCAGCACCAGCAGGAACGGTACGATGGTGAGCAGTGCCTGGCCGAGAATGCCCGTCATGCCGTCTAGGGTCCCTTCGCCGTCAGGCTGCCGCCGTGAGGCCGTGGATGATTGAGTCCGCCATCCGCCGCGCCTGCGCATCGACCTCGAGGGCCGCGTCGCATGCATCGTTGGAAGAGGAAACCACCCCCGGGCCCGTCACGCGCGACAAGGTGTCGGCGACGACTGCGGCAATATTGAGAAAGCCCAGCCGGCGGTCAAGAAAGGCCAGGGCCGCAACCTCATTGGCCGCGTTGAATACGATGGGGGCCACACCCCCGGCTTCCAGTGCCTGACGGGCCAGCTTCAGGGCCGGGAAACGCGCCTCGTCGGGTGCCTCGAACGTCAACTTGCCAAGGCCCGCCAGATCCAGACGCGGTGCCTTCCAGGCAATCCGGTCAGGCCAGCCGAGGGCGAAGGCGATCGGCGTCTTCATGTCCGGCGGTCCCATCTGGGCAAGCGTCGAGCCGTCGACGTATTCGACCATGCTGTGGATGATCGACTCGGGATGCACCACCACCTCGATCCGCTCGGCCGGCATATCGAACAGATAGGCCGCCTCGATCGTCTCGAGCCCCTTGTTCGCCATGGTGGCACTGTCGACCGATATCTTGGCCCCCATGCTCCAGTTCGGGTGGGCCACGGCCTGTTCGGGCGTGATCGCGCCCAAGGCTTCGCGCGGCAGGGTGCGGAACGGTCCGCCCGAGGCCGTCAACACCAGTTTGGCGACCTGTTCGGGCGCGTCGTGCGGGAAGACCTGATGGATGGCCGAATGTTCGGAGTCGACCGGGATCAGCCGTCCGCCGGATTGTTTCACCCGATGAATCAGCGCCGGACCACAGCAGACCAGGCTCTCCTTGTTGGCCAGGGCCAGGGTGCCGCCCGTCGAGGCCGCCGCCCAGGCCGAACGCAGCCCCGCCGCACCGACGATGGCCGCCATGATCCAGTCCACCGGCCATGTCGCCGCCTCGATAATCGCCGCCTCACCCGCTGCCGCCGCCACACCCGTTCCGGCGAGACCGTCGCGCAGTTCTTCCAGCCGGGCCGGATCTGCAGTCACAGCAAGCTGCGGCTTCCAGCGCCGGGCCTGTTCGACAAGCCGCGCGATATTGGCACCGCCGGTCAGGGCCACGACCTCGAAGCTCCCGGCACCGGTGCGCTCGATCTGATCCATCAGATCCAGCGTCGAACAACCGACCGAGCCGGTTGAACCCAGAACCGTAATGCGGCGATGGATCATGCGCCGCCCCCGAAGAGCCCGACCAGCAGACGGCCGCAGGCCACCACCACAACAGCAAACATCAGTCCATCGACCCGGTCGAGCAGGCCGCCGTGGCCGGGAATCAACTTGCCGGCGTCCTTGACGCCATAGCGCCGCTTGAGAGCAGATTCCCACAGGTCGCCGGCCATGGTCGCCAGCGCCGCTGCGAGGCCCAGGACCGCGCCCCAGACCGGACCGATGCCCATGTCGAGGAAGGTCGCCAGCAGGATGCCCGCGACCGTCCCGGCCGCCAGACCGCCAATAAAGCCGGACCATGTCTTGTTCGGCGAGAACCGTGGCCACAGCTTGGGACCGCCGACCAGATTTCCCACCACATAGGCCATGATGTCCGAAGCCCAGGCGATGGCAAACGCGGACACCGTCCACGCCAGGCCCGCCTGGCTGTCAGAATCCCGCAGCCAGATCAGGAGTACCGCCGGCCAGCCGAGGTAGAGGACACCATAGGCCGCATCCAGCGCTTCCTGCCCGCGATTGCGCGCGAACAGGCCCGCCGCCACGGCACCGAACACAAGCATCACGAGGGCCAGCGAAAGCTGCTGCGCATAGGCCGCCACGACTCCCGCCACGAGGCCAAAGCCGACGGCCCCGGCCATCACGCGCCATGCTCTCGAGGCGCTCATCGTTGCCCATTCGACGGCCAGCAGGGCGCACGCCGCCAGCATCAAACCCAGGAACCACGGTCCGCCGGCCCAGATCGCCAGAACCGCCGCCGGCGCGAGGACTATGGCCGATAAGGCCCGGGGTCCGATGTCACTGGCCTTGACCGCCATCATCCGACCGCAAGGGCGGCTGCCGCATACGGCGTGGGGCGGCCGCCGAAACGTCGGTCCCGGTTGCGATACTGCTCGACGACGTCCGCCAGAGCCTCAGGGCCATAGTCCGGCCAGAGCACGTTTTGATAGACCAGCTCGGCGTAGGCCGCCTCCCAAAGCAGGAAGTTCGAGAGCCGCTGTTCTCCCGAGGTGCGCACGATCACATCCACGGGCGGAGCACCGGCCGTCGAAAGGCCGAGCCCCAGCGAGGCCTCGTCCAGCGGGCCCGTCGCCTTGCCGGCGAGCACCAGATCGACATGACGCTGCGCGGCATCGACGATATCGGCCCGGCCGCCGTAGTTGAAGGCGACCTGAAGCGTGAATTTGTCATTGTGCGCCGTGGTCATCTCGGCCCGTTCGATAATGGCCTCGATGTCGGCGGGCAGGCCCGTTCGGCGGCCCAGGACACGCACCTTCACGCCTTCGCGTTCCAGGCGCTTCAGGTCGCTGGCGACATAGGAGCGGACCAGCCCCATCAGATCGGAAACCTCTTCCGCCGGCCGGCGCCAATTCTCGGTCGAGAAGCCAAACACCGTCAGGCAGCCGATGCCCAGGTCGGGTGCCGCCTGAACCGTCCGCTTCAATGCCTGAACCCCCTCGCGATGGCCAACGGCGCGCGGGAGGCCGCGGGCCTCGGCCCAGCGCCCGTTGCCGTCCATGATCAGGGCGACGTGACGCGGCCCTTCAGTCGGCGCGGCAGGCGGGGACGGTTTTGCGTACATCGGCGCTTATCCTACGACAAATCGCGCCGTCAAACCTGCATGATCTCGACTTCCTTGGCCCTCAAGGCCTCGTCGATGCGTTTGATGGCCGCATCGGTATCCTTCTGGACCTCGGTTTCCATCTTCTTCTGTTCGTCCTGGCTGATCTCGCCCGCCTTCTCGGCCTTCTTCAGGTCCTCATTGGCGTCACGGCGAACGTTGCGGACGGAAATTTTCTGCTGTTCGGTGTATTTGCCGGCCAGCTTGGCGAGGTCCTTGCGGCGCTCCTCGGTCAGCGGCGGCACCGGGATGCGCAGGGTCTGGCCGTCGACGATCGGATTCAGCCCCAGACCGGCGGCGCGGATGGCTTTCTCGACCGGCCCGACCATGGTCTTGTCCCAGACGCTGACCGAGATCATCCGCGGCTCGGGCACACTGATGGCGGCGACCGAGTTCAGCGGGGCATTGGAGCCATAGGCCTGCACCTGCACAGGATCCAGCAGCCCGACGTTGGCCCGGCCCGTGCGCAGGCCGTTGAACTCTTCCTTGAGGGCGGACACGGACTTGTCCATGCGGTCGCGGTAGGTCTTGAGGTCGGGCTTGGCCATGGTGGTTTCTCTCGCGTTTTCTAGGCTTTGGCGGCTCAGGCGGCTTTTTTGGACGAGATGACCGTAAAGGTCCCCTCCCCCGTCAACGTCCGACGCAGCGAATTGTCTTCCCGGATCGAGAAGACCACGATCGGGATCCCCGAGTCACGCATCAGGGCGATGGCCGAGGCGTCCATGACCTTCAGGTCTTTCGCCAGCACATCGTGATAGGTCAGGGTCTCGTAACGCGTCGCGGTCGGGTCCTTCTTGGGATCGGCCGTATAGACGCCGTCGACGCTGGTGCCTTTCAGCAGGGCGTCGCAGCCCATCTCGGCGGCGCGCAACGCGGCCCCCGAGTCGGTGGTGAAGAAGGGCGCGCCGACGCCGGCGGCAAAGATCACCACCCGGCCCTTTTCGAGATGACGCAGGGCCCGGCGGCGCACATAGGGCTCGGCCACGGCGTTCATGGTCAGGGCGCTCTGCACCCGCGTCTGGACGCCGATCTTCTCAAGCGCGGCCTGCATGGCCAGGGCGTTCATGACGGTCGCCAGCATGCCCATATAGTCGGCCGTGGCACGCTCCATGTCGCCGGCGGCCTTGCTCAGTCCCCGGAAGATGTTGCCGCCGCCGATGACGAGGCAAATCTCCACGCCCTCGCGCGCCACGTCAGCCACGGCCTGGGCCACGCCGGCGACGGTTTTCATGTCGATGCCGTAGGCCTGATCGCCCATCAGCACCTCGCCCGATACCTTCAGCAGGACGCGCTTGTAGAGAAACTCGGGGGGGGCGTCGTGCATGGGAGCGGTCCTGGGCGGCGGATTCGGCTCCTTATAGGAAGCGAACCCGCCGGTTCAAAGGCCTGACGACCCGGATTAGAGCCGAAGAATGATCGTCTCCACGATCGGGCGGCGATCCCAGATCTGCTGGCTGGCCTTCTTCAACGCCCGGGCGACGGCCTGTTCGATGACCATCTCGTCCTCCAGCGCCGGACCCTTCAGCTTCATCACCGCCTGTTCGGCGCGCTCGGCCAGGCTGTCCAGCGAGTCTCCCAGCGGCGACTGCGCGTCACCCGGCAGGCCGATGGCACGGACGTCGATGTCGCTGACGATCTTGCCGCGCTTGTCCATGGCGAAGCTGACGATCAGCACACCGTTGGTCGAGGCATGACGACGCTCATTCAGGGCCTCGCCCTGTTCGGTGACCAGACGGCCGCCGTCGACGTACAGCCGGCCGCTCGGGACCTCGTCGATGATGGCAGCGGGCCCGGGAGCCAGACGCACCATGTCACCGTTCCTGGGCGTGACCGTCTCCGGCACGCCCATATCCTTGGCGAGGTTGGCGTGCTCGGCCAGATGGCGGCGCATGCCGTGGGTGGGCACCGCGATCTGCGGCCGCGCCCAGCGATACATCTGGCGCAGTTCCTCGCGGCACGGGTGGCCGGAGACGTGAATGCCGGGATGGTCCTTCTCGGTGTAGAGCCGCACGCCGCGGTCGGTCAGCTTGTCCTGCAGGCGGCCGATGGACAGCTCATTGCCCGGGATGACGCGCGACGAGAAGATGCAGTGATCGCCCTTGCTGAGCTTGATGTAGGGGTGGGTCCCCTCGGCGACGCGCGACAGGGCCGCCCTCGCCTCGCCCTGGCTGCCGGTGCACAGATACAGGATCTGGTCGGCCGGCCAGACGCGGGCCTCCTCGTCCGACAGGAACGGCTTCACGTCGTTCAGCATGCCGACGGACTTGGCCGCAGAGGTGATGCGATGCATCGACCGGCCCGCCAGCGATACGCGCCGTCCGGCCGCCTCGGCGGCGCGGATCACGCTGTCCATACGGGCCACGTTTGAGGCGAAACAGCCCACCGCGATCCGACCCTTCAGCCCGCCGATCAGCTCGATCAGCGCGTCGCGGACGCCGCCTTCCGACCCCGCCGATCCCTCGACGAAGACGTTGGTGGAATCGCACACCATGGCCAGGACACCGTCGTCACCCAGACGGGTGATGGCACCCGCATCGGTGACCTCGCCGATGATGGGATCGTCGTCGATCTTCCAGTCGCCGGTGTGCAGCACCGTGCCCAGCGGCGTCTTGATGGCCAGGCCATTCGGCTCGGCGATCGAGTGGGTCATGGTGACGAAGGTCACCTCGAACGGCCCCAGATCGACGGTGCCTCCCAGCGGCACCTCGATCAGCTGGACCTGATCCAGAATGCCCGCCTCACGCAGCTTCTCGCGGATCAGGAAGGCGGTGAACGGCGTGGCGTACAGCGGGGCCTTCATCCGGCTCCACAGCCAGCCGAGGGCCCCGATATGGTCCTCGTGCGCATGGGTCAGGACGATGCCGCGGATCGTCTCGCCTTCGAGGAAGGACGGATCGGGCACGATCACGTCCACGCCGGGCGTCGACAGGTCGCCGAAGGTCACGCCCACGTCGACCACGAGCCACTCGCGGTTCGCCTCGGGGCCGTAGCCGTAGAGGTTCAGGTTCATCCCGATTTCGCCCGACCCGCCCAGCGGCAGGAAGACGAACTCGTCACTGGTTTTCTTTTTCATGTGTCCTTTGGATGGGTGTTCCGCCGCCAGATTTCGAGCAGGCCGCGGATAGTCAGGTCCGGATCAAACCGGTCGATTGATTCTGTTGCGCCTTCGAACAGCGAGGCGACCCCGCCGGTTCCGATGACCGTCATGGGCTTGCCCCACTCGGCCTTGATACGCGCGACCAGGCCTTCGATCAGGGCGACATAGCCCCAGAAGACGCCCGATTGCATGTTGGAGACGGTGTCCTTGCCGATCACCCGGTCCGGCTTCTGGATGGCGATACGGGGCAACATTGCGGCGGCCTCGTGCAAGGCCTGTAGCGACAGGTTGATTCCGGGGGCAATCACGCCACCCTCGAAGGCCCCGTCAGCGGCCACCACGTCGAAGGTGGTGGCCGTGCCACTGTCGATCACGATCAGGTCGCCGGGATAGACCAGGTGCGCGCCGATGGCGTTGACCAGCCGGTCCGCGCCCGCCTCGCTCGGCTTGGTGATCCGCGCGGTCATCCCGAGGTCGACATTGTCGCCGACGACCAGGGGTTCGACCGACAGATACCGGCGCGCGAGGTTGCGCAGATTGAAGATCGACTGCGGCACCACGCTGGAAATGATGCAGCCGTCCAGCTGGCTGATCGACAGGCCGCGCATGGACAGAAGCTGGCTCAGCCAGACGGCGTATTCGTCGGCGGTGCGGTTGGCGTGGGTGGCCGTGCGCCACTGGGCGACCCAGTCTGTCCCGTCATGCACCGCGAACAGCGTGTTGGTGTTGCCCTGCTCGATTGCCAGAAGCATTACGCGGCCTCCCCGAAGAAGACATCGCCGGCCGAAATCAGCCGCAGCGAACCATCCGACAGTCTCAGTTTCAGCGCGCCGTCCGGTGCCACGCCCTCGGCCCGTCCCTCGACGGTCTCGCGGCCCAGCCGGGCCACCGCCGGCCCGTCCAGCCCCGATGTCCGCGCCTGCCAGGCGTCGAGAATCGGCTGGAAGCCCAGCGTCTCCCAACGCTCCATCCACACCGCGAAGGCCTCGCCCAGGGCGACAGCGGCGGCTTCGACGGTCGGCGGGGCTGACACGTCACCGCGCAGATGCTGCGCCAGCGCCGTCGCGGGCCGCTCGGTCGCCTGCGGGGCATGGGCCAGGTTCACCCCGATCCCGACCGCCAGCCACAGGCCACCGGTCTGATGGGCCCCGGACTCGACGAGGACGCCGGAGACCTTGTCGCCCGCCAGCATGACGTCATTGGGCCATTTGATCGTGACCAGGGACGGCGGCGCGAAGGCATCGATCAGGTCGGCGACGGCCAGCGCCGCGACAAACGTCACCTGCGCCGCTTCGGCCGGCGGTTTTCGGGTCAGATGCAGCAGGGTGGAAAACAGGTTTCCCCCTTCGCTCTCCCAATTGCGCCCTCGCCGTCCGCGACCGGCGGTCTGACGGCGCGCGACGATCCACAGCGGCCCCGTCTCGCCTGCGTCGGCGCGACGGCGGGCGTCCGCATTGGTCGAGTCGGTCTCTTCGAGCAGCAGGATCGGGGCGGCGGGCATATCGCCCTATCCGGCTCCGAACCCGACGGCGGCGGCCCGGCTCAGGGGCTCGATCCACGTCAGACCGACGATCACCAGCGGGAACGAGAAGGCCGCGGCGGCCCAGGCGATGGTCTTCGCCTCGATCGGCGAAGCATCCGTCGGCTCGATACCCTCGGGGGCCTTGTCGAACCACATCAGCTTGATGATGCGCAGATAGTAGAAGCCGGCCACGACCGAAGCGACCAGGCCGGCCGCGCCGACCATCCAGTAGCCGGCGTCGGCGGCCGCACCAAAGACGTAGAACTTGCCCCAGAAGCCCGAGAAGGGCGGCATGCCCAGGACCGACAGGCAGAGCGCGGTCAGGGCCAGGGCCGTCACCGGCTTGTCCCTGCGCAGACCGGCAAGGTCCGAGATCTGCCGGATCGGCCTGCCACCGCGCGACAGCGACAGCAGGATGGCGAAGAAACCGAACTGGTCGATCACATACAGGGTCATGAACACCAGCATGGCCTGGATGCCCGCCGTCGTGCCGGCGGCGATGCCCAGAAGGGCGTAGCCGATGTTGGCGATCGACGAATAGGCCAGCAGGCGCTGGAGATCCTTCTGCGCCAGACCGCCGAAGGCACCGACGGCGAAACTGATCAGCGAGATCAGGATCAGCACCTGCGCCCACTGGTCGTGCGATCCGGCGAAAGCCCCTTCAAGCGTGCGGGCGATCAGCACCATGGCCGCGACCTTGGGTGCGGTGGCGAACAGGGCGACGACCGGGGTCGGCGCGCCCTCATAGACGTCGGGCGTCCACATGTGGAACGGCGCGGCCGAAACCTTGAACGCCAGTCCGCAGATCAGGAACACCAGCCCGAAGATCAGGCCCGGCGACGGGTTGGTCGCGGCATAGGCGGCGATCTCGTCGAACCGCATCGAGCCCGAGAAGCCGTAGACCAGGCTGGCCCCGTAGAGCAGCAGACCCGACGACAGGGCCCCCAGCACGAAATACTTCAGCCCGGCCTCGGACGCCTTGAGGTCGTCGCGGTGGAAGGCGGCCAGCACATAGAGCGCCAGCGAATGCAGCTCGATGCCGATATAGAGCGAGATCAGATCGCCCGACGACGCCATCATTCCCATGCCGGCCGAGGCCAGCACGATCAGGATCGGGTATTCGAACCGCGCGATCCGCGCCCGCTGCATCCAGCCGCCGCCGAGGATGATCGCCACCGCGCTCGACAGGAAGATCACGGCCTTGCCGTAGACGGCCAGCGGATCGGCGACATAGGCCCCGTTGAAGGCGCGCCCGAGCGGCCCGGTCACGGTGACGGCCGTGGCGGCGACCAGCAGGGCCACGGACAGGATCGAGACCAGCCGTGCGCTCTTCTCGCCAAGGAAGGCACCGAGCATCAGCAGCACCAGGCCGCCGACGGCCAGCGTCGCTTCCGGAGCGGACAGGTGAAGGGCGGAAATCAGGTCAGGCATGATCGTCTCACCCACCGATCGCGATACGATAGGCGGAAGTCAGGGCCTCGACCGAGGCGGCGGTATAGTCCAGCACCAGACCGGGCTGTACGCCCAGCCAAAGGGTGCCGATGATCAGCGGCGCGAAGATCAGCAGCTCGCGCTTGTCGATGTCCGTGATGAGCTTGAGCGCCGGATTGGTGATCTCGCCGAACATGACATTGCGATACAGCGTCAGGGCATAGACGGCCGAGAAGATCACGCCGGTCGCCGCGAACAGCGCTGTCCAGGTCGAGACGCCATAGACGCCCGTCATGGTCAGGATCTCGCCGATGAAGCCCGACGTGCCCGGCAGGCCGACATTGGCCATGGTGAACATCAGGAAGATGGCCGCGAACCACGGCATCCGGCTGGTCAGACCGCCGTAGAAGGCGATCTCGCGGGTGTGCATCCGGTCATAGACCACGCCGACGCAGAGGAAGAGCGCGCTCGAGATCAGGCCGTGGCTCAGCATCTGGAACACCGCGCCCTGCACGCCAAGGGCGTTGCCGGCGAAGATCCCCATCGTGACGAAGCCCATGTGCGCCACCGAGGAATAGGCGATCAGCTTCTTGATGTCCGTCTGCCGGAAGGCCACCAGCGAGGTGTAGACGACCGCGATGGCCGACAGGGCAAAGACCAGCGGCGCGAACATCTTGGACGCGTCCGGGAACATGGGCAGGTTGAACAGGATGAAACCGTAGCCGCCCAGCTTCAGCAGGATGCCCGCCAGGATCACCGAGCCCGCCGTCGGGGCCTGCACGTGGGCATCTGGCAACCAGGTGTGCACCGGCCACATCGGCATCTTCACCGCGAACGAGGCGAAGAAGGCCAGCCAGAGCAGGGGCTGTACCGCGGGGCTGAAGGCGTATTCCTTGAGTTCCGGAATGCTGGTCGTGCCCGTCTCGGCCGCCATCCACAGCATGGCCAGCAGCATCAGCACGGACCCCAGCAGGGTGTAGAGGAAGAATTTGTACGAGGCGTAGATCCGGTTCGCCCCGCCCCACACGCCGATGATGATGAACATCGGCACCAGCGTGCCTTCGAAGAAGATGTAGAACAGGAACAGGTCCAGCGAGGTGAAGACCCCGATGACCAGCGTCTCCAGCACCAGGAAGGCGATCATGTAGTCGACCACGCGGTCGGTGATCGTCTTCCAGCTGGCCAGGATGCAGATCGGCATCAGGAAGGCCGTCAGAAGCACGAACAGGATCGAAATCCCGTCCACGCCCATGTGGTACTCGGCACCGGCGAACCAGACGTACCGTTCCACGAACTGATAGGCCGCGCTCGCCGGATCGAAGGTCGCCACCAGCACGGCCGAAACCGCCAGGGTCACCAGCGTGGTCGCCATGGCGATCCAGCGCGCCGCATTGTCAGCCGAACCCTTGTTGATCAGCCGCGCCAGCAGGATCAGGCCGGCACCCACCATGGGCAGGAAGGTGACGAGGCTGAGGATGTAGGGGATCTGGGGCAAGATCAGGCTCCCCACGTGAGGATGGCAAAGGCGAGGAAACCGGCCAGGCCGAGCAACATCACGAAGGCGTAGAAATAGACATAGCCGGACTGGAACCGGGCCAGACCGCCCGCGAACATCCGCGACACCCAGGCCATGCCGTTGGGTCCGCCGCCGTCGATGATCTTCACGTCGCCGATCTTCCAGAACAGGTCGCCGAGCGCCTTGGCCCCGCGCACGAACACGGCCTCATACAGCTCATCGAAATACCATTTGTTGTACAGGAAGGCGTGGATCACGCTGCCCCGGTCGGCCATCCGGCGGGCCATGCCTTCCTTGAGGACATAGAGCCAGAAGGCGGCGAAGGTGCCGATCAAGGTCAGGATCAGCGGCGACCATTTCACCCAGATCGGAACGTCGTGGCTCTCGTGCAGGACGTGATTGTCCGGCCCGGTGAAGATCGCCCCGCGCCAGAACTCATGCTCGCCGTGGCCGATGAAATGCGGTGCGAAGGCGAAACCGGCCGCGACGGCGCCGATGGACAGCAGGATCAACGGAACCAGCATCACCCACGGACTCTCGTGCGGCTTGAGCGGACCATGATGCGCGTGATCGTCATGGGCATGCCCGTCGTCGCCGTGGGGGTCGGCGACCGGCTCGGAGTGGGTCTCCAGCTGGGCATGGGAGGCGTGGTCGTCATGGGCGTGACCGGGCGCATGATCGTCGTGGTGCGCGTCTTTCCAGACCGGCTTGTTGTGGAAGGTCATGAACACCAGACGCCATGAATAATAGGCCGTCAGGCCCGCAGCGAGGATGCCGATCATGAAGGCGAACAGGCCCATGGCGCTGTGCCCGCTCGAGAACGAGGCGAAGGCGCTCTCGATGATCGAGTCCTTGGAGTAGAAGCCCGCGAATCCGCCGACGCCGGGAATGCCGAGACCGGTGATGGCGATGGTGCCGATGGTCATCACCGCATAGGTGACCGGCAGCAGCTTCCACAGCCCGCCCATTTTTCGCATGTCCTGCTCGTGGTGCATGCCGTGGATCACCGATCCGGCCCCCAGGAACAGCAGGGCCTTGAAGAAGGCGTGGGTGAACAGGTGGAACATGGCGGCCTGATAGGCACCGACGCCCGCCGCGAAGAACATGTAGCCCAGCTGCGAACAGGTCGAATAGGCGATGACCCGCTTGATGTCGTTCTGCGCCAGACCGACCGTGGCCGCGAACAGGGCGGTCACCGCCCCGACCAGGGCGACGATCGCCGAGGCGACCGGCGCATATTCGAAAATCGGGCTCAGCAGGCAGACCATATAGACGCCGGCGGTGACCATGGTCGCGGCATGGATCAGCGCCGACACCGGGGTCGGGCCCTCCATCGCGTCCGGCAGCCAGGTGTGCAGGAAGAACTGGGCCGACTTGCCCATGGCACCGATGAACAGCAGGAAGGCCGCCAGATCGATCGCCGACCAGGTGTGGCCCAGGAACGCCCAGCCCGTGCCCGCCTTCGAGGCGATCATCGGGAACAGCTCGGCGAACTGGATCGTGCCGAACATCCAGAAGACGGTGAAGATGCCCAGGGCAAAGCCGAAATCGCCGACCCGGTTGACCACGAAGGCCTTGATGGCGGCGGCGCTCGCGGTCGGCTTCTTGTACCAGAATCCGATCAGCAGATAGGACGCCAGCCCCACCCCTTCCCAGCCGAAGAACAGCTGCATGAAGTCGGCGGCCGTCACCAGCGCCAGCATGGCGAAGGTGAACAGCGACAGATAGGCGAAGAACCGCGGCTTGTCGGGGTCCTCGGACATATAGCCCCAGGAATACAGGTGCACGAGCGATGACACTGTGGTCACCACCACCAGCATGGTCGCCGACAGGGCATCGATCCGGATCGACCAGACGGACTGGAAGTCGCCGACATTGATGAAGGGGAACAGCTCGACGGTGAAGGCCTGAAGACCGCCCCAGGTCCACTGGCTGAACACCGTCCAGGACACGGCGCAGGCGAAGAACAGCAGGCCCGTGGTGATGGACTTGGAAATCAGGTCGCCGAGCCGGCGGCCCGACAGGCCGACGATGACCGCGCCGAGCAGCGGGGCGAAGACGCCGAGGGTTACGAGGGTCTCGATACTCACGGTCAGCCCTTCATCACCGAGGCGTCGTCAACCGCGATGTCGCCGCGGTTACGGAAGAAGGTCACCAGAATGGCCAGACCCACGGCCGCTTCGGCGGCCGCCACAGTCAGGACGAACATGGCCATGATCTGCCCCTGCACGTCGTTGAGATAGGCCGAGAAGGCGACGAAATTGATGTTTACGGCCAGCAGGATCAGCTCGATCGACATCAGGATGATGATGACGTTCTTGCGGTTCACGAAGATGCCGAACACGCCGATGGTGAACAGCATGGCAGCGACCGCCAGATAGTGTTCGAGGGTGACGACCATCAGACCAGATCCTCGGGGGTGATGCCCGCGCCGGTCGCGACCGACTTCACTTCCATCGCCGTCTTCGCGTCGCGGCCGACCTGGCGCGCGACATTCTGGCGTTTGATGTTGGGCTTGTGGCGCAGGGTCAGGACGATGGCCCCGATCATGGCGATCAGCAGCACGATCCCGGCCGCCTGGAAGACATAGACATAGTCCGTGTACAGAACGCGCCCGATGGCCTCGACATTGGACATCTCGGCCGTCGCCGCGACCGGCCCGATGGCGTCGGCCGCCGCGCCGCCGCTGACCACGGTCAGCGAGATCATGATCATCTCGGCCAGCAGGATCCCGGCCACGATCATCGCCAGCGGCAGGTAGCGCGCATAGCCCTCACGCAGCTTCACGAAGTCCACATCCAGCATCATCACGACGAACAGGAACAGCACCGCCACCGCGCCGACGTAGACGACGACCAGCAGCATGGCCAGGAACTCGGCCCCGAGCAGGACGAACAGCCCCGCCGACGAGAAGAAGGCGAGGATCAGCCACAGCACGCTGTGCACGGGGTTCCTCGCCGTCACGACCATCAGGCCGCCCAGCACGGCCACAGCCGAAAGAAGATAGAAGGCCAGGCCTTGCAAGAGCATCGCGCAATCGGCTCCTAACGCCTTGCCGGCGAGCGAAGCGGCGGCCAGCGAATCGTTCAGACAAAAACCGAAACCCGGTTGCGAATCCCGCCCGGAATGCCTCGGAAAGCGCGCGACTTCTAACCGCCGCCGGGGCCTTTGCAAAGACCGAATACGACGGCCGACAACCGCGCCTTCCCATCTTGCCCCGGCGGCCCGGCGGTCCCAGTTTGAAGACCAGGCAAGGAAACCGTCATGAGCGAAGAACGCGACTATCTTCTGGGCACTCATGACGGCGAGGTCGAGCGTCTCGGTCTGCAACACCGGGTCTGGCGGCCGCGCGTGCTGGACGCGTGGCGGCGGGCGGGAATCACCGTCGGCTCGAACGTCATCGACGCCGGGGCCGGTCCCGGCTGGGCCAGTCTGGATCTGGCCGAAATCGTCGGATCAGGCGGCCGCGTTCACGCCCTGGAGCGATCGGCCCGGTTCGTCGATGTGCTCACGCGGTCCGCCGCAGCGCGGGGCCTGCGCAACATCGACGCCGCGACCGTGGACCTGGTCACCGATCCCCTGCCCGCCGCCGGCGCAGACGCCTTCTGGATTCGCTGGGTCCTGGCCTTCGTCAGCGATCCGGCACGGGTGCTGGCCAAGCTGCACGCTGCCCTGCGCCCCGGCGGGGTGGCGGTGATCCACGAGTATCTCGACTACAACACCCTCGCCATCCTGCCGGACCAGCCGGCGATGGAAGAGTTCAAACAGCTTGTGGTCGAGGACTGGCGCGCCACGGGCGGCGAGCCCAACATCGGCCGCGCCCTGCCCGCCCTGCTGCCCGCCGCAGGCTTCCGCATCCGCTCGATGCAGCCGATCGTGGAGACGGTGCGCAAGGGCGATCTGGTCTGGCAGTGGCCGGCGACCTGGGGCCGCAACTATCCGCGCCATCTGGTCGAGGCCGGCAAGGTCGACCAGGCCTGGGCCGACCGCGTCACCGCCGCCTTCGACGCCGCCGAGGCCGATCCGAACGCGGTGATGATCACACCGATGGTGCTGGAGATCATCGCCGAGAAGATCTGAGTCCGTCTCCTCCTCGCAGTGCGGGGAGGAGCCAGGTCACCGGTACGGTGCGTCGAGCTCCAGATTCTTCGCGATCAGCCGTTCCCAGCGGTCGCCGTTCGCGAGCAGCCGGTCCTTGTCGTACAGCAGCTCTTCGCGGGTCTCGGTCGTGAACTCCGAATTCGGCCCCTCGACGATGGCGTCCACCGGGCAGGCCTCGGCGCACAGGCCGCAGTAGATGCATTTGACCATGTCGATGTCGTAGCGGGTCGTGCGGCGACTGCCGTCGGCGCGCGGCTCGGACTCGATGGTGATGGCCTGGGCCGGGCAGATCGCCTCGCACAGCTTGCAGGCGATGCAGCGTTCCTCGCCGTTGGCATAGCGGCGCAGGGCGTGCTCGCCCCGGAACCGCGGCGACTGCGGATTGCGCTCGAACGGATAGTTCACGGTCGCCTTGGGGCGGGCCATGTATTTGAACGACAGGCCGATCGCACCGATGGCGTCGATCAGCAGCGCGCCCTTCGCGGCCTGGACGAGACGGTTGAACATTACGGTCTGGCTCCGGACACGCCGCGGCAAAGCTCTTCCTTGCGCGGGTCGTCCTCTTTTGTGATGCGGCACAGGCGTTCGCGCTCGGCCTGCCGGCGCTGGATGCCTTCCTGGCGGCGTTCCCACTGATAGACCGACACGGGATCGGCCTCATAGGTCGGAATGGTGCAGGCGCTGGTCATCGACGCCAGCAGCCCGAGGATCAGGATCCGGCTCATGCGCCCACCGCGAACACGCGCCAGGCGGCGACCACGACGACGCAGACCAGCGAGGTCGGCAGGAAGATCTTCCAGCCCAGCCGCATCAGCTGGTCATAGCGGTATCGCGGCACGAAGGCCTTCACCAGGGCGATGAAGAAGAAGACGACGACGATCTTGCCGAGGAAGGTGACCAGATAGATCGCCTGCTCCAGCCAGCCCGGCAGGGCGTCGAGCCAGTCCTGCGGCACACCCGGGTTCCAGCCACCGAGGAACAGCAGGCTCATCATGGCGCACATGAAGACGATGTTGGCGTATTCGCCGATCATGAACAGCAGATAGGGGGTCGAGGAATATTCGACCTGATAGCCGGCCACCAGTTCCGACTCGGCCTCGGGCAGGTCGAACGGCGGGCGGTTGGTCTCGGCCAGGGCCGAGACGAAGAAGATCACCGCCATCGGGATCATCACCACAATGGTCGGCCAGGTCCCGGCCCCGCCGCCGAAGGCGAACCAGTTCCAGAACATGCCCTGCTGCTGCGTCACGATCGACGACAGGTTCATCGTTCCGGCCAGCAGGATGACGTTGATGATCACCAGGCCGATGGAGACCTCATAGGACACCATCTGCGCCGCGCTGCGCAGCGAGCCGAGGAACGGATACTTCGAGTTCGAAGCCCAGCCGCCCATGATGATGCCGTACACGCCGAGGCTGGAGATGGCGAAGATGTACAGGATGCCGACGTTCAGATCCGAGATCACCCAGCCCGGCGCGAACGGAATGGCCGCCCAGGCGATGAAGGCCAGGATGAAGGTCAGCAGCGGCGCCAGCAGGAACACCACCTTGTCGGCGCCCGCCGGGACGATGATTTCCTTGAGCACGAATTTGAAGAAGTCGGCGAAGGACTGCAGCAGACCGAAAGGCCCCACCACGTTGGGGCCTTTGCGCATCTGCACCCCGGCCCAGATCTTGCGATCGGCCAGCAGCAGGAAGGCCAGCGAGATCAGGATGCCGACCGTGACGATCAGAATCCCGCCGATGGTGGCGAGGGTCCAGCCGAGCGGAGTGGTCCAGAAATCCATCACATCAGCCCCAGCGCCAGCGCGAACAACGAAAACGTGCCTATCAGCGCCGCTCCGAACAGCAGACGCACCGCCAGCGTCAGTCTGCTGACCATGGCGTCCCCGAGATTGTGGTGGCGATCGCTGAA
Organism: Caulobacteraceae bacterium; assembly: GCA_965284385.1. Taxonomy (GTDB): domain Bacteria; phylum Pseudomonadota; class Alphaproteobacteria; order Caulobacterales; family Caulobacteraceae; genus Brevundimonas. The sequence goes on from OZ260077.1 coordinate 183,884, forward strand.
CACGAACTTCAAAAACCTGAGCAACTGAGCGGGGTTTCTGTCCATGACATTGAGCGGCTCGGCACCCATCTCGCGAAGTGCCGGGGACTTCAGCCGGGAAGACAGCGCAAAGACGCTGGCGGTATAAAGCATGTTTGTCACAAACGCCCCGATGAAGAGCGGAGTGAACCAGCTGGGAAAATCAGTGCCGGCCATGCCGCCCTACTCCGCCGCCATGGCGACCGGGGCGATCCGCAGGGCGGACAGCTCGGCCATGGTCACGCTGGCGCGCGTGATCGGGTTGTTCAGATAGGGGTCGCGCACCGCCGAGGTGAAAACGGCGTCGCCGATATCGCCCTTCTTGCCCAGCGAACCGGTGTCGAACGCCGCCGGCGTCGGCAGGTAGTCGATGCGGCCGAAGGTCGGATGATCAGCCATCAGCTTCGTGCGCAGGGCGTCCAGGGTGTCGTACGGCAGGGTCTGGCCGACCTTGGCCGACAGCGCCCGCAGGATGGCCCAGTCCTCTTTCGCCTGCCCCTTGGGGAAGACGACGCGTTCGGCCATCTGCACCCGGCCCTCGGTGTTCACATACAGGCCCGACTTCTCGGTATAGGCCGCACCCGGCAGGACCACGTCCGCACCGTGCGCGCCGCGGTCGCCGTGGCTGCCCAGATAGACGCGGAAGGCCTTCGATGCCGTCGGATTGACCTCGTCGGCCCCCAGCAGGAACAGCACATCCAGCGCATCCGGCTTCAGCATGCCGGCGACCGTCAGCCCGCCCTCGCCGGGGACGAAGCCCATGTCCAGACCGGCCACGCGCGATGCGGCGGTGTGCAGGACGTTGAAGCCGTTCCAGCCTTCGGAAACCACGCCGACCTTCTTGGCCAGCGCGCCGATCGCGTTCAGCACCGCCGGCCCACCCTCACCCGCCAGCGCCCCGCCGCCGACGATGATCGCCGGTCGCTCGGCCTTCATCAGCGCGTCCAGGGCCGCCTTGGGCAGTTTGGCCAGCGTCTTCGATCCCGCGCCGAGCCAGTTGTAGTCATAGGTCAGTTCCGCCTGATCCCCGATCAGGCCGATCTCCGATGCGCCGCCCAGCCACGCCTTGCGCAGCCGGGCGTTCAGCAGCGGGGCCTCGGTGCGCGGGTTGGCCCCGATGATCAGCACGGCGTCGGCCTTCTCGACGCCCGCCAGACCCGAGTTGAACAGCCAGCTCTGGCGCGGGCCATGGCCCAGCGCCGACCCGTCCTGACGGCAATCGGTATTGTTCGAGCCGAGGGCGCGGAACAGGTCCAGCGCCGCCTTCATCGATTCCGCGTCCTGCAGGTCGCCGGCGATCACGCCGATCCGGTCAGCCGGGGCCGCCGTCAGCCTGCCGGCCACGACGCCCAGGGCCTCGTCCCAGGAGGCCGCGCGCAGCTTGCCGTTCTCGCGGACATACGGCTGGTCCAGCCGCCGGGCCTGCAGGCCGTCGACGGCGTAGCGGCTGACGTCCGACAGCCACTCCTCATTGATGCCCTCGTTGACGCGCGGCAGGATGCGCATCACCTCGGAGCCCTTGGCATCGGCGCGGATGTTCGAACCGAGGGCGTCCATGACGTCGATGGTCTCGGTCTTCTTCAGTTCCCAAGGGCGATAGTGGTACTGCCACGGCCGGTGGGTCAGGGCACCGACGGGGCACAGGTCGTTGACGTTGCCCGACAGTTCGCTGTCGACCGCCTTCTCCAGATAGGTGGTGATCTCGGCGTCCTCGCCGCGCGAGATCATGCCGATGTCCGGCACGCCCGCCACTTCCGTCACGAACCGCACGCAGCGGGTGCACTGGATGCACCGCGTCATGAAGGTCTTGATGGTCGGACCCATGTTCTTTTCTTCGACCGCGCGCTTGTTCTCGGCATAGCGCGAGCCGTCGCGGCCATAGCCCATGGCCTGGTCCTGCAGGTCGCACTCGCCGCCCTGGTCACAGATCGGGCAGTCCAGCGGGTGGTTGATGAGCAGGAACTCCATCACCCCTTCGCGCGCCTTCTTGACCATCGGCGTGTCGGTGAAGATCTCCTGACCCTCGGCGGCCGGCAGGGCACAGCTGGCCTGCGGCTTCGGCGGTCCGGGCTTCACCTCGACCAGACACATGCGGCAGTTGCCGGCGATCGACAGCCGCTCGTGATAGCAGAAGCGCGGAATCTCGTGCCCGGCGCGCTCGGCGACCTGCAGCACGGTCATGCCGGGCTCGAACTCGACTTCGACGCCGTTGACTTTGGCGATAGGCATCAGCGGGCCTCTTGTTCGGCGGCATCGGCCGCCGTCGGTACATTCACGGTCACGGACTGGCCATCGCGGAACAGATCCGCACCGGCTTCGCCCATCCGGCATTCAAAACTCAACACGCCGCCATCCACGGGTGCGGCCCAGGACACGGTGGCGCGGGCTGTGCCCTGCGCCTCGTACCGCACGGATGTCCCCGTCTGGCCGAACTGCTCGGACACACGGTCCCGGCAGGCCTGCTCCAGAAACGCCGCGGGCCGGACCAGGGGCCCGGGTGTGGGCGCGGCAGGCGCAGACGAGGTCGCCTCCGGCACCGACGACGGAACCTCAGCGGCCTCGGGCGCGGCGGGCGCCTCGCAGGCTCCCAGCGCCAGGAGCACGATCAGGGCGGGATGAAGACGCATCCCCTACTCCGCTGCGATCGCATGGCCGGCGAAATTCGCCCGGCGGCTGCGGTAGGAGGTGATGCGGTCCTCGATCTCGTGACGGAAATGCCGAATCAGGCCCTGCACCGGCCAGGCGGCGGCGTCGCCGAGGGCGCAGATGGTGTGGCCCTCGATCTGGGTCGAGACCTCCAGCAGCAGGTCGATTTCGGACGGGTCAGCCTCGCCGACGGCCATCCGCTCCAGCACGCGCCACATCCAGCCCGTGCCCTCGCGGCACGGTGTGCACTGGCCACAGCTCTCATGCTTGTAGAAATAGCTGATGCGGGCGATGGCGCGGACCAGGTCGGTCGACTGGTCCATGACGATTACCGCCGCCGTGCCCAGGCCCGACTTCATGTCGCGCAAGGAGTCGAAATCCATCAGCGCGACTTCCGACATCTCGCGCGTGATCAGCGGCACCGACGAGCCGCCGGGGATGATGGCCTTCAGATTGTCCCAGCCGCCCCGCACGCCGCCGCAATGGTCTTCCAGCAGCTGACGCAGCGGGATCGACATCGCCTCCTCGACATTGCACGGGCGGTTCACATGGCCGCTGATCGACATGATCTTGGTGCCGGTGTTGTTCGGCCGGCCGAAGCCCGCGAACCACTCGGCCCCGCGGCGCAGGATGGTGCCCACCACCGCGATCGACTCGACGTTGTTCACTGTCGTCGGGCAGCCGTACAGGCCGGCACCGGCGGGGAACGGAGGCTTCAGACGCGGCTGGCCCTTCTTGCCCTCGAGCGACTCCAGCAGCGCCGTCTCCTCGCCGCAGATATAGGCCCCGGCCCCGTGGTGGATGTAGACGTCGAAATCCCAGCCGTGGACGTTGTTCTTGCCGATCAGCTTCGCCTCATAGGCCTGCTTGACCGCCGCCTCCATGCGCTCGCGTTCCAGCACATATTCGCCGCGCAGATAGATGTAACAGGCGTGCGCCTGCATCGCGAAGCTGGCGATCAGGCAGCCCTCGATCAGCAACTGCGGATCGTGGCGCATGATCTCCCGGTCCTTGCAGGTCCCGGGTTCGGATTCATCGGCATTGACGACCAGATAGTGCGGCCGGTCCTTCACCTCTTTCGGCATGAAGGACCATTTCAGGCCGGTCGAGAAGCCGGCGCCGCCGCGACCGCGCAGGCCCGAATTCTTGACGTTGGCGATGATCCAGTCCCGACCGAGGTCGAGCATGTCCTTGGTCGCGTTCCACGCGCCGCGCTTCTTCGCCCCCTCGAGGCCCCAGTCCTGGAGCCCGTACAGGTTGGTGAAGATGCGATCCTTGTCTTCGAGGATTCCGACCATGATTCAGTCCATCTCCGCCATGCGGCGGCGGTGATAACGCGTACGAAGGAAGATGGCCGCCAGCATCAGGGCCCAGCCGACGGCCAGACCGGCATAGCCCGCCCATTGCACGACCGGTCCGGCGGCCCCGGCAAAGCTTGCGGCCCAGACGGCGATCGCCCCCACGACGACAAGGCCGAACCCGGCCAGACGCTGGTTGCGGCCGACCATGCGCAGTTCGGCGCGATACTGCGCCACCTGGGCGTCATCCGACATATCCGGCCGCGTCATGCCGGCACCGGATCGGAGTTCGGCAGTTTCTTGATCGTCTTGCCCGCCGTGCCGTCATAAAGTTTCGGATCGGTCAGGGTCAGCGCCCCGCCCTCCGGCTCGGAGCTGGCGCGGCCGACGCGCGAGCCGGGCTTCGGTTTCTTGCCGGCGGCGAAGTCGTCGATGATCTGGCCCATCGTCTCGGCCGTCAGGTCCTCGAAATAATAGTCGTTGATCTGGGCCATCGGTGCATTGGCACAGGCCCCCAGGCATTCGACTTCCTGCCAGGTGAAGCGGCCGTCGGCGCTCAGCGTGTCCTTCGGCCCGATCTTCTTCTTGCAGACGTCCATCAGGTCGCCGGCACCGCGCAGCGCGCACGGCGTCGTGCCGCACACCTGGATCAGCGCGCTCGTGCCGACCGGCTCGAGCATGAACATGGTGTAGAAGGTCGCGACCTCCAGCACCCGGATATAGGGCATGCCCAGCAGTTCGCCGATGGCACGCAGCGCCGGTTCGGGGCACCAGCCCTCCTGCTTCTGCACCAGCCACAGGATCGGGATCACCGCCGACTGACGGCGGTTCTCGGGATATTTGGCGATCCACCAGTCGGCCTTGGCCTTCGTCGCCTTCGAGAAGGCGAAAGAGGCGGGCTGTACCTTGGCGAGACGACGAACGCTCATCAGACTTCCATTTCAGAGGCGACGACGCCTTCGCCCATCATTTTCTTGCGCACGGTCAGTACCTTGTGCGCGCCTTGGCGGCTGAGCAGGAAGTTGTGCTTCCACGCCTCCCCGCCGCTGTCGGTCACCGTATAGCCGACCACGGCCCAGCCTTGCCGGACCAGATCGCTCAGGGGTTTTTCCGTCACCGGTCGACTTCCCCGAACACGATGTCCAGCGAGCCGAGAATGGCCGAGACGTCGGCCAGCATGTGGCCGCGGTTCATCCAGTCCATGGCCTGCAGAGAGCGGAAGCCGGGGGCCGAGATCTTCACCCGGTACGGCTTGTTGGTGCCGTCCGAGACCAGATAGATGCCGAACTCGCCCTTGGGGGCCTCGACCGACGCGTAAACCTCGCCCACCGGCGTCTTGAAGCCTTCGGTATAGAGTTTGAAGTGGTGGATCAGCGCTTCCATCGACCGCTTCATTTCGCCGCGCCGCGGCGGAACGATCTTGTTGTCCTCGACCATCACCGGCTCGCCGGGGCAGTTGCGAAGCTTGTGGATGCACTGCTCCATGATCCGGACCGACTGCTTCATCTCCTCGATGCGGCAGAGGTAGCGGTCCCAGCAGTCGCCGTTCTTGCCGACCGGAATGTCGAACTCCATCTCGGCGTAGCATTCGTAGGGCTGCGACTTGCGCAGGTCCCACGGAATGTCCGAACCGCGAAGCATCACGCCGGTGAAGCCCCAGTCCAGCGCCTGCTGTTTCGACACCACGCCGATGTCGACGTTGCGCTGTTTGAAGATGCGGTTCTCGGTCACGAGGGACTCGATGTCCTTCAGCGCCGCCGGGAATTCCGCACACCAGCGACCGATGTCGTCGACCAGGGCGTTGGGCAGGTCCTGATGCACGCCGCCGGGGCGGAAATAGTTGGCGTGCAGACGGGCACCCGAGGCGCGCTCGTAGAACACCATCAGCTTCTCGCGTTCCTCGAAGCCCCAGAGCGGCGGCGTCAGCGCGCCGACGTCCATGGCTTGCGTGGTCACGTTCAGCAGGTGCGAGAGGATCCGGCCGATCTCGGAATACAGCACCCGGATCAACTGGGCGCGGTACGGAACATCCAGCCCGAGCAGCTTCTCGATGGCCAGGCAGAAGGCGTGCTCCTGGTTCATCGGCGCGACATAGTCGAGGCGATCCAGATAGGGCACGTTCTGAAGATAGGTGCGCGCCTCCATCAGCTTTTCGGTGCCGCGATGCAGCAGGCCGATGTGCGGATCGACGCGCGTGACCAGCTCGCCGTCCAGCTCCAGCACCAGGCGCAGAACGCCGTGGGCGGCCGGGTGTTGGGGACCGAAATTGATCGTGAATTTGCGGTCGTCCAGCGCGCGGGCGTGGTCGGTCAGACCGTCGTCAAAGATGTCCGTGGCCCCGATCGGCAGGGGCGTGTTGTGGCCGTCAGCCATCAGCGGAATCCTCGTCGTGCAGCCGTGTCTTGCGGGTCAGGGCCACGACCCACCCCAGGGCCAGCGTCAGCACGCCCATGCCCGAGACCGCGGCCGTCGAGATCTCCCAGTTGCCGGTCAGCACCGCCAGCGCCAGCGGCGTCGACAGCAGCACCGCCGAAGCGCCCAGCAGCGCGCTCTGCAGCTCGCCGGGGGTCAGCCGGCGAATGCCCGCGCCGACGGCCAGACAGACCACCGCGACCATGATCGCCACACCGAGCGTCTGGAGCTGCTGGGCGGGTATCTCCGGCGCGCGCGTGAACCAGCCGGTCAGCCGGGCACCGAGGGTGAACAGGAACGCCGTCGAGAAGGTCACCAGAAAGAAGGATGACGCCGAACGGATGGCTGCACGATTCATGGCCATGGATCACCGCGCTTTCTCGTCGCCTGGCAAAACGGTCGTCGGGTATTCCGCCCCTTCCCAGGGCGACAGGAAGTCGAAGTTCCGGAATTCCTGTGTCAGTTTGACGGGCTCATAGATCACCCGCTTCTGTTCCTCGTCGTACCGGACCTCGACATAGCCGGTCATGGGGAAGTCCTTGCGCAGCGGATGTCCCTGGAAGCCATAGTCGGTCAGCAGCCGGCGCAGGTCCGGGTGGCCCTCGAACAGCATGCCGTACATGTCGAACGCCTCGCGCTCGAACCAGTCGGCGCAGGGGAAGACGCCCACGGCGCTGGGCACCGGCTGGACCTCGTCGGTCGTCAGCTTGACCCGCACCCGCGCGTTCCGCGTCATCGACAGCAGATGATAGACCACCTCGAAGCGCTCAACCCGATCGGGGAAGTCCACCCCGCACAGGTCCAGCAGCTGATGGAAGCCGAACCGGTCCTTCAGCGCCGTCAGCACCGACAGGATGTTGGCGCGCGTGGCGATCAGCGTCAGCTCACCGAAGGCGATCTGCGCCTCGACCCCCAGCTCGCCGACCATCTCGGCACCCAGGGGTGTCAGCGCGGTCTCGATCTCTTCAACACGGGCGAGCGCGTTCATCGGTCGATCGTCCCCGTCCGCCGGATCTTCTTCTGCAGCTGCAACAGCCCGTAAAGCAGCGCCTCCGCCGTCGGCGGGCACCCGGGCACATAGACATCCACCGGCACGACACGATCACAGCCGCGAACCACGCTGTAGCTGTAGTGGTAGTACCCGCCGCCGTTGGCGCAGCTGCCCATGGACAGGACATAGCGCGGGTCCGGCATCTGGTCGTAGACCTTGCGCAGGGCCGGAGCCATCTTGTTGGTCAGGGTGCCGGCCACGATCATCAGGTCGGACTGACGGGGACTGGCGCGCGGGGCCATGCCGAACCGCTCCATGTCGAAGCGCGGCATCGAGGCCTGCATCATCTCAACGGCGCAGCAGGCCAGCCCGAACGTCATCCACATCAGCGAACCGGTCCGGGCCCAGTTGATGACGTCGTCCAGCGAGGTGGTGATGAAGCCACGCTCGCCGAGCTCGGCGTTGACCGCTTCAAAGAATTTGTCGTGGATGGCGGGATCATAGCCCTCCACCGACGAGCGGGCGCCGGTGTTGAACATGGTCGTGCTCATCGGCGTGGCGAGCCGCGAGGATGCCGCCGGCCCCGCGGGCGAACTGCCCTGGTTGCCGATGCCGATCAGCGGCGGGGTGTTGGTCGTCACTCCCATTCGAGCGCGCCCTTCTTCCATTCGTAGATGAAGCCGACGGTCAGCACGCCCAGGAAGACCATCATGGACCAGAAGGCGAACACCATGCCCGCATGCGAGAGGTCGAACATCGACACCGCCCAGGGGAACAGGAAGGCCACTTCCAGATCGAAGATGATGAACAGGATCGACACCAGATAGAACCGGACGTCGAACTTCATCCGCGCGTCGTCGAAGGCGTTGAAGCCGCACTCATACGCCGACAGCTTCTCCGAATCCGGATTTCTGGGGGCCAGCACCCAGGCCGCCAGCATGAAGCCGAGCCCAAGCACGGCCGCGATCCCCGTAAAGATCACGATCGGCAGATATTCCAGAAGAAATGCATTCATCCTTGGGGGACCTTGTCCGCCTTCGGAGGGAGGGGCGGATTCGGCGCTTTCTAGCCCCGGAACCGCGCCCGTTCAAACCCCTGTTCAAACCCTTATGACGAAAGGCTTTTGTTGAGAATGGTTCGCAGATTTCGGGACAGCGTGTCGCAGGCCCGGCATCTTGCCTCGAAACACCCGCTCACGCCCTATGGCCCCTCATCCAGGGATCGTCAGGGAGGGACGCATGGCCATGGGAAACCGGGTGCTGAACGGCATCGAACGCATCGGCAACCGGCTGCCCGATCCCGTATTTCTTTTCCTGTGGCTGATCGGCGCACTGATCGTTCTCAGTCTGGTCGGAGCCGGCCTCGGCTGGTCGGCGGTCAATCCCGTGACCGGAGACACGCTCGTCGCCGAAAGCCTGCTCTCGCCGGCCAATCTTGAACGACTGCTCATCGGCATGCCCTCGACCCTGACGAGCTTCCCGCCGCTCGGGATCGTGGTGATCATCATCTACGGGGCCTCGGTGGCCGAGCGCAGCGGTCTGTTCACGACGGCCATCCGAAGCGCGCTGCTCAACGCGCCGAAATCGATGCTGACCCCTGTCATCGTCATCACCGGCATGGTCTCGCATCACGCCTCGGACGCCGCCTATGTCGTGGTGATTCCGCTGGCCGCCGTCATGTTCGCCGCCGCGGGCCGCCATCCGCTGGCCGGTCTGGCCGCGGCCTTCGCGGCGGTGTCCGGCGGTTACGCCGGCAATCTCTTCCCGGGGGCCCAGGACGCCTTGTTGCTCGGCATCACCGAGCCCGCCGCACGTCTGATCGATCCTTCCTACTCCGTGAACATCGCGGGCAACTGGTTCTTCATCATCGGCGTCGTGATCGTCTTCACCCCGATCGTCTGGTTCATCACCGACCGGATCATCGAGCCGCGCCTCGGTCCCTGGGCACCGAAGGGCCCGTCCACGCCCACCGCGGACGAGAAGCAACCCCTGTCGCCCGACGAAAAACGCGGCCTGGCATTCGCGGGCCTCGCTGTCGTCGCGATGATCGCGCTATGGGCCCTGATATCCGCCCTGCCCGGGTCGCCTTTCGTCGACCCTGACGCCGACCCGCAGCAGCGGTTCAACCCGCTCTTCAAATCGCTGGCCGCCTTCTTCGCCCTGACATTCTTCGTCTCGGGCGCGGCCTTCGGCTTTGGCGCGCGCAGCGTCACCAGCCATCGGGATCTGGTCCGGATGATGGGTGAGGGCATCGTCCAGCTGGCTCCCTATCTGGTCCTGGTATTCTTCGCCGCGCATTTCGTGGCCATGTTCAACTGGTCGGGCCTCGGCCCCATCCTGGCGATCAACGCGGCCGAACAGCTGCGCCAGATCAACATGCCCGCGCCGTTGTTGCTGATCAGCGTCGTGCTCGTCTCCTGCTTCTTTGACCTGTTCGTAGGTTCGGCCTCGGCCAAATGGTCCGCGCTCGCCCCGATCGTGGTGCCCATGTTCATGCTGCTTGGCATCAGCCCCGAGATGACCACAGCGGGCTATCGCATGGGCGATTCGGTGACCAACATCGCCACACCCCTGATGAGCTATTTCCCGCTGATCCTGACCTTCGCCCAGCGCTGGGATCCGAAATTCGGTCTTGGATCGCTGATGTCGACCATGCTGCCCTATGCGGGAGCCTTCCTCGTGGCGGGGCTGGGCATGGTGGCGCTGTGGGTCGCACTGGACCTGCCGCTGGGCCCGGGCGTCGGCGTCTACTATGAGCCACCCGCGCCTGCGGTCGCCGTGCAGGTGCCCATTGACGGCGGTATCGCGGGCCCGGTCGCACCGCCCGAGGCCGCCGCCGTGGCGGGTCCGGGGGCCCGGGCACGATGAGCGTCGTTTTCCTCTCCAGACTCGCTTGACAGTGCGAGCCCCCCCCGCCTAAACGACGCCCCTCGCCGCGACGCAACGTTCAGCGCCGCGGCCGGGATACGCGGGTGTAGCTCAGTTGGTTAGAGTGCCGGCCTGTCACGCCGGAGGTCGCGGGTTCGAGTCCCGTCACTCGCGCCATTCCTTTTGATCTTGCGATCAGGGAATGGCGCGACACCGCCCGCCTCGATCATTTCAGCGTCAGCACCGCATCATCGACCGTCAGCGCATGGTCCCTGCCGTCCGCTCCGGCCGTGATCTGGACGAAGGTGAACCCCCGCGCAGACAACTCATCCAGCAGACCCGGCAGGGCCCGGATCATCTGCGGCCGGGTCTCATGCAGGATCAGCAGCCCGCCCTGATTTTCCTCGATGACCGTCAAGGCAACGCGGGTGATGGAACTTGCTGAATAGCCGCGCCAGTCGTCGGTCCCCCCTTCAGCCGAGACGACAACGATGCCGCGCCGGTTCAGCCACTCGTTCAGAAACGCGCCCTCCCCCAGGCCGGGAAAGCGGAACATCGGTTCCAGCCGGGCACGCTCTTCCGGCGGCGAGTCGGCGAGCGCGGCCTCCAGCGCCTCATATCCCCGGCGGACCTCCCGGACCTGCGCATCCGGCGACCAGTGGCGAAGTCCGGTGGGATGAGACCAACTGTGGCTGCCAACATTGTGGCCCCGCCTGACCACCTCGCGAACCTGCTCGGGATGGGCCTGCGCATACTGGCCGACGAAGAAGAAGGTCGCCTTGATCCCGCGCGCATCGAGAATATCCAGCACCCGGCCGTTGTAGGTCGGGTCGGGCCCGTCATCGAAGCTCAAGGCCACGGTCCGCGGCGGCAAGGGCGTCCGGATGTGCTGAAGATTACCGAACCGCCCCGGTTCAATCGAAAGCAAGACCTGGTGGGAGGCAGGGGCCGGCGGTGCCGGATCGGGAACTTCCCTGCCCTCGGCCGGCGGACGCGGAAGCCAGACGGCAAAAGCGACCGTCAGGGCGATCAAAAACAGACGCACACAGAATCCCCCGAAGCCAGGCCGCACGCTAGTCAAGGATGGCCGGGCGGCGAGCGCGCGCAACCCGTGGGGGAGAACAGGGCTTAGGGGGCTCGCCCGGCCACAAGCACGTTCTGGACGCGCCGCCCCATGGGATCGCGGGACTGCCAGCTCTCGCCGACCACAGCCTCGATCACGGTGGTGCAGAAACGGGGCACCAGCATATAGGGGCGGATATCAGTCAGGCAGATGCGGTCACCGCTCACGGTCCAGCGCGCCGCCAATCTGCGCCCGTCGGAGAATTGGGCGGCATAGCTGCCGTCGGGGTTGAACCAGTGCTTGACCCAGCCGCCGTCCGGATAACGAGAAACGACCGTGTTGCCGAAAGCGGAATTCATGTCCGCCCGAACCGTACCCGCCATCAGGCAAGCGACCGCCAGGATCGCGACGCCGAGCGTCCGCAGCATGCCGTCCCCCCCCCACCAACTGGTCCCGGAGCAGACTATTAACAAACGTTTAAGGAATGCCAACCCCCCTGCCCGACACGACACGAATAGTTGACTCTACGGTGGGGACTTCTATACGCGGCGCACGTTCGGGACAGGACTGGCGAATTCGCGCCGCCCGCTCGCCCATAGATTCAGGGCGGTTCCGCGACATCGCACGACGGCCCGATGCGCGGGACGTCCTTCTTCCAGTCCCAAGGACCCATGACCGAATTCTCAATGCTGGGCCTGTCGCCCACCACCCTCAAGGCTGTCGCCGACACCGGCTATACGACCGCCACCCCCATCCAGGCCTCGGCCATTCCGGTCGCCCTGGCTGGCCGTGACGTTCTGGGCATCGCCCAGACGGGGACGGGCAAGACCGCCGCCTTCACCCTGCCGATGATCGACCGGCTGTCGTCGGGCCGGGCCAAGGCCCGCATGCCGCGCGCGCTCGTGCTGGCCCCGACCCGCGAACTGGCCGATCAGGTCGCGTCGTCCTTCGAGAAATATGCCAAGGGCACCAAACTGAGCTGGGCCCTGCTGATCGGCGGTGTCTCCATGGGCGACCAGGTGACGCTGCTGAACAAGGGCGTCGACGTCCTGATCGCCACGCCCGGCCGGCTGCTGGACCTGTTCGAGCGCGGCAAGGTCATGCTGAACGGCGTCGAGATCATGGTCATCGACGAAGCCGACCGCATGCTGGACATGGGCTTCATTCCCGACATCGAGCGGATCTTCAAACTGACGCCGCCGCGCCGCCAGACCCTGTTCTTCTCGGCCACCATGCCGCCCGAGATCACCCGACTGACGACCCAGTTCCTGAAGGACCCGACCCGGCTGGAGGCCTCGCGCCCGGCCATGACGGCCGAGACCATCACCCAGTATCTGGTCCGCATCCCCTCCAGCGATCCCAAGGCCAAGCGCGCCGCCCTGCGCGCCCTGATCGGCCGCGCCGACGTGCGCAACGGCATCGTCTTCTGCAACCGCAAATCCGAAGTCGATGTCGTCGCCAAGTCGCTGAAACAGCACGGCTTCGACGCTGCGCCGATCCATGGCGACCTCGACCAGTCACTGCGGATGAAGACGCTGGCCGCCTTCCGTTCGGGCGAACTCAAGCTGCTGGTGGCGTCCGATGTCGCCGCGCGCGGGCTTGATATTCCGGACGTCAGCCACGTCTTCAACTACGATGTCTCGCATCACGCCGACGACTACGTCCACCGCATCGGCCGTACGGGCCGAGCCGGCAAGACCGGTCAGACCTTCATGATCGTGACGCCGGGCGACGATCGCTCGCTCGACAAGGTCCTGAAGCTGATCAAGATGGATCCCGAGGAACTGGTTCTGGACGGAGTCGATTTCTCCCCCGGCAAGGCTCCGGCGGCCCGTGACGGCCACGCCCCGGACAAGGCCCCGGCCCGTGGCCGAAACCGCAGTGCCCGCGCGCCGAAGGCGGAGGCCGCAGCCGCGATCCAGGCCGAACCCGTTCCGCCCGTCGAGGCCGAAACTCCGGTCGAGGTTTCTGCCGAAGTCGCCTCCGAGTTCGCGACCGCCGTCGCGCCGGCCGCTCGCCGCTCGCGCAGTCGCCGCAGCGCCAAGACCGCTTCAGTGGCAGGAACCGAGGTCGCCGCACCCGCCCCCGGACCCGCCGAGGTCACGCCCGCTCCCGCGTCACCGCCCGTGCCGGTGACGGCCAACCCGTCGGACCGTCCCGTGCAGGAGACACACCTGCGCCAGTCCGACCGCCGCGGCGACCGGGCCGACACCCACCCCGAACGCTCGAACGGCCGCCCGTTCGGTGAGGGTGACGTGCCCGCCTTCCTGCGCCGCCCGGTTTCTCTCAAGGGTTGAAAACGCTCACGTATCGGCCAGGTTCAGCCGCAATTTAACCCGCCGTTACCGAACGCGAGAGCATAGCTTCGCTGCACAGGATCGCCGCGTCGTCCTGGCGCTGGGGAATTATGCATGACGGCCAAGGTCGAAACTACCCTGCGAAGTCCGCAAGCCTACGGGCTGGCGCGCAAGGTCGTCGACGGGATGGAAGCCGCCGGCGTCTGGCCGACGCCCGTGAATTTTGAGCTCTGGGCCCACGCGCTTGGTGACCCCGATGGCGCGCTCGCTGGCGAGATCAACCGCATGATCTCGGCCTCCGAGCCGTTCACCGAGGCCGTCACCGACATGCTGGCGGCGGAGCACCTGCCGCGCAGCCGGCTGACCGAGCAGATCCGCGACGCCGGCCGGGTCCTGGACCGGGAACTGTCCAGTGTCTCCAGCGTCATTGCCCAGGCGCACAAGTCACAGGCCGCCTACGGCCAGACCCTGGATCAGGCCGCCACCAACATCGAGGCCGCAGTGAACGGCGACGGGCTCCAGTCCATCGTCTCGGGTCTGACCACTGCCACGCGGCAGGTCCAGCATGAGACCGAATCCCTCGAACGGAAGCTGGAAGTTTCGACCCAGGAGGTCGTCCGCCTGCGCGAGCACCTCGAACTGGTGCGTCGTGACGCGATGACCGATGCCCTGACCGACCTCGCCAACCGCAAGGCTTTCGACGAGCACCTGGCCTCGACCTGTGACCATGCCGAGACCAGCGGAACGGCTCTGACCCTGGCGGTGCTGGATATCGACCACTTCAAACACTTCAATGACACCTGGGGCCATCAGACCGGCGATCAGGTCCTGCGCTATGTCGCGAGCGTTATTGGTCGGACGGCGGCCACGCCCCGGTTCGCGGCCCGCTACGGCGGTGAGGAGTTCGCCATGATCTTCCCGCATGAGAGCGTCGCCATGGTCGAAGCGGCGCTCGAAGGCGTCCGCAAGGAAATCGCCTCGCGAAACCTGCGCCGCCGTTCCACCAATGACGAACTGGGCGCGGTCACCGTGTCCGCCGGCTTCGCCGTTCGGCAAAGGGGCGAGACGGCATCCGCCTTCCTCGAACGGGCCGACGCCGCCCTCTACGCATCCAAGCGCGGCGGTCGTAACCGGGTGTCCTGTGCCGAACGGTTGCCCAAGGCGGCCTGAGGCCTTTCCCGTCCGCCAATTCGCGCCATAGTCGCCGGATGCGCAGTTTCGCTTTCAATGTCGCCTACTGGGTCCTGTCGATCACCTATGCCTCGGCGGCGGCCTTCGCGGCCCTGGCCCCCGGGCGAGGGGCCACCAGCTGGATCATCCGCCGCTATGTGAAGCGCATGGTCCAGGCCATGCGCCTGCTGGCCGGCATCCGCATTCAGGTGCGTGGCCGTGAGCGGCTGCCGGCGGGGGCCTTCATCATCGCGTCGAAACACCAGAGCTGGGGCGACGGCTTCGCCACCTATGACCAGTTCGATGATCTCGCCTTCGTCACCGGCGACCATCTGGAAAAATTCCCGCTGCTGGGCACGGTGTTGCGCAAGCTCGGGGCCATCGTCGTCAACAACTGCGGCGGCCGGGAAGCCCGCGAGGCGCTGAAGCACCGCTCCGCCGACGCCCATGCGGCAGGCCGCAAGATCCTGATCTATCCCGAGGGCAACCTGGCGAAAGTCGGCGAGAAATTCCGCTATCGCTCGGGCGTCTGGCACATGTACCGCGACTTCGACATGCCCGTGGTGCCGCTGGCCACCAACCTGGGCCTGTTCTGGCCGCAGGAGGCATTCGCAAAGACTCCGGGCACGGCGACGCTCGAATTCCTTGATCCCATCCCCACCGGACTGGGCAAGGACGAGTTCCTGTCCCGTCTGGAAGCCGCTGTCGAAGGCAGGACCGCCGGGTTGATCGCCGAGGCTACGGGTCAGCCGGTGACGCCGTCCGTCCTGGTGCAGGCCCCCGATGAAGTGGCGAAGGCGGCCAGGCTGGCGGCCTCTATGGCCTAGGGTCCGCACTCATTGTCGACTCAGCACAGATGCGGGCTCTGCTATTGGCTTGGTTGGCATTCTAACCCCGTCATCCTCGGGACAAGCCCGAGGATGACGGATTGTATCGGATTATTGAGTCCGGACCCTCGGCCCCGGCTTTCGCACCCTCTTCGCCGCCGCCTTCCTCAGGGCCGCATCGATCGATTGCCTGGCCCAGTCCACGGCCTCATCCGGATCGTCCAGCGCGCTTTCCGGCAGCGACCAATAGGCCATCGCCATCCGGGTCCCGTCCTTGGTCGGATAGGTGAACTGCCGCGCCCCCGCGGCCTGCAGAACCGGTGCATTGAGCTCGTCGGCCTTCAGCCAGACCATGCCGTCGTCCAGCAGGGCGAAGATCAGGCCGTTGGCGTAGACCGAGGCCCCACCGAACATTCGCTTGATCTCAAGCGGTCCCAGGGCCGCGAAATGCTCGCGAACCCAGTCGCCGAAGTCCGGGTCGTAGGCCATCAGGCGGCCGGGATCACCGCGCCGTCGTATTTGGCGGCGATGAAATCCTTGACCGCCTGGCTGCGCAGCATGGCCGCGAGCGCGACGATCCGGGGATCCGTCTGGTTGTCCGCACGGGCCACCAGATAGTTCACATAGGGGCTGTCCGCGCCTTCCAGCGTCAGGGCGTCGGTCTTCGGTTTCAACCCGGCGTCCAGCGCGTAATTCGTGTTGATCACCGCCATGTCGACCTGGTCCAGCACGCGCGGAAGGGTCGCGGACTCCAGCTCGCGGAAACGCAGGGCGCGGGGATTGTCGACGATATCGCGCAAGGTCTGCAAAGGACTTGCGGGATCCTTCAGTCGGATCAGTCCGGCCTTCTGCAACAGGATCAGCGAGCGTCCGATCGATGAAGCGTCGTTCGGCACCGCCACCTCGGCCCCGTTCGGCAGCTGGGCCAGTGAGCGGAAACGGCGCGAATAGGCGCCCAGGGGCTCGACGTGCACGCCGGCGACGGTGACCAGATCGGCTCCGCGCGACGCGTTGAACTCATCCAGATACGGCTTGGTCTGGAAATAGTTGGCGTCCAGCCGCCGCTCTACGAGTTGGGTGTTCGGCTGAACATAGTCATTGAACACCTTGATCTCGATCTGGATTCCATCGGCAGCCAGCAGCGGCTTGATATGTTCCAGGATCTCCGCGTGCGGAACGGCCGTGGCTCCCACGATCAGCGGCGCGTTGACGTCCGCCTGTTTGGCACCGCCCTGCCCGCAGGCGGCAAGGACAAGGGCGGCGGCGGCGAGGGTCAGGAGCGAACGGCGGAGCATGGGCGGGCCTTATCGAGGGGTGCGATCAGCGGTGGGAAACGGAAGCGACGAGACGGTCACCGAGCATCTGCAGGATCTGCACCAGCAGAAGCAGCAGCACGACAGTAACCACCATGACATCGGTCTGGAAACGCTGATACCCGAAGCGGATGGCGAGGTCGCCCAGCCCCCCTGCCCCGACGACGCCGGCCATGGCGGTATAGGACACCAGGGCGATCGCCGTCACGGTCGCACCGGCCAGAATGCCGGGCATGGCCTCGGGCAACAGGGCGCGGGTCACGATCTGCCAGGTCGAGCCGCCCATGGCCTGGGTCGCCTCGACCACACCCTTGTCGACCTCGCGCAGCGCCGTCTCGACCAGACGCGCATAGAAGGGTGCCGCCCCGACGACCAGCGGCGGAATGGCCCCCGCCACGCCCAGCGAGGTCCCGACCAGCAGCACCGTCACGGGCAGCATGACGATCAGCAGGATGATGAACGGCACCGACCTCAGGATATTGACGGTCAACGACAACAGGCTGTTCAGCACCGGATTGGCGGCCAGACGCCCCTTGCCGGACAGGTAGAGCAGCACGCCGAGCGGGATCCCGAACACGACGGTCAGGGCCATCGACCCGCCCAGCATCAGCAGGGTGTCGCGCGTCGCCCGCGCGATCTCGGGCCAGTCGATATTGGCGAAGAAGGCGTCCATCACGCGGTCGCTCCGACGCTTTCAACCACCACGCCCCGCGCGGCCAGCTGGGCCACGGCCGCCTCGGCATCGCCGCCCGTGAAGGCCACGACCAGCTGGCCGTAGGGCTCGCCCCGGATGCGGCTGATACGGCCTGACAGGATCGAATAGTCGACGCCCACCGAGCGCGCGACGCGGCTCAGTTCCGGCTCATAGGTCGAGCCGCCCCGGAAGGTCAGCCTGGCCAGCCGCCCGCCCGTCGGCACGTCGGCGGCCTCGAACCCTTCCTCGCCCTCGGCCAGCATGGCGCGGGTGGCGGCGTGTTTCGGGTGCAGGAAGACGTCGGCCGTCGCCCCCTCCTCCACCACCCGCCCGTCCTTCAGGACCGCGACCCGGTCACAGACGCGGCGCACCACCTCCATCTGGTGGGTGATCAGCACGATGGTCAGCCTCAGATCCCGGTTCAGCTGGTCCAGCAGGGTCAGGATTTCGTCGGTCGTTTCGGGGTCCAGCGCGCTGGTCGCCTCGTCGCACAGCAGCACGCCCGGCTCGCAGGCCAGGGCCCGGGCGATGCCGACCCGCTGCTTCTGACCGCCGGACAGCTGGGCCGGATGCTTCCGGGCATGCTCGGACAGCCCCAGCCGTTCCAGCAGCTCGCCGACGCGCCGGTCCACCTCGGCGGCCGGCCGGCCCTCGAGCCGCAGCGGGAAGGCCACGTTCTCGGCGATCGTCTTCGCATTGAGCAGGTTGAAATGCTGGAAGATCATCCCGATCCGCCGCCGTGCGGCGCGCAGGTCAGCCGGCGACAGGGCCGTCATGTCGCGACCATCGACGGTCACCGTCCCCGCGTCCGGCCGCTCCAGCAGGTTGATCGTCCGGATCAGCGTCGATTTGCCCGCACCCGAGCGCCCGACCACGCCGAAGACCTGGCCCGCCGCGACGGTCAGATCGACCGCGTCCAGCGCCACGCGTTCGCCGGCGGCGCTTCGAAAGCGCTTCGTCACCCCCTCGAGCCGGATCATCAGTCGGCGTCCAGCGCCTTGGCCGGAATGATGGTGACGCTCTCGCCACAGCCGCAGGCGTCGGTCTGGTTCGGGTTGCGGAACACGAATTTCGACGCCAGCTTGGTCGTCTCGTAGTCGATCTCCGACCCGATCAGGAACAGGATCGCCTTGGGATCGATCAGGACGGTCACGCCCTTGTCCTCGACCACCTCGTCCATCGGCTCGATCGTTTCAGCATAGGCGAAGGTGTATTCCTGTCCCGCGCAGCCGCCGTTCTTCACCCCGACGCGCAGACCGACGTAGGGCTTGGCCGCATTGGCCATGATTTCGATCACGCGCGCGGCAGCGGCGTCCGTCAGGCTGACGGCCTTGGGTCGCGGACGGCGGGGACGGGTCGTGGTCTGAAGCTCGGTCATATGCTCACTCAGAACATGTTCAGGGCCAGCTTGGCCTCGTCACTCATCTTCGAAGGGTCCCAGGGCGGTTCGAACACCAGGTTGGCGCGCGCCGACTGGACGCCCTCGACCTTCCGGACGGCATCCTCGATCCAGCCCGGCATCTCGCCCGCCACCGGACAGCCGGGTGCCGTCAGGGTCATGTCGATCAGCACCTCGCGGTCGTCGGACAGGTCGACCTTGTAGATCAGGCCCAGCTCATAGACGTCGACCGGAATTTCCGGATCGAACACCGACTTCAACGCCGTGATGATGTCGTCCGTCATCCGGTCGATCTCGCCCTGGGCCAGGGCGCTCTTCTGCGGCGCGTCCCAGGCTTCGGCGAAGGCCGCTGAATCGGCCGCCGGGATCGTTGCGGGGGATGTCGGGTCGCTCATGCGAAAAACTCTCGGGCCTTGATCAGGGCGTCGGCAAAGGCGTCGACGTCCTCGACAGTGTTATATAGGGCGAAGCTGGCGCGGGCGCTCGAGGTGATGCCGAACCGGCGCGACAGGGGCTCGGCACAGTGCAGGCCGGCCCGCACGGCCACGCCGTAGCGATCCATCACCTGGGCGATGTCATGGGCGTGGGCCCCCTCGACGGTGAAGGTGAAGATCGCCCCCTTGCCCGCCGCCGTGCCGATCTCGGTCAGCCAGCTCCGGCCATCGAGGCGTGTACGCACCCGTTCCAGCAGCGCATGCTCATGGGCCCGCACCGCATCGGCGTCGAACCGCTGCATCCAGTCGATCGCCGCCCCGAGGCCGATGACCTCCAGGATCGGCGGCGTTCCCGCCTCGAACCGGTGCGGCAGGCCGGCATAGGTCACCGACTCCTCGGTCACCGTGGCGATCATCTCGCCGCCGCCCTGGTAGGGCGGCAGGGCCTCCAGCGCCGCGCGCTTGCCGTACAGCCCGCCGATGCCGGTCGGGCCGAACAGCTTGTGCCCGGTGAAGACGTAGAAGTCGGCGTCCAGCGCCTGCACATCGGGACTGCAGTGCACCGCCCCCTGACAGCCGTCGACCAGCAGCAGCGCCCCCGCCGCATGGGCCAGGTCGGCGATGGCGCGGACATCGTTCACCGTGCCCAGCACATTGGACATATGGGTCACGGCCACCAGCCGCGTCCTCGGCCCGATCAGCGCTGCCAGCGCCGCCATGTCCAGCGACCCGTCATCCAGCACCGGGGCCCATCTCAGAACCGCGCCGGAGCGTTCGCGCAGCATGTGCCAGGGCACGATGTTGGCGTGATGCTCCATCTGGGTGACGACGATCTCGTCGCCCGGCTGGATGGACTGGCCGAGGCCCGCCGCGACCAGATTGATCGCCTCGGTCCCGCCCTTGGTCCAGACGAGCTGGTCCGGGCTCTCGGCATTGAGGAACCGGGCCACGGTCTCACGCGCCTGTTCGAACGCCTCGGTCGTCTCATTGGCCAGGGTGTGCAGCCCGCGGTGCACATTGGCGTAGGAATGCTCCATCGCCGCCGTCAGGGCGTCGATCACCGCCCGCGGCTTCTGCGCCGAGGCGGCCGAGTCCAGATAGACCAGCGGCTTGCCGTTCACCTGTCGCGACAGGATCGGGAACTGCGCCCGCGCGGCGTAGGGATCGAAGTCTCCTCCCCCTCCGGGGAGGGGGACCGCGAAGCGGTGGAGGGGGCGATCAAAGGCGCTGCTCCAGCCATTCCCGCACCACCTCTCTCGCGCCATCGTGTTCGATCCGGTCCACGACCTCGATCAGGAAGGCCTGCGTCAGCAAGGCCCGCGCCTCGTCGGCCGGCAGGCCGCGCTGTTGCATGTAGAACAGGGCGCTCTCATCCAGATTGCCGACCGTGTTGCCATGCGCGCACTGCACGTCGTCGGCATAGATTTCCAGCTCCGGCTTGGCATCCACCTCGGCCCGCTCGCCCAGGATCAGGGCGTGGTGCCCCATCCGCGCATCGGTGCCGTCTGCCCCGCGCTCGACGACGATCTTGCCCTGGAAGACGCCCCGCGCCGTGTCGCGCACCACGCCCTTGGTCAGCTGCGAGGTGACGCCGTTCAACCCGCCGTGGCGGACGACCGTGGTCAGGTCCGCATGCCGCGCCCCGTCCAGCAGATAGAGGCCGTCGATCCGCACCTCGGCCCCCTCGCCGGGATGGGCCAGCCGGGTCTCATGCCGTTGCAGCTTCGCGCCGGTGGTCAGCACCGCCTGGGAAAAATGCGCGCCCTCGCCCAGCGACACCTCGGCGGTCGAGATCGACACAGCGTCGTCGGCGTCGTCCTCGATCACCACCCGGTTAAGCCGCGCCCCTGCGCCAAGGCTGATGCTCAGCGTGACGTTGGATACATAGCCCGCCGCCCGGCCCTCATAGCTCTCCAGCAGCAGCAGCGTCGCCCCTGCCTTCACCTCGACTGCTACCGTCGCCTGATGCCCCGCACCGTCTGCCGTCGAGACGAACCGCAGACGCGCGACCTGGTCGCCCGGCCCCTCGGCGATCAGGTCGGGAGCGCCCTCGCAGCGGCCATTGACCACCGCCAGTTCATCCCCGCCCAGAGCCGCGAACGGCCCGCCCGGAGCGATCCCGGCGTGCGGCGACACCGGCGGCGTCTCCCGCAGGACGCGGCGCAGGTCTGTATATTTCCACGCCTCGACCCGGCGGGTCGGGAAAGACGATGGGTCGCGGAGGTCGATGGCCAGACTCATGCCCGTCCTCCAACCCACCAGCCCCTTCCCCCATTTCGGGGGAAGGTGGCAGGCGAAGCCTGACGGATGGGGGCTCTTTCCGGGTCACGGCCGTTCGCATGGAAAGCGCCGCAGGCAACCCCCATCCGAGCCGCTCCGCGGCCCACCTTCCCCCGCGAGGGGGGAAGGAAAGCGGACATCTCTCTCACGCCGCCTCCGGCAGGTATTTGTCATACCCTTCCGCTTCCAGCTGCAGCGCCAGTTCCGGCCCGCCCGAGGCAACGATGCGGCCGGCGGCCAGCACATGCACCCGGTCCGGTTTGATATAGTCCAGCAGCCGCTGATAGTGGGTGATCACCAGCATGGCGCGGTCGGGGCTGCGCAGGGCGTTGACGCCCTCCGAGACGATCCGCAGGGCGTCGATGTCGAGCCCGGAATCCGTCTCGTCGAGGATCAGCAGCGACGGCTCCAGCAGGGCCATCTGCAGGATCTCCATCCGCTTTTTCTCGCCGCCGGAGAAGCCGACGTTCAGCGGCCGCTTCAGCATGTCGAAATCCATCTTCAGCGCCGCCGACACCGCCTTGACCTGTTTCAGGAAGGCGGGGGCCGAGACCTCGTCCTCGCCGCGCGCGCGCTTCTGGGCGTTCAGCGCGGTGCGCACAAAGGTCAGCGCCGGGACGCCGGGAATCTCGATCGGATACTGGAACGACAGGAACACGCCCTTCGCCGCCCGCGCCGCCGGGTCGAGGTCGAGCAGGTCCTCGCCCTTCCAGCTGACTGACCCCTCGGTCGCCTCATAACCGGGCCGTCCCGACAGGGCATAGCCGAGCGTCGACTTGCCGGCCCCGTTCGGCCCCATGATGGCGTGCACCTCGCCGGCCGGAACGTCGAGCGTCAGCCCCTTGAGGATCGGCTTGTCGCCGACGGAAACGTGGAGGTTGGAGATGGAGAGCATTGATTTCACAGGTCTGACCGCGTCGAAACGAAGCCGTTGTAGATAAGGATGAAGACGACCAGGACCCCGAGGACGATCTGTCCAGCCAACTCCCGTCCGGAAGTCAGAAGGGTCATTCCAAGTCCACCGAAAACGAGGAACCCGAACAGCCCGGCAAGCGCATAGCGTCTGGCTTTCGGGCCACGGGGGTAGAAATGGCCCCACCGACCTTTTCGGAAGACGCGTTCGTGAAGACTGCTCACCCCACGCTCCGTTCCAGCAGGATCGCCACTCTGAAGTCCGTCATCCTCGGGCTTGTCCCGAGGACCCATTTGTCAGCAGCCGCGAAACCCCGATCAGCAGGCCGGGACGGTCGCGCCACGCCCCAACGACCCGCGCCGTTGAACCATGGGTCCTCGGGACAAGCCCGAGGATGACGGGTGGGGGTGCGAGAGAAAGCTATTCGTCCGTCGGCCCGTGTTTCCACTCCGGCGGTCGATCCCATTCCAGTGAAAGGTCGTCCCAATGCGGGTTGTCGCGCTCGATCAGGTTGATCTTCCAATCGCGCAAGTAGCGCTTGATCGCCTTCTCGCGCTTGATCGCGGCTGTCATGAATTCGAACGTCTCGAACCAGACCAGCCGCTTCAGCCCGTACTTCCTGGTGAACCCGTCGAACGTCCCGTCGCGATGCTGATTGACCCTCTGGTAGAGGTTGCTGGTCACGCCGACATACAGCGTGCCGTACGGCACGTTGGTCATGATGTAGACAGCGATCAGGACGCGCTCTGTGCCCATAAGATCGAGCTTGCGTCACCATGGGTCCTCGGGACAAGCCCGAGGGTGACGGATGCTGGAGGTCAGCCAACGGAGCCCTCCAGACTGATCGCCACCAGCTTCTGCGCCTCGACGGCGAACTCCATCGGCAGTTTCTGCATCACGTCGCGGACGAAGCCGTTGACCAGAAGGGCCACGGCCTCCTCCTGCGACAGGCCGCGCTGCTGGGCGTAGAACAGCTGGTCGTCGGACAGGCGGGTCGTCGTCGCCTCGTGCTCCAGCTGGGCCGAGCCGTTGCGGGCCTCGATATAGGGCACGGTGTGCGAGCCACAGTCGCCGCCGATCAGCAAGGAATCGCACTGGGTGAAATTGCGCACCCCGGTCGCCTTGGGATGCACCGACACCAGACCGCGATAGGTCGAGTCCGACTTTCCGGCCGACACCGCCTTGGCGATGATCCGGCTCTTCGAATTCTTGCCCAGATGGATCATCTTGGTGCCGGTGTCGGCCTGCTGATGTCCGTTGGTGATGGCGATCGAATAGAATTCGCCCGAGCTCTCCTCGCCCTTGAGGATGCAGGACGGATATTTCCACGTCACGGCCGAGCCGGTCTCGACCTGGGTCCATGACACCTTCGACCGGTCGCCCCGGCAGTCGGCGCGCTTGGTGACAAAGTTGTAGATGCCGCCCTTGCCCTCGGCGTCGCCGGGGTACCAGTTCTGGACCGTCGAATATTTGATCTCGGCGTCGTCCAGCGCGACCAGCTCGACCACCGCCGCATGCAGCTGGTTCTCGTCGCGCATCGGGGCGGTGCAGCCCTCCAGATAGGAGCAGTAGCTGCCCTTGTCGGCGATGATCAGGGTCCGCTCGAACTGGCCGGTGTTGGACGCATTGATGCGGAAATAGGTCGACAGCTCCATCGGGCATTTCACGCCCGGCGGGATGTAGACGAACGATCCGTCCGAAAAGACCGCGCTGTTCAACGCCGCGAAATAGTTGTCCGAGACCGGCACCACCGAGCCCAGATACTGGCGCACCAGTTCGGGGTGTTCGCGCAGCGCCTCCGAGATCGGCATGAAGATCACGCCCACCTTGGCCAGCTCGGCCTTGAAGGTCGTGACCACCGAGACGCTGTCGAACACCGCGTCCACGGCGTAGCGCGGCGCGCCCTCGACCCCCGCCAGAACCTCCTGCTCCTTCAGCGGGATGCCCAGCTTGGCGTAGATGGCCAGGATTTCCGGATCGACCTCGTCCAGCGACTTGAGGCCGACCTTCTCCTTGGGCGCGGCGTAGTAGAACAGGTCCTGATAATCGACCGGCGTGTATTTCACCGACGACCAGGTGGGTTCCTCCATGGCCAGCCAGCGCTCATAGGCGGCCAGACGCCATTCCAGCATCCACGCCGGCTCGCCCTTTTTCTCGGAGATGAAGCGGACGATGTCGGCGCTCAGCCCCTTGGGCGCGTATTCTGTCTCGATGTCCGAGGTGAAGCCGTGCTCGTACTTCTCCAGCGCGGCGACGGCGTCGATGGTCTTCTGAACAGCGGCCATCAGGCGACTTCTTTCGCGCGGGCGGCGGTCCGCTCACGGTGTTTGGCATAGGCGGCCGGCCAGGCCTCGGCGAACCGCTTCCAGTCCTCCTCAACCGTGCCCCAGCCACCCGAAATGCGGATGCCGCCGGTGGCCAGGCTGGTCCGCCCGGTCGCCAGAATGGCCCGCGACGGCTTGGTCTTGCCCGACGAACAGGCCGAGCCCGCCGACACCATCAGCCCCATCAGGTCCAGGGTGATCAGCTGTTGCGGACTGTCCCAGTCGGGCACGGCCATGAACAGGGTGTTGGGCAGGCGTTCGGCCCCCTCGCCGATGATGGTCGCCCCGGCCGCCTTGACCGCCGCCTCGGCCGCATCGCGCCAGACCGCGTGGGCCATGGCCTCGGACAGGTCGCGTGCGGCACAGACGGCCGATGCGCCAAAACCGGTGATGCCGGGCACATTCTCGGTGCCGGCCCTCAGCCCGCGTTCCTGGCCCGCGCCGTGCACGATGCGGATCGCCTCGCGCGCCTCGCCCATGACCAGGGCACCGACCCCCTGCGGTCCGCCCAGCTTGTGCGCCGACAGCGTCAGGCTGTCGGCCTTCAGCGTCCGGATATCGACCGGGATCTTGCCCGCCGACTGGATGGCGTCGACGTGCAGCCAGCCGCCCGCGGCGCGGACGAGCCGCGCCGCCTCGGCGATCGGCTGGATGACGCCGCTCTCGTTGTTGGCGTGATGGATCGCCACCACCGCCCTGCCGGGTCGTTCCAGCAACTGGCGCAGCTTGTTCAGGTCGACGACGCCGCGCGCGTCCACCGGCAGCATCTTCACCGGCTTGCCCGAGGCGACGGCCGCTTCGGACACGCACGGATGTTCGGTCGCGCTGACGATCAGCCGCTCGCAGCCCGCCGCCAGCGCGCTCAGGATCGCCTGGGCATTGGACTCGGTACCGCCCGACGAGAAGATCACCGCCGTCGCATCGGCCCCGACCAGATCGGCGACCTGCGCCCGCGCGGTCTCGACCCGCGCCCTGGCCCGGCGTCCGGCCGCATGCACCGCCGACGGATTGCCGTTGTCGGCCAGAGCCCTGGCCATCACGTCCTGCACCTCGGGACGCACCAGACCCGAGGCGTTGTAGTCCAGATAAATCCCGCTCACGCCGCTACCCCGACTTCCTCGTCCGTCGCGCGCCGACGGGCACCCGTGCGGTTCATGACCACGTCTTCCAGCGAGACCCCGGCCAGATAACGGTGAATTTCGTCGCCCAGATCTTCCCACAGATTGTGGGTGATGCAGCGCTCGCCGGCCAACATACAGCCCTTGGGCGACGAATGGCCGCTGCAGCGGGTGGCGCGGATCGGCTCGTCGACCGCCAGCACGATCTCGGCCACAACCGTCTCGTTCGCGCCCTTGGCCAGCCGATAGCCGCCGCCGGGCCCACGCACGCTCTGCACCAGACCGCTTTTCCGCAGGCGCGCGAACAGCTGCTCCAGATAGCTCAGCGATATCTCCTGGCGCGTCGCAATTTCCGCCAGAGACACAGCCCGGACGACGCCCTCGGCCTGGCCGTTCCGGGCCAGATCGGCCATTGCCATCACGGCGTATCGTCCCTTGGTCGACAGACGCATCACGGACCTTCAAAAATCGCGCGCTTTTCGAGGGTCCTGTGCTAGAACCCGCGCCTTCGCGAAGGCGTCGGCGCGCACGCTGGACTTAGAAAGTCCTACCGCTGCAGTCAAGTATTACGCCGGTGCGAAACGACAGTTGAACACGGATTTTCGCCGCCCATGCCTGAAGTCATCCTGCCCGGCGCCTCTGGCCGTATCGAAGGCCGTTACTCACCCGGCAAGCGCCCGAACGCGCCGATCGCCCTGATCCTGCATCCGCACCCCAAGGCGAACGGGCATATGAACAACCCGGTCACCGTGACCCTGTACCAGCTGTTCCAGAAGCGTGGCTTCGCGACGCTGCGCTACAACAGCCGCGGTGTCGGCAAGTCGCAGGGCGAGTTCGACAGCGGCATCGGCGAACTGGCCGACGCGGCCACCGCCCTCGACTGGCTCCAGTCCAACAACCCCGGCGCCTCCCAGACCTGGGTCGGCGGCTACCAGTTCGGGGCCTATATCGGCATGCAGCTGCTGATGCGCCGCCCCGAGACGGACGGCTTCATCTCGGTCTCGCCGCCCTCGAACATGTACGACTTCAGCTTCCTCGCCCCCTGCCCGGCCTCGGGCCTGTTCCTGCACGGCACCAACGACACCGTCGTCCCGCCGGTCGAGGTCGAGCGCGTGGTCAACAAGCTGCGCACCCAGAAGGGCATCGTCATCGACTATGAGCTGGAAGAGGGCGCAACCCACTTCTGGCAGGACCATATCCCGGCCGTCGAACGCCGCGTCGGGGCCTATCTGGACAAGCGGCTGGCTGAGAAGCCGGCGTAAGGAAAATCTGTCCTTCTCCCCTCGAGGGAGAAGGACCGTAAGCTCAATACAGCAGATACGGCTTCCTCAGCTCCACCCAGGCCGCCTCATCCGGTCCCGCCAGAGCGTCCAGATCACCCGGCACCGCCGCCGCGTCGTCGACCCATTCCCGCAGTCCCGGCCCGCCGTTGATCACGTCGATGGCCAGTTTGTCGAAGACGTATTCGTACGGGAAGTCGCGCCACAAGGCATAGTCCGGATACAGCCGCCGGATCGCCTTGAAGCCCAGCGCCTGCAACCGCCACGGTCGGAACGCCGCATGGTCATAGGCCGGGTCGTCGACGTGGATCTGCACCCCGTTGCACAGCTTGCCGACGTGTTTGTGGAAGGTCGGCTCGAACCAGCCGTCGCGCAGCCGGCAGCCCGCCAGCCACTCCGGCGCGAACGTCTGCATCTCCGCGATCACCGCCCGCGCGTCGATATCCGGTGCCCCGAACAGCTCCAGCGGCCGCGTCGTGCCCCGTCCCTCGGACAGGGTCGTGCCCTCCAGCATCACCGTGCCCGCATAGGCCCGCGCCATCGACAGGTTGGCGGCATTCGGACTGGGGTTGATCCATGACCGTTCGCCCAGCGGCCAGCCGAAGCCCGGCCCCTGCTCCGGTGCCCAGCCCTGCATCTCGATGACGCGATATTCGACGTCCAGCTTGAAGTGGTCGATGAACCAGCGGCCCATTTCGCCCAGGGTCATGCCATGCCGCATCGGCATCGGTCCCGCCCCGACGAAACTCTCCCAGCCCGGCAGCAGGGTCGTGCCCTCCACGGGCCGCCCGGCGGGATTGGGGCGGTCCAGCACCCAGACCGCCTTGCCGTGCTTCGCCGACTCTTCCAGCACGTAAAGCAGCGTCGTCACGAAGGTGTAGATGCGGCAGCCCAGGTCCTGCATGTCGACCAGCAGGACGTCGAAGGTCCCCATCGCCTGACCGGTCGGACGCCGGCTCTCACCGTACAGGCTGAACACCGGAATGCCGTGCCGCGGATCGGTGAAGTCTGCCGACTCCATCATATTGTCCTGCAGATCGCCCCGCATGCCGTGCTGTGGCCCGAAGGCCGCCGTGACCTTCAGATCGGGACAGGCCATCAGCGCGTCCAGCGAATGCGTCAGCTCCGCCGTCACCGAGGCCGGATGCCCCAGCAGGGCGACCCGGCGTCCTTTCAGCTCGGCCCTCAGCGCGGGCTCGGACAGCAGGCGGTCGATGCCGAATTTCATGGGCGCTCCATGGCGGACAGGTCGAAGGCGAAGGCGGCGGCGTGATGGAAGTCCGGCTGGCCAGACGGATGGGCCAGCGCCCACCACGCCTTGTCGCCGTCCGCATCCTCGATGACAGCCGAGAGCCCGAGTCGCCAGTCGGATCGCGCCAGTTCCGGAATGCCGCCGAGGTCGATCAACGCCTCCAGTTCGTAGCGATCAGGATAGGTTCGGCTTTCAATCTGGGGCGGGGGCACATCGAGGTTCGCCATGCCGTCACGATAGCCGGCGAACCGATAGGCCGCCCACCGGGTCGAGGGGGACAGATTGATCTCATAATAGGCGTCGCCCGTCGGGGTCCGGACAAAGGCTTCAAGGCAGGTGTGCCGCCACAGGCCATCGACCCGGCTTGAGTCCGCGATCGGCGGCAGGCGCAGATCGTCAGCCGGGGCGTGGATCACATACCGCAGGGCGAGGCGACCATGCTGCGGACGCCACGCGGTCGCCTCGACGCGGGACGCGGCCTCGCCGACAGAGTCGGCGTGGCGCTGCAAAGACAGTCGCTGTCCGGGCGTCCCGGCGGTTCGCGCTTCCATTTGCCCGTGCTACACGCCCCTTCCCTCCCAAGCCAAGCCTGATCAGATGACCGAGCCCGCCTTCAACTCCGACTTCCTGCGAACCCTCCAGGCGCGCGGCTATATCCATCAGATCACCCACCCCGCCGAGCTGGACGCGGCGGCCGCCGCCGGCGTGGTCACCGGCTACATTGGCTTCGACGCCACCGCTCCGTCCCTGCACGTCGGATCGCTCATCCAGATCATGATGTTGCGCCGCCTGCAGCAGGCCGGCGGCAAGCCCATCGTGCTGATGGGCGGCGGCACGACCAAGGTCGGCGACCCGACCGGCAAGGACACCTCGCGGCCCCAGCTGACCGACGAGACCATTCAGTCGAACATCGCCTCCATCAGGACGGTGTTCGAGAAATTCCTGACCTTCGGCGACGGCCCGACCGATGCGGTCATGGTCGACAATGACGCCTGGCTGTCGACCTACGGCTATGTCGAATTCCTGCGCGAATACGGCACGCATTTCACCATCAACCGGATGCTGGCCTTCGACTCGGTCAAGCTGCGGCTGGAACGCGAACAGCCGATGACCTTCCTCGAGTTCAACTACATGCTGATGCAGTCGGTGGACTTCCTCGAGCTGAACCGCGCCCGCGGCTGCACCCTGCAGATGGGCGGCTCGGACCAGTGGGGCAATATCGTCTCGGGCGTCGATCTGGTCCGCCGCGTCGACCACAAGGCTGCCTTCGGCCTGACCACGCCCCTGTTGACCACCGCCTCGGGCGGCAAGATGGGCAAGACGGCCCAGGGCGCGGTCTGGCTGAACGCCGAACAACTGAGCCCGTATGACTACTGGCAGTTCTGGCGCAACGCCGATGACGCCGACGTGGGCAAATTCCTGCGCCTGTTCACCGACCTGCCGCTGGACGAAATCGCCCGGCTGGAGTCGCTGGAAGGTGCCGGCATCAACGACGCCAAGAAGACGCTTGCGGACGCGGCCACGACGATGCTGCACGGGGCGGATGCGGCCGCGACGGCGCGTGCGGCGGCCGAAGGTGCCTTCGAACGCGGCGAAGTCGAAGCACTGGCGGTCTATGATTTTGATTGGGCTGGCGAAGACGGCGCATTCACGCTCCGGACACCAGAGGCCCTCGTAAAGGCCGCTGATATCTCGTCGATCAAGGACGCAAAGCGCTCAATTGCTAATGGCGAGATTCGGATCAACGGTGCCGGCGTGACGGGTTCCGAGCTGTATTCGCGCGACCAGATCGATCCAGAGCACGGCGCGTTCCTGGTCCAAAAAGGCAAGAAGGTATCTAGGCTGGTGCGCCCGATCTAACCCCATTTCCGCTCATCCCGGCGAAAGCCGGGACCCAGTGCTTTGGGCGATCAGACTTGAAGGCGAGCCGCGCCGCCGGGCCAGCGCAGCGAAACAAAAGAACTGGGTCCCGGCTTTCGCCGGGATGAGCGGAGAAGAAAATGAGCATCGAAGTTGGCACCAGGGCCCCCGCGTTCGACATGCCAGCCGACGGCGGCGGCCGCGCCACCCTCTCGGGTCCGACCGTGGTCTATTTCTATCCGAAGGCCGACACACCGGGCTGCACCAATGAGGCGAAGGACTTCTCTGAACACGCCGACGCCTTCGCCGCAGCCGGCGTTTCCGTCATCGGCGTGTCGAAGGACCCGGTGAAGAAGCTCGACCGGTTCAAGGCCAAATACGATCTGAAGGTCGTCCTGGCCTCGGACGAAGAGGCCGGCGTCACCGAGGCCTGGGGCGTCTGGGTCGAGAAGAGCATGTACGGCAAGACCTATATGGGGATCGAACGCGCCACCTTCCTGATCGACGGTGCGGGCGTCGTTCGCCGGGTCTGGCGCAAGGTCTCAGTCAAGGGTCATGCGGCCGAAGTCTTGGCCGCCGCCCGATCGCTCTGACCACGGACTGTTCTCTGCAACCGCAGACGTCACAGTCGTCACATAGATTCGCGGACTCGCCTTGCAGGCGTATTTTGAGCGCGAATACCGCTCCGGTTCGCGTGAACACGCTCAGGCGTGGTTAACAAACCGTGAAGAGACTTGCCCCGAACGGATCGCCCGGCGCATATACCCGCTCGTACGTGGGGGCGTTGCGTAATGACCGAGCACGATCCGACCGTCGGGCGGTCCCTGGTTGGAAGGTGGTTTCCGACCCGGTATCTCTATCTCCGTGATGGCGAGGCCGTTCGCGCCTGGGCGCTGACGCCCGGCAAACAGGTTCTGGCGGCCGTCGCAGCCGTCCTGATCGGCGGCTGGACCCTGACGGCTTCGGGCAGTCTGATCTTCGATCTCGTGGCGCAGAGCCAGGCCGATCGCACCGTGGCCCGCGCCCGCGCCGCGTCCGAGCGGATGAACGCCGACCTTCAGGCACGCCTCGACAGCGCCGTCGTCCGCATGACCGCGACCACCGGTTCGCTCGACGAAATGGCACAGATGGTCGAACGCCGGCACGCAGCCCTGACCCAGGTCATGGGCATGTTCCGCGGCGTGGACGGAGCCCAGGCGGCCTTGCGTCCCGCCCTGCCACTCGATTCCGGACGATCCTCACCCGTGCAGCGGATGATTGCGGTCCGCATGGATCAGGAACGGCTGATCGCGCGCGCTGAAAGCGAGGCCCGGACACGGGCCGAGCGCCTGCGCCTCGCCTTCCGGCTCGCCGGTCTGAACCCTGCCGCCTACACCCCGCACGACGCGGCGCTGGGCGGCCCCCTGGTCGAGGCCCGCGATCCTCGCGCCCTCGCCGCGGTGCTGGACGTCGACGAGCCGTTCGCCATCCGCATCCGCCACGCCGCCGACGACCTGAAGGATATGCGCAGCCTGGCCAATGCGGCCGAGGGGATGCCCTTCCGGCGGCCGACCCAGGCGCGCACCACCTCGGGCTTCGGCGTTCGGTTCGACCCGTTCAACGGCCGCCCCGCCCTGCATCAGGGACAGGATTTCGCGGCTCCGCTGAACACGCCGATCTATGCCCCGGCTCCGGGAATCGTCTCTTTCGTCGGTGTCCGTTCAGGGTATGGCAACACCGTTGAGATAGATCATGGACGCGGTTTCAAGACGCGCTACGCCCATCTCAACGCCACGGCGGTGACGCCCGGCCAGCGGATTCCGCTTGGCCGGCGTATCGGCGCCATGGGAACCACAGGACGCTCCACCGGCGTCCACCTGCACTATGAGGTGTGGATGGACGGCCGCCCGCAAAACCCCGCCCGCTTCATGAGAGCCGGAGACCAACTTGTTCAATAAAACCAAATCCCCCGTCCCGTCACCCGAGCCCCGCGCCAACAGCGGCTCGTCGATTCCGCCGCTCCCTGACCTGCCCACGCCGGGTGGCCCGGCCGGCGCACCCCGTGCGGGCAGCCCCTCACCGGCGAGCCAGCGCGGCCTGTCGACCCTGTCCGCAGACCTTCAGTTCGACGGAAACATCACCGGCGGCGGCGACCTGCAGATCGACGGCGCGATCAAGGGCGACGTCCGCGTCGGCCGTCTGATCGTGGGCGAAACCGGTGCGGTCGAAGGCAATGTCTCGGGCGACTATGTCGAGATCCGCGGCCGCGTGGTCGGGGCCATCTCGGGCAAACAGGTCAAGCTGATCGCCACCGCCTATGTCGACGGCGACATCACGGCCGAACAGATGTCGATCGACATCGGTGCCTATTTCCAGGGCCGTGTGCTGCAGGGCCGTCGCGAAGCCCCGGCTCCCACGCCGGCACCGCGCCCGGCCGCACCCGAGCCGGCACCGCAGATCATCGACATGAAGGGCCCTTCGTCCTGATCTGTCAGGTCTGAAAGACAAAAGGCCCCGGAGCGATCCGGGGCCTTTTTCTATTCTACGGTGCTGCCGCGCGTCTCGCCGACCCTGGCCGCCAGGGCTGCGCCCATGAACATGTCCAGATCGCCGTCCAGGACGCCCTGGGTGTCCGAGGTCTCGACGTTGGTCCGCAGGTCCTTGACCATCTGATAGGGCTGCAGGACGTAGGACCGGATCTGGTGGCCCCAGCCGATGTCGGTCTTGGCATCGGCCACGGCCTGGGCTGCCGCCTCGCGACGCTGCAGCTCGAGTTCATAAAGCCGCGCCCGCAGCATCTTCCAGGCCTGTTCGCGGTTCTGGTGCTGTGACCGGCCCGCCTGACAGGCCACGACCGTATTGGTCGGAATGTGCGTCAGACGCACCGCCGAGTCGGTCTTGTTGATGTGCTGACCGCCCGAGCCCGAGGCACGATAGGTGTCGGTGCGCACGTCGGACGGATTGATATCGATCTCGATCGCGTCATCCACCACCGGCGAGACCCCGATCGAGGCAAACGAGGTGTGTCGCTTGGCCGCCGCATCATAGGGGCTGATACGCACCAGCCGGTGCACCCCCGATTCCGACTTCAGCCAGCCATAGGCATTGGGCCCGGTGATCAGGATGGTGGCCGACTTGATCCCGGCCTGGTCGCCGGATTCCTCGGCCTCCAGTTCGACCTCATAGCCGTGCGCCCGGGCCCAGCGCGAATACATCCGCAACAG
The DNA here is from genome assembly GCA_965284385.1 of Caulobacteraceae bacterium. Classification (GTDB taxonomy): domain Bacteria; phylum Pseudomonadota; class Alphaproteobacteria; order Caulobacterales; family Caulobacteraceae; genus Brevundimonas. The sequence continues at coordinate 217,543 of OZ260077.1, forward strand.
CATCCCGGCCCAGTCGCAGGACTCGGTGCCACCGGCACCGGAGTTCACCTCCAGATAGGCGTCGTTGCCGTCGGCCTCGCCGGACAGCAGCGCCTCCAGCTCGGCCCGGCCGGCGCGGTCCTTGATCGCCTTCAGCGAGGCGCGCGCCTCTTCCAGCGTCGCCTCGTCGCCTTCCTCGTCGGCCATTTCAGACAGCATGACGCCATCCTCGAGGCCGCTGGCCATCTCGCGGACGGTGTTGATCTGGCTCTCGAGGCGCGAGCGGTCGCGCGACACGATCTGTGCGGCTTCCGGGTCGTTCCACAGCGTCGGGTCCTCGACCCGCGCGTTCAGCTCATCGAGTTTTCGAAGCGCGACATCCCAGTCAAAGACGCCTCCTGAGCAGAGCGATGCTCTGCTCGATGTCGGCCTTCATGGCCTCGACATCCGGTCTCATCGCGAACTCCTGCGACATTAAAGGGGAGGCGGGACATAGAGTGGTTAGTGGCGAGTGGCTAGTGGCTAGTGCACGGGGGAACGGCTTGCACCGGCGGTCGCTCCGCCCCCGCCAATCACTCGCCACTCGCCACTAACCACTCGCCACTCAGTAAAGCCCGCTCAGATCCTCCGCCGGTTCCTTCTTCGGCGGTGGCGGTGCGGTGACCGGTGGCGGGGCGGAGGGCGACGCCGCGGTGGGCCCCTCCTGTTCGCGCCGGACCACGTCGTTGTAGGTCTGCGGCCCGACCGGAATCTGCTCCACCGGAGCGCGCTGTTCTTCCTCGCGACGACGTTCCGTACCGGGGCGGAAGGCTTCCTCAATGCCGTTGACGGTGCGGAAGACCGCGTTGCGGGGCCGCACGAACGGTCGCGCCGGACGTTCACGCAGCGCAGCCCGCATGAAATCAGCGAACACCGGCACAGGGCCGGTCGCGCCCGTCTCGCCCGAGCCCAGCGGCCGGTTGTCGTCGAAGCCGATGAACACCCCCACCACGATGTCGGACGAGAAGCCCACAAACCAGGCGGAGCGATATTCGTTGGTCGTGCCGGTCTTGCCGCCGACGTTGGGCCCGAGGCCGGCCGCGCTGGCCGCCGTACCGCGCTGGATCACGCCCTGCAGCATGGAATTGACCTGGTAGGCGGTGATCGGATCGATGACCTGGGTTCCGCGCTGCTCCAGCCGGGGCGACTCCTGCCCGGTGAACGGGCGACCGCAATCGCGGCAACGCCGCCGGTCGGCGCTGAAGATCGTCTCGCCGTCCCGGTCCTGGACCATGTCGATCAGATAGGGATCGACGCGCCGCCCCCCGTTGGCAAAGGCGGCATAGGCGGCGGTCAGTCGGTACGGCGTCGTCTCCCCGGCCCCCAGGGACACCGACAGATTGGGTTGAAGATTGTCCGACACGCCCATCTTCTTCGCCAGATCGACGACATTGCGCATGCCGATGGCCTGGGCCAGCCGCACGGTCATGACGTTGCGCGACAGTTCCAGTCCGCGGCGCAGGGTCTGCGGGCCGTAATACTCGCGACTGTAGTTTTCCGGAGTCCAGCGCTCCCCGTTGCGGCCGCCGGCGAAGCTTATGGGGGCGTCGAGGATGATCGACGCCGGCGTATAGTCGCCCTCCAGCGCGGTCGCATAGACGAACGGCTTGAACGCCGACCCCGGCTGCCGGTTGGCCTGGGTCGCCCGGTTGAAGCTGGACAGGGCGTAGGAATAGCCGCCGACCATGGCCAGGACCCGGCCCGACTGGGGCTCGATGGCGACCAGCGCGCCGTTCACTCGCGGCACCTGTTTCAGCGCGAACTGGCCTCCCTGGGCCTCGACGAAGATCAGGTCACCCCGCTTCAGCGGCTTGTTCGCATTGGCCCAGGCCGCATCCCCGGTCAGCAGATAGCCGGTACGGTCGTCGCGGGCGGTGCGAATGCGCACACTGTTGCCCGCGACATTCTCGACGGCGGCGGCTTCCCAGGCCCGGCGTTCCGGCGGACGCTGGCCCCGCACAGCCGTCTGGCGCCAGCCATCGGCGAAGTCGGTCGTGCCCCAGGCCCCACGCCAGCCGTGGCGGCGGTCATAATTTTCCAGCCCCTTCATCAGGGCGTCACGCGCCGCCGATTGCAGCGAGGGGTCCAGCGTCGTGCGCATGTAATAGCCGCCGCGGTTGACCTCTTCCTTGCCGAAGCGCTCGATGGCCTCCCGGCGCGCCTGTTCAACGAAGAAGTCGGCGTCGGCGTACTGGGCCCGGCGCGGCGCGTCCTGGGTCGTCAGCGGCCGGGCGCGGGCGGCGACCAGGTCCGCGTCGCTCAGCCAGCCGCTCTGGTTCATCTCGCCCAGGACCCAGTCCCGGCGCCCCTTGGCGGCGGCCGGATGCCGTTTGGGGTGATAGTTGTTGGGGCCCTTGGGCAGGGACGCCAGGAAGGCCGCCTCGTCCGGCGTCAGCTGGCTCAGCGACTTGCCGAAATAGTTGTAGGCGGCCGCCGCCACGCCGAACGAGCGATAGCCGAGGAAAATCTCGTTCAGATACAGTTCGAGGATCTGCTGTTTCGTCAGCGTCGCCTCCAGCCGGTTGGCCAGGATGGCTTCCTTGACCTTGCGGTTGATGCTGCTCTCATTGGTGAGCAGGACGTTCTTGGCCACCTGCTGGGTGATGGTCGAGCCACCTTCCAGCCGCCGTCCCGTGGCCGCGTTGAACACGTTCTTGAACATGGCCCGGCCCAGGCCGCCCACATCGATGCCGCCGTGGTTGAAGAAGTTGCGATCCTCGGCGGCCAAAAAGGCCTGGATCACCGGCAGCGGGATCTGCTCATAGGGCACATAGATGCGCCGCTCGTCCGAGAACTCGCCGATCAGCGTCCCGTCGCCGGCATATACCCGCGTCGCCGTCGCCGGCCGGTAATCGGCCAGGTCGGACGCGTCCGGCAGGTCGTGGAACAGCCAGGCCGCATAGACGGCGACGATCAGCCCCGCCAGGGCGATCGCGCCCAGCAGCGCGACACCCGCCATTACGAACCAGCGTTCGGCAATCTTCACCGCAGTCTCCGAAAGGCGGGCCCGGCCACGGGTTTAGCTTGCGTCGTTCGCGTCCGCCATAGCAACCGTCACACCCCCGGCGCGACGAGCGATTTCCTGTCGCGCGGCGGCCACGACATCGGCGTCCATATCATCCTGCCCGGCCATCCAGCGCAGATAGTCGTCCGGCGGCTCGGCCCATGACTTGCCCCGGTGCTTGCCGAACGGAATGCGGTCCAGGCGGCGCGGCTCGTTGGTCCAGGCGATCATCTGCTCGACCGTCGATTCCTTGAGCAGGTCCATCAGGATGTGGGCCGTGACCCAGGCGTCCGGCCCCGCCCGGTGTGCCGGATCGGCCAGCGCCGGGTCCAGCGGGAACCCGCGCCAGTATCGCAGCACCTGGTTGGAATGCCCGGGTGCCTCGGGCCAAGCGGCCTTGGCCGAGCGCACGGTACAGATCCACGGCACGCCCCCGACCGCCGTATCGGCGATGAAGCCCCGCTCGAACCGCGCACTGTGCGCCACCATCACGTCCGCCGGCACCGCGAACATCTCGCGCAGGGCCTGTTCGTCGCAATGCGGATCGTCGGCACAGAAATGGGCCGGCGTCAGATGGTGCACGGCCATGGCGTGAAACGAGATCTCTCCCCGCGGCCGGAACAGCTTCGTGACCGGCGGCAGCGCCCGCCACCCTTCCCCGTCGCGCACCACATCGACGAACCCGACCTCGATGATCTCCGAGGTCCGGTCTCCCCCGCTGGTTTCCAGATCGACGACTCTCAGACGCATGCAGCGGAGATAGGGGGTTTGGGGGCGGAGTGCGAGGCGGAGGTAACCCCGCCTGACATTCGAGACCTTGGGTATGTCCGGTTTGCCGTGCGTCCAAAGCGGCACTCGCCAGCCTCAAACCTTGATAATCCGATCAGAACGCTGATATCTGAACAGACCAACACTCAGGAATGCCGATGACGGTTGAAGGATTTGTGTGGTCGGTCGTTGCCGGGCTGCTTTCATCGGCCGTGGTGGTCTTCGTCGGTGTCAAACGGCTCCAGGACTACATCGCAGACGTCACTTCCCGACGCGTGGCGACGGTGCTTGCAAGGTTCTGGTGCAGCCCGCGCCGAAGCTCGAATTACGCGGTGGTTTTCGGAGTCCAGGCGCGCGAAAATGGCCGCTTCAGCCTCAGCCCCCGGATTGGCTACGCGCAAGCCTACGCTGTCTCTGAAGTGACCAACGCGCTTCGCGTCATCGATCCAAGGTCCGATGTCAGACTATACCCGGTAAAGATGGGCGATAAGGTACCCAAAACCGTCTTTGACGAAAACGTGGTCTTCATCGGCGGCGAAATCGCTCTCCCCTGCTTCCGGGACGTCAATCTGAAACTCGGGGTACCATTCTATCAGCACGAGATGCTTGAGCGGGATCGCGCCATCTCACGGCTTGGCCCGGACGGGCGCGTCGCTCAGGTCTTCTATTCACAAACTGACAAGGCCGGGGACGCCTTGATCCGCGATGTGGGGACCGTCGTCCGCATCGAAAATCCAATCAATCGAAAGCTGATCGTCCTCTACAATGCCAACCACTCGGCAGGCCTCCTCGGCGCGATATTCCTGACCTGCCGTCACGAGGCGCTGTCCGAATCAAGCATGTCTTCCGCGCCAGCGCAGCAGATCGTGATCGAAGTCGACCAGATTAGAGACAACCTCATTGACCGGGACCATCCGCTCACCTTCCAAAGGTGGACAGCCTTCGAGGTGCAGGCCTCCGATGTCGAAGCGATGATCGCGAGCGTGGCATCATGAAGCCCTGGACGGATAGCGTAAGGCCGACTTTCGGTACGCATATCCGCCTGTTGAAACTGACCCGGGGGCTTGTCGGGGGCCAGCACTGCGTGGAGTTCGGGCCTGGCCCTTACAGCACGCCTCTCCTGCTCGAGAATTTCGCTGCGGTGACGTCTGTTGAGGAAGATGCCACCTGGGCGGACGAGGTGCGGATGCGGGTCGGTTCCGCTTCCAATCTCAATCTGATCGTCGCTCCCGACCCGCAGACGCATGTGGCCGTTCTCCGAAACCTCGGACAGTGCGATCTGTTGTTCGTCGATGGATCAAGGGCGGCACGCGTCGATCTCGTAGTCGCCGGGCTCGACATCGCCCACGCCGTCGTCGCACACGATACAAATAAGCCGAACTATGGCTGGGAGCGGTTGGAGACGCTGCCTGCCGAAGTCCGCTTCGATGATTCCGGTGTACAGCCTTGGACCAGCGTATTTAGCCGGGATCCGGTCGTCGTGCGGTCAATCAGGGGATTCTTTGAAATGCACGGCTCGCCATAGGGAGCCCGCTGGACTCCGGACGTCCGCTTCGGACCCGGTCGACTGTCCGGCCAGCGTCTGCCGGGTTGCGCGCTTCTGCTACCTGTTCCCCGATTGTCAGCATATTCCGCGCCGCCAACCCTCTGACTTTCCTCATCTTCCCAAAATTACACCGCCCCCGGCCCGCCATAGGAGCCGCCCCCTCCATAATCCCCCCGTCCCGTCGCAGGGGAGGCGCAAAGGCCTTGCGTCCTTTGGCGGCGGGATGTGGAGAAGCGGGCACCCGGGTCTGTTCGTTTGTCATCCCGGGCTCGACCCGGGACGACGCCCGGGGTCTGATCAATGGTCGGATGTCAGGGGCGAGACGGATACTCGCCCCGTCCGGGGACCGTGTCGCAAGCACGGCCCGCCCGTCGGAGGCGCTGCGGCCAGGCGATAAGACCGCCCCTCCCGCAAGCTTCCGGAAAATCTCCGCGCGGAGCGTCAGGCCCCGGGCCGAAACGGTTCGTCTTCTATCGATCTCCGGGCTCCGGTCCGGCGCTCCGCACGCCTTCCCGCCCCTCGCGCTCCCGGCGCGAGGCCGTTTCCGCCTGCCTCAGGGCTGCCCCTGTGCCCCGCCGGTCGAGGCCATCTGCAGCGTCCCCGAAGGTTCGCGGAAATAGCGGTCGATGCCCTCGGCCACCGCGCGCATCAGGCGGCGACGGGCGCGGTTGTCGTTGAGCAACCGCTCATCCTCGGGATTGGTGATGAAGCCCATCTCCAGCAGCACGGCGGGCACATCGGGAGCCAGCAGCACGGCCAGGCCCGCGTCGCGGTGGCTGCGGCGCAGCAGCGGATGGTCGGCCCCCTCCAGCTCGCCCAGCAGGGTACGGGCCAGCTGGGCCGAGCGGTTCTGTGTGGCGCGCTGGGTCATGTCCAGCAGGATGCGGTCCACCGACGGATCGCGCCCCGGCAGGTTCAGGCTGCGGTGCCAGTTGTCGCCGCGCGTGAACTCGCGCACGGCCCGGCCGGCACCCTGCTCGGACAGCGTGTAGACACTGGCACCGCGCGTGGCCGGATCAGACCCGGCATCGGCGTGCAGCGAGATGAACAGGTCGGCGTCGGCCTGACGGGCGATGGAAACCCGGCGGTACAGGGCGACATAGGCGTCGCTCTCGCGCGTCAGCCGCACGCGGTAACGGCCGGTGCGCTCCAGCTCCTGTTTCAGGGCCTGCGCTGCCGCCAGGGTGATGGCACTCTCACTGGAGCTCGCGCCATGGGCCCCGGGATCGCGCCCCCCGTGACCGGCGTCGATGAAGATCAGCGGCCGTTCGGCCGACCGGGCCGGGGCCCTCGGCTGAAGTCGCCCGGGCTGACGGGTCGGCGCGCGACCCGTAGCCTTCAGGTCGATGACATAGCGATAGTGGGCGATCCCGTCGCCGGGCGGCAGCAGGAAGCGGCGCTCGATCTCGGCACTGGTGGCCAGGTCAAGCTCGACCCGCGAGACCACCCCTGCCCCGGCAACGCGCCAGCCGCGCACCAGTCCGGTGCCCGTGCCGTTCAGCCCGCGCTGCGGCGCGACGCCGGCCAGCGACACCACAACCTGCCCTTCATCGCCGGACTGGATGACCTGTCCGCGCGAGGTCCGGTCCAGATCGACCACCACGCGCGTGTGCTCGGCGTCGCCACCCAGCCGCACGCGCAGAACCTCGCCCATGGCCCCCGATGCCAGCCCTCGCCCGGCCGCGAACGCGGCGACACAGAAGACAATGAAGGCCAGAGCCGTCATCGCCCACTCGCGACGCGTCATCCTCCAGCTTGACCGGGGGAGCCATTGCGCCAGGTTGATACGCGACAGTCCGTGCATTTTGACGGCAGACCCACCTTCTTGGTTGGGGTCATCATGACTCAACGTCGTCGCCAACCGGTTAAAGCGGGTGACGCTTTTATTTTACGCTCCGCATGCCTATGCTTGTGGCGACCGCGAACGATCGCGTCCCCTGATCACCAGGCCGGGCGTGCCCTCCTCGCGGCGTGACTTTCACTCATCCGAAAGCCGGCCGGGTTTGCGCCCGCCGGTTTGAAGACGGGACCGGGACGCGCCTGAGACGGCGCGTTCGGCCCCAGGACCGTACTGAACCCCCATGGGCTCTATCGCCTGCGCTCCCTTCCGGTCTGAACAGACCGACACCGCCCGCGGCCTTCGCCGTGGCGACGGGATGCCGTCTGCGCCTGCCCTCAATCCCATTCGGCGAGCCGCCTGCCCCCTTCGCGGGGATGGCCGCGCGCGCCAGAGAGAAAATATCCATGTCAAAGACCATGTTGATCGATGCGGCACACGCGGAAGAAACCCGCGTCGCCATCGTCGAGGGCCGTCAGGTCGAGGAATTCGACTTTGAATCCCGCGCGAAGCGCCAGCTTCGCGGCAATATCTATCTCGCCAAGGTCGTTCGCGTAGAGCCCAGCCTGCAGGCTGCGTTCGTGGAATACGGCGGCAACCGCCACGGCTTCCTCGCCTTCAGCGAAATCCACCCGGACTATTACCAGATCCCCGTCGCCGACCGCGAAGCCATCATGGCCGAGGCGCATTCGGACGACGACGACCACGACGAACACGCCCGCGAGGGCGATGACGAATCCGAAGGCGGCATGGCCGAGGAAGAGCGGCTGAAGCGCCGCCTGATGCGCCGCTACAAGATCCAGGACGTCATCAAGCGCCGCCAGGTCATGCTGGTCCAGGTCGTCAAGGACGAGCGCGGCGGCAAGGGCGCGGCCCTGACCACCTGGCTGTCGCTCGCCGGCCGCTACTGCGTGCTCATGCCCAACACCGGCAAGGGCGGCGGCATCTCGCGCAAGATCACCCAGGCCACCGACCGCAAGCGCCTGAAGGCCGCCGCGGCCGCCCTGCATGTGCCCCAGGGCATGGGGCTGATCATCCGCACCGCCGGTGCCAAACGCACCAAGGCCGAGATCAAGCGCGACTACGAATATCTGCTGCGCCTGTGGGAGACGATCCGCGAGACGACGCTGAAATCCAACGCTCCCTCGATCATCTATGAGGAAGAAAACCTCGTCCGCCGCGCCGTGCGCGACATGTTCGACAAGGATTTCGACGGCATCCAGGTCGAGGGCGTCGAGGGCTTCAGGGAGGCGCGCGACTTCATGCGCGTGCTGATGCCCTCCCAGTCGAAGAAGGTGCATCTGTACCAGGGTGCACGTCCGCTGTTCGCGACCAACGGCATCGAGGAGATGCTGACCCAGATCCACCAGCCGATCGTGCCGCTGCCGTCGGGCGGATATCTGGTCATCAACCAGACCGAGGCGCTGGTCGCCATCGACGTCAACTCGGGCCGGTCGACCAAGGAACGCAACGTCGAGGCCACCGCTACCAAGACCAATATCGAAGCCGCCATCGAGGCGGCTCGCCAGTTGCGCCTGCGCGACCTCGCCGGTCTGATCGTCATCGACTTCATCGACATGGATGAGTCCAAGAACAACCGCACCGTGGAAAAGGTGCTGAAGGACGCGCTGGCCAAGGACCGGGCCCGCATCCAGATGGGCCGCATTTCGGGCTTCGGACTGATGGAAATCAGCCGCCAGCGCCGCCGCCTCGGCGTGATCGAGGGGGCCACCGAGGTCTGCCCGCACTGCCAGGGTGCCGGTCGCGTCCGCTCGGCCGAAAGCGCCGCGCTGATGACCCTGCGCGCCGTCGACATCGAGGCCGGCAAGAACGGCGCGGGCTCTGTGAACCTGCGCCTGTGCACCGCCGTCGCCCTCTACATCCTGAACCACAAGCGCGACTATCTGCAGCGCCTGATGGCCCAGCGCGGCCTGAACGTTGTCATTCTGATCGATGACAGCCTGGGACAGGGCGACCATTCGCTCGACCGCACCGAGACCAATGAGGACTTCGTGCCCGAAGAACGGCCCGAAGCCTTCGTCGACCTCGACGACGATTTCGACGACAGTGCCTATGACGATGAAGACGACGGCGACGACGAGGAAATCATCGCCGACGATGACGCGCTGGACCGCGAGGACACTGACGACGACGAGCCGCGCGAGCGCACAGAGCGCGTCGAGGGCGAAAACGGCCGGGGCCGGGGACGCCGTCGGCGTGGTGGACGCCGTGACAGTGCTGAAGGCCCGGCTGACGAGGCCGTGGCAACGGCACCCGTTCCGGCCGCCGGCGAGGACGATGACGACAGCGAAAACAGCCGTCGCCGCCGGCGCGGACGCCGTGGCGGACGTCGCGTCCGGGAGGAAGGCAGCGAGCGCGACGGCTTCAACTGGGTGCGCGGCCGTACGCCTTCGCTCGAAGATCCCTACGTCTGGTTCGACCCGATCAATCCCGAGCGCACCGAAGCGCGCGAAGACAACGTCGTCGCCGCCACGCCGATCGGCGATGTCGACGAGATTGTCGGCGAACGCCCCGAAGGAGAGATCGGCGGCGAACGCGGACCTCGCTCGCGCCGCCGTCGCGGTCGCGGTCGCGGTCGGGATCGCGGCAGCGATCAGGGCCTGACCCACGAAACCAGGGTCGAGACCCGCGCCACCAACGAAGGCATGCCCGCTGACGGATCGGTCGACACGCCGATGGCCGTGGTCATCGACGAGATTGAAACGCCGCCGGTCGCCATCGTCGAAGAGCCCAAGCGCCGCCGCGTGCGCCGCAAGGTCTCGACTTCGGGCTCCGCCGAGGCAGAAGCCGAGGTCGTGTCCACACCGGTCGAGGCGAGCGAAGCGGAGCCGCAGCCGGCTGTGCTGGACGTCATGCCCGCCGAAGCCGCAGAAGCGCCGGTCAAGCCCGAGCCGAAGCCGGCCCGGATGGTCGAGGCCGTCACAGCGCCGCAGCCCGAGATCGACGTCGCTGCGCTGATCGCGGAAGACCCGAACCAGATCGTCGCACCGCCCGAAAAGCCGAAACGCGGATGGTGGCGCCGCTGAATGGCCGTGATTAGGTTGTGACCATCGGCCGGGCGGGGGCGTAGACTGGGTATGAGGAGTTCGACTTGAACTGGCTGTCCCGAAACGCTTCCGCCCGGCTGTCATGCGCGGTCGTCACTGTCGGCCTGTTGCTGGCAGCCGCGTCGCCGGTCGCGGCCCAGAGCGCCATTCGCGACACCGAAATCGAAGGCATCATCCACGAGTGGTCGGACCCCGTGTTCACCGCCATGGGGCTTGAGCCGTCCGAGATCGAAATCCTTCTCATCAACGAGAACGACCTGAACGCCTTCGCGACTCGTGGCCGCATCCTCGGCGTCAATACCGGCCTGATCCTGAAGACCCGCAGCGCCAACGAGCTTCTGGGTGTCATCGCCCACGAGGCGGGCCACATCAAGAATCGCCACACCCTGCGCGACGGGGCCGAGGGGGCCGGCATGCAGCCGATGCTGATGACCATGGCCCTCGGCGCGCTGGCGATCGCCGCCGGCGCGCCGGACGCCGGGGCGGTCCTGCTGGGCAACAGCCAGTATTTCGGCACCCTCAGCGCGCTGCGCTACATGACCCATCAGGAGGGCGAGGCCGACAATACCGGTGCCCGTGCGCTACAGAATGCCGGCGAATCGGGCCGTGGACTGGTCTCGTTCTTCGAGAATTTCCGTTCGCAGGAAGTCTTCTCCGACCAGCGCCGCTTTCCGTATTTCCGCAGCCACCCGCTGTCGTCAGAGCGGATCGAAAACCTGCGGCGCTTCGTCGCCGAACAGTCGAACTACGGCCACCAGGACAGTCCTGAACGCGTCGCCGAGCACGCCCTGATCCTCGCCAAGATCCATGCCTTCATGGATGCGCCGAACCAGACGCTGCGTGACTATCCCGAAACCGATACATCCTTGCCCGGCCGTTACGCCCGCGCCATCGCCCTGTACCGGGACGGTCAGACCGAAAAGGCCCTGGCCGCGGTCGAGGTCTTCCTGACCGAACAGCCCGACAACCCGTACTTCTGGGAACTGAAGGGCCAGATCCTGTTCGAGGAGGGCCGCCCCGCTGAAGCGATCGGCGCGCACCAGCGGTCGGTCGAGTTGAAGCCCGACGCACCCCTGCTGCGCATCAACCTGGCCCATGCCCTCCTGGAAACCCGTGATCCCGCCAGGCTGGACGAGGCGGTGAACCAGTTGAAGCGCGCAACCGCGCTGGAGCACGACAACACGCTCGGCTGGCGGCTGCTGAGCCAGGCCTATGCCAGCCAGAACAAGGAAGGCGAGGCGCGTCTGGCCTCTGCTGAAATGTATTTCGCCATGGGAGCCGAACGGCAGGCCACCCAGTTCGCCCTGCGCGCTCGCGACATGCTGACGCCCGGCACGGCTGAATGGACGCGGGCCATGGACATCGTCTTCGCCTCGGGTGCGACCCAGGACGACGTCGACGACGTCGACCGCCGAAACAGTCGGCGCGACCGCGGTGGCGTGATACCAGCCGCCGGCTGATCCCTTTTCCTGTCGAGACCCCCATGACCGACGCGCCAGACCCGACGCCCGCCCCCGCGCGCCCCGGCGGTTTCTTTGACCGTCCCCGTTCGAGCCTCGCGGCGATGGCCGTTTCACTGGTCGCGCTCGCCCTGGCTGCGGCACCCTATGCCAATGGCGGCGATTTCGACGCACGGGTGCGGACCTATCTGCTGAAAAACCCTGAAATCCTGCAAGAAGTCAGCGCAGCCCTGCAAGCCAGGGAGTCGATCGTCCAGGCCCGGGAGAACAGCGTTCGCACCGAGGCGATCAACCAGCGCGCCGCCGGCAACCCGTCCCTGCTGGCCGTCGGCACCCGGGATCCGGCCTTTGGTCCCGCCGACGCCAAGGTGACGGTGATCGAATTCTTCGACTTCCGTTGCCCGGGCTGCAAGGCGACGGCACCCGATGTCCTGCGCCTGATGCAGGCCCATCCGGACGTTCGTTTCGTGTTCAAGGACTGGCCGATCCTGGATCGCGGCGGCGACGACGTCTCGCACTATGCCGCCCGGGCCGCCCAGGCTGCGCACCGTGAGGGCAAATACCTGCCTGTATTCCGGGCCCTGATGGCCGAGCCGTCGCTGAACAAGGCGGCGATCGACGGTATTCTGACGGCGAACGGCGTCGCTGCACCGGCGGCGCAGACGGTCATGGCGTCGCCAGAGACGGCGCGCCACCTGGCGGATGTCCAGACCTCGGCCTCGGGCCTGGGCCTGATCGGCACGCCGACCTTCTTTATCAACGGCCGGGCCAGCGCCAGCATCCAGCCGGCGGACATCGACCGCGCCATCCGCGCGGCAAAGGCGGGCTAAGCCCGCCTCCGGCCAGCCTCAGCCGATCGCGCCGACGCAGCCTTCCTCGCCGCCGACCGGCAGGACCGCGTCGGTCAGGGACAGGGTCCATCCATGGTGGGTGGCCAGACCGCGCCGACGGATGCCGCCGCCGTCGCCGGCGTCGCCGCCGGCGTCGACCAGGACGCGCCGGCCGGTGGGAAGAGCCGCCGGATCGATGCGCCCGACGGCCAGCGCGGTCGGCGTCATCCCGCCGAAGCCGTCGAACACGCTGAGCATCGACCACTCGCGGCGCAGGCCCGTCCACCAGGCGCTGTCAGCATTCACCGCCAGAACCGCAACGCCATGGCCTTCCGCGGCCCAGGCCAGCGCCGCCTCGGGATCGCGCACGGCGCGCATGTCGGCCGCGGCCCCGAAGCGCAGGCGGGCCCCGTCGAAGGCGCGGGTCGGCTCCACCGGCGACCAGACCTGGACCTTCATCCGCCCCTGACGGGCCAGGCCCCAGCCCACGATCTGCCGCCACAGGGACTCCACCGCCTCACGGCTGTCGGGACGGGCCCGCGCCAGCATCCGCGCCAGCACGGCCTGTTCGCGATCGGGACGAAGCTTCACATGAGGGCCGGCGGGGGCATCCTTGGCGAGGCCGACGCGGGCGGCGATGGCGAGGCGGCGCTCGAACAGGGCCAGCAGCGCGTCATCGAGGGCGTCAATCTCGTGACGAAGGGCGGCGAGGACCATGTGTTCGGGCGAGATGTCGCTCAGGACGGGACCGGCGGGGTCAGGCCGGCCGTGCGGGAGGACAGGCCTGGTACTGGAATGGGGCACGGAGGAAGACTTTCGGTTTCGATTACGGCGGTGAGGGTTTTGCGAGCCGCCGCCCCGTCGCGGGGCGGTCGCCGGCGAGGCCGTCAGGACGATGTCCCCGACGCCTCAGCCGGCGTATCGAAAGCCGTGGAAATACAGGTCCGCTGCCGCGAAAATGCGGGCGAATGCCGTCGCAGCGATGGCTTGCGGACGTACCATGAGCCTCAAAGGGCGCACGGATCGTGCGGCGTCAACCCGCTCTGGTGCTCAACAGGACAAAGCGTGTGCGATTGTCACTCGAATCCTGAATATCGTTGCGCAGGATCGACAGTTCGTAGACCTCGGCCGCACGGGCCGGCGCGACAGCGGCGCGTGTCAGGTCACGGGCTTCGGCCACCGCGCGGGCGGCACCGGCGGTGTCAAACGCCTCAACGGGCGTAAGGCCCAGGGCCGCCAGGGACTCCGGACACTGACGCAGGGCGATGGGATGGCTTTCCGCCGTCTTCACCGTCCGCAAGGTGGCACCCGGAGGCGCCATCAGGGCCAGGCGGATCGGCCGCCAGACCTCCGAGACGATGTTCAGCCCAGCCGCCTCGACCAGTGACGCCGCCGGCTCGACCCGGCCGACGGTGGTGTTCTCGACCGGGATCAGCGCGCAGCCGACCTCGCCCGATTTCAGGGCGTCCAGAGCCGCCTCGAACGTTGGATAGGCCACCGCGTCGTCCCACGGTCGCAGGTCCAGACAGGCTTCGTGGCTGAAGGCACCCGGCGCACCCTGATAGGCGCAGCGTCCGCCGATACCGTCGCCCGCGGGCCTGCCGACACCTGCCGTGCTCATGCCGCCTCCGACCGGGACCGTCGTCCGGATTTCAGCCGCTCGGCGACCAGGAAGGCCAGCTCCAGCGCCTGGTCCGCGTTCAGACGCGGGTCGCAATGGGTATGATAGCGGCTCGACAGATCATCCTCGGTCAGGGCCTGCGCGCCGCCCAGACATTCGGTGACGTTCTGGCCCGTCATCTCCAGATGCACGCCGCCGGGATGGACGCCCTCGGCCTCGGCTACGTCGATGAAACCGCGAACCTCGGCCAGGATGCGCTCGAACGGCCGCGTCTTGTAGCCGTTGCCCGCCTTCAGCGTATTGCCGTGCATCGGGTCGATCGACCAGACCACGCGCCGCCCCTCGGCCTTCACCGCCTTCATCAGCCGTGGCAGGCGGTCGCCGACCTTGTCCGCGCCGAAGCGGCCGATCAGGGTCAGGCGCCCGGGTGTATTGTCCGGGTTCAGGGCGTCGATCAGCGGCAGCAGGTCGTCCGGCTCCATCGTCGGTCCGCATTTCAGGCCGACGGGATTCCGGATCCCCCGGGCGAATTCGATGTGGGCCCCGTCCAGCTGCCGGGTGCGTTCGCCGATCCAGACCATGTGGGCCGAGGTGTCGAACCATTCGCCGGTCGCCCCGTCGAGACGGGTCAGGGCGCTTTCGAGATTCAGCAGCAGGGCTTCGTGGCTGGTGAAGACCTCGACCCGGCTCAGGTCCGGATGGCTCTCGGGCGTCACGCCGACCGCCTCCATGAAGGTCAGGGCCTCGGTAATCTTGTCGGCCAGTTCGCGGTATTTGTGGCCGTAGGCGCTGTCGGTCGCGAACCCCATGGTCCAGCGGTGGATATTGTAAAGGTCGGCATAGCCGCCACCCGCGAAGGCGCGCAGCAGGTTCAGGGTCGAGGCCGACTGGTTGTAGGCGCGCAGCAGCCGCTGCGGGTCCGGCACGCGCTCTTCCGGCGTGAAGGCCATGCCGTTGATGATGTCGCCGCGATAGCTGGGCAGGGTCTCGCCGCCGATGGTCTCGAGCGACGATGAGCGCGGCTTGGCGAACTGGCCGGCGATGCGACCCACCTTCACCACCGGCTTGCCGCCGGCGAAGGTCAGGACCACCGCCATCTGCAGGATCAGGCGGAAGGTGTCCCGGATGTTGTCGGTCGAGAACTCCTTGAAGCTCTCGGCGCAGTCGCCGCCCTGGAGCAGGAAGGCGTTCCCGGCCTCGACCTGGGCCAGTTTGGCGGTCAGGTGGCGGGCCTCGCCGGCGAAGACCAGCGGCGGCAGGGCGCGCAGTTCATCCTCGACGCGGCCGAGGGCGGCCAGGTCCGGATAGTCCGTCGGCATCTGCACGACGGGCTTCTGTCTCCAGCTATCGGGGGTCCAGCGGCTACTCATGCCGCCAAGATAGGCGGATGGTCGCCCCGGGACAATGAACCCGGTGTCGCGTTTGTCAGCCTGCCGACATATTCCCGGGCTGCTGCTTGTCTTTCAGCGTCACCAGTTCCTCGGCCATGGTCGGGTGGACCGCGCAGGTCGCGTCCCACTGGGCCTTGGTCAGGCCGGCCTTTACGGCGATGGCGGCCAGCTGGATCATCTCGGGGGCCTCGGGGCCGACGATGTGAACGCCGACGACCTTCTGGCTCTCGCCGTCGACGACCAGCTTCATCAGCATCCGCTCGTCCGAGCCGGTGAAGGCGTATTTCATCGGCCGGAACCGGCTGACGTAGACATCGACGGCCCCGGGGCATGAGTGGCGCGCCTCGTTCTCGGACAGGCCGACGGTGCCGACCGGGGGCTGGCTGAAGACCGCGGTGGCGACGCCTTCGTAGTCGAAATGCTGCGGATTGTTTCTGTAGACCGTCTCGTGGAAGGCCACGGCCTCGCGGATGGCGACGGGGGTCAGGTTCATCCGGTCCGTGACGTCGCCGATGGCCCAGATGTTTTCGGCGGTCGTCCTCGACAGGGTATCGACCTGGATCGCGCCCTTGTCGTTCAGCTGAACCCCTGCGGCCTCGAGGCCGAGATCCTTCACGTGCGGGACACGGCCGGTGGCGAACATGACCACATCGGTCTCGATCTCCATGCCGTTTTCCAGCCGGTTGACCAGGCCGGTCGCCGTCTTCTCGATGGACGCGTGCTGGCAGCCGAGAATCACCTTGATGCCGCGCTTCTCGATCTCGCCGGCCAGATGGGCGCGGACGTCGTCGTCGAAGCCGCGCAGGATGTTGGGCCCGCGATAGATCAGGGTGGTCTCGACACCGAGCCCGGCGAAGATGCCGGCGAACTCCACTGCGATATAGCCGCCGCCGGCGATCAGGATGCGCTGGGGCAGTTCCGGCAGGTGGAAGGCCTCTTCGGAGGTGATGGCGTGCTCGATTCCGGCGAGGTCCGCCGGCATCCAGGGCCGGCCGCCGGTGGCGATCAGGATCTTTTCTGCCGTGATGGTCTGGCTCTCGCCGCCGTCGCGATGCGTCACCTCGACCGTGTGCGCGTCCTTCAGCACCGCGCGACCGTGGACCAGGTCAACGCCCGCCTTGCCCAGGTTGGCGACATAGATGCCCGACAGGCGGGCGATCTCGACATCCTTGACCTGCAGGAATTTGGGCCAGTCGAAGCGGGCGTCGATGGTCCAGCCATAGCCCTCGGCCGTATGGAACTGGTGCGAGAAATCCGAGGCCATGACCATGAATTTCTTGGGCACGCAGCCGCGGATCACACAGGTGCCCCCGACCCGGAACTCTTCGGCGATGGCGACGCGTTTGCCGCCCAGCGCCGTCAGGCGCGCGGCGCGGACTCCGCCCGAGCCGGCACCGATGACGAAGAGGTCGTAGTCGTAGGTGGTCATTCTCTATCCCGCTCATCCCGGCGAAAGCCGGGACCCAGTTCTTTGGGCGACCAGTGGCAACCGGTACACGCCGTCGTCAATCCCGAACGCCCTGCCTCACGAAATCACCGGGTCCCGGCTTTCGCCGGCATGAGCGGATGAGAGTGATCAGGGAAATAGGGCCTGGACACCGTCATCGCCACCGATGATCGCCTCATCTGCCAGATTGAGGAACAGGCCGTGTTCGACCCCGCCGGCGGTCAGACCGGGATCGGCGGCCGGACGCCCCGGATCGTGGATCGATCCAGCCCGGTCAGGTGGCCGATATCCGTCCGGCACCGGCCTTTCACCCCGCCGGCCACGGGTCTCGAATTGACCGCGGACGTAGGCCGTGCTTACCCTTGCGGGAGTTTGGACCGCGGGGGCGTGACTTATGATTGTTCTGGCTCTCGCGGCCGTGCTGGCCGCAGGTCCGCTGCAGGATCCGGCTCCGCCACAGGCTGCCCGATCTGCCCCGGATCCCGACGCGCCTGTCGCGCTCGAGGACGTGGAAGTGACCGGAAGGCCGCTGGAGGCCATGATCCGGAGTTTCGTGGACGAGGTCGCGGCCCCCAACAAGGGACGCGCCCTGGCGCGCTGGGACGACCGGATCTGTATCGGCGTGGCCAACCTCATGACCGACCCTGCACAGTATATCGTGGATCGCGTCTCGACCGTCGCCGATGACATCGGACTGACACCCGGAGCGCCAGGATGTCAGCCCAATGTGATCATCATCGCGTCGGGCGACCCGGGCGGACTCACCCGGCGGCTGATCGACGAAAGACGGCGTGCGTTCCGCCTGGGCGGCGCGGGTATGGATCGGGGCGGGGCGGCGCTGCAGGCGTTCGAGACGTCCGACGAACCCGTGCGCTGGTGGCAGGTCAGCATGCCGACAGATACCCAGACCGGCATGCCCGGGATGCGCATTCCGGGCGAATGCCGTGACCCGTGCGGGGGCCCGATGGACTATGCGCCGACGATTTCAATGAACGCGGCATCGCGTCTGAGCACCCAGGTGGTCGAGAAGATCATCCGCACGGTCGTCGTCATCGATATCGACAAGATATCCGACGTGTCTCTGGTCCAGCTGGCCGACTATATCGCCATGGTCACCCTCGCCCAGATTGATCCGGACGCCGACACCAGCCAGTTCGCGTCGATCCTCAATGTGTTCGACGAGCCCGATGCGGCCGCAGGCCTGACCGACTGGGACAGGGCCTATCTTCAGGGCCTCTATGCCTCGGAACGCTCGCGGCGCGACCTCGACGCCAGCCGGACCGAAATCGCGAGCTCCATCCGTCGCGCCCACCAGAATTTGCGGGCCGCGGACTCCGACTGACGCCGGACACGGGCCTTCGGGACGGATCAGGGAAGCAGGCTGTCCGCCCCCGCCTGGCCACCGATGATCGCCTCATCCGCCAGATCGAGGAACAGGCCGTGTTCGACCACGCCGGTAATCAGCTTCAGATCGTCGGCCAGACGCACCGGATCGTGGATCACGCCGCATTTCGCGTCATAGATCAGATTGCCGCCGTCGGTCCGGACCAGTCCCCGCTCGGCCGTGCGGACCCGCGCGGGCATGGCGATGTCGTGGTCGGCCAGCACATCGGCGATGCGGTTGGCGGTGGTCTTGTGGCCGAAGGCGACCACCTCGATCGGCAGGGCGAAGACCCCCAGCGTGTTCACCACCTTGGCGCTGTCGGCGATGACGATACAGCGCGTCGACGCTTCCCAGACCAGCTTCTCGCGCAGCAGGGCCGCGCCGCCGCCCTTGATCAGGGCCAGGCCCGGCCCGATCTCGTCGGCCCCGTCGACGGTCAGGTCGATGCGCGGCGTGTCCTCGAGCGTCGACAGGGTCAGGCCGAGGTCGCGGGCCAGTTCAGCCGTCGCCTCCGACGTCGGTACGCAGCGCAGGCCGGTCAGGTTGCGGGCGGCCAAAGCCTTCACAAACCAGGCCGCCGTCGAGCCGGTGCCGAGACCCACGACCATGCCGGACTCAACGCGGAGGGCGGCGGCTTCGCCGGCCAGACGTTTCTGGTTGTCCGCGCTCACGCCTTCGCCGCCTTCTTCGCCCGCATCGTGGCCATGAAGCGTGCCGCCCAGCCCCCCTTGGCCGTCTGCTCGCCGCGCCCCAGCGCCAGATCCCCCGGTGCCACGTCCTTCGTGATCACCGAGCCTGACCCGACCATGGCCCCCGCGCCGATCGTGACCGGGGCCACCAGCGCGCTGTTGGAGCCGACGAAGGCCCCCTCGCCCACCGTGGTCCGGTGTTTGAAGAAGCCGTCGTAGTTACAGAAGATCGTGCCCGCGCCGATGTTGGCCTTCGCCCCCACCTCGCCGTCGCCCAGATAGGCCAGGTGGTTGGCCTTGGACCCGGCGTCCATGCGGACGTTCTTCACCTCGACGAAATTGCCCACCCGGACCCCCTCGCCCAGATCCGCGCCGGGACGCAGGCGGGCGTAGGGGCCCACCTCGGCCCCGGCGGCGACGGTCGCGCCCTCGATATGGCTGAAGCTGCGGATGCGGGCCCCCGAGGCGATCTTCGCGCCCGGGCCGAAGACGACATAGGGCTCGATCGTGGTGCCGCCGCCCACCTGGGTGTCGAACGCGAAATGCACCGTCTCGGGTGCGGGCATGGTCACGCCGGCGGCCAGAAACGCCTCGCGCTGAACCTTCTGGAACAGGGCCTCGGCCACGGCCAGTTCGCCCTGCGCGTTGACCCCCATGACCGCGTCCTCGTCGGCGAAGACGGCACGGGTCGGAGCACCGCGCCTGCGGGCCAGTTCGACCACGTCGGTCAGATAGAATTCGCCCTTGGCGTTGTCGTTCTTCACCTCGCGCAGGAGATCGAACAGCAGGCCGACCGGCGCGGCCATGACGCCGGAGTTGCAGGCCGTCAGGGCCAGAACCTCGGGCGAGGCCTCTTTCGCCTCGGTGATGGCCGCCAGCGTATCGCCGTCCATGACCAGTCGACCATAGGCACCGGGATCGCGGGCCTCGAAGCCGATGACGGTGACGCCCTCGGGGTCGGCGAAGACCGGCTCGATATCGGCGGCGCGCAGCAGGGGTACGTCGCCATAGGTGATGACCACCTGACCGACGAAATCGCCCAGCACGGCCTCGGCGGCGCGGACGGCGTGGCCGGTGCCCAGGGGCGGATCCTGCACGGCGATGGCGTCCTCGCCCAGCCGTCTGACGACATGATCGCGCACCTCGGGCGAATGGGCCCCGACGACGACCACGATCCGCTCGCAACCCAGGGCCTCGGCGGCGTCGATGGCATGGTCCAGCATGGCGCGGCCGCCAACGGGATGCAGCACCTTGGGTACAAGCGACTTCATGCGCGTGCCCTGGCCGGCAGCGAGGATGATGGCGGCCCTCCCGTGGACAGGATGGGGATCGGGATGGGTGGTCATGAATCGGTCCGGAGGCTAATCACGCCCGTGGTCTAGCCCATCGGGGCAGCCAACGGGAGAGACGGGTGACAGAGCGCGATCTGGAAGGCTGGACGATCGCCTTCGATCTGGACGGGACGCTGGTGGAGACGCACCTCGACCTGGTCGGGACGCTGAACCGGATGCTGGTCCGCCACGGCCTGCCGGAAGCCCCGATGGAGAGCGCCTCGTCGCTGATCGGCGGCGGGGCCCGGGCCCTGCTTCAGCACGGGTTCGAGCGCGCGGGGGCCCTCTGGGACGAGGCGCAGGCCCCCGATCTGTTCGATGCCTTCATCGCCGACTACATCGACCATATCGCCGACCATTCGCGCCCGTTCGACGGCGTGGTCGAGACGCTGGAACGGCTGGCGGCGCGGGGGGCGATCCTGTGCGTCGCGACCAACAAGCGGACCGACCTGTCCCTGATGCTGCTCGACCGCCTCGACCTGACCCGCCATTTCGCGGTCGTGGCCGGCCCGGACCGGGTCAGCGCGCGCAAGCCCTCGGGCGCGCACCTGAGGGACGCCGTGACTCTGGCGGGCGGCGACCCGGCGCGCGCCATCATGGTCGGTGACGCCGCCCCTGACACCGGCGCGGCGCGGGACGCGGACATGCCCTGTATCGTGACCACCTTCGGCTACAGCCCCATCGCGCCCGAGGACCTGGGCGGCGACGTGCTGATCGATTCCTTCGAGGACGTCGAGGAGGCGATCGATGGCCTGCTGTCAGACCTCTATGTTCTGAGGGCCCTGTCGAAGGTCTGAGCAGCCGGCCCGGCCGACCGGGCAGCGGCATCTGACATCTTGCGCCACGCGGGCCAGCGGGCTATGTCGCCGCCTCCCCGTCCCGACGGGGCACGACTGATGGATGCGTAGCTCAGCGGGAGAGCACCTCGTTCACACCGAGGGGGTCACAGGTTCAATCCCTGTCGCATCCACCATTTTTCCTGAACAAAAACATACATCTGGCGGAAAGCCACCCTCCGCATACGGATGATTTTTTGGGCAAAATCGAGTTGGTGGGGCAGTAGTGGGGCAGTCGCCGCGCAAAACTAACGCCCGAAACGAGACAAAGCGCCCTGAAAAGCATTGATTGGAACCGAGACCGGGGCTGATTCGACCCCGCTCGGCCGCGGCCTTTTGCAGGGCGTTTCATCCAAATCCGTCTCCCGGCCTCAATCCACCGCGACCCGTTATCGAAAGAGCTCCCATGGCGTTGATCCCGGACCATCCCAACGACGCCGGAACCTGGACCCGCCTGGAGGGTCGGGAGGGGTTCGCGCTTTGGCGTCGCGAGCGTCTGACGTTGGCGCCGGTCACGATGTACTATGTCGTCGCGCCGCCCCGGCAGAGCGAGATTCTCTACGACGAAGCCAAGGCCCGCCTTCGCTTCAACGAACTCGCTGGCGTTTCCGGCCGAGAGACAGCCCTTTAAGGAAGGCTTCGCAGACGCGCGATCCGCCGGCGGTTCCGGCGGCCCGCTCCAAATCCTCAGCCCTGGGCGGCGGCAAATGGATTGGCGAAGACCCGGCGCGCGATGAAGATGCCCGTGATAGCCACGCCTGGAAATCTGCGCGACAGGATCGTGTGGGCCGCCCGAAAATGGGTGCCGGCCGTCAGGACGTCGTCCAGAATTCCGATCTGGCCGACGGGCGCGACGGCAAGAGACTCGTCAATCTCGTAGGCTCCCAGGAGATCCTCGACCGTGTTTCGAACGCTCCCCGCTTCATGAGAAGCGGTCATGGACCGGGTTTGGCGGATGAGCCGGCGAACATCAGCGGCGGGCTGGATCGCCGCTGCCATTTCGAACATGCGGTCGTCGTAAGCCGGGTCGCCCACCATTTTCGAGGGCGGAATAGGGACGATGACGGACTGCCGGATCCAGTCGTGGTTCAGCGCCTTTCCGAGCGCGCCGGCGCACTTCCCGATCGCTTCCCGCTTGTAGCCAAGCTCGGCCGCTGATGCCGTGGGCTTCTTCTTGAGATTGGAAATCAGGGAGTTCGCCTTGCTGTACGAATAGCCCTGCCCCGACGTGAACTCGAGGAGGTACAGGCAGGCGTCCGCCGGCGTCAGGTGGTAGTGATCGCCGCGGTTGCTGTCATCGATCTGCCTGAAGCGGATCGTCATGCAAGGGCGTTCCAGATGTCATCCATCGAGCGAACGCGAATGGCGCCCAGGTCGGCGAACCTCTGGGGCCACGTCAGCTTCAGCGACGGGTCGAAACAGCTGTCGAGGATGAAGAGCTTGCGGCCCTGGTGCAGGGCGGCCCGTGCCTGAGTGAGGGTCCCGGACGTGTCGCTCGCCTCCACGATAACGGTGCCCTCGGTGAGGGCGCTCATCGTCACATTTCGCTCGGGGAAGAACAGGCGATTCTGCTGGGGCCCCTGTTTGCCGTAGCGCAACAGCGGCACCTGCGAGATCAGCAGATGATCCGTGGCGATCTGGTCCTGAAGGTCCCTGTTGGCTTTCGGGTAGTACTGTCCAAGCGGTGTTCCGATGACGGCGATAGTGCGGCCACCGCATTCCAGGGCGGCGGTGTGCGCCGCGCGGTCGATACCCTCTGCCAGCCCGGACACGACGGTGAACCCACGCTCAACCAGGCCTTTGGCGATCTGGGCTGCTCGTTGAGTGCCCTGCTCTGTAGCTTTCCGCGCCCCTACGACCGCGATGGAGCGGGTCTCGGTGAGCTCCCATGCCCCTTGGTAGTAGAGGACTTCGATCGGGTGGCGCGCGTCGCGAAGCCGTTCGGGATAATCGCCGGCATGGTTGATTCGGACGCCGAACCGATGGACGCCCGACTTCTTGAGCTGGGCGAACACCTCGTCCGCAGCCGCCAGGGCGGCGGTGCGGGACACGAAATCGGACGGAAGCGCCGACGGGTCCCGAGCGAAACGGTCTGCGAGCGTCTTGAAGGTCGCGCCCTGCTCCAGCCACAACGATTCGTACGCGCCCAGCTCGAGGCGCGGCGAAATCGGCGCCAGGGCCGCTCCATCTGCACGTAATGCCAGGTTCATTCTGAAGTCCGTTTGACAGAGATTGAATCAGCTGTCCCGAAGGATCAACGCCTGAGGTCGGTGAGCGTCACATTATGCTGCGCCAGATCAGGCCGTAGGGCACGTCTTAAGAACGCCCTCCAGGACCGAGGCGAGCGCTTTTCGGGCAGCGGACGTTGCGAAAGGTCAGTTCTAGACGTCCGGCGGCGCCAGCGCCAATCTCCGCTCGGGGCGGGTCGTAAGCGGACATTGGCCCGGCGGGCCGGTTCGTCGGGCCAATGTCCGCTAAATGGCGAACTCCCAAGCGCGAGGCAGAACCCTGGTCGACACGGTTCACGGATCAGATCGGCATCGGCGCGCCCTGGTCGCGCCTGAGCGCCTGCCAATAGTCTGCAGGCGCCGGCGTGCCGTCATGCGTCTCGATGACCAGGGCCGGGTTCGGCATCGTCAGCCGGGCGTGACGCGGACTCTCGCAGAAGGCATAGGCGCGCGCCCAGGTCATGATCGCGGCGTCCGTCGTCTCCTCCGAGCAGGCGGCGCTCACGCGCTGGCAGAATTCGAGCGACCTCACCAGGATGGAGGGGTCGTTCCGCCGCGACAGGGCGCGCAAGGCGTCGAGGTAGTCTTCCCTGAACACCGTCGGGATCACGATGCGGGACAGGCCGCCGGCCATGAGCTCCTTCGTCATCATGATGCGGCTCAGGCGCCCGTTCCCGTCATTGAAAGGATGGACGTCCGACAGCAGGAAATGGACGAACACGGCGCGCGAGAACGGGTCCTTCAGGGTCTCGAGTATCGATACGCCCTCCCGCAGGGTTCCCTCGACGCGGTCCGGGGCGACGAAGGTCGTATCCCCGGCCTTGTTGGTTCGCGTCTTGAACTCACCCGGCCGAACCGAGGGCCTCGCGTCCATGAGTATCCGGTGCCGTTCCCGGATCTCGGCGATGAACGCGTCCGCCCCCCGCGTCCCGGCGGCGCGCGGCCCCAGATCGACGAGCTGGAGGTAGGCGCCCAGGACGTCGTGCCCGTCTTCCGGCCGGGCGTCGGGCATCTTGCCTTCGAAGACGATCTCGACGGCCTCGCTGACGGCGAACTCCGTGCCTTCGATGAAGTTGGAGAAATAGGCCTCCATGAACGCGCCGCTCGTCTTGCGGCCCGGCGTCGCGTCGCGATCGGGGATCGACAGCGGAGCCCGGGCCTGAAGATGGTCCGCCAGCGTCACCAGGCGACCGACGCAGGCGGGGTCCAGAGGCGCGCCGGCGGCGCGGGCCCGTCCCTGGACCGTGCTGAGCTTGTCCTGGCGGGTCCGGAGCAGCGCGCCGATCAGACCGTTCAGGACCTCGAATTCCGTTTCCCGCTGGAGGACGGGCGCCAGAACCCGGGCCTGGTCCCGGATATGGTTCAGGCCCTCTTCGCCGTGGGTCGAGCACAGACTTTCAAGAGCGGCTTCGACCCCCGCCTTGCCCACGGTGCGGGCCGGTCCGTTTCGGGCTCGCGAAGGGCTGAGGTTGTCGAGCAGCTTTCGGACCGGTCCCGCCAGCCAGGAGCCCAGATAGGGGATGTCGCCGTCGACGGGTCCAACACCCTGACGGATGTGGATCTCAAGACCCGGGAGGGTGATCACATCGCGGGTCCGCGGCGCGCTGACGAAGACGTGGCCGACCCCGGTCGGCGCGCCGCTGGAGCGGTCCCTCCACGGCTGGCTTTCCATGCCCGTCCGGTCGGTGGCGACGCCGTCGGGAACGAGCCTGCCGAGGATGGTCGACCATTTTCGACGCACGACGGCGTCGACCGGCTCGGCGCCGGGTTCGACATAGACGCCGGTCGCGATGCGAACGAGCTTGCCGCCTTCATGATCGCGGCGGATCTTCCTGTCGGTCGCTTCGCTGCCCGAGGGCGTGAAGAGGATGTCAGCCATGACCGTCTCCCAAGACCGCGCGAAATACAGGAAATGTCCGCCACGGTCCCGTAAATCTCAATAATGTCCGCCAGTGTCACTTAACGTGATTTCTCCTAAGACGCCACCCAAAGGCAAAATGTCCGTAAAAGTCCCTTATTGCGCTGAAATGTCCGTCAGGCTCTCTTTGTGCGACTGCGATGGGCAAAATCCGCAGGGGCGGCCTCTAAGCCCGTCGCCAGGCCCTTCGCCCTAGAATCCGAAATCGATCTGGTCGGCGGAGGCCTGTCGTTTCCGTCGGGGCGGGGCCGCCGGCGTCACAGGGCTTGCAGCCTCCGGCACGACGTTCGCCGGGGCGGCAGTGGGCTTTTCGGGCTGACGACGCGGCGATCGCGCGGTCTGGATCAGCTTGGGCTCCCGGGGCCGGACCAGCGGTCTGGGACAGGGGAGCCCCCGGGTCTTGCGTGTCGCCTTCCAGGCGGTCAGTTCGCTTTCCCACCAGCCGACCCGGTTAGGCGAGATGCGCACGGGTTCGGGAAAATCCCCGACCTGTTGCAGACGCCACGCGGTGGACCGGCTGAGGCCCGTGACGTCGCGGACCCGATCCCAGGGCAGCAACCGGTCTTCCGGCCCGCCCGTCTCGACCGGCCCGCCTTCAGGTTCGAACGTCACGACGCGCCTCCGAACATCCGGTCGGCCGCCGCCTCGAACACCTCGCAAAGCACTCGGGCGTCGGTCGCGGCGTCCACGCAGTCGCGCGCCGCCCATCGCCGGGCCACATCCTTGATCGCGAAGCCGGCGGCCGGGTCCGCCAGCAGGCCGGCGACCGACGGCGGCGGCGGCGGCGGCCTTCTGATCCCATGGTCAGCCACGGCGGCGACCTCTCGCCGCCGGCGGTGCGGCGGTGCGGACGTCCGTGATCTGCGATCGCGCCCACTCCCGCAGCAGGCCGCGCGGATAATGCGGCCTGGACCGCACGTGACGGCAGGGTGGACCGCCACCGCCGGTCGACCACAGCCGCGCGAGGGTGGACGGCTTCAGCCGGATGCCGAACTGGGCCAGAAAGGCCGACGCCTCCGCCCGCGTCAGCAGGTCCTCGTCCCCGCACGGCGAGACCCCGGGTCCGGCTTCCGTCTCCGTTTCCCTGATCATCGCCCCGCTCCGCGCGGGCGACACTGGGTCGAGCTGGTGATCCCCTGCCCCGCCGTCAGCGCCAGGTAACAGTCAACGACCGTCGCTACATAGGCCTGGGTCTCGGCTATATCCGGCACTCGCCCCAGCCGCGCGACGCGGGCCGGACCCGCATTGTACGCCGCCAGCGCCAGCCGCAGATCACCGAAGCGCCGAATCTGACGCGCCAGATAGTCCGCGCCGCCGCGCAGGTTCTCGACGGGATCGAAGCGGTCGCGGACGCCGAGCTCCAGGGCGGTGCCCGGCATCAGCTGGGTCAGTCCTCCCGCGCCGACCGGCGACAGGGCGTCGGGCCTGTAGGCACTCTCGGTCACCACCAGGGCGTGGAGCAGTTTGGGATCCAGGCCGTGCCTCGCCGCGGCCGCGGCGACGGCCTCCTGGAAAGGCTGGCTGAGGGGCGCGATCCACGCCGCTTCAAAGCTGTCCGGGACCTCCTCGGCGATCGCCTCGGCGGGCCGGCCGAACAGATCGCCGCCGGCGTCGCGCCAGTTCACGGCCTGGGCCGACGCCGGCCCAGCGACCGCCGCCGCCATCGCGGCCAGGCAGGCCAGTCTCACCATGTCAGAACCTCCCGGTAGACGCCGTCCACCCCCGACCGCGCGACCGGCCCGAAATAGCGGCTGTCGAAACTCCCGGCGGTGTCGCCCAGCAGGAAGAGCTCGCCGTCGGCCAGCCGCCGGCATCCCGCCCAGGCGGCCAGGGGCGCGCCCCGGCGATCGCGCGCCAGGGCGCGCACCCGACCGGCCGGCGTGCGGACCACGCCGTCGTCCGCGCAGACCGCGTCGCCGCCGACCGCGGCGACCCGCTTGATCAGGCGCACGTCCGCCGGCATGCCGAGCGCCGCCAGATAGGGCCGCGCCCCGGCCGGCTGCGGGATGGCCACGACGGCGCCCCGGCCGGGCTCGGCCCCCGGCCGCCTCAGATAGACGCCGCGGGGCAGGCTCGGGCTCTCGTTGACCAGCGCCAGGGCCGGGCTCCGATCGGCGACCTTGGCCGCGCCGGCCAAAAGCCCGAGGGCGGCGATCGCCCCCCAAAGCCGGACCGATTTCAGGGGCCGGGTCATGGACGGTAGGGCTCCAGGATCAGGTCCCGGGTGATCATCACCCGCACCGGCGCGCCGGCCCTCAGCCGGATCGAAGGCCGGACCTCCAGCTCGCGGTCCACCAGCCGCCCCCCGACCCGGGCGCCCTCGATGGCCGCCGCGTCGCCGGCGTCGCCGAGCAGGCCGCCCGAGCCCCCGTCGTCGTCGCGGGCGATCTGGCCGAGCGTGGTGATGGCGCCGGCGAACAGCGTCCCCACCAGCAGCGGCCACAGCCGCCGATCAACCTGGCCCCGGACGCCGACCGCGCCCTGCGCGTCCACGCCAGGCTCGCCGGTCAGGATCAGACTCTTGCCGTTTGGCAGGATCAACCGTTCCCAGGTGAGGAAGGCCCGCCGATCCCCGTAGGCGCTCTCGCCCTCGGACGTGCCGACCAGCCGCGTGCCTTGGGGCAGCAGCAGGTGACGGCCGCTTACGGAGTCATAGACATTCTGCGTGACCGTCGCGATCACGGGTCCGGCGCGCGAGGTGTCCACGGCCGTCAGAAGCGCCGCGGGCACGATGGCGCCGGCCTTGAGTTCGAACGGCGAAAGCGGCGCCACGAGCGCATGGCCGTTGTAGATCGCGCCATAGTCCGGGTTGGCGACCGGCGACCGATCGCCGCCCGGCGCCGGCGCGGCCGCCCTTGAGCCCGCCGCCTGGGCTCGCGCGTCCTCGAAGAACAGCCCGGACCGCGCCGCCTGCTCGCGCGGGCTGGGTCCGCGGGCGTTCGGCGCCGACGCGGGCCGGTAGGCGGGCGCATAGGCGTCGGCGGACCGTCTGGACGGGCCCGGCGTCGCGGCGGCCTCGGTCGCCGGCGGGTGGTCCGCCGTGCGCGGCTCGGGCAGGCGATCGTAGGTCGCCGGCTGGTCCGTCACCGCTTCCGCAGGGCGGACCACGCCGCGCGCCTGGTCCTCCCGCGCCTCGGCCTGACGGGCGCGGGCGCTGTCGCGCAGTTCCGGCTGGACCACGAAGGCCCAGGCCAGGGAGCCCGACACGAGCACCGCCCCGCCGATGACGATGAGCTGGACCACGGACTTGCGCAGGCGCACGGCGTGGGGGCGCGGCGCCCGGGTGCTCAGGCCCGGCGCCGGCTCCTTGGGCGCAACGTCGGGCCGGGCCGTGTGGAGAGGATCGAGGTTGGTCATGACCGGGCTCCTGCGAGACGGCGAATGCGGACGATCTGGGGCCGGCGGCCGCCCAGGCGAAGCTCGGCCCGGTCGAACACCCGGTCGACGACATAGAGGCCGCCGACCTGCCGGTAGTTGACCATCTGGGCCTCTCCGTCGGGGGCGATGACGAACAGGACAGGCGCCTCGTCCACCTGAAGGTCCGCGTCGAAGGTGATGAAGGTCCGCCGGCCGTCGTTGAACACCGAGGTCGGGGTCCAGCGCGGACGCCGGCCCTGGGGATCGATCCGGTAGCGGGCGTCGAGTTCGCCCTCCGGCATCACGACGGGCTCGCCGCCGCGCGCCGGGACGGACGCCATGGCGGCCTCCGGGGCGCCGCCGGCGAGGATCGCGTCCGTGTCCCAGGCGACGGCGGCATTGAATGCGTCGGTCGCGCCGCTTTTCAGATCAATGAGATAGACCCGTCTGTTCGTCGTCAGGACGAGGTTGGTCTCCAGGCCCCGTTCGAGGGGCTTGAGCAGCACATGGGTCCGCTGGCCGGCCCCCTCGCCCGAGACCGCCTCGCCGATCTGCCAGCGCACGGTGTCCCCCGCCGCCTTCGCCACGAGGGTCTCCCCCGGCGCCAGGGTCAGGGTTGTGACCCGAAGGGGCGCGGTCCAGATCTCGAACACGCGTCCGGGCGACCAGGTGAAGACCTGGACCCCGCCGACGAAGGCGTCCTCGCGGGACGGCGCGCGCGCCGTCGCATTGGCCGCGGCGATGGCTTGCCGCCCGGTCGCGCCGGCCGGCACATTCCGTGCGTCTGATGGGACCGTCGCGGCCGGCGCCGCGCGGACGGGCGCCGCCTCATAGGCCCGCTCCGTCGGCGAGCGGCCTTGCGGACCCTCGGCCACCGCGAGGGCCGGTTCGGGTTCGATGACCGGCGTCGATGCCAGGACGTCCATGGGCGTCGAAGCGGTCGTGCGCCCCATCAGGGCGGCCGCCGGCCGCAGGCCATCGCGAAAGACCGCGCAGCCGGACAGCGACAGGCCCAGGGCGGCCAGGATCAGGAGGCGTCGGGGGTCCATGATACGTCCTCGATTTTCAGTCCAAGGGGGTTCTTCATCAGCTCGGCCTCCGTGCGGGGCGGCTGGATCGTGGTGGTGATCAGGGCCCGCCAGCGTTCGGCCCCGGCCGACTGGCCGTTGACGAAGCGGGTCTCGCGCCATTGCAGGTCGAAGGTCCGGTCCGTCCGGCGGACCACGTTCAGGATCTCGACATTGACCGCTTCGCGCCCGACCTCGGCGAACGGGTCGTGGGTCTGGGCCCAGGCGTTGAGAAAGGACGCCGCCTTGGGCGTCATCAGGTCATAGGCCCGGAGCCAGTTCTGGCGGATGACGATGGGATCGATGCTCTTGGAACGGACATCGCGAACCCAGCCGGCCAGGGCGTGACCGATCTGGGCCTCGTTCGGTTCATAGCGCCCGCCGATGGCGGTGATCCTCTGGGTCTCGCCCCAGTCGGACACCTCCACCACGAAGGGCTTCACCACGGCCCGGTCCGCCTGGACCCACCAGCCGGCGCCCAGGAAACCAGCCAGCGCCAGATTGGCCAGGGCGATGCGGCGCCAATTGCGCGCATGGGCCAGGGACAGGCCCATCCGGTCGTCCCAGACCTGGCCGGCGCGCTGGTACGGCGTCTGGTCGGGCGCGGACGCCAGGGCCCGTCGGGGCCGGAAGAAGGGGTGCATCTCAGGACTCCTCGGTCTTCAGATTGGGCGACAGGACGCCGCTGGTTTCCCCGGCCGGGAGCAGACCGCGGCCGGTGTTGGCGACGAAGAAAGCCTGCAGGGCCGCGGACCGCCCCCGCGGGCCTCCGCCCGTGGCCGTCGCGGGCCTCGACGCGGCCCGGTGAAAGTCCGCCTTGGCGGCCTGGGCCTCCCCGGCAATCGTCCCGGTCGAACGGCCTGGCGCGTCCTTCGAGGCCCCCGGCCCGCTCGCCGGCGGGGTTTCGTCCGCGGCCGTTCGGTTCGCGGCGCTGTCCGACGCGGTCTGCGCTCGCCAGGCGACGGCGCGCTCGCCGACACCGCTCGTCCCCGCCGAGGCGGTCACGGCTCCGCCTGACGAACGGCGCGGACCGGACGGCGGCGGGTTGTCGTTCGAGGGCTTCGGCGTCGACGGGCCCTGCGGGTTCGGCGGCGCGGGCGGGCGTCCCGACCCGGCCCCCGCAGCGGCGCGCGCGGGTGCGGCGAGGCGGGCGGCCCCGCCGGCCGCCATGGCGCCGGCGCCGGCGATCCCTGCCCCGGCCAGGGCGCCGGCCCCGCCGACGGCCAGCGCTCCGGTCAGCGCCGCGCCGGCGCCCAGCGCCGGTCCTCCGGTCACCAGGGCCGAGGCCAGGTTGGGGATGAACAGGGCCAGCATGGCCAGCAGGATGGCCGCCACCAGGATGGTCAGGGCTTCGTAGATATCGGGATTGGCCGAGGGCTGGAGCTGATCGAAGATCGTCCGCGCGCCGGAAACGACGATCGCCAGGGCCAGGACCTTCAACCCGGACGAGACGACATAACCCAGCGGCCGTTCGGCGAGGAAGGCGGACTTGTTCCAGATCCCGAACGGCAGGAGCACAAAGCCGCCCAGGGTGACGATCTTGAACTCCAGCAGGGAGACGATGATCTGCAGGGCCAGCACGGCGAAGGCCAGCATGATGCCGATCATGGCCAGGCCCAGGATCAGGGCGTCCGCCATGTTGCCGACGACGTCGAGCGGATTGTCGACCGGCGCGGGCGTCTCCCCGAGCGCCTTCACGATCTCCCAGCCCTGGGCGAGGATAGCCCCCGGGTTGAGGAACTCTTGCCGGCTCAGGGAGCCGCCGCCAGCCGTCAGCCCCAGCTCCAGAAAGCCGGCATAGAGGGTCTCGGACAGCCGCTGCCAGTCGTTGATCAGCCAGGCGAAGGCGCCGATCAGCAGCACCTTGCCGAAGCCCGAGGCCAGCACCTCCCGGTTGGAGGACAGCGCCCACTGGATGCCGGTCAGGGCGACGACCAGGACGATGAGCAGGCCGAACACGCCGTTGACCGAACCCTGGAGGGCGTCGAACCCGGCCGAGATGGTGTCGGAAAACACCACCATCAGCTCGTTGGGCGTTTCCACTCCGACCGTCATCGCCCCGCTCCCTCAGTCGTTCGCGTGAGACAAGGGATCGAAGCGCGGCGCGGCCGGCGCGTCGGCCTGACGGCCCCACCGCTGGCGCCGGGCGGCGTCTCCGGAGGCGCGGTCCGCCGCGTCGCGCGCCGTGGCCTCGGCCATCAGCCGGGACTGGGCCAGCATGATGGTGCGCAGCGCCGCCAGGTCTTCGGCCAGCACGGCCAGAAGCTGGTTGGACGACTGGACCGCCGCCGTCTGGCCGGTCGCCGCCTGGCTGGCGGAGAGCGCCCCGGCCAGCCTCTGCGACCGGCCCTGCCCCAGCCGTTCCAGCTCGGCGGCCGTCCGCGCCACGTCCTCGGCGGTGCGCCGGGCGTTGGCCGTGCGCGCCTCGCCCTGCTCCAGCAGGCTCAGCATGTCCGAGCCGGACAGATCGTCGGGGTACAAACTCCGGAACTGCTGCTCCAGACCGCTGACCGAGCTGGCGATCCCGCGCGCCGTCCGCGCCAGCTCGGCCATGTCCCGCAGCGACTGGCTGGATTGCGTCAGGTGGCTGTAGGGCGAGGCCGCCAGACTGCGCGCCTCGTTGGCGAGGCTCTCGAGCTGACGCGCCGCCTGCAGCGCATTTTCGATGTGATTGCGCGGGTCGAACACCACCTGCTGGGCCGGCGCCGGCGTGGCGCCCAGCAGGCTGACGGCGACGAGGCCGACGGCGACGATCTGGATGGACCTATTCGGCCGCGAGCGGGCCGGCGAAGGCGTCGAAAACGGAATCCACATTTTGCACTCCCTTGGCTTTGAGGAAATCGCGGGCGAAGCCGCCCGGTCGACCGTCGTCAGGTCCCGATCGCTCCAGGAGGGAGTCGATCAGGGTCTGGTCTTCCGGCGCGCTCGAGCCGCACAGGGCGAGGGCCACGCCGGTCAGACGCAGATCGAACAGCCGCCGGCCGCGCGGCTGGCGCCAGTAGTAGGCCCGCTTGGGCGTGGCGAAGGCGATCAGCTCAAGCTGGCGCCGGTTCAGGCCGAAGCCCCGGTAGAGTTCGGCGGACGACGGCTCCAGGGCGCGGGGATTGGGCAGGAAGACCTGGGTCGGGCAGCTCTCGATCAGACTGGCCGCGATCGAGGAGGCCGCCACGTCGTCCAGGCTCTGGGTGGCGAACACCACGCAGACCCGCTTCTTGCGCAGTGTCTTCAGCCATTCCCGTATCCGGGCCGCGAAGGCGGTCTCGCCGAGGAACAACCAGGCTTCGTCGAGGACCAACAGGGTCGGCCGGCCGTCGAAGCCCTGTTCGAGATGGTGGAAGAGGGCTGAGAGCACCGGCGCCACGGCCGACGGGGTCCCCATCAGGGTCTCCAGCTCGAAGGTGTCGAACCGCGTGGGCGCCAGGGTCTCGCCCGCCCCGTCCAGCAGCGCGCCGTGCGGGCCCTTCAGGGTCAAGGGCTCCAGGGCGGCGGCGACCGCCTTGTCCTGAACCAGGGCGCAGAACACCGTCAGCGTCCGCTGCGCGACCGGCGCCTCAGAGAGCGCCGACAGCGCCACCCAGATCTCTTCCCTGACCCGGGGGACCGGTTCCAGCCCGGCCAGACGCACGGTCTCGGCGATCCATTCCGCGGCCCAGGCCCGCTCGTCCTCGCGGTCGATCCGGGCCAGCGGCTGGAGCGAAAACCGCGCCCCGGGCTCCAGCGCCCGCCAGCGGCCGCCGGCCGCCAGCGTCGCCGCGCGCGCCGACCGGCCCTTGTCGAAGAAGACCACCCGGGCGTCCCGATAGCGGAACCATTGCAGCGCCAGGAAGGACAGCAGGGCGCTCTTGCCCGATCCGGTCGGCCCGACGACCATGGCGTGGCCGACGTCGCCGACATGCAGCACCAGCCGGAACGGCGTCGCGCCGGTCGTGCGCGCCGTCGCCAGCGGCGGCCCGTCCAGGTTGGCGTCCCCGGCCGGCCCCGCCCAGACGGCGGAAACCGGCAGCAGGTCGGCCAGGTTCAGCGTCGAGACCAGGGGCCGGCGCACGTCGGCATAGGGCTCGCCCGGCAGCGAGCCCAGCCAGGCCTCCACCGCATTGAGATCCTCGATCCGGGCCACCAGCCCCTGGGCGTTCAGCGCCGCCTCGATCGCGCGGGCCTTGGCCGCCGCCCCCGCCTCGCTGGAGTCCAGCACGGCGACGGTCAGGGTCAGATAGCCGAAGGCGCAGCTCTCGGCCCCGAGGGCCGCCAGGGCGCCGTCGCATTCCTCGGTCTTGGAGGCGGCGTCGGTGTCGAGAAGCGGGACCTCCTCCTTGGTGATGGCCTCGCGAAGCAGGACGCCGACGCCCTTGCGCTTGGCGAACCAGCGCTTGCGCAGCTTGACGATCTCCCGCTCGGCCTCGGGCTTGTCGAGGCCGATCCAGCGCGCCGTCCAGCGGTATTCGAACGCCAGGGCGCCAAGGGCATCGAGCAGTCCGGGCCGGGTCACCGACGGCAGGCCCCGCACCGAGACCACCTTGAGCCAGCGATCGCCCAGCCGGGGCGAGACTCCCCCCGTCAGACCGGCGTCGGCGAGCCAGGCGTCGAGAAACATCGGCGTCTCCGGCGGCCGGACCGCGAAAGGCTTGGGCGAGACGCTGTCATGCAGCCAGGTCAGAAGGTCCGCGTCATTGAGCCGTTCGATCTCCGGCAGGGCGTCGGACAACAGATCGAGCGTCGTATCGGCCTCGCGGCCGAAAGCCGCCAGCGACAGCCGCCAGTCGTGGCCGCCCTTGGCCAGCCCGTCGAACAGCCAGCGCTCCATGCGGTGGGTCTCATCGGCCGGCGGCAGCCAGGTCAGGGCCAGCCGGAAGTCCGTCTCGAAGGCCGGATCGGCGGTTTCGAAGCGGCTGCGTCGCTCCGCGTCGAGCAGCCAGGCCACGTCGAGGTCGAAGGCGCTCTCGGGGTAGGCCGTCGCCGGACGGCGGCGCGCCTCCATATGCAGACACCAGCCCGAGCCCAGCCGCTTCAGCGCGTTGTTGAGCCGGGCGCGCACGGCCATCAGTTCATCCTCGGTCGAGGATTCCAGGTCCGGTCCGCGAAACCGGAACGCCGCGAGAAAGGAGCCGTCCTTGTTCAGGACCACGCCGGGCGCGACCAGCGCGGCCCAGGGCAGATGGTCGGCCAGGGAGGCCGGACGGCGGCGATGTTCGTCGAGGAACCGCATCGCGCCCTCACCCGTCCAGATGACCGGGCATCGCCAGATGCCGGCGCAGAACATCGAAGAACCGCCGGTCGGACCGCGCCGCCCACAGGCCGATCGCATGGGCGACAGCCCACCACAGCAGGCCCAGCCACCAGATCCGCAGCGCCAGGCCCAGCACCAGGGCGATCGTGCCCATGGCGATGGCGTAGTCGCGCGGCATGCCGGCCATCAGCACCGGTTCGGCCAGGGCCTGGGCCACCGGCAGCTCCCACCCGTCCGGCCGCGGGTCCATCACCCGATCTCCGCGCCGCCGGCGAAGCCGAAGAAGTCGAGGAAGAAGGTCGAGGCCGCGAAAGCGATCGACAGGCCGAACATGATGCCCAGGCCCCGCCGCATCGAGGAGCCGTTCTCGCTCATGGCGATGCCGGCGCCGAAGACGACCACGGCCACGACGGCGGCGGCCTGGACCACCGGTCCGGTGATCGATTGAACCACCTGCTGCAGCGGCCCTTCCCACGGCATGCCGGAGCCTCCCGCAAGGGCCGGTCCGGCCAGCATCAGGCCACATGTCATCGCTGCGCCGAACAGGCGGCGCCCCAGTCTCCGTTGCATGATCTGCTTCCTTTGTTTCAGCGCAGGTCACCGCGCCGCGACTCATTGCAAGCAGATAAAATCCCCGCCTGTCAACGTCATTTGATCAAATAATTTCAACGACTTGTATGCGACTTGCTGACGACTTAGTTTAACTCGGCAAACGACTTTGCCAGGGTCGTGGCCATGACCTTTCCCGACCCGTCCGACGACTTTCGGCGACGTTTGACCAAACCTCGGCAGCGCCGGACTTTGGCCGGCCTCCCTTCCGATATCGACGGTTCAAACAGCCGGTCCCGGCGATCGGGCCGTCCCTTCAAGGGGGACCCCGCCTTCGGATCCGCGCGCTTCACAGAGGCGCGAACCACGGTGTCGATTCGCGGGCCTCCCTGTTGTCGATGGCGTCGGGCGCAGCCCTGACCGTGCGCCTGGTCCTCCCGGCGTTCGGAAGCGGCAGTTCGGCGCGCGGGGGAACACGCAGGGCTGCGCGCGCCATATTCCCCGGCTGGGCCTGGCGACGGCCGGCCCAGAACGACCCCGTCCCGGCGATCCATTGCCCAAAGCCGTGGATGGCCGTCTGCAGACGTTCCGATTGATCGCCTTAACCCTGTCGACCGCCTCAATGATCGGCCAGAAGATCGGCCAGAAGATCGGCCAGAAGATCGGCCAAACTGGCAAGGCGGAACCTTCTGTAGCCTCAAACGCCTTACATTATAGACACTGCCGGGATATGGATGGCGGATCACTCCGCGCGGAAAGATCGGCCAAAATGCCAGAAGTTCCCGAGTCTCCAACCCGTATCGAGCCCGCTCGTCTCGAAACGCTCCCGGCGAGGATCGCCGATCTCGTCGCCGACCTCGCCGCGCGGTCGGCGGAGCTCGGCGTGGGCCTCCATCCGAAGACCGCGCGTCACCTAGCCGATCTCGTCCGGATCATGAACACCTATTACAGCAACCTGATCGAGGGCCATAACACCCGTCCCCGGGATATCGAAAGGGCGCTGGCCGGGGTCTCCGATGCGGACAAGCGGGATCTCCAGGCGGAGGCGGTCGCCCACTATCGCGTTCAGCAGGAGATCGATCGCCTGGCCGCCGATCACATGCTCCCCGATCCCGCAGATCCCGCATTCCTGCAGCGTCTTCACCGCGACTTCTACGCGGATGCGTCCGAGGCCATGCTGACCATCAAGGGGGCTCGCCACACCTTCCTCATGACGCCCGGAGAATGGCGCCGTGGCGCCGACCAGGATGTCGAGGTGGGCGATCATCTCCCGCCCGCCTCCGAGCAGGTGCCGGCGTTCATGGCCCATTTCCATCGCCGGTTCGCCTTCCAGCCGGCGCCCGGAGAGGGGCTGATCAGCGTGGGCCCGGGCCGGTCCAGCCGGATCGTCGCGATGGCCACCGCCCACCACAGGTTTGCCTGGATCCATCCGTTTCCCGACGGCAACGGCCGTGTTGGACGGCTGATGAGTCACGCCATGGCGCATGAAGCCGGAATCGGGGCTCACGGACTGTGGTCGATCTCGCGGGGACTGGCTCGGGGCCTTGATCCGGGACCGGAAGGACGGACCGAGTACAAGCGTCACATGGCGCGAGCCGACGAGGTCCGCCGCGGGGACCGTGACGGGAGGGGGCATCTGTCCCTGACTCAACTCGAGTCCTTCACCACCTGGTTCCTGGAGGTTTGTCTCGAACAGGTCGGGTACATGGGAGAATTGTTCGAACTGAACGGCCTGTCCGACCGCCTCGCGAAATATGTTCTGATCTCGGGCCTCCCGGCGGAGGCCAACGCCCTGCTTCAGGAAACCCTGATCCGGGGAGAACTCGACCGCGGCGAGGCCGAGCGCGTGACCCGCCTTCCCGAACGCAGCGCCCGGCGCATCCTCAAGGAACTGACGGAACGCCAGCTCCTCGTGTCCGATACGCCGAAAGGACCCGTCTCGCTTCGCTTCCCGGCCGATACGCTCGACGTCCTGTTTCCACGCCTCTACGCCTAGCGATCACGGACGCGGGGCCGGGTCGCCGCGCGAGATCAGGCCAGCTGATGGCGACGCCGCCTTGCGCCAGCATGATTGGACTTTTGTCTTCATCCCTTCTCCCCAGACCCGGCCAAGGCTCCAAGGCTGGTCGTTTGGCAATACGGGAGTTTGATCACTCCGGGTGCTCAAACGGCGGGTCTGGAAAAGCCAACATCGCCTATCTGATCAGCCACCCTCGCCCCATGGCCGAAGTGCTGCGTCCGCGCCGGAAGGACATCGCCGATGAGTTCCGGCGGGCTTCGTCGGCATGACGCAGGAGCCGGTCAGCCTCGACGAACTGATCGCCGCGCGGGAAGCCCTGATCACGATCATCGTCGATGACATGCCGACCGCGCATCGCGAATTCCTGATCGGCTTCAAAAGCGGAGAACCGGACTGGACCCTCGTCGGCCTGCCGGGCATCGCCGACGTGCCGGCCGTGCGCTGGAAGCAACGAAAGCTGGACCAGCTCGCGCCCGACCGACGCGACCACCTGGTGGAAGGGTTGCGCGCCGTCTGGCCGTCATAAGGCGGCGCCGCAACCGGGACGACCACGCCGGGACATCGCCTTCCTGACCGACCGGACCGGCGCGTGACCGCGCCGCTGGCCGAGCCGGGCATCAAAAGGCCGCGGCGGCGAAGCGCTTCTCCCGGCGTCGCGATGTCAGCGATCCACCAGGAAGCAGCATAGCGCCGGCGCGCTCTGTCCTCACGCGAGCGGCGTCAGCCGGTAACGATCCGCCTCAAGACCTTCGACGGCGAGCACGGCCTCCACCCGTCGGCCCTCGGCGGTGCGCCGGATATGGACGATCCGGTCGACCGCCTCGGCGATCGCGCGCCGGGGCGGTCGGGCGACCACTTCGGTGAGCAGGTCTTCCACCCGCCGCAGGACGTCCCCGGCCGAATTGGCGTGGATCGTCGACAGACCGCCGGGGTGGCCGGTGTTCCAGCTCTTCAGCGTCTCGAGCGCGGCGGCGCCGTCGCGCATCTCCCCGACCACGATCCGGTCCGGCCGCATGCGCAGCGAGTCGCGGACCAGATCGACCACCCCGATGGCCACCGGGGCGCGCCGGGTCAGCACCGCGACCACGTCCCAGGCCGAGCACTGCAGTTCCGGCGTATCCTCGATCAGGAAGACCCGGTCTCCGGCGAAGGCGGGTTCGGCGAGCACCGCATTGGCCAGGGTGGTCTTGCCCGATCCGGTCCCGCCGGAGATGAGGATGTTGCGGCGTTCGGCCGCCGCCTGTCGCAGCGCGTCCGCCTGGGGCTCCGTCATCACGCCGTCGCGGACATAGTCGGTCAGCCCCCAGATCACGGCGGGGCGTTTGCGGATCGAGAAGGCCGGCGCCGCCACGATCGGGGGCAGCAATCCCTGGAACCGTTCGCCCGTCCCCGGCAGGACGCCGGACAGACGCGGGTTCTCGCGCGCCACCGTCTCCCCGACATAGTCGGCGATGAGCTTGATGGCGCGCTCGCGCGCCTCGGGCGAGAGGGACTGGCCGGTGTCCTGACGCCCCTCCCCGCTCCGGTCGAGCACCAGGCGACCATCCGGGTTGGCGAGGATCTCGACCACTGCCGGCTCCTCCAGGGCGGCGAGGACCGTCGGCCCCAGGGCGTGCCGCAGGGCCTCCAGCTTGCGCTCGGCGACGATCGGGTGGGTCGCCATCAGTTCGGCGGGTCGAACGAGCTGGGCTCCCGCACCGGCCCGGCCGCCGCGTCGCGATCGGACCGGCCGGCGACGATCCGGGCCGCCGTGGCGTCGAGCAGCCGCTCTATGCGTCGGTCCACCGCCGCCTGCACCGTCGGATCCTGATCCACCACCGCGTCCGGCAGACGCAGGAAGAAGGCCCGCGCCACCTCGATCAGCAGCTCCTGGACGATCTGCATGTCGCGCGCCGTCGATCGCATGTGGTCGCGCAGCGATCGTTCGAGCTGCAGCAGGCGATCCTCGGGATCGGCCTGCGGGCTCTTGAGCAGGCCGCGCGCAATGGCGCGTCCCGCCGCCTGGCTCAGGGGCATCCGCCCGCTGCGCGCCTCCCGGTTCAGGCCCGAGACGATCTTGGGGTCGTTGAGATAGACCTGCACCCGGCTGGTCTGGCGGTTAGTCCTAGCCATCGCTCAATCCTTGAAGTTGGTCGAGGACGGCCTGCTGGGCCGCCATCTCCTGCGCCACCCGCCCGTAGATGTCGGCCGCCCGCGCCGCCGCCTTCTTGTCGTCCATGGCGGCGGCCACCTCCTTGAACAGGGGCAGGCTCGCCTCCGCGTCCTCGCCGAGACTGCGCCGCCCGGCCCACGGATGCGGACGGCGGCCCGGCGTGTCGACGCGGCGCGCCTGGTCCGGCGCCGGCGCATCGGCCCGGCTGCGGAACGGTTCGCGCCGGTCGTACAGAAGCTTGTGTGTGCGCAGCGGGCGGCAGCCGGCCACGAAGACCAGCTGCCGGTCGTCCGGCAGGGCGCGGATCTCGCCCGGCTCCAGCAGGGGCCGCTCGACCTCCGCCCGGGAGACGGAACTCCGGCCCGAGGCCAGGCCGGCGGGCGAGCTGCGGCTGACGCGCGTCTCGGTCACCGACCCCGTCAGCTTCGAGACCTTGTCCTGGGTCAGGGGGTCCAGCGCCGAGAAGGCGGTGTAGACGGCGCAGTTGTCGAGGATGGTGTTGTGGGTCCCGTAGGTCTCCACGATGTCGTTCAGCGACTGGGCGACGAACATCGCCTTGACCCCGTAGCCGCTCATCAGCCGCAGCGACTTCTCGAAGAAGGCCAGCCGCCCCAGAAGCGGGAACTCGTCCATGACCATCAGCAGCCGGTGGCGCTTGGCCCGCCCGGTGGCGTCCCGAGTCTCCTCGGCGGTGAGGGCCTGGGCCGCCGCGTAGAACAGCATCCGCACCAGGGGTCGGAGCGCCGCCGCATCGGCCGGCGCGACCTGGACATAGAGGGACAAGGGCGCCTCGGCGCACATCAGGTCGCCCAGGGCGAAGTCCGACGCCGAGAGCACCCGCTCGACATCCGCTCCGGCCAGCCATTTGAGATAGGAGCGCGCCGTGCCCTGGACCGAGGTGCGGAACCGGTCGTGCATCGCCGCATAGCCCTTGACCGCCGTGCGGATGAACGGATGGGTCCGCGGCGCGCCGTCCGGTCCCCGATCGTGCAGGGTCCTGACCATGACATCGGCCGTCTCGTCGAGATCGGCGAGCAGCTCGCGCACCTTGAGCAGGGTCTTGTCGTCGTCGGCGGCGACATGGAGGACATGCAGGATCACCGCCTCGAGGATCTCCGACGCCGCCTTGTCCCAGATCGCCTCGTCATCCCGCGCGCCGCCGGGATCGGACAGAATGGCCACCAGCCGCTGCACCTGGGCGAGTTCGCCCGGGCCGGGCTGGATTTCCGCCAGCGGGTTCCAGCGCGCGGACGCCGGATCCCGGGGATCGAAATAGAGGGCGTGCGAGAACCCGGACCGCCATCCGGCCGTGATCCGCCACAGCTCGCGCTTGGGATCGTGCACCAGGACGCTCTGCGGCCACGACAACAGGGTCGGGGTGACATGGCCCCGTCCCTTCCCGCTGCGTGTGCCGCCGGTCACAAGGGTCGGCCGAAGATCGGTCGTCGCCAGCAGCCGTCCCCGCAACAGGCCGAGCACCGCGCCGGCCGGCTCGAGCAGTCCCGCGCGGCGGGCCTCGGCCAGTCCGCCCCAGCCCCGGACTCGCCGCACCGACCCGTCGCCGCCGACGAGCGAACCCAGGCCCAGGCCGCCGGCGGCGCCGAGCAGGATCAGCGGCGCGCCGCGCGCCAGCGCGGCCTGGGCCTCGCCCCCGAATTCCACGCGCCACAGCAGGATCGCCCAGGGCGGATAGAGGGCCAGGTCGGGATGAACCCGCAACGCCGGGCCGAGCGCCGCGGCCCAGTGATAGGTCCAGGCGAACAGCTGGGTCGCCGCCTGCAATCCCAGCAACAGCCCCAGACCGAACAGGACGACCCGCGCCGGCACCTCAGCCGTCCTCGTCCGGAGGGTCCCGCCGATCGCCGACGACGTCGAGGACGAGCAGCGGCGCGGCCTCCATGCGGCGCTGGTGGTAGGCGACGAGCGCCTGTCGCAGCGCCGGGGTCGAGCCAGCGTCGGAGAGACGCAGGATCGCGGCGGCCTCGGCGTCGCGGTCGCGAAAGATCCGGCGCTCCGCCGCCTCAAGCGGCCGCAGCTGGCGGCCGACCCGGTCGAAGGCCTCCGCGAGAACCTGATTGCCCGTCCCGCGGACCACGCGGTCGAGAGACTCGGCGAGCCGCTGCTCCGACGCGGCGATCGAGGGGACGGGTTCGTCGCGATCGTGGACGGCCGCAATCAGGTCGAGGCTCGCCGTCAGGCAGTGAAGGCGGAAGGCGAACCGGTCCCTGACGAGGGACGCGTCCATCCTCGGCGCCAGATAGCCGCCGTACGGAGCCCGTTCGATCAGACCCTCGCCGCAGAGCCACGCCAGCGCTTCCCGAACCGGCGTCGTCGACAGCCGAAGACGCCGCGCCTCTTCCACGATCACCACGGGGGTCCCCGGCGCGAACGCGCCCTGCTGCGACAGCCGCCGAAGACTGTCGAGGGCCTGAAGGAAGGGATCACGTCTCCGGGTCACGACCGGCTCCGGAAAAAAAAGGGGGAGCCCGGACTATCGACGGGGATCGGGACGTTCGCCAACGGGTTGCACGTCCATTCCGTCGGGTTCGCCACAAAACGTCGAGATATCCGCCGTGGGCTGTCGGCTCATCCGCCGCTTTGTGGCGGCTTCACCCTTGCTGTGTACGGAAACGAAAGGTTGAGCGTTGCTCCCTCTGGCGTCCCGTCGCACCATCCCCGGTTTGAGAGGTTTCGCTGATGAGTGGAGTTCCGCCTGACCCGCCGCGTGATGGAGAGTTGCTGTCGGCGGCGGTCAAGGCGGTGCGCAGACATCGCGGCCTGACCACCGCCGAGGTCGCGGCCTCCATGAACATGGCCCTGAGGACCTATGAGCGTTTCGAGTCCGGCGCCACCCGCCTGAACCTGGACCATATCCACAGGTTCGCCGCCGCGACGAACAGCGATCCCTATGCGCTCATCCTGGCCGTCGTCATCGGCTCGCCCGAGTTCGCCCGACGCAGCGCGGACAACAAGATGGCCACCATCCTGACCATCGCCGTGCAGCGGTTCGACCGGACCATCCAGGATCGCCTGCTCGACCTCGATGCGCGGACCCTGATCGCGGCGGTCACCGGCATGTTCGACACCCTGCTGGACGGCGATGAGACCAGCGAACAGGCCCAGGCCTGGCTCAAGACAGGCGCGGCGGAGTTGCTCGCCACGCGACCCAAACCGGGCCGCTGACCCTGCAATATACTCCAGATATAGCTTTTCAGCCGGTCAGCCCGCGCGCTCATTCTCCTGGCGCCACATCCGTGGCGATCAACCCAAGGAGAGACCGTGATGACCCCCACCAAGCTCCGTCTCGTCAGCTTCGGCAGCGCCCTGACCCTGACCCGGGATCTGCTGTCCGGCCCCTATACGGAGATCAACGTCTTCGACAGTCGCGACCCGGCCGGCTGAATGAGCCGCGGACGGCCGTCGTCGGCGGCCGTCCGCAACCTTCGATACCCCCATGACGGGTCCGCTCCGGCGCGCAGCATGCTCCCCGGGGCAAGCCCGAGGAGACACCAAGATGAAAACCCCCAAACTCCGCCTGGTCAGCTTCGGCAGCGCCAGGGCCCTGACCCGGGACATGCTGGGCGGCCAGCATACCGAGATCAATATCTTCGACAGCCGCGACCCGGCCTGAACGGCGCGCGGACGGTCGCCTTCGGCGGCCGTCCGCGACCCGCAAAGGAGACATCCATGCCCATCGATCTGTGGTGTGCGCCGGGCGTGTTTCTGGCCCAGGTGCACGAAGACGTCGTGGTCCTCGACGTGAAGGCGGACCGCTACGACTGCCTGCTCGACGCGGCGGACCGGATCGTCATCGGGCCGGACGGCTCGCTCCGGACGTCGGACCAGGATGTCGCCCACGACCTTCTGGCCGCGGGCATCGGCTCCGCCGATCGGCCCCCGGCGCCCCGGCGCGCGCCGGAGCCGGCGCAACGCGAACTGGCCACACCTTCTTCCCCGCCCACTTTGGCCCGTATCGAAGCCGGCCTGTCGCTCGCACGCGCCACGCTGGCCTTTCGCGGCAGGACGCTCGGCGAGCTCATCGACGCCGCACGCCGCCCGTCCCCTCCCCTCACAACCGCTGATGACCTTCTGGGCGAACGGGTCGCCGCCGCGCGGGCCGCGCTGCCCTGGGTCCCGTTCGAGGGGGAATGCCTGCAGCGCGCCTTCCAGCTCAAATGCCTGCTCGCCCGGCGAGGCCTCGCCACGGACTGGGTCTTCGGCGTGCGAACCTGGCCGTTCGCCGCCCACTGCTGGCTCCAGGTCGGCGATGTCGTGGTCGCCGACAGTCTCGAACGCGTTCGCCGGTACACCCCGATCATGGCGGCTTGAGATGGGCTACTATCTGCTTGTGGTCCGGCGACCGGACGACGCCGCCGCCGAGGCGCTCTCGGCCGCGCTTGCGGACCTCGCCAGGACGGCGGCCCTGACCGTTTGGGATCTGAACCGAAACGCATGGCTGGCCGTCGACGGCCCCCACGCGCCGAAAACGCTTGAGGTCGGCCCCTGGA
The DNA here is from genome assembly GCA_965284385.1 of Caulobacteraceae bacterium. GTDB lineage: Bacteria > Pseudomonadota > Alphaproteobacteria > Caulobacterales > Caulobacteraceae > Brevundimonas. The sequence goes on from OZ260077.1 coordinate 261,796, forward strand.
CCATGATCGGGGACGTGTTCAATCGCCAGCGGCCCGTTCTGCCGCGCACCCGTCCGGAAGACCCCTGGGCCTATGAGCGCAAGCTCGTGGCGCGGTTCTGGGGCCGATATGTCGGCGTGCGATTCAGCCGCGACCATCAGCTTTCGGCAATCCTTCGGGATCCCTCGGGCGCGCTGGAATGCATCGCCTGGTCCCAGGACGGCCTGACGATCGTGGCGTCCGATGCGCCGGACTGGCTTGTCCGGAAGCTCCGCCCCCCGTGGCGCATCAATGTCGAACGCCTGGACCAGGCGCTGCGCAACCCGCTCATGTCATCGGGCCCGCTCCTGATCGACGGTCCTGTCGCGATCGATCCCGGAACGGTGCAGCCAGTCCCGCTGGAGGGTCCGGCCCATCCGGTCTGGCGACCGGCTGATATTGCCTGCCGGAGTCTAGAACCCACGCCCGCGCTCGAGGACGCGGCGCGCCTGCTCCGCGACGCCATCGACGAGGCTGTCACAGGCCTGGCCGGCGCTTCGGGCCCGGTCGCGGCGGAGGTCTCGGGCGGGCTCGATTCCAGCCTGGTGGCCTCGAGCCTGGTGCAAAGCTCCCCGGCGACGGTCACCCTCTGGCTCAGCGCCTATGGCGCGACGCCGGAAGCCGACGAACGCCTCTATGTCGCCGCGCTCGCCGCAGCCTTGGGAATCGATCCGCTTTGCGTGCCGCACGCCACGGGACCGATGACAGAAGCCTGGCTGGAGCGAACATCCCGGGGCCTGCGTCCGGGCGTCAACGCCCTCGACCGGCCGCACGACATGGACTGGGCCGCCCGGCTCGGGTCTGCGGGGGTCAGGGCGTTGATGACCGGCAAGGGCGGAGATTCGATCCTGCTGCAGCGATCGACGGCCGACGTCTTCACGGATTCCTGGCGGGCGCGGGGATGGCGGGCCCTGCTGTCTCCCGATGTCCCGCGACTTGCCGCGACCAACGAGATCTCGGTCTGGTCCATGATCCGCGAAGCCCGTCGCCATGGGCGCGAAGGCAGTCGCCTTCCCGTGCGGGATGAGGGCTTTCTCACGGCGCGTCCCGACGGGCCTTCCGACGCCCCTCCCGTCCACCCCTGGCTCGCCGATTGCGAGGCGTTCGGACCCGCCAAGACCATGCAGATCGCGGGCGTCCTGGACAGCGTCTCCCGGCATGGTCCGTCGATGCTGACCGAGGCGGTCGATGTGCGCCACCCCCTGTGCGCGCAGCCCGTGATCGAGGCGTGCCTCGCGCTTCCGACGCCCCTGCTGACCCACGGCGGACGGGATCGCGGCCTGGCGCGCCATGCGTTCAGGGAGCGGCTCCCGGCCGCGATCCTGGACCGCCGGTCCAAGGGCGACATGACCCGGATTTACGGACGCATGATCCTCGACAACCTCGGCGTTCTCAGGCCCTGGCTCCTCGACGGGCGGCTGGCGGCGCTGGGGATCATCGATCGCGCCGCGGCGGATCGTCTGCTCACCCGCGAGAGCCTGATCTGGCGCGGCTACTATTCCTCGATCATCGTGGCCGCGGCGTTCGAGGGCTGGGTCCGGGCATGGGATCGTCGCCTGACGGCGGCGGGCTGACGACCGGGGTCGCCGGCAAGGTCCGCGCCAGCCAGTCGAAGATTTGGCTGTAGAGGTCCCGAATATTGGCCGGGCTCCAAAGGTGATGGTGTTCTCCCCAGTAGGTGACGAGACGCGCCTCGCCGCCCTGGCGATAGAGGGCGCTGAACATGCGTTCCGACTGGGACATGGGCACGAAGTCCCGGTCCGCGGTGATCAGCAGGACAGGCGCCGTGATCCGGTCCGCCGCCAGATAGGGGCTTTGTTCTACATAGGCCGCCGGGTCGGCCCAGGGCGGCGCCGAGAGCTCGCCCTGCCCGCCTTCCACCCAAGCCTGCTGGTTTACCATCATGAACCCGTCCTCGGGCATCAGGCGGGTCGCGGGGATGAACTCGCCCCATTCGCCGAACATGTCCGACACGCCGGACGAGGCGATGTACGACTGGTAGCGCGTTGATCGGGTGGCGATCGCCAGGGCCGCATAGCCTCCGAAGCTGTGCCCCATGATCGCGATGCGATCCCGCGGCAGATCGGGCCAGGCCGCCAGGGCGGCGTCGACTGCGGCGTCGACGCTGCGAACATAGAAGTCGATGGCGGTCGTCCCCGGCTCGTCGATGGGAATCGACGGGGTCAGGACGGCATATCCCGCGCCCGCCAGCGCCACGGCCCTGACGCCGGAGGTCAGGGTGAACGGCCCGGACCAGACGCCGGCGTCGACGGAACCGGGATAGACCTGGACCACGAGGCCCTTGATCGCGCCGGCCCCGCGTCCCGGGGGCAGAAACAGCCAACTGCGGGTGTCGCGGCCGAAAGCGTCTGTGTGCGCCACCGCCACCGGTCTTGACAGGCTCACCTCGGCCAGGCCCGCATTCACCTGATCCAGGACGTACACCCCGTGCGGCGTTCTGAGACGCAGGGTTTCGACCAGTTCGACCCGGTCGAGGACCAGCGACGCCGCCGGCGACACGGCCACGACCCGCGCGTCCCCGCCCGCCTCCGCCCCGAGCCGGACCGTCCCCGATTCCGTGACCACTAGGCTCTCGCCCTGCGGGCCCAGCGCGGCGAGCCAGTCCCGCCGCGGCGCGTTATTGAGCTTCAGGCGCAGGATCAGTTCGGGATCGCTGATCAACGGCTCCCTGAGTGGAGGGCCCGCAGACCCCAGCCGCCGGGCCCCGGCGAGGTCCACGGTCCACAGGCCGCCGTCGGCGAACAGCCGCAGGGTCTCGCCGTTCACGGCCGCGAGGTGAGAAGGGACGACCGACAGGTCTGAGGTCAAGGCCCGCGGCGGTCCGCCCGCCGGCAGGGCATGCCAGTCGAAGCGGTCTGGGCTGGCCGCGCGCGCGTACAGCACCGGGGTTTCGTCCAGCCAGTCGGCTCGGACGCCTCGCAGAATGTCGGCGTCCGAGCCAGGTGACAGCCCCCCCCGATCGACGGCGACCGCGCCGTCGTCGCTGACCTGCATCAGCTGTCCTTGCGTCCAGGCCTCGCCATCGCGGCGCGCCCAGACGAGAAGCCGATGCGAATCCTCAGACCAGCGCAGCAACTGCGGCGCGATGTCGACACCGTCCATCGGCCGCGCCGCTTCGCCCGTCGCGAGATCCACGACGGCGAGCCGCTGGCGGGTCGGCCCCTCCGGCAGGGCGACGGAGTCCGGCCGGATGGCCATGCGCTCGCCGCCGATGATCACGGCGATGCGCCGGGCGTCGGGGGAGACGGCGAAGTCCGCGACCCGACCCTGCGCCAGCGTCCGGGCCTCTTCCTCGCCCAGGTCCAGGAGAACCAGGGCCTGAAGGGGGTCCGGCGTTTCCGCAGTCGCGACTCCGTCGCGAGTCTCGATCACCGTGCGCGAGGGCTCAAGACCCTCAGTGGTGCGCGCCCAGGCCTGGGTCGCCCGGATCTGGCTCTCGCCGTAATACCGAAGAAGCGCCGGCAGGCTGCCGTCGGGCCGGACCATCAGGGCGACCTGATCGTCCGAAACCCATTCGGCCCAGGCCCCGGTCAGCGGCATCTCGGGCGTGAGGCCGGTCCAACGCACCGACCGGTCGGCCAGGGTGACGATCCCGACCTCAAAGCGCGCATCGCGGAAGCGCTGGACAAGCAGCCGCGTCCCAGAGGGCGACCAGGCGCCCCTCAGCAGTCCCGGCCCCTCCCCGGGCAGCAGGCGCTCCGGCCGTGCGTCCGGACGTTTCAGGTCGACCAGCCAGAGGTCCATGATCGCCCAGGCCGACCTCTGCCCGAAATCGAACCTCGGCGTCGTGTCATAGGCGCCGCGCTTCTCATAGACGGCCCAGGCTCCGTTCGGCGCGATGGAGGCGCGGCCGAACGATTCCAGGGATACGATGTCGTCGACGCCGAGCAGCCGGGACTGACCCAAGGCCGGAGACGCAAGGCAGGCGAGCGCCAGGGCCGCCCACAGCAGGCGGTGAACAAATCCCGTCATGACCCGGCCTCACCAGCGCCGGATGAGCTGAAGCGCGACGACACGGCCGAGCAGGCTGGCCTGCCCGGGATCGAACCCGTAGCCGGACGGCGCGTCGTAGAAGGGCGGGGCCTCGTCGAACAGGTTGTGGACGGTAAGCGTCAGCCGCAGGCCGTCGAGCCGGGCCGACGACGGCGTCCAGCTCGCCTGGGCGTCGACCGTGTTCCAGGCGTCGATCCCGGCTCCGACCCGGTCGTGGTAGTCGTCCACATGGTTCCAGTGCAGGCCGAGGCCGAGTCCGCCCCGGGACCAGCTGACCCCGCTACGCGCCCGAAGCCGGACCGGATAGCCGATCAGGCCCGCGACCTGACGGACCGCGGCCGTGGGCGTGGGCCGGGTTTCGTAGTCGAGGATGTACGACGCCGAAGTCTCGAAGGTGAGCAGACCGTCGCCGAGCGGAAGAGGATAGCGGCCTGAGACGTCGAGCCCCCTCACCCGAACGGCGCCGGTGTTGACCCACCGGGCATCGACGATGGCTCCATAGGTCGTCGCCGGATACAGCGACGGAAACCCGGGCAGGGTCGCATAGTTCTCGACCAGGGCCAGGTCCGAGGCGCTAGTCGCGGGGCTCACCACGGTGACGAAGGGCGCGAGCGCCGGATCGCTGAGGACGCCGGCGAGGTTCTCGCTGACCGGCTGGGCGATCCGGTCGGTGAAACGGGTGTCGAAATAGTTGGCGCTGACGTTGAGACCGCCGCGCGGCCGGTAGTCGAACCCCGCCGTCAGGGTCTCGGCCGTCTCCGGCTTCAGGCCCGGGTTGCCGCCGACCAGGAAGAGCGCCAGCGCCCGGGTCCCGTCCGCCCGGTTCAGGAAGGTTCCCGAGGCGCCCGCCGCGTCGTAGATCTGCGGCAGGGAGGCCGCCCGAAAGGACGTGCCCCAGGAGGCCCGCAATCCCCAGTCCTCGGCCGGCGACCAGACGACCCCGATCTTGGGATTGGTCGTGGTTCCGAAGTCGTCGTATTCCTCGAACCGGCCCGCCAGCGAGATCTCCAGGCTCCGGACGCCGGGCCGGGCGTTGCCGGGACCGACCACCGGAATCCGGACCTCCGCAAACACCGCGTTGATCGATCGCTCGCGCTGCGGCCGGACGTTGAGGACCGGCGAGACCGTCGCTCCGAAAGCCGTCGTCTGCGTGTCGAAGGTTTCCCGCCTGGCCTGGGCGCCCACTGCGATCTGCAGGTCGCCCCCGGGCAGCGTCATCAACGGGCCCTCAAGGAGAAGATTGGCCGAGGTGGCGCGGCTGCGGTCCCGGGCTTCGGAAAAGCCGCTGCCGATGAAGTCCAGGACAGGGCGCGAGTTGGCGGCGCCGTTTCCGAACAGATTGAAATAGCCGTCCACAGCGGCCCGGAACGGCGTCGCCGGATCATCGGGGATGTTTCCCAAGGCCTCGTTCAGAAATCGGCTGTTCACCCGGTTGTACACGCCGAGTTCGCCCCGCTCCTCCGCCAGCGCCAGATAGCCCTCCAGGGACCAGTCCGGGGCGAGCGCATAACGGGCGCCGACGGTGACGCCGAGACTTTCGGAGGAGCCCGTCTGGCGCGTCGCCCCCAAGTCGGCGAGGAAGGAATAGCCGATGATGTGGGACGACGCGCCGGTCGGCGACACGAAGAATGGATTTGTCCGCGTCACGGTGAAGACGCCGGCGCTCGCGGGCCCCGCAATCTCATAGGCCCGTCGATTGTACCGGAGGTCCGCCGACAGATCGATCCGGTCGCCGGGGGATTGCCGTATGCGGCCATAGGCGCTGTGGCGTTCGATCGCCGGAACGAGATCGGCGCCGAGCGTCGTCGATTGAAGGTTCGCCGCGCCCGCGGCGAAATCGCCCGGTCCCTGCGCACTGCCGGTCGCGTTCGGACGGATGGCGTATTGCGACACATAGGCCGAAGCCGCCGGGCTGAAGGCCACGATATTGCCCGGCGCGCTGAACAGATTGCGGTGGTCTGTCCCGCCGAACGAGCGCAAGTCGCCGTCGGCGGTATAGGGCCGGTCCAGCGAGCTCAGGGCGTTGGTCGTCTGATATTCGTAGGACAGATAGGCGGAGCCGGACGACCAGGTCCGGCCCGCCAGATGCGAGACGATGACGTCCTCAGCGCCGCCTTCTGCCGCGGCGACCCGCACACGGCTCTCCTGTCCTTCGAACGACCGGCGCATGATCACATTGACGACGCCGGCGACGGCGTCGGCGCCGTAGAGCGCCGATGCCCCGTCGAGCAGGACATCGACCCGCTCGACCGCCGCCGACGGCAGGGCGGAAACATCCGCGAACTCGCCGCGGAAACCCGTCCCGGCCAGCCGACGGCCGTTGACCAGAACCAGCGTCGATGCGGGTCCGAGGCCGCGCAGGTTCACACCCGTCGCATAGACGGAATTCGAACCGCCCCTGTCGGAGCCCGCCAGTTGCACGACCGGCGTCGCCGAGCCGGCGTAGTTCTGGGGCAGGTCGGCGAGCGCCTCCGCGACCGTGCCGAACCCCCGCCGATCCAGGGCTTCCCGGTCCAGAACGACAACCGGCGAGGCCAGGTCGCCCGAGGACTTCAGGAGGGTGCCCGTGACCACGACCTCATCCAGCTGGGTCACGGCCTCCGCGGCTTGGGCCGCCGTGCTTGCACGGCGCAGGAAGATGACGCCGGGACGGGTCTCGGACCAGGTCAGTCCCGAACCCGTCAGCAACCGGTCGAGCGCGCTGGCCGGCGCGTACCGTCCGCGCAGCCCCTCGGTTCGCAAACCTGCGACCAGTTCGCCGGAGAAGAAAATCTGCTGATCGGACTGTGTCGCGAAGAGGTTCAGACCATCCCGCAACGATCCGGGCGGGATGTCGAACTCCCGCGTCTCCTGGGCGCAGGCCGTCCCACTGACGGCCAGGGTGCAGGCGACGAACGCGCTGCCGGACAGAAGGCTGAAACGACTCATATCTTGGCTCCCCTCGACGCCACGCGGCGTTCAGAGAAGAGACGGTTCAGACCCCGGGTAACCCCGGAGAGGTTTCTCAATTATTTTTTCGCTCTGACAGCCGAACGGTTCCATCCGGACCCGGAGAAGCCTCCAGGTCGAACACCTGCGAAGCCGTCGAGACGAAGGCGTCGCGGTCCCCGGTCCTGAAGACCCCGTTGACCGGGACGGCGTCGAGCGACGTGGCGTCCAGTTCGATCTTCGCGGTTAAATACCGGTTCACCTCCGACACGGCCTGGCGCAGCGGCGTGTCACGGAACACGATCCGTCCGTCCGTCCAGCCGGTTTCCGCCTGAACGTCGACCACATCGGTGACGAGGGCTCCGGCGGTCACGCGTGTCTGCTGGCCGGCGGCCATCCGCCGCACCGCCCTCCCCTCGCCTTCCGGCGTCACATCGACCGCTCCTGCCACCAGGGTCACGCGCACCGTCGCTCCATCCCTTCGCACGTCGAACACCGTGCCGATCGCCGTCACCTGTGTCGCGCCCGCGTCGACGATGAACGGACGGTCCCGATCGTGCGCCACGGTGAAGAGCGCCTGGCCGCGCTCCAGATCCACCAGGCGACGATCGTCAGCGAAGCGGACCCTGATCCGCGACGCCGTATCCAGCCGAACCGACGACCCGTCCGCCAACTGGACCAGGCGCTGCTCGCCTACGCCCGTGGCGAAGACGGTCCTGCTCTGCTGCCAGGCCCAGGCGCCGATCGCCAAGGCCGCCGCCGCGCCGACCGCGGCCAGGCCCAGGAGGCTGCGCGGCACGCGGCCGGGCCGCGGCGCGCCGGTATTGCGCGACATCGCCGCCTCGAGCGCCCGGGCGATTTCAGGGTCATCCGCCACCTTGCCCGTGTCGGCCCAGATCTTCTCGACGCGCCGATACGCTTCCGCGTTCGCCGGCACCGCCCGCCAGGTGAAGAAGTCCTCGATCGCGCCGGTGCTGACGTTGCGCGAGCCCAGACGGGCGTGCCATGCGGCCGCTTCGGTGTCCGCGGTTTCAACCCGGACCTTCGGGTTGGTCATGGTGCGCCCCATCTCTAGCGCCGAAGCTGGGCTGCGCAGTGAGCCAGGGCCTTGGTCATGCGCCACTCAACGGTTTTGGGAGAAATCCCGAGCTGCTCGCCGATCTGGCTGTTCGTCAGACCGCCGAACCGGGATAGCACAAAGACATCGCGAAGGGGCACAGGCAAGCCGAGCACAAGCTGCTTCGCCAGCAGTTCATCGGCCTGGGCGGGCATTTCATACCCCCAGCCGTGCGACTGGCTGATTTCGGAGGCATGGCGCGTACGGTGAAGCTGCCGAGCGCTCATATCCGCCGCTAGGTTGGTGGCGATGCGCATCAGAAGAGCCTGAGGGTGCTGTATCTCGCGGGCCTCCCGATATGGGGTGAGACGAAGCCAGGTCTCTTGAAGAAGGTCTTCCGCATCCTGTGCGCCATAGCGCCGGACCAGACGAGCCCTGAACCATGCGGCGTACCGTTTGTAGAGCTCGGACAGTGATGCCTGGCCCTCCCCCTCCATCTGCTCGAGGCCCTCCGACACGACCGCGCACTCTCCAACGGATCGACAAATCACCTGAAAGATCAAAAATGACACGTTTAGGGGACAGCGCATATCGCGTAATCTCACCCTACTGTGGCGATGGACGTTGTCGCCCAGCTTGGGAAAAACGTGCGAGCGATCAGAACAGAGATCCGCCTCTCCCAGGAGGAGGTGGCATTTCGCGCAGGTCTAAAGCGGAGCTACCTAAGCGATCTGGAACGCGGCACGCGAAACCCCACGGTCCGCGCTCTCGGGCGCATCGCAGATGCTCTTGGCGTGCATCCAAGTCGCTTGCTTCAAAACTAGAGGCTAGTGGGTTCATCGCACTGCACGAGTTTGAAAATGACACGATTGGTGGGCGGCATCCGAACCTAGGCTTGGGCCATCTGTCCGCATGGACGTCGTCGCCCTCTTCGGGAAGAACGTGCGAGCGCTTCGAGATCGTGCAGAACTGTCGCAAGAAGAGTTGGCTTTTAGAGCCGGTATGAAGCGCAGTTATTTGAGCGATCTCGAACGTGGCACTCGGAATCCTTCTGTGCGCGCGCTTGGCCGATTAGCCGAGGCGCTGGGCGTAGCCCCTTCGCGTCTTCTTGAATCTCACGCGCCACCGAAGAGCTGAAAAGACGTCCTAGAGGCCGCTCAACTACGAATTCCCGAAGCCTGCTGAGCGCCAGCAGCGGAAGTTGGTGCCGCAGCGAGAAGTGAACATTTAGGTTGGCACGGCGCTCTAGCAGCGGCGTGACTAACGGTCGATCATGAGCCGTTCACAGGAGCGATGAGGTGTAGTGACCGAGGCGCAGCCGCTAACAACCGCCGACGCATTCTTAATGTCAGCCTTGGACCGGCGTTACGGGGGCACCGATGGAGAACGCCGTAATCGCCCCCAAGTCCGGAAGTTCGCCCCCGCGCGGGCCCCAGGCGAACGAGGCATCCTCCAGCATCATGACTAGGTAGCGGTGACTGGAACTGTAAAAGTCAGACAGGTCTAGGACGCTGCGATCCGGGGCGACATGCGCAAGAGCGACGTTCCGGTGTCTGCGAAACGATGACGCGAAGTCTGACGGCGCCGTTTCCGGATAGGCTTCCAGTCCATTTTCCCAAGACGGCGCCTGGCCAGCCAGAATGGCGCGACGCCTCGCGGTCAGAATCCTCTGCAGATGATCCGTGACCAATCTGTCCGCCTGTTCCGCTCGGAGCGGTCGGGTGTCCCCTTGTCGCCGGCTCGCGCAACCCATGAGGAACTCATACAGGTGATGGATGAGCCGGGCATAAGCATTGTAGGCAAAATATTTGTCTGTGCGATGCCCATTTGGATCGATTAAACTGGGCGCGCAGAGGACGAATTCGCCGAAGGCGTCACGACATCGCATGTACTCGTGCTGCAGGGACTGGACGAGCCGCCGGTCGGTTTCATCACCGTATTCGAACCGCATGCCGTTTCCTGCCACAGGGCAGCGGCGCCTGCCAGTCGCATAAATGAGGCGCGCGCCGGCCATTCGCGCCCTGCCCGAGAGTTGGCAAGTCGGATGTGATCAGAATCCGTGCATCATCAATCGTCACAACCCGCTTCCGGAGATCACCAAGTCTGCAGCGGACGAACTAGACGCACGGACAATAGCTTCCTCGGCGAGTCACGGCGCCGATGCCGACCTCATCAAATCGCGGGACACGTCGCAACCCACCGGACAATCGGCGCGTGGGCTCATGCCCTGTCCCGCCCAAGGCCAGGCTTCAGGCCGCATAGGGCTGAAGAAGGTCTGGGCGTCCACGGTTTCCTCGTCGGCTCGGTGGCGAAGGAGCCGTACCGCCAGCAGCAGCCCCGACCAAAAGGAGACAAAGGACGCTGTTGGAATCGGACCTGTCGCCTCCCCGCCCTGAGGATGAAGGCAGCCGACGCAGGCGGTCGTGGCGTCATGGGCCGAGACCTGAACGGCGAAGCCCGCAGTGGCCCCGACGCCCATCCAGTCGGGCCCGGCACCTTGCGCCGCCCAGCGCGAGGGAATGTCGTCCACACCGAGAAGGACCGTCGATCCCAGGGCGTGCCCCGCCTGAAAGCGGACCGGAACCGGCTCAATCTTCAGGCCCCTGCCGTACCGTGCCAGATCTGTCACCTTGCTAGTCCCGACCGCCGACCGCAGCAGCAGGGCGTTCCGGTTCAGATTGCTCAGCGCTGCCTCATCATCATCCCAGGTGCGGCAGACGCCGCTGACTTCGGGAAGACGAAGCAGGACGAACAAGGCCGCATTGGCGATCGCGCCGCCGCTGACCATGTCGAAGGTGCCCAGATCGCGCGCCCTGGCGGCCGTTTCGGGGGCGAGCGTCACCTCGGCGGTCGTCGAGGGCGCCCAGGTCATGTCGAACGCAACCCGGGACCTGGCCACGTCCGCGAGCCGCCGCATGGAGGCCTTGAAGGCCTCGCCCGCCGCGAGCGCTGCGGCGGCCAGAGCGCCGATGGGCCAGTCGACAGCGGTCCAGGCGCCCGGCGCGGTCGAGGACAGGGTCGCGCTCCAGTCCGAGGCGCCGAGCCAGATGACCTGGTCCGCTTCGGGTGCGCTCGCCTCGCCCAGCACGATCGCAAGGTCCGCTCGAGCGGGCGGCAGGCCCGGCCGGATGGCGCATCCCGGAATCAGGTCATCCCCCGCCCGGCTCAGGGCATCATGCAGCATGGTCCCGGCCAACGGCGGCTGCGGTTCGTCGAGACGGACGTCCGGACAGGCCAGCCAGACCGAATGGCCCGATCGGGCCATCAGGAGCGCGGCGGTGATGACGGCGGTGCGGCCGGCCGACGTGGCGATGACAGCGGGGCCGGCGACGATCACCGCCGTCACGCCGGTGAGCGCCTCGATGAGGCTGTCCTCGGCGACGCCGTCCGCCAGCTCCGTGCGCATCAGCAGGGTCGTGCGGTTCAAGGCTTCGGCGTGCATCAGACGATCTCCAGGACGGTCGGGATATCCACTTCGCGGAACCGGCCGTCGGGCTGGATCTCGGCGAGGAAGGCGTTGGTGAAATCGGCCGGACCCGTGGCGAAACGGGGAATGACCAAGCTCAGGTAGCCGGGCGTGTGGATCAAGGGAAAGGCGTCGTCGGTGGCGGAGTGATAGGCGGCGCCGGGGTGGGTGTGGACCTGGACCCGCACGCCGCTGGCGGTGTCGGCGAGGCGGAGCCAGAAGGCCGTCAGCCAGTCGTGATCGACCTGGAAGCCGACCGCGCTGGCCGTGTGACGGGGATGGACGACCTCGGTCACGGCGGAGGGGTGGGCCCAGGGGCCCACCCACAATGCCTGACATTCCCGGCTCCCGCCGCCGCAGCGCCGCAGGTGATCAAAGGTCTCGGCGATCACCTGGGCGGGAACCTGGAGCGTCATCTCAGCCCCCCTGCACGACGCGGGGGCGCAGGACGAGACGGGACCCGGCGACCAGCCCGGCCTGGGCGACAGTCTGGCCGAGCGGCACCTCCGCGCCGGCCTCGTTGAACAGCACGGGCCCCCCGGCCGGGTGGCCGAAGGCGGCCATGGCGCGGGCGTGGACCGTCTCCAGCGATTCCTCGGGGCGGACGCGCTGGGCATTGGGCACCCCGTTGTAGAGGACCACGATCTCGAAGCCCGGCTCCACGCGCGGCGCGAGGACGAAGCGTTCGATGCCCGGCTGCGCCAGATCGACCACGTCCGCGGGCCGGATCAGGCGGTTCTCCGCGCCGCGGGCCTGCAGATAGAGGTCCTGCTCGCGGGGATCCGCCTCGGCCAGGCCGTAGAGGATCCGGCCGCTGATAAGCGGCTTGCCCCATTCCAGGTCGCGGCCGTCGACCTCGAGCTTGAACTCGCGATCGGTCTCGAAGCCGATGAACCGTTCTTCGCCGCGGGGGCGGACGTCGATGGTCTCATCGAGGCGCACGTCCTCAAAATCGCCGTCCGGCAGGATGACGAACAGGCTCCAGCTTTCGGCGGTGCGGCCGACGGCGTTCAACAGGATCTGGCGACCCGTCGGGACGGGGTCGGCCATTTCCACGGGGCGGAAGGTCAGGTCGCCGTTGGCGAACTGGATCACGAAGGGGCCGGCGGGCCCGCGGTCATCAGGGGAAGTCATGGGGAGGAAGTCTCCAGGCCGAAGGCGGGATGCCAGGCTCTGAAGGACCAATCGCCGCGTCCGGGGCGAACCGGTAATCCCCGTCGAATTATTTCTGGAGCGGTCCGGGGGGCACCGGGCCGCAGACGAAAAAAGCGGGGCAGAACGGGCAGTGGAAGGGCGACTCCTTGGTCGGGAACCACCCGTTGGCGATGTCCGCCAGAAGGACGTCCATCGCCGCCCGCCGATCCTGCATCTTGCGGACGTCGGGCAGATCCATGTCCTCGACGTCCCCATCCCCCAGATAGACGGTCTGGGCGCGGGCACCCGGGAGGGTTTCGGCCACCGCCATGGGGAACAGCGCCTCGGACTTGCGCCCGGCGCTAGTCTTGGACCGGTGTCCCGTCCGGATTCTGCGGACCACCAAGCCGTCTGGGCCTTCCCGGATGTCATCCGGGAGAAGATGAATGTCCGCTTCGGTCAACCCGGCCTGGACCCGTTCGCCGGCGCGCCCGGGCCGGCCTTCGAGGCTCTCGAGGAAGGCCGTCACCAGGTCGGCGGCGATCCGTTTGAAATCCTCGGCGTAGTCGTGAACCGCCAAATCGCTCTCGCGCCAGGCAGCCTCGAGCCGGTCGTGAGCCTCGGCGTCGGCCTGATCGCGGATGACACCGTTGAGCAGGTCGCGCACCAGGTCATGCGTCCGCATCAGGCCCGACCGGGAGCCGCCGCCGCCGCCGACCGCGAGGATGACGCTGTAGAGGAACCGACGCGGACATTTCTCATAGAGGGCCAGTTCGTGCAGGGCGAAGGCCGGCCGGTTCGCGAAACTTAATACCACCGGCTCGTCTTCCGGCCTGCGATCAGGCGCGAACGCCGGCTCGATCAGCGTCTCCCCCGCCCCGATCGCCCGGGCGACGAAGGGCGAAGGTTGGCGCGCGGCCGGCTTTCGGTTTCCCGAGGATTTGGTCTGTCGCGCCGAATAGAGCAGCAGGCGATCCCGCGCCCGCGACAGGGCGACGTAAAACAGGCATTCCTGTTCGTCCTCGTGCGAGGCCTTGAGGAGGTCCAAGGCCCGCATGCCCGGCTCTCCCGCCAGACCGTCGGGAGGCGGGCATGCGGGCGTGATGAAGGCGCGCGGTAAGGCGTTGAGGTTCAGGCCGGGCAGATGGACGACCGGGAATTCCAGCCCCTTGCTGCCGTGCATGGTCATGAGCCGGACGGCGTCTATGCCTTGGGCGGCGGCGGGAAGCTGCCGCAGGTCCCGTTCATCGCCGAGCGACACCAAGCGGCGGATGCGGTCGAGCAATCGACGCACGGGATCATGGCCTCCGCCGCCCGGCTGCGTGCGGAGGAAGTTCATGAACTGCCAGATGGCTATGCCCCGCGCCCGATGCGCCGTCTCCGTCGCGCCGGCGATGTCCGCGGCCAGACGGGTCCGGTCCAGAAGCACGCTCGCCAGAATGGTCCAGGGGTCGTCCGCCGGCGTGAAACCGCGAAGTGCCGTGGCGATGCGGACCAGCGCCTCGCCGCCGGACGGTGTGGCCTCGTTCGGCGGTCTCGCCCCCCAACCCATCGGGACGTGATCCTCCGACCTAAGGGCGGCGAGCAGGCCGTGAACGTCCGCGAGGGCCAGACCCTCCGACAGCGGCGTCGCGCGAACCAGGCCCATGGCGCGAGGATCGGTCAGCAAACTCAGCCAGCTCAGGAGATCCTGAATCTCCGGCCGCTCGAACAGGCTTCCGAGATAGAGGACCGGCACGCCGCGCCGCTCCAGCTCTGAGCCCAACCGGCCCAGGCGATCGTTCCCGGAACAGAGAATGGCCTGATCCCGCCAGGCGAACCCGGCGTCCCGCATCTCCTGGATCGCCTCAGCGAGGGCGGGAGCCTCTCCGTCCGTGTCCAGAAAGCGGCGATTCTGGACCGGATGGCCGGACGCGCCGCGCCGGGCGCGCAGGCTTGGGGCCCGCCCGGCTCCGGCCGTCATGTCACGCGCGAAGGCGGTGTAGGCGTCGACTATCTCCGTTCGGGATCGATAATTGACCTCGAGCCTTGGGCGCATGCCGCCGGGCCAGTCCTCTAACCCGAACCGGTCGACATTGAACGGTGAAGCGCCCCGGAAACGGTAGATCGACTGGCGGACATCGCCTACGACCCACAGGTTCAATCCTTGGGGGCTAAGGCGCTTGAGCAGTTCGACGCTGGCCCGGTTCACGTCCTGATACTCGTCGACCAGGATATGCCGATACCGGCTCTGAAGATCGGCCAGCACCTCCGGATGGTCGCGCAGCAGGTCGATGGGCAGAGTGATCAGATCCCCGAAATCGACGGCGTTCTTCTCCCGTTTGATCGCCTGGTACCGGGCGTAGACCCGCGCGATCTCAGCGGCCTTCTCGGCGGCGATGCGCCGGGCCGGATCGTCGCCCGCCGCCGACGCCATCGCCTCCGCCAGGCGGGCGTAGGCCTCGGGATCGACGAGCTCATCCTGGGCCCGCGAGATCGCGCCAAGGATGTCCGACAGCTTGCGTGCCGGGTTCCACAGGTCCTTGTAGTGGGAAAGGCCGAGCCGGGTGGACTCGGGCTCAAGCAGCTCTATGGCCTCGACCCGGTCCATCACGCGTGGTTCGGCGCGAAAACCGAGGGCCGCATGGTGACGCCGCACCAGGTCCAGACCGAAGGCGTGGAAGGTGCCGACCCACATGGCCGCCGCCTCTTCGGACCGCTTGGCCCCGATCCGGTCCGCCAGCTCACCCGCCGCCTTGTTGGAGAAGGTCAGGACGAGAAAGTCGCGAGGATCGACGCCCTCGGCGAGCAGGCCGTCGATGCGATCCACCAGGGTTCTGGTCTTGCCGGTGCCGGGACCCGCTTCGACCAGCATCGGGCCGCCCCTGTGTCCGGCGGCGGCGATCTGCGACGGGTCCGGCTCGACAGCCGGAGGTTCCGCCGTCTCCAGCCGGGGTTCGATGGCTGGAAGGAGAAGGGCGTCAAGCAACTGCTGGGCAATCACGGCGAAGGACGCGCCGAGCCGTTCGGCGATGGTGCCCGCTGTCAGCCCCTCTTCGACGTGAAGCCGCCGGGCGACTGACCGGGGGAGGATGAGTTCGCGCGCGAACAGATCCATCTGCACCTCGCGCCGTTGCCGGCGGCTGTAGTCCAGAACCCGGTCCTCGCCCACCGGTGCCGTTTCCGCCGGCCTCGACGGGTCGATCTCACAGGGCTCGACCGGCGCACCGTCGCCTAGGATCGCATGTCCGAGTTCGTGGGCCACATAGACGGCCTGCTCGAACATCGTGCAGCCGTCGGCGTGGAGGATCAGGTCTGCGTCGGAGTCGAACCGGGCCAAGGCGCCGTCCAGCAACGGGCTGTCGGACGCAAGCCGCTGAACCGAGAACCCCTGGCGGCCGGCTTGGGCGACGACGAAGGCGTAGGGAGACCAAGGGTCGTCAGCGAGCGCCGCGCCCGCCAAATGAAGCCGTTCGCCCTCGCGTCGTGCGAGCTCGATGGCGTCCATCAGTCCTCGCCTTCCTCGATGAGCCGACGGCGGTCCGCCTCAGACAGGCCGGCCTGATCGAGCAGTTCGTCGAAACTTAGCTTGTCGGCGGACGCGACCGGGGCCGCCTTGGACTTATAGGCCATGGACCCTGACAGAACCGCCGGCTGCTCCAGATAGGCCCTTACCGCCTGCACCTGACGACCCAGCAGGCGGGCGAGGCGGGCGACAACACCCGCGGGTATGGTGTCCGGCAGGACACGACGGTCCCGCAGGGACGTGAACAGCACCATGGGCGCCGCGAACCCGACCTGCATGCGCTTCAGCGCATCCCGGCTCCAGTCGGCGGCCGATACGGCCGCGGGCGCGAGCGCGACGGACACCTGCGCCCAAGCCTCCGCGATCAGGGCGGCCTCGTCGTCGGCCGCCGGCGATCCCGCCGCGGCTTCGCCATGCGCGATCTCATGGGCGAGTTCGATCAGGGCTTCGGCGTGGTCCGGATAGCGCTGCAGATAGGTCTCCAGCAGCCCCCGCCTTGCGGGCCCCTCGAGCAGGAAGGCCTCGAGCACGGACTCTTCTGTCCTGCCTTGGGGGGTCACGATGAAGCCTCCAGTCCGAGCGCCACGCGAATGAGTTCGACCGCCTTCGCCTGTCGGGCGCGCGCGGTCTTCGGCGTGCAGCCCAGACTCTTGCTGATGGTGGTCTTGTCAGGATCGATGGATTCCACGGGAATGTTTTCAAGCGTCATTGTAGCCACTCTGCGATATTTATCGGACAAAGTGTCAATCGCCGCGAGAATGCGCCGCCGGTCATCGCCCACGTCAGAATTGGACGCAGCCGGCACGATGGCGAGGTTTGCGACCGCCCGCTCCACCTCCGGTGACAGTTCTCGGTCGTCATCCGCGGCGTTCAACGGCTCTTCTCGATCCAGGCGGCGCGCGATCGCCTTGCGGGCCGAGCGCCGGTCGCGGCTGGCCGCCAGACCGAAGACCACCTCATAGATGTCGAGACGATCATCGCCCGCGTCTCGATCCAGCAGAATTTTCTCCACGAACCGGTCGCGTGCCCGCGACCGGAGATCGGCTAGGGCGCCGTCCACGATTTTCGTCTGACCCCGTTGCGCCTCGGGCTGCCGGAAGTAGGCGAGATATCGCGACATGACGAGGTTGAAGAGGGCGCGGAACCGGCCCTCATGATTGTCGCGCGCGGTGTCGCGCAAGAAATAGACCAGCGCCTCAGGGCTCACATAGCCAGCGTCCGACGCCGTGCGGATTTCGAACCGTTTCATCTGCTCATCGCGAGTCAGCGACAGGAGCTCTACGATTTCGGCTTCGACCTCGGCGCGTCGTGTATAGAGCTTGCCCTCGGTGGTGCGTGTTAGCAATCGGATCAGGCCAGCCTCCATCTCGACCAGAAGCTTAGCAGCCGTTCTGAAGTCTCACTAGTGGTTGCAGATCGACCAAATTCGAAACTGAAACAGTAGACCACTGCAGACCGCGCCATGTTCTCACAACTCAGCCTCCGCGAAGCCCAAGCGGGCAACGACTGCAATGAGTCAGGAACAACGGTTTGCCCTTCAAGGTCTCAGAAGCGCCAGCAGCGGACATCAACGTTCGACCGGAAAGTAGACGTTCAGAGCATTTGTCGGTGCCGGAGCAACCACATTCCGTGGCTGCCGCGATCAGCGTGACGCCGCACTCTCGGTGACTGATTTGGCGGGCAGGCCGGCCTAAGCCATCGGACTAAATCGCCGGCACATTTAACACCTGCCCTACGTAGAGGCGCGCCGGATCCAGCAACGTCGTTCGGTTGAGATCGATGATCTCACCAGCCCGCTTCGGGTCTCCCAACGCGATCTGGGCCACATTGGACAAATCCTGCCCCGCCTGCACCACATGCCGACGGAGACGCCGACCGTCAGCCAATTCGATGTCGTCGACGCTTGCCGAAGGATCGCTATAACCGCCTCTAGCTGTGTATTCCCACTCTTGGAAATCCACCGCTTGGTCGATCAGCTTGGCGACATCCTTGAGGGCTTCCGGACGATACCTTTTTCGCTCGGGAAGAAGGTTGGCGGGCGCCGCCCAACGGACGAGAGCAGCGCGAGAAATCTCGTGAAGAAGTGTGGGCCCATCTCGCGTGTCTTTTGGCAGCAACCGCATAGCGACTTCGGCCGGGCTCCAGCCCAGCTCTGCGGAGTTTTCGAGCTGAACCAGAACGTCTGGCTTGATGCCCCAGATCTTCGAAACCGTAGTCGTATCGAGCGCGAGGCCGGCGTCCTTTGCTCCCTGGAGAATCCATTCCAAGCCCTCGTCTGAAAGGCCACGAATATCGCCGCCCCCGCCGACGGAGCCATGACCGCCCGGGAACCACTGCTGTTGATAGGGCCGCCGCGTATCCTCAAGGTCGAAACCGGCTGCGCGGTTCAGCTCATCGACATTGTCCCAAAGGGTCACATCGAACTTCTTGCGGCGCTCGTCGATGGAAACGGCGTGTCGAGCCGCCTTTACCGTGGGGTGAAGATTGTGGTCGTGGAAGGCCGCAGCATCGACTTCGCCGTCCCGATCGCGGTCACCGAACACGGACGACCCAATGGTTTTGACGGTGTCCCAAACTCCGATGTAACGAATGTTCACCAAGGGCGTCGCCGCATCAAACGCCGGGTCCGCCGCGCGCCGGGTCTCCCGATCCTCCTCATTGGCGCAGATGTCGGTGACGAACTCGGAGCGGAAGCGTCGCAGCACGTCGGTCCCGTCATCATCCTTCCGGCCCCGCTGCTCATAGAGCGCGGTCGCGACTTTGATCTTGTCGGCGAAACAGCTGTTTACGACGCCGACATGGTGGATCAGGCCGGCGAAAGAGCGCGCCGTATAAGCACCCCGGGAGAAGCCGAAGATAAATATCTCATCGTTGGGCTCGTGGTTGAATACCAGGAACTTGTAAGCCTCGATAACCTTCTCGTAGAGGCCAGCGCCGAACGCGCCGCCCATGACGTTGTCCTTGTCCGTCGAGCCTACGCCTTCGTCGTAATAGACGATCTGCGGCGCGGTTTTGGACGTGTTACGCACCGCCGCGGCGGTGATAGCGACGTTGGTCGGGTGGTCACGTTCGAGCGTGTTGCTTGTTCCATCGAAACAAAACACGAGGCGCTTATTTGGCTTGGTCATGACTGTCTCGATCCGGTTGATGGGCAGCTGCGAGTGTTAGAGGTCCCTAGCGACAGAAACGGTCGTAATGCCAAGCCCCTCGATGAAAATGCCGTCGGCCTATTGATCACTTGGACCAGTGACCGATCACCCACCCCCAGGCACGGCGGTCGTAATCCCAGCGCCAGTGCGCTCGAACCCATTTGGTTTTACCGAGCGGACGTAGGGTTCGAAGGTTCTGGAGCCTGTCGATCGGCTTGGGCGGGCGCGGTCCCCGTAGTATAGGTGCGAAAGCCATCATCATCCCTCACTGCAGCGTGTACTCGCGCCAGGGGATCGCTGCCACAGGCACGCGAGCCAGGAACCGGGTGATGTCGGGTCGACCGTAGTAGGTCGCGCGGCCCTGTGCATCCTGAGCCATCAACACGACGGGAAGACCCGGAAACGCGGACCCGAAGCTCCTCGCGGTCTGATTGGCCTGGATCGTATTGTTGAGGATGTGGCTCTTCACCACAACGACGGCGAACGACACGCCCTGCTCTCGGACAACGGCTCCTTCAAAACGCATCTCAGATCTCCTCAAAAACAAGGGGCCGCACCTTGAAAAGATGCGGCCCCTTAGGTTCACCCCTTCGGCGGGAAGGGGTCATTTCCGAAGCTGTCACGCTCTCGGATTTGGCCGTTGCGGCCGTGGATCAGCATTTCGCTTTGCTGGTTCTGAGCGATCTCGCGAGCCCGCGAAATCGCCTCGGCCTGCGTCCCGTGGACTGACGTGGCGCGTTCGTTGTTCGCTCCCCGGACAGCCCATCCGCCCTCGTGGGGGACGACGTGTTGGTTCTTACCCATATCATTCACCTCCTTTCCGTCGGAAATTCCGAACGTGGCGTATGATATAGTGAACAACTTTATGCTGTCAACTCGAACGGCCGGCGCGTATGATCTGTCTTACACGCTGCGAGGCGGAGAGGGTTTGGTATGTCGCTGGCTTCGAAGCTGAAGGATCTCAGAATCAAAAGCGGGGAGTCATTGCAGCAGGTCGCTGACGGGATCGGCGTCTCCAAAGCGCACATCTGGCAGCTCGAACGCGGCGACAGCACGAATCCCAGCCTGGACCTGCTCCGCGGTCTCGCGGACCACTTCAAGGTCACGGTCGCCTTCCTCTCGGACGACACCAAGACCCCGGATGAAGCAGCGGCGCTCCAGTTCTTCAGGGAATTCGAAGGCAAGCTTGATGACAAGGCTTGGGAGGCTGTCCGAAACGTCGCCGAGGCGCTGAAGAAGCCATGAGTGAGTTGCTGATGGATTTGGCGGATTGCGGCTCACCGGAGCGGCTTATCCAGGCGATCCTAAAGCACCATCCGCATTGGGAACCCCCAGTGCCCATCGAATCGCTTGCGAAAGCCGTAAACATTTCCGAGATTCGAGAACTGGAAACTCGGGGCTTTGAAGGTGCGCTCGTAACCAACGCCGGAAAGACCGAGGGCGTGATCTTTCATAGGGCGGGCACACCCGACGGCCGCCGTCGGTTCACTATCGGGCATGAGCTCGGCCACTTTCTGATCCCGACACACACCGGCAATCAGCAATGCAAGTCCGGAGACATGAGCCAAAGCGGCTTCACAACGCCCGAGCAACGCCGCGAATACGAGGCCAACCGCTTCGCAGCTGGCGTTCTGATGCCCAAGCCCTGGTTTGAGCGAGACACAGATCGATTGGGAGACCCTGACGTAGCGCACGTCCTAGAGCTGTCGCGCCGTTATCGGACCAGCTTCGAGGCGACGGTGAACCGCTACGTCGAACTCAGCGGGCCACCCTGCGCGTTCGTTTTCTCCCTCGATGGCAAAATACGTTACGTACGAAAGAGCCCGAGCTTCCCGCAAATGTCTGTCACTGCGGGGCAAAGGTTGCCCTCCGACAGCGCGACCGTGGTCAAGCCGCCAGCCCTGCCGCGAGCGGCCTCGCCTTGGTGTGAGGTGGAGGGCGCAACTTGGCTCTATGCCGAATGGGGGCGGCGCACCCAGAACGTTCTGGAGCAGTCCATGCGACAGGCGAACGGCTACCAAGTGACTTTGCTGACCTTGGCCGACGACGATCTCGCCGATGACGATGACGATACAGGCGATACGGGCGATTGGCGGGCACCAAGCTTCTAAGGGCCGGCGCTTCAACGCGCCATATGCGGACCTAGCGAACCGGTCGGAGACCGGACATTGACGCGAGGACAGACAGAGCGGTGATCAAGTCTTGGGCGTCAGGCCGAGGGTCAACGGCAGCATGCAAAGACAGACCGCGCTCGACAGGATGAGAGCGAGGGCGACCGAGGCGTCCAGCGCCAGTGCGAACGCCGCCGGCGCCACGGCCTGAAGGTAGCGGGCCGGCGTTAGCACCATCGCCTGCCGGACGGCATAGCGCTCCGGGCCATATATCTGGAGGGGCAGGACGCCCGAAGCGACGGACAGCAGGCCGTTGCCCAAGCCTTGGCCGATCGGCAGCAAGACCACGGCCTTGCCTGCCGCCGCTAGCGCCGCGATGGCGCCGGCCGGGTGAAGGAGGCAAGCCAGCCGCACAGTCGTCAGCGGATGGGATTTGTGGAGGACGAATAGGTCGACGACACGGGCGACGATGGCGCTCGTTGCCATCAGCCCCGCGGCCCACGCCGCCTCCGCCGGTGTCATGCCGAGGCTGGCCAAGATGCGCGGGAGGTGCGCCCCCATGGCGGTCGAGATCAGCCAAGCCCCCGAGAACAGGCCGGCGAGCTGGAGCATCCTCCGGTCCCAGACCATGCGCTCCCGCTTGGCAGTCTCCACAGAGACATCGCCGCCCTTGAGCCGGCGCGGCACGAGGACGAGGGTGAGCGGCAGGCACAACAAGAGTTGAGCCAGCGCCCACGAACCGCACGCAAGCCGCCAGTCCCCAGCCTCCAGGAGCGCCCGGCTGATCGGCCATCCGAGCCCCCCGCCGAGCGCCCCGATCAGGGATACGGCGGTGATCCCGCGGCGCGCCCCTGTCCCCCGAAGTTCCACGAGGGTCGCGAACGCCGTGCCATAGAGGCCGGAGCCCATGCCGACGCCCAGGAGCGTGATCCCCAGCCAGAGCTGGAACGGGGACCGGGCCGTGCACATGACAAGAAGCGCCACGGCGAAGGCGACATGCGCGAACGCCAGCACGCTGCGTCCGCCTTGACGCTCGATCGCCCGTCCCGCGAAGGGCGTGAGCACGGCCGAGAGGAGAAAGGCCGCGGAAAGCGCGGCGAAGAGGCCCGCCGGCTCTCCTCCCGTCGCCCGGGCCATCGGATCCGCCAAGACACCCAAGAGATAATAGCTCGATGCGAAGGCGACCATCTGGCCCAAGCCGAGGGTTGGAACGAGGAGCCGGTTGCGCATGCCCCGCAGTCGCCTGCTTGTGACCCGCCGGGAAGCGACTTATCGACGTCGGGGTGTTCGAAAATCTCACAAGCTCAAGAGGCCTGCCCTCCCTCAACGCCCTGAGGGCGTTCGAGGCGATGGCGCGATTGGGCGGCGCCACCCGCGCGGCGGCAGAACTGAACGTGACGCACAGCGCCGTCAGTCGGCAGGTCAAGGCGCTGGAAGCGTCCCTGGGCATGCGCCTCTTCGAGGGGCCCAGATCAGGTCTTCGACTGACCGCCGCAGGCTGCGAACTGCTCGCGGGGCTCACGCCGGGTTTCGATGCGCTCAACGAGGCCGTTCGTCGCGTACGTGTGCGAGCCGGCGTCACCATCGCCATCCACAACAGCCTGGCAGTGAAGTGGCTGATTCCGCGGCTGGGAGACTTTGAACGGCGCCACCCCGACCTGACTCTCGAACTCTCAGACCTGCCCGTGGAGGCCGTGCGCGCGCGAGACGCTGACCTGGTCGTCCGCCTGCTCGACGGCCCGCGGCTGCTCGATCCCGACGTCCATCCGCTGGCGGAGAACCGCATCGGCGTCGTCGTCGTTGCGGGGCTCGAGGATCGGTTGGCTGAGTTGCCGCGACTGGTGGCCGCCAGCCATGCGCGCGGATGGACGGACTGGGAGCAGGTTACGGGTCTCGCGATCCCCTGCACTCGAAACCGATCGTTCTCCCACCTCCATCATGTCCTCGACGCGACAGTGTCTGGGCTTGGAGCAGCTGTACTGCCCTGGCTTCTCGTGGCCGATGCTGTTCGAAGCGGAGAGCTCGTTGCGCCGTGGGGCTTCGTTCCCGACGGGGGTCAGCTGGTCGCTGTCGGATCGGAAGACGCCTCGGCCGCCGTCCGTCGGACCGTACTCTGGCTTCGCGCTCAAGACGCCGAAGAGCCCGCCTCCTGATAAGACTGGGGTAAGCGGGTCTCAGCGGACACGCCTTCTCGCAAGCTGGACGCCTGTAAACACGTCTGTCCGGCATTGCTGAGCGATGCGCCTACGGGGCCCTCACCCACCCATGGCGTTCGGATCAACGGTAGGACGTCACGTTGAATTGCCAGTGAGACGACCTGTGTTGTCGCAAGTCATGATCAGGGTCTACACCCAGCGATGAGCTAGGGGAGAGGCCATGCTATTTGAGATTGAGACAACCTGTGCCGCCTTTGGCCGTCCGGACACTCGGGCGTGAGCCGGCTCAACATCCGGCGGGCCGTCGATCATATCCGGACAGGCACGACGGCCTACACGCCGGTGATCGAACTGATCGTCAATGCGATCGAGGCAATCGGCGAGCGCGGTGCCGGGCGCGGCCGCATCGATGTCCGCATCCTGCGCACAGGGGCGGAGGACATCATCGAGAGGATGCGCAACGTCGACGGCTTCACCGTAATCGATGACGGCGTGGGGTTCACCCTTAAGAACAGGGACGCCTTCGATACCTTCTATACGGACAATAAAGCATCCGAGGGCGGCAAGGGGTTCGGCCGCTTTACCTGCCTCAAATATTTCGAGGACGTCCGGGTCGAGAGCGTGTTCAAGGACGGCGAAGCCCTGCGCCGCCGCACCTTCGGCATGGGTATGGGCGAGGAAATCATCGTCGAGGAATCTGAGACGGATATTGAGGACGGCGCCGTCGGATCCTCGGTCACCCTCTCCCGCCTGCGCAGCGCCAAATTTCCGGATAAAGGCTTGGACGTCATCGCCCGCGTCCTCGTTGAGAAGCTGCTGCCTTACCTCGTCGACGAACAGACCCCCTGCCCTGACATCGTCATCCATGACACGGACACCGAGGCTGCGGTCCACCTCAACACCTATCTGACAGAAGGGTCAGACGGCCTCATCCAAGAGCTGCCGCTCGAAAGCGCGACCTTCGTTCTGCCGGCTGGCGCGGGCTTCGAGACCTTCAGGGTCCGGGTGTTCAAGTTCTATTCGCCGCGATCGCAAAGGAGCAAGATCGCCCTCGTAGCCCACCGGCGCGAAGTCACCGACGCCGCCCTGCAGACCTATGTTCCCGAGTTTGCGGAGGAGTTCTACGACCATCGACATGGCGGCGAAGGCAGCAGGAACTTCATCGTCAAGGCCTACGTCTACAGCGACTACCTGGACCGCAACGTGTCGCTTGAGCGAGGCGCATTCGAGTTCTCACGGGAGCCGGACCTGATGCGTAGCATCGGCCAGACTCAGATCGAGCGGCCCGCCGCCGAGATCGCCCGCGATGCCGTGGGCGAGGAGATCGCGCAGCGCACGGAGAAGAAGACGATCCGGGTCCGCGAGTACGTGGCCGATCGGGCCCCCTGGCACGCGGCGCTGGTCCGCGACGCCGACCTATCGCGCCTGCCGATGCAGCCTAGTCCTGACGAGATGGAGAGCTATCTCCAGGATTTGAAATTTAAGCGCGAACAGGCCGTGCGGCACCAGGTCGCCGACATAATGGCCTCATCCGACGGAGAGGATCTCGGCTCCAAGGTCGCCGAGGTCGTCGATCGCCTGTCGGAGACCAGCAAGAACGACCTGATTCACTATGTGTCGCTGCGCAAATGCGTGCTCGACTTGTTCGGTCGGTCGCTAGAGCGAACCGCAGACGGCAAGTACCGGTCTGAGGGCGAGGTCCACGACATAATCGTGCCGCGGCGGCGGGACACGGACGACCTCAGCTACGATGATCACAATCTGTGGATCCTGGACGAGCGTCTAAACTTCACCACCTATCTGACGTCGGACAAACCGCTAAACGGGCCGGGGTCAGACCGAAGCGATCTGACGATTTTCAATCGCAAGCTGGCGCATCGCGGGGACAACGAGCCCAGCAATCCGATCATCATTTTCGAGTTCAAGAAGCCTGGCCGCGACGACTTCACCGCACCGGCCGCCGAGGACCCGGTTCAGCAGATCATCCGCTACGCTAACGACATCCGCGAGGGGAAGTACAGGACTCCCGAAGGGCGCGGCATCCGGGTTAGCGAAAGCACGCCCTTCTACGGCTATGTAGTGTGCGACCTGACACCCCGTGTAGAACGGTGGCTACGCCTAGAGAAAAATTTTACTCGTATGCCCGATGGGCTCGGCTGGTTTCTCTGGTTTGGCAACATCAACCTCTACGTAGAAGTGCTGAGCTGGGACAAGGTCTTCAGGGACGCCGAGATGCGAAACAAGATCTTCTTCCACAAGCTCGGCCTCTAATTTCGAAGGTCCATGTGAGTCTGGTTCCGTGCGGGCCGGGATGCGGGCACTTGGTTCCTGAGCGGAAGATCGGAACCGCCGGAATGAGCCAGACTTGCGCATTGGGCGGCTGATCAACGCCCTGCCCGAAAGCGGACCTCGCCGACAGCCGCGTTGAGTCACCAGCGGACGTACGCCCCTCCGTCGCCCAGCCGCAGCGCCTGTCTAACCAACAGACCCTGAACGTCCGCAAAATCAGGACTGGATGCTAGGCGCTCGGATTGGCGATGCTGCGCGACATCACCCCACACATCTATTCAAATAGCTGCCCGGGGCTAATCGAGAGTGCATCGGCGATTGCAATGATCGTCTCCAGGCTGGGGTTCTCTTCGCCTCGTTCTACCCCCGCCAGATAACGCAGCGAGAGATTGGCTTCCCCGGCAAGCGCCTGCTGCGACCAGCCCCTCGCGGTCCGAAACTTCAAAATGCTTTTCCCCAAGCGGGCCTTCCAATCCATACCGCATGGGTCGTCCGTCCCGCCAACTTGGAAAAGGTGCTATACAGCTGGCAATAGACTGCCCTCTCCTCATGCGGCATTTGACCTGCATCGCCGATCGTCCAATCGCGCAATCCGGTTCTATATGGATAGACCGACCCTCTGCCCCGCCACGACCTGCGCCAGCCCGTTCGCCATCGGCTCCAGAGCAATCCGGCTCCCTACCCTCGCGGTCTCGCCCGCCCTCACCCGCGCATAGTGTTCCACCCCATCCGCGTCCCTGACCACCACGAACGGCGACGTCCCCGCTTCGTCGTGAAACCCCGTCTTGACCACCACCCCGCGCACCCGCTCCGTCCCCAGCGGCCGCACCTCCCTCGCCCCCTCCAGCCGTCGCTGGTTCAGCGTCCGGATGATGTCGCGCCGCGCCTGCAGCGTCCGCAGCTTCGTCTCCATCTCCTCGTCGAGCCGGTAGCGCCGCCCCGTCCGAACAGCGAGCCCCAGCCCCTCCAGATGCCGCAACCGTCCCCGGGTCAGCGCCGCCCAGGCGTCGTTCACCCCCACGCCGTCCTCGACCGTCCCGTTCACGTCCACCGCCGCCAGCAGCCGCCGGTCGAACCCCGTGAACCGGTCCGCCCCGGTTTCCCTCCAGATGCGCCGTTCCGCCTCCACCCGCGACAGGTCCCCGAGCCGCTCCTGCGCCACCTCCTGCGCCCGCGCCCGGAAGCCGTAGCCGATGTAGTCGCGCGGGATGACCAGGTCCCGCCCGTCCCCTCGCCGCCCCCGCACGAGCACATGGGCGTGCGGCTGATCAGTGTCGTAGTGGCAGGTCGCCACCCACTTCAGATCCGACTCCCCGAGGTCTGCTCCGACCCGCCCCATGACCTCGCGGACATACCCCTTAAGGTCGTCGATCCGGTCGCCGTGCTCCGGCGAGATGATGAAGCGGAAGTGGTGCCGATCCGCGCTCCAGCCTGCCGTCTCGACCGCCGGCCGGACCCCGTCCGCCTCCCGATCGAAGAACTCCGGCCGCGCCCCCTCCACCCCTGCGCCCGATCGTCCCAGGTAACTCACATGCGCCGCCAGCGCCGCCGCCCGGTCGGCGCCCTTGCCGACATGCCGGGACACCAGCGCCTTGACGATGACCCGCTGACGAACGTCCAGACGAAAGGCCCGGCCCGAGCGTCCCTGCGCCGCCCTGAGCACCCCTGACCGATCCCCCAGCGCGAACGCCCGCGAGCTGGCCAGTCGTCGCAACAGGCCGGTGCGGACGTTCACCCGATCGGGTTTGAGGGACATCGGAAGTCGGACCTGGACCGCCTCCGGGTCCTGACCGGCGCCGGCCGACAGACGCGACTGGATGGCTTCACGGATCAGCATTCCATGCCTCCCACCAAGCCGACGCCGCCGCCCAGGACCGACAACTCACCGCAAGTCGTCCAACACCCTCCAGCGCGCCGCTAACCTGCTGACAGACTACGAAAAACCCGGACCGCCCAACACCCTCTTTTATCTTGCCCTAAGCCCCTTTTTGCAGATTTCCGGACACCGCCGTCATACGTTCGCACGTCGGACCAAACCTCATCATCGCATCCCCGGTCCGTCGCCTGGGTGGTCCCCGAGGCGCCGTCTGCGATCGCTCGAACGCCCCAGACGACAAACAAAAACCCGCCCGGCCGAAGCCGAGCGGGTCGTTGGTGTCAGTCTCGATCGATCAGGCCGCGCGCGCCCGGATGGGGACATGCCGCAGCCCGGACTCCATCGCCTTCTGTCCAAGGTTGAGCGCCGGTCCGAACGGCCGCTGGTCCGCCCGCGCCCGATCCACCGAATGCACCAGGGTGAGGCAGACCTCAGGCTCGAGCGCGATCAGCTCGTCGTTCGCCCGGAACGGAGCGGCCTTTCCGTGGGTGTCGAAGTCGGCCCGGGCGAGGATCAGCTTCACCCCCTTCTGCTGGGCCCATTTGATCGCCAGCTTCTCGGAGCCCTTCGCCCCGGTCGTCGCCAGGGCCATGTCGGGCCACTCCTGTTTCGCCCAGTTCAGGGCGTCGAAGATCCGCCCGGCGTCTTCCGGGGTATCCGCCGTCGGAGCCCCTCTGAAGGCGATGACCGGACCGCCCGGATCCGCCTCCCCCGCCCGCCGGTTGCGGATCGCCCGGATCGCCTGTTTCGCCTCCAGCTGGGCGGCCGTCAGATGCGTGCCGCGCCGGCTGCCGCGCCAGGCCGTCCAGACCTCTCCGGTCGCGACCGTCCAGGTTTGCGACGCCGCGTCCCGGATCAGTTCGCAGGCCTGCGTCGCCGCATCGCCTGCCCGGGCTTTGGCCGTGGCATCCTGCAGTTCGACGTCGGCCGCTTCCGATCCGTCGAAGTCCCGGTCGAGCGATCGCATCGTATCGCGCGCCCTATCCGCGTCGCGTTCGATCCGCCCGGCCGCCGAATGGAAGGCGCCGATCAGGGCTTCTCCGAGGATCGTTTGGTAGTCCTCGAGCGCGGTGTCCGAGATCACGTCCAGAAGCTCGGTCATGAGCGCGCGCCCGAGCTGGGCCAGGGCGTCTTCCGTCGGAAGCGGACCGCCTTCCTCGATGGAGGCTGACAGGTTGCCCAGGGCGGAGTCGGATTTGGCG
Source organism: Caulobacteraceae bacterium (assembly GCA_965284385.1). GTDB lineage: Bacteria > Pseudomonadota > Alphaproteobacteria > Caulobacterales > Caulobacteraceae > Brevundimonas. Next base: position 290,701 of record OZ260077.1, read on the forward strand.
GAGAAGGGTGAGCTGAAGGTTTGCATCGGGTCATTCCGTTTCTGAAATGTCGAAGCGCCCCATGCGCAACGACCCCGGTTTTGGCCACAGCGGGGTCCCCGGCAGTCACCGGAGCGGCCCGCCCCTTGCGGGCCGTGAAGGGGAACGGCAAAGCCGTTGACTTCCGGGGTGCTGTGACAAAATCGGAGGGCGTTGTGTGGGGGCAAGTCCTCGCCCGCCTTCGGGCGAGGACACAACTCGGCGCCGTCGCGCCGATACGGACAAAGACGCATCGGTTCGCTTGCCGGCGACGGCGCGCCGTCGCCCATCCGGGACCGGTGTGCTGGAAGGCGGCGGACCCCGTCCGCCGCGCACGTGGACGAGTCCCCGGCTCTTGAAGCTCGTCCCTGCCTTCGCGGGGGCGCCGAAAGCAGACCAACGGCGGCCTCGGGGGTCGAGGCCGCCGTGATGGCGCCGGACTGGGGAGTTCAGCAACGCGGCGTCTCAGTCCAGACCCGCGAGTGCCATCAGACTCTCGGCGCTCTGGCGGACGGGACGGTAGCCGATCTCCGCATGCGCGGCGCAGAAGGCCCCCCTCGCGATCCGCCTGCCGCACAGGGCGAAGCCGGGGTCTCCGGGATCGCCGTAGGGCCAGCGGCAATCGCGCCGACGCACAAACAGGATGGTCGCCGTCCCATGAGACGGCGCATCCACCCGGCGCGGTGGGCACGACGCCGGACCCGGCGGCGGCGCGGGCCGGGCCGGCCAGGGCCGACGCGCGACCGGGGGCGCGGCGAGGCCGGCGGACCTTGAGGCCGGCGGCCGAGCGGCCGACAGGCCCAGGCGATAGACCTTGCCCAGGACCGCGCTTCTTGTGAGGCCGTGATCCAGATCGCTCGCGATCTGTGCGGCGCTACGGCCTTCGAGCCAGAGGGTCTTGAGACGACCGACGCGGTCGTCGGTCCAGGCGGAGGCGGTCATGGCGGAACTCCGGTGTCAGCGAGCCCAATCGGCTCGCCCGCCTCCGCCCTCGCCTCGCCCTCCGGGCTCCCATGGAAACGGCCCGACGCTCGCGCGCCGGGCCGTTCCGCCTTTCGCCGACGGATCAGAACGGGATGTCGTCGTTCAGATCGTATCCGCTCGCCGGCTCCTGCACCTGCCGGTCGGCGGCGCCGTCGTCCGCCGACGGCCGGTCGCGCCGGTTCTTCAGACGAATGTCGCCGACGATCAGACGCAGATCGTAGTGTTCGACCCCGTCCTTGCCGGTCCAGGTGTCGTTCTCGACATGGCCCTGGATCACGACCCGGCTGCCCTTGCGGGCGAAGGCCTCGATGTATTTCTCGGCCGTCGCCTCGTTGAAGCAGATGCAGTTGAAGCCGGTGGTGCGCTCGCCCGGCGTGCCGTCGGCGCGCCGGAAGCGGGTGGTCTCCAGCACGCGGAAGCTCGCGCGCTTCTTGCCCGAGCCCTGGGCCGACAGGATGGACGGGTCGGCGGCCAGATAGCCTTCGAGGGTGAGGGTTTGCATGGTCAGTCTCCTGAAGATGAAATTCGGTTGAGGATCAGGCGGCGGCGCGATCGGTTTCGCGGGCGTCGACGGTGTCGGGGTCGCGGGCCTCGGCCCAGTCGAGGACGGTCAGCCGGTTCACCACCAGTTCCTTGGCGGTGCGTTCGGTCCCGTCCTTGGCGGCATAGGCCGTGTCGATGAAGGCGCCGACGACGACGGCTTCGCAGCCTTGGGCCAGTCCGCGGGCGATAACCTTCTCGTTGAGCCCCTTCGACCAGCTGACGCAATTGACCCCGACGAGCCGGTCCTTGCCGGCGGCATCGACGCCGCGCTTTTCGAGCAGCCGGAACACCGCCTTGGCGAAGTCCGGGCTGATCTGGGGGTCGGCCGCCAACCGGCCGGTGAACACCATGGTCTGCATGTCAGTCTCCTGTTGATCCGAAGCGCCGGGGAGCCGATCTCCCCGATCCCGCTTCACCCGGGACCTCCCTTCCTCCAGCCCCTCCTGCCCGGACGGGGCCTTCGCCCCCGCCCGGCGCATGCCTCAGGCGGCCGCTCCGTCGAGGACGGTCTGGACGGGATGGCGGCGCAGCACCGCCTCCACCACCTCAGGCCGATCCGTCGGCGCGAACACCCGGGGCGTAAAGGCGATGATCTCGACGAAGCACCCGAGCGCGACCAGGGCGTCGCGGTCCGTCCGCCCGCCGACCACCTCGATCCGCCAGCGGTCCATGACCCGCGACCGCTTGAGCCACAGGCCGCCTTCCAGCGAGAGCTGGACGTTGCGATCCAGTAAGGTGGCGGCGGTCCTTGCCCCGTCCGACCAGGCCTCGCCGACATCTGTCAGGCCGAGGCTCGCCTTGAGGCTTTGTGCCTGGACCTCGTCCAGCACACGCCCCAGCCAGCGCCGGCCGTCCGGCGCCCTGACCCGACGCACCGAACAGCCGCGCGCGGGCAGCCGGCCCCAGATCGGCAGCAGCAGACCGGTCGCGAGCGTGAGGTCGCGCGTCCGCCACGGGTCGGTTCCCGCCACCTCCTCATCCCAGACGCGGCGCCATTCGTTGGTTGCCGCTGGCTTCCAGGCCGATTCCTCGAAGGTCCTCTCTGGCAGGGTCTGACGCCCATCCGGCCGGATCAGGCGAACGGCGGCGACCAGCCGGTCCTCGTCCGTGGCGGTGGTCAGGCCGAGCTCGGCGACCGCCGCCCGGCCGGATTTGGCGTTGACGACCAGCTGATGGGCGATGTCGGCGGCCCGGGCCAGCGCGTCATGCGAGAGCAGGATGTCGCGACGAACCCTGAGCGAGAAGGTCACCAGGGCGGTTTCAGCGCCGGTCGAGACATCGGTCCGGATGGTTTCCTGGTGCAGAACCGCCAGTTCCTCCGCCTCGATGTCTTCAAGTCCACGGTCCAGATCCCCCGACGCGGCCGCACGCTCGAGGATGCCCGAGAGAATGCGGTCGAAGTCCTCGAACAAGGCGTTCTGGTCGGCGATCCTGAGCGCCAGCAGGCGGTTGAGGAAGGTGTGGATCGGCGGCAGGTCGTCGGACGGCTTGAGTCCGCCGTCGGCGTCGAGCAGCTTGAGACCCGTCTTGTGTATGAAGGTCTGGAGCGTCATCGCAGCGAGTTCACCGAACGCCAGGGCCCCGTAGAAGACCAGCAGGGCCCGGCGCGCCCATGGGCTTTCCAGATTGTCCTCGGCCCGGAAGAGGCCCGCCCCGGCCGTCCGGCGCTCGCCGCGCGTGAGCGCGCCGAGCGTGTCCAGACGGCGGGCGATGGTCGAGGTGAAGCGTTTTTCGCCCTGGATGTCCGTCGTGACCGGCCGGAACAGCGGGGCCGAGGCCTGGTGGGTGCGGTGGCTGCGACCCAGCCCCTGGATGGCGGCGTCGGCCCGCCAGCCCGGTTCGACCAGATAGTGGACCCGGCGCTGCTGGTTCGCCGCCGACAGGTCCGCGTGATAGCTGCGTCCGGTGCCTCCGGCGTCGGAGAAGATCAGCACCCGCTTGCGGCCGCTCATGAAGGCGTCGGTCTCGGCGCGCGCCGCCGAGGCGCCGCGCCGTTCCACCAGCCTGCGTCCGTCGCGCACGACCACCCGCCGGGACCGCCCGGTGATCTCGGCGACGGCGTCCGCGCCGAGGGCCTCCAACAGGGCGTCGAGCACCCCCGGCACGGCGGGCAGGCAGGCCATCTGTTCGATCAGGCTCTCGCGCCGGGCCAGCGCCTCCTGGCTGACGGCCGGACGGCCGTCGTCCATGACCGGAACCAGGGTGACCTCGCCGCTCTCCCCCTCGACCGCCTCCATCAGGTGGATCGGGAATGCCTCGCGCAGGTAGTCGAGGACATATTCACGCGGGGTCATGTCTATCGAAAGGTTGTTCCATTCCTCGGGCGGGACGGACGCCAGCCGCCGCTCCATCACCGCCTCATTGGTCGAGACGATCTGGACCACGGCCGAGCGATCGTGGCCCAGATCCTCCCGGATCGACGCCACCAGGCTCGGCGCCTTCAGCCCCGCGAGCAGATGGCCGAAGAAGCGCAGCTTGGCGCCCTCGAAGGCGGAATGGGCCGCCGACGCGGCCTGGCCGCTCCTGGGCTTGCCCGTCTCGTCGTTGACGCCGACGGCCTTCAAGGCCTCGGCGAGATTGGCGTGGATCAGCTGGAAGGCGTCGGCCCAGGCGTCCCAGATCGCGATGTCGTCGGACGTCAGGGGATGGACCAGCGGCTGGTATTCGACCCCTTCGAACGACAGGCTCCGCGCCACATAGAGGCCGAGCGCCTTGAGTTCGCGCGCCACCAGCTCCATCGCCGCCACCCCGCCCCGGTCCATGGCGTCCAGGAAATCCGCCCGCGACATGAAGGGCGCCTCCGGCCCGCCCCACAGGCCCAGCCGGGCGGCATAGGCCAGGTTCTCGGCGGTGGTGGCGCCGGTCGCCGAGACATAGAGGACCCGCGCATCGGGCAGTCGGTTCTGCAGCGCCAGACCGGCCATCCCCTGCAGCGACGCCTTCTTCGTTCCCCGCGCGCCCTTGCCGCCACCCGCGGCGTTGGCCATCGCATGGGCCTCGTCGAAGGCGATGACGCCGTCGAAATCCGCGCCGAGCCAGGCGATGATCTGGTCGAGCCGCGATTGACGGGCGCCCCGCGCCGGTTGGCGAAGCGTCGCATAGGTCGTGAACAGAATGCCCCGGTCGAGCCGGATGGCGTCCCCCTGTTTCCAGCTCGAAAGGGGCACGATGTCATGAGCGCCGCCGCCGATCGCCGCCCAGTCGCGCCGCGCGTCCTCCAGCAAGGCGTCGTTCCGTGACAGCCATAGCGCGCGCACCCGGCCCTGGCTCATGTTGTCGGCGATGACGGCGGCGATCTGGCGGCCTTTGCCGCAGCCGGTGCCATCGCCCAGGAAGAAGCCGCGCCGCAGCTGGACGGCGTCCTCCTGGTCCTCGGGCGCGAGCACCATATGGTGGGGCGCCGTGTCCAGCCGCCACTGTCCGGGCAGATGCGCGGCGTGGGCCTCGCCGGCGTAGATGACCATCTCGGTCTGGGCGTCCGAGATCCAGCCCTGGTCGCGCATGGCCGGAGGGAGTACCGGTCGATAGGTCGGCGCCGGCGGCGCCACCGAGGCCATGGGCCCGGACTCGACCAGAGGCGACGGATGCGGGCGGGGCTCGGGCAGAACGATCCGCCCCAGGGCGTGGGCCTGGTATAGCCCGACATCGCGACCCTCCCCCGTCCAGGCGCGAACCTCATAGGTCAGGGCCGCAGCCCCACCCAGAAAGGCCAGCCGGCCGGAGGGCAAGGCCAGGCCTCGCGCGCGTGGTCCCAGCAGGGCGTCTATCGTCACCGGCAGGCGCGTTCGCGGCCTGGCGCCGATCCGCGGCGAAATCGCCCCTGTCATCCGCGCCGCGCTCTGCAGGTCGTCGGCGGTCTGGAGCGGCGCGGCGCCCGCGGGACCTTCGGCGCGGTCGATCACCAGCAGACCGGTCTCAACGGAGGTCCCATGTTTGGCGAAACCGCCGGACGGCAAGGCGATGCGGCTCACGACGGCGCCGACCTCGCAGAGGCGGCGAAGCAGCGCGGCGTCCGTCAGGGCGTTCAGGGGGACGATCGCGGCCAACCGGCCATGGTCGGCCAGGGCCTTCAGGGCCGCCGTCAGATGGGCGGCCAGGTTCGAGAACGGCGGATTGCACACCACCACGTCGAATTCGCCCGAGCCCGCGGACAGGTCATGGATATGGCGTCCGTCGTGGCGCGTCCGGTCCGCGCCCGGAAAGAGCCCGTCGAGGAGGTCGGCCCGACCGGTCGCGAGCTCATTCAGGCTCAGCAGCCCACCGCAGGCCTCCGCGACCGAGGCGATGAGGCCCGTTCCGGCCGAGGGCTCCAGGACGCGGTCGCCGGGACGCACCTGGGCGGCCAGGACGGCGAGCGCGGCCAGATGCGGCGGCGTCGAGAATTGATCGAACTCGACCTGCGCCTCGCTGCGCCGGGACTGGGTCAGCCCGAGCGCCGAGACGGCCGCCAGCAGGGCGGTGATCTCCGCCGGCGCATCTTCCAGGCGGCCGACCTGGGGCGCGAGACGCCGGACCTGCAGGACCGTCGCCGCCTCTATCGCGTCATAGGCGTCGCGCCAGGCCCAGACGCCCTCGGCGTCGGACCCGCCGAACGCGGTCGTCATGATGGCGGCGACGAGCTTGCGGTCGAGCGGACGGGACCGCGCCAGATGCGCCGCCAGCGCCCGGGCGGCAGCGAGGATATTGGCGGCGGCATCGCCGGCGGCCGGATCGGCGAACAGGGACAGGTTGGGGGTCGAGGACATGGCGAAGGCTCCGGCAGCCTGGAGCGGAGGGCGCCTCCCTCCCGGTCCTGCAGGCTCGCCTCGCCCCGCCCTTTCCTCGCCCTTTCCCACGCCAGGGATTCGCACGACTACGCCGCCCCGGCTGAGCCGGGGCGGCGTCCGTCAGGAAGACTGGCGGTCAGGCGGCGGCGGGATCGAGCGCGGCCTCACCGGCCGGGGTGACGGCGAACGCCCCAACCCCGTCGTCGTCGAACGCAGGGTCTTGCTCGTCGATGGGCCGGTCGTCAGCTTCGTCGGCATCGTCCTGCGGCGAGCCCGCCCAGGACAGGCCGGCCGGCGCCCAGGTCCGCGACGCCGCCTGTTCGGCGACCCAGTCGACCAGTTCGGCCTTCTTCAGCGACCTGGCGCGGTCGTCTTCGGCCCCCATGGCCTCGAGCATCACCAGCAGCAGCCCCTTGGAGTGAAGCTGAAGGAAGGGCGCGTCAGGCGTCCAGTGCAGGGTGATGTCCGCCGCGCAGAGCGCGGCCAGTTCAGCCGCTTCCGCGCGGGCGCTGCGCCGGATCAGGGTCGTGCGTTCCTCGCGGACGTCGAGGCTGATCGCGGTCAGTTCGGCCAGCAGACCCATCTTCTCGCCATGCGGCAGCGCATGAACCCAGGCGATGACGGTCTCGCCCGAAGCCTGCCAGGTCGCGCGGCGATCGTCGAGCCGCTGGCGCACCTCTCCGTCCAGGGGTTCGATCACCCGCCCGCCGGCCGGATTGAAGCCGGTGGCGAGGATGGCCAGAGCCGAGTCCGGGCGCGCCACATGGGTGCGCAGCACCAGAACGGTGAACAGGCGCGCGATCAGGGCGGTCAGGGCGGCGCCCGGGTCATCGGCCAGGGCGCGGATCAGTCCCCGCGTCGCGACGTCGGTGCGCACGCCGTGCAGGGCATGGTTGACGCCGTCGATCTCCGGCGCGGGCGCCGCCACTTCGGGAGGGACATAGGCCGGCGGAGCCGACGCCTGGTCCGGTGGACCGCTCCCGGTCGAACCGTCCTCCTCGATCTCGGGTTCCTCGGGCGTGTAGCAGCGCACATCGACGCCCGTGCCGGAGGCGGGCCACATAACCATCGTCGTCACCACCCGCCCGCCGCAACCCGTCTGGTCCGCCGTCACCCGGGCGCGGATCATGGCGATGATGGCGGCGTCCACAGTCTCGGGGTCGCCGGCCTCCGAGAGAGCCCGCCGGGCCGTCTCCGCCCGCTCATTGAACACCTCGCGCTGGGCCCGGTAACGCGCCATGTCTTCAGCCGGAAGCTGGCCGCCGTAGACATAGCCCAGCGCTTCCAGGTCGTCGGGCAGTTCAGGCTCGGGTCCGGCGGTGACATGCACCGCGATCCCCTCGGCCTCGAAGACGGCGGCGATGGCGCGCGCCCGTCGGATCCACAGGTCGGTCAGGATGTCGGGATCGAGCAATACGGGCGCCAGCTCCCCGAACAGATCCGCCTCGGTGCGGCCGCCGGCTTCTCCATAGCGGACCGAATCCACCAGGGCGCAGCGGCGGTCCCGGGCGGTGACCCGCCCTTCGTCGAGCCGTTCCGTGATGCGCCAATCCTGAAATCCATGCCCGTCCAGCGCCGCCTCGGCGAGCTCGGCCTGCTCCGCCTTGTCCGGCAGACGGGCCAGCAGCCGGGCCTGTTTGAGGGTCATGCGCCCGGCCTTGAGGGCCGCGAGGGCGACCGGCGGCAGCCCGGCCAGGGCGGCCAGGCGTTTGACGTCGATCTCGGCGTAACCGAGAGCCCGGGAGATCACGGACACCGTCAGCCTGGATTTCAGCATCCGGCCGATGGCGGCGATGATATCGGCGACATGGACGGGCACGGCCGTGTTGGTCAACAGGACGGCCGCCGCCTGGCGAGCCGGATCGGTCTCGACATAGACCGTGACCGGGTAGGTCTCGTCGATCTCCCCCGCGTCCAGCAGCAAGCCCAGGGCCAGGCGACGACGGCGGCCGTCCAATGCCATCCAGGGCTCCTCTTTTCTGCCGCGGCCGGGGCGGACGGTGAGGCGCTGCAGCTGGCCGGCGGCCTTCATCGTGGCGGCCAAGGTCGGGATGTCGTCATCCGGCGGCTCATTGAATCGCAGATTCTCGCGGGCGATGCCGATGTCGCCGAGGCGGACGGTGCGTTCGTCGCGCGCGACGACGACCGCGGGCATGCTGACAGGAACAAGGTCGGTCATGGGGACTCTCCTGCCGGGCATCGGGGCCCATCCCCGCCGCTCCGGCGCCCATCAAGACCCTCGCTCCTCTCCTTTCGCCGCGGCGACGGCCACCTCGTTCCAGTCGCCGAACGGCGGGTCTGGAAGGACGATACGGACCTCCAGACCGCCGGGCACGAGGCGGCGTCGAAGCCGCGCCGCGCAGCCCTCGCCCGCGGCTCCCCGGTCGGCGGCGATCAGCACGCGGCGCACCCGCGCGGGCGGCGTCCAGGCCGCGAGGTTGTTCGCCGCCATCAGGGCCCAACCCGGAAGTTGGAAGCGGTCCATGGCGCACAGGGTCGTGACAACGCCTTCCCCGACCAGCATCTCCGCAGCCGCCGAAGCCAGACGAACGGCGGCGCCGGCCGGAACCAGACCGACCGTCTTTCGCGTCAGTCGCAGGCCCGAGGCGAGACGCCCGTTCCGGTCCAGATAGGTCAGCTCCACCGCCGTCAGCCGGTCCTCTCTGTCGCTGATCCGCGCGATCAGGGCGGGGCGACCCCGGCCACGCGGCCGGTAGACGGAGATCGGCGCTTCCGGATGGAACCTGAGGTTCGACGCGGCGGCGACGGCTTGAACGGCGCGCCGATGCAGGTAGCGATCGGCGGGGCCGCCGCCATCCAGCCCCCGACAACCGGCCCAGAGATCCGAGGCCGTCTGGAGACGAAGACGGGGATCGGGCCTTGGGACCGGCGGACCCGGCGGCCCACCGCCGGTCAATCGGCCAGCATCGTCGATGAAGCCCCGGTCGTGCAACTGATCGCGGACGGTCCTCCAGTCCGACCCGCCGAAGCCGTGAATGACGACCCGGTTGTCGGTCAGCAGCAGCGAGACCGAACGATCCTGCGCGCTATGGCCGGGCGCGGGGACATTGGCGCGCCGTCCGCCGGAATAGAGATCGCCGCCCAGGGCGGCGACGATGCGATGCAAGGTCATGGCCGCCTCAGATCAGGCCGAGGGCCTTGAAGCTGGCCGTGCCTTCCCGGCCGACGACGAGGTGGTCATGGACCTGCAGATTGAAGACCCGCGCCGCCTCGACGATCTGTCGCGTCATCTGGATATCGGCCTGCGACGGCGTCGGGTCGCCGGAGGGATGATTGTGGACCAGGATCAGGGCCGACGCCGAAAGTTCAAGCGCCCGGCGAATGATCTCGCGCGGATAGACAGGGGCATGGTCAACTGTCCCGTCGGCGACGAGTTCGTCCCGCATCAGCTGGTTCCTGCGATCCAGAAACAAGGTCCTGAACTGCTCGCGCGGCTCGTGAGCGAGCGCCGCCCGCACATAGGCCACCAGCGCGGTCCAGGACGTGATGACCGGGCGGCGGCTGGCTTCGGCGCGCGCAAGACGGACCGCGAACTCGCGCAGAAGCGTCAGCTCGGCCCGGAGGACGGCCCCCACGCTGGACGCCTGGGCCAGATCGCCGGGCGCCGCGCCGGCGACGCCGCCGAGGCTCCCAAACTGTTCGAGCAAGGCGGCGGCGAGCCGCGCAGAATCCGTCTCCGGATCCATCCGCTCCAGTATCAGAGTCAGCAAGGTCTGATCGTCCAGCGCCGCAGGGACGAGGGTCGGCGACGCGGGACGGCGCCCGCGTGGTTCGGGGGCCGGCGCCCGGATCAGGGTCGGGGTCGGGGTCGGTCTCATGGCGGTCTCCTTCTCCGCTCCACCACGGAGCGCCCGCCGTCCGGCCTTCCTTTCTCTCCACGCCGGGCTTGTCCCCGACCCGGCGTCGCGCCACCCTGGGCCGATGAAATGGCTTCTGATCACCGCCGGACTCCTGCTGGCGCCGGCCGTCGCCCGGGCCGATCCGTGCGAGGGCCGGCTGCCCGCTCGCGCCGGGGAAGCCTTTGAGGGGATCGTGCGCTACGTCGGCGACGGCGACAGTCTGTGCGTGGGTGACGCCGTCGACCCGGCCGCCTGGATCGAGGTGCGCCTTTCGGACTTCGACGCCCCCGAACTGCACAGCGCCACCGGCCGCGCGGACCGTGACCGCCTGGCTCGCCTCGTCGCCCGCCGCCGGCTCGATTGCGTCGCGGTTCGGGGCCGGAACGGCCGGGTCATCGTCCACGACCGCGTGATCGCCTCCTGCAGGCTGAACGGACGTCGGGTCGGCGACCTCCTCCGCGCCGCCGGGGGCCGGGAGGGTGGAAACTAAGGCCCCGATCTCCGGTCGCCCTGAGGGACCGTTCCGCGGATAGACAACCTGTCGAACCCGGGTGGCGCGGCGTGGAGCAGCTCCCGCCTCACCGCGTGGGTGGTCAGGAAAGGCCGGGCTGATGCGTGGGCTGCGCCACATCACGCCAAGCCGTCAGTCGTGAACATCTCCGGCTCAATTGGCTGATTGTGCAGAGGCCGGGCTCTGCTTCGATGCGGCCTCTGTGTGGCGCCGGTGCTGGACAACGAGGTCGAGGAAATCACCCTCATCGTCCACGACCCGCTGCAGGTGCATGCGTCTGCTCACGATCCAGCAGACCAACTCGTCGAGATGCCAGCGGGGCGACGGCGCGGGCCGTCGGCGCTTCAAGCGGCCGGGCGATCAGAGGCCCTTCACTCGGCGCATGACGGCGGTCGCCGGCAAATTGCGCCAATCCGGCTCCGTCCCGGATCTCAAGCCGCGGACGGAGCCGGATTGGCGCGCCGGATCGCCGTTCTCAGCTCAGGCCTTCGCCTCGGCCGGCGCGTGATGGTGCCGCTGTTGGGCCGCGTGACCTTCATGGCCGGCGCAGGTGCCATGATGAACCTGCAAGTCGCTGGGCGCGGCTGACTTCAGCAACACCTGAACGCGCTTGATCTCTTCCGGCGCGCCGTGGGCCAGGACCAGGAATTTGTCCGCCTTGACTGCTTCCTGGTAGCGGATAACCGAGTCCTTCGGGATGCCGATGCCAGCCAGGGCGCCTGCGAGAGCGCTTACGCCGCCGACCAGTAGCGCGCCCTCGACGGCGCCCAGGAGCATGGCGGCGAGATGCCCCAGCACGACCACGGGACCGATCAGCGGCACTGTCATGAAAATGCCGCCCACGAAGAGGCCCCATAGGCCGCCCCAGAAAGCGCCGTTCGTGCCCCAGAGCTTGATTCGATCGCCGACGTTGTAGAAGCCGATCACCTTCTCGTCGCTGTGATAGCCTTTACCGATGATGGTGAGCTGCCGAACTGGAAAGTCCGAGCGGCCGATTTCACGGACCGCTTCCTCGGCTTCGGCATGGTTGTCAAACACCGCGACAACAACATTTTCTTCGCTCATGGCTCCGCCCTTTGATCTTGCTGTCCGACCCTCTTGGTCCTGACCGGGACAAGACGCGCACGGTCCGGCGGCATTACATGATCCCGGCCAGTCAGCTTAGACAAGCAACCGGCGCTCCTCGTCGATCATGTAGTCACGCGTGGGCGGGGAAGCCTTGATGCTTCGCGTGAGCTGAATCTGGAACACCGTCATATTGCCGCCCCTGAACGCCGCCTCGCAGGCTGCAAGGTAAAACTCCCACATCCGACAGAAGCGCTCGTCGTAAATCTCGGCCGCGCGGGCCCGATGAGCCCGAAACCGCTCGGACCAGCACCGAAGGGTCTCGGCGTAGTGGAGCGGCAGGAGTTCCACATCAGTCACGCGGAGCCCGCTAGGTTCGATCGCGGTGAACACTTCCGACAATGCCGGGCAGTAACCGCCGGGAAAGATATATTTTTCGATCCACGGGTCACAACCCGACGGCGGACCCGTTCTGCCGATCGCGTGGATGACGGCGAGCCCGTCCGGCGCCAGCAATCGATGTACGATATTGAAGAACTCTCCAAAGTGCGTCGGGCCGACATGTTCAAACATCCCGACCGACACGATCCGGTCGTAGACCCCGGTCTCATGACGGTAGTCGCGAAGGTGAAACCGCACGTGCGGCTCCAGACCGCCGTCCGCCACACGGGCGGTGGCGACCTTGAACTGTTCCTGTGAGAGCGTCAGACCATCGACTTCGACGCCGTGCCGGCTCGCCAGCTCAAGCGCCAAGCCACCCCAGCCACTTCCTATATCGAGCACGCGGGCGCCGGTCTCCAGACGCAGCTTCGCGGCGATGTGACGCTTCTTCTTGGCCTGGGCCAGTTCAAGACTTTCGTCCCCATCCTGGAAATAGGCGCAGGAGTACTGCAGGTCGGGGTCGAGGAAGAGGCGATAGAGTTCCTCGGAAAGGTCATAGTGGTGCGCGACATTGGCGCGAGCCCGTTCGACCGGGTTGGGCCGTTGGGGCTTCTGGGACGGGCTGGCGAAATCACTGGCGATGGAAGCCCCCATCATCAGGAAGTCGCGCAGCGAACCCTGTTCCAGGACAAGCGTGCCGTCCATGTAGGCTTCACCCACGCCCAGCATGGGGTCGGCCAGTACGCGCCCCGGGATTCGGGGATCCGTGAGCCGGATGCTCGCCGTTGGCGTGTCGTCCGGGCCGAAGACATGCCGCTGTCCCCAGGGATCGACAACCACGAGCGAGCCATGCTGTACGGCACGCCCAAGCGCCGTGGCGAGAAGGTGGAATGCGGTGCGGTCGGGCAGAATTGACCGGAGGGCTTCCTTGATCATCAGGCTCACCGTGGTGGAGAGGGGGCGCACGGTGAGACGCCGGAGTCTGGGGGACATTACAGGCAACGCGGTTTGCGAACCAAACCCAACGTCCAACGCTTGCCTTGCTCTTTGGGGCTCAGGGGCACGCCGCCCCGACATGTAATGGAAGGGCCGCCGGGGCGTCCCTTGTAATGATTGGAGCGTTCCTCCCAGTCGTTCCGTGAGCGGAGGGTCTCGTGTCTACGCTACGTTCACTCGCGTTTGGCGGTCTGTGGGGACTCTGGACCGCGCTTTTTGGTCTGGCGATCCCGCTCGTATCGATCGCCGGGTCCCCGCCGGCGGCGGTGCGAACCCTGTCGCGGGTCTGGGCCCGCGGCGTGCTGGCCCTGCTGGCTGGCGTCGTCGGATTGCGGCATCGGGAGCGGGGCCGGGAGCACGTTCATCCTATGCCGGGTCTGATTGTCTCCAACCATCAATCGACCTGGGAAACCTTGGCGGCCCTCATCCTGTTTCCTGATGTTGCGATTGTGGCCAAGCGCGAACTCCTGCGTATCCCGGTGATGGGCTGGTACCTGAGGCACTCGCCGATGATCCTGATCGATCGGGCATCGGCGGCCGCCTCCCTCCGGGAGATGACATTGCAAAGTCGGGCGGCCCTGGCGCTCGGACGCCCCGTGCTGATCTTTCCGGAAGGCACCCGCAGGGCGGTCGGCGAACCGATCGAGTTCCGGCGTGGTGTGGAGTTTCTCTACAAGGCGCTCGGCGTCCCGGTCCTCCCTGTTGTCCTGGATTCGGGGCGCTTCTGGGGTCTCGGCGGCCTTCCCGAACGGTCAGGGGTAATCACCCTGTCGCTCCTGGAGCCGATCAACCCCGGCCTCAGCGCAAAGGATTTCACCCGGACGGCGCAAGCCGCCATGCAAGCCGAGGTCGGTGCGATCGAGAAGCGGCGGGTGGCGGCGCCCGGCTTGTCGGCGGGTTGGCTCGCATCTCCTCAAATGCCGGAGCTCCGTCCATGAAGATCGCCCAGGTCACGCCGCTGTACGAAGCCGTGCCACCCAGGCTGTATGGCGGCACCGAGCGGGTCGTCGCCCACCTGACCGACGCTCTGGTAGATCTGGGCCACGACGTCACCCTGTTCGCCTCGGCCGACGCCGAGACGCGCGCGCGGCTCATCCCCGTACGCGATCAGGCGATCCGGCTGGATCCGGCGCCGTTCAAGTCGGACCTGGCCGCACACATGGTCATGCTGTCGGAGGTGCTGAAGCGCGCCGACGACTTCGACGTCATCCACTTCCACACCGACATGATCCAGTTCCCGATGTTCGAGCGGTACGCCGATCGGACCCTCACCACCCTGCACGGGCGCCTGGACATGAAGGATATCGGCGGCGTCTACGAGCGCTGGCCGCAGTTCGGCCTCGTCTCGATCTCGGACGACCAGCGACGCCCCCTGCCCTTCGCCAACTGGAAGGCCACGGTGCACCACGGCATGCCGGGCGAGACCTACAAATTCTCGCCGAAGCCGGAGGGCTATCTGGCCTTCCTGGGCCGGATTTCACCCGAGAAGCGGCCGGACCGGGCCATCCAGATCGCTACCCGGCTGAACAAGCCACTAAAGATGGCGGCCAAGGTCGACGCGGCCGACAAGGTCTATTGGGAGACCGTCATCAAGCCGATGGTCGATGGCAATCCGCTGGTCGAGTTCATCGGCGAGATCGGCGACCACCAGAAGTCGGCCTTCCTTGGCGGGGCCGAGGCCCTGCTGTTCCCCATCGACTGGCCCGAACCCTTCGGCCTGGTGATGATCGAGGCCATGGCCTGCGGCACGCCGGTCGTCGCCTTCCGCTGTGGTTCGACCCCCGAGGTCATCGAGGACGGCGAGACCGGCTACCTCGTCGACACCCTGGAACAGGCCGTCGCGGCTGCCGGCCGGGCGCATCTGCTGGACCGCGCGGCGATCCGCGCCCGGTTCGACCTGCGGTTCTCGGCCACGGCCATGGCGAGGCGCTATCTGGACGTCTATGGCGACCTGTCGGCGCAACGGCCTTTTGCCGAACAATTGATCGACGGCTACGCGGCGCCCCGGCACGAACCGTTGAGCTTCGCAGTCCTGGCCTGAGACAAGCCCGCCAGTATCGCTCTTGCCCGGTCCGGCGCACCGGCCAGAAGACATGACCGGCGCGCCGGATCATGCGGCTGTGCTGACCTCAGGTGGTCGCCGCCCCCTTCCACGCCCCGGCGCCACCACAGCCTTGGCGGCATGAGCGTCGCGAGCGTGACACCCGCGCGGGCAGGTCAGGGGCGAGTTTGTCGCGGGATCCGGCACAGGATCAGTTCGAGGCAGAGGACGGTTCGAAGGACGCGGACGCCGGAGCGCGGCGCGGACCCCTTCCTTTTCTCACAAAGGCCTGGCTCTTGCTTCAGCCCCAGCCCGCGAATTTCGGGAGTCAGGCGTCGTGAGCGACTGAACGCCTTTCGCGCCCCCATCCGCAACGCCCTGTCAAACAGCGGGCGAGCGAAGCTGTGAGGTCGGAGGTCGCCGAGGGAAGTGCAGCAACACGATGACACTGAGCACTGCCGCGAAAAAGCACCACACGGAGATCAACCATACGGCGTAAAAAACATAGGCCCCGACGAAGGCCACGAAGGCCGCGAGACCAAACAGCCTGACCCTGGAGTGGCTCGAAAAAAGCATGCTGACGCAAGTGCTGAGCACGTACAGCAACATTACAGCGGCGGCATAGAAGTGTGGGGACACGTAGGCGATGTGCGCGCCCTGCACCTTCGAAACGATCGGCAAGTTCACGATGAAATACAGGAGGTAGAGGCCTACCGCGGCCCCGACGAACGCAATGGCGAGCAACACCCGGCGACGCCACGGTATGGGCTCAAGCAGCAGAACCGCGATCGGAACATAGACCGGCCAAAGCACGTGCGAGAAAACCGAATAGGCGACCGTCAGAACTGTGTTCAACAGCGGCGCCTTGTCGGGAAACGTCAGCCAGATGGCTCCCTCGATCAGCTGTTGAATGCCGAACAAGACCGGAATCAAAGCAAAGGGCAGTTCAGCGCGCCGCCGTGCGCGCCGAACCGTCACCGTGCCGATGATCAGCAGCGCGGCGCCTGCTGAGAAACTGGCCGTGGCTGAAAAACACATGCGTGTTCAATCCCAAACGCTCGACAGTCTCGGGGACGGGTTGGCCGGACTATATCCCGCCGGCCAATAAAGTCCCGAGCCAAAAAGCCGGCGGTGATCAATCTCAAACGACACGGGTCCGGTCAGACACCCAGAGACGCGATCTGTCCGTGCGAAACCGTCCTGACCCCGAGACTTCAAAAGCGGCGGCGCCCGAAGCGCTCCCGGCGTGATCCGCCCCTGTTCTGTAAGGAGCCTGGATCGGCCGCGTCATAGGTTTCATCGGAGCGATCCTGACAAGACTTCGGCCATGCCGGAGATCGGACCGAACGCTCCACCGAAAGATCCAGGAAAGACCGATGAATTGGGTGGTGGACAACTGGCCTTGGCTCCTGTTCGGGGCAGCCTTCATAGGGCTGCACCTTGTGGGGCATGGCGGTCATGGCGGGCACGGCGGGCACGGCGGTCGTGGGTCGCGCCGAGCCGAGGAGGACAGCGATGGCGGCGTTTCGCGAGAGGACGACCGAAAACCGCCCCATGTCCACTGAGCGGGATCGGGCCCGGGCCCGGGCCCGGCCAAGTTGCAGAACCATCGAAGGAAACGCCGCATGATGGACACTAAAATTGTGAGCTGGGCCCTCGGCATATGGGCGTTGGTGACGTTCCTCCTGTGCGTGGTCTACGGTTTGATCGCGCCCGAGAATTTGCATGCGCAGGCTCTGCTGGAGCAGCTGTTGCCCGCCTTCCAGTGGCTGACATGGCCCGGATTTCTGTTGGGCCTTGCCGAGAGCTTTCTCTACGGGGCCTACGCCGGATTGGTTTTTTGCCCCGTCTACAACTGGCTGAACCGGCGCTGGGGTCGGGGTTAGATCGGAAGGCCATCGGGCTTTCGGGACTCCCGGGATCGGGCGACGCTTAGCGCGCGCGTCACGGTCCCGTTGCTGACGCGATAAGAGAATCACGAGTGGGAAACCACTGACCGGCGTCGTCACGGCGTCCGCAGATGGGCATTGAAACGCAAGTCATCCCAACAGGAGTCTTCGGCCATGGCAGAAAACGTCCGCGCCATCGACACTTCCCTGGGCGAGGATCGTGACACGGATCGACGCCCTCCCAAGGCGTATCTGGTCGGGGGGGGCATCGCTTCGTTGGCAGCGGCCGCATTCATGATCCGCGACGGCGACATTCCTGGCCAGCAGATCACGATCCTGGAGGAACTGAACACCATCGGCGGCAGCCTCGACGGTTCCGGATCGCCTGAGGAAGGCTATGTGTTGCGCGGCGGCCGGATGCTGGAGAGCAAATACCTTTGCACATTCGAGCTGTTCTCTTCCATTCCCGCGCTCACCGACGACAAGACAGTCACCCAGGAGATCTTCGAATGGAATGAGACGATAAAGACATCGTCGAAATCACGCTTGTTCCGAAACGGCAAGAGGCAGACCGCACCGGAGTTCGGCCTCCGCGAGACGCATATCTTGACGATTGAGCGGCTCGCGATCGAACCGGAAGCCATGCTGGGCAGAAGCACGATCGCGGATCAGTTCGATCCGACGTTCTTCAAAACGGATTTCTGGTTCATGTGGTGCACGACCTTCGCTTTCCAGCCGTGGCACAGCGCCGTTGAGTTCAAGCGGTATCTGGTGCGGTTCGCCCATATGGTGGGGGGTTTCGAGCGTCTCGAAGGCATTCTGCGAACCGTCTACAACCAGTACGATTCGCTCGTGCGGCCGCTGCGAAAATGGCTCGACGACCGCGGGGTGGTGTTCGAGATGAACTGCCGCGTCACCGATCTCGTCTTTGGCGGACCGACCGGCCGGGAGTCCGTCGCACGCATTGCGTGCGCTCGAAACGGCGTGCCGGAGGAGATTGTGATTGACACGGACGACCTCGTGCTGGTGACCCTCGGTTCAATGACCGAGGCGTCAAGCCTGGGCTCAATGGACCAGGCGGCGTCGCTCAACGGCAAACGCGACGGCGGCGCCTGGACGCTCTGGGAGACGATCTCGGCGGGTCGGCCTGCATTTGGACGACCTTCCGCCTTCGCCGATCATATCGGCGAGTCCAAATGGCTGTCGTTCACCACGACCCAGAGCGATCCAACGTTCCTGCACATCGTCCGCGACCTCACAGGCAATGTGCCGGGCGAAGGGGGCCTGATCACATTCCCCGAGTCGAGCTGGCTAGCGTCCATCGTCATCCCCCACCAGCCACACTTCATCGGTCAGCCTGAAGACGTCAGCGTCTTCTGGGGCTATGGCCTCGCGGTTGATCAGCCGGGCGATTTCGTCAGAAAGCCGATGTCGGCCTGCAACGGCCGCGAGATCATGACAGAGGTGCTCGGTCATCTGGGAATCGGCTCGGGGGCTCCAGGGATTCTGGAAACCTCCATCTGTATCCCCTGCATGATGCCGTTCATCACCAGTCAGTTCCTCCCCCGCGGGAAGGGGGACCGCCCGCAGGTGATCCCGACCGGATTCACAAATCTGGCGTTCATCGGCCAGTTCTGCGAATTGCCGGATGATGTCGTGTTCACGGTCGAATACTCGATCCGTTCGGCACAGGTCGCGGTCTATGAACTCCTGGATCTGAAGCTGACGCCACCGGCGGTTTACAAGGGCCAATCCGACCCACGCGTGCTCTACCGGGCCTTCAAGGCGCTGCACGACATTCGATCCTGAGGGCTGTGACCGCCATCGAGCGCCATCGACGGCGCGGACGGCCGGCGTGCGCGCCTCGGCCTTCAACCGTTTGACGGGGCTGGCGACACAATCGCGAGACCACCGAGCCGCCCTCCAGGCCGATCAACAGCCTGTGGGAACCTTGCCCCGGTGAATCGGCGGGAGGCGGCCGCCGCTGCATTTTTGGGCCGTGTCCCGACCGTTCAGCCTCACCCTCGTCGATCCCGGGGGCGGCCCCGTAAACTCCAGGCTCGCCGCGCGTCATGGTCTTCGCCAGCACGGGCCGACGATTGTCGCGGACCCGACCAGCCTCAAAGAGGATCGCCATGACTGAAGCCAAAGTCCTGCCGGGACGCACCCGCCTGCGTGTCCTTCGCGTCGCGAGCACGGGCGCATTCGCGACGCTATGGCTCTTTGTTCTGGGGTGGATATGGGCCGCCCTGGGCCTGCCCGGAGCCGACGCCTTCATCGGCCTGTTCACAACGCAACTCACAGACCAATCCGTGGGTTCTGTCGCGGCGCTGGGGATCGGCAGCCTGTGCGCCTTCCTCGTGGGCGGAATTTTCGGCGTGCTGATAGCCCACTGCTACAATCTGGCGGGACGGGTGCTCGGCGAATAACACCCGTTGATCCGCCTCAGTGAAACAAATGTGCTGCAGCACGCCGCCGAACCCGATGATCAACGGGTGGTGGACTGGGCGGTGATCCATTCGGCCAGCAGAAGCCGCAATCCGGCTCATCCTGCGCCGGAGAGGCGGGTTCGAAGCGGTCGTCCGGCCGTGTGGGGACGGAAGTCCTGTAATGTCGGCGCGCGGGCGCGCGTCATTGATCGATGAGCGTTCAGTTCCGATCACCGCGAAAAGGCCGGAAGATGTCTGTCGTCCACTCCTTGCGCCACAGGGCGCGCCCGTTCCTGCTGGGCGTCTTTGGGGCGCTGTCGCTGGCGTCCTGCCAGGCCGAGCCCTCCCATGACCCCTCGCAGACCGTGGACGGCCAGTCGCAGACCTTTGACGGTCAATCCCAGACCGTTGACGGGCTGCGACTTGAGTATGGCGTGGTCGATAGCGCGACCGTGGCCGCCCACCCCCGGTCCCACCCCGAGTCCGGGATGCACGACGGGCCGCCTTCGGGGACCGATCACGTCACGCTCGCTGTGTTCGACGCCGCAACAAACCGGCGCATCGATGACGCCGAGGTGTCCCTGAGCATCAGCGGGCCACATAACCCCGGCCCCGGAGCCGGGCCGCTGGAACTCATGCCCCTGGACGGTTTCGCCACCTACGGCGGCTATGTCTCGCTTCGGCGACCCGGGCGCTACCTGCTGACCTTTCACGTGGCGCGCCCTGGTCGGCGTGATGATCCGGTCAGGGCCGTCTTCGCCTATGAACGGTCGTGACAGGCCGCGCCGGGTGACGGTTCGGCGGCGCCGGGGCACTCATCAATGTCGGCCACGGTTGCCGGCAGAACGAGGACCGGCGCGAAACCACCGCCCGGCGTGCGCATGTTGGTGGTCTGCCCCTGGTAGAGCCGGGCGGCCGCGAGCAGCATCCTTCCCCCGTAGGTGTAGAGGCGCACATCGACCTTCAGACTGACCGGCTCGGCGGCGGGCGGGATGCGTCGTTCTCCCGGAGCGGCATAGGTCTGGGCGACGTAGGTGGCGTTCTTGATCTCTTCCCAGACCCGCCGGGTGAGTTTGTCGCCGCGGTAGGCCGCCTTGCTGGCGTGGCCCCGGGCCGGCTTGAAGAACCAGTTGCGCCGGTCCGCCCAAAGCTCGGCGGCGTTTTCCGGCCGTACGAGGATGGTGCGGGGAACGGCCGCCGCAAGAACCGCGGCCGGCTCCGCCGCCAGTCCCCAGCTGCGCAGGCTGTCGGGGTCGGACAGCAGGGTGAGGTTCTGCTTGTCCGCGAGGCGGCTATAGATGTGCGGGTTGGGCGTGACCACCACCAGGCCTCGCTCATAGGCCTGCCTCAGGACCGCATGGGTCGGCTGCTCCAGCAGAAAATCGACGAGGCGATTGTAGACGATGTCCACCCGGACGCCGCCGAGCATCAGCGCATCACCTACGATCGTCAGATCGCGAGGGTCCGCGACAAGGGCTTCAAGGCCGGCCGCCCGAAGCTGGGCCTGGGCGAGCCTGAACTCCGGGTAAAGCGGCTGCGCCTGCGGATCATCATCGAGGATGGCCACCGTTGCGGGCGTCCCTTTCCCGTTTTGCAGTCGCCACTCTTTACGGAACATCTCGCCGACCTGCTGCTGGAACGCAGCGGGTCCGGGCGTTTCGACACCGGCGACGACGCCGGCGCAACAGATCTGCTGCGAGCGGGCGAGAACCGCGTTCAGGAAGGCGCCTCCGGCGTTGGTGTTGATCTCGATGAGCTTGGGGCCGGAAGGCGTGACGTGGAAGTCATACCCCATGAAGACACCATGAGGACCGGGATCCCGACGTGCGAGCGGGGGCGTCCATGCAGCCGCCGCTTCGCGATAGCCGGGTAGCATTACCGCCGTTTCCGCGGCCGCGACCACGGCCATCATCCGGTCGAGCGTCTCCGCGGGCAGGAAGACGGGGGACCGCGCGAACAGCCAGGGGTGGGTTTCCGCCAGGTCCGCGGCAAATCCGGGGATCCCCGTCTCACGATCAAGCGCGGCCGCGAGGGCCGTCTGATCCACCCCCACGCAGAAGCAGCCGCCGTTTAGCTGGTCTGCGCGTACGGAGCCGGCCGAGGGCGACAGGTCGGACATCAATGAACGGGCCTCCTTGTGGTGGCGAACCGGCGTGAACCGCGCCGGGTCACCGGTCAAGGCCGAGCAGCCGCGACGTGTGGCGGGCGATCACGCGTTCTTCATCTGTGCGGATCATCCGGACGGTGACGGGAGCGCCGACCGGGCTCAGGCGTCCAGAACCGCGACGATTGGCGGCCGGGTCGAGTTCGACCCCCAACCAGGCGAGCCGTGCGCAGGTCTCCGCGCGGATCCGCGGCGAATTCTCGCCGATGCCCGCGGTGAAGACCAGACCGTCGAGACCCTCCAGGCTCCCCGCCAGGGCCGCGACCTCGCGCGCCGCCCGATAGACGAACAGATCGACCGCCTCCCGCGCGGCCGGGCTGTCGCTTTCCAGCAAAACCCGCATGTCGCCACTGAGACCCGAGACGCCCAGCAGGCCGGAGCGCCGATAGAGCAGATCGACCAATCCGGCGGCGTCGAGGCCCCCGGCTTGCTGCAGATAGAGCACCACCCCAGGGTCCAGGCTCCCACAGCGCGTGCCCATGACCAGGCCGTCGAGCGGCGTGGCGCCCATGGTGGTGTCGATGCTCCGGCCGTTCCTCAGCGCGCAAAGGCTCGCGCCCGAACCCAGATGGGCCGCAACCACGCGTCCCTCAGCCATCGACGGATCGAGCATCGCAAGCTGTCCGGCCACAGACTCGTAGGACAGGCCGTGGAAGCCGTAGCGGCGAAGCCCTCTGGCTTCCCAGAGCCGGGGCAGACCCAGCCGATCCGCCACGGGGTCGTGACCGCCATGGAAGGCGGTATCGAACGTCAGGACCTGAGGCAGATCGGGACACGCCTTGCGGAGCGCCCGGACCCCCGCAAGTCCTTGCTGCTGGTGCAGGGGCGCAAGCGGGGCAAGGGCCTCAAGGCTCTCGAGAACGGGGTCGGAGGCGGCGACCGCCTGGCTGAAGTCGGGGCCGCCGTGGACCACGCGATGTCCGACCGCAGCCACGGGCCCGGCCAGTCGCGCCTCCACCCAACGCAAGAGATCTGACGTCGCGTCGTCGCCCCCGGCGACCCAGGGCGTTTCGGACAGGACGCCGCCGGCGGCGTCCTGGCTCACGAGCCGTCGACCCGCGCCGTTAGATTCGATCCGGCCCCTCAACACCGGTGCAAGGTGTCCCCGGGCGGCTTCGAACACGCCGAACTTGACCGTGGAGGAGCCGATGTTGAGGGCGAGGACAGGCGGCATCCTGGCGTTGACCTCGGGCTGGCGCACGCCGGGCGTGCTGTTCACGTCCTGACGCAGCCAATCCTCGCCCGTTACAGACCCGACCGCGCCGGCCGCCTCGCCGCCCTCACCCTCGATCCGGGCGCGGCGTAATACTTTGCCGCCGGCGGCGTCTGACAGGCAGCGATGTTCAGTCTCTCCCGAAAGGATTCAGCCCCATGGCTTCGAACCGACCAGGACGCATCCTGAATCTCCTCACCTTCGCAGCCTTCGGCGCAGGGTTGGCCTATCTGCTCATCGGGGAGCATCGTGTTCATCTCCTCGGCTGGCTGCCGTTCCTCCTGATCCTGCTCTGCCCGCTGCTGCACATGACCATGCACGGCGGTCATGGGCGTGGGCATCGTCAGGGACCGCCGGGCCCTTCGGCCGCCGATTCCTCCCATCCGCACCAATCCTGAGCGAGGTTCCCATGCCCGAACCGCAAGCCTACGGCCTCTGGTCCCTGGTCATCCTGAACTCGGTCCTCTTCATCTTTTTCGCCTTCACCTTCTTCAAGCCGAGGACGGGCCGGGACTGGCGCTCGTTCGGCGCCTTCAGCGCCTTCCTGGTGGCGCTCTTCACCGAGATGTACGGCTTTCCGCTCACCCTCTATTTCCTGTCCGGCTGGCTGCAAACGCGCTTCCCCGGCGTCGATTGGTGGTCGCACGACGCCGGCCACCTCCTGGAGACGATGTTCGGCTGGAGGGCGAACCCCCATTTCGGACCCTTCCACATCCTCAGCTTCGCCTTCATCGGCGGCGGCTTCTGGCTCATCTCCGCGGCCTGGCCGGTGCTCTATCGCGCTCAGCAGGAAGGCGCATTGGCCGCCAGCGGACCCTATCGGTCCATCCGCCATCCGCAATACGTCGGCTTCGTCCTGGTGATGTTCGGCTTCCTGTTGCAGTGGCCGACGGTTCTCACCCTGGCCATGTTCCCGGTCCTGGTCTTCATGTACTGGCGGCTGGCAAGGAGCGAGGAACGCGAGACCGAAGCCCGCTTCGGCCCGGAGTACGCAACCTACAGGCGGGCCACGCCGGCCTTCATTCCGCGGCTGCGCTCCCGGGCGGCCCCGGCGCCTTCCCGCCTCTGATATTCCGTTCGGGTCCCGATCTCAAAGCTCCCTACGCCCATTACAGGTCGGCGATTGGCGCCGCCTGCATCCGAAGGGCGCTCACCACACGACCGCAGGATTCGTTTCAGCTTTCGCCGGACGGCCTTGCCTCGCTCACAGAGCCAATACGCGCCGCAAAGGACAATCCCTCGGAATATCGGCTGCAAATATTCTTGATCTGACCGTTTGATCTATCGCAATCCCAGCCGACATTTCCGGACCGATCCTGCCTTCATGTTGAAGAGCGGGACTTGTCAGATGAGCCTGAATTGCGCCTCCATATTGACCGCGGCCGGGACAGCGCGCGCTCCGCTCGGCCTTGTCCCGGCGTCGGCCCGTCCCGAGGACATTCACCAGCTCGTGGAACTCCGGCTTCGAAAGGGCCGGGCCGGCCATTTGCGTTTCCTCAGGCGACGCCTCCGGTCCCAGGAAGACGCCGAAGACGTTCTGCAGGAGTTCGCCCTGAAGGCCACCCAGGGTGCAAGACGCGTGACCAACCCCGGCAAGATTGACGCATGGCTCGGCATCGCGCTGCGCAACGCCCTGTTCGACCGCTACAGGCGCAATGCGAGCCGTACACGGCTGAATGAGGCCATGCTGTCGGAGTTTCCTGTACCCGCCGCAGATGATGCGCCCGAGGGTCTGGACCGGGCTTTGCAATGCTTGGCGGGAGCACTGGACGACCTGGGGCCGGAGACCGCCCAGCTCCTGCGGCGCGCCGAGCTCCAGGAGACGCCTCTGAAGGTGATCGCCCGTGAGATGCAGCTGACCACCAACAACATCGGTGTTCGGGTCCACCGCGCCCGGGCGGCGCTGCGGGAACGCATGCAGGCGCGTTGCGGCGCCTGTCCGGAGCCCTGCGCCCTCGCGGCGCGGTGGAGGCAAGCCGTCGATACGGCGGGTCAGGCCTCGATATCGATCATATCGCCATGCGCCGCCGCATAGTCGAGCGCATAGGCGAGTTCGCCCGCCGTCTCGGCGTGCACCGTCAACAATGGCTGGCCCGCTGAGACTTCGGTGCCCAGGCGCACCTGCATCTGGACGCCGGCGGCCTTGCGTTCAGGCGCGCCAGCCAGTTTGGCGAGCGTAGCGACCTGGCGGTTGTTGATGAGGATGACGCGGCCGGATCGGGTCGCATGGATGGGCGCCCGCTGGGCCGCGACGGGCGGTGTGCGCATGCCCCCTTGCGCCTCGCAGATCCGCTCAAATCTTGCCCAGGCGCGACCATCAGCGAGAACAGCCTCGGCCGCTTGGGCGCCCAGACCCGCTTTCGCCACGCCGGCGAGTTCGAGCGCGGCGCCCGCCAGCAGGCAGGCGCGTTGGCGCAGGTCCTGCGGCGCTTCGGGTCGGTTCTGCAGCACCGCCAGGACATCAAGCGCTTCCAGCGCCGGGCCGATGCCGACGCCGACCGGCTGCTCCCCGTCG
Organism: Caulobacteraceae bacterium; assembly: GCA_965284385.1. Lineage (GTDB taxonomy): Bacteria > Pseudomonadota > Alphaproteobacteria > Caulobacterales > Caulobacteraceae > Brevundimonas. The sequence goes on from OZ260077.1 coordinate 316,076, forward strand.
GTCTGAACGCAGAGGGCCTTCAGGTCGAACCGGGCCGCGATCTCGACGAGCCGTTTCGCCAACTTCGCGGCCGCCTCTCTCGTCCGCACCTTGGCGGTGGAGCCTACGGGAATGTCCAGCACCACATGGGTGGAACCCGCCGCGATCTTCTTGGACAGAACCGAGGCGATCAGCTGGCCTTCGGTGTCGACGTCGAGGACCCGCTCTACACGGATAAAGATGTCGTCGACCGGGCTGAGCTTCACAGCCCCGCCCCAGACGACGCAGCCGTTCTCGGCTTCCACCACGCGGCGCATGGCGGGCAGATCGAGATCGACCGGCGCCAGGGTCTCCATGGTGTCGGCCGTGCCGGCCGGTGAAGTGATGGCCCGCGAGGAGGTCTTGGGCGTGACCAGGCCGCAGGCGGCGAGGATGGCGACGACGATCGGCGTCGTGCGGTTGCCGGGAAGTCCGCCGATGCAGTGTTTGTCCATGACGATATCCGACGGCCAGCTCAGGCGGTCGCCGACGTCCACCATGGCCCGGGTCAGCGCCCCCGTCTCGGCGTCGTCCATCGGCAGCACCGATGTCGCGGTCAGAAAGGCCGCGAGATGGATCGGCGTGTATCGCCCGGCGGCCACGTCCCTGACGACACCCCGGATCGCGGCTTCATCCAGCCGCGCTCCATAGATCCGGCGGCGAACGCTGGACATGGATTCGATGGCCGGAGCGTGTCGCACGACGACGGGATCGCCCGGCGCCACCGCCAACTGCCGCCAGGCCTCTTCGGAGAGCGCCGCCTCGTCGAGGCCGAGAACGTCGCCGTCCATCTGGTACAGGGTGGCGTAGACCTCCCGGCCGGCGGCCGAAAGCACCACCTGGGAGCGGGACGACAGGCCTTCGGAGCGGCAGACGTGGCAGTCGCGCCGCATCAGCACGATCGACTCGTGCTGGGCGTACAGGCCGAAGCGGCGCGCTTTGAGGGGCGCCGCCGCATGGGGTGCAGTCTTGACCACTTTGCTCACAGCTCGTGCCGCTCCATCATCTGCGGGATGACGCAGTCCCATCCGAGCCGGTCCTGAATCCGGACCCGCAGGGCGTCCGCCGCATGGGGCTCGCCGTGAACGATGAAGGTCTTGCGCGGCGGTCGCTTGAGGCCGGAAAGCCAGCGCAGGATTTCCTCGTAGTCGGCGTGGGCCGAGAGCATCGGCAGGTTGGCCACCTCCGCTTTGACCTGAACCCACTGACCGTGGATCTTCACCTCCTTGGCGCCCTCGACCATCGAACGCCCGCGGGTTCCTGCCGCCTGGAAGCCTGAAAACAGGATGGTGTTGCGCCGGTCCGGGCCGAAGGCCTTGATATGGTGGAGCACCCGCCCGCCGGTGGCCATGCCGCTGGCCGAAAGGATGACCTTGGGCATGGGGCTGGCGGTGAGTTTCTTGGAGGCGTCCACATCGCGCACATAGGTGGCGATGCCGCAGGCGGCGTCGCACACGTCGGCCGGCATGCGGTGGTCCTCCAGGTGCGCGCACAGGAGGTCGGTGGCGTTGATCGCCATGGGGCTGTCCATATAGATCGGCGTCAGGCCGATCCGCCCCGCCTGCTTCAGCCGCCAGATGTGGTACAGCAGCGACTGGGCCCGGCCGACGGCGAAGGTGGGAATGACCACGGTCCCGCCGCGCGCGGTGGTGCGTTCGATGATCTCGCCGAGGGCTTCCGTGGGGTCCTGGGGGTCATGGAGTCGGTCGCCATAGGTCGATTCCACCACCACATAGTCGGCCTCCGCCACCGGCTCGGGATCGACCATGGTGGCGTCGCCGTAGCGGCCGAGATCACCGGAAAACAGGATGGTCGTCCCGTTCCACGTCACCTCGGCGGTGGCCGCGCCGAGGATGTGCCCGGCGCGCCGCAGCGTCAGGCTGGCTCCGCCCGGCAGCTGGACCGACGTGTGGAACGGCGTCGGGGCGAACCGCTCCACCGCGCGTTCGGCGTCGTGCACGCCATAGAGGGGCAAGGCCGGCTTGTGTTTGCCGTAGCCGTAGCGGTTGGCCTGTTCGGCGTCCTTTTCCTGGATATGGCCGCTGTCGCGCAGAATGATCTCCGCGACATCCCGCGTCGCGGCGCTGGCCAGGATGGGCCCGCGAAAACCGTCCTTCACCAGTTTCGGCAGGTAGCCGGAGTGGTCCAGGTGGGCGTGGGTCAGGACCACCGCGTCGATGCTTGAGGGCTCGATCTGGAGGGGGGCCCAGTTCTGTTCGCGCAGGGTCTTGAGGCCCTGGAAAAGGCCGCAGTCGATCAGGATGCGGCGGCCATCGGCCTCCAGCAGGTGTTTTGATCCGGTGACGGTGCCGGCGCCGCCGAGGCTGGTGAGACTGATCACGATGGAGATCCTTCCGGGGGTGAAACTTGCAGGACGCGGGGGTGTGCTTCGCCGCGGACGGCGGCCAGCTCCCCGGGTGTCAGGACATCGGCCGCGTCGGCGCCGAGGAGGTCCGCACAGGCGACCGCGGCGTGAGCCCAGGTGCAGCGGTTGGCGAACAGCATGCCGGGGGTGTCGAGCGTCCCGCCACGGCTGAGGTAGCCGAGCGCCCGGGTGCGCTCGGGCCCTCCGTCGAGGCGGCGCAGCAGTCCGAGCATCGGCTCCGGGCGGGTGTGGGTGAGGATCAGACGGGGAAGGCGTCGGGGAAAGAGCGCTTCCAGCGCCTCGGCCGAGACCACGTGCGCCGCCTCGATCTCGTCCCTCGGGGCCCGGAATCGTCCCGGTTCGAGCAGAGCCGTGACACAGGCGCGGCGGCCATGATGCGTGAGTCGCGCAGCCGCCGCCAGCGCTTCCCGCGCCTGGTAGGCGCCGACCGCAACGATCTGGATCTCGGCCCTGTCCAGGTCCCCGGCGATGAGCGCCGCGCCCCGCTCCCAAAGATCCTGGGCCGCGGCCCCGTCGAGCACCTGCGGCAGCGTCCGTTTGGGCGTGATCAGGCAGGCGACCTCGCCGCGCCGGCCGTAGACCCCGCGGAGCGCGGCGACGGCGCTGTTGGCGTCCAACGGGAACAGCACCCGGGCGGTGTCCGACATCTCCCCGAGCAGGGCCTCGGCGAGCGTGGGATCCTGGTGCGACTGTTCGTTCTTGCCGTTCTCCCAGGTGTGGGATGTGGCCAGCAGCGGGACGGCGAGCCATCCGGGGACCTGGCCGCTCTCGCGCTGATGGCGCGCGAAAATCACCTCCTGGCGCAGGAGACCCAGCATCTTCACCGCAAACGCTTCGTAGCTGACGATGAGATTGAGCCCGCCCTTGTTGCCGAGCGCGGCGCCGGCCACCGCTTCTTCATTGAGGGCGGTGATCACCGCCCCGTCGATCGCCTCGGGAACGCCGGGTTCCGGTCGGTTCACCCGGTGGCCAAGCCGGTCGAGCGTACGCCCCATGCCATTGCTGCGAAGCTCGTCGGGATTGCCGAGGCGGACGCGCAGGCCCGGGTTGGCGTCGACGAATTCCACGAACCAGGCGTCGATCGCCTCCATCGGGGACCTCGCCCTGTCCGACCAGTCCGGAATGGGCCGCTCGGGCGGCGGCGGCGCGCGCCGCGCGGCCGGATGGCGGCTTTCCAAAGGCCGGCGCTGCAGGTCGTGGGTCGTGAGAACCCCCAGGGCGGCGTCGAGCTCGCTTCCCTGCACGAACAGCGCCGCCGCCGCGGCGTTGAACGCCGCCCGCGCCCCCTCGTCCGTTCGAGGATCGCCCTCCAGTGGCAGGTTGTGGGCGCGGTTCGTCCCGGCGCCTGGAAAGCCAAACCCCTTGACCGCCCGCGCGATCACATAGGGCAACGCCGCCGGATAGGCCCGGGCGGGATCCGCTGTGAAGCGCTTCATCCGCTCGTCGGAGTCGAGAATGGCCCACGCCACGGCGGCTGGATCGTGACCGTCGATCTGGATCGGGTCGAAACCGTTCAGGCGCAGGTGTCGTTCGAGCCAGCCCGCGCCGCCGTCCTGGGCGATCTCCGTGCGCTCCTCTATGCGCCGCCCGTTGAGGATCATGAGGGGCGTCACCAGGCCGCAGTCTTCCGCCCGCCACCAGCGCGGGGACCAGTCGGAGCCACGCTGCTCCTCGAAGGCGCCGTCGCTCAGGAAGGCGACAAGGCTCTCCCCGCGCAGCGGCATGTGGACATATTCGAGCTCGGCGAAGCCCAGATAGCCGCCCTCCGAGACGGCTCCGGCCGTGTCCGGCCCGGCATGGCTGCCAAGCGGCGCGGCGGGCCGGCCGTCGGCGCCAATGGCGTAGCTGTAGAAGTCCGAAACGAGCTGGGACAAGCCGGCGTCCGAGCGGCTGTACCGACCCTTTTGCCGGGCAGAGACATCGCCGGTCAGCGCATTGACCGCCTCGATCGCAGCGACGCAGTGCCCCTGGCCCATAATCCAGGACCGCGTGACGCCGGACAGGGCGTTCGCCAGCAGATAGCCGACGAAGGCCGGGACCATGTTCAGCGAGCCGCCGGTATGGCCCTCCGGCAAGTCCTTGAAGGCTTCCGTCGGCAAGGGCGCTCCGGACAGATCCACCCGGCGTGCATAGGTCATGTGCGCCACCAGCCACATGCCGGCGCTCGCCAGCCGATCGGCGGCGGCCACCAGACGGTAGACCGACTCCTCGTCCGGCCAGACGCCTCGGCGCACGAGACGCTGCGCCATGTCCTCGATCCGCGTGACGGTGTCGGCTTGCCGGACCAGAGGCCCATAGCCGGGTTTCCACGTTTCGGCCCAGGTGATCGACACGATAGCGCCTTGCCACGAACAGGCGGACGCCGTGCCCGCTCCGGAAATATGACGCCCGCCCCCCGGAACGCTTACATCTCCCGGATAGACGGCCGACAAGATCACCGGATCCAGACCTGTGCTCCCCGCCTGTATGGCCGAGCCCGGCCATGAACTCCCGGTTCTCACCGCCCACGCCCGGCGCGGCGCGACAGCTTATGCGCGGGGGCCCATGCGCCCCGCGTCGGCCCAGGACAGCGCAAGGGCCACCACCCACGGCAGGGTGAAGCCCAACAGCAGCCATCTGAAATCGGAGTTGATGGCGAAGTTGGTGACGGCCATGCCGCCGATCGATACCAGCCCCGAGACGGCCGCGATCATCGTCGCGCCGCGCCGGCCAGACCGGAAAGTCGTCATCGCGACATGGACGGTCAGCAGACCGGTGGCGAGCATATAGCCCCCGAGCACGCCGAAGACGCGCCGGAGCCACGGGGCCAGCCGGGGCAGGATGTCCTGGATCTGCGCCACGGTGGATCCCATGTATCTGGCGTCTTCAGGCAGCAGCGCCGGTCGCATGAAGACGAAGTAGAGTCCCAGGCCGATGAGGATCAGTCCCCCCACGGCGAGAGCGCCCGCCGCGAGAGACCGCAACCTCACCCCGGTCATGGAAGCCGTTCGTCCCGGTGATCGGACGGGGCTTGACGGCCACCCAACTCGATCAGATCCGTCTGACCAAAGGATCGGCTGTAATCCAGAAGTGACACAATGGTCGGGCGCAGGCGAACGACAGCCACCCCCTCGAACACCGCCGCCGGCGCAGGCCGCCCCGGTCTGGGAAACTTCTTCAGAACCAGTCCGGCCACGTTCAACAGCTCCCCGGGGTCCGTAACCCGCTGCGCCACCGCCGCGAGCGAGATCGCCTGGATGGGTTTCGACGTCTCATGCTCGGGGGTGACGGTCGCTGACACCCGGGAGTCCCGGGCGATGTTTTCCAGCTTCTGCGAGTGAAAAGTCGTCCCGAAATAGAGGTCGAGGTCGTCGTTCACGAAACTCACGACCGTCGCCTGCGGCCAGCCGTCTTCACGGACCGTCGCCACGGTCAGGGTGTCTGCCCGGCTGAGAATGGAGAGGATCAACTCTCTCTGTTCAAGGTCCAACTCAAATCCTCCAGGCGGCAAGCGACGTTGGACGGCGACAGCAGAGTGCGCGGGAGCTCCGCCGTGCCGCCCTCAACAGTCAACCCGGATGGCGCTCAAGCCAGGATTCCAGTGCGGCGATCTCTGGCGTCACCGTATCAACTACGGCCTGGGCCATGCGGCGGGCTTCAGGGTCTGGCGCATCACTGCCCAGCAGCGCCTGTGACATCGCGATGGCCCCGCGATGGTGGGCGATCATCTTGCGGGCCCACGTGCGCTGTGTGTTCACGTCGGTCGCCATCATCATGGCGCGGTGCATGCCCATCTCGGCCTCGGAGAAGACGGTCCGAGGCACGTTCATCCCCGGCGGCATCGCATGATCCTGGCCCATCATGCCACCACCGGAGACGGCTTGCGGCATGCCCATGCCCGGCGGCATCGCGTGACCCTGGTTCATCATGCCGCTGCTCGAGGCTGGCTGTGGCATGTTCATGCTGGCCATCGGCCGATCCGGCATCGCCATATCGGCGTCTGACGCGGTGGCGGCGCACCCGGCGGCGGCGAGCAAGGACAGAGTCGACAACGCAATGGCCGTCCGCCTGACGGGCCGTTCGGAGAAGTTAAACATGGGGGTGGATCCTTTGGATCTAGTCACCAGCCAACCGGACGTGACGTCCAGACCGCGGCGACTGTCATTTCAACGAACGCCGTCGCCGTTGGTTCAGTTCGCCAGGCGAGGCGCAGCCGGGTCGGCGCCGGCCGAGCATCCGGGGCAAGCCGAGGCTGAGCACCACGCCGAAAACGGTCACCGCGGCCATGACGAGGAACGACGCATCGGGCAACCAGGCGACGTCGTACAACAACCCTCCCGCCGCCGAACCGACGGCCGCCCCCAGGCTTGCAGCGGCTGTCTGCTTGCCGAGTTGCGCCCCTTGAGCCTCGCCGGCCTTGCTGGAGGTCCAGTAGGTCAGGATCGGCGCCAGAATGCCGGCGCTGGCCGCCACCGCGCCGATCACCGCGAGCATCAGGTTGAAATCGGTGGCGCGCGGCAGCAGAAACAATCCGATCCCCAGGACAGCCAGCGCCGGCGCGATCAGCCAGCGGGTCGTCGAGGGTTTGACCCAGGGGGAAAACACAAGGGCCTGCACCACGAGCATGACCAGGCTGCACTCCGTGAACATCAGTGCGATCTGGGTGGGGGTCATGCCCAGTTCCTGTTTCCCGCGCAGCGCCAGCCCGACCTCGAACACCCCTACTCCGGCCGCGACGATGAACCCCAGGATCAGCAGATTGGGGATCAGCCAGCGGCTTGTCGGCGACACCGTGGCGTCAAGCGTGGCGAGCCGACCCTGGCTCCGGGTTCGCGGCAGGGCGAAGACGGCAGCGCCGGCGATGGCAAACGCCAGAACGGCCGTCGCGGCCAGCGGAAACGTCAATGACGCCATCGGATCGGCGGTCGCGACCATGTCGGCGCCGGCGCGAGCGATGAAGACGCCCAGCATGGGTCCCAGTAGAAATCCCGAAATCCCCGCCAGGCTGACGAAGGTCAGGCGGCGCGCCCGCGCCTCTTCGGTCGCCGCCAGATCTCCGACGGCGGCCAGCGCCACCGGCGTGACAGCTGCGGCGAACAGGCCGCTAAGGACACGCTCCGCGTAGACGGCGACGAGGCTCTCGACGAAGGCGAAGACCAGCATGGTGGCGCCGAAGCCGATCAGGCCGATCAGCAGGACGACACGGCGCCCATACCTGTCGGACAGGCGTCCCCACATGGGCGCGAAGAGAAACAGCGACAGCATGTAAAGGCCGGTCAGCAAGCCTGTCGCCCGGGAGATCTGTCCTGCCTCAGCCCCCCCGCCAAGCAGCCGTTCAATCAGGAAGGGCAGCAGGGGCAGGACGACTCCGAAGCCCATCGACACCGTGAAGGCCGACGCCATAAGCACGGCCATGGTTACGGGAGAAATGTTCGAGGATTCGGCCCTCTCGTTCATGACGCCGCTGTCCGGTGGGTTTGGTCCAGCCAGTTGACGATCGTCTTCAAGGCCAGACCGTAGTTGCCGACCTGGCAGTGATTTCCAGCGCTCTCGTTGGGCGTGAACAGCCGTGCCGTGAGGGAGCGGGCGTTCGGGAGCGTTCTGATCTGGTTATGCCACTGGGAGATCGGCACATAGTGATCGTCGCTCCCGGCCATCAGGAGGACGTCCTGCGTGACCAATGCGGACACATCCGCCGTCCGGTATTGCCTGGCCGTCTGAAGGAAGTCGAACGCCGAGGCTGTACCGGTCACGTGCATGCCATGCCGGATGCCCCAGTCCACGACAGGACTTTTCGCGCGCACCCTGGCGGCCATTGCGTTCACCAGACCGGCAGCTCCGAGCGTCAGCAGCCCCTTCAACACGCCGCGGCGCAGCGGTTGGATCAGGCGCAAATTGCTTTCGAGGAAATCCGGGAAAACATCGTAAGCGACCACCCGTTCGATCCGCGGCTCAAAGGCGGCGGCGCGGATCGCGAGGCAGCCGCCCAATGACAGTCCGACCAGTGCGGCCCGCTCAATCTCGAAGTAGTCGAGCACCGCGCCCACGGGCGTGTGCCACGCCGGGGTCATCGGCAGGCCTGACTCGTGGAGCGCGCCGCCCTGGCCGGGTCCCTCGAAAGCGATGACGTCGTAGCCGGCGTCGCGAAAGTATATGAATGCCGGGGTCAGCTCCTCGATCGAGCTGTCGAAGCCACCGAAGAAGACGATCGTCGATTTGGGGCGCCGCGGCGTCAATCGATACGCCGGCAGAAACCCGCTGAGACGACCATCGACATGGGGAACGGCGTGACGCTCACCGAGATCGCTCCCATACGCCGACAGCACCGCGCCCATGAACTTCTCCCGTGCACCCTTTCGCTCGGGATCATCGGGTCGCATGAAGAATTCCGCCGACCGCCAGTAGTATCCCGCTCTCAGTGCATGGCCCTGGTGGGAAGCGCACTCGGCGAGCGCCACGAACTCCCGCGTCCAGTCGTCATAGGTCGCGATGCGCGGCGCCACGATCCGCATCTCTTCCAGCATGTCGGGCTCACCCACCCAGCCGAACCACCGGTTCATCTGGAAGTTCAGGCTCACATCGCTATGGAGACGATAGTAGCCGACGGGAAAGGTCATGGACGGCCTCGATGAACGCGGTCGGTCCATCGCGCTACCCCACGAAGACAGGGCGACAACCGGACCTCCGTGCCGCGAAGGGCGGTGCGTTGTTTCACGCCGCCGCCGTGGCTGCAGCGGGCGCGGAGGCTATGGACGCCTCCCCCTGGCGGCGGATGCCGGTCAGCCTAGTCCGCTTCAGCATCAGGGCGTTGATCGCCACCAGGGCCGAGCTGCCGGACATGGCGATGGCGGCGATGCTCGGCCCGAGCAGGAACGGATAGAACACGCCGGCCGCCAGCGGGAAGGCGATGACATTGTAACCGACCGCCCACCACAGGTTCTGGTGCATCTTCCCGAGCGTGGCGCGCGACAGTTCGATGGCGCCCACGACGTCGAACGGATCGCTCCTCATCAGCACGATGTCCGCGCTTTCCATGGCCACGTCCGTACCGGCGCCGATCGCGAAGCCGACATCGGCCTGGGTCAGGGCGGGCGCGTCGTTGACGCCATCGCCGACCATGCCGACCTTCTTGCCCTGGGCCTGGAGTTCCTTGACCTTGCTCGCCTTGTCGCCGGGCAGGACATCGGCGAACACGCGGTCGATGCCGAGACCCTTGGCGATCCGTTCGGCCGTACCCTGGTTGTCCCCGGTCAGCATGATGACCTCGACGCCCCGAGCGCGCAGGGCCTTGACCGCCTCGACCGCCGTGGGCCGCACCGCGTCGGCGATGGCGATCAGACCCACCAGCTTGCCGCCCACGGCAAGGTGGACGACGGTCCGGCCGGCGCCCTGCAGCGCTTCGGACTTCTCGCCGAGTTCGCCCAGGTCGATCTTGTTCTCCGTCATCAACCGCTTGTTGCCCAGCAGCACAGTCTTGCCGCCGATCCTGGCGCGAGCGCCCTTGCCTTCGATATTGGTGAAGCCGGTCGCCTTGGGCGCCTTGACCTTGGCCGCCCGGCGCAGGATGGCCTGGGCCAGGGGATGGTCCGATCCGGCCTCCACGGCCGCGGCCGCGGCCAGCAACTGATGCTCTGTGGCGCCGTCCGCCGTCACCAGATCGACCACCTCGGGCTGGCCCATCGTCAGGGTGCCGGTCTTGTCGAAGATGATGACGTCCAGCTTGGTCGCGTCCTCGAGCGACGACGCGTTCTTGAACAGGATGCCGTTCATGGCGCCGAGCCCGGTCCCGACCATGATCGCCATCGGGGTCGCCAGGCCCAGCGCGTCGGGACAGGCGATGACAAAGACGGTGATGGTCAGGCTGACGGCGAACAGGAGGGGCTGGCCGATGACCCAGAACCAGACCACGAAGGTCAGCAGCCCGACAATGATAGCGGCCCAGACCAGCCATTGAGCCGCGCGATCCGCCAATAGTTGTGACGGCGCCTTGGAGTTCTGGGCTTCCTGAACCAGCTTGACGATCTGGGCCAGCGCGGTGTCCGCGCCGACCTTGGTGGCAGTATACTGGAACGTGCCGCTCTTGTTGATCGTCGCGCCGATGACGGTGTCGCCGACCTTCTTTTCCACCGGCATCGACTCGCCGGTCAACATCGATTCATCGACGAGCGACGCCCCCTCGAGCACCGTTCCATCGACCGGGATCTTGTTGCCGGGCCGGATCACCACCGTATCGCCGGAGACGACCTCGGCGGTCGGCACCTCCAGTTCCTTGCCGTCGCGCAGGACGGTGGCCATGGGTGGGGTCAGATCCATCAGGGCGCGGATGGCCTCGGACGCGCCTGCCCTGGCGCGCATCTCCAGCCAGTGACCCAGCAGGATGAAGACCAGCAGGATGGACGATGCTTCGTAGAACTGCTGGCCGCCGTAGATGAAGGTCGATCCGACGCTGAAGAAATAGCCGGTGCCGACGCTGAGGACGACGAGCACCGCCATATTGGCGACGCCGCTTCGCAGCGAGCGCCAGGCCGCGACGACGAAGGGCCAGACCGGATAGAGGATCGCGCCGCTGGCCAGAATGAACAGGACGAGGTCCAGCCTCAGGCCGAACGGGGGCGGGATCCGGATGAAGTCCATGCCCATCGGCGAAAAGGCGAAGATGGGCAGGCTGAAGCCCAGAGCGATCCAGAAGCGGTTGCGCATGTCGCGCACCATCGACTGCATGTCCTTGCCGGATCCATGGCCCATTTCATGGGCCATGGCGTCTTTCTGCGCCTTGCCGTGCGCCGGGTCTTTCCCCTTCTTCGCGACGGGCTTCACCTCGGCGGATGCGCTCCCGGCATGCCCTCGATGCGCTGCGGCGGCTGCGGATCCGACCGGCTCCGGGGCGCCTTTGGCCGGCGCCGGGTGGTCCTGGCAAACATGTTTGGGCAGGGCCTCCCCAGCGCAGTGAAAGCCGCAGGCCTCGATCGCCGCCCTGATATCAGACAGGCTGGTCCTGGCCGCATCATAGGCGACCGTCGTGGAGCCGGACACCGGGTTCACCGACACGCGGCCGACGCCGTCGATGCGGCGCAGTTGTCGCTCTATCCCGCGCGCTCCAAGGACGGAGAACAGATTGCCGACGTCGAGTGTGCGGGTGGTCATGGCTGCTTTCTGACTGGTGACGGGACGTCCGAAGGACACCCCGCTCGATTGTCTTCGCCCTCTCTGACGGCGACGACCCGGCTCTCGTTACAAATCTATCTCGGGCAGCGGCGACTCCGACGTCCAGACCCGCTTCCCGGCGAACAGGTCGTTGTCGATCCCCATGGCCAGATCCGTCGCGGCGATCGACCGGCGGCCCGACGTCTCGCGTCCGTCGAGCGCCCTTATGGCGTCGATGGTTTCCGGCACGACGATCGCCTGATTGTCGACCATATAGGCGTAGAAGAGTTCATCGCCCTGCACCGTGAGCATGTCGGCCCAAAGCGCCACCTCATAGAGGTCGCTGCGGGATCGGCCCCGATCCGCCATCAGCTCCTTGACGGCATTGAGGGCATCCAGACCATACTCGTCCTTCATCAGCAGGATGCGTGACGAGGATCGGAAGGCGTCGAGCACTTCCTCCTTGGCCGCCGGTCGGGTCATCTGGACCGACCAGTAGTGCAGGTGGGCGATGGTCTCCGGCACCTTGACCGCCATGGTCACCACATCGAGGTCCGGATCGACGGTTTGGGCGTCGGGACCCTGGTGACTGGGGATTTCGGGCTCCGGGACGAGGGTGTTCATGATGCCGCCCTGGTGGCTTTCCCACGGATCGGTCGCGCGTCGAAGCAGGGTGCCCCGGGCCCGTAGAAGCAGACCGGCGCGCTTGAGAGCGCCCAATGTCCGTACCGTCGCGGTCGTATTGCAGGAGACCACCCGGGTCGCCTGGCGGCCGACAGCCGTCTCGTAATTGGCCTCCGCGACGAAAGAGTGTCCCGTGACGGCGTGCTTCTCTCCCCCCTGAAGGATGAACTTCAGGCCCCGGGCTCGGTAGAGGGGAACGTTGTCCGCCGCCACGTGCTTGGGCGTGCAGTCAATGATGACATCGACCTCGCCCAACAGATCGTCCAGCTGACCGGCCGTTTGGCGTCCCGCGGCCCGGAGTTCGTCAAATGCCTTGGGCGTGGCGGCAAAGAGCGGCACGCCCTTGGTCTGAAGGACCCGGGTGCGCCAGTCCGTCGCGACGTCGGCGACGCCGATCAGGGTCATGTCCTTCTGAGCCTTGACCGCATCGGCGACGCGTTTGCCGATGACGCCATATCCGTTCACGGCGACCCGTATTGGTTTGATCATAAGGAACTCTCGCTTGGGAGATCACAGAACAGACGTTGCACGGCCGGCACATTGATCCGGATCAAAGTTCGGCGCGCCGGCGCATGTCACTCTGGGTCGATGGCGGATGAACCGGAAGCCCGACACGAATGACCGCAAAAGCCGCATCGTGGGCGGATCGCAGCGAATGCTGACTGCGGGCATCTTCGACGTGGATGGGGTCCTGCTCGCATCGCCTCACGAGCGAGCGTGGCGCGACGCGCTCGACGGCTTCGCTGAACGGGAGCGCTTCACGACGGCGATGTACCAGTCCCAGGTCGCGGGCAAGCCCCGTCTCGACGGAGCCCGTTCCGCCCTTGAGGCCCTGGGCGTGCGAGATGCCCAGGGTCGCGCGGCCGCCTACGCCCAACGAAAACAGGCCCGGCTGGAGATGCTGATCCAGACCGGCGCGGTCGCAGCCTACCCGGACGCCCTGCGTTTCGTCGAGGCGGTCGCTGCTCTCGGCTGGCCGATGGCGGTCGCTTCATCCTCCAGAAACGCCACCGACATGATGCGATCGGTCATCCTCAGCACCGGCCAGAGCCTGCTCGACATCTTCCGCGTCAATGTTTCCGGCCGCGATCTGAAGCACGGCAAGCCGGATCCGGAGCTTTTCCTGATCGCGGCCGCCGAACTGGGTGTTTCGCCGGCGCAGTGCTTCGTGGCCGAGGACGCACCTGTGGGTGTTCAGGCCGCTCGCGCCGGCGGGATGGCGGCGCTCGGCGTCGCCCGGCTGGGCGACGCTGCCCAACTGCGCGAGGCCGGCGCGGATCTGGTGGTCACCAACCTCGACGAGGTTGCGATCATAGATCTTGCGGACGGACGACTCCGTGGACGGACACCATGACGAACCCCCGGACCATGAAACAGGCGCTGGAGCCGTCGGCGGATGCCGCCTGGGTCCTGAACGACGATGGCTGCGATCCGCTCCGCGAGAGCGATCGCGAAACCCGCTTCACGGTCAGCAACGGTTTTCTCGGGGCCCGGGCCTCCCACGCCGTCAATCGATCGTTCCGGCGCCTCGTTTCGCCGAACTCCTATGTCGCCGGGCTGTTCGATACGCCAGACACGGACCGGCCAGTGCCGGAAAGGGTCTTCGCGCCAGACTGGTTGGACGTCCGCATCGGCCTGGCGGGAGGACCGCTCGTCCATCACTTCGGGCAAGGGCCGTCACACCCACTGACGCTCGACATGCGGCGCGGCCTGGCGCTCGCCGAATGTCGCCTGGTGGAAGGAACAGCCGTGAGCGTCCGACTGGGTCTCCTGCGCTTCGTCTCGCAGAGCCGGCGGTCGCTCGGCCTGCAGTTGCTGCATCTGGAGGTCGATCAGGGCGAGACTGACATCACACTGGAAGCTTCCTTCGAAGGCGGCGATCACGACCTCATTTCCGAGCGCCTCGAGACCGAATTCGGCCTGTGGCGCACTCATCGCTCCGGCAAACGTCTCGCCATGGCGGCAGCCGTGGCCTTGCGGATCGACGGTCAGCATCTGCCGCCGACGGCGCTCGCCCCGCTCAAATGGTCGTGGACCTGGCCAGCCCACCCGGGGCAAGTCGTCTGTCTCGAGCGCATCGTGGCGGTGGCGCGAAGCGACGGTCCCGATCAGGACCCTGGCGCGATTGTCCGGAATGACCTTTCGGACGCCCGACGGTCAGGCTGGCGAAGCGTGATGGAGCAACACGAAACGGCATGGGCAAATCGTTGGTCGTGCAGCGACGTCGGGGTAGAAGGCGACGCCGCGGCGCAGAAGGCGCTACGGTTCGCGGTCTACCACCTGAACAGCGCCGCCAACCCGGACGACCCGCGGGTCTCGATCGGAGCCCGGGCCCTGACCGGCGCCGACTATCGCGGGCACGTGTTCTGGGACACCGAAATCTTCCTGCTGCCCTTCTATATCCTGACCTGGCCCGAGGCGGCCCGGTCCTTGCTGATGTACCGCTTCCATACCCTGGACGGCGCGAGAGCGAAGGCGGCCGAGAGGGGCTGGCGGGGCGCCTTCTACGCCTGGGAGTCCACCGACACCGGGCTGGAAGCGACACCGGAGCAGGCCGTCGGTCCGGACCGGCAGATCATCGACATCCTCACCGGCGCCCAGGAGCAACACATCAGCGCCGACGTCGCCTATGCCGTCTGGCAATACTGGCAAACGACGGGCGACGACGAATTCCTGGTCGCGGCCGGCGCGGAAATCCTTCTCGAAACCGGACGCTTCTGGGCCAGTCGGGCCCAACCCGAGGCGGACGGCTTGCACCACATCCGCGGCGTCATCGGCCCGGATGAGTATCACGAGAATATCGACGACAACGCCTTCACCAACGTCATGGCGCGCTGGAACATCCGGCGCGCACTTGAGGTCGCGGCCATGCTGCGCGAGCAGTGGCCCGCACAATGGACCGCCCTCTCCCGCCGCCTCGACCTGAACGAGTCCGAACTCGAATACTGGACCGGCGTCGCGGAGACGATGGCGACCGGCCTGGATTCGGGCACGGGCCTGTTCGAGCAGTTCACGGGCTATTTCAATCTCGAGGACGTGGACTTGTCGGCCTACGCGGGTCGCACTGTCCCGATGGACGTGGTCCTCGGACGCGAACGCACGCAGCAGTCCCAAGTGATCAAACAGGCCGATGTCGTGGCTCTGCTGGCCCTGCTGCCTGAGGAATTCGCGGGCGCCGCCGGCAAGAAAAACTTCGATTACTACGAACCACGGTGCGGTCACGGCAGTTCACTGAGTACCGCCTTGCACGGGCTCGTCGCCGCACGCCTAGGCGATGTCGAGATGGCCCTGGACTATTTCCACAGGACGGCGGCGATCGATCTCGCCGACACCAAGGTGGCGATCGGCGGCGGCATTCACATCGCGGCCCAAGGCGGCCTCTGGATGATGTCGGTCTTTGGGTTCGCCGGACTGTCGTTGCGGAGCGACGGCCTCGCCTTTGCGCCGCACTTGCCCGCAAGTTGGTCCAGCCTGAGCTTCAGCGTCCAGTGGCGAGGGCGACGCCTGAGCGTCAGGGTAGACCAGGTCAATCAGCAACTCGAAGCCTCCCTGGAAGTCGGCGAACCGATGATCCTGATCGTCGGTGGCCGACCATACCCGCTCGCTTCCGAGGCCCCCCTTATCCTCCACCTCGAGTCGCCTCCGCCTTTATCAGGTAACTGACGGTCAGCATTGTCTTAGCCGAGGTCGACGCAACGGGTAGGCGTGCGGCCGCCTCCCTTGAGGTCACGCCTCACACCGGCTTAACTTGCTCAGGACGACCATAGCCAATTCCTCGTCGGCGGCGACGACGCCCGCGGCGCGCGCTAGATGTTATTCAGGCGCGTAACGCGCGTTCTACTCAGTTGCGCTCATTTGCGTTGGCTTTTGACACTGCGCCGACAGGCGTGGCGAGCGGCTCATTGTCGAGCGTCACTGGACATCACTTTCGTTTCGCTGCAAGCGTCGCGTTGCGGGGCGAAAACAGATGAAACGCAGCGACCGCGTAACCCCGGACCAGAAGCGGCCTCCGGCAGAGTTCCCCTTCGGCGAAGATTTTCAAACCATCTTGTCCTTGATCGGGGATGGCGTGGTCAGCACCGACCAGGATGGTCGCATTATTCTGTTCAACCGAGCGGCCGAAGACATTTTTGGCTACACGATGAACGAAGTGCTTGGCTATTCAATCGATACTCTCATTCCAACGCGTTTTCATGACCACCATCGCGAAGACGTCAAGCGCTTCTGTTCGTCAGACGCCCCGTTGCGCCGATCCATGGGGGCCGGCCGCGAAGTCCTCGGACGACGAAAGGACGGTCGGGAACTGGCCATCGAGGCGACGCTCTCTCGGCAAATGATCGGGGGCCAACACATCGTCACGGCCGTGGTCCGTGATGTCAGTGACCGGAAAACTGTGGAAAGGCAGGGTCAGGTCGTCGCGAACGAGGTCGCTCATCGCCTGCGGAACACTATGGCGGTCGTCGATTCGATCGTGACGCTCACCGCCCGAACGGCGCCGTCTGTCGCCGAATTCAAAGAGGCGCTGTTGGGGCGTTTCGCGGCCATATCGCGCACGAACGATTCCCTTATTCGCGGCTCATGGACCGAGGCCAGCGTTCGCCTTCTCCTTGAAACAGAGCTGGCCCCTTACCAGGACAGCGAGGGAAAGATCACCCTCACAGGACCGGATATCAGTATCGATGGGCAGGTCGCCGTGGCATTGGCGCTTGTCCTCCACGAACTGGCGACAAATGCGGCCAAGTATGGCGCGCTTTCAACGTCAGCCGGGCTGCTGCGCGTGGATTGGCAAGTGTCGGCGGACGCAATCCCTCTGATTGAACTCCTCTGGGAGGAACGGGGCGGGCCCACGGTTGTCGCACCGACGCGCCGGGGATTTGGAAGCGAACTTATCGCTCGCAGCCTTGGCCCCCATGGCGGTAAAGCCGCCTCGACCTATGCACCGCAGGGCGTCAACTGCCTCATCAGGCTGCCGTTCCGTAGCGTCAGCCGACCAGCGGACAATCCTGTTCAATGACTGCAACTCCGGCCCCTCGGCGGAGCCGATGACTTTTGCCGGCGGCGGCGCCTGGCGAGGTCAGGATGTCAGCCGGCCAGGTCCATACTCGCGAGAGCTTGCTGCAAAGCCTTTGCGGATGCACCCAGCATTGTGTTCTCCGCGGGGGACAGCGCCGGCAGCAAAATCCTCTCGACCCCGCCGGCCCCGAGGATGCACGGAAGGCTGAGGCATACATCGGCGAAGCCGTATTGTCCGGTCAACAGCGTCGACACCGGCAGCACCGCCCGCTCATCGCGCAGTATGACCTCGCATATCCGCACAATCGCGGTCGCGACGCCGAAGGACGTGTAGCCCTTTCCCTGGACGATACGGTAGCCGGCGTCGCGCACTTCCGTGGCGATCTGGTCCTGGTCGAGTTCCTGTCCCGAAGGACAGAAATCGCTTAGCGGCAGCCCTCCGACCAGGACCGTAGAGAATGCGGCCACCTCGGTATCGCCATGCTCACCCAGAACGACCCCATCAATGGACCCGGCCGCGACCCTCAGGCTCTCGGCGAGGGCTTGTTTGAGACGGCTGGAATCGAGCAATGTGCCCGTGCCGATGACCCTCGCTGCGGACAAGCCTGAGCGCCGCAGCGCCACCAGCGTCATCAAATCCACCGGGTTGGCGGCGACAAGGATGATCCCCGTGAAACCGGCCTGGACCAGTTCTCCGACGCAGGTCGAGACGATCATGGCGCTTTGCGACGCGACCGACAGGCGACTTTCCGCGCCGTGCGTCGCTGCTCCGGCGGTGATAACGGCGATCCGGGCTGTCGCCGCATCGGCGTAGCTTCCCGCCCAGATGCGCGCGGGTCTGGCAAGGGCGTTCGCATCGGAGAGGTCGGCGGCTTCGGCCTCGGCGAGCCCGGCGTCACTGTCGATCAGGACGATCTCGCGGACCAACGCGCGAAGCATCAGCGCATAGGCGGCCGTCGATCCGACGTGGCCTGCACCGACGATCACAATCCGGTCGTGTGCGATCATCGGATAGTCCTTCCTGTCGGCGCGGCTGGTGTCGGCCTCACCGCGCCGCCTCCATGCCGGCGGCGCCGACGGAGAAACATTCTGATCGACTTCGGCCCTGGGTGACGCTGACGGCCGAGATGATCTCGGGTTGGATCCGGATCAGGGCGACCGAGTCGCCCGATGGGCAATAGACACTGAGGCCCGGATAGCGCGAGAAAACGAGCTGGTTCAGATGCTCGATATCCTCGGCGACGGTCACCTCCTCCGCCCTGCCGGCCAGGGACAGCCCCACGGCGCCGTCCGCGGCGCTCTCGCTTCTTATCGCGGCGGAAACGCGGGGATCGGCCTGAATATTCGCCAGCTTCTGACTGTCGCGCGCGGTCACGAAATACAGATTGAGCCCCTCGTTGACATAACCCAGCGTCGTGACCTGGGGCCATCCGTCCGGTCGGTTGACGCCCAGGCTCATCAATCGTTCGCTGGTCAAAAGGACCACAACGGCGTCGACCGCCCGCCCGTGGATGGGTGTACAGCCCGGCGTGACGTCCTGGATCGGCATCGGAAAAATTCCTCGCTGGAATCACCCTTGGCCCGGCTCAGGGACAACGGCTTTGATCTGGCTCAAGCACCCCCCGGGTATTGCAGTTCGCCGTCTGCAAGAGCGCGCAGCATCTCACGATGGACGATCCTGAGTTCGGACCGTGACAACAGTTGGATGACATCCTGCTTTTTCAACCTGGTCAGAACGCGGCTCACGGTCTCGATCGTCAGACCCAGATAGTCCGCGATCTCGCCGCGCGTCATCACCAACCGGACACGATCGGCACGAGTCGGACGCAACGGGTCGTGGCCGGGGAGATCGAGCAGGAACCAGGCCACGCGTTCGATCGCCGTTTTGCGCCCGAGCAAGAGCATCTGGTTCTGAGCGGCGGCCAGCTCATGCGAGGTCCGGTTCAACAGGGCGTGCTCCAGGGAGGGACAGTCCTGGATCAGCGACCTGAATGCGGTTTTCCGGAACCGGCATACCGACGCCGGCTCCATCGCCTCGGCGGAGAAGACATAGGCGTCACCGACGGCCAGACCGAGAAAGTCACCCGCAAAGAGAAAGCCGATGATCTGACGGCGACCATCGGGCAGGAGTTTGTAGACCCTGATCGAACCCGAGGAGATGTTGAAGATATGCGGCGCGCGGTCGCCTTCACGGATCAGGACCTCACCCGCCGCGAGCATGACGGGTTCAGCAATGGCTGCGAGCCGATCCATGGCGATATCGTCTGTGCTGCCGCAAACGCTGAAGGCTCGCGCCCCACAGCTACCACAGACGTTTAAAGGTCGCCGATCCGCACACCCGGCTGGAAGGGTGGTAAGCGCCAGCCTTGGTGTCGTCCTGGCTTCCATGGCGTCGGACGCGGTTCCGCTCTCAGATGTTGTTGACGTGAATCAAAGCGCGGTGACCCCGGACGTTCCAGTTTGACCGGATGACCGCCGCTGTCGTTAGTCGATTGGTCCGAGCCGCGATTGACGAATCCTTCGTCCTGGCGCGCCTGGGATACCCCGACCTGACCTTGATCGCCTGGCGACGGGCTGCGCGGCGACAGCTTGACCGTAGCGCTGCCACCGGGGGCATCCTGATCGCCCGGGACGCCGTCGGGCGCCTGAATGGTCTGGTGCTCTATTCGCATTCCGCCTGCATCGCGGCCAGGCCGTGCGTGCAGATCGAGCGACTGGTGAGCTTTGACGTCTCTTCCCCCCGATCTGTCGCCGACAAGCTCGTCTCGGAGGTCATGCGCCTGGGTCATCTGGCTGGCTGCGACAGCCTGAGCCTGGTTCGCCCCTGCCGTCCGCCCGCCGACACAACGCCCCTGGTTCTGGCGTCCGAGACGTCGGTTGCATGCCAGATGTTCTGAGGGGAGCGGTCTGCGTCAAGTCATTCCTCTCATCCGCAAGCCCGCCCGACATCCCGGAGGGATAGGAGAGTCGCGGTCGCTTCGTCTGCGAAATGTCTCCGCCCAAGACCGGTACTGTGACGACCTCGGCCAGAACGATAAGGCGGGGCACCGTTGAAGCATCGGCCGGCGCCCGCTGGCCGGCTAAGGTCTCGAATGGTTCTGCACATCCTGAAGGTAGGCGATCAGATCCGCGATCTGGTCGCCCTCCAAGGTGATTTCCGGCATCTTCCTGTGGCCGTTGGTCATGCCCTCGGCGAAGGCTTCCTGAAGATCCGTCACGGGATAACGGGTTCCCAGGTGGCGGAGCGGGGGCGCGGCCGCCACCGGGCTTTCGCCGGTCGGCCCGACCGAATGGCACGCCGCGCACCGGCTCTGCACGAGCGCTCGGCCCCGCGCCGCCGAGACGAGGTCCACAGCCTGTTTGGGATAGTATTTCGCCGCTTCAGCCGTGCCAGCAGCTTCGCGAAATTCGGGACCAGCCGTACATCCCGTCAGCATCAACACGCCGACAATCGCGATCAGCCTCAAGACGCTCTCCATACCGCACATCGACCAGCCTGATCTTCGACGAGGCGCCCGGCATTGATCTCGATCAATGTCATCGTGGCGCACCCGTTGGACCTTCGACGCCTGTCGGGAGCGGAAACTCCGTGAAAAATGTCGTCCTCACTGGCACGCAAACCCCGCCTTCCGTCCAGGACTCACCTGACCCCGACGACCTGGTGAGGGCCTTGGTGGAGCGGGGCTTCTACGTCTTCCGTCGGCTCAATACTCAACAGACCGGCAAGGGTGGAAAGACCGTCGCCTCCACAGCGCAGGACGTTGCATGGGGCGGACGAGCCGAACCGGTTCCGTCATTCGACCTGAATACAGCATCGGGGGCCGGCCCGGCGCCATCCTCCAACCTGATCGATGGACCGTCCTCATCGCATGACGCTCCGAGGATCAATGGGGGTAGATCGCCGTCACCTCTCCGGCTCCGTCTCGAACTGTCAGATCGAACTGGATACGGTCACCGACGGCGGCCTCCTGCAATACAGCCGGCGAAGCCTTGAACTTCATGGTCATCGCGGGCCACCCGATTGAACGGATGGCCTCGTGGTTGATGGTGATCGTCGCCGCCGCCGGGTCCACGGCTGTGATGACGCCCGCGCCGTCTGCGGTCGTGGGGTCGGCGGCCGGCGACGTCGAGGCGCCATCCGCGCCAACCGTCGGTGATCCGGACTGGGCCATCGGGACCGCCGGGCTTTCGGGTTCCGCCTGCTGACCGCAGGCGGCCAGAACGGCAGTGATACCGGTCAGCAGGATTATACGGCGCTTCATTGTGTGTCTCCTCGAAGGACGGGGGTCGAACGGAACCTGCGGCGTCTCAGCAGCAGATAGCCCGCGGGGATAACGAGCATCGACAGCAAAGGCGCCGTGATCATGCCGCCTATAACGGGCGCGGCGATCCGGCTCATGATCTCCGAGCCGGCGCCGTGGCCGATCAGGATCGGGAACAGGCCCGCCAGGATCACAGCCACGGTCATCGCCTTGGGCCGAACCCGCAGCAGAGCGCCCTCCCGGACCGCATCCTCGACCTGCAGGGCGTCCGGATCGGGGCCCCGATCCCTCAGCGCGTGCTTGAGGTAGATCAGCATCACCACGCCGAACTCGGCCGACAGGCCGGCCAGGGCGATGAACCCCACCCCGGTCGCGACCGACTGGTTGAAGCCGAGCAGGTAGAGCATCCATACGCCCCCGGTCAGGGCGAAGGGCAGCGTCGCCATGATCAGGGCGGCTTCGTCGAACCGGCCGAAGGTCAGGTAGAGCAGCAGGAAGATGATCGCGAGCGTCGCCGGCACGACGATCTTCAGGCGGTTGGCGGCGCGCTCGAGATATTCGAACTGCCCGGAGTAGGCGATGCTCACCCCGGGGCCGAGATCGACCTCCGCCGCGACCGCCCGCCGCAGGTCCCCTACCACGGAGGCCAGATCCCGACCGCGGACGTCGATATAGACCCAGGTCGACGGCCGTCCGTTCTCGGACTTGAGCATCGGCGGCCCGTCGGCGATGCGGATGTCGGCGACCGCGCCCAGGGTGATCTGCTGGCCCGCCGGGGTCAGGATCGGAAGATTCCGCAGCTGTTCGGGATTGTCGCGCAGTTCGCGGGGGTAGCGGACGCTGATCGGATAGCGCGCCACCCCCTCAATGGTTTGACCGATGGTCTCGCCGCCGATGGCGCCGCCGACGATCGACTGGACATCGGCGATGGTGAGCCCGTAGCGGCCGACGGCGGCGCGATCGATATCGACATCCACATACCGGCCGCCGGTCAGGCGCTCCGCGATCGCCGAGCTCACCCCCGGCACATCCCCCGCGACCTCGGCGACGCGGCCGGCGATGCGGTCGATCAGGGCCAGATCGGCCCCGGAGACCTTGACGCCGATGGGGCTCTTGATGCCGGTCGCCAGCATGTCGATGCGGTTGCGGATTGGCGGCACCCAGACGTTGGCCAGGCCCGGAACCTGAACCGCGCGGTCGAGCTCCTCGACCAGCTTCTCCGGCGTCATGCCGGGGCGCCACTGGTCGCGTGGTTTGAACTGGATCGTAGTCTCGAACATCTCCAGCGGCGCTGGATCGGTGGCGGATTCCGCCCTCCCCGCCTTGCCGAACACGGTGGCGACCTCGGGAATGGTGCGGATCATCCGGTCTGTCCTCTGCAGCAGCGCTGACGCCGCCGCCGCCGACAGACCCGGCTGGGCGGACGGCATATAGAGCAGATCGCCCTCGTCCATGGCGGGCATGAACTCGCCGCCGACCTGGCTGAGCGGCCAGGCGGTGGTGGCGAAGGCGATGACGGCGACCGCCAGGGTCGTCCGGGGTCGCTTGAGCACCCAGTCGAGCGGGCCGCGGTAGAGATGCGTCAGCCACCGGTTGACGGGATTGGACTGCTCCGCGGGGATGCGCCCCCTGATGAGATAGCCCATCAGGACCGGCACCAGGGTGACCGAAAGAATGGCCGCCGCCGCCATGGCGTAGCTCTTGGTGAAGGCCAGCGGCGCGAACAGCCGGCCCTCCTGGGCCTGCAGGCTGAACACCGGAATGAACGACAGGGTGATGATCACCAGGCTCAGAAACAGGGCCGGACCGACTTCCGCCGCTGCGTCGGTGATCACCTTCCAGCGGGTCTCTCCCGCGAGTGGTTCATCGGGGTGCTCATGCTCCCAACGCTCGATATGCTTGTGGGCGTTCTCGATCATGACTACGGCCGCATCGACCATGGCGCCCACGGCGATGGCGATGCCGCCCAGGGACATGATGTTGGCGTTCACCCCCTGCAGGTTCATGACCAGGAAGGCGGCGAGCACCCCCAGCGGCAGGGTCAGGATGGCGACCAGGGCGGAACGGGCGTGCCACAGGAAGAGGCCGCAGACGAGGGCGACGACGATGAACTCCTCGATCAGCTTTGTGCTGAGATTGGCGATGGCGCGGTCGATGAGCTGCGAGCGGTCATAGGTCGTCACCACCTCGACCCCGGGCGGCAATCCGGCCTTCAGGGTCTCAAGCCGGTCGGCGACGGCGGCGATGGTGGCCCGGGCGTCGCCGCCCGAGCGCAGGATGACCACCCCCCCGGCCACCTCGCCCTCGCCGTTCAGCTCGGCGATGCCGCGCCGCATTTCGGGACCGACCTGAACGGTGGCGACGTCGCCGAGGGTGACGGGCACGCCTCCCGCCGCCGTGCGGACGGGGACAGCCCGGAAATCGTCGAGACTGGTCAGATAGCCGTTGGCCCTGACCATATATTCGGCTTCGGCCAGCTCCAGCACCGAACCGCCGGTCTCCGAATTGGCGCGTCCGATGGCCTCGACCACGGCCTGGTGGGTGACGCCATAGGCGGCCAGCCGGACGGGGTCGAGCACCACCTGATACTGCCGGACCATGCCGCCGATGCTGGCCACCTCGGCCACGCCTGGAACGGTTTTCAGCTCATATCGGAGGAACCAGTCCTGCAGGCTTCTCAACTGGGCCAGGTCGTGGCGGCCGGAGCGGTCGACGAGGGCGTATTCATAGACCCAGCCGACGCCTGTGGCGTCCGGGCCCAGGGCGGGACGGGCGCTCTCCGGAAGGCGCGCCTGCACCTGGTTCAGATACTCCAGCACTCGCGACCGCGCCCAGTAGAGGTCGGTCCCCTCGTCGAACAGGACGTAGACGAAGCTGTCGCCGAAGAAGGAGTAGCCGCGCACGGTGCGGGCGCCGGGCACCGACAGCATGGTGGTCGCCAGCGGATAGGTGACCTGGTTCTCGACGATCTGCGGGGCCTGGCCGGGATAGCTGGTGCGAATGATGACCTGGACGTCGGACAGATCCGGCAGGGCGTCGACCGGGGTCGTCCGCACCGCCCAGAGGCCCGCCGCCGCCAGGGCGACAGCGGCCATGAGCACAAGAAAGCGAGCGCGAACGGAGGCGCGGATGAGGGCGGCGATCATTGCGCGGCTCCCCCGTGGCCGGCGTGCCCGTTCGCCGCGGCCGGCGCAGGGGGCGTGGCGGATGAAGCCGGAGGCACAGTCGGGCGCTCGCCCGAGATCGGGCGGGCCGCCATCCCGGACAGGCTGGCTTCGGAATCGATCAGGAACTGACCCGAAGCCACGAGGCGTTCGCCCTCCGCCAGCCCGGCTACGATCTCGGTCATCCCGCCGGATTCCCGTCCGGTCCGAACCTCGGCCGGCTGGTAGCGCCCCTCGGGCAGGGCCAGCATGACGAGGGTTCTTTCGCCCGTTCGGATCACGGCCTCGGACGGAACCACCAGAACCGCTCCGCCGCCGCCGCCGAAGGTGATCTGCCCGTACATGCCGGGCCGCAGGCGTCCCGCGCGATTGGCCATCTCGATGCGCGCCGTGAGCGTGCGGCTGTCCCCGGAGACCTCGGGCAGCAGCGCCGTCAGACGTCCGCTGAACCGTTCGCCGGGGAAGGCCGAAAGCGCCACCTCCACGGATTGGCCCAGGCGCAGACGGCCCGCCTGGAGCTCGGGTATGGCGGCGTTCAGCCAGACCGTCGACAGTCCGCTGATCTCGGCCAGGGTCATGCCCGGGGTGACGCTCATGCCGGCCCGAACGCCCAGGGTGCGGATGGCGCCGGCGGACGGGCTGGCGACAGTCACCGTGGTCCTCGGCCGTCCGGTCCGTTCGACCTGGACGATCAGCGCCTCGGACATCCCGAGCAACAGGAGCCGGCGCCGGGCCGCCTCGATCAGGGCCGCGTCGCCCGTCCGCCGGACAGCCAGATACTCGCCCTGGGCCCCGGCCCACTCCGGGATGAGCAGGTCGACCAGGGGCGCGCCGGCGGCGATCACGTCGCCGGGCGCACGGCCGTAGACCCGCTGGACGAAGCCCCCGGCGCGGGCCTGGACGATGGCCACGTCGCGCTGGTTGTAATCGATGACAGCGGAGGCGTTGAGATCGCCCTCCAGCGACGCCCGGCGCACCGTCGCCAGACGCATGCCGAGATTCTGGGCCAGGGAGGGATCGATGCGCACGCCGGGCGCGCCGTCCGCCTCGTCGGCGTATTTCGGGATCAGCTCCATGTTCATCGAGGAGCGGCCCGGACCCGGGTAGCGTTCATTGGGCAGCATCGGATCGTACCAGTAGAGAATCTCGCGCTCCGCGGATGCGGTCTGGCCGGCGGCGGCCCCATTCGCGCGCTCCAGCATGGGGCGGCCGATCAGGCCGGCCGCGAGGCCCACGCCGAGGACCAGGACAGCGCCCGCGACGAGCGCGACGCGAGGGTTGGAACCGGTCATTGGTCGTCGCTCCTGTAGGCGAGGGTGATGCGGACGGTGTCGCGAGCGACGGCGGCTTCGCGGTCGAGGGCTTCCAGACGCGCGTCGGCCAGGGCGGTGAAGGCGTTCAGGACATCCGCCAGGCCCGCCCGCCCGGCGGCGTAGCTGGCGGTTTCCAGATCGGCCTGCTGGCGGGCGGCCGGGACGATGACATCGCGCGACCGGACCCACTGGTCGCGGCGGGCGGCGAGATCGGCGAGGTCGGCGTCCAGGGAGGCGCGCAGTTCGCGCGCCGCGGCCTCGCGCTCCAGCCGGACGCCCAGGGCGTCGGCCGAGCGGGCGGCGATCAGCGGCTCCTGGCGCTGATTGGCGAAGAGCGGCAAACGGACGCTGGCGCCCACCGACAGCATGTCTCCGAACATCGGATCGCGGCGACCGTAGCTGACCTCGAAGGCCCAATCGGGCCGTCGCCCCGATCGGGCGAGGGCGACCTCGGCGTCGGCGCGGCTTCCAGCCGCCCGCCAGGCCTGCAGGGTCGGAAGGCGCTCAAGACCCGCCCTCAGACCGGCCGGGTCGATCTCGAGGTCGGGAGCCGGCCCGCTCGCCGCCGGGTCCGCGTCGCCGGTCCAGCGCGTCAGTTCGGCGCGCGCCCTCGCCACATCGGCCATGAGCCTGCTGTGCCTGTCCTGCAGGGCGGCCTCCAGCAGGACGGGGGTCAGGGCGCCGGCCGGCCGGTCCGTTCCGGCGGCTACGCCCGCGGGGGCGGCCTCCCAGAGCGGCTCCAGCGCCGACAGCACCTCCTCGAGCGTCGCGAGCCGGCGCCCGGCGTAGTGCAGATCGAGCCAGGCCACGCCGGCGGCCACCCGCGCCTCGCGGCGCGTGATCGCGTCGGCGGCGGCGGCCACGTCGATGTCGGCCTCCGCCACGGCGCGTTCCGCCCGTCGCCGGGCGCGGCTGGGGACCTCCTGCATGAGGCCGATGCGCGCCATGGTCATTTCGTCGTCGCCGAACCGCCCGGCCATGGGGCCCGAGACCGGCAGGTTGTCGATTCCGAACCGGAGCTGTGGATCCGGGAGACGACCCGCCGCCGCCGAGGCCGCCGAGGCCGCCTCCACGCCGAGGGCGCTGGCCCGCAGCTGCGGAGCGGTGGTTGCGGCGAGCGCGAGGGCCTCGTCGAAAGTCATCGGCTCCGCCGCAGCGGGCATGCCAATGGCGGCGAACAGGCCGATGGCGGCCGCGGCGGCGGCCACCGTTCCCCTGGGGGCGATCCTGGCCAGCCGGAGTGATTTTCCGCGATCGGGATCGACCGCGGCGCTCGACATGTGACGGCCTGGAGCCGTCCGATAGCCGGAGTTCATGGGAATGTCCTCGAGCCCCGCGTCGATCACCTTGGTGCGACGCGGGATGCTAGTCGTTCGATCACCGCCCGCGCGAGCGCGGGCCATGGTCAGCGAAGTTGGGCTATGCCGGAGTCTTGGGAGGGTCGCCCAGGGGCGTCGGCCGCTCCCCTGCACGGGTGTCGTCGGCGCTCAATGCG
This sequence comes from Caulobacteraceae bacterium, assembly GCA_965284385.1. GTDB lineage: Bacteria > Pseudomonadota > Alphaproteobacteria > Caulobacterales > Caulobacteraceae > Brevundimonas. The sequence goes on from OZ260077.1 coordinate 343,534, forward strand.
ACCTGCTGGCGATGCGGCGCCGACGGCCGGGCCGTGACGCCCGCGTCGGACGGAAGAGGAACCGCGACTGCCGCGCAGGCAGCGAGGCCCAGGCAGTGGGGCCCAGAGTCATCGCAGGGCGCCGGACCTTCGGCTCCTGCCTGCATCATCATTTCGGCGCAATCCGGCATGCCGGCCATGGCGTCTGCGGTCACGCCCGGCCGCTGGGGCGCGGCGAACGCCGACGCCTGGCCGATGGAGCCGGCCAGGGCGAGGGCGAACAAAAGCGTGCGAACGATGCGCCACATGCCATCGACGTTCCGCTTCGCTCTCCGGCGTGTCAAGACGGCGACCGCTCCGCTCAAACCCCGGCTTGACATTCCGAACGAGAGGGGTCTGCGGCCGTGCCGCAAGCTCGCCCGGGCGGGCCTCCGGGCGCCGATGAAGTGGGAACGAACCAGGTTCCACTGTCCGCGTCTCATTCGCCTCTCCCTTGCGAGATGTTCATCCTGGACCCTCGGTGGCGCCGGCATCGGAACGGCGGCGGCGCACCAGCCCCGCGGCCTCAGGTTCACGCAGCGCCGACGCCAGCAGCGGCGCCAGGGAGATGGCGTTGCTCGGGTGCGGCACGCTGTCGGTGGACACCACCTGATCAGACACCCGGGCCAGTTCCTCGAAGGCGTTATCGGCGAACACCGCATGCACGACGACGCAGACCGGCGGCTTCAGACCCTGGGCCTGGAGCCGCCGGGCGGCCTCGATCAGGGTGCGTCCCGAGGAGGCGATGTCGTCGATCAGCACGGGCCGTCTGCCGGTCCAGGCTTCGAGATCGGGCAGAACGATCTCGACCTCGCGATCGCCCCGGCGGATCTTGCGCAACACAATATGCGGGGCTCCCACCCGGGCGGCGACGGCCGCGACCCATTGTTCGCTCTCCTCATCCGGACCGATGATCAGGGCATCCGGAACCTCGGCCGCGATCCAGTCCGCCAGCACGGGCGCCGCGTGCAGCGTCGCGGTCGGAATGGCGTAAAGGGCCGCCAGATCCGGATAGCGGTGGAGGTGGGGGTCCACCGTGATCAGTCGGTCGAACGCCCCGGAGAGCAGACGGGCGAACGGACGGGAGGTGACCGCTTCCCCGGGTTTGAACCGCCGGTCCTGGCGCATATAGGCGAGGTAGGGCGCGATCAGGCTCACCTGCGCGGCGCCGAGATCCCGCGCCGCGTCGGCCGCGAACAGCAGGCTCAGAAAGCCCGGGTCCGGGCGGGCCAGGCTGCAGACCAGATCGACCGTCCGCCCCGCCATATCCGAGAGGTGACGGACGTAGCTCTCGCCGTCCGGAAAGCGACGTGTTTCGAGACGGCCCAGTTCGAACCCGCCGGCCGTGGCGAGCCGTTTGGCGAAGGCCTCATTTCCAGGCAGCGGCACGATCAGTCGCACGAGAACCTCCGATGGACCGGCGGACGGCCGGCAGGCTCTCCGACAGACGTCGGCGCGCGTGAAATCTTACTGCGGCGCCGGCCTGATCGCGAAAGCGGGCGTCGGCGGACTGCGGAAGGATGCGGCTCCGGCGGTCGGGCATGGTCCGACGACGCTCAGGTCGCCCCCCCCCCGGCGATGGTGAGGCCGGCATGATCGCCGTCACCACGTTCCGGGCCGCGCCCGCGGCATAGGCTTCGATGTTGCCGAGGGTGCTCTCGATGATCCTGTCGACCGCCTCCTGGGTGTTGTAGGCGATGTGCGGCGTGACCAGGACATTGGGCAGCCGAACCAGGGCGTGATCCGCCAGCAACGCGCGCAGCCGGGCCGGATCGACCGGGGCGTGCAGCGAAATCACGTCCGAGGCGGCGAGAAGCTCCGACAACGGCACGGCGTGGAAGTCGGCATCCTTTCGCGCTGCGGCGTCCGGGGAGTGCAGTCCAGGGCGTGGTCCCCGGCGAGGCGGGCGCAGGTGGCCGCCTCCCACTGCTCGGTTTCGAAGATCACGATCGTCATCAGGACCCTCCCGGCTCTACCAACGGCGCCTGAAGACCAGCCAGGCGCTGAGGAACATGGCGCCGCTGATGGCGGCCAGGGCCAGCGCCTGGCGCCACAGTTCGGCCAGTCCCGCGCCCTTGAGAAACAGGCCGGAGACGATCTCGACATAGTGGCGCTGCGGACTGGCCAGCGAGGCGGTTTGCAGCCAGGGGGGCATGCTCTCGATGGGGGCGATGCTCCCCGACAGGAACAGCAGCGGAAACAGGCCGAAGAAGCCCACGAGCATCGCCTGCTGGAGGGTCTGGGTGATGGCTCCCACGAAGGTGCCGAGCGAGACGGCGCTCAACAGGTAGACGACGGTGAGACCGAGCAGAATGAACACATCGCCCCGCATCGGCACGCCCATGAGCGTCATGATGACCAGGGCGGGAAAGACCGCTCCGGTGCAGATCACCAGGGTCGGGGTGATCTTGGCGATGAACAGTTCGTGGGCGCGGATCGGGGTGACCCGGAGTTGCTCGATGGTGCCTTCCTGCTTTTCCCGAACGATCGCGGCCGCCGGCAGGACCACGCCGAGCATCAGCCCGGCCTGGGCCAGCATCGACAGGGCCATGAACCGGGTGTTGGTCAGGTCCGGATTGTACCAGACCCGCACTTCCGGCCGAACGGCGGCCCGCCGCTCCCCGGCCGGACGCCGGCTCTCCACGAAGCGGGCGCTCTGTTCGATCACATAGGCGCGCGCCCGCGCCGCGACATTGCCGTTGGATCCGTCGACCACGACGCCGAACGACGCCGGGCGTCCGGCGGCCAGCCTGGCGCCCATGCGCGGCGGTATTTCGACGACCACGTCGAGTGCGCCGCGCCTTAGCCGGTCTTCCGCCTCGCGCAGACTGGTGAATTGATCGGCGAGCACGAAATTGTCGCCCGTGGTCAATTCCTCGATCAGGGCGCGGCTGACGGCGGAGCGGTCGTGATCGACCACGGCCAGCTTGAGATGCTGGACGTCGAAACCCAGGGCCATGGTGCACATGACCAGTTCGGCCGTGTAGAGAAAGATCACCACGAACAGCATCACCGGGTCGCGCAGAAACTGGGCGAATTCCTTGGTGATCAATCCCCCGAGACGGCCGGACAGCATCAGGCGATCCTCTTGCGGAACCGCCAGGCGGCGAGCGCGAACACCGTCGCGGTATAGGCCGCCAGTACGAGGACGTTGGGCCAGAGATCCCCGAGCCCCGCGCCCCGCAGCACGACCCCGCGTGAGAACTCGAGAAAATAGCGCGTGGGCAGGACCGAGGCGTAGGCCTGAAACGCCGGCGGCATGGTGAAGAGCGGATAGACGAAGCCGGAAAACAGGAAGGCCGGCATCAGGGTCACGATCAGGGCCGTCAACATGGCGGCCAGCTGGGTGCGCACGAGGGTGGAGACGAGCAGTCCGATGGAAACCGTGCAAAGAACATAGAGAAGCCCCACGGCGAGAAGCAGCCCCACGCTCCCCCGTACGGGCACGTCGAACCAGACCACCCCGCCGAAGACGACGAGGAGAAATTCCGCATAGGCGATTACGGCGTAGGGCAGCAGTTTGCCGGCGATGAACTCGCTCCCGGTCAGCGGCGAGGCGTATATCTGGGCGATGGTGCCCAGCTCCTTTTCGCGCGCGACGGCCAGCGCCGTTAGCAACGGCGGAAAGGCCATGAGGATCACCGCGAACAGGCCCGGTACGATGAAGTTGCGGCTGCGCAGTTGCGGATTGTACCAGACGCGCACCTCGGGCCTGAGAGGGAGGCGCACCTCCTCCGGGTAGGTGTGGAGGATGGCCCGGCCATAGGCCGACAGGATCGCCGCCGTGCTGGCGTAGGTGCCGTCGACCACGAACTGCACGGGCGCGTCCTCGCCGCGTCCGAGGCGCGCGGAGAAGCCCGGCGGGATGAACAGGGCCGCCCGGGCCGTCCCGCGCATCAGGGCGTGCTCGGCCGAGCGTTCGTCCTCCGGCGCCGCCTGGAGGACGAAATATCCCGAGTTGAGAAACCGCGCCTGCAGCTCCCGGCTGGCGGCGGTCCGGTCATGGTCCACCACGATCAGCGGCGCCCGGTCGACGTCCAGCGATATGCCGTAGACGAACAGGAACAGCATCATCAGGGGCATGAACAGCGCCACTCCCATGGTGAAGCGGTCGCGGGAGATCTCCAGCACCTCCTTGCGGGCGAAGGCCAGAACGCGCCGCGCCTTCACGCCGCCCTCCCCTGCCCGGCGCGTTCGCGCTCGATGAAGCCGAGAAAGACCGCCTCGACATCGGGCGTCGTGAGCCCGAGCTCGGCGGCCAGCCTCGTCAGCGGGCCCAGGGCGATGAGCCGGCCGTCCATCATCAGCCCGAGGCGATCACAGAAGGCGGCCTCCTCCATGTAGTGGGTGGTGACGACGATCCCGACGCCGTCGGCGGCCAGGGCCGCGATCAGGCGCCAGAATCGGAACCTGGACAGGGGGTCGACCCCGGAGGTCGGCTCGTCGAGGAAGAGCACCCTGGGCCGGTGAACGATGGCGCAGGCGAGCGCCAGCCGCTGGCGTGTGGCGCCGGACAGGTCGCGCGCCGCGCCCTCCCCCGCGTTCTCGAGGCTGGCGCGCGCGCTGGCCCAGGCGATGCGCTCGCGCAGCTGGGATCGGGGCACGCCATAGGCGCGCGCGAAGAACGTCAGGTTCTCGCGCGCGCTCAGGTCGGGATAGAGGGAGAACCGCTGGGACATGTAACCGATGCGCGCACGCACGGCCTCGCTCTGGCGCGCCACGTCGAACCCCGCCACCTCGGCGGTCCCCTCCCCCGGCGAGAGGAGCCCGCACAGGATGCGGATCAGGGTGGTCTTGCCCGCGCCGTTGGGGCCGAGCAGGCCCAGGATCTCCCCCTCGGCGACCGTGATCGTCACATCGTCCACAGCCTTGAAATCCCCGAACCGGACGCTGACGCCGCGCGAGACGATCACGTCATTGCGGACGCGCGGCGGCGGCGGCGGCGCGGCGGCGCGGCCGGAAGCCGCGCCAGGCGGCGCGGGCGGGGGCGCCGAGGCGAAGGTGAACACATCCTCCATGGTGGGAACGGCGGCCTCCGCCACGGCCGCCTCGATCGGCGCCAGCCTCGACCCGTCCCTGACCTGCGCTCGCACTTCCCGGCCCGCGCGGCGCTGGAAGCTGATCACGCCGACGTCGGTCTCGAGCGCCGCCTCGATCCGGTCCAGGGCCGGACCGGTGATCCTGTAGACCTGCCCGGCCACGTCACGTCGCAACTCCTGCGGGGCTCCAAGCGCGAGGGGCTTTCCATCCCGCAGAAGCAGGACGCGGTCGCAGGCGTCGGCCTCGTCCATGTAGGAGGTCGCGAACACGATCGTCCGGCCCTCGGTTCGCGCCCGGTCGAGGATTCGCCACAGCTCCCGTCTCGACAGCGGGTCCACGCCCAGGCTGGGCTCGTCGAGGATGAGCAGCGGGGGTTCGTGCATGAGGTTGGCGCACAGGGCCAGCTTCTTGCGCATGCCGCCGGACAGTTGTCCCTCGCGGCGGTGCTGGAAGCGGTCCAGCCCGGCCATGCGGAGCAGCTCGGCGCCGCGCACGGCCCGGTCCGGTCCGGTGACGTCGCGGATGTCCGCCGCGAACGCCAGATTCTCCGCGACGGTGAGGCGATCGTACAGGGAGAAGCCCTGCGACATGTAGCCGACCCGCGCCTGCACCCCGGCCGGATCGCGCCGGACGTCCCGCCCCAGCACCTGGCATGTCCCCGCGCTCGGGCGCAGGATGGCGGCCAGCATCTGCAGCAGGGTGGACTTGCCGGCCCCGTCGGGGCCGACCACGCCGAAGACCTGCCCGGCATGGACGTCGAGGTCGATGTTCTCCAGCACCGTGCGGGCGCCGTATCGGCGCCCCAGTCCGCGGGCCTCGACGACAGCCTCGGCCATCCCCCTACTCCGGCACGGCGAGACGGTCGGGCCAGCCGGCGGAGGCGTCCCACAGAACCCAGGCGTCGGCCGGCATGCCGGGCTTGAGCAGCCCGTCCGGATTTTCAGCCTCCAGAGTGACCCCGTAGACGGTCCGGCCCCGTTCGTCCTGCATGTGAATGTCGCGCGGGGTGAACTGGGCCTGGGCGTCGACCCGGGCCACGCGCGCCGCGAAATCCCGGCCGGGAAAGGCGTCAACCCGCAGCCTGGCGGGAGCCCCCAGACGGACCTTGCCCAGGTCCGGCTCCCGAACGAACACGCGCAGCCTCACCCGAGACAGATTGGCCAGCACCACCACGGGCTGGCCGGCGACGATCACTTCGCCGGGCTCGGCGAGACGCTCCAGCACCGCCCCCGATATCGGCGAGGCGATATGGGTCCTGACCAGCTGCGATCGGCCCAGGGCCAGGGTCTGGGACGCCGCCTCGGCCTGGGCGACGGCCTCGCCCCGGCGAGCCTCGAGCAGGCTGATCTGATCATTGGCGGCCTGATAGGCGTTGCGGACGCCGTCGAGGCGTTGGGCCGTGACATATCCCTCGCGCGCCAGGGCCTCATAGCGGGCCAGATCCGTCCGGGCCGAGGCGGCGTGGTGTCGGGCCAGGTCGATCTGACTGCTCACCTGGGCCACGGTCTGCCCGGCGGCGGCGCGCTGGGCGGCGGCCCGATTCATCAGCAGACGGGCGTCGGACGGGTCGATCGAGGCCAGCGGGGCTCCGGCCAGGACCGGGGCGCCTTCCAGGGCGTGGTTCTGCAGCAGACGGCCGGAGAGCTCAAAGGAGACACGCACCTCGTCGACCTCGATGCGGCCGCTGCCGTAGATGACCTGCGCCGGCGCCGGAGCGGGCTGCAGCCGCCAGAAGGCGACGGCGGAGCCGGCGGCGACCAGAATGAGGCCGACAGCGACCAGCACCGTCAGACGTCGCCCCTGAATCCTCACATCCTGCCTCCCGGCGCGTCCGCCTGTTTCGATGCGCTGATCCTGAAGACGCCGGCTGGAAGGATTGCTTACGCCCTTGCAAAGCCGCCCGCGACGGCGCCCGCCGCGTAAGGGACAGCCGCGCTTCGAGCCTGGAGAGGAGATCTGGCGCCGAAGTCCCCGCCAAGGCTTCGTCGGACACGATCGCGCCAGCCGGGGGCGCCGCGGCGTGCGTCTCGATCCGGCCGCGCAGACAGGGCGCCAGTCCGCCCGGCCCCTTGGCGAAGACGCCGAACTAGCAGGTCCAGGCCCGCTGTTGGGAGCGACGATAAACGGCTTGCCCCGACTGTGTCCTTGATCGGACAATGATCTGATGGCCCACGGTCTGACGCCGGCGACCGGCGGGTCTTTGGAGCGTCGGCCTTCCGCGTCGGTAATGGCCGGTCGGGTGCGGCGTCAGACGGCGGGTGGCATTCAGAACGGAAGGGGCCTCGCATGACCTCCAATCCCACCGGGGCCGGCCGGGTCTTCAGGCGCCGGGCTCTGGCTCACCTCCGCCTGGCCGGTGCTTCATCGCGCCCAACGCGACGGCAGGCTGGCGACGACCGGTCCCTGCAAATCCATCCGCCACCCGCAGCATGCCGGCTTCGTGCTGATCATGATCGGCTTTCTGCTTCAGTGGCCGACGCTGCTCGCCCTGGCGATGTTTCCGGTGCTCGTTGTCCCGTACTGGCGCCTGGCCGTGGAGGAGGAGCGCGAAACCGCCGCCCGCTTCGGCCCGGCCTGGGCCGAATACAGGCAGGCGACGCCGGCCTTCATCCCTCGGCTCCGTCCGTGTCGGGGGCCAGGGCCTCGCGGCCGCAAGTCTGATCTGACCGGAGTTCCTGCGCATGACCACCACGACCGTCGATGTTTCCGGATTCAGCACGCCGCTCGATCCCCTGGTGATCGAAAAGCACCTGCGGGGCCTGCCTGGCGTGCTGGACGTCGCCGCCAACTTCGGCTCGGCGACCGCGACGATCCGGTTTGACGAAACCCGGGTTAGCCAGATCGAGCTGGAACAGGCGGTGCGGGACTGCGGTTTCCACTGTCGCGGCAAGGTCATGCCCCGGCACGTCTGCGTCCCGCAGGAGGATGCCGTGGACGCCCGGACCTCGCATCGCCACCATCCCCCGGCGGGGGCGGCGGCCCCTGAAGGCCCCTCGGCCCACGCTCTCCCGGCCCACGCCGACCCGGACGACATGGCGGAGATGGGGCACGGCCCGGGCATGGACATGCAGGCCATGGCCCGGGACATGCGCAACCGCTTCCTGATCGCCGTCGCCTTCACCGTCCCGATCTTCTTCCTCGCCCCGATGGGCATGGAATTCATGCGCGTGGAGCCCCCGTTCGGCCTGCCGCTGAAGCCCCTGCTGTTCGTTTTGGCCAGCGCCGCCATCCTCTATCCAGGCTGGCCCTTCTACATCGCCGCCGTCCGGGCGCTGCGTCGCGGCGTGCTCAACATGGCGGTGCTGGTCCTGCTCAGCGTCGGCACCGGCTTTCTGTTCAGCGTCGGAGCCACCTTCCTCTTCGATGCGCCGGACTTCTACGAGGCCTCGGCCCTGCTGCTGGTCTTCATCCTGATGGGCCACTGGCTCGAGATGCGGGCCCGGGCCGGGGCGTCGGACGCCATCCGCAGGCTGATGGACCTGGCGCCGCCCACCGCCCGGGTGCTGCGCGACGGCGTCGAGGTCGAGGTCCCGACCTCCGCCGTTCTGGTGGGCGACCGGGTGGTGGTCCGGCCGGGCGGCCGCATTCCCGTGGATGGCGTCATCGAGGACGGCGGATCGGAGGTCGACGAGTCCATGCTCACCGGCGAATCCCTGCCGGTGATGAAGGGGGTCGGCGATCCCGTGACCGGCGGCGCCATCAACAAGACCGGGGCCTTCCGCTACAGCGCCACCCGGGTGGGCGCCGACACCGCCCTGGCCCAGATCGTCAAGCTGGTGCAGGAAGCGCAGAACTCCAAGGCCCCCGCCCAGCTGCTCGCCGACCGCGCCTCCCAGTGGCTGGTCCTGGCCGCCATCGTCATCGGCCTGCTCACGTTCGGAATCTGGTTCTGGGTCCTGGGCCAGACCCTGCTGTTCGCCCTGACCCTGACCATCACCGTCTTCGTCATCGCCTGCCCCGACGCGCTGGGCCTCGCCACGCCCATGGCCATCATGGTGGGTACGGGGCTCGGCGCGCGGCACGGCGTGCTGATCAAGAACGCCGCCGCGCTGGAGGAGGCGGTCAAGCTGGACGTGATCGTCTTCGACAAGACCGGCACCCTGACCCTCGGCGCGCCCAAGGTGGTCCAGGTCACCCCCGCCGCCGGCGTCGAGGAGAACGACCTGCTGACCACGGCCGCGGCCCTCGAGCGAGGATCCGAACACCATATCGCCAAGGCCGTGCTGGAGCGGGCGAAGGGTCTGCCCGAAGTGGCGGCGACCGGCTTCGAATCCTTCGGTGGCAAGGGCCTGCGGGCGACGGTCGAGGGTCGGACCGTCCTGTCCGGCAACCGAATGTTGATGGCTGACAACGGGGCCGATCTCGGCGAGCTGGCGGCGGAATCCGAGCGGCTGCAGGGCGCCGGCCGCACCGTCGTCCACGTCGCCCGCGACGGGCGCGTCATCGGCCTGATCGCCGTGGCCGACGCCGTGCGCCCCACCGCCGCGGCGACCATCCGGCGGTTGCAGGCGCTTGGGGTCAAGGTGGCCATGATCACCGGCGACAACCTCGGCACGGCGCGGCGTATCGCCGGCGAACTCGGCATCGATATCGTCCTGGCGGAGGTCCTGCCCGGCGACAAGGCGCTCAAGGTGAAGGAGCTCCAGGGCCAGGGCCACAGGGTCGGCATGGTCGGCGACGGCGTCAACGACGCCCCGGCCCTGACCCAGGCCGACGTCGGCTTCGCCATCGGCGCCGGCACCGACGTGGCCATCGAAAGCGCCGACGTCGTGCTGATGCGCAGCGACCCGGCCGACGTGGTCAAGGCCATCGCGCTATCGCGCGCCACCCTGCGCAAGATGCATCAGAACCTGTGGTGGGCGGTCGGCTACAATGTCCTCGCCTTCCCCCTGGCCGCGGGCGTCCTCTATCCCTTCACCCTCAGCCCGGAGATCGCCGCCCTGTCGATGTCCGGCAGTTCGGTGCTGGTGGCGGTCAACGCCCTGATGCTCAAACGTCTGCGGCTCGGCGCCGGCATGGGCGCCCGGCAGCCGGCCACGTCAGGGGCGGCGCCGAGCTAGCTTCCCGAGAGCTGCGACCTCCCTGGGGGCCGAGGCCCGCTGAGCGCCGCAATGGACAAGGCGGCTCCTCCAGCCCGAGATGCTCGAGCGGATCGGCGGCGGACGGTGAGGTCGCCGGGGCGCCTGTAATCCCGCAGCGCATGCTGCGTCCTCAGGATCGGCCCTGCCGAACCGCTGGTCTTCTGAATCTCAAGGGGAGAATGCCGATGTCTATCGCCGCCGCTCCCCCAGGACGGGGCCACTGCGAAGTCACGGCCTACGTCCCGGCAGGCCCGGAGCGGGTGTTCGCCCGGCTGGACGACCAGAAACGTCTGGCCGAGCACATGAGACGCCCGTCGCTGATGATGGGCGGCGGCCGCATGGCGTACGTCTTCGACGCCGGCGCAGGCCAGGCGGTCGGCTCGCGGTTCCGGATGAGCGGGCGCGCCTTCGGTCTCCGGCTTTCGGTGGACCAGGTCGTCACCGAGCGTGATCCGCCGCGTCGGAAGAGCTGGCGGACCACCGGCGAGCCAAGGCTCCTGATCATCGGGAAGTACGAGATGGGCTTTGAGGTCGCGCCGGCCGCCCAAGGGTCCAACCTCAGGGTCTGGATCGACTATGATCCGCCCAGCCTGCGCTGGCCGGGCGTCAAACTGCTGACGAAGGCCTATGCCCGGTGGTGTGTTGATCAGATGGCGAAAGACGCCGTTCGGGCGACGGGGCGGAGCTGATGCGCCGCGCCGCCGGCGCCGGTTTGGCTTGACGGGGGAACCTTCCTCGGAAAGAGCAGGCGGCGCGCCCCCCCGGGTCAACCGACGGACGTCGGCTGATGGAAACCTGGTGATGCGGATGTCTATACGCATCGCCGCTCCGTATCCCTCAACAAAACAGGAGGTGAATGGAATCTTTTTAAGCATTTGATTCAGCGCAAATCTTGGCGTTGCTTATCGAAGAATCCTCCCTGACTTCACGCAGGGGAACGTCCATGAGTTTACAAAGCCTCGTCGCCGCGTCCAGTCGGGGAACACCCGCCACAGGCCCCCGACTGGCCGCCCCCGCGACACCGGCGGCTGAAATTCGCCGCCTCGTCGAACGCCGTCTGCGCGACGATCGCCCGACGCATTTGCGCTACCTCGTCAAACGGCTGCGCTCGCCCGAAGACGCCGAGGACGTCCTGCAGGAATTCGCTCTCAAGGCGACCCTGGCGGCGGGCCGGCTGATCGACCCGGGCAAGGTGGATGCCTGGCTCGGGATCGCGTTGCGCAACGCCCTGTTCGATCGTTACCGCCGCAACGCGGTTCGAGCCCGGTTGACGAACGCCCTGGACGCCGAGCCGCGACATGCGGAGGGGAGCGGGGCCGACGACGACGTCCACCGCGCGCTGCACTGTCTCGCGCTGGCCCTCGCGGAGCTTCCGCCGGAAACCGCTCGCCTGCTGCGCAAGGCGGAAATGGAAGATGTCCCGTTGGCGACGATCGCCGGCGAGATGCGACTGACCGCCAACAACGTCGGCGTGCGGGTGCACCGGGGCCGCGCCGCGCTGCGGGGGCAGATGCTGGCGCACTGCAAGGCCTGCCCGGAGCCCTGCGCCCTGGCGGCCGCGGCCACCGCCCGCGAGACGCGGGCCGGGCCTTTGGAGCATCAGACTTCGACCTCGATCAGGTCGCCATGCGACGCCGCATAGTCCAGGGCGTAATCCAGTTCGCCCGGGGTTTGCGAATGAACCGTGGCCAGGGCGTCGCCGACCGTCCCTTTCATGCCAAGGCGGACGTGCATCGGCCTGTGCTGGCGGGCAAGCTGTTCATCTTCGCGCGCATGCTGGTCTTGGCGGCCGCAAGTCGCGTCCACCTGACCCCGGATCTCGCCAGCGCCGTCACAATCCCAAGGACTCTGGCGCGGTCGGACGTCTGGAGCGCGACCTGGTGATGGAGACCCTGCTCGCTCTGGCGCTCCTCGTCGTGGTCGTGGTCGCGGTCATGGCGCCCTGTCCGGTCACGACCATCACCATGGCGAAGTCGGCATAGCGGCTGGCGCGCGACTCCCTTGCCAGACGACCCGCGCCGGGCCCCGGCGCCCAGCCGCCGCCCGCCTGGTGCCGGTGGCGCTCACGCACCAATCTGACTAGGCTGGGACGGAGATGGAATCCTGAGGGGGCGGCGTGCCGGATCGACTTCAAGAGCTTATCGAGCAGTGGCGCGACGACCCTTCGGCGACCTATCAGACGTGGTTCCTGTGGGATGAACGGCTGAAGAATTTCCGGTCCATCCGCCGGGGCATCGGTCAGGTCGTCGAGGAGATCGAGGCGGGCCGGTTCGGCGTCGCCTATCGTGGCTCGTCGCTGGAGACCATCGTCCATTCGGTCGCCGAACAACGCCAGATATTCAGGGGCGCCGACCACGCGTTCCTGTGGAAGCCCAAGCTCCGGATTCCCGACATCTACGAGAACCCGCCCAACCAGCGCGCCTTTGGCCGTCTGCTGCATCACTGCAGCTGCTGTTCGACCGGCGCCGAGATCCTGTCCGGCATCCGCACGATCGATCAGCTCAAGATCAAGGGCCTCGGGCCAGCCGTGGCGAACCTGATCTACTTCTTGCATCCCACGCACGCCCCGCCGTTCAACACCGCCATCGTCAATGGCTACAACGCAATCACCGGGTCGAAAGTGAAGCTGGGCAGCTGGGAGCACTATCTGGCCATGCGAGAGGGAATTCTGGAACTCAACGCCCGCTATCGCGACCTGCTGTCAAACGACCTGGGCGCCATCGCGGGCTTCCTGTTCGATGTCGGGTCAGGACGATACCCCGCTCCGCCCCTGGAAAGCGAAGATCTCTCTGACCGTGACTGGGATCGGCGGCTCGCTGAAGCCCGGGCTGAAGCGGTGAAGTTCGAGAAGACCGCGCTGCAGCAACGCGACACTGATCGCACCCACACCGAAGTTCAGGCATGGATCCGGGATCTGGGGCGAGCGCTCGGCTATCGCGTGTGGATCGCCGCCAATGACCGCAGCCGGCCTTATGACGGCGTGCGTCTCGGTGATGGCTGTCTGGAGCAACTGCCCGCGGCGCTGGCGAACGGCGCGGGTGCAGAGTCGATCCGCCTCATCGACGTCCTCTGGCTGGAAGCCGGCGCGGATCGCGTGACAGCCGCCTTTGAGGTCGAACACTCCACCACGATATATTCTGGCGTCGTGCGCATGCTGGACCTCGCCCTGTCTGGCGAGCTACATGCCTCCGCGGGCCTGTTCCTGGTGGCTCCCGACAGCCGCGAGGGCGATGTCCGCGCCCAGTTGCGGCGGCCCGCCTTCAGCCGGATCGCGGACCTTGACGTGCGCTACCTTCCCTATGGCGAACTGGAACGGCACCGGGCTTCAATCGCCCGCTTCGGGACCGACCTTCGGGCCCTGACAGAAATCTCCCACCGCCTGATCTGATGGCGGGCCGGGCGGCGGTCGGCAATCGATCCGGGGGCGCGTCACTCTCGCCGGACAGCGCGCTGCGAGGCCCGAGCCGCCTTCAGATCCCGCGCCAGCCGAATCCAGAGCAGGATGAACCCTGAAACCACGATGCTCAGCGTCAAGGCCGTGGTGATGATGATCAGGGGGTGATTGAAATCCTCGCCGTCGTTCCAATCCATGACATGGAGACGCCAGAAGAAGTCGAAAATCCGCCAGACGCCCGAGCGGCGCGTCACCACCTCGCCGGTGGCGGGCGACAGGTAGAAGGACGTCTTTTCGCGGTCGGCGAAGTCCACCCGCCACAGCGGTCCGGTGCGTCCCGTCTCCTCGGGCGCAGTCGTCAGAAGCACCGCGCCTGAAACCCCCGCCTCGCCCTTATAGGCGCGCATGGCGAACGCCGAGACCTCGGCGGCGGACATCGGTCCGAACGGCCGACCTGTCGCGGCGGACACGATGACCGGCTCGCCCGCCGCCGGCTTCAGGGTCCAGGCCGGCCCCCTCGGCGTGGAATGAAGCTCCGCCTGGACGGGCGCGACGCCGGCCCGACGGGCGATCTCGCCGAGGGCCGGAAGCGCGCCGAGCTCCAGCGGACCCGGCTTGAGTTCGACCGCGCGATGTTCGCCGCGCACCGTCTCGATCGGGATGGCCGTCATCACCAGACCGCCGCCGACCCAGAACAGCACCTGAAGACCGACGACCAGCGCGATCCATTTGTGCAGCTGGGTGGAGAGCTTGAGAATCTTCATGCCCTAGCCGTGACGCGCGAACACACGCGTGCCGCCGCTTTTGAGGATCAACAAGGTCTCGTAAGGCTCCCGCCGGCCGTCGGGCGTCTCCATCCCGGGCGATCCCAGCGGCATCGCCGGCACCGCGAGACCCACGGCCTCCGGACGTTCAGCCAGGAGTTTGCGCACATCCTCCGCCGGCACATGACCTTCCAGCACATATCCGCCAATCAAGGCCGTATGGCAGGACGCCAAGGACTCGGGAACGCCTTGGGCGCGGCGGACCGAGCCGGGGTCGGTCACCTCGGTTATCCGCGCCTGAAACCCCGCCGCTGTCATATGTTCGACCCATGCGCCGCAGCAGCCGCAGGTGGGCGATTTGTAGACGGCGAGGTCGGACGAAGGACGAGGGGTTTGAGCGCAGGCCGCTGCTGCCGAGGCGCTGACGCCGAGGATCAGAAGGGAGCGGCGCGAAAGCGACTTTATCATTGGCTCATTACTCTGGTGATCGGGAGGCCGGGCAACCCGTTTCCGCGTCTTCAGGTCGCCCGGCGCAAGGGCCGAGCCGAAGAGTGATAGATGGCGAACCTCCACTCGTCGCCCCGCTTGCGCAAGACGCTTGTGGCGACGCCGCGGCGCTCGATCGGTTCGCGCGCCGTGTCCTTGAAGGTGATGTGATAGGTATAGGTCTCGCTCACGAATGCGGTATCGCCGTCGATCTCCACTGTCATCTCGTGGTTGCGAAACTCGAAACCCGCCAGATCGGTAAACTCGGGTCCGAGATGGTGCTCGAGGTAATAGGCGAAAGTCCCCTCTACGCCGCCGTTCTCGAAAATCGCCGAGTCCTCCCAGAACAGAGCCGGGGTCTGTGACACGTCCATCCGAGTAATGGCGTCCTTGTAGGCGGCGACGACGGTTCGGACCTGCGCCTCGTCAGCGGTTTGCGCATGGCCGGGGGCGTGCGCCGAGGCTGGGGTGTGGGCCGAGCCGGGGGCGTGAGAGTGGGGCGCCTGGGTCTGGGCCTCGGCGGAGGTAGCGAGAACAGCGGCGAGCGCCGATCCGGCGAGTGCTGAACGAAACGACATGGATCAAGCTCCTGGTTGGCCGCGGCCGCGAAAGCGTCCTGGTCCGGCGAAAGTGGATGGAAAACTATGTGGCGGGCGACGCGTGTCCTTGAGGCCGTCAGAACATAAGATGTCTCACGCCGTGGGTCAGCATACCGCCCAGCAAGCCGTTGACCATCACGGCGACGGCGGTGAGCGTCAACAGGCCGACGTAGATCAGCTCCCGCCCGCGTCCCGGTCGGCGGACCCAATGTTCCTTGGCCCACCAGCTCAACAGGCCCAGAACGGCGATCGAGGTGCCGAGCCACCGGTGATAAGCGTGGGTCGCGTCGTCCTTGCCGGGGAGACCCATGGCGAACCACCCCAGCGCCACCGCGGCGAGCGCAGAGATCGCGGCCAGGGCGATAATGACGCGGGTGCCCTGGGTCAGGACCGGCCGGCGGAGCGTCAGCGCGGCGACCTCGAGAAGGGCGGCGACGAGGAAAAGCGCGATGGGGAAATGCACCGCGGCCGGATGCATGGCCCCGAGCCAGCGATACAGGCGCTCGGGCATGGGCTTGGGAGCCTCGTCCGCCATCATGGCTCCGTGGTCCATGTCCTGGGCCATGCCCGGCATGGCCATCACGCCGCCTTCCGGAACGGCGGCCGTCGGCGTGGCGACCTGGGCGCGAGCCGCTGCGGCCTTCTCGTGGGCCTCATGCGCGTACGCCGGCGCGCTGACTGAAAGCGTCAGCGCCAGGGCGAGCCCCGGCAGAAATTTGCGTATCGCCATTCTTCTCTCCCATCCTGTGCCTTCTGCTAACTACGCATCCGGGAGGCCGTCCCCTCGTTTGAGGGATTCCACCCGTTTCGGCGTAGTAGGGTTTAGGGGCGCAAGGAGAGTGTTCGATGACGCGTAATCTTGATGATCTTCTGAATCGATCGGCGGCCATGTCCGCCGGTCGGTCGCTCGACGGGCTCGAGCCGCTCGTCTGGAGCCGGGTCGATGCGCTTCGCGGCGAAAGACTAACCAGGCAACTGCGCCTTGGCGCCGTCGCCATGGCCCTGGTCACCGGTCTGACCGTAGGCGGCGTCGGCGCGGTCGCCGCCCCCCGACCGCGTGGGGACATGGCCATCTTCACGGTCGATGCGGGTCTGTCGCCCCTGGTGCGTCTGGAAGCCGGCCGGTGATGCGCGGCTGGCGGGCGATCGCACTGACCGCCGTGCTGGCTGCGGTCGCCAGCGGCGCGGGCACCTGGATCAGCGCCAGCTGGGTGCTAGGCCGGCGCGAACCGCCGTCCCTGCACGACATCGTCCACCATGACCTGAAGCTCTCGCCTGATCAGCTGACCCGTATCGAGGCGGTCGAAGCCCGGTTCGCCGCCCGCCGGCCCGCGCTCGAAGCCGACATCCGCGCGGCGAACACGGAATTGGCGCGCGCCATCGAACAGAGCGATGGCGACGGACCCCAGGTCCAGGCCGCGGTGGACCATTTTCACGTCGCGATGGGCGCCCTCCAGAAGGAGACCATCACCCACGTCTTCGAGATGCGGTCCGTGCTGACGCCGGCCCAGGCGGAGGTCTTCGACGACCGCATCGTCGCGGCTCTCGCGCCCGACGAAAACTAGCGGTCCGGGTGGAGAGTTCAGCGGACCTGTCAGCCCGCGCCGCCGGGGGCGACCGGGCCGCCTTCAGCGAATTGATGCGGCAGACCAAGACGGCGCTGTTCCGCTTCGTCCGGCGCTATGTCGGCGACGAGCAGGAGGCATGGGATCTGTTGCAGGAGACCTATGCGGCGGCCTGGATCAACATCCGCCGTTACGATCCGACGCGCCCCTTCGAGGCCTGGATCCGGACCATCGCGCTCAACAAATGCCGGGACTGGAGCCGCCGCGGTCTTGTCCGACGGCTCATCCGGGGCGGCGTCGATCTCTCGTCGCCGGAAGCCATGTCCGTGCCGGACGGGGCCGAATCGGCGGATGAACGGATGGAGGCCCGCGACCGGCTCGCCCGGCTGAACGAGGCGATGAGCCGTTTGCCCCCTCACCTCAAGGCGCCGCTCCTGCTCACCACGATCGAGGGACGCAGTCAGGCGGAAACAGCCGGCCTGCTTGGCGTCTCTACAAAGACGGTGGAGACCCGCGTGGCGCGCGCCCGTCGCAAGTTGTCTGAGGCCCTGGGCGGCACGGCCGCCTTTCGGGCCGTTCCGGACTGAAGGCTTCGGGCCGTTCGTCTATGCTCGCTGATCGCTGCATTACTACGGGAGCCAGGGCCGGTCGATCCACATCGGGCGAGGGCTGCGGCTCGCGCCCGCGTACTCCATTATGAAGGCGTCGCTCACTCTCGCTCGACGGCCGCCCATTTCTTCAGGAGCTTGCCACATGAGACTCTCGATCCTCGCCGCCGCTGCGGCGTTCACCCTGGGCGCCTGTCAGCCGGCCGCCGAACCTCAGCCAGTCGAGGCCCAGCCGGCGCCGGACGCCTCGGCAGCGACGCCGATGGACGCCGCGCCGGTGGTTGCGCCCGAGCCGACACCGCAGCCGCAGGCCGCCGCGCCGGCGCGCGCCACGGCCCCGCGGGCCTCGACACCGCAAGCCCCGGCGGCCCGGCCCGCGCCGGCTCCCGCTCCGACGCCGCCGCCCGCCGATCCGATGGCCGGCCATGACATGTCGAAGATGGACGGCATGACCATGCCGCCCAAACAATAGTTCGCGTAAGCATCAGGAGCTTTCTCATGAACCGTTCAATCTTCGCCAGCCTCGCCGCCGTGGCGGCGCTGGCTCCCGTCTCACTCGCCCACGCCCAGAGTCATTCGCACGCCGGCGTGGCAGCCCAGGAACACGCCGCCGTGCAGGCGCCTGCCAACGGCGTCGTCACCGCGCCGGCGGACAACGCCATGCTGGCCGCCGCCCCGACGGCGTTTTCGGCGACATTTCCACACGCCATGACCCTGACGTCGCTCAGGCTGACGGGCGCCGCGGGCCAGCCGGTCGATGTGGTGGTGTCATCAGAGGCGCCGCCGGCCACAACAGTCACCGCGCCTCTGCCCGCGCTTGCGCCGGGATCCTATTCCGCCGCCTGGGCCGCGAAGGGCGCCGACGGCCATCAGATGAACGGCGTCATCCGTTTCATGGTTCACTGAGGAGTCGGCCTCCCGCCCCCTTGTGGGGCCGACGCCTGATGTGGAGGAACGCCGCGCAACCTGCTGCGCGGCGTTTTTCGTCGTGGATGGGCTTCCGTCGCCTCCCGGTCCGGGCGCCGGAGGTCACCCTCCGCCGTGAGCATTGTCGGCTCCGGGCGGTCGCAACCCGGCGCGATCACTCGCTCCAAGGCGGCCTCGCCGCTCCGGGGAGATGGGTCGCCAGGCTCGCCAGGGTCCGGACCACGACGTGGGCGTCCCCTGAACCGCGTCCAACAGCTTCGCCAGCCTCCGGATCGTACAGAATTGTGAAACAGCCCAGCGCCATGGCCGGGCGAATGTCCCATACCAGACTGTCGCCGACGACGCAGACCTCTGCCGGTTCGACGGCCAGGGCGGCGAACATTCGCCTGAACGCTGCGGGATCGGGCTTCCCCACGCCGACCTCGCCTTCAATCTGGATGTGGTGGAAATGCGAAGCCAGGCCGAAACGCTCGATCTTGGCGCGCTGCAGGGGACCGGCGCCGTTGGTGAGAAGCGCCAGCCGGTATCCGGCATCCCGCAGATGGACCAACACGGCGTCCGCCCCGGGTTCGAGCCGCATCTGCCGGTCGCGATGAAGGCTGAAGGCGTCGGCGAGGCGTTCGGCGATTTCCGGAGAGGGCGTCGCACATCCGTCGCGCCGCAGGGCCTCAAAGGCCTTGGCCGCGATGATGCGCCTGGCCTGCCTCGGGGCTCCGCGGCCGATGGCGTGGCTTTCCGGATCGCTCCAGAAAGCCCGCCCCGCCTCCGTCAGGGCCCGCGCCGCATGGTCCGGAGCCAGGTCGCCAAGCTCGGTCTGGTACAACTGACAGACCCTACGCCACGCCAGGTCCGGGCGGCGATAGGCTGAGATCAAGGTGTCATCCAGATCGATAGCGACGGCCCGGATTCGCCGAGTCGCTGTCATTGGACCCCACCCGGCCGGACACCAGCGTGCGCAAGACACTGGCTATAGTGGCGCACTGACCCACGCGAGGGTATCCTCATGCCCCCCCGCTGGTTGACTGCGCGGGCCCGGCGCCAAGATGAACCCGCCAGCCTTCGCTAGAACCAGGCCCGAATGCCGACGACCAGCCGGGTGTCTTCCGCGCTTCGCCCGTCAGCTTCCAGAAAGTCCGCCGTATTGCCGAAGCTCCTGGTCCATTCCACGCCGACGTAGGGCGCGAACTCCTTGCGGAATTCGTACCGCAGCCGGGCCCCAACCTGGAGCGAGGACAGGCCAGATCCGATACGGAGCTCGGGGATGTCCTCCGCCGACAGCACCACCTCGGCCCGGGGCTGGACGATCCAGCGATTGGTGATGCGCTGATCGTATTCGGCCTCTCCCCGCGCTGTCAGTTCGCCCTTGTTGGACAGGAAGACAGCTCCATCGACCTCGAACCAGTAGGGCGCCAGCCCCTGAATGCCGACGACGAGATCTGTCCGGTCGCCTTCGGGCCGGTAGGTCTGCCGCAGGCCGGTCTGGAAGTCGAAGAAGGGTCGGAACGCCCGGCTGTAGAGGGCCTGGATCTCGGCCTCCTCGACCTCGCCGCCAAAAGCGCCCTCCCCTTCCGACTTCCACCAGAAGCGATTGATGTCGCCGCCGCTCCAGCCCTGGGCATTCCAGGCGTAGCCTTCCTCGTCGTCCCCGAAGGTCGCTTCCAGCTGGTCGAGGATGACCGCCGTCGTGCGGACGTTTCCATGCTCGACTCGGAGCTGGGCGCGGGCCGCCGCCATTTCGGCGGGGTCGAACAGCAGGTCGGCGGCGTTGGTCGGCCCACTTGTCGCGCCCGCCGGAGCCGGCGTTTCCGGCGGCCGTCCCGGATTGTCCGCGCTGGTCGGGACGTTGGGCGGTACGGCCATTCCGGACATGTCGTGGCCCGCCGGCATCTGACCCATGGTCGACATGTCATGGCCGGCATGGGGGGACGCCGCGGCCGGAGCAGGTTGAGTCTGGCCCATGGTCGACATGTCGTGCCCCGCCGGCATGGCCGCCGCAGGCGGGGTCTGGCCCATCGTGGACATGTCATGTACCGCCGGCATGGCCGCCGCAGGCGGGGTCTGACCCATGGTCGACATGTCGTGGCCGGCATGGGGGGACGCGGCGGCAGGAGCAGGCTGCGTCTGGCGCATCGTGGACATTTCATGCCCCGCCGGCATCGCCGGGGCCGGCTGCGCCTGTCCCATGGTCGACATGTCATGGCCGGCATGAGGGGACGCGGCGGCAGGAGTAGGCTGCGTCTGGCGCATCGTGGACATGCCGTGCCCCGCCGGCATCGCCGGCATCGCCGGAGCCGGCTGGGTCTGGCCCATGGTCGACATGTCATGCCCCGCCGGCATCGCCGGGGCCGGCTGCGCCTGCCCCATGGTCGACATGTCATGCCCCGCCGGCATGGCCGCCGCAGGCGGGGTCTGGCCCATGGTCGACATGTCATGGCCGGCGTGAGGGGACGCAGCGGCCGGAGCCGGTTGGGTCTGGCCCATAGCCGACATGTCGTGCCCGGCACGAGCGGACGCCGCGGCCGGAGCAGGCGTCTGGCCCATGGTCGACATGTCGTGTCCCGCCGGCAGCGCCGGAGCCTGCAGACGGACGGGCACCGCGCCCGTCGGGCACGTCGGCGCTCCGGGCATGCCTGTCCGGGATGCGTCGGCGGTGGGGGAGCCGCGCGCGACGCAACCCTCCGGAAGCGCCTGGCGAACCGGCGCGGGCATGGTATGTCCGGCGTGGCTCTGCGCCAGCGCCGGTGTCCCCGCCGCCGCGGAAGCCGCCGCGAGGATCAGGGGAAGGATGGCGACCGACGTCTTCACGATGCGGCTCCTTCCATCGGACGGACCGTGACGACGTTGAACATCCCGGCATGCATGTGCAGCAACAGGTGACAGTGGAAGGCCCAGTCGCCCGGATTGTCCGCGGTCAGGTCGAAGCTGACCTTGCCGCCCGGCGGAACGTTGACGGTGTGCTTGAGCGGCTGGTGACCGGCCGGGCCGCCGGTGACCAGCTCGAAGAAATGGCCGTGCAGGTGGATCGGGTGCGCCATCATGGAATCGTTCACCAGGGTCACGCGCACCCGCTCGTCCCGCTCGAACCGGATCGGCTCCACCAACTCGCTGAATTTGCGGCCGTCGAAACCCCACATGAACCGCTCCATGTTTCCGGTCAGGTGAATCTCCATCGTCCGGGATGGGGGGCGCTGATCCTTGTTGGGCGCGAGCGACACCAGGTCTGTGTAGACGAGGACGCGATGCGGCACGTCCTGAAGCCCGATCGGCCGCTCGCCCATGCGATTGGCCGGCGCCATCGCGATGGCGTCGACGCCCACCCCCACCGCCATGTCGGGCGGGGCGTTCTCCGGATCGCGCATGTTCATGCCGGACATGGAGCCGTGGTCCATACCGGACATCGTCCCGGCGGGGGCCTGGGGGGCCATGGCGCCGTGATCCATGCCCGCCATGGCCGCGCCGGGCGCGCCCGTCATAGCCCCGTGGTCCATTCCGGCCATCGCTCCGCCCGACTGGGCTCCCATGGCCCCGTGATCCATTCCGCTCATGCCCCCCATGTCTCCCATGCCCATGTCCTTCATGGTCAGGTTGGGAACCTCGCGAAGCGGCGGAACCTCGGCCGTCATGCCGAGGCGGGGCGCCAGGGTGGCGCGGCCCATGCCCGAGCGGTCGATGGCTTCCGACACGATGGTGTAGGCGCGGTCCTCGGTCGGCCGAACGATGACGTCATAGGTTTCGGCGGCGGCGATCTGGAACTCGTCGATCTCGATCGGGCGCACGTTCTCGCCGTCGGCCTGGACCACCGTCATGGGGAGGCCGGGGATGCGGACGTTGAAGATCGACATGGCCGAGGCGTTGATGATGCGCAGCCGCACCCGCTCCCCGGGCCGGAACAGGCCGGTCCAGTTCTCCTGGGGGCCGTGGCCATTGATCAGATAGGTGTAGGTCGAGCCGTTGACGTCGAGGATGTCGCGCGGATCCATCCGCATCTCGCCCCACATCCGGCGCTCCTCCAAGCTCATCCGGTCGCTGCCGTCCAGCAGGCCGGCCAGGGTGGTGCGCTGCCGGTTGAAGTAGCCGGGACTCTTCTTGAGCTTCTCGAAGATTTCGTGCGGATGCATGAAGCTCCAGTCCGACAGCACCAGCACGTGCTCGCGGTCGTAGCCGACCGGATCCGCCCCGGCCGGATCGATGACCAGGGGTCCGTAGTGGCCGAGCGCCTCCTGCAAACCCGAGTGGCTGTGGTACCAGAAGGTGCCCGACTGCCGGACCGGGAACTCGTAGACGAAGGTCTCGCGCGGGCGGATGCCCGGGAAGCTGACGCCGGGGACGCCGTCCATCTGGAACGGCAGCAGAATGCCGTGCCAGTGGATCGAGGTGTCCTCGTCGAGCTGGTTCGTCACGGCCAGTCGGACGTTCTGGCCTTCGCGTAGCCGCAGGACCGGAGCCGGAAGCACGCCGTTGATCGTCGTCGCCATGGCGGTGCGCCCGTTCACGGTGAACGGCGTCTGGCCGACCGTCAGATCGATGTTCGGGCCGGTGAGGGTCGGCAGGTCCGCCCGCAGCCCCGGTGAGCCCGTCTGGGCCCACGCGGGCATCAAGCCCTGCAGGGCCGCAAGACCGCCTCCGGCGACAGCGCCGCGCAGCAGCACTCGACGATCCAGCTTCATGGGATACTCCTGAAAGTCATGGTCGCGCCTCCTGAGGCGCGATCTAAAAGGTTTTACGCAAGCGGCGCGGCCCGCCCTCGCGACACGCTGCCGCAGAGCCGACCGCACCGGCGGCCCTCGCGGCCGCCCGCCGGATTACCGCCGCGCCAGAAGGGCCTTCATCTGGGCGATTTCCCGCGCCTGGGAGCGGACGATCTCCTCGCACAGACCGAGCACCTCGGGATCTTTCAACTCCGCTTCGTTGCACATCAGGATGGCGCCGGAGTGGTGGGGTATCATCGAACGCAGGAATTCCGCATCCCCGACCGCCGCCTGGGTCCGCATGCCCCAGAAGCTGACCGCGAACACCAGGGCGGCCGCCCCGCCGATCAGTAGATTGGTCCGCTTCGACGGATACATCGATCGCATGAACACCAGCATGAGGATGGCCATGGGAGAGACCATCATCAGGGTCATGTAGACGTTGTTGAGATTGAAGTAGAAGTGATCGAGGGATGCGATCATCGTGTACATCACCAGGTACATGATGATGAAATCAAGGACGAGCTCGATCGCGAATGATCGATAGCTGCCCTTCATGGCCTGCATGTGATTCATGCCCGTCATCTTTTCCATGTCCCTGCCCCTCTTTCAGTCAAACACGCTCCGCCCGTGAGAGCCGCGTCAGGACCCGCCGACCGGGTGGGCCGCGAGCCAGGCGCGCATCTCGGCGATGTCGGCGGTCTGCATCTCGATCGTCTTCTGCGCCATGCGCCGGATGCCGGCGTCCTGGCTTTCGCGGAGCGCCACCCGGGACATCTCGAGCGCGCCCTGGTGGTGAGCGATCATCTTGCTGGCCCACATCCGGTCCGTGTTGGCCCCGGTCGCCGACATCATGGCGGCCTTCATCTTCGTTTCGGCCGGCGCGAAGGGCGGTTCCCCGCCCCCGCCCGGCGCGGCCGCGCCGGCGGCGGCCCCGACCCGCGTCTCGAGCCAGCGCCGCAGCTCGGCGATGTCCGTGGTCTGCATTTCGACGGTCTTCTGGGCCATCCGGCGAATATCGGCGTCCTGAGTGTCCCGCAGCACGATCTGGGACATGTCGAGCGCGCCCTGGTGATGCGGGATCATCTTGCGCGCCCAGGTTTCGCCCGCATCGGCTCCCGTTGCCGCCATCATGGCCTCGTGCATCCTGGTTTCGGCGGCGGAGAACGGCGTCTGCGCCATCGCCATGGGCTCCGAAGCGTGCGCGGACTCTTCGGCCTTGGACGTTGCGGGCGGCTCCGCCGCGGGGCTGCACGCCGTCAGGACGAGCGCGGAACAGCCGGCGAGCAGGAGGGATGGGCGCGTGACGATCGGGTTGAACATCGGGCATCTCAGCTTGGGACGGTCGCCAGCCGGATCGCCAGGCGGCCAGAGAACGAGAAGACTCCGGCGACGCTGCGCCGGACATTCACGCCAGCGTAATCCCGACCCGGAGCCCCGGTTCCGCCTCGATCAAATATGCCCGAACACCATCAGATCAGGCGAGGGATCACCTGTCCGGATGCGTATTTGCGCCGACGGCTGCCATGGTTTTCCTCGGCGGCCTTGAGCGCGCCAACCGCTGGTCAAAGCCTGACCGCCCGAAGCCGCAGCGCATTGCCGATGACGCTGACGGATGACAGCGCCATGGCCAGGGCCGCCAGGGCCGGCGACAACAGCAGGCCGAAGACCGGATAGAGCAGGCCGGCCGCGATCGGGATGCCGAGCGTATTGTAGCCGAACGCGAACACGAGGTTCTGACGGATATTGCCCATCACCGCCTTCGACAGTTTGCGCGCCCGGACGATGCCCTGCAGGTCGCCCCCCAGCAGGGTGACGCCGGCGCTCTCGATCGCCACATCCGACCCCGCGCCCATGGCCACGCCGACGTCGGCGGCGGCCAGGGCCGGGGCGTCGTTGACCCCGTCGCCGGCCATGGCCACGACCCGGCCCTCGACGCGCAGACGCTCGACGACGGCGGCCTTGTCCTGGGGCAGGACCTCGGCCTGGACGTCGTCGATGCCGAGCCGGCGCGCCACGGCCTCGGCCGTGGTGCGGTTGTCACCCGTTATCATCACAAGGCGCAGCCCCGCCGCCTTCAGATCGCGGATGGCCTGGGCGGTCGTCGCCTTGACCGGATCGGCGATGCCGAGGACGCCGGCCGCGGCCCCGTCCACGGCCACAAAGATGGCGGTGGCGCCGTCCCGGCGAAGCGCCTCGGCCTCGGCCTCGAGCGGCGCGACGTCGACCCCGATTTCCCTGAGGTAGCGGCCGTTGCCGAGGGCCACGCGGCGGCCATCGACCATCCCGGTGACGCCCCGTCCGACCGGACTGTCGAACTCCGACGCCTCCGAGAGGACGAGGTTCCTGTCGCTGGCGGCGCGGACGACGGCGTCGGCCAGGGGGTGCTCGCTGCCCCGCTCAAGGCTGGCGGACAACCTCAGAAGCTCGACCTCGTCGAAACCGGCCGCGGGCCGGATCGCCGTGACCGATGGCCGTCCCTCGGTCAGGGTGCCGGTCTTGTCGAGCACCAGGGTGTCGACCTTCTCGAAGCGCTCCAGCGCCTCGGCGTTCTTGATCAGCACCCCGGCGTGCGCGCCGCGTCCCACCCCGACCATGATGGATATGGGCGTGGCCAGGCCCAGGGCGCAGGGACAGGCGATGATCAGCACCGACACCGCGGCCACGAGGGCGTACGACAGGCGCGGCTCGGGTCCGGCCAGGCCCCAGACGACGGCCGCGAGAACCGCGATCGCGATCACGGCCGGCACAAACCAGCCCGACACCTGGTCGGCCAGCCGCTGGATGGGCGCGCGGCTGCGCTGGGCTTGGGCGACCATCTGGACGATCCGGGCCAGCAGGGTGTCGGCGCCCACCTTGTCGGCCCGCATCACGAACGAGCCGGTCTTGTTGAGCGAACCGGCGACGACCTTGTCGCCGACCTCCTTGGTCACCGGCATGGATTCTCCCGTGACCAGAGATTCGTCGATGGTCACGCGACCGTCCAGGATTTCGCCGTCGACCGCCACCTTTTCGCCGGGCCGGACGCGCAACCGGTTTCCGACGGCGACCAGGTCGAGCGTCACATCCTCGTCGCCGCCGTCGTCACGCACGCGGCGCGCGGTCTTCGGCGTCAGATCCAGCAGCGCCCGGATAGCGCCGGACGTCTGTTCCCGCGCGCGCAACTCCAGGATCTGGCCCACCAGAACGAGGACGGTGATCACCGCCGCCGCCTCGAAATAGACCGGCGCGCTGCCGTCCATTCGTCGGACCGCCGCCGGGAACAGGCCCGGAGCCAGAACCGCGACCACGCTGTAGATCCAGGCCGCGCCGACGCCGATAGCGATCAGGGTGAACATGTTGAGGCTGCGGTTGCGGATCGAGGCCCAGCCCCGCTGGAAGA
Source organism: Caulobacteraceae bacterium (assembly GCA_965284385.1). Taxonomy (GTDB): domain Bacteria; phylum Pseudomonadota; class Alphaproteobacteria; order Caulobacterales; family Caulobacteraceae; genus Brevundimonas. The sequence goes on from OZ260077.1 coordinate 370,086, forward strand.
AGGGCCATCCGGCCCACAGCACCACCGGCGTCGCCAAGGCGAACTGGATCCAGTTCGAGGTCTGTCCCGGTATCCGCATCATCAGGCCGGTCAGATGCCCGCCCATCTCCAGAGCGAAGACCGGCAGGGTCAGCACCAGGCTGACCCAGAAGCGGCGGGTGAAGTCGATCAGTTCGTGATTGACCGGCGCCTCGGCGGTCACCGTCTCCGGTTCCAGCGCCATACCGCAGATCGGGCAGGAGCCGGGGCCTTCCTGGCGCACCTCCGGATGCATCGGGCAGGTGTAGATCGCGCCCGGGACGACGGGCGCAGGCTGCGACTTCTCGCCCAGGTATCGGTCCGGCTCGGCGACGAATTTGGTCCGGCAGCCCGCCGAGCAGAAGAAATAGTCCCGGCCTTCGTGAGCGGCGCGATGCGCCGCGGTCGCCGGATCGACGGTCATGCCGCAGACCGGGTCGACGGCCTTCGCGCCGCTGTCGGCCGTGTGGGTCGAACAACCGGCGTGACCGTCCGGATGGGAATGCGAGGACGTGGACATGGCGGGCTCCTGAATCGGCTGGACGCCAAATATACCCCATTGGGGTATCGCGCAAGATACCATCATAGGGTATAGGGAATGACTGGAACGAGGAATTGGATGCAGACCCTGACCAAGCCCAAGGTGATAAACCGTCTCAACCGGATCGAGGGACAGGTGCGCGGCATCGCCCGGATGGTCGAGGATGACCGATACTGCGTGGACGTGCTGACCCAGCTGCAGGCGGTGCGGGCCGCCCTGCTGCGTGTCGAGAGCGAGGTCCTCAAGGATCACCTCGACCACTGCGTCATGGGCGCGTTGACCGGCGACGACCCGGCCGAGCGCAAGGCCAAGGCGAACGAACTGATCGAGCTGCTCGGCCGCGCCTCGCGCTAGTGCGACAGGGTGTCAGACACCCCGTCGGAAGGGTTCGGCGAGTTGCCGGAGATATCCTCTGGGGTAGTCGGGCCGACCGGACACGCCGATCTGGCCCGTCCGAGGCGTGTCGGCCCCCGACCGGAACGTTCCCAGCAGATGGTCCCACAGGCTGGTGAACAGGCCGAAATTGACGTCACCCTCGGTCTGCGACGCCAGATGATGGTGTCGGTGGGCCGGGGCGACCGCCCATATGTAGATCAGCGGTCCGATCTTCATATCGACGTTGGAGTGCTGAAGGATCAGTTGGATCGCCACGGCGAAGGCCAGAAGCCAGGCGACGTCCGAGGGCATGCCGAGGAGCACCAGCGGCGCAACACCGGCCGTCAATTCTATCGCCTGATGGAGGGGATGTTTCAGCAGGCCGTTGAAACCATACATCCGTTCGACGGAATGATGCACGGCGTGCAACGACCAGAGCGCCGGGATGCGATGGCTGGCGTAGTGCGCCAGGGTGATGCCGAAGTCCGCCGCCAGGACGGCGACCGCGAGCTGTCCCCATAGCGGCCAGCCGGACGGCCAGACGTCGAGACCCGGGATCACGCCGGACACAAGGGGCATGGCCAGGACCGAGATGACAATCGACGCCTCATTCACCGCCACATGGATCAAATCGCGGCCGGCGTCCCCGTGGGGTTGATTCCAGACGGGTTCGTAGGGCGCCAGACGCTCGGCGGCGAACGAGACCGCCAGCGCCAGCCCGAGCAGGATCGGCAGACTCCACGGGGGCGCCCCCCGCTCGGCCAAGGTCACCGCGGCCCCAAGGAAGCCCGCGAAGAACACCGGCGCATAACCGAGACGGACGAGAAACCGGGCGAGAGGCATCGGAGGGCTCCAGGGACGCCCCAGGATGACGCGGCCGGCGGGCGGCTTATTGAACGAACCGATTGTCCGCAGAACGCACGACGCTCGACGCCTGCAAGGGCGTCACGCCGAACATGCGTTTCGTGACGCGGTTCAGATGCGCCTGGTCGGCGAAACCGCCGGCGATCGCCGCCTCCACCAGGCCCGCGCCCGACGCCATCTCATGCCCGGCCCTCTGAAGCTTCCGCCATAGCAGCCATTGCGACAGCGGAGCCTGCATCTGCGCCTGGGCCAGAACCCGGAGGCGCGCGGGCGACAGGCCGACCGCCCGGGCCGCCCGGGCGACGGCGCCGGGCGCCGGGTCTTCGGACGCCTTGAGGAGCGCCCCTTCAAGGCGTGGATCCAGCTTCACTTCCTTGACGCCGAGCCCTTCTCTGAGGCCCGCCACGATGCGGTCCGGCTGGGCCTCAGGGCTCAACAGGGCCGTCACGGAGGGCGGAGCGACGGCCGCGACGGCCGGCGCGATCAGCGCCAGAAGGCTCGAGGCCAACGGCGTGTGCGTCTCCAGGTACAACAGCAGGACCGACCCGCCCTCGTCGGTCATCCGATGGCGAACCCGCGGGCCGATGACGATCGCCTGACCGCTCAAGGTGCGATGGTCTTCCAGAACCACGCGGACCGAGCCCGTGCGGGCCACGGCCAGCTGTATCGCGACATGGGCGTGAGCGGCGTGCGCTTCATGCGGGCCCGCATAGGCGGCCCATCCGTCGCCCATGGCGAAAACTGCGCTCGATGAAGGCGAAGCCATAGTGTCGCGGCGTCCGCGCCGGTCCCATCGCCGACGGCAGTTGTCATCGCGCCTTCCGGCGAAACCCGCAAGCCGCGCACCATGAGCCCCTCGCAACGGGTGGGAGCGGACCATCGCCGCTTTGCCGGGCCCACGGCACGGCTGGATTGAAGCCTGACGCGGCGGGACGAGGGATGTACGCATCCGATGCGTAAGCCAATTAGGCGGACTGTCCAATGCCGCTCGCCTTGGGGGGCCATCTTTCATGACGTCCGTTTCGCCGACCCACGAAGGCTACCCGGCCGATCTGAGGGGCTTGACCAGTCTGCGGGCCTTCCTGGCCGTGGGCGTGGTGCTATTCCACTACCAGCTCCAATGGGATCCGGCCCTGGGTTACAGCCCGATCATCGAGCGCAGCCGGCTGGCGGTCGACGCCTTCTTCATGTTGTCGGGCTTCATTCTGGCCCACGTCTACGGCCCCGCTTTCGCCGCTGGAACGTTTAGCTACAGGCGTTTCCTCGTGGCGCGGCTGGCGCGCCTCTATCCCCTCCATCTGGCGATTTTGGGCGGGGTCTCGATCATGGTGCTCGGGGCTTCGGTTTTCGGCATTTCGTTCGATCCTTCGACCTATACGACAGAGGGCTTCGTCAAGACCCTGTTCCTGGTTCAGGCGTGGTTTCCGAGCGAGATCGGCTTCAACTGGAGCGGCCCGTCCTGGTCGCTCTCGGCGGAATGGTTCGCCTATCTCCTGTTCCCGGCCTACGCCACTCTTGCCGTTCGGATGCGACAGCGTCCCTGGCTCCTGCTCGCCTTGGGCGTCGTCAGCTATGTCGTCATCGACGCGGCCTACGTCTCGATTTTCGGCAAGGTGCTTCCTCGGGCCGAAGACGACATGGGCATCTTGCGCATCGCGCCGGCCTTTCTGATCGGCATGGCGCTCTATGCCCTGGGCCATCGCTGGCGCTGGAGCCGGCCCGTCGCCATCGCCGCCGCCCTGTTCACCACCACGCTCCTGCTCGGCGCCATGCAGTTGTCGCTGGACGACCGCATCATCGTCGCCCTCTCAGCCCCCGTGATCCTGACCTGGTCCCTGCTTGCACGCGCGGACTGCGAGGGGCTTCTCGCCGCCCCTGCCCTGGTCTTCGCCGGCGAAGCCTCCTTCGCCCTATATCTCGTGCACATGCCGGTGATCGTAGCCTGGAAGGGCGTCGTCGCTGAACTCCGCGGCATCGACAGCGCCTTCCGGATCACACCGATCGAACTGACAGGGCTGTTTGTCGCCACGGCGTTGATCGCGGCCGCCCTGCATCTGCTCGTCGAGAAACCCGGCCGCGCCTGGATTCGACGCCGGTTCGAAAGTCCTCGGACCAACCCCTGACGCGGGCGAGGCCCCGGGTCGGTTCAGCCCGGCGCAACTCCGAAAAAGAAGATTCCCATCGGTGGAAGGGCGATGAGGCTTTCAACCAGGATCCATAAGGGTCCGGGCGTTATTCGGTTGGAATCTGACCCATCATCGGAAAGCGCGTTCTTCATCGAACGCCTCGCGTAAAGCACCGCCCCCTCCGACTCGGCCGACAAATCCGAACTCTTGACGGGCCGGGCGCCCGCGCCGTTTGCTTTGGATCAAAGCGCCGTTCGCCAGCGCCGGTAGAAGGGAATCGAAGACTGTCTTCGGGAGGACCGGCCAAATGAACAAATCCCTTGCTCTCGTGAGCGCCTTGGCGCTGGCCGTCAGCGTTTCAGCCTGCGCGACCACCACGCCCCCGACGGCCGAACAACGGGCGGCGTGCGAACAAATGCTCCGCACCATGGGCGAAGGCGCGACCCACAGCCACAGCGCTGAAAAGAGCGGCGGCGTGAGCCCGATGGGAATGACCCACGCCCAGTGCCGACGCATGCTCGGTCGGTAGCGCCGGGTCCGCGAGTCCTGACTGCTCGATGACGTCCGCAAAGGGCAAAGACTACGGCCCAGCACCTTGAGAGTAGCCGGCCGCGCCGCGGAATGACCTGCTTCGTTCGGCGGCCACCGGCGCAACCATTCGTCCTTTGCTGGCCCGGCGCTGTCCCGGGATCAACGGGCTGCCGACCGACATTGGGCTGTTCACGGCCGCGCCGGTAACCCTCGGCGCGGCCGTGCTGGCGGATCCGGGCGTCTCGATCCTCCTGAGAGCTCTGGTTGGCGCAGCCACGACGGCGCGCTACAGGGCGTTTGCCTTCCATGACCCGCGCTGAGCAGGGCCGGCCCTCGCAATAAGAAGGACTGCGGTACGCTTGGTCTCCAATAGAGGCGATCCGCAGTAAAACATGGATCATGCTGCGAAGCTTAGCGATCGCGCCGCCCCGGCAGCAGAACCGAAATCGCCGCTGCAGGCTGCAAAGCCCTGCGCCTCTCGATTTGCCGAGGGATCGCAAGCGTCAGCCGTTTCGCCAGAGCGACCGGACGCCAGTCGGCTGGCGCTGGACCACCTCATCATCGTGGACCTGTCGGGAGCAAACGCGCCGTCGTCTGCAACGCGTGATCAGCACCAAAGACAGTTTGCAGTCTATCTGCGAATGATAGTGAGATTGACTCGCAAGAATGCCTGTGGTCAGACCGCCGCTGTCATTCGCCTTGCTTTCGAAGTGCTTCATGTCCCCTCGCCTCCTCGCCACCGTCGCCCTCCTGCCGCTGCTGCTAGCCGCCCTTCCCGCCAGGGCCCAAGAGGCCGCGACCCGGGACGCCACGACCCTGGACGAAGTGGTCGTCACCGCTTCCCGCATCGAGCAGCCGCGCTCGGCCCTGGCGGCCACGGTGGAGATCATCGACGCCGAGGCCATCGTCCAGCAGACAGCGCTGGCCGCCTCGGCCGTCGATACGGTGGCGGCCCTCGTCCCGTCCTTCTCGCCGACGCGGCAGAAACTGTCGGGCTTCGGCGAGACCCTGCGCGGCCGTTCGCCGCTGTATCTGGTGGACGGGGTGCCGCAGTCGACGCCGCTGCGCGACGACAGTCGCGACGGCTACACCATCGATCCCTTCTTCATCGATCGGGTCGAGGTCATCTTCGGCTCCAACGCCATCCAGGGCATCGGCGCCACGGGCGGGGTGGTCAACTATGTCACCGCCCGCAAGCCTTCCGAGGGCGAAGGCCTGACCGGGCGGATGATGGCCCAGGTCACCACCGACGACGAACTCCAGGGCGACGGCGTCGGCGCCAAGATCGCCGCCATCGGCGGGCGTGATTTCGGCGTCTTCGACCTCAGCCTGGGCGCGGCGTTCGAGACGCGCGGGGCCTATTACGACGCCGACGGCCGCCGCATCGGCTTCGACGGCGCCCAGGGCGAGGTCCAGGACTCGCAGGCCCTGTCGTTCTTCGCCCGCGGCGGCTGGGATCTCGGGAATAATCGGCGCCTCGAAGGCTGGGCCAACCGTTTCGATCTGGAAGGCGACGGCGACTATGTCACCGTGGCGGGCAACCGGACGACGGGCGTCCCGACCACGGCTGTGCGGGGACAGGCGCCGGGCGAACAGCCTTCCAACTCGGTGACTTCAGCCGCCATCAGCTATACCGACCGCGACCTGTTCGGCGGCGTGTTGCGAGCCCAGATCTTCGCTCACGACTATCAGGGCGTCTTCGGGGGCGGCAATTTCCCTGACTTTCAGGACCCCCGGATCGCCCCGTCCGGGACGCTGTTCGACCAGTCCGCCAACAACTCCGAAAAGCTGGGCTTCAAGGTCGATTGGCAGGGCGAAATTCCCGGTTTGGCAGGGCTTAAGACCTTGATCGGCGTCGACGGACTGCGCGACCAGACTCATCAGGAACTGGTCCTCACCGGACGCAACTGGGTGCCCGAGACCGCATACGAGAGCCTGTCGCCCTTCCTGCAGCTGAACCAGTCGCTGCTGGCCAACCGGCTCAGCCTGTCTGCCGGGGTGCGCCATGAATCGGCGAAGCTGAAGGTCGACGACTTCACCACCCTGTTCGCCTACGGCCCGCAGACGGTGGCGGGCGGCGAGCCGGGGTTCGAGGAGACCCTGTTCAACCTCGGCGCCGCGTTCGAGGTGGCGCCCGGCCTGCTGGTCTACGGCTCGTTCGCGCAAGGCTTCACCATGCCGGACGTGGGACGCGTGCTGCGCGGCATCAACCGCCCCAACCAGGACGTCGACACCTTCCTGAACGTCGAACCGGTGGTATCGGACAACACCGAGGTCGGGATCGAGTATCGCGGCGCCCGGGTCGAGCTGTCGGCCGCCGTGTTCCGGTCCGAGGCGGAGCGCGGCTCGCTGCTGAACCGCCTGCCCTCTGGCATCTTCGAGGTGCAACGCCGGGCCACACGCATCGAGGGCCTGGAGCTGAAGGGGCTGTGGCGGGCGACGGACGCCTTCACCGTCGGCGGCAGCTACGCGGCGCTTGAGGGCCGCACCGCCAGCGCAGAAGACGGTCCCATCGACCGCGACCTGAACGGCGCCAATATCTCGCCCGACCGGCTGCTGCTGTGGGGCGAATATGAAAGCGGTCCCGTCGCCCTGCGCCTTCAGGCCCAAACCTTCCTCGAGCGCGACTTCGACGGCGAGCCCGCCGCCAACGGCTTCGAAGGCTATGCGGTGCTGGACGCCGTGGCCCGCTACGAGGCCGGCTTCGGCACGGTGTCGCTGGGCGTTCAGAACCTGCTGGACGAGCAGTACATCTCCTATTTCTCGGACACCCAGGGTCCGACCGACAACCTGCGCTATTTCGCCGGACGCGGCCGCACGGCGACCGTCACGCTGACGCGGAGCTTCTGACCGTATGATGGGCGCGATCCGCACGCTGCACGCCTGGGCCGGGACCGCGCTGGCGGTGCTGGCCGTGGTGTTCGGCCTGACCGGGTCGTTGCTGGTGTTCGAGGACGACTGGATTCGCGCCACCGTTCCCGCCGCCCGCGCCGAGGTCGATCTCGACCCCGCCCGTCTGGGCGCGGCGCTGGACCGGCTGGAGACGGCCGAACCCGGACTGACCTCGGTGGTCCTGCCGGGCGGAGCGGTCGGGGCGCACCGGCTCTATCTGGCCGACGAGGGCTTCGGCTACGCCGACGCCGACGGCGCCGTGGTGGATCGCTGGCGGGGCGCGGCGCGGGCCGAAACCTGGATCTTCGACCTGCATCACGAACTGCTGGCCGGCCACACCGGCAAGCTGGTCGCCGGCGGCGCCGGCCTCGCCCTGGTGCTGATGATCCTCACCGGCCTGATCGTCTGGATTCCCGCCTGGCGCGCCTCGGGCTGGCGGGTCTGGCCCCGCTCCGGCGCCCGGCGGGAGCTGATCGGCAGCCACCGGAACCTCGGCCTGATCTTCGCCCTGCCGTTGCTGGTCTTCAGCCTGACCGGCGCGGCCATCGTCTTTCACGGCACGACCCAGGCGCTGCTGGGCGGCGCACCGACCCCGCCGGCGCCGGTCGTCGGGACGGGTGACGTCGACTGGGTCCGCGCCCTGACGGCGGCGCAGGCCCGCTTCCCCGAAGCGACCCTGCGCATGGCCGGCCGTCCCGCCGCGCCGGGCAAGCCGGCCACGATCCGGTTGAGGCAGCCGGGGGAATGGCATCCCAACGGCCGCACCACGGCGACTATCGATCCGGCCACCAGTCAGGTGGTCGCAACCTCGGACGCCAACGCCCTGCCGACCGGCATCCGGACCTACAACGCCTTCTATCCGCTGCACGCCAGTTCGGTCGGCGGCTGGCTCTACGACTGGGTGACGGCGCTCAGCGGCCTGGCCATGGCCGGGCTGGGCGTCGTCGGAGCCTGGGCCTTCCTGACGAAGCCGCGGAGCCGGTCGCCGCGGTCCGCATCGACCCACTGACGAGCGCGCCGCCTCATGCCGATGCCGCCTCGCCGCTCGCACGCCCTCCCCCACTGACGGCCCCGAACAGCCGCGGCATATGCCAAACGCCGAGGAACGGCGGGCCTTCCTCGGCGTTCCGCGTGCGGTTCGCGAGCAACCGCGAGCCGTTCCTGCTGGGCCCCGCCGTGAGACGTCGCGGCGGGGCTTTCCGTCTGAGGCCGCACCCAGGCTGAATGCACGACCACCGAAGGCCAAAACGTTCGCCTCGCAATCCTCGTGTGCCCCCTCAAGACGCAACCGACTCCGCGGCAGCCAGGATCTGTCGCCAGGGAGGCGCGGAGCGCTATTGGCCGGTGACGAGGACGATCTCGTCCGGGGACATTCCCGGTCGAATGCTCATGCCGCGATAGCTGACCTCGACATCGGAGGAGCCGGGATAGTCGGGCGCGGGCGTCAGCCCGACCTCGCGGCAGAACTGGTCCCACTGATCAAATCCCACCATGACGCACTGCAGGTCGTCGCCGTGATAGGCGTCCATCGCATGATCAACCTCGTCCCTGATCGTCATCTGGACTCTCCCCGAAAATCGCATGCCTGCTGACCGACAACGTCGGCGAGGATAGAACGCTCCCCTCAGATCGCCACGGCGATCATTGTGCGCGGTCGAGCTAGATTGGCCAGACTCTGCGCATCTGGCTTCCCCGGTCCGGGGACATCACGCCGCTGCGGCATCCTTTCGCCTGCGCACCCCGGGCAAGCCGGATGGCGGCTTCTTCAGCATCCACCTGATAGTCGAAACTTCCTCGCGAGATCCCGTCGGCCATGACGGTCCAGCGGTCGCCGTTCCTCAGCACAAACAGCTCGACGACCTCTCCCGTCACCACCGTCTCCTGGATAGGCGCCGCTAGTGCGACCGCCGTAAATGATCCGGAGCATAGTCCAGAATTTCGCTCAAAACAGTCCGGAGGCTGGCGGCCAAATCCTTGTTCGAGACGAAGGCGATGGCTGCGCGGCCGCACGCCATCAACCTAACCGCAACAAGCCTTGCCATCCACCTGTATCGGCGGGCACGGGACATCCGCATAGGAACAGAACACGCAGCAGTCGCCGTATCTGGGCTTCAACGTCTGGCCGCAGCCCAGGCAATCGTAGAAATACAGGCAGGCGTCGGTCGGCATGGTCTCGGTCGCCCGATGGCCGCAATGCGGGCAGACCAACGTCGATCGCAGTTGCACCTCCACCGTCATCGGGCGGTCGCCAGACGAAGCAGGACCCAGGGCTCTATCAAGGGCTGCCAGGCCAACGATAGCATCACCAGCACCGTCGCGGCGACGAGGAGCCCGGCGGCCAGTCGCGACGGCCGTCGGCAAGCGTCCTCGCGCCTGCACATGCGGAGGCGTCGCCAGTGCAGCCCCCATCCCGCCAGCAGGACGACGATCGCAAGGCCGGTCAGCCAACCCCGCATGCCGGCGATCAGCGCCGCGCCGGCGAAGGACAATCCCGCGAGCGAAAGCCCCAGCGGGAGAACACAGCAGGCCGCCCAGGCGAACACGGACGCCGCGGCGCCCACGGCGGCCGTGACGCTGACAGCCATTTCCGGTCGTCCGGCCCGGTGTGCTTTTGGCGAGTCCACGGTTTCTCCTCGATCGATGGACCGATAGGATGCAACCCGTAGCCACTACGGGATCAAGCAAGAATGTCGGGACGCGGTTTGACGATCGGACGGCTGGCGGAGAGCGCCGGTGTGAACCTGGAAACGGTGCGCTACTACGAGCGCATCGGGCTGATGCCCGAGCCCGGCCGGACGCCGGGCGGTCATCGCAGCTACGAACCCCAACACCGACAGCGACTCCGGTTCATCCGCCGCTCACGGGAACTCGGCTTCGGGCTCGACGCCATCCGGCGCCTGATCGCCCTCAGCGAACCCGGGGTCGAAGCCTGCCGCGAGGTGCGCCGCATGGCGCAGGATCATATCACCAGCGTCGATGCGAAGATCGCGGATTTGCAGCGGCTGCGGCGGGTCTTGAGGCAGGCCGTCGCCGACTGCAGCGACGGAGTGGCGGTCCGCTGTCCGGTCATCGAAGAGTTGGGAAGCTGAGTCCAGGCGCCCGGGTCGCGCAGCAAGGCTCGGTCCTTGGCCATCGGAGCCTCTCGCGCCTTCCCTGCAGCGACGGACCACTCCGCCCAACCGCCTGTGAGAAAGTGGAGCCGCGGCGCCGATCGTCTGCAAATCGTGGCGCGCGCCTCTTGATGCTCTGGCGGCTTGAGATCGCATGCTGCTATTGAGACCCAATCTTAAGAACGGGATTTCCGTCATGCCGGCGACGCTTCGCCTCCTCCTCGTCCTCGTCCTTCTGCTGGGCGCCGCGCTCCCTCTGCGGGCCGCGGCCCAGGAAACGACCCCCGGGGCGGAGACCGCTTGGCGGCTGCTGGACTACATCGCCGTCGATTACCCCGGCGCCGTCTCCGACGGCCGGGTGATCAGCGAAGCGGAATACGCCGAGATGCGCGAGTTCTCGACCTCGGTGCGCGCCCGCATCGCCGCCCTGCCGGCGCATGAGGCCCAGCCCCGGCTCCTCGCCGCGTCGTCCGTCCTGATCTCGGCGGTCGAAGCCCGCGAAACGCCGGTAACGGTTGCTCAACAGGCGCGGAGCCTAGCCGACGCCCTTCTCGCCGCCTATCCGACGCCGCTGGCGCCACAGACCATCCCCGATCTGCCGCGCGGCGCGGCGCTCTACGCTGAGCAGTGCGCCGTCTGCCATGGCGCGACCGGCCGCGGCGACGGCCCCGCCTCAGCCGGGCTCGAGCCGCCGGCGATCGCCTTCACCGATCGGGACCGCGCCCGCGAGCGCAGCCTGTTCGGTCTCTATCAGGTGATCGGCCAGGGCCTGGACGGCACCGCCATGGCGAGCTTCGCCCATCTCTCCGCCGAGGACCGCTGGGCGCTCGCCTTCTACGTCGGCGGCTTCGCCTACGCCGGGGAAGCGCCCCGTGCGGGCGAGCGCGCCTGGCGAGCCGATCCCAAGCTGCGAGCCGCCGTGCCGGACCTCGAGGCCCTGACCCAGGTCACGCCGGCGGCGCTGGCGGCCCGCCTCGGGGAGCCTCGGGCGAACGAGGTGGTCGCCTACCTGCGCAGCCATCCGGAAGCCCTCGCGGTCGGGAGCACGGACGGGCTCGATCTGGCACGCCGCAAGCTCGCCGAGAGTCTGGCGGCCTATCGCGCCGGCGACGCGCGAAAGGCCGAGGAGCTGGCCCTTTCGGCCTATCTCGACGGCTTCGAGCCCGTGGAGCCGCTGCTGCGGGCCCGGGACGGCAAGTTGATGGCCCGGATCGAGGCGGCGATGGGCGAGCTTCGCGCCAATCTCAATCGCCGGGCCCCGGCCGACGCGGTGGCCGGACAGGTCGCGGCCCTGAGCGGGCTGTTCGACGAGGCTGGGCGGGCCCTCGCGCCCTCCCAGGCCTCGGCCCTGTCGACCTTCCTCGGCGCCTTCACCATTCTGCTGCGCGAGGGGCTGGAGGCTCTGCTGATCGTGATCGCGATGATCGCCTTCCTGCGCAAGGCCGAGCGCCAGGACGTGCTGCCCTACGTCCATGGCGGCTGGATCGCCGCGCTCGTCGCGGGCGGCGCGACCTGGGCGGCGGCGACCTGGCTGATCGCCATCAGCGGCGCCAGCCGCGAACTCACCGAGGGCGTCGGCTCGCTGGTTTCGGCCATCGTGCTGTTGTCCGTGGGGGTGTGGATGCACGGCAAGGCCCAGGCCGGCGCCTGGCAGGCCTATATCCGCGACAAGCTGTCGGCGGCGTTGTCGAAGCGGTCGGCCTGGTTCCTGTTCCTGCTGGCCTTCATCGTCGTCTATCGCGAGGTGTTCGAGACCATCCTCTTCTACGCCGCCCTGTGGAGCCAGGGGACCCAAGGCGCCCTGCTCGGGGGCGCCGCGCTGGCGGTGGTCTGCCTGGCCCTGATCGCCTGGGGGCTGCTGATCTTCAGCAAGCGACTGCCGATCTCGCAGTTCTTCGCCTACAGCGCCCTGCTGATCGCGGCCCTGGCGGTGATCCTCGCGGGCAAGGGCGTGGCCGGGCTGCAGGAGGCGGGGGTCATGGACGTCCATCCGCTCGCCGCCCTGCCCCGCGTGGAAATCCTCGGCCTCTTCCCGACCTGGGAGGGCCTCGTGGCCCAGTTGATCGCGCTGACGGCCGTCGTGGTCGGCTTCTGGTGGGCGGATCGGAAGAGCCGGGCAGAGGCAGACATTTAGGCCGGGGACGGGCCCCCAGCGACGGACGAAATCTTCGCTTGATCCTCTAGGGACTAGAGGATTTAGCTTGACGCCTGATCCCTTGGAGGCTTCATGACTCGTTCTGCATCCCCGGCCGAATTCACACCGGCTCTCGGGCACCGCAGCCTGACCGGGCTGTATGACGCCGCCATCGCCCTGATGACGCGCGAGACCGTCTGGCGGGCGGCTCTCGTGGCACAGCTCGCGCCGCGCGACGGTGAAACCATCGTCGATGTCGGCTGCGGGACCGGCACGCTCGCGACCCTGATCAAGGCCGCGGCCCCCGGAGCCGACATGATCGGCATCGACCCCGATCCGGAGGTGCTGGACCGGGCGCGATCCAAGGCCCTCAGCCGCGGAGCCGACGTGGACTTCCTCCAGGGCTTCGCGGGCGACGTCGCGGAGCTGATCGGCCGGGACCGGGCGGACAAGGTCGTGTCCAGCCTCGTGTTTCACCAGGCGCCAATCGTCGGCAAGCGCGCCGGGCTGGCGTCGATTCACGCCGCCCTTCGGCCCGGGCGGGGAGCTGCACATCGCCGACTATGGCTGGCAGCGCACGCCGTCGACGCGGCTTCTCTTCCGCCAGGTCCAGGCCCTAAACGGGGTCGAGAACACCCGGCTGAACGCCGCCGGCGGCCTGCCCGACCTGATCGCCGAGGCCGGGTTCGAGCACGTCGAGGAGCGTCAGGTGATCGCCACCGCCACCGGCTCGATCTCCCTTTATCGGGCCAGGAAGCCGCGGGGCCCCTCTTCCCAGCCGAACCAGGAGATCGGGCATGTCTGACCTAAACCTCGTTCCTGCAGCGCCCGCCGTCCGGCACTCGGGCGGACGATCAGTCAGACTGGCCGCCGTGGTCCTTGCGATCGGCGTGGCCGGGGCCGATCAGCTTGCCAAGGCCTGGGCTCGCACCCTGACCGCCCCGATCGAGATCGCGCCTTTTCTAAAGCTCGACCTCAGCTTCAACCGCGGCGTCACCTTCGGCCTCCTCTCGGCCGACGGCGACGCCGGGCGCTGGCTGCTGGTGGCGCTCACCGGCGCCGTCGCCGCGGCGGTCCTGACCGCCGCCTGGCGCACGCGGCGCCCTGCGCTGGCCCTCGCGCTCGGCGCTGTCGCCGGCGGCGCGCTCGGCAACATCGCCGACCGCATCCGCCAAGGTGCGGTGACGGACTTCATCGACTTGCACGTGGGCGACTGGCGCTGGCCGACGTTCAACCTTGCGGACACGGCGATCGTCTGCGGCGTCGCGGCGCTGTTGTGGATTTCCGTCAAAACGGGTGAAACAAGGTCATGACCCGGGAGAAAACGCTCATCGCGCTCTGGTCGGCGGCGGCGGTTGGCTGACCGCCGTGGCCGCCGCCGTGCTGCAGAACTCGCTCTAACAGACGGTCCTGGCCATTGGCAGCCACCTCATCCCGGCGACGGTGCTGCGGGGAGACGAACTCATCATCCTGCCGTTCCTGGTGAGCCTCTACCTCATCGCCGCGTCACCTTCGCCCTCGCCTACCCGCGCGGAGCCGCGGGCGCGCGCCTTCGGCATGGCGCTGACCGGCGGCTCTCTCATCGCGGCGCTCGGGATCGCGGCGGTGTTCATTGGCCTTGGTCGGTAGGTCCCACCGAGGCGATAGGGTGACCGTCACCATGAAATCGGCCAAGTATCAACCGCGACCCGGGCGTGCCTTGCGGGATCGCGGCGCCTTCAGGAGATTTCGGATGGCTCAAGTTTCAACTGCTCGCCGCGCCCTTCTGATCGGCCTGCCCCTCGCCGCCCTGGCGGGTGCCGCGCAGGCAGTCCCGGACAAGCGAATGACGGCTTACAAGACCCCCTGGTGCGCCTGCTGCGGCGGGTGGATCGCCCATATGCGCGAGGCGGGCTGGACCGTCGAGGTCGTCGAACGCGAGGACCTCACCCCGATCCGGGCCCGGCACGGCATCCCCGACCGATGGGCGAGCTGCCACACCGCCGTCGTGGGCGCCTACGCCATCGAAGGGCATGTTCCGGCCGGCGATGTGGACCGGTTGCTGCGCGAAGGTCCCGCCGCCCGGGCGCTGAGCGCCCCCGGCATGCCGGCGGGTTCGCCGGGCATGGAGGCCGCCGGGCGCGAGCCCTACACGACCGTGCTCATCCTCAATGACGGGTCAACCCGCGTGTTCGGCCGACACAACGGCGCCTGACGCCCTGGGCGCGGCGACCGCCGCATGGTCTCCGACGGCCCGGTTCCTGCGCGAGGGGTTGAGCCAGATCTGGACCGGGCGGTCGAACCCGTAGCGGAACACGGCGGCGGCGGCGAAGGCGCCGGCGAAGCCGACGGACCACAGCGCCCAGCGCGCGCCGGCCGGCAGCGCGTCCTGCCCCAGGGCGTCGAGCAAGCCGAACCAGACGATGCGGCTCACCTCATTGGTGAGGAACATCGAGAACGACATCAGGGCGAGATGTTCGATCAGGCGCGAGGGCCGGAGCACGGGGACGGCGCCGGCGGCCCAGATGATCCCCGCCAGCAGGCCCAGGGACAGCAGGCTGAAGGCGCCGACCGCCTGGAGACCGACGAGCGCGACGGCAGCGCCGACGCCGATCGCCCCCGCGAGGCGCGGCGCGACATACACCCGTGACCCGTAGTAGGCCGCCGCGACCCCGAGCAGGAAGAGCGGCAGGGCGCGCAGGATGCCGTACCGCATCGGCAGGCGGAAGATGGGATCGCCGAGCCACAGCGAGGCCGCGAGATCGGCGGCGACGACAAGGACCACCGCGCCGATCACCACCAGAACCGGCGGCCAGCGCCAGAGGGCGCGACAAGTCCACGGCAGGAGGAGATAGCAGCCGATCAGGGCCGATAGCGTCCAGGTCGGGGCGTTCCACCCCTGTCCGCCCGGCACGCCATAAGCCTGGACCAGCAACACCTGCGCCGGCAGCTGCGACCAGTCGAACCATCGCGGGTTGCTGGGCGCGACGCCCGCCAGGGCGGCGCCGCCGACGATGGCCACGAGAATGAGGCTGACGGCCAGGTGGGCCGGAATGACGCGCAGCAGGCGTTGGCGTGCGTAGGCCCGCAACGAGGCCTGCCCGGTAGCGAGGGGGTCGCCATAGATGCGGGCCAGGACGTAGCCCGAGTCGATGATGAAGAAGTCGGTGAGCAGATAGCCGCGGTCGAACGCCGGATGCAGCTGCGGCAGCGGAACCGGTGAGGCCTCGCGGAAATGGTAGAGGATGATCAGCGCCCCGACGATGAAGCGGAGCGCGTCCAGCCAGCCGCCGCGGGCGATGCGCGGCGGGGATCGATCCATCGTCTCAGGAGCGGCGCGGCGCATGGCCGGAGCCTAACCTGGAGCGGCCAAGGAAAGGTTAGCGCCAGGGCGTCTGTGGCCGACGGGAGCGTCAGTCCTCCGCCCTGTCCACGATGACGGGCTGGCCGACGTCGTATGCTGAAGGGGTAAGACGATATCCGCCCGGGCCGCGAACAAGCCGGCCCATCCGATCAGCCAGAGCACGCCTATTGCGCGGGCAATCATCCGTCCCCCGCGGTCGTTGGGCCCCAGCGCATCACAGGCGACGCCGACGCCGCCCAGGATCACCGCATAGCCCAGATGCAGGGGCACGTTGTGAGAGCCCGACAGGATGAAGGCGAGGCAGAAGACGACGCCTGCCGCGACGAGGCTTCCGACCCCCGCGACGACCAGATCCAGGGTCAGGTTCCGCCTGGGCGGGGGCCTCGGCCGCGACCGCCTGGTCTTGGCGCGGCCTTCCTTCCAGCGAAGGTCGCGGCTCCGGACGGTGAACCGCTTGCCCGCCGGCGTCAGGGCCTGACGCCGGCGGGCAAGGCGTCCTCGTGGCGGGCCAGCAGGATCCTCATCCGGATGATCTCGGCCTCCTGGGCGGCGATGATCTCGCGGGCGAGGCTTTGTACGTCCGCGGCCTCGCCGTGCTCGACGGCGATCTTCGCCATGGCGATGGCGCCGTCGTGATGCGCGATCATGCCCCAAAGGAAGTCGACGTCGGCATCGCCGGTATAGGCGATGGCCATGCCCCGGTGCATCCGATCGTTCGCTTCACGGTAGGCCCGCGTCGATGGAGCCTCGCCTGACGTCGCGCCCTGAGCGTCGTGAGCACCGACATCTCGGGTCGATGACGGGGGCGCCGCGTCCGCTGCGGGCCGTGACCGTCCCGACAGCATGCCGTAGGCGAAGGCCGACAGCGCGAGGAAGACGGCGATGACGGAAACCCATCCGATGCGCTTCATGCGGCTGTTCCCTTCGGGTCGGGCGCCGCCGTGGCGGCCACGCCAGTCGACGGATCGGCCCTGCGAGTCGGGTCGCGGTAGCCGAGGAGCCGGAGGGCGTTGAACACGACCAGAACGGTCGAGCCCTCGTGCATCGCCACGGCCGGGCCGATGCCAAGTCCGAGGATGGTGGCGGGCACAAGGAAGGCGACCACCCCCAGGCTGACGACGAGGTTCTGCAGGATGATGGCGCGGGTTCTGCGGCTCAGGCCGACGGCGAACGGAAGTTGCGAGAGATCGTCGGACATCAGGGCGACGTCGGCGGTCTCCAGGGCGACGTCGGATCCGGCGGCGCCCATGGCGATGCCCACGGTCGCGGTGGCCATGGCGGGGGCGTCGTTGACGCCGTCCCCGACCATGGCGATCTTGCCCTCGGCGCGCAGCCGTTTGATGGCGTCGACCTTGTCCTCGGGCATCAGATCGCCCCAGGCTTCGGTCAGGCCGACTTGGCTGGCGATCGCCTGGGCCGCTTTCTGGTGGTCTCCGGAGATCATGATCATCCGGGACACGCCCAGAGCGCGCAAAGCGTCCAGCGCCCTGCGCGCCGCGGCCCGTGGCGTGTCCAGCAGGCCGATCACACCGAGATCGCGATCGCCCCGACGCACGACCATCAAAGTGCGGCCCTCCAGCCGCAGGCGCGTGACGGCCGCCTCCGCCTCGTCGCTGAGCGGGCCGACCCCATCCACGCCGAACATCTCGGGCTTGCCGATCAATACCGGCGCGCCTTCGAACCGGGCGGTGACGCCTTTCCCGGTCAGGCTTTTCAGCTCCGAGGCCGCGGCGATCGCCGCGCCCTTGAGACGCTCGAGCCCGTCGCGCGCGATCGCTTCCGCCAGAGGGTGATCGCTCAACCGCTCGACGGCGACGGCGGTCGTCAGGAGGTCGATTTCCTTCGCCCCGGCCACGGGAACGACGTCCGTGATGCGGGGCCGTCCTTCCGTCAGGGTGCCGGTCTTGTCGAAAGCGATGGCGCTGAGCGAGCCCAGGTTCTCCAGGGGCGCGCCGCCCTTGATCAGGACGCCGGCCCGCGCCGCTCGGGCGACGCCCGAGAGGACGGCGCTGGGCGTGGCGATGGCGAGGGCGCAGGGGCTGGCCGCCACCAGGACCGCCATGGCCCGGTAGAAGCTGTCGCGGAAGGGCTCGTCGACCACGACCCAGGCGAAGAGCAGGATGAAGGCGAGGCCGAGCACTACGGGGACGAAGATGCGTTCGAAGCGGTCCGTAAAACGCTGCGTGGGAGATTTCTGGGTTTCCGCCTCGCTGACCATGCGGACGACCTTGGCCAGGGTCGTGTCGGTGGACTTGCGGGTCGTCTCGATCTCGATCGCGCCCGCGCCGTTGATGGTGCCCGCGAAGACGATGGAAGCAGAGCCGATCTGAGCGGGTCGCGCCCGGGCGGCTTCGACGTCGACGACCGGTTGCTTGTCGACCGGCATGCTCTCGCCGGTGACGGGCGCCTGGTTGATGCTTGTCGCACCGACCACGACGAACCCGTCGGCCGGGAGCCGTTCGTTGGGACGCACGACCACCGTATCGCCGACCTCGACCTCCTCGACCGGAACTTCGAAAACCTGATCGCCGCGGCGAACATGGGCCGTGCGCGGCGCCAGGTCCGCCAGGGCTTCGATCGCCCGTTTGGCGCGACCCATGGCGTAGTTCTCAAGGGCGTGGCCGACGCTGAACAGGAACAGGAGCAGCGCGCCTTCGGCCCAGGCCCCAAGCGCCGCCGCGCCAGCGGCGGCCACGAGCATCAGGGTATCGATCTCGAACCGCTTGTTGCGGAGGTTTTCGAAAGCCTCGCGGACCGTGAAGAAGCCGCCGAAGCCATAGGCGATCACATACAGACCGAGAGGCAGCCACGCCGGAACGCCGGGAGCGAGCTTTTCCAGCCCGAAACCCAGCGCCAGCGTGCCGCCGCTCGCCAGCGCGAAAATCACCTCGGTGTTCGATCCGAACACGCCACCATGAGCGTGGGGGTCGGCTCCCGCCTTTTCGCTCGTATGGTCGTGGCCGTCTCCGGCTTGATGATCGGCTTCGGGCGTACTCATCGGACCGCCTCCTCATTATCGTCGGTGCGAGCGGCGTCTCGCAGAATTTCGAGGCCGCCCTTGATGGCGACGACCGCGCCCAGGGCGCCCACGATCAGGTCGGGCCATGCTCGCCCCACCGCCAGGAAGCTGATCGGATAGACGGCGCTGTCCGAATCATTGTCCGCCGCATTGCCGAGAAGTGCGCTGGAATCCGCCAGCCAGCCCGCGACGCCCAGCCCGACGAACAGGGCGGCGTTCAGCCCCACGACCCATAGCAGGATCCGCCGCTGATCGTCCTCGGGGGTCCGGACGCTCACATCAGGTCTCCTCGCCTGGCTCTGCCTAGGCCGGCTCGACCGCGGCGCCCGGCCAGCGGAGGACCTCGACCGCCTCAAGGGTCACCGGGCCGAGGTGTTCCAGATCCGACAGCGTTTCCAGAAACGCCCGAAGCCTGGACTCCTGATCGAGCAGTTCGATGATCAGGGCCTGGTCGTCGTCCAGCAAATGGCGGCGATGGAGATGCGGGGTGTGGCCAAAGCCGACCAGGGCCCGCAGCACGGTGGCCCCGGCGACGCCGGCCGACCGCGCGCGTTCGGTGACGATCTCGAAGACCTTGCGGTCCCCGAAATAGGCGGCCTCGTCGGTGTAGAGTCTCATCAGCTTGATGGGGTCTGGCATGGATGCCTCCTGGGTGGGGGATCCCCGCCGCCGATACGACGGCGGGGACTAGGGACTATTCGGCCGGAACGGGCTCGGCGGCGGGCGCGTCGGGGGGTGTGGACCGCCGACCTTCGGTCAGACCGAGGACCAGCCGGCTCATGGCGGGCAGGACGAGAAGCGTCAGCAAGGTCGCCGTGATCAGGCCGCCGATCACCACCATGGCCAGAGGCTTCTGCACCTCGGCCCCGGTGCCGTGAGCCAGGGCCATGGGCACGAAGCCGATGGCCGGGACCAGGCCGGTCATGATCACCGGCCTCACCCGCTCCATGCAGCCCTCGATGATGGACCGGGAGAGCTCCATCCCGTCATCGAGCCGTTGCCGGATCGAGGACATGACCACCAGACCGTTCAGCACCGCCACGCCGGCCAGGCAGATGAAGCCCACGGCCGCCGAGACCGAGAAGGAGATGCCGGTGAGGGCCAGGGCGAAGACCCCGCCCGCAAGCCCCAGGGGCACGGTCAGGAAGACCGCCACGGCCCGCCCGAACGTGCCGACGGCCAGGAACAGCACCGCGAAGATCGCCAGGAAGCAGATCGGCACGACCAGCGAGAGGCGATCCGAGGCCGCCTTCAGGTTCTGGAACTGGCCGCCCCATTCGATCCAGGCTCCCGCCGGCAGGGCGATGGCTTCGACCTTGGGCGTGGCCTCGTTCACGAACGAGCCGACATCACGACCGCGGACGTTGGCCTGGACAACGACCCGGCGCTTGCCGTTTTCGCGACTGATCTGGTTCAGCCCCTCGGCGAAGCGGAACGAGGCGACCTGGCGCAAGGGAACGGACGCGCGGATGCGGCCCTCCGCTTCCGGCAGCATCACCGGGATGGCGCCCAAAGCGTCCATGTCGTGCCGGCTGGCGCCCGGCACGCGCACCACCACGTCGAAGCGCCGGTCGCCCTCGAACAGCTGACCCGCCTCTCGGCCGCCCATGGCGGCGGCGACCGTATCGGCCACCTCCTCCACGGTGAGACCGAACCGCGCGATGGCGGCGCGGTCGAAGGTGACGTCGAGGGACGGCGCCCCATCGGTCTGCTCGACCTTGACGTCGGCCGCGCCCGGGGTCGCGTTCAGCTGGGCCGCGATCTGGTTGGCCGTCGCGGTCAGCTGATCGAGATCGTCGCCGTAGATCTTGATGGCCACGTCGCCCCGCACGCCGGCGATCAGCTCGTTGAAGCGCAGTTCGATCGGCTGGCTCAGCTCATAGCCCTGGCCGACCTGGGCGTTGGCCGCGGCCTCCACCCGCTCGATGACGTCTTCCTTGGTGTTCACCCCTTCGGGCCACTGGTCCTGTGGCTTCAGGATGATGAAGCCGTCCGAGATGTTGGGCGGCATGGGATCGGTGGCCACTTCGGCCGTGCCGGTCTTGGAGAACATCAACTCGACTTCGGGTAAGGCGATGATGGCGTTCTCGACGCCGCGCTGCATGCGGATCGACTGCTCCACCGCCGTGGACGGCACCCGTTGGGAGGCCATGGCGAGGTTGCGTTCGTCCAGGGTGGGGATGAACTCCTGGCCGAGCATGGTGAAAATCACTCCGGCCACGGCGAACAGGGCCAGACCGCCGCCCACGAAGGGCCAGGGCCGGGCCACGGCCTGACGGAGGACCGGCTCGTACTTCGCCTTGATCCAGCGGATGACGAAGACATCCTTCTCTGAGACCTTGTTGCGCATCACCAGCGCCACCATCGCGGGGATGAAGGTGATGGACAGGATGAAGGCCGCGATCAGGGCCAGCATCAGGGTGATGGCCATGGGCGAGAAGGTCTTGCCCTCGACGCCCTGGAAGGTCAGCAGCGGCGCGAAGACCAGCAGGATGATGGCTTGGCCGTAGACGGTCGGCTTGATCATCTCCTGGGTGGCGATGGTGGTTTCCTCCAGACGCTCGCGCAGGGTCAGCAGGCGGCCTTCATGGTGCTGCCGCTCGGAAAGCCGTCTCAGGCAGTTCTCGATGATGATGACGGAGCCGTCGACGATCAGGCCGAAGTCCAGCGCCCCCAGACTCATCAGGTTTCCCGACACCCCCAGGTAATTCATGCCGATGGCGGTCATGAAGAAGGAGATCGGGATGATGGCCACCGCGATCAGGGCGGCGCGGACGTTGCCGAGCAGCAGGAACAGGGCGACGGCGACCAGGATCGCCCCCTCGATCAGGTTGCGCTGGACGGTCGAGATGGTGGCGTTGACGAGTTTGGACCGGTCGAGGACGGGCGTGACCTTGATCCCCGGCGGGAGAGACCGAACGGTCGTCTCCAGCTGTTCGCCGACCGAACGGGCTACGGTTCGGCTGTTCTCGCCGATCAGCATCAGGGTGGTGCCGATGACGACCTCGTGGCCGTTCATGGTGGCCCCGCCGGTGCGCAGGTCCCCGCCGAGACGGACAGCGGCGACGTCGCGAACCGCGACGGGCACGCCGCCGCGCGTGGCGACGATGGCCTCCTCGATCTGGCTCAGGCTGCGGATGCGGGCGTCGGCCCGCACCAGATAGGCTTCCCCGCCCCGCTCGACGAAATTGGCGCCGACCGAGAGGTTGGCGGATTCCAGACCGGCGGCCAGTTCGCTGAAGGAGACGCCGTACTGGGCCAGACGCGTCGGGTCGGGCTCGACCACATACTGCTTCTCGAAGCCGCCGATGGTGTCGACGCCGGCGACGCCGTTCACCGACCGCAGCTGCGGCGCGATGATCCAGTCCTGCACGGTCCTAAGGTAGGCGGCGCGGGAGACGTCGTCCGTCAGGCGATCGCCTTCAGGGGTGAGGAACGACCCGTCAGACTGCCAGCCCGGCTGACCGTTGCGCACCGTCGCGCCGCGGCCGCCCGGATTGGTGTAGTCGATGGCGTACATGAACACTTCGCCCAGGCCCGTCGTGACGGGCCCGATCTGGGGCTGGACCCCCTCGGGCAGGCTCTCCTGGGCCTGGACGAGGCGTTCGCTGACCTGCTGGCGCGCGAAATAGAGGTCGACGTTCTCCTCGAAGATCACGGTGACCTGTGAGAAGCCGTTGCGCGACAGGGATCGCGTCGATTGCAGGCCGGGGATGCCGGCCATGGCGGTCTCGACCGGGAAGGTCACCCGCTTTTCGATCTCGACGGGCGAGAGCGAGGCGTCGGAGGTGTTGATCTGCACCTGGTTGTTGGTGATGTCGGGCACGGCGTCGATCGGCAGCCGGGTCAACTGCCACGCGCCGTAGGTGGAGACGGTCAGCACGAGCGCGATGATCATCCATCGCGCCCGCACCGACAGGGCCATGAGGTTGGCGATCATGGTCTAGTGCTCCACTTCGCCTGCGCCCAGCGCGGCCTTCAAAAGAAAGGCGTTGCGGGCCGCGATCGTCTGGCCGGCGCGCAGGCCGGAGGTAATCTGGGCGCGTCCCGCGCTGCGCTGGCCGACGATGACGGGCGCGGCCGTGAACCCCGTAGCGGTCCTGACGAACACCACGTCGCGGCCCTCGACCGTCTGGATGGCTTCCTCGGGCACGGAAAGGCCGCCCGACGTCTGCGCATCGCGCGTGTAGATCCGCGCCGAGACCGCCTGGCCAGGCCGCAGCCCGCCGACCCCGGAGAGGCTCAGGATGACGGTGGCGGAGCGGCTTTCGGCGTCGACCCCCGGGGTGATCGACCGGACCGTCGCCGGCACCTCCCCCTCCGGCAGACTGATGCTGGCGCGGTCGCCGGAGGCGATCCGGGCCGCGTCCTCCGCCGAGACCGCCGCTTCGATCTCGATCTGGCTGGCGTTGGCGACCCGGAACAGTTCGGTCCCGGCCGTCACGAAGGCCCCGAGGGTGGCGTCCGCCGCCGTCACCCGACCGGTGATCGGACTGACCACACCGGTGCTGCGGCCGTCGCTCGAGACGCGCGCCGCCGCCGCCGCGGACGAGGTCCGCCG
This sequence comes from Caulobacteraceae bacterium, assembly GCA_965284385.1. GTDB lineage: Bacteria > Pseudomonadota > Alphaproteobacteria > Caulobacterales > Caulobacteraceae > Brevundimonas. The sequence continues at coordinate 393,600 of OZ260077.1, forward strand.
CGATTCCGCCTGGGCCTCGGCCAGGACGGTCTGGGCCGCTTCCAGATCCTGGCGCGCGGTGATCTGGGCGTCGAACAGCCGCTGTTCGCGCGCCAGCGCCTGACGGGCCGCGGTGAGACGGGCCTGGGCCGCCGAGCGTTCGGCGGCGATGGTCGAGGCCTCGCGGCTCTCGATCAGGGCCACGGTCTGGCCGGCGCGCACGCTGTCGCCCAGACGCAAGGAGACCCGGCTGATCACGCCGTCGGCGCGGGCCGCGAGCACGGCTTCGCCCTGCGGGGTTCCAACCACCGTGCCCTGGGCCACGATCTCGGCGCTCAGCGCGCCGCTGCCGACGGGCTCCAGGACGATGCCGGCGGCCTGGATGCGCGCGGCGTCCATCTCGAGGGCCTCGCCCGCGCCGTGCGCGTCCTCTTCTGCTGCCTGCGCCTCGGGCGCAGCCTCGGGAGCGCGGGTCATGGACCAGCCGGCGTAACCGCCGCCCAAGATGATCACGGTGGCTGCGGCTCCCGCGAGGAGGCGCTGCTGGTTGGTCAGCTTTTTCATTGGGAGGACCCTTCGGTTTCGGTGGCGCGGGTCAGGGCGGCGACGGCTTGCGCGCGCTCCAGCTCTGCGGTGATCATTTCGGTCTGCAGGGTGTTCAGCGCCTCTTCGGCGTCGAGCACGTCCAGCAGGGTGAAGCGGCCGGCCGAGAAGCCTTCTCGCGCGATGCGCACGGCCTCCAGCGCCTCGGGTTCGGCCTGGTTTTCCAGGAAGCCGAGGCGGGCCTCGGCGGTGCGCAGGGCGGCCCGGGCGTCACGCGTGCGCCGGATCGCCCCGGCCAGTGCGGCGTTGCGGCGGGCCTCGGCGCCGGTCCGCTCGGCGTCCGCCGCGGCGATATTGCCCTGGTTGCGATCGAAGAGGCCGATCGGCATGGACGCGCCGACCACCAGCGCCGTGTCGTCCGTGCCGCGGAACTGACGGGCGCCGACGCTGACCGTCACATCGGGGCGCGACAGGGTCCGTTCACGGTCCACGACGGCGATCGAGGTCGCGACCTCCGCCTCGGCCAGACGCACGTCCAGCGCGGTCGCCGGATCGATGACGGCCTCGGGCGCGGCCCCGGTCCCGGATGCGATCGGCTCGGGCAGATCGTCGCTGCCGCCCCAGAGGGCGGCGAGCGCTCGCTGGGCCTCAGCATACTCGGCCTCGGCGGCCCGAACACGGCCAACCGCTTCCAGGGCGGAGGTGCGGGCCCTCAGCGCCCGCAGCGGCGGCTCCCGCCCGGCGTCGACCAGTTCCGTCGCGATGGTCTGGAGATTGTCGGCGCGTACGAACTGTTCGCGGGCGAGTTCGACCCGCCGGCTGTCGGCCCAGGCTTCGGCATAGGCGTCACGGACCTGCTGCTGCAGGTCCGCGCGCGCCACCGCCAGGCGCAGCCGGGCGGCGTCCACCTCGGCCTGGGCGGCGCGCTCGCGCGCCGGCCGCTTGCCGCCGAGTTCGAAGCGCTGGCCCACGCTGAGTGTGCTCTCGGCGTCGTCCAGACCCGAGAAGGCGCCAGTGCCGGCGAAATTCTCGACCTCAAGGCCAAGCTCCGGATTCGGCCGGAACCCTGCCTGTTGCGCGCGACCGATCGCTGCCGCGACGTCCGCCTCAGCGGCGGCGAGGGTCGGCGAGGACGCGGAGGCGCGCGACAGCGCCTCGGCGAGCGTGACCGGTTCGGCGAAAGCCGAGCCGGGAGTCAGTATGGCCAGGATCGCCGAGAGGGCGACTGCGGCTCCGCCGACCGCGATACGCGGCAGACGGCAATTGGAGGATGGCATAGGTCCTGTTTCCCAGATGGTTGACGTGGAGGGCGCGCGATCGCGCGCGATCCCGTCAGCCTCTGGGAGGGCGGTCCGGTCCGGCGGGCATGCGAGACGGCAAGCCGTCCGCCAGTGGCAGGGCGTCCAGGTCGGCCCCGGCGTGAGTCACGACCGGGGCGCCAGGCGTCGCCGCCGTCGCGACCCCGCTGTGATGGCAATGGCCGTGCGAACAGATCGCGTGCTGTTCCGGTCGATCGTTGTCGTCGGGATCGGCCGGGGTGTCAGAGACCGTCTCCGAGGCATGAGCGGTCGCGGCTTCGGGGGCGCAGACGGCGGCCTCGACGGCGGAGACCAGGACAAACAGGGCGAGGAACGACGCAATCAGCGCCGCCATCCAACCGTGCCTGACCGAGGAGAATTCCATGGCGTCCCATAACACGGTCCACCGCGACTGCAATCGCGCCATCGTCGCAGGGCGGCGACGCCCTCCTCGACCCGAGACGGGCCGCCGGGCCGTCAGGGCCGGTCTCCCGGCTTTCATGCGACGTCCCGCAGTTCGCGCCGCGACTGGCGGATGATCGACCAGGCCGACTGCAGGAAAACCACGGCGAGGACGGCACCGGCGATCAGGTCGGGCCAGCGCGAGGCGGTCAGCCAGACCAGGCCCCCGGCCGCCGCGACCACGAGGCTTTGGATCAGGTCGTTTCGCGTGCAGAGCCAGACGGAGCGGACATTGGCGTCGCCCTCGCGGTGACGCACGAGCAAGAAGGCGGCGACGGCGTTGGCGAAAAAGCCGAACAGGCCGAGGCCGGTGATCACCGTCCCCTCGGGCGGGACACCCGAAACGGCCCGCCAGATGGCGAAGCCCAGGATGAATACCGCGAGGAGCCCCAGGCTCGCGCCCTTGAGCAAGGCCACGCCCGAGCGCACCCGCACGGATTTGCCAATGACCCACAGGCTGATGGCGTAGGTCGCGCTGTCGGCGAGGAAGTCGAGGGCGTTGGCGCCGAGGGCGGCGGAGCCCTGGAGAAGCGCCCCGCCCGCGACCGCTATGAAGGCCGCCGCGTTGATCGCGATCACCGACAGGAGGATGCGGCGATAGGCGGGAGACGCGCCGTCGAACTTCACCGCCGCGCCGCAGCCGCAGCCCGTGGCGGCGGGAGGGTCCGAGATCAGGGGTTCGGTCATGACGGCTCCGGCGATCCTTGAGAAACCGTTGTGCATGCTCTAGCGGCTAGAGGATCAAGCCCCTATTTTCAGAACCATGTCAGCACGCCCCGCTCTCTCTCCGCTCCAAACGATCGGCAAGCTGTCGGTCGCCACGGGCGTCAAGATTCCGACCATCCGGTTTTACGAACAGATCGGCCTCCTGCCCGAGCCGCCCCGGACCGCGAGCGACCGCCGGCTCTATGACGACGCCGCCCTGCAGCGCCTGTCGTTCATCCGCCACGCGCGCCAGCTGGGTTTCGATCTGGACGCCATCCGCTCACTGCTCGATTTGGCCGACCATCCGGACCGGCCTTGCGACGAGGCCAACATCATCGCGGAGCGGCATCTCGTGGACGTCAGCGAGAAGATCGCCCAACTCCAGGCCTTGCGGTCGGAGTTGAGGCGCATGACCGCCGAATGCGCCGGCGGCCGGGTGTCGGCCTGCAAGGTGATCGAGGCGCTGCACGATCATGATCTTTGCGCGGCGGGGCACGGGCGGATGGAGGGCGGAGCAATGAAGTCACGTCAGAGGAGGGTCGCCAGGCTCACTCCGTAAGACAAGACTGTGTCCGTGACGTCTGCCAAGGTCCAGCGAAACCCGCTGATCCAGTCTTCCACTTGCGGTCGCGGTCCCGCCGCCGCGCTTTCAAGGCCGGCCTTGCCCAGGATGGCCAGATGCGAGCTGACGGTGGCCGGATGACGCGAGAGGTCCATGCAGATCGAGAGCACCGCCTCGTGCAACTCTCCCCTCTGGCACAGGGCAAACGCGCGGGCCTTGGCCTCATCCACATGCGTACCGGCCGCAGGGTCCGGAAGCGCCCTTGGCTCCCCGATCTCAAGGCCGGGCCGGATGAGATGGTTCGCCCACAGTTCCAGCGCCGCCCGTTTCTCGCGCACATAGGTATGCCGGTCATAGACGCATGTGACCGCCGCGCCTTCGTTTGGCGTATGCCCGAGCACCAACCCGACCACGAAGCGGCTGACGCCATATCGCCCCGTGAGCGTCGTCGCGCCAGACCGCCTGACATCATGGGGCGAGCCGACCGCCAGCTTTCTGCGCGTGCACGTCTGGGCGAAGGCGCGGGTGGCCGCCTCCTCAGCATCCACCTGATAGTCAAAATTTCCTCTCGCGACTCCGTCAGACGTGACGGTCCAGCGGTCCCCGTTGCTCAACACAAAAAGTTCGACGCAGTCCTGACCTCGGCATTGCCGTGAGCCGCGTCGGTCAGGCATTATTGGGGACTTCGTGGAACGCGGCCGTTATCGGTCGAATTACACCGGGCGACTTCGGCTTCGGTAAGTGCTTCACCCGCGCGGGCAAAGCGTGAAACTGGGCCAAGCCGGCCGACAAACCGACGGCATTCACGTATCAACGGCTGCGACGTGCCCGTTCCGCGGCCTTCGCAGGTACCGTCGGAACCACAGGTCCAACGACGTCCATCGAGGTTAAGCTGGATTTCGCGAGGTTGCAGCAGGGTTGCTGCTGCGGCCGATAAGGGCGCGGGAGCAGCGGTTTGCAAGGCGAGGGCCGCCAATAGATTTAGGACGAGCATGTTTTTAATCCTCCGGAGTTGTTCGTAGCCCGCGATCTGGGGGCGTCAGGGAAGTGGGCCGACGGAACGGTTCGATGAGTTGGTCGAAATAGCTCCGAGGGTAGTCGGCTTGGCCCGCGACGCCGATATCGCCGTGCGACTGGTTCCAGACGGGCTCGTATGGAGCAAGTCGCTCGGCCAGAGCAGACACGGTCAAAGCGACGACGAGCAGGATCGGCAACACCCATGTGGGAGCGCCGGTTTCAATCAAGGCTACGGCGACAGCGAGTAGTCCTGCAAAGAACAAGGGGACGCAAAAGACGCGGGTGACTAATCCGACAACGGGCATGGGCCTCTCCTTCGAGACCAGTGTGCCTTGATCTGCTAGCCAGCTATTGAACGTTTCGATTGCTTGTCGGCCGTACCGCGCCCTATCCGTGAGCCGGCGTCACGCCGAACATCCGCCTCACGCTGCGACTCAGATCAGCCTGATCTGCGAGCCCGCCGACCCGCGCAGCAGCCGCCAGGCTCGTGCCGGTCTCCATCTCCACGCAGGCCAAGCGACCACGAGGACCGGCGGCCAACGCCACGGCAGGCGGCAGATCCAGGGCAACAGCAGGTAGCATCCGATCAGGGCGGACAAGGTCCAGGTCGGCGCATTCCAGCCCTGCCCGCCCGGCACGCCGTAGGACTGGACCAGAAGCACCTGGGCGGGCTGCTGCGACCAGTCGAACCATTGCGGATTGCTGGGGGCTGCGCAGGCCAGCGTCGCGCCGCCCACAATGGCCACAAGGATCAGGCTGACCAGCAAGTGAGCCGGGATGACGCGCAGCAGGCATTGGCGAGAATAGGCGCGCAGGGAGGCCTGCCCGGCGGCCAGGCGGTTCCCATAAATGCGGGCCAGGACGTAGCCGGAATCGATGATGAAGAAGTCGGTGAGCAGATAGCCGCGATCGAACACCGGATGCAGTTGCCCCAGCGGGACCGGAGCCGCTTTCCTGAATTGATAAAGGATGATCAGGGCTCCGACGATGAAGCGGAGCGCGTCCAGCCAGCCGCCGCGGGCGATGCGCGGCGGGGATCGGTCCATCGGCTCGGCAGCGGCACGGTGCATGCCCGGCCCTAACCCCGGAGCGACCAAGGAAAGGTTATCGACCGGGCTACGGCCCACCCGGATAGAGCAGCGCTAGACCAACGACCAAGGCGACCGCCATCCCGATGGTGGCGACGACCCGGGGCCAGCCTCGGGGGGTGATCAGGATGTGGGCCGCCGCGAGCGGAACGAGCGTCCCGCTGTATCCGAGGTACAGCGGCAGCTTGAACGTACCGACCATCGTGGATCCAAGGAAGAGGGCGCCGACCACAGCGATCGGAACGCTGATGAGCGCCACGACGAGGTCGAGCCCTGGCCGGGGTGGTTCCGGCGCCTTGCGGCGCCGCACCCGGTGTTTGCTGTAAGGCCTTGTGGTCCAACGCGGGCTGCCTCCGCGGATGGTGGTTTTCTTGCCGCCTGCCATGGTTTCAAGTCCGATCGGAAGAGGATTCAACGGTAGTTGTCTTTCAAAGTGTCCGAGCGAGCGTCGGAGCGGCCGCCCGCCGTCGCGTCGATCTGTCCCGAGTTCCTCGGTTGCGTGAGCATCACACCGTGGGTAAGTGCGGGTCAGGGATCCCGTTTGCAAAATTCGATTCGTTCCTTCTGCATCTTTCTGTGCACCGCTCTTCTCGCGGTGACGACGCTGCATGGAATGATGGATGCGCAGCACGGCATGGCTCATGCCGCCGATTGGCCCGCCGTAGCGCTGGTCGAAGTCGACACGGTGGCGGACCAGATCGCGGACCACGTCCACGTCGCGCCGCACGATCAATCCGACGACGCTCCAGCCGAAGACGGCGACGGTGGAGGACCGGTGGGCCACGGGCACCAGGTCGGCGGCGACAGCCACGGCGCCCTCCCCGGAGCCGAGCATCCGCTAGACGACGGCCTGTCTTCGAGGCTTGCCGCCCGTACGCCCGGCGAAGCTCCGGCCCTGGGCGATCTGAGCCGGGACGGGCCCGAATATCCTCCGAAACGGATGCGCACGGTCGTCTGAACCGGCGCGGCCGTTCGGCTGCGCGCACCTCGTTTTTTCGGAGAATTCCTTGAACACCCCGATCACCGGCTCTGCCGGATCGTGGGCGCGTCTGGCGGCCGTTTCGGCGCTGGCGCTTGCACTCGCGGCCTTGCCGTCCCTTCCTGCGCTCGCGCAGACCCCGCCATCGGCCGCCGCAGAGGCGGCTGCCCTGACCCTGGAGGAAGCGCTCGCGCGCGCCGCCGGCATCGACCCGAGCTTGCCGGGCGCGGAGGCCCGTGTTCGGGCCGGTGACGCGGCCGTTCGGCAGGCCGACGTCCGACCCAATCCGACGCTGGGCCTGATGGTCGAAAACCTGCCCACGCTGGGCGGCGGCGCCATCATCGACCGAACCGAGACGACCCTGTCCTATGAGCAGCGGTTCGAACGGGGCGGCGACCGGCCCGCTCGTGTGGCTCTGGCCCGTGGCGAAGCCGCCCTCGTTCAGGCGGAGGCCGCGATCCGGCGGCTGGATCGCCTTGAACAGGTGCAGCGCGCCTGGGCCGAAGCCCTTTCGGCCCAGGCCGAACTTGAGATCGCGCGCGAACGTCTCGTCCTGGCCGAACGCTTCCAGATCGAAGTGCAGCGTCGGGTCGACATGGCCCGCGATCCTCTGTTCGCCGGCGCCCGCGCCGAAGCTGAACTCGCCCAGGCCCAGATTGACTTCGACCAGGCAGGAATTCAGGCCCGGCTCGCCCGCGCCACGCTGGGACGGTTCTGGATCGGCGCGTCAGATTTCTCTCTCGACCCGGCCGACTTCGAGGACACCAGCGCAGCCCGCGACGTCGCCGGCGCGGCCGCCGAGATCGACCTCGCGGTTCTGGCCGCGCAGCGCGATGTCGCCCGGGCGCGTGTCAGCGTCGAACAGGCGCGGGCGACGCCGGACGCCACCGTCAGCGTCGGCGTCCGCCACTTCTGGGACGGGCAGGACCTCGGTCTGGTGGTCGGCGGGTCCATCCCGCTCGGCCGCTATGATCGAAACGAAGGGGCCATCGAACGCGCCAGGTTCGAAGGCGTCGCCGCCGAGGCCGACATGGCGGCGCTCCGGCAGGAACGGGAGCGCGAGATCGCCCGTCTCCAGGTCCTTTTGGCCTCTCGGGCGTTCGAGGCCCAGCGCATCGCCGCCGAAACCCTGCCCCAGGCCGAGCGCGCCGTTGTGCTCGTCCGCGACGGCTTTGCGCGGGGCGGCTTCACCTACAACGACGTCATTTCCGCCCAGACCGCGCTGCTCGCCACCAAGGCCCGTCGGGTCGCCGTTCTCAAACAGTTTCACTTCGACCGCGCCCGCCTTGACCGGCTGACCGGCGCGCATGCCGACCTGCTCGGCCTGGAGACCCGCTCATGATCCGTCATACCCCCTCGCGGCGCATCATCGCCGCGTCGTTGCTGGCCCTCGCGGCCGGCGTTTCAGCCTGCGGACAGGGCGGGGCTGAAAAGTCCGAGGGCGCAGAGGCCGCGGCGGCCGCTGACTATGAGCGGGGCCCGCACAACGGCCGCCTGCTCAGGGACGGCGACTTCTCCCTGGAGATCACCATCTTTGAAGAGGGCCCCGAGCCGCTCTATCGCCTCTATCCTTATCTGAAGGACAAGCCGCTGGATCCGCGACAGGTCCAGGCCTCCATCGCCCTGACGCGGCTCGGGCCCAAGGTGGATCGTTTCGCCTTCACCCCGACCGCAGACTATCTCGCGAGCCCCACGGTGGTGGCGGAACCGCACTCGTTCGACGTCTCGGTGGCGGCGACCCATGCGGGCAGGCGGTCGGCCTGGACCTATCCATCCTATGAGGGCCGCACGGTGATCACAGCCGACGCCGCCCGGGCCGGCGGGGTCACGACGCAGAGGGCCGGCGGGGCGGTGTTGGGCGAGAGCCTGCCGCTCAGTGGTCGGGTCGAGATCACGCCCGAGGGACAGAGCGAAGTCCACGCGCGCTATCCGGGCCGGGTGGTGGCGATGAATGTCCAGTTGGGACAACGGGTCTCGCGCGCCCAGGTGCTGGCGCGCGTCGAGTCCAGCGACAGTCTGCAGACCTATTCGGTCACGGCGCCGATCTCGGGAATGATCACGGCCAAGAACGTCAACCCCGGCGCCATCACGGGTAATGGCGAGCCGATGCTGACCATTGGAGACCCTACCCGGCTCCACGCCGAATTCTTCCTCTATCCCCGCGACGCCGAACGCGTCCGGGTCGGACAGCGCGTCGAGATCACCAGCCTGGCGGGCGAACATCGCGCGCTCGGCGTCATCGAGGCGGTCCTGCCGTCCAGCGACCCCATGAGCCAGACCCTGGTCGCCCACGTCGCGCTGCCCTACCAGGGCGGCGTCTGGCGGCCGGGACTGGGGGTCCAGGGCACGGTCCAGGTCGGTCAGGGCGAAGTTGCGCTGGCGGTCCAGACCAGGGCCATTCAGCCGTTCCGCGATTTCCAGGTCGTCTACGCCAAGGTGGGCAACACCTATGAGGTGAGGATGCTGGAGCTCGGCCGCCGCACGCCGGAATGGACCGAGGTGCTGGGCGGTCTCGAACCCGGAACCGAATACGTCGTCGACGGCGCCTTTCTCATTCGCGCGGACATCGACAAGTCCGGCGCGAGCCATGACCACTAGGGGGCGCGCAGACCATGCTTGAACGCATCATCGCGCTGTCGATCCGCTTCCGCTGGGGGGTCATGGCGCTCGTCCTTCTGGCCTGCGCGGTCGGCGTCTGGAGTTTCCAGCGCCTGCCGATCGACGCCACGCCGGACATCACCAACGTCCAGATCCAGATCAACACCGAGGCTCCCGGTTACTCGCCGCTGGAGGCCGAACAACGCATCACCTTCCCCGTCGAGACGGCGGTCGCGGGCGTACCGGGCCTGCAATACACCCGGTCGGTGTCCCGCTATGGCCTGAGCCAGGTCACCGTCATCTTCGACGACGGCACCGACATCTATTTCGCGCGCCAACTGGTCAACGAGCGGCTTCAGAACGCGCTCGGCCAGCTTCCCCCGGGCGTCACGCCCGAACTCGGCCCGATCGCCACGGGCCTGGGCGAAATCTTCATGTACACGATCGACGCCGCGCCGAACGCGCGTCGCCCGGACGGACAGCCCTATACGACCGAGGATCTGAGAACCCTGCAGGACTGGGTGATCCGACCGCAGCTGCGCAACACCAAGGGCGTGACCGAGGTCAACACCATCGGCGGATATGAGCGTCAGTATCACGTCACGCCTCAGCCCGATCGTCTTTCCGCCTATGGCGTGACCATGGCCGAGGTGGTCCATGCGCTGGACAACAACAACGCCAACGTCGGCGCCGGCTATGTCGAACGCTACGGCGAGCAGTATCTGATCCGCGTGCCGGGTCAGGCTTCGACCACCGAGGATCTGGGCAATGTCGTCATCGCCACGCGGGGCGGAGTTCCGATCCGGATCGCCGATGTCGCGGACGTGGGCATGGGCGAAGAACTGCGCACCGGAGCCGCGACTGAAGACGGCAAGGAGACCGTGCTCGCCACGGTTCTGATGTTGGCCGGCGAAAACAGCCGGGTTGTGGCCCGCGCCGCCGCCGTCAGCCTGGAAGAAGCCGCACGCGCGCTGCCGGACGGGGTGACAGCCTCGCCGGTCTATGACCGGACGGACCTGGTCGAACGCGCCATCCACACGGTCGAGAAGAACCTGCTGGAAGGCGCCCTGCTGGTCGTCGTCGTGCTGTTCCTGCTGCTGGGCAACATCCGGGCGGCTTTGATCACGGCGGCGGTGATCCCGATCACCATGCTCATGACCATCACCGGCATGGTCCAGACCGGCACCTCCGGCAATCTGATGAGCCTCGGCGCGCTCGACTTCGGTCTGATCGTCGACGGGGCCGTCATCATCGTCGAAAACTGTCTGCGCCGGTTCGGCGAGGCCCAGCATCGCCTTGGCCGTATACTGACCCGGGAAGAACGCTTCGATCTGGCGGCCTCGGCCTCCAGCGAGGTGATCCGGCCGTCGCTGTTCGGGGTGATGATCATCACCCTGGTCTATGTGCCCATCTTCGGCCTGACCGGCGTCGAGGGGAAGATGTTCCACCCGATGGCGATCACCGTGGTCATCGCCCTGACGGCCGCCCTGATCCTGTCGCTGACCTTCGTACCCGCCGCGGTGGCCATGTTTGTCACCGGCAAGGTCGAAGAGAAGGACAGCTTCGTGATGCGCTGGGCCCGGGTCGGCTATCAGCCGGCGCTGGACTTCGCGTTGAAGACCCGGGGTCTGATGATCGGCATCGCCGTGGCGCTTGTATTGCTGGCGGGCTTCGGCGCGTCGCGAATGGGCTCGGAGTTCGTGCCCAATCTCGACGAAGGCGACATCGCCATGCACGCGCTGCGCATCCCCGGCACCAGCCTGAGCCAGGCCATCCAGATGCAGACGGCACTGGAGGCCCGCATCGCGGCGTTCCCGGAGGTCGAGCGGGTGGTGGCCAAGATCGGCACCGCCGAGGTGGCCACCGATCCGGTGCCGCCCTCGGTCGCCGACACCTTCATCATGCTGAAGGACCGCTCCGACTGGCCCGATCCGAGAAAACCCCGCGGCCAGCTGGTCGAGGAGATGGAAGCCGCCGTGAACGAAATTCCCGGCAGCAAATACGAGTTCACCCAGCCCATACAGATGCGGTTCAACGAACTGCTTTCCGGCGTGCGAGCCGACGTCGCCATCAAGGTGTTCGGTGACGATCTGGACGAACTGCTCAGGCTTGGGGCCGAGATCGAAGGCATCGTCTCGACCGTCGAGGGCGCGGCCGATCCCCAGACCGAACAGATCACCGGCCTGCCTGTGCTCCAGATCACCCCGAACCGCGCCGCCATGGCGCGCCTGGGGCTGAGCGTCAACGACGTCCAGTCGGTCATTTCCACCTCCATGGGCGGTACGGCGGCGGGGCAGATCTTCGAGGGCGACCGGCGTTTCGACGTCGTCGTTCGACTGCCCGAGACTCTGCGGGCGAACACCGACGCCATCGGCCGCCTGCAGATTCCGTTGCCCGCGAGCGAGGGACAGGCACGCCAGTTCGTGCCCCTGGCCGAAGTGGCGACGATCGAGCTCACGGTCGGTCCCAACCAGATCAGTCGCGAGAACGGCAAGCGCCGCATCGTGGTCACGTCCAACGTCCGCGACCGCGACCTCGGCTCCTTCATCGGGGAGGTTCAGGAGCGGGTCGACACCGAGGTGACGATCCCCGCCGGCTATTGGGTCACCTATGGCGGCACCTTCGAACAGCTGATCTCGGCAGCCAAACGGCTTCAGGTCGTGGTGCCGGCAGTGCTGCTGCTGATCTTCGGCCTGCTGTTCGCCCTGTTCCGCTCGTGGAAGGACTCGGCGATCGTCTTCTCCGGCGTGCCCCTGGCGCTCACCGGCGGGGTGGCCGCCCTGATGATGCGCGATCTCCCGCTGTCGATCTCGGCCGGCGTCGGCTTCATCGCCCTCTCCGGGGTCGCCGTACTCAACGGCGTCGTCATGGTCAGCTTCATCCGGGGCCTGATCGAGGAGGGCAAGCCGATCCCCGAAGCCATCCGCGAGGGCGCGCTGACCCGTCTGCGGCCGGTGTTGATGACCGCCCTGGTCGCCAGCCTGGGCTTCGTGCCCATGGCGCTCAATGTCGGAACGGGGGCTGAGGTGCAGCGGCCTCTGGCCACTGTGGTCATCGGCGGGATCATCTCGTCGACCCTGCTGACCCTGCTCGTGCTGCCGGCGCTCTACAGCCTGGTCCACGGGCGCGACCGGCCCGGAGATCGTCCGCGTCCCGCCTGGCTCGACCACCTGCCGTTCCGCGTCAAGCGCAGGGCGACCTGATGTCGCTCCGTTCCTTTCCCTCCCCAACCTCCGGAAGGCTCTCATGACCGTTGCGTATCGCCGCGACCCCTGGTCCTGGCTCAAATCACCCGCGATGGCGCTGGTCGCCATCCTCGTGTTCTTCCTGGTCGACGGCGGGCTCGGCCAGGCCTTCGCCCACGGCGTCGCCGAAGGTGACAAGGGCTACATCCAGGAAACCTCCGGCTTCCTGTTCTGGCCGTTCCTGTATCTGGGGGCCAAGCACATGGTGACCGGCTACGACCACCTGCTGTTCCTGCTGGGGGTGATCTTCTTCCTCTACCGGATGAAGGACATCAGCATCTATGTGACGCTGTTCGCCATCGGCCACTCCTCAACCCTGCTACTCGGCGTGCTGACCGACATCAGCGTCTCCAGCTATCTGGTGGACGCCATCATCGGCCTGTCGGTCGTCTACAAGGCGCTCGACAATCTCGGAGCCTTCCAGCGGTGGTTCGGCTTCCAGCCCTCAACCAAGGCCGCGACAATCATCTTCGGCCTGTTCCACGGCTTTGGCCTGGCGACCAAGCTGCAGGACTTCAACCTGTCGCCGGACGGACTGATCGGCAATCTGATCGCCTTCAACATCGGCGTCGAGGCCGGCCAACTGCTGGCCCTCGGCGCCATCCTCATCGTCATGGGATTCTGGCGCAAGACGGGCAGTTTCTGGCGGCACGCCTATGCCGCCAACGTCGTCCTCATGACTCTCGGCTTCATCCTGACGGGCTACCAGCTCGTCGGCTTCTTCGTCGTCTGACCGGAGACCTCATCATGTACAACGCCAACAAACCCACCGACGCGGACCTGCCCTCGACGCGCCAGCTGCTGAAGTCCACCGGCATCGCCGTGGCGGTCGCCGCGGGGTTGCTCGTCACGGTCGTCCTCCCCGCCGAATACGGCGTCGATCCGACCCGGGTCGGATCACTGTTCGGCTTGACCGAAATGGGCCGGATCAAGGTCTCGCTCGCCGCCGAGGCCCAGGCCGAAGACGTCGCGGAAGCGACGGCCGCCGCCACAGGCGGTTCGCTTCCCGTCGCGACGGCGGCGGCGCCGACGACGGCGGGTGCTGACTTGGCGGCCCCGGCGGCTCTGCGCTCCGACCGGACTGTCCTGACCCTCGCCCCCGACCAGGGCGCCGAGATCAAGCTGGTGATGCAAGCCGGGGCCACGGCGCGCTTCACCTGGACCAGCAGCGGCGGGCGGATCAACTACGACACCCACGCCGACCGGCCCGGAACCGACTATCACGGCTACAACAAGGGCTCGGCCGAGCGGGTCGAGGATGAACTGACCGCTGCCTTCACCGGCAGTCACGGCTGGTTCTGGCGTAATCGCACGGGCCAACCCGTGACGATCACCCTGGTCACCGAGGGCGCCTACAGCGAGATCAAACGGGTCGCCTGAGCAACCGGGTCACCCCTTCGTCGTCGGCCAACGATCATGGCGTTCGTCGATGACGAAGGGATGGGCGTGGTCCGCGTCATCTCCCGCCCGGCCCTCGCGTCGGTGAGGGTCGTCAGCCGCCAGATCCACATGACTGTGGGGAAGGTTCTCGGGATCATGGGCGGGCCAGATCAGCAGGCCCAGGACAGTTCCGGTCGCGCATAGCCCCGCCAGCACCAGGAAGGCCGCACCCGGATCGACCGCGGCGCTGACCAGACCCGCCACGGGATAGGCGATCAGCCAGCAGGCGTGGGACAGGGCGAACTGGGCCGCGAATAGCGCGGGCCGATCCTCCGCGTTGGATGACCGGCGCAGAGCTCTCCCCGCCGGGGTGATCGTCAGCGAATATCCGAAGCCCATGATCACCCACAGCGCCAACAGCGCGACGTAGCTGACGGCCAACCAGGCTCCCGCCAGCAATACGCCGGTCATCGTCGCCGCGCCGAGGACCATCGCCGCGCGGTCGGTCAGCCGACCGAGCAGGCGCGGCAGAAACACCGCCGCGGTCATGGAGCCGCCGCCGAACGCCGCCAGCGCCCAGGCCGTCGCCTGGCCCGAGAGACCAAAGCGCGACTGAACGAGAACGACGGTATTGACGAACACCATGGCTCCGCCCGCCGCGGTCGCCAGGCTGATGGCCAGCAGGCCCCGCAGGCGCGGCGTCAGGGCGAACAGGCGCATGCCGCCGGTGAGGCGTTGCAGGAAGGGCTTCTGGGCCGCCGTGCCGAGCTTGGGCAGGACAGCGGTGACCACGAACAGAGCGGACGCCACGAAACCCACGGCAGTGCCCGCGAACAGGTTGCTGTAACTCATTACCGCCAGCAGCAGGGCCGCGAGCACTGGACTGGCGACGCTCTCCAGGTCGGCGGCGAGCCGCGAGAGAGACAGGGCCTTCGTGTATTCCCCTTCGTCCGGCAGCAGATCGGGGATCATCGCCTGGAAGGCCGGGGTGAAGGCGGCTGAAGCCACATAGAGCACGGTCATCAGGGCATAGACCTGCCAGGCCTCGCCGACGAACGGCAGGGCGGCGGCCACGCCGGCGCGGACGACGTCCAGAGAAACCAGCAGCACCTTCCTGGGCAGCCGGGCCGAAAGTGCGCTCGCGAACGGCGCCACCCCGATATAGGCGATCATCTTGATCGCCAGGGCCGCGCCGAGGATTTCGCCCGCGTTCGCGCCCGCGAGGTCGTAAGCCAGCAGCCCGAGCGCCACGGTCGCCATCCCGGTCCCCAGCAAGGCCGAGACCTGGGCAATGAAGAGGTGGCGATAGCCGGCGTGGCGAAGTGGAGAGAACATCAGGAACCGTCTGAATCGCGCGGATGAAGCCGCTAGCTATATCCCCTCCAGGGGGATAGCATTGTATCATGGCTCACGTCGCTCATGAATCCCACCCCGAGATCGTCAATCGGCTGAAACGCGCCGAGGGGCATCTGCGCAAGACCATTGGCATGATCGAGGCGGGACGCAGCTGCCTCGACCTGGCCCAGCAACTTCATGCGATAGAAAAGGCGGTCGCAGCGGCCAAGAAGACCCTGATCCACGATCATATCGACCATTGCCTCGCGCACGCTTCGGACGGCGATCCAGCGGAAGCCCGACAGGCGGTCGCCGCGTTCAAGGCGATCACCAAATATCTCTGACAGCGGCCAGGCGGCGCGCCCTCGGCCCGTCCGCAATCTCCGAACGGCGCGCCCCCGCTCGGCAGGCGAGAGGCGGCGCACGCAGGCCAGGGGACGAGCGCAGGATGGCCGAAACTGATGCTCAACCCACGCCCTGTCGTCCTGTTCAGCCCCCGAAAACACCCAGGTGTTCGAGCAGGATCGTCAACCCGAGGACGACCAGCGCCAGACCTCCGAGGAGTTCGGCGATCTTGCCGAAGCGCTGGCCGACCGCCCGGCCGATCAGCATGCCGAGCGTGGTCAGCAGGAAGGTGGTGAAACCGATCGAAGCGGCGATGACCCAGATGTTGGCGCCGATGAAGGCCAGACCGACGCCGACGGCGGCCGCATCGATGCTGGTCCCGATCGCCGTGGCGATCAGTCCCCACCGCCCCGACCGGCGTGGGGCGTCGCTCTCCTCCTCAACGCGGGCGCGGGTCGCCTCCCAGATCATCCTGCCGCCCACGGCGGCCAGGAGGCCGAAAGCGATCCAGTGGTCGATCCGTTCGACCAGGCCGGCGGCGACCATGCCGAGCGCCCAGCCGATCACCGGCGTGATGGCCTCGATGACGCCGAACACCAGGCCGGCCTTGATCGCGCCGGGCAGGGTCGGCCGATGCGAAGCACCGCGACCGACGGCGGCCGCGAAGGCGTCCGTGGACATGCTGAGGGACAGGACGGCGATGGCGACGGGTGTCATGAAGGGCATCCACCGGGCAAAAAACAGCGCCTCCCTCCCCGGCCGGTGCGGCGGTGGGACGCGCTGGTCTCGCTAGGCGGCGGTTCCGCTGGTCGGACCACGCGTCGAAACGCGAGTGTGTTGACCCGACCCCGACGATCAAACGCCGGAAGCTACTCCCCAACAGGAAGCGGCCTTCTAGAGGGTCTCGCGCGCCGCCGCAAGATACTATAGGGGAGTATCCATGGCACATACTTCCGCGAACAAGAAGAAGCTCGTCGCCCGGGTCCGGCGCATCGCGGGCCAGATCGCCGCGATCGAGCGCGCGATCGAGTCCGAAGCCGGCTGCTCGCAAATTCTGCAGCAGGTCGCCGCGGCGCGGGGAGCCATGGGCGGGCTGCTGGAGGAACTGATCGAGGATCACCTGCGGCACCACGTGGCCCGCCCCGATCTGAACGAGACCGAGCGCCGGAGCGGGGCCGACGAACTGATCGCCATCATTCGTCGCTATTCAAAGTAGCCGGGCCCATGGCGACGACGACCGCCGACGATCGACCTCGCGACCGGAAAATCCGAATCGCGCAACCGGACAAACCTTGGGGGTCGGCATGACCTCACCCGAATTCAGCCAGAAAATGGACTCTCCGATGGGCGAGCAATCCGGACGCAGCCTCCCTACCCTCGCCGACCAGGCGGAGGCCCGCACGATCGTTCCTGCCGGCCCGGATTCCGGGGACCATTCCGGGCAAGGGCATGTTCACGCCGGCCATGACCGCGATCACCACGATCACGATCACGACCATGACCACGACGACGATGGTCACGATCACGAGCATCCGTTTGAGTGGACGGAGGCGGTGCGCATCGGTTTCGTGGCGGTGACCGCGGCGCTCGTATGGTTCCGGGTTTGGGAGCCGCTCGAAGCCATCAGCCTGATCGGGGTCGTCGGTCTGTTGGCGGGCGGTTGGCCGATCCTGAAGGAAGCCTTCGAGAACGTCCTTCAGCGTCGCATGACCATGGAACTGTCGATGACGATCGCCATCGTGGCCGCGGCGGCGATCGGCGAATTCTTCACGGCGTTGATCATCACGCTCTTCGTGCTGGTGGCCGAGGTGCTGGAGGGTATGACGGTCGGCCGCGGTCGCAAGGCCATCCGCGATCTGCTGGAATTCCTGCCCCGAGAAGTCTCGGTTCGCCGAACGGGCGCCATCCGGACCATTTCGGCCGAGGACCTCAACATCGGCGACGCGATCCTCGTCGCGCCAGGCGGACGTATTCCGGTCGATGGCGCGGTCTTGTCAGGCCATTCGTTCGTCGATGAGTCCCGCATCACCGGTGAATCCATGCCGGTGGAGAAGACGGAAGGGACCGCTGTCTTCGCTGGATCCATCAATCAGTCCGGCGCGCTCGAAGTTCAAGCCGAGCGTATCGGCAGGGACACAAGCTACGGCAAGATCATCGAAGCGGTGGAGCGCGCGGAGCGCTCCCGAGCGCCGGTTCAACGGCTTGCGGACCGCATGGCGGGCTACCTCGTCTATTTCGCCCTCGGCTCGGCTGCCCTGACCTATCTGATCACTCAGAACATCTACTCCACGATTTCGGTGATCATCGTCGCCGGGGCCTGCGGCATCGCCGCCGGCACGCCCCTGGCCATCCTCGGCGGCATCGGTCGCTCCGCCCGGCTCGGCGCGATCATCAAGGGCGGCGTCCATCTGGAGACGCTCGGCAAGGTCGATATCGTCGTGCTCGACAAGACGGGAACGCTGACCTTTGGTCGGCCCGAGGTCCAGGCAGTCGTGACCGTGGCCGGCGCAACGCCGGATGACCTTCTCGACGCGGCGGCTTCCGCCGAGTTGCGATCCGAACACCCCTTGGGCAAGGCGATCATCGCCCATGCCCTGGGCCGGGGACGAACGGTGACCGAACCGGAACACTTCGCCTACACGCCAGGCCGAGGAATCGTCGCCAAGGTAGGGGCCTCCGTGATCCTTGTCGGCAATCAGGCCTGGATGCAGGACAACGCGGTGTCGATCCCCGACACGCTCAGCATCGGCGTCGAAGCAGCTTCAGAGGTGTACGTCGCCCGCAATGGCCGCCTGCTGGGCGCGATCGCGGTCGCCGACACCGTACGACCGGAGGCCAAGCGCGCCATAGAAGCGCTGCACGGCCTCGGCATCCGCACCCTTCTGCTGACCGGCGACGCCCTTCCGGTCGCCCAGGCCGTGGGAGCCAGCCTCGGCATCCGGGACATCGAAGCGGGCCTGCTTCCGGAAGACAAACTCGCCCGCATCCAGGCGCTCGTGGGGCAGAAGCGGATCGTCGCCATGGTGGGCGACGGCGTGAATGACGCCCCCGCGCTGGCCGCCGCGAGCGTCGGCATCGCCATGGGCTCGGGAACGGACGTCGCCCAGGAAAGCGCCGATGTCGTGCTTCTGGGAAATGATCTCGTGCGTCTCGTCGATACGTTGCGGATCGCGCGGCGAACCCGCCGGATCATCTGGCAGAATTTCGCCGGCACCCTGGCGATCGACGCCTTGGGAATCGGCTTGGCGGCGGCCGGCTTTCTCAACCCGCTGTTCGCCGCCTTCATCCACGTCGCATCGGAACTCGCCTTCATCCTCAATTCGGCCCGGCTCCTGCCTGCCGTGGCCAGAGCGGATGAGGCAAGCCCCGCCCCGGTCCCGATCGGCGCCCTGCCTTCGGCGGCCACGCCGTGAGTTCTGATTCGCCCTGCATCGACGTCTGTCGCTTCGACGGCCGAACTGGCTGGTGCGTGGGCTGCGGCCGTTCGGTTCCGGAGATCCGATCCTGGCGCAAAATGCAGCCACGGGCCCGACAGCTGATCCTCAAGGATCTCACGCGACGTCTGCGACGGTTGAAGGATCAAGGAAGATCCCAAGCCGATCGACTATCCGCGGCGCCCGCCGATCTGTTCCAGAATCAAGAGAGATGACCCACGTCGATCCGGTCGGCGGCGAAGTGCTGCACTGATGACCGTCTAAGGCTTGCCGCCGACAGGATCGACCGGCCCTGGACCCGACGGACCGGGGCGTCTGGGCTGGACGTGCCGTTAAGCGGTCATCCAATCGGCCAGTCCTGAAATCTGCGCTACCCGCCCCGACGCCGATCTTCGCCGCTAGTAGCTGCCGTCGTTCGGCGACGGAGACCTTGATTGATGCATCCTCGCGCCGGCGCGCCGCAGGGCCTCGATCTGCCGCTCGACCGTCTCATCAAGCGTGGCGACCAATCGGACTCCGATCTCATCGCCGCGCTGCCAGGCGACATCCGCCATATGCACGGCGGCGCCCGGCTGGATCTCCAGGCGCAGTCGGCCCGTCACGACGACGCGGGAATTCAGGCGAAGCCGCGCGCCGTCCTCGTGGATGTCGCGAAGGATCGCGTCCACGACCTCGTTCCACGGACCGTAAGTAATCCGGCAGCGCAAAACGCAGCGCTCCCGTTGAATGGAACGACGGTCGGCGTCGGCTTGGGCGGATTTCGATCCTGTCCTCATGGACCTCAACTTGCCTGGACGAGCTTTCAAAACCATGAGCGCCGGTCGGCTACTCGTCTGGATGTGTCGATCCGGGCTAAGACAAACGGCATGAGCGCACCCCTCAGGTCTGGCCTTCGAGCGGTCCCCCGAAGCATTTGGGCGATCGGCTTCGTCTCAATGTTCATGGACGTCTCGTCAGAGATGATTCACAGCCTTCTGCCCGTCTTTCTGGTGACCGGCCTGGGTGCGAGCGTCGCGCTCGTTGGACTGCTCGAAGGCATCGCCGAAGCCACCGCGTCGATCACCAGGGTTTTCTCCGGCTGGCTCAGCGACCGCCTCGGCCACCGCAAATGGCTGGCGCTGGCGGGCTATGGCCTGGGCGCTTTGACCAAGCCGATCTTTCCGCTCGCGGTAACCCCGTTCGAGGTGTTCGGCGCGCGGTTCGCGGACCGCGTCGGCAAGGGCATACGCGGCGCGCCCCGCGACGCCCTGGTCGCCGACATCGCGCCGCCCTGGTCGCCGACATCGCGCCGCCCGAGATCCGCGGCGCGGCCTTCGGTCTACGTCAATCGCTCGACACTGTGGGCGCTTTTGCCGGACCACTCGTCGCGATGGCTCTCATGGTCGTTCTCGCGGGCAATATCCGTGCGGTGTTCGCCTGGGCCGTGGTTCCAGCCGCGCTGGCGGTCGCGGTGCTCATCTTCGCGGTCAAGGAGCCCCGTCCCGTCGATGGCGTGCGTCATCCGCGACCGCCGATCCGGTGGGTCGATGTGCTGGCGATGGGCGGAGCGTTCTGGTCTGTCGTCGCGCTGGGCGTGGTGTTCACCATGGCGCGGTTCAGCGAAGCCTTCCTGGTGTTGAGGGCGCAGGATGTCGGCCTCGCCATCGCTCTTGTGCCCGTAGTGATGGTGGTGATGAATGTGGTCTATTCGGTCGTGGCCGCGCCGGCCGGGAGTCTGTCGGACCGGATCGATCGACGCTGGCTGCTCATCTTGGGCCTCGCGGTCCTCATCGCCGCCGACGTGGTCCTCGCCTATGTGGCGACTATTCCGGGCGTTCTGATCGGGGTCGCCCTGTGGGGCCTGCACATGGGTCTGACCCAGGGATTGTTGGCGGCTCTGGTCGTGGATACGGCCCCGTCGCACATGCGTGGAACGGCCTTTGGTCTGTTCAATCTCGCCAGCGGCGTGACCTTGCTGGCGGCCAGCGTCGTCGCCGGCTTGCTGTGGTCCCGGATGGGACCGGAGGCGACCTTCCTCGCCGGCGCCGTGTTCGCCCTGCTGGCGACGGCGGGGCTTGTACTCATGGCATCGCGTGGTCCGAGCGGAGGAACGGCGGCCCTCTGAGCGGCTTCCTGGCCATTAGTCGCCCGCCATGGACCTGGTCGGGACACCTCTCCGAAGACCTATCGGAAGCCGCTGATCCAGTCTTCGACCTGCGCGCGCGAACCCGCCGCCGCACGTTCGAGACCGACCTTGCCGAGGATCGCCAGATGCGAGCTGGCGGTGTCAGGGTGACGGGACAGGTCCATGCAGATCGACAGCACCGCCTCTTGCAACTCGCCCTTCTGACACAGGGCGAGCGCCCGTGCCTTGGCTTCGCCTACCCGGGCGTCAACCGCCGAGGTCGAAACGGGCTTATGCGACGCGGCTGCGCGGCCCGGCCGGATGAGATGGTTCGCCCAGAGCTCCAGCGCCGCCTGCTTCTCCGGCACATAGGTGTGCCGGTCATAGACGCTGGTGACCGCCGCGCCTTCATTGGGCGTATGTCCGAGCACCAACCCGACCACGAAGCGGCTTACGCCGTAGCGCCCCGTGAGCGTCGTCGCGCCGGACCGCCTGACATCATGGGGCGAGCCGACGGCCAGCTTTCTGCGCGTGCAAGTGCGGGCAAACGCGCGGGTGATGGCGTGCGGGTCGAGATGCTGGCCCGGAGATCGGGCGGACGGAAAGAGGTAGGGGCTGCCCGGATCAAGCGCCCAGGCGACCTCCAGCACCTCGAGCGCGTCGGCGCCCAGGGGGACGACGTGCTGATGCCTGGCCTTTGCCCGCTCCGACGGGATGGTCCAGATCTTCGCCGCTCGGTCGAACTCGGTCTTTCGGGCGCCGGCGACCTCGTTGCGGCGGGTCAAGGTCAGCATCAGCAGCTGGATAGCCAGCCCCATGGCCGGCTCGAGTCGCGCGTGAACCCCGGCGGTCTTAGCGCCGGGGGCCCGCGGCACGGACGCCTCGGACGCAGCGTCCCAGAGCGTCTTGAGGGCCACATCGTCGAACATGCGCTCGCGCGAGGTGAGCGCCAGCGGCCTGGCCAGCCCGAGCGCGGGATTGGCCTCGATCCGCTCCTCGAGCACGGCGAACCCCAGGACGGCGTGCAGCAGGGCGCCGATCGATGCGACGCTGGCGGCCGCCAACCCGCTTTCGGTCACCAGCGTGCGCATGAAGACCTTGATGTCCGCACGCCGGATTTCCGTGAAAGGCCGCGCCCCCAGACGGGGCTGGATGTGGTTCCGCCACCTTTGGCGTTCGTTGCTGAGAGTGACCTCCCGCTTCGGTCGGCGGCGTCCACCGTGAAGTCCCACCGCCGCCGCCTGCCAATAGGCCTCGGCCAGTTCGTCCAGGGTTTCGCCGGTTCGCGCCCGCTCACGGGCGGCGGTCTTTTCCGCGACGGGATCTCCGCCGTCCACGACCGTGATCCGCAATCCGGCGACCTTGGCCCGGGCTTCGGCGAGAGACAGGTCGGGATAGGCCCCGAGGCAAAGCCGCCGCCTCGTCCCGTTCGCCGCGACATAGCGGAATTCAAATTGCCTCAGGCCGGTCGGAAAGACGCGAACCCCCAGCCCTCGACTGCCGCCGACGCCGATCTCATAGACCTTGTCAGCGGGTTTCAAACCCGCAATCTGACGGTCCGTGCTAAGCAGAAGGCGGGCCACAACGCGCTCTCCCTCGCGCCTGCGCTGCAAATCAAAACGCCACCCAAACTAGCAGTTCGTGGGGCGCTAGTGGGGCGCCGAATGCAGAATTCTCTGAAAAAGCAAGAAAAGGGCTGAAAAATTAAAACCCGATATTTCAGATATTTGGCGAGTTTTGCACAGTCCTGAAATGCCCTGAAATTGCCTTCGAGGCCCTTCACACCGAGGGGGTCACAGGTTCAATCCCTGTCGCATCCACCAGTGTCTCCGACCGATCGACGCCGACGGTTCATGCATCGCCCCACATCTTCCCGGACCCGACCTGTCGGTCAGACCGGTGTGGCGCTGGCGTCGCCGACAAAATGCCAGCCGCCGGGCGGCAGCATATTGGCGAGAAGGGACGGACGATGACCGCGCAGGACGACGCGCAGCGATCGCCCGCCGGCGCGATCGAGAATTTCATATCGGGCCTGATAGGCGGGGGTGCCCGGCCACTGTCGCATTTCGTCCGCGACATAGGCGGCGGCGCGGGCCCGGGCCCGCGCGGCGTCCGCGCCCGTCGCCAATGTCTCCGCCCCGGCCGCCGCGGCACCGACGGCGACGGTCTGCAACCGCTCCTGCGAGCGGCTCACCGCCCACAGATCGAATCCACCGACCGCGAGCACGAAGAGCGCCGGACCCAGAAAGGCGAATTTGAGCGTGATCGAGCCGATGGACCCGCCGGGCGACAGGGCCGGGGCGGCGATGGCGCTGCGATCCGCCTGGTGAAGGTCTTCGCCCGGGATGAATGAGACGTCGCCCACAACCTGTTCCCTTCGAGCCTGGCCAGCCCGCGGCTCGCCTGATCCAGGCCGGCAGCCTAGCGCGGAAGTCCTTAATCGGCGGTGTAGCGCTCAGGGCGGACCGGCCGAACGACGCCGTTCGGGTCGGAGTCCGGCCAGAGTTCCTCAGGCACCAGACCCTGGTCTGAAAGATATTTGGAGCCGACATAGGCGGTCGCCAACCACAGCGCCGACCAGAGCGACCAGGCGACGGTCGCTGATTCCAGGCTGAGATTGACATCCTGCGCGGTCCGGAACTGGCTGATCGCGCCAACGACAGCCGCGGCTGCGGCGGACGACAGAACCACGATCCGCGACCAGGGTTGCGCGGCAAGAAGGGCGAGTCCGCCGATGGTGAGCAGCACCGCCGAAAGCAGCCAGGGCAACTCCTGCCGGTTCAGGCCGAAGGCGGCGTTGAACAGGGCGTAGACCAGAAGCGTTGAGCCGGCGGCGCGAAGCACGAACATCGGACGGTTCCATTTCGGACGGCACCATCATGCCCGGGCAGGCTCTCCAATTCGTAAACTCCTCGCCCGAGCCCCTGCCGGGTCTGCCGTTTCAAGCCGGTTCAGCCATAATTTGGCGGCTTTCACCATTCCGCCGTTATTTCCCCTCATAGACCGCCGTCCGCCGCCTTCCGCGCCGACCGTTCGCGCGCTGAATCGTGCTATTGGACCGCTCATGCCCTTCCCCGCCAGTCATCCCGCGCTTGACCGCGCCCTTTCCGAACGCGGCTATGCCGAGCCCACGCCGGTACAGTCCGCTGTCCTCGACGCCGCGCCCAATGAAGACGGCTCCGGCCGCGACCTGCTGGTCTCGGCCCAGACCGGGTCGGGCAAGACCGTCGCCTTCGGCCTGGCGCTGGCCCCCACCCTTCTGGGCGAGGCCGAGAAATTCGCCGAGTTCGGCGCCCCTGTCGCCCTGGTCATCGCCCCGACCCGCGAACTGGCCCTGCAGGTGTCGAACGAACTCCAGTGGCTCTACGCCCAGACCGGCGCGCGGATCGTCTCCTGCGTCGGCGGCATGGATCCCAAGGTCGAGCGCCAGGCGCTGAACCGCGGCTGCCACATCGTCGTCGGCACCCCGGGCCGCCTGCGCGACCATGTGGAGCGCGGCTCGCTGGACCTGTCGACCCTGAAGGCCGTCGTGCTGGATGAAGCCGACGAGATGCTGGACATGGGCTTCCAGGAAGACCTGACCTTCATCCTCAACGCCGCGCCGGCCGAACGCCGCACCCTGATGTTCTCGGCCACCCTGGCGCGCGACATCGTGCAACTGGCCAAGACCTACCAGAAGAACGCGTTCCGGATCGACACGGTCGCCGGCAACGCCTCGCACGCCGACATCGAATACAAGGCCATTCGCGTCGCCCCGAACGAGGTCGAACTGGCCGTCGTCAACGTGCTCCGCTATTTTGAAGCCCCCGGTGCCCTCGTGTTCGCCAACACGCGCGAGCGGGTCAAGCATCTGACGTCCAGCCTGCGGGAACGCGGCTTCTCGGTCGTCGGCCTGTCCGGCGAACTGACCCAGAGCCAGCGCTCGGAAGCCCTGCAGGCGCTGCGCGACGGTCATGCCCGCGTCTGCGTCGCCACCGACGTCGCCGCGCGCGGCCTCGACCTGCCCGACCTTGGCCTGGTCATCCACGCCGAGATCCCGGTCAACAAGGCCGGCCTGCTGCACCGTTCGGGCCGCACCGGTCGCGCCGGCAAGAAGGGCGTCTCGGTCCTGCTGGTCAGCTATACGCGCCGCCGCAAGGTCGAGCTGATGCTGCAGTCGGCCTCGATCAAGGCCGAATGGTCCGGCCCGCCTTCGGCCGAGATGATCCTCGCCAATGACCATGTCCGCATGCTGGCCGATCCGGTGCTGATCGCGCCGGTCGAGGACGAAGCCGTCCTGGCGCTCGGCAAACAGTTGCTGGAAAAGAGCACGCCCGAGCAGATCGCGGCCGCCCTGATCCGCCTCTATCAGCAGAAACTGCCGGCGCCGGAAGACGTCTATGACGACGACCGCATGAAGCGCCAGCAGGAGACCGGCAAGAACGACAAGGGTCAGGCCGATGTTCCGTACACGGACTTTGCCCGTGGCGGCGACATGACCTGGTACCGGATCAACATCGGCCGCGACAAGAACGCCGATCCGAAATGGCTGATGCCGACCATCTGCCGCCTCGGCCATGTCACCAAGCGCGACATCGGCTCGATCAAGATCTTCGAGCGCGAGACCAAGTTCGAGATCACCCAGGAGATGCAGGCCAAATTCGAGGCCGCGATCGCCCTGGGCCTTGAGGACGGCGTCAAGATCGACCCCGCCGTGAAGCCGGGCCCGGGCGAGAAGCCGGTCAGCCGCTGGGACAAGAAGCCCGCGGGCGATCGCCCGACCGGCGACCGACCGGAGCGCAAGCCCTGGGCCGGGCGCGAGGACGGGGGCGACAAGCCCGCGTGGAAGCCGCGCGAAGGCGATGGCGCGAAAAAGCCCTGGGTCAAGCGCGACGAGGCCGCGCCTGCAGACGGCAAGAAGCCCTGGGTCAAGCGGGACGACAGCGCCGCTCCGGCCGCGAAGAAGCCCTGGAAGGCCCGCGAGGAGGGTGGCGACAAGCCCGCCTGGAAGCCCCGCGAAGACCGCCCGGAAGGTGAGAAGAAGCCGTGGGTGAAGCGCGAGGACTCCGCCGCGCCCGCCGCCGAGGGCAAGAAGCCCTGGGTCAAGCGCACGCCGAACGACCCGACCCCGGAGGGCAAGAAGCCCTGGGTGAAGAAGCCCCCCGTCGAGGGCAAGACACCGTGGGCCCCGCGCTCGGACGCCGAGGCCGCTCCGGCCGCCGCCGGTGACAAGCCGTGGAAGGGCAAGCCCAAGGGCGGCGATCGTCCCTGGGCCGCGAAGGACGCACGTGGCAAGCCCGCCGAGGCGCGGGCGCCGTACAAGGGCAAGACGCCGCGCTAGGTCCGCCCGACCCTCATCCCCGGGCTTCACCCGTGGATGAGGGTGGCAGGGTTGATCTGAGGATTGATCCCGCACTGTAACCGTTTACGGTGACCGCAAAACCGGCCTCAATCAGCGCGAAGCGCGGCAGGCCGGCCAGGAAACTGCGGGCAGGAAACAGATGGCGGACGTCCGGCTGACCGGCGTGACCAAGAGCTTCGGGACCACCGAGGTCCTGAAGGGAATCGATCTCGAGATCGCCGATGGCGAGTTCGTGGTCTTCGTCGGCCCGTCGGGCTGCGGCAAGTCCACCCTGCTACGG
Source organism: Caulobacteraceae bacterium (assembly GCA_965284385.1). Lineage (GTDB taxonomy): Bacteria > Pseudomonadota > Alphaproteobacteria > Caulobacterales > Caulobacteraceae > Brevundimonas. The sequence goes on from OZ260077.1 coordinate 420,295, forward strand.
ACCATCGCCGGTCTGGAAGAGGAAAGCGGCGGCGACATCGCCATCGGCGGGCGCTCGGTCACCGGCCTGTCGCCGTCCGACCGGGGCATCGCCATGGTGTTCCAGTCCTACGCCCTCTACCCGCACATGAGCGTCTACGAGAACATGGCCTTCGGGCTGAAGCTGGCGAAAGCCGACAAGGCCGAGATCGACCGGCGGGTCCGCGGGGCGGCCGAGACGCTGAACATCACCGACTATCTGGACCGCAAGCCCAAGGCCCTGTCCGGCGGCCAGCGCCAGCGGGTTGCCATCGGCCGGGCCATCGTGCGCGAGCCGCAGGTCTTCCTGTTCGACGAGCCCCTGTCCAACCTCGACGCCGCCCTGCGGGTGCGGATGCGCTATGAGTTCGCCAGCCTGCACGAGCGGCTGAAGACAACCATGGTCTATGTCACCCACGACCAGGTCGAGGCCATGACCCTGGCCGACCGGATCGTGGTGCTGAATGCGGGCCGGATCGAACAGGTCGGCGCGCCGATGGACCTGTACGAACACCCGCGCAACCTCTTCGTGGCCGAGTTCATCGGCAGTCCGAAGATGAACCTGCTGGCCGCCGAAGTCGTCACCGCGACCGCAAAGGGCGCGACGGTGCGGACCGCGGCGGGCGAGACGTTGACGGTCGCGGTCAATGCGGCGCGGGCGAAGGTCGGCGACAGGGTCACCCTCGGCGTCCGACCCGAGCATCTGACCTTGGCGGGCAAGGGCGATGCCGTGAGCGCAAAGGTCACCTTCGTGGAGACGCTGGGTCACGCGACCTATGCTTATCTGACGGCGGGCGACGCGCCGCTAACGGTGCTGCTGCCCGGGGATGCGCGACCCTCGGCGGGCGTGACGCTCAGCCTGAGGGTGCCCGCGGATCAGGCGCATCTGTTCGATGCCGACGGCGAGGCCTTCGCGCGGCTCTGACCGTCCTCCCCCGAGGATGACGGATGGAGGGGACCACCCGCGTGTTGCATCGCACAAGCCGAGCCTTCTACATGGCGGGATGCCGGCACCCGCCACCCTGACCATCGACCTGAACGCCCTCGCCGCGAATTTCCACACGCTGGAAGCGGCCGGCGGCGCGCCCGTGCATCCGGTGGTCAAGGCCGACAGTTACGGACTGGGCGCGGCGGCCTGCGCGGCGCGGCTGATGGCCGAGGGCGCGCGGACCTTCTTCGTGGCCCGGACCAGCGAGGGCGAACGACTGCGTGCCGCCCTGGGCGCGGCACCGGCGATCTATGTGCTGGACGGCTGTCTGGCCGGACGGGCGGCGCGGCTGAAGTCCGCCGGCCTTCGCCCGGTGTTGAACACCGGAGCCCAGAAGCTGGACTGGCAGGCGGCGGGCGGCGGGCCGTGCGGCCTGCAGATCGACACCGGCATGAACCGGCTCGGCTTCCGGCCCGAGGATGCGCCCGAGCCGTTCGAAGGACTGGATCTGGTGCTCAGCCACCTGGCCTGCGCCGACGATCCGGCCGAGCCGATGAATGCCCGGCAGCGGGATGCCTTTGCCGCAGCGGCGGGGCGCTATCCGGGGGCGGTCCGGTCATTCGCCAATTCCGGCGGTGCCTTCCTGGGTCCGGACTACGCCTTTGACGCGCTGCGCCCCGGCATCTGTCTCTACGGCGGCGGACCGGAAGGCCGGCCCGATGACCGCATCCGGCCGGTCGCGACCCTGGCGGCCGAGGTGTTGCAGGTGCGCGAGGTCCCGGCGGGCGAAAGCGTCGGCTATTCGCGCGGCTTCATCGCCGGCCGCCCCACCCGGATCGCGACCTGTGCCACAGGCTATGCCGACGGCGTGCTGCGCAGCTACAGCCCGTGCGGGCTGGTCTTTGTCGCCGGCGAGATGCGGCCCATCGTCGGCCGGGTGTCGATGGATGTCTGCGCGGTCGATATCAGCGGACTGGAGGTCGCGGTCGGCGATCAGGTCGAACTGTTCGGTGCGAACCGGATGCTGGACGACGCGGCCAACGCGGCGGGGACCATCGCCTATGAGCTGCTGACCTCGGTCACGGCACGGGTCCCGCGCGTCCACGCCGGCTAGCGCCCTCAGCGTGCGTCGCGCACGACAGCCCCGCCCTTGATGACCACAGGCACCGTTTCCAGCATCCGTACATCCGCCAGCGGATCGCCCGACACCGCGATCAGGTCGCCGTAGCGGCCCGTGACGATCGCGCCGACGTCGCCTTCGCGGCCCAGCGCCTGCGCCGCGTTCCATGTGGCCGCGCGGATCGCCTCGACCGGGGTCATGCCGTATTCGACCATGACGGCGAACTGCCGCGCGTTCTGGCCGTGCGGATAGATGGCGGCGTCGGTGCCGTAGACCATCCGGGCACCGGCTGCGTGGGCGGCGCGGAAATTGTCGCGCTGCAGCTGGCCGATCTCGCGGTCCTTGCGCAGATTGTCCTCGGTCACGCCGAACTCGGTGCCCGTCGCCTGGGTGAAGTCGGTATTGTAGATGTCCATCGACAGCCAGGTGCCATGCTGGACCGCCAGACGGATGCCCTCGGCGTCGATCAGCGAGGCGTGTTCGATGGTGTCGATCCCGGCCCGGATGGCGTCGCGGATTCCCGCCGCGCCGTGGGCGTGGGCGGCGACCTTGAGGCCCCACATATGGGCCTCGTCCGCCACGGCCGTCAGCTCGGCCAGGGTCATCTGCTGCTGGCCGGGCTCGGTGTTGCGCGAGAAGACCCCGCCGGTGGCGCAGACCTTGATGACCTGGGCCCCGTATTTGCGCACCTCGCGCACGGCATGGCGGGCGTTATCGACGCCGTCGGTGTTGAACGGATTGGACTGGGCGAACGAATACGGCAGGCCGGTCGTGTCGCAGTGGCCGCCGGTGGCCCCGAACGAGGCCCCGGCCGGAATGACGCGCGGGCCCGGCACGAAGCCCCCGTCGATGGCCTGTCGCAGGGCGACGTCGGCGAAGGCCGGCCCGCCGACGTTGCGCACAGTGGTGAAGCCGGCGTTCAGCGTCGCCAGGGCATTCGGCACCTGCAGCACCGCGCCGAAATCGTCGGCATAGTTCAGCTCGTTCCAGCCCGACACATAGGGGGTCGAGGCCAGGTGCACGTGCATGTCGATCAGGCCGGGCAGCAGGGTCAGGCCGGGCAGGTCGAGGCGGCGCGCGTCCGCCGGCAGGCCGGCCGGCACGACGGTCCCGACCGCGGTGATGCGGCCGTCCGTGACGACGACGACGGGATTTTCGACATAGCGTCCGCGTTCGACATCGACCATCCGGGCGGCCGTGACGACCAGGGTGTCGGCGTGGGCGGGCGCGGCGAGGCCGAGCGTGAGCGCAATGGCGGCGGCGGCCAGACGGTGCAGCATGAGTGTTCTCCCTGTGACGCCCACGCTCGCACAGCGAGGGTGCCAGGGGCAACGGGGCACCCGGAACATCGGGCATCCCCGCCTTCGCGCAGATGCACGAATATTGGCAGAAGCGGGACGAGGGAAGATCCGTCAATTCCGGACGTACCCCGCGCCGCGCCCCCTGCCCCGGCGCGCGCGACTCCTGTAAGCCGGTCTCATGGCGAGAGACGGTGCGATCTATGTTTGTCAGTCCTGCGGGGCGGTCCACGGCAAGTGGTCCGGCCAGTGCGGCGCGTGCGGCCAGTGGAATTCCATCGTCGAGGAGAGCCGCTCGGCCCCGCCCGGGGCGATGAAGCCCTCGACCGGCGCGGCGGCGCGCGGACGCGGTGTCCAGTTCGAGGGCCTGCAATCCGAAACGCCCGAGCCGCCGCGAATCATCACCGGCGTGACCGAGTTCGACCGCGTCTGCGGCGGTGGCGTCGTCCCGGGCTCAGCCATCCTGCTGAGCGGCGATCCGGGCGTGGGCAAGTCGACCCTGCTGCTGGACGTGGCCGGGCGTGCGGCCCTGTCGGGGCGGCGGGTGGCCTATATCTCGGGCGAGGAGGCGGTCGAGCAGATCCGCGCCCGGGCCCGGCGCATGGGGCTGGAAAAGGCCCCCGTCGAACTGGCTTCGGCCACGGCGCTGCGGGACATCCTCGGCACGCTGAAACGCGAGAAATTCGACATCGTCATCGTCGATTCGATCCAGACCCTGTGGTCCGACGCCCATGAGGCGGGGCCGGGCTCGGTCACCCAGGTGCGGGCCTGTGCCGGGGAGATGGTGCGTCTGGCCAAGTCGCAGGGGGTGGCGGTGGTGCTGGTCGGCCATGTCACCAAGGACGGCCAGGTCGCCGGCCCCCGCGTCGTCGAACATATGGTCGACGCCGTGCTGAGCTTCGAGGGCGAGCGCGGCTATCCGTTCCGCATCCTGCGGGCGGGCAAGAACCGGTTCGGGGCGACCGACGAGATCGGCGTGTTCGAAATGGGCGACGCCGGCCTGCGCGAGGTGGCCAATCCGTCGGCCCTGTTCCTCGGCGAAGGCAAGGACCGGGCCCCCGGCGCGGCGGTGTTCGCGGGCATCGAGGGCTCGCGCCCCGTGCTGGTCGAGATGCAGGCGCTGGTGTCGAAATCGGCCTATGGCACGCCGCGCCGGGCGGTGGTCGGCTGGGATACCGGGCGACTGGCCATGGTGCTGGCGGTGCTGGAGGCGCGCTGCGGTTTCGGGTTCGGCGACCAGGACGTCTATCTGAACGTCGCGGGCGGCCTGCGCATCAACGAGCCCGCGGCTGATCTGGCGGCGGCGGCGGCGTTGATCAGTTCGGCGACCGACACCCCCCTGCCCCAGGGCTGCGTCGTCTTCGGCGAAATCAGCCTGTCGGGCGAGGTGCGCGCCGTCGGCCGGGCCGAGGCGCGCCTGCGCGAGGCGCAGAAACTGGGCTTCGACCAGGCCCTGACACCGCCCCTGACGGTCAAGGACAAGGGCGTGAAGGTGACGGCCGTCAACCGGCTGACGGAAGCGGTCGAACGAATCTCGCAAAACCGCTATTGAGTCCGGACCGACTTCAGTTCGAGCGCCCATGACCGGATTCGACGTTATCGCCCTGCTGGTCATTCTCGCCTCGGCCGCGGCCGGCTGGGTGCGCGGGGGCACGCGCGAGATCATCACCCTGCTCAGCTTCGTGCTGGCGGCCTTCATCGCCCTGGTCGCCCTGCCGCTGACGGCACCGCTGGGGCGGGCTCTCGTCGATCCCGACTGGGCGGGGACCATCGCGGCGGCCATTGTCTCCTTCCTCGCGATCTATTTCGGCATCCGCATCTTCGGCTCGATCCTGTCGAAGCGCGCCCAAGCCCATCCGCAGCTGGGCAGCCTCGACCGGATCGTCGGCATCTTCGTCGGCGCGGCGCGATCGCTGGTGCTTCTGGGGGCCATCCATCTGGTCATCGTCGCGGCCCTGCCGGGCGAAAAGACCCCGCGCTGGCTCAGCGAGGCGGCCCTGCGGCCGGTCACGGCGGGCGCGGCGCGAGTGATCCAGATCGTCCTGCCGGGCATCGGGCGCGGTGCCGACGCCCTGTCGCCGGTCGTCAGTTCGTCCGTGAGCCAAGGGTTTTCCGACGAGAAAGCCTTGCCCCCGCCCCAAAGAGACAATACTTCGCGCCCGTCCGCCGCCCGCTAGCGTTCCCTGCTTCATCGGAGCCCCACGATGAGCCGCCCAGAGCATTCCATCGCCGATCCGGTCGTTCACCGGGATCACTATCGCGACGTTGATGACGATCGCCCGCGCCTCGAGTGCGGCGTCTGCGGCGTCTGGGGGGCCGAGAAGAACGCAGCGTCCGCCGTTGTCGCCCTCGGCCTTCACGCCCTGCAACACCGCGGACAGGAAGCCTGCGGCATGGCCAGCGTCAACGAGACGCGCTTCCACACCGAACGGCACATGGGGCTGGTCGGCGAGGCGTTCGGCGGCACCGACCTGTCGACCCGGATGCCGGGCTCGGCAGCCGTCGGCCACACCCGTTATTCCACCGCCGGCGGCAGCTTCCTGCGCAACATCCAGCCGATGTTCGCCGATCTCGACCAGGGCGGCATCGCCATCGCCCACAACGGCAACCTGACCAATTTCCTCTACCTGCGGAACCAGCTGGTTGGCGAAGGTGCCATCTTCCAGTCGACCTCGGACTCGGAGGTCATCCTTCACCTGATCGCCCGGAGCCGTAAGGCCAAGATCGTCGACCGCTTCATCGATGCCATCGGCCGCATTGAGGGCGGCTATGCCCTGGTCTGTGCCACCCGGTCCAAACTGATCGGCGCGCGCGATCCGCTGGGCATCCGGCCGCTGGTGCTGGGTCGCCTCGGCGACGCCTGGGTGCTGGCGTCCGAGACCTGCGCGCTCGACACCATCGGCGCGACCTTCGAGCGCGACGTCGAGCATGGCGAGGTGGTCGTGATCGACCACGAAGGCCTCAAGTCGCTGAAGCCCTTCCCCACGCGCGCGGCGCGGCCCTGCCTGTTCGAATACGTCTATTTCTCGCGCCCCGACAGCGTCGTGAACGGCCGCTCTGTCTATGGCGTGCGCAAGCGCATGGGTATGAAACTGGCCCGCGAACACGCGGTCGAGGCCGATGTGGTCGTCCCCGTCCCGGACTCGGGCGTGCCGGCCGCGCTCGGCTATGCCCAGGAAAGCGGCATCCCCTATGAGATGGGGATCATCCGCAGCCACTATCTGGGCCGCACCTTCATCCAGCCCAGCCAGGGAGCCCGGCAGAAGGGCGTGCGGATGAAGCACAGTCCCAACGGCTCGGTGCTGAAGGGCAAGCGGGTGGTGCTGATCGACGATTCCATCGTCCGCGGCACGACCTCGGTGAAACTGGTCCGCGCCGTGCGCGCGGCGGGCGCAACCGAGGTGCATCTGCGCTCGGCCAGCCCGCCCATCCTGTGGCCGGACTTCTACGGCATCGACATGCCCGAGCGGGACCAGCTGATCGCCGCCAACAAGACGCTGGAGGAGATGAAGGCCTTCCTCGAGGTCGACTCCCTCGGCTTCCTGTCGGTCGACGGCCTGTATGACGCCATGGAGGCCGGTCCCCGCGATCCGCACAATCCGCAGTTCACCGACCACTATTTCACCGGCGAATATCCGACCCGGCTGCTGGACCGCGAGATCGAGGCCGGGGGGCGCGACGTGGCGGCGCGGCAACTTTCCCTGCTGGTCAGCGCTTAAGGGGCAATTCGTTTCTTCAGAGGGGTTCGCATGGTTCAGCTCGGCTATTTCACCATCGACACCCCGGACGTCGGGAAGGCGCGAACCTTCTATTCGGCCCTTTTCGGCTGGTCCTTCAACGAGGCCGAGTCCGGCCCGACCTACGCCCATGTCGCCGGCAGCGATCCGGCCTTCGGCTTCACCAAGGCCGAGCGGCCGGGCCAGTTTCCCCACCTGTATTTCCGCGTCGATGACGTCGACGCCCTGTGCCGGCGGGTGGTCGAGCTCGGCGGCAAGGCGGCCGTACCCGCCGACGGCTCGACCGGGCGCTCGGTCGCGGTCAGCGATGACCAGGGCGTCAGCTTCAGCCTGTGGCAACCCGCGCCGGGGTTCTGACTTTCGCCCGGCGGACGGGCGGGCTATCAGGCCCGCCATGACCGACCTGCACCTCAAAGACCGCATCGCCCTCGTCGTCGGGGCCTCGCGCGGCATCGGCTACGAGACCGCGCTGGCCCTGGCGAAGGCCGGGGCGCACGTCATCGCCACGGCCCGCACGGTGGGGGGTCTGGAAGAGCTGGACGACGCCATCTTCGCCGCAACGGGCAGGCACGCGACCCTGATCCCCTTCGACCTGGTGGACGGCGGGGCGATCGACCGGCTGGGCGGGGCCATCTATGAGCGGTTCGGGCGGCTGGACGTCTGGGTGCAGGCGGCGGCGACCATGGGGGCCTCGGGCCTGACGCCGGTCAGCCACGCCGACCCGCGCGTCTGGGCCAAGGTCGAGAAGACCAATTTCACCGCCGTCTATCGCCTGATCCGCTCGCTGGAACCGTTGCTGAAGGCGTCGGACGCCGGACGGGCCGTCTATGTCACGACCAGTGTCGCCGCTGCGCCCAAGGCCTTCTGGGGCATGTACGCCGCCACCAAGGCCGGGGCCGAGGCCCTGGTCAAATGCTGGGCCGACGAGATTGAATCCACCCCGGTGCGGGTGGCCATCGTCGATCCGGGCCGGATGCGGACGGCCATGCGGGCCCAGGCGTATCCGGGCGAGGATCCGGAGGACGTCATCCACCCCTCGGCCATAGGCCCGCTGATGGTCGAACTGGCCCGCGGCGACCTGGAACCGCCGCTGGAGGTGAAGTTCAGGGACTGGGCGAGCGAGCCGAACGTGGCGGCGCTGATCTGACCGTCCGATGAGTCGCCAGCTCCAGCACGGTCAGTTCATGGGGGCCCTGAACCGGTCGGTCAGCGCAGGCGGCTTCGAGGTGGATCTGCGGGTGGCGACCCTGCCGCCCGAGGCTGTCGAGGAACACTCGCACGACGCCGCCCATTTCATCCTGCCGCTGGCCGACGGCTATCGCAGCCTCGCGCGGGATCCGTTGGCGGACCGGACGGTGTTCGGGGCCGGCAGCGCCATCTACAACCCGCCAGGCGTGGTGCACCGCGACTGTTTCGATGTCGCCGGCGGGCTGTTCCTGTCGGTGAGCGCGCCCGCCGATCTGCCGGCTGGACTTGATCACCCCGCCCTGTTGCGCGGTCCGGCGGAGACGGCAATGCGCCGGCTCGTAGGCCTGACTCTGTGCGCGGGCGATGGCGACGGACTTCTGGTCGAGGATGCGGCCCTGGCCCTGACCGGAGCGGTGGCCGGGGGAAACGACCAGTCCCGCCATGCACCCGACTGGCTGGCGGTCGCGGTCGAGATGGTCGCCGATCTTTCGACGACCCCTGGCCTTGAAATCCGCGGCATCGCCGCCCGGGTCGCCGTCCACCCGGTGTATCTCGCCCGGGCGTGGCGTCGCCATCTGGGGCAATCTCCAGGAGCCGCCATCCGACACCGCCGGGCTGATCAGGCCGCCGTGCAGATGGCGCGCGGGGTTTCGTTGGCCGAGGCCGCCGTGTGCGCGGGTTATGCGGACCAGAGCCACATGACGCGGGAGTACGTCCGCATCTTCGGGCTCACCCCGGGGGCATTCCGGGCGGCCGTGGTCTGAGCAGGTTCCACCTGTTCAAGACGGGCCCGATGAAATTCGCGATCTGAGCAACCTGTCTGAAGCGAGGTTTTCCCGTGCGCGTCTTCACTCTCGCCCTGTCCGCCCTGCTTCTTGTCACCCCGCCCGCCCAGGCCCGTCAGGCGGACGGTTGGCACCGCGTCGCGCCGGAGACCGAGAACGCCTCCGCGGACGCACTGGCGGCCATGGACGCGGCGGTTCGCGCGGGGACGTTTCAGCAGATCACCAGCGTGCTGATCAGCCGGAACGGCCGGTTGATCCACGAGGCCTATTTCGACGACGGCGGCGCGGAGGCCCGCCGCAACACCCGATCAACGACCAAGAGCGTGACCGCCATGTTGGCCGGCGCTGCCATCGCGCGGGGCGAGTTGGCACTCTCGACGCCCGTGGTCCCGCTCATCGCCTCATGGGGCCCGTTCGACAATCCCGACCCGCGCAAGGACGCGATCACGGTCGAGGACCTGCTGACCATGAGCTCCCTGCTCGAATGCGATGACGAGAACCAGTTCTCGCGCGGCAACGAGGAACGGATGTATCTGGTCGAGAACTGGGTGGGGTTCGCCTTCGATCTGCCGGTGCGTGGGTTCCCGGCCTGGGTTCCGCGTCCGGAGGCGTCGCCCTATGGACGCGCCTTCAGCTATTGCACCGCCGGCGTGACGAGTCTGGGCGCCGCGATCCAGTCGGCGACGGAGCAGCCGCTGCAGGCGTTCGCACAGGACGCCCTGTTCGATCCGCTGGGCATCGAAGACGCGGAGTGGCAGTTTTCGCCCCTTGGCCTCGCCCAGGGCGGCGGTGGGCTGGGCCTGAAGAGTCGCGATCTCCTCAAGCTGGGGCAGATCCTGCTGGATGGCGGGCGCTGGAACGGCGCACAGGTGCTGCCCGAGTCCTTCGTCGCGGCGATGACCTCGCCACACGCCCGCGTGGACGATCAGCGCGGGGACTATGGCTATCTCGTCTGGCTGCCGACCTACACGGTCGAGGGACGGCCTCTGAAGGCGTTCGCCATGGCCGGAACCGGCGGAAACAAGGTGGTCGTGGTTCCTGACCTTCAGGCAGTGGTGGTGATCACCACGACGAACTACGGCGTGCGGAATCCCCATGGACTGGCCGACGCCCTGATCGCCGGCCACGCCCTCGCCGCCTTGCGCTGACCTACTTCTTCGGCAGGTGCTTCTGTCCCGTCCGCACGCGGCCCGACCGTGACACCTGCCGCGCCCCGCCGCGCGCGCCCTTCTGGACGGCCACCGACGAACCCGCCTTCTTGCTCGCGCTGGCCTTCAGCCCGGCGATCGGTTTCAGCTTGGTCTTGCCCGCCTTCTTCTGCTCCAGCGCCTTGCCGGGCAGGTTGGAAAGCATCTCGGCGCGCTCGGCCTTCTTGATGACCTTGCGCGGCGCGGTCTTGGCGTCGCCCTTGTAGCGTTCAGGGCCCGATTTGGAGCCGCCCGGCGCATAGGGGTTCTCGCTGCCGGACTTGACGATCAGACGGATCGGCGTGCCCGGCAGGTCGAAGGATTCCCGCAGATTGTTGACCAGATAGCGCTTGTACTGTTCCGGCATGGCTTCGGCGCGGCTGGCCATCAGCACGAAGGTCGGCGGGCGGGCCTTGGTCTGGGCCATGTATTTGGGCTTGATCCGCTTGCCGTCGACGGCGGGGGGCGGATGCCTCTGGGTCGCCATGGACAGCCAGTCGTTGAGGTCCTTGGTCTTGACCTTGACCGACCAGGTGGCATGGGCCTGAAGCACCGCGGGCATCAGCCGTTCGACACCGCGCCCGCTGTGGGACGACAGGGCGACGAAGGGCGAACCCTTCAACTGCGGCAGCTTGTCCTCGGCCATCTGGCTGAGCTTGGCCAGCTTGGCCTGGGGGCTTTCCTCCAGGTCCCATTTGGCGGCGACATAGACCAGCGCCCGGCCCTCGCGCTCGACCAGATCGGCCAGCTGCAGGTCCTGGGTGTCGAAGGCGTCGTCCTTGTCCATGACCAGCACCACCACCTCGGCGAAGGTGATGGCGCGGATGGTGTCGGCGACCGACAGCTTCTCCAGCTTCTCCTGCACCCGGGCCTTGCGGCGCATGCCGGCGGTGTCGACCAGGCGGATGTTCTGGCCTTCGTATTCCCAGTCGACCGAGATGGAGTCGCGGGTGATGCCGGCCTCGGGGCCGGTCAGCATGCGGTCCTCGCCGATCAGACGGTTGATCAGGGTCGACTTGCCGGCGTTGGGACGGCCGATGATGGCGATGCGGATCGGCTTGTCCGGCTCGTCGACCTCTTCGATAAAGATGTCGGCGCTGGCCGCGACCACCGCGGCATAGAGGTCGGCCATGCCCTCGCCGTGCTCGGCCGAGATGGCGACGGGCTCGCCGAAGCCCAGGGACCAGGACTCGCCGATGCCGCCGCCGCTCTCGCGGCTCTCGGACTTGTTGGCCAGCAGGATGACCGGCTTGTGCTGACGGCGCAGACGGTCGGCGAAGATCTCGTCCAGCGAGGTCACGCCTTCGCGCGCGTCCATCATGAACAGGAGCAGGTCGGCATCCTCGATGGCCGCCTCGGTCTGCTCGCGCATCCGCGATTCGAGGCTGTCGTCGGTGATGTCCTCATAACCCGCCGTGTCGATCAGCGTCAGGTCCATGTCGCCGATATTGCCGTCGGCATAGCGGCGGTCCCGGGTCACGCCCGGGCGATCATCGACCAGCGCGAGACGCTTGCCGACGAGTCGATTGAACAGTGTCGACTTACCCACATTGGGGCGGCCGACGATGGCGACTTTGAGAGCCATGTCGGCCTTCTAACGCAGTTTGTTGTCCGACGTCAGCGAATGCTGACGAGGTCGCCCTTGTCGCTCAGAACATAGAGCATGCCGTTGTAGGCAGCGGGAGCCAGATAGACCGGACCGGCACCCAGTTTGAGAGAGGCGGTCTGGGCACCGGTCTTGGGATCGAAGGCCACCAGTTCACCGTCCGAATTGGTCAGGATCAGCCGGTTGGAGGCCAGCATCGGACCCGACCACTCGGGACGGACCGTGCGGTCGAAGAAGCCGAGCAGGCCGCCTTCCTGACGCACGCGCCCTTCATTGAGGTCGCGGCTCCAGTAGATCTGGCCGGTCTCCCGACTGATGACGGTCAGTTCGCCGTCCTTGGAGACAACATAGATGACGTCGCCCACCGGCAGCGGCGCGTTGACGCCCGCGATCGGCAAGGGGACCCATTTCGGCTGTCCCGAGCGGATGTCCAGGGCGGACAGCATTCCGGAGTGGCTGACCGCATAGACGACACCGCGGCTGATCACCGGACGGCCGGCGATGTCGCGGATTTCCGACAGGGCGCTGGTCCGGCTGGTGCGCGACAGGACCTGTTGCCAGACTGACTGGCCGGTCGAGGCGCGCAGGGCCACGACCTCGCCCGATGAGAAGGGGGCAATGACGGTGTCGCCGGTTACCGCCGGGCTGGAGGCGCGCATGATGCGGGCCGGTTCGGGGATGCCGCGGTAGGACCAGACCTGCCGGCCGCTGGCGATGTCGAAGGCCTGGATCTGGTTCTCGACATCGACGACGAACACGCGATTGCCCGAGACGGTCGGGGCACCGTGAACCGGCACGTCGACCGGCGTGGTCCAGAGGACGGCACCTGTGGCCTGGTCGAGGGCGGTGACCAGGCGATAGCCGGATGAGACAAAGACCTTGCCGCCACCCACGGCGACGCCGCCGCCGAAGCCGCCGCCGGTCGTTCCGCCCGTGCCGCCGATGCCGAAGAAGCCGCCGCGGGCCCCTTCGCGTTCATCCGGCCTGATGTTGACCTTCCAGGCCTCGGCACCGGTACCGGCATCGAGCGCCGACACCGTGGACTCGCCGTCCAGCACAAAGACGCGGCCGTTGTCGGCCACCACGGGGGCCATGATCTGACGCGTACGCCCCGAGCCCGCGCCGACGCCGCGGCGCCAGGCGACGGTGAAGGCCGGTGCGGCGATCACGTGTTCGACAGAGTTGTCGGCATTGCCGCCGGGCTGGGTCCAGGCGGTTGCGGCCTGGGGGCCCGGAAGGAAGAAATCACGCCCCGACAGGGCCGCCGACGGGGCCAGTTGCTGTTCAAACTCAAGCACGGAGATCCGCTGGCCGGCGGTCGCCGTGGCCTGGGGCTCCTTCTTGCCGCCGAGCCCGAACGGCAAGGAGTTGCGCATGCCGGCGCACGAGGCGAGGGAGACGGCCAGACCGCCCAGCAGAGCGACTTTGAGTACGCGATTCATGGCGGACGTCCTGCAAACGGGGGTCACGGGCGGGCCGGAGCGGCGGCCGGCGCAGCCTGGGCAGGCGCTCCGGCCTGGGCGGCGGCGGCGGGCAAGCCGGCCGGGGCCGCCGGAAGGTTGCGCTGGGCCTCAACGATCTTCTTCAGATTGCCGGCCGAACCGGAGTCGATGGCCGCGATCGCGAGATCCGCGCGCTGGCTGACGATGTCCGGCGTGTCGAGACCATTCTTGAGCAGAACCAGCGCCTCACGCGCCGGCGCGACCTGACCGTTCTGCAGCCGCGCCATGGCCAGGGCCTCGACGGCGAACACGCTGAACGGACGGCTGTCCTTGGTCAGCGGCGTCAGGCGGGCCTCGATCTGGGCGAGCGTCTCGGTATCCATGGCCAGCCAGGCACTCTTCAACGCGGCGGCGTCCGACAGGATCGGGTCACCCGACGCCTTGGCGGCGTCGTCCAGCATCCGGATGGCGTCGGGAATCCGGTTGGCCTCGACCGCAATGCCGGCCCGCTGCATCAGGGCCATGGACCTGTAGGCTCCGTTACCGTCCTTGGCCGCCTGGGTGAAGGCGGCGTCGGCACCGACCGGGTTGTTAGCCTGGAGTGACTGCATGCCGCGATCATAGGCGATCGACGCCTTGTCGGCCTTCGACGTCTGCAGGCTGTCCCAGCCCCAGAACACCAGCGCCGCGATCAGGGCGACCAGAAGAACCCCGCCGGCCACGGGCAGCCAGGTCCGGGCCAGCCGCTTGTAGCGATCGGAGCGAAGCTCCTCCTCGACCTGCTCGAAGACATCAACCACGGTTACGTCGCCCCCAGAAAACGGCACCGAGGCCGCTGAAATTCAATCCGGCCGGACCCTAGAGGCTCGGCCTGCCCGCCGCAACGCACGGCTTAGGGCGTGACGGGCTTTTTCGAGAAGTAGGTCTCGACTTCGGCAGGAAAACGGCGGGCTTTCACGTCGGCGGCATAGGCACCCACGGCCCGGTCGATTTCACCGCGCATATCCGCATAGCGGCGGACGAATTTCGGCGTCCAGTCGAACAGGCCCAGCATGTCCGGCGTGACCAGGATCTGGCCGTCGCAGGCGGACGACGCACCGATGCCGATGGTCGGCTTGTCGACCGCGGCGGTGATGTCCCGGGCCAGCCCCTCGGCGACGCCTTCGATGACGATCGAGAATGCGCCTGCGTCAGCGGTGGCCTCGGCCTCCGACATGACGCGCAGGCGTTCCTCGTCGGTCCGCCCCTTGGCCTTGAACGCCCCGTCGGTCAGCACGGCCTGCGGGCGCAGGCCGACATGGCCCATGACCGGGATGCCGCGCTGGACCAGATAGGCGATGGTTTCGGCGACGGTCGGACCGCTTTCCAGCTTCACGCCCTGGGCCCCGGTTTCCTTCATCACCCGGGCGCAGTTTTCGTAGGCCAGTTCCTTGCCGCCCTCATAGCTGCCGAACGGCATGTCGATGACGACCATGGCCTTTTTCGAGCCGCGCATGACGGCCTGGCCGTGGAGAATCATCATCTCGAGGGTGACGCCGACGGTGTTGGGCAGGCCGTGCACCACCATGCCGACGCTGTCGCCGACCAGCAGCAGATCGCAGTGGTCATCAAGAAGGGCGGCCGTGGGCGCATCATAGGCCGTCAGGCAGACGATCGGCTCGCCGCCCTTGCGCGACCGGATGTCCGGGGCGGCGAGGCGCCGGACGGTTTCCTGCTTCTGGCTGGACATGGCGAGGCTCCTGTTCGGAGCCCTAGATAGCGACGCGGCCCCTCCCCGTCATCCCCGGCAGAGGATGACAGGGCGTGCTCAGATCTCCTGGGACAGCTTCATCACCCCGGCCGCGGCCACGGCGATCAGGGCCCCGGCGGCGATCCAGAACATCTGCATGCCGCCCAGCGAGCCCAGTTCCAGATTGCCGAGGCCGAACTGGTCGAGCCCCCCCTGGACCGAACTCTGGATACCGACCGAGGTGGAACGGATGCCCTGAGCCAGGGCGTCGCCGGCGACCACGCCGTCTCCGCCGGTCAGCCCCAGGTTCACGCTCATCGTCTCGCGGATCGCCACGGCGCCGCCGATGACGCCGGCGAGTCCGAGGGCCAGCACGCGGACGCGGGACCCCTTCTGCAGGCGTTGCTCGACCTGGGCGTTGAACAGGGCCGCATCGGTCAGATGCGGCGTGCGCGCGAACAGGCGCTCGATTTCGGGATCGAACTCGTCAGCCGACATGCTGCGTCCCTCCCAGGGGCTGCGCGGATTGCGGCTGGAGCCGCGCGCGGAGTTTATCCAGACCACGTTTGACATGAGACTTCACCGTGCCGAGTGGCAAATTCAGGGCGGCGGCGATCTCGGGATGCGCCATGCCGGCCCCGTGACAAAGGGAGACACACAGTCGTTCGGGCTCGCTGAGCCCCTTGAGCGCCTCGTCGAGATCCATCAGGCCCGCATGATCGGTCGTGGGCGCGACATCTTCCTGTTCGACTTCAGCGATATAGCGGGCCTCCTTGGCGACCCGCTTTATGTAGAGACGGGCCGCGATCCGCTTGACCCAGGCGGCGAAAGTGCCCTCACCGCGGAATTCGGCGCACCGCTCGAACGCCTGGATGAAGGCGTCCTGGGCGATGTCGTCGGCGAGCGTGGCCTGCGCCCCCATCCGCCGCAGCAGGCCTCGCACCGCCGAACCGTGGCGACGCACCAACTCGCCGAACTCCCGCCGTCCGCCCGCCGCCGCAAGGGCGGCGAGCTCGACGTCGTGTCGGTCGATCAGATCCTGGGTCATGATCTGTCCCCCCCGTCCGACCCGCCCTATTCCTTGTTCGGGTTAAAGAAGCTCAGGACGATGAAGGCCAGGCCGATCGTGACCGGGATCGCCGCGATGCCCAGCAGTCCGTCGCCGACATTGCCGTGCCAGTCGTCATTGCCGTTCCAGCCCATGTCGTTGATGACGCCGAAGGCGGCGAGGCCGATGCCGACCGCCAGCCAGATGATGCCGCGGCGAATGTCACGGCTCCGCGAGGGCAGCTTGCTGGCGACGTCGCGCGTCATGGCGTCGATCAGGTCGGCCGGCAGTTGCTGGCCCTTGTCGATAGCGTGACGAACGGTCTGCTGAATGTCGCGCTTCTCGCGCGATTTCAGATAGCTCGGGCCGAAGATCACGGCCGTGATGGCGCTGAAGACGATCAGCACGATCAGAATGGGCGTCATGTCCATTGGGATATCCCCTCTTGTCTCGAAACCGCAGCGTGATGCTCCGGCCTTCTGACGACAAGAGGCGGTGAAGGGCCTCCACGGATGCGGCGCACCAGATGAAACTTTCGTAAGGCGGTTCAGCCCGGGCTGAAGCGGCGCGACAGGGCCTGGGCGGCGACGGCGCTGACCGCCACGCCGGCGAGGGCGGCGGCGGCGGGCACCAGGGCGCTCAAGGCCTGCGTCAGAGGCGCGATCACCGGGATCAGGGCCCACAGCACCGCCGTCGCCGCGACACCCCACGGCACCATCGCCGCAACCGTCATCCACGCCCGGCGCAGGGCGATCCTCTGGGCCAGGCGCGCCTGGAAGGCAGGGTCGCGCGCCGGCGGAGCCTCGGCGGCGAACAGGGCCTGGAGTTTCTGTTCAGGCGTCATCCGGACCTCCCAGCGCCTTCAGCAGTCGCGCCCGTCCACGGGCAACATGGGACTTCACCGTGCCCGGTGGCAAGCCCAGCGCCAGGGCCGCCTCGCCGTGCGACCAGCCGTCGCCCAGGCACAGGGCGATGCAGGCGCGCACGTCCGCAGGCAGGTCGCCCATCGCCGCGACCAGGGACAGCCGGTCCTCGTGCGACACGCCCGACGGCAGTTCCACCGTCTCCAGCCAGACGCTGTCGCGCGCGGCACCTCGCCTGGAGGCGCGCACCCGGTCCTGGGCCTTGCGCCAGGCGATGCCGCACAGCCAGGGCCGGACGGCGGTCGGATCCTTGAGCGAGCGCAACGACCGCCAGGCGGCGAGGAAGGCGTCCTGGGCCACGTCGTCCGCCTCGGCCCAGCCGCTGCCCAGCGCCCGACGCAGAAAGCCGCGCACCGCCGCCTGGTGCCGCTCGACCAGCCGCGAAAAGGCGGTGTCCGAACCGGCGAGCGCGCGGCTCACCAGCTCGGCATCGGACTGAAATCCCCCCATGGCCCCGGTTCCGGTCAGACATCAGCGCCCGGGCCGACGTCCCATCAAGGCTGAGACCAGGCTGGCGAGGCACAGGGCCCCCAGGACAAAGGCCACAATCAGGAAGGCCTCGCCCGCCCCATAGATGTCGGACCAGCTGGCATAGGCGAAGCCGGCGCTCATGACCCCGAACAGGACCACCGAGAACCAGGACCCGTCGCCGGGCCGGCCGTCCCGCCGCGTGTGCCAGGAATCGTCATCGGCATCGATCGGCCGTTCCAGCACCTTGAGCAGGGCGGCCGGCGGCTCCTGCCCCTTGTCGGCATAGGCCTGGATCAGCTTCAGCGTATCCTTCTGGCGGCGGTAGTTGAGCAGCGTGGAGAAGCCGGACGCCACGAACCAGCCGAGCGGAAAGATCAACCACCAATAGGAACGGAACAGGTCTTCCATCGTCGTTACCCCTCGTCACGCCGGGCCCGTCGCCCGCGCTTTCATAGGGTAGTCGCCACCGGTCGGGCCAGCGGATGCAGCGGGCGGGATTTTTTCGCTGGACGACGTCGTTCGCCGTTCATCGGGCAACCCATCCGGCCGCCTCGCGTTCGATGGCAGACACCCAGGTTCACTGACGACGGAGAGACCCATGGCCCAGATCACCTATCGCATCGTCGAACATGACGGAGGCTGGGCCTACCAGGCCGGCGGCACATTTTCGGAGACCTACCCGACGCACGACTCGGCCCGGGCCGCCGCGGTGGCCGTGGCGCACGAGCAAAAGGTCCCCGACGAGGACTCCTTCATCGAATACGCCGACGCCTCGGGCCAGTGGATTACCGAACGCGCCGACGGCCACGACCGGCCCGAGGTCGCCGTCGAGGGCTGAGCGCCCTCGCCCGTCACACCACCAGGGCGGCGTAGAGCTCCGGCTTGAACCCCACCAGCGTCCGGTCTCCCAGGTCCAGAACCGGGCGCTTGATCATGGACGGCTGGGCCAGCATCAGGGCCACGGCCCGATCCGCGTCCAGATCTGCCTTGTCCGCGTCCGGCAAGGCCCGGAAGGTCGTGCCGGCCCGGTTCAGGATCGTCTCCCACCCATGCTCGGCCACCCAGCCCTCCAGCCGCGCGCGGTCGATGCCCGCCTTCCTGTAGTCGTGGAAGAGACACTCGACCCCGTTCTCGCCCAGCCAGACGCGCGCCTTCTTGACGGTGTCGCAGTTGGGAATGCCGAACATCGTGACGGTCATATCGGTCTCTCAATCCATGTGGGTGTTGGGCAGTGAGGCCGAGGCCCGCGCCCGACCCCGTCCAGACATCTGCGACGTCCGCTTCCGGGAACAGGCCATAGGCGCAGAGGGTTGAGCGGGGAAGGTCACAGCAGGCGAGACGGCACCCGGCATTCAGCGGACCGCAGGTCCGGGGCCTGTCCCACCCACCCGGGGCACGACGTCGCAAGTGCGGCTCGCCCGGCCCTCGAGCGGGGTCATTCCGCCGGGTGCTGGAGGCGAGCCAGGCCGGGCGTCGGCCATGACGCCCTGCCGGCTACATCGGCGGGGTCACGCCGTCCTTGCCCATCGCCAGAAACCCGGCAGACGTCGTCCCCTTGGGTATGACGGCGTACACCTTCTGACCAACCGCCAGTGAAGGCCTTTCGGTCGGTTCGAAACGCACGACCGGCGTTCCGTCGGGAATCGTGACGTTTGCCGTGCCGCCCTCGTAGGAAATGGTCAGCATACGGCCGCCGGACGACGCTTCACTGCCGGCAACCGTGCCGTTTGTCATGGCGCTCTGGGCCTGGACGGTCCCGTTGGTCATCATGCTCTGGCTCTCGACCGTGCCGTTGGTCATCGCACTCGACACGACCGGGTCGCCACCACGCGATGCGACAACGCCTGGTACGTCCCACGCATAGTGACCCTCGCCGGTGCCGCGCATCGATTCAGGGAAGATCACCAGCTCCAGCGACCGAAGCGCCGTCTTCGGACCCGTGGTCGCGGTCCCCACGAAATCGCCTTCCTTGAGGGTCGAAAGGCTGGACGCCACAACCCAGACAAAACGCGTTGTCGCCGCCACCGGCACGGCGACCGTTCGGCCGTCCCAGGTCTGAACCGTCATCGAACCGTCCGTCACGGACTGGACCGTGCCGCGCACCCGCACCGTGCTGCTGCTGGCGTCGACGACCTCGGCCGCGGGGGGTGTCGGCGCCGGGGCCGAGCATGCCGCGAGCGTCGCCAACAGGGTGGAGACAAGGGCCAGGTTTCTGATCGGTGTCATCATGCATCCGTTCGTGGGAGAGGGTCGGCGTTCGACACCGGGTTGAGTTGGAAGAATGCACGTTCATGGCGGCACCCGCCATGGCCCGGCGGCTGCGACGAATGGTCCACGATCCTGTGTCGTGCGCCGGCAGCGAACCAGACCCGGGCGAACCCGCGGCGCGTCCCGGCGCTGATCAGGATCGGGCGGGCGAAGTCGGCAGACCGGGCCGTTCCTTGCGGGATGGTCCCGGGCTCAAATGTCCGCCCTCCGCCCCCGGGCAACCGTCCGCTCCCGACCCTTGGCGGACTTGCCGGTCAGGAGAGCGCGGGCTCTGATCCAGTCATCCATCGCCCGGTTTTTGCGGTTGTCATGAGGTCTTGGACCGAGATTGGGCTGAGGGCTTTGGGCCTGAACGGCCACATGCGGAGCGGCAAGAACCAGACCAAAAATACCGCCATTCCGAAGGATATCGCCAACCATCGGGGCAAGCCTGCCAAAGCCGCGATGACGGCAACTGGGGCAGCAAGAACCATGATACCGGATACGACTTGGCCAACGCTGGATAGCGTCCACCCTTCCGGTCCGAAGTGGCTTCCCCAGCATACGTATAGGGCTTCAAGGTCAGGTTGAAAGTCGGCCTCGAACGCTTTGAAGAACTCAACGGCATCATCACCGTCCAAGCCGAGGTCGTCGAACAGCGTAAGATCGGGTGTGATATCGGCGACCGGCCGGTCCGTGAAACGGGCTACCAGCGCAACGATCTGCTGATCCAAAGTCATGTCCAACCATACATTGACGAACCAAGGTCCGCTAACGACCCATAGCGGACGTCTGGAGGCGTCACGCGATATCGGTTGCAGTTCCCCGTCCGCCGTAAGAGACTTGCCAAATGAGACAAGCCAAACCCTCACTCGCCCACCGGCTGCGATGGTTTATGCTGCCTACCAGTATAGTGGTGATCACCTCGTTCCTCGTGGTCCCAACGTTGTTTGACAACAACGACCCACTCAACATTTTGATTAGCGTTGCCCTTCTTGCATACTGGGGTGGTTACGCAGTTGTCCTCGCGAAAGACGCGGTTCGCCGGCGCGACTAGCGACTTCGGTTGTCAGCCTGAAGCCAAGGTCGGCTCTCGACCCGTTGCGGACCTTCGCGCAGATGCTAGCCTTTCGACTTCAAATCAGATTGTTGGCCGACCGGACCCATCTCATGCGCTTACCCACGATCCTGAAAATCGTTTTCACCATCCTCTACGGTTTGTGGGTCGCGGTGATGTTCCTCTCCATGCCCCCCGAGGGGATAATGGAAACCATCGGCGTTTTAGCTTTTGCCGCAGTGATCTTTGTAGCGGCCTATTACTTCCACCTGCTTGTCCTGCGGGGGGCCATTCGCGCCGTGGCCAAGAAGTCCGACAAAGGCTGACCCGCTCGCCGCATAAGCGTCCGCTTTCCCCCCTTTGCGGACCCTCCAAGAGTCCGCTCTCCGGCCGCCGCGATCTGCCGATTGTCGCGACACGAGCCCCACCCGGCTCGCGGTCGGGAAGGCCGGAAAGGGTCACCCACCCTCAGTGATCCCCCTCGCCGCTCCGGGCACGGCTTGGCCTCCCGACCCGTTTCGCCATAGTACGGAACCTCCTCCCGTAGCCCGGCGGCGCCCTTGACCGTTTCCCCGCACCCGCCCTCCCCCGCCTCCGGCGCGACGCGCCCGCTGCGGGTCCTCGTGCTCGGCGCGACCGGCGACATCGGTCGGGCGACGGTGCGGGCGCTGGTCGAGAAGGGCCATCAGGTCGTCTGTCTGGTGCGGTCGCGCGCGGGCGCCGGCGGCCATCTGTCGCCGGACGACAGCGCCCGCCTGCTGGACGGGGCCGAGGTCCGCGTGGGCGAGGCGACGGATCCCGCATCGCTGGCGCGCGACGGCTTCCGGGGCGAGCGGTTCGATGTGCTGGTCTCCTGTCTGGCCTCACGCACCGGGGTGGCCGCCGACGCCTGGGCCATCGACCATCGCGCGCATCTGGAGGCCCTGGCGGCGGCGAAATCGGCCGGCGTGACGCAGATGGTCCTGCTGTCGGCCATCTGTGTGCAGAAGCCCCGGCTGGCCTTCCAGCACGCCAAGCTGGCGTTCGAGAAGGCCCTGATGGAGTCCGGCCTGACCTGGTCGATCGTGCGCCCGACCGCCTATTTCAAATCCCTGTCAGGCCAGGTGGCGCGGGTGAAGGCGGGCAAGCCCTTCATGGTCTTCGGCGACGGCACCCTGACCGCCTGCAAGCCGATCAGCGACCGCGACCTGGGGGCCTATATGGCCGGCTGTATCGACGATCCCGCGCGCCACAACCGCATCCTGCCGATCGGCGGTCCCGGACCGGCCCAGACACCGCGCCAGCAGGGCGAGGCCCTGTTCCGCCTGATGGGGCAGGCACCGCGGTTCAGCCAGGTGCCGACCGGCCTGCTGGGCGGGATCGCGGCGACGCTGGGCGCGCTGGGACGGGTCGTTCCGTCGCTCGCGGCCAAGGCCGAGCTGGCCCGGATCGGACGCTATTATGCGGGGGAATCCATGCTGGTGCTGAACCCCGAGACGGGTCTCTACGACGCCGACGCCACCCCGGAGACGGGCACCGACACCCTGGCCGACTATCAGGCGCAACTGCTCCGGGGCGAAACCACCCTGGAACGCAGCGCGCAGTCGGTCTTCTGATCCCTGACGGAAACCGGAGGAGGAGCGGTCAGGCGACCGCTCCTCCCCGGGTCCGTGTCTAGAACCGCGCGGTCAGGCTGACCGAGCCGCTGGTGCCCAGGTCATAGCCGTTGATGACGACCCGGTTGCCCAGCTCCTGATACTCCAGGAACTGTTCGCCCAGCAGGTTGCGGAGTTCGAGGGCGAAGCCGTAGTCGCGGCCCGCATATTCGAAATCCTTGCGGTAGACGAAGTCCAGCTGGACGCCCGGCTCCTGGATCAGGTCCGGCTCGCCCGGGCGGCCGCGCGCCGAGCTGCGCTCGGACACATAGTTGGCGATCAGGGTCGCCTGCGACCGGGCCGTATCGTCTTCCCAACCCAGTTGCAGGTTGGCGACGTGGTCCGACTGGCCCTGCAGACGGCTGCCGTCGATGACGTAGAACGACGCCGGCTGGGCCACACCGAGGCTGTTCTGGGTGGTGACGGTGTCACCCGCCTCCACATTCACCTGGGAGTCCGAGTAGGTGTAGTTGGCCTGGACCAGCCAGCGCTTGTTGGCGATGAAGTCCATGTCCGAGCCGAACTCGAAGAATTTCTTCGCCTCGAGCTCGAAACCCATGACCACGGCATTGGGCGCGTTCAGGAAGGTCTGCGAGATGGACGAACCTTGGTCGACCACGCTGGACTCGATGGGCTTGTCCAGATCCTTGTAGAAGACGCCGGCCGTCAGATACTGCTGCCGGGCGAAATACCATTCCCAGCGCGCGTCCAGGTTCAGGATCTCGGTGTCCACCAGATAGGGGTTGCCGATGAAGGTCCGGTCACTTTCCGGGTCGGTGTACTGCTGCGGTGCCAGTTCGCGGAACTGGGGCCGGCCGATGGTCTTGGAGGCCCCGAGACGGAACTGCATGTCCTCGGCGAAATTCCAGGTGATCGTGCCCGCCGGCAGAACATACTGCTCCTTGATCTCGGTCGGCAGGAAGCCGGTCGCGCCGCCGAACAGGTCGCGCGGGACCACCGTCTGTTCGCCGTCCTCGTAGCGGACGCCGAGGTTCAGGTTCACCAGCGGAATGACCTCGGCCTGCACCTGGGCGTAGGCCGCATTGACGGTCAGCTGGCCTTCGAAGGCGGAGGCACCGTTGGAGCCGGTGATTTCCTCGATCTGAAGGAAGGGCCCGATGTTGATGTCGGCGAACAGGAAGTCCACCCGGGACTCCAGCTGGTCGGAGGTCAGACCGTTCGGGGCGATGAACCGCAGGGTGCGTTGTTCGGAATCCCGGTTGTTGTCGTAGGTCGAGACGCCGACCGAGAAGACGGCATCGCGCTGGTCCGACAGCGCCAGGGTGTAGCTGAGGTCCGCGCCGCCCGAGACGACATCGTCGTCCAGGTTGCTGAACGAGATGGCATTGGTCTCGATGTCATGGATGAAGGCACCGGTCGGGTTCACGCCATAACCGAAACGCGTCTCATAGGGGGCGTCGCGCGAGGTCTTGGCGTAGGCGGCGCGCCACGTCAGATCCCACTCGCTGGCAGCGCCGAACTCGTGCTCGCCGGCCAGCTGGGTCGAGAACAGCTGACGCACGAACCATTCGGTCGCATCGGTGCGGCGGATACCGCCGGACGCATCATCGAAACCCGCCTCCGAGCGGGCTTCCTTGGTGACGTTGCGGATATAGAGGTTGGTCCATTTGATCGTGCTGGTGTCGCCGGTCAGGCTGAGCCCGCCGAGGAAATTCAGGCCGATGTCATTCTGGTTCGACTGGAACCCGTAGTCATTGGCGACAATCAGGGAGCCGGCGTCGATCCGGCCGGTCTGACGGACGCCTTCGCGGCCCGTCCACTTGTTGTCGTAGCCGGCCGAGACGATGACGCCGAGGGTGCCGAGCGAAGTCTCGGTGTTCGTGCCGCCGGCGAATTTCAGACCGAAGTTCGCGGGCGTCGTTTCACGCTGCAGCAGGCGAAGCGGCGAGTTGCTCAGCGACTGGCCGATCTGGCGCAGCTGGCTGGCGGAATAGTTGCCGTTGTCGCCGATCCGCCTGCCCGAGTTGAACGCCAGTTGCAGCGGACCGGGCACTTCGCGCGTGCCGTCGTCGAAGCCCGTGAAATCGGTGCGCGATCCGAAATAGATCAGGTTTTCCTTCGAGGTGCTCTCGGTGTTGCCGCTGACCGAGGCACTCATGCTGAAGAACGGTTCGGCCGGGGTCGACAGCGTCTGCAGGTCGATGACGCCGCCGCCGAACTCGCCGGGATAGCTGACCGAATAGGATTTCTGGACCGTCACGCCGGCGAGGATTTCCGACGGGAACAGATCCAGCGGAACGACGCGCTGGAGCGGTTCCGGGCTGGGCAGGGGCGAGCCGTTGAGCAGGGCGGACGAATAGCGCTCGCCGAGGCCCCGCACATAGATGAATCGGCCTTCGACGATCGACAGGCCGGTCACGCGGGTCAGCGCCTGGGCGACGTTGGCGTCGCCGGTACGCTCGAGGTCTTCGGCCGTCAGGAAGGCGGCGACCTCGGGGCTTTCGCGGTTCGGGGTCGGGATGAAGCGGCCCAGCACCACGACTTCGTCAAGCTGGGTCTCGTCCTGCACCTCGGGCTCGGACGGGACGGCGGGCGTCTGCGCCGTCGGGCTTTGCAGGGCCGGAGCCTGTGCGGGTTGCGTTTGGGCGAACGCCAGCCCCGGCGCGATCAGTGCGCTGGTGGCCAGCAGGACCCCGGTCAGGGTCAGGGTGACGGTCTTCATGATCTGCGCCTCGAGGAATTCAACGGAAGTGGCGGGCAGCCGGGCGGCGGCCAGTGGCCGCCGCCCGTCATCCGTCGTCAGCAGTTCGAGCCGGCCTGGAGACCGCAGGTCCAGCCCTGGTACCAGGTGTCGGCGCTGTTCCGGACGGCACCGATGTAGGTCACGGCCACAAAGAAGCTGTGGGCCGCCGGCGCGTTGGCCGGGACGACCGCCGTCTCGTTGGCGCCGTTGATGAAGGCGAGGTTCGAGTTGGTGATCGTGGCACCGGCCGGGGCCGTCATGGACGAGGTTCCGGCGGAGGTGTTGTTGGTGCCGAGGGCAAAGATGGCACCCGTGGCCGTACCGTCGATGTTCGAGTCATTCTCGAACGGACGGCTGCAGGCGAAGAAGACCGAGTTGAAGATCGGCGTGTTGGTGACGGTGTTGGCGTCGTCGATGTCCAGGCAGGCCGCGGCAGACGTCGACGGGTTGGTGAAGACCGAGTTGATGATCGTCGCGTCGGTGCCGGTGTTCTGGGTGATCAGGGCGTCAGCAGCCACGGCGGCGTTCCGGCCGACGATGGTCACGTTCGAGACCTTGGGCTGCGAGAAATAGGCGGTGCCCGACGGGGCGGCCGACCATTCGAAGCCGCGGCTGCCGTTGGTCACGGCGGTGGGCTTCTGGGTGATGATCACGAACTGGGCACCCCCGCGCCAGCCGGTGTCGGTGTCCAGACCGTCGTCGTCGGCACCGTTGATGACCAGATGCGACAGGTTGACATTGCCACCGAAGATTTCGATGCCGTCATCCGAGCTGTTGTACGACTGGAAATGGTCGATGGTCGTGCCCGAGCCGACACCGGCCAGGGTCAGGGCCTGCAGCTCATTGTTGGGCGACAGTTCGAAGCCCGAATAGTTGACCTGCACATAGCGCAGGCGGCCCGAGTTGTCGGCCGGCGAGTTGCCGCCGTAGTTGGCGCTGGTGCCTTCGACCTGACCGACGCAGGCTGCGTTCGGCGCGACGACGCCGACCGGGCAGACGGCCGTCGGGGCGCGGCCGGCGATGACGATGCCGCCCCACTGGCCCTGCGACGTCGCCGTGGTCGTGCCTTCGACGTTCTGGCGGCTGGTGAAGATGATCGGGTTGGTCGCCGTGCCTTCCGCGAAGATCTGCGAACCGCGGTTGACCAGCAGGTAGTCGGTGCCGCCCGAGGCGAACACCCGCACGCCCGGCTCGATCGTCAGGACGCCCTGGACGCTGCCGGCGACCGGGGCCGCCGGATCGGCACCACGGTCGGTGCCGACTTCGGTGCGACCGCTGATCGCATAGATGGTGCCGGCGCGGACCGACAGGGTCAGGGCACCGGTGATGGTGGCGGGCAGCTGGCAGGCACGCAGGGTGCCGCCGGCGACGACGCCGACGTTGGCCAGGCCGGTCGGGCAGTCAGCGGCCGGCGTACCGGGGGGAAGCGGGGTCGTGCCGCCACCGGTACCACCGCCCGTGCCGCTGCCGAAATCGCCTTCTCCGGGGGACGCGACTTCCGCCGAGCCGCAGGCGGCCAGGGCCAGGGCGCTGGCGGAAACCGCGAGCAGGGTCGTCAGTCGAATGCCGGTCATCGTTTTCACCGTGTTGTGCAAAAAGAATTTCACGGCAGGAGTCGTCAGGGGCCCTCGACCCCCGACGCGATGATGACATCGCCCCTGCCCGGCGCTGTGCCTAGACGTGGGATATGACATCCCCCACGCCGGACCGTGACGGTTCCGGTGCGCTTGTGTGAAGTTGTCTTCGCGTTTCGGTGACAAGCCGTCCTGATACGGCAGAAATTTTGCGGCAGGGGGCACAGCGGTGACCCTGAAGCGTGGCGTGAGACCGGCAGACGACCAGGACGGGGCCTGGACGCCTGACACCCGGCCCCGGAAATTTCCAACGGCCGGGGACCCTTGATGTCGATCAAGGGCACCGACCGGCGCAAGGCGCAAACTCCCCCCCGATGAGGGGAGATACGCCATGAGCCTGAAGCATCTGATCGCCATCGCCGCGGGAGGAGACGGCGACGGCCAGGCCCTCGGCCTGTCGGCCAGGCTGGCCCGGGAGCATGACGCGGTCGTGGAGATCCTCCCGATCTATCCGGACAGCGCTGCCGACATGGTCGCCCTCGGCCTGACCCTCGGAGCCACGCTGTCGCCGGCGGCGATCCAGGAACTGGCCGCCGCGGAACGCTCGCTTCAGGGACGGATCGAGGAATCGGCGCAGACAGCCGCCCGTCAGGCCGACGTCGCCTTCGGGTCCGGTCGCGGCGCACCGCGGATGGCGGTGCTCGGCCGCAGCCTGAGGCCGCCGCTGGCCCTGAGCCGCGAGGCTCCGCTCGCCGACCTGGTCATCTTCGGACAGGGGCATCTCGATCAGGGCCTCGGTCGTGAGATGTTTTCCCAATGCCTGTTGAGTGATCGGGCACCGGTCCTGGTCGCGCGTCTCGACGCGGATGCCCTCTCGGGTCCGGCGGCGATCGCCTGGGACGGAAGTCCGCAGGCGGGCCGGGCGGTCAAGGCCGCCCTCCCCCTGCTGGCGATGGCCAGCGGCATTCATGTCCTGCAGTGCGTGACCGGCCTCGACCGGCAGACGAGCGAACCCGACATCGACCGTCTGAACGCCTATCTCCGGCTGCACGGTGTGGGCGAGGGCACGCCGGTCATGGTCGAGGGGGACAACGAGGCCACCGCTCTTCTGGCGGCGGCGAAAGGCCGGATGACGACCCTGCTCGTCGCGGGGGCCTGGGGTCATTCGCGTCTGCGCGAGGCGGTCTTCGGCGGTGCCACCCGCGCCTTCCTCGGTTCCACGGATGGTCCGAACCTGCTGTTGGCACACTGAAAGTGGCCGGCCCCGCGATTGAGCCCGCCCGTCCCGGCGTCTTGATCGCCGTCCTGCTGTTGGCGGAACGCGGATTGCGGTCCAGGCTCGTCTGCCTCGACATACTGTCAATGCCGCGGTCAGGCCCGCGGCCGGCGGATGTTTCACCTTCGCACGGACCCGCGACATGACCGCAAACCTGACCTTCCACGGTGCCGCCGAATGCGTCACCGGTTCCTGCATGCTGCTGGACACGGGCCGGTCACGCCTGCTGATCGACTGCGGCATGTTCCAGGGACCGAAGACCCTCAAGGCTCTCAACTACGAACCGTTTCCGTTTGACGTCGGCAAGATCGACGCCGTGCTGCTGACCCACGCGCACATCGACCACTCCGGCCTGGTGCCTAAGCTTGTCCGGGCCGGTTTCCGAGGGTCGATCTACGCGACGAGAGGCACGCGCGATCTCTGCGAGGTCATGCTGGCCGACGCTGCGGGCATCCAGGAGAGCGAGGTCCGCCACCTCAACCGCCGCAACGAACAGCGGGGCCTGAAGGCAGTGGAGCCGATCTATACGAGCTCGGACGTGGAACCGACCCTGCGGCTGTTCGAAACCGTGAAATTCAACGCAGCGCGGACGGTGGCCGACGACGTCGAGGCGGTCTGGTGGCCGGCCGGCCACCTGTTGGGCGCGGCCTCGATCGAGGTGCGCATCGGCCGCGATGCCAATCCCCTGACGCTGCTCTTCTCGGGCGACCTCGGGTCCGGCCGTCAGCCGTTCCTGCCCAGGCCCGCCGGCCCGGTGGCCGTGGATCACATCATCCTCGAAAGCACCTACGGCGACCGGGAGCGCATCGATCTCGAACTGTCGGCGCGACGTCGGGCCCTGGCCGACGAACTAAGGGCCGCCAGGGCCGCCGGCGGACCCCTTCTGATGCCGACCTTCGCCATCGGCAGGGCCCAGGAACTGATCCTCGACCTGCTGGCCGTGATGGACGCCGAGCCGGACCTGTCGACCGAAATCTTTCTCGACTCGCCGCTCGCCATCGAGGCGACGGAGGTGTTTCTGCGACGCGGCTGGAATGCGGACTCCGGCGACAACCCGTTTGAGCCGCTGCGGCATGCGGGCCGCCTCCATCACCTTCTGCGTCCCCAGGAGAGCGACCGGCTGGAGCGGCTCAGCGGCTGGCATGTGATTCTGGCGGGCAGCGGGATGTGCGATGCCGGCCGCATCCGGCGGCATCTCAAGCGCCTGCTGTGGCGCAAGGAGATCACGGTCCTCATCACCGGCTTCCAGGCCGCCGGTACGCTGGGCCGGCTGCTGGTCGAGGGCCGCACGGCGGTCCGTATCCAGGGCGAGGACATCCACGTCGGGGCCCGCATCCGCAGCCTCGACAACTACTCCGGACACGGAGACGCGACCGACCTTGTCGAGTGGCTGCAAGCGCGCGGTCCTGTGGCCGGCCGGGTATTCCTCGACCATGGCGAACCGGACGCCATCGGCGTGCTCGGTACGCGTCTGGCCGCACTGGGCTACAGCTCGATCACCGCAGGCCTTGACCAGACCTACGCCCTGACCCGCAACAGTGCCGAGCCGGTCGGGCGCAAGCCCGCGCGGCTCGCACCCGGGCAGGCGACCCGGCCGGACTGGCACAATGATCGCGCCGCCTTCCTCGCCGACCTGAACACCGTCCTCCAGCAGCTGCCCGGCGACGCCGAACGACAGGCTCTGATCCGGCGTCTGGAGGCCGCGGTGAACCCCCCGCCCGGGGGAGACCGGCCATGAGCGATCCCCGCGGGAATGCGGCGCAACGGGAATCGGCGGCCTACCGCCTGCCGGCGACCGACCGCTCCTTTCTCCTGGGCGACTCGATGCGGGGCGTCCGCTTTCTGCTGGAATTCACCAAGGCCGATGAGACCCTGCGGGCCTGGCACATCAATTCGACCATCGTGGTCTTCGGCAGCGCGAGGATCGCCGAGGACGGACCGCCCGACCACGCCCGCTGGTATGCCCAGGCCCGGCGCTTCGCGGAGCTGGCGTCCCGGGAAGGCGGTGCCCTCGCCGGCGAGGGCGCGCCGCGTGAGAACGTCATAGCCACCGGCGGCGGCCCCGGCGCCATGGCCGCTGCCAATCGCGGCGCAGACGACGTCGGCGCACCCTCCATCGGCTTCAACATCAGCCTGCCGCTCGAGCAGAAGCCCAATCCCTGGACGACGCCCGAACTGACGTTCCGTTTCCACTATTTCGCCATGCGCAAGATGCATCTCGCCATGCGGGCCAACGCCCTCGTGGTCTTTCCCGGTGGCTTCGGCACCCTCGACGAGTTGTTCGAAATCCTGACCCTGCGCCAGACCGGCAAGATGCGGCCGGTGCCCGTCATCCTGGTGGACAAGGCATTCTGGACCGGGGTGATCCGTTTTGATGCCCTCGTCGCCCATGGCCTGGTCACGCAGGCGGATCTCGATCTCATCCGGTTTGCCGCCGACGGTGACGATGCCTGGCACCAGCTGTCGGCTCTGATCACCCCGTCCGCGATCGATCCCGCACAGGGCGCGCCGTAACCCGGCCGGCAGCGGTAACGCCCGCCCGGGTCCGGACTATTCCCACTCGATCGTGCCGGGCGGCTTGGATGTCACATCATAGACGACGCGATTCACGCCCCGGACCTCGTTGACGATCCGCGTGGCGCAGCGGCCCAGCACGTCCCACGGAAATTCGAAGAAGTCGGCGGTCATGCCGTCGGTCGAGGTCACCGCGCGCAGGGCCAGCACCTTCTCATAGGTGCGGGCGTCGCCCATCACGCCGACGGTCCTGACCGGCAGCAGGACGGCGAAGGCCTGCCAGATGCTGTCGTAGAGGCCGGCCTTGCGGATCTCCTCCAGATAGATGGCGTCGGCCTGCTGCAGCGTTTCGACGGCCTCCGGGGTGATCTCGCCGGGGATGCGGATGGCCAGGCCCGGCCCCGGGAAGGGGTGCCGACCCACGAAGGCGTCGGTCAGGCCCAGCTCGCGACCGAGCGCCCGCACCTCATCCTTGAACAGTTCGCGCAGCGGCTCGACCAGCTTCAGCTTCATGAAGTCCGGCAGGCCGCCGACATTGTGGTGGCTCTTGATCACCGCGGACGGGCCGCCCGAGGCCGAGACGCTCTCGATCACATCGGGATAGAGCGTGCCCTGGGCGAGGAATTCCGCGCCCTCGACCTTGTGGGCCTCGCGGTCGAAGATCTCGATGAAGACCCGGCCGATGATCTTGCGCTTGGTCTCCGGGTCCGAGACGCCGGCCAGCTCGCCAAGAAATTCCTTCGACGCATCAACGTGCACCAGCGGAATGTTGTAGTGTTCTCTGAACAGGGTCGTGACCTGTTCGGCCTCGTCCTTGCGCAGCAGGCCGGTGTCGACGAAGACGCAGGTCAGCTGATCGCCGATGGCCTCGTGGATCAGCACCGCCGCCACCGAGGAATCGACCCCGCCCGACAGGCCGCAGATCACCTTCGCGTCGCCGACCTGTTCCCGGATCTGCGCGATCTTCTCGTCGCGGTAGGCGGCCATGGTCCAGTCGCCCTTCAGCCCGGCGATGCCGAACAGGAAATTGCGATAGATTTCGGTCCCGCGCGGCGTGTGGTGCACCTCGGGATGGAACTGGACGGCGTAGATCCGGCGCGCCTCGTCGGCGATGGCCGCGAACGGCGCTCCGGCCGAGGTGGCCACGACCTTGAAACCCTCGGGGATGGCGGCGACGCGGTCGCCGTGGCTCATCCATACCGGCTCGCGATGGTCGACGGCGCCGATGCCGGCGAACAGCGGCGTCTCGTCGGCGATGACGATCTCGGCCCGGCCGAACTCACGGTGATGCCCGCCCTCGACCTTGCCGCCCAGGACGTCGCACAGCAGTTGCTGGCCGTAGCAGATGGCCAGCATCGGCAGGCCGAGGTCGAACAGTTTCCGGCCGATCCGGGGACTGTCAGCCTCCAGCACACTGGCCGGGCCGCCGGACAGGATGATGGCCTGCGGCTTCAGGGTGTCGACCACGGCCTCGGCCTTGTCGAACGGATGGATCTCGCAATAGACGTTGGCCTCGCGCAGACGCCGGGCGATCAACTGGGTGACCTGGCTGCCGAAATCGACGATCAGGACCTTCTGGTGATCTGCGAGGGCGGTCATGCGGGCTCCGTGACGGCAGGCGTGAAATGGTCATGCAACAGGTCGAGCGCCCCGGCCAGAGCCTGATCGACCTCGGCGAGGGCGTCGGTCCAGTGTTCCAGCGCGGACAGGTCCGATCGGCCGTCCGAGACGCCGCGCAAACCCATCACCGGCACGCCGAACCGGGCGGCGGCGCGGACGACGGCGAAGGTCTCCATATCGACCATGTCGGCGTCGACTCCGTCATAGGCCGCACCCGAGACGACGCTGGCCCCCGTGGCCAGATGCGCGACGGGCAGGGCCGCGGGACCATCGGCCAGCGCCAGGACGGCCGGCAGACGCGGGAACGGCGTCTCCCCCTTCGGAAAACCGAGCGCACGGGCGTCCATGTCGCGATAGCTGACGGAGGCGATGCGGTAGACGCGGGCGTGGTCGAGGGTGCGCGATCCCGCCGAGCCCAGCGAGATCAGGACATCCGGAAGCACCGCTTCAGCCTGCAGGATGGCCAGGGCGTGGGCGACCCCCGCCGCGGCCTCGACCGGACCGACGCCGGTGATCAGCGGACGGACGCGGGCACGCAGCGCCGGACCGTATTCGGGCTCGGCGGCCATGACGCAGAGGGCGGTCTTCGGACCGAAACGGGAAAGGGTCCAGTCCCGGCTCACGCCCGCCGCTCATAGACGGCCATGAAGAAGCCGTCGGTGCCGGTCGAGGCGGGCGACAGGCGGATGCGTCCGCCGGACGCAAGGGGGGCCAGGCCGGAACGGGCCGCTCCGGTCAGGGTCCTGGCGGCGAGCAGGTCGGTCACGGCGACAGCCTGGAAGTCCGGATTCGCCGCTTCGAACGCGTCGGCGACGGCCTCGTTCTCGCGCGTCAGGACCGAGCAGGTGACATAGGCCAGCCGTCCGCCGGGCTTCACCAGCGGGGCGGCCTGGGCGAGGATGCGCAGCTGCAGGGCGTGCAGGCGTTCGACCTCGTCGGGCTTCAGACGCCAGGCGTCCTCCGGCCGGCGGCGCCAGGCACCGGAGCCGCTGCAGGGGGCGTCAACGAAGACCAGGTCGGCCTTGCCGTTGAACGCCTCCACGCCGCCGCCGTTCGGGCCCAGCATCCGCAGGTCGGCGGCGACGCCGGCGCGCTCGAGCCGCGGCCGGATATTGTCGAGCCGCTTCTGGACCACGTCGCAGGCGATCAGACGCAGGCCGGCGGCGCGCGGCGCGGCCTTGGCGGCGCTCTCCTCGTCGGACCCGGTCGGCGACCAGCCGACGGGGCGCGGCGCGGAGGCCCTGCCCACATCCGCTTCAGGCAGACCCTGCACTGCGAGGGCCAGGGTCTTGCCGCCGCCGCCGGCGCAATAGTCGACGACGATACTGTCAGGCGTGAAGCTCAGGCCCGAGCCGGCCAGCCAGCTCACAATCTGGCTGCCCTCGTCCTGGATCTCGACCTCACCCGCGTTGAAGGCCTTGAGGGCCTGCACGTTGGGGGCGGGTTCCGACGGCAGGCGCAGACCGACCGCCGACCAGGGCGTCGGCTTCGGCGCCAGGCCACCGGCGGTCAGTTCGGCGCGGGCGGCATCGACCGTCGTCCGGGCCGTATTGACGCGCAGGTCGACCGGGGCGCGCGCCATCAGGGCGGCGGCCTCCTCGCTCCAGCGTTCGCCGAAGGTCAGTTTGAGATCCTCGGCCACGAACTCGGGCAGGCCGGCGGCGGCCCAGTCGGGCAGATCGCCCTCCCCGGCCTCGATACGGGCGTGCTCCTGCTTCGACAGCGGCCGCGGGCCGTAGCCCTCGCCCGAGTGCAGGGCCTCGATCTCTTCCAGCGTCAGTCCGTCGAGGAAGGCCAGTGAGCCGATCACCAGGGCCCGGCCGTCCTCGCGGCCGCCCATGGCGCGGACCAGGCGGCCGCGCGAACGCAGCACCTCATAGACCCGCTCGGCGACGGCACGGCGGTCCTTGGACCCCGCATAACGGTTGGCGGCACCCCAGGCCTTGAGCACGACATCGGCGGGCGCGCGGCCCTGGGCAATGCTGTCGAGAACGGAAGCGGCGGAGGCGAGGCGGGCGGCT
Organism: Caulobacteraceae bacterium; assembly: GCA_965284385.1. GTDB lineage: Bacteria > Pseudomonadota > Alphaproteobacteria > Caulobacterales > Caulobacteraceae > Brevundimonas. The sequence goes on from OZ260077.1 coordinate 454,421, forward strand.
GGGGTCAATTCAGGCTTTCAAACAAACAGGGCGGCGATGACCATACCCATGCCCACGAACGCCACACCCCAGGCCAGAGTCCGGAGGTAGGCAACGCCGAGGGCATAGAGCGGCAGGTAGATCAGGCGACCGAAAAGATAGAGATGCGTCCCCCACAGGGTCAGGGGACCGCCGTCCTTGCCCGTCACATGCGCCATAATCACGGCGATGGCGAAGATCGGCAGGGTTTCGAACAGATTGGCCTGGGCGCGGTCCAGCCGTCCGGCCAATTTGCCTGGCGGCGGGACGGGCGCGTCGCGCGCACCGGCGTTCCATTTGAGGCCTCGTTCGGCCGTCCGGGCGCTGGCCGCCCAGAAAATCTGGACGATGGCCAGGATCAGCACGAAGGCCAGGACGATGAATTCAGGCGTCATATCCATGGTTCAATCCTTTCCGGTCAGCCCTGCCGATAGTTCGGCGCTTCCCGCGTGATCATCACGTCATGGACGTGGCTCTCGCGCAAACCGGCACCGGTGATGCGGACGAAGCGGGCGCGCTGCTGGAAATCGGCGATGGTGGCGGCCCCGACATAGCCCATGGCGGCCCGCAGACCCCCGACCATCTGGTGCAGCACGGGTCCGATCGGTCCCTTGTACGGCGTCTGGCCCTCGATACCCTCGGGCACCAGCTTCTGCGTGTCCTCGACTTCCTTCTGGAAATAGCGGTCGGCCGAGCCGGCCCCCATGGCCCCGACCGAGCCCATGCCGCGGTACGACTTGTAGGTGCGGCCCTGGTACAGGAAGACCTCGCCGGGGCTTTCGTCTGTTCCCGCGAACATCGAGCCCATCATGGCCACGCTGGCACCGGCCGCGATGGCCTTGGCCAGGTCGCCGGAATATTTGATGCCGCCGTCGGCGATGACCGGCACGCCGGAGTCCCTGGCGGCGCGAACGGCCTCCATGATGGCGGTCAGCTGGGGCACGCCGACGCCCGCGACGATGCGGGTGGTGCAGATGCTGCCCGGACCGATGCCGACCTTCACCGCGTCGGCCCCCGCGTCGATCAGCGCCCTCGCCGCATCATGGGTGGCGACGTTGCCGGCGATGATCTGGATACGGTTGGACTCGCGCTTGATCCGCTCGACCACCCTCGACACCTGGATCGAGTGGCCGTGCGCCGTGTCGATGACGACCACGTCCACGCCGGCCTCGGCCAGGGCCATGGCCCGTTCATAGCCCGCGTCGCCGACGGTCGAGGCGGCACCGACCAGCAGCCGGCCCTGGTCATCCTTGGCGGCGTGCGGATGGGCCTGGGCCTTCTCGATGTCCTTCATCGTGATCAGGCCGGTGGCGCGATAGGCCTCGTCGACGACGATCACGCGTTCGATCTTGCGGTCCCGCAGCAGGGCCCGGGCCTCGTCGCGACCAGCCCCCTCGCGCACGGTGACCAGATCGCCCGTGGTCATCATCTCGATGGCCTTGCGATCCGGGTCGGTGTCGAAGCGCATGTCGCGGTTGGTGAGGATGCCGACCAGCTTGCCGCTGACGGGATCGACGACGGGGAAGCCCGAGATCTTCTTCTTCGCCACGATGGCGCGGATTTCGCCCAGCGTCGTCTGCGGCGTGATGGTCACCGGATTGATGACCATGCCGCTTTCATAGCGTTTGACCTCGCGCACCTGGTCGGCCTGTTCCTCGACCGTCATATTGCGGTGGACGACGCCCAGACCGCCGGCCTGGGCCATGGCGATGGCCAGCCGGCTTTCCGTGACCGTGTCCATGGCGGACGAGGTCAGCGGGATGTTCAGCGTGATGTCGCGGGTGAGCTTCGTCGAGACGTCCGCGTCTGCGGGCATGATCTCTGACGGGCCGGGTTCCAGCAAAACATCGTCGAAGGTAAGCCCTTCGCGTATCTCCATGAGGAGTCTCCGTTTTGCGGGCCGCGTATAGCGGTGACGGCTATGGAACCGCAAGGCCTGCCCGCCCTTATCGTCGCGATAACAACAATTGCCTTGCCGGATGCGGCGCCCACCCCACATTCGTGTGGCCCATGGTTCGACTGTTGATCAGCACCGCCCGCCGTCTCGCGCTCAAGATCGCGAGCTATGGCGTGATGCACCTGGTGGTCGCCATGCTGGTGGCCCTCGCCATCACGCGCGACTGGCGACTGGCGCTGGCGGTCGGGATGATCGAACCCTTCTTCCAGACCATCGCCTATTCGATCCACGATCGCGTCTGGCACCGGATCGAGCGCCGACGGATGTTGTCGGGGCTGGAGGAGGCCTCCGAAGCGTTCACCGCGCGCCTGCAGATCATGGTGCCCGAGGAGCAGACCCGTGCTCACGGCCACCATGGCCACAGCCACGCCCTGCCCCGTTCGTTCAGACAGGTCGCGGCCAAGTCCGTCACCTACGGCCTGATGCATTTCGTGGTCGCCGTGTCCGTGGCCTATGCCCTGACCCGCGACTGGCGCGTGTCACTGGCCATCGGCATCATCGAGCCGCTGGTGCAGACGGTGTTCTTCACCGTGCACGACCGGATCTGGAGTCGGATCGAGGCCCGCAAGGCGGCGCGGGCGGCGGACCTCGCGGCCGTCTAGGGACTGAAATACCCGGTGTCTGAACAGCCCGGCCGCACCGCGCCGGCCGTCGCACGATCGTCGACGCACAGGGCCGAGGTCAGACCCAGTCCGGCCGCCGCCTCCCCATCTCCCGTCCAGACGATCCGGTCGTCCCGGACCCCGATCAGCGCGGCGCCGTTCATGCGGGCGAGGTTGTTGCTGGCCGCCGCGCCCATATTGATCACCAGCACGGAATAGGCCGGATCCTGCTCATCGATGTACCGGCGCACCCCCGGATGGCTCGACAGGAAGGCGTTCAGCCCGCCCGGGAGCGGATCGCCGGGCTTCAGGGTCGCGAACAGGGCCGCGCCCTCAAGACGATTCGTTTCCCGTTCCGCGTTGAGCCCCTTCAGTTGCCAGGCGAACGGCAGCAGGGACAGGCCCTGAAGCAGTCCGGCATCGTCCCGGGCGGGCGGGGCGGGCGACGCGATGATCACGGCCGGCTCGCACAGGTGCGCCAGAATCGCGCCGTCCGGAGCCTCGAGGTCCCGCCGCCGTTCCAGAAACCCGCCGCCGTCTGAGAGGGGCAGCCGTCCCGGAGCCAAAGACAGCCACGGATCCCGGTTCTCCTGCAGGACCCGTCGCACCTGATCGCGGGAGCTCTCGCCGGATCGCGCCGGAGCGACTTCGATCATGGGGGGATTGAGCACCGAGACCACCACGCCGTCGCGCGCCACCACGTAGACGGCGGCGACGCGGCGATAGCGCGAGGCATTCCGGTTGCCGGCAAACAGGGGGACGCGGCTGTCACGGATTTCCGCCAGGACTGCGGGAGGAACAAGGGCGACATCACATCTCAGCGGATGCGGCGTGGGCGGGGCCAGTTCTGAGGCTGGATAGACATCCAGCCGCCCTTCGCCGTCGGCGATGGTGATCGCCGGCGCGGGATCGCGGGTGGCACCGAACCGGGCCGCCGCAAGGGTCACGGGCTGGCCGATCAGGTCCTCCACCGGCGCGGCCGTCACCACGCCCGGCTCCGGAACGATCATCAGACCGGTCAGGAGGGCGATCAGGCTCATCGCTTGTTCAAGGCCACCAGAAACACCTCGGCGCTGTCCTTCCGGCTCGAGGCCGGCTTGACATACTTGACCGTCTCGAACTCGGCGCGCAAGCGCGCCAGCACCCCGCCGGCGTCACCCCCCTGGAAATTCTTCGACACGAAATTCCCGCCCGGCCGCAGGGTGCGGATGGCGAAGTCGGCGGCGATCTCGATCAGGGCGATGATCTTCAGGTGGTCGGTCTGGCGGTGGCCGACGGTGTTGTGGGCCATGTCGGACAGGACCAGATCCGGCGGCCCGCCCAGCAGGTCCATCATCTGCCGGTCCACGCCGGGGTGGGTAAAGTCGGCCTGGAGCATGGTCGCGCCGGCGATCGGCTCGATCATCAGCAGGTCGACGCCGACGACCGAGGTCGCCCCACGCTTGACCGCCACCTGGGCCCAGCCGCCGGGCGCGGCCCCCAGATCGATGACCCGGCTGCCGTGTTTGATCAGGTGAAACCGGTCGTCGATCTCGATCAGCTTGAAGGCCGCGCGGCTGCGCCAGCCTTCTGCGCGGGCCTTCTCGGACCATTTGTCCGACAGCTGGCGCTTGATCCATTGCTGGCTGGACATCGACTTGGTGTCCGCCGTCTTCATCTTGGTGCCCATGCCGCGGCCGGCCGAGGTCCCGCCCGAGGGGGGGCGTACCATCCGTCTGCGCTCGGGGGCCTTGTCGGCGGGCTTTTCTTCGTCGGTCATCGCATCCACATAGCCCCCGACGGCATTGCGGGCTATGCACCCGCGACAATTCACAAGGAGCGCGCCGATGGCCCACGAAACCCTGACCTTCACCCTCGACACCGGCGACGGCGTCGACCGCGACGTGGTCATCAAGCTGCGCCCCGACCTGGCCCCCGGCCACGTCGCCCGCATCACCGAGCTTTCACAGGAAGGCTTCTATGACGGCGTCGTCTTCCACCGCGTCATTCCGGGCTTCATGGCCCAGGGTGGCGATCCCACCGGCACCGGCACCTCGGGCTCCAAAAAGCCGAACCTGAAGGCCGAGTTCTCGAAAGAGCGCCACGCCCGCGGCGTCTGCTCGATGGCCCGGACCTCCGATCCCAACAGCGCCAACAGCCAGTTCTTCATCTGCCTCGACGACGCCTCCTTCCTCGACGGCCAGTACACCGTCTGGGGCGAGGTCATCGAAGGCATGGACAATGTCGACGCCCTGCCCAAGGGCGAGCCGCCGCGTTCGCCGGGCAAGATCGTCAAGGCGACGGTGAGCTGAATGAAGGGGCCGCTCGAAAGAGCGGCCCTTTTTCATGGCGGCGGCGGCGCGGCCCTCACGTATCGTCGATATTTCGTTTTGCACCCGCTGTGCTTGTGTGAGATCAATAACCCGTCGTTGCGGATAACTTGGGGACGAGATGATGATCCAGGTAAGACGGATGCTGGCGGTTGTTGCGACAGGGGCCGTGTGCGCCTGTTCCTCGGCCGGGCCGGCCTGGCCGCCCTCGCCGGAGTCCGCGACGGGGCTGGCTGGCAACGCCGGTCAGGCGATGGCCGCCCGGGATAATGCCCAGGCCGCGCCTGATCCCAATGCGGACCTCGTCGCGCAAACCGCCACGGCACCGCGAGGCGAACTCGACACCTGGCCGTTCGGCACGGTCCAGAAATCCGCCATCTGGGTGAAACCCGGCTGGTCCGCCCGGACGGACAAGGAAATCCCCGTCTGCTGGGAGAATCCCGAGGCGGTCTCCGGCCCCTCCCGCGACCTCGTCCGGGACGCTGTCGCCGCGACCTGGGCCAGAGTGTCGATGATCCACTTCTCCGGCTGGGCCCAGTGCCCGGCGACCGGCGGCGGCATCCGTATCCGGATCTCCGACGAAGGGCCCCACGCCAAGGCCCTCGGCCGGTACCTGGACGGTCGTCCGGCAGGCATGGTGCTCAATTTCCAGTTCGAGAAGTGGAGCCCGGCCTGCCAGTCGCAGCAGGAGTATTGCGCGAGGGTCATCGCGGTCCATGAATTCGGCCACGCGCTCGGCTTCGCACACGAGCAAAACCGGGCCGACGCCCCCTTCGAGTGCCGGTCGGAGCGACGCCAGGGCACCACGGGCGACTGGAACATCACGACCTACGACCCCGGGTCCGTGATGAACTACTGCAACAAGGTCTGGAGCAATGACGGGATCCTCAGCGCCCGGGACATTACGGCGGCGCAGACCATCTACGGGGCCCGGGGTGCATAGACCCGTCGCCGCGGCCGCCGCCCTGGCGTGGCTGTGCGTCGTTGCGGGCACCGCGAGCCCCGCCCGCGCCCAGCTCGACCCGGCACAGATCTACGCCGCCCTGGGGAAAAGCGTGGGCGAGGTCCGGTTCGAGGGCCGGCTTTTCAACGGCGAGGCGGAGGCGGGAACGGGGACGGCGTTTCTCATCTCGGCCGACGGCTACATGATCACCTGCCGGCATGTCGTGCCGGTCTTCGACAACTATGAATCGACGACCTTCAAGGTCCGTCTGGGCGGCCCCGCCTCCACCGACGTCTACGACGCCAAGGTCGTCTGGTTCTCGGAGGATTCGACCGACGTCGCCGTCATCAAGATCGACCTCGCCGACGGGCGGCCCGTGACCCTGAGCCGGTCGGTGCCGCCATTCGGGTCTCGTGTCGTGGTGATGGGTTTTCCGGTCAATCTCGACCTCAACATCACGGACGGGCTCATTTCAGGTCCCGGCGCAGACGGCCGGCTGGTGATGAGCACGGCCATCAACCCCGGCAACAGCGGCGGTCCTGTCATCGGCCTGAACGGCGAGGTCGTCGGCGTGGTGTGGGGCGCCGCCTTGCGCTGGCGGCTGAACGGCCAGGAGATCCCGACCCAGGGCATCAACTTCTTCTACCCCATCAGCAGCGTCGTGGCGGCGCTTCCCGCCCAATTCCCGACGCCCGGACCTGCGCCGGTCGTTCCGGCGGAGACGCCCCGGCAATTCCTTCGCGCCGTGGAAGTCGACTGGACCAAGGACAATCATCCGGCACCCTGGTCCAACAGCCGCGAATACTCCGTACGGATCGAGGCCGATCCCGGATTCGAAATCGCCGGAGCGCAGCTGGGCCTGCTCAACGAAAGCAACGCCACGGCACCGGTCCTCGAGATCAGCGAGGACCGGAAATCCGTCGTCGTCCGGTCGACGCTGACCAGCGGCTCGCTGTTCGATCGGTTCCGGGGACAACTGCAAGGCACCCTGCAATTGAACCAGACCCCTGCGGAATAGGAGACGGTTACTCGATCTCCACCACCTCGACCCGGGCCCCGTTCAGGACCAGGGCGATCTCGCCGCGCTTGAGCTTCAGGGCGTCCTCGCCGAACAGCTGGCGGCGCCAGCCCTTGAGGGCGTCGACGTCGGCGTCGTCATCGAGGGCGATCTTTTCGAGGTCGGCGACATTGGCCAGCAATTTGGTGGCGACCCCGGCGTTGTCGCTCTTGGCCTTGAGCAGCACCTTCAGCAGTTCGACCACAGACGGCGGGGCCGGCTGGTTGTGAGCCGGGCGATCCAGCTTGGGCGCGAAGGCTTCGGGGTCGGCCAGCACGCGCTTCAGCTCGGCGGACAGTTCGATGCCCAGACGTGAGGCGCCGAATCCCTTGGGCACGGAGCGCAGCCGGTTGAAGGCGTCGGGATCGGTCGGCCCCTGGGCAGCGATCTCGTCGATGGCCTCGTCCTTGAGGATACGGCCGCGGGGCTGGTCGCGTTCCTGGGCGGTGCGCTCGCGCCAGACCGCCGTGGCGACGAAGACCGACAGATATTTGGCGTTGAATTTCTTCGGCTTCAGCCGCTTCCAGGCCTTCTCCGGATCGGTGTCGTAGACGGCCGGATCGGTCAGGCTCTCCATCTCGGACATCACCCAGTCCAGACGGCCGTCCTTCTGCAGGCGGTCGCGCAGCCTGGGGTACAGGGCGGCCAGATGGGTCACATCGCCCAGCGCATAGACCAGCTGCGCCTCGCTCAGCGGACGACGGGCCCAGTCGGTGAAGCGGCTGCCCTTGTCGACTTCCTGCTTCAGCATCTGGCGCACCAGCGCCTCATACGAGACCTGATCGCCGAAGCCGGCGGCCATGGCCGCGACCTGGGTGTCGAACATCGGCTTCGGCATGGCGCCGAGCTTGACGAAGATTTCGGTGTCCTGGCGCGCGGCGTGGAAGACCTTGATGATCTTCGGATCGCGCAGCAGGTCGAGGAAGGGCTCGAGATCCAGCCCGTCGGCCATCGGGTCGATGATCGCGGCGTCCGTGGCCGACGCCGCCTGGATCAGGCACAGACGCGGCCAATAGGTCGTCTCCCGCATGAACTCGGTGTCGACGGTGATGAAGGGCTGGTCGGCCAGACGTTCGCAGAATGCGCGAAGCGCCTCGGTGGTGGTGATCGGCGTCATTCCGATGCTATAGCCCCGCGCGATACGGTTGTGGCAAGAGCCGCCGCAGAAATCCTCCCACTGATTCAGGCCCGTGACCCATGAGCGACACCTCCGATTCCCGGCGTGACGGTCTCCAGAGCGGTCTGACCTATGCAGACGCGGGCGTCGACATCGACGCCGGCGAGATGCTGGTCGACGCCATCAAGCCGCTGGCGAAGTCGACCCGGCGCCCCGGCGCGGAAGCTTCGCTGGGGGGATTCGGGGCCCTGTTCGACCTCAAGGCCGCCGGATTCGAGGATCCGCTGATCGTCGCGACGACGGACGGAGTCGGCACCAAGCTGAAGATCGCCATCGAGACGGGCCGCCATGATGGTGTCGGCATCGATCTGGTCGCCATGTGCGTCAACGACCTGCTGGCCCAGGGGGCCGAGCCGCTGCTGTTCCTCGACTATTACGCGACGGGCAGGCTCGAGATCGACGCCGCGCGGCGCGTTGTCGCCGGAATCGCCGACGGCTGTCGCCAGGCCGGCTGCGCCCTCGTCGGCGGCGAGACGGCCGAAATGCCGGGGATGTATCAGGGCGGCGACTATGATCTGGCCGGCTTCTCGCTGGGCGCGGTCGAGCGCGGCCACGCCCTGCCGTATCTGGACCGTCAGTCGGCGGGCGACATCATCATCGGCCTGGCGTCTTCGGGCCCGCACTCGAACGGCTATTCGCTGATCCGCAAGGTGGTCGAGAAATCGGGTCTGTCATGGGCCGACGACGCCCCCTTCGCCCGGGACCGGACGCTCGCCCAGGCCCTGATGGAGCCGACGCGCATCTATGTGAAGCCGGTGTTGCCGCTGATGAAGGCCGGGCTGGTCAAGGGCGCGGCCCACATCACCGGCGGCGGCCTGATCGAGAACCCGCCGCGTTGCATCGCCGAGGGCCTTCAGGCCTCCTTCGACTGGGACGCCTGGCCCCTGCCGCATGTGTTCCAGTGGCTGGGCGAGGTCGGCGGCATCTCGGATCACGAACTGCGCCGCACCTTCAACTGCGGCATCGGCTTCATCCTGATCGTGTCGCCCGAGAATGCCGAGCCGGTGCTGGCCTCGCTGCTCGAAGCCGGCGAGGTCGCCTTCGTCTGCGGCCAGCTGGACGCCGCCTAACCCGCGTCGTCCAGACTGCTGTAGGTGACGCGGATCAGGACCGCGCGCCCCTCGTTCTGTCGCACCGAGACGGTCACACCGCCCTTGGTCCAGATCGGCCGGTCCGCCGGTTGACCGGCCTCGGGCGCGAACCCCTGCGCGCCCACCACCGGCCGTACCGCGCCCGTGGCCGCTTCGAGCCCCCCGCGGCGGGCCTGGATGACGCAGACGCGGTTCAGGTCGTCCTCGGCCGCGCTGCCGGTGGTCGTCAGCCGCAGGAGATAGGCCTCGTCCTCGCTCTGGAAATTCCGGGTCTCGTCGTCCGCCGTCCCGACCGGGACGAACCCGAGGAACTCCAGCGCTACCGTATCGCTGGTCTCGCCCGTGACATAGGGCAGGCAGACGTCGGTCAGGATGCTGCGCGTCATGTCGGTGGGCGGCGCAGGCGAAGCGGCGAGCGCTGCGGCGAAAACGAGAGCGAGCATCTGGGGTATCTCCGGGCGTCCGGTCACTCTTTCCGAGCCTTGCGATCCGCGCAAGCGTCGCGCTGCCGTTGACCCGAACGGGTCCGCCCGGCAAGGTCCGCGCCTTGTCTGTGTGCGGGGTTTTCGATGCGCGTGCTTTCTGCTGGCCTGGCCGCGCTTGTTCTGGCCTCGGCCCCTCCTGCAGCCGCCCAGGCCGTGGTCCAGGAGCAGGCGCTGCTGCACCAGCTGACGGACGACATCCGGCCCGAGCGGATGCGTGCCGACATTCAGGCCCTGGTCAATTTCGGCACGCGCCACACCATGTCGGAGACGCAGTCCGACACCCGCGGCATCGGCGCGGCCCGACGCTGGACGCAGGCGCAGTTCGAGGCGATCAGCCGCGACTGCAACGGCTGTCTGAGCGTCGTCACGCCCTCCGATACCGTCACGGCGGCCCGGGTCCCCACCCCGACCGAAGTGGTCAACGTCGTTGCCATCCAGCGTGGAACCGGAGACCCGAACAGGGTCATCATCATCTCCGGCCATATCGATTCGCGCGTCACCGACGTGATGAATTTCACGGCCGACGCCCCCGGAGCGAATGACGATGCCTCAGGCGTCGCCTCGGTGCTGGAGGCGGCGCGGGTGCTGTCGAAACACCGCTTCGACGCGACCTTGGTGTTCGCTGTCCTGTCGGGCGAGGAGCAGGGCCTGCTGGGCGGCAAGATCCTGGCCGACTACGCCAGGGCGCAGGGCTGGCGGGTCGAGGCCAATCTGAACAATGACATCGTCGGCAACTCCGAAGGCCAGTCCGGGGTGCGCGACACCACCCGCGTCCGGGTCTTTTCGGAAGGCACCAAGACGGTCGAGACCGCGGCCCAGGCCGAGCGGCGGCGCTACAACGGGGGTGAGCTGGACTCGTCCTCGCGCAACCTGGCCCGCTTCATCGACGGCATGGCCGACCGCTATCTGGCCAATTTCGACGTCGAGATGATCTACCGCACCGACCGCTATGGCCGCGGCGGCGACCAGACCGAAATGCTGCGCGCCGGCTTCCCGGCCGTCCGCATCTCGGAAGGGGCCGAAAACTACGACCGCCAGCACCAGGACCTGCGCACCGACAATGGCGTGGTCTATGGCGACACCATCGAGGGGGTCGACTTCGGCTATCTGGGTCAGGTCGCGCGTCTGAACATCGTCAGCATGGCGGCCCTGGCCAATGCCCCCGCCAGTCCGCTGGGCGTGACCATCGAAGGGGCGGTCAAGCCGGACACCACGATCAAGTGGCGGGCCGTGCCCGGCGCGGCCGGTTACCGGGTCTGGTGGCGCCCGACCACGGCGGCGCAATGGACCTACAGTCGCTGGGCCGGATCGGCGACGGAGCTGGTCCTGCGCAACATCGTCATCGACGATTATTTCTTCGGCGTGTCGGCCGTGTCCGACGACGGCTATGAAAGCCCGGTCGTCTTCCCCGGTCCGGCGGGGTCGTTCGTCTCGATCGGCGACCCGGCTCCGCCGGCGCGCTGATGTCGGACCGCCGTTCCGGCCCCGTGCGCGTGGCCGTCCTGATCTCGGGTGCCGGCTCCAACATGGCCGCCCTGATCGACGCCGGGCAGCAGGCCGGCGCGCCGTTCGAGGTCGTTCTGGTCCTGTCCAACAAGCCCGAAGCGGGCGGGCTGGCCGTCGCCGGGGCCAGGGGCGTGGCCGCTGTGGCCGTGGACCAGTCGCCCTTCGGCAAGGATCGTGAAGCCCACGAACGCGCGGTCGACGCCGCCCTCGCCGCGCATGCCGTCGAGGTCGTCGCCCTGGCCGGATACATGCGGCTGCTCACCCCCTGGCTGGTCGGCCGTCGGGCCGGCCGGATGCTGAACATCCATCCCAGCCTGCTGCCGAAATATCCGGGTCTGGACACCCATGCCCGCGCCATAGCCGCCGGCGACGTCGAGGCCGGCTGTTCCGTCCATCTGGTGACCGAGGGCGTGGATGAGGGGCCCGTGCTGGCCCGGGCGGCGGTTCCGGTGCTGCCGGACGACACGCCGGTCGCTCTGGCGCAACGCGTCCTGGCGGCAGAGCATATCCTGTATCCGCGCGCCCTGGCCGACTTCTGCCGGGCACTGGATTAGCGTTTTGTAATCCTGCCGCTTTCCCGGCGACAGCGGGAAAGACTTGGGTCAGGTTGCCGCCGCATCACAAGCGAGGCTTCCATGTCCAGACTCCGCCTTATGGCCTGCGCCGCCGGTGCCGCCCTGACCTTCGCCGCCGGTATCGCCCAGGCCCAGACCACCCCGCCGATCGTCGAGATCCCGTCCGCGACCCAGGCCCGGATCGGCCAGTTCGGTTTTGACGCCGCCGGCATGGACACGGCCGTCCGCCCGGGGGTCGACTTCAACCGCTTCGCCAACGGAACCTATCTGGCCAATACCCCGATCCCCGCGGACAAGACCTCGTTCGGCGTGTTCGACATGCTGTACGACCGCTCGCAGGACAATCTGAAGGCCCTGATCGAGGAGAGTTCGGCCAATCCGTCCTCAAGCCCCGAGGCCGGCCGCATCGGTGCCTTCTACGGCAGCTTCATGGACGAGGCGACGGTCGATCGTCTGGGTGCCGGCCCGCTACAGGCCGACCTGGCCGAAGTCCGCGCCGCCGACACCCGCGAGGAAATCGCTGCCCTGATGGGCCGCACCCAGGCCGGCTTCGGCTCCAGCCTGTTCGGAATCGGCACCTTCGAGGACCTGAAGGCCCCCGACCGCACCGCCGCCTATGTCGGCCAGGGCGGCCTCGGCCTGCCGGACCGTGACTATTATCTCGAGGACAGTTTCGCGCCCCAGAAGGCCGCCTATCAGGCCTATGTGGCCTCCGCCCTGACCCTGGCGGGCTGGCCCGAGCCTGAAGCCGCCGCGGACGCCATCGTGGCCTTCGAGACCCGGATCGCCGAACAGCACTGGACCCAGGTCCAGAACCGCCAGATCGACAAGATCTACAATCCGATGAGCGTGGCCGAACTGGCCGTCGCCGCGCCGGGCTTCGACTGGGCGGCCTGGGCTGACGGCGCGGGCGTGTCCCATGTCCCGACCCTGATCGCCACCAACAACACCGCCTTCCCCGGCATGGCCCGCGTCTTTGCCGAGACACCGATCGGGACCCTGCAGTCGTGGCAGGCCTTCCACGTCATCGACCAGGCCGCGCCCTATCTGTCGAGCGCCTTCGTCGAGGCCAATTTCAACTTCTACGGCAAGGTGCTGAACGGCGTGCCGGACAACCGTCCGCGCTGGAAGCGCGGCGTGCAACTGGTCGACAATTCGCTCGGCGAGTCGCTGGGCCAGGAATATGTCGCCCGCCACTTCCCCGCCGAGTCCAAGGCGCAGATGGAGGAACTGGTCGGCAACCTGCGTCGCGCGATGACCGCCCGCATCGAGGGTCTCGACTGGATGAGCCCCGAGACCAAACAGCAGGCGCTCTACAAGATGAGCCGCTTCGGGGTGAAAATCGGCTATCCGGAACAATGGCGCAGCTATGACGGTCTGCGTCTGGAGCCCGGCGACCTTTACGGGAATGTCGAGCGGACCTCGGCGTTCAACTGGGCCTGGAACGTCGGCAAGCTGACGCGTCCGGTCGATCCGCTGGAGTGGGGCATGACGCCCCAGACGGTGAACGCCTATTACAACCCGCCGCGCAACGAGATCGTCTTCCCCGCGGCCATCCTCCAGGCCCCCTTCTTCGATCCCAACGCCGATCCGGCGGTGAACTACGGCGGCATCGGCGCGGTCATCGGCCACGAGATCACCCACGGCTTCGACGACCAGGGCCGCAAGACCGACGGCGACGGCGTGCTGCGCGACTGGTGGACCGCCGGGGACGCGGCCAAGTTCGAGCAGCGCGCGGCGGTTCTGGGCGCGCAGTATTCCGCACTCAGCCCGTTCGAAGGCACCAGCGTCAACGGCGACCTGACCATGGGCGAGAACATCGCCGACCTGGGCGGCCTGCTGCTGGCGCTCGACGCCTATCACATGTCGCTGGACGGGGCCGAGGCACCGGTCATCAACGGCCTGACCGGCGACCAGCGCGTCTTCCTCGGCTGGGCCCAGGTCTGGCGCGAGAATGTGCGGGACGAAGCCCTGCGCCAGCAGGTCACCACGGATCCGCACGCGCCGGCGCAGTACCGGGCCGCCGTGCCGCCACGCAACATCGACGCCTGGTATGCGGCGTTCGGCGTCGAGCCGGGTGACGCCCAGTACCTTGCCCCCGCGGCCCGCGCCCGCATCTGGTAGACCGCACGGCCATCACGACCACGGCCCCGGCGATCACGCGCCGGGGCCGTCCCGATTTCAGGGCTCGGCCCGGGGAGGCCGCCGCTCATCCAGCAGGCTCAGGAGCGCCAGTCCGGCCACCACCGCCGCCGCCGCCCACAGGGCGGTGACGCCCAGCCTCAGGAACATCAGCGCGCCCAGGGACCCGCCCGCCGCCAGACCGATCCACAGCAGCAGGAACGGGACCCAGTCCCAGCGCGCACCGCCATGCAGGGCCGTCGCGATCCGCTGCCCCACCCGGACCAGGGTGCCGGTCATATAGGTCAGGCCAACCCGCACATCCCCGCCCTTCTGGAACACCGTATTCTCGACCCCCATGGCCAGCACCACGGGGATCATGCCCGCCAGGGGCCGGCCGGCCGACAGCAGGCCGGCGCCCATGGCCAGCAGCACGGCCTCAAGCCCCAGAACGACAGACTTTCTCTCCTCGCCCGCCCGACGCGCCGCCGTCGACCCCAGCACCACACCCACCACGAACAGGCCGATCAACCCCAGCGCCCTCGCGGCCAGGTCCCAGTGGCCCATGGCCACCGCCACGCCGAACCGCGTGGAGTTTCCGCTCATGAAGGAGACGAAGAAACCGCCCAGCGTCAGGAAGCCGATCGCATCCACATAACCCGCCAGCGCCGACAGGCCGGCGGCCAGGGCCACGTCGCGATGCCGATAGTCCTTCATGGGCATGGCCTCCGCCTTGCAGGGTCCGGATACGACGACGGCCGGATCGTTTCCGATCCGGCCGCAGCAGGTCCAGTGCTTTCGCCCGGATCAGCCGACGATCTGATCGTCCGTGAAGAACTGGGCGATCTCGATGCCGGCGTTCTCGATGGAGTCCGAACCATGGACCGAGTTCTCGCCGATCGACAGGGCGAATTGCTTGCGGATGGTCCCGTCAGCGGCGTCCTTCGGGTTGGTGGTGCCCATGATGTCGCGATAGGCGGCGACGGCGTTCGGGCCTTCCAGCACCTGGACGACGACCGGCTCGGCGGTCATCTGGCCGACCAGCTCGCCGTAGAACGGGCGTTCGGCGTGGACTTCGTAGAATTTCTTCGCCTGGGCTTCGGTGAGCTTGACGCGGCGCTGGGCCACGATGCGCAGGCCGGCGGCCTCGATCACGGCGTTGATCGCCCCGGTCAGGTTGCGGCGCGTGGCGTCGGGCTTCAGGATCGAGAAGGTGCGTTCGGTCATGGGAGTGACTTCTTGTTGGGAGATTGAAGGTCGCGGGCTTATAGACGCGCCCTCCGCCCTTTCCAAGGCGTCCCTGAAGCTCGCGGCGCGGCCGCTTGCTGCGTCAGGGACGATCCCGTTCTGCCCTGTTGCCCACCGCCAGTCGGGGGGCTGCCCTCGCCTCCCGGACCCCCGTCGTCGCCATGCTCCAGATCACCGACCTGACTTTCAACGCCTGGGGCCGCAAATTCCTCGAGGACGCCTCCGTCTCCCTGCCGCCCGGCGCCAAGGTCGGTCTGGTGGGCCGCAACGGCATCGGCAAATCCACCCTGTTCAAACTGATCCTCGGCGAACTGGCCGCCGGCGGCGACGAAATCAGCCTGCCCCGGACCGCCCGTATCGGCTCGGTCGACCAGGAACACCCCGCCACCCCCGTCAGTGTGCTCGAGACCATCCTCGAGGCCGATGAGGAGCGCCACACCCTGCTGGGCCGGCTGGAGACCGCCGAACCCGAGGAGATGGGCGAGATCTGGACCCGACTGATCGAGATCGACGCCGACGCCGCCCCCGCCCGCGCCGCCGAAATTCTCGTCGGCCTCGGCTTCGACCATGACAACCAGCTGCGCCCCATGTCGGAATTCTCCGGCGGCTGGCGCATGCGCGTGGCCCTGGCGGCGGCCCTGTTCGCCGAGCCGGACATGCTGCTGCTCGACGAACCGACCAACTATCTCGATCTGGAAGGCGCGCTCTGGCTCGAGGCGCGGCTCAAGAAATACCCGCACACGGCCCTGATCATCTCCCACGACCGCGAGATGCTGAACGAGGTCTGCACCCACATCCTGCACCTCGCGAACCGCAACCTGACGCTCTACACGGGCAACTACGACCAGTTCGAGAAGGCCCGCGCCGAGAAGGCCCGGCTGCAGATGTCGGCCAAGGCCAAGCAGGACGCCGAGCGCGCCCACCTCCAGGCCTTCGTCGACCGCTTCAAGGCCAAGGCCTCCAAGGCCGCCCAGGCCCAGTCGCGGATGAAGCGGCTGGCCAAGATGCAGCCCGTCGCCACCACCATCGAGGAACGGGTCGCCCCCTTCATCCTGCCGTCGCCGCCGCGCCCCCTGGCCCCGCCCCTGATCCGGCTGGAGCGGGCCAATGTCGGCTATGAGACCGGCAAGCCGATCCTGCGCAATCTCAACCTGCGCATGGATCTGGACGACCGCATCGGCCTGCTGGGCGTCAACGGCGCCGGCAAGTCGACCTTCGCCAAGATGATCGCCGGGGCCCTGAACGTCTCCGAGGGCGAGCTGCATCGCGACCGCAAGATGCGGGTCGGCTGGTTCCACCAGCACCAGATCGAGGCCATGGACCCGACCGACACGCCGCTGGAAATCATCCGCCGCGCCATGCCGGACGCCCCCGAAAGCGCGCGTCGTTCGAAACTGGCGCAATGGGGTCTGGGCTACGAGAAGCAGGAGACCACGGTCGCCAGCCTGTCCGGCGGCGAGCGCGCGCGCCTGCTGCTCAATCAGGTGGCGATGGATGCGCCCCACGTCCTGATCCTCGACGAACCGACCAACCACCTGGACATCGACAGCCGCCGGGCCCTGCTCGACGCCCTGAACGACTATTCCGGCGCCGTCATCCTGATCACCCACGACCGCTCGCTGATGGAGATGGTCGCCGACCGCCTGTGGCTGGCCGCCGACGGCACGGTGAAGCCCTGGGACGGCGACATGGACGACTATGCCCGCTTCGTCCTCGACCGCGCCAGACAGGCCGCCGTCAAGCCCAGCCAGATCAAGGATGAGCCGACCGGAAACGCCCCTCAAGCAGCGAGCGCCAATTCTTCAAAGGGCGGGGGCGCGAGCGATAGGGGCAACAAAAAGAAATCAGGCCCTTCGCCCTCAACCCTGCGTCATGCTGTGAAGAAGGCCGAAGAGCGGATGGCCCAGCTGACGGTGGATATCGCCCGCATTGACGACGACATGGCCAATGCCTCGGTCAGCAACCCCAAGGCGCTGGAAGGCCTGACCCGGGCGCGGGCCAAGACCCAGGCTGATCTGGACGCGGCGGAAGCCGCCTGGGTGGCGGCGGAGGAAGCCCTGGCCGAAGTCAGCTGAAATGAAGCCGATCACCTTCAGCCGTGAGGAGACCGCGGACATCGTCGCGAAACTGCGCGTCTATTTTCGCGATGAACTGGACACCGAGCTCGCCGCCCTGCCCGCCGAAATGCTGCTGGACTTCCTCGGCCGCGAGATCGGCCCCTTCTTCTACAACCGCGGCCTCCATGACGCCCGGGCCGTGGTGACGGCCAAGGTCGAGGACCTCGCGGAGGCCATCTACGGTCTGGAGCGCGCAGGTCCAAAATAGGCGGGGCAGGCCGGGGATGCACGCCCCCTCCGATCCGTGCATCCCCGCGAAGGCGGGGACCCGGGACACCCCCTGTCTCCTCCCCATCGCAGATGGGGAGGGGGACCCCGAAGGGGTGGAGGGGTCGAAACAGGGAACACGGCTCCGTCGTCAGATCGCGTGCGATCCGGTCCACCCCTCCACCGCTACGCGGTCCCCCTCCCCATTCGCTGCGCGAACAGGGAGGAGACACTGCGAGCCATCCGCCGCCAGCCAGACGATTTCGCCCGACTAACCCGCTGTTTTTACGTGCGATAGCCAGACAACCAGCGTCATCTCCCAGCCGCAGGAAGAACCGCCCCCATAATCCTCCCCGTCCCGTCGCACCGGGAGGCTCGCTCGGCCGGCGAACCGAAGCGGCGGCGGGAGCGGAGGGAGCGGGGCTCGCTGTGAAAGCAGCGGGGCCGGACCGGACCGGGGACCTCCTGAGGGTCATCCGGCCGGGGTGGAGGACCGGGGGGGATACCCAGGTCGTTCCAGGGATCGGGATCGTCGCCCGACCTGCCCGCCGGAGGCGCTGCGGTAAGGCCCGAACACGGCCACCCGACGCAAGCTTCCGGAAAACCGTCCGCGCGGAGCGTTCGTCTTTCGCCGAAACGGTACTCAAACTTTCTCATCCGGGCGAAGGCCCGGGCGCTCCGCCATGCCTCCCAGCATTTCCCGCTCACCTCGCGCTATCCGGCGCGAGGCGATCTCCCCTGCCCCGAACCCGCCCGCCCTTCTTGCCGGGCCCCGAACGGGCCATACTGCCGAATCCATGCTGATCCGCCGCCTCCCCCCTGAAACCGTCAACCGCATCGCCGCCGGCGAGGTGGTCGAACGCCCGGCCAGTGCCATCAAGGAGCTGGTGGAGAACGCCCTCGACGCCGGTGCCACCCGCATCGAGATCCAGGCCGACGGCGGGGGGCTGACGCGCATCCTGATCGCCGACGACGGACACGGCATGGCGGCCGACCAGCTGGCCCTGGCGGTCGAGCGCCACGCCACCTCCAAGCTGGAGGCCGACGACGCGGGCGACGTCGACCTGCTGCGCATCTCGACCCTCGGCTTCCGCGGCGAGGCCCTGCCCTCGATCGGCTCGGTGGCCCGCCTGACCATCACCAGCCGCCCGCGGGCGGGGGGCGACGCGCACCAGATCACCGTCGAGGGGGGCGACCAGAAGCCCGTGGCCCCCGCCGGCTTCCCCGGCCCCCACGGGGCCCGGGTCGAGGTCCGCGACCTGTTCTACGCCACCCCGGCCCGGCTCAAATTCATGAAGTCCGAGCGCTCCGAGGCCATGGCCATCTCGGAAGAGATCAAGCGTCAGGCCATGGCGCATGAGGGCGTGGCCTTCACTCTCGACCTCGACGGCAAGACCACATTGCGTCTGCCCGCCGAGCATCCCGGCGATGTCGGGCGGCTGAAGCGGCTGGCCGCCCTGCTGGGCCGCGATTTCGAGGCCAATGCCCTGCTGATCGATCAGGCCCGCGACAATGTCCGGCTGACGGGCTACGCGGGCCTGCCGACCTATTCGCGCGGCAATGCCGGCCACCAGTACCTGTTCGTCAACGGCCGCCCGGTGAAGGACCGGCTGCTGCAAGGCGCGTTGCGCGGGGCCTATGCCGACTTCCTCGCCCGCGACCGCCATCCGGCGGCGGTGCTGTTCCTCGAGATCGATCCCCTCTACGTCGACGTCAACGTCCACCCGGCCAAGGCCGAGGTGCGATTCCGCGACCCGGCCCTGGTGCGGGGGCTGATCGTCGGCGCGTTGCGGCACGCCCTGGCCGCCGCCGGCCACCGCGCCTCCACCACCGTCGCCGCCGACGCCCTGGCCGGCTTCCGGCCGCATACGGGCGTGGGCCCGGCCCCCGCCTGGAGCCCCTCCTCGCCCTCGGCCCGGGGCTGGAGCGGCTGGCAGGGCTGGGCCGCCCCGGCCAGCGCCCACGCCCAGCTCATCCCCGGCCTGAATGAGCGTTCGGGGCGCGTCGAACCCGGTTCCCGGCCCTCATCGCCCGACGGCTGGCCCGCCGACGCCGCCCCGGCCGCACCCGATCTGATCGACTATCCGCTCGGCGCCGCCCGCGCCCAGCTGCACGGCACCTATATCGTCGCCCAGACCCGCGACGGCCTCGTCGTGGTCGACCAGCACGCCGCCCACGAACGCCTCGTCTATGAGCGGATGAAGGGGCAGATGGCGCGCGGATCGGTGACGCGTCAGGCCCTGCTGACCCCCGAGGTGGTCGAACTGGACCCGGCCGAGGCCGAACGCGTCTCGGCCCGCAGCGATGAACTGGCCGAACTGGGCCTGATCGTCGAACCGTTCGGCGTGGGGGCCGTACTGGTGCGTGAAACCCCGGCCCTGCTCGGCGACACCGATGTCCAGGGCCTGATCCGCGACATCGCCGACGACCTGGCCGAACACGGGGCCGCCCTGGCCCTGTCCGAGCGTCTGGGTGAGGTCTGCGGCACCATGGCCTGCCACGGCTCTGTGCGGGCGGGTCGGGTGCTGTCCGCGCCCGAAATGAACGCCCTGCTGCGCGAGATGGAGGTCACCCCCCACTCCGGCCAGTGCAATCACGGCCGCCCCACCTATGTCGAACTGAAACTGGCCGATCTGGAAAAGCTGTTCGGAAGGCGCTGATCAGCGCGCGATCGGCACCATGACCTCGTTCCGGCGCAGGAACCACAGGGTCCAGGGCGGGTCATACTGGGCCATGCTGATCGGCCCCGTGGCGCGCAGGCCGCGCGTCCGCAACTGGCCCTCAAGGTCCCGGCTGTGCCGCTCGACCTGACGGGCGTCGGCGATGCCCGAGAAGCGGATCACGGCCATCCGCTGGCCCGGCTCCGGACGCAGGGTGATCCGGGCGTCGTTCGGCTGCGGCAGGGTCTGCATCGTCCAGGCGGCCGGCATGGTGAAGCGGACGGTCCAGCCCGTTCCGGAGGCTGTCTGGCTCACCGGTGCCGTCATGGCGATGGTCTCGCTGACCCGGCGCTGGGCCACGGGGGCGGTCATGGCGATCGACTGACGCCGCGTATTGCCCCCGAAGATGTAGCCCGCGAGAATCCGGAACCCCTGACTGGAGGCGCGTTCCTGGCTGCCGGACACGGTCACCTCGGCCACAATGGTCGGAACATAGTCGCGGATCTCGAACGGCCCGTCCTTCAGCACCTGGGTGAAGACGGGTTCCTCGGTCGCCATGGCGGGTGTTCCTGCCGCCATGAGGATGATCAGCAGGGCCAGTATGAGGCGTTTCATCCGGGACCCTTCAGCCGCGAATTGCGGCTTCTCTCGAAAGCGCCACTGTCGGCGCAAGCGCCGGCCTTGGCCAGACCTGTCCAACGCGCTGGTGTCGCACCGGTTGCTCAGGCGGCGACCCGGAGAAACAGCACCCGCGCCGCGCCATAGTCGCGCGCATCCAGCCGCTCATAGCCGGGCGTGTCGATCTCCGGCTCGTCGGACCCGCGCTCGAAAACGACGACGGCCCCCGGTTGCAGCCAGTTTCCTTCCAGAAGCCGGGCCAACGCCTGTTCGCCCAGACCCTTGCGATAGGGCGGGTCGAGAAAGGCCAGATCGAACGCCTCGCCGTCCGGGCCGGGACGCGAACCGAGGTCCGTCGCACTGCGGCGGTGCACCCGCGTGCGGCCCATCAGGCCCCAGGCGTCGGCATTCTCACGGATGGCCCCCCGGGCGTCCTCATCGGTCTCGACGAACAGGGCGAAGGCCGCACCCCGGCTGATCGCCTCGAAGCCCAGGGCCCCCGACCCGGCGAACAGGTCCATGACCCGCATGTCCTCCAGCGGCTCTGCCCAGGCCGCGTGCTCCAGCACGTTGAAGATCGCCTGCCGCGCCCGGTCGGAGGTCGGGCGCGTGCCCTGCCCCTCCGGGGCCACGATGGCCCGGCCCTTCAAGCTTCCCGCGACAATTCTCAACTCAGCCAAACCTCTTCTCAGCCTGGACCCGCGCCAGGCTCACCATCGCAGCGAAACCGAACAGGGCCAATGGTGACCACAGCGGCTCGCCGCCTCCGGTGGCTGCGCCATACATCCGCATCGGCGTGGGTGTCATCGATCATGGCATGCCCCCCTGGATCAGGCGGTGCGGGCACCCCCGTCAACCAGAGGCGCTCAGCGTGGCTTGCGCGGCGCGCCGGGTCGGCCGCCGGGGGGATTGCTGCGCGAGCCACCGCCCCGCGGCTTGAACGGCGCGCCGGCAGCGTCACTGCGCCCGGCTCCGC
This sequence comes from Caulobacteraceae bacterium, assembly GCA_965284385.1. GTDB lineage: Bacteria > Pseudomonadota > Alphaproteobacteria > Caulobacterales > Caulobacteraceae > Brevundimonas. Next base: position 476,088 of record OZ260077.1, read on the forward strand.
CCTCACGCGGCTTGAACGGGCGTTTGGCCCCGTCGGAAGCCCCCGCCGGCTTGCCGCTGAAGCTGCGCGGCTTGTCGATGAACTGATCCTCGCGCGGCTTGAAGACGCGTTTCGGGCGCTCGCCCGATGCCGGTTCGGCCCCCTCGGGGCGGGCGCGAGGGGTGAAGCTCTTCTTGGGATGCTCGAACCGCGGCGCGGTCTTGGCCCAGCCGGCCTTCTTGGGCGGACGGGCGGCCCGTTCGGCGGCGGCGTCAGCGGCGGCTCCGGCGGCACGGGTGCGGCTGGGCTTGCGCGAGGGATCGGACATGGCCGAACCCGAAGCGCCCTTGTTGATCGGGGCCGAGGTGCGGCGTCCGGGCACCGGTGCCGGGGTCGAGACGGTGTTGCCGGTCGGCAGGTTCTCGGGCCGGATATGTTCGGCCAGCAGTTCGCGGATGACCCGGGGACCGACCTCCTCGATCGAGCCGGTCGGCAGGGTGCCCAGCTGGAACGGGCCATAGGCCAGGCGGATCAGGCGGTTCACGGTCAGGCCGAGGTGCTCCAGCACCTTGCGGACTTCACGGTTCTTGCCCTCGGTGATCGAGACGCTGATCCACAGATTGGCGGGGGCATTGCCCTCGCTTTCCTTGGCCTTGTCCAGCGTGGCCTCGATCGGGCCGTAACGGATGCCGTCGACGGTGACGCCCTCCTTCAGCGAATCGAGCTGCAACTGGCTGACGCGGCCCCGGGCACGGGCCCGGTACTGGCGCACCAGTTCGGTCGTGGGCAGTTCCAGCGCCCGGCTCAGCTCACCGTCATTGGTCAGCAGCAGCAGGCCTTCGGTGTTGAGGTCGAGGCGCCCGACCGAGATGACGCGCGGCAGGCCGCTGGGCAGGGCGTCGAACACCGTCGGCCGGCCCTGCGGGTCATTGTGCGAGGTCATCAGGCCGGCGGGCTTGTTGTAGCGCCAGACACGGGTCGCCTGCGCCGAGCCGATCGGCTTGCCGTCGACGGTGATGACGTCGTCTCGGGTGACGAGCACGGCGGGCGTGTCGAGGATCTTGCCGTTCACCGCCACCTTGCCGAGGCCGATCAGGCGTTCGACCTCGCGGCGCGAGGCGATGCCGGCGCGGGCCATGGCCTTGGCCACGCGTTCGCTGCGCTTGGGGGCCTCATCGGCCTTGGGCCCCGGCTTGCCGTCCTTTGCGAACGGCTTGCCGCCCGGCTTGCCGAAGGATTTGCCGCCCTTGGGTGGCCCGCGCTCCTCGCTGCCTTCAACGCGCTTGACGTAGGGTTTGCGGGGGCCGTCGCGGCTGTCGTCTTGACGCGGGCGCGGCTTCTTGTCGTTGTCTCGGGGATGGCTGGCCATGATGAGCGGTTCATGCACATGGCCTTGGCGTGTGCGCAAGCGGCGGCGGACGCGGGAGAGACTCCCGTGGGCTGCGTGATCGTCGACGAATCGACCGGCGAGGTCGTCGCCGAGGGGCGAAACGGCCCCATCGGCGCGCATGACCCGACCGCCCATGCAGAAATCGTGGCGTTGCGGGCCGCGGCGGCGAAGCTCGAAAATTATCGCCTGACCGGCCTGACCCTCTATGTGACGCTCGAGCCCTGCGCCATGTGCGCCGGGGCCATCAGCCATGCGCGCATCGGCCGGGTGGTGTGGGGTGCGGACGATCCCAAGGGCGGCGCCGTGGCGCACGGACCGCGGTTCTTCGAGCAGGCCACCTGTCACTGGAAGCCAAGTGTCGCGGGCGGGATGCTGGCGGAGGAAGGCGGAGCGCTGTTACGGAACTTCTTCCGCGCCCGGCGCAAAGGAACGGCGACACCCGACGCACGTTAGTTCGCAGGGCCTCACGGCCCCGCTTGTTTGAGAGTCCGCATGAAGTTCCTGGCCGTGGCCGTCGTCACCTGTCTTTCCCTCACCGCCTGCGGACAAAAACCCAAGGACGCGCCGACCGACGGAGACTCTGTGCGTGTGCGCGCCCAGGAAGCCCAGACCGCGCGCCGCCGCACGGGGGCTGAAGCCCAGGACCGGGCCCTGAACCGGGTCATCCGCACCGTCTATCTGTGCAACAACAGCGAGCGGCTGTCGGTCGATTTCGACAATCCCCGCCAGATGGCGACGGTTCGCAATTCCAGCGGCGAGGCCGTCGATCTGTTCCAGGAACGCGCCGCGGACGGCATCTGGTACCGGGCTTCAGGCTATGAGCTGCGCGGCAAGGGCGTGATGGCCACCTGGACGTCGGACGGCCGCGAACCGACCGACTGCCGCGCGGTCGACTAGCTCAACGCCGCCAGCCGGGCGTCCAGCCGCGCCCGCACGTCAGGCCAGTCCTCATCGAGGATGGCGAACTGGGCCGTATCGCGGATGCGGCCCCTGAAGGTGATCTTGTGCTTGCGCAGCACCCCTTCGTCGCGCGCCCCCAGCTTGCGGATGGCGGCCTGGCTGGCGGGATTGATGGCGTCCGTCAGGACTTCGACGCGCACCGCGCCGGCCTCGAAGGCATGCTCCAGCAGCAGACGCTTGCAGGATGGATTGACCGCTGTGCCCCGGACCTCGGGACGGTAGAAGGTCGCCCCGATCTCGCAGCGACGATGGTCCGGCTTGATCTCGTACAGGCTCGTGGTACCGACCACCGCCCCGTCGGACAGACGTCTGACGGCCCACGCCACCCGTGTTTCCTGCTCCATCGCGGTCAGGGCGCTGCGCCACCAGCCGTCGAAATGCGGGCCGTAGCCGGCACCGACCATGATGTCCCAGGCGGCCGGGTCACAATCCAGCGCCACGCGCACCTCGGCCTCCAGCGCCGGCGCGAAGGGCTCCAACCGGACAAACCGATTCTCGAGCGGCCGGATCGCGATGGTCATGCAGGACTGGCTCACAACGCCCCCTCGGACCTGAGGAAGGCGAGCACGGCGTCGCGATCCACCGCCCTGTCGACAAGGGCGTCGCCGATCGCCCGGGCAAGGATCAGCGTCAGCCGCCCGCCCTCGGCCTTCTTGTCCCCGGCCATCCGCGCCAACAGACCCTCCGCGCTCAAGGCACCGGCCTGGTCCAGCCGGCTCGGCAGTCCGGCCCCGGCGAGGACGGCGCTGACCCGGTCAGCGTCAGCCGTGGCACACAGGCCGATCGCGGCCGAATAACGGAAAGCCAGGGCGCAGCCGAGCGCCACGGCCTCTCCATGGGTCAGGGCGTCCTCATCGAAACCCAGTTCCGCCTCGATGGCATGGCCGAAGGTGTGGCCCAGATTCAGCAGGGCGCGACGACCGGATTCCTTCTCGTCCTCGCCGACGATGGTGCTCTTGATCTCGACCGACCGCACCACCGCCCGCGTCAGGGCGACAGGGTCGCCAAGGGCACCGACCGCCCCCTCGCCCGCCAGCCAGTCGAAGAAGGCGGCATCGCAGATCAGGCCGTGCTTCAGCACCTCGGCCCAGCCCGAGCGAATCTGGCGCTCCGGCAGGGTGGCCAGAAGGTCAATGTCGGCCACGACCAGCCGCGGCTGGTGAAAGGCCCCGACCAGGTTCTTGCCGCGCGGGGTGTCGATCGCCGTCTTGCCGCCGACCGAGGAATCGACCTGCGCCAGAAGGGTCGTCGGAACCTGCACCACATCAATGCCGCGCATGTAGAGCGCGGCCGCCAGGCCGGCCAGATCACCGACCACGCCGCCACCGAGGGCGATGATCAGGTCCCGTCGGTCCAGACCGAAATCCAGCAGGCGGTCGATCACCCGCTCCAGCTCGGCGAACGATTTCGATTTCTCGCCGGGCGGAACGGTCAGCAGCCGGGCGCGGACGCCGGCGGCCTGCAGCGACGCCAGGGCGACCGGGCCGTGCAGCAGGGCCACGGTCTCGTCGGTGATGACCACGGTCCGACCCCGGACCAGCGGGGCGACGCGGGTCCCCAGTTCCGCCAGCAAACCCCGACCGACGACAACGTCATAGGGTTTGAAACGGTCGCCCGTGACCGGCAGGGTGGTCGTCATTCCGCGGTCTCCACGCCGAAGGTCCTGAGCGCCTTGACGATGCCCTCCACCGCCTCACCATGGGCCCCGGTCGCGACGTCCACGGTCACGTCGGCGAGGGCGTAGAAGGGATAGCGCACCTCGGCCATGGCCGTCAGCGCCTGCAGCGGATCGCGGCCGCGCAGCAGGGGACGGGTGTCACGACGCTGCACCCGCTCGGCCACCGTCTTCAGATCGGCGCGCATCCACACCGTGACGGCGCGGGCCTGCAAGGCGGCGCGGGTCTCTGCGTTCAGGATCGCGCCGCCGCCCGTCGCCAGAATCATTCGCGGTCCGTCCAGCAGCCGCTTCATCACCCGCGCCTCGCCGGCGCGGAACTCGGCCTCGCCGAGGCGGGCGAAGATTTCGGACACGGTCATACCCGCCGCCGCCTCGATCTCGACGTCGCCGTCGGCGAACGGCAATCCCAGACGGCGGGCCAGCCGTCGCCCGACCGTCGATTTGCCCACCCCCATCAGCCCGACCAGGGCTATGGTGCGTTCTTGGACGGGAATCGCCACGGCAGGGCTCACGCGCGGTCTCGCGGGCGGCGGCAAGTCAACAGACAGGGTACGGACAGGCACGGCATGACGGCCTCATCCTCTACACCAAGCGCCGCTGTCGCAAAGCGTCGCGACGCATGAGCACCCCGCAGGTCGAAGCCTTTCTGGAGATGATGGCCGTCGAACGCGACGCGTCGCCTCACACCCTCTCCGCCTATGGCCGCGATCTCGCCGACGCCGAGGCTGGAATCGCCGGCGGCCTGATGCGCGGCGACGAGGCCGGGGTCGAGGCCTGGTATGCCGACCTGGGCCGCCGCGGCCTGTCACCGGCCACCCAGGCGCGGCGCCGGTCGGCCGTCCGCCAGTTCTACCGGTTTGCCCTCGGCGAGGGCTGGCGCACTGACGATCCCTCGCGGCGGCTCGACGCGCCGAAACAGGGCCGGAGCCTGCCGCGCACCCTGGGCGGCGACGAGATCGAGCGGCTTCTGGCCGCCGCCGCGGCGCACGAGGGAGCGTCCGGCCTGCGCCTGGTGGCTCTGGTGGAACTGGCCTATGCGTCCGGCCTGCGCGTGTCGGAACTGCTGGGCCTGCGCCTTGAAGCCGTGCGCCGGGATCCGGCATGGCTGATCGTGCGCGGCAAGGGCGGCAAGGAGCGACTGGCCCCGCTGAACGCCTCGGCGCGCGAGGCGGTCAGGACATGGCTCGTGGCCCGCGAGGCCGCCCGCGGGGAAAAGGCTCCGGAAAGTCCCTGGCTGTTTCCCTCTTCCTCGGCCAAGGGCCATCTGACCCCGCGTCGCTTCGCCCAGCTGCTGGATCAGGCCGCCCTGGACGCCGGCATCGACCCGGCGCGCGTCAGTCCCCACGTCCTGCGCCACGCCTTCGCCACCCATCTGCTGGACGGCGGGGCCGATCTGCGGGTGGTCCAGACCCTGCTGGGCCACGCCGACATCGCCACGACGCAGATCTACACCCACGTCGCGACGGATCGGCTGGCGCAGGTGGTGCGGTCGAAGCACCCCTTGGCGCGTGACGACTGACGGCGCATATTCCCACTCATGAGCCAGCCATTTTTCGTCAAGGCGATCTGGGACCCCGAGGCCGAGGTCTGGTGCAGCGAGTCCGACATCCCCGGCCTGGTCATCGAGACTGCGACCTTGGCCGAGTTCGAGTCCCTCGCCCGACATTTTGCGCCTGACCTGCTGTCGGAAAACCTGGGCATCAGCGGGCCGGTACCGATCAAGTTTGAAGCTGCCGGCAGCTTTGACGTGGTAGCCGCCTGAGAGGCCTGTCTTTGGCGGGCGACTGGCAACCCGGGTGCATTGTGGGAACAAGGCCGTGAAGCCACGCTTGCCCGTCGATTCTGAACGAGCCGGACATGCCCAAGGATTTCTACCCTCAACTCACCGCCCTCCTTCTCGCTGCCGGTTGGGGACGCGTGGCGAATGCAAAGGGCAGCCACGAGAAATGGCGACATCCCCATAAGGCATACACCGTCGTCGTCCCCCGCTCAAAAAGCCGCCACACCGCCAATGAGGTCCTCAAACAAGCTGGCCTGCCCAAGGCCTTTTGAACCCGCGCTTGCTCCCCGGCCTTGACCTGACTAGTTTCCGCCGCCTTCCGATGCGCCACGCGGCGCGCCTGTTACGGACGCCTGATGGCCGTGCACTACCTCGAGTTTGAAAAGCCGATCGCCGATCTGGAGGCGAAGATCGAGGAGCTGAATCTGCTCTCCTCGACCTCCGGCTCGTTCGACGCCGAGGTCGACGGCCTGCGCAAGAAGGCCGAGCAGCTGCGCCGGAAGACCTATGCCAGCCTCGACCCGTGGATGAAGACACAGGTCGCCCGTCATCCGCAGCGGCCGCATTTCGTCGACTATGTCGAGGGCCTGTTCACCGACTTCGTCGAGCTGAAGGGCGATCGGCAGTTCGGCGACGACCAGGCCATCATCGGCGGCCTCGCGCGGTTCCGCGGTGCCCCGGTGGTGCTGATGGGCCACGAGAAGGGCCACGACACCCAGACCCGCGTGGTCCACAATTTCGGCATGGCCCGACCCGAGGGCTACCGCAAGGCGGTGCGCCTGATGGATCTCGCCGAGCGCTACGGCCTGCCGGTCCTGACCTTCGTCGACACCGCCGGGGCCTATCCCGGCCTCGGTGCCGAGGAGCGCGGCCAGGCCGAGGCCATCGCCCGCTCGACCGAGCGGTGCCTGACCCTCGGCGTGCCCTCGATCGCCACCATCACCGGCGAAGGCGGCTCGGGCGGAGCGATCGCCATCGCCGCGGCCGGTCGCGTGCTGATGCTGGAGCATTCCATCTATTCGGTGATTTCGCCGGAAGGCGCGGCGGGCATTCTGTGGCGCGACGGTGCCCGGGCCCGCGACGCCGCCATGGCCATGAAGATCACGGCCCCGGACCTGCTGGAGCTGAAGATCATCGACCGGATCATTCCCGAGCCGGTCGGGGGTGCCCATGCCGACCGCGCGGCTGCGATCGCCACGGTCGGCGACGTGCTTGCGGAAGAATTGGACGCCTTGTCAGGCATGTCCGCGGAAGAGATTCGCAAGGCTCGCGCGGACCGCTTCTACGCCATCGGCCGCAACAGCCAGAATTAACCCCTCATTACGACTCCGGGGCCCTAATCGACACACGAGAATTGATTGCTGACCGCAACTCTCTCGTGAGGGAGCGAGCGTGGGTGAAGTTGGCGAGTCCCTTCGAGAAACGTCGGTTATCAGCCTCGGCAGCGCATCCACGATGGTGGTCGACGATTCGACCTTCGGCCTCGACCTGACCTGCCAGGCCCTCCTCGGTTTCGGCATCCGGACGCCGTACGCCTGCCAGAATGCGGCCGAAGCGATGGAAATCCTGACCCGGCAGTCCATCGATCTTCTGGTCGTCGATTGCGAAATGCCCTCGGTCAATGGCTACGCGCTCGTCCGATGGTTGCGGCGGTCCGCCACGAACAATGCCACGGTGCCGGTGATCATGACCGCAGCGCACATTTGCCGCTCCAAAATCGCGGAGGTTCGCGACTGTGGCGCCAATTTCGTGGTCACCAAGCCCTTCAGCGCCTCAACCTTGCTGGAACGCATCGTCTGGGCGGCCCGCGACACGCGTCCGTTTCTCGAGGTGGGGGACTACTTCGGCCCGGACCGCCGCTTTCGCGATCTGGGTCCGCCCGCAGGGGAAAGACGCTCGGCCGTGATCCAGAAGGCGGCTTTCAATGCTCAACAGGCCGTGCAAGCGGCCACAAGACGCGAGCCCTGAATGGCCGTCATCACACATGCCCAGGTCAAGACGAAGCTCTCGAGCGTGATCGACCGGCCCGGAGGGATCAGCGTCGGTGTGGCCCTGTCCCGTGCCCGCGCCAACATCGAATCCCGGCGAAGCCAGGCGACAGCGGTTCTGGAGATCGAGATCTCCGGCCTGGAAGGCGTCGCTGCACCCACCACGCTTGAGGACCAGGCGTTTCGCCTGCAAGAGGCCTATCGCGCCGCCAACGGCGTCATCGACGCTGCCAGCCCGTTCGGGCTGGCCGACCTGTGCCGGGCCGCCAGCGGCCTGTGCGACATGATTGACAGCGCGAGGCCTGATCTGATGTTCGACTGGCGTGTGGTCACGGTCTATGCGCGCGCGCTGCGACTGCTGCAGACCCTTCCGCTCGATCAGGCAGAGACGCGCAGCACCGTGCTCGACAGCCTCATGCTGGTGGCCGACCGCAAACTGCAGCCACCGGGGCCCTGAAACCCGATCCCGATCAGACCGGCTGCCGGTCGGCCTTGGCACCGCGGGTCTGCTTGCGCCACAAGGCGGCGTACTCTCCGCCCTGACGCGCCACCAGTTCGTGATGGGCCCCGCGCTCCACAATGCGGCCGGCCTTCAGCACCAGGATCTGGTCGGCGTCGGCGATGGTCGAGAGGCGGTGGGCGACCACCAGCGTCGTCCGGCCCGCTCTCGCCCGCTGCAGCGTCTTCTGGATCGCGGCCTCCGTGCGGCTGTCGAGCGCACTGGTCGCCTCGTCGAGGATCAGGACGCAGGGATCGGCCAGCAAGGCCCGGGCGATGCCGACCCTCTGGCGTTCTCCACCCGACAATTTGAGCCCACGCTCGCCGACCTTGGTCGCCATGCCATCCGGCAACTCGCGGATGAAGCTGGAGAGTTCCGCCGCCTCCGCCGCCGCCCAGATCGCGGCCTCGTCGGCGTCGGGTCGGGCGAAGCCGATATTGGCGCGGATGGTATCGTTGAACAGGGCCACGTCCTGCGGCACCAGGGCCACGGCGGCGCGCAGGGACTCCTGGGTGACCTGACGCGCATCCAGCCCGTCGATCAGCACCCGCCCCTCCTGGGGGTCGAGCAGGCGCAAGGCCAGTTTGACGATGGTCGACTTGCCGGAACCCGAGGGCCCGACCAGGGCCGTCGTCGTGCCCGGCGGGGCGTAAAAGCTGACATCCTCCAGACCGTTGACGCGGGCGTCGTGGCGGAAGCCGACCTGTTCGAAGGCCAGCGAGGCCCCCTTGGCATCGACCGGGCGCGGAAGCGGCGTGGCGTTGGGCGCATCGGCCACCTGGGGCGTCTGCCGCGTCACCTTGAGCATCTCTTCCATGTCGATGAACGACTGGCGGATTTCGCGATAGGCAAAGCCGAGGATGTTCAGCGGCGCGTAGAGGGAGATCATGATCAGCACCGCGGCGGTCACATCGCCGGGCCCCATACGACCGGCCGCCGCCTCGAACCCGGCCATCACCGCCATGATCCCCAGGCCGACGTTCATGATCACGGCCTGCATGACGTTCAGCAGCGCCAGCGAGCTGTTCGCCTTCAGGGCCGCCCGGGTGTAGTCGCCCAGCGCATTGTCATAGGTCCGCGCCGCCCGGGCCTCGGCCCCGAACGACTTGACCGTCTCATAGTTGAGCAGGGCGTCGACCGAGACTCCCGCGGCCTCGGTGTCGGCGGCGTTCATCTCGCGCCGGTGCTCCAGCCGCCAGTTGGACAGCGCAAAGGTCGAGGCGGCGTAGATGGCCACGACGCCCACGGCCACGGCCCCGAAGCGCCAGTCGTATTTGCCCGCCAGCACGCCGGCCGCCAGCACCAGCTCGACCCCGGTCGGGACCAGGTTGAAGGCGAGGATGCGCATCAGGAAGTCGACCGAGCGCGCGCCCCTGTCCATCGTTCGCGACAGCGAGCCCGAGCGTTTGGTCTGGTGGAAGTCCAGCGACAGGCTCAGCGCATGGGCAAAGGTCTCGGTCGCCGCCGCGCGCTGGGCCGCGGACCGGACGGGGGCGAAGACCACATCGGAGGCGTTGGGCGCGATGGCCGACAGCAGCCGCACCACGGCCCAGCCTACCGCGAAACCGGCGAAACCCAGCCCGATGGCCGCCTCCGGCCCCTGCCCGGCGGCCAGGTGATTCACCGCCGCGCCGAGCACCAGCGGTGCCATCACACCCAGACCCTTGCCGGCCAGGGTCATGGCGATTGCCGCGACCAGACGCAGTCTCAGCTGCGGCGCATTGGAGCGACCGACCAGCCGGACCAGGTCGCCCAGGGCCTGCCAGGTCGGCGGTCCATCGGGCCGTTCGGCGACCGGTCCGGCCTGCGCCGCCTTCGCCACTGAATCGCCTCGTCGTCCGGACCGTTCACCGTGCATCGCCATGGGCGGAGATATGGACTGCCCGCGCCGCAGCGCAAAGGGTGATTGGGGCACGATGCCCATGTCCCTTCTCCCCTTGCGGGAGAAGGTGGCCGAGCGAAGCGAGGTCGGATGAGGGGTCACGCCGAGGGGCGCGGTCAGTGAGACCCCTCATCCGTCAGCCTTCGGCTGACACCTTCTCCCGCAAGGGGAGAAGGGACAGTGCTCCTAGCCGCCCCGACCGCCGTATTTGGCGTATTCCAGCCGGGCCACGGTGCGATTGTGGACCTCGTCGGGACCGTCGGCGATCCGCAGGGTGCGGACCATGGCGTACATCTCGGCCAGCGGCGTATCACCCGAGACGCCGGCCCCGCCGAAGGCCTGAATGGCATCGTCGATGACCTGGAGCGCCATGCGCGGGGCGGCGACCTTGATCTGGGCGATCTCGGACTTGGCGTTCTTGGCTCCCGCCTCGTCCATCAGCCAGGCCGCCTTCAGCACCAGCAGGCGGCACATCTCGATATTGGTGCGGGCCTCGCCGATGCGCTGTTCCCAGACCGAATGCTCGGCCAGGGCCTTTTTGAAGGCGGTGCGCGACAGCAGCCGCTGCGTCATCAGTTCCAGCGCCCGCTCGGCCACGCCGATCACACGCATGCAGTGGTGGATACGGCCGGGCCCGAGGCGCCCTTGCGCGATCTCGAAGCCCCGGCCCTCGCCGGCGATCAGGTTTTCGACCGGAACGCGGACGTTTTCCAGCACCACCTCGGCGTGGCCGATGGGGCGCTCGTCATAGCCGAACACGGACAGCATCCGCTCGACGCGGAAGCCGGGCGTGTCGGTCGGGACGATGATCTGCGACTGCTGGGCGTGGGTGGCGGCGTCGGGGTCAGTCTTGCCCATGACGATGGTCACCGCGACATTGGGGTGGCCCATATTGGTCGACCACCATTTGCGGCCGTTGATCACATAGTGATCGCCGTCGCGCACGATCCGGGTCTGGATGTTGGTAGCGTCCGACGAGGCGACCTCGGGCTCGGTCATCAGGAAGGCCGAGCGGATCTCGCCGGCCATCAGGGGCTTGAGCCATTTCGCCTGCTGGGCCTCGTTGCCGTACATATGGAGCACTTCCATATTGCCGGTGTCCGGGGCGTTGCAGTTGAACACCTCGGCCGACCACAGGTGACGCCCCATCAGTTCAGCGAGGGGCGCGTATTCCATATTGGTCAGGCCCGCGCCGTGGTCGCCGGGCAGGAACATGTTCCACAGGCCGGCCTCGCGCGCCTGGGCCTTCATCTCTTCCATGGCGGGGGGCTGGCGGGTGTGATCCTCCTGGACCTGGGCGCGGTACTCCTCCTCGCGCGGTATGACGTGGTCGTCGAGGAAACGGCGCACCCGATCCTGCCAGTGCAGGGCCCTGTCGCTGTGGCGGAATTCCATGGTCGTGCTCCGATACGAAAACGGCGCGGTTCCGCAGGGAACCGCGCCGTGGAAATCAGTTCGCCGTCATTCGCCTAGCGCTTCAGCAGCGGTGCCAGCTTCTGGGCGATCATCATGTCGCCAGCAATCTTCAGCTTGCCCTGCATGAAGGCCATCATCGGATCCAGCTTGCCGTCCGACAGGGCCATGAAGTCATCCCACGACATAGAAACCGTGGCGTCGGCGGGCTTGTCGTCATTGGTGACGGTGTTCGGCACGGACGCACCGTCGATGAAGATCATGCCGGCATCGCCGAGATCGATCTTCACGGTCTTGCCCAGACCGGAGTTGTCGCCCACGGCGCCGCGGATGTGTTCGGTGACTTGAGCCAGATCGGCCATGGGGGTCTCCCTGAAAGACGTTGAGCCATCGACCTAGACCGCGCGAGGCCGCATGCCAAGATCACCTCGGGTCAAGTTGACGCGCATTGCTGCGGCGTTTCAGCCGACCTCGGGGCCATAGGGACCGTCGGTCACCTCGTCGACCGGACGTTCCACGACCGGATCCGAGCGGTAGCGACGGCGGCGCTCGAAATCGGCGCGCCTTTGATCCTCGAGGGCCTCCATCCGCGCCTGCCGGGCGCGGCGCTCGGCGGCATGGTCCGGGCGGGGGTTGTCGAAACCGAACCAGCGGCGCCCGCGCTCTCCGAGCGTCTCGGGCTCCGGAACCTGACCCGGGCCGGGGTCCGATGACTCATAGCGCCGGACCCCGGTTTCGCGCCGCTGCGGCTCGACCGGCGCGGCCTCCTCCTCGGCCCATGCCACATCATAGGCCGGTGCCCGCTCGGCGGATGCCGGCCGCACATAGCGGAAGCCGTCGACCAGATCGCCAACCTCCATGACCGACCCGGGTACCAGCTCGGGCTCGACCGGGGCCACCACCTCGATCTTCAGGCCCTCGCCCGGGGTGACCGGAGCCGCCCCCGGCGGATTTGCGAATTTGAGCGCCATCAGTCCGACCGCGGCGACGCTGAACACAACGACGGCGAGCAGATGCAGGGGCCGGACGCCCCGCAGCCATCGTCGGACAGGTTGAAGGCCGGGAAGGGGAAAGCGGGGATCGGCAGACATGGCGCACCAGACAGAAGCAGCAAGGAGGCAACCCTCCAACCCCTGTCCGGTTCAAATACCGTGGAATGTGTTTGACGGAGATCAATGCCGATCCTTGACCGATACGCTCGAAACGAGGGGCTGGCGAGAAGCCCGGACGCCAATATTCCTGCGGAGACTCGAGCCATGAATCGCTTGTCCGGAAAGGTCGCAGTCATCACCGGGGCTGCCGTCGGTCTGGGCCGCGCCACCGCCATCCGCATGGCCCAGGAAGGGGCCTCCGTCGCCCTGCTGGACGTTCGCGAGGCGGACGGACTGGAGCTGATCGAAATGTTGCGCGAGCAGGGCCTGTCGGTTGCCTACTGGCATTGCGATGTGTCCAGCGAGGCCGAGGTGAAGGCGGTCATCGACCAGACCGTCGCGCATTTCGGCCGCCTCGACATTCTGGTGAACAACGCCGGGGTGGCGGGCGTCAACAAGCCGACCCACGAGATCACCGAGGCCGAATGGGACAGGGTCCAGGCCATCAACGTCAAGGGCGTCTTCTTCTGCACCAAACACGCCATCCCCCACCTCAAGGCCGCCGGCGGGGGATCGATCATCAACCTGTCATCGATCTATGGGCTGGTCGGCGGGGCGGACGTGCCCCCCTATCACGCCTCCAAGGGGGCGGTGCGGTTGATGACCAAGACCGACGCCCTGATCTATGCCCCTGATCGTATCCGGGTGAACTCGATCCATCCGGGTTTCATCTGGACTCCGATGGTGCAGACTCACCTCTCAAGCCAGGGTGATCTGGAGGAGGGCCGCAAGGCTGTCGCAGCCCTGCACCCGCTCGGCCATGTCGGAGAACCCGACGATATCGCCTGGGGCGCGGTTTATCTCGCTTCCGACGAGGCCAAATTCGTCACCGGATCGGAACTGGTCATCGACGGTGGCTACACGGCCCGCTGAGATGGCAGCGCCGACCCCGCACGGGTCGCCCGGCAGGACGAGGGATCCGGAAGGATCTGGCGGAGACGCAGGGATTCGAACCCTGGGTACCCCTTACAGGGTACGACGATTTAGCAAACCGTTGCCTTCAGCCACTCGGCCACGTCTCCGGCAGGCGGCGTGATTAGCCGAGCGCGCGGGCGGACGCAACGGGGCAAGAGCACCGTCGTGCGTTAACGGGACAGTGAGAGCGGGTGTGCATGGTAGTGGGGAACCCCCGCGCGAGCCCCATGACCGACGCCGCCACCCGCCGCCAGATGTTTGACGCCGACCGGCCCGGGCCGATCGGGCGTGACGCCTCGGCCCTGCAGGCCCTGGCCGGCGAAGCCATCGCCGGCGCGCCCGATTCCGGGGGGGCCGCGCGCCGCGGGCCTTTCCGGCCGGACGTATGGCGCAACGCCCGGCAGCGGCACGCCTCGCGCCTGGCCGCCCATTATTTCCGCGCCATCGACGTCCTGGCCGTGGCCGCCGTGAGCCTGCTGTGTGCCTGGGCCGCCGCGGCCGGCCCCCTCGTCCAAACCCCGATCTCGCAGGTCGCCCCGTTCGCCCTGGGGGCCGTCACCATAATTGGCCTGATGGGATCGCTGGGCCGATACCGGTTCGCCCGCGGCCAGAAGACCTCGCTGCATCTGGCTTCGGTGGCCGCAATCGTGGCGACAGGGACCGTCGTCGCCCTGATGTCAGGCTGGGTCCTGCAAGGCGCATCGGCCCAGTGGTCGGCCTGGCTGGTCTGGGCCGGTCTGGTGCTGGTCTGCCTCAATGCCCTGCACATGGGCTGGAGCGACATCGTCGGGCGCTGGCGCGCGTCCGGGGCCCTGACGCCGAACATCGTGCTGGTCGGCGCCACCCGCCACGCCGAAGCCCTGATCCGCGAGGCGCTGAAGCGCCGCGACCTGAACGTGCTGGGCATTTTCGACGACCGGCTGGCGCGCAGCCCGCGCGCCATCGAGGGCGTGCCGGTGCTGGGCACGGCCGACGATCTGCTGACCCACCGGATGACGCCCTATGTCGACCGGATTGTCCTGGCCATCGATCCCAAGGCCGAGGCGCGCGTGCGCGATCTCAATGCCCGGCTGCGGACCCTGCCCAATGAGGTCAGCCTGATCGTCGAGCCCCGGGACGAGGCCGAGACCCGCCACGCCCTGAACCGGCTGGCCGCCGCGCCGCTGGCGGATGTGCAGGGGCCGGTCGACGATGATCGCCGTGCCTTCAACAAGCGGCTGCAGGACATGATCTTCGGCCTGACCGCCCTGGTACTGCTGGCCCCCGTGATGGCCGGCGTCGCGCTGGCGATCCGGCTGGACAGCCCCGGCCCGATCTTCTTCCGCCAGCGTCGCCATGGCTTCAACCACGAGGAAATCGTGGTGTGGAAATTCCGCTCGATGCGGCAGGAGGCCGCCGACGCCACGGCCAGCCGTCAGGTGACCCAGGACGACGACCGCGTCACCGCCGTCGGTCGCTTCATCCGCAAGACCAGTCTCGACGAACTGCCGCAGCTGCTGAACGTGCTCACCGGTGAAATGTTGCTGGTCGGCCCGCGCCCCCATGCCATCGGCATGAAGACCGGCCACGTCGAATCCGCCCGGCTCGTGGCCGAATACGCCCATCGCCACCGCATCAAGCCCGGCATGACCGGCTGGGCCGCCGTCAACGGCTCGCGCGGGCCGCTGCACACCGCCCAGGATGTGCGCCGCCGGGTGCAGCTGGACATCGACTATGTCGAGCGTCAGTCCTTCTGGCTGGACCTGTGGATCATGGCGGTGACCCTGCCCGTGCTGCTGGGCGATCGCAGCGCCGTCCGATGATCGGGGTCCGCTGATGTTCTGGCGCGGGGTCTGGGGCTACCTGCCCGCCAATATTGTGCAGGGCGTGGTCGGTTTTCTGGCCATCGTCCTGTTCACCCGCCTGCTGAGCCCCGAGGATTTCGGCCGCTACGCCCTCGCCTTCTCGGTCATGACCCTGGCCCATGTGGCGGTGTTCAGCTGGCTGGAGGCCGCCATGGCGCGCTTCTGGGCAGCCCAGTCGGAGGGGGCCGAGACCTGGGGGCATTTCGCCAGCCTGTACCGGACCGCCTTCGCGCTCAGCGCGGGCTTTATCATCGTGGCAGGCCTGGCGGTCTGGCTGTTTCCGGTCGATCCCCTGTTCAAACTGGCGCTCGCGGCGGGTCTCGCCGGCGCGCCGGCGCGCTGCCTGGTCAAACTGGGTCAGGAACGATTCCGCGCCGCCGGAGAGGTGGGCAGGGCCGCGGGCCTCGACATGGCCGTGGCCAGCGGTGGTCTCGCCATCGGCGTCGGCTTCGCCCTGATGGGGGCGGGCGGGGCCGCTCCGTTGCTGGGCCTCGGCCTCGCGCCCCTGGCCGCCCTGCCCTTCGTTCTCCCCGGCGAGTTGAGACAGGCGCGCGGGGGTGCGTTCGAGCCGGCCCGGGTGCGCGCCTACGCCGTCTACGGCTACCCCATCGCGGCATCGCTGGCGCTGACGGTGGTGCTGTCCTCGACCGATCGTTTCCTGCTGGCGATGTTCATGGATGAGGCCGCGGTCGGCGCCTATCACGCCAGCTATTCGATCGCGAACCGGACGCTGGATGTCCTGTTCCTGTGGCTGGGTTCGGCGGGTCAGCCGGCCCTGGTCATGGCGCTGGAGCGCGGCGGGCTGGACCGGCTGAAGGAGGCCGCGCGCGAACAGCTGTCGACCTTCCTGCTGATCGGCCTGCCGGCCGCGGCCGGCGTGGCCCTTGTCTCTCGCCCCCTGGCCGAGCTGCTGATCGGTGAAGACCTGCGCGCCGCCGCCTCGGGCGTGACGCCGTGGATCGCCCTGTCGGCCCTGCTGTTCGGCCTGACGGCCTATTATTTCGGTCAGGCCTTCACCCTCGGCAAGAAGACGAAGCGGCTGCTGATCGCCATGGCCATTCCCGCCGTGGCCAATGTCATCCTGAACCTGATCCTCGTGCCGCGGTTCGGCGTCATGGGTGCGGCCTGGTCGACGGCCGCCAGCTTTGGCCTGGGGCTGATCGCGACCATGCTGATCGGCCGCCGCGTCGTGGCCCTGCCCATTCCGTGGGAGAATCTGATCCGCTGCGGCATCGCGACCGGGATCATGGCGCTGGCCGTCGCGCGCCTGCCCGCCTTGGGCGGCTTCCCCGAACTGGCGCTGGACGCCACGGTCGGCGGGCTCGTCTATGCTGCCGCCGCCCTGACGCTGAACGCGGCCGGTGTGCGCGACGTCGCCCTGCGGCTGCTGGCCCAGGTGCGCGCGCGGAGGGCCACGGCGTGAGCCCCCGGGCCCGGACCCACGACAACGCCGGCTGGTCGGTCGCGCATCCGGCACTGTCGGTGCTGATCCCCTTCCTGCGCGACGATCCGACGGACCTGCTGGCCCGGCTGGAGAGCGAGGCTAAGGCCCTGGCCGGGGCGGTCGAAATCATCGTGCTGGATGACGGCACGGCCGACGCCGCCCTGACGGACCGGCTGATCGGCCAGATGGACGCCATGGCCCTGCCGGTGCGGCTGATCAGCCTGCCCGCCAACGAGGGCCGGGCGATCGGCCGCAACCGACTGGCGGGCTCGGCACGCGGCGGTTCGCTGCTGTTCCTCGACAGCGACATGCGTCCCGACCATCCCGGCTTCCTGCGCGACTGGGCGGCGCTGGTCGCCGACAGCGATCCGGCGGTCGCCTTCGGCGGATTCTCCCTGCTGCAGGCCCCGACCGACGCCCGGTTCCAGGTCCACCGCGCCATGGCGGCGAAGTCGGAATGCGTGCCACAGGCCGAGCGGTCCAGACAGCCCGAGAAATACGTCTACACCTCCAACCTTCTGGTCCGCCGCGATGTGTTCGAGTCCGAGGCCTTTGATCCCGGCTTCACCGGCTGGGGCTGGGAGGACGTCGAATGGGCCATGCGCGTGTCGCGCCGGTTCGAGGTCGTGCACATCGACAATCCCGCGACCCATATGGGGCTGGACACCGTCGCGGCACTGGCCGGCAAATACGAGCAGTCGGCCCCCAATTTCGCCCGCATGGTCCAGCGCCACCCCGAGGTCGTCGCCGCCTATCCCAGCTACAGGGCGGCCCGGCTGCTGAAGCGGCTGCCGGGTCTGCCCCTGCTGCGGCTCGCGACGCGCAAGGGGGCCGAGACGGACTGGCTGCCGGTCGCGACGCGCGCCTTCTCCCTGCGCCTGTACCGCGCGGCCCTCTATGCGGATGCGGTGTGATGGGCGACGTTGCCGTCATCATCCCGACCCTGCGCCGGCCGGAAAGTCTGGAGCGGGCCCTGCGGTCCGTATTCCTGCAGACCGGCGTCGCCGACCGCGTGGCCGGGATCGTGGTCGTCGACAACGACCCCCTCGGCTCGGCGGAGAGCCTGGTCGAGGCCCTGCGCGGGTCCTCGCCCTGGCCGCTGATCTATCGTCACGCGCCGACACCGGGCGTCGCCACCGCCCGCAACGCCGGCGTGGCCGCGACCCAGGCCCCCCTGATCGCCTTCCTCGACGATGACGAGGCCGCCTCGTCCGGCTGGCTGCTGGCCCTGTTGAGGGCCCAGATCGAGACCGGTGCCGACGTCGTGTTCGGCCCCATCACCGGTCGCACCCCCGAGGCCGAGGCCTGGCTGGCCCCCTATCTGGAACGGTTCTTCGGACGCGAAGGCCCGGCCTGCAACGGCCTGATCCCTGAGCCCTATGGCTGTGGCAACTCCCTGCTGATCCGCGCCACGGCCCTGCCCGGCGCGGCCCCGTTCAATGTCGCGGCGGACCACGCCGGCGGCGAGGATGACGCCCTCTTCGCGGCTCTCGCGGGGCGCGGTGGCCGCTTCGGCTGGGCCGCCGACGCCCGGGTCGAGGAGTTTGCACCCGCCCACCGGGCCACGCTGACATACGCCCTCGCCCGCGCCTTCGCCTATGGCCAGGGGCCCAGCCAGACGGCGGCGGCCGCGAAGGACTGGCCCGGCGTCGCGCGGTGGATGCTGATCGGCGCGGCGCAGGCTGTGGTCTGGGGTGCCGCCGCCGCCGCCCTGACCCTGACCGCCCGCCCGAAGCGCGCGGAAATGTACGATCGGGTCGCACGCGGGCTCGGCAAGGTGCTGTGGACCCGACGGTTCGAACCGCATTTCTACGGCGCGCGCGAACTGGCCCGGCTCGAGGCCGCAGCCTAGCCGGTCAGCCGCTTCAGGAAGGCCGGCGGGTTGTAGGTAGAACGATTGACCACAACGCCGGCGATCCTGCCGCCCACCGCCTCGATCTCGTCGCGCAGCATGAGCGGCTCGTTGGCGGCTGTGCTGTTGGCGGCGACCACCAGTACGGTCGCATCCACGAACGGGGCCAGGGTGATGGCCAGGTCGGACCGATCAGCGGCGGGCGCGTCGATCACCACCGTGTCGGCGTGTTTCTTCAGCGCGTCCCAGTAACGGGAATCACTGACGACCTCGGCACGCTGGCCAGAGCGCAGATGTTCGGCGGCGAACCGCGTGACCCAAAGGCGTCCGCCGAGACAGGGCCGCGCCGTCATCAGCCGGGCCGGATGCACCGGCTTGCCCGCACGGTCCATGATACGCGGCGTAATCGCGAAGAAGATCGACCCGTCGGGTGTGGCGATCGCCGCCTTGCCCAGGGCACCGAACCGGTCGGGTTGGGAGGCCACCGCCTCCATCTGGCCCTGCTGCGACAGGTCGGCGTCGATCAGCCAGACCGGGCGACGGGCGCGGACGGCGGCCAGACGGGCGTATTCCCGGGCAATGGTCGACACACCCTCGCCCGAGCTGGCGGCAGCAATCTGCACCACGCGGCCGCGATGGCCGGGTGCCGGCCCCAGAGCGGCCCAGAGCGCCGCCATTTCGGATGTCAGATCGACCATCGAATCGCTACGCGCCCGGCTACCGGTCCCTACGCTACCATGCCATGTGAACTCATCGGGCGGCCTTCATCGGCGCGACGGCCAGCACCGGCATCTCCAGCGTGCGGCCGGTCGAGGCTGGCGTGGTGTAGCCGCGCCGGGTGAAGACCCGCAGCAGACCCGCGCACAGGGCCGTGAAGCCGGCAAACAGGAAGACGAGGGCCAGCAGTGGGGCCTTCAGGCTGGTACCCCTGGTCGGAGCCTCGGCGCGTTCGATGACGGTGACATTGTCGGCCCCGGCGGCGACCAGGGCGCTGTCCGCCCGGGCGGCGCTTTCGCGCTGCTGGAAATCCCGGATATTGGCGGTCAGGACCTCGCGGTTGCCGGCCAGATTGGCATTGGTCGATTCCAGCCGGGTCAGCTCGGCCTGTCGCGAGCGGATCTGCCCCAGCTGGCCGTTGGCGACCGCCAGCCTTGCGGCCAGACCGTCGCGATCGGCGGCGGCGGTGATGCGCGCCGTCTCGATCTCGGTGAAGATGGTGCTCGGCCCCGTCCGGACCTCCTTGGCCCCGACCGTGGTTCCCGAGGCGACATAGGTCTGCAGGTCGGCGATCTGCTGTTCGATATCCTTCACCGGCTGGGCGTCGGGCGTATAGCGCGACAGCAGCGCCTCGCGCTGCGTCCTCAGCTGCAGGATCTGGTCCTGGGCCGACACATTCAGGTCCTGCTGCAGCACGACCTCGGCCGGTTGTTGCGCCAGCTGCGCCTCCAGCGTCGCCAGCCGCTGGCTGGCCTGGTTCAGCTGCGCCCGCAGCGACAGGGCCTCGGCATAGGTCGTCTGATAGGTCGCGGCCAGCGTCGCCTTGGCGGTAGCAAAATCGCCGATGTCATTGGACTGCATGAAGGCGGCATAGGCCTGATCCGCCGTGTTCAGGTCGCTCTCGAACGCCTCGCGCTGCTGCGCCAGGGCCGGCGTGGTGCGGTCGCGGAAGACCACGCGGCGCTGGACCAGATACTGGTCAACGACGGCGTTCAGCACCTGGGCCGCGCGGACGGCGTCGTCAGACTTGTAGGACACCGAAATGATGGCGCTGCCGGCCGTGGTGCCGACGCCGAGGCTCGCGTCGAGGACCTTCAGCGCCGCGGATTCCTTTTCTGCGGCCGTACCGGACGCGTCCGGCCCCAGAACCGTGTCGGCCCCGACGGCGCGGACGGCGCGGCGCTTGACCTCGAGGCTGCCGAGGATGGCGGCTTCCGACCGGGCCACGGCGTCGGCCTCCAGCGGCTGGCTGCGTTCCGTGGCCCCCACGCGCGGCTGGTAGACATATTCCGAGCCCGCGCCGGCATAGACGCTGGCGTTGGCGGTATAGGATTTCTTGAGCGTCAGGATCACCGCCGTCCCGATGGCGAACACCAGCAGGAAGATCACGACCATCAGCAGCAGTTCGCGGAACAGCAGGCCGACGACATCGAAGAAGCCGTAGCGCGGGCGGACTGTGCTGTAGGCCGTCGTACGCATGCGGGCGGACTGATTCCATCGAACAGGACTAACCCGCCAAGCCTTGGGCCAGCGGCGTTAACCCATGGTTACCCATAAGCGGCGACGCTGGGGTCAAAGTCGCTTTCAGGAACGAATCCGCCATGTCCATCGACCGCCGCCTGATGCTGCTGGGCCTTGTCGGGGTCGGGGCGATGGCAGGCGGCTGCGCGGGGGTCGCCAACAGCCTGACCGGCGACGACTACGGCTCGCGCATGCCCCTGCCCCAGGGGTCGCGCGGCGACCGCGTGCAGAACGCGGGCCGAACCTCCTTCCCCGAGATCGGCTTCGCCGACTGGACCGAGACCGAGCCGGAATACGTCCTCTATCCGGGCGACGAGATCGAGATCGCCACGCCGACCGCGGTAGAGCTGACACGGACCCAGAAGGTCGGACCGGACGGACGAATTTCCCTGCCCCTGGTCGGCCAGATCATGGCCGCCGACCGCACCATCGCCGAGCTCGAGGCCGACGCCTCGGCCGCCTATGCCAGCCAGTTGCGCCGCCCCGTGGTCGAGGTGACGCTCAAGACGGCAGGCCCGCTGAAAGTCTGGGTCGACGGCGAGGTTCGCACGCCCGGCGTCTACGACATGGCCGGCGACATCGACGCCTATCAGGCGGTCATCCAGGCCGGCGGCTTCCTGCCGACCGCGAAACAGGGCGAGGCGGCCCTGATCCGGCGCGGGCCGGGCGGAGTGAGGATGATGCGGGCGATCGACCTGCGGCCCCGCCGGGGCGAGGTCGTGGCGCTGAGGCGCGGCGACATCATCTTCGTGCCGCGCTCGACGCTGGCAGAGGTGGCGAATTTCGTCACCCTGTTCCGGAACGCCCTGCCGATCGGCTTCAGCTACGTCATCGGCGGGCAGTACCAGAATTTCTGAGTGGCTAGTGGCTAGTGGCTAGTGATCGGCGCTTTATCGAACGGAGGAAGGGTGTGTGTCCCCGCTCTGAGAATTTATTGCTCGCACCCAGGAACACCGTGCATCCCCGCGAAGGCGGGGACCCAGGTTTGAGCTGCAACGACACTGGCTGACGTCACCGGCGCTCAGTCCGACACCCGAGGGGGGGCTAAAGCCTGGGTCCCCGCCTTCGCGGGGATGCACGGAAAATGGGGGCGGCCCTGGTTTGATCCGGGGAGTTGGTATGTGCCCCTATTTCACCAGCCACCAGCCCCTGCCTACGCCGCCAGCGACACCACGCCGGCGTCGATCCAGCGGCGCGCCGCCTTCTGGGCTTCGGCGATCTCGTCCTGCTCCATCTCCTGGCTCATCTCGCGGCGGTAGACGCGCGCTTCGATGGAGCCTTTCATGGCGGCCAGGTTGAAGATCATATGGGCCGAGACGCGGTCCATCGGGCAACCGCCCTGACCGCTCGAATACATCATCCCCAGCCGGAACAGGTCGTCGCCGTTCATCTCGGCGGTCGGCAGGGGAAGTCCAGCTTCCTGGCCCTGCTCTTGATCGACTTGCGGCGCTGTTTCTTGCGCGTTCATCACCGTATCTCCCAGGTTCGGAGCCGTTCTGGCCCTGCCCTCTGACAGCGATAAAATACCGGCGGTTTGAAGTTAAAGTTAACAGCGAAACGGCCCGCCAAACTTTTCAGTAAAGCGGAAATGAATACTCGTCAGCCGATTCAGACCTCTGAAATCTCTCGTAAATCCCTGAGTCACACCGCCTAACGAAGAGTCACCGCGCCCGCTGACCGAACAGGACCTTGCGCGCCGCCTCGGCCGACTTGCCCGCAGACGCCAGATTCCCCCGCAGGGCCTCGCCCAGCGCCCGTCCGGCGATGACGCCGGGGCGCTCCCCGACCCGCTTCATCCAGGCGGCGAGATGCGGAAACTCCTCCAGCGACTGCCCCTGATGCTCGGGCAGGATCCATGGCCAGCTGGCCATGTCGGCGATGGAATAATCGCCGGCCAAAAAGTCACGGTCGGCCAGCCTTCGGTCCAGAACACCGTAAAGACGGTGCGTTTCGTCGGTGTAGCGGCGGACGCCATAGGCGATCTGACGCTGGTCCTTGATGATCGCGGGGGCGTACTGGCGGAAATGATGGGTCTGGCCCGCCATCGGCCCCAGGCCGCCGACCTGCCAGAACAGCCATTGGTCGACCTCGGCCTTGCCGCGCGGATCCTGCGGATAGAATTTCCCGGACTTGACGCCGAGGTATTGCAGGATGGCACCGGACTCGAAGATCGACAGGGGCTTTCCGTCGGGGCCGTCCGGATCGACGATCGCCGGCATCCGGCCGTTCGGACTGATGGCCTGGAAGGCCGGGTCGAACTGCTCCCCGGCGCCGATATTCACCGGCTTCATCTCATAGGCCAGACCCATCTCCTCGAGCGCGATGGAGACCTTCCAGCCGTTGGGCGTGGGCCAGTACCAGAGTTCGATCGGACGGGTCATGAGGGCTCCTGAAGCATCAGGGCCTCAGGTGGGTGCCCGCCCGCCCGCGCACAACCGGGCCGAAGACGAAGCTGACAGCCGTGTTCAGGGCGGGTTCATGCGCGCGGACAGAGCTTGGTCGCATGATTAACGGCAGGATACGCGTGTCCCGCCCCCTTTGGAGAGACCGAACATGAACCGTTTCACCAGGGCCGCCGTGCTCGGACTGGTACTGGCCACCGCCGCCCCGCTGGCCGCCGAGGCCCAGAGCCGCAGCGACCGACGGGAATATCGCCAGGACCGCCGCGACGACCGTCAGGACTATCGCCGCGAGCGACGGGATGACCGCCGCGACTACCGCAACGGCGAGTACGATAGCCGTCGCGATTATCGGGAAGACCGGCGCGATGACCGCCAGGACTACCGTGCCGAGCGCCGGGACGACCGCCGCGACTTCCGGGGCGATCATCGTTGGGATCGCAACAATCGCGACTGGTGGCGCGGGCGGGACGACTTCCGCGACTATCGCGGGGCCCGCAACGGCTACTATGTCCGCGACCCCTACACCTACGGCCTGCGCCCGGCGCCGCGCGGCTATCGCTATGTGCACGCCGGTAATGACATCGTCCTGATCGCCATCGCCACGGGACTGATCGCCAGCGTCCTGTCCGGTGCCTACTAGGGCGTAAACCATCGCCTGAGAAACGCCCCGCAGACCTCGGTCGGCGGGGCGTTTTTCTGTCCGAAGATTAATGCAATGACGTCGTTCGTTCAGTCACGGTTCATCGACCAGACGCGACCATTCGATCAAGCCGTCTGACAGGGACGTGCGGGGAAGACGAAGACCATGAAACGCTCACTTATGATGGCCGCGGCCGTGGCGGCCTTTGCCCTGCCCGCGATCGCACCGCTGACCGCCCTGGCCCAGGACGCACAGCAGGATACTCAACAGGACGAACAGGTCGGGGGCCGTCGCGGTGCCGCGCGCCAGAACGGCGGTGAGGAAAACGCCGGATCGCGTCAGCAGCAACAGGCCCGTCGCGAGGAGCGGCAGGAAAGCCGGCAGGATCGGCGTGAAGACCGTCGTGAAGAGCGGCGTGAGGATCGTCCCCAACCGCCGGTCAATCGTGAACCCCCTGCGGAGACCCGTCAGGACCGCCGCGGGGATCGGCCTCAGCCGCCGGTCACCCGGGACGAGCCACGGGAAACCCGTCCGAACCGGGGCGACGATCGCCGGCAGGATCGCCCGCAGCAGCCGGCTGATCCCAACCAGCCGCTGTTCCGCACCCAACAGGACGTCCGCGATGCCTATGCCGCCGAACAGCGGCGGCTGCGGCAGGGCGACCGCCAGGAGGGTCGGGCCGACCGCCCCAACCCGCCGCCCCAGACCCCGGGCGGGCGCGAGGATCGTCGTGATCATCGACAGGATCGCCGCGAGGACCGCCGCGAAACCCGGCAGGATGGCCGGGACGACCGGCGCGATGAACGGCGCGACGGTCGGCGCGATGATCGACGGGATGATCGTCAGGATCGCCGTCAGGACCGGCGCGAATTCCGGCAGGATCGTCGGGAGTACCGGGAGTTCCGTCAGCGCTTCAACAGCGACAGCTGGCGGCGCGACTGGAACCGCAACCACCGCTCGGACTGGTGGCGCAACGACCGGCGCTTCCGGGGCTACAACGGCCTGCGCATCGGCTTCTATTTCGCGCCGGGTTACGGCTACTACCAGGTGCCGCGGAACTACTGGGGTCAGCGTTATTACGAAGGCCAGTTCCTGCCTTCGATCTTCTGGCGCTACCAGTTGAACGACTGGCGCACCTACGGCCTCGGCTATCCGCCCGCCGGCACGCAGTGGGTGCTGGTCGACAACCACATCTATCTGATCGACTCGTACGACGGCTATATCATCGACGTCGTATACGACGCCTGGCGCTGGTAGGCGGGGGCGCGGGCCGCCTGAAGGTCTGACCTGACGGCCTGAAATGCGACGCCGGCCGGTCCCGTGACCGGCCGGCGTTTCTTTGTCGGCCATCGAGGTTGCAGCGGCGCACGCGACACGCCAGAACCGGGGCATGAAAGACGCGGCGATCAGCGACCAGACACGCGGCGAGGAAGTGCCCTCTTCCCGGGCACCCCAGCTGCATCTGTCCGAAGCCCTGATGGCGTCGCCGACGCGCTTCTTCAACCGCGAGATCTCCTGGCTGGCATTCAACAGCCGGGTCCTCGAGGAAGCCGCCAATCCTGCCCACCCGCTGCTGGAGCGGCTGCGATTCCTGTCGATCTCGGCCAATAACCTGGATGAGTTCTTCATGACCCGGGTAGCCGGGCTGAAGGGTCAGGTTCGCGAGCGTGTTCGGGTGCTGTCCGCCGACGGCCTGACGCCCGCGGAACAGCTGGACAAGGTCAACCTCGCCGCCGGTGCCCTGATGGCCGAGCAGCAGCGGCGCTGGCGCAAGCTGCGCCGGGAACTGACCGGTGCCGGCATCGAGGTGGTCAACGCGGACCGGATCACCAAGACGGAACGCGACCGGCTCGAGCCCGAATTCCTGAACCAGCTGTTCGCCGTGCTGACGCCGATGGCGATCGACCCGGCCCATCCCTTCCCCTTCCTGCCCAACCTCGGCTTTTCGCTGGCGCTGAAGCTGAAGCGACGCTCCGATAACCGCACCCTCTACGCGCTCGTCCCGGTGCCCACCCAGGTGAAGCGGTTCTGGCCGCTGGCCACCGACGGTCGTTCGACTCCGGGCAAGAAACGCTATGTCAGCCTCGAAAACCTGCTGACCCTGTTCATCGACCATCTCTTCCCGGGCTGCGACGTGCTGGAGCGCGGCGTCTTTCGCCTGATCCGCGACTCGGACATCGAGATCGAGGAAGAGGCCGAAGACCTCGTCATGGAGTTCGAGGAGGCGTTGAAACAGCGCCGCCTGGGCTCGGTGGTGCGGATCAAGATCGAGGCCTCGATGCCCGACGATCTGCGGACCTTCATCACCAACGAACTGGACGCCGCGCCGCAGGATATCGTCCTGGTCGCCGGCATGCTGGGTCTGGCGCAGGTCGCCGACCTCATCCCCTCGGGCCATCCGGACCTCAAGTTCAAGGGCTATGAGCCGCGCTATCCGGAACGGGTGCGCGACAACGGCGGCGACATCTTCGCGGCGATCCGCGAGAAGGACATGCTGATCCACCACCCGTTCGAGAGCTTCGACGTGGTGGTGCAGTTCCTGCGTCAGGCCGCTCGCGACCCGAATGTCATCGCCATCAAACAGACGCTGTACCGGACCTCCAAGGACAGCCCGATCGTGGCCGCCCTGATCGAAGCGGCCGAAAACGGCAAGAACGTCACCGCCCTGGTCGAGATCAAGGCGCGCTTCGACGAGGAGGCCAACCTGCGCTGGGCCCGGGCCATGGAGCGGGCCGGTGTCCACGTCGTCTTCGGCTTCGTCGAATGGAAGACCCACGCCAAGCTGAGCGTCGTCGTGCGGCGGGAGGGAGAGAGCCTCAAGACCTACTGTCACTTCGGCACCGGCAACTACCACCCGGTGACCGCGCGGATCTACACCGACCTGAGCCTGTTCAGCTGTGATCCCAAGCTGGCCCGCGACGCTTCGCGGGTGTTCAACTACATCACCGGCTATGCCCAGCCCGACGAACTCGAGGCGCTGGTCGTCTCGCCCCTGAACATGAAGACGACGCTGATTGACCTGATCGGCAAGGAGATGGCGGCGGCGGTGCAAGGCAAGCCCGCAGCCATCTGGGCCAAGATGAACTCGCTGGTCGATCCAGAGGTCATCGACGCCCTTTATCGTGCCAGCCAATGGGGCGTGCGGATCGAGCTGATCGTGCGCGGCATCTGCTGCCTGCGCCCCGGCGTCGAAGGCCTGAGCGAGAACATCCGGGTCAAGTCCATCGTCGGCCGGTTCCTCGAGCACGCCCGTATCGTCGCCTTCGCCAATGGCCGCGACCTGCCGCACAACAAGGCCCGGGTCTTCATTTCCTCCGCCGACTGGATGAACCGCAATCTGGACCGCCGGGTCGAGCTCATGACCCCCGTGCTGAATGCCACCGTTCATGACCAGGTGCTGGACCAGATCATGGTCGCCAATCTGAAAGACGACGCGCAGAGCTGGGTGCTGGAGCCGGAAGGCGGCTATCGTCGCGTCGCCCCTGCCGACCCCGACCGGCCGTTCTCGGCCCACAAATATTTCATGACGAACCCGAGCCTTTCGGGACGCGGCCGCAAGGTGAAGACCCTGCCCGGCCAGCTCAGCTATGAGCCCTCCCGGAAAAAACGCTGATGCCCGAGGCCCTGCTGCCGGCCCCGCGCGATGTCGCCGCCATCGACATCGGCTCCAACTCGGTCCGCCTCGTCCTGTACCGCCTCGAGGGGCGGGCCATCTGGACCGTCTTCAACGAAAAGGTCCTGGCCGGTCTGGGTCGGGATCTGGCGACGACCGGCCATCTGTCGGTCGAGGGCGCGGCCCAGGCCCTGGTCGCGTTGAAGCGGTTCGCCGCCGTCATCGACGGTGTCCGGCCGGCTCTGGTGTTTGTCGCAGCCACGGCGGCCGTCCGCGAGGCCGCCGACGGCCAGACATTCTGTGACACGGTCGCCGCCGAAACGGGGCTGCATATCCGCGTCCTGTCCGGAGAGGAGGAAGCCCGCTACGCCGCCCTGGGCGTTCTGGCCGGCATTCCCGACGCCGAGGGCGTGGCCGGTGACCTGGGCGGATCCAGTCTGGAACTGGTGCGAATTGAGGGTGGCTTGGTCGGACGTGGCGTCACCCTGCCCCTCGGCCCCTTCGCCCTCGCGGACGACGGCGGCTTCGATGCCGACCGCCTGCGGCAGGCCATCGGCAAAGGGCTGAAGACGGTCGATGACTACAAGGCCGACACTTTTTATGCGGTGGGCGGGGCGTGGCGGACGCTGGCGCAGGTGCATATGCAGATGCAGGGCTATCCCCTGCGCATCGTCCACCAGTATGCAATGAGCGCGGATGAGGTGCTGACCACCGTCGGACTTATTGCGCGGGCATCGAAAGCCTCACTCGAGAAATGGCCGCGCGTCTCGAAGAAGCGCTCGGAAACCCTGCCGCACGCAGCCCTGGTGCTGGAGGGACTGATCGAGCGGCTTGACCTGAAGCGGATCGTCGTCTCGGCATGGGGCGTCCGCGAGGGCCTGCTGTACGAGGCCCTGGAGCCGGAGATCGCCGCCGCCGACCCCCTGCTGGCCGGCTCATCGGCGCTGGGAGCCCGGCAGGGCATATCTCCGGCCCTGCCCGGGGCGCTCAAGGGCTGGATCGCTCCCCTGCTCGCCGCCCTGCCCGTGACCTTCAGCAAGACGCGCGACGATCTGCTGGCCGACGCCGCCTGCCGCCTGGCCGACCTCGGTGCCCGCCTGCATCCCGACCACCGGGTCGAGCTGGCCTTCGACCAGGTGCTGCGGGCACCGGTGCCGGGACAGACCCACGCCGAGCGCGCCTTCCTGGCGACGGCGGTCAATGCCCGCTATGGCGGCTCCGTCGCCACGCCGGAGTCCGGGACCGTGGACCGGCTTCTGACCGAGGAACAACGGACGGCCGCCCGGGCTCTGGGCCTGGCGATCCGGCTGGCCTGCGACCTGTCGGGACGGGCTCCCCAGCTTCTGGTCAACGCCCGCGCGGCGGTCGAGGGTGACAGCCTGGTGTTGACCGCCTCGGACGGCTATGCCGACGTGCTTCTGGGCGAACAGACGCGGCGGCGCGGGAAGGCGCTCGCAGAGGCCATGGGTCTGAAGCTGGATATCCGGAATGGCGGCTAGACCGGTTTCGGACCGGCATATTTCTGTAGGCTGATCGACGGCATCGGCGGAATCGCGAAGCGAGTCCGCTTCGGCCGATCAGGCTCCGAGGTGCCGTCAGTCGCCCATCCACCAGCGCAGGCGGACATCGCGCACGGTCTGGCCGGCGACGGTCAGGGTGCCGGTCACCACCACGCCCTCGTCGCCGAGATTGCGCCGCGAGGTCGCCAGGGCCCCGGGATCTAGACGCCCGTCAAAACGCACCCGGCCGAGCTGGGCAGAGGTCCCCTCGAACTCGATGCGGTCGTCAGAGACAGTGTAACGCGTCGGCAGGACACGGGCGGTGACCCTGCGCGCCTCGCCTATTTCGTTCCGGACCATGGGACTGGTCAGGTCGTCGAACTGCAGCATGACGGGGGCGAATGTCGCCCCGGCGTCCGTCCCGGTCCATGCGCCGAACTCGAACGCCTGACCGACGAAGACATGGTTGAAACCCCACCTGCCCAGCCGGACCTCGGTCGTCGGCAGATAGTAGCCGGACAGGTCCGACGTCGCAGCATAGCTGAACGCCCGCGCGGTCGGTACGGCGGGCGCTTTTGCCACACCCGCGGGCTGCGAGGGTCGATCGCAGGCCGCCGCCGACAGAACAAGGGCGAGAGGCAGGGCGAATCCGGCAAGGCGCATGGCGGGTCTCACGGCAGTGTGAACAGAGGCACCAGCCAGCCGGATTTCTGAAGCCAGTCGATGCCCTCGAACAGCGGGAAGGCCAGCAGGAAGACCAGACCGTCGAGCAGGGTCGCCAGGAAGAAGCGGGGCCGGATTTCCAGCATCTCCTCGTCCTTCCACTTCAGGAAGTCCGGTCCGAAGCGGGGCGTACGGGCGACGTAGGCAGCGTAGGGCGCGCCGAACTCTTCGGACAGCCAGACTTCCTCACGCCGCACGGTGAACCAGAACACCAGCACCGTCACCGTCAGGAACAAGGCCGCGAGCGTGAGGCTGCCGGTCTGCGCACCGACACCGAAGGCCCCGAGGAAACTGAAGACGTAGAGGGGGTTCCGGCTGATGGAATAGGGGCCGCGGTCGACGATCTCGGCCTTCTTGCGGCCACCGATATACAGCGAGCACCAGGCGCGCCCCACGATACATAGGGCGATCAGACCGAGGCCCAGCGCCTCTATCGCTTCGTGAATGAGACCGTCGCCCCATTGGGACCGGGTCATCACAGCCACGGCGACAACCGCGACAATACCCAGCCCCATGGCCACCTTGCGGAGCCTTTGCACGTGCTGGATGTCGAAACTGGCCGCTGTCATCGCATTCCCCTTCGGTCCCGGCATCGATTGGCCATGCCGAGGCCGTATGCAACCGCTAAATTTGCGAGCGAATCGCGGTCTCGACTATCGATCGAGTGCGGCGTCCAGGGCCCGGAACGATGCCA
Organism: Caulobacteraceae bacterium; assembly: GCA_965284385.1. Classification (GTDB taxonomy): domain Bacteria; phylum Pseudomonadota; class Alphaproteobacteria; order Caulobacterales; family Caulobacteraceae; genus Brevundimonas. The sequence goes on from OZ260077.1 coordinate 506,672, forward strand.
GCGACAATTCGGTCGCGCTGATGAAGACCGACGGGGTGATCCGGTCGAAATCATCCGACGGGCGATGATAATCGGCGTGATAATTGACGCCCAGATACAGGAACGGCACCTGGGCCCGATAGAAGGCCCCGTGATCCGAGGCCTCGACCCAGTTGTCCTCGCCCGTGTCCTGCGGCGTGTCCTTGCCGAAGGCCAGGGCAACCGCGCCATTGGCTGGAATGCCTTCCAGGATCGGACGGAAATTCGGGTGCTGATACGTCCCCGTGACCCACAGTTTGCCGTCGGTCTCGGCGCGGGCCGTCATGTCGAAATTCAGGTTCATGGCGATGGATTCGAGCGGCATCGGCGGGGCCTCGACGAAATGCTTCGCGCCCAGCAGGCCGTGTTCCTCGCCGTCGAGCGCCACGATCAGCACGCTGTGCTCCGGCGCCTGACGCTTCAGATCCGCCGCCAGCGCCAGCATGGTGGCCACGCCCGAGGCGTTGTCGTCCGCGCCGTTGAACACCTGGCCCTCGGCATTGACGCCGACATGGTCATAGTGGGCCGTGACGACGATGTAGCGGTCCGTCACGCGCCGTCCGGGGATCAGGCCGATTACATTGACGCCGTTCCAGGTCTTCGGCCCCGACCGGGTCCGGCCCTGCATCTCCCATGGCTGCAACCGGCCCATGGGCGGGGCCATCACCCCGAGCCCGTCCAGGCGACCGACGATATAGTTGCGCGCCCTCTCGCCGCCGGGTGCGCCCGTGTCGCGGCCCTGCATGTCGTCGGCGGCCAGGATGCGGACATCCTCCAGCAGTTGGGCATTTCTGGCTGCTGACGCGGACGGTGCCACGGCGGCGGACTCACGCGTCACCGGGGCGCAGGCCGAAATCAACAGCGCCGCCACGATGGGCGACAGGGCGAGCAGACGGGTGTGGCGCATGACGGCTCCAGAAAGAAGGCGGGACGCTAGCCTTCGTTAGCGCCGGTGTCAGATTAACTCCCTGTCATGCCCGATGAGGTGGCGACAACCTCTCCAAAGCCGCGCCGGCGATGCTAGAACCGGCGGGAGATTCCTTCTGACGAGCCACGCATGCCCGAGACCCCCGTCGACCAGTTGTCCGAGTCCGCCGCACGCGAGGAACTGGACCGGCTGGCCGCCGATTTGGCGAGGCACGACACCCTCTATCACCGTCAGGATGCGCCCGAGATTTCGGACGCCGACTACGATGCGCTGAAGCGTCGCGCGCTTGAGATCGAGGACCGGTTTCCGGACCTCACCAGTCCCGCCTCGCCCTCGCAGGTCGTCGGCCCGACCGGTTCCAGCCAGTTCGCCCCGGTCAGGCACGGCGTGCCGATGCTGTCCCTGGACAATGCCTTCGACACCGCCGAGGTCGCGGACTTCGTGGGGCGCATCCGCCGTTTCCTCAAACTGCCGGCCGACGCGCCGGTGGCCTTCGTGGCCGAACCCAAGATCGACGGCCTGTCCGCCAGCCTGCGCTACGAGAACGGCGTGCTGGTCACCGGTGCCACGCGCGGCGACGGCCGGACCGGCGAGGACGTCACCGCCAATCTGCGCACCATCGCCGACATCCCGCAGACCCTGTCCGGCAAGGGCTGGCCCGAGGTCATCGAGGTACGCGGCGAGGTCTATGCCCCCAACGACGCCTTCGACGCCTTCAACGCCGCTGCCGAGGCGGAGGGCCAGCGCATCTATGCCAACCCGCGCAATTTCGCCGCCGGCTCCCTTCGCCAGAAGGACCCGTCGGTCACGGCAAAGCGACCGCTGCGCTTCTTCGCCTACGCCTGGGGCGAGGTCTCGGCTCCGTTCGAAGAGACCCAGGCGGGTGCGCTGGAGGCGCTGGCGTCCTGGGGTTTCAAGGTCAACGCCCGTTCGCGTCGGGTCGAGGATGGCGCGGGCCTGATCGCCCTGTACGACGACCTCCAGACCGACAGGGCCACGCTCGGCTACGACATCGACGGCGTGGTCTACAAGGTTGACCGGCTGGACTGGCAGGCCCGCCTCGGCTTCGTCGCCCGCACGCCGCGCTGGGCCATCGCCCACAAATTCCCCGCCCAGCAGGCGACGACGGTGCTTGAGGATATCGACATCCAGGTCGGGCGGACGGGGTCACACACGCCGGTCGCGCGATTGCATCCCGTCACCGTCGGCGGCGTGGTCGTGCGCAACGCCACCCTGCACAACGCCGATGAGATCGCACGGCTCGACGTCCGCCTCGGCGACACGGTCACCCTGCAAAGAGCAGGCGACGTCATCCCCCAGATCCTCGGCGTGGTCGACGCCGACCGGCCCGGGCGCGGAGAGGCCTGGGTCTTCCCCCGGATCTGCATCTGCCCGCTGAAAACGGCCCTGGTGAAGGAGACCAACGCCTCGGGCGTCGAGAGCGTGGTGCGGCGCTGCACCGGCGAACTGGCCTGCCCTTTCCAGCGGATCGAACACCTCAAGCATTTCTGCAGCCGCCGCGCCTTCGACATTGAGGGGCTGGGCGAGAAGCAGCTGATCGCCTTCCACGAACGCGGCTGGATCAGCCAGCCCGCCGACATCTTCCGCCTCGCGCGCGATGCCGAAAAGCTCGACGCCCTGCGCGCCGAGGACGGCTATGGCGAGACCAGCGTGCGCAACCTCGTCGCTGGCATCAACGCCCGCCGCACCATCGCCCTGGACCGATTCATCTACGGTCTGGGCGTGCGCGACATCGGCGAACAGACCTCCATCGTCCTGGCCCGTGCCTTCGAGACCTGGCCCGCCTTCGAGGCCGCCTGCCTCGCGGCCGCCGACGGCATCCCGAGCGAGGACTGGATGCGGCTGAACGAGGCTCACGCCGTCTCGCCCCGCGTGGTCGCGACCCTCGCCGAAGCCTCTCCGCCCGCCGCCGACCCCTGGCCCGAGGCACCGATCGACCAGAAGATCGCCCTCGCCTTCCCCGGCCTTGCCGCCCCCGCCCGGCGCGGTCTGGCCACGCTGGCCGCTGACTGGGCCGGACTGGTCCGCCTTGCCGCGGTCGCCCGCAATGAAGGTCCGTCCGAGGGCCTCGGCCAGATCGCCGGAGTCTCCGGCGTCGGCCCGGTCGCGGCCCGGGCGTTGGCCCTGTTCTTCCGCGAGTCCCACAACCGCGCCATGGTCGACGCCCTCGTGGCCGAGATGACCCGGATCGAGGACGCTGAAAAGCCGAAGTCAGACACCGCCGTCGCCGGCAAGACCGTGGTCTTCACCGGTGCCCTCGAACGCTTCACCCGCGACGAGGCCAAGGCCCGCGCCGAAAGCCTCGGGGCCAGGGTGTCCGGCTCGGTGTCGAAGAAGACCGACTATCTGGTCGCCGGGCCCGGAGCTGGCTCGAAGATGGCGGACGCGCTCAAGCACGGCGTCACCGTGCTGACCGAGGACGAGTGGCTGGCGCTGATCGATTGAGCGGTTGGCGAGCAACGGGCGCGTCCACCGCCGGTCTGCCAAGAAACGACCGCTCGCGTACAAACGCAACGCTTGTATGGCCAAGGTTACGAGGCCCGGCATGGCGGCGCTCTCCTTGCGAAGGAGAGCCGGCCATGAAAACGCGCAGCCTTAATCAATAAATAAGCGGGTCTGTCGTCAATGAATGCATGGCCAGTACCCTTGTCGCCGACGCGCTGGACGCCCGCCGGAGCGTCGAGCGTTTTTCCACCCACGAACTGGGCCCCACGCTCGAGCGCTTTCAGGCGTCCGGAATGCTGGAAGAGGGCCGAATCAATCTCATCGGGCTCGACGCCATCGCAGAACGGCTCGGGGACCGGTGGGAAGGGCGCCGGGAACAGATCTATCATCACGTCGAACGCACCCTGACCCGCCACCTTGAAGGCGGCGGCTTCTTCCAGCGGGTGTCGCCGACCGACTATCTGGTGGTCCAGCCGGACCTGGGCAAGTTCAGCGGTCAGGTGTCCTGCCTGCTGTATCTGAAGGATTTGCTGAATCATTTCCTCGGCGGCGCGGCCCCTGAGGCCATCGACGTGCTCGAAGTCACCAGCCTGAGCGGCAGCCGCATCTTCGCCGCCGAGATCGACCGGGCCTATGCTGTCGTCGCCGCCAGAACCGAACCGCCTGTCGTTCCCCCCGAACCGGACGACCTGCCCACGCCCTGGAATCCCTTCGTCGCGGCGGACGGCCAGACACTGCGGGTGTCCTGCCATCTTGAGCCGGTGTTCGAGCTCAAGACCTTCGCCCAGATCGGATTCAGGATCGCGCGCCGGGTCCTCCGGATGCCCGGCGAGATCGAGCTGAGTCCGCTCGAACTCCGCAACCTCACCACCGCAGACATCGAGAAGGTCGACCTGGCGACGATCGCGCGCGGGATCAGCCGCCTGCGGTCCGAACAGGGCAACGCAAAACAGCCCACCCTCTTCCTGCCGGTCTCCTATACGACGCTCGCCAGTCAACGCGGCAGGGGCCCCCTGATCGCCCGGTTCAAACAGGCCACGCAGGGGGTGGAGCAGGGCCTGATCTGCGAGATCAGCGACATAGAGGGCGTTCCGGGAAGCGCGCTGGCCGCCATCACGGTTCTCATCAAGCCGTTCTGCCTGATTGTCGTCGGCAAGCTGCGCGAGCCTCCGGACCGCTCTCCCGAAGACCTGCGCGGCGTGCGACTTCAGGGGATCGCCTTCGAGGCGGGACAGCATCCCCTCGAGAGCGCCGCCTTCTCGGTCTGGGCCGAGCGGGCGGTCGCCCATGCGCGGCGTGTCACCCGCTCGGTGATCATCCACGGCCTGTCCGGACCGGAATATCTGGGCCTTGCCGCACTGGCCGGCGCGACCCACGCCAGCCTCGGGGCCCGGCGGGGGCCACCGGCCCCGACCCTCGGCTAGCGGTTCAACGCCGACCTGGCCGTTTCCGCATAGCGGTGGCCCGAGGCCGCGCCCTTGGGGAAGACCGCGTCGATGCGCGCCAGATCGTCGGCCGTCAGCACCAGATCGGCCGCGGCGGCATTCTCCTCCAGCGTCCGGATGCGGCGCGTGCCGGGGATCGGGACGAGGTGGTCACCCTGCGCCAGCACCCAGGCCAGGGCCAGTTGCGCCGCCGTCACCCCCTTGTCCGCCGCGATCGCTGCGACGGCATGGACCAGGTCGATGTTCTTCTGGAAATTCTCACCCTGGAAGCGCGGATTGGAGCGGCGGAAATCATCCGGGGCCAGGTCATCGATCGAGGTGATCTCGCCCGACAGGAACCCCCGACCCAGCGGGCTGTAAGGCACGAAGCCGATTCCCAATTCCTCGCAGGTGGCCAGCAGTTCGTCCTCTGGATCCCGGCTCCACAGCGAATATTCGGTCTGCAGCGCCGTGATCGGATGGGTCGCATGACCCTTGCGCAGCGTCTCGGGCGAGGCTTCCGACAGGCCCAGGAAGCGCACCTTGCCCTCCTTCACCAGCTCGCCCATCGCCCCGACCGTCTCCTCGATCGGCGTGTTCGCATCGACCCGGTGCAGATAATAGAGGTCGACGTGGTCCATCCCCAGCCGCTTCAGACTGCCCTCGATGGCGCGGCGCACATTGGCCGGCGAGCCGTCGACGGTCAGGGCCGTGCGCTCGGCATTGTAGCCGATGCCGAATTTCGTGGCGACGAAGGCCTTGTCCCGACGATCGGCCAGCGCCTTGCCGAGCTGGATCTCATTGGTGTGCGGGCCGTACATCTCGGCCGTGTCGAAGAAGGTGACGCCGAGCTCGAGCGCGCGATGGATCACCGCCGTCGCCTGGGTCTCATCCGAAGCCTGACCGTAGAAGGCGGCCATCCCCATACAGCCCAGGCCGATGGCCGAAACTTCGGGACCGGTCTTGCCGAGACGACGGGTTTTCATGAGAGCGCTCCTGCGATGTGCAGGGCCTCAGGTCGTGGCGGCCGCGCCGTTTTGCAAGGCCGGTCGATGACGTCAGAGCGGTGCCGCCTGCGCCTCCAGCCACGCCAGCACGTCACCGTCCAGCAAGGGCCCGACCTTGGCCAGCACCTCGGCGTGATAGGCGTCGACATAGGCGCGCTCGTCCGGAGTCAGCAACGGAACATCAATCAGACGGCGGTCCAGCGGTGCCAGGGTCAGCTGTTCGAAACCGTGCATCGGCCGCTCGCCGCCGGGGATCGGCGTCGGCGGGGTCACCACCTGCAGGGTCTCGATGCGGATGCCCCAGTGGCCCTCGCGGTAGTAGCCGGGCTCGTTGGAAAGGATCATGCCGGTCAGCAGCGGCTGGGAGTTGACCGCCTTGGCGATCCGCTGCGGGCCCTCATGGACGCCCAGATAGGAGCCGACGCCGTGGCCGGTGCCGTGGTCATAGTCGAGGCCCGCCATCCACATGGGCAGACGCGCCAGCGCGTCCAGCTGGTGCCCCGTCGTGCCGGCGGGGAAGCGCACCACCGCCATGGCGATATGGCCCTTGAGCACCAGGGTGAACATGCGGCGCTGGTCCGCGGTCGGTTCGCCCACGGCGACCGTGCGGGTCACATCCGTCGTGCCGTCCAGATACTGGCCCCCACCGTCGACCAGCAACAGCGAGCCCTTCTCCATCCGGCGCAGGGTGCGGGTCACGGGCTTGTAGTGCGGCAGGGCGCCGTTCGGCCCGGCCCCGGCGATGGTGTCGAACGACAGATCCTTCAGCGCCCCGGTCGCCTCGCGGAAACCCTCCAGCGCCTCGGCCACCTGACGCTCGTCGGGCAGGGTCTCCTGGCCTACGGTGTCCACCCAATGCAGGAAGCGGGTCAGGGCCGCACCGTCGCGGATATGGGCCTGACGCGTGCCCTCGATCTCGACCGGATTCTTGGTCGCGCGCGGCAGGGTGCAGGGATCCATGCCGCGCACCACCGTCGCGCCTGCGGCTTCCAGGCGATCGAAATACCAGGCCGAGGACTGGCCCGGATCAACCAGCACCTTTTGTCCGGACAGGGAGTCCAGCGACGCCTCCAGCGCCTCGGGCGACTCGATCGTCACCGCATCGCCCAGCCAGCCGGGCAGTTCATTGGTCACCTTGCGTGGATCGAGGAACAGGCGCGCCGAGCCGTCGGCCCTCACCACCGCCTGGCCGAGCGGAAGCGGGGTGCGGATCACGTCGCCGCCGCGAATGTTGAACAGCCAGGCCAGCGACGCGGGTGCCGTCAGCACCGCCGCGTCGGCCCCGGCCTTTGCCATCGCCTCGCCGATGCGGGCGCGTTTCGAGGCGCTGGTCTCGCCGGCATAGCGGTCCTCGTGCGGCACGACGGGCGCGGCCGGTTGGGCGGGCCGATCCTCGGCCCAGGCCATGTCCAGCGGATTGGCGTCGACGGATTTGAGCTCGGCCCCGGCCTTCGCCGCGGCCCGCTTCAGGACCGCCAGCGCGTCGGGACTGTGCAGCCGGGGATCATAGCCGATCACCGATCCTTTCGGGGCCCGCGCGAGATAGTTGGCCACGCCGCCGCCGTCGAGGTCGAGGATCTCGAACTGGGCGGCGTCGACCTGGGCCCGGACCTGAACCGTGTAGCGACCGTCGGCGAAGACGGCGGCCCGGTCCTTCATCACCACGCCGGCACCGGCCGAGCCGGTAAAGCCCGTCAGCCATGCCAGCCGGTCGTTGGCGGCGGGCAGGTATTCGTTCTGGTGCTCGTCCTCATGCGGGACCAGCAGGCCGTCGAGGCCCTGCTCGGCCATCTTCGCGCGGACGCGGGGCAGATGTTTCGCCCCGAAGGACGGATCGGTGGTTTCGTCGAAGGACTGGCGCATGCCAGAGGCATAGCACCCGCGGACTGCTTTTGGGGAGGGTGGCTGCGTTCTCCCTCCCCCGAAGTGGGGAGGGACGGCGAGGCGCAGCCGAGCCCGGGTGGGGAACGCCAGTCCCGCACCGTCGGCACCCGGCTTTGCAATTCCCCACCCTGTCGTCGCTTTGCGCCGACATCCCTCCCCACTTCGGGGGAGGGAGACGCCTACCTAGTTCTGCGGCGCGGTCGGCGTGACGATCGCGGGTGCGGGAACCTGCACCTCCCGCTCGATCACCACCGGGGTCTGAGCCCTGGCTTCAGCGGCGCGGGCGTCGCTGGCCGCGCGGATGGCTTCAGCCTGCGAACGGGCGGCGTCAGCGCGGGCGATGTCGACGCTGGCCTGGGCACCGGCGACCTGTCCCTGGATCAGGGCCGAATCGGCCTGGGCCTGCGCCGCGGCGGCGTCCGCCTGGGCCTGCAGCAGGGCATCATCACTCTGCGCCGGCTCGGTGCCGCGCGCGAAGAGGATGAACAGCACCGCGACCACCACGACGACGCCGAGAATGCCGGCGATCCACCAGCCTGTGTTGGACTCGCGCACGACCGTCGTTTCGACGGTCTCGGTATAGACCGGCGTGCCGGGCGGGATGCGGGTCGGGTCGGTGTTCGGGTCGTACTGGGTCACGGGCAATCCTCCATTGAACTGCCGCAACGGTCCCGGTTCGCGTCCGTTCCCGCGTTAACCCACCCGCCTCAGCACCAGGGCGCTCCAGGCGTCGCGATGGATGCGCCGTTCGAGGATGAAGCCACGCGACAGATAGGCCGCCGACACACGCCTTTCCTGGGTCCGCAGAAGGCCCGACAGGATGGCCACCCCCCCGAGGCTCAGCGCCTCCTTGATGTCCTGCGACAGCGAAACCAGCGGCGGGGCGAGGATGTTGGCGAAAACCAGATCATAGGGCCCCTGCCCCCGCACCTTGCGGTCGTTCAGGCCGAAGGCGTGGACGAAGCGGGCATTGGCCATGTTCAGCTTGGCGTTCTCATTGGCGATCCGCACCGAGGGCTGGTCGATGTCGGTGCCGACCGCCACCTTCGATCCCGTCTTCGCTGCCGCGATGGCCAGCACGCCCGTGCCGCAGCCGACGTCGAGCACGCGTTCGAACCGTTCCTTCTTCAGCAGTTCATCGAAGGCGATCAGACAGCCGACCGTGGTGCCGTGGTGGCCGGTGCCGAAGGCGGCACCGGCGTCGATCTTCAGATTGACGGTGTTGCTGGGCACGATGCCCTGGTCGTGTGCCCCATAGACGAAGAACCGTCCGGCCCGCACCGGCGGCAGGCCCGACAACGACATGGCCAGCCAGTCGGCGTCGGCCAGTTTCTCGACCACGACGGTCAGGCCCTCGTGGGCCTTGAGCCGCGCCTCGATGCCACGGGCGTCGTCATCATCATTGGGGAAGGCATCGATGCGCCAGATGCCCCGGTCCTCATCCTCCTCGAGAATGGAATAGGTCGCGCCCTCGAGCAGCGGATCCGAGTCCAGCGAGACGGCGGCGGCCTCGGCGATCGCGCGCGGACCGCGCGCGATTATCTGCTTTGGGCTATGGGACATTTTTCAAACACCGCTATCATGACGACTCGAGGCGTGCGCAGGCGTGCGCTCCGCCACCAGCATCAACCAACTGAACCGAGGGGTCGGGGAATCCATGGCTAAAGCACCGTCCAAGCCGAGTACCGCCAAACCGAAGGCGACCGTAGCCGCTTCCAAGCCGAAACCGGCGGCAAAGTCGAGCGCCGCGCCGAAACCCGTTGCCAAACCGACCGCGAAACCCGCAGCGCCCAAGGCCGTCGTCAAGCCGGCGGCGAAAGCCGCGCCGAAACCGGCGACCGGGGCCGTCGCCCCCGCCAAGGCTGCTGCAAAGCCCGCGGTGACGAAGGCCGTCGCCAAGCCCGTCGCCAAGGCCGCTCCGAAAGCTGTTGCCAAACCCGTCGTGAAGACCGCTGCCAAGCCCGTCGCCAAACCGGCCGCGAAGGCTGCCCCCAAGGCGGCCGCCACGCCCGTCGCGAAGAAGCCTGCGGCCAAGCCGGCCGCTGCGCCGAAACCGGCCGCCGCCAAACCGACCGCCGCTCCGGCTCCGGCCCCGACTCCGGCGCCGAAGCCGGCCGTTGTGGCTGCCGCCCCGGCACCCAAACCGGTCGTCGCCGCTCCGGCTGCGGCTCCGGCTCCGGCTCCGGCTCCGGCTGCCGCTCCGGCCTCGGCACCCAAGCCCGTCGAGAGCAAGGGTTTCCTGTCAGGCCTGCTCGACGCGATCTTCGGCAAGAAGTAACTCGCGACACCTGAACGACGAAGCGCCGGTGGATCACTCCACCGGCGCTTTTTCGTGCCCGGCATGCGCCGGAGAGACTCAGTCCTGCGGCAGGTCTTCGGCCAGGATCGCCATTTCGAACATGAAGCTCCCGGCCTCGTCCTCGTCCTCGAAGACGACGCCGATGAACTCGTCACCGACATAGACCTCGCAGGAGTCATTGGGCTTGCCGCGCGGCTTCAGGATGATCCCGCCGGTGTTGAAGGTGCGCTTCAGGTGCGTCTCGACGCGCTTCATATCGGCGGTGTTCATGGTCGGCCTCGGTGGTCACTCGTGAAGCGCCGGACCCTAGAGAAAGGCCGGGCCAAGGGAAACCCTCGGCTCGAATTCTCCTCCCCATTCATGGGGAGGTGGATCGTCGGCGCAGCCGGCGAGACGGAGGGGGCGGCGCGGTTCGACCGTATTGGCGGAAGACTGGCAGGGGCCGGTGTCGCCCCCTCCGTCACGGCGTGGGGAGGAGACAGGTCAGATGACGAAGTCGTAGACGATGTCGGCCAGCGTATGGTCCATCGTCCGCGCGGGCGTCGCATCGGTCGGGCAATTGACCAGCCGCGCCGGCACACCCGCGACGGTGCAACCGGCCGGCACGTCCTTGAGCACCACCGAGCCCGAAGCGACCTTGGCGTAGTCGCCGACCGTGATGTTGCCGAGCACCTTGGCACCGGCCCCCAGCAGCACGCCCTTGCCGATCTTGGGATGGCGATCGCCGCGCTCGGCACCGGTGCCGCCCAGCGTCACCGCGTGCAGCATCGAAACCCCGTCGCCGACCACGGCCGTCTCGCCGATCACGATGCCCGTTCCGTGGTCCAGAAACAGGCCCGAACCCATCCGCGCAGCAGGATGGATGTCGACCTGGAACAGTTCCGAAATCCGGCTCTGGAAATGGAAGGCCAGCGCCTCGCGCCCCTGCGTCCACAGCCAGTGCGCCACCCGGTGCGCCTGCAGCGCCTGGAAACCCTTGAAGTAGAGGAACGGCTGCAACAGCGACTTGATCGCCGGATCGCGCTCGGCCACGGCCTGCAGGTCGGCTTCGGCCGAGGCCACAATGGCAGGCGCGGCGTCGAAGGCATCGCGGCAAATTTCGCGAACCGACATGGCACCCAGTTCGCTGTCGCCCAGCTTGCGCGCGATCTGGAAGCTGAGGGCCGAGGCCAGATCACTGTGCGAGAGGATCACCGCATTCAGCTGCGAGGCCAGATACGGCTCTGCGCGCACCGTCGCCTCGGCCGCGGCGCGCAGCAGCGACCAGGGTTGGTCGCGCCGGGTGACGACTTCCAGCTTGGGCATCGGTGTTTCCATCGCCTGCATCATACGCTCGCCAGCATGGCCTTCGCCAGTTCGGGCGGCAGTTCGCCTTCCCGTGCCATATGGTAGGCCCGAAGCGCCGTCGCCAGCGTGAACATGTCGCGGATCGCGCCGTGGCCGATCTCCCGCAGCAGGTCGCCGAACGGCACCCGCGCGACGCGGATGATCTCGGTCGGGTCCGGCGCGATGGGAACCGGGGTCAGATCCCAGGCGATCCAGGCCATGGCCCGCTCATCGGTGACGGAATTGCTCATCTCGGCCTTGTAGGCGGGGATCCAGGTGGCCGCCTCCAGGCCGGCCTCCTCCATCAGTTCGCGCCGCGCCCCTTCAATCGGGTCCTCGTCGAACGGCGCGCCGCCTTCGGGCATCTCCCACGACCAGTTCATCAGGGCAAAGCGTTGCTGGCCGACCAGGGTGACGGTGCCGTCCTCATGCACCGGCAGCACCCCGACCGACAGGTTGCGCGGCCGCATGACGACATAGTCCGCCTTGAACCCCGTCGGAGCCGTGGCGTCATGCCCGGTCAGTCGCATCCACGGACTTTCGAACAGGACGCTGGAGCCATGGTCCTGCCAGGGCGGCGGCCGATCATTTCCGTCGTCCCACGTGGGCCGCGGGCGGTCTTGGTCGAAATCGGTGCGTGAATCGGTCATGGCCTGCCTATGGCGCAGGCGGCGACGGTCCCGCAACGGTGCACCTGCCGTCGCCCTCGCCGGCGACCGATCAGACGCGGCCTTCGATCCGGCGCTTCAGGATCCCGCGCTCGCCGACTTGCGGGCCCCGCTGGACGATCCGATCGGGCTGCCGACGCTGGCCCTGAGCGGTGCCGACGACATCAGGCTTGAGCCGATGGGCTGGCGGGCCCATCTGTTCACCGCCTCCTCCCGGTTTGACGTCGTTCCCGACTGCGGACATGTCCTGCATTGCGAACGCCCCGACGCCATCAACCGGCACCTGATCGACTGGCTCAAGGACGACCGGAACCGCGCATGACCCTTTCCCCCCTTCCGCGTTTTGAACTCGGCGCGCCGGTTCCCGGCGTCACGCCGTCCGACGAGATGCGCCTGCGGCTGGCCACGCGCCGGTCCGGCCCGGCCCAGGCTCTGACGGAGCCCGGCCCCTCCCCGGCCGAGATCGAGGAAATCCTGACGCTCGGTGCCCGCAGCCCCGACCACGGCAAGCTGTTCCCGTGGCGTTTCGTCGTCCTTGGCCGCCAGGCCCGCGCCGAACTGGCCGAGGCGCTGAAGCCGCTGGCGGCGATCCAGCTCCAGCCCGACAAGGCGCTGGCCGCGCTGCGCAAGCTGACGGCAGCGCCCGTGACCCTGCTGGTCATTTCCGCTCCGGTGCCCAGCCAGACGGTGCCTGCGTGGGAGCAGCAACTGTCCGCCGGCGCGGTCTGCATGAACCTGGAACACGCCGCCAACGCCCTGGGCTATACCGCCAGCTGGATCACGGACTGGTACAGCTACGATCCGCAGGCCCAGGATGTGCTCGACGTGGCGGGCGGCGAACAGGTGGCGGGCTTCATCCACATCGGCACCCTGGCCGAGCCGCCGCTGGAGCGGCCGCGTCCAGACCTGGCGGACAAGGTAACGTACCGGCCCTGAGGCCTAGGCCCACATCGCCATGGTCAGCCGGATCGTGGCGAGCCCCATAAGCAGGGTCGTCCCCACCAGCGCGGCGATCAGCAGACATTCGATGACGTCCGGGCGTCGGCTCATGGGTCAAGGCTGGCAGGATTCGGTTGTCTCACCGAGCCGAAACAGCCTGCCCCCCGACATACGTCCGGGCCAGCAGCGGCTTGCCCAGCCAATAGGCCAGCTCCGCCGGCCGCTCGATATCCCAGACCGCCAGATCTGCAGCCCTGCCCGCCTCCAGCGTACCGATCTCGTCCTCCAGCCCCAGCGCCTGCGCCGCGATCCGCGTCGCCCCCGCCAGCGCCTCTTCCGGCGTGAGCCGGAATTGCACGCAGGCCAGATTGATCGCCGCCGTCATCGAGGCCAGCGGCGAGGTCCCCGGATTGCAGTCCGTCGCCACCGCCATCGCCACGCCGTGCGCCCGGAACAGGTCGATCGGCGGCAGCGTGGTCTCGCGCAGCATCAGCCAGGCCCCCGGCAACAGCACGGCGACGACTCCGGCCTCCGCCATGGCCTTCACTCCGGCCTCGCCCGTGTGCTCGATGTGGTCCGCCGACAGCGCTCCGTATTTCGCCGCCAGCGCCGCCCCTCCGCCGTTCGACAGCTGGTCTGCATGCAGCTTGACCGGCAGCCCCAACGCCCGCGCCCGGTCGAACAGCCGCCCCACCTCCTCCGTCGAGAAGGCTATGGGCTCGCAATAGGCGTCGACCGCATCGACCAGCCCCTCGGCATGCGCCGCCGGCAGGATGTCGTCGATGGCCAGATCGACATAGGCGGTCCGGTCCGTCCGGTATTCGGGCGGCACGGCGTGCAGACCGAGATAGCTGGTCCGCACCCGCACCCCCGCCTCGCGCCCGATGCGCCGGGCGACCCGCAGCATCTTCAGTTCGGTTTCGCGATCCAGGCCGTAGCCGGACTTGATCTCGACCGTGGTGACGCCCGTGGCCTTCAGTCCCGCCAGCCGCGTCAGCGCGCTCGCATACAGGTCATCCTCCGACGCCACCCGCGTCGCCGCCACGGATGAGACGATGCCGCCCCCGGCCCGCGCGATCGCTTCATAGGTGGCCCCGCCCAGCCGCTGCTCGAACTCTCCCGAGCGGTCGCCGCCGAACACCAGATGGGTGTGGCAGTCGATCAGCCCCGGCGTGACCCAGCGTCCGTCCAGCCGGTCGGTCTCCGCGGCCTCATGCGCCGGCAGATCGGCCCGCGCCCCGACCCAGACGATCCCTCCGTCGCGGATCAGCAGTGCCCCGTCCACGATCGCGCCATAGGCCGCGCCGCCTTCCGCCATCGTGGCGAGACGGCAGTCGATGATCAGCCTGTCCGCGCGGATCATCGTGTCTCAAAACCCGCCAGCAGGTCGCAGAACCACCGTCCCGCCGTCAGCGCGCCCAGGTCGCCGATCTCCAGCGACGGATCATATTCCGTCAGGTCCACGGCCTTCACCTTCGGATGCGCGCCGATCACGCGCGTGGCGTCGAAGAAGTCCTGCACCGACACCCCGCCCGGTCGCGCGCCCGGCGACGCCGGCCACTGGCTGCGGTCGATCACATCGATGTCGAAATCGACGTAGATCATCTCGCAGAGGCCTGACAGCCGTTCCAGTTCCTCGGTCACGACCGCGGCCATGCCGTGCTCGCGACAGTCCCGCGCCGTCCGCACCGATATCCCCGCCGCCTTCGCCTTCTCATGCGCTCGCCGGGTGTTGGCGAAGGGCGCCAGACCGATCTGGCTGATCCGCTCACCAGCCAGCCCGTCCTCGAGCAAGGCCTGCAACGGATTCCCGTTGGTCAGGCCCTGGTCGGTGTCACGCAGGTCGAAATGGGCGTCGAGGGTCAGCAACCCCGTCCGCGCCAGACCAAGCCCGTGCACGCCCGGCCGCGTGATCGCATTATTGCCCCCGATCAGGACCGTAAGCCGGCGGTGCGCGTGCGCCGCCGTCGCATCACGCACCGGACCAAAGGCCTCGGCCGGGCTGACCGCCTTGAGCCGCAGATCGCCTGCGTCATGGACCCGCGTCGCCAGTTCAGCACCCGTTTCCACGTCATAGGTCGAGAACCGCGGCAGCACGGCCCTGAGCGCCTTCGGCCCAAGGTCGCACCGCCCCGGCGTCAGTGACCGTTCATTCAGTCCGGCCCCGATCAGGGCGACGTCCGCGTCAGGGTGATCACCGATCAGGTCGGCGACGCTGCGCCAGCCCAGTGCGTCTGAGTCTGTCATTTGCCCACTTAACCCCCTTCTCACTCGCGGGAGAAGGACCAGGCCGCCGGGGCGACGTCAGGCCCGGGCGCGCGGCTTGTCCTGGGTCTGATACATGGACAGGACATGGCCATCCGGGTCGGCGAACTCCGCGGTCCATCCACCCGGTGCCTGGCTGACCGGGGTGACCATGGTCGCCCCCTTCTCGGCCAGGGCGGCGACGATGTCGTCGATGCCGCCGTCCGCGATGTCGAAGACCACGATCGGCGTATTGCCGGGCCGCGAGTCCTGTTTGAAGAAGATCAGATCGACGCCGCCCGCCGTACGGGCCATGAGCCAGTCGTTTCCCGACCCGTCGTCGCCCATGTTCATGACCTCAAGCCCGAGCACCTCGCGATAGAAGGCTTCGGTGCGGACCGGGTCCTTCACATAATAGCAGATGGTGCCGATCCTCGTTTTGCCGAACATCACACGCTCCTTTTCAGCTGTCAGATGACCCTTGTTGCCGCCGCATGGGAATTCGTGACGACACGACGAAAAGATTGCCGTCGGGGTCGTGCGAGCCGAACGCCGGGCCCCGATCACGAACCCGGCCCAGCAGCGCGCGCCGCATCAGCCCGAACGGCAGATCGCCCCGCAAATCCATGTCCGCGACACCGTCTCCGGCTCCGACCAGTCGACGCCGGATTTCGCTGATCCGCTTGCGCAAGGCGACATCGGAAAGCCGCAACAACCAGGCGATCTCGGCCCGGGTATGTCCGGTGAGCGCCAGAAGCGCCGTGGTCCGGAGCGCAGGCGGCAGGTCGGTAACCCGCCCGACACCCGGGTGATCCGGGACCGCCCTGTCCGGCACCGTCGACTGGAACTCAGCCTCGCGTCGCCGCCGGCGCGCGGCGCCACGCGCATCCAGCAGGCCCCGGTTTCGCATCACGCCGGCCAGCCAGCGGCGGTTCTCGACCCGCGTCAGGTCTCCGCGCCGGGCTTCCAGAGCGACAAGCAGCGCGTCCTGCAACAGGTCCTCGGCCTCCGCCAGACGCCGGACGCGCCTGCGGGCCTGACCCAGCAACAACAGATATGTCCTGCGATCCATGGCACCCCCGACGCCCGGGGAGAAGTCTACAGACCGCCGGCCTGAGACGGCAACGCCCCACCCCGGCCGGCTTCCTTCGCGCCTTCTCGCCCGCCGGGAGACGGGCTAGAGAGGCCGCCATGACGATTCAAACCCCGAACACCCGCGTCATCCGCAGCCCGCGCGGCATGGAGATGACGGCCAAGACCTGGGCCGCCGAGGCCGCCCTGCGCATGCTGATGAACAACCTCGATCCCGAGGTGGCCGAGCGGCCCGAGGACCTCGTGGTCTATGGCGGCATCGGCAAGGCCGCGCGCGACTGGCCCTCGTTCGACCGTATCGTCGCCGAGCTGCGAGACCTCGAACCCGACCAGACCCTGCTGGTCCAGTCGGGCAAGCCGGTCGGGGTGTTCCGCACCCATGCCGACGCCCCGCGCGTGCTGATCGCCAACTCCAACCTGGTGCCCAAATGGGCGACCTGGGAGCATTTCAACGAGCTCGATCGCAAGGGCCTCATGATGTACGGCCAGATGACGGCCGGCTCGTGGATCTACATCGGCACCCAGGGCATCGTTCAGGGCACGTACGAGACCTTTATGGAGGCTGCCCGCCAGCATTGGGACGGCGATGTCTCCGGCAAATGGATCCTGACGGCCGGGCTGGGCGGCATGGGCGGGGCGCAGCCGCTGGCCGCGACCATGGCCGGGGTGTCCTGCCTCGCCATCGAATGCCAGCGCAGCCGGATCGAGATGCGCCTGAAAACCCGCTACCTCGACGTCATGGCCGAGACACTGGACGAAGCCCTCACCCTGATCGACGAGGCCAGAAAGAGCAACAAGCCTTTATCAGTCGGGCTATTGGCCAATGCAGCTGATGTATTACCTGAGATGGTCCGGCGCGGCGTCCGGCCCGATCTGGTCACCGACCAGACCAGCGCCCATGACCTTGTGAACGGCTATCTGCCGGCCGGCTGGACCGTGGCGGAATGGCAGGACAAACGCGTGTCCGACCCTGCCGCCGTGACCGCCGCGGCCCGGAAATCAATCGTTGATCACGTCCAGGCCATGCTGGATTTCCAGTCCATGGGCATTCCTGTCACCGACTATGGCAACAATATCCGCCAGGTCGCCTTCGATGCCGGCGTGAAGGACGCCTTCGCCTTCCCCGGCTTCGTTCCCGCCTATATCCGCCCGCTGTTCTGCCGCGGCATCGGACCCTTCCGCTGGGCCGCCCTGACCGGCGATCCGGACGACATCCGCAAGACCGATGCAGCGATGAAAAAGCTCTTCCCTGACAACGCCGGCCTGCACCGCTGGCTGGACATGGCGGGCGAGCGCATCGCCTTCCAGGGCCTGCCCGCCCGCATCTGCTGGATCGGCCTCGGCGACCGTCACCGCGCCGGGCTGATGTTCAACGACATGGTCGCCTCGGGCGAGCTCAGCGGCCCCATCGTCATCGGTCGCGACCATCTCGACTCCGGTTCGGTCGCCAGCCCCAACCGCGAGACCGAGGCCATGATGGACGGCTCGGACGCCGTCTCCGACTGGCCCCTGCTGAACGCCCTTTTGAACACCGCCTCGGGGGCCAGCTGGGTGTCGCTGCACCACGGCGGCGGCGTGGGCATGGGCTACAGCCAGCACTCCGGCGTGGTCATCGTC
Organism: Caulobacteraceae bacterium; assembly: GCA_965284385.1. Taxonomy (GTDB): domain Bacteria; phylum Pseudomonadota; class Alphaproteobacteria; order Caulobacterales; family Caulobacteraceae; genus Brevundimonas. The sequence continues at coordinate 524,584 of OZ260077.1, forward strand.
GCCGACGGTACGCCCGAGGCGGCGAAGCGTCTCGAACGCGTCCTCTGGAACGACCCCGCCACGGGCGTCATGCGCCATGCCGACGCCGGCTATGAGATCGCGAAAGAATCGGCCCGCGAACACGGCCTCAACCTGCCGAGCCTGAAATGACCCCGGAACCGATCAAGACCGTCGTTGAGCTCGGAAGCTCCTTCTTACTTTGGCTTGGAGGAGGAGGTGTCGTGATAGCCGCGGCGTGCGGCTTCATCTCGAAGGCAGTCGTGGACCGCACGATCGAAACTCACAAAAGCAGCCTTTCCGTCGAACTTGAGCGACAAAAAGGGAAGCTCTCTGAAGAACTAGAACGACTGAAGGGCGATCTCTCCAAGGATGTGGAGAGTCACAAGTTGACGTTACGAAAAGCAGAAATTCTTTACGAACGTCAACTCGAAGCCGCCAGCGCGTTTCTCCCCCTCAGCCACAAGATCCGGCCGCAGTACAGCCGGCCGGAGATGGATTGGCATGATGCCTGCGAAGATACAGCGCAACGGCTTGGGCACATCGAGCGGGACCTGTCTGCTTTTCAGAACGCCTACGGCGCCGTGATATCGCCAAATGCGCGAGAGCTCATCTCCAGCGCCATCACCCTTTCCGCTCAGAACAAGTTCGAGGGGGACGTTATCGAGCCCTCCTCACACGCAGCCGACGCTGCGGGCCGACTTCTCGAAACGATCAGCAAGATCGAGTCGCTCCTTATCGCCGACATCCGTGGGTAATCGAGACAGCATATGACCCATCTCACCGTCGGCCACTCCCCTCTCACCCTCGCCCAGCTCCGCGGCGTCCTCGACGCACCCTGCAAGGTCGCCCTCGCCCCCGACGCCTGGACCGCCGTCGAGCGTGGCGCGGCCGTGGTCGCCGCCATCGTCGCCGAGGGCCGCACCGTCTATGGCGTCAACACCGGCTTCGGCCTGCTGGCCAACACCTCCATCGCCACGGAGGACCTCGAGACGCTGCAGAAGAACCTCGTCCTCAGCCATGCCTGCGGCGTCGGCGCCCTCCTGCCCGACACCGTCACCCGCCTGCTGATGGTGCTGAAGATCGCCAGCCTGTCGAAGGGGGCCTCCGGCATCCGCCGCGGGACGCTCGAAGCCCTGATCGCCCTCGTCAACGCCGACGTCCTGCCCTGCATCCCGGCCAAGGGCTCGGTCGGCGCCTCGGGCGACCTCGCCCCGCTCGCCCACATGTCCTGCGTCCTGATCGGCGTCGGCGAGGCCCGCCATAATGGCGAGACGCTGTCCGCCGAGGACGCCCTCGCTCGCGTCGGCCTCAAGCCCCTGGTTCTGGGGCCCAAGGAGGGCCTCGCTCTTCTCAACGGCACCCAGTGCTCAACGGCCCTCGCCCTCGCCGGCCTGTTCGCGGCGGAAGCGACCTTCGCCGCCGGCATCGCCGCTGGGGCCCTGTCGGTCGATGCGCTCAAGGGCTCCGACGCCCCGTTCGACGCCCGCATCCACGCCCTGCGCGGCCAGCCCGGCCAGATCGCCGTCGCCGCCCGCCTGCGCGCCCTGATGGCCGGCTCGGCCATCCGCGACAGCCACCGCGAGGGCTGCACCAAGGTCCAGGACCCCTACTCCCTGCGCTGCCAGCCCCAGGTCATGGGCGCCGTGCTCGACGTCCTGACCAACGCCGCCGCCACGCTTGAGCGCGAGGCCAACGCCGTCACCGACAATCCGCTGGTCTTCATCGAGGAGGGCGACGTCATCTCCGGCGGCAATTTCCACGCCGAACCGGTCGCCTTCGCCGCCGACATGATCGCCATGGCCCTGTGCGAGATCGGCAATATCTCCGAACGCCGCACCGCCATCCTGGTCGATCCCAAGATGAGCGAACTGCCCGCCTTTCTGGTCAAGGAGAGCGGCCTGAACTCCGGTTTCATGATCGCCCAGGTCACGGCCGCCGCCCTCGTCGCCGAGAACCGGATGGTCGCCCATCCCTGCAGCGTCGACACCGTCCCGACCTCGGCCAACCAGGAGGACCACGTCTCCATGGCCACCCACGGTGCCCGCCGCCTGCTGGACATGGCCGAGAACACCGCCGCCGTGGTCGGCATCGAGCTTCTGGCCGCCGCGCAAGGGCTCGAATTCCACCGCCCGCTCACGAGCTCGCCCGATCTCGAGAAGGTCTGGACCATCGTCCGCGAGGCCGCCGCCGCCTACGGCTCGGACCACTATTTCGCACCGGACATCGCGCGCGCGACGGACGGCGTCCGCGCCGGGCGCTATCGCCCGTTCGCCGCTGACCTGCTGCCATCAGCCTGAGCGCCTGCGACCGCTCCTGACGTAGCCGGACCTTAGGATGAGGTCATGCACCGGTGGGGCAATTTCAGACGATTCAGACGATTCAGACCCGGTTTTTTGTGTCGGGAGAGTCTGAAATCAGGTCTGCAACGGGGCCTTGCGCAGGGCCCCCAGGTTCGCCGAGCCGGTGCACAGGCAGACGGTGCGCATCTGCCGGATCACGATCTGGAAATGCTCGACCACGGCCTCGGTCGAGATCATCGCCGCCGCCAGCACGCCGGCCGCCTGACCGACCATGTCGGCGCCCAGCCGGATGGCCTTGGCCGCATCGACCCCGTCGCGGACGCCACCCGAGCCGATGATCGCCAGCCCGGGGCAGGCCGCCCTGACCTCGGCGATGGCCCGGGCGGTGGGAATGCCCCAGTCGGCGAAGGCCGCCGCATGCGCCTTGTCGGCCCCGGCGGTCGCACGTTCGCCCTCGACCGTCCCCCAGTTGGACCCGCCGGCTCCGGCCACGTCGATCGCCGCGACGCCCATGTTCATCAGACGCCGGGCCGTCGCCGCCGAAATGCCGGCACCCGTCTCCTTGACGATCACGGGCGCGTCCAGCGTCTTGACCAGGGCCTCCAGCGCCGCGCCGACGCCCCACCAGTCGCGATCCCCTTCCGGCTGGCACGCCTCCTGCAGCGGATTGAGGTGCACGATCAGGGCGTCGGCGGCGATCATGTCCAGCACCCGCCGGGCCTCATTGACACCGAATCCGAGCGTCAGCTGGGCCGCGCCGATATTGGCCAGGATGGGCGTGTCGGGGGCCTTGAGCCGCAACGCCATGTCCAGACCGGGCGCACCACCGCCCTCCAGCGCCGCCCGCTGCGAGCCGACCGCCAGGGCGATGCCCAGTTGCTGCGCCGCCTCGGCCAGCCGGGCGTTGATCGCCCCGGCCCGGGCGGGCCCGCCGGTCATGGAACTGATCAGCAATGGGGCCTTCAGCCGTCGGCCAAGAAAGTCGGTACCCAGGTCGATCTTGCCGTGGTCGAGATCCGGCAAGGCCTCATGCTGGAACCGGACGGCCGCGAAGCCACTGTCGAGCCCATGCCGCGCCTTGCCGGACAGGATCACATCCAGATGCTGGTCCTTGCGGGCGGTGATGTCGGTCAACGCTATGACTCCGTGCATCCCCGCGCAGGCGGCGACCCAGGCTTGAGTTTCCGCTCCCGGGCTGGAAGCGCGATAGAACGCATAGCGGACAGTGGCGGCAAGGCCAAAAACCTCGCTCAGGCTGCCCGGAACGATGTGTCGCGCTGGCGACGTTTGCGACCAGAGGCTATCGTCCCGCCATGATCCCTGCCGCCTTCATCGCCGTCACGCTCGGCGTCTTCGCCCTGATGGAAGGCTTCGCGTGGTGGTCGCACCGCTATGTCATGCACGGCTGGGGCTGGGGCTGGCACCGCAGCCACCACGAACCCCGCACGGGCCTGCTGGAGACAAACGATCTCTATGCCGTCGTCGGTTCCGTCGCCGGAATCAGTCTGTTCAGCCTCGGCTGGCTGACCGGATCCTGGCTGATCTATGCCGTCGCCATGGGCGTGACCCTGTATGGCGCGGCCTATGCCATATTTCACGACGGGCTGGTGCATCAGCGCTGGCCGTTCCGCTGGGTCCCGCGCCACGGCTATCTGCGCCGCCTGATCCAGGCCCACCGGCTGCACCATGCGGTCCAGAGCCGGGGCGGCGCGGTGTCGTTCGGCTTTCTGATCGCTCCCGACCCGAAGGCCCTGCACGTCGAACTCAAGCGTTTGCGCGCGGAACGCCGGGGCTAGACCCGGGTCCACAGGGCGGGACGCGGCGGCGACGGCTTGCCCTTGTCCAGCAGCTGGGTCCAGATCGCGATGAGCAGGCCGCGCCCGAACAGCCACAGTTTCACAGGCTTGTGCACGACCACCCTCTGGCCCCAGACACCCGGTCCGCGTCGCCGTACCTTGCGGCCGATTTCGCGATAGACGCCCCGCGCGGCGGCAATCGCCATCGAGGATCGGAACGGGAGGCCACGCAGGCCGTCGCGGGCGCTGTCGTAATAGGGCTCGGCCAGCAACAGCAGCCGGGTTGTGACGGCGTGAACCCTGGCCCGGTTGACCGGGTCGGCCACGGCCTCGGCAGTCGGCTCAAGCCCCGCCTCCACCAGCCAGTCGGCCGGCAGATAGACCCGATCGTTTTCCGCGTCCTCGACCACGTCGCGGGCGATGTTCGTCAACTGGAAGGCCAGTCCCAGATCCTGGGCCCGGCGCAGCACCTCGGGATCCGAAGCCCCCATGACCCGCGCCATCATCACGCCGACGACGCCGGCCACATGCCAGCAATAGGCCATGACGTCGTCGATCGTGCGGTACACGCGGTGATCCACGTCCATGGCGAATCCATCGATCAGGTCCAGCGGCCACCGCTCGGGCAAACGGTGCCGCTGGGCGACCCTCTGGAAGGCCGCAAAGGTCGGGTCGGCCATCGCCTCGCCGGCCAGCGCCCGACGGGTCTGATCGTACAGGCGCTCCAGGCGACGACGCTGTTCCTCAGGTGTGAGGTCCTCGTGTCCGTGACCATGGTCCTGCCCGTCGATGGCATCGTCACAGGCCCGGCACCAGGCGTACAGCAGCCAGGCGTCCTCGCGCACTTCGGGGTCGAACAGCCGCGACGCCGAGCGAAAGCTCTTCGAGCCCCTGACGATCGACGCCTTCGACGCTTCCAGAACGGCATCGGCCATCGGCATCAGCCCGCCTGTTCACATATCGGGGCCACCGGCGCCCCGACGGAACCGCACAGGCTCGCACCGGTCAACACCGTCCGTTCCACCACCTGTTCGCCCACGATGGTCATCCTTGCCCGGTTTGTGCAGCCGCCGCCGGGCGGTCGCGACCGGAACGGGCACAGGTTTCTGCGAGAGTACGGGCATTGTCGAGCGCCGTCCCGTTGCCTGCGTGGAAGCGACGCACCGGGGCCATACCGGGCCCGTCAGCCAGCCACGCCATGCAGACGATCCGGCGCGTTCCGGGACCGGCCAACGCCTAGGGCTGTTTCTCGACGTTCAGCGCATAGGCACCGGTCTGACCTTGCTGGAACGTGCCAGCCCGGATCTCATAGGTTCCGTCTTCCGGCGCTGTCCACTCAAGCTTGGCGTGGGTATCCGACAGGCTGTCGTCATCCGACCCCAGCACCTCGAATGTGCCGTCGTCCTCTTGCCGGCCGACGACCACAAGGCTGTCGACCTCGTTTGAGACCATCGTCAGCAGCAGTTTCTCGCCTTCCTTCAGGGTCACCCGATAGGCGTCATAGAAGCTGTTGTCCTCGGCCGTCGCGTCCGCCTCGGTCAGTATCCCGCGCGCGGTCGCCCCGACCAGCAGGCTGCCCGGTTGCGGCTGCGGGCCCCGGTCGATCAGCTCGATCGAATACAGGCCCTTGCCATCCGACCCCAGCGGCAGGACGCGCAGCACATAGTCCCCGTCGGCCGGCAGAGTGTAGCTGAGCCGGGAGTCCGTACCCTCGCCCAGCCCGTCGTCATCCGAAGCCAGGGCCTCGAACTCGGCCCCGGCCCGACCGATCTGCACAAAGGTGTCGAAGTCGCCGGAGCGCATGATCGCCTGAATGCGCTGCCCTTGCGCTCCGGTGAAGGCATAGGCATCGAAGCCGCGGTCATCGCTGTCGGTCGAATCGGCTTCAGCGATTTCGCCCTGGACGGTCGCGCCGAAAGCCAGCGCTTCCGGTGCCTTCTCGGGCTCGATCTCCGTGATGGTCAGCGTGTAGTTTCCGGTATCTTCGGCGAAGGCGCGCGCCTCGACGATGTAGGCACCGGTAGCCGGCAGGGTGAAGGTCAGGCGCGAATCCGTGCCTTCGGCACCGCCGTCATCGTCCTCGGCCAGGCTGAGGCGGTTGTCGTCGAACAGCTGCAGATAGGTGTCAAAGTCCGAGGAACTCATGTCGATGCGGATGCGTTGGCCCTCGCGGCCCGAGAACCGGTAGGCGTCGGCGGCACGGCCCGACTCACTCTTGCCGTCGCTGGCCGTCAGTTCGCCCTGGACCGTTGCGCCGATCTCGATGGCGGACGCCGGTGCCGGAGCGGGGCCCTCGGCGACGGCGAGCGTGTATTCACCCTCGCCCGAACCGTTCAGCGGCGTGGCCCGGATGACGTATTCACCCGCCTCGGACGCCGTAAACACCAGCCGCGAGTTCAGGCCGGTGTCCGGGCCGTCGTCGTTCATGGCCAGCTCGTTGAAGGTCGCGCCCTCCATCCGGCCGACCCGGACAATCGGATCGAAATCCTCGGCAGTCAGGTTGAACGCGAACCGTTCGCCCGCGCGCGCCCGGATGATGAAGGCATCGTAGATGCCGCCATCATCGGTCTCGGGATCCGTCGCCGTCAGCCGGCCCTGCAGACTCTGCCCGACACGAATCCGGGTCGGGCGCGGAGCCGGCCGCGCCCGCGGTCGTTCCGTCAGGGTCAGGGAATAGGCACCGCCGTCGAGGCCCGACAGCGGACGCGCTCGGAGGACATAGACGCCTGCCCTGCTGGCGGTGAACCTGACGCGCGAATCCGTACCCTCGCCGAAGCCGTCATCGTCGCTGGCGATCGGGGTTTCCGCGTCGTCCGGACCGAAGACCTCCAGATAGGTATCAAATGCGGCCGAGCGCATGACGGCTTCCAGCCGCTGCCCTGCCCGCGCATTGATGGCAAAACTGTCGTAGCGCCATGCATCGTCGGGTCCGGCGGCATCGCCATCGGTGATCTGGCCGTCCACGCTGCGGCCCGGCGACAGCGGTGCCGGCGTCTGCGCGAGGCCAGGCCCTGCGATCAACAGCGTCAATGCGCTGACGGCAGTCAGGATGGTATGACGGCGCATGAAAGTCCCCCGGTGACGACCCGTGATCATAGACGCCGAACTGCGCCCTCTGTAAATCGCGGCGAGCGAGACTTTCCCCGACAAACGGAGCCAATATTCATGACGGTCGATCCCGCCACCGCGACCCTCATCGACGGCAAGGCCTTTGCCGTCAGTCTGGTCGACCGGGTCGCCGCCGCTTCCGGCCGGCTGAAACAGTCGAGCGGCATCACGCCGGGACTGGCCGTCGTCATCGTCGGCGAGGATCCCGCCAGCCAGATCTATGTCCGCAACAAGGGCGAGACGACCCAGCGCGCCGGGATGCGATCAGATACCCATCGCCTCGCCGAAACGACCACCCAGACCGAACTGCTGGCGCTGATCGCCGGCTTGAACGCCGACCCTGGCATTCACGGCATCCTGGTCCAGCTGCCCCTACCCACCCAGATCGACGCCGCCGCGGTGCTGGGGGCGATCGACCCGGACAAGGACGTGGACGGATTCCACGTCGTGAACGCAGGACGGCTGGCCGTCGGCCTGCCGGGGCTGGTTCCCTGCACGCCGCTGGGCTGTCTCATGCTGCTGAAGGCCGAACTGGGTGACCTGTCCGGTCTGAATGCCGTGATCGTCGGGCGGTCCAACATCGTCGGCAAGCCGATGGCGCAGCTGCTGCTGGGCGAGAGCTGCACGGTGACCATCGCCCACTCTCGCACACGGGATCTGCCGGCCCTCTGCCGCACGGCCGACATTCTCGTCGCCGCCGTGGGCCGGGCCGAAATGGTTCGCGGCGACTGGATCAAGCCCGGTGCCACCGTTATCGACGTGGGCATCAACCGCGTGCCGTCGCGTGACCCCATGAAGGCCGCAGAAGGCAAGACCCGGGTCGTCGGCGATGTCGCCTTTGAGGAGGCCCGTGCCGTGGCGGGGCGGATCACCCCTGTGCCCGGCGGCGTCGGTCCGATGACCATCGCCTGTCTGCTGGCCAACACCTACACGGCCGCCTGCCGGTCCGTGGGCGTGGTGCCGGAATCGCTGGACGCTTGAACCGCCGCCAGACAACCCCGATAGTCGGGTCAAACTCTGTCAGGAGATGTCCATGAATCGGTTTTCGCCCCGTCTTTCGGCCCTCGCCGCCGTCGTGGTCCTGGCACCCGCGGTCGCCGGCTGCGGCATCAACGCCATCCCCACCAAGGAAGAGGCCGCCAAGGCGCGCTGGGCCGACGTCCAGTCCCAGTATCAACGCCGGTCGGATCTGGTCCCGAATCTGGTGGCCACCGTCCAGGGCGCGGCCATCGCGGAACGCACCACCCTGACGCAGGTGATCCAGGCCCGGGCCCAGGCGACCGGCGTGACCGTCACCCCCGACACCCTCAGCGATCCGGCCGCCTTCCAGCAGTATCAGGCCGCCCAGGGCCAGCTGTCACAGGCACTGTCCCGGCTGCTGCTGGTCGTCGAGCGGTATCCGGACCTCAAGTCCAACCAGAATTTCATCGCCCTGCAGTCGCAGCTCGAAGGCACCGAAAACCGGATCGCCGTGTCGCGGCGCGACTACAATGAGGCGGTGCGCGACTATAACACCAGCCTGCGCACCTTCCCGACGGTGATCTGGGCCAAGACCATTCACGGCGGTTCACAGCCGATGCAGCTGTTTACGGCGACCGAGGCCGCCCAGACCGCGCCCGGTGTCAGTTTCGATGCCCTGAATCCGGCCGCCCGGCCGGGCGGTGCGGCACCCGCCGTCGCGCCCGGCACCGCACCGCCCGCGGCACCGACGGCTCAGTGAACCGCACCCTGTCCGGCGTAGCCGTGAGCCGGGCCGTCGCGTTCCTGACGGTCCTGCTGGCCGCCGTCTGGTTGATGGCCGGCGCGGCCCTGGCGCAGACCGGCCCGACCTTCCCGCCCCTGAACGGGCGGGTCGTCGACCGGGGCGACCTGATCTCCGACGCGAAGGAGCAGGCGCTGGCCGACAAGCTGGCGGCGCTCGAGCGTGACACCACCGACCAGGTGGTGGTTGTCACCGTGCCGGACCTGCAGGGCTATGAGATCGAGGACTACGGCTATCGGCTCGGCCGGGCCTGGGGCATCGGTCAGGCGAGCAAGAACAACGGCGTGTTGCTGATCATCGCGCCCAAGGAGCGCAAGGTCCGCGTCGAGGTCGGCTACGGCCTCGAAGGAGTCCTGACGGACGCCCTTTCCGCCCTGATCATCCAGAATGACATTCTGCCCGCGTTCCGCGACGGCTCCTACGAGCGCGGCATCGAACAGGGGGTGGATGCCATCGATCGCCAGTTGCGGCTGGATCCGGCAGAGGCCCAGGCCCGCGCCGCGTCGGCAGAGCGACCGAGGTCGAGCCTCCCTGTCGGTGCCGCCGTCATCATTGCCCTCATCTTCGGCTTGCTCTTGTTGCGGCTGATCGGCGGCGGAGCCCGGGGTCGACGCCGACCGGGCAGCGGCATCGGGCCGATCCTGATCTGGGCGGCGTCGGAGGCCTTGCGCAGCAACGGCCGCGGCGGCGGTTTCGGCGGCGGCGGCGGCGGATTTGGCGGCGGCGGCGGCAGTTTCGGCGGCGGGGGCGCTTCAGGCGGATGGTGATCAAACTGACCCCCGACGTTCAGATCCGGATTGCCGAAGCGATTCGTGCGGCTGAATCCCGGACATCGGGCGAGATCTTCTGCGTCATGGCCCGACGCGTGTCAGCCTATCGGGATATTTCGCTGGGCTGGGCCGCGGCGGCTGCGCTGATCCTGCCGCTGGGGCTGATTCCGCTCGGGTTCGATCCAGCCTGGGTACCCGGTATGGGGAGCAGTTGGGAGGCCGCCCACCTGGCGTCCCGAGATGTGATCGTCGGCCAGGCGCTCGGCACCTACGCCCTGATCCAGGCGATCGTGTTTCTGGTCGTCTTCCTGCTGACCTCAATCCCCCGCGTGTCGAGGTTCGTCACGCCCCGCGCGGTGCGGCAGTCGCGCGTGCGCAAGGCCGCTCTCCAGCAGTTCCTCGCCCACGGCCTGCATGTGACCGAGTCGCGGACCGGCGTCCTGATTTTTGCGGCCCTGGGTGACCACCAGGTCGAGGTCGTCGCTGACGAGGGCATCCACAGCAAGGTCGACCAGTCGGTCTGGGGCGATGCCGTCGCCGTTCTGGCCAAGGGCCTGCGCAAGGGCGATCCTGCCGGCGGCTTCGTCGCAGCCATCGGCCTGTGCGGTACCGTGCTGGCCGAGCATTTCCCCCCGACCGCGCGCAATCCGAACGAGGTCGAGAACAAGATCGTCGTGATCTGATCCGAAACGCCCTGCGCCGCGTTGGTGTCGCATTCAGTGTGGTATGGGCTGCCCCCCACACCCCCCGGACCCGTTCCTGACGTCATGCCCCGTCTGCTGACCTACAATGTGCACCGATGCGTCGGCGTTGATCGCAAGCTCGACGTGGTCCGGATCGCCGCTGTCATCGCCGAGCACGAGCCCGACATCGTCTGTCTGCAGGAGCTGGACGTCGGGCGGGCGCGAACCGGCTTCGTCGACCAGGCCCAGTCCATCGCCGACCAGTTGGCGATGACCTTCCATTTCCACGCCGCGATGCGCGTCGAGGCCGAACAGTATGGCGACGCTATCCTGACGGCGCGGCCCGAGCGGCTGGTAAAATCCGGTCCCCTGCCAACCATCCGCGGCGTGCCCGGCCTGGAACCCCGGGGAGCCCTCTGGTCGGCGATCGAGTTTGACGGCGTGACCCTGAACGTCATCACCACCCATCTCGGACTGGTCCCGCGGGAGCAGCGCCTTCAGGCGGCCGCCCTGGTCGGCCCCGATTGGCTGGGCCATCCGGACTGTACCGGCCCCACCCTGCTGACCGGCGACTTCAACGCCACCTCGGTGACGCGACCCTATCAGACGCTGGCGGCGAAACTCTCGGACTGCCAGCGCAGCCTGGGCCTCAAGCCGTCGGTGAAGACCTTCCCCTCAAGCTTCCCGGCGATCCGCATCGACCACTGTTTCACCAGTCCCGAGATCCGGGTGACGGCGGTCAAGGCCCCGTTCTCACCCCTCGCGCGAATGGCGTCGGATCACCTGCCGCTGATTATCGATTTCGAGATCAAGCCTGACTGAGGGCCGGCAGCGTACGATGTGAGCGTGTGCGACGCTTCCAGGGCTGGAAGGCGTCGTGGGTGGAAGTCGGGTCTCCCAGCTGGAATTCGGCGATGATCCGCTCGGCGCGCGAAGGCGGCTCGGCACCCAGGGCATGCATCCGGCCGTTGTCGAAGCGATGTATCGCCTCGCCGATAGACCCCGCGGTCGCCTCCGCCGCCGCGAACTCAGCCCCTTCGATACCGATCCAGTGGCCGATCGTTCGGTGGCGGAAGGCGCGGATCGCGTCCCGACCGGCCGGATCCGTCGGTGCCGCTGCGACGTCGCATTCGGTATCGAAGCCGAAGGAGCGGTTGTTCAGATTGGTCGAACCGACGCGCAGGATGGCGTCATCATAGATCGACACCTTCGCATGGACGATGATCCGCTCGCCGCCCTTCGTGTGGGGTGTAAACGCAAAAAAGCGATTGTGCCGGTCTGCCTGCTCCAGCCGGTAAAGGATTTCGGAACGGGCAGTATCCATGGTGATGCGATCGAACCAGCTGGGGCTGCTGCCGGTCGACACCAGAACGATCTCGGGACCGTTCTCCTCGGCCAGTCGTTCGGCCAGGGCCGTCGCAATCACCGGTGAGGTGAAATACTGGTTCTCCAGATAGATCAGTTTCTTCGCGGCACGGATCGCGTCGAGGTGCAGGGCCTCGTTTTCGCGCACCTCGGCCCGCCCGCCGGTCGCCGGCTCGGTTCGGGCTATGGCGACGGGTACATCGCGCATGACCGGTTCCACACCATCGGGCCACGGGTCGCTGTCGACTTCGTCGGGCACGGTACGTTCCCAAGTCGACCGGAACCACCGCTCCCGCGCCAGGTCCCCCAGCGCCCGCGCGGCGGCACCGTCCAGAACGGTCATGACCTCGTGCCGCGGCGACGGTATGTCGCCTGACGGCTGACGGCGTCGCGGATCTCCGTCGATATGCTGTTCGGAATCCCAGCGATCGGTTGAAATATCGCCGCCGCCGCAGAAGGCGACGGCATCGTCGATGATGACCACCTTCTGGTGGTGGCACGCGCCGATCGGCCCGGGCTTGTCGAGCCGGAACTCAACCATCCGCTTGCGGAACCAGCCCTGGGCCTTGTGCGGATAGAAGCCCTGCGACGCCGCGATCAGGAGGGGGGACTTCCAGATCAGGAGCCGCACGTCCAGTTCGGCGTTCGCCTTGACCAGCATCCGCAGCTGATGGCCGATCTGGGCCTGGTGATCATTGTGGCGGCTCTCGGGGTCCAGTCGCGTTCGCGGGTCGAACTGCCAGCCCAGAATGACGATGGAGCGTCTCGCCTTGGCCAGAGAGGAACGCAGCGCCTCGAAATAGGCGGCGTTCTCCATCAGGATGCCGAAGCGGTCGGCCCTCTCGACCCGCCAGCAGTTGCGGCCGGGGGCGAAAAGCTCGGTGTCGGCTCGCAATGGCGTGTCTTTCATGGCGAAGTCTGGCCCATTCGCGTGACGGGCGCTGAACGCCTCAAGCGTTACAGGACGCGCGTCGACTGTTTCCGTTCCATGAGCTGACCGTGACGGTCAATGGTGACGCTTTCTTCATGCAGGCCCGGATTGTCCGAACGCGGTTTTTGGCGCATAGGTTGGAAAGAAGTCGGGACAGGGAGATCGGCGATGCAGGCGCTGATCGAGTTTATCGCAGGGTTCGTCGCCATTCTGGCTGCTGCCGCCTTGGCGCAGTTTGGTCTGGATCTCGACCCGCCGCAAAAGCCACAGCGTGAAATCCATCGGGTTCGCGACTGCGACGGCGGTGCCGCGAGCGCAATTTTCGCTGCCGCGTCCGAGCGTAAGCCCGACTGCTGATCCGCCAGATGTGGACTGTCCCGGGAATCGGTTGCCGTTGCCTTTGCGCGCCGCGATTGACTCGCTAGGGTCGAGCCGTCCTCCCGCGCGTCGGTCGCCGATGCCGCTCCGTGACGAGATCGCCACCTCATGAAACCACCCCGTCAACGGCCCCCGCTGAACCTGACCGATCCGGAACCGGACGTCCGGAACGCCGACTCTGCGCTGGCGACCGTGGCCGAAGCGACCCCCGAAGCCGTGGCCGATCGTCCGATGTCCGAGCGCCGGAGACGTCGTCTGGCGGACGATCAGCGCCGTGCTGAGGAGCGCGCCGCGGCCGAGGCGGCCCGCACCACGCCACCCCCGTCCGCCCTGTTGCCGGAACTGACCGTTTCTGCTGATGCACCGCCTGTGGCTTTCGAACGGCCACCCCTGTCGGCGCCCGTCACAGTGCCGGGTCAGCACCGTGACGGCCCGCTTCCGTCGGGCCGTCACGCCTATCTGGTCGCCGGCGTCGCCTCGGCGTTGTGGATCGGCGGCGTCGCCGCCTGGTTCATGTATGAGTTCGGCTCCGGCGCCGTCGAACTGGAGCCCCTGCGGATGGCGGTCTATGCGCTGATCGCCCTGGCACCCGCGGGAATGGCGATCATGCTGGCCCATGCTGTGCGCCAGGGTGCCGGCCTCGCCGCAGAGACCCGTCACGCACGGGAACTCGCGGAGGCCCTGGTCGCGCCGACCGCACTGGCGGCCCAGCAGACCGGGGAGGTGCTGCAGTCGCTGCGCAACGACATCGACCAGGCGTCGCTGGCCGCTGAACGGGCCCGCAACGACATGGCCCTGCTGCGAGAGGCGCTGTCACAGGAAACCACGCGCTTGAACGAGGCGGCGGAAACCGCCGGTCGCACGGCACGCCGGCTGACCGAACAACTCGGCGGGGAACGCACCCAGATGGCCGCGCTCGGTATTCAGCTGGACAACCAGGCCACCGGCGTCCTCGACGCGGTCGAGCGCCAGTCGAGGATGGTCGTCGACGCCTCTGACCTTGCCCAGACCCAGCTGCGGGAAGCCGAGGCGGCGCTGGCCGCCCGCGCCGCCGACCTGGCCGCCGCCGCCGGCGAGGCCCAGGATGCAGCCCGCGTCGCCGCCGACGATCTGGCCCGTCAGACCCTGCGACTCGAAAACGCCGGTTCGGGCGTCGCCGAACAGATCCTGTCGGTCGAGGAAGGGCTCGGCCAGCAGCGCGCTGCCCTGGTCACGGCCGCCTATGCCCTGCGCACGGATCAGGAAGATTTCTCGGCCCAGGTCGAAAGCCAGCGGGCGCAGCTGACCGAACAGCTGTCCGCCAGCCGTTCGGCCGCCGGCGAGCTGGGTGAGACTTCAACGCGCACGGCGGAGACGATCAAGGATCTGGTCGAGGCTGCGACTGACCAATTCCGGGCCCTGGTCGAAATGTCCCAGCGCGAGGCCGACGGTTTCGACGCCGCAACCAAACTTGCGCTGGACCGGTTCGAGGCCTTGGCCGCAGACGCGCGGGACGCCCTTGTCGAGGAAACCCGACTGGCCCTCTCGGCGCTGCAGGCGACCGCCGAACAATCACGCGCCGCCGCTGCCGACGCCGCGGAACAGGCCAGCATGCGCGCCGATCGGCTGGGCGAGACCCTGTTCGACGCCGCCCAGAAGGCGGATCAGGCCGCCGATGCACGGGTCGACAGCGCCCGCAAGATCGTGACCGAGACGGGCGCTCTGGTGGACGAGGCCGGCGAACGCGCCGTCGAGCGTCTGGAAGCCACCCTCGAACGCATGAACGCCGCCCTTGTCCAGATCGACGAGTCGATCGGCGATCTGGACGAACGCGCGGCGCGACTGCCGGACGAAGCCCGCAAGCGGGTCGACGCCGTGCGCACCTCGGTCGAGGAAGGCCTTGCCGCCCTGTCCGCTGCATCGCAGAAAGCGGCCGCCGAGACCGAGGCGCTGGACTCCGGCTTCCAGGAGCGGGTGCGCCGGAACTACGACATGCTGACCGAAGCGGTCCGGCTGATGGGCGTGGTCTCGGGCGATACGCCGGCCCTCCGTCGCCGCGAGCCTGTGCCGGCCCCCGCGCCCCCAGAACCGGACGCTACGCGCGAGCGCCCCAAGGCTGAAGAGGCCCGCGGCTTCGGTCTCCGGAACCGGCTGAAACTGGAACCCATGCCCGGCTCGACCACCCCTGCCCCACCGGCCGATGACCGGCTGGGCTGGAACGACCTCGTCGATGACGGGCCCGGCGAAGCGCCTCTGGACCTCGACACGCCGGTCATGCCGGCCGCGGACATTGATGCCCTGGAAGAACGGGTCACTGCCGCCATTCGCCGGATGGGGGTGGATCCCAACGCGCTTCTGCCCCGCTCGCGCATTGAGGAGGCCGCCCGGGCGGTCGCCGAACGGGATCCGGACCGGGCCCGCCAGATCGTTCGGCGAGTGGCCCCCGCTGCCGTGCGCAGCGTATCGCGCCGGGTGCTGACCGATCCTGACCTGCGAGCGGACGCCGAGGCCTATGTGCGGGCTGTCGCCCGGGACCTGACGGCGCGCGCGAGTATGGGCGACGGGCCGGCGATCCAGAGCCGGCTGACCTCGGACGGGGGGCGAGCCTATATGCTGCTGGACGCCGCCATCGGCGATCTCGCCTGACGGCTGAATCTGGAGTGGCGGAGAGCGCGGGGGCTGATTCCGTCTTGACGGAGGTCGCGGGATGACGACACCGTCCGACCTGTCACGCATCCGTCACGCGTAAGCAGGGTTCATGCTCGACACACCCGCCGAAACGGCCCTCGATCACCGCCCCGCGATCGTGATCTGCGCCTATGACGCCAACGAGGCCGGTTGGGATCCCGTCGAGGACCTGTCCGGCCGGCCATGGAGTCCCGCGGGGGCGCGGACAGTGGCCGTGGCCGGCGGCGAGCCTGATGACGTGGCACGAACCCTGGCGGCCCATCTCGAAGACCGGCACTGCCGGGCCCTGCTGCTGGTCGGCCGGACGCGCCGAAGCCCGGCGTTCAGACTTCAACTGAGAGCCGAGAGCCGATCGCTTGACGGGGTCGGGCGGGTGAACGCTGTCGGCCCTTCCATAGCCCGGGCCACAGCACCGACGGCGGATATCGTCCGCGCACTGACCGAGGCCGGACTGGCTGTCGACACCAGTTCGGACGCCGAGGACGACGCCGGCAGCTATCTGCTCTACCGGGTATTGTCGGGCCTGCCCGAAGGGCTCGATGCGCCGGCCGTCGGCCTGCTTCGAGCGCCCGAGCATGAGTCCGATGAAGACGTCCAGAGGGCGGTAAAGGCGGCGGCCGAAGCCATGGTCCGTCACATGTCGCCGTTCGCCCGCTCACGGGCCAACTGATGTCTGAGCGGCAGCGCAGCCAGCAAGCCTGATGCTGCCATGGCCGCCATGGCCCAGTAGCCGCCCGCGCCGAAATGATCGTACAGCGGGCCTGAGACAGCGGTCGCCAGGCCGATCAGGACTCCTGCCGACAGGACGGAACTGAGCATCTGACCGGCGGTCTGACTGTCGCGGGGGGCCAGCCGTTCGACGATCTGGATACCGGCGAGGAAGGTAGCGGCGAAGGTCAGGGCATGCAGCGCCTGCAAGGGCCACAGCAGCCAGAGGGGCGGCGCGAAGGCCATGACGCTCCAGCGAAACACCGCGGCCGCCGCGCCTACGATCAGCAGGGTCCAGGGCGTGATCCCGACCCGTCGCCGCCAGGGCTCGAACAGCCACATCAGGAGAATTTCGGCGATCACGCCGAAGGCCCAGAGCTGGCCGGTGACGGCCTCGCTGATCCCTTCCGTCTTCCAGAGTATGGCCGAGAAGCCGTACTGATAGGCGTGCGCGGCCTGAACCGCGCCGATGGCGAAGATGGCGGTCATGAAGACCGGATCCTTGAGCAGCCGGCCGATGCCGCGAAAACGCTCACGCCCGCGCAACGGCAGGCCGTCGGCGACCGGCTCGGGTGGCAGGGCCAGGACCGCGACGACCGTGACGCCCAGCGAGGCCGCGACCAGCCAGACGATGATGGCTTCTGTCGGCTGCGTCAGAAGCAAGCCACCCATGATGATGTTGGCGGCGACAAAGGACGCCGAGCCCAGCCCGCGCGGCACCGCGAAGGTGTAGCCGAACCGGGCGGAGAGACGCAGGTTCAGAACATCGGTCAGAGGCACCAGAACGCCCATCGCCGTCGCGCCCACGAACCAGCAGATGGCCCAGGCGAAATAGCCGTCGACCAGTCCAGCGGCACCATAGCCCAGCGTCATGACCAGCCCGAGGATCGCGATCGGGGTGCGGCGGTATCTGAATCCATCCGCCCAGACCGACAGGAGCGGACCGGTGACGATTCGGGCCAGCATGGGGACCGCCAGAAGGGTCCCGATCTGCGCGCCGCTCAACCCCTGCGCGCTTAGCCACAGTCCTGCAAACGGAAGGCTTACCCCGGTGGCACCGAAGAGCAACACATACTGGAACGCAAGTCTCTGGGCGGCGGTCATGGAGCGCGCAATAGCAGACTCGCGACAGCCTGTCGGCTAGCGTTCCGGGCATGAGAGTTTCGCGTAGTCTGGTGGTCTTCGCCGCCCTGAACGGAGCCCTCGCCGTGGGTATCGGGGCCTTCGCCGCCCATGGTGCCGGCCCGGCGATCAAGGCCCTGCTGACCACGGGTGGCCACTACCAGATGGTGCATGCGCTGCTGGGGCTGGTTTGCGCCGTCTGGCCGGACCGCTCCCGGCTGGTCGTGGTTTCCGGCTGGCTGGCGACCGCGGGCGGGCTGGTGTTTTGCCTCTCTCTGTCGACCATCGCGCTGCTCAGCCTGCCGATCATGGGAGCGGTGGCCCCGATCGGGGGCCTTCTGATGATCGCAGCTTGGCTTTTGCTTGCCGTTGCCGCATTGCGGTCACAAACCGAAAACGCCTGACCGGCGTAGAATGAGACCGAGTAACCGTATGGCCTTCGCCTTGCCCGAGACCGCCCGCCGCGAGTTGTTCCCTGAAATCGAGCCCTACGCCACCGGCTTCATGTCGACCGGCGGGATTCACGAAATCTACTATGAGGAATGCGGTAACCCGCAGGGCCTGCCCGTCGTCGTGCTGCACGGTGGCCCGGGCGGCGCAGTCAACGCCGGCATGCGGCGCTATTTCGATCCGGCCAGATACCGGATCGTGCTGTTCGACCAGCGCGGCTGCGGCAAGAGCCGGCCCAATGCGTCGCTGGAGGAGAACACGACCTGGACGCTGATCGAGGACATCGAACGCCTGCGCGAACTGCTCGGCGTCGACAAATGGGCGGTGTTCGGCGGCAGCTGGGGATCCACCCTGTCGATGGCCTATGCCATCACCCATCCCGAGCGGGTTGTGGCCCTGTTGCTGCGCGGCATCTTCCTGCTGACCAAACCCGAGTTGCACTGGTTCTATCAGGACGGGGCGTCGAACATCTTCCCCGACGCCTGGGAACGGTTCGTGGCACCGATTCCCGAGGACGAACGTCATGACCTGATGGGTGCCTACTACAAGCGGCTCATCGGCGACGACAGGACCGAGCGCGAGCGCTGCGCCATCGCCTGGTCCAGCTGGGAAGGCGAGACAGTCAGCGTCGAAGGGCCTGACGCCCGCCCCGACAAGTTCGCAGAGCCGGAGTTCGCGGTCGCCTTCGCCCGCATCGAGTGCTGGTACTTCATGAACGGCGGATTCTTCCCGGAAGAGGGCTGGTTGCTGAAGAACATAGGGCGGATCAAGCACATCCCCTGCTGGATCGCCCAGGGCCGGTTCGACGTCGTCACGCCCATCACCAGCGCCTGGGCCCTGCATCGGGCCTGGCCCGAAGCAAAGCTCGACATCATCAAGGACGCCGGCCACGCCTCGACCGAGCCGGGCATCGTCGACAGCCTGCTCCGCGCCACGGACTGGGCGGCGGGGCTTTAGAGCTCCCGACCTATTTCGGGTTGGTCTTCTCGACCAATTCAGACAGCTGGAAGCCGATCCTGCGGGCTTCGCGTTCCTCGGGCTTCCTGCGGGATTCCAGCAGGACGTTGATCTGGCCATAGTGCTGGATCAGGCGGACCGGCTTGCCGTCGGCATTCTTGCCGAGGAACATGATGAAATCCGGCCCCCAGAAGCCGACGTCGTCGATTGACATCGTGCCGTCGCCCGGCAGGCCGACGATGCGAGCACCGATCTCCTCGTCCTTGTCGAGGCCCTTCTCGAAATCCTCGATGAGTTTGGACAGCCGCACGAAGGCCCATTCTGCGGGGTTTTCTCTCATGCGCACGCCGTCCGTCAGGGCCGCCTGCTGCTCCGGCGTGGCCGAAGGCAGGACCGGTTCGGGACAGGGCGACGCCCCGCAGTCAGACTGGAACAGGGTCGCCGGTGCGACGACAGGGGAGCTCGGGGCGGGCTTGGGATCCGGTTTGGGACTGCTCATTCCCCACCGTAGCTCTCCCGCCCCTTCATGGGGAGGGAGATGCGTTTGGTCTAGAACAGTCCGTGGCCCTTGGGCAGTTCGGCATAGCGATGTACCCGCGTGGCCAGCACCAGGCCGAAGCCGATCATCACCGTCAGCATGACCGTACCGCCATAGCTCAGCAGCGGCATGGGCACGCCCACGACCGGAGCCAGACCCATGACCATGGCCCCGTTGATCATGACATAGAGCGCGAAGGTCGCCGTCATGCCCGCTGCGCCCATGCGGCCGAAATGGCTGTGCGACAGAGACGCGATGCGAAGGGCAATCAGGATGATGGCGATATAGCTGGCGATCACGGTGAACGAGCCGACGAAGCCGAACTCTTCCGATACCGCGGCGAAGATGAAGTCGGTGTGCTTCTCGGGCAGGAATTCAAGCTGGCTCTGGCTGCCCAGGCCGTAGCCCTTCCCCAGCAGACCGCCCGAGCCGAGGGCGATCTTGGACTGCATGATGTGATAGCCCGTGCCCGTCGGATCGCCTTCCGGATTGAGGAAGGTCAGCACGCGGTTGCGTTGGTAGTCGTGCATGCCGAACATGACGTAGAAGGGCACGGCGATCGCGGCGGGAATGGTGACGCCGGCGATGATCTTCCAGCTCAGTCCCGCCATGAACATCATGGCCGCGCCGGTCATTCCGATCAGCATGGCGGAGCCCAGGTCGGGCTGGTGCGCCACCAGGATGAAGGGCAGGCCGATCATGCCGGCCGGGATCAGCAGCTTCCAGTGGAAGCTGGCTTCCTTGGCCGTCGCGCCGTGGTACCAGCGGGCCAGACCCAGGACGAGACCGATCTTCATCAGCTCCGACGGCTGGATGCGGGTGATCCCGACATCAAGCCAGCGCGTCGCGCCCATGGCCGTATAGCCCAGCCCTGGAACCTCGATCAGCGCCAGCATCAACAAGGCCAGACCGTATACGGGATAGGACAGCCTGAACCACCACTTCAGGTGCACCATCGACAGCAGGAGCATGACGACCAGCAGGACACCGAAGCGGATCAGATGCTTCGCCGCCCAGGGCTCCCAGCTGCCCTTGGCCACCGAATAGAGCATCAGGGCACCGATCCCGGCGACCACGCACAGCAGGCCGGTAAACCGCCAGTCGATCTGGGTCAGCTTGACCGACAGGCGCTCGCGTTCGCCGGGACGGGTCAGGGCAGAGGCGGTCATTGCGGTGCACCCGGCAAATAGGGGCGCGGGCCGCTGGCGACCGCCGGTGCGCGGGGTGCGGACGGCGCGGGTGCGACCTGGGCGATCGGCTCTTCGGGGGCCGCGCCGGCGACCACCTCATCGCCTGTCTCGGGCCCAAGCGCCTCGGGCGGCGGCGGACGCTGGATGCGTTCCAGCATCTCGGGGTCCTTGAGCAGGGTGGTGCGCATGATCTCGCGCGCACGCGGCGCGCCGGCCGTGGCACCGCCCTTGCCGCCATGTTCGATGATGACGGCGACGGCATAACGCGGTGCATCGACCGGGGCGAAAGCGACGAACAGATTATGGTCCTTCAGCGCCCAGACATTGCTCTTGCGGGGGCCCGAGCCGTAACTGCGAACCTGGGCGGTACCCGTCTTGCCGGCCATCTGGATGTCGCCGAGGCCCAGCTGTGACTGGCGATAGGCGGTACCCGACCGGTCGTTGGCCACGGCGATCATGCCCTGACGTACGATCTCGAGATGCTCCCGGGGGAACGGCAGGTCAGGCACGGCCGCGCCGCTGGGGCGTTCGACGCCGCCGACCGACTTGATCAGCCGTGGCACGACAGCCTTGGTGGCATTGGCCAACCGCGAGGTCATCACAGCCAGTTGCAACGCGGTGACGTTGACATCCCCCTGGCCGATCGCGACCGACAGGGTTTCGCCCGGAAACCAGACGCGCGATTCCGGGTTCGGGTTCTTGCGATTGTAGTTGGCCTTCCAGGCCCGGCTCGGGACCGAGCCCGCCTTCTGGTTGCCGACCCCGATATCGTAGGTCTGCATGAAGCCGATCTTCTTGGCCACGTCCTGGATCCGGTCGACACCGGCCCGGTTGGACATGTGGTAGAAATAGACGTCGCACGAGTTCTTGATGGCGTTGTGCATGTCCTGAGCGCCGTGGCCGCGAGGCTCCCAGCAGCGGAAGGTGCGGTTGCCGTATCGATAGCCGCCGGTGCAGACCACGCGTTCTGTCGGATCGACGCCGGCATCCAGGATGGCCAGGGCCGTCGTCATCTTGAACGTCGATCCGGGGTGGAAGACACCATTCAGCGTCTTGTCCAGCAGCGGCTTGCGCTCGTATTCGGACAGGGCCCTGTAGATGCTGGACGGCACGCCGCCCACGAACAGGTTCGGATCGAACGACGGTGCCGAGACCATGCACAGGATATCGCCGTTGCGAACGTCCATCACGACGCAGCCACCCGACTCATCGCCGAAGACTTCCAGCGCGCGGTTCTGGATGTCGGCGTCCAGCGTCAGGACCACATCGGCCCCCGGGACCGCCGGGCGGGACCCGCCCACATCCTCGGCCACGACCCGGCCGCGTGCGTCGACCTCGACCCGGTTACCGCCGGCCTCGCCACGCAGGTCGGAATCGAAGGCCTTCTCCACACCCTGACGGCCGATACGGAAACCGGGGTTGTAGAGGATCTGTGGAACTTCCTCGCCCTTGTCCTGGATCGCCTTGATGTCGCGATCGTTGGGCTTGGCGACATAGCCGATGACATGGGCGAAGGCCCCGCCGAACGGGTAGTAACGGGCCTCGTTCATGTCGGCCATGACGCCCGGCAGCTCGTTGGCGTACAGGTTGACGCGCGCGAACTCTTCCCAGGTCAGGTCGCTCTTGACCGGGACCGGTGAAAAGCGCGGCGCGGCATTGACGTCGCGGATGATCGAGCGACGCCGGTCCATGGTGTCCGGCAGCAGCCGGCCCAGCAGGTCCAGCGTCTGGTCCAGGTCCTTGGTCTCATCGCGGACGACCAGCACGCGGAAGCTCGGGCGGTTTCCGGCGATGACCACGCGGTTGCGGTCGAGGATGCGGCCCCGCGGCGGCGGTACGAGGCGGAAGTTGAACTGGTTGTTGGTCGCCATGGTGGCGTACTGGCCGGCCTGGAACACCTGAAGCTGGGCCAGACGACCGGTCAGGGCCAGCCCGCCGAGTGTGGTCAGGCCGCCGAGGATGAAGGTCCTGCGCAGGAACGAGCCCTGACGCTCATTGACGTCGGAAAAGAAGATGGAGGGTTCCGCGCTCATCGGAACCTCACGTCGCCGTCCTCGAACCGCTCGATCATGCGGTCGGCGAACGGGAACAGCAGCAGGGTGGGGATCACCTGGCCCAACATGGCGAGCAGGCTGGCGGCGTTCCGGTCGATGATCATCCGCACCAGATAGACGAGCAGGAAGGCAAGCCCGCAGCAGGCGGCGTACCAGACGAACAGGACCGCTGTGTCCTGGCCGATCAGAAAGCTGCGCGACGCCAGGACCACGGCATAGATGCCCAGCAACGAAAGTGCCCACAGGCCCAGCGGTCCATAGGTGAAGATGTCGAGACCCAGCCCCAGCCCGGTCAGAACGAGCGGCGCGACCACCGACGGCCGGATCAGCGGCCATGCGAAGGCCAGGACCATGGGGATCACCGGTTCGGGCAGGCTCAGGCCGAACAACTCGACAGGCGTCCCCAGAACGATGGTGACAGCCACCGTGATCAGGGCCGGAATGACGATCCACTGCACCGGCCCGACGACGCGGACCGCGACCGGACGTCTCATTCGGTCCCTCCCGCGGGTGGGGGAGCCCCGGCAGCGGGCGGCGGCGTCTCCGCGGCCGGTCGGGGCGCGGCGGCCGCCGCCGGGATTACGGGTCGGGGGCGAGCCGCCTCGGCGGCGTCGGCGCGCGCATTGTCGGAGCGGGTCTGCTCTTGCCGGGCACGGGTCGCGTCGCGGCGCGCCGCAGAATCGGCGATGGCTCCGGTCTGGTCAGCGGTGGCTTCGCGCAGGGTCCCGAGCGCGGCCAGCGGCGGTGCGTTGAGGTCGTCCGGACCGATCAGCTGACTGAAGTCCTCGAACAGCATCACCCGCACATAGTCGATCGCGCCACGGTCGCTGAAAAGCTTGACCCGCCAGGTGCCGTCGATGCCCTTGGCCGCGACGCCGATCGGTACGCCACGCGGGAAGCCGCCACCGTCGCCCGAGGACAGGATCCGGTCGCCGGCCTGAACTGCGCCGACGCCACGGACGAACTCGAGCCGCGGGTTCGGCGAGCCGTCTCCCGTCAGCAGCGCTCTCGCATCGGTGCGATCGACCAGAACCGGCGTGCGACTGGCGACATCTGTCAGAAGGACGACGCGGCTGACGTTGGCCGACGTGCCGACAACGCGACCGACGAGGCCCTGTTCATTAATAACCGGATTGCCGACCTTGATTCCCTTGGCCGAGCCGGCGTCGATCAACCGTGCATTGGAGAAGGGTCCGCGTGTGTCCGAGATTGACCGCGCCGTCTGCATGGCCACCGGCGGCTCGGGCCGGATGCCCAGCATGGCCTCATAGCGGGCGTTGACGTTCTTCAGGGCGATGGCCTGGTCGCGCCAGGGCTCCAGGTCCGCCAGTTCGCGCTTCAGCCGCCGGTTCTCGGACACCGCGAAGAAATAGCCGCCCACGAAGTCCGAGGCGTGCCCGAACCAGCGCACCGGCGCAGCGAAGACGCCGCCCACCGGACCGGCGACGGATTCGACGCCGGCGCGGACCGGCTGATAGGGCGAGGTCTGCGCCCGGGCGTCACTGATGAGCAGAAGGATGCAGCCGATCGCCGCGGCCACGACAGCGACCGCCGCGGTCCAGACCAGCGGCACCTTGATATTCTCGAACGGTCCGTCGCGAAACGCCACGGCGCGCCTTCCTGGGAAAGAGGGAATCAGCGGGACGCCCCCCGCTGATTTCGTAGCCTATCGCAAAATCCGTGCCTGTTGGGAACAGGTTCAAATCCCCTGATGACAGGGATTTGCGGCGGTGTTTCGACCTGACCCCTAAAGGGCGGAGTCGAGCACGCCCTTCATCCACCGCGGATGCTCCAGAACCCGGCCGCAGCCGATGGCCACGCAGGACAGAGGATCGTCGGCCACGGACACCGGAAGGCCCGTGTGGTCGCGGATTTCGGCGTCCAGACCGCGCAGCAGCGCGCCCCCGCCGGTCAGCATAATGCCCTTGTCGGCGATGTCGGCGGCCAGTTCGGGCGGCGTGGCTTCCAGCGCGACCTTCACGGCCTCGACGATCTGCGAGACCGGTTCGGCCAGGGCCTCGGCGGCCTGGCGTTCGGAGATGCGGACCTCGCGGGGCACGCCCTGCATCAGGTCGCGGCCCTTGACGTCGATCGACAGGCCTTCGCCGTCGGCCGGGATCCGGGCGGTGCCGATGTCCTTCTTGATGCGCTCGGCGGTGGTCTCGCCGATCAGGAGGTTATGGTTGCGGCGCATGTAGGAGATGATCGCCTCGTCCATCTTGTCTCCGCCGACGCGGACCGAGCGCGAATAGACGATGCCCGACAGGGACAGCACGGCCACCTCGGTGGTCCCGCCGCCGATATCGACGACCATCGAGCCGGTCGGCTCATGGATCGGCAAGCCGGCACCGATCGCGGCCGCCATCGGCTCGTCGATCAGGCCGACGCGGCGGGCCGAGGCATTGAGGCAGGAATCGTTGATCGCGCGACGCTCGACCGCCGTGGCACCCGACGGCACGCAGACGATGACCTTGGGGTTCACGAAGCCCTTGCGGTTATGAACCTTGCGGATGAAGTGTTTGATCATCTCCTCGGCGACTTCGAAGTCGGCGATGACCCCGTCGCGCATCGGGCGGATGGCTTCCATATGGCCCGGGGTGCGGCCCAGCATCTGCTTGGCCTCAAGGCCGACGGCGTGGACGATCTTGCGTCCACCGACGTTGCGCAGGGCGACCACGGACGGCTCGTTGAGGACAATGCCCTTGCCCTTCATGTAGATCAGGGTGTTGGCAGTGCCGAGGTCGATGGCGATGTCGTTGGAGATCGCGCCGAAAATGCTGGAGAACATGGGTCCGGGATACCGTTCGTTCGGGCCTTGAGGGGCGTTTCGTCAGTCTCGATCCGCTTCGGCGACGCCCCGGCACCACGCATCCCCACGCGCCGCCTCCTGATCGTTATCGCCTGACCGACCTTACGGCTCGTTTGCCCGTGTGTGGCGGCTAATACAAGCCCCTGCGGTCGCCCGGCCGCGCACGCCGGACGACCGCGGCGAGTGGCGATGCCCCTGGCTCAATCACGATCCCGTCACACCCGGGTCAAACGGCTTCAATCCCTTCCGCCTCAAGCACCTTCCGGACCGCCGGGCGGGTCTGGACGCGGTCGAGATGGTCCGCCAGTTTCGGATAGCGGGAGGGATCCAGAAGTCCGGCCTGACGGGCCCAGCGCGTGAACACCGATACATAGCCGTCGGCCACGGAATAGGCCTCACCCCGGGCCCACGGGCCCACGAACAGGTGGTTTTCGAGAACGTCCAGCTTGTCGAACACGACCTTGGCCGCGGCGTCCCTCGCCTCGCCTTCCAGTGCCGGACGGCTGAACAACAGCCGCCCCATGGCAGGATGCAGGCTGGACCCGAGCCAGGCATTCAGCGACTGCATCTTGCTGAAGCTGAAGCCTGAGACGTCATCGGCCAGCTTCGCGGCCGGATGGGTCTGGGCGATGTAGCCCATGATCACCACGTTTTCGGTCAGCACGCCGTCATCGGTGACGAGCGCGGGGGTCGAGCCGGCGGGATTGATGGCCAGGTATTCGGGTGTCCGCTGCTCGCCCGCCCTCAGGTCGATCCTGACCAGTTCATAGTCCGCGCCTGCTTCCTCGAGGGCGATATGCGAAGCGAGGGCGCAGGCACCGGGCGAATAGTAGAGCTTCAGCATGGAGCGTCTCCGACAAGGGGCAGAATCCGGGCTGACCATAGGCGACCGGCCAATTAGCAACAAGGTCTGTTTCTTTTAATCGGTACCCGATCCCGCTTCGCGCCGTTTGACCAGTTCGCGCGCTCCCAACATCAGACCCAGCCAGACCACGGCGACGCCTGCGAGGATCAGCGAGGTCCAGACGCCGTCACCACTGACCGCCGACACAACGGCCCCGCCGAAGAAGGCGACCAGCGCCGTCTTCGGCAGGACGCCCAGGGCGCAGCCCGCCAGGAAGCGCCAGAACGAGGCCCGGGTCGCGCCGAACGCCATGTTGACGATGATGAAGGGGGCCGAGGGCACGTTGCGGATCATGAAGCTGGCGTAGAAGGCGTTCTTGCCGACGAACCCCTTGAGCCGGCCCATGGTGCGGCCACTGAACCGGTCGACCAGCCGCGCCGTCGGTCCGCGTCCCAGCCAGTAGGTGACGCCCGCCGAGATGATCGTGGCGACCCAGCTGTAGAAAAAGCCGAGGGACGGCCCGAAGGCCACCACGCAGGCCGCGATCAGGATGAACTGCGGCGCGCCGATGAAGGCGGCGGCGATGAACAGAACCACCGTCGCCACGAACGCCCACGGGCTGCCGGAATAGCCCTGTAGCCATGCCTCGAGGTTCCCTTCGGCCGCGAGCCCGAACTGGCTCTTGCCGAGCGCAAGGAGGGCCACGGTCGCCCCCAGCAACAGCGCCGTCGCCAGTACCGCCCGCCAGCGGCGGCCTTCCATGTTGAGGATGAAGTCGATCAGGCGGCGCATGGGGTGGGATTAACAGGCCACGGCGGCCGGGGCGAGGTCTCGCACGCCGCGGAAACGCGACCGGCTGGCCCGCCCTGCGGCGCGACCGCCGTGCCCGGTCGGTCATGCGATGCGGAACGTCGGCGGCGGCAAGCTGAGCCGGGTGTCGCTGACCGGGTCGCCCCGGAGAAAGCGCACGATCAGGTCCTGCACATCCGGATGGGACTCAAAGACATTGTGGCCCGCATTTTCCACCGTCACCTGCGTCCTGTGCTGGAACTGCGCTGCCACCTCCACCTGTTCCTCGAGCACGGTCCGACCGTCGAGAGTGCCGGCGACCAGCAAGGCGGGCGTTTCGATCCGGACCGGTGCCCGGAAGTCGTCGCCAAGGTCGACGCCATCTACCACGCCAAGCAGATGCGGCATCGGGAAGTTCAGCGCGTTGCCAAGGACCGCGGTGCGCGCCTCGGCCTGGACCTGGCTCAGCCGACCAGCCGATATGCCGGAGGCGAGATCCATCGCCTCCGGCATCCCCGTCACGTCCAACTGACCGGCCATGGAGCCGAGGAAAGGCACGAGCGCAGCCGTCTGGCCGCCGTCGAGCGCCAGATACAGGCCCGGCAGCAGCGCGAGCGTGGAAGGGTTGGCGATCAGGGCTCCCGCAATCAGTTGCACCCCGAACCCGCCGAGCTGGAGGTCCATCGGCCCGGCCGGGCCGGGCACGGTGACGGCCACGGGGGCCGCCTCCAGCCGGCCATGAACGCTCCGCATCAGGGCAGGCAGGTCGGGAACGGCGGCGCGAACCGCCGGATCGGCGTCCAGAAGCGCGTCCACCCGTTGCAGATAGGCGTCCGTCCGGGCCGGCCGTTTCACGGTCTGGTCCTGCCCTTCGAGACTGGCGAGAACCACGCGGCCGATCCTGTCCGGATGCCGTTTCAGGACCGACAGGGCGAGGTGTGTCCCGTAGCTGATGCCCCACAGATCGACCTTCTCGACCCCGAGGTGCTGGCGCAGGGCGTCGATGTCATCCGCGCTCTCGGCCGTATTATAGCCTCGCATGGCGACCCCGGCCCGGGTCCAGTCCGCCCAGGCCGTCCGGAACGCGTCCCGGAAATGCCGGGTCAGGCCGTCCCGGGTCAGGACGGGTGGCGGCTCCGTCGAGGGCGGACGCGGCGGGATGTGGTTGGACAGGCCGGTCCCTCGCTGATCGAACGCGATGACGTCCGCGACCTCACGCAGAGCCATGAAGATCGGGAACCGCGGGCCCGCTGCCGCGCCGGTGGCGGTGCCGCCGGGACCACCGGCCAGATAGATGATCGGCGGGCCGGGCCGGGCCGCCGTCGAACGGAAGCGGACATAGCTCAGCAATATGCGTCTCGAGGCCGGATCGCGGCGGTCTTCAGGGACTTCGAGGAAGCCGCGTTCGGCGTCGGTTTCCGCACCCCTCCAGCCGGCGAAACGGAAAGGACCTGATGGTGACCCGACCGGTTGGGACTGGGCGAGGGCGATACCCGGCACGGCCATCGCGGCGGCGGCAAGGAGGGAGCGTCGGCTCAAGGATGAATACGTCATGTCGACAGTTGAACCCATGAGTGCAGGCCTGTGCTGACGGGTCGGCCAACGGTCATGCCGGCTCGGTCAACAGCCGCGCATTTCGGCCAGTGGTGCCTTAGGCTGGGCGAATGTGGCGCACCCTGATCATGGCCCTGCTCTTCTCATGGCTCGCGGCGGCGGCCCATGCCGGGGAACCGCGCTGGGAGACCTGTCGCGGAAGCCCCGGCTTCAATGCACCCGTGCTCCATGATTGCCGCCCGCTCCCCGGCATGATCGACCCCCAGGGTCGCGAGATGTGGGTTCGTACCACCCTCACCGCGCCGACCGATGAGCGGCCCCGGGCCCTGTATATTGCAGGCATCCTGTCCTCCGAGATCTGGCTTAACGGAAAGCGGCTGGGTGCCAATGGTCGGCCGGGAAGCTCGGCCGCGACGGAACGCCCCGGACGTTACCAGACCGCCTTCCTGATCCGGGACTCCCTCTGGCACCCGCGAGACAACCTCCTCGTTGTCCACATGTCTTCGTTTCATGGCGGCCTGCGGCTGCGACACCCGGTCGGGGCGTTGACGGTCGCACCCTACCCGGTCCCAAACCGCAGTGCCTTTCTGGCCGTGACCTTTGTCGCCGCCGGAGCCCTGTTCGCCGCGGCCTTCGGGTTCGGGGTGATCCACGTGTTGCGCCGCACCGGCACCAGCCTGACGCTTGCGGCCATGGCCGCCGTCGCGGGTCTTCAGGCGATCGTCGAGAGCCTCCGGTCCCTGTTTGCCTATGCCTATCCACTCCACACCTGGCGCCTGACCGGCATATGGTTTCTGGCTGCGGCATTCTCCGTCCTGCTGGTATCCTATGCCGCTTCGCGCTTCCTGCCGAAGGCCCGCCGGACCCTGACCGGCCTCGCCTTGATCGCCGTGGCTGCGACCTGGCTGATTCCGGGCTTCGACTGGAAGACCGGTTGGGCCCTGATCATCGGTGCCGGCGTATCGACTTTCGCCGCCGCGATCGGGGTTCGCGACAGGCGACCCGGGGCGCGGCTGAGCCTGGCCTATCTCGCGCTGTTTCTTGGCGTCGGCCTCCTGTTTCCGGAATGGCTGCTCGACCTGTCCTTCTTCCTGCTGGCGGCCGGTCTGGTCCTGCCCCTGCTGATGCTGGAGGTGGTCCGGCTGGGCCGCGAGGACCAGGGACGCGAGGCCGCCCTGACGCGGGCCGCCAATCAACCCGACCGGCTGACCGTGGCGTCATCAAGAGGCGTTGAGCTTGTCCCGATCGTGGACATCATCGCCGTCGTCGGAGCCGATGATTATGTCGAGTTGCGATTGACCGGCGGCCGTTGTCTTCTCCACGCAGCGCGGCTGGACCGGCTGGAGTCCGGGCTGCCTGCCGGGTTTCTGCGTATCCACCGATCGGTGATTGCCAATCTTGCCCTGGCCACCGGCTATGCCCGGGACGGCGGCCGGACGACGCTCCTGATGCAGGATGGTGCCTCCCTTCCGATCAGCCGCAGCCGGCTTCCCGCCCTGCGTCAGGCACTCGGAGAAAGGGCGGTGAGCGGGCGGCCCGCCTGAGCACAGCATTTGATCGTCCTTTCGCAACTGCGTAAGGATTGCGCACCGCCCCCCGGGAGTCGCCATGTCCAGCCTGCAGTCGTCCGCCCTCGCCCGCGTCAAACCCTCGGCCACCCTGGCGGTGACCGCCCGCGCCCGCGAACTCAAGCGCGAGGGCCGTGATGTGATCGGTCTGGGGGCCGGCGAGCCGGACTTCGACACGCCGGACAACATCAAGGAAGCCGCCATCGCGGCCATCCGGCGGGGCGAGACCAAATACACCGACGTCGACGGACTGCCCGAGCTGAAGGCGGCGGTCGCGGCCAAGTTCGCGCGCGAAAACGGTCTGACCTATGCGGCCAACCAGATCCACGTCGCGTCGGGCGGCAAGACCGTCATCTACAACGCCCTGGTCGCGACCCTGTCGCCGGGCGACGAGGTGATCGTGCCCGCCCCCTACTGGGTCAGCTATCCGGACATGGTGCTGCTGGCCGGCGGCGAGCCGGTAACGGTGGTCGGGCATGAGGCCGACGGCTTCAAGCTGAAGCCCGAGGCGCTGGAGGCGGCGATCACCCCGCGGACGAAATGGCTGATCCTGAACAGCCCGTCGAACCCCACGGGGGCGGCCTACACGGGGGCCGAGCTGGAGGGGCTGGCCGACGTGCTGCGCCGTCATCCGCAGGTCTGGGTGATGACCGACGACATGTACGAGCACCTGATCTACGGCGACTTCGACTACCAGACGATCGCCCAGGTGGCACCGGACCTCTATGACCGGACCCTGACGGTGAACGGCGTGTCCAAGGCCTATGCCATGACCGGCTGGCGCATCGGTTATGCGGGCGGGCCGAAGGCGCTGATCGACCTGATGCGCAAGGTGGCGAGCCAGACAACCTCCAATCCCTCGTCGATCAGCCAGTGGGCGGCGGTCGAGGCGCTGAACGGGCCGCAGGACTTCATCGCCGAGCGCGCGACCCATTTCGAGGCCCGCCGGGACCTGGTCGTGTCGATGCTGAACCAGGCGGCGGGCATCCGCTGCGCCACGCCCGAAGGGGCCTTCTATGTCTATCCGTCGATCGAGGGGCTGATCGGCAAGAAGACAGAAGGCGGCACAGTGATCGACAGCGACGACACCTTTACTGCCGAACTGCTCGATGCCGAGGGCGTGGCCGTGGTGCAGGGCTCGGCCTTCGGCCTGAGCCCCTATTTCCGCATCAGCTATGCGACCAGCGAGACCGTACTGGAAGAAGCGTGCAGTCGCATCCAGCGGTTCTGCGCCGGCCTGCGGTAAGAACGCTTCGCTCCTCCGCCGGGGACGGAGAGGCGATCAGGCCGCCCGACTGACCGCGAAATCAGCCAGCTGTTCCAGAGCGGCACGCCATTCATTGTCGGGAAGGCCCGACAGGGCCGCCTTGGCCGCATCGGCGTATTCGTGGGCAGCGTCGAGGGTGGCGCTGACGGCACCGGTCCCGACCACCAGCTCGCGCGCCCGGCGGAAGTCGTCCTCGGTGCGCTTGCCCGTGTTGATGGTGCGATCCCAGAAGGCGTCCTCGCGACCGCGGGTGCGGGCGACGGCCAGCAGCAGGGGCATGGTCACCTTGCCTTCGCGGAAATCGTCGCCGGCGTTCTTGCCGAGTTCTTCCGAGACGCCGCCATAGTCGAGGGCGTCATCGGCCAGCTGGAAGGCCAGACCGAGGTTCAGGCCATAGGCGCGCAGAGCCTGAACCGCCTGCTCACCGGCCCCGGCCCCGACCGCTCCGGCCTCGGCGGCGGCGGCGAACAGTTCGGCGGTCTTGGCCGAAACGATGCGCAGGTAGGTTTCCTGGTCCAGATTCAGGTCGTGGGCCCGGGTCAGCTGTAACACCTCGCCCTCGGCAATGACGCTGGAGGCGCGGGCGAGGATGCCCAGCGCCCGCATCTGGCCGGTCTCGACCATCAGTTCGAAGGCCCGGGCGAACAGGAAGTCGCCGACCAGAACGCTGGTGGGCGCGCCCCAGATCAGATGGGCGGCCGTCTTGCCCCGCCGCAGGTTGGAGCCGTCAACGACGTCGTCGTGCAACAGGGTCGCGGTGTGGATGAATTCGACTGCGGCGGCCAGTTTGACCGCGGCGATCATCTCGCCCCTGGCACCCGAAGCACGCCCGGCCGCCACCGTCAGCAAGGGCCGCAATCGCTTGCCGCCGGCGCTGACCAGATGGTCGGCGAGCAAGGGAATCACCGGCACCTGCGACTGCATGCGGGCGATGATCAGGGCGTCGACGGCCGCCATATCATGCCGCGCCAGCCGAACCAGCGGCTCGACGTCTCCCTTCGATCGGGGATGGGCGACGGTGACAGCGTCCAACGGAAAACTCATTCGGCGCGGCGCGGAGGGAGGATCGCACCTGAAAATCCAGCCGCCGTCTTGCCGGGCGGCGATGCGGCGCACAATGGTGATCGGGCCATAAAGGGTCAAGCCGCGTGACAGCCGCATCGTTCCCGTCCGACGCCACTGAAATCGTAGAGAACGCCCTGCTGGGCGGCGGCGTCCGGCTGCGCCAGCCGATCAAGGGCTATCGCGCGGGTATGGATGCGGCCCTGCTGGCGGCGGCGATCGCCGTGCAGCCGGGCGAGCGCCTGATTGAGGCCGGCTGCGGGGCGGGTGCCGTGCTGATGCAGATCGCGGCGCGGCGGCCCGGCGTCCGCCTGACCGGCCTGGAGCGCGATTCGGCCATGGCGGCACTCGCGCGCGAAAATGCGACGCTGAACGGGGCCGAGGCGGCGATTCTCGAGGGCGACGTGGCGGCGGGGTTCCGGGCGCTTGAGCTGGAGCCGTTCGACTGGGCGATCAGCAATCCGCCCTTCTTTGACGATCCCGGGGCCTTGCGCGCGCCCTCACCCGGCAAACGCGGAGCCTGGATGGCGGACGACGGTCTGGCCGCCTGGACAGGCTTTCTCCTGAAGGCGGTGCGCGAAGGCGGCCGGATCGTGATGATCCACCGCGCCGACCGGCTGGCCGACCTGCTGGCCCTGCTCGGCCAGAAGGCGGGATCCTTTGCGGTGCGCGGCATTCATCCGTATACGGATGAACCGGCCAAGCGGGTCCTGGTCAGCGCCGTAAAGACGGGCAAGGCCCCTCTCAGGCTGTTGCCGCCGCTGATCCTGCACGACCGCACAGGGGCCAAGCACACGCCCGAGGCCGAGGCGATCCTGCGCGGCGAAGCCTCGCTGGACGACTGAAGCCGCTGGCGGGACTTGTCCCGCCCCCCGGCGCGCGCTTCAGTGCCCGGGCTGAAACGGGATGGCGGCGATGCGGATGATTCTCCTTCTTCTGGCGCTCTGCGTCGCCACGCCGGTCCGGAGCCAGGAAGCGGTCCTGCTGCGGCCCGCGCGGGTGTTCGACGGCGTCGATGCCCGACCGCATGAGGGCTGGTCGGTTCTGGTGCGTGGCCACGTGATCGAGGCGGTCGGGGCCGACGTGGCACCGCCGGCGGATGCCCGGGTCATCGACCTGCCCGGCATGACCCTGATGCCCGGCATGATCGAGGGACATTCGCACCTGTTCCTTCACCCCTACAACGAGACCAGCTGGGACGATCAGGTTCTGCACGAGCCGCTGGCCCTGCGCACGGCGCGGGCGACGGTGGCGGCCCGCGCCACGCTGATGGCCGGGTTCACCACCGTCCGCGACCTCGGTACCGAAGGGGCCGGTTACGCCGACGTCGGACTGAAACAGGCGATCGACCAGGGCATTGTCCCCGGCCCCCGCATCCTGGCCTCGACCCGAGCCATCGTGGCGACCGGTGCCTATGGGCCAAGAGGTTTCGAACCGGGCGTCGAAGTGCCGCTGGGGGCCGAACAGGCCGATGCCGGCGACCTGATCCGGGTCGTGCGCAGCCAGATCGGCGCGGGGGCCGACGTGATCAAGCTGTATGCCGACTATCGCTGGGGGCCCGGCGAGCCGAGCCGCCCCACCTTTTCGCAGGCCGAACTGACCGATGCGGTCGAGGCTGCCCACGCCGCGGGACGGCCCGTCTCGGTGCACGCGGGCACCGCCGAAGGCATGCGCCGCGCCGTCCTGGCCGGCGTCGATACGATCGAGCACGGTGACGCCGGTACGCCCGAGGTCTTCCGCCTGATGCACGATCGCCATGTGGCCCTGTGCCCTACGCTGGCGGCGACCGACGCCATCAACCGGTATCGCGGCTGGAACGGTCAGGAGCCCGCGCCC
The DNA here is from genome assembly GCA_965284385.1 of Caulobacteraceae bacterium. Lineage (GTDB taxonomy): Bacteria > Pseudomonadota > Alphaproteobacteria > Caulobacterales > Caulobacteraceae > Brevundimonas. The sequence continues at coordinate 559,092 of OZ260077.1, forward strand.
GAGGCCGTGCTGGCCAAGCGCCGGGCCTTCGCCGCCGCCCGGGCGGCGGGGGTCGACATCTGTATGGGCGGTGACGTCGGGGTCTATGCCCACGGGACCAACGCCCGCGAGATGGAATTGATGGTCGAGAACGGCATGACGGCCCCCGAGGTGCTGATCGCCGCGACCTCGGGCAATGCGCGCATCTTCGGCCAGTCGGCGCGGATCGGGGCGGTGCTGCCCGGCCTGCTGGCCGATCTGGTCGCCGTCGAGGGCGATCCGACGGCCACGATCACGGCCGTTCGCGCGGTCCGGATGGTGATGAAGGACGGGATCATCGTGCGCGACGACGCCGGCGCGGCGCGCTAGAAGCCCGCATGACCCTGCGCCCCCTCTTCATCACCCAGGTCTATGAGGCCTCCCTGGCCGCCGGCCCCGGCTTCGAGACCTTCAACGCCGGCCTCGCCGACGCCTGCCGCATGCTGGCCGTCGAGGACGGTGCCGGCCGGGCCTGGTGCCGCGAGCACGGCTATCGCGGCTACACCTCCTATGGCTCGCTCGCCGACCTGCCCCAGCGGATGCCCGAGTTCGGCGAACTGAAGCGCCATCTCGACCGGCACGCCCTGCTTTATGCGAAGGCGCTGAATTTCGACCTGGCGCGCAAGCCGCGGCTGGACAGCCTGTGGGTCAACATCCTCAAGCCCGGCGGCGGCCACACGGGCCATATCCATCCCCACGCCTTCCTCAGCGGCACCGTCTATGTCGAGGTCCCCGACGGGGCCTCGGCCCTGAAGCTCGAGGACCCCCGCCTGCCCATGATGATGGCCCGCCCCGGCGTGCATGCGGATGCGCCCGAGGCCGAAAAGCCCTTCGTCTATCTGACCCCTCAGGCAGGCACCGTGCTGATGTGGGAGAGCTGGCTGCGCCATGAGGTGCCGCCGAACGCAGCGAAGAGCGAGCGGATTTCGGTGAGCTTCAACTACGCCTGAGGCCCGACAGACCGTCCCAGGCCATTGTGGCGGCGCGTGCGAAGCCATCGCGGTCACTGAACGGGCTGCTCCCGGAGCGTTCGGCTAAAGCTGATCTTTTCCACGAAGGCGGCGCTTGAGGGTGTCGACGTATTTCCACAGCAGCAGCCCGCCACCGCCGATCCCCGCGCCGATCGCAAACGCCATAGCCGTCTCAACCCGATCAGCCTGAGCGGGGTGGAACACGGCGACAAGGAAGCCAGCGGTTCCAACAAGGAGCCAACACCACAGCAGGACACGAGTCAGGACGCGGATCATGCGCCAGTGGAATTTTCGATAGCCTTGCCATGCCATTCCGGAACTCTAGTGCTTCGGGCCCCGCCATCAAACCGCCCTGCCCCGCCGCTAGACATTTGCCCAAACCCGGCGTGGCGGCTACATCCCGCGCCATCCTCCCAGACACTCCAGACGACAGGGCGCACCGCACCTCATGGCGCAGCAATATATTTTCCAGATGCAGGGCCTGACCAAGGCCTTTCCCGGCGGCAAGAAGATCTTCGAGAACATCTGGCTGAGCTTCTACAATGACGCCAAGATCGGCGTTGTCGGGGTCAACGGCTCGGGTAAGTCGACCCTGCTCAAGATCATGGCCGGGCTGGACAAGGAATTCTCGGGTGAGGCCAGGGCCGCCGACGGGATCAAGCGCGGCTATTTGGAGCAGGAGCCCCAGCTCGACGACAGCCTGACCGTCCGTGAAAACGTCGAGGCGTGGTGCGAAGAGAAGCAGTGGGTCAACCGCTTCAACGCCATCGCCATGGAAATGGCCGAGGAATACACCGACGAGCTGATGGCCGAGATGACGGCCCTGCAGGAAAAGATCGACGCCGGCGACGTCTGGGACATCGACAGCCGCATCGAAATGGCCATGGACGCCCTCCGCTGCCCCGAGGACGACTGGGCTACGACCAATCTGTCGGGGGGTGAAAAGCGCCGCGTGGCCCTGGCCCGGCTGCTGCTCAGCAAGCCGGACATGCTCCTGCTTGACGAGCCGACCAACCACCTGGACGCCGAGTCGGTGGCCTGGTTGCAGCATCATCTCGAGAATTTCCCCGGCTGCGTCATCCTCGTGACCCACGACCGCTATTTCCTCGACCTCGTCACCAAGTGGACGCTGGAGCTGGACCGCGGCAAGGGCCACCCGCACGAGGGCAACTATTCCTCGTGGCTGGAAGCCAAGCAGAAGCGCGTGGTGCAGGAGAACTCCGAATCCGAAGCCCGCCAGCGCGCCCTGACCCGCGAACTGGAATGGGTCCGCTCGGGTGCCAAGGCCCGTCAGGCCAAGTCCAAGGCCCGTCTGGCCGCCTATGAGCGGATGGTCGACGAGCAGGAGAGCATGCGCGGGGCCCAGACCCAGGCGCACATCCAGATCCCGCCTGGCCCGCGCCTCGGCAATGTCGTGCTGGAGGTCGAGAACCTCAACAAGTCCTATGGCGACAAGCTGCTGTTCGACAACCTGACCTTCAAACTGCCGCCCAACGGCATCGTCGGCGTCATCGGCCCCAACGGGGCGGGCAAGTCGACCCTGTTCCGCATGATCACCGGCCAGGAAACGCCCGACAGCGGCACCATCAAGGTCGGCGAGACGGTCAAGCTGGCCTATGTCGACCAGAGCCGGGACGACCTCGAGCCGAACAAGACCATCTGGGAAGTCATCTCGGGCGGTACGGACGTGATGATGGTCGGCAAGCGCGAGATCAACACCCGCGCCTATGTCGGCAGCTTCAACTTCAAGGGCGGCGACCAGCAGAAGAAGGTCGGCCAGCTGTCGGGCGGAGAGCGCAACCGCGTCCACCTGGCCAAGACGCTGGCGACCGGCGGCAACCTGATCCTGCTCGACGAACCGACCAACGACCTGGACATCGAGACGCTGCAGAATCTGGAAGAGGCGCTGGAAGAGTTCGCGGGCTGCGCCGTGGTCATCTCCCACGACCGCTGGTTCCTGGACCGTCTGGCCACCCACATCCTGGCCTTCGAGGGCAACAGCCACGTGGAATGGTTCGAGGGCAACTTCGAGGCCTATGAGGAGGACAAGAAGCGTCGCCTCGGGGTCGAGAGCCTGATCCCGCACCGGATCAAGTTCCAGAAGTTCGGACGATAACAACAGGGGGCGGCGGTTTCGAACCGCCGCCCCCTTTTTCTAGTGCTTGACCCGGACGTAGTCGCCGGGTGCCGCCGCGCCGGCCTTGAGCTTGCCCGAACCGACCTTGCGGGCCTTGACCTTGTCATCGGCAGCAGCCGCGTCGAGCCAGCCCTGCCATTCGGGCCACCACGATCCGGATTTCTGGGCCGCCTCGGCCAGCCAGGCGTCAGCGTCGTCAGGGGCGGCGTCATTGACCCAGTAGCCGTGCTTGTTGGCAGCGGGAGGGTTGATCATGCCGGCGTTGTGTCCGGATCCGCCCAGCAGGAACCGCGTGGGTCCACCGAAGAAGCGGCGACCGGCATAGGTGTTCTTCCAGGCCGCGACGTGGTCGTCCTTGAGGGCCACGATCATGACGGGCGTCCTGATGGCCGAGAGATCGAGCGCGACGCCGTCGATGGACACGCCGCCCGCCTCCTTGAGGCGATTGCCCTTCAGCACCTGCGAACCATACTCCTTGAGCATCCGGGCCGGGATCCGCGATCCGTCGTCGAACCACCAGAGCAGGTCCGAGGCGCGCGCCTCGTCGCCCAGCAGATAATGGTTCACCACCGACGACCAGATCAGGTCATTGGCGCGAACCGTCGAGAACAGCTTGGTCAGGTCGTGCGCCTCGACATAGCCGCGCTCGTCCAGATAGCGGTTGAACGCCTTCAGGTCGTCCTCGCCCGTGAACACCGACCATTCGCCCATGTCGCCGAAGTCGACCAGGGTCGCGATCAGGGTCGCCGACGCCACGCGATCCGCACGACCGGTCGCGGCCAGATACGCCAGGGTCATCGCCGACAGCGTGCCGCCCAGGCAGTAGGAGACCAGATCGACGTCCGGCTCGCCCGTCGCCGCCTCGACAGCGTCGAGGGCGGCGATCACGCCGTCCTTCACATAGGCATCCAGACCGTTATCGGCGTGGCTCCCGTCCGGATTGGCCCAGGAGACGACGAAGACCGTATGGCCCTGATCCACCAGCCATTTGAGATAGCTGGCCTTGGGGGTCAGGTCGAAGAGGTAGTATTTGTTGACCAGCGGCGGGATGAACAGCAGCGGGCGGCGATAGACCGTGTCCGTCGTTGGCGCGTACTGGATCAGCTCCATCAGGTCGTTGCGGAACACCACCGCACCAGGCGTGGCGGCAACGTTGACGCCCAGTTCGAAATCATTGGGCGCGCGCCGGCTGACCAGCCCCTGCCCCTTGCCGATATCTTCCAGCAGATTGGACACGCCGGTCAGCATGCTCAGGCCGCCGCTCTCGACCATGCGGCGTGCGACCTGCGGATTGGTCTGGGCGAAATTGGTCGGGGCCAGGGCATTCATCATCTGCCGGCTGGCGAAGTCGACCTGGGCGCGGGTAGCGTCATCGACAGGTGCGGTCGCGACAAAGTCCTGCAGCTGGCGTGCGGCCAGCAGATAGGCCTGTTTCAGATAGTCATAGACAGGCTCTTCGCTCCAGGCCGGATCCGAAAACCGGCGGTCGCCCTTGGCCGGGGCGGCTATCGGGGTCGCCGGCTCGCCGCCCATCGCGCGCTCGCCCATGGTGCGCCACAGGGCGGTCCAGTCGCTCCAGCCCCTCGCCTGCGCCTCGAACAGGCTGGCGGGCCGCATCATGACGGCGGTGTTGAAGTCGATCATGGCGCGGGTCAGCGTTGCCGGATCATAAGGCAGGGTCTGAGGCGTGGCGGCCTGGACCATCGTCGTGCGCACGGCCGCGGCGGCGTTCTGCATCAGGGTGGTCAGGGTCTCGGCCACGACCGACGGGTCAGGGGCGCTGGCGAAGGCCGCGAACAGGGCGTCCTGGGGTGACGCGGTCGTGCGGTCCTGGGTCATGGCGGATCCGGTCAAAGGGCAGCGAGAGCGTCGACGGCGGCGCAATCCTGCGGCGCAACGAACAGGAACGCCAGCGCGCGGTCGGGGTTCAGCGCGGCCCATGTCGGGCACAGCTCGACGGCCGTATCAATCAGGCCGGCCGGCGAGACGGCGGCTTCGGTCGAGGATGGATAGCTGAAGGCGTCGAAGGGCATGGCGAAGAACCTGTCCGGGAGGCGTTTGCGGTACCGGCGATATCGCACGGCGATTTCACATTGGCGATACTGAATAATGCGCTATCGTTGTGCATATTTGCACAGCAAGGTCGAGATGGCGGATTTCAACTGGAACGACCTGCGCGCCTTCCTGGCTGTCGCCCGCACCGGGCGGTTGACCGGAGCCGCCGCACGTTCCGGCATGGACCACACGACCGTCGGCCGCCGCATTGCGGCACTCGAGGCCGGGCTGGGTGCGCGGCTGTTCGACCGCAACCCGCAGGGCTACACCCTGACCGCTCACGGCGAGCGACTGATGCCGACGGCCGAGCGGATCGAAAGCCTGACCCTGCTTGCCGCCAATGAACTTGGCGAGGCGGATCAGGCCCTGACCGGCACCGTCCGGATCGGCGCACCCGAGGGGTTCGGCAGCTATGTCCTGGCTCCCCTGATGGCGCGTCTGGCCGACCGTCACCCGGCGCTGGACATCCAGCTGGTCGCCATCTCGGGCGTTCTGAGCCTGTCGAAGCGCGAGGCCGACATCGCCGTGACGCTCAGCGCACCGCGTGAGGGGCGGCTGACCGCGCGCAAGCTGACGGACTACGGGCTCAGCCTCTATGCCGCGCCCGCCTATCTGGACGCACGAGCGCCGATCCTGACCCGGGCCGACATGGCCGGTCACCGCTTCATCGGCTATATTGGCGACCTGCTGTACGCCCCAGAGCTCGACTATATGAAAGCCCCCGATGTCGACATTCATGTCGGTCTTCAGAGTTCGAACCTGATTGCCCAACTGCAGGCCGCCCTGGCCGGTGCCGGCCTCTGCGTGTTGCCGGACTTCATTGCCGCGCGCGAGCCGGGGCTGCGGCGGGTCCTGCCTGAGGCAGTCCATCTCGACCGCAGCCTGTGGCTGGTCATCCATGCGGACCTGCGGTCCCTCGCCCGGATCCGGGCTGTGACGGCCATGATCATCGAGGCGGTCAAGGCCGACCGGTTGCTGTTCACCGGGTCTGACACTTCAGCCCGCACCAGGGAATTCACGGCATGACCGACCGACCCGCCGTTCTGATCATGCAGCGTCATCTGGGGCTGCTGACGCCGTTTCTCGAAAGCCAGTGGACCGTCTACCGGTTCTGGGAGGGACCGCCGGTCGAGGCCCAGGCCGATATCCGCGCCCTGGTGGTCGCCGGAGAATTCGAACTGGACAAGGCGTTGATCGAACGCCTGCCCAATCTGCAGCTGATCGCCTGTTTCACCTCCGGCTATGACCGGATTGATGTGCCCTGGTGCAAGGCCCGTGGCCTGCCGGTCACCCACGCCCCGGGGATCAATCATGAGGACGTCGCCGACCACGCCATGGGTCTGATCCTCGCCGCGCGCCGCCAGATCACAGCCTCCGACCGGGCGCTGCGGGCCGGAGGCTGGACCCCGGAATCGAAATTGATCACCCCTTCGCTGAAGGGCCAGCGCGTCGGCGTCGTCGGCCTGGGGTCGATCGGCGAGGCGGTGGCGCGCCGGGCCGAGGCGTTTCGCATGCCCGTCAAATGGTGGAGCCCGCGCGAGAAGGACGCCGCCTGGCCGCGCGCCGCCTCGCTGGTCGAGCTGGCCCAGGAAAGCGACATTCTGGTCGTCGCCTGCAAGGCGGACGACAGCAATATCGGTCTGATCTCGCATGAGGTGATCGAGGCGCTTGGCCCCCGGGGTCTTCTGGTCAATGTCGCGCGTGGCCAACTGGTCGACGAGGACAGCCTGATCGCGGCGTTGAAGGACGGCCGGCTCGGTCAGGCGGCGCTGGACGTATTTGAGGAAGAACCGACCGACGCAACGCGCTGGGCCGATGTGCCGAACACTGTCCTCACACCCCACACGGCCGGGGCGACGACCGAGGCCGTTCAGGGCATGCTGATGCTGCTGATGCAGAACCTCAACGCCGCCTTCAAAGGCGAGCCGCTGAAGACGCCGACGCCGGACTAGCCGCCGTTCGGCGGATCCATGCCGGCAGGCATGCCGCTGGATTCGGCGGGTGCCGTCGAGGGGACGGACATGCGCGCGGGCGCGGGTGCCATACCGGCGGGCATCATCGCGGCGCGCTCGGCGGGGCTGACGAGGCCGTCCTGGTCCGTATCCAGGCTGGTGAACAGGCTGGTAGCGGCATTGCGCATTTCGTCGCGGCTGATGCGGGCATTCCGGTCGGCGTCGGCACGGGTGATCATGGACCTGATCCGCGCGCCCCCCATCTGGTTCATCGGGGCCTGGGTCAGGACCGCGAGCTCATTGCCGGTGATCATGCCGTCGGCATTGGCGTCCATCCGGTCGAACATCTGGTCCTGCCGCGCCTGCATCGACTCAAGCGTCATGGGCCCGCCCATGCCGGCCATGCCGGGGGGCGGCGTCTGGGCCACGGCCGCGGTCCCAAGACCGACAACGGCAAGCGCAATGGGGGCGAAAGACATGCGGCTCATGACGGGGCTCCTGCCTGGTTCCTCTTGGCCAGGACAGTGTACGCCCGTTTTCGGCCGGTTGTCGCGTGTCGCAATTCGCTTGCCAAATCATATAAGGATATCCTTATATAAATGAATGTCGCTAAGTCCTGACCAGACGATCGAAGCCCTGCGCGCCGCCGGCGAACCCACCCGCCTGAGGGTCCTGTCCCTGCTGGCCGGTGAGGAACTGTCGGTGATGGAACTGTCGCGCATTCTGGACCAGAGCCAGCCGCGCGTGTCCCGGCATCTGAAGCTCATGACCGACGCCGGCCTGATCGAACGCTTCCCCGACGGGGCGCGCGTCTTCTACCGCCTGTCGTCAGATCCATTGGCGCGCCGACTGGTCGACACGGTGCTGGACCTGCTGGACAGCGCGGCCCATGAGGCCGACGACCGGCGACTGGAAGAGGTGCGCCTCGACCGCGGGGCCGCCGCCAGCGCCTATTTCGAGCGCGTGGCACCGCAGTGGGACCGGATCCGTTCCCTCTATGTCAGCGAAAGCGCCGTCGAGGCCGCCATCAAACGCGCCGCAGGGGACGGACCGTTTGAACGCGTCGTCGACCTCGGCACGGGGTCGGGCCGGATGCTGACCCTGCTGGGCAAGAGCGCGAAGATGTCGGTCGGGCTCGATCTCAGTCAGAACATGCTCAATATCGCCCGTGCCAATGTGACCCGGGCCGGTCTCGAGAAGGTCGAACTGCGGCACGGCGACATCTTCGCCACGCGCCTGCCGAAACACAGCGCCGATCTGGTGCTGGTGCATCAGGTCCTGCACTACCTCGCCGATCCGGCGGCGGCGGTCGCGGAGGCCGCCCGGCTGGTGATGCCCGGCGGGCGGCTGCTGATCGTGGATTTCGCGCCCCACCAGCTTGAGCATCTGCGCGTGGATCATCAGCATCGCCGGCTGGGTTTCCCGGACCAGGAGATGCAGGACTGGCTGTCCGAGGCGGGCCTGACGCCGAGTGCGCCGATCGCCCTGCCCCCTGACACCGACGGCCTGACCGTCTCGATCTGGACCGCCGGGCGGCCTGTCGCGGCAAGGGCGCGGGTCGCATGAGTATCGCGCCCCGCAGCCTCGCCGAGGCCCGCGCCCTCCTGTTGTCGCCGCTCGGGCCCGTGGCCCGCGCCGGGCAGGACCTCTCGCGTCCAAACGTGTCGTTTGAGTTCTTCCCGCCCAAGTCCGACGAGGCCGAAGCCAGCCTGTGGAAGGCCGTGACCCGACTGGCCCCTCTGGCACCCGAGTTCGTCTCGGTCACCTATGGTGCCGGTGGCTCGACCCGCGAGCGGACCCACCGGACCGTCGAACGCATCCTGGCCGAAACGTCTTTGACCCCCGCCGCCCACCTGACCTGCGTCGAGGCCAGCCGCGAGGACGTCGACTCGGTGATCGAGGGCTACCGTGAGGCGGGCGTTCGGCACATCGTGGCCCTGCGCGGAGATCCTCCGGGCGCAAGCGGCATCGGCGGAGTCTATGTGCCGCGTACGGACGGTTACGCCAACGCCACCGAACTGACCGCCGCCATCACGGCCAGGGGCGGCTTCGACGTCATCGTCGGCTGCTATCCCGAAGGCCATCCGGAGAGCCCTTCCGCCGCTCACGACCTCGATGTGCTGAAGGCCAAGGTCGACGCGGGTGCCACGCGGGCCATCAGTCAGTTCTTCTTCGACATCGACGCCTTCCTGCGGTTCCGCGACCGGGTGCGCGCCGCCGGGATCACCATTCCCCTGTCGCCCGGGATCATGCCGGTGACAAATTTCAACGGTCTGAAGCGGATGTCGGCGGCGTGCGGCGCAGCCGTGCCAGACTGGCTGGCGGCCCATTTCGACGGGCTGGACGACGACCCGGAGACGCGCAAGCTGATCGCCGCCTCGGTGGCCGCGGAGACCTGCGCCCGACTGCAGGAAGAAGGGTTCGCCGACTTCCACTTCTACACATTGAACCGCGCCGACCTGGTCTATGCGATCTGCCGGGTGCTGGGCGTGCGAGAGGCGAAGGCCGCGGTATGAGCGCGCCCCTGCCCCGCGCTGACCGCATCGCCGCCCTGCACAGGGCCGCCAGGGAACGTATCCTCGTCCTCGACGGGGCCTGGGGGGTCATGATCCAGGGCCGCGACCTGTCGGAGGAGGATTTTCGCGGTGCTCGCTTCGCCGGCCATGTCGGCCAGATGAAGGGCAACAACGACATCCTGTGCCTGACCCGGCCCGACATCATCGCCGACCTGCACGACCAGTATTTCGCGGCGGGCGCGGATATCAGCGAGACCAACACCTTCTCGGCCACGGTGATCGCCCAGGACGACTATCACCTCGACGCGCAGTCGGTTTGGGACATCAATCTGGAAGGCGCGAAACTGGCCCGCATCGCGGCCGACCGCTGGACCGAAAAGGAGCCGCACAAGCCGCGCTTCGCTGCCGGGTCGATCGGGCCGCTGAACAAGATGCTGTCGATGTCGTCGGACGTGAACGATCCCGGCGCGCGGCTGGTGACCTTCGACCAGGTCTATGACGCCTACCGCCATCAGGTGAAGGCGCTGAACGAAGGCGGGGTGGACCTTTATCTGATCGAGACCATCACCGACACGCTGAACTGCAAGGCCTGTATCAAGGCGATCAAGGACCTCGAGGACGAGGGGATGGAGGCCCTGCCGATCTGGATTTCGGGCACGATCACCGACCGGTCGGGGCGGACCCTGTCGGGTCAGACGGCCGAGGCCTTCTGGAACAGCGTGCGCCACGCCAAACCCTTCGCCGTCGGCTTCAACTGCGCGCTCGGCGCCGACCTGATGCGGCCCTTCATCGCGGAGCTGTCGCGGGTGGCGGATACGCTGGTCGCCGCCTATCCCAACGCCGGCCTGCCCAACGCCATGGGTTGTTACGACGAGGAGCCGCACCAGACCGCCCACTTCCTCGAGGAATGGGCGGCCTCGGGCCTCGTCAACATCGTCGGCGGCTGCTGCGGCACGACGCCGGAGCACATCCGGCACACAGCCGAGGCGGTGTCGAAGCTGCCGACCCGGGTGATCCCGGAGCGGCCGGTGGCCATGCGGCTGTCGGGGCTGGAACCGTTCGAGCTGGTGGCGTGATGGATTTTGATTTCCGCTCATCCCCGCGAAAGCGGGGACCCAGTTCTTTGGGCGAGCGGTCGCACCGGGTCAGCCCTGACAGCAATCCCACGCACTGTGCCTCACGACAGCACTGGGTCCCCGCTTTCGCGGGGATGAGCGGAGTTTTCCAGTGAGACCCACCTTCATCAACGTCGGCGAGCGGACCAACGTCACCGGCTCGGCCAAATTCAAGAAACTCATCATCGACGGCGACTACACCGCCGCCCTGACCGTGGCCCGTCAACAGGTCGAGGCCGGTGCCCAGATCATCGACATCAACATGGACGAGGGCCTGCTCGACTCGAAGTCGGCCATGGTCACCTTCCTGAACCTGATCGCGGCCGAGCCCGACATCGCCCGCGTGCCGGTGATGATCGACAGCTCCAAATGGGAGGTGATCGAGGCGGGGCTGAAATGCGTCCAGGGCAAGCCGATCGTCAATTCGATCAGCATGAAGGCCGGCGAGGCGGAGTTCCGCGAACAGGCGGTCAAATGCCTGCGCTACGGTGCCGCCGTGGTGGTCATGGCCTTTGACGAGGTCGGCCAGGCCGACACCGCCGCGCGCAAGATCGAGATCTGCACCCGCGCCTATCACATCCTGGTCGACGAGGTCGGCTTCCCGCCCGAGGACATCATCTTCGACCCCAATATCTTCGCCGTGGCGACGGGGATCGAGGAGCACGACAACTACGCCGTCGACTTCATCGAGGCGACGAAGGTCATCAAGGCGACCCTGCCGTACGCGCGGGTGTCCGGCGGGGTGTCGAACGTCAGCTTCAGCTTCCGCGGCAATGAGCCGGTGCGCCGGGCGATCCACAGCGTCTTCCTGTACCACGCCATCCAGGCGGGCATGGACATGGGGATCGTCAACGCCGGCGACCTGCCCGTCTATACCGACATCGAGCCGACGCTGCGGGAAGCCGTCGAGGACGTGATCCTGAACCGGCCGCAGCGGACCAATGTGTCCAACACCGAGCGGCTGGTCGACATCGCCCCCAACTACAAGGGCGACAAGGGGGTGGCCCGGGTCGTCGATCTGAAATGGCGCGACGCCCCCGTCGGCAAGCGGATCGAACACGCCCTGGTCAACGGCATCACCGAGTTCATCGACGCCGACACCGAGGAGGCGCGGCTGTCGTTCGACCGGCCGCTGCATGTCATCGAGGGTCCGCTGATGGACGGGATGAACGTGGTCGGCGACCTGTTCGGCTCGGGCAGGATGTTCCTGCCGCAGGTGGTCAAGTCGGCCCGGGTGATGAAACAGGCCGTGGCCTGGCTGGAACCCTATATGGAGGCCGAAAAGGCCGGCAAGCCGAGGGAACAGGCCGGCCGCATCCTGATGGCCACGGTCAAGGGCGACGTCCACGACATAGGCAAGAACATCGTCGGCGTGGTCCTGCAGTGTAACAACTATGAGGTCATCGACCTGGGCGTCATGGTCCCGGCCGACCGGATCCTGGACGCCGCGAAAGAGCACAAGGTCGACATCATCGGCCTGTCGGGCCTGATCACGCCGTCGCTGGACGAGATGGTGTTCGTGGCCCGCGAGATGGAGCGGCGCGGGTTCGACATCCCCCTGCTGATCGGCGGGGCGACCACCAGCCGGACCCATACGGCGGTCAAGATCGAGCCCGGCTATCGCAGCGGTTCGACCACCTATGTCGTCGACGCCAGCCGGGCCGTCGGCGTCGTGTCAGGTTTGCTTTCCAAAACCGAGCGCGCAAAGAACGAAGCCATCACCCGCGACGAGTACATCCGCATCCGCGAACAGTACGCCCGCGGTCAGGAGGTCAAGGCCCGCGCCACCCTGCCCGCCGCGCGCCAGAACCGGTTCCAGCCCGATCCCGCCTCGTCCCTGCCCTGCGCCCCGTCCTTCATCGGCGTGCGCGCCTTCGACAGCTGGGACCTGCAGGACCTCGCCGACCACATCGACTGGACGCCCTTCTTCGCCAGCTGGGAGCTGATCGGCCGCTATCCGCTGATCCTCGAGGACGAGATTGTCGGCGCGGCCGCGCGCGACCTGTTCACGGACGCCCGGGCGATGTTGAAGCGGATCGTCGACGAGACATGGTTCACGGCCAAGGGCGTGGTCGGTTTCTGGCCCGCCAACGCCGACGGCGACGACATCGTGGTCTGGGCCGACGAGACCCGCACCGCCGAGATCGCCCGCTTCCACACCCTGCGCCAGCAGATCAAGAAGTCGAACGGCAAGCCCAATCTGGCCCTGTCGGACTTCGTCGCCGGGACGGGGCAAGACTATATCGGGGCCTTCGCGGTCACCGCCGGCCACGGCGAACTCGAGATCGCCAAACGGTTCAGGGACGCCGGCGACGACTATTCCGCCATCCTGGCCACGGCCCTGGCCGACCGTCTGGCGGAGGCCTTCGCCGAGGCCCTGCACAGGAAGGTGCGCACCGAGCTGTGGGGCCACGCGGCCGCCGAGGCGACGACCATCGAGGACCTGATCGCCGAGCGGTATCAGGGCATCCGCCCCGCGCCCGGCTATCCCGCCCAGCCGGATCATACGGAAAAGGCGACGCTGTTCCGGCTGCTGCAGGCCGAGGCCAACGCGGGCATGGCCCTGACCGAAAGCTTCGCCATGACCCCGCCGGCCTCGGTGTCAGGCCTGTATTTCGGCCATCCGGAAAGCCACTATTTCGGCGTCGGCAAGATCGATCCCGATCAGGTCGCCGACTATGCCCGCCGCAAGGGCTGGGACGTTGAGACCGCCGAACGCTGGCTCTCGCCGATCCTCAACTATGAACCGGGCGCGACCCCGCGCAGCGACGCGGCCTAGGATTTTCCTTCTCCCCTTGCGGGAGAAGGAAATCCTATTCCAGACCCACGTCGCGCGGCGTCGCCGGGGGCGTCGTGATGTTGGCGCGGATGCGCCGGGCGGCATGCTCGCAGCGACCCGGCAGGCCGAAGAACAGGCCGAACGCCTGGCTGCGAACGGCCTCGTCCTGACCGGCAAGGGGGGCCCATTTGGCGCTCGCCTCGGCGGCGGCCGCCTGCGCGGCGGCCCGGCTGGCGGCAGTCTGACGCGGCTCTGCGGCGTCCAGCGCCCCGCGGAAATCGGCGGCCTCGAGCCGGCCCAGGCGGATGATGTCCAGGTCCAGCGGATCGCGGTTGGTCAGGGTTTCACCCAGGGCGATGTGGCCGTTCACCAGCGCCTCGCACCAGGCCACCAGGGGATAGTCGCTGTCGGGCGCGCCGCGCGGCATCGGGTTGGCATAGGCCACCGCCTCCCGGAACCGCTCGGTTTCCACGGCCTCGACGCCCGGGGCCGTGTTTACGACGCCATCCTGGGCCGCCGAAGCCGGTGTCTGGGTGGAGAGCAACAGGGCGGAAAAGAGCGTGATCAGCATGGAGGCATCCGGAACGATGGGTGACGGCGTCGATTGGGAACGCTTGGACATCGCAAATGGTTTTTCTGCGGCGCGGTTCCAGACAACAAAAAGGGCGGCGGACCCGAAGATCCGCCGCCCCAGATGTTACGCCAGGCTCGACCTTAGAAGTTGGAGGTCAGGCCGAAGAACACATAACGACCCAGCGCATCGTAGAGCTGCGGATAGGTGTTGTTGTTACCCGTGGTGCCGACGCTGTTCGACAGCGGGGGATCAGAGTCGAGGATGTTGTTGATCCCGACGCGGAACGTGGTGTTGTCCATCACCTGCCAGACGGCAGCGAGGTCGAAGTAGTTCTGCGAATCCAGAACCTTGTCGATACGCGCTGCGCTGTTGTTCAGGCTGCCGTCGGCACCGAGCACGGCGATTTCAGCTTCACCGTAGTAGCGCCACGTGGCCGACAGATCGACTTGCCACGGGGAGACCCAGGTCATGCGGGCGCGGTGACGCCATTCCGGGTTCGGAACGCCGCACTGGTTGGCGTAGAAGCCGGTGCAGTCATACACGCTGTTGGCGAAGCCCAGACCGGTGTCGGTCTCGAGTTCGGTGAGCAGGGTACCGACGAACGAGAAGGCCAGCGAGCCGTAGGCCGGCATGCCCCAGTCTTCCAGAGCGACGTTGTAGTTGCCGTTGAAGTCGATGCCGGACGTCTTGACGCCACCGATGTTCACGTTGGTGTCGACCACGTTGCCGGTGTTCAGCCACAGGGCCCCCGTCGGACCGTCACGCACGATGAGCGAGCAGGCGAGCGAGTTGTTGGCCGTGTAGCAGGCGTCGAGAATGTTCTGGGCACCGATGGAGCCGATCAGGTTATCGACCTCGATGCTGTACCAGTCGACCGACAGGTTGAAGCCCGGCAGGAAGCTCGGAGTCATCACGAGACCGAACGTATAGGTATCGGCCGACTCGGGCTCAAGGTTGGGGTTGCCACCCTGCAGGAAGTTGTACTGGCCAGCGGGGCTGTCCAGCAGGCCGAGATCGCGCTCTCCGGTCGTGACCTGGTGGGCACCGGTGCCGACGCAGCTCGCGGGAACCGGTCCAGCGCCTGCGGCAGCGCGGCCGGGAGCCGAGCAGGGATCGTAGTCCAGGTCGAACAGGTTGAAGCCCTGCGCCGTGAACAGTTCGATCACGTTCGGAGCCCGCACGGCGCGCGAATAGCTGGCGCGGAAGCGGACATCCTCGACCGGGGCGTAGTCCAGGCCGACCTTGTAGGTGTCGGCACCGAAGCTGTCGTACTCCGAACGACGGTAGGCGGCGTCCAGCGAGGCCGAGTAGGCCCAGGGCTGATCGTCGGCCAGCGGGATCTGGATTTCGCCGAAGACTTCAGCGACGTCGGTGTCACCCGTGAAACCGATCGTCGCGCCGCCTTGACCGGCACCGTCACCGGTGGAGAACGAGGTGTCGGTGACCGAACCCAGGAAGTCACGGCGATACTCGGCACCGAACGCGACCTGGACGTTGCGCGAAGCGGTCGGGAACGACCAGCCGGTGTCGCCCGTGACGGCGGCGGTGACGATCTGCTGGGTGGTCTCACCGGTCTGGACCAGCGGGATTTGCAGGTAGTCCAGCGCCGCCTGGGTGACGCCGCCCGGGGAGAAGATGTTGTACGGCACGCAGGTCGTATCGGACAGATCAACCACCGAACGGCACTGCGCGTTCACGCCCACGCCTGGATCCGTATCGACCACGTCGAAGGCACGCGAGAGGCGCGTGTTCGAGAAGTCGTTCAGATAGGTGCGGGCCAGACGGACCCGCGAGAACTGGGCGGCGATGTCGTAGTTCCAGCCGTCCGTGATTTCACCACGGATGCCGGCGACGCCACGGTAGGAGGTGTAGTTGAGCGAGTCCTGACGACCGCCGCCCTCAGCGTTCCGGCGACCGATAAGCATGTTAACGGAGCCGGCGGTGCCGCCACCGGCGCAGCCGATGGTCGTGCGCTGTTGGGTCGAAAGCAGCGGGTTCGCGCACTGCAGTTCGATGACCGGGCCGAGGAAGGCACCCGACGGGGCGATCTGGGCCACGGACTCATAGTCCGAGAACATCAGCTGGGCGAAGGCTTCGATCTTGTCGTTGACTTCGTAACGGCCGAACGCGCCCAGGGTGTAGCGCTCATCCGGGCGCTGATAGTAGTTCAGCGGGCCGAAGTTGTACTGGCCGGTGGCCGCGCTGAAGGGCGTGAAGGTGCCGGTGCCGACGCCGGCGGTGCCGCCGACGGTGGAGTTGGAGCCACTGGTCAGCGAGATGAAACGACCGGGGAAGGACGTGCTGGAGCCGCCGCAGAGGAAGTTGCCGGCTGATTCACCGCCGAGCGAGCACGACGAGTAGTCGCGGTCGGCGCCGAGGACCGGGTTGTTGTTGCGGTAGCCGGCGTAGGCCATCAGGTTGCCCTTGCCGTCCGGCGAGGCGACGCCCATCGTGATGTTGATCGAGCGGCTTTCACCGTCGGAGACGTTGTCGTCGGGCAGTTTGAACTGGGACGGGTTGGTCGCGGCACGGCCGGCGATGGTCGCGCGCAGGTTGCCCGGGCCGTCGTAGTCGTTGTTGTGCTGATAGAAGCCGTACTGGGCGTCGATCTGCAGCCCTTCGAAATTCTTCTTCATGATGAAGTTGACGACGCCGGCGACGGCGTCCGAACCGTAGATGGCCGAGGCACCGCCGGTCAGGACTTCAACACGCTCGACCAGCTGTTCCGGAATCTGGTTCAGGTCGGCCGCGTCGTCGTTCGGCGAGCCGTAGCCCATCCGGCGACCATCGATCAGCACCAGGGTGCGCGACGCGCCGAGGTTGCGGAGCGACACCGTCGCCGTGCCCGACGCGCCGTTGGACACGGTCGAGTTCTGGGCGGCGAAGGCCTGCGGCAGCTGCGAGATCAGGTCCTCGACCCGGGTCACGCCCGCGATGTCGATGTCCTCACCGGTCACCTGGGTGACGGGGCTGGTGGTGGTGAGGTTCGTCTGCGGAATCCGCGAGCCGGTGACGACGACTTCGTCAAGCTGCGTCTCGTCCTGCGGCGCGGTCTGGGCCATCGCCGGTGCGGCGAAAGCGAGAGCGGCGAAGCCGCCGATCATCGTCGTCGACAACAGCCGAATACGGGTTTTTTGGGTTCTCAAGGCGAGTCTCCTGATGTGGACAGCGCCCGTTTCCGGGGCGTCGCGGCCTTAAAATGGAATAGTCCCTTCCCCCGCGGACAGATTCCCCCGCCGCAGTTGACCCAGTTATGCGCCGCCGGGCCTTGTTCGCCAGCACAATTACGCCCTTGTAACTTACTAGAAGCGTAACTGTCGTATTTAGGCCACGATACGGTCACAGCCGCCGGCGCAGGGCTTTCGGTTGACGCGGGGGGCGACTTGTCCGAGTGAATCCGGCAGGCCGCGTCGGGCGGTCGGAGACGAACAGATGTCTTTGATTTCAGCGCTGGGGACCGCAGCGGCCATCGCGGTCCTGTCGGGGTCGACGATCTCACCGCAAGAACGCGCACAGTCCCTCGCGCAGGTGACGGCCTGCCGGGCCATCGCGGACAATGTGGCCCGGCTGGGCTGCTATGACGCCGCCGTCGGTGCCCTGGATTCGGCCGAACGACAGGGGGAGGTCGTGGTTATGGACCGGGTTCAGATCGGCCAGGCCCGCCGGCAGCTGTTCGGTTTCGAGCTGCCCGCCATGCCCCGGGCGTTCGGGCCCGAAGGGGTGGTTGAGATCAATTCGATCGAGACCACGCTGCAAGGCGCGACCCAGACCTCGGACAGCCATTGGGTCTTCCGTCTGGCCGACGGGGGCGTCTGGCGTCAGATCGATTCCGAGCGGGTCCGGTTCCAGAACCGTCCCGGCCAGCCGGTACGGGTGCGCAAGGCCAGCCTCGGCAGCTTCCTGCTGACGGTGGGCGACAGCCGGGCCGTTCGGGTGCGGAGACAGTAGACATGAGCCCCCGTCCGCTCTCGGCCACCGTCTGGGCCTCGCCGCAACTGGCCCCTGAGGCGCTGGCGGACCTGGCGGCCGCCGGTGTCCGGCGGATCATCAGCAATCGCCCGGACGGCGAAGACCCCGGCCAACCCACCGCTTCCGAAATGGAGACCGCGGCGCGGACGGCCGGCCTGTCCTTCGTCTGGATTCCGGTGTCCGGCATGCCGGGGCCTTCCCAGGCGGAGGCGGCATGCGAGGTTTTGGCAGACGGCCTGCCGACCGTCATGTTCTGTCGATCAGGCACACGCTCGGCCGTGGTCTGGGCGATGGCCGAACGGATGCGCGGGGCGGACGCCGACGATCTGCGCGCCGCCGCGGCGTCTGCCGGCTATGACCTGGGCCGGCTACCGCTTTGAGGCCTCAGCGCAGGATGGCCACACGGGCGGCATAGGGCGCGGGTTCGGGCGTGCAGGAGGCCACGGCCAGTTGCATCGCCATGAGACACAGGAAGGCCGCAGCCACGGGCTGGAGCCGATTTGAGACAGCCAGGGCGATGGAAACGGCCACGATGCGCACTCCGCAGAAGGTTTACGAAGTCCTGACGCAAGCCCCGGGCCGTGCCCGGTGATCCCTTTCGTCCCCATGACGCGGTTCGAGTACGGACGTGTCGACGCTGTCTCGCCGCTGATCCAGCGCGTCATCGCGAACAATCCCGGCCCCTTCACCTTCACCGGAACCGGGACCTATGTCGTCGGCCGCGCCGAGCCCGGGGCCAGGGTCGCGGTCATCGATCCGGGCCCGCTGGACGACACGCACCTGGCGGCACTGCTCGTGGCGGTCGAAGGCCGGTCCGTCAGCCATGTTCTGGTGACTCACACGCACCGGGACCACGCGCCTCTCGCCCATCCGTTGGCCGCGGCGGTCGGTGCCCCGGTCCTGGCCGCGCGACCGCCGGTCCGGACCATCCACGCCTCAGGGACGCCGGACGAGGACGAGGATGAGACCTTCGCGCCCGATATCCTGCTGAGCGGCGGGGAGATCATCGAAGGCGATGGCTGGACGCTCGAGGCGCTGGCCACCCCGGGTCACGCGTCGAACCACATGGCTTTCGCCCTGCGCGAGGAGAACGCCCTGTTCAGCGGCGACCATGTGATGGGCTGGTCGACCACGGTCGTGGCCCCGCCCGACGGAGACATGAGGGCCTATCTGGACAGTCTGGACCGCGTCATCGCCCGGAATTTCGCCACCCTGTGGCCGACCCACGGTGCCCCGGTGACCGAGCCCGCGCCCTTCCTGGCCGCCTACAAGGCGCACCGGCTGGCGCGCGAGGCCCAGATCCTCGCACGCCTGGCGGCGGGCGACCGAAGGATCCCGGAGATCGTTCCGGCCCTCTATGCCGCCGTCGACCCGCGACTCTGGCCCGCGGCCAGCCTGTCAGTCTGGGCGCATCTGATCGCGCTGGAGGATAGCGGACGGGTGGTGGCGCGGCCGGGCCCCTCAATCGACGCCGACTGGACCCCGGCCTGACCTCAGCGGCTGGTCCGCAGCGCCTCGCTGATGCGGGACGCCATGCGGCAGGCGTCGCCGCCGTGCGTGCGGTCATCGCGCGCCGCCACCCGAATGTCGGTGCGGCCGGGGCGGATGCGGATCACGGCGTCGTGGTCGAAGCCGAACCAGAAGCTTTCGCGACTGCCGTCAGCCCGGGCGACGCCCGCACCGCGGATGGTGAAGCCCGCCTGCTCCAGCGCCCAGGCGGCCGAGCCGGGGGCGATCTGCTTCATGATAGGCAGGGCTCCCGGACAGACCTCCACGCCGGCGGTGGCGCGCGGCCCGGTGCCCTGTCGCTCGTCTCTCAGGTCGCCGAAACCGGGGACTTCGGCGAGGTCGGTGCTGATGTCTTCAGACGGCGCGGTCGCCTGACGACCGTTGTGCCAGACATAGACGGCCAGCGTGCCGCCGCTGGCCACGACCGCCGCCAGGGCCAGCAGGCCGAGCCGGCGGAAGTCCCGCATGGCCAGAACCACCGCTCCCACAGCCGCCCCGACGCCGACGATGGCCAGCCACCAGCCGACCCGCATCGCCAGCAGGTCATAGCCCGTGTCCGGCGATACGGAGCCCGAGCGGGTTGCCAGGGCCGCGGCCAGCACCAGCAGGGGCGCGGCCAGGCTCAGGGCCAGCAGGGCCAGCACCGCACCTTCGCCCCTCGCCTGTCCCCGCGCCACGGCGTCAGGTGCCCGCCGTCGGCAGACGGTAGTCCTTCAGCCGCTCGCGCAGCAGCTTCTTGTCGATCTTGCCGGTGGCACCGAGAGGTATATCGTCCACGAAGACCACGTCGTCGGGCATCCACCATTTGGCGATCTTGCCCTGCAGGAAGTCGAGGTGCTCCTGCTTGTTCTGCGCCTGATCAGGCTTCAGCTTGACGATCAGGACGGGCCGCTCGTCCCATTTGGAATGGGCCGCGCCGATGACCGCCGCCAGTTCGACCTTGGGATGGCCGATGGCGATATTCTCGATCTCGATCGAACTGATCCATTCGCCGCCGGACTTGATGACATCCTTGGCGCGATCGGTGATCTGCATGAAGCCGTGCTCGTCGATGGTCGAGACGTCGCCGGTGTCGAAGAAGCCTTCATGGTCGAGGATGTCGCCACCCTCGCCCCTGAAATAGGCCCCCGCGATGGTCGGGCCCTTGATCATCAGCCGGCCGTAGGTGTGCCCGTCGTGCGGCATCTCCTGACCGGCGTAGTTCTTGAGCTTGAGCTCGACGCCGAGGGGCGGCATGCCCTGCTTGACCCGCCACTTCATGCTCTCGTCATATGGCAGGGCCTCAAGTTCGGGCGGCAGGATCGAAGTGGTCCCGATCGGCGACGTCTCGGTCATGCCCCAGCCCTGGATCACGTCGATGTCGAACTCGTCATGGAAGGCGCGGATCAGGCTCTCGGGCACGGCAGAACCGCCGATCATCACGCGCTTGACTGTAGGGATGGTCAGGTTGTTCTCGCGCAGATGGGTCAGCAGCATCTGCCAGACCGTCGGCACGGCGGCGGAGAAGGTCACGCCCTCGGATACGATCAGCTCATAGATGGCGGCACCGTCCATGCGGGCACCGGGCATGACCAGTTTGGCACCCGAGGCCGGCCCCGCGAAGGCGATGCCCCAGGCGTTGGCATGGAACATCGGTACCACCGGCAGGATCACCTCTTTCGGCGACGGCCCCAACACCGTGGACTGCATGCCCAGCAGCGTATGGATGAAGTTCGAGCGGTGCGAATACAGCACCCCCTTCGGATTGCCGGTCGTGCCCGAGGTATAGCAAAGGCCACAGGCGGTCTGTTCGTCGAAGCCGCCCCAGACGACATCATCTGACGCAGACGCCAGCAGGGCCTCGTAGCATTCCGCACCCGGCAGTTTGGTGGCAGGCATGGTCAGTTCGTCGGTCATGACCACCACCCGCTGTACCGAAGGGCAATGCGGCAGGATGGCCTCAAGCAAGGGGATGAAGGTCATGTCGACGAAGATGATGCGGTCTTCGGCGTGGTTGATGATGTAGATCAGCTGTTCCGGGAACAGGCGCGGGTTCAGGGTGTGGCAGATCGCACCCATACCCATGATGCCGTACCAGGCCTCCATGTGTCGGCTGGTGTTCCAGGCCAGGGTGGCGATCCGGTCACCGACCTTGACGTCCCAGCCCTTCAGCACACTGGTGACCCGTTTTGCGCGGGCGTGGATCTCGGCATAGGTGGTGCGCACGATCGGCCCCTCAACGGACCGGGTCACGACCTCGCGGTGGCCGTGCCAGTTTTTCGCGTGATCGAGGATCTTGTCGACCGTCAGCGGCCAATCCTGCATCAATCCAAGCATCTCGATCCCTCAAGCCTGCACCTGCTTTTTCGAGGCGCTTGAGGATTACGCTATCGGCGTGGCGGCGGATAAGCAATGTGACGCCGGGTCACCTTTCCGGTTCCCCGCCCCTTGGCGAAACACATGCCACGCCTCTAGAACCGGCCCATGCCCATCCTGATCGCCATCACCGGAGGCTCCGGCTCCGGCAAGAGCACACTGGCCGAGGCACTGGTCGCGGCTCTGCCCGACGGCGTGGCGGTCCTGCTGCGCGAGGACGCCTATTACCGCGATGCGGCCAGCCTGCCTGATTTCGATCCGGCGACGTTTGACTTTGACGACGTGGCGGCACGCGACCACGACCTGATGATCCAGGACCTCGGCCGGCTGAAAGCGGGCCGGGACATCACGGCACCGGTCTATTCCTTCCTGCATCACGGACGCGAACCCGGCGGCGAGCCCGTCAGGGCGGCGGAGGTCGTGATCGTCGAGGGCACGCATGTCCTCTGCACGCCCGGCCTCGTCAGCCTGTTCGACATCCGCGTGTTCGTCGACACGCCCGCCGACATTCGCTTCATCCGCCGCCTGCTGCGCGACCAGGCCGAGCGCGGGCGCACGGCGGACTCGGTCATCGACCAGTATCTCGCGACCGTCCGGCCCGGCCATGAGCGCCTGACCGAGCCGTCGCGCCAGCAGGCGGATTTCGTGGTGGCCGACGCCACGGCCGCCGTCCGACTGGAAGACCCCCAGGCCGTCGTTCGACTGGTGGCACCGGTGCTGTCGCATCCGCTCCTGGCCGCCCTGCTCGACCGCTGATTGCAGAAGCCAACGGCTCCCCTATTGCCCCCTGCGCGATGTCGGGCCAACTTGGCCCCATCAGAGAGCAGTGAATTTCATGCAGGGCCAGCCGGCGCAATCCCCTCCCCTTCCCGATCCCAAACGGGAGGCGATCCTGCGGTATGCGCGCCGGTCATTCGTGGCGGAAGGCTACGCCGGGACCCGGATCGAGCCGATCGCACGCGACGCCGGGGTCTCCACGGCGACCCTCTACGCCCTGTTCGACGGCAAGGCCGAACTGTTCACAGCCGTCATCGAGGACGCCGCGGTTGATTTCGAGCGTCTGATGCGACGCGTTCGAACCGCCAGCGGGTCGGCACGGGAGCGTCTGATGTATTTCGCCGGGGCCTACGCCGGCTTCATGGCCGATCCGTTCATCCGTTCCGTCTTCCGCCTGGTCATGGCCGAACGCCCGCGGTTTCGCGATGTGGCCATGCAGTTCTTCGCCCGCGGCAAGGCCGACTTCGGGAAGGTCCTGATCGATTCCCTCGGCGAGCTGACCGGCAAGGGCGAGCTCCGGATCGCGCGACCGTCCTGGGCGGCGGGCCAGTTGATGGGGATGATCGAACACCCCGTCTTCTTCATGCCCCTGGTCACGGGGGACGAGGTCATGCCGGTTCGCAGTATCGACCAGATCGCCGCGGATGCGGTCGAGACCTTCCTCGCCCGCTACGGCACCTGACGGTTCAAGGCTGCAGTCGGGTGCGGCTCCAGCCCTCGCCGAGGCGGTCGAAGCGCAGCCGGTCATGCAGGCGGAACGGCCGGTCGCGCCAGAATTCGACATGGTCCGGAATGACCCGCCAGCCGGTCCAGTGACCTGGCCGGGGCACCTCATGTCCCTCGAACCGCACCGCCTCACGCTCAACGGCCTGTTCAAGCGCGGCCCGGTCCGCCAGCGGACGCGACTGTTCCGAGGCCCAGGCTCCGATCCGGCTCTCACGCGCCCGGCTGGCGAAATAGGCGTCGGCCTCGGCCGGGGTCACAGGCTCGACCCTGCCACGGACGCGGACCTGCCGGCGCAGGGATTTCCAGTGGAACAGCAGGGCCGCCCGGTCGTGCCCGGCCAACTGCCGGCCCTTGGCGCTCTCGCTGTTGGAATAGAAGGTGAAGCCGTGATCATCGACGTCCTTCAGCAGCACCATCCGGCTGTCAGGCGAGCCCGACGCATCGACGGTGGACAGCGCCATGGCATTGGCGTCGTTCGGCTCGGTCCCCTTCGCGTCGTTCAGCCATTCGACGAACAGTGAAACCGGTTCGGGCCGATCGAAAATGGATTCGTCTCCATTCGCAGCAAGGGCAGCGGCATAGTCGCGCGCATATTCTTCGCGGGTGGGGCTGGACGGGATCACGGGGGAGGTCATGGGGACCAGATAGTGCATCCGGCCCCGGCGGGCGAGTGCGTCACGGTTAACCGGGCATTGACCGTATATCGGGCCTTAGTGGTCGGATGCGCGCCCGATCCGGTTCCGAGATCGCCTCCACCCGCGAGGCCTACGCCCTGCTCGGCCTGCCGGGTCCGGCGGAGCGTGCCGTCCTGACGGCCGCGTTTCGCGCGACGATCAAGGCGTCCCGGCCTGACGCGCCGGGTGGCAGCGAGGACAGGTTCCGCAAGGTCATCGCGGCCTGGAGTCTGGTCCAGCAGGATGCCGCGCCCCTGGCGCTGGCTGCACCTGTCCGGCACGCACCCACCCCGCCCGTCCTCGGACTGGGCGCGGGCATGGCCCTGAATGGCGGCTCCGTCGATGTCCGGCTGGGCCGCCGCAGGCTTCGGGTTCGGGTCCCCGCAGGTCTGCGCAGCGGGGAACACCTGCGGCTGAAAGGCGCGGGAGACGCCGGTGCCGACCTGTATCTGCCGGTTCTGGTGCGGGGCGACGGCCAGCTGAGCGCGGTCGGCGACGATCTCTACATGACCGCTCAGGTCCCTTCCCGGTTGCTCGAAGACGGGGGGCGGCTGGAGATCGAGACCCATGCCGGCGCTCGCTCCGTCTGGCTGGTGGCGGGTCACCAACCCCTGCGGCTGCGCCTCAAGGGTCTGGGCCTGCCTGCGCGTGGCTCCCGGCCCCAGGGACATCTGTTCGTGACGCTTCAGCCCTCCGGAGAGACGCGCTCGGCGGCCGAGGACCTGCTGCTGCGATTCACGCGCGTCTGGACGCCGGACCGGCTGGCGGCTTAGGTCGCAGCCATGTCGCACAATACCTTCGGCCATCTGTTTCGCGTCACGACCTGGGGCGAGAGCCACGGGCCGGCGATCGGCTGTGTCATCGACGGCTGCCCGCCGCTGATCCCCCTGACCGAGGCGGACCTTCAGCCGTGGCTGGACCGGCGCAAGCCGGGCGGCAGCCGCTTCGTGACCCAGCGGCGCGAAAGCGACACGGCGCGCATCCTGTCGGGCGTTTTCGACGACGGAGACGGCCCGGTCACCACCGGCGCGCCGATCGCCATCCACATCGACAATGAGGACGCCCGGTCGAAGGACTATGGCGAGATCGCCCGCGCCTTCCGGCCCGGCCATGCGGACTTCACCTACCAGGCCAAATACGGCGTCCGCGACCATCGGGGCGGCGGACGGTCCTCGGCCCGCGAGACGGCGATGCGGGTGGCTGCGGGTGCGGTGGCGCGGAAGGTTCTGGGCGAGGCCGTGCGCATCCGCGCCGGGGTGGTGCAGCTGGGACCGCACCGGATCGCGCCCGGGGCGGTGGATTTCGACGCCGTCTACGACAACGCCCTGTTCGCGGCCTCTTCAGCGGTCGTAACGGCGTGGGAGGCCTACCTCGACGGCGTGCGCAAGGCGGGGTCGTCGATCGGCGCCGTGGTGGCGCTGGAGGTCACCGGCCTGCCCGCCGGCTGGGGCGCGCCGCTCTACGGCAAGCTGGACGCCGAACTGGCGGCGGCGATGATGTCGATCAATGCGGTCAAGGGCGTCGAGATCGGCACCGGCTTCGGTTCGGCCGAACTGACGGGAGAGGACAACGCCGACGCCATACGGCTGGGCGAGGATGGGCAGCCGGTCTTCCTGTCCAACCATGCGGGCGGGGTACTGGGCGGCATCTCGACGGGCCAGCCCCTGACGGCCCGGGTCGCCTTCAAGCCGACCTCCTCCATCCTGACGCCGGGCCGGACCATCACCCGCGACGGAACCGAGACCGAGGTGCGGACCAAGGGGCGGCACGACCCCTGCGTCGCCCTGCGCGGCGTGCCGATTGTGGAAGCCATGGCGGCCTGCGTACTGGCGGATGCGATGCTGAGGCACCGGGCGCAGGTCGGGTGACCCCTTTTCGCCACTGACACTGTTGCCTATATAGCCGCCAGCGAGGTTCCTAACCCTCGGAGTTCCGGGAGCACCCCCATGATCGACGTTCGACCCTTCAACACCCTCGGCGGCGCCAACCACGGCTGGCTGAACGCCAAGCACCATTTCTCATTCGCCAACTACTATGACCCCGCCCGCATGAGCTGGGGCCGGCTGCGCGTCTGGAACGACGACGAGATCGCCGCGAAATCAGGATTTCCGCCCCACCCCCACGCCGACATGGAGATCATCACCTATGTCCGCACCGGGGCCATCACCCATGAGGACTCGATGGGCAACAAGGGCCGCACCGGGGCCGGCGACGTCCAGGTGATGAGCGCGGGCACCGGGGTGCGTCACTCCGAATTCAACCTCGAGGACGAGATGACCACCCTGTTCCAGATCTGGATCGAGGCCGACAAGCGCGGCGCGACGCCCAGCTGGGGGGCGAAAGTCTTCCCGAAGAACGACCGCACCGGAAAATTTTCGGTGCTGGCGTCCGGCGACCCGACCGACGAGGCCCTGACCATCAACGCCGACGCCCGCGTGCTGGGGGCCACGCTGAACGCCGGCGAAAGCCTGACCTACAGCCTGGGCGAAGGTCGCCACGCCTATCTGGTTCCCGCCGTCGGCGCGGTCGAGGTCAATGGCGTGCCCCTGAACGCCCGCGACGGCGCGGCCATCAGGGACGAGGCGGAGATCACGATCACCGCGAAAGAGGACGCCGAGCTGGTGATGGTGGACTCACTTTAGAAACCCGTCTCCCCCGGTGGAGAGGGCCAAACGAAAACGCCGCCCCGGTTGCCCGGGGCGGCGTTTCTGTTGAGTGGCTCAAACCATCAGTGCGTCGCGACGACCGTGCCCGGGTCCTGGACCGGCTGAGGCGCGGGCAGAGGGTCGGTTGCCTCGTCCCATTCCACCGGCGTCAGGGTGCCGGTCAGGGCCCATTTCAGCGCCTCGTCGGCGGTCTTGATCGGGACGATCTCCAGCGCCGACTTCACATTGTCGGGCACCTCGGCAAGGTCCTTCTCGTTCTCCTCGGGGATCAGCACCGTCTTGATGCCCGAGCGGAGGGCCGCCAGCAGCTTTTCCTTCAGGCCGCCGATGGCGGTGACCCGGCCGCGCAGGGTGATCTCGCCGGTCATGGCGATATCCTTGCGGATCGGAATGCCGGTCAGGACCGAGACCATGGCCACGGTCATGGCCACGCCGGCCGAGGGACCGTCCTTGGGTGTCGCGCCGTCCGGCACGTGCACGTGGATGTCAGTCTTCTCGAACGCGGGCGGCTTGACACCGATGCTGAGCGAGCGGGCCCGGACATAGGAGGCGGCGGCGGAGATGGACTCCTTCATCACCTCCTTCAGGTTGCCGGTCACGGTCATCCGTCCGCGGCCCGGCATCTTGATGGCCTCGATGGTCAGGATCTCGCCGCCGAACTCGGTCCAGGCCAGGCCGGTGACGATGCCGACCTGATCCTCCTCGTCCGTCTCACCGTAGCGGAACTTACGAACCCCCGCGAACTCGGCCAGCTTGGCGTCGTCGATGGTGACGGACAGTGTCTTGTTCTTGGACATCTCGCGCACCGACTTGCGCGCCAGACCGCCGAGGGCGCGTTCCAGCGACCGCACGCCGGCTTCCCGGGTGTAGTAGCGGATCAGGTCGCGGATCGAGCTGTCCGGCACGATGAATTCGGCCGGCTTGAGCCCGTTTTCCTCGGTCACCTTGGGCAGGACGTGCCGTTTGGCGATCTCGACCTTCTCATCCTCGGTGTAGCCGCTGACCCGGATGATCTCCATCCGGTCCATCAGGGGCTGGGGCATGTTCAGGCTGTTGGCCGTGGTCACGAACATGACGTTGGACAGGTCGTAGTCGACCTCGAGATAGTGGTCACCGAAGGCATTGTTCTGCGCCGGATCCAGCACCTCCAGCAGGGCCGAGGACGGGTCCCCGCGCCAGTCGGCCCCCAGCTTGTCGATCTCGTCCAGCAGGATGAAGGCGTTGGTGGTCTTCACCTTCTTCATCGACTGGATGATCTTGCCCGGCATGGAGCCGATGTAGGTCCGGCGGTGGCCACGAATCTCGGCCTCGTCGCGCACGCCGCCCAGCGACATGCGGATGTATTCCCGACCCGTCGCCTTGGCGATCGACTTGGCCAGGGATGTCTTGCCGACGCCCGGAGGGCCGACGAGGCACAGGATCGGACCCTTCAGCGAGTTGGTGCGCGCCTGCACGGCCAGATATTCGATGATCCGTTCCTTGACCTTCTCGAGGCCATAGTGGTCCTCCTCGAGGATGGCCTCGGCCTTGTCCAGATCGATCGGCTTGGTCTTGGCCTTGCCCCACGGGATCGAGAGCAGCCAGTCGAGGTAGTTCCGGACCACGGTCGATTCCGCCGACATCGGCGACATGTTGCGCAGCTTCTTGACCTCGGCCTCGGCCTTGACGCGGGCCTCCTTGGACAGGCGCGTCTTACGGATGCGCTTCTCCAGCTCCATGATCTCGTCGCGGGCGTCGTCGGTCTCGCCCAGCTCCCGCTGGATCGCCTTCATCTGCTCGTTCAGATAATATTCGCGCTGCGTCTTCTCCATCTGGCGCTTCACGCGCGAGCGGATCTTCTTCTCGACCTGGAGGACGGAGATCTCGCCTTCCATCAGGCCGTAGACCGTCTCCAGACGGGCCGGCACGGCGATGGTTTCCAGCAGACCCTGCTTGTCGGCGATCTTGACCGACAGATGGGCCGCGACCGAGTCCGCCAGCTTGGAGGGATCGGTGATCTGGGGGATCGAACTGAGGGCCTCGGGCGGGACCTTCTTGTTCAGCTTCACATAGTTTTCGAACTGCTCGATCACGGCGCGCAGCAGGGCTTCCGACTGGGCGGGCTCGCCCGGCTCGTCCGCGATCTCGACGGCTTCGGCCTCGAAATATTCGGTGCGGTCCGTGAACCGGGTCAGGCGCGCGCGGCTCTTGCCCTCGACCAGCACCTTGACGGTACCGTCGGGCAGTTTGAGCAGCTGCAGCACCGTGGCCAGGACGCCGATCGGATAGATGGCGTCGGCCGACGGGTCGTCATCAACGCTGTTCTTCTGCGTGGCCAGCAGGATCTGCTTCTCGCCCTTCATGATCTCGTCGAGCGCCTTGACGGACTTCTCGCGTCCCACGAACAGCGGCACGACCATGTGCGGAAAGACGACGATGTCCCTCAGCGGCAGGACGGGCAGGGTTTTTGTCTCGGTCATGATGATGCGTACTTTCACAGGGGTCCTCGTTGATCTCGGACCCGCCGCGCCGACGTTGGGAGCGCCTGTGCTTCCCCGTTTCGACTCGGCCCGCCATTCGGCGGCCTTCGGATGAGTATGTGGTTCTGTCTGCGCCGCGTTCAAGCGTGACGGCTGCGGACCACACCCTTCCATCCACAAGCGGTGCAGCTGCACGATCCGGGGGAACTCCGCCTCGCCGCGGCATGGATGATGCGGGGCGACTGCAGAAACCGGTGAACCTCGCCGCCGGAGAGCTGTGTCCGCAGTGCATCGGCGATCCCGCAGAACGCATGAAAAAGGGCGGTCCCCTGCGAGACCGCCCTTGTCCGTCGTGCCCCTGGTGGATCAGGCGGCGCTGTCGGGCGCGGCCTTCTTGGACTTTGTCTCGGAATAGATCAGCAGCGGCTGGGCCTTGCCCTCGATGACCTCGGCATTGACGACGACTTCCTCGACGCCCTCGAAGGTGGGCAGCTCGAACATCGTCTCCAGCAGAATGCCTTCCAGGATGGACCGCAGGCCGCGGGCACCCGTCTTGCGCGTGATGGCCTTCTTGGCCACGGCGATCAGGGCGTCGTCGGTGAACGTCAGGTCGACATTCTCCATCTCGAACAGGCGTTTGTACTGTTTGACCAGGGCGTTCTTGGGCTCGGTCAGGATGGTGACCAGCGCCGGTTCGTCCAGGTCCTCCAGCGTCGCCAGCACGGGCAGACGACCGATGAACTCGGGAATCAGGCCGAAGCGCATCAGGTCGTCGGGCTCGACACCCTTCAGGATGTCGCCGGTGCGACGTTCGTCCACTTCCTTGACCTTGGCACCGAAGCCGATCGAGGCCCCGTCGCCGCGCGCGGCAATCACCTTCTCCAGGCCGGCGAACGCTCCACCCACGATGAACAGGATGTTGGCGGTGTCGACCTGCAGGAACTCCTGCTGGGGATGTTTGCGACCGCCCTGCGGGGGCACGGAGGCGACGGTGCCTTCCATGATCTTCAGCAGGGCCTGCTGCACGCCCTCACCCGAAACGTCCCGGGTGATGGAGGGATTGTCGGACTTGCGCGAAATCTTGTCGATCTCGTCGATGTACACGATGCCGCGCTGGGCCCGTTCGACGTTGTAGTCGGACGCCTGCAGCAGCTTCAGGATGATGTTCTCGACGTCCTCGCCCACATAACCGGCTTCGGTCAGGGTGGTGGCGTCGGCCATGGTGAAGGGCACGTCGATAATGCGGGCCAGCGTCTGGGCCAGCAGCGTCTTGCCCGAGCCGGTCGGCCCGATGAGCATGATGTTGGACTTTGCCAATTCGACGTCGTTGTTCTTCGTCGCATGGTTCAGCCGCTTGTAGTGATTGTGGACGGCGACGCTCAACACCTTCTTGGCGTGGCTCTGGCCAATCACATAGTCGTCAAGGACCTCACGAATCTCCTTGGGAGACGGCACGCCGTCCTTGGCCTTGGAGAACGAGATCTTGTGCTCTTCACGGATGATATCCATGCACAGTTCGACGCATTCATCGCAGATGAATACGGTCGGCCCGGCGATGAGCTTGCGCACCTCGTGCTGGCTCTTGCCGCAGAATGAGCAGTAGAGCGTACTTTTGGCGTCTGTGCCGGCGGCTTTGGTCATCGAGCCTTCTCACTCCCGCGGTTCACCCCGATATGGGGCTAACGCGCATCCTTCGCGTTGATTCCCGGACAATGGGCGCAAAGGTCTTCAAAAATTGACAATCACCCATCCAGACGCCCGCGACAACCCCGACCAAGCGTGGCCGGGGTCCGAAGCGGACCGTTCACTGTTGAGGGAGATCGCGGCGAATGTCTGACATGGGAAGTCCCACTATGGTTCGCCAGCCGCCTCGCAAGGATCAGGCCATCGTCGCCTTCGATTTCGACGGTACCCTGACGGTTCGCGACAGTTTCACCCAGTTTCTGCGCTGGCGGGCCGGAGGCGGCGGCTGGTTCAGGGGGCTGGCGCGGATGACGCCGGATCTGGTGACCTACGCCGGTGATCGTGACCGGGGACGGCTCAAGGCGGCCTCGGTACGGGAATTCCTCAAGGGAACGCCTCGCGCCCAGCTGGACGCCGACGCCGAGGCCTTTGCCGGCCAGGTCTGGCCAGGACTCCTGCGCTATGACGCCCTCGCCTGCTGGAAGGACTGGGGTGCGAAGGGTGCCTATCGGGTCATCGTGACGGCCAGCCCTGAATCCACTGTCGCGCCGTTCGCCCGACGCCTGGAGGCCGAGGCCCTGCTGGGCACGCCACTGGTGTTCGACGCCGACGACCGGGTGACCGGGGCTTTCGCCGGCCCGAACTGTCGGGGCGAAGAGAAGGTGCGGCGGCTGCGGGCGACCTTCGGAGCCGACATGAAACTGGCGGCGGCCTACGGTGACACGTCGGGTGATACGGAAATGCTGGCCATGGCGCGCGAGGCCGGGTTCCGGCGGTTCAAAGGGTAACCCTAGCGACCGTCGGCATCGACCTCGAAGGTCGTGGGCTTGCCGCGCGAGGTCGGGTTCCAGCCGGCCTCGATCACGGCGGTCACGGCATTGCTCACCGCTTCGGCGTGAATCTGCTGCTTCTCCATGTCGGGACGTCCGTTCGGGCGCATGGGCATGGGGAACTGTACGATTGCCTCGCGTTGAAAACCCGACAGCCTCAGGGTGATGGCCACCCCGTCCCAGGTGCCGTCGGCCTTGGGCCGGGGTTGCCGGCGGAGTTCCCACTCATAGATGTCGCCGTCGACCTCGACGGTCGCGCTGGTCTGGCCGGTGTGCTGCATGAGACCTGATAGCACATATGAAAAAGACGCGCCGGGCATGGCGCGCCTCTTTCGCATTACAGATGTGAATGCCCTTCAGCGGAGGCGATCAGACGGTCTTGATGCCGTCGCTCTCCGCCTGTTCGCGACGATCGTAAACATGATCGACGATGCCCCAGGCCTTGGCGTCCTCGGCGCTCATGAAGTGGTCGCGGTCGAGGGTCTTCTCGACCTCTTCGTAGGTCCGGCCGGTGTGGTGGACGTAGATCTCGTTCAGGCGGCGCTTGGTGTAGCGGATGTCCTCGGCGTGACGCTCGACGTCCGAAGCCTGGCCACGGAACCCGCCGGAGGGCTGGTGCACCATGATACGGGCGTTCGGCAGGGACACGCGCGCGCCGGCGGCACCGGCGGCGAGAATCAGCGAACCGGCCGAGGCGGCCATGCCCATACACACCGTCGAAACCGGCGAGCGGATGTATTGCATGGTGTCATAGATCGCGAGCGCCGAGGTCACCTGACCGCCGGGGCTGTTGATGTACATGCTGATTTCCTTCTTCGGGTTCTCCGACTCGAGGAACAGCAGCTGGGCGCAGATCAGAGACGCCATGCCGTCCTCGAAGGGCCCGGTCAGGAAGATGATCCGCTCGCGCAGCAGGCGCGAGAAGATGTCAAAGGCCCGCTCGCCCCGGCTGGATTGCTCGACCACCATGGGGACGAGGTTCATGTTCATCAGTTCGATCGGATCGCGCATTTAGGCCTTCTCGGGATGCCCGGGTCACGGGAGAGGTGGGCGCGACTCACCGGTCGCTGACCCTGTTGAACAGGATATCGCGTTGCCGAACCGTTGACGCAAGGCGCGAAGGCTTGAGTATCGACCGGGACAGCGCTGAGCCGGCGGAAACCGGCCGTGCATCCGGGGTCCCGTACCGGACCGTGAGCGCGGCAGACGCCCTACTCCGCGTCAGGGACCGCCCGCACGTTGCGTGTCATCAGATCCACGATCTCCGCACCGCGACCGCCCGGCGTCAACCGGTTCTGCTCGATGCTGTACAGGGCGTTCAGATAGTCCATGTCCCACGACGTCAGCCCGGGTGTGTCCGGGCTCAAGAACACGTTCAACACGGTGTCGTAGGCGGCCAGATCGGCGTTCGGATCAACCTGGGCCAGAGCGACCAGGGTGCAATAGTCCGCCAGTTGGGTCAGCGAGAGCGACGCCGTCTTGGTGAGATCCACGACGATGATGGCCTTGAACATGTCGTCACGAATGTCCGTCCGGAGCCGGGACGCGCTCGATACGGCGATCTGGGGTGCATCCTGACCCGGCAGGCGCGTCGCCAACTCGCCGGTTTCTGAATCGACCGGACCGCTGACATGCCACCAGCGGATGGGGGCATCGGACGTCCGGAACGCATCAAGGGCCTGGAATGACCGCGTCATGCCGGAGCCGCCGGGGATGAAGGCGCGACGCCGTGCGTCGACAATCCCGTCGGCGACCGCCTGGCCATCCGCCGCGGCGATGATCAGGACGTTGGCGCGGCAGCCCGGTTCGCCGGCCGCGACACCCAGCTCACGCGCGACGTCCGACGCCCGATCAACGATATACTGGGCGATATCGGCGCGAAGATTGACGACACCGATACAGACCGAACTGTTCCAGCGCGCCGCACCGCGGTTCCCGGTGGCCGGCGCAGCCACCTCGCCGACGAAATTCTGGACCACCGATCGAAGCCGGCGACCCTCGACGACGACCTCTTCCAGTTCAGTCGCCGTCTGCGCCGCCGGCACCTGGGCGGCTCCGGGCGTCTGCAGGAGCAGGCTTGCAGCCAGAGCGAGTGCTGAAATCGACATGGTTTTCCCCGGAGCAAGCAGCAGACAGGGCTAGGTCGACAAGATGGCGAGATCGGGGCGCACGTGTTTCCGTCTCGCAGCAATGCACCCCGGTTGCATCCGCAAGCCCCTGGAAACCGCCGCTCAGAATCAGATGTCGTCGTCTTCCTTGAGCAGCTCTTCCTTGGTGATCGGGGTGTCCGTCACCTTGGCCGTGTCGAAGATCAGGTCGCAGACCTTTTCCTCATAGATCGGCGCGCGCATCTGGGCGGCTGCGTTGGGGTTCTGGCGATAGAAGTCCAGCACCTGACGCTCCTGGCCCGGATAGTTGCGGGCTTCGGCCATAATGGCGTTGTTCAGCTCCTGGTCGGTGACCTGGACGTTGTTGGCGCGGCCGATCTCGGCCAGCACCAGGCCCAGGCGCACACGGCGCTCGGCGATCTTCTGATATTCTTCCTTGAGCTTCTTCTCGGACTTCTTGACGTCGTCCTCAGGCAGGCGACCGGCTTCCTTGTCGGCCTGCACCTGTTGCCAGATGCCGTCGAATTCGGCCTCGACCATCTTGGGCGGCAGCGGGAAGTCATGGGCCTTGTCCAGGGCGTCCAGCAGGGCGCGCTTCAGCTTGAAGCGGGCGGCGCCCACATATTGCTGATTCAGGTTGGCGCGCAGCAGTTCCTTCAGCTTGTCCAGCGACTCGATGCCGATGCGCTTGGCGAATTCCTCGTCGACCACGGCCGGGGCCTCAGCCTTGATCGCCTTGACCTTGACGTCAAAGGTCACGGCCTTGCCGGCCAGATGGGCGGCCTGGTAATCGTCGGGGAAGGTGACGTTGAGGACCGTCTCATCGCCGACCTTGGCACCCTTGAGCTGCTCTTCGAAGCCCGGGATGAAGCGGTTCGAACCGATCACCAGCTGGGTATCCTCGGCGGAACCGCCCTCGAAGGGTTCGCCGTCCAGCTTGCCGAGGAAGTCGATGGTGACCTCGTCGCCGTCGGCGGCCTTGACGGCCTTGCCCTTCTTGTCCTCGTAGGATTTGGCCTGGCCCGCCAGTTCGGTCAGGGCCTCATCCAGATCGGCGTCGGACGCTTCATAGGTGGGACGCTCGAGCTTCAGCTTCTTGACGTCGGTGGGGGTGAAGTCGGGCATGACTTCCAGGGCCATTTCGTACGCCAGGTCTTCCTGACCGGCGATGACCTTGTCCATGTCCGAGGTCAGCTTCATCTCGGCCGGAGCGGCCGGGCGCACCTTGGCGTCATCCAGGGCCTTCTGGCTGGAGGTATTCAGCGCGTCATTGACGATCTCGCCCATGAAGTCGCGGCCGAAGGTCTTCTTGACGTGTGACATCGGGACCTTGCCGGGACGGAAGCCCTTCAGCTTCATCTTCGGCGCGACTTCCTTCAGCTTGGCGTCCAGCTTCGCGTTCAGCTCGGCGACGGGAATGGTCACCGCGATAACGCGGCTGAGACCTTCATTGGACTTTTCGACAACTTGCATGGCCGGGATTCTGACGCTCTGTGGCGGCACCTTTCAGGCAGGCGCTGCTCGGTGTGGGGTAAAGCAACAAGGGCCGCCCTTTGGAGGCGGCACCTTTGAAGCCCGCCCTTATGTCGAGGACGGTTCCAAAGGTCAACGTGAGACGCGGGGCACGGAACGGTTTCAGAGAAGTCGACGGGCCGCTATCAAGGCCGGATGAACTCCTCCCCCGCCCCGATCGGCGTCGCTGTCTTCCCGGTCACGCCGCTTCAGCAGAACTGCACCCTCGTCTGGTGCCGAAAGACGATGAAGGCGGCGATCATCGATCCGGGTGCCTCCGTCGACCAGTTGCTGGCCGCTGTTGCAAAGCAGGGCCTGACCCTCGAGGCCATCTGGATCACGCACGGCCATCTGGATCACGCCGGCGGTGCCGCCGAGATGCAGGAGAAGACCGGCCTCGACATCATCGGCCCGCATCCGGACGACCAGTTCTGGATCGACGGCATTCCGGCCCAGGGCCAGCTCTACGGCCTGCCCGGCGCGCGAAGCTTCACCCCGACCCGCTGGCTGGCCGACGGCGACGTCCTGACGCTGGGGGATACGGTCTGGGAAGTCCTGCACTGCCCCGGGCATACGCCAGGCCATGTGGTCTTCTTCAACCGCGCCGCCCGGTTCGCCCAGGTCGGCGATGTGCTGTTCCAGGGCTCGGTCGGCCGCACCGACTTCCCGCGCAGCGACCATGCCAGCCTGCTGCATGCGATCACGACCAGGCTGTGGCCGCTGGGCGATGATGTGGCCTTCGTCCCCGGCCACGGCCCGACCTCGACCTTCGGGGCAGAGCGCCGGACCAATCCGTTCGTCTCCGACGAGGCCATGCGCCATACGCCCATCGCGCGACCGGCGTCCGGTCCCGCCTAACGCCCTGCCAGCATGCCGATCAGCACACCGATGGCGAGGGCATGGAGTGTCGCCTTCACAGGCTCGGCCTCGACGGCCCCACGCAGCCGCGCCGTCCGGTCGCGGCCCCACTGGCGCACCAGGTCCGCGTTCTCGCGGACCGCCTGTTGCAGGGGCCGGATCCCGGACGCATCGTGATCGGAACCGGCCAGAATGGCGTCTGCCGGTCGGTTCAGGTCCGCTGTCCCGGAGGTCGTGTCGGCCTCGATGACTTCAACACCTGTGTCAGCTGAACAGGTCTCGGTCATGGTCAGGCTCCTGTGATTCAAGCCCGTCAAACCGCCGTCCCGCGCCGGGGTTCCGGCGAAAATGCCGCTCCGCTGAAACGTGATTGAACAGCTTGGTCCCCCGCTGCGTTTTAACGGCAGAAGAGGAGATCACGATGACCTACATCGAGCCTGACAGCCCCGGTGGCCAGCCTGACATCATCCCGCCTGAACCGCCCGGGCCGGACATCGACCCCGGTGCCCAACCCGAAGAAATACCTCAGCAGGACATCCCCGGCGGAGAGCCGGGCGACTCGCGTCCCTATGGCGGCTGATGACGCAAACCCTGTGATTCGCTCGCAATTCCGTGACCGGAAAACCGGAACCGGACTCCGGCGGGAGGGTTCAGTTGAGCAACCGTCACCGTCTCCTCGAAAGGAACCTCCGATGGCTCAAGGTCAGACACCACGCGCCAGCGGCGTATCAAAACGCGGCTTCGCCTCCATGGACCCGGAGCGGCAGCGCGAGATCGCCCGCAAGGGCGGTGCCAGCGTACCCAGCGAAAAGCGCAGCTTCTCCCAGGACCGCAGCCTCGCGGCGCAGGCCGGACGCAAGGGCGGCGAAGCCTCACACGGCGCTCGCCCGCGCGAGCCCGGCACGGCGGACGACTAGGTCCCCGATCTCTGGAGCCACGTGGGCATCCAGAAGGGCGGCATCCAGTCGGATGCCGCCCTTGCCGTATCAGGCTTCCAGCAGCGCCAGCGCCACAGCGGGATCCGCACTGATCTCGAACGCCCCCACGGACCAGCCGGACGACTCGGCCAGGCGGCGCACCGTCTCCTCGGTAAATTTCCGCGAATTCTCCGTGTGAATGGTCTCGCCTCGCGCAAAGCCGAATCCTTGCCCGTCAATCCGGACGGCCATGTCCCGCGTCGCCTCGAGATGCATCTCCATACGGGACGCCCCGGCGTTCCAGACCGCCCGGTGCGAGAAGGCGTCGACATCGAAGTCGGCTCCCAGTTCGCGGTTCGCGCGGACCAGGAGGTTCCGGTTGAAGGCCGCCGTGACGCCCGCGGCATCGTCATAGGCGGCAATCAGGGTTTCCGGTGCCTTGGCCAGGTCGACTCCCAGCACGAACAGGGCGTCGCCGCCCAGAAGCGAGCGCGCCGCCCTCAGAAAGGCGACAGCCTCCTCGGCTTCGAGATTGCCGATTGTGGAGCCGGGGAAGAAGCCCACATGGCGGCCCTCGCCCACCCCGGCCGGCAAGGCCCCCAGATGCAGGAAATCTCCGACCTGCGGCGCAACCCTCAGCGCCGGATAGGCGTCCGCGATCCGGCGGGCTGCCGCGTCCAGGGCGTCGGCGCTGATGTCGATCGGGACATAGGCCGCAAGATCGGGCGCGGCGTCCAGCACGATGCGGGTTTTCTCACTGGCACCCGAGCCGAATTCGACCAGGACCGCCCCGGGACCGAACCGTTTGGCCCATTCGGGTGCCACCCGGCCCAGCAAGGTCGCTTCCTGGCGGGTCGGATAGTATTCCGGCACCCGGGTGATTTCCTCAAACAGGCGCGAGCCTTCGGCATCATAGAACCATTTGGGTGACGCGACCTTGGGCGAGCGCGACAGGCCCGCGATCAGGTCCCGGCGGAAACGGGCCGTTTCAGCGGGTTCGGCCTCGCGCGTCAGCGGCGCGGGCGCGTCCTCGGCCAGTCTCAGTCCCATGAACGCCCACCTTTGCTGCGGATAGAAGAAGTTGCGGTAGCTGACCCGCGCATGCCCCCGGGGCGTGGCAAAGGATGACCCCCGCAGCACCATCTGGTTGGCCATGAACTTGCCGTTGTACTCCGAGGCCGTCCCCTCGGTCGGTCGAAAACCCGCGTATGGCGCATAGGCTCCCGCGGTCCATTGCCACACCTCGCCAAACGCGTTGGAAAATGCGTCGGGGCGGCATCGCACCGCATGCTCCCATTCGGCCTCCGTCGGTAACCGTTTGCCGGCCCAGCGGGCATAGGCGTCCGCCTCGTAGAAGCTGACGTGCGCGACCGGCTCGGCCGGATCGACGCCGGTCCGGCCGGTGAGGGTCATCCGGGTCCAGTGCCCGTCCTCGTTGTGCCAGTACAACGGCGCGGCCCAGGATTCGGCCTTCACCGTGGCCCAGCCGTCGGCCAGCCAGAATTCCGGCCGGGCGTAGCCGCCGTCCTCGATGAAGGCGAGCCAGTCGCCGTTCGTGACCAGATCGCCCG
The DNA here is from genome assembly GCA_965284385.1 of Caulobacteraceae bacterium. GTDB lineage: Bacteria > Pseudomonadota > Alphaproteobacteria > Caulobacterales > Caulobacteraceae > Brevundimonas. The sequence continues at coordinate 597,823 of OZ260077.1, forward strand.
CGAGGGTGTAGGGCTCCAGCCAGACGCGATGGGGCGGGCCTTCGTTGTCGAAGGCGAAGCCGGGCCCGGCGTGGCCGATCTCGACCAGACCGCCGTCGAACCGGCTCCACCCGGCTCCGGCAGGCTCGGGATGACGCGCTCGGGGCACGTTATTGTAGGCGGCCGGGTCCAGCGGCGAGCGCGACATCAGGTTCAGCAGATCCATCAGGAAAAGCTCCTGATGCTGCTGGTCGTGATGCAGGCCGAGGGTGAACAGATAGCGCCGCCGCGGGTCGGTATCGCCCTGCCCCAGCCAGGCCGTCATTCGCCGGTCGATCTCGCGGCGGTAGGCCATGACATCATCCAGCGTCGGCCGGGTCATGAGGCCGCGTTCACCCCGTTCGACCCTCTGGCCCAAGGCTTCGTAATAGCTGTTGAACAGGGTCTGGAACCGGGGATCGACCGGCTGATAACCGGGCTCTTCGGCCAGGATCATGGCCTCGAAGAACCAGCTGGTATGGGCCAGGTGCCATTTGCCAGGGCTGCAGTCGGGCATCGACTGCGCGGAGAGATCCTCCGGGCCCAGGCCTGCCGCCAGGGCAGGCATGGCAGCCCGCACCTCGCGAAAAAGGGTGAGGTCCTCAGCCACCCGGTCGGGGATACGCGATGGCGCGTTCATCTGGTCCGCCCCTGGCAGTCTACGCCGGACCGGCGCTCGGATTTCGAACGGCCAAAGGTCCCGGTTTGTTCCCAGTTAGGGAGGCCGCGGTGACGCTTCAAGCAGACGGGGAGCCTAAATCCCCGAGATCGCCTCGATCATCTCATCGACGGCGGCCGGCTCGGTCGCCCAGGAGCAGACGAACCGGACCGACCCGTCGTCGAACCGGTAACAGGCCCAGCCCATGTCATTCAGCCGCTGGTGCGCCGGCGGCGGCATACGCACGAACACGGCGTTGGCCTCGACCGGATGGGCGAGAGTGAAGGCCGACCGTGTCGCGATGCCCGCCGCGAGCCGCTGCGCCATCAGATTGGCGTGGGCGGCACCGTTTTCCCAGGCCTCGGTTTCCAGCAGGCCCAGGAAGGGCGCGGCCAGAAAGCGGGCTTTTGAGGCTGTCTGGCCCGCCTGTTTCAACCGGTTGTCGATACGCCGCGACAGGCTCTTGTCGAACATGACGATGGCCTCGGTGCAGTTCGCCCCGGCCTTGGCCCCGCCGAACACCAGCACATCGACGCCCAGCCGCGCGATCTGCGTCAGGTCGAAGCCCCCCGCCGCCGCATTGGCCAGCCGGGCCCCGTCCATATGCACGCCGCAACCCTTCAGCTTCACCGGCTCGATCAGGTGGCGCAGCTCTTCCTCGGTGTAGACGGTGCCGTACTCGGTCGACTGGGTCAGGCTCAGCGCCGCGGCCGGCTGACGGTGACCGACCTCCGGCTCATCGAGCGCGGCATGCAGAGCCAGCGGATCGATCTTGCCCGAAAAGCCCGGCAGGCCGATCAGGCCCACGCCCGAGCCGAAGAAGCCCGGTGCCCCGGTCTCGTCCGTGCAGATGTGGGCCGCGTGATGGGCCAGCACCGCCTCGTGCGGCCAGGCCAGCATCGACAGGGCAATGGCATTGGCCGCCGTACCCGAGAAGACGAACCGAATGTCGGCGTCGGCATCCAGCCGTTGCCGTATCAGGTCCGCGGCGCGCGCCGTGACGTCATCCGATCCATAGGCCCTCGCGAAACCGTCGTTGGCCTCGATCAATGCCTTCATGGCCGCCGGAGCCATGCCGGCGGTGTTGTCGGATCCAAAATCGTAACGCACGTCTCAGCCCTCGCTGCCACTGTCCTGATGGGCATCGCCCGGCGACGGATCGCTTGCCCGGGCCCTTCGGGTCTTCCCGCGCGCCAGGGGCGCAGGGGACGGCCCCTCCTCGCCATAGGGCACGGCGACCTGATGGGGGAAGGGGATTTCGATGTCGGCGGCGTCCAGTGCCTCCTTGGCGGCCTGAAGCACGTCAGCCTTGGCCTGCCAGTAGTCGTCGGAGGTGGTCCACGCCTGGAGGGTCATCTCGACCGAACTGTCCCGAAGGGCGGTGACGCCGGCCCAGGGCGCGGGATCGGGCAGCACGTGCGGATGGGCCGAGGCCGCGCCGACCATGGCCTCCCGCGCCGTGTTGAGATTGTCGCCGTAACCGACGCCGATCTTCAGCTCCATCCGCCGCGTCTTCTGACCGGACAGGTTCAGGATGGTGTCGCCGAACACCTTGGCGTTGGGCACAACGATCTTGACGTTGTTGGCGTCCGACATCTGGGTCAGGAACAGGTCCAGCCGCTGCACCTTGCCGACGCGACCGCCGACATCGATCAGGTCACCCACACGATAGGGTCTCAGGATCAGCAGCATCACGCCTGCGGCCACGTTCGACAGTGTGCCCTGCAGGGCCAGACCCACGGCCAGCGAAGCCGCGCCCAGCACGGCGATGATCGAGGTGGTCTGGACGCCGAGCCTCTGGAGCACGGCGATGAAGCCGATGATGAAGACCACCACGCGGACGACCTGAACGGCGAAGCTCAGTACGGTCGGGTCGTGGCGGAAACCGCGGACCCGCGACAACGCGCGCCGCGTCACCCCCGATGCCCAGCGCGAGGCGAAAACGGTGACGACGAGGATGATCACCGCGACGGTCAGATTGATCGCGAAGTCGCCGGCCATTTCGGTCAGTTTGGCGATCATGGCGGCGTCCAGCGCGGCGACTTTCTGGCCGGCGGAAACCGCCTCGTTCAGGGGAGCGACGAGGTTGGACATGCGCGGGGTCTAGCGCCTTGCTTGCGATTTGGCACCCCGCGCCGAATTTCACGCTTCTGGCCCGGTCGATGCAGGCCTAAGCCTTGGCCATGAGTGAGTCCGTGAAACCGTCGGCGTTGAAAGTGGGCGTCGACGTGCCCTGGGTCACGAGCTGGACCGGCGAACCGGTGTTGGGGGTCCGCCCCTGCCCGTCCGTGAACGGCGCGCTGGCGATCGTCCAGGCGGACAATGCCGGCCATGGCAAGCCGTTGTATTCCCAGAACCACGCCGTGCGTCAGCGCCTGAGCGTACGGGACATGCTGTGCCCCATGTGCGGCCAGCCCACGACACCCGAGGATCGCTATACCCAGGTGGCGCATCCGTTCGCCGCCGGAGCCTTGCGCGCCACCGGACGCGGCGGGGCCCTGCCCGCCGATATCGGGGACGATCGCGTCCTGATCGACGCCGGGGCCATTGCGCCGCTGCACAGGGCCTGTTCGACCCGCTCGCTGCGGTATTGTCCGCACCTCAAGGCCGATCCGAACATCGACGTGCGGCCCTTCCCGCGGTCGTGGGTGGTCCTGCCGCTCATGGCCCGGGCAGAGGCTCCGGCGCAGTTGTTCCTGGCCAGGGCGGAGCTCCGTCACGAAGTGCCGGTGATCGGCTTCCTGCAGCTATGCGGTCTGACCGACCAGCTCGACACCTCTTGGCGCGGCCGCGCTCAGCCCGCGGCCTGAGCGATCCGCCCGCCGCCGCTCTCGATGGCGTCCAGCAGATCCATGACGTCGGCGATGGTGTTCGCCTCGCGGGCGGGCTTGTCCCAGCGGATGCGGCTGACGCGCGGAAACCGCATCGCCACCCCCGACTTGTGTCGCGTCGAGCGATTCAACCCTTCGAAAGCGATCTCCAGTACCAGGCCGAAGTCCCGCTCGGCCCGCACCGAGCGCACAGGTCCGAACCGCTCGACCGTGTGGTCACGCACGAATTTGTCCAGCTGCTTGAGCTCCTCGTCGGTGAAGCCGAAATAGGCCTTGCCGACCGGCGTCAGCGACCCCGACCCCAAATCGTCCTCCGTCCACACCCCGAAGGTGTAGTCCGAATAGAAGCTGGACCGCTTGCCATGGCCGCGCTGGGCGTACATCAGGACCGCGTCGATGACGTGCGGATCGCGCTTCCATTTAAACCACGGGCCTTTGGGCCGCCCGGCCACATAGAGGCTGTCCCAGCGCTTCAGCATCAGCCCCTCGGCCGCCGCGCCCACCGGCGGATCAGCCCTGAGAACGGCCAGATCGTCCCAGGTCGAATACGGCACGATCGGCGACAGATGCAGCCGATCGCCGCCCCGCGCCGCCAGCGCCTCCAGCCGCGCACGCCGGTCGCGGAGCGACAGGGCACGCAAATCCTCCCCGTGATCCGCCAGAATGTCATAGGCGATGATCGCCGCCGGGAAGGCCGCCATCGTCTTCGCATCGACCACCTTGCGGTTCAGCCTCTGCTGCAGGTCGCCGAACGGGGCCACGGCTCCGTCGCGCCAGACCACCAGCTCGCCGTCCACCGCGCCTTCGAAGGTCAGGCCTTCCATCACATCGGGAAAGGCACTGGAGATCTCGTCGCCGGTGCGGGAATACAGCTTCTGGACTCCGCCCTCGCGCACGGCCTGAACCCGGATACCGTCCCATTTCCATTCCGCCGCAAAGTCGGCCGGTGACAGGCGGGGAAAATCGACCGCCTCATCGATGGCGACGGCCAGCATCACGGGCCGGAACCGGCCGGGCGCATCGCCGCTGGGCCTTTCGGACCGGCCTTCCAGCCAGGCGAACAGGTCAGCATAGGGCGGCGCGAGCGCATGCCAGATTTCCTCGATGTCCGAGGCATCGACCGGCTCAAGCGTGACGAGGGCTTCTCCGCCGTCGGGATCGGGCGGCTCACGGACAGCGGCGGGTCGCATCATCGCCGCCGCCGTCTTGGCCAGCCGCGCCGACAGACCGACGCGCAGCCCGCCGGTCATCAGCTTCAGCAAGGCCCAGCGCCCCTTGGGCTCCAGCGCGTCCAGCCAGCCTTCCAGCAGATCCTTGACCTGGCCCCGCCCTGCGGTCCGCAGGGCCTCGACCACCTCGCCCAGATCGGGTTCGCGATTGGGTTTGTAGTCCGGGTCCCGGGGCCAGATCAGCGCCACCGTCTCGGCCAGGTCACCGACATAGTCATACGACCACCTGAACAGGACCGGATCGACCCGGGCCTCAACGGCCTTGCGGATCATGGCCGGCTTGGCGGCGTCGAATGTCAGTTCGCCCGTCAGGGACGCCAGGGCCCATCCCCGATCCGGGTCAGGCGTCGACGCCAGATAGTCGCGCAGCAGCACCAGCTTCGCATTGCGCGAGGCCGTCAGCGACAGTCGGTCCAGCAGTTCGGCGAAGGCGCGCATCCGACCTCATGTAGGTGTCTGCGGAGCAAACGAAAATCGCCCCGGAGGTTTCCCTCCGGGACGATCCTTTCAGGCAATCCCAGCCTGCTAGTTGAACAGGCTCGCAATGATCGCGGCAATCAGGCCGTTGTTCGAATTGGCCAGAACCACGTCATTGCCGCTGCGGACATATTGATAGCCGCGGGGCGGGGCGCGCAGGCCGTAGCGACTGTAGTCGTTCACGACATACTGGTTCGAGCGATAGTAGGACGGCATCGTCTGGCCGTAGGCCCACTGGCGGGTCTGATAACCGCGCGGTGCCTGGTAACGGCCCACGGTGTAGCGACGCTCCGCGCGCTGCCAGCGGTCGTAGGCGCGTTGCTGCTGGCGAGCGTCATGGCGATCTTCGCGTGCGTCCTGACGCCACTCGCGGCGGTCGTTGCGGTCATCGCGACGGTCTTCCCGGCGATCATCCCGACGGTCGTCGTGACCATTCTGGCGGTGCTCGTGATGGCCGCGCGACTGGGCCTCGGCGGCGGACGCCACACCGAGCGAACTCATGGCGAGTGTCGCGGCGATGGCGGCGGTGAGAATCTTGTTCATGAGACGTCTCCAGAGACGGCCGAAGGGTTTCGACTGGCCCCTTCTCTGGGCCCGCCCTGTTGAGCGGGGTCTGAACCACCCTGATCATGTGCCGTTCACACGGCGGCCGTCTTGCGAACGCGATCGGAGCGGCTTCAGGCTGCGGCGGACTGCGGCGTATCCATGGAACTGCGGACACCCGCCCGCCCGCCACTGACCAGGTTCATCAGGGAGGCGAGGGCAGCGAAATCGATCGGCTTGTTCAGATAGGCGTCGGCCCCGGCGTCGAGCCCGGCGGCATGATCCTCGCTGCGGGCCGAGGCCGACAGCACCACGATCGGCGTTTCGCTGTTCAGACACTGGCCGGCGCGAACGGCACGGGTTGCGGTCAGGCCGTCCATCACGGGCATGTTCACATCCATGATGATCAGATCGAACGCCTGATGTTCGGCCATTTCCACAGCGATCTTGCCATTCTCGGCGCTGATCGAGGCATGGCCCGCCGACCCCAGCCAGGCCTCGAGGATCATCCGGTTGACGGGATGGTCCTCCACAACGAGGACGTTCAACGGCTGGCCGTCGGCGACCGCCGCATGGATCGCTTCGGACGGAGCCTGCCTTGCCCACTCGACAACGTCGGTCTCGACCGAGAAGGTGAAGGTCGAGCCCTCTCCAACGGTCGAGGTCACGGCGATTTCACCGTCCATGATGTTGGCCATCCGGCGCGCGATCGTCAGGCCCAGACCGGTGCCGCCGAAACGGCGGGTCGAGGACTCGTCGACCTGCGTAAACGGCTGGAACAACCGCGCCAGATCGTCGGGCGAAATGCCTGCGCCGGAGTCCGTCACGACAAAATCAAATCGCACGCGGTTGTGGTCCAGCCGCTCACCGCGAACGACGTATGTCACGTCTCCACGGTCGGTGAACTTCACCGCATTCGAGAGCAGATTGTGGATCACCTGGCAAACCCGCAGGGGGTCGCCGCGCACAACGGCGGGGACGTCGCCCTCGAACCGCGCCGTGAAGTTCAGCCCCTTGGCCTCCGCCTGGGCCTGGAACGGTCCCGTGACGCGCTTGTGCAGATCCTCAAGGGACACATCGACGACCTCGAAGGTCATCTTGCCCGCCTCGATCTTGGTCATGTCCAGAATGTCGTTCAGCAGGCTGAGCAGATTGTCGCCCGAGTTGCGGATGATCGACAGATATTCGCGCTGGGTGGGCTCCAGACGGGTGGCCGCCATCAGCTGGGCCGCGCCGAGCACGCCGTTCATCGGCGTGCGCAATTCATGGGAGATCACGCCGAGGAAGCTGGACTTGGCGTCGTTGGCGGCGTTGGCCCGGTCACGGGCGGCTTCGAGCTCTTCAATCAAATGTGCCTGATGGTCCTGAAAGGCGCGGATCCGCTCTTCCCGCAGCATCGTCATCATCACCAGCACCACGAGGCCGGCACCCGTGAATGGCACCACCGCAAGGAATTGCCAGAACTCCGGCGTACCCCACAGGCTGGCCGCGATGACCAGGCCGGCGATGCCGTAGGGCGAGGAAATCACCAGGGCCTGACGGGGTGAACTGCGCAGTTGCGAAAACACGAGAACATAGCCCGACACCAGAAGGGCCATGGCCAGGGCGTGTCCGAATGCGGCTCCGGAGAACCAGGCCAGCAGGGGCGCGACGGCCCAGGCCGCCGTGGTCGCGGTGGCCACAGCGGGGAATATGAGGCCCCAGCCCGCGCCGACCCGGTTGCTGATGCGCTTTTCAACCGCTCCGCGGAGGGCACCTGCGGCCAGGGTCCCGACAAACCAGAGCGCCGCAGGGGTCAGACCCACCGTCGCCAGAAGGCCAACCGCCCAGGTCCCGATGATCAGATAGCGGAGGTATTGGGTCTGCAGGATCGCGCGAAGCGCCTGCGCGGCTTCTCCCGCGCCCGGCTCGCCGCTGATCGACTTGCCGATGCCGTCGGATTCAACCATTGCGCGCTGCCCACCCCTGCTTCCCGACACGGACGCTAGGCGCAAGTTTCTAAGACGAGATGAACGCTGACATTCGCGTGACAATCAACGTTCGACGAGGTCAGCGGGAGGCGGCGTCTTCCTTTGGCGTCAACGCCCGGATGGACAGGGCATGGACGGGACCGGACAGTTCGGTCCGCAACAAGGCGTTGACCGCCCTCTGTCTTTGCAGCCGGCCCTGCCCCTCGAACGCTGCCGAAACGATAGCGACATTGAAGTGACTCTCGCCGCCGGGACGGGCGTCCATGCCGCCTTCATGGTGATGACCGGCGTGCCGCGCGCTGTCATCCTCGATCTCCAGGCGGTCCGGCGACAGGCCCGCCGTCAGTTTTTCCCGGATAATCGTCGCAATAGGGCCTTCCGGCATCGGTGTGTCCTTGTTGGTGACCAATTCGACCTTACACTCGCACGGATGTCATCCGAGTTCGAATACAAGCCCCGCTTCAAGGACATGCGGATCAAGCCGCCGCGCCCCGAGGAGGAGGCGGCGAAAGCCGACGTCCTGCACCTCAAGCCCGGCGAGAAGCCGTGCAACTGGCCTGACTGCCGCTCCGCCGCCACCGCCCGGGCACCGAAGTCCCGTGAACGGCTGAACGATTTCTACGACTTCTGCCAACGCCACGCGGGCGAGTACAACAAGGGCTGGAATTTCTACGCCGGCATGAGCGACGGCGAGGTCCGCGCGGCCAAGGAAAACGAGGCCATGACCGGCGGTCGCCCCACCTGGGAGATGAAGGCGGGCAAATTCAGCCGCGAGGCCGCCGCCTTCGCCTCGAAAATGGGCACCGCCAACACCAAGGGGGCTGGCAGCTGGCAGGACAGCTTCGGCCTGTTCGGCCGCCGCATGAAGGAACAGGCTGGCCCCGAGGGCGAGGACACGCTTCGCCTCGGCAAGCTGGAGCGTGCCGCCCTGACCGTGCTCGACCTCGACGCCCGCACCAACAAGGCGGGAATCAAGGCGCGCTACCATGAGATGCTGAAACGCTTCCACCCGGACCTGAACCAGGGCGACAGGGGTGCCGAGGCCAAGCTGCAGAGCGTCATCAAGGCCTACAAGACGCTCAAGAAGGCCGGGCTGGCGGGCTAGCATCCGGGCGACGGGCGCCTAGCTAAGGGTCCCCCCACCCAGGAGCCGTCTCATGGAAATTCTCTACAAGGCCCACGCCACCGCCTCCGGCGGCGGCCGCGACGGTCGTTCGCGCACCGACGACGGCAAGATCGACGTCAGCCTGTCCGTCCCGGCCGAAATGGGTGGCGACGGCGGGGCCGGGACCAATCCCGAACAACTGTTCGCGACGGGCTATGCCGCCTGCTATCTCGGGGCCCTGCGCCTCGTCAGCGGCAAGGCCGGCACGCCCGTCGGCCCCGACACGAAGATCCATTCCACCGTCGGCTTCGGCAAGAACACCCGCGGCGAGGGCTTCAACCTCGACATCGCCCTGAAGATCACCGACCACGGCCTCGACCAGGCGGTCATCGACGACCTGATCCGGAAGGCCCATCAGGTCTGCCCCTATTCCAACGCCACCCGCGGCAATGTGGACGTCGCCCTGAGCGCGGAATAACGCGCCGGACCCGGTCGCGCGTGTTGAGCCGCGCGCGACCGGTGTCTAGAGGAAGGGAATGACCTCCCCCCTCGACGCCTCGCCCGATCCCCTGCTGACGCTGGAACCGCACCGTCGCGCCACCGTGCGCGAGATCTTCGGCGTCGACTCGGACATGACCGTGCCGGTCTTCACCGAGCGCGACAGCCATGTGCCCGAGATCGACGAGGCCTATCGGTTCGATCCGCAGACGACGCTGGCCATCTGCGCCGGCTTCAGCTTCGACCGCCGCGTCATGGTCCAGGGCTATCACGGCACCGGCAAGTCGACCCATATCGAACAGGTCGCCGCCCGCCTGAACTGGCCCATGGTCCGCGTGAACCTCGACAGCCACGTCAGCCGCATCGACCTGGTCGGCAAGGACGCCATCGTCCTCAAGGACGGCAAACAGATCACCGAATTCCGCGAGGGCATGCTGCCCTGGGCCCTGCAGCGGCCGATCGCCCTGTGCTTTGACGAATACGACGCCGGCCGCCCCGATGTGATGTTCGTCATCCAGCGCGTGCTCGAGGCCCAGGGCCGCCTGACCCTGCTGGACCAGAACCGCGTCATTCGCCCGAACAAATTCTTCCGCCTGTTCGCGACCACCAACACCATCGGTCTGGGCGACACCTCGGGCCTGTACCACGGCACCCAGCAGATCAATCAGGGTCAGATGGACCGCTGGAACATCGTCACCACGCTCAACTACCTCGACCACGACGTCGAGGCCGACATCGTCGCCGCCAAGGTCCCCGAATGGGCCGACGCCGAGGGCAAGCGCCGCATCGCCGCCATGGTCCGCGTCGCCGACATGACCCGCAACGCCTTCATGAACGGCGACATCTCCACCGTCATGAGCCCCCGCACGGTGATCACCTGGGCCCAGAACGCCATCATCTTCGCCGGCGATGTGGGCCTGGCCTTCCGCCTGACCTTCCTCAACAAATGCGACGAGCTGGAACGGCCGACGATCGCGGAATTCTACCAGCGGGCGTTCGGGGAGGATCTGCCCGAGGCGGCGACGCGGGTGAAGGTGGGGTGAGCTAGTTCGAGGAACCGTAAAGACGAAAAATCGGCCAGTGCTCGGCGTACCCGGGCACATATGTAGTGAGCAGGTAGGCTTCGTCGACTTCGTCTCTGCGGCAAAATGCTTCCCGCGAGAGCCAATCCTCGATCATTTGGGGGGACAGCCAAGGCTCGTCTGTATGCAAAATCAGGATATCGGCCGACCGCCCTCGCTCAGAGAGCATGTTGCACTTGGCGTTTAGGCGCGCGTTTACCCGTTCCCGGAAATGCGCCTCTGTCCACTGGATGTCTTCGAAGTTGAGTCTCGCCTTGGCAGCTCGCTTCAAGATTTCCGGGAAGTGCAAGAGCTCTGTGAGTTCGATCGTAATGGTCTTGCCATCCAGCTGGGCCGTAAAGTCCGGAAATTTGTTGTCTGGCCCCGCGATGATCGAATCGGGTTGGCCTCCCCCTGCTGCGCCAAAGGACCTGGCCCACTCAAACACCGTTGCGCGCTCGACAACGAGCTTGTCTTGAGCGTTGTTGCGAGCGAACGCCGATGCATGTCGTCGGTTTGACCGCAGGTCAGCCCAGTATTCCAACGAACCGGGCGTGAACTCTGGCGGAGAGTGCTTGGTCAAGCCGCCCTCGGCGTGATCATCTCCAGCGCCGCGCCCATCTTCGCTCGCTGCATCCGCAGGTCGTAGCTGTTCTGGAGCCGCAGGAAGAACCCCGCGCTCATGCCCCAGTAGCGAGCCAGACGCAGGTCAGTGTCCGCCGTCACCGCGCGCTTGCCCAGGACGATCTCGTTGATACGGCGCGGCGGCACGCCGATCGCGTTGGCCAGCGCGGTCTGGCTCAGGCCCGCCGGCAGGATGAACTCCTCCAGCAGGATTTCGCCCGGCGTCACCGGCTCCATCACGTCCTCAATGGTAGTCGCAGATTTCGACATCCTCGGCACCTCCATCAATCCAGCGGAAACAGATCCGCCACTGCTGATTGATCCGGATCGAATGCTGTCCGCTGCGGTCGCCCGAGAGGGCCTCCAGCCTGTTTCCCGGCGGAAGTCTCAGGTCGTCCAGCCGGGAGGCCGCATCGATCAGTTCCAGCTTACGTTGCGCCACGCGCCGGATGTCCGGCGGCAATCGCCGCGAGGCGATCCCGTCCCAGAAACGCTCCGTCTCACGGTCGCGGAAACTTCGGATCATCGCTGCAGAATATAACGCATAACGTTATACGTCGCAACTAGCCTGGGCCATCCCGCCAAGCCCCCGCCGCCATCCCACGCGCCGTCGCCCGCACCCCGTCCGGCCACCCCTCCACCGCCGCGTCGAACCCCGCCCCGTCGCCCGCGAACAGCCTCCGGGTCGCCTCCTCATAGCCGGACAAATCCCCCGCGATCGCGGTCATGAACCGGTACACTGCCTCCTTCGCCCGCCGCGCCCGGTCCGGCCCCTCGGCCTCGCGCAGCGCGCCCTCGACCAGTTTGCGCAGCGCCACCGACGCCCCGCCCGGCTGGCCGGCCAGCCAGTCCCAGTGGCGGGGCAGCAGGGTGACTTCACGCGCGGTGACGCCCAGTTTCGGGCGGCCCGGACCGCGCTTCTCAACCTCGGCGGCCGGGATCAGCCGGGCGAGGGCGTCAGCGACCGCGCCGCGCAGGTCCAGGTCGACGACGCGTCCCGTGACGGCATCGAACGCCAGCACCGCCTCCCCCGACCCGGACGCCGCATGGACGAGGGGCAGGACCTCGGCCGCCGGGCCGCGCGCGATCAGGCGCTGGCCGGCAAAGGCGATCAGGGGATGGTCGGCGGCGACGGTCACGGGCGGCTCCTTGAAATCAGGAACCGGGATTTACCCGGATCAAACGGTCGCGTCAATATCGCCCGGGTATAATCAACCACTCTCCGCCGCAGCCGCCAACAGCCCTGGGCGTCCCTTCTCGAAAAAGCGCCCTTCCAGACCTCTTGCCGCCGGAACCCGCCGCCCCGACATACGCTTTCGCTGCAGGCCTCCCCGCCCTGCTCACAGCCAAAGGATTTCCCATGACCGACCAACGTATCGACGGCGCCGCCGACACCCTCGAGGGCAAGGCCCAGTCCGGCCTCGGCCGTCTGACCGGCGACAGCAAGCTGCAGATCGACGGCAAGATCAACGAGTACAAGGGCAAGGCGAAGGACGCCTACGGCCGGGTCATCGACGGCCTCGACGGCCTCGTCGCCAAGGCCCCGGTGGAATATCAGGACCGGGCCCGTCAGGGTCTGGACTTCGCCCGCCGCAAGCCGCTGCTGACCACCGGCATCGTCGCCGGCCTCGCCGTGCTGCTCGGCGGCCTCGGCCGCCGCCGCTAGGTCAGAAGCCCCAGAACACCGAGGCCACGATCGCGCTGTCCTCGGTGTCGCTGTCCACGAAGTCGAGGCCGAGCGTCACCGGTCCGACCGGGGCCGCGACCCCGAGGCGCCAGTCGGTCTTGCCGTCCGGCGCGAAGCCGCCGTCCTCGTGGCCGAGGGCGGCGTGCAGGCTGACGGGCCAGGCTTCGGGCGCATACTCCGCACGGGTCCAGATCCAGGTGTTGGCCTCGTCGCCTGTGCCGGTCTGCGAGGGGGCCCAGACCACGCCGGTGCTCAGCGTCGTGTCGCCGAAGGTCCGGCCGACCTGGAGCGGAAACTCGACGTAGTTCACGTCCTCGCCGTCAGGATAGACGTTCTGCCAGACGCCGAGGTCGACATCGAAGCCGGCAACCGAGCCGGCCCAGCCGGCGTAGAGGGTGACCTCGACCTTGGCACCGTCGCCGTCGGCCCCGATCCCGTAGTCGTGGATGGTTGACCCCCAGACGCCGCCGTAGAGGCCGGAGGCGTGGGCGACTGTGACCTCGCCCTGCACGGCGGGGTCTTCCGCCGACAGCGTATAGCCCCGGTCGCGGTAGTCGGAGACAATGCCGATCCGCCCCTCGACCGACCAGGGCCCCTCATCCTGGGCGCGGGTGGGAGCGGCGGACGCGAACGTCAGCATCAGGACGAGGGTGGCGGCGGCGGTGGCGGCTCGGCAGGTCATGGAGCAGGGTCCCGTTCCATCTGGACCGATCATCACCGACGGCCTTCAATCTTCCGTGCACGGCTCGAGTAATTTTCGATAACCGCGTTCCGTCACCCAACCTTATCGCGCGGCGTGCGACAGGCTGGAGCATGTCAGGTTGGACCAGCACCGAACGCCAGTGCCTCAAGCGGATCGTCGCGATCACGCTGGTCGCCCTCACGCTGGTGGTCCTCGGCGCAGGCGGACTCATGGCCTACGCCGCCGCCGGCATCGATCGGGTCCAGGCCGCCAAGGAGCGCGAGCTCGCCAGGATCAGGCTCGACCGCACGCTCAACGGCCTCATCCAGAACATCAACTCCTCGGCCATCTGGAACGATTCGGTGATCACCCTTGCCGGCGAACCCGACCTGGCCTGGATCCAGTCCAACTTCGGCGACTACTACGCGGACTTCATGGGTCACGCCGTGACCCTGGTCTATGATCGCCACGGCCAGTTGATCCTGACGTCACGGAACAGCGAGCCGGTCCCCGCCGCCAGCGAACAGGCCTTCGTGGACGCCGTGGCACCGCTGGTGGCCAGGGTTCGGCGCGAAGCCGCCGCCAAGCACGACCGCCCCCGCACGAGCTTCGACGCCGTCGTCAACCGGACGGCCGTGGTACGGGCCGGAGATGCGATCTACCTCGTCGGCGTGGGAACGGTCGTGCCGGAGGACATGTCGACCGCGCGGCTGGACAACGACCCCATCATCGTCTCGGCCAAGCCGCTGTCCGGTTTCCTGACCTCGCTGGAACAGGACCTGGCGTTCCTTGGCCCGGTGCTGGTCGGAACGGACGCACGCGGCAGCAAAAGCCAGGGCCTTCTCGCCCTTGCAGGACCGGACGGCACCGCCCTTGGCGAGGTGGAATGGACGCCGGCCCGGCCCGGCCTGTCCGTCCTGCGCGACGCAGCGCCCCTGGTGGCGTTGCTCATCCTTCTGCTCGCCGCGGCGGCTGTCACCCTCGTCCTCCGGGTCGCCCGGATGGTCCGCCGCCTCGAGGAAAACGAGCTGGACCTGACCGAGGCCCGCGACCGCGCCGAGGCCGCCAATGTCGCCAAGACCCGCTTCCTGGCCATCATGAGCCACGAGTTGCGGACGCCGCTGAACGGCGTCCTCGGCATGGCCCAGATCCTGGCCATGGGCAAACTCGACGCACGGCAGCGCAGCCAGCTGGGCGTGCTTCAACAGTCGGGAGAGAACCTGCTTGACCTGATCGAACGCATCCTCACCGTGGCCCGGCTCGAAAAGGGCGACCTCGTCGTCGAGCCCACCCCGGTCGACGTTGCAGCCATGATGCAGGCCCTCGCGGCCGAGCACCGGGGTGCCGCGGACCGGGTCGGCCTGGCCCTCGACGTCTGCATCGGCGACAAGGTTCCGGGCCTCTGGCACCTCGACGGTGGACACCTGCACCAGGCGCTGGGCCATCTGGTCGACAACGCTATCCGGCACACGCCGCATGGCTCGGTGCGGCTGGAGGCGCGGTTGACGGGGTGTCAACTGGAGCTTCGCGTCGTCGACACCGGCGTCGGCATCGCCCCGGCCCGGCTGCCGGAACTGTTCGGAAAATTCGTCCAGGCCGACGATTCAGCCACCCGCGCCCGCGAGGGAGCCGGCGTCGGCCTGACCCTCGCACGCGGCCTGGTCGAGGCCATGGGCGGCTCCGTCCGGGCCATGAGCACACCCGGTCTGGGCTCGGCCTTCCTGGTCCAGTTGCCCGCAGATCGGGTCGAGGCGGGCGATCAGCCCCTCTGCGAGGCCGCCTGAAGGCTCAGCCGTTCTCCGCCGCGGCAGCGAACAACCGGGCGATCTCGCCGTCCACGGCACCGGGCCCGTCCAGTTCGACCGTCGCGGTCAGCCGCTCGGACCAGCTTTCCTTGCGCACGCCCTCCGTCAATCGCGGCGAGGCCGCCGCATCCAGCTTCAGCCCCAGCAGCGCCCGGCCGCCTTTCAGCGGCCGGGTCGCGGCGAATTGGACGGCGCGGCTGAACGCGGTGTAGCCCTTGCGCTGGCCCGAGATGACGCCGTCGACATTCGCGGCAGCGCGCTCGATCGCCTCAAGAATGGCCAGCGACCGCGGCTCGGCCCACAGGGCGGCGCGCAGTGCCTCGGCGTCATCCCAGCCCATTGCCGCATCGGGCCGCGCTGCATTGAGGATGTGGGCGGCATGATTGGCACCGATGCCGTGGGTCGCCTTCAGCCATGCCGCCTGGGCCCTGGGCCGGGTCTCGGGACAGCCCTTGAGGATGTCGACCCAGACCGCAACGGGCCGCCCCGTGGCCTTTTCGAAATTGGCCTCAACCGTAGCGAACCATTTCTGCTGCCGTTCGGTCAGCACCGCGCCGCTCTTCATGGTCCCCGCCTCCGCTTCGACATGACCTTGCCTGCGCACAGGACAAAGAAAAAGGCCCGGGCATCCCTGCCCGGGCCTTCTGCTTTTTCAGCGATGCAGACGGTCTAGTCCACGACCTGATCCGCGGCCCGCGACGCCTTCACCTGGGCGGCACTCGACGGGGTGATGTCGAAGTCGATCTTGCCATCCTTCAGCGCGACCTTCACATGGCCGCCGCGCGTCAGGCGTCCGAACAGGATGTCGTCGGCCAGCGGCTTCTTGATGTGCTCCTGGATGGTCCGCGCCAGAGGCCGCGCGCCATACAGTTCGTCGAAGCCGTTCTTGGCCAGCCAGTCGGCCGCCTCGTCGGTCAGTTCGATGGTGATGTTGCGGTCCGCCAACTGGGCCTCCAGCTGCAGGATGAACTTGGTCACCACCGACTTGATCGTCCCCGCGTCCAGCGCCTTGAAGGCCACAATGGCGTCCAGACGGTTCCTGAACTCGGGCGCGAACAGGCGCTGGATGGCCTTTTCGTCCTCGCCCTCGACCTTGCCCCGGCCAAAGCCGATGGAGGCGCGGGCATTGTCGGCGGCCCCGGCATTGGTGGTCATGATCAGGATGGTGTTCCTGAAATCGACCTTCTTGCCGACCGCGTCGGTCAGCATGCCGTTGTCCATCACCTGCAGCAGGATGTTGTAGACGTCGGGGTGGGCCTTCTCGATCTCGTCCAGCAGGACCACGGCATGCGGATGCTGGTCGACGGCGTCGGTCAGCAGCCCGCCCTGGTCATGGCCGACATAGCCCGGAGGCGCGCCGATCAGCCGGCTGACGGTGTGCCGCTCCATATATTCCGACATGTCGAAGCGCAGCATCTCGATGCCGAGCGTCGAGGCCAGCTGTTTGGCCACCTCGGTCTTGCCCACGCCCGTGGGGCCGCTGAACAGGAAGGCGCCGATCGGCTTCTGCGGATCGCGCAGACCGGCCCGGGCCAGCTTCATGGCCGCCGAGACCTGTTCGATCGCCGACGACTGGCCGAAGACGACCCGGTTCAGATCGGTCTCGAGCTGGCGCAGGCCCTCGGTGTCGGACTTGGACACCGACTTGGCCGGGATGCGCGCCATGCGGGCGATGACGACCTCGACCTCCTTCTGGCCGATGACCTTCTTGCGCTTCGATTCAGGCAGCAACATCTGGCTGGCGCCCGCCTCGTCGATAACGTCGATCGCCTTGTCCGGCAATTTGCGGTCGGTCATGTAGCGGGCCGACAGCTCGACCGCTGTGCGCAGGGCGGCGTCGGTGTAGCGGACCTTGTGGTGGCCTTCGTAGGACGTCTTCAGGCCCTTGAGGATCTTGACCGTATCCTCGACCGTCGGCTCGTTGACGTCGATCTTCTGGAAGCGGCGGGCCAGGGCCCGGTCCTTCTCGAAATGCTGGCGGTATTCCTTGTAGGTGGTCGATCCCATGCAGCGCAGGCTGCCCGAGGCGAGCGCCGGCTTGAGCAGGTTGGACGCGTCCATGGCCCCGCCCGAGGTGGCACCGGCCCCGATCACCGTATGGATCTCGTCGATGAACAGGATGGCGTTGTCGTGCGTCTCCAGCTCCTTGACGACCTGTTTCAGCCGCTCCTCGAAGTCGCCGCGATAGCGGGTGCCGGCCAGCAGCGCCCCCATGTCGAGGCTGTAGATGGTGGCGCCTTCCAGCACCTCCGGGACCTCGTGATTGACGATCTTGCGGGCCAGGCCTTCGGCGATGGCGGTCTTGCCGACGCCGGGGTCGCCCACCAGCAAAGGATTGTTCTTGGTCCGCCGGCACAGGATCTGGATGGCCCGCTCGACCTCGGCGTGACGGCCGATCAGGGGGTCGATCTTGCCGTTACGCGACTTCTCGTTGAGGTCGACGCAATAGGCCTCCAGCGCCTCCCCACCGGTCTTGGCGGCGGCCGCGTCCTCGGCGTCCTCGGGCGAGGCGCCGGTCTTGGCCGGACGGGTCTCGCCCGAACCGCCCGCCTTCTTGGCAATGCCGTGGGCGATGTAGTTGACCGCGTCATAGCGGGTCATGTCCTGCTCCTGCAGGAAATAGGCGGCGTGGCTTTCGCGCTCGCTGAAGATGGCCACCAGCACATTGGCACCGGTCACCTCCTCGCGGCCTGAACTCTGGACGTGGATCACCGCGCGCTGGATCACGCGCTGGAAGCCGGCCGTGGGCTTGGCGTCCTCGCCGTCACTGGTGGCCAGGGCCGCCAGGTCGGTGTCGACATACAGGGTCAGCGCCGCCTTCAGGCTGACCAGGTCGACGTTGCAGGCGGCCATGACATTGGTCGCATCCGGGTCGTCGATCAGCGCCAGCAGAAGGTGTTCGAGCGTGGCGTACTCATGCCGCCGCTCGTTGGCGTAGTGCACCGCGCGGTGCAGGGTCTCTTCGAGAGGACGAGAAAACGAGGGCATGGACAGATCCTCTCAGTCTTTTTCCATCGTGCATTGCAGGGGATGCTGGTGGCGTCTGGCGGTCTCGATCACCTGTGCGACCTTTGTCTCGGCCACCTCGTAGGTGAAGACGCCACAGACCCCGACTCCATGCTGGTGCACATGCAGCATGATGCGAGTCGCGGCCTCGCGGTCCTTCTGAAAGAATCGCTCCAGCACGTAGACGACGAATTCCATCGGCGTGTAGTCGTCGTTCAGGATCAGCACCCGATACAGCGAGGGCTTCTGAAGTTTCGGCTTGGTCTCGGTGACGGTGGCGGCCCCGAGGCCTCCACCGTTCTGTTCACCTGGCCTTCTTGACGGCGGCATTCGTGGTCCAGTTTTGGGGGTTGGAGTGATCAGATAGGGAATGATGGCCTGATTTACAGGGGCGTCCAGTCACAGCTTGCGTGACGGAAGCGGATGACCAAAGATTCACGGGACTCGGGGTCTTCCGGGGCACAGGCTCGGCCTGACCGTCCGTGCGACGCTGGAACCGAAAGCCCATGTCCCTCTCCGCCCTGCTGGCTACACTCGCCATGCTCCAGACGCCGGCCGTCGCCATTCCGGACCAACCCCTGCTGGCCGAGACGATCGCGGCGCGGGACACGGCCCTGTTCGCGGTGATGTTTGATCAGTGCGATCCGGCCGCGCTGGCGGACCTGGTCACCGAGGATCTGGAATTCTATCACGACCGCGCCGGCCGGATGGCCACCCGCGCAGCCTTCGTGGAGGACTATCGGCGCGCCTGCGAAGCCCGGAAAGCGCCCGATGCCTTCCGGTCACGGCGCGAGCTGGTGCCGGGTTCGATGCGGACCTACGCCATCCCTGGCTTCGGCGCTGTCGAGGAAGGCAGCCACGTCTTCTATGAGCGTCAGGGCGACGGGCCTGAAAAACTGGTCGGCCGGGCACGGTTCTCGGTGTTGTGGAAGCTGGACGACGGCGTCTGGCGTCTGTCCCGCGCGTTCAGCATCGACCACGCCGCCGTGGAATAGCGGGCAGCAAAAAGGCCCCGGCGTTTCCGCCGGGGCCCCTCGTACGCTTACTGAACAGGCAGGTCGCCTTAGCGGGCGGCCTGGAACTTCTCGACCGAGGCGGTGACGCGCTCGTTGATGGGCTGGAAGCTGTCCTTGACCGAGGCGGTCAGGACGTCCGTCGCGCGGGTGACTTCAGCCAGATAGGCTTCGGTCGCCGACTTGGCCCAGGAGGTCTGCAGCTCAAGCAGTTCCTGGATCGAACGGGCCTGCGTCATCGACTTGGCGGCGGCGACGCCGTCTTCCCAGGATTTCTTGGTGAAGGCGACCGACTGGGCCGACAGGGTCTCGACGCCCTTCTGGGCGGCGGCGGCCGAGGCGACCATGGCTTCCAGGTTCTGCTTGCCCTGGACGTTCAGCTCGGTCAGCGAAGCGGCCGACTTTTCGGCGACGTCACGGAACGCCTTGGTGCCGGCGGCCTGCGCCTGGTCGGCGTTGGCCTTGAACGTGATCTGGGCCTTCTCGGCCGAAGCCTTGACGGTGTTGGCGGCGGTTTCGACGGTCTTCTTGACGGTCTCGGCGGTGGTGTCGGCCATGATGGTCTCCTGAACGTTTGCGCGGTCGGGGGGGACCGCCTGGAATGTGTCTCGCGCGGAACCGGTCCATCGCGACAACGGGTGATATGGTGCATGTGCGAAGTGCGGTCAAGAGTTTTTGTGCACTGCACAATAACATCACATTTCCGGTGACCCGCCTGACAGGCGAAGCGGCTTCACAAATCCGTTGACGGTCTGTTTACCGTCATGAAACCCCGATGACGCATGTTAGCCTTTGTTTCAGCGTCGCGTGGTGGGGCCGCCGTCGCGCTCAATGTCTTGTGAGGCCTGCCTTTGTCGATCTCCGCCCTGATCCGTCGCGGACTGCTGTCGTTGCTGCTGGTGGCCGCCATGGCCGCCACGCCGACCACCGCACCCCTGGTGGCCCAGTCAGCGGACAATGCCCGCTATGCCGCCATCGTGGTCGATGCCGAGTCAGGCGAGGTCCTGTTCTCGCGCTTCGCCGACCAGCGCCGCTTCCCGGCATCCATCACCAAGGTGATGACCCTGTATCTGACCTTCGAGGCCCTGTCCGAGGGCAAGGCGAAGCTTGACGATGTCCTGACCGTGTCGGCCCACGCCGCCAGCCAGCCGCCGTCCAAACTGGGTCTCGGCGCGGGCCAGACCATCACCCTCGACAACGCCATGCGCGCCACGGCCGTGCGCAGCGCCAACGACATGGCGGTTGCCCTGGCCGAGCACATCGGCGGCTCGGAGGACCGGTTCACCGCCCAGATGACCCGCAAGGCGCGCGAACTGGGCATGACCCAGACCCAGTACGTCAACGCCAACGGCCTGCCGGACAGCCGCCAGCTGACCTCGGCCCGCGACCTCGCCATCCTGGCGCGGGCCATCATGCGCGACTATCCGCAGTACTACCGCTATTTCGGCCTGCACGACTGGGCCTACAACGGACGCGAATACCGCAACACCAACGGCCTGCTGCACACCGGCAACGGCTATGACGGCATGAAGACCGGCTATACGAACGCCTCGGGCTACAATCTGGCGGCGTCGTCAGTTCGGGATGGCCGGCGGCTGATCACCATCGTGCTCGGCGGCCGCTCCACGGCCAGCCGCAACGCCCATGTCGCGGCCCTGATGGACACCGGCTTCGAAGTCGAGCGTGCCCGCGCGCAGGGCCAGTCGATCCAGATCGCCCAGACCTATTTCGAATCCCACGGCTTCGGCGTGGGCCAGGAGAATACCGGCACGGTCGAATACGCCGCGGCCGGCACGGAAGACAGCGCGACCGAGGTTGGTTCCAGCGGCGTGGCCTATACCGCCGTCATCGCCGCCCAGCCGGTGCCGACGCGCGTCACCCCGGCCCCGTCCGAGACCCGCCCGCCGCCGCCGGTCCAGCGCGCGGAGGCTCGACCCGTGGACCTGACGACCTCGCTGAACGGCGGCACCTCGGCCTCGCGCCCGTCCACAGCCCCGCCCCGCCCGGCGGCCAGTCCTCCGGCGCGCGCCCCCGCAAGGGCCGCCGCTCGCGCGCCCGCGGGGGCCTGGTCGGTCCAGGTCGGTGCCTTCCGCGACGAGACCGTGGCGGCCAATTGGCTGACCGAGGTCAACCGGCGTTTCCGGGCCCAGTTCAGCGCCGCTGAACGCACGGTGCAGAACGCCGAAGGCTGGTATCGTTCACGCTTCACCGGCATGACCGAACAGGCCGCCCAGGGCGCTTGCGCTGCCCTGTCGGAACGCCGCGTCACCTGCATGGTCATCCGCCCGCAGGAATAGGGGCTGTCGCACACTTGACTTGAGGCTCACCCCGGACTGGTCTCGCCGAACGCAGTTCGGGGGATTGCCATGAGCGGGATGAGTGCGTTCGAATACACCTCGGTCCTGGCGTCGATCATCATCGGTCTGGCGCTGGTGGACGTGCTGGTCAGTCTGAACCGGCTGATCCGGGCCGGGGGGCTGGTGCGCTGGCACTGGGCGGCCCCCGTGGCCTCCGTGCTGGTCGTCCTCACACTCGTCCAGGTCTGGTGGAGCCTTTACAGCCCGCAGGACACCGGGCTCACCATCGGCCAGTTCCTGCCTCTGCTGGTCGAGATGGTCATACTGTTCCTGCTCTCCGCCGCAGCCCTGCCGGACGAGATCACCGCTGACGGCATCGACCTGAAGGCCTATTACCATCGCAACGGCCCCTATTTCTGGAGCCTGTTCACGGCCGCCCTCGCCTGGCCGATCATCACGGACATCGTCCAGGCGATCACGAACGGCTCCGTGCTCGACTTCCTCTCCGGGCGGCTGGTCGACCTGGGGGTGCTGGTGGTCTTTGCATCGCTGATCTTCATCCGAAAGCTCTGGTGGCACGCGATCGCCATGCTCCTGCTGTCGGCCGGTCCCATCGGCTGGCTGTCCCGCAGCCTGGGGTGATCAAAAGCCGGACAGGGTATGGTCGCAGGCACGCACGCCTTGCCGAGCCCCGGCTTTTCCCCTATACGCGCCGCCTTTCCAGGGCTTCGGTCCTGGCTGCGGAGCTCCAAAGGGTTCGGGAAGTCATCCCGGCCGCCGCGCCAGGATCCATCGTGGGAGAGGACTTACCCGGTCCCCTCGCGCCGACGTCCTACAAGGGAGACTACCGCATGGCTCTTTACGAGCACACGGTCATGTCGCGCCAGGATATCAGCGCGCAACAGGCCGAAGCGCTGAACGACACCATCAAGGGCTTGATCGAAGCCGGCGGCGGCACCGTCGCCAAGATCGAGTACTGGGGTCTGCGCAACCTGACCTATCGGGTCAAGAAGAACCGCAAGGCGCACTATTCGCTGCTCGCCGTCGACTGCCCGCCCGCCGCCATGGCCGAAGTGGAACGTCAGCTGTCGATCAACGAGGACGTCCTGCGCTGGCTGACCGTCCGCGTCGAGGAACTCGACCTGGAACTGTCGCCGCTGCTGGCCCGCCGCGAGCGCGAGCGCGAACGTGAACGCGAGCGTACGCCGCGTGACGACGCCGCCGCCGAAGCCACCTTCTAAGGGAACCCGGAACATGACCGATACGACTGCCCCGTCGCCGGGCGCGCCGGCCGGCTCCGGCCCGGCCCGCCGTCCCTTCTACCGTCGCCGCAAGGTGTGCCCGTTCTCCGGCCCGGGTGCGCCGAAGATCGACTACAAGGACGTGAAACTGCTGCAACGCTACATCAGCGAACGCGGCAAGATCGTGCCTTCGCGCATCACGGCCGTTTCCCAGATCAAGCAACGCGAACTGGCCAAGGCCATCAAGCGCGCCCGCTATCTGGCCCTCCTGCCCTACGTGGTGAAGTAAGATGAAGGTCGTTCTGCTTGAGCGCGTCGAGAATCTCGGCGCCATCGGCGACGTTGTGTCCGTCAAGGACGGCTTCGCCCGTAACTTCCTTCTGCCGCGCGACAAGGCCCGTCGGGCCACGTCGGCGAACCTGAAGGCGTTTGAACTCGACCGCGTCGCCATCGAGGCGCGCAACGAGAAGAACAAGGCCGATGCCGGCTCGATCGGATCCAAGATCGACGGCCAGACCTATGTCATGATCCGGCAAGCCGGTGAGACGGGTCAGCTGTACGGTTCGGTCGCCGCGCGCGACATCGTCGAGGCCGTTGTGGCCGAAGGCGGCAAGGTCGAGCGCAGCCAGATCGTACTCAACACCCCGATCAAGACGCTCGGCGTTCACGAGATCACCGTGCGTCTGCACGCGGAAGTCTCGGCCACCGTCAAGATCAACATCGCCCGCTCGGCTGACGAAGCCGAACGTCAGGCGAAGGGTGAGGACGTGATCAAGGCCGCCTATGACGAGGACCGCGAAGCGGCCCTGGAACAGGCCAAGGACATGGTCGCCGGCGGTGCCGGCCAGCAGGACGGCCTCGGTTCGGAAGCCTGAACCTACGCCTGATGGCTGAAAGACATGAGGGGCGCGTCCAGCCGGACGCGCCCCTTTCTCTTGCGCGACCGCCGTTGTCTCGCCGCAAATTCACGGGCAAATATGATCGTCCGGGGAGATGACCATGAAGAAACTCGCTCTAGCCATCGGCCTGGCCGCGGCCCTGTTCGCCACGTCCGCCAGCGCGATGACGGTCCAGGAATTCCTGGCCACGGCGGCGCGTATTCCGCAGAATCCGACCGCCATGCTGCGCTCGGATACCCGCCGCCTGATCGGCGAATTCCGCGGAGCCGTGCGAACCGTCCGCACCGAACAGGCCGCGGCCCGACGGGCCGGACAACGTCCCGCGACCTGCATGCCCGACAAGGTCTCGTTCTCGCCGAACGACATCCTCGGCCGCTTCAACGCCATCCCGGCCAGCCGCCGCAATATCAGCGTCACCCAGGCGATGCGCGAATGGATGATCGAACGCCACCCCTGCCCTGCGGCCTGACCGTTAACTGATCCGCCTACGGAATTCGCCGTCGTCCACAGCGGCCCCAATCTGTCCCCGCTGAAGGCTGCGTCCGAACGTGTCGCAAGCCGCGCGCATGGGTAAGACATGGGTCCCATGAACGCCTTCGCACCGCTTGCCTTCCCCGGTCCCGCAGACTCGGGATCGATCCCGTCCATGCCCCATAATCTGGAGGCGGAGCAGGCCCTGCTGGGCTCGTTGATGTTCGACAATGCGGTGTTCGAGCGGCTGTCCGACCGGCTGCGCGGCGGCCATTTCCACGAGCCGTTCCACCAGCGCCTGTACGAGGCCATCGAGGACCACATCCGCCAGGGCATGCTGGCCGAACCCACCATCCTGATGGAACGGTTCAAACAGGATCCGGCGTTCCAGGAGTTCGGCGGCCTGCGCTATCTCGCCGATCTGGTCGACCGTGCGCCGCCTGCGGCCAACGCCCCCGACTATGCCCGCGTCGTCTACGACCTGGCCCTGCGCCGTGATCTGATCCGCATCGGCGGCGAGATCGTGCGCGAGGCACCCCAGCCCGAAACCGCCGCCATCGACCAGATCGAACAGGCGGAACAGCGGCTCTACACCCTGGCCGAAACCGGCAAGCCGTCGTCGGGCTTCGTCAGCTTCTCCAGCGCCCTCGGCGGTGCGGTGCAGATGGCGGCCGAGGCCTATCAGCGCGACGGCAAGCTGGCGGGTCTGGCCACCCATCTGACCGACCTGGACTCCAAGCTGGGCGGCCTGCACCCCTCCGACCTCCTGGTCCTCGCCGGTCGCCCGTCGATGGGCAAGACGGCGCTCGCCACCAACATCGCCTTCAATATCGCCCGCAACTACCGCTGGGAGCCGACGCCCGAGGGCCGCAAGACCGTCGCCGGCGGGGTGGTCGCCTTCTACTCGCTGGAAATGAGCGCCGAGCAGCTGGCGATGCGGATCCTGGCCGATGCCTCGGGCGTGTCGTCGGACAAGCTGCGCAAGGGCGAGATCGATGCCGGCGACTTCGGCCGCATCCGCGAGGCCGCGGTCGAGATCGGCGAGAGCCCCCTCTTCATCGACGCCACCGGCGGCCTGTCCATCTCCAAGCTGGCCGCCCGGGCCCGTCGCCTGAAACGGCAGGAACACGGCCTCGACCTGATCATCGTCGACTATCTGCAGCTGATCACCACCGGCGAGAGCAACAGCCAGAAAAACCGGGTGCAGGAGGTGTCCGAGATCACCGGAGCGCTCAAGGCCCTGGCCAAGGAACTGAGCGTGCCCATCCTCGCCCTGTCGCAGCTGTCACGCCAGGTCGAGCAGCGCGAGGACAAGCGGCCCCAGCTGTCCGACCTGCGCGAATCCGGCTCGATCGAGCAGGACGCCGACTGCGTCATGTTCGTGTACCGAGAGAGCTACTACCTGGGCCGCGCCGAACCGCGCGAAGGCTCGCCCGAGCACCTGCAATGGCAGGAGGACATGGACCGTCTGGAGCACCAGGCCGAGGTCGTCATCGGCAAGCAACGCCACGGCCCCATCGGCATCATCAAGCTGAGCTTCGACGCCAATACGACCAAGTTCGGCAACCTGGCCCAGGGACAGCAGTACGAAGGATACGGCGACTGATTTTTCCTTGCGCAAGCCATCCTTCCATGACTTCCGGTTGACTTGTGTATTCCCTCAGAAATAGGTTTGGCCGTTCGCTGTCATTGTCCGACAGCGCGGGGGGATATCCATGAAAATCGTCGCCTGCGCGCTCGCCGCGCTCTCTCTGGCTGCCTGCGCCTCTGTTCCGCCGGTGCCGAATGCCCGGCCGCTGAATGCGCAACACATCGACGCGATTGGTGCGACGTCCGTGGTCGTGGCTGAGAACAACGGCGGCGTGATGAAGAGTTGGCTCCGTCAGGACTCCTCCGCCGCCGCCGCTTCGCAAGGCCTGCTCGGCGTGCTGGTCGGTGCCGCCATCGACGGCATCATGAACTATGCGCCCTCGCGCCGCGCACGGAACGCCGCCAACGAGTTGGCCGAGGTGATGCCGGCTGAGGTGCTCAATGAGTCCCTGGTCCGGCACCTCAGCAGCCAGATCGCTTCGGGCACCCCTGGCAGCGGCGTGACGGTGTCGGATGTGCGGACCGTGCAGAAGCTGAGTTCGCCCGGTGCCGTGGACGACGCCCTGGAAGTCGCAACCTCCTACCTGCTGTCAGAAGACGCGACGACGCTGCAGGTTTCCGTCGCCCTCACCTACCAGAACGCCGGCATCCCCTATGCCACGCCCTACACCTTTGAAGGCGCGCCGCCGAAGACCGAGCTGACCGGTCCTCTCTACCGCAACACCTTCACCTACAGCTCGCGACAGCTGCCGGTCCCGGTTCTGACGCCGGAGCTGCGTGAGCGCCTGATCGCCTCCATTCGGCAAAACGCCCAGGACGAGAACGGGGCCCCGCCGGCCGAGGGGTCTGACGCCTTCAAGTCCATGACCAAGGAACTTGAAGAAGCAAATGACGACCGGCTGACCAAGGCCGAGATCGCCATCTTCCTCGCCCGGGAATGGACAAGGGACAACGGGGCCCTGCTCCGCGCCGAGATCGACAACGCCCACACCTTCATCGCGAAATACGCGGTCCTGGACATGAACCGTACGGCCATCCCCAGCCTGACCGGCGTCGATGAACTGGTCGAGACCCTGGCGGATGGCCGCACGGTGCGGCGCGGCGGACCTGGTCTCACCGCCGGGTCCTACATTTCCCTGCCCGGCAATGTGTCGGACTTCGTGACCTACGGAAACGCGGCGGCGATCGCCGAGGTGAACGAGGCCCGCATCCGGAACATACAGGAGCAGGCACGAGCCGCCCGGTCCACCCGATGAGCGGCTTGCGGGTCACCATCGCGGCCGTTGGCCTGATGCTGCTCACCGGATGTGTCAGCGACCCGGGCTATGCCCCCATCGACCCGGCAGCCCGCCAGTATTACGGTTATGCCGACACGGCCAACGGCGACGGTGGCTACACCATAAGGGTGGTCTTGCCCGAAGGCGTGCGTGATCCGCGCTCCGCTTTCGCGCACTGGGAACGGCGGGCGGCGGAGCTTTGCGCTCCCGGCGGCTACCGCAAACAGCTGCACACCGCCCGGCGCAACATGATGATGATGCCGGGCTACACGCCGACCGGTTTCGGCTACGAGGTGATGGGTGACGCCTGGTGCACCGATCCTTCCGGTGCCACCGTCCAACCGTCGTCGCCTCCGCGCCAGGCCGCCCCGCCGCAATAGGCAGGCTACCGCATATCAACCCGGCGCGCGCCTGTCGGGATCGCCAGTTCGCCGTCCGCCCACTCAGCCGGCATGCCGTCGATCCGGACCCGGGCGGGCGGAGTCTCGCCCGCAGGCCACCGGATCACGAATCCTCCTGGCGGGGCGGCCTGCCCGTCCAGCGTCAGCGCATAGCCGTCGCCTTCGCGCCGCAGCCGGTAGGTCAGCGGGCCCCAGGCCGTGCGCACGCCGCTCACCCCGACCCCCTCCCCCGCCAGCCAGGCCGTCGGCACGCCCGCCGCCAGCACGAGGGCCTGATCGCGGTCACGCTCATAGACCAGCAGATCCAGCGTCGAGCGGATGTAATCCGAGCTGATCCAGGCGTGCGGCATGTCGCCGATGAATCGGGGCTCACGCAGGTCGCGGCCCACCACCTCGGCCCAGCCGTTCCAGGCGCGCGGCCGCAGGTCGGCAAAATAGAAATCGAGCGCGCGCAGGGCGTCGTCGCGGCGCCCCAGACGCACCAGCGCCCCGACGTTGCGCAGTTCGTAGGGAGTGTAGTCCTTCCACGGCTGGCGGTTCTCCTGCCGGGCGGTGAAATTGGCCCACCATTTGTCGAAGGTACCCTGCAACAGGGCCTGGGGCAGGTCCTCCATCAGCCCGGCGGGCGACAGGGCGATCGTGGTCGAGGTGGCGTCGAAATCGCCCCGGTCGGCGGCCCCGGCGATCCAGTCGATGCCGTGCACCCGCGCCGTCGCCGCGATCGAGGCCATGATGTCGGTGCGGAACCCGGCCTCCGAGGCCCGGATGCGGGCCGCCGCCACCGGATCGCCCAGGCGGTCGGCGATGAAGGCGGCGTCGCGGTAGCCCAGCAGGCCCCAGAAGTCGTCCCAGTAGGAATAGGCCGCCTTGTCCGAATAGCCTTCGTGGCTGATCGTCGGGGGCAGCAGGCCGAACAGATGGCGCTTGTCCGCCGCCTGGAATTCGGCCGTTCGGGTCGAGGCGCGCAGCGTGTCCATATAGCCGATGGCGGCCTGCACCTTCGGCCACACCTCGCGCAGCAAGGCCTCGTCATGGGTGTAGCGCCAGGTCTCGGCGGCGAGGAAGATGAACTCCCCGTGGCTGTCGTTCTCGGGCACCGGATCGGCCCCGCGGCCGTCGACGCAGCACGGGACCTTGCCGTTGTCGAACACATAGGGCGCGTACCAGCGCAGATAGGCCGCCGACTCCTGTTCGTGCCCCAGCCGGTTCAGCCCCTCGGCCATCATGGCCCCGTCGCGGATCCAGCTGCGATTATAGCTGCGGGTCCCGGGCTGCAGGATCGGTCCCTGTCGCGACATCAGCATATGGGCCAGCGAGGACTTCATCACGTCCTCGATCCGCTGCTGACCGGCGGGCAGGGTCAGGTCGAACCGGTCGAGCTTTTCCCGCCAGGCGGCCGCGATGCGGGTCCGGGCGGCGTCCAGGGTCGCGGCCACGTCGGCGACCGGTGCCAGGTCGGGTGTCGGCCCGGCCAGCCGGGTGACGAGGCCGAACGTCCGGACCTCGCCGGGCTGCAAGGTGACGTCATACAGCAGGGCCCCGGACATCAGGGTGGTGCGGTCCGACTCCACGGACCGCCCGGCCGGATCCCGGCGACGACCGGCGTCGGCCAGCAGACTGCGAGGGTCCGCGCCGCCGGCGAACGTCCCCATGGACACGGCGTCCGGCACCGCGAGGCTGCTGATCCGGATGGCGTCGTTCAGCACCAGGGTCGCGCCGTTCCAGTCGATCTGTTCAATCGGTCCGACGCCCCCCGGTATCGCCAGAAACTGCGCCGGGCCATTGACCTGGAACGGCCGCGCCATGAGGGCCAGCGTCAGGCTGCGCGGCCGGTTCGAGGTATTGGTCAGGACGTACTGCCCATACAGTTGAGCCACTTCCGGCGTCCCCTCGGCGAAGGCCGTGGTCGCCAGGGTCCATCCATCACCGGTCCATGTCACCGTCGGGATCGGCAGGTCGCCGTCCTGCATCGACTGGCTCAGCTGCACATCGGCCCAGGTCACGAGCCGCCCGTTGTCCAGCACGAAAGGCTCGATCGAAGGGCCGCCGCGGCGCAGTTCGATGGCCCCGTCCTCGCCCATCAGCCCGCTCTCGCCGCCGCCGTCGACGCCGACCAGGGTCCAGTACGGCTGCTCGCCGAAGAAGCCACGCGGATAAAGGCCGCGCCGGCTCTCGCCCGCCACGGCGCGGATGAAGGCCGTCGGGCTCTCGCCGAAGGACAGGGGTTCGATCTCGAGACCGCTCAGGGCATAGCCACCGACAGGGCGGTCACCGCCGGTCGCCGGGACCGGCGACCGCAGCTCAAGCCGCAGCCAGCGCGCGGAAGCCTCGGTCGTGCGCAGCCAGTCGACCCCGCCGTCGCCGTCGCTCACCGCCGCCAGCTCGTGCCAGGTCTCCCCGTCCGATGAGCCCCGCAGCCGGTAGGCCGTGGCCGCGGCTCGCTCGGCCCAGCGCAGGGTGACGCCGCCGAACTCGCGCTCATAGCCGAGGTCCAGGGTCAGGCTCTGTTCCCCGGCCGCACCGGTACGCCAGGCGGTGCCGGGGTCATCGTCCACCGCCCGCGCGGCGACATTCAGCCCGTCCTCGCTCGACCCACTGGCCCGCGGGCGCGGCGGCACGGACGGCTCCGGCGGCAGCTCGCGCAGCTCCAGCCGGTCGACCTCGATCCAGCCCGCCCCGCCCTCGCCCGCCGTGACGACAAACTCGATCCGCTCGGCCCCACGGAAGGTGTGATCCGGGTTCGGCCCCCAGGCCCGGGTGATCTGGCGCTTCTTGATGGTGTAACGGGTCCAGCCCGGCGTCGCCTGGAAACCCCGGATCTGACGCCAGTGAACATTGTCGCCGGAGGCGTCGACGAATTTGATCTCCAGCGTATTGGGCACCATCTCGCCGCGCAGCCAGAAGCTGACCTCGTAATTGGCCGGGACATCCAGATCGATGGCCCGGGCGGCAAAGGCGTAGCCGGACCGGCCGTTGAAATCATAGTCCAGCCGCATGGCCCGGCCGTCATGGCCGGGAACGGTGGTGATCGCCGAGGACACGTCGGTGGAGGCGTCGGCGGACCATGGCGTCAGGGTCTCGAACGCGTCGAGCACGCGAGGGGTCTGGGCGTGGGCGGACGCCGCGAACACCAGCATCGCAGCCGCCCCGATCGTTGCGATGAGTTTCGCCAGCATACTCAAACTCCGCTCATCCCCGCGAAAGCGGGGACCCAGTGCTTTGGGCGATCCGGTGCCGCCGGCGTCGCACCACGATCGATCCCGCACACCCTGCCCAACGAAAGGACCGGTTCCCGGCTTTCGCCGGGATGCACGGGGGGTGGCAGCCCTACCCCTTCACGCTCCCCGCCAGCATGCCGCGGATGTAGTACCGTTGCAGCGCCAGGAAGAGGATCAGCACCGGGGCCACGGTGATCACGGCACCCGCCATCATCAGCTCGATGTCCTGCACGTGCTCGCGCGACAACGCGGCCAGCGCCACCGGCAGGGTATAGTTGCTCTGGTCCGTCAGGATGATCAGCGGCCACAGGAAATCGTTCCAGCTGCCGAGGAAGACAAACAGGGCCAGCGTCACGATGATCGGCTGCAGGGTCGGCAGGACGATCCGCCGGAAGATCTGCCCCTCGGTGGCCCCGTCGATGCGCGCCGCCTCCAGCATTTCGTCGGGAATGCTCAGCGAATACTGCCGCACCAGGAACAGGCCGAAGATCGAGGCCAGCCAGGGCACCAGCGCCCCGGCATAGGTGTTCACCAGCCCCATCGACTTCAGCATCAGGAACAGCGGCAGGGTGCCGATCTGGGCCGGCACGACCAGCGCCCCGACCAGGATCTGGAACACCCGGTCCCGGCCCCTGAAGGCCAGTTTGGCGAAGGCATAGCCGGCCGGCACGGTGAACAGCAGCGCCAGGCCGGTGGCCATCGAGGCCAGGGCGAAACTGTTCCACATGTAGCGCCCCATGCCCTGGATCACGAACAGGTCGCGATAGTGCTGAAGCGTCCAGGTCTTCGGCAACAGGGGCGGCGGGAAGGTCGCCGCCTCCCCCGTGGTCATGAAGCTGACCGACAGCATCCACAGCAGCGGGAACAGCACGATCAGCCCGATCAGGCCGACGGCGAGGTTGAGGGCGATGGCGCGCGGCTTCACTCGTACGCCCCCATCCGCTTCGCCACCGCCAGCTGGACCAGGGTCACGGCCAAAATGCACAGGAACAGGACGAAGGCCACGGCGCTGGCGGACCCGAGGTTCCACCATTTGAAGCCCTCTTCATACATGAAGTAGAGCACCGTCACGGTCGACTGCGCCGGCCCGCCCTGGGTCATCACATAGGGCTCGGCAAACAGCTGGAAGAAGCCGGCGACCGAGATGATCGACACCAGTAACAGGGTCGGGGCGATAGCCGGCAGGGTGACGTGTTTGAACTGCTTCCACGGCCCGGCCCCGTCGATGCGGGCGGCCTCGTACAGATCATCGGGCACGGTCTGAAGAACAGCCAGGAAGATCAGCATATTGTAGCCGAATATCTTCCAGACCACGAACATCAGTATGGCCGGTATCGAGGTCGAGGGCTGACCCAGCCAGTCGACGGCCGGCAGGCCCAGACTCTGGATCGCCCAGTTGATGACGCCGTATTTGGTATGCAGCAGATAGTTCCAGAGCACCGCCGTGGCGACCAGCGTCGTCACATAGGGGGCAAAGAACATGACCCGCCAGACGGGCCGCCATCGGATCACCCGGGCGTTCAGGATGACCGCCGCGGCCAGCGAGGTGGCGATCGACAGGGGCACCCCGATCAGGGCGAACAGGCCGGTGTTGCGCATCGCGCCCCAGAACAGCGGATTGCCCAGCAGCCGCTCATAGTTCTGCAGCCCGACGAACCGCACATTGCCGATGTCGGCCAGCGCATAGATGTCAAAATCGGTCAGGCTGAGCAGCAGGGCCGAGAATACCGGAATGGCGAAGAAGACGCCGATGGCGATCAGCGACGGTGCCACGAACCCCCACGCCGCCCGCTCGCGCGCGCCCCGTCCCCGCCTGTGCGCGGGCCGCGGCGCGGGTCTGGCCAGGATCGTGTCGGCCTCGGCGGGCACATCGGTCATTGTGTCGCCCACTCAAATCCGTTCATCCCGGCGGAGAAAAAGGTCATACCGCCCTCCCCTGTTCGATCATCCAGCGGCGCTTTTCCAGCAGCCGGTCGGCGCGACGGTCGATCTCGGCGGCGGCGGCCCGCGGCGTGAACGCGCCACGCACCATCCGCTCGGCGACAATCTGCATCTCGGTGACGATCCGCTCCCACTCCGGCACCTTGGGCACGGCTTTCGCGCGCGCCAGCTGGCCCTTGAAGGCGGCGATATAGGGGTCGCCGGCCACGGTGGGCGTCGCCCAGGCGCTCTCGCGCGCCGGCAGGTTGCCGGTGATCCCGTTGAACCGCGCCTGCACCGCCGGATCGGCGAGATAGCGGACCAGCTTCCAGGCGGCTTCCTGATGCGGCGAATGGCGATAGACCACCAGGGACGATCCGCCCGGTGCCGAGGCCCCCGGCCCGGTCGGTCCGGGCACGCCCGAGGTCATCCAGCGCGTCGTCGGCTTCAGCCGGTTCCTGAAGTCGCCGATCGACCAGGGCCCGGAGAAATAGAAGCTGAAATAGCCACGCTCGAACTCGGTCCAGACGTTGGAGATCTGGGTCGAGGAGGCGACCGGAGCCAGCCCCTCGTCGAACAGGCTCTTGTAGAATTCGAGCGCGGCGACGAAGGACGCGCTGGAGAAATTGCCCCGCGTATCGCGCTCGCGCAGCAGCGGCTCGGCCCCCTGCAGGCCGAAGGTCAGCAGCTGTTCGAACTCGTTGACGGGCAGCAGCACGGCGTAATTGCCCGGCCCCGCCACGCGCTTGACCGCATGCATCGCGGCCTTCCAGCCGTCCCAGGTCTGCGGCACGCCGTCGCCGAACCCCGCCCGCTCCAGCAGGTCAACGCGGTAATAGATCAGCCGGGTGTCGACGTACCAGGGCACGCCCACGACCTGCCCGCCGATGCGGTTGGTCTCGATCACCGCGGGAAACTGGTCGGTCAGCAGGTCGGATGCCGAGGCCGGCAGCGAGCTGATCGCGCCGATGGCCGCCATCTCGGATACCCAGGTGTTGCCCACCTGGCTGAGGTCCGGCAGCGAATTGCCGGCATAGGAGGTCAGCAGTTTCGAATGCGCCGCCGTCCATGGCAGGGCCTGGACCTCGACCCTGATCCCCGGATTCAGCCGTTCGAACGCGGGCAGGATCTGCGGGACGTTGGTCGCCTCATTGCCCATGGCCCAGAACCGCAGGCGGGTGACGCCGTCGTTGCGTCCACCGCATGCCGCCAGACCGGACGCGGCAGCGCCGGCCAGCAGGCCCAGCGCGACGCGGCGATCGGGGCGCACGTCCGTCACAGCGCGCGCACCGCCAGGAGATTGAGCCAGCCCCCGGTGAAGCCGGCGCGCTTCAGGCCGCGCACCAGATTGGGCTCAAGCCGCATCCGCGCCCAGACGGCCTCGGAGCGATGGTTCTCGATCTGGATGACGATCGGGCCCTGATCGATGCCCAGATAGTCACCGTCGACCCAGCCGACGTCCGGCACGATGCGGCCGTGCTGCAGCCGGCCCTGACGCTCGATCAGGGTCGGATTGAACGAATCGAGGAAGCCGAACTCCGTGTAGATGCCGGCGCCATAACGCGCCTTCATCGCCTTGAGGCAGGCGGTCACCGCGACGGGCGCGAAGGGATAGGAGGCCATGGCCGCCGTCGGCGCGACGGTGCCGTCGTCCCGGTCGCCCGGGCCGCGCGCCGAATAGCTGAAGAACTCACGCTCGCGCCCGTCGATGACCTGTTTGAAATCGCCCGGCCCGTCGCAGGCCGTCAGGCCCCAGATGTCTGCCGAATAACCGGCCCAGCCCATCGGATTGTCGATGGCGTATTTGCGCTGCGCCTGCACCGCGCGCGCGCTGTTGATGCGATAGTCGAACTCTTCGCCCGTCTCGCGGATTTTCGCCCGGATCCACGGGTCGTAGATGGCGTGGAAGTCGACAAACATATGGCTGTACTGGTGCCCGAACAGCGGCGGGAAATGCAGGTGCGCCGGGCCCCAGCGGTCGGTCCAGCTCTGGTCGTACACGCTGCACCACTCGTCCCAGACGGTCGCCGGCACCGGATGGGTGCGGCTGCCGATGGCCAGCAGCAGCACCAGCATGCCCTCGTTGTAGACGTGCCAGTCGGCCTCGATGAAGCCCGTCTCGGGATGCCAGCCCATGGAGATGCGGTTGGGCCGCACCATGACCCAGTCCCACTCGATCCGGTCATAGACCGCCTGGGCCAGCCGGCGGATCTCGGCCTCGTCGGCATGGTCGCCGTCGAACCAGCGGGCGCTGAACAGCATGCCGGCCACCAGCAGGGCGGTGTCGACCGTCGACAGCTCGGTCTGACCGAACCGGTGGCCCGTCTGCATGTCGAGGAAGTGGTAGAAGAAGCCCTTGTACCCCGTCACGCCGGTCGCTCCGGGCCCCTGGGGCGCGTCGTGGAAGAAGCGGATGGTGGTGAGGGTACGCTCGCGCGCCTCCTCCCGGCTGATCCAGCCGCGTTCGACTCCGATCGGCCAGCAGGTCAGGGCGAAGCCGACGGCGGCGACCGACGAGAAGGATTCCGTCGGCCAGCGGTCGGGCGTCAGGCCGTTGGTCCGGTTGGTGACGTGGACGAACCAGTTGAACGTGCGCTGCTGAAGCTCGTCGACCTCGGGGTCGACCCGCGGCGTCGAGGAATTCCGGAAATAGTCGAGGTCCGCGCCGCTGCACCCGCCGACCGACAGGGCCGCGGCGCCCGCGACGGTGGAGCCCATCAGAAACCGGCGGCGATCCATGGGCTCCATCCTCATACGCAAACTCGACGCAGTCAAAAAAAGGGGCCGCCTCCCGTCAGGACCGGGAGGCGGCCGCCAGGCTCAGGAGACTCTTACCAGCGGTAACGCAGACCGACCTGAAGGCTGCGGGTCGGAATGGACTGGCTGCGGGGATCACCATACTGGGCCGAGCATAGGCACTGTTCGAAGCCGTTGTAGTTTTCGAAGTTGAACACGTTGATCGCATCGAGGATCAGCTCGACGGACTGACCGTTGAACACGTCGAATTCCTTGGTCAGGCGAAGGTCGATCTGACGGAAGGCGAAGGTGTCCGTGAACAGGAAGTCCTGCCCCTCGGGCCGGCCGCCGTTCCAGCAGATATCCGGGTTGGACGCCGTCGGGCAGACGTACTGGTGGAAGGGCAGGCCCGATCCGAGGGTCAGGATGCCCGACAGGCGGAAGTCGTAAGGCAGGGCGACGATGCCCGTGGCCACGATCCGGTGGCGTTCGTCCTGGTTGGTCGGGAAGGTCGGCGACAGACCCGGGCGGTTGTAGTCGAAGTCGAAGCCGCCGATGCCGCCGTCGCGGCTGCCGTTCCGCTCGGCTTCCGACAGGGTGTAGGTAAACGACATCCCCCAGCCGCTGTCCGTGTTGAACGGCTTGTCGACCGTCAGATACATGGCCTTGAAGGTCTGCTCGGCGTCGTTGTTGCCGAAAAAGATCAGGTTGCGGAACTCGGGGTGGCCGACCGAGCCCGGGGTCGGACCCGAGAAGCGGTCGCCGGTCTCCGACCCTGCGTTGGCGATGTACCAGGCGAACAGGTTCTCGGTCTTGCCGTAGGCGAAGGTCAGCGAGGTCTGGAAGTCGCCGAACTTCTGGCGGATGCCGAGGTTGAACTGGTCGGTCCGCGGCGGCTCCATGTCGTTGTTCAGCAGGAATATCTCGCCGGAGCCCGGAGTCGCCGCCAGCAGCGGATCAAGCCCGGCCGGGGTCAGATAGGTCGGGTTCCAGGCGACGGTGTTGACCCCGCCGCGCATGCCGCCCGCCACTGAGAAGAAGATTTCCTTGTTGAACTGGAAGGCCTTGAAACGCTCGTCGAAGGCGAAGTTGAAGCCGACCCGGTCGTAGTAGCGGCCGGCACCGCCGAAGATCACCGTCCGCTCATCGTCGAAGACGTCGAACGAGAAACCGATCCGCGGCTGGAAGGCACCGGTGAAGGCGTCGCGGCCGTCCGTGATATAGTCCGCCGGGTTGAAGTAGGACGGGAAGTCATAGCCCGGCAGGGCCTGGATCGCGTTCAGCGTGTCGCGGATCGATTGCGGCGTCGAATAATCGTTGTTGACCGCGTTATCCTCATAGTCCCAGCGCAGGCCGAGATTGACCTCCAGCTGGCTTGAAATCTGCCAGTCGTCCTGGATGTAGAGGCCGAAGACGTTGTTATCGACGTCAGCCGGGGCGACGTAGGCACCCAGCTCGACCCGGACCGGAATGTCGCGGCTGCCGTTGATCTCCGGTCGCGCGTCGACGTCGAAGATGAACTGCGGGTTCCGACCGAACTGCTTGTTCACAAACATGTTTTGGGCGGAGAACTTCACGCCCATCTTGATGGTGTGGTTGCCGTTCCATTCGATGTCGTTGAACGTCAGGTCGTCCCGGAAGGTGAAGCTGCGCTGGCGGATGTCCTGGTTGTCGCTGCGGCCGCCGGTGTTGAAGATCGTCTGCTGACGATTGAACACATTGTATTGGAAGCCCGGCGCGCCGCTGGCGTCGCCGAAGACTACATACGACCGACCATAGTCCGAGAAATTCAGCGCCGTCGGGTTGTAGGTGTACTCATAGAAGTCGAACTGGGCCTCGTTCAGGAAGCCCTCACCCTGGTACTGGTGGCGCGCGACGATCGAGGCCACGTCGGTGTTGATCTCCTGCGCGCGGCTGTAGGCGCTGTTGCCGCCGAAGTCGCGGATATCGGCCTCGGTTCGGTAGGTGGCGCTCAGGTCGACGCGCTGACGGTCGTCGACCGACCACGACAGCTTGCCGAAGAACAGGTCTTCCTCGAACGGCGCGTCGAAGGTGCCGGCGTCGGCGCCGAACAGCGCCCCATAAGGGGCGCTGGGAGCGTCAACCGTGCTGTGGCGGGTTTCGTCCTTGCGCTCATAAGCGGCGAAGAAGTGGAGCCGGTCCTCGATGATCGGTCCGCCGATCGACCCGCCGTACTGCAGGCGCTCGACGCCGACTGGACGGCCGAGGAAG
This sequence comes from Caulobacteraceae bacterium, assembly GCA_965284385.1. Taxonomy (GTDB): domain Bacteria; phylum Pseudomonadota; class Alphaproteobacteria; order Caulobacterales; family Caulobacteraceae; genus Brevundimonas. The sequence continues at coordinate 635,312 of OZ260077.1, forward strand.
TCCTCGGACGTCCAGTCGCTGTCCTGATAGGCGATGAAGGCGTCGCCGGAGAGCTCGTTAGTGCCCGAGCGCGTCACCGAGGTGATGATCGAGGACGAGGCCTGCTCATACTCGGCCTTGAAATTCTGGGAAATGACCCGGAACTCCTGGATGGCGACCTGCGGGAATGGGTTGCCGCGGCTGTCGTCCTGGCCGCCGACACCGCCGTCGATGATGGTCGACTTCTGGTTCTGGCCGTCGATGAAGACGTTGATCGCAGATGCCCCCTGGCCGCCGGCGGAAATGGTGCGCTCGGTCTCGCCTTCGGTGACCCGCACGCCGGGCGCGAGGGCCGCGAAATTCAGGAAGTTGCGGCTGATCTGCGGCAGGTTGTTGATCTGGGTCTGGCTGACGTTGGTCGCGACTTCCGAGGTGCGCACTTCGAAGATTCGGCGGCCGGTGACCACGACATCGCCCAGTTCCGTTGCATTGGGATCGATGGAACCGGTTACAATCGGGGCCACGTCAAGATCCAGCGTCGCGACCTGACCCAGGGCGATGGTGATCAGATCCTCGACCGTCTGACCGTCCGTCGCGGTGACATTGATGCGGTAGGTGCCCGGACGCAGGCCGGAAAGCACATAGCCGCCGTCCTCGCCGATCCGGCCCCGGCTGACGTAGCCTGTGGCGACTTCCGTGGCCGTGATGCTGCCGCCGGCTTCGACCGCCTGGCCTTCATAGATGGTCCCCCGGAGGGTGGACGTGGCACCTTGGGCGGAGACCCCGCCGGCGCAGGCCAGCGAGACGGCGAGAGCGAGGGCCGACGCGGCCCCCATGTAGTGAACGGATTTACGGGTCATCGACTATTCTCCCCCTTCAGAGATGGCGTGTCGGCGGTGGCGCGAAGACGCCCGCCGGGATTGGCATTGCTCGGCGTCGCCGGATGGCTGGACGGGCGCACGACCAGTGCCGGACGTACGACCTCGCAGGCGGTGTCGGCGACGGCTTCGCCGGCTGCGGTAATCATGCGGACGAGACGCTCGAGGGCGCTGCGTCCGGTCTCTGCGATATTGATTCTGAGAGTCGTCAGGGCGGGCCGGACCAGGCTCGCGAGAGGCACATCGTCGAAACCGACGATGGCGACGTCCTCGGGGACGCGCAGGCCGGCGTCCTGCAAGGCCAGCATCGCGCCGACGGCCATATTGTCATTGCCGGCGAAGACGGCGTCGGGACGGAAGTCTGCGCCGGCCAGCAGCATGCCGGCCGCCTGGCCCGAGGCCTGGGTGAAAGCGCCCTCGACCACTGTGGTCGGCAGACCCGCGCGGGCCATGGCCTCCACATAACCCGCCAGTCGGGTCTCGGCCTCAAGGTTGCCCGTCGGGCCCGAGATATGGGCGATGCGGCGACGACCGGTGGCGATCAGATGCTCGACGGCCTGGACGGCACCGCCGTGGTTGTCGACGACGATCGAGGCGCGGTTCTCGCCGCCGGCACCGTTCATCAGCAGGATGGGCGTCCGGCCCGCGAGGCCCGCCGCCAGATTGGCGGCGTCCAGGTGCGGCGACAGGACGATCAGCCCGTCGACGCGCCCGCGCATCGACCGGATCGCGGCCGACGCTTCCTCGGCGTCGTCATGAGAGCTGGAGACGATCAGATGATAGCCCAGCGACCGGGCAGCGACGTCCATGCCGCGGATCAGCTCGGAGAAGAACTCGCCGTACAGATCCGGCAGGATCACGCCGATCGTCTGGGTCTTGCTGGTCGACAGACTGCGGGCACCCGAATGCGGCACATACTGGAGCGCGGCGGCAGCCTTGAGGACCTTGTTGCGGGTCGCCTCGGTCACCGGACCGGCCCCGTTGAGGACGCGCGAAACCGAGGCCACGGACACATCGGCCCGCTCGGCGACATCGCGAATCGTGGCGGCTTTCACGCCGCCGCCTTCGCGCAGGTTTGCTGGATCGCCGTCGGCGCCAAAGTCCATCCTCCCTGGGCATTTCCAGTCCCGGCCCGCTTTGCGCGGGTCCGTCCGAAAAAACCGTGTAACCGATTACATGACACACTAGCCATGGGCCCTGCAAGTGCCCTAGTTTGGCCACACCGAGGTTGTGTCGGCGGGGGTACAGGGGTACCGACCACCGCAATTCCATCCCTTCAGTTCGCGTTCCAGCTCATCAAGGCTCTTTCAGATGACATCAAAAAACACAGGCAACTATCGGTTTCCCGAGGGTTTTCTGTGGGGTGCCGCGACGGCTGCCTATCAGATTGAGGGTGCGTCGATGGCCGACGGGGCGGGTGCCTCGATCTGGGATCGGTTCAGCCATACGCCGGGCATGATGCTGAACGGCGACACCGGCGACGTCGCCTGCGACCATTACAACCGCTGGCGCGAGGACATCGCCATCATGAAGCGGCTGAACCTCCAGGCCTACCGGTTCTCGGTGAGCTGGAGCCGGGTGATTCCGGAGGGCCGCGGGGCCATCAATCCCAAGGGTCTCGACTTCTACGACAAGCTGGTCGACGGCCTGCTCGAGAAGGGCATCGAGCCGCTGTGCACCCTTTATCACTGGGACCTGCCGGCGGCGCTGGACGATCGCGGCGGCTGGCTGAACCCCGACATCGCCGACTGGTTCGCCGACTACGGCCAGGTCCTGTTCGAGAAATTCAAGGGCCGGGTGAAGACCTGGGGCACGATCAACGAGCCCTGGGTCATCGTCGACGGCGGCTATCTGCACGGTGCCCTCGCCCCCGGCCACAAGTCGGCCTTCGAGGCCATGATCGCCGGTCACAACGTCCTGCGCGCCCACGGCGCTGCGGTGAAGCGCTTCCGTGAAACGGGCGAGGGCCAGATCGGCATCGTCCTCAACATCGAGCCCAAATACCCGGCCTCGGACAGGCCCGAGGACGAGGCCGCCCGCAAGCGCGCCGAGGCCCAGATGAACCGCTGGTTCCTCGACCCCCTGATGGGCCGCGGCTATCCGGAGGAACTCAAGGACGTCTACGGCGAGGCCTACCGCGAGTTCCCGCAGGAAGATTTCGACCTGATCGCCCAGCCGACCGACTGGATGGGTCTGAACTGGTACACCCGCTCGGTGCCCGAGAATGCGCCCGACGCCTGGCCCGTCCGCGCGCGGCCGGTGAAACAGGTCCAGCACGCCCACACCGAGACCGGCTGGGAGGTCTACCCCCCGGCCCTGACCGACACCCTGGTCTGGCTGCACGAACAGACCGGCGGCAAACTGCCCCTGATGGTCACCGAGAACGGATCCGCCTGGTACGACCCGCCCCACGCCATCGACGGCCGGGTCCAGGACCCCCTGCGGGTCGACTATCTGAAGAACCACCTGAAGGCCCTGCACGACGCCATCGGCAAGGGCGTGGACATCCGCGGCTATATGGCCTGGTCCCTGCTCGACAATCTGGAATGGTCCCTCGGCTACTCCAAGCGGTTCGGCATCACCCACGTGAATTTCCTGACCCAGGAGCGGACCATCAAGGATTCCGGTCTGCTCTATGCCGAAGTGATCAGGACCCACGGCGCGGTGCTGGATACGATTTAGGCCATTCCTTCTCCCTCCCCGCTATGGGGAGGGTCGATCGCGAAGCGATCGGGGTCGGGAATTGCAGCGGCAAGCCCGGACGATGGAATGTCCGCATTTCCCCACCCGGGCTCGGCTTCGCCTCGCCGTCCCTCCCCACTTCGGGGGAGGGAGAAAGTCGCGCCTCACCTCAGCCGGGCGTAATAGGCCTCGATCAGGTCCAGCCGCTCCGCGAACGGAACGGGCTTCGCAACCGGGCCGTCGTTGGTGAACTCCAGAAGGCGATCCCTCTCCGAACCGAATTCCGGCCAGACCGGCCGCGCCTCCCCGTTGGGGTTTCCGCTTGCCGCAAAGGTCGTCCAGTAGCCGGCCATGGCCTCGGCCGCCCTCTGGTCGCGCGCGCCCATCGGCCGGCCGACCGTGTGCAGATTGTCGAACACATAGGGCCGTTCCGACGCATGGGTCGCGCCACCGCTCGGCTCGGGGTTGGAGTCCGGCACCACGTCGAACCGGTACAGATACGTCGGATGGCCATTGCGCGCGTGCAGGCGCGCCAGATGCCGGGCCGGTTCGTTAAAGGCCAGATCGCTGACGACGTGCGCGCGATAGCCGGCCTCGCCGCCATAGGCTGCATACAGATCGACCCGCTCCTGCGACGTCAGGGCATCGTCGATCGCGCCGTACGGGCTGATCTCCGACGGCCGGATCCACCAGAATTCGGCGCTGTTCGTGCCGATGATCAACGGCACCGGTGCCTCGCGCCCGGCGGCGAAGGCGGCCTCGACGTCCTCGGTGACCACCGTCCCGTCGATGACCAGCGTGTCACCGCCGTAGAAATTCGGCACCGGCTTCAGTAGCGCCTTCGCCGGCAGGGCGCGAAGCTCGTCCGCCGAGCTCGCGCCGACCGTAAGACCGAAGGCGACGCCCCGGTCCTGCAGTGACGGGCCGCCGACCGCCGAGGGCCGGTCCAGCGGCACCCCCGTCTCCCGCCCCAGCCCGGACTGCACCACCGCGTGGTGAAACAGCCCGCGCGCCGCCGGCGCGATCATCAGGCGGGTCACCATCACGCCGCCGGCCGACTCGCCGAAGAGGGTGACATTCCCCGGGTCTCCCCCGAACGCCGCAGCATTATCCCGCACCCAGCGCAGGGCGAGGAGGATGTCCATCAGGCCGTAGTTGCCGCCCGGCTCCCCTGCCCCGCGTTCCGCCGCCAGCGCCGGATGGTCGAAGAAGCCCGGCCGACCCAGCCGATAGTTCAGCGTCACCACCACCACGCCGCGCTTCGCCAGGTTCGCACCGTCATACAGCGCCGCCGTGCCCGAGCCGTTGTTCAGTCCGCCGCCGTGGATCCAGACCATGACCGGCCGCGGCCTGTCCCGCGCCGCCGGCGTCCAGACGTTCAGGGTCAGGCAGTCCTCGCTCATCGGCAGCGGCCCGACGCCCGGATCGCCGCCCGACGGGGGCTGGATGCAGATGGCACCGACCTGTCCCGCGTCACGTTCACCGGCCCACGGCCCGGCGGCCTGCGGGGGACGCCAGCGCAGCGGCCCGACCGGGGCCCTGGCGTAGGGGATGCCCCGGAAGCTGCTGACGACACCGACGGTCCGTCCGACCAGCACACCCTGTTCAACGCGCACCCGCGGATCCGGCGTCGAGGCCTGGCCTGGAGTCATGGTGAGAACCGCCGCGAGAACGAACGAAACCGGGGACATGGCTGGAGACTAGCGCGGTCGGAAGCGATGTCTAAACGGAACCACCGTCGATCGCGGCAGGCCCGCGTGAACCTATGGCGACCCGGAACGTTGTCAGGAAAACTGGGGTGGGAGCTCGCTTGAAGCAACTGGCGGAATTGGGGGACCTCGCGGTCGATCTGGCGGCGGCGTTTGACGCCTCGCCCAACCCCTATGTCCTGTTGACTCCTGACCTGCGCATCGCCGGCACCAACCGGGCCTATCTGGATGTGACCGGGAGCACCCGCGAGGCCATCGTCGGCCGCCCCCTGTTCGCCGCCTTCGACTCGGGTGACGGAGAGGCCGCGCCGGACAATGTGCGTCAGGTCCGGCTGTCCCTGGAGAAGGCCCGCGACAGCCGCCAGCGCGACCACCTGGCGTTGGTCCGATTCTCCGTTCCCCGGTCCCGGAACGGTAGCGAACCGGTCATGGAGGAGCGCTTCTGGAGCGCCACGCATACGCCGATCCTGAATGCCGACGGTGATGTCATCTGGCTTCTGCAGCACACCACCGACATCACCGAGCTGGAGCGGCTGCGTCAGCGCACCGAGGCGTCGCACGGCACGGCTTCCACCGGCGCGCTCGACGCCATGATCGGGGGCAATGTTCTCGAACGCGCCCGTCTGGTTCAGGAAGACAATCTCCGCCTCGCCGGCGAGCGCAACCGGCTGGTGGACATGTTCATGCAGGCCCCGGGCTTCGTCGCCGTCCTGTCCGGACCGACGCACGTTTTCCAATTCTACAACGAGGCCTATCGCCGGCTGACAGGCCATCGCGATCTCGAGGGGCGCGCCCTTGAAGAGGCGCTGCCCGAGGTGGTCGACCAGGGCTATATCGACAGGCTCGACAGCGTCTTCGAGACGGGCGAGCCCGTCTACGGCAAGGCCAGCCTGGTGAAGCTTCAACGTTCGCCAGGGGCGCCGCCCCGGGACGCCTATGTCGATTTCGTCTACCAGCCGATCCGCGACGTCGATGGAAGCATCGTCGGCGTGTTTGTCCAGGGCCATGAGGTCACCGACGTCGTCACCGCCGCCGAACGCCAGAAGCTGATGATCGACGAACTGAACCACCGGGTGAAGAACACCCTGGCCACGGTCCAGTCGATCGCCATCCAGACCGCCCGCTCCCACACCGATCCGCGCACCTTTGCCGAAGGGTTCCAGGCCCGTCTTCTGGCCCTCTCCCACACCCACGACCTGCTGACCCGAAGCCATTGGGAGGGTGCCGATCTGGGAGCGATCCTCAAGCATGAGACCGAGGCTCACGGTGCCCACCGCGTCACCCTGGCCGGCGTGCCGGTGGCGCTGGACCCTGCCTCCGCCCTGTCGCTCGGCATGATATTCCACGAACTGGCCACCAATGCCGCCAAATACGGCGCGCTGTCGGCCCCCGACGGACGGGTGCTGGTCGACTGGTCGGTGATGGACCAGACCCGGCCACGTCTGCGGCTGACGTGGCGCGAGGTCGGCGGGCCGCCGGTCGTCGCGCCGGACCGCCGCGGCTTCGGCAGCCGGTTGATTGAACGAAACGTCCGCCACGATCTGGCGGGCGAGGTCAAACTCGACTACGCAAACGACGGTTTCAATGCGGACTTTTCGATTCCGCTCGATCGCGGGATAAATTCATGAGCGCACCCCTGACCGGACGTCGGGTCCTGATTGTCGAGGACGAGTCCCTGGTCGCCATGCTGCTGGAAACCATCCTCGAGGACATGGGCTGCATCACCGTGGGCCCCGCGGCCAACATCGACGACGGCCTGGCCCTGGCGACGGACGGTGAACACCTGGACGCTGCCCTGCTGGATGTGAACGTCGCGGGTCGCCAGGTCTTCCCGGTCGCGGAGGCCCTGAAGGCGCGCGGCGTGCCGTTCTGCTTCTCGACCGGCTACGGCGAAGGCGGCCTGCCCGACGAATGGCGCGGTCAGCCGACGATCCAGAAGCCCTTCACCGAGGCCGCCGTGCGCGATGCCCTGTTCAGGGCCATGGGCGTGGAGCAGGCGTAGCGCTCGCCGTGCATCCCGGCGAATGCCGGGATGCACGGACTGTCAACGTCCCAGATCCTTCAGCACCGCCCGCGCCGCATTGTGCCCCGGCGCGCCGGTGACGCCGCCGCCCGGATGCGCGCCGGATCCACATAGATAAAGGCCCGGCACGGGCATCCTGTGATCGGCATGGCCCAGCACGGGCCGGGCGCTGAACAGCTGGTCGAGGCTCAGCCGGCCGTGGAAGATGTCGCCGCCCACCAGACCGAACCGCCGCTCCAGATCGCGCGGCCCCAGCGCCAGCCGTCCGACCACCGAGGCCTTGAAACCCGGGGCATGGCGGTCGACCGTCTCGATCATAAGGTCCGCCACCGTGTCGCGGTGCTCGTCCGCCAGCGTCGGATCGACATGCTGGCAGAACAGGCTGGCGACGTGCTGTCCCGGCGGGGCCAGGCTGTCGTCCAGCGTCGAGGGGATCAGCATCTCCACGATCGGCTTCGACGACCAGCCGTTCAGCCGCGCCTCGGCATGGGCCCGATCCATATAGTCCAGCGTCGGGGCGATGATGATCCCGGCCGTCAGATGGTCCCCCGGCCCCGGCAGGGCGGTGAAATTCGGCAGTTCCGACAGGGCCACATTCATGCGGAAGGTGCCCGATCCGGACTGGTAGTTGCCGATCCGCTCGCGGAAGTCCGCGGGGACCACCGCGTCATCCACGAACCGCTCGAACAGCAGACGCGGATGCAGGTTGGACACCACGGCCCGCGCGCGGACCACGTCGCCCGCCTCGGTTACCGCCCCGACCGCCCGGCCCTTTTCGGTCAGCACCGAGGCGATCGGCGTCTCCAGCCGCACCTCGACACCGACCTCGGCGCAGGCCGCGGCCATGGCCCGGGTGATCGCCCCCATGCCGCCGATGGCGTGACCCCAGACGCCCTTGCGACCGTTCACCTCGCCGAACACATGGTGCAGCAGCACATAGGCCGAGCCCGGCGTATAGGGGCTGGCATAGTTGCCGACCACGCTGTCGAAGCCGAACAGGGCCTTGATCGGATCGCTCTCGAACCAGCCGTCCAACCAGTCGCCCGCCGACTTGGCGAACAGGTCCAGCAGGTCGCGCCGCCCCTGCGTATCCAGCCCCGCGGCCTGTTTGCCCAGTGACGCGCCCTTCAGCAGTTCGGGCAGCATCGCCATCCAGCCGCCCTCCACCACATTGGGCGGGGCCTTCAGGATCCAGTCGCGCAGCACTGCCGCCACCACCTCCAGCCGCCGCTCGTACTCCGGCAGCCGCTCCGCATCCCGCGTCGAGAATTTCGCCAGCTGCCCCTGCGTCCGCCCCTCGCCCGCGAGGAAATGTCGGCCGTCGTCGAAGGGCAGGAAGTTGGACACCTTGCGCTCGACCACCCGCAGCCCGTGCCGGGCCAGGTCCATGTCGGCGATGACCTTCGGGTTCAGCAGGCTGACGGTGTAACTGGCGGTCGAGTTGCGGAAGCCGGGATGGAATTCCTCGGTCACCGCCGCCCCGCCGACCACATGCCGCCGCTCCAGCACCGTCACCTTCAGCCCGGCCTTCGCCAGATAGAAGGCGCAGACAAGGCCGTTATGGCCCCCGCCGAGAATGACGACGTCGCTGTGGGTTGTGGTCATGGCAACTCCGGTTCGTGGGTGATCTACCACGCGATCTTTTCTCCGTGCATCCCCGCGAAGGCGGGGACCCAGGTTTGAGCGACGGTCGGTCTGGTTGAGCCAGCCAATGCTGATCCCGGCACTGGCAGTATGGCCAAAGCCTGGGTCCCCGCCGTCGCGGGGATGAGCGGATTTATGGAGCCGCTTCCTCCTCCGGCCTATGCACCAGCGACACCAGCACCACGCTGATCATCATCAGCAGGAACCAGCTGCCCAGCTTGGCCAGCGAGACCATCTCCCAGCCGTCCTCCTGCCCCGGATAGGCCCACGCCCGGGCGTAAGTGCCAAGGTTCTCGGCCAGCCAGATGAACACCGCGACCAGAAAGAAGCCCAGCAGGAACGGCATCGCCCGCCTTTTCCGGTCCGGCGTGAAATAGAACCAGCCCCGCCCGAACAGCAGCGCCGTCGCCGCGAACAGGCCCAGCCGGATATCCGGCAGCCAGTGATGGGCGAAGAAATTGACGTAGATCGCCGCCGCCAGCACCCAGGTCGTCCACAGCGGCGGATAGTGGCGGAACCGGATGTCGAAGATGCGCTGGATACGGGCGATATAGCTGCCCACCGCCGCATACATGAAGCCCGAGAACAGCGGCACCATGCCGATGCGCAGGAGGCTGTCCTCCGGATAGATCCACGAGCCGTGCTGCGTCTTGAACAGCTCCATGATCGTCCCGACCACATGGAAGAGGAAGATCACCCTCGCCTCCTCCCAGCTCTCCAGCTTCAGGGCCAGCATGGCCGCCTGAATCGCGACGGCCGCGATCACCAGAAAGTCGTACCGGCTGACCGGCGCATCGTCCGGCCACCACAGATGGGTCGCCAGCAACAGCGCCAGCATCGCCCCGCCGAACAGACAGGCCCACCCCTGTTTGATCCCGAACATCAGGAACTCGAACCCGTAGCGGCTCCACGCGCGCCGGTCGGCGGCGGCCTGCAGCCGCCCCAGCCAGTGCCGGCCCCAGGTTTCGAGCGGAAGGCGGTGCGATTCGGTCATGCCGTCCGACCCTGCAGGCCCGGGACGGGCCTATTTCGCGAACAGCTGGCCAAGGTCCTCGAAGGCCTTCATCTCGATGGCATTGCCGCTCGGATCGCGGAAAAACATGGTGGCCTGTTCGCCGGGTTGGCCCCTGAATCGCACATAGGGCTCGATGTCGAATTGCGTGCCGGCGGCGATCAGGCGGTCGGCCAGCGCCTGCCAATCCTTCATCTCCAGCACCACGCCGAAATGGGGCACCGGGACCTGATGGCCGTCGACCGCATTGCCGCCGGCGTCGGCCGCTTTCATGCCCGGAACGAGATGCGTCACGATCTGATGGCCGAAGAAGTCGAAATCGATCCATTCGTCTGAACTGCGCCCCTCGGAACAGCCCATGGTCCCGCCCCAGAAGCGACGCGCGGCGTCGATGTCATGAACGGGAAAGGCGAGATGGAACGGACGAAGCGACATAGATCTTATCCCCGCCCGCGATACGTCGGCACGCCCTGATCGGGCAGCCACAGGCCCTCGGGGGCGGTGCCCGTCTGCCAGAAGACGTCGATCGGAATGCCGCCGCGGGGGTACCAGTAGCCGCCGATCCTCAGCCATTTCGGGCTCAGCAGCCCGGCCAGCCTCTTGCCGATGGCCACAGTGCAGTCCTCGTGGAAGGCCCCGTGGTTGCGGAAACTGGTCAGGTACAGTTTCAGGCTCTTGCTCTCGACCAGCCAGTCGCCCGGCGCATAGTCGATGACCAGATGGGCGAAATCCGGCTGGGCCGTCACGGGGCACAGGCTGGTGAACTCCGGCACGGTGAAGCGTGCCAGATACAGGGTGTCGGGGTGCGGGTTCGGCACCCGCTCCAGCTCGGCGGTCTCCGGGCTGGTCGGGGCGGCGGTCATCTGGCCGAGCTGGGACAGGCTGGATACGTCTGTGGTCATGGCCACGCCTCTAGCGCCATCGCGTCGTCCCGTCACCCTGCGTCCGCGTCTGACGCAGGCGCGCGCTATGAGAGCGGACGGGACGCGCGGATTTCAGACGATTCAGACGATTCAGACCCCGTTTTTTTGCCCGGGGGAGTCTGAAATCCGCGCGTTCCGACGTTTCAGGAGCCGCGCCACACCTTCGCCTTTCGCAATTGCCTTCCGCAGGGATAGCCCGCTATCCGTAGTCAAAGAAAACCAGGGGGAACCGCCATGGCCATTCCGGCTTCACTGCAAAAGGGTCTGAAACTGCCGGTCATCGAGGCACCGATGTTCCTCGTCTCCGGCCCGGACCTTGTGGTCGAGTGCTGCAACGCCGGGGTGATCGGGACCTTCCCCTCGCTGAACGCCCGCACCACCGAGGGCTATGCCGAGTGGCTGGTCGAGATCAAGTCGCGCCTGCACCCGGACGCGGCGGCCTATGGCGTCAACCACATCGTCCACCCGACCAATCCGCGCCTGATGGCCGACATGATGGTCTCGGTCGAGCACAAGGTGCCGCTGATCATCACCTCGCTGGGGGCCGTCCGCGACGTCGTCGACGCGGTCCACGGCTATGGCGGCGTGGTCTTCCACGACATCGCCAATGTGCGCCACGCGAAGAAGGCGGCCGAGAGCGGCGTCGACGGCCTGATCCTGGTCGCCAACGGCGCGGGCGGCCACGCCGGCATCATCAACCCCTTCGCCCTGGTCAATGAGGTGCGCGAGTTCTTCAAGGGCACCATCATCCTGTCCGGCTGTCTGTCGAACGGCCAGGACGTGGCAGCGGCGCTGATGCTGGGGGCCGACTTCGCCTATCTGGGCACCCGCTTCATCAACACCACCGAGGCCATGGCCCCGGACGCCTACAAGGAGATGATCATCGAGAGTGGCGCGACGGACATCGTCCACACCGCCGCCGTCTCCGGCATCCCGGCCAATTTCATGACCAAGTCGCTCCAGGCCAACGGCATCGACCCGAAGGTCCTGCCAGACCACAAGCTCGACATGGGCGACGAGGCCAAGGCCTGGAAGACCGTCTGGTCCGCCGGCCAGGGCGCGGGCGCGGTGCACGATGTCCTGCCGGCCGCGCAGCTGATTCAGCGGCTCAAGGACGAATTTTCCGAAGCGTGCGATAAATTCGACAAGATGCGCCTCTAGTCGCGGGGGCCATGACACAAATCCTGACCCGTACCGTCGCCGCGGCCGCCCTTTTCGCCTGTGCCGGCACCGCCGCCGCCCAGTCCACTCCCTCCCCGGCCCCGGCCCCGGCCCCGCGCGGGGAGTGGTCCTTCGCCTTCGGCGCGGCGACCGACAATCGCTCCAAGGACGCCTCGAAGTCCGACGGCGACGCCTATGTCTGGGGTCAGACCGAATGGGCCGGTGCGTCCAGTCCGGTCTACGCCGGTGCCGGTTTCGAGACGATCCGGAGCTCGACCGGTTCCGACCTCGAACTGGAGGCGGGTGTCGGCCTGCGTCCCGAGGTCGCGGGTTTCGATCTCGACCTCAACGCCACCTACAAGCAGCAGGTCGACGCTGACCCGGGCACGGACGACGACGCATGGGAATTCACCGCCGATGCGATGCGTTCGATCGGACCGGCCAGCGGCCGCCTCCGCCTGCAGTATTCGCCGGACGGCACAGGCTCGGTCGAGGCCTGGACCTGGTATGAGGCACAGATCGGCTGGGCCTTCACCGACCGGCTTCAGGCCTCCGCCGCGATCGGCCGCCGCGAACAGGACAACAGCGACGACTATACCGGCTGGAACGCAGGCCTGACCTTTGCCGTGACCGAGAGCCTTGAGGCCGAGCTGCGCTACCACGCCACAGACGCGACCGATGTCCCGCACGCCAACGAACGCTATTCGGACAGCCTGGTCGCCGGCATCACCGTGGCCTTCTAGGGTCTCGCTTTTCGCGGCCAACGCCCTATCTAGGGACGATGAGCAACCATCGTCCCACAACCCTCGAACGTGCCTATGAACTGGCGCGGGGCGGGGGCTGCCGCACCGTCGGCGACATCAAGACCGCCCTCCAGGGCGAGGGCTTCGAGCGCATCCAGGACTCCCTGTACGGCCCGACCCTGACCGCCGCCCTGCGCAAGCTGTGCCAGGAACACTATGTGCCCACGCCCGAAGGCGAAGCGGCCGAGTAGGTCACCCGCTTGATTTCGTCGCGCCGACAGGTCAAAAGCGTTTTGTCGAGCTCTCTGCGAAACGCCACCCTCTGCTTTCGCACTGAGGTCTAGCCGCTCCATTCAGACCCGACAGGCCGCAGGGGCTATTCCCTGGGGCCAACGCTAACGGAGGTCCTGAAAATGGCTACCGGCACTGTTAAATGGTTCAATTCCACCAAGGGCTACGGCTTCATCCAGCCTGACGACGGCGGCAAGGACGTCTTCGTCCACATCTCGGCCGTCGAACAGGCGGGCCTGCGCGGCCTCGATGAAAACCAGAAGGTTTCCTACGAAATCGAGCGCGACAAGCGTTCGGGCAAGGAATCGGCGGGTCAGCTGAAGACCGAAGGCTGAAGTCTCGCGTCGGCCTGACCGACGCAGGATCTTGACGGCGGCGAGGGCAACAGCCTTCGCCGCCGTTTTCGCGTCCGGGTGCCGCTACGTGTGTCAGGGCATGACGGTTTCGCCGCGCGGCCAGACGCCGCAGACGGCCGGAAACAGGCATCCATGGGGTTTCGCCTGCCGTTCCTGACGCGTGCCGCACAGACGGCCGCTCAGGAGATGAAGCCATGAAACTGACCCCGACCCGCACCGCCCTGATGGCCGCCCTGGCCATCGGCACCCTCGCCGCCGCTGGCTGTTCCTCGATGGACAGCATGGGCGGCATGAACGCCCAGGCGTCCGACACCGTCATGGTCGGCGGTGCCGCCATGTACCCGACCAAGACCATCGTCGAGAATGCCGTCAACTCGCGCGACCACACGACCCTCGTCGCCGCCGTCACCGCCGCCGGCCTGGTTCCGACTCTGTCCAGCGCCGGTCCCTTCACCGTCTTCGCCCCGACCAACGCCGCCTTTGCCAAGCTTCCCGCCGGCACGGTCGAAACGCTGGTGCAGCCGGCCAACAAGGCGACCCTGGCCAAAATCCTGACCTATCACGTCGTCGCCGGCCGTCTGACCGCTGCCGACATCCTCTCGCGCATCCGCGCCGGTGGCGGTCGCGCGGCCCTGACGACGGTCGAAGGCGGTGTTCTGACCGCCTCCCTCCGCGGCAATTCCGTGATCCTGACGGATGAGAAGGGCGGCGTCGCCACCGTGACCCAGGCCGATGTCCTGCAGTCCAACGGCGTCATCCACGTCACCGACACCGTGTCGATTCCCAACTGACGAAAGCCGGCGGAGCCTGCATCTGCGGGCTCCGCCGTCCGCGCCCGGAATCACGGCGCTTGCTATTCGGGCCCAAAGCGCCCATCTGGGGCTACGTCGATCTCTTGCGAAACGCTGCTGCCCCTTTGCATCGCGCACCGAGGTCCAAAGCCGATCCCATTCAGACCCGACAGGCCGACCCGGAACCTCTTCCGGCGGTCAACGCCTAACGGAGGTCTCAAAATGGCTACCGGCACTGTTAAATGGTACAATTCCACCAAGGGTTATGGCTTCATCGCTCCCGATGATGGCGGCAAGGACGTTTTCGTCCACGCCTCGGCCGTTGAAACGTCCGACCTGGGCACGCTGAACGAAAATCAGAAGATTTCCTACGAAGTCGAACGCGATTCGCGTTCGGGCAAGGAATCGGCCGGTCGCCTCAAGGCTGCCGAATAGTTTCCGACAAGCGACCCTGCCGGGACTAGTTCCCGGCTGACGGAAGGGCCGGCCGCCGAACAGGCGCCGGCCCGACTGTTTTTCAACCCTCTGGAGACGCCGATGACCCCGCTGGCCGACATGATCCTCACCATGACCGATCCGGACCTGAAGGTCCTGCGTGCCAATGCCATGCGGCTGTCCGCCTCCACCACGGCCTCGCCGACCCAGATCGCCTCGGCCGCCGAAATCATCCCGATGATCGACGACGAGGTGGCCAAACGCGCGGCTGACAAGACGACCTCGGCCGTCAAGAAGCCCCGCGCCCCGGCCAAGAAAAAGGTCGTCCCCGCCACCGGCCACCAGACCGCCCTGCCCGATTCCAAGGCCGCCTGAGTCCGCCCCGGGTCGACTCGCGCCCTGAACTGGACTCACATCCTCTTTCAATGACACCCTTCCAGCGTTGCCGGATCGCGTCCGGCTGAACCGGGGGTGTCATGCGCTTACGTCCACTCGTCTTCCTGCTTGCCTCCGTGCTGGCTCCGACGGCCGTCATGGCCCAGGTTTCAGACATCGTGGAAAAGCCCGCGGCCCTGATTGCCGACGGTATCCCGGCCATTCCGGCGGCGCTGGCGGCCGAAACCCGACCGTATATGGAATTCCGCACCGCCGGCTTCACGGGCTGGAACGCGGCGGATCGGTCGATGCTGATCTCGACCCGCTTCGGCAATACGGCCCAGATTCACCGCGTGGCCATGCCCATGGGGGCTCGCGAACAGCTCAGCTTCGAGGCTGAGCCCGTTGGCGGCCGCTGGTCGCCCGCCGGCGACGTGCTGGTCGTCAGCAAGGACAAGGGCGGCGACGAATTCTTCCAGCTTTACACCCTGGACGGGGGCCGCCTGACCCTGCTGACGGACGGCGGCCGCAGCCGCAACACGATCGGGGCCTGGAACCGGGATGGCAGCCTGCTCGGCTATGCCTCCACCCGGCGCAACGGCCGGGACAGTGACCTCTATGTCGTGAACCCACGTGATGCCTCGACGGCCCGCATGGTGGCCGAGGTCAGCGGCGGCGGCTGGAGCATCGCTGACTTTTCACCCGACGGTCGTACAGCCCTGGTCGTCCAGTCGATCCAGGTCACCAAGTCAAACCTCTTCGCTCTCGACCTGGCCAGCGGCCGCCTGACGCCCATTGCCGACCACAGCCTGCCGATCGCCTACGGCGGTGCCGCGTTCGCGCCTGACGGGACGCTGTGGGTTACCTCCGACCAGGACAGCGATTTCCAGCGGCTGGGCCGCGTCGACATCGCCACAGGCACCTTCACGGCCGTCTCGACAGAGCCGCGCTGGGACGTCGAGGACTTCGACATCGCCGAGGACGGAAGCTTCATCGCCTACACGATAAATGAGGCCGGACGCACCCGCCTGCGCCTTCTTAATATCGCGTCTGGCCGGGTTCGCACGGTCGACAGCCTGCCCGCCGGCACCGCCAGCGGGCTCCAGATCGCGCCCTGGGGCGAGATCGGCCTGACCTTCTCTTCGGCCCGCAGCGCCTCGGACGCCTTTTCTGTCGATCCCCGGTCGCTTGCGATTACCCGCTGGACCCGCAGCGAGACCGGCGGCCTTGATGTCGCCCGCAACGTCGAGCCCGAGCTGGTCGAGGTCGCCAGCTTTGACGGAGAGCCCGTCTCCGGCTTCCTCTACCGCCCGGATCCCGCTCGCTTCCCGGGCCGCCGCCCGCTGATCGTCAATATCCACGGCGGGCCCGAGGGCCAGAGCCGGCCGGGTTTCCAGGGTCGCAACAATTATCTGGTCAATGAGCTGGGAGTCGCAGTCTTCTTCCCCAACGTTCGCGGCTCAACCGGCTACGGCAAGCGGTTCGTCAGCCTCGATAACGGCCCCGAACTGCGCGAGAATTCGGTGCGTGACATCGGTGCCTACCTCGACCGGCTCGATAGCGATCCGGCGATCGACCCGGCGCGCATCGCCATCACCGGCGGCTCGTACGGCGGATACATGTGCTACGCTGGGGCCATCCGCTACGGCGACCGACTCCGCGGCGCGAACTGCGTGGTGGCCATCTCCAATTTCGTGACCTTCCTGGAGAACACCGAGGCCTACCGCCGCGACCTGCGCCGGGTCGAATACGGTGACGAGCGCGACGCCGCCCAGCGCGCCCGCCTGATCGAGATTTCCCCGATGACCCGGGTCGACGAGATCAACATCCCCCTGATGGTGGTCACCGGCGGCAACGATCCGCGTGTCCCGGCGTCTGAAGCCGACCAGCTGATCGCGGCCGTTCGCGCCCGTGGCGGCTCGGCCTGGCACCTGCTCGGCCAGGACGAGGGCCACGGCTTCGCGAAAAAGGTCAACCAGGACTACCAGTTCTGGGCCAGCCTGCTGTTCTGGCGCCAGACCCTGCTCAGCGGGGACTGAAATTGCCGATCCAGCCGGAGGCCGAACTGCCAGCGCCTGATCCAGGTTTGAGGAGGGTTGGAAAGCATATGTGCCGTTTGCCGCAGATGGTGCCCGGAGTTACGCGGGTCGTCCGGTCGTCGGCATCGGAGACGCGTTCCAAGGCCCGGCATTTCTCGCGGAGGCACGCCCCTTGAGCCTCGCCGCCGCCGTCCTCGCCACCTTGGCTCTCCAGCAGCCCGACCCGCTGGACCCGGCCCGTGCGGGCCAGATTCTCTGTTATGAGCCCGATGTTACGCGTCAAACCTGCTACGGAACCGCGTCCTATCGCTGGCTGAGCGACGGAACCATCATCAGTGACATCGTTGTCGCTGCCAGCAACGATCCACCTGTTCTCGTGCACTCCAGTGCGCCGGTCTTCGTTCGAGACGAAGCGGAATGCACCCGGCTCGTTCCAAGCGCAGCTCAGATCACCGCCATTTACGCCGATGGCGAAATGTTGAGCGGGTCGGATTTCGAGTCGTTCAGAAGGACCCTGGGCTCGATCATCGATCACACAAATGGACCTGGTCGAGAGTTGTGCTTCACCTACGAACCCTTGGCCGACGGTGGTCTCAGGTCGACGGCAAGGGTTGACGGCGTGGCGCGCCCCGATCTGGCAGGAGCCCTGCGTTGGGTGCGCCCGACAGAAGGTTGGCGCGTCGCTTTCTAACCCAGCGCCTGATCCAGATCCGCGATCAGGTCCTCGACCTCTTCCACGCCGACCGACAGCCGGATCAGGTTGTCGGTCACGCCGCCCGCCTCGCGCAGTTCCCTGGGCACCGAGGCGTGGGTCATGATGGCCGGGTGATTGACCAGGCTTTCGACCCCGCCCAGCGATTCCGCGAGGGTAAAGACCTGAACCCGTTCCAGCACCCGTTTGGTCCGCTCCAGATCGCCGTCGATCAGGACCGTGACCATGCCGCCGTACTGGCCGTTCATCTGGCGTGAGGCGAGCGCGTGCTGCGGGTGGCTGATCAGTCCCGGATAGATCACCCTGGCCACGCCGGACTTGCGGTCCTCGAGCCAGCGCGCCACCGCCATGGCATTTTCATTGTGCGCCTTCATGCGCAGCCCGAGGGTTTTCAGGCCCCGGTTGGCCAGGAAGGCGTCGAACGGTCCCATGACCCCGCCGATCGAATTCTGGAGGAACTTTATCTCCTTGGCCAGGTCGGGGTTCGCCGTCACCAGCGCGCCGCCGATGATGTCGGAGTGGCCGTTCAGATATTTGGTCGCCGAATGCATGACCACATCGGCCCCCAGCTTCAGCGGCTGCTGGCTCCACGGCGTTGCGAAGGTATTGTCGACGATCAGCAGCAGGCCGTGGGCCTTGGCGATCCGCGACAGCCCTTCGATATCGGCCAGTTTCATCAACGGATTGGTCGGGGTCTCGGCCCAGATCAGCCTGGTCTTCGGGGTGATGGCCGCCTCGACCTTCGCCAGATCACTGAGGTCGGCATAGGCGAAGTCCAGCCCCATCGAGCGCCTGCGCACGCGCTCGAACAGCCGCCAGGAGCCGCCGTAGAGATCGTCGCCCGTGACGATGTGCGAGCCGGCGTCCAGCAGTTCGAGTGCCGTGGAGGTCGCCGCCATGCCGCTGGCGAAGCCGAAGCCGTGGGTCCCGCCCTCGAGATCGGCCAGACAGGCCTCAAAGGCCTCGCGCGTCGGATTCTTGCCGCGCGCATACTCATAGCCCTTGTTCACCCCCGGGCTTTCCTGGGCGTAGGTCGAGGTGGCGTAGATCGGCGTCATCACCGCGCCCGTGGTCGGGTCGGGGCGCTGGCCGGCGTGGATGGCGCGGGTCGAGAAACCCTGGCTGTTCTTCAGCTTGGTCATCAATGGTCCTGGTCGGTGCGGCCGATATTGCCGGCATAGAAGGCCGAGGCGCGGGTGAATATCTCGGCCCATTCCGGCGGTCGGAAGATATGGCCAGCGCCGGCGATCACTTCAACCCGCGTACTGATGTCGTGATCGCGCAGGAAGGCGACCCAGGTCGCCGTGTTGCGCGGCAGCACATGGGTGTCGTTCTCCGCGCGGATGATCAGCACCGGCACGCGCCGCTGCGGCACGCGGGGAGTGTAGACGTCGACTCCGCCGGCCAGACCGATCGCCGCCGCCGCCCGGCTGTTGCCCAGGGCCCCATCGACCGCAACATAGGAGCCCAGGGAGTAGCCGAACATGGCCGTCCGCCGCCGGTCCACGCCATGGTCGATGAACCAGTTGATGGCGTGTTCGCCCACATCACGCCACGCCTCCATCATCGCGGGAGGCCGGATGCCGTCGTCGGGGTAGGCGTCGGTGTAAAGGGGGGTCAGCACCTGATAGCCGTCGCCTGCGAACCGCAGGGCCAGTTGATGCCACGGTCCGCGGTTGGCGATATGACTGTCAGAGCCGTGCATCATCACGATGGCGGCGCGTCGTCCCTCGCCGACCGGCCGGTAATGGATGGCCCGGATGGTCTTGCCATGGCTTTCGAAGGTCATGCCTGCATAGGTCGGCCCGGCGACCTCCTGCGCGCCGACCGAACCCGCGGCGCAGGCCGCCGCTCCGGTCAGGAGGCTACGCCGGTCCATGTCCAGGCTCGCGACGGCTTTCGAGGAAGGCCCGCGTGCGGGTCATGATGGCGCACCAGGTGGGCAGGTCGTACTGATGCCCGTCGAACTCCAGCGCCTGGACCTCGACCGTCGCACCGGCTCGCCGCAGGGCCTCCGCCAGTTGCAGGGTGGCGCGCACCGGCACGGCCTCGTCGCGCCGGGCATGCAGCAGCAGGACCGACAGGTCACGACCGGCGACGCTCTCATCGACCGGGCCACCCCCTGCGGCCAGGATCACCGAACGGGTGGTCGATGCGGGGTCCGTCGCCGCATTCACGGCCACACCGGCTCCCCGGGAATAGCCCCACAACGCCACCTGCCCGACCGATACACCCGGCTTGAGCGCGAGCTGCCCCGCCGCGTCCATGGCCACCTGACGCCAGGCCCGCGCGGTCACGGTGCTTCGGCCCCGATCCGGCCGGGCCGCGTCGAAATAGGCGGGCAGAATGACCCAGTAGCCCCGCGACGCCAGCTGGATGGCATGGGCGTCAAACAGGATCGAGTTCATCTCGAACCCGGTTCCACCGTGCAACATCACCACACCGTCGCCGTTCGCCTGCCCCCGCGGGGCATACAGATAGGCCCGGATCGGGCGGCCCCGACTTTCGAAGGTGATGGCCTCCCGCGACGCCCTCACCGGCACGTCGTCACGGCATCCCGGGATACCGACCTGGACCTGGGGCGGGCTCGCGAGCGCGCCCGGTCCGCCCGCCATCGTTGCGATCAGGCTGATCGCCGCGACAGTGAGCCGGGACCGGGCACCTTGTCTCATCGATTGAGGCTCAGATGGTTGATCAGATCCGTCCGCGTAATCAGACCCACAAACCGTTCGCCGTCCAGCACGATCGCGACACGGTCGCGGTCGAACAGCGGGATCAGGGCATCCAGACTCTCGCCGACCTGGACCGTATCGAGGTCGCGCGTCATGACCGAACCGACCGGTTTGGCGAACCGCTCCTTCCGCGTGATCTCGTCGGTGTTCATCACATGGACCAGGTCGCTCTCGTCGAGAATGCCGACCAGACGGCCGTCCTGGATGATCGGAAGCTGCGAGACGTCGGCCCCCCGCATCCGCTTGAAGACCGTGTCGAGGGTATCGTCGGGCCCGGCCACAACCACGTCGCCGTTCTCGTATTTGCGGCTGATCAGGTCCGACAGATTGCCCTTGAGCGGCTGGCCGCTCAGGCCCTGATCCGCCAGCCAGGCATCGTTGTAGACCTTGGAGAGATATTTCGCGCCGGTGTCGCAGACGAAGGTCACCACCCGCTTCGGCTCTGTCTGCTCGCGGCACCACCGCAGGGCGCTGGCGATCAGCGTGCCGGAGGACGATCCGGCCAGCACGCCTTCCTTCAGCAGCAGCTCTCGGACGGTGGCGATCGCCTCGGCGTCCGGGATGGAATAGGCCTTGTCGATCAGGGTCATGTCGGCCGTGTCAGGCACGAAATTCTGGCCGATGCCCTCGACCGTATAGCTGCCTTCCGGTCCCGGCACGCCGTCGTTGACGACTCCGGCCAGCGTCGAGCCCACAGGATCGGCCAGGATGATCTTCGCATCCGATCCGACGCTCTTCAGGAAGCGGGCAATACCGGTGATGGTCCCGCCCGAGCCGATGCCGGCGACGAAGGCGTCGACCTTGTGGTCCATCTGTTCCCAGATCTCGGGCCCTGTCGTCTGGAAATGGGCCAGGGAATTGGCGTCGTTGGCGAACTGGTTGACGTAGAATCCGCCGGGGATCTGCTGCGCCAGCCGCTCTGCCATATCGGTATAGTATTCGGGGTGCCCGTGCGGAACATCCGAACGCGTCAGGCGAACATCGGCACCCATGGCCCTGAGATGCTGAATCTTTTCCTTGGACATCTTGTCCGGGATGACCAGAAGCACCTTATATCCCCTGGCTTGGCCAACCAGCGTCAGCGCCAGCCCCGTGTTGCCCGCTGTCGCCTCGACGATGGTCCCGCCGGGCTTGAGAAACCCCTCGGCTTCCGCCGCAGCGATCATCGACACGGCGATCCGATCCTTGATCGACCCGCCCGGGTTCTGGGCCTCAAGCTTGAGGAAAAGCCGGCACGGGCCGGTGTCGATCTTCGTCACCTCGACCATCGGCGTCTTGCCGATCAGGTCCAGCAGTGAGCCGGTGGGACCGGACAGGACGGGGGCGGCGGCCAATGACATTCAAACACTCCAGGGGACTTCGAGCCGGAAGCTAGGCGCAGCCCCCCTCCACCACAAGCCGCGCAAGATTTCGCCTCTCGAAGAGCGCCGAAGCGCGGTATCAAGGATTCCAAATGACAAAATCATCCAGCCGGCCCCCCGCCGGCCTCCCCGACAAAGACACGCTGATCGCCTTCCTGCGCGAGGCTGGAACGGCCGAGAAGGCCGACATCGCCCGCCATTTCGGCCTCAAGGGTCATGAACGGCGCATGCTGCGCGAAATGATCCGCGAGCTTGAGGACGCCGGGAAACTGGGCAAGCGCGGCCGCAAGGGCTTTTCCGAAGTCGGTGCCCTGCCCCCGGTCGGCGTCGCCGACGTGGTCGAGCGCGACATCGACGGCGAACTGTTCGTAAGCCTGGTCGAGGCGTCGGGCGATGCGCCCCGCGCCATCCTGGTGCCGGACACCACGGGCAAGGCCGGGCCCGCGCCGGGACTGGGCGCGCGCATCCTCGCCAAATTCTCGCGCGGTGAAAACGGCTGGGAAGCCCGCATCATCAAGGTGCTGGACACCGACACCAACCGCGTCCTCGGCGTCATCCGCAAATCCAACAGGGAGGTGCGGGTCGAACCCGTCGACCGCCGCTCGAAGGAGGTGCTGCTGGTGCCGCACGCCCAGGCCGAGGGTCTGCGCGACGGCGATCTTGTGGTCGCGGCGATCGAAAAGGGTGACCAGCGCTATGGTCCCAAACGCGGCAAGATCCTGGAGAAGATCGGTCGCGAGGATGATCCCCGCGCCGCCTCCCTGATCGCCATCGCCGCCCACAATGTGCCGATGGGTTTCTCCGAGGCCGTCGAGAAGGAGGCCGAGGATCAGGAACTGCCGTCGCTGAAGGGCCGCGAGGACCTGCGCGACCTGCCCCTGATCACCATCGACCCCGCCGACGCCCGGGACCACGACGACGCCGTCTATGCGATACGCGACGAGGACCCGAAGAACGCCGACGGCTGGATCGTCTGGGTCGCCATCGCCGACGTCGCCGCCTATGTCCGGCCCGGCACCGCCCTGGACCGCGAGGCGCGCGACAAGGGCAATTCCACCTACTTCCCCGACCGGGTCGAGCCGATGCTGCCCGAGCGGCTGTCGAACGGCCTGTGCAGCCTCAAACAGGGCGAGAACCGCGCCTGCATGGCCGTGCGCATGGTCTTCGACAAGGACGGCCGGAAGACCGGGCACAAATTCCTGCGCGGCCTGATGCGGTCCCAGGCCAAGCTCAGCTACGAACAGGCTCAGGCCGCCATCGACGGCCAGCCCGACGACACGACGGGCCCGATCATGGAGGCCATCCTCCATCCGCTGTGGAATGCCTACCGCACCATGCTGAAGGGTCGGCTCAAGCGCAGCCCGCTGGCCATTGAGAGCCCCGAGCGCCGCATCCGCATGACCCCCGACGGCCAGATCGCCTCGATCGAGCCGCGCGTCAGCCTCGAGGCCCACCGGCTGATCGAGGAGATGATGATCCAGGCCAACGTCTGCGCCGCCGAGACGCTGGAGCAGAAACGCACGCCCCTGCTCTATCGCGTCCACGACGCGCCCAGCCAGGAGAAGCTGTTCAACCTCGGCGACTTCCTCCAGACCATCGGCAAGCCCTGGACCAAGGGCGAGCCGGCCACGACGAAGCGGTTCAACAAGCTGCTGGACGAGACGCGCGGCGGCGACCACGCCGAGGTCGTCAACGAAGTCGTCCTGCGGACCCAGATGCAGGCCATCTATGCCGCCGAAAACGTCGGCCACTTCGGCCTGAACCTGGACCGTTATGCCCATTTCACCTCGCCGATCCGGCGCTATTCCGACCTGATCGTCCACCGGGGCCTGATCCGGGCGCTGGGGCTCGGCAAGGACGGGCTGACCGACCGCGAGATCAGCGAACTGCCGGCCATTGCCGAACAGGTCACCCTGACCGAGCGCCGCTCCATGGCCGCCGAACGTGCCGCCATGGACCGTTACATGGCCGCCTTCCTGCAGGAGCGGGTCGGAGCCACCTTCAGCGGCCGCATCACCGGCGTGACCCGCTTCGGCCTGTTCGTGCGTCTGGACGAGACGGGGGCCGACGGTCTGGTGCCGGTGTCGTCGCTCGGCGGTGAATATTTCCACCACGACGACAAGCAGCACGCCCTCGTCGGCGAACGCTCGGGCGAGCGCTGGACCCTCGGGCGCATGGTCGAGGTCAAGCTGCGCGAGGCCACGCCGATCACCGGCGGTCTGGTGTTCGAGATGCTGTCCGATCCCGCGCCCCGCGATCCGAACGCGCCCGCCGCCCGTCTCGGCGTGCGTGGCCGGGGTCCCGGCGGCGGCGGCTTCCCCAAGCGCGGCGACAAACGCCCGGGCGGGCCAAAGCCGCCGAAGGGTGGGCGTCCGTCCGGCGGATTGAAGGGCGTCCGCAAGGGCAAGCGGCGCTAGGCATGCAACAATAAGCTGCGCTAAGTTCAGGTTACGGAGGGACCGATGCGCATAGCTATAACGACGATATTTGTTGCTGCAGTGGTGTTGGCATCGCCTAGCGCAGCTCAATCTTGGCGCGTCACTAGCGAACGCGATCCGTTTAATGATCAACCCAACGTCCGAGCATACGTCCAAGGGCGCGGCTACGTGATGGCGGTACGCTGCAAATCGGGGCTTCTAGAAACCCTGTTCCTCGGTGGCTACGTCGGTGAGGAGGATGCCAACGTCCGCTATCGAATCGACAGTGGGGAAGTTCAGTCCGACGTTTGGGATGCATCGACTTCCAGGGATGGACTTTTCGCAGACGCCCCCGGAGAGGTGGCCCGCTGGATGGCGGGGGGGTCCCGCATGGCATTTGAATACGAGGATTTTGCCGGCACACCGCATCAATACTCGATCCCATTAAGTGGCTCTGCTGCTGCCATCGGGGAAGTTCTCGACGCCTGTGGAGTCCCACGAGGGGATCCAAGAGCGCAGGACAATAATATCTGGCGGCGGGTCGTGATCGATATCGACAAGATCGAACGATCAGCCGTGCGTGCGCTTCAAGAGCGGCTCGCGGAAAGGGGCTACGAAGTCACCCCTAATGGGCGCAGAGATATTCCCACGTATCAAGCTCTCACGACATTTTACGCTGGCTACTGGAGCGATTGCCGCGCGGGAGACGAGCGGACAACAAGTTGCACGGCGTGGCGGTCATCTTTGCAGTACAACGCGGATGCGGACTACGCGAAGGAGCCGATAGACCTTTTCATTGAAGTGATGAGAGAAGGAATTTCTAAAGACAACGACGCATCTTCTGCGGCTGCACCCGGCGTTATCACCAACCCTTCTTGGTCAAGAAATCCCAGTGGAGATTTTCCCGAACGCGCGTTGACCAATGGCATCACATCCGGAACGGTCAGATTGAACTGCCTAGCTTCGGCGAATGGCTCGCTAACTGATTGCAGCGTGTTGAGTGAAGACCCTGCGGGTGCCGGGTTCGCCCAATCCGCGCTCGCTGCCACACGAAGGGCTCGTCTGTCTCCGCGCACGGTCGACAGCGCACCTGCCGGAGCACGGGTGCAATGGACCGTGAGGTTCCACGCTGAGCAATCTGTTGCCCCGGCTCCAACTCCAGCAGCCGAAGAGCCTGCTGAAGAACCGAGCGCCTAGAGCAACTCGGTGCTAGTCCCGATTGATGCCCGCATTGACGATTGAGCCATTCGATTCCGGTCAGGACCTGGCCGACGCCCCGCGCACAGGCGCGCGGCAGACGCCCAGGGACGCCGCAACGCTGATCCTGACGCGGGTCCGCAAGGGCGCACCGGAAGTCCTGATGGGTCGCCGGGCCCCCGGCCACGTCTTCATGGCGTCCAAATGGGTCTTCCCCGGCGGCCGCATCGACCGCTCTGACTTCGGGGCGGCCTCGGCCAATCCCCTGCCCGGGCCGGACATGGCCCGACTGACCCGGGAAATGCCCGTCCGTCGTGCCCACGCCCTGGCCCTGACCGCCGTGCGTGAGACTTTCGAGGAGACCGGCCTGCTTCTGGCCCGACCGGCCCCCGTGGTCCCGGTCGCCGGACCGTGGCGCGAGTTCAGGGCTGTCGGAGCCCTGCCTGATCTGGCGGCCCTGTCCTACGTCGCCCGTGCCATCACGCCGCCCGGACGCAGCCGCCGTTTCGACGCCCGCTTCTTCATGGCCGATGCCGGGGCCCTTCTGCACCCGGAACCGACGGCCGGCTCGGGCGAGCTGGACGAGATCGCCTGGCTGCCCCTGGAACAGGCCCGGGCCGTCGACCTGCCGGCCATCACCCGCTTTGTGCTGGGCGAGGTGTCAGAGCGACTGGCGCACCCCGCCCGCCCCCTGCCGTTTGTCCGCATGGTGCGCGGACGGCATGTGATCGAGCATCAGGACTAGGCACCGGCCTTCGCCGCCGGCCGGGCGCGGCATGCGTCCAGCCACCGCGCCAGATGGGTCAGCTCTTCGGGCGGCCGGTATTTGATCAGTCGGGCGAAATCCAGACCGACGACGGCGACGATGTCGGCGATGGTGAACCGGTCCTCGGCGAGGAACTCATGCTCGGCCAGCCGGCGGTCGAGCGTCTTCATGAATTTCTCGGCCGCGGCCCGGTTGAGCTCTGCCAGCTGCGGCATCTGGACCGCCTCGAGCGCCGCCAGCGCCGGATGCGAATGGCGCACGCTCAACATGATCGGATTGGCCAGATAGAATTCACAGCGGCGGGTCCACATCTCGATGATGGCCTGCTCACGCGCGTCGATCCCGAACAGGTTGGGCTCGGGATAGAGGGACTCCAGATATCGCCCGATGGCGACGGATTCCGAGATCGTCGTACCGTCGTCCAGCTCCAGGGCGGGCACATGGGGCACGCCGACACGAGACCGGTAGTCCGCCGTCTTGTGCTCGCCGGTCAGGATGTCGATCTCGACCAGTTCGACATCCTCGATACCCTTCTCGGCCATGACCCAGCGGACACGGCGGGGGTTGGGAGCGCGGTGCGAGGTGTAGAGTTTCATCGGCCAATTCTCTTGCAGGAGGGCTGCGGCGTCAGCGGAATATGGCGGCGGGCATCGCGCCCACAACCGCCGCCGTCATCAGGGTGGCGAGGAAGCCGGCGAACAGCCCCTTCCACACCAGACCGAGCACCTCTTCCCGACGCTCGGGCATCAGCACGCTGAGGCCCGTCACAGTGATGCCGACCGAGCCGATGTTGGCGAAGCCGCACAGGGCGTAGGTCATCAGCATCCGGGTGCGCTCGCTCATCTCGGCGACGGGGACCTTGCCCAGCTCGATGAAGGCGACAAACTCGGTCAGGGTCAGTTTGACCCCCAGCAGCCAGCCGGCCTTGCCGGCTTCGGCCCACTCGACCCCGGTCAGCCAGGCCACCGGCATGAACAGCCAGCCCAGTACCCGCTCGACGGTGACGTGATCGCCGAACAGCCAGAACCCGCCCAGCATGACATTGACGAGGGCCACCAGGGCCACGAACACGATCAGCACCGCCGAGATGTTCAGAACCACCATCAGCCCGTCGGCCGTGCCCTTGACGATGGCGTCGATGGCGCTGTCGTACTTCAGCGCCGAACCGTAATCGGCGACCGCCCCGCCCTGCCCCGGCGTCTCGGGGATCATGATGCGGGCGAGGAGTACGCCCGCCGGGGCCGAGACGATCGAGGCCACCAGAACATGGCCTGCCGCGTTCTGCATCACGGGGGCCAGGATGGCGGCGTAGGCGACCATGGTGGACCCGGCGACGGTGGCCAGGCCGACCACCATCATCAGGAACAGCTCGGACCGGGTCAGCTTGTCCAGATAGGCGCGGATGACGATCGGGCTCTCGATCATGCCCAGGAAGATGTTGGCCGCCACCGCCAGCGCGGACGCGCCGCCCAGCCCCATGGTCCGCTGGAAGATGAAGCCGAAGCCGTGGGTGATCCATTTGAGGATCTTCCAGTGCCACAACAGGGCCGACAGGGCCGAGATCACCAGGATCAAGGGCAGCACCTGGAAGGCGAAGGTGAACAGCGCCCCGTCGTTCTGGACCGCGTAGGGCTGGTCGCCCCCGGCCAGATAGCCGAACACGAACCGGGTGCCCTGGTTCGTGGCGACCGCCAGGCTGTCGACAGCCCCGGTGATCGCCGCCAGCACGCCCTGCGAGCCCGGAATGGCGAACAATGCCAGCACCAGCGCCGCCTGCACCGCGATCGCCCCCAGGGTCAGCCGCCACGGAAACACCCGGCGGTTCTCCGACAGGGCCCAGCAGGCCGCGACGATGACGACAAGCCCGAACAGGCTCTGGAGATTCAGCAGGCTGAACATGGACGATATTTCCCCGACCGGCTCCCCGCCGACCCCCGCCCGTTGAACGCCAGCCAGTCGCGTCTGGCAAGCGCTCGAAGGGACCTAGAGCCGCCGCACCAGCCGGCCGTAGTCTTCCATCAGGCCCAGGCTGAGCGCACCGGGGGTGAATCGGTATTCACCGATCTCGCTCACCGGCGTCACCTCGGCGGCGGTGCCGGTCACGAAACATTCGCTGAAGCCGGCCAGTTCCTCGGGCCGGATGTGGCGCACGACCACCTCAATGCCCTTGGCCGCCGCCATCTCGATGATGGTCTGGCGGGTGATGCCGTCCAGGATGGCGTCGACCGGCGGGGTGTGCAGCACACCGTCCTGGACGAAGAAGACATTGGCCCCGGTCGCCTCGGCGACATAGCCGCGCCAGTCCAGCATCATGGCGTCGGCATAGCCGCGCTTCTCGGCCGCGGTCTTGGACATGGTGCAGATCATGTACAGGCCGGCCGCCTTGGCCGCGGACGGGGCGGTCATCGGGTCCGGGCGGCGCCATTTCGCCCACTCCATACGGATCCCCTTCGCCTTGGTCTCGGCATCGAAATAGCTGGGCCACTCCCAGACGGCGATCGCCACATGGGCCTTGTTGTTGGCGGCCGACACACTGACCTGTTCCGGTCCGAGGAAGGCGAGCGGGCGGACATAGCAGTCCGACAGCCCCATCTTCTCGCAGGTCGCCTTGCAGGCGGCATCGATCTCGGCCACGCTGTAGGGAAGATCGAAATCAAGCAGGTTTGCAGAACGCTTCAGGCGTTCGCTATGCGGGGTCAGCTTGAAGATTTCGCCGCCATACATACGCTCCCCCTCGAACACCGACGAACCGTAGTGGAGGGCATGGGTGAGAACGTGCGTTTTCGCTTCCCGCCAGGGCACGAAATCGCCGTCCATCCAGATCCAGCCGTCACGATCGTCGAAAGGAACGAAGGCCATTGAATAACGTCTCCCGCGCAGAATACCGGGTTAGAGCCGCCAGAACCGCTCAGGTCAACGCCTGGACCCCGTGTCCGGACGTATCCGCATGAGCGATGTGCGTTCCAGTGGCCGCTCGGGTCCGATCGCAGGGCCCGGTGCCGGCCGGCATCTGCTGGTCGTCGATGACGATGACCGCATCCGCGAGTTGCTGAAGGAATTCCTCGCCCGCGAGGGCTATCGCGTCACGGGTGCCGCCCACGCCGCGGCGGCGAAGCGGATGATGGAACTGATCGAGTTCGACCTGGTCGTGCTGGACGTGATGATGCCGGGCGAAAGCGGTTTCGACCTGACCACCTGGGTGCGGGCCAAGGCCGAGACCTCGAAAACTCCCATCCTGCTGCTGACCGCCCGCGGCGATCCCGACGACCGGATCGAGGGTCTGTCGCGCGGGGCCGACGACTATATGTCCAAGCCGTTCGACCCGCGCGAACTGGCGTTGCGCGTCGACGCCATCCTGCGGCGCACCGGCGGCAAGCCCCTGACGCCCCGCGAGATCAAGCTGGGACCGGCCGTTTTCGACATGGAGCGGCTGGAGCTGATGCGCGACGGCAAGTTGCAACGCCTGACCGAGGCCGAAGCGCAGTTGCTCAAGACCCTGGCCATCCATGCCCATTCGGCCGTCGAGCGCATGAGCCTGTCCCCCGACACCGCCGACATCACCGGCCGCGCCGTCGACGTCCAGGTGACCCGCCTGCGCCGCAAGCTGGAGGCGGACCCCAAGAACCCGCGCTATCTCCAGACGGTGCGCGGCGTCGGCTATATGCTGGCCCCGGACTGATGCAGGCGAACAAACACCTCCCCTCCCCCCTTGCGGGGGATGGAGGACGATCGCATTGCGATCGGACGACGGGGCCGCGGAGCGGCTCGGATGGGGGCTCTGCCAGCTTCGAACACATGAAGTGGAATAGCGGCCAATCAGATGGATGGGTGTCTCACCCCCCATCCGTCAGGCTTCGCCTGCCACCTTCCCCCGCAAGGGGGGAAGGGCCGTGAGACTTTTGCCAGCCTCGTTGTGGCCGCGGTTCCTGAAGCGGCGGCTGCCGACCTCGCTGTGGGGCCGGTCGCTGCTGATCATCGTCCTGCCGGTGCTGGTCATGCAGGTGGCCGTCACCTGGGCCTTCTTCGACATGCACTGGCAGACGGTGACCGCCCGCCTGTCCGACGGCCTGGCCGGCGACATCGCCTGGGCGGCCGAGAGCTGGCGTGACGACCCAAGCTCCCGCAACATGGCGGTCATCGCCGACCGCGCCGAGCGGACCATGTCCCTGTCCATCGTCCTTCAGGACGGCGCGACCCTGCCCGACGAGACGCGACGCGGCCCGGTGGGGGTCATCGACCGCACCCTGGAGAAGGCGCTGGCGGCGCGGCTGGACCAGCCGTTCTGGTTCGACACCACACGCTACCCTGCCTATGTCGATATCCGGGTGCAGCAGCCGCAGGGCGTGTTGCGCATCATCGCCCCGCGCGAGCGCGCTGTCGCGACCCAGGCCCACATCTTCGTACTCTGGTTGCTGATCGCGACGGTCCTGCTCATGAGTGTGGCCATCCTGTTCATCCGCAACCAGGTGCGGGCGATCGAGCGGCTGGCCGAGGCGGCGGAGGCCTTCGGCCGGGGCGAGACACATGACCGGTTCAAGCCCCACGGGGCCCGGGAGGTCCGCGCCGCCGCCGTCGCCTTCCTCGCCATGCGGGAACGGATCCAGCGTCATATCGACCAGCGCACTGCCTTGCTGGCCTCGGTCAGCCACGACCTGCGCACGCCTTTGACACGCCTGCGCCTTGAGCTGGCTCTGGCCCCGCCGTTCAAGCGCGCCGACGCCATGCGCGGTGACCTGGACGAGATGGAGCATATGATCGACGAATACCTGGCCTTCGCCCGTGGCGAGTCGGGTGAAGCGGCCCAGACCGTTTCGATCCCGGATCTGCTGGGCGCTGCCGGCGAGGACGCGCGTCGGGCCGGTGCCGCGGTCGAGGTCAGCGTGCCGGCGGACCTGACCGCTTCGCTGCGCCCTCTCGCCTTCAAGCGGGCCCTGGCAAACCTGACCGGAAACGCGGCGGCTCACGGCGAACATGTCAGGCTCAGCGCCCGCGCCCTGCCTTCCGGCGGTGTGGAGGTGGCCGTCGAGGACGACGGACCCGGCATCCCCGAGGACATGCACGAGGAGGCCTTCCGGCCGTTCTCGCGGCTCGATGCCTCGCGCAACCAGAACCACAAGGGTGTCGGCCTCGGCCTGGCCATCGCGCGCGACGTGGCGCGCGGCCATGGCGGTGACATCACCCTTGAGCGCAGCGACATGGGCGGGCTGCGCGCCCTGATCCGCCTGCCCGGCTGATCACATTTGCTTGCCGCGACTGGCGAAGCGGGGCCGTGACGCGCATCGTCCGGTCCGACAGTCCATGGAGGAAACCATGCACAGATTTGCCTTCTTCGCGCCGCTCGCCGCCGTGCTGGCGATCGCGGCCCCGGCGATGGCCGGGCCCGTCGCCGTGACCGTCACCCTGGGTCCGGACCTGCAGGACCGGGTCGAGACCCTGGGACGGCGCGACGTGACCGAACAGACAGACCGTCTTGCTCGGGTCGTCGCCCGCGCCCTGGCCGACCGGCGCGCCTTCGACGGGGCCCGGATCGACCTGGTGCTGACGGATCTCAAGCCCAACCGTCCCACCTTCCAGCAACTGGCGGACCGCCCCGGCCTCGACGGGATCCGCAGCGTCTCCATCGGCGGTGCCACCATCGAAGGGCAGATCATCACTGCGGACGGCGCGGTCAGCGCGATCCGCTCAGACTGGTATTCGACCAGCATCGAGGATGTGCACGGGTTTTCGACCTGGCAGGACGCCGATCGCGCCTATCGCCGGCTGGCCGTCAACCTCGCCGCTGGTCGCTACGTCACGCGCTAGAGGGACCGCGCCCGCTGCACGGCGGCGCTGACGGCGGCCGTTGCCGCACGCCTGAGCTCGCCACTTTCCGCCATCGCGTCAAGGCCGGCGCGGGTGGTCCCGCCCGGCGAGGCGATGCGGGCCGTCAGGGCGTCCAGGGTCTCGTCTGTTTCGACACCCGCGCCGGCCGAGCGCAGCGCGCCCCGGGCCAGCCGTTGTGCCGCCTCGACCGGCAGACCGGCCGCCTGCCCGGCCTCCGCGAGGGCCTCGACAAAGGCGTAGATGAAGGCGGGTGCCGAGCCGGCCACCGCGGTGGCCGCATCGATCAGGGCCTCGGCGTCGAGGTCCACGATGTCTGCCATCGGTGCGAACAGCGACCGGGCCATCTCGCGCGTCGCGGGATCGGACGCCCAAAGGGCGGCGACGCCGCGCGCCCGGGCCACCGCGGTGGTCGGCATGACCCGCGCCACGGGCCGGCCGGCAGCTTCCGAGATGTCTGACGCCGCCACCCCTGCCATGACGGAGACGAGCCGGACCTCCCGCCCCAGATGGGGGATCAACGGGGTCAATGCCTCGCGCCACACTGCCGGTTTGACCGCCAGAACAAGCACCCGCGCGAGGTCCAGCAGCGCCGGGGACGGATTGATCCGGGCACCCGCCACCCGCGCCGCCTCTGCGGCCGGCTTCTCCGAAGGGGTCAGGATGATCAGGTCTGCCGGCGCGACCGTACCGGTCTTCAACCAGCCTTCCACGATCGCCGAGCCCAGATGGCCGCATCCCAGAAGAACGACGGGGCCGGAAGACGGGGAAGACGTCATGGCCGTCAGGCCGTGCCGACGGTCTCGAACAGACAGGCGTCGATCGCCTCCTGCGGCTTCTTCGATCCGCGGATCATGAAGTCGAAGGCCGGGTAGTAGCGGTCCGCCGCCTCGACGGCCGCGTCGATCATCGAGGCCGCCTGGGCGAGGGTCGGACGTTCACCCATGGGCAGGGCCAGGGAGTGGCGGAAGACGATCTCGCCGTCCTCGGCCCAGACCTCGAAATGACCCATCCAGGTCCGCTGGTTGATCAGGCCCACCAGCTCATAGGCCGCGGCACGGCGGCGCTTTGACGCCTGCAGGTCGAGGGCGCAGCACAGCTGAAGACAGTCGCCCTCCGGTCGCCAGGCGAACCACAACTCATAGTCCTTCCAGTCGCCGGCCAGGGCGAAGGCCAGGTCACCTTCGTCGGTGCGGTCGAACGGCAGGTTTTCGGCCACCAGGACGTGCTCCACGACATCCAGCGGATCGTAGGGAACATCGACTTCTTCGGGCCGTACAGCGTCCATCAGGCACTCTCCGGGCGCGACTCACGCCCTGTCATGGGACGGTAGGCGGGTTCGCAGATTCGGCTCAACCGGCTGCGTCCTCAGGGGGAACCGACGCTGTGGACGTTCCCGCTGCAGGCTTTTTTGCGCCCTTCGGAGGAGTTTTCAGAGCCGCGACCTCGGCGCGCAGGGCGGCGATCTCGGCCTTCAGGGCGTCGAACTCGTCGCGGCGGACCAGGTCCATCTCGGCGACCAAGCGGTCCGTCTGCGCGCGGAAGGCGGTCTTCGCCTCCTCGCCGGCGGCCTGGGCCAGACCCATGGCACCGGTCGTCAGCTTGGCGAACTCATCGAGGAGGGGATTGCGCGTCTGCATCTGCGGGCTCCAGCTCGGCGAGGCGAGCATCGTTAAGGAAGGTTCACCCGATATGGTGAACGAAACATTGCTGTCGATGCGACCTATGGCGTGATTTGGGCGCCGGCAGACAGGACTTTGCGGAAATTTGAGGGACGCGCCCTGCGCCAGTTGCTAAACCGCCAGCGAAGAACCGCCGACAGGAGCGCCCGTGCCATTTCCCGAGTTCGACCCGGTGCTGCTCAGCATCGGCCCGCTGGATATCCGCTGGTATGCCCTGGCCTATGTCG
Source organism: Caulobacteraceae bacterium (assembly GCA_965284385.1). GTDB lineage: Bacteria > Pseudomonadota > Alphaproteobacteria > Caulobacterales > Caulobacteraceae > Brevundimonas. The sequence goes on from OZ260077.1 coordinate 669,267, forward strand.
CCGGGATCGTGCTCGGCTGGTGGTACGCCGCGCGCCTGGTGAAGAACAACGCCCTGTGGCAACCCGGCAAGCCGCCGATCACCACCCTGCAGCTGGACGACCTGGTCCTCTACATCACCCTGGGCATCATCCTCGGCGGGCGGCTGGGATATGCCCTCTTCTATCAACCCGAACTCTACGCCCACCTGTTCACCGGGGCGAACTGGACCGAGCGGCTGGCGCTGTTCCGGCTGTGGGACGGCGGCATGTCCTTCCACGGCGGTATGATCGGCACGACCATTGCGGTTCTCGGCTTCTCCTGGCGCCATAAACTGCGCGCGCTCAGCGTCGGCGACATGGCCCTGGCGGCAGCGCCGTTCGGCCTGTTCTTCGGCCGGGTCGCCAACTTCATCAACGGCGAGCTGTGGGGCCGCGAGACGACCGTCCCCTGGGCCATCCGCTTCTGCAACGACCGCATCTACCGCCTCTATAACGGCTGCCCGGCGGGCGATGTGCCGCGCCATCCCAGCCAGTTGTATGAAGCCGGCCTCGAGGGCCTGCTGCTGTTCGGCATCCTGTGGTTCGCCGTCTACAAGGCCAAGTTGCTGGCCAAGCCGGGCTATGTCACCGGCCTGTTCCTGTTCGGCTATGGCCTGTCGCGCGCCCTGCTCGAGAATGTTCGCCAGCCCGACGCCGGCCTGGAGAATCTCCCGCTGGGCCTGACCATGGGCATGATCCTGTCGATTCCGATGATGATCATCGGCCTGCTTCTGATCTGGCGCGCCTGGAGCCGGCCGCCCGCCGTCGCCTGATGTCGCTCGCCGAAAGACTGGCGCGCGAGATCGCCCTGACCGGACCGATGACGGTGGCGGACTTCGTCACCCGTTGCCTGCATGACCCCGAAGGCGGCTATTACGCCACCCGCCCCGCCATCGGCGCGACCGGCGACTTCGTCACCGCGCCGATGATCAGCCAGATGTTCGGCGAGCTGATCGGCCTGTGGGCGGTTGAGCTGTGGCAGAGGCTGGGGGCTCCCGAACGGATCCGGCTGGTCGAGGTCGGACCCGGCGACGGCACCCTGATGGCCGACGCCCTGCGCGCCGCGCGGCTGGACCCCGAGTTCCTGCGCGCCGTCGACCTGATCCTGATCGAGCCCAGCCCGCCGCTGCGCGAGGCCCAGGCCAGGATGCTGGCCGACAGCGACATCCACCCACGCTGGGTCGCCTCGCTGGACCGGATCGAGACCGACGCACCGGTGATCCTGATCGCCAATGAGGTGCTGGACTGCCTGCCCGCGCGCCAGTTCGTGAAGACTGAAGACGGCTGGGCGGAGCGGCGGGTGGGCGTCACCGACGACGGCGGCCTGACCTTCGGCCTGGTCCGGATCACCGGCGGCTTCCAAAGGCCGGAATACCCCGTCGAGCCCGGCCAGACGATCGAGATCTCGGATCAGCAGGCCGCCTTCGGCCGCGACGTCGGTGCCCTGATCCGCGAGGCCGGAGGCGCGGCCCTGCTGATCGACTACGGCCGTGCCCGGCGCGAGGCCGGCGATACCCTCCAGGGCCTGCGCCGCCATCAGAAGGTCGAGCCGCTGGAGACGCCGGGCGAGGTGGACCTGACCCAGTGGGCCGACTTCCCGTCGGTGCTCGAGGCGGCCCTCCACGCGGGGGCCGACGTCACCGGGACCCTGGGCCAGGGCGAATTCCTGAACCGGCTGGGCATCGAGGCCCGCGCCGACCGGCTGAAGGCGGGACGTCCTGACGCAGCACCGGTCATCGACCGCCAGCTCGCCCGCCTGACCGCGGACGACCAGATGGGCAGCCTGTTCAAGGCCTGCGCGATCTTCTCGCCGCGGACGCTGGTGGTCCCGGGATTCGAGGATTGAGCATGCCCCTCTCTCCGATCACCCACCCCCTGCTGGACCGGGCCGGCGTCCGCCACGGCTTCTTCACGCGTCAGGGCGGCGTCTCGACGGGCCTGTATGAGGGGCTGAACACCGGCATCGGCTCGCAGGACGATCCCGCCGCCGTGGCCGAAAACCGCCGCCGGATCGCCGAACATCTGGGCGGGGTGCCCGACGATTTCGCCGCCTGTTTCCAGATCCACTCCGCCATGGCCCGCGTCGCCGGGACCGGCTGGAAGGGAGACCGCCCCGAGGGCGACGCCACGGTCACAGCCGCCCCGGGGGTGATCTGCGCCGTCCTGACCGCCGACTGCGCGCCCGTGCTGCTGGCCGACCCGGGGGCCGGGATCGTCGGCGCGGCCCATGCGGGCTGGAAGGGCGCGCTGGACGGCATCATCCACTCCACCGTCGCCGCCATGCAGGCCGCAGGGGCCGAGCCCCGCCGCATGGTCGCCGTTGTGGGCCCGTGCATCGCGCAGGCCTCCTATGAAGTCGGGGCGGACTTCCAGGACCGGTTCGACCACCATGACCCCGGCAGCGGCCGGTTCTTCGCGCCCGGAGAATCCGCCGACAAACGCCTGTTCGACCTGCCCGCCTTTGTCCTGTGGCGGCTGGAACAGGCCGGTGTCGGCGACGCGGCCTGGACCGGGCACGATACGCGGACCGACGAGACGCGGTTCTTCTCGAACCGCAGGGCCCATCTGAACGGAGAGCCGGACTTCGGGCGGCTGATGAGCGCGATCAGGTTCAACTGATCCCTCTCCCGGCGGGAGAGGGCTTGAGCGCACGAGAGCGCAGCGATCGTCCTTGCGCGAAAGGGTGAGGGGTTATGGTGCGAAACGTCCGGCACCGGACACCCTCACCCGACCGCGCCAGAACGACGGCTTCGCCGCCGTGCGCAGTCTCCCTCTCCCCACCGGAGAGGGACCATGTTCTCTAGCCCGCCATCGCCATTTCGGGGACGCGGGTCACTTCGCGCCAGGCCTGGCGGTTGGCCAGCAGTTCGCGGACCAGCCGGTTGTTGATCGCGTGGCCGGCCTTGAAGCCTTCGTAGCGGCCCAGAAGCGGCGCGCCGAGCACATACAGGTCACCGATGGCGTCCAGCGCCTTGTGCCGGACGAACTCGCGTTCCATCCGCAGCCCGCCGGGGTTCAGGATCTGGTCGCCGTCGATGACCACGGCATTTTCCAGCGAGCCCCCGCGGGCCAGGCCGGCGCGACGCAGGGCCTCGACCTCATGGGCAAAGCCGAAGGTGCGGGCGGCCATGATCTCGGTGCGGAAGGTCTCCTCGTCGACGACGAAGTCCACGACCTGATTGCCGATCACCGGCGTATCGAAATCGATCTCGAACCGCATCTCATAGCGGTCGCAGGGCAGCAGGGCGGCGGTCTTGTCGCCTTCCTGGACCCGGACGGGCTCAAGGATCTCAATGTAGCGGACCGGCGCTTCCTGACGGCGGAAGCCGGCGCGGTCGAGCAACTGGACGAACTGCAGCGCCGAGCCGTCGAGGATCGGCAGCTCGGGGCCATCCACCTCGACCACGGCGTTCGATACGCCCAGGGCCGAAAAGGCCGCCATCAGGTGTTCGATGGTCGACAGACGCACACCGGCGGCGTTCTCGATCATGGTGTTCAGGCGGGCGTCGACGACAGCCTCGCCCGAGACCGGAATCCGGTTGTCGCGATCCTTGATGTCGGTGCGCACGAAGACGATGCCCGTGCCGACCGGTGCCGGACGCACGGCCAGACGCACCCGGTCGCCCGTGTGCACGCCCACGCCCGCAATGATCGCGGGCGCAGTGGTCGTCTTCTGGCGATGGTCGGACGTGACCGGCAAACTCAAACTCTCAAAATTGCGATGTCCGCAGCCCGTGCGGAGTTCGCCCCAACAACCGTCTAGCGGCCTCCTCGCAAGAGCGAAATGAACGTCGGGTTTCGGATTGTTTCGGTTTTGGTAACCGTTTCGCTGGTCGGAGCAGGCAGGATCGGGGACCCGGGGATCAGGGATTAGGGATTAGGGATTAGGGATTAGGGATCAGGAGAAAACCGGTTCGGACGCCGGAAGCCGCACCCGGGCCCCTCACAAGGCCAAACGAAAAGGGCGGCTCCTGCGAGCCGCCCTTCCCTGATCCCTGATCCCTAATCCCTAATCCCTACGACCTGAACCCTAGTTGGCCAGACGGCGCAGGAAGGACGGGATTTCCAGATCGTCTTCCGCCGCGTTCAGTTCGGGTTCGGGAGCCGGCTGGGCCTGGGTGGTGGAGCGCATTTCGGTCATGCGGGACTCGGTCGTCCGCGGTGCCGGATAGCTCGGCTGCGTCGGCTGGCGCTTGCCACGACCGAACAGGCTCCAGCCCGACTTGCGGTGATCGCGGTCATCGTAGTCGTCATAGGCCGGCTCTTCACGGCGCGGCTCCGGCTGCGAGGCGGCGCGGTCCGCCGAACGGTCCATATAGAGGTCGCCCTGGGCAACCGGCGCGGTCGCCTCGGCCGCGGTGCGGGCGCGCGGCGAGGATTCATACTCCTCGACCCAGGGATCGACGATCGGCGCGAGCGTGCGGTCCTCGGCGACGTGGATCACCGGTTCCGGCCGCGGCTCGGGAGCGCGGGCCGCAGTGCCGAAGGTCGGCTGGGCGGACTGAAAGGTCGGGATGATCGGGGCCGGCTCCGGCTGGCGCAGGACTTCGGCGCGGGCCGGTTCGCGGGCCGGAGGATCGTGACGGACGGGTTCGGCGCGCGAGGCGGCGTAGGGCGCGGCCGGGCGACGGGTGTCGAAGGCCGAGGGTGCGGCGTTCGGCGTGGTCCGGGCGGCGGCCAGGTCTTCCATGCCGGTGGCGACGACCGAGACGCGGATCTTGCCGTCCAGGGCGGGATCGAAGGCGGCACCGAAGATGATGTTGGCGTCGGCGTCGACCTCGCCGGCGATGGCGTTGGCGGCCTCGTCGACTTCCAGCAGGGTCATGTCCATGCCGCCGGTGATGTTCACCAGCACGGCCTTGGCACCCTTGAGGCTGGTCTCGTCCAGCAGCGGGTTGGCGATGGCGTTCTGGGCGGCCTGCAGCGCGCGGTCCTCCCCCGAGGCCTCGCCGGTGCCCATCATCGCCTTGCCCATCTCGGACATGACAGCGCGGACGTCGGCGAAGTCGAGGTTGATCAGGCCGGGCAGGATCATCAGGTCGGTGATCGAGCGGACACCCGAGTGCAGCACCTGGTCGGCCATGCCGAAGGCGTCGGCGAAGGTGGTGCGCTCGTTGGCGACGCGGAACAGGTTCTGGTTCGGAATGACGATCAGGGTGTCGACGTAGCGTTGCAGCTCGGCGATGCCCGCATCGGCCAGGCGCATGCGGTGACGGCCCTCGAAGGTGAAGGGCTTGGTCACGACGCCGACCGTCAGGATGCCGCGGTCGCGCGCGCATTTGGCGATGACGGGCGCGGCGCCGGTGCCGGTGCCGCCGCCCATGCCGGCGGTGATGAAGACCATGTGGGCGCCCTCAAGGTGCCCGTGAATTTCCTCGGCGGATTCCTCGGCGGCGTTCATGCCGACCTCGGGGTGGGCACCCGCGCCCAGACCCTGGGTGATGGTCTCGCCCAGCTGGACACGACGGTCGGTCTTGGCGAACGACAGATGCTGCGCGTCGGTGTTGGCGACGACGAACTCGACGCCCTCCAGACCCGCATCGATCATGTTGTTGACGGCGTTGCCGCCTGCGCCGCCGACGCCGAAGACGACGATCCGGGGCTTCAGTTCCGTATGTTGCGGACGCACCAGCGAGAGAGACATGTTTTTTCCGACCTTATCCGACCCTGCCCTTGCCCTGCCCGATACGAAAACCCCGCCGATTCGCATTGGTTATGAGCGCGTTAAGGAAGCACCTGAACTGCTTAAGCAAGTGTTACCCGATAGGGTGAGTCGGGACCGGAGCCACGGTTTTCGTTAACCCTCACCGCAGTTTTCCACGCCGGAAACGAAAAAAGGGCGGCTCTTGCGAGCCGCCCTTTCCGTATTGAGCCGGACTGTCGGACCTAGAACGGACGCCAGTTCAGACCGATGTTGAAGCGACGGCCGAAGGGATCGAACTGCGAGTAGAGGGTCGAACCCAGGTACGGCGCCTGTTCGGCGTCGAAGGCGTTGGTGACGCTGGCCCGGAGGGTCAGGTCGTCGCGCACGTCGTAGCGGACGCTGAAGTCGTTGCGGACGAAGTTGTCGGTCTGCAGCCATTCGACCGGCTGGGAGTCGAAGTTCCCGCTGGCCACGAAGTCCCGGTAGAACTGGACGTTCTGGGCGGTTTGCCAGTCAGCCGACCAGGTCAGGGACAGTTTGTCCGTCGGCGCCCACGTCAGACGCGAGGTGAAACGAACGCGCGGGTAGAACAGCGTGGACGAAGTCTCGGTGAACGCGGCGGTGTTGACCGCGTCGTTGAAGAACTTCTGCTCGATCAGCCAGCTGCCGCCGATGCGGTAGTCGAACGTGCCCCAGTTGTGGCCGAACGTCTCTTCCGTATCGAGGCTGTAGTTGAAGGTGAAGTCCATGCCGCGGGTCGTGCGCTTGGCGTAGTTGAACGAGCCGATCAGGAAGCCGCCGATCGGATCGCTGCCCGGGGCACCGACCTTGAAGACGTCGAAGGGATCGCCCGAGGTCGGGCCGCTGCGGAAGATCACGCCGCAGGCGGCGGCGTTCAGGGTCGGGCCGTCGACGCACTGGTTGGCGAGCGTCTGGGCCGAGACCGAGGCGATGACGTCCGTGATCTCGATCTCGTAATAGTCCAGCACCAGCGAGGCGTTGGGGATGAACCGCGGCTTGAGGGCGGCCGAGAAGGTGAAGGAGGTCGATTCTTCCGGCTTCAGGTTGGGGTTGCCGCCCGACACACCGGCGATACCGGCGCTGTAGGTGGGCAGGTAGTCGTCGGTCACCGAAGCGGTGGAGCCGGCGAAGTCATAGGTCAGGCCGCGCGCCGAGGCCTGGGCCGTGCAGTTGGCGATCCGGTTGGCCCGGATTTCGGCGGTACGGGCCGGAGCCGTGATCTGACGGGTGTCGCAGGGATCGACGAAGCCGTTGGCAAACGTCTGGGTCCGCGGCTTGAAGTTCTCGCCCAGGTTGGGGGCGCGGAACGAGGTATTGTAGCTGGTCTTGAAGGTGATGTCCTCGATCGGACGATAGACCAGGTTCACGCCATAGACGTCACCCTTGCCGGCGGTGGTGTAGTCGAACCGGCGGTAGGAGCCCGACAGTTCGGCGTATTCACCCAGCCAGCTGTCGCGGATCAGCGGCAGGGCCAGTTCGCCGAAGAATTCGTCGCTCTCGTACTGGGCACCGGTGAAGTCGGCACCCGTGTTCAGCTGCAGGTTACGACCCGCGGTGTCGCGGCTGCGGCCCACGGCTTCGGTGTATTCACGGCGGTGTTCGGCACCGAGGGAGAAGCCGATCGGGCCGGCACCCCAGAAGTCCCACAGTTGGCCGGCGACCGAGAAGATCGCGTCTTCCTGCTCGTTGCGTTCACGCACCGTGATGACGGCGTCGATGTAGTTGAGGCCTTCCTGCGACTGGTTGCCGGCACCGAAGACGTTCAGCGGCTTGCAGTTGGCCACGGCCGGGTCGGTCGCAGCGTAGGTCGCGCGGGGGTCGAGCGGGTTGTAGTTGGCGATGGTCAGGCCACGCTTGGCCAGCAGGCTGACGCGGCAGACGATTTCGCCCGGACGACCGTTCACTTCACCGGCGGCGTCGACGATGGCGTCCAGGCCGAAGGCCAGGTTGCTCTTGTCGATGCCGCGCTCCCGGTTCGAGTTCTCCATCTGGCCGTAGGTGTAGGCCAGATCCCAGTCGAGGTTCTTGATGAAGGCGACCTGATCGTAGGAGCCGTGCAGGTTACCGACGAAACGCATCAGTTCACGGTTGTTGATCTGGGTCCGGTCCGGACCGAAGGCCGAGTGACGGGCCCAGGCCCGCGGCGTGGTGCTGGTGACGGCGCCCGGTGCCGTCAGCGTGCCGGCGGCATAGGTCGGGACCGTGTTGGTGGCCATCGCCGTGCGGATGATCGCCGGCAGGAAGGCGTTGTCGGTACGGGTGAAGTAGCTGTTACCCGAAACGCCCTGGACGGTGTTGTTGCTGACCGCCGTGCCGTTGATGGCGCTGGTGGTCAGGTCGGCGATGAAGACGTCGAAGAAGGTCGGCTGGGTCGTGATGGTCGAGTCTTCGTTGATGTATTTGGCTTCAAGACGGCCCGAGATGTTGGACGTGACCGTGAAGTTGGCACCGACCTGGTAGCGGGCCGACTCCGACGACGGCGTGCGGCTGAAGCCCGAGAAGTCGGTGTTGTTGTTGTAGCCGTCGCCGCCGATGTTGAACGGGCGGTTGATGCCGGTGGCGCCGACGCGCGTGCCCATGTTGACGAGGCGGGCGACGCCCTGGTCGTACCAGTAGGTCTTGGCCGGATCGATCGAATAGCAGTTGGCCGAGGTGACGCTGGCGCAGTTGAAGAGACCCACGTCCGGATCGTTCAGCGGGCTGGGCTGCTGGGCGTTGGCGATCGTGGTGACACCCCAGCGCGGACGGTTGACCGAGCGCAGGTTATAGAAGAGGCCCGAGTCGAAGACACCGTCGGTCGGCGGACCGTTGGCGATCGCGGTCGGATCGGCGTCCACGCCGACGACGCCACGGCCGTCCACCAGCCAGTCAATGTCCGAACCGTTGATTTCCGAGAGCTTTTCATACTCGGCGAAGGCGTACAGGTTCAGACGGTCGTCGAAGAAGTTGCGACCCGCCAGCGCCGAGGCGCGGTACGACGGGTTGCCGCCCTGGTTGATCAGGCCGTAGTTCATGTCGACTTCGAGACCCTCGAAATCCTTGCGCAGCGTGTAGTTCAGCACGCCGGAGACGGCGTCGGCACCGTAGACCGACGAGGCACCACCGGTGATGATTTCGATGTTCTCGATCAGCAGGCGCGGAATGGTGTCGACGTCGACGGCCAGGTTGCCGCCCTGCGAACCGACGTGGCGGATCCCGTCGACCAGGGTCAGCGTCCGGCCCGAACCCAGCGAGCGCAGGTTGGCGAACGACAGGCCGGCGATGCCGAGCGAGCCCGTGGTGTCGGACGGCACCAGCGAGTTGGACAGCGCCGGAATGGTTGCGAGGTAGTCGATCGTGCTGGTGAGGCCCGTGGCGAGCAGCTCTTCACGGCCGACCTGGATCAGCGGGGTCGGGGCGTTGGTCGGGTCGCGACGGATACGCGAGCCGGTGACGACGACTTCACCGATTTCGGTGGCTTGCTGGTCGGACTGACCCTGGACGCTGACGGCCGGCAGCTGGCTCTGGGCAAAGGCCGGAGCCGTCACTGCCATCACACCCGCGAGGATCGTCGTGCCGAAGAGGTATTTGCGCTTGAGAAGCATGGTTTATGGGCCCCAACCAGAAAATGGAATCAATCGGCAGCACCCGCACTGACGGCGGACTCTGCTTCGTACGGCCACGCTAGCAGTAAAGTGACAAGCGGCAAGGGATTGTGGCTGCTTGGCGACCACTCTGGCGTACCGTTGTTACAATCTGGACACAGTCTCGACACCGGCCAGACACGGGGACGCCTGTGTCGTACGCAACCCGTGGACGTATCAGAGGTTTTCGCGCAACCAGCCCGCAGCCCGGGCCACAATCCCGCCCTGATGGATGCGCGGAGCGTCCGCAGCCGAGAGTTGGCGGGACATCAGTTTGCGGGCGGAAACCGCCTCGCGGGGACCGTAGGCGGCGCGCAGCAGGACGCCGGCGGCCGAGCAGAAAGCCGGTCCGGACGCAGCGTCGGCGAGGTGGGGCGCACGCTGCGGCTTGCCCAGACGCACCGGTCGATCGAACACGCGCACGGCCAGTTCGCGCACGCCGTTCAGCTGGCTGGCACCGCCGGTCAGGACCAGACCGGCACCGGGCTCGAGGCCCACGCCGGCGTTGCGCAGGCGATCGCGCAGCAGTTCCAGCGTTTCCTCGACGCGCGGCGCGATGACGGTCTTGAGCATGGCCCGCTGGACGAAGATGGGGCCGGCCGAAGGGTCCTCGCCGCGCGGCGGGGCCTCCAGCATCTCGCGGTCCTCATTGGCCGAGGCCATGGCCGAGCCGTGCAGGGTCTTGAGCCGTTCGGCACCGGCCTTGGACGTGGACAGGCCGCGGGCGATGTCGGCGGTGACGTGATCGCCCCCGACGTTCAGGGATTCGATGTGCAGCAGGGAGCGTCCGCCCCAGACGGCCGCCGAGGTCGAGCCGCCGCCCATGTCGATACAGACGCAGCCCAGATCCATCTCGTCGTCTTCCAGCGCCGCGAGGGACGAGACGACCGGAGCCGCCGCCACGCCCTGAAGGTCCAGATGCGCCAGTTCGAGACAATGGCTCAGGCCGTTGAAGGCCCCCTCGGCCATGGAGACGACCAGCAGGTCGAGGCCCAGCGAATGCCCCTTCATCGAGCGGGGATCATGCACGCCCCGCGCCCCGTCCACCGACCAGGCGATCGGCAGGACGTGGATCGGGCGGCGGTTGGGCAGGCGGATCTGGGCCAGGGCCATGGCGATGGCGCGTGCCAGATCGGCGTCGCCGACGGGCGTGGCCCCCAGCGAGACCCGGGCCTGAACCCGGTGGCTGGCCATCTGGCCGATGGCCGTGGTGACGACGACGCCCGAGACCGGCGAGCCGGCGGCGCGCTCGGCCCGCTCGACCGCATGGCCGATGGCCTGGGCCGCCTCGTCCATATTGACGATGCCGCCGCCGCGCACGCCGCGCGACTGGACATGCCCGGCCCCCGCGACCCGAATGGTGCGGTCGGCGTGGCGCACCCCTTCCGGCTTCATGATGAAACAGGCGACCTTGGACTGGCCGAGATCCAGCGCGGCCACGACCGGCGCGCGCCCCGCGGTACCCTTGGCACCATCCACCGTCTTGTCTGCAGACCGTCCGGCCATAAGCGCTCCCCTGTACTCTACGCGGTGCCGGCGGAGGGCCGGACGGCGACCTCCCCCGGCGTTCTCAGATCGATCCGGTCGAAGCCCAGCTCCAGCAGCCGTTCACGCTGGTCCAGGGCGTCGAGCTGGATCAGGGCGGCATCCTGGTCGGTGGCGGGCAGCTGGATCAGGCTGCCGTCCTTCAGTCTCAGGTCCCAGCGGCGCTCGTCGACGCGCACGAGGGCCTCGACCCGCGCCTGCAGGCCGGGCCTCTGGGCGATCAGGGGCAGCACGTCGGAGGCGGCCTGTTCAGCGCCCTTGCCCACGACCAGCGGCAGGTCGGGATAGCGACCGGCGTCGGCCCCCTCGATCACGACGCCATGGCTGTCGATGACGACGTTGCGGCCTGCGGCCTGCCAGACGGCCAGACGGTCGTGTTCGGTGACATGGACGATCAGGGTATTGGGCAGCAGGCGCACGACCCGCGCGTTCTTGACCCAGCCCACCGTTTCGACCCGCTGGCGCACGGCGTCGAGGTCGATCGCGGTCATGGGCTGGTCGGCATACAGCTGGACGGCACGCTGGATGGTGGCGGTGGCCTCGGGAGACTCGCCCTCGATGAAGACCTTCTCGAGCTTCAGGCCCATGCCGGCGGCCGTGCCGTCGACGCCATGATGGATCGAGGCCCCGATCCGCTCGGCCCGCGCGCCGGTCGCGAGAACGACCGCCAGAACGACGGCCCCGGCGAAGATGGAAATAACGACGGCGCGGGGAGACAGGTCCAGCCGGCCCAGCGCCGCCATCTTCCCCGGCGTGGCCTGGGCGTTGCGGGGCGCACGCCCGCGACCCTGTGATTTGGGAGCCGCGCCGCGTTTTGCAGGCTGGTTCGAACTCTGTCGCCGACCGCCGCGAACTACCGCGGGCATGAGGCGTCCTCCACCATCCAACGTACCAGGGTCTTGTAATCCATCCCGACATGGGCGGCCTGCTCGGGACTGAGCGAGGTCGGCGTCATGCCCGGCTGGGTGTTGACCTCCAGAAGGACCAGTTCGTCCTTAATATCGTCATAACGAAAGTCCGATCGCGACACGCCGCGACAGCCCATGGCCGCGTGCGCCAGCTCGGATTCCCGCAACGCGGTCTCGAAAACATGGGGCGGCAGGACCGCCGGCAGCACGTGAACAGACCCGCCCGGCGCGTATTTGGCCTCGTAGTCGTAGAAGCCCTTGGTCGGGGTGATGTCGGTGATGGTCAGGGCGCGGGGTCCGGACTTTTCCCCAAGAACCGTCACGGCCAGCTCCTTGCCGGCGATGAAGGGCTCGACCATCACCTGCTCGCCCCAGGCCCAGCCGGCCTCACCCGGGGCCGCGCACGGCGGCTCGCCCTCGCGCACCAGATAGACGCCGACGGACGATCCCTCGGCATTGGGCTTGATCACATAGGGGGGCGGGATGACATGGCCCGCCGCGACCGCATGCCGGTCGAACAGGCCGCCGCCGGGCACGACGACGCCCGCAGCCTTCAGCACCGCCTTGGACTTCTCCTTGTCCATGGCCAGGGCCGAGGCCAGCACGCCCGAGTGGGTGTAGGGAATGCCCAGCGTCTCCAGCACACCCTGGACGCAGCCGTCCTCGCCCCACGCGCCGTGCAGGGCGTTGAAGACGACATCGGGCTTCAGCGCGGCCAGGACCTGGGCCAGATCACGCCCCGCGTCGACGCGGCTGACCCGGGCGACCTGCCCTTCGAGGGCGTCGGCGCAGCCCTTGCCCGAGGACAGGGAGACCTCCCGTTCGGACGACAGTCCGCCCATGAGGACGGCGACGTGCAGGTCTGCGAACGGGCGGGTCATGGGGGGATCAACTCAGAGCGGGCGGCCGATCCTCTTGATCTCCCATTCGAGGTTTACGTTCAGTTTACTTTGAACGTCGGCGCGGACGGTTTCGCCCAGACCCTCGATATCCGCAGCGGTGGCCTCCCCGGGGTTGATCATGAAATTGCTGTGCAATTCGCTGAACATGGCCCCGCCACCGGTCGCCTTGAAGAGTTTCCCGCGCCAGCCCGCCTCATCGACCAGTTTCCACGACGAATGACCGGGCGGGTTCTTGAAGGTCGATCCGCCGGTCTTCTCGCGGATCGGCTGGGTCAGTTCGCGGCGCGAGGTGATCTCGGCGATGCGGGCGGAAACGGCGTCGGACTCGTCAGGCGTCCCCCGGAAAGTCGCCTCGATCCAGATGATGTCGGCCGGTGCCTCGGAGTGGCGATAGGTGTAGCCGAAATCGGCCAGCGCATAGTCGACCCGCTCGCCCGACCGGGTCACGCCCCGGGCCGACACCAGAATGTCCTTCGTCTCGGCTCCATAGCAGCCGGCGTTCATGGTCAGGGCCCCGCCGATGGTGCCCGGAATGCCCGCATAGAACTCCAGACCCGCCAGCCCCGCCTTCGCCGAGGCCCTTGCGACCATCGAATCCAGCGCGCCCGCGCCGGCGGTGATGGTGTCGCCCTCGGTCGTGATCCCCGCAAACGGCCGCCCGGCCAGCCGGATCACCACCCCCTCGACCCCGCCGTCGCGGACGATGACATTGGAGCCGACGCCCAGCACCGTCACCGGTACGTCCGGGTCCAGCGCCTTCAGGAAGTCGGCCAGATCGTCGGCATCGGCCGGGATGAACAGGACGTCGGCGTTCCCGCCAACACGGAACCAGGTGAAGGGACCGAGCGGCTCGTCACGCAGGAGTTTGCCGCGGACGGCAGGGAGGGTGTCGCGCCACGCCATTCTATTGTCCGTGCATCCCCGCGAAGGCGGGGACCCAGGCTTTGGCCTCCGTACGCATGGTGAAGATTCCGAGATCGCTCACTGCGGCCTTGGGGTCGTCGCTCAAGCCTGGGTCCCCGCCTTCGCGGGGATGCACGGTGAGAGAAGGCATCACTCCAGCCCCTCCAGCTGCCCCGGCAGGGCATAGGCCCACTGGGTGATGTCCCCCGCCCCCAGCAGAACCACCAGATCGCCGTCCCTGGCCTCCGCCGCGATCACGCCCGGCAGGGCCTCGACGCTCTCCAGCGGCTGCACCGACCGGTGCCCGAACCGGCGGATGCCTTCGACGAGCGCATCCTTGTCGACCCCCTCGATCGGCGTCTCGCCGGCCGCATAGACATCGGCCACGAACACGGCGTCGGCGTCGGAGAAACAGGTCGAGAACTCCTCCATCAGGGATTCCAGCCGGGTGAAGCGGTGCGGCTGGACCACCGCAATGACCCGGCCTTCGGCCACCTGACGCGCGGCCTTGAGCACGGCGGCGATCTCGACCGGGTGGTGGCCGTAGTCGTCCACGATGCGCACCCCGCCGACCACGCCCGTGGTGGTGAAGCGCCGCTTGACCCCGCCGAAACCGGCCAGACCGGCCCTGATGTCCTCGTCCGACACGTCCAGCTCGCGCGCCACGGCGATGGCGGCCAGGGCGTTGGCGACATTGTGCCAGCCGGCCATCGGCAGGTGCAGACCCGCGATCCGCGCCGGCTCCTCCAGCGCGGCCAGCCCCTGGCCCTGGATCACCACGTCGAAGCGGCAGCCGTCCGGCTTCATCTCGACATTGTCGGCCCGGACCATGGCCTGGGGGTTGATCCCGTAGGTGACCAGCCGCCGGTTATCGATCGCCGCCACCAGCCGCTGCACCTCGGGATGGTCGAGGCAGACGGCGGCGAAGCCGTAGAACGGGATGTTCTCGACGAAATCCACGAACGCCTTCCGCACCCCGTCGAAGTCGCCGTAATGATCGAGGTGTTCCGGGTCGATGTTGGTGACGATGGCCACCGTCGACTTCAGGCGCAGGAAACTGCCGTCGCTCTCGTCGGCCTCGACCACGATCCAGTCGCCGTCGCCGACCTTGGCGTTGGTGCCATAGGCATTGATGATGCCGCCGTTGACCACCGTCGGGTCCAGCCCGCCGGCATCCAGAATGGCCGCCACCATCGAGGTCGTCGTGGTCTTGCCGTGGGTCCCGCCGACCGCAATCGAGAACTGCAGCCGCATCAGTTCGGCCAGCATCTCGGCCCGGCGCACCAGCGGGATGCGCCGCTCCCGGGCCACCATCATCTCGGGATTGGTCGCCTTGACCGCGGTCGAATAGACCACCGCCGAGACGCCGTCGCCGATGTGCGCCGCATCGTGCCCGATGAAGACCCGCGCGCCCAGCTTCTCCAGCCGCTCGGTATTGGCCGACGCCCTGGCGTCCGAGCCCTGCACCGAATAGCCGATCTTGAGCATGATCTCGGCGATGCCGCTCATGCCGATGCCGCCGATGCCCACGAAATGCACGGGGCCGAGGTCGAAGGGTATGGGGCGAAGGCGAGCGATCATCGGAAGCGATTAGCAAGGGTTCGACGGGATTGCATCACCCCGTTTTACCCCTCCACCCCTTCGGGGTCCCCCTCCCCGCAGAGCGGGGAGGAGACGGGCGGCGCGTTCCGTCTCCTCCCTGTCGCGAAGCGATGGGGAGGGGGACCGCGAAGCGGTGGAGGGGCACCGCCGCCCTCAGTCCTCCGCCACGAAGTCCTGAGCGAACTCGGGCGCGTCCTCGTCCCCGGGCAACAGCGGCGCATCGTCGTCGTCCGCGGGCCGCGACGGGTCCGGCACCTCGAAGCCGACGGGGATGGACAGGTCCAGCAGGCCCGCGGCCTTCATCTCCTGCACGCCGGGCAGGTCGTAGAGGCTGGCGAGGCTGAAATGTTCGAGGAAGCGGTCGGCGGTGGCATAGGTGACCGGCCGGCCCGGCGTGCGGCGGCGGCCCTTCAGCTTCACGAACCCCATCTCCAGCAGCAGGTCCAGTGTGCCCCGGGACAGGGAGACGCCGCGCACGCTCTCGATCTCGGCCCGGGTGCAGGGCTGGTGGTAGGCGATGATGGCGAGCGTCTCGAGCGCGGCCTTCGACAGGCGGCGCGGCTCCTCGCGCTCTTCGGTCATCAGGAAACCGAGGTCGGCGGCGGTGCGGAAGCGCCAGCGGTCGGCGACGCATTCCAGCTCGACGCCGCGGCCTTGGTAACGGTCGCGCAGGGCCGAGATGGCCCCGCCGACGTCAGCCCCCTCGGGCAGCCGCCGCGCGATCTCGGCCGCAGACAACGGTCCGGCGGCGGCGAACAGCAGGGCCTCGACGCGGCGCTCGATCTCTCCGTGATCGGGGGCGAACTGGATCACGGCATCAACTCCAGCGGCTGACCGCGCCCGCGGCGCTTCAGATACAGATCGGCAAAGGCCCCGGCCTGTTTCACATCCATGGCTCCCTCCTTCACCAGCTCCAGACTGGCCGACAGGGTCGAGGCGGTAAAGCTGGCCTGGGTCGGGCCTCCGGTCCCGCCATGGGCCGGGGCGACCTGATCCAGCGGCGTCCACTGCTCCAGCCGGGGCAGGATGTCCCTCAGCCAGTCGCGCGCCGCCTCGAGCGCAAAGGCCTCGACGCGCTGGCCGGGATTGTACTGGCGCTGCCCCTCGCGGCGGCGCTGGGTCACATAGGCGGCCATCAGTTCGTACAGGCTGGCGTCGATGCGGTCGGAGGGGATGATCACGGTCGCCTCGGGATCGCCGCGGGTGAAGACGTCGCGCTTCAGCCGGGGGCGGCTGGTGATGGCCTCGACCGCCCTGCGCATGGCCTCGAGCTTCTGCAGCCGGAAGGCCAGGGCCGCGGCCATCTCCTCGGCCGGCAGTTCGTCGTCCTTGCCCTTGTCGGTGCGCGGCAGCAGCAGGCGCGACTTCAGATAGGCCAGCCAGGACGCCATCACGAGATAGTCGGCCGCCAGCGAGAAATTGCGCCGCCGCGCCTCGTGCACGAAGGCCAGATACTGTTCGGCCAGACGGGTGATCGACAGCTTCAGCAGATCGACCTTCTGCGTCCGCGCCAGCGCCAGCAAGACATGCAGCGGGCCTTCATATCCGTCCAGATCGACCACGAAGGCCTCGCCCGCATCGACCTGTTCGGCGGCGGTGAAGTCCAGATTGGGCTGGAAGGCGTCGGTCACTGAACGATCTCCTTCCCCCCTTGCGGGGGAAGGTGGGCCGCGGAGCGGCTCGGATGGGGGGTCTGGTTCGGCAGGCAGGGAACCGGAAGTCTAGCCGACGGGCAGGGCCGGAGTCTCACCCCCCATCCGTCAGGCTTCGCCTGCCACCTTTCCCCGCAAGGTGGGAAGGAATTCATGATTGGGACTCACCCACATCCGGACCGCGCGCGGCGTCGCGCTTTCCCGCCATCAGGCCGTCGAACCGGTCTCGGGCCTCGCGTTCGTCCAGCGGCTCGGGCGTGTGGACGATCCGGGCCATGGCCGCCGCCGCCCTCTTCGCCGGCCGGCCCTTCAGCTTGCCGGTTCCCTCGGCGACCTGGCGCATCTCGTCGAGGTCGCCGTTGCAGTGCAGGACGATGTCGCATCCTGCCTTCAGGGACGCCTCGGCCCGGTCGCGCAGGGAGCCGGACAGGGCCTTCATCGACAGGTCGTCGGTCATGATCAGGCCGCCGAAGCCCAGACGATCCCGCATCAGCCTCAACGCCTTCTTCGACGTCGTCGCCGGCCGTTTTGGATCGATGGCGTCGAACACGACATGGGCCGTCATCGCCAGCGGCATGTCCGACAGGGCCTTGAACGGGGCGAAGTCCCAGCCGTCCAGGGTCGCCAGATCCGCATGGACCACGGGCAGGTCGTGGTGGCTGTCGGCGAAGGCGCGGCCGTGCCCCGGCATGTGTTTGATCACCGGCAGGACGCCGCCCGCCAGCAGGCCCTCGGCCGCCGCGCGGCCCAGCTGCGCCACCGTCGCCGGGTCATGGGCATAGGCCCGGTCGCCGATGATGTCATGGGCACCGGGGACCGGCACATCCAGCACCGGCAGGCAATCAACATTGATTCCCACCGCCTTCAGGTCATGCGCCATCAGCCGTGCGCCCAGGCGCACCAGTTCGCGCGCCGTCAGCGGGTCATTGGTGGCCTTCAGAAAGGCTTCGCCGGGCGGATATTTCGGCCAGTGGGGCGGACCCATGCGCTGGACCCGGCCGCCCTCCTGGTCGATCAGGACGGGCGCGTCCCGGCCGACGCAGGCCCGCATGTCGTCGGTCAGGGCGCGCAGCTGGTCCGGACCGTCCACATTGCGACGGAAGATGATGAAGCCCCACGGATCGGCGTCGGAAAAGAACGCCTTTTCCGCCGCCGTCAGCCGGTGGCCGCTGCAGCCGTAGATCGCGGCGGAGGTCACCGTCCGGTCAACGCACGAAACAATCGCCGCCGCCGGCCTTGATCGCATTGCAGAGGCCCGTGGCCTGTTCGCGGCTCAGGCCCGTGACGGTGGTGCGATAGACGGTCGCGCCGTTGGAGGCGGTCACTTCCTGCACCCGCTTGTCGGCACCGCCGGTGAACTGGGGATAGCGGCCGACGATGGCGGCGAACTCACGGTCCGCGAGACCCGGCGTCGAGAAGGCGCCGATCTGGACGCCCGAGGTCCCGCCGGCGGCGGGCGCGGGCGCGGGGTCGGCCTTCGGGGCTGGCACGACGGCGGGCCCGGTGCGGGTCGGCGCGACGGGTGCCGGTCGCGGCGTCGCGGCGACGGGTGCCGGGACGGGTGTCGGGGCGGGGCGCGGCTGAACCGCTTCTGGCGGCGGAGTGAAGGTCGGGACGGCCGTCGGTGCCTCGGCGTTGGCATAGACGTCGATGCCGGCTTCCGGATCGACCGGCTGGGCGTCCTGCGCCGCTTCGACCTTCATCTCGCCGACGGGCGTGCCGACCGCGGGCGGGGCGTCGTTCGAGGACCGCGGGCCCGCGCGATAGTAGATCACGACCGCGATAATCAGGATCAGCAGCACACCGGCCGATATGATCAGCGTCATGGGCGGAGCCTTGGCACCGCCGCCCCCGCCCCCGTTTCGGCGCGCATCGTAGCCGCCGCGGTTGAACGGCAGGTCATCATCGGTCGGCGGCGTATAGGCACCGCGATCCTGGCCGGACTCACGACCCGGGTTCGGACGATAGGGATCTTCGTGGGACATGACCGCGCCTTCCAGTCGGGCCGCGCGAATCGGCGCACCCGACGAACACTCTATCCCGGTCCGAGTCCTTTTTCAGGCCACCTCCGCAGCTCCGTCACCTTGTCATCCCGGAAGCCGCAAAGCGGCTATCCGGGACGCCGACGACATGGCCGGCCCCGTCTCCCGGCTCGGCCGACGGGCCGTCCGGGACAGAATTAGAGACGCTCATCCCGTCCCGGATAGCCGCTGGCGCGGCTTCCGGGATGACAAGCTACAGGTCCAGAGCCAGGTCGAGGCTGAACAGCTTGCGGTGTTCCTCGATGGCGTAGCGGTCGGTCATGCCGGCGATATAGTCGCAGACGGCCCGCGCCCGCTTCGCCTCGTCGGCGACGCCGGCCTTGCCCGACCATTCCGGCGGCAGGGTTGCGGGCTCGGCCATGAACAGCTGGAACATCTCGGCCAGCAGGCGGCGCGCCTGGCTGCGGGTGCGGTTGACGCGATAGTGGCGGTACATCCGCTCGAACAGGAACTGGCGCAGCACGCCGAGGTCCGCCAGCATGGCCGGCGAAAAGGCCACCAGCATGCGGTCGGCGGTGCGGACGCCCTCCGACGAGCGGATGTTCGCGGCCTCGATCCGTCGTTCGGTTTCGGCCAGCACGTCCTCGACCATGACGCCGATCATGCGGCGCACGGCCTCGATGCGGATCATCCGCTCGTCGATGTCGGGCCAGTCCTTGCGCACGCCGTGCAACACGGGCCCGATCAGCGGCACTTCCGCGAGGTCGTCGAGGGTGAACAGCCCCGCCTGCACGCCGTCGTCCACATCATGGTTGTTGTAGGCGATGTCGTCCGCGATGGCCGCCGCCTGCGCCTCCAGCGAGGCGAAGGTGCCCAGACGCAGGTCCCAGGCCGGCGCGTACTCCGCAATCGCCTTCCACGCGGGCTCGTCGAGCCGGTGCGAGACCGGTCCGTTATGCTTGACCACGCCCTCGACGGTCTCCCAGCTCAGGTTCAGCCCCTCGAACCCGGGATAGCGATGCTCCAGCCGGGTCACGACCCGGAAGGTCTGGACGTTGTGGTCAAAGCCGCCCCACGGCTGCATCTGCGCCTGAAGTTCATCCTCGCCCGCGTGGCCGAACGGTGGATGACCCAGGTCGTGCGCCAGGGCCACCGTCTCGGCCAGATCGGTATCCAGCCGCAGGGCGTGGGCCAGGGACCGCGCGATCTGCGCCACTTCCAGGCTGTGGGTCAGGCGGGTGCGGTAGTGGTCGCCCTCATGCGCCACGAAGACCTGGGTCTTCTCCTTCAGGCGGCGGAAGGCGGTGGCATGGATGATCCGGTCTCGGTCCCGGGCATAGGCGTTGCGCGTTCGACTGACCGGCTCGGGCGTCAGCCGGCCGCGGCTGTGCTCGGGATATTCGGCCCAGGGGGCGCGCTCGGGGATCAAGGTCGGCCGCTCATTCATCAGCGGGCCTTTTCGATCGGCCCTGCACGCCTCATATAGGGCCCCATGAGCACCGTCCAATCCGCGTCGGCCTTCCAGATTTCGCCCTCCGCCGGCGGTCACGGACTGACGCTGTCGGATACCGCCGCCCGGCGGCTGGCCAGACTGGCCCAGGAAGAGGGTCACCCGGTCCTGCTGCGCGTCGCCGTCGACGGCGGCGGCTGTTCAGGCTTCCAGTACCGGTTCGAACTGGTCCAGGCCGCCGAGCCCGACGACATCCGCATCACGGCCGACGGTCAGGCGGCCCTGGTGGACGCGGTGTCCCTGCCCTTCCTCAAGGGCTCCGAGATCGCCTTCGTCGACGAACTGGCGGGTGCCCAGTTCGTGGTCCGCAATCCGAACGCGGCCTCCAGCTGCGGCTGCGGCGTCAGCTTCTCCATCTGAGCGGCGCATCCGCCGGCCGGCGCGCCTGCAAGCCGGCAGCGCCACAGCCGCTGACGACCGCTATCGGGCAGACTGGCCAACGAATCGTACAAACAGCCGTTCAGTCAGATGTGCTTGCGACCCGACCGCCGGCTTGCGCCTGGGGAGCGATCCCGGAATGGTGCGGGTGGTTCGAATCCCGGACGCGCACACGCATGGCCCTCCCGGTTGACGTCATCCGCCAAGGTGAGGCCCGGCCGCCTGGCCTGGCCGCAACGATATGAGGGCCCGAACATGTCAACTGCCCCGTTCGACCCGGCAGCCGAAAGCGAAATCATAGAGATGGCGCTGAGCGATCAGGCCAGCTTTGCACAAATCAAGGCCCTGCATGGCCTCAGTCCTGATGGGGTAAAGGCCCTGATGCGGCTACGGCTGACGCCTGGGAGCTATCGCGCATGGCGCAGGCGCGTGCGCGCGTTTTCAGACCGACGGGCCACCTACAAATGACCCGTGACCCGGACCTTTGTATCAACGCCCCCTCACACGAGCTTGAAACATGGCCATCGGTCGGGTCCGAGGCTCAATCGTGCTCGCCATCCCGGCGGCGACCAGACCCCTTGAACACGGATGGCTTCACCTTCGCCGCCGTGTAGGCGGCGACCGTTATGGCAGCCGCGCCGATCAGTACGGCGTGGCCAATAATGTTCGCGATGGCCGTCGTGTAGCTGCCGATCGCGATCGAAAAGCTCACGGCCCACATGAAGCCCAGAGCCTGAAGAACATAGTGCCTGATGGCTACATCTTCGATGTGACGCAGAGGGCTCACATTGTGATTGAAGATAAAATCCCATGCGTGGACGATAACTTTGATCAATTCTGCATCCCTTCGAACGCAGTTTTCTTAGCATGGAGCCTTCCTCGATTGCGAGGGGTGCGACCGTGAGCTCTGCTTGTCATGCGGATTTCAGACCAAAATCTTCGTCGCAGCGCACTATTATCTCAACAAACTCGCGTTGCTGTGCTCCGACAAGGTGCTGCGCTCCTGATGCTCGTGAGGGGTGCGGCGCTCTCAGTCGGCTGAGCCGGCGTCCGGTCTCCGCCCTTGGCAGACATTCACCGCGGCTGCCTTTCGGCACCCGAAGCGACGCGCGCTCGACAGGGCGATTCCGGTGAACGGCGTTGAAAACTGACAGCAATCTCTCCGCCACATCCAGGCGCGCACTCCGGGCAAAAGACCGGGCTTGCTATTAGGGTTTTCCCTAATTAGCGTCCTTCCTTATGAACCTGCTGTTCAAAGCCCTGTCGCATCCGGTCCGACGCCGCATCATCGACATGCTGCGCAAGGAGCCGATGGCGTCCGGCGACATCGCCGCCGCCTTCGACATGAGCTGGCCCACGATCACCGGCCATCTCAATGCGCTCAAGGAGGCCGGTCTGGTCTCGCCCGAGCGTGAGGGGGCCTCGATCCGCTACCGGCTCGAAATTTCGGCCGTCGAGGAGGCGCTCGCCTTCCTGCTGGCCATGACCGGTGCCCGCGCGCCCGACCCCGACAAGGAGGAACTTCCATGACCCGCCTTTCCCACGCCGACCGAGCGACGGCCGCCGCCGTCGTCATGATCGCCGTCGCCGCCATATCGATCTACGTCGCCGGTCCCACGGAACTCATGCCGTACCACTATGGTGCCGATGGTCAGGCCGACGCCTGGGCAGGGCGGGAGGCGATCGGCGGCGGCATCGGCGTACTCGCCCTGCTGACCGCTGCCTTCGCCGGCGGGATGGGCGTAGCCGCTGCCCGGGCGGAAGACGACGCCCGGGCTCGCTCGCTCCGCTTCGGCCAGGTGCTGATCCTGGCGACCTTCCTCGCGATCAGCCTCTTCGCTGGCGGCGCCAGCGTCAGCGGCCTGACATCGCTGGGTGCCGTCATTCCGATGGCCGGCCTGTCCTTCCTCTTCCTGCTGATCGGCGCCTTACTGGGCCGCGTCGGGCCCAATCCCATCGCCGGGGTGCGCACCCCATGGTCCTACAAGAGCCGTCTCGCCTGGGACCGCTCGAACCGCCTGGCCGGGCGGCTGTTTTTCCTGATCGGCCTGGCTGGTCTCGCCGTCGCGCCCGTTGCACCCCAGCCGCTGGGCTATCAGCTCCTGATCTTGGCTGTACTGTTCGCCGCCGTCTGGGCCGCGATCGAGAGCTGGCGCGTCTGGCGCACCGATCCCGACCGCCAGCCCTTCTGATCCCGATCACCGGAGACCTGCCATGCTCAGCTTCATCCTTGCCGCCAGCCTGCTGACTGATCCCGTCGCCACCCCGGTCACCCTGCCGTCCGAGCCCGCACCGTTGCACGGGACCCTGTTGACGCCGTCGGCCCAAACCCGTGCGGCCGCCGTGATCATCGCCGGCTCCGGCCCCACCGACCGGGACGGCAACAGCCCGCTCGGCGTCTCGGCCTCCAGCTACCGCCTGCTCGCCGAGGGTCTGGCCGACCACGGCATCGCCAGCGTCCGCACTGACAAGCGGGGCGTGGGCGAAAGCGCCTATCCCGGGATGGCGGAAGCTGACCTGCGCTTCACCGACTATGCGGACGACGCCCGCGCCTGGGCCGTCGAAACCGCCCGGCTGACCGGCCAACCCTGCGCCTGGCTGATCGGCCACAGCGAGGGGGCGCTGGTCGCCCTGGCCGCCGTGGCCGGCGGGGACGACGCCGTCTGCGGTCTCGTGCTGCTGGCCGGAGCGGGCCGACCGATCGGCGCGGTCCTGCGCGAGCAGCTGGCGAACGCGCCCGAACCCTTGCGCGCCCGGGCCCTGGCCGTCCTCGCCGAGCTCGAGGCCGGACGCACGGTCACCGACGTCCCGCCGCAACTGGCCGCCCTGTTCCGGCCCTCGGTCCAGCCCTATCTGATCTCATGGCTGCCGCTGGACCCGGCGGCGATGGTCGCCGCCTACCCGGGACCGGTGATGATCGGCCAGGGCACGACGGACCTCCAGGTCGGCCTTGCAGATGCGAACGCCCTGGCCGCGGCCCGTCCCGACGCCCGGCTGACGATCTGGGAGGGGGTCAACCACCTGCTGAAGATCGCCCCGGCCGACCGCGCCGCCAATATCGCCACCTACAGCGACCCGACCCTGCCGCTCGCCCCCGGCGTCGTCGACGACGTGGCCGGGTTTATCCTCCAGCCGCGATAGTCCGGACCTTCAGGAAACCGCACGGTCGGCGACCGCGCGGGAGGGGGCGAGGTCACGGACCGGGTGTCAGACCGGCTGGCCCAGCCGCTTCAATGCCGCCTTGAGGACGCGCTCCGCGGGCAGGTCGTTCATGTGCAGAATGGCCTGGTTGAGGTGCGGATCAATCTTGCGGAACTCATCCACCGTGCGCGGGCCGCGCACGGCGATGCCGCCCCAGGGGCCGCGTTCGGCCTCGTCCGAAGGCCCGAACGCCGCCACCACCGGCGCGCCCGCCGCCCCGGCCAGATGCGTCCACAGGGAGTCCCCGCCCAGATACAGGGTCGCCCGACGCAGGGCCGCCGTGGTCTGCAGCGGGGTCAGACGACCCTGCAGTTCGATCACCCGCTCGCGCTTGACCGCGAACCGCACCGTATGCGCCGCGTCGCGGTCGCCCTCGTCACCGACGATCATCAGCCGACCGCCGGCCAGGGGGCCGGTCTCGGCCAGCAGGGCGGCGGCGACCTTGGCGAACCGCTCGGGCGGCCACTGCTTGCCCATCCAGTCCGCGCCGGGCGCGACGGCCAGGATCGGACCGTCTGCGGCGGGGATCAGGGCGTCGGCGACGGCCGTCGTTTCCTCCGAGAGGAACAGCCGGGGCGCGGGCGCATCATCGAGTTGCAGCACCCGGGCCGCCAGGGTCACGGCATGCACGCCGGCCTCGCCCTCGCCGCGCACCGCCCGCTTCTGTCGCTTCAGCCTGCCGGACAGGGCCGAGCCGCGCATGTCGACCACCAGCCCCCATTTCACCGCCCGCACCTGGTTCCACAGCGCCAGCCATTCCAGCCGCCCCTCGCGCTCCAGCACGATCAGCCGGTCAAGCCGGGGCGTGTCCGCGAACAGGGGGGCGCTGGCCGGGGATCCGACCACGGTGAACGAGGCCGAGGGCATGGCCTCGACCAGATACGCCAGGACGCCCGAAGACAGAACGGCGTCCTCGGGGTCGGCCTCGGCGATGTACAGAATAGGGAACCGGCTCGCCATCGATCGACCGTATACGGATTCTCCCGGCATATCAGACGTGTCTCACCTGTGGTCCACAGGCGCGGGCGCGCCTATCTAGGGCGTATGGCCCTTTCCATCGCCCGCCTCGACAGCCGCGCCCTGATCCGCGTTTCCGGACGGGACGCCCGGCCCTTCCTGCACAATCTGCTGACCCAGGACCTGGAGACGCTGGCGGTCGGCGAACTCCGGTTCGGGGCCATGCTGTCGCCGCCCGGTCGGCTGCTGTTCGATCTGTTCCTCTGGGGCGAGGAGACGGCGGTGGTGCTGGACGTCGCGGCCGACCGGCGCGAGGCGCTGCTGCAGCGGCTGGGGATGTACCGGCTGCGGGCCGAGGTCGAGATCCTGGCCAGTCCCGACGCGGTCCATGCGGCCTGGGACGGCGAGGCCCCCGGCTTCGTCGCCGACCCGCGTCTTCCGGCCCTCGGCGGGCGGCGCTATGGCGACCAGGGCGAGACCAATGCCACCGAAGACGACTGGCAGGCCCACCGCCTCGCCGTCGGCGTGCCCGACCCGGCGGCGGACGCCCCCTTTGACAAGATCTA
Source organism: Caulobacteraceae bacterium (assembly GCA_965284385.1). Lineage (GTDB taxonomy): Bacteria > Pseudomonadota > Alphaproteobacteria > Caulobacterales > Caulobacteraceae > Brevundimonas. The sequence goes on from OZ260077.1 coordinate 694,679, forward strand.
TCCGATCGAGGCCAATTTCGACCTGCTGAACGGCATCGACTTCCAGAAGGGCTGTTTCGTCGGCCAGGAGACGACCTCGCGCATGAAACGGCGCGGGGCAATCAAGACCCGGATGCTGCCGATCACCTTCGAGGGCCCGGCCCCGGTCTTCGGCACCGAGGTGCTGAAAGGCGACCTGCGGGCCGGCGAGGTGTTGAGCGGGCGGGAGGGGACGGCAATGGCGGCGCTCAGGCTGGACCGGATCGACGGCGCGCTGACGGTGGACGGACGGGCGGTGAGCGTCCGCCACCCGGGGTGGATGGTCAGCTGAAAGTCAGTCGTCGTCCCCACCGTCCTCCGAACGCCCGCCGCGATGGCAGCGGGCGCAGTCGCGGATGTCGCGGATGCCCTCTTCCCGATGCTCGGCAAGGGTCTGGTCAGGCTGGTGCGCATGGCAGCCGAAACAGGTGTAGCGGCTGAGATTCCCGCCGGTGTGGCAGGTCGCGCAGCGAACATTGTGCGGCCCCGACAACGGGAAATATCGCTGATGATCGAAGGTCGCGGGCGTCCAGCCCCTTGTGGTGTGGCATGAGGCGCATTGGCCCTGGACGCCCCGGTGAAGGGCGTTGGCCGGCGGGGCATGGCAGGTCGCGCAGCGCGGCCGGACCTCGGCGCGCAGCAGCTCATGTGAGAACCGCGGGCCGGTCAGATGGCTGAGCCTCGGCGCGGCGTGCCCGGTGTGACAGGCCAGGCAGTCCGTCGTGTTCAGCGCCTGATGGAACCCGGGGCGTGATCCCGCGCGCGCCAACGGTTCGCCCCGGCTGGTCGTGACCCCGATCTTCGCCGGGGTGTGGCAGGCGATGCATTTCCCGGCCACGGCCCCACGGAACGGCAGATGGCAGTCGGCGCAGGCGACCGAGGGCTCCGAATGGGCCACCGGCAGCTGACCGGGACTGATCATCAGGCCCGGGTAGAGGAAGACGAGCGCGATCAGGGCGGCGAGGTTTGCGGCGATGATCGCCAGAATCCAGGGCCGCCTCATCGCCAGTTCCAGTGCCAGAAGATCGCCAGGATGTGGGCCAGGGCGAGGACCGCGAAGGCGAGCGTGATCGGGTAGTGGACGACCCGCCATTTCCGGACGACGTCATAGGTCAGGCTGTCCCAGTGCAGGCTCTGCTCCAGCTCAGCCTCGGACAGTCCCTGGGTCCGGAGCCGGGCCCGGGTCTCTTCCAGCCGGAGCCGCGCCCGCTTCATCAGGAATTTTCCGGTCAGGCCGCTGACGATGTTGATCAGCATGGCCCAGACGGCCAGCCAGGCGAGGATGGCATTGAAATGGATCCCTGCGTGGACGAGGACCAGCAACGACCCGGCCCAGGCCATCCGCTCATGCAGGCGCAACAGCCCGGCCGGCGAGGGGGTCCTGATCCATTTTCGGCGGGCCAGCGAATAGCCGAATGAGCCGATGATCAGCAGCACGCCCGGGATACCCAGCCAGCGCCCGATCCAGACCGAATCCAGCAGGTGCAGAAGGGCGTCGATCGCGAGCGCGGCCCCTCCCAGCAGGAGCAGGGCCAGATAGAACGGCAGCACCTCGCGGCCGATCAGTTGGGCGCGCCAGCCGGTCATGCGTCGAGCTCCAGAGCCGATGTCGGGGTGCAGACACAGGGCAGGCAGTAGCCCTTCGCCACCTCCCATGCGGGCGGCGTCTCATATCGGACCTGACCAGACACCAGCCGGGTCTCGCAGCTTCCGCAACTGCCGGCCCGGCAACCGGAATCGAGCGGAATCCCGTTCCCCTCGGCGAAGGCCAGCAGACTGTCACGCTCGCCGGTCCAGTCCAGCGTCCGTCCCGAACGCCGGAAGTGAACCGGCAGGTGTTCGACGGGGCCGTCGCGCGGGTCCGAGAGGAGCCCCGCCGGGCGCGGTACGGACGCAGGGCCGAAGGCCTCATAATGCAGGTCCGCCTCGGCGACCCCCGCGAGCCGCAGCGCCGGGACCAGGGCCTCCATCATCGGCGGGGGCCCGCAGACATAGACGGCGCAACGCCCCAGGGACGAGAGGATCGGCCCGGCCACTCGCAGGTCGATGAAACCCTCACGATCAAAGTCTCGCCCCTGCACGTCCGTCGACAGGGGACGGGAATAGACAACGGTCTGGTGGAAAGCCGGACAGGCCCGCGAAAGCGCCTCCAGCTCGGGGCGGAAAGCATGTATCGCGCCGTTCTGGACCGCATAGATCAGGTGCGCCCGGCGTCCGGGTGCAGCCCGGCCCAGCCAGCCCAGCATGCTGACCATCGGAGTAATCCCGATGCCGCCGGCGATCATCAGCACCGGCAGGTCAGGGTCCGGATCGATGCAGAAGGTCCCCGATGGCCCGCGCACGCGGATCACGTCGCCGACCTGGATGTGGTCGTGAAAATGTCCCGAGCAGAGACCCGGCGGCAGGTCCGGTCGCCATGCGGGCGACGGCACACGCTTGATCGTGATCCGGTACTGATCGGGATCGGGAGCGTCGGACAGGGAATAGCATCGCACCACCGGCCCGGTCGCGCCGAAGGGCGTCACCGCCACGGTCAGGAACTGGCCGGGTCTGAATTCCGGCAGGGGACGGCCATCAACCGGCGACAGATGAAACGAGCACTGGGTGCCGTCCGGATCTTCGAACGACCGGCGCACGACACGGAATTCCTGCCACGGCGCCGTCTGACCGGGGCTCCCGGTCGTCCGGTGGGCCGCCCGCCGACGATCCAGCCAAACCCCCACACCGCCCCACAGGACAAGCTGGATCAGGATCGCCGAACCGATGTAGCCGAGAAGCTGCGGGGCGGTCATCTGGTGCCGGTTTCATCAGGAGGATGAGCACGATCGCGGCGAGTGGACGCCGGGGCGGGTCACCGCAATGATGTGGATCAAGCCGGCGGATGTCCGGCGATCCCCGCCCCCGCCTCCGGACCGTGGCCGGCCCCGACGAAGCCGGCCTGGCCCACCCGGCCGGCCGGTATGATCGCGCCGTAGCAGCTGGAGATGTAGGGCGTGCCGTCCGACATCCTCTGCGGGGGCGGACAGGTCAGGATGACCCCGCTGTTGATTGGCACCACATAGGTCCGGCGCTCGCCCGGCGAGACGTCGGGGGTCCGCTGCCCCATGCAGTCCGGGGCCCCGTTGGTCTCCAGCGTCTCGGCGACGATCCAGGTCCCGTCACGGTCGGTCTCGGTGCGAAAACGCTTACGGACGCGCTCCTGCCCGCTCTCGACGGCCATCGCGCCGTCGCGTCCGAAGGTCCAGACCTCGCTGCAGACCGGGCGACCGTCCTGCTGCGCCTCGGTCTGGAACCGATAGACGCCCTCAAGCGTGAAGGGCGGGGCGTCCTGCGTGAAGGCCGGCGTCGGCAGGGCGACCGCCAGCACCGCCAGCCCGGCCCGTATCCGCATCGTCATCCTGTCCCTCCCGGCTCACGACGCGTGAGCTGAACACGGGACTGTGTCGGCTTCAATCGCGACAGAAACCGGTATCCTGACCCACGACCGATTCCGGTCCGGGGACCCCGCCCATGCCGCTGATTGACCTCAGCCACACCATCGAAGCCGGCATGATCACCTACAAGGGGCTGCCCGCGCCGCTGATCTGCGATCATCTGAGCCGCGAGGCCTCGCGCGCCGGCTATGATCCCGGCACGGAATTCCAGATCGGGCGGATCGAGATGGTCGGCAACACCGGCACCTATCTGGACACGCCCTTCCACCGCTATGCCGACGGCGAGGACCTGAGCGACGTCGGCCTCGAGCGCGTCGCCGCCCTGCCCGGGATCGTGGTGCGGGTGCCGGACCTTCAGGCGGTGGAGGCTGATCGCTTCGCGGGGCTGGATGTGCGCGGCAAGGCGGTGCTGATCCACACCGGCTGGGCCCGCCACTGGCGCACCGACGCCTATTTCGAGGACCACCCCTTCCTGACCGAAGCCGCCGCCGCCGGGCTGGTTCAGGCGGGGGCCGCCCTGGTCGGCATCGACTCGCACAATATCGACGACACCCGCACTCGCGCGCGCCCGGCGCATACAGTGCTGCTGGGGGCCGGCATTCCGATCTGCGAGCATATGCGCGGGCTGGAGCTATTGCCGGACACCGGCTTCCGCTTCACCGCCGCCCCGCCGAAGGTGAAGGCCTTCGGGACCTTCCCGGTGCGGGCGTTCGCGGAGGTGGGATGAACGGTCAGTCGGCCGGCGGGGCCGTCGGCCCGGGCCCCGGCTCGGGCTCGGGCTCGGGCTCGGGCGCGACGGATTCCGAAGGCAATGTTTCAGCCCCCACCAGCTTCGACCAGGCCTGACCGCCTCGGGCGGCGGCCCGTCCCTGTTCGAACAGGCCGGCCATGGATTCCCGATCAAAGTCGAGGCTGGACGCCTGAACCTCGTCCGGAATGGCAGCGATATACATGTCCACGCCGTTGCGCTCGGCGAAGGCCAGATTGACGACCAGGCTGGTGCGCAGACTGGCCTTGCCCATGGTGTCGTAGGTCCGCGCCAGAATGGCCGGCAGGGTCCCGCGCGTGATGCGGGTGTTGCGGCCGACCTGGCCGTTGATCAGGACATAGAGGGCGGTTCCCGTCGGCACCCGCGTCGGTGCGGTCGCCGTCAACAGACTCTCGGGGATGCCGAGGAAGGGCGTGTTGACGCCGCCGTCGACATGCATTTCCTCGACCAGCCTGCCCCGGTCGTCGACACCCGGGATCATGACAGGCGGAAACACGCCGGGAATACTGGCCGAGGCGATCAGAACCTCACGGAAGAGAGCGAGCGCCTCATCGCCCCCCTGTTTGGCGAGGACGCCCATGTCCCAGATCACCGTCTCCTGGGTGTCGAGGTTGGTGGTGACGATCAACAGTCGCCGGCCCTTGTCGTGTTCGATCGCGATCTGGCGAAGAAGCTCCGGAGTGAAATAGTCCTCGACCAGATGCTCCAGCGCCCCGGGGCTGAACAGTCCCGGGGCGACCAGGGCGGCGAAGCTGCGCCAGCTCAACAATCCGCCGGTGCGCCCGCCGGTGTAGGTTGCGCGCAATTCATCGTCCCAATCCGGTCCCAGGAAGGCGAAGGGGGCGGCCAGCGCCCCGGTGCTGACACCGGTGACGACCTGGAAGGGCGGCCGGGTCCCGGCCTCGGTCCAACCCACCAGCACCCCCGCGCCATAGGCTCCGTTCGCCCCGCCCCCGGACAGGGCGAGGATGATCTTCGGCTCTGAGGAGGCCCAGAGCCGCTCGCCGATCTCCCCGGTCAACGCCTCGATCCGGGCGGCGTCGCCGGCGCGGATGCGGGGGTCCTCGGTCGGACGCCAGGTCTGTGCATCCAGACGGATCAGGCCGTCCGCGGGCCGGGCGATGGTTCCACCCCCCACCAGCCAAAGGGCCGAGAGAAGGGCGGCGGACAGGCCTGCAGATTTGCGGGTCATGCACAGGATGTCCAGTTCATCGGGATGGCAGAGGTTAGCACGGATAGCGCAAGGCACGACGACCGAACGGTGGCGGTTTCACGATCCCGGCCACACCCCTACCCTGCCTCCATGCCCGACTCACTGAACCGCTGCGCCTGGTGCGGGACCGATCCCCTGTACGTCGCCTATCATGACGCGGAATGGGGCGTGCCCGAGTACGACAGCCGCGCCCTGTGGGAGAAGCTGGTGCTGGACGGCTTCCAGGCCGGGCTGGCGTGGATCACCATCCTGAGGAAGCGCGAGGGGATGCGCGACGCCTTCGACGGCTTCGATCCGGAAAGGGTCGCGGCCTATGATGACCCGGACATTGAGCGGCTGCTGGGCGATGCGCGCATCATCCGCTCGCGGGCCAAGATCAATTCCGCCATCAAGGGCGCGAGGATCTGGCTGGAGATGCGGGACAACGGCGAGGACTTCAGCGCATGGCTGTGGTCGTTCGTCGGCGGGGCACCGATCCGGAACGCCTGGCCCGACAGCGGCGGGCGGCCGACCCAGACGCCGGAGTCCGAGGCCATGGCCCGGGCCCTGAAGACGCGCGGCTTTACCTTCTGTGGCCCGGTGATCGTCTACGCCTTCATGCAGGCCGTGGGCATGGTCAACGACCACGGCGTCGAATGCTTTCGGCACCCGCAGGTTGGTGCGGGGACCGGGCGGTGAGCACGTCCCCCGCATCCCCCGCAAAGGCCAGGCTGAAGGCCGCCCGCGCCTTCCCCACGCTCAGGCTCGAAACGCTTCTGATCCAGTCCGGCGGTGGCCCCGTCTGCGGGGTCGACGAGGCGGGCCGCGGGCCATGGGCCGGCCCGGTCTCGGCAGGGGCGGTGATCCTGAACCCCGACGACCTGCCCGCGGGCATCGACGACTCCAAGGCCCTGACCCACGCCCGCCGCGAGGCCCTGGAGATCGAGATCAAGGCCCGCGCCCTCGCCTGGGGCGTCGGCTTCGCCTCGGTCGAGGAGATCGATGCGCTGAACATCCTGCACGCCACCGGCCTGGCCATGCGCCGGGCCATCGAGGCGCTGGCGGTGCAGCCCGCCGCGGCCCTGGTCGATGGCAATTACCGGTTCAAACTGCCGTGCGACATCCAGACGGTGGTCAAGGGCGACAGCCTGTCCCTGTCGATCGCGGCGGCCTCGATCCTGGCCAAGACGGCGCGGGACCGGCTGATGGTGGCGCTGGACGCGGACTACCCGGGCTACGGTTTCGCCGGCCACAAGGGCTATAACGCCCCGGTGCATTCGGAAGCCTTGAGGACGCTGGGCCCCTGCCCCGCCCATCGCCGCAGCTGGGCTCCGATCCGGGCGCTGCTGGAACTCTAGGTGCAATCGACATTCAGCGGAGCCGCTGATTGTCCATCAAACACCGTCTTTCCGGGGCCGCGGAGCGGAACCCGGAATCCAGGGGACTGGACTCGACACGGGAGCGTGGGGCGGACGGCGGCGTCCAGACTCCTGGATTCCGGGTTCTGGTCCCGGCTGCGCCGGTCCCAGCCCCGGAATGACGTGGGAGGGATGGCGGGGTACCACCGTCTGAATGTCGATTGAAGCTAGCTGCGTTCAGGCCGCATCCGCCAGGCTGACCGGTCGTTCACTGACCACGAACAGATACTCGACATTCCTCAGCCGCCCGACGGCCCCGACCTTCTCGCCCTTGGGATTGTGGATGCCGATGCGCGCCCCGACGTAGCGGGGGCGGGCGATCTCGATCACCTGCACCTCGCCGCGGCCGGACAGCATGTCGACCAGCTGGTCGCGTCCCAGATAGCCCTCGTCATTGAACGAGACGATCAGGTTCGGGGCCTTCAGCCCCTCGATCACCGCCTGAAGCGCCGGAGCGATGCCGGGTCGGCTGTTGAAGGCGCTCTTGCGGGTGCGGACATCGATCCGCTTGTTGGCGATGCCATAGGTCTCGGGCCGGTCCCACAGGATCAGGCTTTCCCAGCAGTGGTAGTTCCCGAGGTAGGAATGCTGGTTGTAGGGCGGGTCCAGATAGACCAGATCGGCCTCGACGTCGGGAGCCAGTTCAACCGCATCGGCCCGGGTCGCCTTGCAAGGCCCGTCCGGGACGCCCGGGAGAATGTCGGGCATGCGCAGCTCCAGAGGTTTCAACGCCCGCGCCGCCCACGACTTCATATAGGCCATCTGCAGACCGGCCGTGGAATCCACCCGGTCGGCGGCCTCCATCAGACTGACCAGGGCGATGGCCTCCAGCTCGGGCTCCAGCGCCATGGCCGCGATCCGCTCGCGCATGGCGTCGATGACGGCACCGTTCTCCGGCGTGAAATAGCGGGCGTCCTCGCAGAAGGTCTTGGTGAACCAGCCGGCCTCGGCCGTCACGGTCCGCAGCTCGGCCAGCACAGCCCCGGCGCGGTCATGCCAGCGTTCCCGGTCGGCCTGCACATAGGCGGTGGCCAGGGTGTGGGCATAGGCGTTGTGGTCGTTCGACCAGACGCGAAACCCGTCACGTTTGAGCGCGTGCCCCACCCGGGCGCTGCCGGAAAACAGATCGCACACCGTTCCGCCGTCCGGCAGCTGGCCGCGGATCGCGGTCGCGATCTGCGTCAGCAACGCCCGTTTGGAGCCGATGTATTTGATCATAAACGCACCCTTTCCTCCCCCGCCCTTTGCGGGGGAGGGGGACCGCCTGCCAGGCGGTGGAGGAGGCAACCCCCGGACACCGAACCTGCTTTCGCCCCCTCCACCACCCTTCGGGTGGTCCCCCTCCCCCGTTCGCTACGCTCGGGGGGAGGAATAAGGGTCAGCGCTTCGCCTTCGCCGGAGCATGGGCCAGTCGCAGCAGATTCGCAGCCCCCGGCGCGCCGAAGGGTGTTCCGGCCAGAATGAGAATGCGCTGGCCCGGTTCGGCCAGCCCGTACGCGACCGCGCTGCTGACCGCGTCGTCGGTCACATCCTCCAGCGAGGCGGGCTCCTTGCCCAGCCGCGTCTCCAGCCCCCAGACCAGGGCCAGCCGCCGGGCCGTGTCGGGATTGGGCGTCAGGGCCAGCACCGGCTGCAGCGGCCGCTCGCGCGCCATCCGTCGCGCCGTCCCGCCCAGGGTCGTGAAGACCACGATACAGGCCGTCGACTGGGCCTCGGCCGCCTTGCGCGCCGCGGCCACCAGGGCGTCGGCGTCGAAATCGTCCATGCCCGCGTGTTCGGCGTCCATCAGACTGGGCCAGATCGGATCCCTTTCGACCCGCTCGATGATCCGGCTCATGACCCCGACCGATTCCAGCGGATAGTCGCCCGACGCAGTCTCGGCCGACAGCATCAGGGCGTCGGCGCCCTCATAGGCGGCATTGGCCACGTCCGAGGCCTCGGCCCGTGTCGGGGCCGGTGAGGCCGTCATGGACTCCAGCATCTGGGTGGCGACGATCACCGGCACGCCCCGGCGGCGGGCGGCGCGGATGATCTGTTTCTGGGCCACGGGGACCTCTTCCGGGTCCAGCTCGACGCCGAGATCGCCGCGCGCCACCATCACCCCGTCGCAATAGTCGAGGATACTTTCCAGCTCGAGCAGCGCCTGGGGCTTCTCGATCTTGGCCAGGCAGGCGGCGCGACCCTTCACAATCTGCTTCAGCTCGGCCATGTCCTCGGCCTTCTGGACGAAGCTGAGCGCCACCCAGTCGACGCCGATGCGCAGGGCGAAGGCCAGGTCCTCGCGGTCCTTGGGCGTCAGGGCCGAGACCGGCACCACCGCCTCGGGCACGGCCACACCCTTGCGGTCCGACAGTTTGGAGCCGCTCTCGACCGTGACATCGGCCCAGTCGTCGGTGCGCTCGTTGACCCGCAGCCGCACCCGCCCGTCGTCGAGCAACAGCAGCATGCCCGTGCGCAGGGCCCTGAAGATCTCCGGATGCGGCATCTGCACCCGCGTCGCGTCGCCCGGTGTGGGATCGAGGTCGAACCGCATCCTGTGGCCCGGCTTTACATCGATCTCGACCTCCCTGAACCGGCCCAGCCTCAGCTTCGGCCCCTGCAGGTCAGCCAGCACCCCCAGCGGCCGCTTCAGCGCCAGCTCCGCCCCGCGCACGGCCTTCAGCGCCGCCGCGTGATCCGCGTGCGAGCCGTGGCTGAAATTCAGACGGAAGACGTCGACCCCGGCCTGGGCCAAGGCCTTGACCATGCCGGGTGCCCGGCTGGCGGGTCCCAGGGTCGCGACGATACGGGCGCGCCGGGCTCTTTTCATCGACTATCCATAGGGACTGAGGGGCGATTCGTCCTTGTGCCCATGAAACCGCGCCGGGTTAAGGGCGGTTCTTTGCGAGAAACACGAAGTTATGGCGACCGGTCGCGCGCCGCGCCGTTTCGCGCTAACTCACGCGCAACAACGGAGCGGACCATGGCGGGCCTGAAAGACAAGCGCGGCTTCATCGATCGCGACCGGCTGGACATGTCCGAGCGTCAGGCGGTCGAACACTGGATGAAGCGCTGGGGCGTCACCCGCGACCAGCTGGCCGCCGCCCACCGCAAGGCCGGCCGCATGATCAAGGACATCGCGGCCGAGCTGGGCAAGAAGCGATAGGTCGCCGGTCCTACATCGGAAAGACGCGGCTCTGTTTGACGACGCCATAGGCGAAGCTGGTGTCGATCGCGGCCACGCCCGGAATGGCGTGGATGCGCCGCCGGATAAAGTCCTCATAGGCCTCCAGGCTGCTGACCATGACGCGCAGCAGATAGTCATCGCCGCCGGCCAGCAGGTAGCAGTCCAGGACCTCGTCGATCCGGGTGATGTGGTCGTCGAAGGTCCTGACCACCGCCTCCGAATGTCGCTCCAGCCGGATACGGATAAAGGCCGTGATCGGCAGGCCGCAGGCCTTCTGGTCGACCAGTGCGGTATAGCCGGTGATCACGCCCGCCGCCTCGAGATTGCGGAGCCGGCGCAGGCACGGCGAGGGCGACAGGTTGACCCGTTCGGCCAGATCCTGGTTGCTCAGACGACCGTCCGCCTGGAGCGCGCGGATGATCTGTCGGTCCTTGTCGTCCATCTTCCCTCCTGAATTGGCATATTATGCCACAAACAGGCCGGCTGCGGACAGAGTTCGCAAGAAAATGCGGTCCGGACTGGCACATCATGGGGTGGTTCAGGAGTGTTCCCATGATCGACCCCACCGCCGGATTCGCGACCCGCGCCATCCATTTCGGCTATGACCCCCGGGACGAGCAGGGGGCCCTGACCCCGCCCCTGCACCTGTCCTCGACCTTTGCCTTCGAGACCGCCGAGGCGGGTGGCGAGATGTTCGCGGGCACCCGGACCGGCCATTTCTATACGCGCGTCTCCAACCCGACCAATGAGCTGCTGGAACGTCGGCTGGCCGCCCTCGAGGGGGCCGAGGCGGGACTGGCCGCGGCCTCGGGCATGGGGGCCATCACCGCCGTCATGTGGACCTTCCTGTCGCCCGGCGACGAGGTGATCACTGACAAGACCCTGTACGGCTGCACCTTCTCCTTCCTGCGTGACGGCCTGGCCCGGTTCGGCATCACCGTCACCCATGTCGACCTGACCGATCCCGGGGCCCTGGTCACAGCCATCAGCGCCCGCACGCGGATCGTCTATTTCGAGACCCCTGCGAACCCCAACATGCGGCTGGTCGATATCGCCGCCATCGCCGCCATCGCCCGGGCCGCGGGCGCGCGCACCGTCGTGGACAACACCTATGCCACCCCGTTCCTGACCCGCCCGATCACCCTGGGCGCGGACATCGTGGTCCATTCGGCGACCAAATATCTGGGCGGGCACGGCGACCTGATCGGCGGCCTCGTCGCGGGCAGCGCCGCGGACATGACCCAGGTCCGCGTGGTCGGGATCAAGGACATGACCGGAGCGGCGATGTCGCCGTTCAACGCCTTCCTGATCCTGCGCGGGCTCAAGACCCTGCAGCTCCGGGTCGAACGTCACTGTCGCAGCGCCATGACCGTCGCCCGCTTCCTGGAGGCCCACCCTGCCGTCACCGCGGTCCACTATCCGGGTCTGGACAGCTTCCCCCAGCACGCCCTGGCCGAGCGCCAGATGCCCGGCTTCGGTGGCATGATCGCCTTCGAGCTGGAGGGCGGCATGGCGGCGGGCGTGACCATGATGAACCGGCTCAACCTGATCCGTCGCGCCGTGTCCCTGGGCGACGCCGAGAGCCTGATCGAACATCCCGCCAGCATGACCCACGCCACCTACACAGCCGAGGAACGGCTGGCCCACGGCATTTCCGACGGTCTGGTGCGCCTGTCCGTGGGGCTGGAAGACGAGGCCGACATCCTCGCCGACCTGGCCCGTGCCCTGCCCGACCGGCCCGCCCTCTGACCGGCGACGCCTCGACGGATGGTGCGAGCGGCGGGGGTCGAACCCGCATGACCGAAGTCGAGGGATTTTAAGTCCCTTGCGTCTACCAGTTTCGCCACGCTCGCGGGCTGCGGCGTGATCTAGCAGTGACCGGCGGCTTCGGCCATGAGGCCTTGATCAGCTTGCGACGCTGAAGGATGCGGCCGCACCGATCAGCACGACCCAGCCGATGCAGCCCAGCAGGCCGATCGCCGAACAGACGATCCCCGCGATCGCCACGCCCCGGCCCGGGCCTGCAGGCCGCTTCAGCGCCACGAGGCCGAGGATCAGGCCGAGCGGGGCGAGGATCCAGGCGATCAGACCGACAAACGGGATCCACACGGTGCAGATGGCGAAGACGCCGAGCACAAGCGATGCGACGGCAAGGCTCGTGTCCTGGGGCGCGACATGGACGTGGACGTTCGTGGCGCCCGCGTGGGGCGCGACAGTGATGTCCGATTCAGTCATCCAAGCCTCCAGCCTGCCGGTTTGGCGAACGCCACTCTGACGTGAAATAGCCGCCGGTCAAGTTGTGGCGACAGGCCCGTCAGTGCGCCGCTGCCGTCGCCGGCCGCATCGCCCGGAAATCGACGTCCGAGTCCGCGATCAGCCAGACCAGGGCGGCCCAGGCGGCCACGTTCTGGCTCATCTGTTCCGGGTCGATCTTGTCCAGGGTGTCGTCGGCGGTGTGGTGCAGGTCGAAATAGCGGGTTCCGTCCTGGCTCAGACCGAACACCGGCACGCCCGCCTCGGCCAGAGGCCCGACATCGGCACCGCCGTGCAGCTCCGGCACAGCCGACGACAGAACGCCGAGCGGATACAGGACCTGCGCCGCCGCCCTGGCGAAGCCGCTGGTCTGGGCACCCGGCGGCAGTTGCAGCGCATAGACCCGGTCCGCACCGAAATCGCTCTCGCCGGCGATGATGTGTTTCTCCACCGCCGAGCCGATGCCGCGCAGATAGGCCCCGCCGCCGTTGCCCGTGTCGGTCGGCTGGGCGACTTCCTCGGAGCCGTACAGGACCACCCGGATCGTCCGCGCCGGACGCCGCCCGCTTTCGGCGATGGCCTTGGCCGCGCCGAGGGTGATGGCCCCGCCGGCCCCGTCGTCGATGGCACCGGTGCCCAGGTCCCAGCTGTCCATGTGCGAGCCCAGCACGATGATCTCCTCGGGCCGCGACCGGCCGGGGATGTCGCCGATCACATTCTGGCTGACCGTCTGATAGGTGTGGGCCGTCGAGGACAGGCGGAGGCGTACCGTCTCGCCCATGGCGATCAGGCGCGAGACCGTCTCGGCGTCCGGCGCGGCCAGGGCGAAGCCCGGCAGGGGCACGACGCCGTCGACATAGCGGGTGGTGCCGGTGTGCGGCATGCGGTGCTCGTCCGAGCCGACCGAGCGCATGATGAAAGCCACCGCCCCCTTGGCCGCGGCCGCGGCGGGACCCGCGCCCCGGATGCGCGTCAGCGGGCCATAGCCCGAGCCGTCCTGCATCCGCACCATCTGGCCGGCGTCGACATAGGCGATCTTGCCGGTCAGGGAGCCGGCCGGGGCGGCGTTCAGCGCCTCAAGGCTGTCGAACCGCACCACCTCGGCCTCGATCACGCCGTTGGTGCCGGGCGAATGGCCGAGCGCGGCCAGCACCAGCCGCTGCGGCCGGGCACCGACGATCGAACCGCTCTCCTCGCCCCGCTCCCAGCCGACCAGCGGGAACTGTTCGATGCGCACATTCTGGAAGCCCTGGGCCCGCATATAGTCGGCGGCCCAGGCGGCGGCATCCTGTTCGGACTTCGAGCCGGCCGGGCGCGGCCCGAACCGGGTCGTCAGCTGGGTCACGTAGTCGAGCGCGATGTTCTCGTTCATCGCCGCGTCGCGGATCACCGCAGCCCGCTCAACGGTGGCGGCGTCCTGGGCGAAGGCGGGCGCGGCGAAGCTCAACGCGAGCGCGCTGGCGGCAAGAAGGCGGGCGGACAGGGACATGGCGGCTCCGGAGGACTCGACTATGGGGCCGAACCCTAGACCCACATTCCCGGGCCGGGAAGGCGGTCAGAAAAGACGCGGACAGGGGTAGGTCAGGCCCGCCTGGAACACCCAGCCCACCGCCCCGAAACCGATCAATGCTACGCCCAGCAAGCTGATCGAAAATCTTGGGGTACTTCGGGCCAGAACGAACGCCAGAAGCGCCATCACCATGGCGATGACAAGAGCCGGATAGGCCAGCAGCCAGGTGAACTCCGGCACGTACTTCTCAGGCAAGGCGGGGCAGCGGGCCAAATCGCGGGCATAGGCCCCGTCCATCATCGTCGAGACGCGGTCCCACAGAACGCAGACCGCCGCCGCCATCAGAACAGACACGGCCCTCACCATCAGGACGGGCCGCGGGTTCAAAGGACTACTCGCCCTTGACCCAGGCCTCGACCGGACCCTGCAGCTTGACCGTCAGGGCCTTGCCGCGACGGTCGACGCGGTTGCCGACGGCCAGACGGACCCAGGCCTCGGAGATGCAGTATTCCTCGACATTGGTCTTTTCCTCGCCCTTGAAGCGGACGCCGATTCCCTTCGCCAGCAGATCGGCGTCGTGGAACGGGCTGTCGGGATCGACGGACAGGCGGTCAGGAATGGCGGTGTCGGTCATGGGGGTCGCTCAAAAGGCAGAACAGGGTGGCGACGGCCTTTAGCGGACAGCGTCTCCCCTGTCCAAGACCCCTTGACCTGACCCGACGTCAATCCGTTAGGTTCGTTGCGAATAACTACGGACTCGACATGAGCGATCTGGTCATCCGCGATTTCACGACTCCCGCCGCCGACGACTATCCGCTGTCGATGCGCATGGTCTCGTCGCGTGAGCCGACCGTCGCCGTTCTGGTCAGTTCGGGGACGGGCTTTCCCAAGGGCTTCTACGATCGGTTCGCCCGCCATATGGCGGCGCGCGGCGCGGCGGTGCTGACCTATGATTTCCGTGGCATTGCCGGGTCACGGCCCGACGATCTGGCGGCGATGGAGATGGACTATACGGACTGGGGCCGACTCGACATGCCCGCGGCGCTGGACGCCCTGATCGCCGCCGCGCCGGGCCTGCCGGTCGTCCATGTCGGCCACAGCGTCGGCGGCCATTTCCTCGGCTTCATGCCCAATCACCATCGCATCGACCGCCACGCCTTCGTCTCGGTCGGCAGCGGCTGGTGGGGCCGGCACCACCGGTCGTACAATCCGCTGGAGCTGTTCTTCTGGCACGGCTTCGGCCCGCTCAGCCTGATGCGGCACGGCTATATCAAGGGCGGCGGCCTGTGGGCCGGAACCGACCTCCCCGCCGGGGTCTGGAAGACCTGGCGGCGCTGGTGCCTGAAGGAGCCCTATTTCCTCGACGAACTGAAGGACCGGCTGCGGCCGCATCATTTCGAGGCGGTGACGGCACCGATCCGCTCGTGGATCTTCACCGACGACCCGATCGCCACGCCGGTGACCTCGCCCATCCTGCTGCAGGTCTATCCCAACGCCCCGCGCGAGGTCGTGGTCCGGGCCCCGGCCGACTACAGCGCCGCCCGCATCGGCCACGAGGGTGCCTTCCGCAAGGGACTGGAGCCCCTTTGGGACGAGATGTTCGACTGGCTGGTTGAACCCCAGGCCCCTGTGCCTAGTTAGACGGCTACCCCGCCCGCTGTGGGGCCGGAGCCTCCCATGACCGACCAGCCCGCCATCACCGTCGACGGCCACGCCATTCCCCTGCTCGGATTCGGGACCTGGAACCTCAAGCCGGAGGACGCACGTCGCATGGTCGCCGAGGCCCTGCGCATCGGCTACCGCCACATCGATACGGCCTGGATCTATCACAATGAGGCGGCGGTCGGAGACGGCATCCGCGACGCCATCGCCGCCGGGCATGTGGCGCGCGAGGACATCTGGCTGACCACCAAGATCTGGGTCGCCCATTTCGACCGCGAGGGTCTGCTGAAACAGGCGCAGGAGAGCGTCGCCAGCCTTGGCTTCACCCCCGACCTGCTGCTGCTGCACTGGCCGAAGACCGAACCGTCGTTCGCCGAGACGCTCGACGCCCTGAACGCGGCGAAGGAACAGGGTCTGACCCGGACGATCGGCCTGTCCAACTTCCCCTCGGCCGAGTTCCGCCAGGCCCAGGCGCTGTCGAAGGCGAAACTGGTCACCAACCAGGTCGAATACCACCCCTATCTCAAGCTCTCGAAGCTGAAGGCGACGGCGAAGGACCTCGGCTCGTCCATCACCGCCTGGTCGCCGCTGGCCCAGGGCAAGATCGCCGACGACGCCACCCTGATCGAGATCGGCAAGGCCCACGACAAGTCGCCCGGGCAGGTGACCCTGCGCTGGCTGATCCAGCAGGACATCATCGCCATCCCGCGCACGACCAAGACAAGCCGGGCCGAGGAGAGTTTCGACATCTTCGACTTCCAGCTCTCGTCCGAGGAGATGGACCGCATCCACGCCCTGGCCCGGCCCGACGGCCGTCTGGGCGACTGGCTCGACAAGTCGTTCAGCTGGGACGAAGAATGGGCCTGAAGCGTCGCGGTTAGCCGACGCGCGGAGGAAACAGGCGGATGGGCTCGGTGCTGGGATTTCCCGGCGTCGATCCGCTGGACGCGGCGGTCGGCGCGAGGCTGAAACGGTGGCGTGAGGCGCGCGGCATGGCCGTCGACGACCTCGCCGCCCTGCTCCACATCTCCGCCGAGGAAGTCCGTCGCGCCGAGGCCGGCCGCGCCCATCTGAACGCCGCCCGGATCGGCGCGGCGACCAGCGCCCTGCGCCTGCCGCTGTGGGCGCTGGTGTCGGATACCCGGGCCTACTGAAAAGGCCGCACCCGCCATGGCGTGACAGGACGGCCTCGTCCGCCTAATCCACTGGCTCCACCGGAGCGGTTCATTGGCCTACAAATCCCTGCGCGACTTCATGGCCATGCTGGAGGCCGAGGGCGAACTGGTTCGCGTCTCCGAGCCCGTCTCGACCCATCTGGAGATGACCGAGATCCAGACCCGGCTGCTGCGCAACGGCGGTCCGGCGGTGCTGTTCGAAAAGCCCGTCATGCCGGACGGTTCGATCAGCCCCATTCCCTGCCTGGCCAATCTGTTCGGCACGGTGAAGCGCGTGGCCATGGGCGTGACCATGGACCGGAAGACCCGCACCACCGCCGCCGAACTGCGCGAAGTCGGCGAACTGCTGGCCTTCCTGCGCAATCCGACGCCGCCGCGCGGCCTCAGCGACGCCATGGAGATGCTGCCGCTGGCGAAGACCGTCATGTCCATGCGGCCGAAGGTGGTCAAATCCGCGCCGGTGCAGGAGATCGTCCTCAAGGGCGACCAGATCGATCTGACCTCGCTCCCCGTCCAGGGCTGCTGGCCCGGCGAGCCCGCGCCCCTGATCACCTGGGGACTGGTGGTCACCAAGGGGCCGTCCGAAGACCGCGAGGACGATTTCAACCTGGGCATCTACCGCATGCAGGTGCTGGGCAGGGACAGGGCCATCATGCGCTGGCTGGCCCACCGCGGCGGGGCCCAGCACTATGCCCGGCACAAGAAGGCGGGAAAGAAGGGCCCCCTGCCCTGCGCCATCGTGCTGGGGGCCGATCCGGGCACCATCCTGGCCGCCGTCACGCCGGTACCGGACACCCTGTCCGAATATCAGTTCGCCGGCCTGCTGCGCGGGGCCAAGGCCGAGCTGGTCGCCTGCAAGACCGTGCCCCTCATGGTCCCCGCCAATGCCGAGATCGTGCTGGAAGGCCACGTCCTGTTCGACGAACACGCGCCGGAAGGGCCCTACGGCGACCACACCGGCTACTATAATTCGGTCGAGACCTTCCCGGTCTTCCACGTCACCGCCATCACCATGCGCAGGGACCCCATCTATCTGACCACCTTCACCGGCCGTCCGCCGGACGAACCCTCGGTGCTGGGCGAGGCCCTGAACGAGGTCTTCATCCCCCTGCTCCGCGCGCAATTCCCCGAGATCACCGACTTCTGGCTGCCGCCCGAGGGCTGTTCCTATCGCATCGCCGTGGTGTCGATGAAGAAGGCCTATCCGGGCCACGCCAAGCGGGTGATGATGGGCGTCTGGAGCTATCTGCGCCAGTTCATGTACACAAAATGGGTCATCGTGGTGGACGACGACATCGACGCCCGCGACTGGAAACAGGTCATGTGGGCCATGGCCACCAAGATGGACCCGGCCCGCGACATCACCCTGATCGAGAACACCCCGATCGACTACCTCGACTTCGCCAGTCCCGAGAGCGGCCTGGGGTCCAAGATCGGGCTGGATGCGACCGACAAATGGCCGCCGGAAACGAAGCGGGAATGGGGTGAGGAAATCCGCATGGATGACGCGGTGGTGGACCGGGTGACGGACATCTGGGCCAGACTCGGCCTGCCGGGTGACGGAACGCCGATCTGGAAGTGATGCGCCGGCGCGACGGTGTCAGGGTTCTCGTCGGAATGTGTCGGAATGTGTCGGAAAAACGCTTTCCAGATGACGAAAACGTAATCTAACCTGTCCGTTCGGCTAGACCTCCCATGGAATCGTCCAGATGAAATCTGCTCTTGTCCTCGCCGCCGCCCTCGTCATGGCCGTGCCTGTCGTTTCGGTTCCGACCGTCTCGGATGCGCAGGTCCTCATCGGCCGCGGCCGCGCCGTCCCGACGCGCCGGCCCCGTCCGGCTCCGCCGCGCCTGACAGAGGCCGAGGAAGATCGCCTCTGGGACGCCCAGAGCGAGATCGGCACCATCGACGAACAGGTCGCCACACTCCAGGCCGCCGCCCAGTCCCAGGGGACCCTGACGCCCGAACAGCAGGTCCAGATGGACGCCCACGTCGCACGGCGGGCCGAGCTTCAGACCATCGTCACCCAGCTCGAGGCCAGGAAGAACCGCTGATCGCGGCGCTTCAACCCGGACAAGACCAGCGCGAGGCGGCGAGCGGCTTGCGCCTCCGGTTCGTGAGCCGGGCCCGGGCCCGTTCATCGGTGGCATGGCCACCACCTGATGCCTGACCTCGATCAGGGCGGAAATCGCGACCGGGGTCCGAATGAGCGCGTTCGAGTTCTTCTTCAGCTTCTATGGCCTGCTGCTGGGTCTTTCCGTCGCCG
Organism: Caulobacteraceae bacterium; assembly: GCA_965284385.1. Classification (GTDB taxonomy): domain Bacteria; phylum Pseudomonadota; class Alphaproteobacteria; order Caulobacterales; family Caulobacteraceae; genus Brevundimonas. The sequence goes on from OZ260077.1 coordinate 713,542, forward strand.
AACTGGTCGGCGGGTTCGCGCGGCTGCTGCATGAGCGGCATCGCGTGCGGTTCGGCTGGCTGACGCCGCTGCTGGCGGTCTTCGTGGCCCTCGATCTGGCGACCTTCTGGAATCAGGCGTGGCGGTTCTTTCGCGGCGCGCCGTTCAACCCGGCCCTGCTGCTGATCGGCCTGGTCATCGCCGCGACCTTCTATGTGGCCGCCAGCATCACCTTTCCGCGCGTCACGGCCGAAGGGGTGGAGACCCGCATCGATCTGGATGAGCATTTCTGGACCCATCGACGCGTCGTGTTCGGCTGCGTGCTCGCGGCCAATGCCATGGTCTGGGCGCTGCTCGGCCTGCTGGCGCTGGCGGATCCCGCCTGGGCGGCCTTCTGGACGCCCAGGCTGCTGATCGGGGTCGCTGTCTTCGCCATCTGCACGGCGACCGCAGCGTTTGCGCCCTCGCGGCCGGTCGTTATCGGGGCCCTGCTGATCGTGCTGGCCTACACGCTGTGGAACATGGTCCGCGCCGGAGCGATCCTCATCGCCGACGGTGCCTGGTTGCCGGCGACGGGCGGCTGAGGCTTGCCAGAGCGCCGCGATCGGCCGACGAAGAGGGCATGCGCCCGATCCTGATCTCCGCGGCCCTCGCCGCCCTTGCCTGTTGCGTGAGTCCCGCCATGTCCCAGTCCCCGTCCGTTTCCAACGTCGCGCCGTGGGACCAACCCTTCCTGCCGCCCGCCCCCGCCTGGGATGGTGCCAGCCGCAGCCTGCTGCGCGATGCCTCGGACCCCTGGGTCACGGCCTTCGAGGCCGACACCGGACATGACGAAAGTCCGAACTACGCCGAGACCCGCGCCTGGTTCGACCGACTCGATGCCGCGTCCGAACTGATCCGCATCGAACAATTCGGCGTCTCGCCCGAGGGTCGGCCCATCTACGCCGTGATCGCCTCGAAGGACGGTACGACCTTCGACCCGTCCAAGCCCGTCCTGCTGGCCCAGGCCGGCATCCATCCCGGCGAGATCGACGGCAAGGACGCGGGCATGATGCTGCTCCGCGACATCGCCTTCAACGGCAAGGACGACCTGCTGGACCGGGTCAATCTGATCCTGATCCCCATCCTGTCGGTCGACGGCCACGAGCGGGCCAGCGCCTACAGCCGCCCCAACCAGCGCGGTCCCCGCATACAGGGCTGGCGCAATACGGCGACCAACCAGAACCTCAACCGCGACTATCTGAAACTGGACCAGCCCGAGATGCGCGCCGTGCGCGGTCTGGCGCTGAAATACCGGCCCGACCTGTACGTCGATATCCATGTCACCGACGGCATGGATTACCAGTACGACGTCACCTGGGGCTACAATGGCGAGAACGGGGTGTATTCCCGCAGCCCCGCCATCGCCCGCTGGCTGGACGCAACCTTCAAGCCCGCCATTAATGCCGCGCTCGAGGCCGAGGGCCATATCCCCGGCGAACTGGTGTTCGGCGTCGATGACAGCAATCCCCGCGCAGGCCTCTCCGACGGCGGTCTCGGCGAGCGGTTCTCCAACGGCTGGGGGTCGGCGGCCCACGTTCCGACCATCCTGATCGAGAACCACAGCCTGAAGCCGTATGAGCAGCGGGTGCTGGGCACCTATGTCTTCCTCGAGGCGGCGATGCGTCGTCTGGCCGGGGACGGCACCACCCTGCGGACCGCGATCGCCGCCGACTCGGCCCTGCGACCGGCCGCGATCCCCGCCAATTTCGCGCCCGATCCGACCCCCGCCTACACCCGGACCTTCAAGGGCATCCGCTATGAGATGTACGACAGCCCCGCCTCGGGCCGTCAGGAAATCCGCTGGCTGGGCCTGGCCGATCCCGAGCCCTGGTCCCTGCCCTTCTTCGGCTCGCGCCCGACCCTGACGCTGGCGAGACCCGAGGCCTACTGGGTGCCCGGCCATCGCGCCGACATCATCGAACGCCTGCGCCTGCACGGCATCCGGATGGAGACGCTGGACGCCGCCCGCACCGTCAATCTCGACATGCTGCGCCTCGACGAGCCGAAGCTGGCGGCCCGCGCCAATGAAGGTCATGTCGGCGTCACTGTCACGAGCGTCTCGCCCGAGCGGCGCGACTGGACCTTCCCCGCCGGCTCGGTCCGCGTCTCCACCGATCAGCCGCTGGGCGACATCGTCGTCCTGCTGCTGGAGCCGCAGTCCAGCGAGAGCTTCTTCGCCTGGGGCCTGTTCCCCGAGGTGCTCAGCCGCGTCGAATATATCGAAGGCTACGCCATCGCCCCGCTGGCCGAGGCCATGATGGCCGCTGATCCCGCCCTCAAGGCCGCGTTCGAAGCGAAGCTCGCGGCCGATCCCGCCTTCGCGGCCGACGGCGACGCGCGTTTGCAGTGGTTCTATGAGCGAACCCCGTTCTATGATGATCACTACCGGCTCTATCCGGTGGGGCGCGAGGACTGATTGTCATGACCATCCTGACCGATATGAGCCCCGCCCAGGCCGCCGCGCTCTGGAGCGGCGCGATGATCGTTCTGCTGGTGGTACTGGGTGCACGGGTCGCCATGACCCGGCGCAGCAACAAGGTTCTGCTGGGCGACGGCGGCAATGCCCGGGTGCTGCTGGCGTCGCGGGTGTTCGGCAATGCGTCGGAATACATCCCGGCGGGGATCGGGGCCCTCGCCCTTCTGGCCATGCTGGGGATGCCCGCCTATGTGCTGCATGGCCTCGGGGGAGCCCTGTTTCTCGGCCGTCTGATCCACGCCGTCGGCATGAGCGACAAACGCCCCACGGCGGGCCGGATCATCGGCATGTCGCTGACCTTCCTGCCCCTGATCCTGGCCGGTGCCATGCTGATGGTCCATGCCTTCGTCGGGGTGCCGCACAGCTGATCGCCGGCTCAGGGCTTCCGGGGTGCGACAGGGGGCTGCGCACGCCGGGCTCCGTGGCCCGGACCGGTTGCGCAGGGCGGCGGTCCCCGCCATATCGGGGCATGCCTGACCGTCATGCGTCCACCACCTCCCCCGACATCCTGCCCGAACTGGTCGCCGCCGCCCTGAGGGCCGGAGCCGATGCCGCCGAGGCCGTCTCCGCCGAGCGGGCCTCCCTGTCCATCGGCGTTCGCAACGGTGCCCTTGAGGACGTCGAGCGCGAGGAGAGCCGCGATCTGGGTCTGCGCGTCTTCATCGGCACGCGCCAGGCCACCGTCTCGGCCTCGGACCTGTCCGACGCGACCCGCGCCCGACTGGTCGAGCGCGCCGTGGCCATGGCCCGCCTGGCACCGGAAGACCCCTATGCGGGATTTGCGCCGCAGGACCGGCTGGCGCGCGGCCCCTTCCCCGACCTGGACCTGTACGATCCCGGCGAGCGCAGCGCCGCCGATCTCGAGGCCGTCGCGACCGAGGCCGAGGCCGCCGCCCTCGCCGTCCCGGGCGTCGCCAGATCGGAAGGCGGCCACGCCGCCGCCTCATCCAGCCGCTGGCGGCTGGTGACCTCGCACGGGTTCGACGGGTCCTATCACGGCTCGGCCTTCTCGCTGGGCGCGGGCGTCATCGCCGAAAAGGACGGAGCCATGGAGCGCGGCGGCGAGCATCGCGCCGTGCGTCACCTGTCCGACCTGCCGTCCGCGGCCTCCATCGGTGCCGAAGCCGGCCGTCGCGCCGTCGCCCGCACCGGCCCGCGCAAGATCGCCTCGACCACCGCCGCGGTGATCTTCGAGAACCGGGTCGCCGGCCAGGTCCTGTCGCCCCTGCTGGGCGCGATCTCGGGTCCGTCGGTGGCGCGCGGCACCTCCTTCCTCAAGGACCGGATGGGCGAGCGGGTTCTGCCCGTCGGTGCCAGCCTGATTGACGACCCCTCGCGCCCGCGCGGCCTCGGTTCGACGCCCTTCGACGACGAGGGCGTGGCCGTGACCCGGCAGGCGATCGTCGAGGACGGCATCCTGACCACCTGGCTGCTGAACAGCGCGGCGGCGCGGCAGCTGGGCCTGGCCTCGACCGGTCACGCCTCGCGCGGCCTGGCCGGCCCCCCCGGCGTCTCGACCCACAACCTGCACCTGGAACCGGGCGAGGACGATCTGGCCGGCCTGATGGGCAGCGCAGGCACGGGCCTGCTGGTCACCTCGATGTTCGGCCCGTCGCTCAATGCCAACACCGGCGACTGGTCGGCGGGCGTGTCCGGCTTCTGGTTCGAGGACGGCCAGATCGCCTACCCGGTCAGCGAGGTCACGGTCGCCGGCAAACTGCTGGACCTCTATGCGCGGATGCAGCGCGGCTCCGACCTCGAGTTCCGCAGTTCGTTCAACAGCCCGTCGCTGCTGTTCGACGCCGTCGCCATCGCCGGAAAATGAGCGACGCCGACAGCCTCGCCGCCGATCTGACCCTGATCCGCGACGCCGCCCTGGCCGCCGGTGCCCTCGCGCTGGCGGAGCGGGATGCGGGTCTCAATGTCTGGTCCAAGTCCGGCGGCTCACCCGTGACCTCGGCCGACATGGCCGTGGACCAGTTGCTCAAGGACGCCCTGCTGACCGCCCGCCCGGACCACGGCTGGCTGTCCGAGGAGACCACCGACACGCCCGATCGCCTGTCGTCCGGCCGCATCTTCGTGGTCGACCCCATCGACGGCACCGTCGCCTATATGAAGGGCAAGCCGTGGTGGTGCATCCCGATCGCCGTCGTCGAGGACGGCCGGCCCATCGCCGCCGTCATCCACGCCCCGGCCCTGGGCGAGACCTTCACCGCCGTGCGCGGCGGCGGGGCCTTCCTGAACGGCCGGCCGATCACCGCCTCCGACACCACCGATCTGGACGATGCCTCGGTGCTGGCCGACGCGCGACTGATGGAGGGGCCGCACTGGCCCGAGCCCTGGCCCGCGATGCGGTTCGAGAAACGCAACGCCATCGCCTATCGCATGGCCCTGGTCGCCGCCGGGGCCTTTGACGCGGCCATTGCCCTGACGCCGAAATGGGACTGGGACGTCTGCGCCGGGGCCCTGATCGTCGAGGAGGCCGGCGGCAAGGTCAGCGACCACCATGGCGGCGGCTGGCGGTTCAACCAGCCCGATCCGCGTCAGAACAGCCTGATCTGCAGCGCCCCGGCGCTTCACCCGTTGATCGTGCGCCGCACCCTGCCGATACCGATGGCCTAGGCGGCGGGCTCGTCCGTCAGTTCGAGACGACGCTGGATGCGGTCGACATCCTGTATCAGCTTGTCAAACGACGACTGCAGCCGGGCGTCAGCCTCGGCCAGATGACCCAGGTCGCGCCGCACCGCGGCGAGGCCGACCTCAACGGCGGACACCCGTTGCGTCAGTTCATCGATGCGATGGGCCAGCGCATCGACCTTGGCGTCGATACGGCGCAGGTAGACCAGAATGAGGCTTTCCGGTTCAGTCATCGCCTTCGGATAATGCCAGAGTCCGGCAGTTCGGCCAAACCCGTTGATCGGCGGGCCCGCAGCGCCTATTCCGCAATCGCCCCCAGCTCCCTCCCCCGGACGCCTCATGACCACCCAAACCGAAGCCCCCCAGCTGCTGCATCTCGTCATCGGCGGAGAGCTGCGCCACCTCGACGCGCCGGTCTTCCGCGACCTGTCCAAGGTCGAGTTCGTCGGGGCCTTCCCCAACTATGAGGAAGCCCGCAAGGCGTGGAAGGCGCGGGCCCAGGCCACCGTCGACAACGCCCACATGCGCTATTTCATCCTGCACGCGCACCGGATGATCGATCCGCGCGGCGACGCGGGCCAGGCCGACCACGCGCACTGACCGAACCGCCCGTTCGGTCCGGGACACCTTTCAGACCGGGCTGGCGCGCCTGAAACCGGAGACATCCCATGACCCTGTTCGGACGCACCCTGGGCGGTGAGGAGATCGCCTCCCTCGTCTTTCTGCTGATGGTGCTGGTGCTGTGGGTCGGGGCCTGGCGGCAGGAGCGCGACTGGACCCGCTGGTTCCGCCATTGGGAGGCGGGCCGCAAGCAACGCCGCGACGCCGAACGTACTGCCGAAAGCGGCGGCGACACCCCCTCGCGGGGCCCGTCGCGCGGCCCCTGGGGCTGAGGCGTTACTCCCGCTTCAGCAGTTTCTCGGTCAGGATCGTGCCCCACCAGCCGGCCTTGAACTCGGCCCGGATGGCTTTCGGGTCATAGGCGTCGCTGTCGACCCAGTCGATGAAACTGACCCCCGCCGGCTCGACCTCGCGCAGGTATTTCTCCAGCGTATAATCCAGCACGCCGGTCAGCCCCTCGCGGTGGTGCAGGTATTTCTTGGACAGCTGGTCGATGGCCACCGAGATCGGCTCGCCCAGATGGAAATGGCGATAGAAAACCGCCATCATCCCGGCCCGGTCCGCCCCTGACTTGCAGTGGATCAGCACCGGATAGTCGATGGTCCGGAACAGCGCCCTCGCCCGGTGCACCCGGTCCTTCTGCGGCGGATCGCGCGAATCCAGCGGCGCGTCGATCAGGGTCAGGCCGAGGCGCGCGCAGGCGTCCTTCTCCAGCGCATAATAGGCCTCGTCCCGCGCCCCGCGGAGGTTGATGACGGTCTTGATCCCCTGCGACTTCCAGAACGCCAGCTGACGCGGCGACGGCTGGTTGGTCCGCACCAGATCCGGCCCCAGCCAGTGGGCGTTCATGAACCACCGCCGCAGGAAGGCATGATCCTTCCAGACATAGTCCCATCGCGCCTTGAACCGGCCGGCGGGGGTGGTGAGATCGTAGCGGGACATGGGAGGGGGATAGCGGCTGCGGGATGTTGCGTCATCCAACACTCTGCGGAACTGCTCCTATCTGCGCCGGGAATCTGCTGGAGCCACGACGCCGCTGAACGATATCGCCTTGCGATTGGCCCTGATCGTCAGTCGGTAGACGCCATCCGAAGACGGGCTGACCCTGCGGCCGTCGATGCTCAATGAGGTGATGCGCATTTGAGCGCAGGTCTGCGCTCCGGCACAGGCCATGGAAACCGCATAGTCACCGGCCGGGACCCTCACTTGTCCCAGAAAGTGGCCATCGACATCCGAAACCGCGACGCGCAGGTTCGCATCCGGGTTGGCTGGCAGGCTGATGTTGATGCTGGTGATGGGATAGGCGTTCGCGCTTCCGCTAGTAAACGACAGCGCGGTCACCAGTCCGGCGACGAGAAACCTTCTTGCCGACATGAACAGCCTCCGCACGCGCCAGGCGGCGCCGATTGTTGCGCTTGATGCGCTCGCGTCAGTAACATTGTTTTCCGAATTCTGGCCGCGAAGTTTGGGTTGAGCCTGGATCGAACGCAGTCGCTTCGCGCCGCACCCGCTTGACTTCCCCCCCGCGCCGTCCGACCTCGGACCGATGACGACGCCCGCGCCCGCCGCCGACGAGAAGGAGCCCCTTCGCCCCCTGCTGGCGCGGATCTGGCGCGACTACCTCTCACATCACAAGGTGCCCCTGTTCCTGTCGATGCTGTGCGCCGCCGTGGCCGGCGGCCTGTCCGCGGCCACGCTGAAGTTGCTCGAACCCGCCATCAACGGCCTGTTCCTCCAGACCGACGCGCCGATCAAGCTGTGGGGCCTGATCGACATCCCGCCCGGACAGGCCCTGGTCTACATCCCCGCCGCCATCGTCCTGGTCGCCATCGTCTGGACCGCCGCCTCCCTGGGACAGGCCGCCCTCGTCAACCGGCTGGGTCACGGCATCGTCGGCGACATCCAGGTGCGGCTGTTCGGAGCCATGATCCGCGCCGACCTGGCCCGGCTGCGCAGCCAGCACAGCGGCAGCTTCGTCTCCAGCGTCCTGTTCGACGCCAACCTGGTCCGCGAGGCCTTCACCAACGGCGTCGTCAACTACACCCAGCACAGCATCACCCTGTTCGCCGTGATCGTGGCCATGGCCTTCATCGACTGGCAGCTGACGGCCATCGTCCTGCTGGGCGTGCCGATGATCAGCCTGGTCCTCGGCCGGTTCTCCAGACGGACGCGCAAGGCCACCACCGGCGCGATGCAGGAGACCGAGAACCTGTCCACCGCCCTGATGGAAAACCTCGACGGCGTCCGGCTGATCAAGATCGAGAATCGCGAGGCGGCCGAACAGAGCCGCGTCGGCGAGGTCGTGGCCCGCCGCCAGCGCCATGTGATCAAGTCCGCCGACTCCCGCGCCTTCGCCGGCCCCTTCTCCAATCTGGTGGCCATGGTCATCGTCGCCGCCGTCATGGCCTATGCCGGCTGGCGGGCGCAGGACGGGGCCATGAGCGTGGGGGCCTTCGCCGCCTTCATCGGCCTGCTGATGGCCGCCGGCCAGTCGCTGCGGCAGGTGACCAATCTCCAGACCGTCATGACCGAGGGCCTGACCGCCGCGCGCCGCCTGTTCGCCGCCCTCGACATCCAGCCCGAGATTCGCGAGACGCCCGACGCCGCGCCCCTGGCTCAGGGGCCGACCACGGTCACCTTCGACCGCGTGAGCTTTGCCTATGCCGCCGCTGCGGATGGCGGCCTGCCGACCCTGTCCGACATTTCCCTGACCGTGGCCCCCGGCGAGACAGTCGCCCTGGTCGGCCCCTCGGGCGGCGGCAAGTCGACCCTTCTGAGCCTGCTGCCGCGCTTCTATGACGTGACCGGCGGGGCCGTGATCATCAACGGCCGCGACATCCGCGAGCTGAGGCTGCACGACCTGCGCGCCTCGATCGCCCTGGTGACGCAGGAGCCCTTCCTGTTCGACGACACCATCGCCGCCAACATCGCCTATGGCCGCCCGGGCGCGACCGCCTCGGACATCGTCGCCGCCGCCGACGCCGCCGCCGCCCACGACTTCATCACCGCCCTGCCCGAAGGCTATGCGACCCGCGCCGGCGAGGCGGGTGTGCGCCTGTCTGGCGGCCAGCGCCAGCGCATCGCCATCGCCCGCGCCTTCCTGAAAGACGCCCCGATCGTGCTGCTCGACGAGGCCACCTCGGCGCTGGATACCGAGAGCGAGGCCCTGGTCCAGGCCGCCCTTGAACGCCTCATGAAGGGGCGCGCCACCCTGATGATCGCCCACCGCCTGTCGACCGTGCGCAACGCCGACCGCATCCATGTGATCGACGCCGGACGCGTGGTCGAGACCGGATCCCACGACGTGCTGGTCCGGAAGGGCGGCCTCTATGCCCGGCTGGCGAAAGCGCAGTCGCTGGATGGAGAGCCCGTGACCGTGGCGGCGGTGTCGTGAGGCCCCTCCGCAATCCGGTGATCCAGGCCGTTCTGGCCTGGCTGCTGGCCGGGTGGATGCGCTTCTGCTTCGCCACCATCCGCTGGACCCACCGCAATGAAGGGGTGGCCGAAGCGGTCTGGAAACAGGGCGGCGGTGTCCTGTGTGTGTTCTGGCACTCGCGCATCGGTCTCAGCCCATCGTGCTGGCCGCTGGACCGCGCCCAGCCGGCCAAGGCCCTGATATCGCTCAGCCCGGACGGCCAGTTCATCGCCCGTGCCGTCGCCCTGCAGGGCATTCCGGCGGTGCGCGGCTCATCGGCCAACAAGGACAAGGCCGACCGGGCCAAGGGCGGCACCCAGGCCTTCCGCGACGGCCTGCGCCAGCTCAGGGTCGGGGCCCTGGCCATCACCCCCGACGGCCCGCGCGGCCCGGCGCAACAGATGGCCGAGGGCCTGCCCCTGCTGGCGAAGATGTCCGGTGCGCCGGTCCTGTTCATCGGCATGTCGTGCAACCCCGCGATCCGCCTGAACAGCTGGGACAGGGCCGTCCTGCCCCTGCCCTTCAGCAGGGGTGCCATCGTCTGGGACGTGACCCGTTGGCCCGAGGGCGGGGATATGGCCCAGGTCTCGGCCGACTGGACCGCCCGCATCACGGCGGTCGAGGCCGAGGCCGACGCCATCACCGGCCTCGAGCGGGTCTGACGTGAGCCCCGCCCTGATCGTCTACCGGCTTCTGACCCGGCTGCTGGAGCCGCTGGCCCCGCGCCTGCTCGACGCCCGCGCCAAACAGGGCAAGGAAGACCCCGTCCGCGTCGACGAACGCCTCGGCCTGACCACCGTCGCCCGGCCCGGCGGCGATCTGGTCTGGCTGCACGGGGTCAGCGTCGGCGAGACCCTGTCGCTGTTGCCCGTGGTCGACCGGCTGCGGCAGGCGCGGCCGGACCTGACCGTGCTGGTCACCTCGGGCACCCTGACCTCGGCGACCCTGCTGGCCAGACGTCTGCCGGACGGCGTCATCCACCAGTTCGCGCCCGTCGATGCCCCCGGGGCCGTGACGGCGTTTTTCGACCACTGGAAACCCTCGCTGGCCGTCTTCGTCGAGAGCGAGCTGTGGCCCAACCTGATCCTTGAGGCCCGCCGGCGCGGCGTGAAACTGGTTCTCGCCAGCGCCCGCATCACGGAAAAGACCGTCGACGGCTGGCGGCGTTTCCCCGCCGCGGCGCGGGACATCCTGTCCGCCTTCGACCGCATCCTGCCGCAGGACGAGACCTCGGCGGCGCGGCTGAAAAGCCTCGGCGCGCGCATCGACGGCCATGTGAACCTGAAACTGTCGGGCGAGGCCCCGCCGCACGACGCTGCCGCCTTCACCCGCCTCAGCGCCGCCATCGGCGACCGGCCCGTCGTCGTCGCGGCCAGCACCCATGACGGCGAGGAGATCGCCCTCGTCCGCGCGCTCGACAAACTGACCGACCGGCTGTGCCTCATCCTGGTCCCGCGCCACCCGGACCGCAGCATCGACATCGCCGCGGCCCTGAGCCGCGACGGCTACCGCTTCGCCCTGCGCTCACAGGGCCGCGAACCCGACCGCGACACGGATCTCTATATCGCCGACACCCTGGGCGAGATGGGGCTGTTCCTGCGACTGGCCGATGTCGTGGTCATGGGCGGCTCGTTTTCGGCCGCGCTGGAGAAGCCGCCCGTCGGGGGCCATAACCCGCTGGAACCGGCCCGCCTCGGCAAGCCCGCCGTCACCGGCCCCGACATGACCAACTGGGCCGCCGTGACAGAGTCGCTGTCTGCCGCCGGCGGTCTGGCCATCGTCCAGGCGCCCTGGGACCTGCCCGCTGTCATCGCCCCCCTGCTGGCCGACGACGCCGCGGCCAGGCTGATGGGCGAGCGGGGTCGCCGGGCGGCCGCCGAGGCCGGCTCGGGTGTCGACCGGTTGTGGGATGCCATCGCCCCCCTGCTGCCCCCGCGAGGCCGCCGATGAAGCTGAACACACCCCGCTGGTGGTACACGCGTGACGCCCGCCACGGGGCCGTGACGCGGCTGTTGCTCAAGCCCCTGTCGTGGATCTGGGCTGCCGCCACCGCCCGCCGCATCGCCCGCGCCACCCCGGTCGATCCGGGCGTGCCGATCATCTCCGTCGGGAACCTGACCGTCGGCGGCTCGGGCAAGACGCCCGTCACGCGCGAGGCGATCCGTCTGCTGCATGAGGCCGGGGTCAACGCCCACGGCCTGTCGCGCGGCTATGGCGGCACGCTGCGCGAGCCGACGCAGGTCAATGCCGCCCTCCATACGGCCGCTGACGTCGGCGACGAGCCCCTGATGCTGGCGCTGGGCGGCCCGACCTGGATCGCCCGTGACCGGGTCGCCGGGGCCCGCGCCGCGGCGGCCGCCGGGGCCGCGGTTCTGGTCCTCGACGACGCCCATCAGAACCCGAGCCTGAAGAAGACGCTCAGCCTGGTGGTCGTCGACGGCGAGACCCGCGACGACGAATGGCCGTTCGGCGACGGTTCGGTGTTTCCCTCCGGCCCGATGCGCGAGAAGCTGCGCCGTGGCCTGGCCCGCGCCGACGCAGTGGTCGTCCTGCTGCCGGCCGACGCGCCGGGCGTCGACCCCGAACTGATGGAGGCCTTCGGCGACCTGCCGGTGCATGTCGCCCGGCTGACCCCCGCCAGTCCGCCGCCGAAGGGGGCCATCGTCGCCTTCGCCGGCATCGCCAAGCCGTGGAAGGTCGAGCGGGCTCTTGATGCCGCAGGGGCCGAACTGATGGACTTCGCTCCCTTCCCCGACCACGCCGCCTTCCGCGAGGAGGACCTGCGGTTCCTGGCCGATCGGGCGCAACATTACGGGGCCCGGCTGGTCACCACCGAAAAGGACTGGTTCCGCCTGCCGCCCGAGTGGCGGACACGCGTGCTCTCATGGCCCGTCAAGGCGACCTTCGAGGACCCGGCCGGGTTTCAGGCGGCCTTGCTCGGGGCGGTCCGGACCTACTCTTCCCGGTAGACCACGCCGCCCTTCATCACGAACCGTACCTGCTCCAGCACGGTCACGTCGCTCAGCGGATCGCCCGTGACCGCGATCAGGTCGGCCGGCATCCCGACCGCGATCCGCCCGGCCTCGCGCGAGATCCGCAGATGTTCGGCCGCCCCGACCGTGGCGGCCTGAACGGCCTCCAGCGGGGTCAGACCGGCCCGCACCAGCAGGGCGAACTCCTGGGCGTTGTCGCCATGGGCCGAGACGCCCGAGTCCGTTCCGAAGGCGATCCGCACGCCGCCGTCATGCGCCCGTCGCGCCATGTCCAGCATCTTGGGACCGGCTTCCAGCGCCTTGGCGGTCTGGGCGGGGGTGAAGAAATTGTCCGGCCCGGAGGCGACCCGGGCCACGAAATCCCCGGCCAGCAGGGTCGGCACCAGCCAGACACCGTCGCGCTGCATCAGGCGAACGGAGTCGGCGTCCAGATAGGTGCCGTGCTCGATCGAGTCGCCGCCCGCGCGCAGGAAGCTGTTGATCCCGTCCGCGCCGTGGGCGTGGGCCGTGACCTGCCGCCCCATCCGGTGCGCCGCCCCGACGATGGCCCCCAGTTCCTCGTCCGAGAATTGCTGGCCGAGACCCGCCGCCGTGTTCGACAGCACGCCGCCGGTGGCCGTGATCTTGATGATGTCAGCCCCGGCCCGCACCTGGGTGCGCACCGCCCGCATGCAGTCGTCGACACCGGAGCACACGCTCTCGGGCGACAGCAGGTGCATGACGTCCTCACGGTAGCCGTTGATATCGCCATGACCGCCGTGGACGGACACCGCCGAGCCGGCGGCGATGACGCGCGGTCCGGGCACATCACCCCGACGGATGGCTTCGCGCAGGGCGAACACGGCCTCGTTCGACCCGCCCAGATCGGCCACGGTGGTGAAACCGGCCATCAGGGTCCGACGGGCGTAGCGCGCGCCGACCATCGCCTGTTCGGCATCCGACTGGGTCACCTCTTCCAGCCGCCCGTTCGGGTTCTGCTGGCTGGTGAGGTGAACGTGGCTGTCGATCAGACCCGGCAGCACGAAAGAGTCGCGCAGATCGACAATCCGGCCCTCGCCGACAAAGCCGTCGCGCATTTCGACGACCTGGTTCCCTCTGATCACGAGAGTTTTATCGCGCTGCACAACGCCGGTCGCCGGATCGGCCAGAAGTCGGCCGATCTGTACGAACGTCGTTCCCTCTGCAGGCGAAACCGGCGCAGCGGCGGGCGTTTGCGCAGCGACGCCCGTGGCAAACATAACGGCCGCGGCCGCCAGCAAACTTGTGATCGTCTTCACGAAACCCTCCCCGGAACAGACCGACACCTTAGACCTCCACGCGCTTTCGCCAAGGCTCAGGTTGATGTGCGGGTTACAAACTGAAACAACCCCGTCCTTCAGTAACGTGCGAGGGGCGTCGCATGCGCTTGGCGAGACGTGGATTCATTCTGGGCGGAGCCGCGATCTTGTCGGGCTGCGCCACGACATCGGCCGCGACGCAGACGACGGCCTTGCGGTCCCTGCAGGCGACCGCACCGACGGCGACCGGCATTGTTTCCAAACCGCCCGAGCTCATCACGGCCGAGCTGAACACCACCCGCCCGCTCGACCCGCGCAGCCAGGTCCGCAAGGAACTGATGGACCGCGCCGTCGCTGCCCTCGACATCCACAAGGACAGGATCACCCGGCGCGACCGCATGTATCTGGTCGATTTCCAGAAATTCTCGGGTGACGAACGCCTGTATGAGGTCGATCTGCACGGCGGTGCCGTGACCCTGATGCGCACCAGCCATGGCCGCGGCTCAGATCCCGCACACACCGGTTTCGCCCGCGACTTCGGCAACACCCCCGACAGCTACATGTCCTCGGTCGGTGCCTTCGCCACCGCCGGGGCCGGCTATGGTGCGCAGCAAGGCCCCAACGTCCTGCTGGACGGGCTGGAATATTCCAACGACCGTGCCCGCGAGCGGGCCATCATCATCCACGGGGCCGACTACGCCGATCCCGCCTTCCTTGCCCGCGAAGGCAAGCTGGGCCGGTCGTACGGCTGCTTCTCGGTCGCCCATGCCGACCTGCCGCGGCTGCGCGAGCGTATGGGTGAAGGCCGGCTGCTGTTCGCCTGGGCCTGAGACCCGGCTATTTCAGCACGGCCAGCAGGACGGCCACCCAGTGGACGGCCGCGGCCACGACGACATGGCCGTGCCAGATCGCCCGCCTGAAGCGCATCGCCTTGTTGGCATAGAAGATGACGCCGACGGAATAGAGCAGGCCTCCCACCAGCATCAGGATCAGCGGTGCCAGTCCGAGGCTGTGCAGGATCGGCTGGATGGCGATGACCATCAGCCAGCCCAGCGCCAGATAGACGACGATCCAGAACCCCTTGCCGAGTCCCGGCAGGAACAGTTTGGCCAGGGCCGCGAAGACCGCGATGGCCCAGACCGCCGAGGTCATCCCCCAGGCCCAGGCCCCGGTCAGATGCTGCGTCGTGAAGGGCGTGTAGGAGCCGGCGATCATCACGAAAATGCCCGCGTGGTCGAACCGCCGCAGCAGCGGCTGGAACCGCGGCGCGGCGAAATTGTAGGCGGTGGACAGCCCCAGCATGGTCAACAGCCCGACCGCATAGATCGCCGCCGCCGTCAGGCTTCCGGCATCCCCGAAGCCGATCGCCAGCCCCAGCAGCATCCCGCCACCGACCAGCGCCAGCGCCAGCCCGGTCAGATGCACGATCAGATCGGCCAGCCGCTCCTTGCCGTCACGGTAATGGCTCGGCGGTTCGGGCGGGAGAGCGTCGTTCACGGGGGGTCAGTCTCTTGGTCGGGGCCAGCGGTCGATCTCTGTCGATACATGGCATGGCGCGCCGTGTCGCGACACCGTGCGCGATCGGACCCAACGTGTCAGGGCTTAATGCCCGGTTCCATCCGCGCCGGACAGGCAGCGGGATACAGCAAGGGGTCGAAGCGCTCGAGCCGGGCCAGCTTGTGTTGGCCTGGAGCCTGATCGGCTGAGGAGGAATCGCTTCGCGATTCCGCCGATGCCGTGAATCAGGCTCCAGCATGATCCTGGAGCGAAATCTGAGTTTGGATGCGATCGCGTCCAAACTCAGATTTCGCTCCAGGGTTCGGCGCCGGGCACCGTGCCGGATAAAGACGATTCGAATCTCGTCGGAGAGGACGACATAGCGAATGACGTAGGGCGGCACGGTCGTGAGTTCGCGGACGCCTGATCGTACGGGGCGTCCCCGGTTCGGAAAGGCCACCAGACTGCTGGTTGCTTCGACCAGGTCCGCCGCCATGCGCGACGCAGCCGACGGACTGGCTTCCTCAATGCAGGATCGGATCGCCCTGAGGTCGTCGAGCGCGTCGGTCGACCAGATCAATCGCCGCATTTGGGTGGTGGCAGCTCGTCCGCGGTGCCCCAGGATTTCAGCCAGCGCACGACCGCCTCGTGAGTGATGAATCGACCCGCGTCGATGTCTGCCATCGCCTTCCGTTCGCGTGCGTCCGGCTCGGTCGCCTCCTCGAATACGAAGGCGGCGGGCTCCTCGTCCAATTCGTTACGGGGATCGCTCATGCCGGGACGATAGCACAGCACGCTTCAGGCCTCACGCATCTTCAACCCTGCCGAGCGGGCGGGCCTCACCTTCAACCCTTGAGGCCGCCCTACCCCCGCTCCACCGCCCGCCAGCCGATGTCCGTGCGGTGGAACCCGCTGGGCCAGTCGATCCGGCGCACCGCCGCATAGGCCCGCTCGCGCGCCTCGACGATATCCCTGCCGCGGGCACAGACGTTCAGCACCCGCCCCCCCGCCGCCGCCAGCTGGCCGTCGGCGCGGCGGCGCGTGCCGGCATGGAAGACCTGCACATGCGGGCCGAAATCCTGTTCCGCCCCGCGGATGATCGAGCCTTCGAGCGGACTGTCGGGATAGCCCGAGGCCGCCAGGACCACGCAGATCACCGTCTCGTCGCGGAACGACGGCAGCGGCACCCGCGTCAGGTCGCCGCGCGCGCAGGCCAGCAGCAGGGGCACGATATCTCCATCCAGCCGCATCATCAGCACCTGACATTCGGGATCGCCGAAGCGGGCGTTGAACTCGACCACCTTGGGCCCGTCGTCGGTCGCCATCAGCCCGACGTACAGCACCCCGCGATACGGTGCGCCCTCGGCCGCCATGGCTGCCACCACCGGCTGGACGATCAGCCGGTCCGCCGCCTCGACCAGTTCGGGTGTGAACACAGGGGCCGGCGAATAGCTGCCCATGCCGCCGGTATTGGGGCCCAGGTCGCCGTCATAGGCCCGCTTGTGATCCTGCGCCCCGCCCAGCAGGACGGCGCGGCTTCCGTCGCAGACCGCGAACAGCGAGCCCTCCTCGCCGGCCATGAACTCCTCGATCACCACCCGCGCCCCGGCCGCGCCGAACCGGCCGCCCAGCATCCGCTCGATCTCGCCCTCGGCGTCGCGCCGGTCGGCACAGATGGCCACGCCCTTGCCCGCCGCCAGGCCGTCGGCCTTGATCACATAGGGCGGCTTGAACACGCCCAGCGCCTGCCGCGCCTCGTGCAGCCGCTCATAGACACCGAAACCCGCGGTGGGAATCTCGTTCCGCTCCATGAAGGCCTTGGAGAAGGCCTTGGAGGTCTCCAGCTGCGCCGCCCTGGCCGTCGGCCCGAAACAGGGAATGCCGGCGGCCGCCAGCCGGTCGGCCAGCCCGGCCTCCAGCGCCGTCTCGGGACCCACGACGACCAGATCGGCCTTGATCTCGCGCGCCAGCGCCGCCAGCCCGTCGGCGTCGGTCACCTTCATCGGCCGCAGCTCGCCCAGGGCCTCCATGCCGGGATTGCCGGGCGCGATGACCAGCCGCCGCAACAGCGGCGACTGGGCGATCTTCCACGCCAGGGCGTGCTCGCGCCCGCCCGATCCGACCAGCAGGATGTTCATGCCCGGGCAATGACCGGAGCGGCGAAGGCGGTCAAGTCGCGGATGCGCGAGCGGAGCATAATCGCCTGCGGCCGGGGGGCGGATGCCCGGTCATATCTCTCCCGTGAGGGGCGGCTCCTGCGTCCTCAAGGACCCGGCTGACGATCCGCCGGCACCCGGCCTTCGATCGCTCCCTGGCTTCATCCGCTCTCGACGAAGCGCTCCAGCTTGCCCAGCGTCTGCAGGCCCAGTTCGACCGCCCCGAAGGCCTTCGCATTCTGGTACTCGGCGGCCGTGTTCATCACCATGCCCAGTGTGACCTTGGTCGTCCCGTCCTGCGCCTCGAAGGTGGCCCAGGCGTCGGCGTGCTTCGGTCCGTTCTCGCCCCACAAGAGCGCATAGGTCAGCCGCTCCTCGGGGCGGACCTCCTTGTAGAGGTGGTGGTTCGGGAACACCGTGCCGTCGGGGGCGATCATATCGAACACCCACTCCCCGCCCGCGCGCAGGTCGATTTTCGTCGTGCGGCAGGAATAACCCTCAGGCCCCCACCATCGCGGCAGGGTCCCGGGGTTCATCCACGCCCCCCACACGACCGACCGCGGTGCCCTGATCACCCGCTCCAGCAGCAAGGTCCGCTCGGCCACGCCCGCGAGATTGTCCAGGCCGGCACCGAAGCCTTCGCGATAGCCGGCCTCCATATCCGCAGCCAGCGAGGCGAGCTGCACCGTCATCACCAGCCGGCTGCACGCCTGATCGCCCGAGATTTCCGCTGTCACCAGCGCTGCCGACTGCGGCACGCCTTCGGCCGAGATCACCTCATGGTTCACGCTGCGCGTCACCGGTTCCAGCACCAGCCAGCCGTTCTCGCAGCGGATGTCGGGCTGGCCGTCAACCTTGCAGAGCGAAATCTCGCGGCCACCCACCCGGGTGTCGGCCTCGAGGAACTCCACGGTGACCGAGGGTGCGGGCGAGGCCCAGACGGCCCGCGCCGCCGGGTCAGTCCACGCTTTCCAGAGCACCGACGCGGGGGCCTGGACCTCCCGTTCGAAAGTCAGCGTCGCGAAACGCTCCCGTCTGGCAGGAGGTTCTGTGCCGACCGCGTCCGTGCCGATCGTCTTTGTCATTCTCCGTTCTCCTTCATCACGGTCGCCACAAAGGCATCCAGCCGGTCGAGCCGGCCCTCCCAAAGCGTCCGATGCTCGTCCAGCCAGGACCGCGCGGGGTCCAGGGCCTCGGGCACGATGGCGCAGGTGCGAACCCTTCCGTCCTTGGACGTGGTAATCAGCCCCGTCTCTTCCAGCACCGACAGGTGGCGCATCACCGTCGGCAGCCGCAGTCCGGTGGGGTCGGCCAGCTCCGTCACCCGCGCCGGCTTGTCGGCTAGACGGGTCAGGATCGACCGGCGGGTCGGATCGGCAAGCGCGTGAAACAGCAGCGAGAGATCGGCTATATGCTTAGTCATATTACTAACTATTTCGGCGGTTGACCGTGGCGCAAGCGAAAACTTTGCCATCGTACTAACTATCTGCCCGGGCAGGCACGTCTGACCAACATCCGTCAGCCCCCATTCCCGTCGCCCCCGCGCCCCGCTACCCTCCCCCCATGAGCGACGACTCCTATGTTTTCGAGGGCCCGGCTGACGAACCGCCGCCGCCCGCGCGCGACAACAATCCGCCCCAGACGGTGTCCGAACTGTCCTTCGCCCTCAAGCGCACGCTCGAGGATCGGTTCGGCCATGTCCGGCTGCGGGGCGAGATCTCCAAGGTCAATCACCACGCCTCGGGCCATGTCTATCTGACGCTCAAGGACGACAAGGCCGCCATCGACGGCGTCATCTGGAAGGGGTCGGTCCGCGGCCTCGGCGTCCGGCCCGAGTCGGGCCTTGAGGTCATCGTCACCGGCAAGATCACCTCCTACCCCGCCCGCTCCTCCTACCAGATCGTCATCGAGACCATGGAGGCCGCCGGGGCCGGCGCGCTTCTGGCCCAGCTGGAGCGGCTGAAGGCGAAACTGGCGGGCGAGGGCCTGTTCGAGCCGGGCCGCAAACAGCCGATCCCGACCTTCCCCGCCGTGGTCGGCGTGATCACCAGCCCGACCGGGGCCGTGATCCGCGACATCCTGCACCGCATCGCCGAACGCTGGCCGTGCCGGGTCATCGTCTGGCCCTGCGTCGTCCAGGGCGATGCCGCCGCCGGTCAGGTCGCCGCCGCCGTGCGCGGCTTCGACGCCCTGCGCCCGGACGGCCCGATCCCCCGCCCCGACGTGGTCATCGTCGCCCGCGGCGGCGGCTCGGTCGAGGACCTCTGGGCCTTCAATGACGAGGCCCTGGCCCGGGCGGTCGCCGCCGCCGCCATCCCGATCATCTCGGCCGTGGGGCACGAGACCGACACCACATTGATCGACTTCGTCTCCGACCGCCGCGCGCCCACCCCCACCGGCGCGGCCGAGATCGCCACCCCCGTGCTGGCCGACCTGCAGTACGCCGTCGCCGATTTCGATCGCCGTCTGGCCCGCGCGGGCGGCCGCATTCTCGAGGACCGCCGCACCCGGCTGCGCGCCGCGGCCCGCGGCCTGCCCGCCCGGCCCGAGGATGTCCTGGCCCTGCCGCAGCAGCGGCTGGATCATGCCGGAAGCCGGCTGGCCTCGGGCCTGAGCCGCAACCTCGTCCTGCACGAGCGCGCCCTGGTCGGTGTCACCGGCCGCCTGTCGCGCGCCCTGCTCGACCGCGCCATGGAGCGCCGCCGCGACCGGCTGGAGGCCGTGTCGGCCCGTCTCGGCACCGGTCTGGACGCCAATGTGAAGGCCCATGAGCATCGCCTGATGCGCGCCCTCTCCAGACTGTCGCCCCAACCCCTGTATCGGCGCCTCGACCAGAGGGCGGCCCGGCTCGAAACGGTCGGCGGCCGCCTCGCCGCCCTTCCCCTGCGGCTTGAGCGGGACGAGGCGCGGCTGGCGGCGCTCGCCCGCGCCCTGACCGGGCTCAATCCAAAAACCCCCAAGCCCGGCTTCGCCCGCGTCGAGACCGAAAACGGGGCCATGATCGCCGCCGCCGCGGCCCTGCACGACGGTCAGGCCGTGCGGCTGGTCTTCGCCGACGGCTCCCGGGGCGCGCGCATCGACGGCGACGGCGGGCCCTCTTCCGCGCCGCCCCGGCCCGCCGTCCCGGCCCGTCCCAAGGCACCCCCGCCCGGTCAGGGCGACCTGTTCTGAAACGGGAAAATCGTGGCGCGATCCAGACGGCCACGCCAGAGCGAAATCGGCCTTGATGGACGCAGTCCATCAGGGCTCAGATTTCGCTCCAGATGGATGCTGGACCATTTTTTGGATTCAGGTCGATTCGACCTGAAGCAAAAATGGTCTAGCCTGTCTGTCATGGCCAAAACTCCGTCCGGTACCGCGACCCTCCACTATGGCGATGGCGAATTCGCCATATTGAAGCCTGGACGCACGGTCACCTGCGCGGTCAGCGGCAAGGCCATTCCCCTGGAGGCCCTGCGCTACTGGTCGGTCACCCGTCAGGAAGCCTATGCCGGGCCGAACGAGGCCTTCCAGAGTCTGGGCCAGGTCCCGTGACCCTGCCGCGCCGCCAGCTCCTGATCGGCGGCGGTGCCCTGGCCGCGGCAGGGGTGATGCCTGCCGGTAGCCGCGCTCAGACCCCCGGGATGGGCGAAGGCGACCTGGTCCTGACCGGCCGACTGGTTCAAGGCGGCCACGCCATCGGCCGCACCTGGCCGCGCGCCCTCGTCTTCGTGGATGGCGAGGCCCTGACCACCGCCTCGGCCGACGGCGTCTTCATCGTCGGGTTCGACCGGGACGCACCGTCCGGTACCGAGATCGAGGTTCGCTCCAACGGCCGCTCGGCCCGGCGAACCCTGGCCATCGCCCCGGGCCGGTTTTCCTCGACCCGCATCGACGGGCTGCCGCCCTCCACCATCGAACCGGACGATCCCGAACTTCTCGCCCGCATCCAGCGCGAGGTCGCCCTGAAGACCGAGGCCTTCGCCAGCCGGACCGACGCCGACGGATTCGTTGACGGCTTCATCTGGCCGCTGGAGACGTTCCGGATCAGCAGCCGGTGGGGCAGCCAGCGGGTCCTGAACGGAACGCCGGCCCGGCCGCACTACGGCATCGATCTGGCCGCACCGCAGGGGACGCCGATCCGCGCACCCGCCGATGGCCGCGTGACCCTCGCGGAACCGGCCCTGCATTTCGAGGGCGGGCTGACCCTGATCGATCACGGCCAGGGCCTGATCACCGCCTGTCTGCACCAGTCGCGCCTCGATGTCCGGGCCGGCCAGACCGTCAAGCGCGGCGATCCGATCGGCCGGGTCGGGATGACCGGCCGCGCCACCGGCCCCCACCTGTGCTGGCGGATGAAGTGGCGCGAACGAAATCTGGATCCGTCCCTCATGGTCCAAACGGCATAAAGTAACCGCTTACGGAGCGGCCTCGCGCGGATCAGTAATGGACGTCGGGCGCTTTGGCCCCTAGAGCGACACTATTACGGGCGCACGCTCGACCTTGCCGAAAGCCTCATGTCGTCTCTCAGCACCCTCAAGATCCTGCTTATCGATGACAATGCTCATATGCGAACCATTGCTTCGGCGGTGCTGCAGTCTGCGGGCGTCCGTCTGGTCAGGGAAGCGTCGGACGGGGGGGCCGGCCTTGAGGTGCTGCGGGATTTCGCCGCCGATGTGGTGATTGTCGACTTCAAGATGTTCCCCCTGGACGGCGTCGAATTCACCCGTCTGGTCCGCAACAGCCCCGACAGCGCCAATCCCTATCTGCCGATCATCATGATGACCGGACACTCCGAGAAGGCCCGGATCTACGAGGCCCGGGATGCCGGGGTGACGGAGTTCGTGGTCAAGCCGATCACCGCCAAGGCCATCCTCGACCGGATCCAGGCGGTGATCTTCCACCCCCGTCCGTTCGTGAAGACCGACGGCTATTTTGGTCCCGACCGTCGCCGCCGCGAGACCCCAAACTACAGCGGCCCGATGCGCCGCGCCGCGGATCAGTCGCGCCCTCCGAAATCCGTCGATATCTGACCTCGGTACTGTTCGACAGAAAATTGGCCGACTCTCACGAAGGCTTAAGCCTGATCGCCTAGTGTGACGCCCGGGCCTAGCTCGTCCGTCAGATCGCGAATTCATGTCCAGTCTCAAACACCTCCATGTCCTGATCGTCGACGACAACTCGCACATGCGCGCGATCACTGCGTCCGTGTTGCGGTCCGTCGGCATCGTCAATATTCACGAGGCACCCAACGGCGCGGCGGCGATGGAACGCCTCAGGCAGCATGCCATCGACCTGGTCTTCGTCGATCTGAGGATGGACGTGCTGGATGGCCTCGAGTTCACGCGCATGGTTCGCAACGACCCGACCAGCGCCAACCCCTACCTCCCCATCATCATGATGACGGGCCACAGCGAGGCCGCCCGCGTGATCCAGGCGCGCGATGCGGGCGTCACCGAATTCCTCGCCAAGCCGATCAACGCCCGCGCAGTCGTCGACCGGCTCAATTCCGTCATCGTCAAGGCGCGTCCCTTCATCAAGACGGACGGCTTTTTCGGACCTGATCGCCGCCGCCTCAAGAGGGGCGACTACGCCGGCGCGCCCAAACGCGCGCTTGATCAGTCGGACGACGAGGAAGCCAGCGCCGCATAGACCCGGTCGGGCCACCGTTTGTGGACCCAGAACCAGTCGACCGGGCTCTCGCGCACCCGGTCCTCGATGAATGTCGTGATCGCCTGAACCCCGCGCGCGATATCGGCCGACCGGTCGCCGGTCTTCTCCAGCGCGATCGGCTCATAGACCGTCAGCCGGAACCGCACGCCCGGCAACCGCACCACCGACATCGGCTGCAGCACCGTGCCGAAGCGCAGCGCCAGCCGACTGGGCCCCGGTGCCGCGTTCACCGGCTGGCCGAAGAAGGTGACCTCCGGCCCCTCCGAGAATTTCTGGTCGTTCATCAGGGCCACCGACTCGCCCCGCGCCATCCCGGCCAGCAGCTCGCGGGCCCCGTCCCCGCCCTTGGGCGCGAACAGCTTGACGCCATAGCGCGCCCGGGCGGCGATGATCTGGGCATCGACGTAAGGGTTGTTGGCCGCGCGATAGGTGATCTGGCACGGCACGCCCGATCCCGTGATCGTCGCCGCCAGGGTCTCGATATTGGCGAAATGCCCCCCCGCGAACACCACCGGCTTGCCGCTGTCACGAATGGCGTGAAGCCGATCCAGCCCGACCACCTCGATCCGGTTCTGTTTGACCAGAAGGTCCATCACCGCCGTCTCGGCGAAGGCCCGCCCGGTCTGCTCCCACTGCGCCAGCGCGAGAGCTTCGCGCTCCGCCGGCGGCATGTCGGGGAAGGCGATGCGCAGGTTCCGCATCACCGTGCGCTGGGTGCCCGTCCTCGGCCCGAGGGTCCGCAGCAGCCAGCCGCCGAGGGCCGAGGCCCGCTCGACGCCCAGCAGTCGCATGAAGCCTACGAAGCCGGCGAAGGCGATCGCTTCCAGACGCCAGATCAGGTCCTGGCGATAATTCCCCACCCCCGTCATCCTCGGGCTTGTCCCGAGGCCCCATGGCGCGACCAGATGCGAACGGGGACGATCAGGCAGACGCGTTCCATTTCCACGGTCCGGACTCGCTGACCGGTGGGCCCTCGGGACAAGCCCGAGGATGACGGACCGATGGGAGGCTCACCAGGCAATGGTGATCCCGCCGTCCACCACCAGCGTCTGGCCGGTCATATAGGCCGAGGCCGGGGCCGCCAGATAGACCGCCGCCCCGGCGATCTCGTCCGGCTGGCCGATCCGCTTCAGCGGCGCGGGGTCGGTGACCTGCTTCAGCAGTTCCGGATTCTCCCACAGATATTTGGCGAAGTCGGTCTGCACCAGGCCGGGGGCGATGGTGTTGACGCGCACGTTCGACGGCCCCCATTCGACCGCCAGGTTGCGGGCCAGCTGCATGTCGGCGGCCTTGGAGATGTTGTAGGCGCCGATCAGGGCGTTGCCGCGCAGGCCGCCGATCGACGAGACGATGATCACCGAGCCGTCCCGGCGCTCCAGCATCTGCGGTGCCACCATCTGGATCAGCCAGTGATTGGACACGACGTTGTTCTGCAGGATCTTGCCGAACTGGTCGTCGCTGATCCCCGCCATCGGCCCCGCATAGGGATTGGTCGCGGCGTTGCAGACCAGGATGTCGATCCTGCCGAAGGCGGCATTGGTCTCGTCGACCAGCCGCTGCAGGTCCTCCTTCGAGGCGATGTTGGCGGGAATGGCGATGGCCCGGCCCTCGCCGTGTTTCGCATTGATGGCCTGGGCGACCTCGTCGCAGGGGCCGGCCTTGCGCGAGCTGATCACCACGCGCGCGCCGTGTTCGGCCATGCGCTCGGCGATGGCCTTGCCGATTCCCTTGGAGGAACCCGTGATCACGGCGACCTTGCCGGTCAGATCGAACAATTCCATCGTTAACCTCGATTGCTTGGGGGGAATCCGTGCACGGACCCTAGGCGTTATGCTCTGATACCCTGATACTCGGGCGATTCCATCCGGGAAGACGGACGATCCGTTTCCAATGCGCGCACTGACCCAAGGCATCCTGTTCTTCGCATATCTGTTCCTGGCCATGACAGCCGGGATCTTCCTGTGGAGTTCCAATCTCGGTGCCGGTGCCGGCGTGGCCGGCGGCATAGGTGTGTTCGGCCTGTTGCTGGCCGCCCACACCCTGATCACGGCCAAGGCCGACAAGGCCGCCCTGAAGAAGGAAATCGACAGCATCCGCGAGGCGCACCGTCTTCTGGCCGACGCCATGGAGTCGACCCAGGGCGCGTTGACCGAACTGGCCCAGGCCATCGAATCCGGCGCGGTCACCTCGAACGAGGCCCTGTCCGGCGAGGTCCGCATGCTGGAGACGCTGATCTCGCAGATGAGCGAGTCGCTCGACCACCGCATGGCCCAGCCGGTGCCGGCCAGCCCGTTCGAGGCGCGTCACCGCGACCAGGCCAATGTGCTTCTGGCCACCATCCACGACGCCCTCGCCGAGAACCGGGTCGACCTCTACCTCCAGCCCGTCGTCTCCCTGCCCCAGCGCCGGACCATCTTCTACGAGAGCTTCACCCGCCTGCGCGCCGCCGACGACCGGGTGATGATGCCGGCCGAATATCTGTCCGTCGCCGAGGGCGAGGGTCTGGTGCCCGCCATCGACAACCTGCTGCTGTTCCGCTGCGCCCAGATCGTGCGCCGTCTGGCGCGCCAGGACCGCAAGGTCGGGGTCTTCTGCAATGTCGCCCTGTCGTCGCTCGGCGACGAGACCTTCTTCCCGCAGTTCCTCGACTTCCTGTCCGAGAACCGCGACCTGAACCAGGCCCTGATCTTCGAACTGGGTCAGGCCACCTTCGACGCCCGCGGGGCCGCCGAGGCCCGCAACATGGCCAAGCTGGCCGACCTCGGCTTCCGCTTCTCGATCGACAAGGTGCAGACGCTGGATCTCGACTTCGCCGACCTCCAGAGATCCGACGTCAAGTTCATGAAGGTCGCCGCCGACCTGCTGATCGAACAACTGCTCGACATGGACGGGGCCTCGGCCCTGCCCAGCCTGCGCGACATCTCGGCCGCCGACTTCGCCGGCCTGACCCGCCGCTACGGCATCGAGCTGATCGCCGAGAAATGCGAGAGCGAGCGCCAGATCGTCGACATCCTCGAACTCGACATCGGCATGGGCCAGGGCCATCTGTTCGGCGAACCCCGCGCCATCAAGGAAGCCGTGCTGGCCGAGACGGATCCGCCCGCGGACTTCATCCGCTCGACCCTGCGCAGCGCCGACCACCGGCGGCGGATGGGCTAGGGCTGCAGGCGGCTGGGGCAGGAGGCCGCACCAGTCGTGATGATCTTGCGCTCCCCGCCGCCGGGCGTATAGGCGGGCCCGTGAAGCCGTCTCCTGTCGAGCACTGGTCCCTGATGCGGTCGCTGGCCTTCCTGGCCGCGACATTCGCCATCGTGTTCGGCTCGCTGCTGCCCTCCGCGGTCGCGGCCTCGGCGGCGACCGGCGATCCGGTCGTGCTGTGCTCCGGCGACCAGATCATGGTGGTCTATGACAAGGACGGCTCACCGCGGCCTTCCGGGCCGATGGACAGCCTGAGCTGCGCTGACTGCGTCCTGTCGGCGCTGACGACCCTGCCGCCCCCGCCGCCGCCGATCCATCCCGTGGCCCCGCCGCGGATCGTGGTCGTGCTGCCCGACCTTCTGCCGGCCGCGATTCCGCCCGGCGGCCTGCGCGCCGGCCTGCCGCCGCCCTCGACGGCCCCCCCGACCGCCTGAACCGGCCGAATGCCTGCGTGCCGACACCCCGTCGGCGCGCGCCTTTCCCTGTTCAGGATTCAAGAAATGTCTCTCAAGACCACTGCAGCGCCGTGCGCGCTGCTGCTCGCCGCCGCCTTCGCCCTTCCCGCCCGGGCCCAGACCGCCTCCGGCTCGCCGGATGTGGTGACGCTGGACACCGTCATCGTCACCGGCGTCCGTAGTCCGGAAGATCCCTCCGTCGTCGCAGACGCCCGCACCCGGCTCAGCCGGACGCCCGGCTCGGTCGCCGTCGTCTCCGCAGAAAGCTATGCGACCCGCTTCGCCCAGGGCTTTTCCGACAGCCTCCGGAACGTCCCCGGCGTCCTCGCCCAGAAACGCTACGGCGAGGAAAGCCGGCTCTCCATCCGCGGCTCGGGCATCGCCCAGGGCTTCCACCAGCGCGGCGTTCTGTTCGCCCAGGACGGCGTGCCCTTCGCCGACGCGGACGGCTTCTCCGACTTCCAGGGCATCGACCAGCTCAGCGCCCGCTACATCGAGGTCTACAAGGGGGCCAACACCCTGCGCTTCGGCGGGGCCCAGCTGGGCGGCGCGATCAACATGATCACCCCCACAGGCCGCACCGCCGCGGACGACCTTGTGTTGCAGCTTGAAGGCGGCTCCTTCGGCTTCCGCCGCCTGCATGGCGAGTTCGCCGGAGAATGGGGCGACTGGGACGCCTTCGTCGGCGTCACCGCGCTGGAGTCCGACGGCTATCGCCAGCAGAGTGACCAGAGCCAGGGCCGGCTGACCGCCAGCATCGGCCGCCGCTTCGGCGAGGACCGCGAGGTCCGTCTGATCGCCCAGGCCGCCGACATCCAGCAGTCGGTGCCGGGGGCACTGAACCTGACGCTTGCCCTGACCACGCCGCGTGTCGCGCCCGCCAACAACATCATCAACGACAATGCCCGCGACCAGACCCTGAAGCGCGTGACCCTGCAGACCCGCTGGCGTTTCGATGACAGCACCCTGTTCGAGGGCGCGATCTGGGGCTGGGAGAAGTCGCTCTACCACCCCATCTTCCAGGTCGTGGATCAGGAGAGCGAGACCCGCGGGGCCTTCGCCCGGATCGACTGGACCGGAACGGTCGGCGGCATGCGCGCCGACGCCTTCTATGGCCTGAGCTATCGCGACGGCCAGATCGACGCCCTGCGCTACGTCAATGTCGGCGGCTTCCGCGGTGCCCTGACCGCAAACGGCTTCCAGGAGGCGGACGGGCTGGACGTCTTCGCCGAGGGCCGCCTCTTCGTCAGCGACCCTCTGGCCCTCGTCGCCGGGGGCTCGTTCGGCCGCGCCACCCGGGACTATGTCGATCGCCGGAACGCCCTGAACAATGACGGCATCAGCTACGAGTGGTTCTCGCCCCGGCTTGGCCTGTTGTGGGAGACTGAAGACGGCGCCCAGGTCTTCGCCAATGTCACCCGTTCGGTGGAGCCGCCGGCCTATGGCGCGCTGGTCCAGGCGCCGCTGGTCGGCTTCACGCCGATCGACATACAGGATGCGTGGACGGCGGAGGTCGGCACCCGTGGTCGTCGCGGCACCCTGGCCTGGGATTTCACCGTCTATCGCAGCCGGATCGACGGCGAGATCCTGAACTTCATCGTCGGCCCCGACATCCCGGCCGCGACCTTCAACGCCGACCGGACCATTCACCAAGGGGTCGAAGCCGGTCTGGACTGGCGGATGCCCGTGGAAATCGCCGACGGCTCGTTGCTGCTGCGCCAGACGTATGCGTTCAGCGACTTCCATTTTGTCGATGATGCGCGCTGGGGCGACAACACCCTGCCGGTCGTGCCCGAGCACCAGTATCGGGCCGAGTTGACCTGGCGGCATCCGTCCGGCCTGTTCGTCACGCCTTCGGTCGAGTGGCGCATCTCGGATGTCTGGGTCGACTACGCCAACACCCTGAAGGCACCGTCCTGGGCCCTGCTGGGTGTGAATGCCGGCTTCAAACTCGGCTCAGGCGCGACCGTCTATCTCGACGCCCGCAACCTGACCGATGAGCGTTACGTCGGCGAGTTCTCGGCCGTGACCGACGCCCGCACCGCCTCAACCTCGGTCTTCTTCCCGGGCGAGGGCCGCTCGGCCTTCGTCGGCGTTCGACTGACCTACTGATCCGAAACCGGGGCGGGTCGAAAGGCCCGCCTCGACGGAGTTCAACATGACATCCCAACCTTCCGACCAAGCCCTCTCAGGTCCGTTCCGCGCCGTCTGGCGGTGGCATTTCTATGCCGGCCTTCTGGTCCTGCCCTTCCTGATGCTGATGGCGCTGACCGGCGCCCTGTATCTGTTCACCGACGAGATCGACGGGGCGGTCTATCGCGACCTGTCCCGCGTCGAGCCCCGCGCCGCGACCGCCTCGCCCGACCGCTGGGTCGCCGCGGCCGGGACCGGCCTCGGCGGCAAGGTCGCCAATGTGCTGGTCCCGGCCCGGCCGGACGAGGCCGTCCGCATGACCGTCAACCTGCCCGACGGCGGCAAGCGCACCGCCTTCGTCGATCCGTATGACGCCCGGCTCACCGGCGACACAGGCTTCGGCGGGGTGATGGAGACGGTCAAACAGCTCCACAGCCTGATCCTGCTGGGCCGCTGGGCCAACTATGTCGTCGAGATCGTCGCCGGCTGGGCCATCATTCTCGTGGCCACCGGCCTGTTCCTGTGGTGGCCGCGCGGGCGGGGCGTCGGCCTCGTCTCGGTCCGGGCCACCGATCCGAAGCGGCGACCCTTCTGGCGCGACGTCCATGCCGTGACCGGCCTCTATGCCGGTGCCGTCATCGCCTTTCTGGTCATCACCGGCATGCCCTGGTCAGCTTTCTGGGGCGACCAGTACATGGCGGCGGTCAAGGCCAACGGGCTGGGCCGTCCGCAGGCGCCGCCGGCGGCCAGCCCCTTCACGCACGCCGCCCATCCCGCGGACGCCCCCGTCGGCGTCGGCTGGACCATGGAAGGGATGGTCATGCCCACGCCCCACGCCGGTTCGCCCGGTCTTGCCCGCGTGATTGAAGCGGCGGAATCCCACGGTCTGGCGCGGCCCTATATGGTGTCCATCCCCTCCGATCCGGCGCTCGCCTTCACCGCCGCGCGCCAGGTCAAACAGGTCGAGGACACGCGCGCCCTCTACATCGACGCCGCCACCGGCAACGTCCGCGCCGACATCCGCTACGACCAGTTCGGCGTCGGGGCCAGGGCGTTCGAATGGGGCATCGCCGTCCACCAGGGCACGCAGTACGGCTGGATCAACCGCTATCTGATGCTGGGCGGCTGTATCGCCATCTGGCTGCTGGGGATCAGCGGCATCATCATGTGGTGGAAGCGTCGCCCACCGAACCTCGCGAAAGGTCGCCTCGGCGCGCCTGAAGCCCCGCCCGGCCCGCGCGTCCGTGCCGCCGTCCTCGGCATCGTCCTGCCGCTCGCCATCCTCTACCCCCTCACCGGTCTCAGCCTGATCGCCGCCCTGGCGATCGAGCGGGCCGCAACCCTGGTGCGCCGTCGTCTCGACGGCCGCGCCGCAAGGAGCGCCTGATGAAACGCCTTCTGATCCCCGCCGCCCTGTTGACCCTCACGGCCTGCAACCAGGTCCAGACGTCGGAAGGGCCTGCCGTCGTCACGACCACGGACGCCCTGTGCCGTCCCACGCCCAGGGGCCGCGCCATGACCGGCTGCTACCTGACCCTGACCGCCAGCCGCGACGACCGGCTGGTCGCGGTCTCCAGCCCCGTGGCCGGGAAGGGCCAGATCCACGAGATGAAGGTGGCGAACGGCATGATGTCGATGGCCGAGCTTGAAGACGGACTGCCCTTGCCGGCCGGAGAGGCTGTTTCGCTCCAGCCGGGCGGCAAACACATCATGCTGATCGGCCTGAAGCAGCCTCTGGTCGAGGGCGAGATGGTCTCATTGACCCTGACCTTCGATCATGGGTCGCCGATGGGCATTCGCGCCCGGGTCGGTCAGCCCGCGGCGGCCGCCGGACCCGGCAACCCTGATGCCTGACGGCTACCAGCGCCGCCCGTCTTCCCGCCAGTAGACCCGCTCGCGGCCATACCGCCCGTCGCGATTATACCCGCCGAAACCATAGCCGCAGGGATCCTCCTCCTCCGACAGTTCGCGGCCGATCAACGCTCCGGCCAGGGCCCCTATGGCGGCCCCTTCCTCGCGATTGTCCCGCCCGGCCACCGCCGCCCCGACTGCCGCGCCCAGCACCGCACCGGCACCCGTCGCGTATTGCCGGTTTCGCTCATAGTCGCGCTGGCAGGCCGAGGCGTAGCCGTCGCCCGTGGTCGCGCACCCCGTCAGCGCCAGCCCGCAGGCTGCCGCCGCCGTCATGGTCAGAATGGATCGCATGCCGTCTCTCCGCTGAAATCCCGAAGATCGAACGCGGAACGGTCAGCGGCGTTCCTCGATCCCTCTCCCCTTGCGGGAGCGGGAGACCGCACACGACGGCGAAGCCGGCGTTCTTGTGCGGTCGGGTGAGGGGTCGCACTGACGCCGACTGCGAGACCCCTCATCCGACCCGCTTCGCGGACCGCTCTGCTCACAATCCGCCGCCAGCCAGACAAGTTTCCGAACCCAACCCTCTGACTCGAAAGTCCTTTCGAGACGCAGCAGAGTCATTTCCCCGCCTGAGGAAGACCCCGTCCCATAATCCCCCCATCCCGTCGGTGGGGAGGGCGTCGGATCCACGTTCCTCGATGGCGGCGGGCTGTGGTCGAGCGATGAAGCCCGGGCGGAGGAGAGTCCGGGGGTCCCTGGGGATGTCGATGGATGGCATCCCCCTGCTCGCCGCGCGCCTGGGGATGGAACCGCTACTGACAGGGTCAGCACGTTCCGCCGTCCGCTCCGCCCGCAAGGGCGGGCCGGGCCGCCGGCAAGGCCCGAAGCAAGGGCCGCCAGCCGGCCGGCGCGTGGAAAACGACTGCGCGGAGTGGTCTGCTTCGTCGAAACGGTAACTCTACAACAGCACCGGGCGAGGCCCGGCCGCTCCGCGCCCTCCCCGCACCGTCTGGAAACAGCCGGCGAAGAGTCACGCGCCCAAGTTCTCCCTCCCCCTCCGGGGGAGGGGCGTCGGCGCGAAGCGACGACGGGGTGGGGAGGGCTCGGGGACGCAAGCACCGGCTCTCCCCGCGCCGAACCGCCCCCACCCGGCGGGGGAGGGAGAAGCCAACACCCCCTGACAACCCCGAACAAATGAGGCTCGAAGCCCTTGCTCCGACTGGAAGCGATCCTCCTGGAGCCGGGCGATGATGAGGCCGACGACGCCCCACCCTTCACCCCCTCTCCCGAACCCGCTATCAGCCCCCCATGACCCTCCCCCATGCCCCGAACGGCCTGTCCGACATCGCCGCCGACTACGACATCCTGCTCTGCGACGTCTGGGGTGTGATCCATAACGGGCGCGAAAGCTGGCCCGCCGCCTGCGAGGCGCTCAGTCGCTTCAACCGCGACCAGGGACACGTCGTCCTGATCTCCAACTCACCGCGCCCCTCGTCGGACGTGGTCGCCCAGCTCGACGCCCTCGGCGTGCCGCGCGACAGCTGGCGTGCCTTCGTCACCTCCGGCGACGCCACCCGCATGGAGCTGGCGAAGCGCGCGCCCGGTCCCGCCTGGATCATCGGGCCGGACCGGGACTGGCCGCTCTATGAGGGCCTCGGCCTCGACACCGTCCCGGGCGCAGAGGACGCGGCCTTCATCTCCGTCACCGGCCCGGTCGACGACACGGTTGAAACGCCCGAAGACTACCGCGCGCGCCTGTCCGCCGGCGTCGCCCGCGACCTCGAACTGATCTGCGCCAACCCGGACCGCGTGGTCCAGCGCGGCGACCGGCTGATCTACTGCGGCGGCTCGCTGGCCGATCTCTACGAAAGCCTCGGCGGCCGGGTCACCATGGCCGGCAAGCCCTTCGACCCGATCTACGACCTGGCCCTGGCCGAGGGCGAGCGGCTGCTCGGCAAGCCCGTCGACCGCGCCCGTGTGCTGTGCATCGGAGACGGCGTCGTCACGGATGTGCTGGGGGCCAACAGACAGGCGCTGGACTGCCTGTTCATCGCCCAGGGCATCCACGGCGACGCCGCCCGCGGACCCGACGGCCGCCTCGATCCGGCCCGCGCCGCCGGCCTGCTGCAGGCGGAATCCACCCGGGCCCGGTACGCCATGCTCGATCTGACGTGGTGAGCGGCCGCAAATCGCGCTAAGGCCGAGCCATGGTTGATCTGGTCACGAAACATCCCTCCGGCGGCTACATCCTGGAGGAGCTTCACGTCGGCATGGCCGCCGAGAAGATCATTCCGGTCACCGAACAGCGCATCCAGCAGTTCGCCGACGCCTCGGACGACTTCAATCCCGTGCATATGGACGAGGCCTTCGCCTCAAAGACGGCCTATCGCGGCCGCATCGCCCACGGCCTGCTGTCGGCCTCGTTCGGCTCGGCCGTGGTCGGCACCATCCTGCCCGGGGCCGGGGCCATCTACATCTCCCAGACCCTGCAGTTCCACGCCCCGGTCCGCATCGGCGACGATGTCGTGGTCTGCATCAGCGTCATCTCGGTGGACCCCGAAAGCGCGCGGGTCGAGCTCAATTGCGAGGGCTTCGTCGACGGCAAACTGATCATGGACGGCGTCGCCACGGTCCGCGTTCCCCGCCGCCGGCGCCCTGCGAAAGACTGACTTGGTCGAGATCGTCACCGACTGGCGCGGCCTGGCGAACGGGCTGAAGGGCGCGGCCGTCGCCATCGGTGCGTTTGACGGTGTCCATCGTGGCCACCAGGCCGTGATCGCCGCCGCCCGCGACGTCGCCCGTCGCCTCGACGCGCCGCTCGGCGTGGTCAGTTTCGATCCCCATCCACGCCGCTGGTTCCAGCCCGACGCCGCCCCCTTCCGTCTGATGAAGACGGACCAGATGGCCCGGGCCCTCGCGCCGCTGGGTGTCGACACCCTGTATCTGCTGCCCTTCGATGCCGACATGGCCGCCATGTCGGAAGAAGCCTTTGCCCGGGAGGTCCTGGCCGGGCCTCACGTAGCGCGAAGCGCGGTAGGCCTCCAAAATGGCCTCGGCATCCGCCACGCCGCCATCGGCTTCGACTTCACCTATGGCAAGGGGCGGACCGGCTCGCCCGAGTCCCTGCGCCGCCAGGGCGAGACACTCGGGTTCACGGTCGGCGTCACCGAACGCGTCGACGATCCGGACGGGCTGAAACTGTCATCCTCCGCCGTGCGCGAAGCGCTCAAGGCCGGGGACATGGCCCGCGCCGCCGCCATTCTGAGCCGCCCCTTCGCCATCGAGGGCGAGGTGGTGCACGGCGACAAACGCGGCCGCACCATCGGCGTGCCGACGGCCAATATCCGCATGGGCGACTATATGCGCCCGGCCTACGGGGTTTACGCCACCCGCACCCGATTGCCGGATGGCCGCGTCCTCGACGGCGTCGCCAACCTGGGCGTTCGCCCGATGTACGAACTGGCCGAACCCCTGCTCGAGGTCTGGCTGTTCGACTTTGACGGGGACCTTTACGGCCGGACGGTCGAGACCGAACTGGTCGCCTTCCTGCGCGGTGAAATGGCCTTTGACGGTCTCGACGCGCTCAAGGTGCAGATCAACGCCGACGCCGCCGCGGCCCGGACGGTTCTGGTCAGCTGATCGCCGCCATCAGCTGCTCGGTCAGCGACTTTTCGCCGGGCACGGTGATGTCGGACACCTTCCACATCGCCCCCTCCTTCACCAGCTTCAGCGTCTGCCGCTTCGTCTGGCCCATATTGGTGAAGACCACCGCCACATCGGCCTTGCGCTCATCCGCGCCCGGCGTGACCGCCACGGAGTCCAGGGTGAAGTCGCCACTGTCCTGGCAGGCGCAGATCGGGTCGTAATTCAGCGTCGGAACCTCGCCGTTCGCCTTGCGGAAATCCTCGCCGATCATGGCGTTCAGCATCCGGTCGTAGATCGGATCCTGCCCCGGTGCCGGCGGCTCGCCCATCCCGGCTCCGGGCGTCACGTGCACCGCATACAGGGCCCGGACAAACGCCTCGGGCCCGACCTTCGCGGCCTCATAGATCGCCGGACGACCCGGCGGCAGGGCTGCGGGCGCGTCGGCCGGTTCGGTCGCCGTCCCCTCCGGCGAGGAGCAGGCAGCGAGGCCGGCCAGGACGGCGGCGGCGATCAGGACGTGACGGCGCATGAGAACCCTCCGGGGACGCGCCGACTATCCCGCCCCCGCCCCCGGCTGGCAATCCCGCTGGCGTCCCGACCTCGCTCTCTGCTAGAGCATGCACACCATGACCGTCCGCGTGTTTCGCCCGATTTCGATTAGACGCCCGGCGTAGCGCTGCAGGGCTCTGGCCCCGTGCACGCCGGGATCGATACCGACGCGAACGATCACACATCGACGACGAAACGAGACTTCATGGCCGACGCCAGCGACACGCCTTCCACCGGACGCGACTATCGCGAGACCGTCTTCCTGCCCGAGACGCCCTTCCCCATGCGCGGGGGGCTGCCGCAGAAGGAACCGGCGATCATCGAACAGTGGGGCGACCTCTATGCGGCCCTGCGCAAACAGCGCCAGGCCGAAGGCGCGCCCCTCTACGTCCTGCATGACGGCCCGCCCTATGCCAACGGCGACATCCACATCGGCCACGCCCTGAACAAGACGCTGAAGGACTTTGTCGTCCGCAGCCGCTTCCTGCTCGGCAACGACGTCGACTACGTCCCCGGCTGGGACTGCCATGGCCTGCCGATCGAATGGAAGATCGAGGAGCGCTATCGCGCGCAGGGCAAGCGCAAGGACGAGGTTTCCAAGGCCGAGTTCCGCCAGGCCTGCCGCGAATACGCGACCGGCTGGATCGACGTGCAGCGTGACCAGTTCAAGCGCCTCGGCGTCCTCGGCGACTGGGACCACCGCTATGCCACCATGGACTTCACCACCGAAGCCGCCATCGTCGGCGAGTTCCACAAGTTCAAGAACTCGGGCCAGCTCTATCGCGGCTCCAAGCCCGTCATGTGGTCCCCGGTCGAGCGTACCGCCCTGGCCGACGCCGAGATCGAATACCATGACCACGTCAGCCCGACCGTCTGGGTCAAATTCCCCGTCACCGGCGCGACCGACAGCCATCCGGACGACCTGCTGGCCTTCCGCCACGCCAATCCGTCGGTCGTCATCTGGACCACCACGCCCTGGACCATCCCGGCCAACCGCGCCATCAGCTACGGCCCCGAGATCGCCTACGGCCTCTATGAGGTCACGGCCATGGAGACCGGGCTGGAGTTCGAGCCCTGGGCCAAGCCCGGCGACCGGCTGATTGTCGCCGACAAACTGGCGGAGGACGTCTTCAAGGCCGCGAAGATCGCGACCTGGGCCCGCCTCGACGACCTGAATCCGTCCGGCCTGGAATGCGCCCATCCGCTGGCCGCCCTGGCTCCCGGCTACGGCTTCTCTGTGCCCCTGCTGGCCGGTGATCACGTCACTGACGACGCCGGCACCGGCTTCGTCCACACGGCTCCGGGCCACGGCGCCGACGACTTCGAGGTCTGGAAGGCCCACGGCCATCACGAGGTACCGGACACCGTCGATCCTGACGGAGCCTACTACGACCACGTCCCCCTGTTCGCCGGCCTCAAGGTGCTGGAGACCGAGGGCAAGAAGACCGGCAAATTCGGTCCCGCCAATGGCGCGGTGATGGAGAAGCTGATCGAGGCCGGAAACCTGCTGGCGCGCGGCCGGATGGAGCATTCCTATCCCCACAGCTGGCGCTCCAGGGCCCCGATCATCTTCCGCAACACGCCGCAGTGGTTCATCCGCATGGATACGCCGCTGGAGGACGACGCCACCCTGCGCGACCGGGCGCTGGACGCCATCGACAGGACAGACTTCCACCCCGAGGCCGGCCGCAACCGCATCCGCTCCATGGTCGAGGGCCGGCCTGACTGGCTGATCAGCCGCCAGCGCGCCTGGGGCACGCCGCTCGCCATGTTCGTCGACAAACAGACCGGCCAGCCCCTGATCGACGCCGACGTCGACGCCCGCATCACCGCCGCGGTGGCCGAGGGCGGCGCCGACGCCTGGTTCACCCGCCCCGACGCCGACTTCCTCGGCGCCCACGACCCCGCCCGGTTCGAGAAGATCGAGGACATCCTCGACGTCTGGTTCGACTCGGGCTGCACCCATGCCTTCACACTCGAAACGCGCGACCCGGCTCATGGCTATACCGGCGACCGCCCCTCACACTGGCCCGCCAACCTGTATCTCGAGGGCTCGGACCAGCATCGCGGCTGGTTCCAGTCCAACCTTCTGGAAGGCTGCGGCACGCGTGGCCGCGCGCCCTATGACGCTGTCCTGACCCACGGCTTCACCCAGGACGAGAATGGGGAGAAGATGTCCAAGTCCAAGGGCAACACCACCGACCCCGCGACCATCATCAAGGAATCGGGTGCCGACATCCTGCGCCTGTGGGTCTCGCTGGTGGACTATGCCGAGGACCAGCGGATCGGGAAACAGATCCTGCAGACCACGGTCGACGCCTATCGCAAGCTGCGCAACACCGTCCGCTATCTGCTCGGGGCCCTGGTCGGCTTCGACGAGGCCGAGCGTCTCCCGCTCGACCAGATGCCGCCACTCGAGAAATTCATCCTGCACCGGCTCTGGGAGCTCGATCGCGACGTCCGCAAGGCCTACGCCGAATACCGCTTCCAGGACGTCGTCCGGCCCGTGCTGGAGTTCTGCTCCAACGACCTGTCGGCCCTCTATTTCGACATCCGCAAGGACAGCCTCTACTGCGACCGCCCCGACGCGATCCGCCGCCGCGCGGCCCGCACGGTCATGCATGAGGTCTTCATGCGCCTCACCGCCTGGCTGGCCCCGCTGACCCCCTTCACCATGGAAGAAGCCTGGGGCACGCGCTATCCGGACGCCGGCTCCAACTGCGCCCGGGTGATCCCGGAGACGCCGGAGGCGTGGCGGAACGTGGACGAGGCGAAACGCTGGGCGGACGTTCAGGCCGTTCTGGAAGTCGTCAATGAGTCGCTTGAGGCCGCGCGCCGCGACAAGGCGATCGGCGGGGCGCTCGACGCCTGGCCGGTTGTGACCGGCCCCGCCACGGCCTTCGCCCCGTTCGAGGGGCTCGACGCCGCCGAAGTGTTCCGGACCTCCGGCGCCGAGCTGATTACGGGCGGCGGCGCCGTGACGGTCGAGGTTCGGCTCGCGGCCCACCCCAAATGCGCCCGCTCATGGCGGCGCGTGCCCGATGTCGGTTCCGACCCTGACTACCCGGAGCTCAGCGCCCGCGACGCGGACGCCGTGCGCTGGTGGGACGCTCAACGCAGCTGACGGCCCCGCCCGCTCCGGCCAGACCGGAGCGGGCGGACCCTTCGTCAGATCAGGACGGCTG
The DNA here is from genome assembly GCA_965284385.1 of Caulobacteraceae bacterium. Lineage (GTDB taxonomy): Bacteria > Pseudomonadota > Alphaproteobacteria > Caulobacterales > Caulobacteraceae > Brevundimonas. The sequence goes on from OZ260077.1 coordinate 751,306, forward strand.
GCGGGCGGCGCGTTCACGCAGCTCGGCCGCCCGACGCTCCAGCCGGTCGGCCTGGGTCGGCAGCCGCAACGACAGGGCCTGCAGTTCGGCGTCGGTGACGGTCTGCCCCCGCGCGCGCGCCTCCTCGATCTGCGTCGTCCGATAGGCCGGCACGCGAAGACGCGCTGCCTCCTCGCGCATCTGGCCAGCGCCGGCGACCATCTGGTCCGCGCCCTGGGCCATATGAACCCGGGCGTTGGCCATCTCGCGAGCAGCGTGCTGGCGGGCGACTCCGGCCTGCGCGCGTGCTTCTGCAGCTGCAGTGACCGCAGCCCGCGCACGAGCCCGCGCCTCGGGCGCAGCGGCGACGCGGGAACGCGCCTCGGCCCGCGCCTCAACAGCCTCACGGCGCGCTTCCGCCGCATGGATCCGGGCCTCGACCGCCGCCTGACGCGCTTCCGCGACAGCCTGACGCTCGTGTTCCGTCAGCGCCCGGCTGTAGTTGTGGACCCAGCCCGGCGCACGCGGCGCGCCTGCGGGCGGTGCCGGGGGCGCGGGCGGGACGGGCGGTGCCGGCGGCACTGCCATGGCGGCGTAGGGGGCAGGCGGAGCCGGTGGCGCAGGCGGCGGCGGCGGCGGCGGCGGCGGCGGCGGCGGCGGCGCAAAGCCGTCCTGGCCCCCGTACCAGTCGAGGTCAGCGCCGACGGGCGCGACGGCGTCAACCGCGGCAACCGCCTCGACCGCATCGGCGGCCGGCGCGGCCGGAGCCGGGACGGTGACCGCATCGACGGCATCGACCCGATCTCGCTCGGCCATCGACGCAAGCAGTGCCGGCGAGGCCGCCGGGCCACGGGGCGTCAGTTCGAGCGCGGCGATGGGGGTCGCGACGCCGATCAGGGCCCCGACCGTCAGGGCCATGGCGAGCGGTCGGCGGCGAAGCGGAGCTGAGGTCTTCATGATGCAGGCGATCCTTCGGGTAAGGGTTGCGGCAGGCCCCGCCATCCCGAGGGCGGCGGGCGGGTTGAAGTCGGAGGCGAGATCGACGAGGGCGCGGGCATAGGTCCGGGGGTCGACCTCGCCGACGGCGACGGCGTCGGCGGCCTCCTCGCTGCGGGCCGACAGGGCGGCGTGGACCATCCAGACCAGCGGGTTGAACCAGAATAGACCCAGGGCCACTCGTGACAGGACGAGGAAGAGCCAGTCACCGCGGTGCAGATGCGCCAGTTCGTGCGCCAGGACGGCGCGGGCGCTCTCGGGCCGGGCCAGTTGCTCCATGCCGATCAGCACCACGCCGGGCGGAACGCCCCAGCTCAACGGCGCGCTGACGGCGGCGGACGCCACCAGCCGCGGGCGGCGGGCGACCGGGATCCGGTCCAGCGGCATGGTCCAGGCGGCGGCGTTCACGCCCTGCCCGCCCCGGGTCCAGCGATCCAGGGTCCAGACCCCGAGGGCGAACCGGCCCAACACGACGAGGGTGCCGATGGCCCAGGCCCACAAGGCCAGATCTCCACCCGACGGCCAGAGGATCGAACCTGACAGGGCCACGCCTTCGACGGGTTCGACCGCCCCGGCCCAGACAACGGGCGAAACGGCCAGCACCTCCGCGGCCTCGACCGCCGGCAGCAAGGCCAGGGGCAGGCCAGGTGCGATGGCCATCACCAGCGGCAGGGCGATGAGCAGGCAGACAGTAGACCGGAGCACGTCGACCCGGTCGGCCGCCGGCCGAAAGCGCAGGGCCGCGGACAAAGCCAGCCCTGCGCCGGCGATCACACCGGACTTGAGCAACAGTTCGAGGAAGAGGGCGAGGCTCATGACCCCCGCTCGCGGGCCTGTTCGATTGCGCGTTCGAGCGCCGCGATCTCCTCGGGCTTCAGCTTCTGGGTCAGGCCCAGCAGGGCTGTTGCCGCAGACACCGCCGAGCCGGCGAAGAAGGTGTCGACCGTCCGCCGGAGGGCACCCGCCGCCAGCGCCTGCGGGCGCTGCATCGGCCGGTAGACGAAGCCGTCCACGGCGGAGCGGCGACCAACCAGCCCCTTGGCCTCGAGCCGCGACAGCAGGGTCCGCACGGCTGAGTCGCTCAGGTCGCCACTCATGGCCGCGCGCACGGTGCCCGTCGTGGCCTCCTCCAGGCGGCACAGGACCTCAAAGGCCTCTCGCTCGCGTCGTGGCAGGGTCTCAATCACACTCGCCCCCAGGGTCATCGCTACATTTGTCGCGCTACGTTTGTAGCGGAACGAGGCAGGATTGAGGCGCAGCGATGAACTCGCGGTAAGGAGAGGTCGGCCGACGGCGGCCAAACAGCAAAAAACCCCGCTGGCGGATGCCAGGCGGGGCTTTGAGATCTTGGGTGCGGGAGCAGGATTTGAACCTGCGACCTTCAGGTTATGAGCCTGACGAGCTACCGGGCTGCTCCATCCCGCGGCAAGAGCGGCGTTGTAAGGGAAGAGCGGTTCGAGAGATGGGCGACAGCCCAAAATACAATCATCTATCCGTCTGGTAGACCCGGCGGCGACCTACTCTCCCGCGCCTTAAGACGAAGTACCATCGGCTCTGGAGGGCTTAACGACCGAGTTCGGAATGGGATCGGGTGGGGAACCTCCGACATAGCCACCAGGTCAACCAGGCGGATAGACGATTGTGAGAAGACATTGTCGTATTCGAAAATCGAATGAGTTTTGCTGAGAAACGATCAAGCCGATCGGATTATTAGTACCAGTAAGCTTCATGGGTCGCCCCACTTCCACACCTGGCCTATCAACGTGGTAGTCTTCCACGATCCTCAGCGAAGCCTTGTTTTGAGGTTAGTTTCCCGCTTAGATGCTTTCAGCGGTTATCTATTCCATACATAGCTACCCTGCTGCGCGGCTGGCGCCACGACAGGTCCACCAGAGGTATGTCCATCCCGGTCCTCTCGTACTAGGGACAGATCCTCTCAAGCTTCGAACACCCACGGCAGATAGGGACCAAACTGTCTCACGACGTTCTGAACCCAGCTCACGTACCACTTTAAATGGCGAACAGCCATACCCTTGGGACCTGCTCCAGCCCCAGGATGTGATGAGCCGACATCGAGGTGCCAAACTTTGCCGTCGATATGGACTCTTGGGCAAAATCAGCCTGTTATCCCTAGAGTACCTTTTATCCGTTGAGCGATGGCCCTTCCACGCGGGACCACCGGATCACTATGGCCGACTTTCGTCTCTGCTCGACTTGTCAGTCTCGCAGTCAGGCGGGCTTATGCCATTGCACTCGACGACCGATTTCCGACCGGTCTGAGCCCACCATCGCGCGCCTCCGTTACACTTTAGGAGGCGACCGCCCCAGTCAAACTACCCACCACGCCATGTCCCGGGACCGGATAACGGCCCTCGGTTAGACGTCAACGACAGTAAGGGTGGTATTTCAAGGATGACTCCACCAGAGCTGGCGCCCCGGTTTCATAGTCTCCCACCTATCCTACACATACGGTCGCTAACGCCAAGGCGAAGCTATAGTAAAGGTTCATAGGGTCTTTCCGTCTGACCGCGGGAACCCCGCATCTTCACGGGGAATTCAATTTCACTGAGCCTGTGCTGGAGACAGTGGGGAAGTCGTTACGCCATTCGTGCAGGTCGGAACTTACCCGACAAGGAATTTCGCTACCTTAGGACCGTTATAGTTACGGCCGCCGTTTACCTGGGCTTCAGTTCGTCGCTTTCACAACTCCCTTTAACCTT
>OZ260077.1:760000-3093520 GCA_965284385.1 Caulobacteraceae bacterium
ATGAGGGCACCGACACGGAGTCGGTCCAGCTCGCTGCACGCTGCGCCGAGGGTCAGGTCAGGCCCGATGGCGAAGACGGCGTCGCCCTTGTCCTTGAGAATTTCGGCGACCAGCATCGCGGCTCCTCCCTCTCTATATAGAGCGCGGCCGCGGATGGACCGCTTCAGGTCTCAGGGTCGCGCAGATCGGGCGGCGAATCAAATGCTTCAGGTGGAGCCCGGAACAGGCGTGCCCACGGGCCGATGAACAGCGCGCCGGCGGTGAAGCCGATGGCGTGAGCCTCCCAGGCGATCCGCGCGCCTTCCATGCCTGGGGCAAAGCCCAGCAGGCCGACCATGGCGTTGACGCCCATGATGGCCAGCGCCGGAGTGAGGAACCGTCTGTCCGTCAGCGCCATAAGCCGCCCGGACTTGCGGCCCAGCAGGCGAAGGGCTGCGCCCATCAGACCGAACACGGCTCCCGACGCCCCGACCAGGGCATCATAGCTGGTCGCGTGCAGCAGCCCGTACCCTGACGTCGCGAGCAAACCGCACACCATATAGAAGGCGACAAAGCTGGCCGCCCCTCTGGCACCCGGCATCAGGCGCGCCACGGGCGTCCCGAAAGCCAGGCCGAGAACCGCATTCATCGCCACATGGGGCCAGCCGCCGTGAACGAACATCGACGTCAACAGCCCCGGCCACCATCCGCCGTCCCAGAGTGAAGAGGGACGGAACGCGAGGGACAGACCGCCATCCGGCAAGCGGGTCTGAACCCAATAGAGAACGGGCATCGACACTGCCACGGCGACCGCAATCACCGGGGCATTGAACACACGTTCGGGCGGCTGCGCGTTCAGGGCGAAGGCTCCGTCGAATCACGAAGACAAACCAATCGGTTGTCCAATGCCATCATGGCAAGCGCTTCTTAATAACCATGACCCAGAGTGGGACGGAGGATCCTTTCGGTCCATTGACTCTGTTTGCGTGAGAGGCGTCGTCATGAAGATGCGCGTGAAGCTCTGGGCCGTCGCGCCCCTGATCGCCGCCCTCGCTGCCCCGGTCGCGGTCGAGGCGCAGTCGGCTGGCACGTCGAACATGGGCACCTACCAGGCCGGCTATGGCGGATCCCGCTATACGACCGCCCGACCCCAGACCGGGTCGACCCGGGACGCGAACGGCAACCGGTTGATCGTGAACGGCGTCATCCAGGCCGGTGCCAGCAGCTACGCGAGCGCCAGCGGCGGGGTTTCGTCCAGCTTCTCGGGTGCCGGGACCAGCGGCGGCTCGGCCATCGGCGGCTCGACCGCCATCGGCAACAATCTGAACGTTGTCGTCCAGGGCAACCACAACACGGTCATCGTGAACTCCAGTCAGGTGAACAACGGCGCGATCAGCGCCGGGACCAGCCTGAACGGCACACTGAGGCTTCCATGAGCGCTGGGTCCCCTTCACGTCGGGTGCGCGTCACCGGCCTCGCCTGTGCCGCAGCAGCGCTGCTGAGCGGTTGCATCTCGGCCTCAGCCGGCCCGAGCGGGCAGTACGCCTCGCCGATCGGGAATGCGCCGGTCACCGCCAACCCGACCCCCTACTCCGCGGCTCTCTACTGCATGGCCGACTACGCCCGGCGCTACAGCCTGCCTTCGCCGCGCATGGCCGTGGGCCGGATCAGTGACTACACCGGCACGGTCTCGGCTGACGGCGGCCGCCAGATCACCGGTGGCGCATCGCTGATGGCCAATACGGCCCTGGCCAAGGCCGGCGCTCACATTGTCGAACGCTACGACACTTCGGTCTCGGAGCTGGAGCTGCGCTATGCCAACAACCGGCTGATCGGCGACGACGGTCCCGGCGGTCCCGGCGATACCCAGTACCGCCGCATCCTTGCCGGCCAGGTGCCGGGCTCGGACTTCTACATCGTCGGTGGCATTACCGAGGTGAACTACAACATCCGCTCGGGCGGCTTCGACATGGCTGCCGGCCAGGCGTCCAGCGACACGCCCCTGTCGACGGCCTTTTCCGGCAAGGCCTATGTCATGAACATCGCCATCGACCTGCGGCTGGTACAGACGACCACCCTCGAGGTCGTCGACGTGGTCTCCTATCAGAAGCAGATCATCGGCCGCGAGATCTCGGCCGGGGTGTTCGACTTCCTGAACGGCAATGTGTTCGACATTTCGGCCGGCGAAGGCGGGCTGGAACCGGTCCAGCTGGCGGTGCGCGCCCTGATCGAGCGGGCCACGGTCGAGTTCATGGCGAATCTGTACGGCGCACCCGGCCCGGAAGTCTGCCTCGGGGCCGGACCCGACCCTCTCGGCGGTACGGTCGGACCGACCGGCGGCTACTATCCCGCTTATCCGAATACGGACACGAACAATGGCCAGACTCGCGCGGACCCGTCTCGCTGGCACGATCGCCGCGACGGTGCTGTGCGCCGCAGCCGCTACTGAGGCCGCCGCACAGACGCCACCGCAGGACGGCGCGATCGTCCTGAACCAGCAGCTGCAGCTGGGCGATGTCTTCGCCGGCCAGACGCTGAACGTGGTCGATGCCCAGGACCAGGTGACGGTCGAGACCTCGGCCCAGGGCAATACGGCCTCGGGTTCCGTCGAGAACGGCGCGATCACGGTCCAGTCTGATCAGGACATGCGCGGCGACGCCGTGGCGCGGACGGACCTGACCCTCGGCGGCAACACCTATGGCGAGGTCAACGCCACCTCCCAGGCCGGCGGCAACTATCTGGCCGTCAGCGCCTATAACGCCGACCTGACCGTCGATGCGACCCAGTCCAACACGGGCGGTCTGGTCAGCGCCACGACCGAGGTGGGCGACAGCGACGCGCGGCTTCATGGCGGAATCGCCGTCAACGCCTCGGCCATCTCCAATACCGTGGCCCTGGCGGGGCAGGCCTCGTTCCTGCAGGGGGCGGTCGACCAGTCGTCCTCTTCCACGGTCCGCTCGTTCGGGCGGATCCAGAGCCAGTACATCCCCGCGCCCGGCAGCGTGGACAGCGAAGCCACGGTCAATGCCGTCGCGGTCAACAGCAACGCCACCTCCGGCCAGAACCTGTCCATCGCGCAGCGCTCGACCGGTGATTTCGTCGAGGCGGAGGCCAGCGCGAACGCCGGCAATGCCTGGGACCTCGCAGCAAGAGCTCGCGCCGGTGCCAACCAGACAGTGATCTACAATGAGGGAGGCTCGGTCGTGACCGGGTCAGACCAGAACAACACCAGCTTCGTGCGCGCCTCGGCCCTCACCACCGCCTACGATTTCGGCCAGGCGGAAGCCCGGGCCCGCGGCGTCGCCAATGAACTGTCCGTCGGCAACAACGATGTCTTCGTCGAGATCGACAACACCCAGTTCAACTCGGGCGGCGTGGACGTCACGGCCACCTTCTCGGGCACAAACGGCTATGACGCCTACGTCGGTGCCGAGGCCATCGGCAACAATGTCGTCGGCTACGCCTGTTCCGAATGCGAGGGCTTCCTCGGTGCCACGAACACCCAGACCAACAGCGGCAATGTGTCCGCCGTGGCCAATACCTCCGTCGCCGGATCAGGCCGGGCGGTCATCACCGGCGCTACGGCTGTCGGCAACGCGGCCAGTTTTTACGTCTCGCGCCCCACACATTAATCTTCAGTAACTTGAGCGTCACGGACTTCGCTGAAAGGTTGCAGCGGGGGCGCGATCCATAACGGTATCGCGGTCCCTTCCCCCTGTCCGGCGCGGCCCCTTTGCCGGAGGCCATCGCGCCCTTCGGAAAGAGACCGACCATGCGCTCCCCCCGTCGCCTGATGCTGCTCGTCGCAGCGTCCGCCACCGTCCTGATTGCAGCCTCGCCGGTGCTGGCCCAGGCGCAGGTCGCGCCTTCCGACCCTTGGGCCCAGACGACCAGCGACATCCCGGCTGATACGAATGTCCGGTTCGGCGTCCTGCCCAACGGCATGCAGTACGCCGTCTTGCGCAATGCCACGCCCGCCGGCCAAGCGTCGCTGCGCCTGCGTATCGACGCCGGGTCTCTGATGGAGAATGACAATCAGCGCGGGCTTGCTCACTTCATGGAGCACATGGCCTTCAACGGGACGACCAACATCCCCGAGAACGACCTGCTCCGCATTCTCGAGCGTCTGGGCCTCGCGTTCGGAGCCGATACCAACGCGTCGACCGGTTTCGATCAGACCGTCTATATTCTGGAATTGCCGCGCACCAACGACGAGACAGTCGATGCCAGCCTTCGCATCATGCGCGAGCAGGTCTCCGAAGCGCTGATGGCCCCGGACGCCGTCGACGCAGAGCGCGGCGTAATCGAGGGCGAACTGCGCACGCGCGACACGCCGCAACAGCGTGTCCAGGACGCCCAGCTGGCGCTGATCGCGCCCGGTCAAAGGCTGGCGAACCGCAGCATCGGCGGCGATCTGAACACCATCCGGACGGCACCGCGCGACCGGTTCGTCGAATTCTACCGAGCCTACTACCGACCTTCCCGGGCGACGATCGTGGCGGTGGGCGATTTTGACGTTGACGCCATGGAAGCCAAGATCAAGGCCGCTTTCGAGAGCTGGGTGCCTGCCGGCGCAGAGGGCCCGGAACCCGACCTGGGCGTGGTCGCCAGCCGGGCTCCGGAGACCCGCATTCTGATCGAGCCCGGCATCCAATCCTCTGTTCAGGTCAACTGGATTCGCAACCCGGATCTGGATCCCGATACTGTCGTGAAGCGTCGGAAAAACCTGATCCGGGGGCTCGGTCTGGCGGTGCTGAACCGCCGTTTCGGGGAATTGGCGCGCGCCGACAACCCGCCGTTCCTCGGTGCCGGAGCGTCCACGAGCAACCTTCTCGACAGCCTGCAACTCGGCGGCCTCTTCGCGGCCTTCAATCCCGGCGGCCTGAATCGCGCCATGGCGGCCATCGAACAGGAACAACGTCGACTGGTCCAGTTTGGGGTGACGGAGGCCGAGCTTCAGCGGGAGATCACCGACTCGCGGACGGCCCTCACCAATGCGGTGACCGCAGCCGCGACGCGGTCCACACCGGCCCTGGCGAACGGTCTGGCCGGCGCTGTGAACGGTGAGACGGTCTTCTCCGCACCGACCACCAACCTCGAACTGTTCAACGCCGTCGTTGCCGGTCTCACGCCCGCACAGGTCGATGCGGCCGTCCGGACGGTCTTCGAAGGGCAGGGCCCAGTGGTCCTGGTCACCACGCCGGTCGCCATCGAGGGCGGAGAGGCTGCAGTCACCGCGGCGCTGGAAGCCTCGCGCCAGACCGTCGTCACTGCCCGAGCCGACGACTCTGCGCTGGAATGGCCTTACACTGATTTCGGTACGCCCACCTCGCCCAGCGCCCGCACCGAGATCGCCGATCTTGGCGTCACGCGCGTGGACTTCCCCAATGGCGTCCGCCTCTTCGTCAAGCCCACTGAGTTCCGTGACAACCAGATCCTGGTCAACGTTCGCACCGGTATCGGCGAGCTGGCCCTGCCGACCGACCGCATCACCGCGATGGCGCTTGCCAACGCCGTCATCGGGGCGGGCGGCACGTCAAAGCTGACCCTCGACCAGCAGACCCGCGTCCTGAGCGGCAAGACTTACAGTGTCAGCGCAAGCGTCGGGACGGATGCCTACACGCTGAGTGGCGCTACCCGGCCGGAAGATCTTCAACTCGAAATGCAGGTTCTGGCCGCCTATCTGGTCGAGCCGGGCCTCCGCGCCGCGCCGTTCGAACTGGCGCGAAGCCAGCAAGCGGCCCAGTTGGCGCAGGCGCGCGCGACGCCAGGCGGTGTGCTGGGGCGTGACCTGGGCGAACTTCTGTCCTCAGGCGACAAGCGCGACGCAACGCCGACCGTCGAGGAGGTCGCGGCGATGTCGATCGAAGAGATTCGCTCCGGCGTCACCGCAGGGCTTGCCCGTGGGCCGATCGACATTGTCATGGTGGGCGACGTGACGGTCGACGCCGCCATCGCGACAGTGGCCAACACCTTCGGTGCCCTGCCCGACCGGGGCCCCCAGGCAGAGCCGCCCGCGGCGTCCGTCGTCCGCCGCTTCCCGGCACCCACGGTGGAACCCTTGCAGCTCAAGCATGAGGGCCCGGCCGAACAGGCCATCGGCGTGGTCGGCTGGCCCACCACCGATGCGATCGGCGACCGACTCGAGGCGCGGCAGTTGTCGATCCTCAACGCCGTCGTCCAGCTGCGGCTGAACGAAGAGGTCCGGGAAAAGCTGAGTATCGCCTATTCGCCCGGATCCGGAGCGACCTCCTCGTCGGTGTTCCCCGATTACGGCTATCTCCTGATGCTGGCCGAAACGCGCCCTGAGAAACTGCCCGCCCTGTTTGAGGCGTTCGACTCCATCGCCGCCAGCCTGCGGGACACGCCGATCAGCGATGACGAACTGCTCCGTGCCCGAGCGCCCGCCGTGGAATCGCTGCGACGGAACCAGGCGGACAACGGCTACTGGGTGGGCCAACTGGCTGACGCCGGACGCAAGCCAGAGGCCTTTGATGAGATCCGTTCGAACGTATCGGATCTCGAATCGGTGACCCCCGCGGATATCCAACGCCTGGCGCGGCAGTATCTGACCACCACCAAGGCCTGGCGCCTGACCATTACCTCAGACAGCCCCCCAGCGCCTGCCGTCGCTCCGGCGGCTGCAACGCCGGCCCAATAGACCAAAAAAAGGCCCCGGTCCTTTCGGATCGGGGCCCAGTCTGCTTCTCAGGAGTGTCGACGGAGCCGACGGTGTCGTTTGTAGGCGTCCGCGCCTGACGCGCGGCTGAACGCCGGTGTTCAGACTGGCGTCAGAAAACCCGCCCGCCGACGCCGCCATCGAGGGTAATCGAGGCACCCGACACGGCGATTCCGGCCTGCTCGACGACTTCCTCGCGGTATTCGGTATAGGTCTCCTCACGGATCATCGTCAGAATCTTCACGCCCGCACCATAGCGGCGCAGCAGCGAACGCTCATTGCAGTCGCGTTCCGGCTTGGCCGGCCGGCATTCGACGCTGCCGCCCCGACCGTGCCAGAGGGCTTCGCCCTTGCGGCAGCTCATGGTGTCGCCGTGATCGAAGCTGATGTTGCCCAGATATTCGGCGATCGTGACCTGCAGCCAGGTCCCCGCCAGGCAACGGTACAGCTCGCCGTCGTAGTCACCATCCACATCACGGTCCGGACGAACCTGGGACGCAGGGTGCGGTACGCTGCGGTCGTCAAGACAGACGGCCTGGATGACGACCCGCTTTTCGAAGCGGCGGCGTGATTCATAGGGGACGCGGATCGTCTGGCGGACGCGTGCGCCTTCGACGTTCAGGCCGCTGATAGTGGTGGGATAGGGCTGGTCGACCGTCACATAGGCCGAACCGCCACCGCTGACGAAGGTCGTGCCGCCGGCCCGCGCGTTCAGACCGGCCCGCGCCGCCGCCGTGGAGTTGGCGTTGGCATTGGCGTTGACGTTCACATTGACGTTGAGGTTTCCACCGCCCCCGCAGCAAGGCGGAGGCGGCGGCGTCTCACAGCACGGCGGCGGCGGCGGAGGCGGCGGCGGCGGCGGCTCGCAGCAGGGCGGCGGCGGCGGCGGACAAACCGGCCCGCATTGCGCCGCGGCCGGTTCGGCGATCGCCATCAGGGCCGTGAAGCCCGCAAGGGCCGGCAGCCAGGTCATGATCCGCACCCGCATGGGCCGACCTCCAGTCAAACATACGCGACCCTGACAACGCGCGGGCCACTCCAGCCTGCATCTGACGCCATAAAGCCTTTCAATTCCGTTGCCTTGGATCGGCCCGTCCCTTGCGGCGCGAGCGGCGGAGGCCAAGGCGATGTTTCATCCTGACACGCAGTTCCTGATCGACCACTGGACCCGGCTGGCGGCAGGCGAAGACGCCCGCGCCGGCGTCCCGTCACGCGCCGGCTTCCATCCGGACGCCCTCGGCCTGCGCCTTTCGCGCGCCTTCATCGCCGACCGGATCGGGCAAGGCGGAGTCCTGCGTCTCTCAGGCGGGTGGATCGAGGCCTTCCATGCCCAGGCGCTGAAGGACCGGCCTTTCTCCTGCGTCTGGGTCCCGGACTCGCAGGGGCTGGTGCGGGCGGCGGCCGTTCAGTCCGTTCGGGAAGCCCGCCCCGTGGTGATCGTAGCGGTCGCAGGCGCAAACGCGACCGCCATCGAGATCACCCTTGTCCCGCTGCGGGGCCGCTCGGGCCAGGTCGACCGCGTCGCCGGGCTCTATGCCCCGTCAGGCAGCCTGTCGTTCGCGGCTGACGACTGCCGCCTTTTGACAGCCCGGGTCTCCATCGGTGTCGGCCGGGTCGCCCGGGCACCGCTGACCCTCGCCGCGGTCGGAGGCCGCCGGGTCGCCTGACGCGCCGGTCGCCTCCGTCACGGGGAAGCGAGAGACGCCGGGCGGGACGGATGTCAAATCGGACCAGGGGCTGCGCACCTGAGCGGGCCCGACGGTATCACCGGAACAACGCTCTGGACGACCACTGTTATGTGGAACCAAACAAGCTGTCCCGCGCTTCTGCACCGGGGGCGAGATCCTGAAGCAGGGACGCCAGTGTGTTTCAAAGAATCCGACGCCTGATGTGCCGCCACGTCTATGCGTGGTCCGAGCGGCGTCAGTGCGAAGTCTGCTATCAGTGCGGCCAGTCCCGCAATCCCGAACCCACGGACACCCCGACCCGACCCGACAACGACCGCACGGCCTAGGTTTCGGGCCCGGGGAGATTCTCCGGCTGCAGGTCGCGGCGGTAGCGCTTCCAATTTTGCACATAGTGCGCCGCCGAGGCCTTAAGAGCCTCGATCTGGGCCGGTTCAAGCTCCCTCACCACCTTTCCCGGCTGGCCCATGACCAGCGAGCCATCAGGGATGACCCTGCCCTCGGTGATCAGGGTATTGGCCCCGATCAGGCAGTTCTTTCCGATCCTCGCGCGGCCCAGCACGACCGCGCCGATGCCGATCAGGGTATTGTCGCCGATTTCGCAGCTGTGAAGCATGACCATATGGCCCACCGTCACACCGTCGCCGATGGTCAGCGGTTCGCCGGGGTCGGAATGCAGCACGCTGCCGTCCTGGATATTGGTGTCGCGTCCGATCGTGATGGGATCATTGTCGCCGCGCACAACGGCCCCGAACCAGATGCTGGCACCCGGCTTCAGAATCACGTCTCCTATGACGGTCGCGTTCGGTGCCACCCAGTATTCGCCCTCGGGCGGAAGCTGCGGTTTCTTGTCCGCCAACGCATGAACCGTCATCTAATCATCACCTTATCTAAAGCCAATCAGTGCTTTAAGCCTTCGTAAACCACGCTAGCATCATTCTGTTGCTGCGATTCGAACCCGCCATTTCGGCCTCGAATCGGAAGCCGGATCAATCCCGGTCCGGTCAGACCTCGGGGGACGTGCGTGGTGCGTTCGGCTCGGCGGCTTGTGCCGCTGGAAGTTTGGCCTTCCTCCGACCCGGGCGGATGCGTCGCATCCTCTACTCTCCTCTCCATCTTCGTTCGAGGCGATGCTTTTTCGGCATCGCCTTTTTTCATGCCCTGGAGGCGTCCATGACCAAGCGTGCAGCCATCAAGCGCCAGACCCGCGAGACATCCCGTGATCACGGCGTGCTCGATTCCCGTCAGTTCATGGAGGACTCAAAGGTCCGTCGCCTTCCGACCCACAATGGTCAGGGTCAGGGTCATGGCCAGGGCGGGCACGGTCAGGGCGGATGGTCTCCCTATCCGTCCAACGACGATCGGGACCAGGCCTATCTGAAGACTCTCAAGCCCAAGTCGGACGGTCAGGCCGAACTGATGACGGCCATCGACCATCACAATCTGGTTCTGGCGCTCGGGCCCGCAGGGACCGGCAAGACCTATCTCGCTGTCGCCAAGGCGGTCGAGGCCCTGGAAGCCGGCAAGATCGGCCGCATTGTCCTCAGTCGTCCCGCCGTCGAGGCCGGGGAATCGATCGGCTTCCTGCCCGGCGATATGGAGGACAAGCTGGCCCCCTATCTGCGCCCACTCTATGACGCCCTCTCCGACCGGCTCAGCATGAAGCGGGTCAAGGCCCTGATGGCCGAGGGCCTGATCGAGATCGCGCCCATAGGCTATATGCGCGGCCGCACCCTGAACAACGCCTTCATCGTCGTCGACGAGGCCCAGAACTGCACCTACGTCCAGCTGAAGATGCTGCTGACACGGCTGGGCTGGCATTCGACCATGGTTGTCACCGGCGACCCCCAGCAGTCCGACCTGCTGCCGGGCATCTCGGGCCTGATGGACGTCGCCCAGCGACTGGAGCCCGTGCCCGACATCGCCGTCGTGCGGCTGGCCGAACAGGACATCGTCCGCCACCCGCTGGTCGCCTCGATGATCGGGGTACTCTGACCCCTGACCCGGTCTGATGATCAGGCCGTCGCCGGATTAACGGCGGCGGCCTTTTCTTCGCTCGATCCCGCAGCGGGCAGCTTTGGCCGGGCCCCCATCCGGTCGATCAGTGCGAAAACGAACGGATTCAACGAGATCGAAAGCAGGGCCGCAGCCAGAATCAGGTCGTGGGTCTCCTGCCTCATGCCGCCCAGCTGAACGCTGACCGCCGCCAGAATGAACGAGAACTCGCCGATCTGGGCCAGGGCCGCGGCGACCGTCAGGCTGGTAGCCCTGTCCAGTCTGTAGGCTGCGGTGATCGCCAGCGCTGCGATCGACTTGCCGACGATCACGATGCCCAGGACGCCGAGGACGGCCAGCGGCTCGCGCACCAGAATGGTCGGGTCGAACAGCATGCCGACCGAGACGAAGAACAGCACGGCGAATGCGTCACGCAGGGGCAATGAACGCTCGGCCGCGTTGTGGCCCAGCGGCGAACTGTTCAACACAAGGCCGGCGAGGAAGGCACCGAGGGCGAAAGAGTGGAACAGGGCGTAGGCGATCCAGGCGATACCGAGGGCGATGGCCAGAACGCCCAGGGTGAAAAGCTCGCGTGACCGCGTGTGCGCGATTCGCACCAACAGCCATGGCAGGGCCCTCGCGCCGAACACCAGCATGACGCCGACGAAGGCGGCCACCTTGAACAGGGTCCAGCCGATCGACCCGGCCAGCTCAGCCGGGTTCAGGGTCTGGCCGGGCTGGATCACCAGCAAGGGCAGGATCACCAGGGCGATCACGATCACCAGATCCTCAACGATCAGCCACCCCATGGCGAGGCGTCCGACCGGTCCCTTGACCTGTTTGCGTTCCTCGAGGGCTCGCAACAGAACGACCGTGGATGCCACCGACAGGGCAAACCCTGTCAGCGTCGCTTCAAGATCGCTCATTCCCATCAGCCGGCCCAGCCCCCAGCCCAGTCCGGTCGCCACCGCGATCTGCCCCAGGGCCCCCGGGATGGCGATCTTTCGCACCTTCATCAAATCGGCCAGCGAAAAATGCAGCCCGACCCCGAACATCAGCAGGATGACACCGACCTCGGCCAGTTGGGGGGCCAGTTCGACGTCCGCGACATAGCCAGCCGTATGGGGACCCACAACGACACCGGCGACGAGATAACCGACCAGCGGGGACAGCTTCAGCCGGTTCGCCAACATGCCGAAAACGAACGCCAGCACGAAGCCGCCGACGAGTGTGAGAATCAGGCTGTCGGCATGCGGCATCGGCGCTCCTGGTTGCGGGCGGGGTCTTGTCCGGTTTGAGAGCCTTGTATCTGGGGTCCGGGGCGCGTCGGGGCAACCGCTCCGCAACCGACGGGAAACCGTGACACGATTGCCCCTTCGCGCCCGGCCCGCGGACTGCTAACCGGACCCCCTTCACATTTCAGCGACCGGTATGAAAATCTCACGTCTCGCCGTCACGGCCTTCGTCTTTGCCTTTATCGTTGTGGTCCTTGATCAACTGACCAAGGCCTGGGTTCTGTCCGGCCTTGATCTGCGCGAGATCGGGCGCGTCGAGGTCTGGCCGCCGATCTTCAACCTGACCTGGGTCGAGAACCGCGGGGTCAGCTTCGGCCTGTTCGGCGACGGTTCCGCCCGGTGGATGCTGAGCCTGTTCTCGATCATCGTGGCCGGTGTGCTCGGCTGGTGGGCGCTGCGCGCGGACAGGCGGCTGCTGATCACCGCCGTCGGCCTGGTCATGGGCGGAGCGATCGGCAATGTCATCGACCGCATCCGCTTCGGCTTCGTCGTCGATTTCCTGGATTTTTCGGGCACCCGGGTTTTTCCATGGGTCTTCAACGTCGCCGACAGTGCCATCACCATCGGTGTGATCCTGCTGATTCTGGACAGCATGCTGTCAGAACGGGCGGCCAAGGTTGGCCTCGCCGCCGAAAAGTCGTAATCAAACGCATTCATCCAGGCACCACGCGCGCGCCCGTTCCGGCGCCCGAACCAGATCGCCACCGAGATCCCATATGCGCCTTCGCACTATCGCCGTCCTGACCCTCACCACCTCGATGCTCGCGCTCGGTGCCTGTTCGAGCGTTCGCCAGGGGATCGGCCTGAGCAAGATCACGCCCGACGAATTCCTGACGGTGTCCACCGCGCCGCTGACGGTGCCGCCGGAATACGGCCTGCGTCCGCCCGCGCCCGGCCAGCCGCGTCCGCAGGAACTGGCCCCTGAATCGGCAGCCCGCCAGATCCTCCTGGGTCAGCGTCAGGCTGTGACCCGTTCGGCGGGTGAACAGCAGCTGGTCGCACAGGCCGGCGGCGACCGTGCCGATCCCCTCGCCCGCTATGTCGTCGATGATGAGTTCGGTGATCTGGCGCACAAGGAAGAGGGCTGGGCGAACCGGCTGATGTTCTGGCGCCGGGGCGATGCCGCCAGCCAGGCCGCCAGCACGACACAGACCTCAGAGGGGGCCCTCAGGGTCGATGCCGCCAGCGAATATGCCCGGCTGCAGGAACTCACCGGCGGCCGCACCGGCATCGTCATCGCCCAGCGTCGCGACTCGGGCTTCAAACTGCCCGGCCTCTAGTCACCGGACCGGAATGCTGAAAAAGGCCCGGATGCGAGAGCATCCGGGCCTTTTTCATGTCAGGCGCGCGCTGCCCCGGCTCTAAGGCTGCGCTCGGCCAGGGCCACGATGGCCACCCCGCCCATGGTCAGGGCCGCACCGGCCAGGATCTGCGGTGTCAGCACATCACCCATGAAGCCCCAGCCGATCAGGATCGATACGACCGGCGTGGCCAGCAGGTAAGGCGTCACCCGCCCGGCCTCGCGCTTCTGCACCAGCCAGAACACCAGGGTGGTGGCCAGCACCGAAGACACCAGCCCGGCCCAGAGAATGCTGGCCCAGACGAGTCCATCGGCCCGGTGAATCGCCGTCCACTGTCCGTGCTCGAACGCGGCCGAGGCAAACGCGAGCGTCGGCAAGGCGACCAACGCCAGAAGCCCCTGCATCTTCAGGGGCGGAATGGAGGTCGTCCGGCGGGCGATCACCGTGGTCAAGGCCCAGGCTGACGCGGCAGCGATCCCGACGAGGATGCCTTTCCAGTCTTCGATGGCATGCGGGTCCAGGGTCATCCATGCAACGCCGGCGAACGCCACCCCCATGCCCGCCAACGCCAGGCGCGACAGCTTCTCCCGCAGCAGGAGGAAGGCGAACAGCGCTGTGAACGGCACCCACAGCTGCGCCGCCACAGCCACCGGGCTGACGTCGTGCGCCAGCCAGAAGGCGAGGTAGATCAGGCCGTAGTGGATGGGCCCACCCAGCACGACGATGATCGCCAGGCTCTTCCAGTTCGGGAAGGGCGGACGCACGAAGGGAATCAGGCAGGCCGCCGCAATCGAGAACCGCAACGCACCCACCAGCAAAGGCGGCATCGTCTCGGTCGCCAACTTGGCTGCGGCGTTGTTGACGCCCCAGATGACCACCACCGCGACGATCGCGATGATCTCGACGGGAGACAGAGGGCTATGGGACTTGTCCGGGGTAATCACACCCCGGCTATGACACAGGTCCGGGTCTCCGGGGGCTCAAAGCGGGTAACGGACCGTTTCGACAACGCGCCTTCCCGCCCTCAGGCAGCGCGACCGCGCGTCATGGCCCCTAGAACGGAATGTCGTCGTTGAGGTCGTAGCTTTCCTTGGGGCCGCTGGGCTTGTTGGCACCGCCCGTCGAGAAGCCCGAGGAATAGTCGTCGTCGCCACGAGGGGCTGCCCCGCCGCCGCCGCCGTCACGACCGCCCAGCATGGTCAGTTCGCCCTTGAACTTGTTGACCACAACTTCGGTCGAATATTTCTCGACGCCCTGGGCATCGGTCCATTTACGGGTGGCGAGCGTGCCCTCGATGTAAACCGTCGAGCCCTTCTTCAGATAATTCTCGGCGACCTTGATGATATTGTCGTTGAAGATCACGACCCGGTGCCATTCGGTCTTTTCCTTCTTCTCGCCGGTCGCCTTGTCGCGCCAGCTTTCCGACGTGGCCAGCGACAGGTTCGCGACCCGCTCGCCCGAGTTCAGGGTGCGGATTTCCGGGTCCTTGCCCAGGTTGCCGACCAGGATGACCTTGTTGACGCTGCCCGCCATCGCCGAGCTCCTTCTTCGTTCAGGCCCGTCGCGCTTCGCGCTGTTCGGTGCCGGGATTATTGTCAGGTCTGACTAGCGCGCTTCCGCCGCCCTCAGGGCAGCTTTGTCGCTGTCATCCACAGGCCAGTGTGTTCCATGTTTGTTCCCGTCCGTCTAGGGGGCGGAAGCGCTCACGCCCGGGTCGGGGTTGGCCGAAACCGAAACGGGCGTGCCGTCTATGGCGCGCTGGATGGCGCTGGGAATGGCCAGCCTGCCGTCGCCGGTCCGGGCCAGAAGGATGAAACGGGATCCCTCGAGGCTCTTCGAAATCCACACGCCGGCGCGGTCGATGAAGATGAATTGGCCTTGATACGAGCCGATCACATCCCGGCGGCTGCCGCCCATACGAAGGAAGCGCAGCCGCATTTCCTCAAGCCGCGCGGCACAGAACTCGATCTGGGGCTGATTCTCGGCGACCTTGTTGAACCGCGGAGCCTCACCCTCCGCCGTCAGTTCGACCGCGTAACAGACCCCCTGATCGAACGGTGCCTCGGTCGCCTTCTCGCACGCCCCGAGCGCCAACAGGCCGAGCCCGAGGCCGCAGATCGTGAGCCCTCTCATCAACGCAGACCCGGAAACTGGCAGGCCCGGTCCTGTTCGACCAGGGTGCGGAACCGGTTGTTGTCGGGCGACTGTTCGACCCGACGCGGCACCAGACGGAGCGTCGTCTCGCCCGAGCGGCCATACAGGGCCTCGCCCGGCCCTACACAGGTCCCGGCATAGAGGGCCTGGACGCAGGCGTTCAGGCTCATGTTCGGGGACAGCGACCGCCAGTCCGATCCACTGTAGCGCAGGCAGGGACTGCCCGATGCGGCCTGGACGGCGGGCGTTGTCGGCTGGTTCGGCTCGACGGCAGGGACCGGAACTTCAGCCTCGGTGAGTGCGACCGGAGGCAGGCTGGGCGGCGGAGCAAAGGCAGCGGTGGGGGCAGCGGCCAGTGCGCCGGTCTCATCGATGCCCACGTCGAGCGCGTCGGTCGCCACGCCGTTGCGTCGGGCGCAGTCGGCGAGCGTCGCCATACCGATAAATTGCCCGTTCACGAAACAGCGTAGCTCGCGCGTGGTGCTCAGCTCGGGGGCGTCAGCCACATCCACCGTCAGGCCGCCCTGGGCGGCAGGCGGCGGTCCCGAACCCTCTCCCCGGCCGCTGCTGAATACCAGGGCCAGCACCACGGCCGCGACGATCGCCAGGCCGGCACCGATGGCGATGAGAAGACGATTGTCCTGGGGCATGAAGGGCTCGCACGGAAGGAGCCCCCAATAACCCCGCCCGGACCCGCGCCGTCAACGTCCTTCGTGGACGGTCGGGTCTATCCGCCGAGGCGGGACAAGGCGGCCTGGTAGTTGGCAAGCTGAGCCGTGAGATAGGCGGGAACAGGCCCTGAACTGTTCGTGGTCGTGGCGGGGTTGAGCGCCCGATAGGCGTCACGGACGGCCTTCATCGCGCCCTGCAGGCGTTCGCCCGCCGTCTTGATCGAGGCGGCGTCGCCCAGGTTCAGCGAGTTCGGCAGGTCGAGACCGAAGGTCTTGACGATGTCTCCACCGACGGTCTGGCCGATATAGCCCGGCGAGAGGCCCAGGCCCGCCAGCGCGTCACGCCCCGTCTCCCCCGCGGTCAACACCGCGCCGGACCGGCTGTCGCGTGCCGAGATCGACAGGCGCTGGAAGCCACCGGTCGTCGTCGTGACCTCACCCTCCTTGCCGGTCACCGACCCGCCCTCGGAGACGACCGTGATCTTCAGCCGGCCGCTGGAGGCGATCTGGATCTTGCGGGCCAGTGTCGCGAGAGTGTCCTTCGCCTCAATGGTCACCGCGGCGGCCCGGCCGCCGTCTGCCGGGCTGACGAAGAAGCGATCCCCCACCCTCAGCGACGTCGCGTCGACCAGTCGCTTCGAATCGCTCTGGTCGATTTCGCCCTTCGGCAGGCCCAGCCGGTCCAGCACACTGGCGCCGCCCGTGGCCACGGCCAGGGTCATGGGTCTGGCCTGATCGCCGTCGCCGGACCAGGTCTTCTCATATTCGATGGCCCCGCTCAGCGGATCTATGCGAGCGAGATAGCCCCGGGTGGGATCCGTGGGCTTGGCGACATCGCTGCGGTCGGCGACGCCTGTCACCCAGACCTTGCCATCGTGGATCTTGACGTCCGCTGCCGTGTCATCCCCCGTGCCGCCATAGTAGGTCATTCGGTCTGCCGGCGTCGCCGTCAGATCGCTGGACAGGGTGGCGATGAAGACGTCCTTGCCGCCGGAGTGGGCGCGGGTGACGGTGCCCGCCGACAGGCCGCTGTCGCGGCTCGTTCCCGACAGGATGACCTGGCCGCCGGACACGGCGACCCCTGCGATTTCGCCGCTGATCGGGCCCAGATCCCGTGTCGATGACAGAGTGGGCACGCCGCCCGCGTCGAGCGTGAATCGACGGACGACTGCGCGTCCATCCTCGACGCCGGCGGTGTAGAGGTTCGAGCCGTCGATCGTCATCGCATCGACGCTGTCGTCGCTGACCGTGCCGAACTGCGTCGTGGCGGTCGCCTTGGCGACGATGCCGGCCGTCGGGTAGGCCTCACCGGCCTTGAAGGCCTGAACATAGCCATCCCAGCCACCGACAGGGGACGCGCCCGTCAGGGCGGATTTAGCACGGCCGGCGATATAGACCGTGCCGTCTCCGCCGAAGCTGACGGCCGTGGCCTCGTCGGCCGCGCGCGCTCCGCGGCGTTGGGTCCAGATCTCCTGTCCGTCCTTGTCAAAGACGGTGACGAAGCTGTCTGCCACACCGGCGGCCTCGCCGACCTTCCCGGCATCCGTCGTTGCGGTGTTCAGCGCGCCGGTAACCGAGCCGGCGACCGCCACATTCCCGCTCGCGTCGACGGCGATGGCATAGCCACTGGCTGTCGACGCGGCACCGAGCGTCCGCGTCGCGACGAGGCGTCCGGCGGTATCGTATTTCATCAGGGCGACGTCCTGGACGCCCTTGATCGGCTGGCTCGAGGAGCCCGCCGTGACGTCGGCGACCAGCCACAGCGACCCATCCGGGCCGACCGCGCTGGCTCGCACATTTTTCGCGCCGTCCGGCAAGGCGTTTTGCGAGACACGGCCATCGACCCACTGGGTCTCGCCGATACCGCCCGCGGTCGGCGCTGTCGCCGCGCCGCCGTCGCTCTGGAACTTCAGGAGCTCGGAGCGACCGCTGGTTCCAGCCGACTGCACGACATAGACGGCGTTTGAAGTCTCGGCGGCTGTGAAGCCGACCGTCTCGGTCGAGTTCCCGCGAATCGCCAGGGCCCACTGGTCGGGGCCGGTCGGCAGGGTCACCGGCTTGCCGTTCACCTGGACCGTCTTGGGCTCGGCCTTGATCTGCTGACGGCCGATTCGGGTCTGGAAGCCGGCGAGCTCAAGCTTGCTGTTGATGTGCTGCAGGACATTGTCCAACGTCCGGGGACTCGACCCGAGGTCGGCCAGGTCGATCGGCACCGCGGTGGTCAGGGAATCCGTCACCCCGACCGGGGTCTTGATGGTGATGCTGAATCTCGTATCGCCCTGGAACGCGGCGACCGGCGTATCGACCGAGCCCTCGTGGACGGGTCCGGTGATGGAGACGGCGCTGTCGCGCGGGACCGCCGCCGTGGTCTTGCTCGACGTTCGGGACGTGCCCTGCACCAGCCGCATGCCGTCGAAGTCCGCAGCCGAGACCCAGGATCCGACTTCGGCCAGCCCGGCCCCGAACCGCTTGCCCAGCTGGGTCAGTTCCAGCGCGCCAACACCCTTGGCCGCGGCACGATTGGTCAGGGCGTTCAGGGTGTCGAGTCCCTGGTAGAGGGCGAAAAGCTTGCGGTAGTCGGGCGACGCCGAAGCGAGGTCGAGCTGGGCCGCGTCTTCATTGATGAACCGGCGACCGCCCAGAGCCGACCGAACCAGCACATCCTGTTTGGGAGCCTGGACAGTCGACGACCAGGGCGGGGTCGGCTGTTTCTTGGCGGCCCGGTTCAAGGCAGCACTGGTCGCCTGCGGCAGCGTGCTTGCCGATGCGCCCCCGAACAGGCCCAGAAGATAACCGTTGTTGATCACAGGCGGCTCCAGCCTCGCACTGTGACGGGTCGCGCGTAACGAAGGCTTAACGTCCGCCCCCGGATCGAGGTTAACCGCGACACCGCGAGCGACTCGGGGAACAATGATCGACGGCGCCCGTTAACAGCGCGCCGGATGAGGAGGACGCCGTGATGACCGCCTTCGTCAATACCTTGATTTCGCTGCTTTCGTTGTACGGCTTCGGGCCGCGAACGCCTCTCCGGAAGCGACCGGATGCGATCCGTATCGGACCCGGGCGCGCGGTCTGATCAGCCGCCGCGGAACAGCGACAGTATGATCTGTGGTGCCTGGTTGGCGATCGACAGCGACTGGGCCCCCAGCTGCTGTTGAACCTGCAGGGCCTGAAGCCGGGCACTTTCCTTGGCGAGGTCGGCATCGACCAGATTACCGATCCCGGACTCCAGTGTATCCATCAGTTTGGACACGAAGCCGTTGTGCGCCTCGATCTGCTTGGCCTGGGCCCCGATCGAACCGAGCGCGGCGTTCAACTGCGTGATCGAATCGTCCAGTCGGGTCAGGGCCTGGGTCGCCCCGGTCAGCGTCAGCAGGCTGTCCGAGAGGGCCAGCTCGATGATGGTACCGCCCAGCGACAGGTCCTTGGCCGTCAGGGTGACGAAACTGCTGGCGTCGGCGTTGGCGAGGAACTGGATGCCGCTGGTCAGAGATCCGTTGAGAAGGTTGCCGCCATCGAACGCGGCATTGCTGACCTGGGACGAGAGAGCCCGCAACAGGGCCTTGAAATCGTTGTCGAGAAGCTGGCGCGACTGGGTCTTCAGCGAGCCGTCCTTGGCCGCGACGACCTTCTCCTTGAGCTGATTCAGCAGGTCCGAGATCGACTCTCCGGCCGACAAGGCCACGTCGGCGATCGACGTCGCACGGTCCAGGCTTTGTTTGACCGCACTCAGGGCCCCGATATCGGCCCGCTGGCCCTGGGCGATAGCCCAGATGGCGGCATTGTCCTTCGCGCCCTGAACCTTGAGGCCCGTCGAGATCCGGCCCTGGACATCGCCCAGCCGCTCATTCGTGCGCGTGAGGTTCTGCAGCGCAACGGCTGCGGAGTTGTTTGTATGGACGCTATTCGTCATCCGACTCAGCCCTGTGAGGTTTCAGCAAGGCTAGTGGGGCAACGGTGCACACATGGTTAACGCGCGCTAACCATGACGAAACCCGCGCGGATCGCTCCTGCGCGGCGGGTAGATCGGGATGTGCAGCGCCGTCAGGCCTTGGTGTCGACGACCGAGCCGGAGCTGTAGTCCGCCGCCTGCATCAGATCGACGATCTGCTCGCGGGGCAGTTGTTTGACGACCTCACCGGTAACCCGGTCCAGCGTCTTGTAGATGAATGACCCGGCATGCGGCCCTTCCTCGATGACCAGCCTGTATCGCGCGTTGCGATCGGCGTCCTGGGACGCCCGTGAGTCGAGGAAACCGCCGTCCGCGGTGGAACTGGCGGCGGCGGCGGGGAGAATGGGGGACGCGGTTACTGACCCTATCTTCGCATTGTTTTGCATGGCTCCTTCCGACGGTGTCGAGCCGGCGGCTTCCTATAAAGGGACTGCGGATCGGTCGGGCGGGGTCCGCGAAGACCCCGCCCTTCCGGTCGATCCTTAGCGGAACAGTCCGAGCAGGGTGGAGGTCGAGGAGTTGGCGATCGACAGCGCCTGCACACCCAGCTGTTGCTTGGTTTGCAGAGCCTGCAGTCGGGCGCTTTCCTTGGCCAGGTCGGCATCGACCAGGTTGCCCACGCCGGTTTCCAGAGCGTCCTGGAGCTTGCCGACGAACTTCAGATGGGTGCTGAACGAGTTGGATCCGGTGCCCAGGCGAGCCAGGGAAGCCGAAACCTTATCGATCGAGGCGTTGACCAGACCGAGGGCGGTCGTGGCCAGCGTCGCAGTACCGATCGTGGTCGTGGCCGTCACGGTGACGTTGGCACCGCCCAGCGACAGGTTTTCACCCGCCACCTTGATGGTCGAGCCGGCCGTATTGGCCAGGGCCTTGTAGCCGCCGGTGCCGGTCGAGTTGTCCAGCAGGTTCACGCCGTTGAACTTGGCGTTGGCGACGACGGTGGCGATCTGGTCACGGACGGCCTTGAAGTCTTCGTTCAGGGCCGAGCGAGCCGAAGTGGTCAGGCTCTTGTCCGTAGCCGACAGGGCCTTTTCTTTCAGCTGGCTGAGGAGATCCGAGATCGATTCACCAGCAGCCAGGCTGACGTCCACGGCGGAGGCGCCGCGGTTCAGGCTGTCCTTGACGGCGTTCAGGGCACCGATTTCGGCCCGTTGACCGGTCGCGATGGCGAAGATGGCGCCGTTGTCCTTGGCGGACGAGACGCTCTTGCCGGTGCTGATGCGGTTCTGAACTGTTGCCAGTTCATTGTTCGTGGACTGCAGGTTCTGCAGGGCGATCTGTGCGCCCACGTTCGTGTTAATGCTGTTCGCCATGACGATAATCCTTGTTTCAAGGTCTCCGACGCCATTTTGGCTGCCGGGAGCATTTTGCTCGAAGGGATAGCAGCAAGGACGGGACCAGACCGAAAGCAGGCATGCCAGAGCAGCGGTCGTTGTTTTTACTGCGTTAGTTCCTGTTAAGTACGTCCTGGGCCCGGCAGAATGTGCCGGGCACCCGGCAAGTCGTGCCGACCGAGGTCGGCAGGTTGTGCCGTCGGCCCGGCAACTGGCATCAGGGAAACGCCCTTCGGTCGAGTTCGAAATGCGGGCCGTCGCGCAGGGCGGGCCAGTCTCCGCCCCAGACAATGTCCGTGCCCTGCCGCGCTGCAGCCGCCTTGAACGCCGCTGCGATGCGTGGATAGAGCGGCCAGTCCCAGCGCACCTGGCCGTCAACCAGGGCGACGACGTCCACGGCGTGGCCCGTCAGATGGCGCGACCTGAGCGTGCGGCTGGCTCCCGCCCGGACGAGGGCCGCCTGCCGCGCGGGCGTTCTCAGCCCCTCTGTCACCATGAAGTCCACCGGCGTCAGAGCCGAAGCCTCCCTGACCAGGGCCACCAGCCGGGGATGGACGCCCTCCAGCCGCTTGAGGGATCGTTGGGACAGGCGCGCGCTCATGGCCGACGCTCCCGGAGGATGGCGAGACTGGCGATGAGTTGCTGGGCCGTCGGGGCGACCAGATACAGCACCATGATCACAGCCAGCAGCGTCATCAGCCCCTGCGCCAGCCGGGGCGCGGCCTCAGGGGGCGTCGACGCGATCAGCCGGTCCAGCAGCAGCCACGCCCCGCCGCTGGTGAGGAACACATACAGGCGACGCCACAGCCAGCGGCCTTCGGCCAACGGTTCAGACACCCCTGAAGGAGGAGATGAGGCGCGGGTCATCGGTAGTCCTCCGGATCGTCCAGATCGCAGCTGTGGCGGCGCCAGCCGTCGCTGCCATGGGTGAACAGTTCGGCGGCGCTCAACCGGCCGGGCGCATCCAGAACCTCTTGGTCGAGCAGACGGTCGTCCGCGCGGTCTTCGGTGTGTGTCGGCGCGCGGCTCATCCGAGGGCGACCATCCAGACGACACCGCCGCCCCCCACGCCGCCAACGCCGCCGGCGGTCACGCCGGCCCCACCCCCGCCACCGCCTGCTCCCGAATCGCCGCCGGCCGCGCCGCAGGACGGCGACCGGCCGTCGCAGCGCCTCCCCCGCCTCCCCCGCCGCCCGCCCGGTGCAGCGAAGGCTGCGGTGATACGGTGCCGCCGGTACCGGCCGCGCCCGATCCGCCCGCGCCGCCTGCGGCCCGCACCGCTATCAGGCCGCCGTCGCCACCGCCTCCTCCAGCCCGGGCGATGCCCGCCGCATCGATTCCGCCGCCGGCACCGCCTCCGCCGGAGCCGTCTGGCCGCTCGCGGTCGCGGCCCGATGCGCCGGTCGCCGAAACGCTCGAGTCACCGCCGGCGTTGGACGCCGGACTTCCGGCCCCGCCCTCGCCGCCCGCACCGCCGGTGCCGCCCGCCTGGCCACCACTGCCCCCGGCGGCGCTCAAAAGTGTCACGCCGCCGAGCGACACGGCGCTGACGCCCCCGTCCGCCCCTGCCGCTCCGCCCGCACCTACGGTGATGATCAGCCCACCGGCCAGCAGGTCGGCGGACCATCCGGCACGGCTGATCCCGCCGGCACCGCCACCCCCACCGCCCGGGCGCGCGCCGGACGTCCCGAAGGCTCCGCTGCCGCCGCCTCCGCCACCACCGACAGCCACCGCCTCGACGCTGCTTGCCCAGTCTGGCGGCGCATAGGTGCCCGAGGCGGCGAACACGGTCACGGCACGTCGGCCTGCGCCCCTGGCGAAGACTGTCCGTCCTGTCGACCGATCCACGGTGAAGACGTCGTGCCAGTCCGATCCGTCCGCGCTGACCTTGAGCCTCAGGTCATCGTCGCCCAGCAGTCCCAGTTCCGCCCGGCCGCCGTATCCGCTCTGGAATATCAGCGACAGGACGTCTCCGGGCGTCTCCTTGTTCAGGGTCAACCGCAGGTCGCCGTTACCGCCCGACGCCGCCTCGCGGGCTGTCCACAGAGCGTTGTTCAACTTTGCCAGAAAGGGGTTCCAGCTGTCGGCCGTCGCGCCGAGGCCCAGCCGACCCAGATCCTGGATCTCGCCCAGCCGCCGGCCGAGCGCGACCCACCCAGCCCAGTGCCGCACCACCAGTTCGGCCGCATCCACCACCAGAACCACCAGCCCGTCCGGGGCCGTGACCACACTCCAGCCACCACCCTCGGCTCGCACCAGCGTGCCCGCCGGACGCGAACCCCAGTCGGCTCCCGTCGCACCGGGAGGCAGGATCCACAGCGTACCGTCCGCCGGTGCCGCCGGCTGTGCCGTCGTTGTGCGGCTGACCACGGCCGTCTGAACCAGCGCATCCAGGCGGGTCAGAGCCTCATTCAGGGTCACATGTTTCTGCATCTGGCCGGCTGCCAGATACGGCAGCTCAAGCCGGGCGCTGTAGTCGTCGCTCATCACTCTCTCCGAACAGGATGTCGAAGATCAGTGTGGGCGGGGAGCTTCCTGCGGCTGGCAGATGGCGCTGCTTGCGGCCGAAAGCCACGCAAAATCAGTGGCGTGACGTTCGCACTTTGTCTGATTCAGCCGGAAAGGTTAGCGGGGAAGCCGTAGTGGAAGGGCTGGACGACCTCCCCGCTTGACGGGCCCGTTGGCTGTCAGGACCAGGCGGGGCGCTTGCGCGCGCCCGCAACGAGCTCGTCAGGACAAGCTACGACGCGCCATCGCACCCGGATGCAGTCAGAGGCGCTGAAGGTCGCCGGACGCCACGACCGGACCATCCGGCTTGTTGGCCGCCGGCGTATGGCCCGGTGCCTCCATGGAGACGGCGACCGCGTTGGCCAGCCCGGCCTTGCCGGCCAGGGCGCGGCCGAGATTGTGGCGCGAGGTCGTGGAACCGTCGATGGCACCGACCAGTTGCACCCCCCCCTCTGGCAGCACCAGCCACAGATGCGGTATCCGCTTGTCGCCGGCCATCTCGGTCGTCGGGGCCAGATACAGTTCGCCGGTGCCCGGGTCATAGGCGATGGTCATGGCCGCCGCCCCGTTCTCCAGTGTCAGGGTCGCGACCCGTGTCACCGCCACCGGGGCGGCCGCGGCGGGCGCAGGCGGCACGGGCGAGGGTTGGGCCAGCATGACCACGACAGCAACCAGACTGGCCGCCAGAAGACCGGTCGAGCCGACGGCCCAGTTGCGCCAGAATGCGACCCGGCGGTTGTCATTCGCGGCGACAGCCGGCGTGAGCCCGGCTTCAACCCGGGGCCAGACATTCGCCGACGGCGTGACCGGCGTGATCGCGTCGGCGAGGCCCGCCAGCTGGCCGTTCCACGCCTCCACCTCGGCCGCAAACGCCGGGTCAGCGGCTTCGCGCGCCCGGGCGGCGGCCTCCTCGGCCGGCGACAGCACGCGCAGGGCCAGTTCCCCGGCCAAAGCGCGGTCGTCGTCAAGGCCCTCGATGTGATCCGTAGGGTCGGTCATGATTCCAGACAGGTCCTCAACCGCATCAGCCCACGCCGGATCCAGCTCTTCATGGTCCCCAGAGGCACGTTCTCACGCAAGGCCAGGGCGTCGTAGGTGACCCCCTCGATAAAGGCTGTGCGGATGGCACCACCGGTGCGGTCGTCCAGCTCTCCGAGGCAGTCGTTCAACCGGCGCACATCGTCGCCGGACTCCAGCGCCTCTGCAGGCGAAGGACCGTCGTCGGCGATATCGAACGCATCGTCGATGGGCGTGGAGCGACGCAGGGACGCTCCCGACCTCAGCCGATCGATCGCCCGGTTCCGGGCGATGGTCACAAGCCACGTGATCGGGCTTGCCCGAGATGCGTCGAAGCTCTCGGCCTTCCTCCACACGGTCAGATAAGTGTCCTGCAAAACGTCCTCGGCCAATTGGCGGTCAGCCAAGATACGCAGGGTCACACCCAATAGCTTCGCGGAGGTCGCTTCATAGACACGACGAAAGGCCGCGCGGTCGCCTTGGCCAGCCTGGCCAAGGGCCATCGCGAGTTCATCGCGGGTCAGTAAGGCGCTCATGCAGACGTCCGGCAGTTCATGAGCGCGACTTGGCGGGGAGCGCCCTGCTTCGTCAAGGCGTCAGTCATGCAGATATACGAGGCGACGCAGCTTCGGGTTCCGGCGCATATCGGCCAGGTGTTGGTCATGGGCCCCCGACGCGCGGGCCTCGCGCTCATTGGCCTCGACCCAGTGGGTGCTCTCGATGTCCTTCTGCAGCGCCCTCGCCGCCAACAGGTGGCCAGGGAAGAAGAAGTCGACCACGTCCGGCGCGAAGGGAATGACCTCGCCCACAGCCGTGGTGGCACTGTCCAGCCCGAGATAACTGACCATTCGAAACAGGGTGGATGGAGTCGCCCTGGCCCGGGTCGCCTGCACCAGGAGCCACGCCGCCGCCCCCACGCTGTAGACCGTCCCCACGACCGGAATCCAGGTCAGCAGGCCGTCGAGGCCGACGCCGAACGGGCCAATGCCCACGGCCCGGTCGGACAGCTTCTTGACGCCCTCGACATTGGACCAGATCTTCTCGATATCCGCGACGGACCGTCTGGCCATGCCTGCCCTCCATTAAGCGAGACCGTAACGCGCCATGACGACCCCCGTTCACCGGCAAAGGCAAGGATCGCGACGCAAATTTCCGGGCTGGACGCGGCGACAGTGGCAGGATGCTCTCTTGCTGCCGGGCTTGCTGCCCGTCGTGGGCGCGGCCCTTCTGGTGCTGGCGGGCGTCGACAACCGGTTTGTGGACCTGCTGGCCCAGTTCACCGCGCCGGCCCTGATCGCCACCACCCTCCTGACTGTCGGGCTCGGGCTGCTGCGGCTGAAGGTTTCGGCTGGGGTCGGCGGGCTGGCCAGCCTGCTGCTGGGCCTGGCGGTCTGGCCGCAATGGGCACCGGAGGCGTCGAAACCTGATCCGGACGCCTCTGTCGTGAGGCTGTACTCCGCCAACCTGTTCTATCTCAACAATGACACGGCCCGGATACGCCGGTCGATCGAGGCCGCCGACGCCGATATCGTCGTGCTGATTGAATTGGCAAGAGATCCCGCCTTGCGAGTCGATGAATTGCTCGCCGGCTATCCCTACCGCGCCGCCTCGATGCGGCTCGATCAGACTCGCGGTCCATCACGCTCGGTGATCGCCTCGCGCTGGCCCCTGACCGCGCGGGTCGACCCGCCGGACGGTTTGCACGCAGTGGCCGCGACAGTGCGCACGCCGCTCGGTCCGATCCATGTCGTCGGCGTCCACCTGACCCGGCCCTGGCCGTTCCAGCATTCCTGGGGCCAGATCAGCCAGACCATGGCGCTGGAGTCGGTCGTCGAGGGGACGGATGGCCCGGTCATGGTCGCGGGCGATTTCAACAGTGTCTCGAGCGCCCGGATCGGCAAGCAGATCCGCCGCGACATCGGCCTGCGCCCCGCGCCCGGCTTTCCAGGCACCTGGCCGACCGACCTGCCGTCCGCGCTCGGGATCACCATCGACCAGGTCTATGCCTCGTCCGATCTGGCGTTCGTAAGCCGCCGGCTGGGACAACCTACAGGCTCGGACCATCGCCCGGTCGTGACCGAGATCACCCTCGCGGCGGATTGACGAGCCCGGCCAGCCGTTCGGCGTGACCTTCGGTCGGGAAGTCGTCGGCGATCCAGTCCTCCTCGAACGCCTTCAGCAGACGTCCCGTTTCGGGTCCGGGCTCGACACCCAGCCGGGCGAGCTGACGCCCTCCGACGGGCATGACAGGCGGCGTCCAGGTTTCGGCCAGACCGAGCAGCCGCTTCGCATCGTCGCTCCGCCCGGGCTCTTCAGCCCAGGCCCGGAACAGGGCATCCTTCGTCGCCCGCCCGCCAAGGCGATAGATGACGGCCCGGACGGCGGCATCACCCATCGAAAGGGTCACATCGGGCCGGGCAAGCGCGGCCTGCACCAGTCTGTCGCGCGTGGAATTGGGCAGCCGCAGCCGGGAGCAGACCGCCTTCACGACATCTGTGTCGCCGGGAATCATCACCATCAGCCGCAGCACAGGGTCATCGGTCAAGCCAACGACCGCATCAAACAGATCAAGCCCGCCCGCCTCGGGCAGCACCTCGCCGAGGACCAGGGCCGAGGCCATCGCCGCCATGGTCGGGCGCGGATCCGGCGCGGCCAGCAGCCTCATGAGTTCCTTCGACACCCGTTCGGCCGACAGCCGCGCCATGCCGGGAGCCAGCTTGCGGCAAGCCGCCAGCGCCGCGGCATCGGGTTCGCCCCGTCCGTACCAGGCAGAAAATCGGAAGAATCGCAGGATGCGCAGGTAGTCCTCGGTGATGCGCGTCTCCGGATCCCCGACAAAGACGATACGGCCCGCCGCCGCGTCCGCGATGCCATGGCCGGTCGGATCGAACACCACACCGTCCACGTCGGCATAAAGGGCATTCAGGCGGAAATCCCGGCGTCCGGCATCCTCGGCCCAGTCATCGGTGAAGGCGACAGTGGCGTTGCGGCCGTCGGTGGAGACGTCGCGCCTCAGGGTGGTGATCTCGAACGGAGTCCGCTCCGTCACCGCGGTCACGGTGCCGTGGGCCATTCCCGTGGGCACAGCCTTCAGCCCGGCGGCTCTGATTGCCTTGTCCGTCTCTTGCGGCTCCAGAGTCGTGGCGATGTCGATGTCGTCGACCGGCACGCCGATCAGGGCGTTGCGCACGCAACCGCCCACGAACCGCGCGCAGCCCGGTCCGCCCGCCGCCTCGAGCGCCGCCATCACCGACCGGGTGGACGAGGCTGTCAGCCAGGGCTGGTTGTTCAGACGGATCGTCATGCCGCATCCTCCGCCGCCGCCGCTTCGGGCGCGCCTTCGAGAGCGTACAGCCTTGCATGCAGCGACCGGATGATCCCCGCGGTCACGCCCCAGATGTACCGCTCGCCATACGGCATGGCCCAGTACCAGCGGCGCGGCTGGCCCTCCCGGTCGTAGGAATCCTGCCGATGGTTGGCCAGGTCCATCAGGAAGTCCCAGGGCACCTCGAACACCTCGGCCACCTCGTCGAGCGCAGGCGTAGTCTCCGGCGGTGCACCCAGCCAGCCGACCACCGGCGTGACGAGAAAGCCCGTACCCGTCTCATAGGCGTCACCGACCCCCAGCACCTCGACCAGGGCGGGGTCCAGCGCCACCTCCTCCATCGCTTCGCGCAGGGCGGCCTGGATCGCCGTCTCACCGGGATCCAGCCGCCCGCCCGGGAAGGCGATCTGGCCGGTGTGGCTGGCGAGGCTGTCGGCGCGGCGGGTCATCAGCACCGTCGCCCCGTCCGGTCCCGCGATGACGGGAATCAGAACAGCGGCGGGCCTCAGCACCCGCTCGGGCCGATCGGCGCCGGGATTCAGGTCGAAGTCCGAACGCGCCGCGACACGGTCCGGCAGCCAGTCGTCGGCGGCTTCCAGACGTTCGATCAGGCGTTCGCGCAGTGTGGTCAGGCTCATTCCACACCCGCCCCGACGGGACCCAGCGCGAAAGCTTCGCCGTTGGACGACACGGTCAACCGCCCGTCCTCGATCCGCGCCATCTCGACCAGTTCATAGAATACCGGCCGCGAGATCCGCGCCCACAGATCGGCACGCACCCGCACGGACGGCGACGGCTCGCCCGTCACAGGATCGGTCTCGACCTGGACGGGATGATCCGGGCCGGCCTCCGCCTCGTCGCCGACGTCGGTCGTGAAGACCAGCGCCTCGCCCCGCCGCGTCACTGCCACAGCCCGGAACGGGAGGTCCTCGACGGTGATCGAAAGCTTCTCGCCGGGCGTGACCAGCACATAGCCCTCGGGGTCCCTGCGCAGTACCGTCGAGAACAGCCGCACCAGTTCGGCCCGGCCGATGGGCGAACCCTCGTGCATCCACACCCCGTCACGCCGGATGACGATGTCGATCTCGCCGCAATGTGCCGGATGCCACAGGTGCACGGGCGGCAGACCCCGGCCGGGGGCCTGCTTCGCCGCCTCGGCAATCGCGGCCAGTCCGGTCTTGTTGTCAGCGGGCGATGCCATGGGTCCAGACTTAGGCGTCACGGCGACGACGGCAAACCCCTTCTAACGGACGGGCGTCACCAGTCCGGTCGGCGAGGTTGTGCCGCGCCAGAGCAGACGCGCCTGATCGACCGGGCCGGGCAACCGGACATCGGGCGCAACCGCGAAGCCGAAACGCTCGAAATAGCCCATGTCCCCGACCAGGAGGATTCCGGTCCCGTCACGGGACGCCTGATCGACGCAGGCCTGAACGAGGTCGGCACCAAGACCGGCCTTGCGGCTCTCCGAGGCCACGGCGATCGGGCCGAGAAACATCGCCGGCGTTCCGCCGACTGCGATCCGCCACAACCGTACCGAGCCGATCACCCGACGGTCCTCACGGGCCACAAAGGCAGCCGCCACGCCGGCCCCCTCGCGCAGCCGTTCCGCCGTCTTGGCGAACCGGCCCGGGCCGAAGGCGGCGAGCACCAGCCCCTCGACCGCCGCGGCGTCAGCGGGCGTCTCGCTTTCGATGCGCACAGGCATATCGTGGGGCGCGGATTTGGGCAGGGCGTCAAGCATCAGGCGGCGCAACTAGGGCCGTCGCTCCCGCCAATCAACCCGCTTTCGAGAAATCCGGCGCGCGCTTCTGACTAAAGGCCATGAACGCCTCCATCGCCTCGGGACTGGTCATCTGGCTGCCGAAGGCTTCGCCCTCGCGCTGCATCAGGCTCCACAACTGCCCGGCATCGCGCATCAGCCGCTTGGTCTTGCGGATCGAGTTCGGGGCCCGGGCGGCCAGCTTGCCGGCCAGTTCAGCCGCGACCGCGTCGACCTGACCGGCCGGAACTGCCCGGTTGGCCAGGCCCCAGGCCAGGGCCGTACGCCCGTCGATCGGCTCGCCCAAGGCGAAGACCTCAAAGGCTCGCTGATGGCCCAGAACCTGCGGCAACAGCAGCGAGGACGCCGCCTCGGGTGCCAGGGCCAGGTTGATGAAGGGGGCCGACAGCAGGGCGTCCTCAGCCACCACCACCATGTCGCAATGCAGCAGCAGCGTCAGCCCGATGCCCACGGCCCGGCCGCGCACGGCGGCAACCGCCGGCTTGTCCAGATCGGCCAGGCTCTTGAGGAAATGGAACACCGGTGCGTCGGTCATCTGCCCGCCGCCCTGCGATCCCTGGGCGATGAAGTCGGCGATATCGTTGCCGGCCGAGAAGCTGTCGCCCTCGCCCCGGAACAACAGCACGCGCACGGCGTCGTCGGTGCGGGCCCGCTGCGTCGCCTCGGCCAGCACCACGTACATGGCCTGGGTAATCGCATTCTTCTTTTCCGGCCGGGCCAGGGTGACGGTCAGGACGCCGTCGGCCAGTCCGGTGCGAATATGGTCGGTCACGCCGCCTCTCCCTCTTCAATCATGGTCCACCAGTCGACGCCGTCGGCGTCGCGCGTCCGGCTGACCCGACCGCGTTGCAGCAGATAGTTCAGATGCGCGATGGCCTCGCCGGTCGCCATCCCCCGCACGCCGTCGCCGACGGGCCGCGCGAACAGGGCCGGAAAGACATCGACGGCCCGCCTGGGCTCCCGCAGGGTCCGCTCCAGTCGCCTGAGCGCGGTCGAATGGCCCCGGATCAGCGCGTCCAGCCGGGTCTGGACGCCCCGGAACGGCTCGCCATGCGACGGCAATACGAGCACATCGTCGGGGAAGACCGACTTCATCCGCTCCAGCGAGAGCAGCCAGTCGCCCAGCGGGTCCGCGTCCGGCTCGGTCGGCCAGACAGAGATGTTCGAGGATATTCTGGGCAGGATCTGGTCTCCGCCCAACACCACGCCGTCCGCCTCACGCCACAGACACGCGTGTTCGGGGCTGTGGCCCTCGCCGATCACGACCCGCCAGTCCTGGCCGCCGATGCGGATCCGGTCATCTTCGCGCATCCGGACATAGCCGGTCGGCATGGGTGATACGGCACGCCCGAACTGTCCGAACTCCCGGCGGTATGTCTCGACCTGCGTCTGGTCCCAGCCGGCGGCCCGATAGTGGACCGCGCCGGCGTCCGGTGCCGGCTGCCCCGTGTCCGCCAGCAGCATTCGCGCGGTCACATATTCCAGCCGTGTCATCGTCAGGCCGACGCCGAAGCGCTCGCACAGCCAGCCCGCCAGGCCGATGTGGTCCGGATGCATATGGGTGCAGATCACCCGCGTCGCCGGCCTCCCGCCCAACGGCCCGGCCAGCACGGCGTCCCAGCGCTCCCGCGAATCGGGGATGTTCAGGCCGGTGTCGATGATGGCCCAGCCGTCGCCGTCCTCGACCGCATAGACATTGATGTGGTTCAGCGCGATCGGCATCGACAGCCGTATCCACAGCACGCCGGGCGCGACCTCGATCGCTTCGCCAAACCCCGGCGGGTCTCCGAAGGGATAGGTCAGGCCGCGCGCCTCAAGCGGACCGTCCTCCCTTTTCGCCGCCAGGTCACCGTCCGCCAAGTCCGTCTCCAATCAAAACTGATACTAGATAAGCCGAAGCGACGGGGTGCGTCCAGCTTGGTCGCGATCACGCCTTGACCAGGCCACAACCGCCCGCCAAGGGTGCGGGACCGTTTGTCGTCCGGGAGTTTCATCGTGTTGTACAGAAAGTTGCTCGGCCTCGCCGGTGCCTTCGCCCTGGTTCTCGTGGCCGCCCAGCCGGCACTGGCGCAGGCCGATCCGACAGCTCCTGGCAGTCGCACAGAGTCCGACCGCGCGTCCGGCACCGTCAACGGCGAACGCGTACTGCCAGGCCGGATCGGCGGGCAGGACCCGCAGAGCACGGCTGAGCGCCGCCGCAACCGCGTCCGTCCCGCGGCCGCGCCGGCTCCCGCCACGCCGGAGCAAATCAAGGCCGCCGCCCAGGCCCAGGCAGCCGCCGCGGGCCTGACCTGCCAGGTCACCGAAGCCGCCAATCCCGGCGTGAACGCCGAACAACAGAAGATCTACGAAGTCGCCTGTGCGACCGGCCCGGGCTATGTCCTGATCGCCTCGACTCCGCCCCAGAGCTTTGACTGCCTCGAACTGGCCGGCACCGCCTTTACCGCCCGGCTGCGCGATCCCGCCGCAGACGTGGGCCAGCAGTGCATCCTGCCTGCCAATCAGAACGGTCTGGCCCTCATCGGTGGCTGGGCCCGCGACGCCGGCGTGAACTGCACGATCGACCAGGCCATCGCCATCGGCAAGAGCGACGACAACAACATCGTCTATGAGGTCGGCTGCGCCGGTGCCGACGGCTACTGGCTGGAAAAAATCGCCACTGGCTGGAAGCTGCAGGACTGCCTGCAGATCACCTCGGTCGGAGGAAACTGCCGGTTCACCACCGCACAGGAACAGGCCGACGGCTTTGAGCCCAAGCTGGCGGGCACCGACGCCGCCGCCTGCGACGTGACCCAGGTCCGGCTGATGGGTACCAACGCCAACGGCCGCTTCTACGAAGCCAAATGCGCCGCCGAGGGCGAGGGCTTTATCACCCGCGTCAACAACGAGGGCGCGACCCAGCAGATCTACCCCTGCGCCACCGCCCAGCGTATCGGCGGCGGCTGCACCCTGACGCCGGCCCCGGCCGCGGCACCGGTGCCGACCGAGTAAGTCCTCGACCAAAGCCGATGATGATCGCGCCCCGGGGTCCGCCCCGGGGCGTTTTCGTTTGCACGATCCGGCTTCACAGACCGGGCCGACACGCCTTACTCATGGCCACATGCGCATCGCCACCTGGAACGTGAACTCGGTCAACGCCCGCCTGCCGACGGTCCTGGCCTGGCTGGAAGCGGCCCAACCCGACGTCGTGGGCTTCCAGGAGATCAAATGCCTCGACGAGAAATTCCCGCGCGAGGCCTTTGAATCGCTCGGCTACAACGTCGAGACCCACGGGCAGAAGACCTACAACGGCGTCGCCCTGCTCTCGAAATATCCGGTCAGCGACGTCCGGCGCGGCCTGCCCGGGGTCGATACTTCCGGTTTCGAGGCAGAGTTCGAACAGGCCCGCTATATCGAGGCCGTCATCGAGGCCCCCCGTCCGGTGCGCGTCGGCTGTCTCTACCTGCCCAACGGCAACCCGATCGGCACCGACAAATTCGCCTACAAACTGGCCTGGATGGATCGTCTCCAGGCCCATGCGAAGACCCTGCTGCGGCACGAGGAAGCCTTCACCCTGTGCGGCGACTACAACGTCATCCCGACGCCCGAAGACGCGAAAACCCCCTCGGCCTGGGTTGACGATGCCCTGTTCCAGCCGGAGAGCCGCGCCGCCTTCCGCGCCCTGAACCATCTCGGACTGTCCGACGCCGGCGCACTCGGCAAGCAGCCGCCCGGCACCTACACCTTCTGGGACTACCAGGCCGGGGCCTGGCAGCGCGATCACGGTATCCGCATCGATTTCCACCTGCTGTCGCCCCAGGCCGCGGACCGCTTCGTCGGCATCGAGACCCACCGCGACGCCCGCGACATGGACAAGCCGTCCGATCACGTGCCCGTCGTCGTCGAACTGGAGGACTAGACCCTTGGCAGATGCGCTCCGGGTCATTCTGCTCGTCGCGCTGATGGCGGCGGCGCTGACGACTGCCGCGCTGGTTCTGGCCTGGTGGATGGAGCCGGTGCGCCGCATGAAGCGGGCCCTGTTGAAGTCACTGGGGGCTGTCCCCGAGGCCGAGGCCCTGTCGCCCGCCGAAGGTCGCGCCGCCGGGCTCGATTTCGACGGGGCCCAGGTGGCGGTGCTGTGGAACCGGGGCGGCTCCGGCCTCGTCTATGCCTTTGACGAGATCGAGGGCGGCGAGATCATCGTCGACGGCCATGTGGTCGCGCGCGTCCGTCGCGGCGAGGCGCGCAAGGCCCTGGATGTCCTGGCTCCCGAGGCGGAGCAGGTCACCCTGCGCCTTCTGTTCGCCGACGCCCGCCATCCCGAGTTCGAACTGGCCCTGTGGGACGCGACCCTGCCGGTCCAGACCGGCTCGCCCGGCGAGGCCCTGCGGCTGGGCCGGCGCTGGCTGTCGCATCTCGAAGCGCTGCTGAAAGGCTGATCGCCCTTTCGGGGAAGGGGCTGGGGCGCTAGAAGCGCCCCTTCTGCTTAAAGCGTACCCAAGGATACCCCGTGGCCCGCCTGTTCGACGCCTACATCATCGCTGACTGGACGGCCGCCGAGGGCAAGAAACTGGGCGACAGCTCGGTCTGGATCGGCGTGGCCAAGCGCGACGTGCGCTTCCGCCTCTATTCCGAGACCCACAATGTCGCCACGCGGGCCGAGGGCGAAAAGCTGCTGGCCTCGCTGCTGGCGGAACACCGCAAGCGCGGCGACCGGGTGCTGGTCGGGTTCGACTTCAACTTCGGCTATCCCGTCGGCACGGCCGCGCGGCTCAAGCTGACCGCCACGCCGCCATGGTCGGCGATGTGGAAATTCATCGCCTCCAACGTGGTCGACAAGCCCGATAACACCAACAACCGCTATCAGGTCGCCGCCAAGATGAACCGGCTGATGACCGATGAGGCCTGGCCGCTGTGGGGCGCGCCGGCCAATCAGGCGCAGCGCTGGCTGACCACGACCAAGCCCCCCGCAGGCTCAGGCGCTGACATCCCCGAATATCGCGCGACCCAGGACGCGGTCCGCAAGGGCAGGCTGCAGCCCAAGTCCGTGTGGCAGATGCACGGGGCAGGCGCCGTCGGCGGCCAGACGCTGGTCGGCATTCCCGCCGTCCGCCGCCTGCTGGAAAGCCTCGGCCCATCGGGTGCCGTCTGGCCGTTCGGCACCGGCTGGCGCGCGCTGGACACGGCGGATGTCGAGCCGCTGTCGGCGTTGGTGGTCGAAGTCTATCCGTCGATGTTCGACGCGAAGCCCAACCCCGGCGAGTTCAAGGATCAGGCCCAGGTCCGCGTCACCGCCGAACATTTCGCCAGCCTGGATGAGGCCGGAACCCTGTCCGCCGCCTTCGGGCCGCCCAAGGGCGCGGACGAGGCCCTGATCGCCCGGGTCGAACAGGAAGAAGGCTGGATCCTCGGGGCCTAGGCACCGTCATCGCCGCGTCATCGCCCGCCGCTACCGCTGGCGCATGATCCGGCTCATCCTTGCGGCGATCCTTGTTCTGACCGGGAGCCCGGTGCTGGCCCATCCGTTGATCATCGCCCATCGCGGAGCCTCGGGCGAACGGCCCGAACATACCCGCGCGGCCTATGAGCGGGCGATCGAACAGGGTGCCGACGTCATCGAGCCCGATCTGGTGATGAGCCGGGACGGCGTCCTGATCGTCCGCCACGAGAACGCGATCGGCGGCACGACGGACGTGGCGAATCACCCCGAGTTCGCTGCCCGCCGCACCACGAAGACCATCGACGGCCAGTCCGAAACCGGCTGGTTCACCGAGGACTTTACTCTCGCCGAACTGCAGACCCTGCGGGCCCGCGAACGCCTTCCCGCGCTGCGGCCGGCGAACACCGACTTCGACGGGCAGGAGCCGATCCTGACGTTCGAGCAGGTGCTCGATATCGCCGCCCGCGCCGGCGTCGGCGTCGCGCCCGAGCTGAAGCATCCGACGTATTTCGCTGCCCTCGGCCTGCCGATGGAGGATGCCTTCGTCGACACGCTGCAACGCCATGGCCTGACCGGTGCCGAGGCCTCCGTGATCGTCCAGTGTTTCGAGGTCGGCACGCTGCAACGCCTGCGAACCCGGATCGCCACCCCCCTGCTCCAGCTGGTCGCCGCGTCGGGTGGGCCCGTGGATCGGCGTGACCTCAGCTACGCCGCCATGATCACGCCCGGGGGTCTGGCCGGGATCGCGGCTTACGCCGACTGGATCGGGGCCGATGCGGCGCTGATCGAACCGGTGCCCGGCGCGCCGACCGGCCTGATCGCCGACGCCCATGCGGCCGGGCTGAAGGTCGCCGGCTGGACCTTCCGCGCTGAAAACGCCTTCCTGCCGGAGGGTGACCGCGTCGGCGAGGAGCCGGCGGCGCACGGGCGGCTGCGGGAGCGGCTGGCGCGGTTCGCCGGCTACGGCCTGGACGCGGCGTTCATGGATCAACCGGGGCTGGTCGGGCCTTGATTGTCAAAGACCGGACAGGCTGAAGCGCCCCTTCGGTATCGCTGCCGAAAAGTTCGGGGAGGGCGCGGGGCGACCGGGCTCGCCCGGTGCTGGGATAGAGTTACCGTTTCGACGAGACAGACCGCCCCGCGTCGTCGTTTTCCACACGCCGGCCGGCTGCCGGCCGTTCTCGGGCCTTGCCGACTCCCGGACGGGTCCTTGCGGTCCCGGACAGGGGGGGACGTGCGGGCGGATGGCCCGTAGCGGTCCCGCACAGAAGGCGCGCGGCGAGCAGGCGGACCGTCATCCATCGACGCCCTCAAGGACCCCCGAGGTATGCGTCCCCCGGGCTTCATCGCTCGACCACAGCCCGCCGACATCGAGAAGCGTGGATCCGACGCCCTCCCCACCGACGGGATGGGGGAATTATGGCGCGGGGTCTTCCTGCGGCGGGCAAATCGCCGGATTTTTCTGTGAATTCGTGAAAGATCATATGTTTAACATGACGAAATCGTCTGTTTCACAGGGAATCCCCAGCCCTCAAACCCCGTGCATCCCCGCGAAGGCGGGGACCCAGGCTTTGGCCTCACCGCAGGTCTCTGACCGAGCGCCGGTTAGCTCAGCCAGCCTCGCTGTCGCTCAAACCTGGGTCCCCGCCTTCGCGGGGATGCACGGATGAGAGACTGTCACCTCCCCATCGCGGATGGGGAGGTGGATCGGAGGCGAAGCCGACGAGACGGAGGGGGCGACGCTGGCAAAGGCCGGTGGATCGCTGATCGCAACCGTCGGCATCGCCCCCTCCACCCCCCCGCGCGAAGGGCGCGGGCGTTCCCCCTCCCCATCGGAGATGGGGAGGAGACGGGTGTGGCTACCCCGCGATCTGTCCGAAGTCCGCGACCCGGCCCATGACGGCGCGGACCTGACCCAGCAGTTTCAGACGGTTATCCCGCTCTTCGGCGACGTCGGAATTGACCATCACCCCGGTGAAGAAGGCATCCACCGGCGCGCGCAGCTGGCTGAGCGCCCGCATGGCGGCGGCGAAATCCTCGGTCTCCAGCGCCGCGTCCACGGCGGTGGCGGCGGCGGCGGTGGCGAAGGCCAGGGTCGTCTCGGCCTCGGGCTGGTTGGGCAGGCCGGTGTTGACCATGCCGGTCGGCACGGGCCCCTTCTTCTCCTCGGCCTTGAGGATGTTGGACGCCCGCTTGTACCCGGCCAGCAGATTGGCCCCGTCCTCGGTGGCGAGGAAGGCGTCGAGGGCCTCGACCCGGGCGACCAGTTGATCGAGGAAGATGACGGTGGTGCTGATGGTAGCGAAAGCCGCGCTGACGATGTCATGCCGGAAACTGCGATCGCGAAGCGAAACGCCCAATCGCTCTTCGATGAAGACCAATAGAGCTTCAATTCGATCAACCACTTGCAGGTAGCCAGCGCCAAGAAGGCGCTGCGCGTGCTCGACCGCAACGTGATGGAGACTAATCCGTACCTGCGCTTCCAGAACCAGCCGGATCACGCCCAGCGCCGCCCGCCTCAACGCGAACGGGTCCTTCGACCCCGTCGGCTTCTCGTCGATGGCGAAGAACCCGACCAGCGTGTCCAGCTTGTCCGCCAGCGCCACCGCCACCGTCAGCGGCGCGGTCGGCACGGAGTCCGCCGGGCCCTGCGGCTTGTAGTGATCGCGCACGGCGTCGGCGACGGCGTCCGGGTGGCCGGCGGCGCGGGCGTAGTAGCCGCCCATGACGCCCTGCAGTTCGGGGAACTCCCCGACCATGGCGGCCGACAGATCAGCCTTGGCCAGCTTCGCCGCGGCCTCCGCCTGATCCGGATCGGCCCCGACCAGCGGCGCGATCTCAC
The DNA here is from genome assembly GCA_965284385.1 of Caulobacteraceae bacterium. Lineage (GTDB taxonomy): Bacteria > Pseudomonadota > Alphaproteobacteria > Caulobacterales > Caulobacteraceae > Brevundimonas. The sequence goes on from OZ260077.1 coordinate 797,937, forward strand.
GCGCCAGCGCCGCGATCCGCTCGACCCGCTCGGCCAGCGTCCCCAGCTTGGCGTGGAAGGTCACGCCTTCCAGCTTCTTCGCCCAGACGTCGAAGCCGGTCTTCAGGTCCTCGTCCCAGAAGAAGCGGGCGTCATCCAGACGGGCCGACAGCACGCGGCTGTTGCCGGCGGCCAGCGCCTTGCCGCCGTCGGTAGCCTCGACATTGGCCACCACGACGAAATGCGGGGCCAGGGCGTGGGTGGCGGGGTCGCGGACGGCGAAATATTTCTGGTGCACCTTCATCGACAGCCGGATCACCTCCGGCGGCAGGGTCAGGAACCGCGGGTCCATGTCACCGAGAATCGGCGTCGGCCATTCGGCCAGCCCCGCCACCTCGTCCAGCAGGCCGTCGTCATCGACCAGGGCCAGCCCTTTGGCGGCACAGGCCGCCGTAGCCGCGTCGAGGATGCGCAGCTTGCGGTCGACGACGTCCAGCAGCACGAAATCGCTCTCCAGCCTCGACCGGTAGTCGGCGAAATCCCTGACCGCGAACGGCTGGCCCGAGCCCATGAACCGGTGGCCCTCGGTCGTGTCGCCCGAGACGATCCCGTCGATCTCGAACGGCACCACATGGCCGTCGAACAGGGCCGTGATCCGCTTCAACGGCCGGATCCAGCGCAGCGTGCCCGAGCCCCAGCGCATCGACTTGGGCCAGGGGAAGCCGCGGACGATGGCGTCGACCATCTCAGGGATCAGGGCGGCGGTGGGGCGGCCCTTCTCGCTGATGACCGCGAACCAGACACCGTCGCGTTCACTGAGCTGGTCCTTCGTCAGGCCCGTCTTGCGCAGGAAGCCGTCCAGCGCCTGTTCCGGTGCCGAGGTGCGGGGGCCTTTCAGCTCCTCTTCCCGGTCCGGCGTCGCGGTCGGCAGGCCCTCGACGACGAGGGTCAGGCGGCGCGGCCCGGCGAAGGTCGTCAGGGCGTCATACGTCAGCCCCGCGGCCTTCAGCCGCTCGGCGGCCATGCGCTCGAGATCGCGCGCGGCCCCCTGCTGCATGCGGGCGGGGATCTCTTCGGAGAACAGTTCGAGGAGGAGTTGGGGCATCAGGCGATCAAACTAATTCCGTGCATCCCGGCGAAAGCCGGGACCCAGTTCTTTTGTGAGGCAGGGTGCGTGGGATCGATGTCAGCGCTTCCCTCGATCGGTTGATCGCCCAAAGCACTGGGTCCCGGCTTTCGCCGGGATGAGCGGAGGTGAGGGATCACGCGCGCCCCCTTTCCTGCTCGACCCATTCGGTGGCGCAGGCCTTACAGAGGTCCCGGATCCGCCCGATGTAGCTCTGGCGCTCCGCTACCGCGATGGCCCCGCGGGCGTCCATGAGGTTGAACAGGTGGCTGGCCTTCAGCACCTGGTCATAGGCCGGCAGCACCAGCGCCTGACCTTGCGGGCCCGTCATGGCCAGAAAGCGCGAGACCTCGGCGACCATGTCCTCGAACCGGCGCTTCAGCCCGTCGACGTCATAGCCGTGGAAATTGGCCTCGGACTGCTGGCGCTCGTTCTCGAGGAAGACCTCGCCATAGGTCAGGCCTTCTTTGGTGAACTTCAGATCATAGACGTTGTCGACGCCCTGGACGTACATGGCCAGACGCTCCAGCCCGTAGGTCAGCTCGCCCGAGACCACATCGACCTCGATGCCGCCCACGCCCTGGAAATAGGTGAACTGGGTCACCTCCATCCCGTCGCACCAGACCTCCCAGCCCAGCCCCCAGGCCCCGACGGTAGGGTTCTCCCAGTCGTCCTCGACGAAGCGGATGTCGTGCAGTTTCGGATCGATGCCGATCGCCGCCAGCGAGCCCAGATAGAGGGCCTGCAGGTTCTCTGGATTGGGCTTCAGGATCACCTGATACTGGTAATAGTGCTGTAATCTATTGGGATTTTCGCCGTAACGACCATCCCCCGGCCGGCGCGACGGCTGGACATAGGCCGCCTTCCAAGGACGCGGCCCCAGCGCGCGCAGCACCGTCGCCGGATGCAGGGTTCCGGCCCCGACCTCGATGTCATAGGGCTGCAGGATGGCGCAGCCCTGATCGCCCCAGTATTTGTGGAGCGTCAGGATCAGGTCCTGGAAGGCGAGCGGTTCGGTGGTCACAGGGGCTGTTCGCAGTCGCAAAATGAGAGGCGCGGACCCTAGACGGGCGGCCTTGACCGGGCAAGGCGAAGCCCCGCCTACGCTTCCTTAAGCGGCGTCAGCTACAGAGAGGGCCATGAAGCAGATCGACCAGATGCGCCGGCGGGCCGCGCGCTATCTCGACATCGAGGCGGTAGAGATCGCGCCGGCGCGCGGGACCTTCTCGCTGAGCTTCGACGATATCCCCGCGACGGCCTGGACCGAGGCCGGGCCCATCCTCGCCCAGCACGGGGTGAAAGCCACCTACTATGTGTGTGGCGGGCTGGCCGGCGGGCGCAACATGGACCGCGACCAGTTCCAGGTCGAACACCTGCAGGCCCTGCACGCCGCCGGCCATGAGGTCGGGTGCCACACCTTCGGCCACACCAGCGCCCTGCGCATGGACGCCGAGGCGCTGCGCCTCAGCCTCGACGCCAACGCCGCCTGGGTGGCGGAGCGGCTGGACGGCTATCGCATGACCACCTTCGCCTGGCCGTTCGGCGACGCGACCGTGGGGGCCAAGCGGGTCGTGCGCGACCGGTTCGCCATGGCGCGCGGCGTGCGCGACGGGATCAATACGGGCCGCGAGGACCGGGCCCTGATCAAGTCGATCGGCCTGGAGAGCCGTCGCCTGCCCGGCTACGACCTGGAGGCGCTGATGGCCGCGACCGCGGCGTCGAACGGCTGGCTCACGGCCTACGGTCACGACGTCTCGGACCGGCCGACGGACTACGGCTGTACGCCGGACGATCTGGACCGGGTGCTGCGCGCGGCGAAGGCGGCCGGGCTGGAGGTCCTGCCCGTGGGCGTGGCGTGGGCCAGGGTTCAAGCGACCTGATCCTTCCCCCATTTCGGGGGAAGGGCGTTATGCCGCTTCCGCCAGCCCCTGTGCCTGGCGCGCATCCGCCCATTTGATCAGGGCCGCGCGGGGCCAGGCCACGATCCATGAGCGGGCGGTGTATTCGCCCTTCTCGATCAGGGCGGCGCGCGTCGGCGAGGAGGTCGCGGCGCGCTGGGTGTGGATTTCGCCCGGACCCTGATGCAGCAGGAAGGCCCCATGCTTCAGCGGATTGACCCGCAGATAGGCGAGGCGCGGGCTGATCTGCTCCAGCGGCGGATCATAGAACCAGCTCGACCCCAGCATGCCGGCCATGCCGGGCCGGGTCCTGCAGATCTCCGCCGCCGTGGCCCAGGCGCGGTCCCAGCCGGCCTCGTTGAAGTCGGACAGTTCGCGGCTTTCGGTATGCACTTCCAGCCACGGCTTCCAGGCCTGGGCGGCGGCATAGGCCGGGATCACCGACCAGCCCCAGCCCTCGCGGGCGTGGCGCAGGACATTGCCAGGCCCCATGGGCGAGCTGAGGTCGATCATCTGGGTGCGGGCACCGGGCACGCTGAGGACCAGCGAGATGCGCACATCCTTGGCCCAGAAATCGCGGTCGTAGGGATCGGCAGCCGCGGTCAGGAAGTCGGCCAGACGCTGGATCCACTCGGGATAGAGCTCAAGCACGGCGGAGGGCAGGCCGGCGGCGGGAACCCGCGCCGGCATCTCCAGGGCCCACAGGGCAACCAGTGCGCGGCGGTGCGCGTCGGTCAGGCTGGCCCCGAAGGCTTCGGTCAGGGCTTCCTCCGCGCGGTGGCCCGGCTGGTCGAAATCCCAGTGGGGGGCGGAGTCTGCGGCGGCAGCGGCGGCGGCGGCCTTGAGCGCGTGGAGCCGGGCGCGGTCTTCCGCCGGGACCCGGTTGAGCACGGCCTCGAAGGCGGTGATCTGGGACTGGGAGAGCGTTTCCATGCCCTGACCCTATCAAACACCGGTTGTCCGACGGTTAAGGCGGCGGAGGCCGGAAAGCCGGCAAGCTTACTGCAGGGTGGTGACGCGAACCCACCAGTCCGGGCGAGCGATCGAAAGGCCCCGGGCCGCGTCGATGGACGCTTCAGGGCTGTCGAACAGGGCGAAGACCGTCGCGCCCGAGCCCGACATCCGCACCAGACGCACGTCCGGCAGCCGCGCCGCCTCGCCCAGGGCCAGGCCGATGGCCGGCTCAAGCGCGACGGCGGGGGCCTCGAGATCGTTCCGCTGTGTTGCCAGCCAGTCGATGACCGATGACAGGACCCAGTCGCGGGGGGGATCGGGGCGGTCCGCCTTAAGCGGTGGACCCGCGTCATAGGCCCGATAGACCGCGCCGGTCGGCGACGGCACGCCCGGGTTGATGAGGACGGCAGGCAGAGGCGGCAGCCGGGGCTCGAAGGTCAGGCGATCGCCCCGGCCCTCGGCCCAGGCGGCCCGGGCATGCAGGCACATGGGTCCGTCGGCCCCGACCGAGGCAGCGATTCCGGCCAGGGCGGCATCGTCCCGCGACAACCCGAGAACCTCGCGCGCGGCCCTGAGCGCGGCCCCCGCGTCGGACGAGCCGCCGCCCAGACCGGCGGCGATCGGCAACTGCTTGTCCAGCGTGACGGCCAGGGCGGGATCACCGCCGCCGGTCGCCGCGCCCAGCGCCCGCAACGCCGTCAGGATCAGGTTGTCACCGCCGTCGTCCAGACCTTGGCCAAAGGGGCCGGTCACCGTCAGCGACAGCCGCTCCGCCGACTCGGCCGTGACGCCGTCGCCGACGTCCGCGAAGGCCACGAGGCTGGCCAGCGGATGATAGCCGTCGTCCGATACCGGTGCGACATGGAGGAACAGATTGACCTTGGCAGGCGCGAGACGGCGGACCGGCACCATGGCTCAGTTCAGGCCGCCGCCCGACCCCGTCGTCGGCTCGGGCAGGCCGCGGGCCAGCTTCTGCTCCACCGCGGCACGCCGCGGGGCGTCAGGCTCAAGCGTCAGCACGCGTGTCCACTGCCATTCGGCCTCGCGGCGGCGACCGACCTGCCAGTAGGCGTCGCCCAGGTGGTCGACGATCTCGGCATTGCCGGGCTGTTTGGACACCGCCTCCTCGAGGGTCTGCACGGCGGTTTCATACTGGCCCTGGCGATACTGGGCCCAGCCGAGCGAGTCCTGGATGTTGCCGTTCTGGGGATCGGCGGCGTGGGCGCGGGCCAGCATCGCAGCGCCCTCGGCCACCCGTCGGCCGCTGTCGACCCACAGATAGCCGAGGTAGTTGAGGAGGGATGGATCATTGGGCTGGACCTGAAGAGCGGCCCACAGTTCAGCCTCGGCCTCGTCGGTCCGGCCCAGATTCTCGAGTGCCGCGCCGCGCAGGAAGCGGACCTGCGACAGCTGGGTCGCCACGTTGACCGTGGGCCGGTTGAGGACCTCAAGCGCTTCCGCGTGGCGGCCCATCCCCTGGAGGTGGGCGGCCAGGGCGTAGGCGAAGGCGGCCTGGTTGACGGCCGCGGCGTCCGCACTCCGGAAAGCCTCAAGCGCCGCCTCATCGTCGCCCCCGGCGGCCAGCGACATGGCCAGACCGACCTGGGCCCAGGCATAGACGATGGGATCGCTCCGGCCGACCCTGGAGTAGGCCACCTGGGCCAGAAGAGGCTGGCCGCCACTGTTCAGGGCCTGCGCCAGCTGCAGAACCGTCAGGTCATCGGGATACAGGCTGTCGGCGAGACGCAGATAGATCGCCGAAATCTCATGGTTCTCGGCCGCCGTGGTCTGCAGGGCGGCGAAGACGAGGGCGTCAGACGCGAGTTTCAGGGGCTCTGACGCGGCTGGAGGCCGGCCTCGTCCGTTCACACGGTCGCGACCGGCGGCGGCCCTGGACTCCGGGTTGCCGCCCGTCAGGGCCGCATCATAGATGGCCAGCGCCTCGTCGCGCCGTCCTTGCCGCTCAAGGAAGCCGGCATAATCCAGCGCGTAGAGCAAGGAGCCGCCAGAAGCCGCCATCAGGATCCTGTATTCGGCATCGGCTTCCGCGAACCGACGGCGACTTTCCAGCAAACCGGCCCGCTGCTGATGCAGGATCAGGCCGGCCGGATCGGTCAGCGGCGCGTCCACGACCTTCAGGGCCGTATCCCAGTCGCCCGCGGCGGCGGCGATGGCAGGGGTCAGATAGCGGGCGGCCGGGCTGAAAATCACAAACGGGCTGGCCGTCAGCAGGGCAAGGCTTTGACGCGAATGTCCGCCGCGCAGCGCCTCGACGACTTCGATCAGGCGGCCGACCTCAGCCAGTGGCGGGGTGTCGGCGACCGTCGGCGTCAGGCGCGCCACGGCCCCCAGATCGCCCGAAAACAGCCCGGACCGGAACGCCTCCTCGCCGAGGACGGGCTGTTCGGGTGCGAGGGCGTGGGCCTGTTTCAATAGCTCGGAACCGAGCGCGCGGTCACCGCGGATGCTGGCCAGTCGGCCGGCCAGATAGAGGCCGTAGGCGGACTGACCTGACGCATCGACCGGCACCGGGGCCCAGATCGCGGGGATCGGCGGGACGGCGGGCTCGACAGCCTCGGCATCGGCGCCCTCCTCGCCTTCGACGACGATCGCCGGCGCGTCCGGCACGGGTGCGGCCTCAGCCGGTGCGGGGACCACGACCGGCGGATCCTGCGCCCAGGCAGGCGAAGCCAGCACCACGAGGGCGCAGCCGGTCATCAGGAGGGCGAGGGGAGAAGAACGCATGGCGGAACCCTCACCGGATTATGCGGCGGCGACAAGGCCCCTCGCCCGACCCGGGAGGCTTTCGGTGTCACATATTCGGATAGTTGGGTCCGCCGCCGCCCTCGGGGGTCGTCCAGACGATGTTCTGGGACGGATCCTTGATGTCGCAGGTTTTGCAGTGGACGCAGTTCTGGGCGTTGATCTGGAAACGCGGATTGGACCTGCCGTCCTCATCGTACAGGACCTCATAGACACCCGCCGGGCAGTAGAGCCGCGCGGGTTCGCCGTAGAGTGGCAGGTTGACGCGGATCGGGACCGTGGGGTCCAGCAGCTTCAGGTGCGCGGGCTGGTCCTCGGCGTGGTTGGTGTTGGAGATGAAGACGGACGACAACTTGTCGAACGACAGCTTTCCGTCCGGCCTGGGATAGGCGATCGGCTTGTGCTTTTCGGCCTTCTCGGTCGAGGCGGCGTCCGTCTTGCCGTGCTTCATCGTCCATGGCGTCGTCAGGCCGGTCAGGGCGGTGATCCACATCTCGAGCACACCCAGGGCGCCGCCCAGGGTCGTGCCGAATTTCGACAGATAGGGCTTGGCGTTGCGGACGGCCTTGAGCTCCTTGTGGACCCAGCTCTTTTCATAGGCGGCCTGGTATTCGACCAACCGGTCGCCCGAGCGCCCCGCCTGCACGGCGTCATAGGCGGCGTCGGCGGCCAGCATGCCGGTCTTCATGGCATTGTGACTGCCCTTGATGCGCGGGACGTTCACGAAGCCCGCCGAGCAGCCGATCAGAACGCCGCCGGGGAAGGACAGCTTCGGCACCGACTGGAATCCACCCTCGGTGATCGCCCGGGCACCATAGGAGATCCGGGTTCCGCCCTCGAGGTGCTCGCGGATCGCCGGGTGGTGCTTGAACCGCTGGAACTCGTCGAACGGCGACAGGAAGGGGTTCTTGTAGCTCAGGTGCACGACGTAGCCGATGGACACGTAGCGGTCGCCGAAATGGTACATGAAGCTGCCACCGCCGGTGAACTCGTTCAGCGGCCAGCCGGTGGTGTGCTGGACCAGGCCGGGACGGTGCTGGTCGGCCGGGACCTGCCACAGCTCTTTCAGGCCGATGCCGAATTTCTGCGGCTCGGCCCCGTCGCAGAGGTTGTGGCGGGCCATGATGGTCTTGGCCAGCGACCCCCGCACGCCCTCGGCGATGAAGACGTATTTGCCGTGCAGTTCCAGGCCGGGCTGGAAGTCACCGGTCGGCTTGCCGTGGCGGTCGATGCCGAACACGCCGGCGACCACACCCTTCACGCGCCCCGAGGGTTCGTCCCAGACGACGTGGCTGGCCGCCATGCCGGGATAGACCTCGACGCCCAGCGCCTCGGCCTGCTCGCCCAGCCAGCGGGCCACATTGCCCAGAGAGGCGATGTAGCAGCCGTTGTTGTGCATCATGGGCGGCAGCAAGGGCATGGGCAGGGACGCCTGTCCCATCGGCCCCAGCACCATGAAGCGGTCCTCGGTCACCGGCGTCTCCAGCGGCGCGCCCCGGGCCTTCCAGTCGGGGAACAGCTCGGTCAGGGCGCGCGGGTCGATGACCGCACCGGACAGGATATGGCCGCCGACCTCGGCGCTCTTTTCGAGGACCGCGACGGTAATGTCCTTGCCGTCCTTTTCCGCGCGCTGTTTCAGGCGGATGGCGGCCGACAGGCCGGCGGGGCCGCCGCCGACGATGACGACGTCGTATTCCATCACCTCGCGCTCGACACCCACCAGGGCCTCGGCGGGCGGCAGCCGGTCGATCACGGCTTCCTGCCAGGCGTTTGTCGCGCCGCCCTCGATCGCGTCCTCGGCCATGGCTGAAATCCTCGTCGTCAGTGGGGAGTCGGTGTTTTCCGCTTATCGGAAGGTGACGCAAGGGTGGTCAAGGACTATCCCTGAGGCGACCGCCATGACGACGCAGCTCTCCGACACCGCCGCGACCGAAAGCCTGCTCGCCTTCTGGCGCGATGCGGGGGTCGACGCCTGTTTCGAGGACGCGCCGATCGACCGCACCCATGTCGTGCCACCGCCGGCCGTCAAGGCTTTGGCCAAGGCCACCGCGTCTGTCGTGACCGTGCCCGATACCGGCGACGCGCTGTCTGAGGCGCGTCGGCTGGCCGCGGACGCGAACACACTCGAGGAACTGGGTCAGGCCATCGCCGCCTTCGAAGGCAGTTCGCTTCGAGGCATGGGAGCGACGCAGTCGGTGTTTGGCCGAGGCAACCCGGAGGCGTCTGTCCTGGTCATCGGCGAGGGCCCGGGCGCGGAAGAGGATCAGCAGGGCCGGCCTTTCGTCGGCCAGGCGGGACGACTGCTGGAGCGGATGCTGGCCGAAGCGGGACTCGAGGGCCGGGTCTACATGATCAACACCGTTTTCTGGCGGCCGCCGGGGAACCGGACACCGACGCCGGCCGAACAGGCCGTCTGCGCTCCGTTCGTGGAACGGGCCTTCGCCCTGCTGAAGCCAAAGGCTGTTCTCCTGCTGGGGGCGGCGGCAGCCCGGTCGGTTCTGGGCACGGATGAAGGCATCATGCGGCTACGCGGCCAGTGGCGGGACTGGCGACTGCCCGAAGGTGCGGTTTCGGCACCGGTGCTGCCGACGCTGCATCCCGCCTTCCTGCTGAAACAGCCGATGGCCAAGCGGCAGGCATGGGCGGACATGTTGTCGCTGGCCGCGCGACTGGACGCCGAAGGGTGAGCCCGTTCATCCTTCAGACTCAAAACCGCCCCATATAGGGGTGCAATCTTGACATGGGCCGTGGGCGGTGGCGCCTTTCGTGCCTGACGACCGAACGAACAGCGCAGCGTGACCCGGGTCGAGACGGTTCGCGCGACGCCTCAAGGGGGCCGCCACAGTGCAGTTTGATTTCCGCCGCGCGATCATCGCGCCGACGTTGGCCTTGGCGTTGTGCGCCCTGGCGACCGCCGGCCACGCCGAGGAAATTCGTCGCCCGCCCACCGCCCTGAGCGCTGCCGACAGACTCAGCTACACCACCGCCTTCGACGCCCTGCGCCGCGGTGATCTCGACGCCGCGCGCGAGTCCGCGCGTCAGGCCAACGATCGTGTGCTGCTGGGCCAGGTCGAGTTCGAGCGCCTGTTCCACGCCGACTACACGGCCACCTACGAGGAGCTGGCCGCCTGGCTTGAGGAATACGCCGACCTGTCCTGCGCCGACCGGGCCTGGAGCCTGGCCATGCGCCGCCGTCCCGACGGCGCACCCGAGCCGCGCCAGCCGTCACGGATGGGCGGTGGCCGGAACTGGAACAGTATCGCGGCCGCCGGCGGCAATACCGAAGGCGATCCGATGAAGGCGGCCCGCGTCGCCCTGAATCACGATGACCTGGCCGGTGCCGTCGCCCTCGGCGAGCAGATCGGAGACTGGTGGACGGTCGGCCTGGCCCAGTACCGTCTCGGCGAGTTCGGCCCGGCCAAGATCGCCTTCCAGCGCGTTCTCGACGATCCCACCGAAGACGGCTGGGTCCGGTCCGGTGCCGCCTTCTGGGCCGCCCGCGCCGCGGGACGGTCGGGCCAGCAGGACCGCGTCCAGCCGCTGCTGCGTCGCGCCGCCGCCTGGCCGGCGACCTTCTATGGCCAGATCGCCCTGCGACAGCTGGGGGAGGAGCCGACGATCGAGAATCTGGGGCCCACCCCCTATGGCGTGCCCGTCGTGCAGCGCGCCGCCTATCAGGCGGACGAGCCGATCGGCGTGGACGCAGATGAACTGGAAGAGTTCGTGCGCAACGAGCCCCGCGCCCGGCGCACTGTGGCCTATTTCGAGATCGGACGCCGCACCGACGCCCGTGACGAGCTCAAGACCGGCCTGCGCGCCGCCGCCACGGACAAGGGCCGCCAGCTGTGGGCCGCCCTGGGCCGGGCGCTGGGCCCGCGCGTCACCGGATCCGGCGACGACGTGCGACGCGTGGACGCCGTCCGCTATCCGCAGCCCGTGATCGAACCGGACGGCGGGTTCACCGTCGAACGGTCACTGGTCTATGCGATCGCCCGCAAGGAAACCGACTTCAACGCCCGCGCGCGCTCCGGCGCGGGCGCTTACGGCCTGATGCAGGTGATGCCGGCGACCGCCGCCGAACTGGCCAATGACCGGATCTTCGTCAGCGAGCCCGAGCGGCTGTTCGAACCCAACATCAACGCCCGCATGGGTCAGGCCTATCTGAACCGGGTGCTGGCCATGCCGGCGATCAACGGCGACCTGCTGCGCGCCGCGGCCTCCTACAATGCCGGTCCCGGGCCGATGGTGATGGCCGTGCGCAAACTGGGCCAGGACGCCGATCCGCTGCTGCTGATCGAGACCATCGACGTGCCCCAGGCCCGCGAATATGTGGAAAAGGTCGTTGCGGCCTACTGGATCTACCAGCGTATGAACGGCCGTCCGTTGAACACACTGGACGCTGTGGCCTCGGGCGCTTCGCTGATCCCGATCGCGCTGGACTATGTCGCGCCACCGCCGGCTCCCGTTCAGGCCATCGATCTGGCCTCAGCCGCCCCGGCGGCCGGAACCCGCTAGACCAATCGTGCTTCAGGTCGACCCGACCTGAATCCGGAAAATGGTCGAGCCTCCAACCGGAACGCAATCCGGGCCTTGATGGATCGCGTCCATCAAGACCGATTGCGCTCTAGGTCACGCTGACCAGAAGCAGAGCCGGCAGGCAGCAGGCGATCACGATCATCAGCCCATAGACCATCAGGCTGGGACGGCGTGTTTGCGACTGTTCGGCGGGCATGGACATGACGGACCCCTGAACGCTTCTGCGATCGTACAGGTTCAGGATACCGTCGTTGTCTTAAGGTGCGGTTCCGGGGGGCGGTTAACGGCCGTTCAACGCATCGGCGGACCATGCGAGGAAATCCGGCTGCGCCAGCAGGACGTCGCGATAGGCCGCTGCGGTCCCGTCGTCGCCGTGGGCCGCCAGATCAATCTGGTAATGCCGGAAACGCGCCGCCACCGGGGTGAAGAAGGCGTCAGGCACCGACCACTCACCGAACAGATAGGGGCCGCCGTCGCCGAACCGGGACCGCATCTCACGCCACAGGGCGACGATGCGACGGATGTCGCGCGCCACGGCCTCGCCGGTCGGGGCCGGCGAGCGGTCCGACCCGACCATGGTGTGGTCGGGTCCCATGCCGCATTCGGTACGCAGCCCCATGAACCCGCCGTGCATCTCGCAGGCCGCCGCGCGGGCCAGCCAGCGGGCATGGGCGTCAGCCGGCCACAGACGCGCCTCGGGATACCGTTCCGCACACCAGACCGATATGGCCATGGAATCCCAGATGGTCTCGCCGTCCACCCTGAGCAGGGGCACAAGGCGCGATGGCGATATCCGCTCGAGCTCGGCCTGCCCCTCCGGCGCATAGATATCGATCTCGCTCACCGAAAATTCGGCCTTGCAGCGCTTCAGCACCAGCCAGGGCCGCAGCGACCAGGTCGAATACAGACGCGGCCCGATGATCAGTTCCATAGCTGCCCTCCCCGGCTTCCAGCCCCTGTCCTAGGGCGCGACGGCCCGCCGCGCCATGCCATCCGCACCGGGTTCAGCGACGGCGGGCACATGCGGTGCTTGACTCCCGTGTCCGTGCGCCTGACATCCCGCGCCCATGATCAGTCGCTATTCCCGCCCCGCCGCCGTCGCCATCTGGTCGCAGGAGACCAAATACCGGATCTGGTTCGAGATCGAGGCGCACGCGGCCACGAAGATGGCCGAGCTGGGGACCATCCCGGCCAGCGCCGCCGAGGCCATCTGGGCCAAGGGCAAGGATGTGGTGTTCGACGCCGACCGCATCGACGAGATCGAGCGGACCACCAAGCATGACGTCATCGCCTTCCTGACCCATGTGTCCGAGATCGTCGGCGAGGAAGCCCGCTTCCTGCACCAGGGCATGACCTCGTCCGATGTGCTGGACACCTGTTTCGCGGTTCAGCTGGCACGGTCCGCCGACCTGCTTGTCGAGGGAACCGACCGGGTTCTGGCGGCGCTCGAAAAGCGCGCCCTTGAACACAAATTCACGCCCTGCGTCGGCCGCAGCCACGGCATCCACGCCGAGCCGGTGACCTTCGGCCTCAAGCTGGCCGGCTATCACGCCGAGTTCCAGCGGGCGAAACGCCGACTGCTGACGGCGAAGGAAGAAATCGCCACCTGTGCCATCTCGGGGGCCGTGGGCACCTTCGCCAATGTCGATCCGGCGGTGGAGCAATACGTCGCCGACCGGATGGGTCTGGCGGTCGAGCCGGTCTCGACCCAGGTCATCCCGCGCGACCGGCACGCCGCCTTCTTCGCCGCCCTCGGCGTCGTCGCCTCTTCGGTCGAGCGCCTGGCCATCGAGATCCGTCACCTTCAGCGCACCGAGGTGCTGGAGGCCGAAGAGCCGTTCGATCCGGGCCAGAAGGGCAGTTCGGCCATGCCGCACAAGCGCAACCCGATCCTGACCGAGAACCTGACCGGACTGGCCCGTCTGGTCCGCTCCGCGGTCGTGCCGGCCATGGAGAACGTCGCCCTCTGGCACGAGCGCGACATCAGCCATTCCTCGGTCGAGCGTGGCATCGGCCCGGACGCCACCATACATCTCGACTTCGCCCTGCACCGTCTGGCCGGGGTGGTCGAACGGCTGCAGGTCTATCCGGCCAATATGGAGAAGAACCTGAACCTGCTGGGCGGACTGGTGCATTCGCAACGCGTCATGCTGGCCCTGACCCAGGCCGGGGTCAGCCGCGAGGATGCCTATGCCGCCGTGCAGGAGAACGCGATGAAGGTCTGGCGCGGGGAAGGCCGCTTCCTGGACTTCCTCAAGGCCGACGCCCGCGTGACCCTGCCGGCCGACCAGCTCGAGTCGCTGTTCGACCTCGGCTACCACACCAAACATGTGGACACGGTGTTCGCGCGGGTCTTCGGCGCGGCGTGAGCCTGAAGGTCGCCTTCGACCCGGTCGCCGACGCGAACACCCGGCTGCTGGTCCTCGGCAGCCTTCCGGGCGACGCCTCGCTGAAGGCGGCGCAATACTACGCCCACCCGCAGAATGCGTTCTGGCGTCTGATCGGCGGGGTGGTCGGACACGATCTCGTGGCCGTGCCTTACCGGGACCGCCTGAACGTCCTGAAGACGGCTGGTGTCGGCCTTTGGGATGTGATCGCCTCGGCCCGCCGTCCCGGAAGTCTGGACGCCGCTATCCGCGACGCCGCGGCGGCCGACCTGAACCAGCTGGTGCTTCAGCTGCCGGACCTGCGCGGCGTGGCGTTCAACGGGGCGACGGCGGCCAGGATCGGGCGGAAGACCCTGCATCCCCGGCCGGACCTTGCCCTGCTCGACCTGCCGTCCTCCAGTGCCGCCCACACGCAGGCCCTCGCCTCCAAGGCCGAGGCCTGGGCGGTCCTGAAGCCATTCCTGATCACGGGTTGAAGACCTGCGGTCACATGTCGCGCCGCTATTCGTGATCGGCCATGCATCCTTTCGGGCTCTGATCAGTACCTCCCTGCGACGCCGCCCCGAGCGCGGCGCATATCAGGAGACGACCCCATGAATCCGACCCGTTTCGCCACCCTGGCCACCGTATCCGCCGCCGCCCTGCTGACCCTCGCCGCCTGCAACAAGCCCGAAGAAGCCGCTCCGGCTGACGCCGCCGCGACCGACGCCATGGCCCCGGCCGCGACCGACCCGATGGTCGGCGGTGCCGCCATGAGCCCCAGTGAGACCATCGTCGCCAACGCCGCCAAGGCCTCGAACCTGACCACCCTGGTCAGCGCCGTCACCGCCGCCGGCCTGGGCGAGACCCTGTCGGGCACCGGTCCGTTCACGGTGTTCGCGCCGGACAACGCCGCCTTCGCCAAGGTGCCTGCCGCCACCCTGACCGCCCTGATGGCCCCGGCCGGCAAGGCCGACCTGACCAAGATCCTGACCTATCACGTCGTCTCCGGCCGGATCACGGCCGCGGACCTCACCAGCCAGATCCAGGCCGGCGGCGGCAAGGCCGTGCTGACCACGGTCCAGGGCGGCAAGCTGACCGCCAGCGCCGGCCCGAACGGTTCGGTCATCCTGACCGACGCCGCCGGCGGCACCTCCACCGTCACCCAGGCCGACGTCATGCAGTCGAACGGCGTGGTTCACGTGATCGATACGGTGGTCATGCCGGGCTAGACTGAAACCGGTCTTGATGGACGGCGTCCATCAAGACCTGGATTTCGATCGGGATCGGGGCTGTACCAAACCACCCGCCCCCCCCCATGCCGGGCAGGGGTCCGGTCCTTGGACCGGATTCACAGAGGCCGCAGCTGGCAACAGCTGCGGCCTTTCTTTATAACTCATTGATTATGAACTATATTTAATCGAACGCAGGTCATCCGGAAAAACAGGGGCGCCGTAGCTTGGATACCGCCCGACAGAGGCGGTCCACCTTCCAGGAGACGACCGATGATCCGTTCCAAGATCCTGTTCGCTGCGGCCTCGGCCCTGGCCCTCGCCGCCGTGACGGCCGGTCCCGGCGTGGCCCATGACCGCCACCAGGCGCACGGACATGCCCGCGCCGCGCCGACGATTGTGGGCGTAGCCGCAGCCAGTGACGACTTTTCAACCCTGGTGGCCGCGGTCCAGGCCGCCGGCCTGGTGGATACCTTGAACAGTGCGGGGCCTTTCACCGTCTTCGCTCCGACCAATGAGGCGTTCGACGACCTGCCGGCGGGCACGGTGCAGCAGTTGCTGCGCCCCGGTCAGCGCGGGCAACTGAGACAGGTCCTGACCTATCACGTCGTGCCCGGCCGGATCACGGCCGCGGACCTGACGACAGCTGTGCGCGTGGGCGGTGGCTCGGCGACGCTCAACACCGTCGAGGGCGGGCGGCTGACTGTGGCCGACCGTGGGCGCGGCCGTCTGCGCCTGACCGACGAAGCGGGCACTCATATCGATATCGTCGCGGTCGATGTCCCGGCATCCAACGGGATCATCCACGCCATCGATGGCGTGCTGACGCCAGGCTGACAGCAATGGTGGAAGGGGTCGCGGCAGCGCGGCCCCTTTGTCCGCTATTCGCCGCTGCGGATCTGTTCGCGGGCGACCGACGCCAACTCGTCCATCTTGCGCCGGATTTCGCCTTCCGAGACGGTCAGGCCCGCCCCTTCCAGGTCCTGGGCGATCTTGCGGTAGACGTCTTCCTCGCCGGGCTGTTCGAAATCCGCCTTGACGATGGCGCGTCCGTATTCCTCGGCACCCGCGTCATTCAGCCCCATCTTGGCGGCGGCCCAGAGGCCGAGGAGCTTGTTTCGCCGGGCGACCGCCTTGAACTCCTGCTCCTGATCGAGGGCGTACTTGGACTCAAAGCCCTTTTCCCGATCGTCGAAGGTTGTCATGGGCGTCGCAAGGCTCCGTCTGGCGGCCCCAAGCGGGGCTGCGGTTGAGGTCGTCTATATCGGCCCCATGCCCGAACGCAACCGCAACCCGCAGGGTTGCGACGATGTAACGACCACGCGCCACGCGATGCCGCCGGCCCGACGACTGCCCGACAGCCGGCCCGACGGCTGGCCCGACGGCTGGCCCGACGGCTGGTTTGTATCGCCGCGCCGCATCCGCTAAGGGTTTCGCGACTTTTTCCCGCCCGCCCGCGATTCCGGATCAGGCCGCCCAGACCCCGTCTGGCCGCGCGATTCGCGTTTCCGGCAGGCCCCGCCCGGACCGACCATGATGAACGTCAAGCGCAAGAAGATCTATGAAGGCAAGGCCAAGATCCTCTACGAAGGACCCGAGCCCGGCACCCTGATCCAGTATTTCAAGGACGACGCCACCGCCTTCAACGGCGAGAAGAAGGCCCAGCTTGAGGGCAAGGGCGTCATCAACAACCGCATCAGCGAATTCGTCATGTCCCGCCTGAACGGTATCGGCGTGACCAACCATTTCATCAAGCGACTGAACCTGCGCGAACAGCTGATCCGCGAAGTCGAGATCATCCCGCTCGAGGTCGTCTGCCGCAACGTCGTGGCCGGCTCGATGAGCCAGCGCCTCGGCATCGACGAAGGCACGCCCCTGCCCCGCTCGATCATCGAATTCTACCTCAAGAAGGACGAGCTCAACGACCCGATGGTCACCGAGGAGCACATCACCGCCTTCAACTGGGCCACGACCCAGGAACTGGACGATATTCTGGCCATGACAGTGCGGGTGAACGACTATCTGTCGGGCATGTTCGGCGCGGTCGGCATCACCCTGGTGGACTTCAAGATCGAGTTCGGCCGGGTGTGGGAGAACGACTTCAGCCGGGTCATCCTCGCCGACGAGATCAGCCCCGATTCGTGCCGCCTGTGGGACACCAACACGGGCGAGAAGCTGGACAAGGACCGCTTCCGCCGCGATCTGGGCAATGTGATCGAAAGCTACACCGAGGTGGCCCGCCGCCTCGGCATCATGAAGGACATGCCGACCGTGATCCAGGGGGGACTGCACTGATGGCCAGGGTCAAGGTTCACGTCTTCCTCAAGCCCGGCGTTCTCGACGTTCAGGGCAAGGCCGTCGAGCAAGCCCTGCACGGACTGGGCTGGGCCGGCGTCGCCAACGCCCGCGTCGGCAAGCTGATCGAGTTCGACCTCGACGGTGCCGCCGACCCGGCTGCCGAAGCGAAAAAGATGTGCGAGCAACTGCTCGCCAACACCGTGATCGAAAGCTACCGCATCGAGGCCGCATGAAGCGGTTCATCCAGTTCTCGGTCGCGGCCTTCGTGCTGGTCTGCGTCCTGATCTTCGCCGCGGCGCTGGCGGGCGGTCTGACGGATGACCGTGCGTTTACGCAGGCCGCGAAGGACGCGGCACACCCACCGTCCAGGTGATCGACGCCCTGAAATCCTGGGCGCGGAACCTCAAACGTGACGTCGTGGCGCTCTGGATCGCGGCGCGCGACCCCAGGACGCCGCTCGCGGCCAAGATCGTCGCGGGGGCCGTGGCGGCCTATGCGCTTTCGCCGATCGACCTGATCCCCGACTTCATTCCGGTGCTCGGCTACCTCGACGACCTGCTGATCGTGCCGCTCGGAATCTGGGTCGCGGTCAGACTGATCCCGGAGCCGTTGCTGGCCGGGTTCCGGGCGGCGGCGTCGGACCGGGCCAAGCCAACATCACGGGCGGCGGCAGGGGTCATCATCGGTCTGTGGCTGCTTTTGGCTGTCCTCGTCGGTGCCTGGATCTGGCGCGCCGCGACACTGCGCTAGGGACGAACGGGCCGGCCCTGCGTTAGGGTCGGCAGACATCACTGGAGCCCCGCAATGACCTTCACCCTGACCTCGACCGGTTTCGCTGACGGCGGGGCCCTGCCCGACGCCCAGGTTTATGCCAAGGGTAACCGGTCACCGCAGCTGAGCTGGTCCGGCGCGCCCGAAGGCACGAAGAGCTTTGCCATCACCTGTTTCGACCCCGACGCGCCGACCGGCTCGGGCTTCTGGCACTGGACGGTCGCCAACCTTCCCGCCGACGTGACCGAACTGGCCGAGGGCGCGTCCTCCGCGGGCCTGCCGAAAGGCGCGATCGAGGGCCGCACGGACTTCGGCGAGCCCGGCTTCGGCGGCGCGGCACCGCCCCCGGGACACGGTCCGCACCGCTACATCTTCACCGTCTTCGCCGTGGATGCCGAGCAGCTCGACGTGACACCCGAGAATTCAGGAGCGGTGTTCGGCTTCAATCTCCATTTCCACACCCTCGCCCGGGCCTCCACCACGGCGACCTACGAGAACAAGGCTCAGGGCTGAGGGCCGGCGCTTGCTCGCGCCGATACCGACGTTATCCTGTGGCGACACAGGAACGATTCAATGTTCAGCCGACGATCCATCCTGCTTTCGAGTCCGCTCCTCGCGCTCGCCGTCTCACCCGCGACGGCCCGGGTCGCAGACGACCCCCAGGCCAACAAGGCGCTGGTCAGACGCTTTTTTGAGACGGTCTGGAGCACAGGGGATCTCTCGCAGCGCGATGCGTTTCTGGGTCCCGGATACCAGGGGCATATGGCGGGTGCTGCAGAACCCATCGACCGGGACGGATGGACGGCCTGGTTCCAGGGTTTCCGGATCGCCTTCCCTGACGCCCGCTTCAGCGTTGAGGATATGGTCGCCGAGCAGGATCGGGTCGCGGCCCGCCTGACGATGCGAGGCACGCACCTCGGGCCGCTGAACGGAGCGCCAGCGACGGGACGGCCGGTTGTCGTCAGCGGCATGAGCATCGAACGCATCGCCAACGGGCGGATTGTCGAGGGCTGGAACGAGAACGACGCCCTCGGCTTGCTGCAGCAGTTGGGAATGTTGCCGCCGCCACCGACGTGACCTGCGCGCCGGCACCCTGACAAGGCCGGCAAACGCTGCTAAAGGGCGCCGCCATGAGCGCAGCCGTCATCGTCTTCCCGGGTTCCAACTGCGACCGCGACTGCAGGGTCGCCATCGAACGCTCCACGGGCGAGCGGGTCGATATGGTCTGGCACCAGGACACGGAGCTGCCGTCGGGGCTGGACCTGATCGTGCTGCCGGGCGGCTTCTCCTACGGCGACTATCTGCGCTGCGGGGCCATGGCGGCACAGTCGCCGATCATGCAGGCCGTCCGCAAGGCCGCCGACGACGGCGTCGCCGTTCTGGGCATCTGCAACGGATTCCAGATCCTGTGCGAGGCCGGCATGCTGCCGGGCGCCCTGCTGAGAAATGCGGGCCTGAAATACGTCTGCAAGCCGATCAGCATGACCGTGACCAACGCCCAGACCCGCTTTACCGCCGGCTACCAGGGCCAGCGCGAGGTGATCATGACCCAGGGCAATGGCGACGGAAACTATTTCGCCGACGCCGAGAGCCTGGCCCGGCTCGAGGGCGAGGGCCAGGTCGTGTTCCGCTATGTCGACAACCCCAACGGCTCGGTCAACGACATCGCCGGGGTCCAGAATGCGCGCGGCAATGTGCTGGGCATGATGCCCCACCCCGACCGGGCCTTCGAGGAAGAGCTGGGCTCGGCCGACGGGGCGACCCTGTTCCGCTCGATCTACGCCGCCGTCTGACGGTCTAGACGCCCCAGGCCTTGCCGCCGGCCCCATAGCCGTCGATGGCCTGGAACATGGCCGAGACCAGCGCCCGCTCCTCCTCCGTCACCTCGGGCTTCCAGACGTCGAAGATCAGGATGGTGCGGTCGTGGCCGCTGTCATTGGCGGCCTCGTGCTCGATGGTGTCATCGAAGGCCCAGGCCTGTCCCTCGCGCCAGTCGCGAACGTCATTGCCGACCCGGAAGCGGGAGCCCGGCGGGGCGATCAGCGGCAGGTGGCAGATCAGGCGGGTGTTGATCAGGCCGTGATGCGGCGGGATCCGCGCCCCGGCCTTGAGACGCGAGAACAGGATCGACGGTGTCCGGCCCGGCACCCGGCACAGCGGAATCCCGGACAGGGCTTCCAGCGTTCGCGGACAGCGGCGGGCAATGTCAGGCTGCGCCTCACCGTCCTTCCACAGAAACAGGGCGCTCCAGTCGGCGTTGGAGACCATGCCGCTGGAATCGGTATTGGGGCGGTCTTCGCGCATTTCCACATAGGGACGGAACAGGTCGGGCTCGGCCAGCAGGGCGTCGAGCTCGGCGCGGATGTCGCCGGTCGCTGTCTCGAGCGCGTCCAGCCATGGCAGGGTCTCACGCGGCTGGAACTGGACCTGCGGCAGGCCGGGGAACAGGTAGAACCGCGGCTCCTGCAGATACAGCCGCTTGCGACCGGCCATCAGATCAAGGGAGAGGGCAAAGCGGTCGCTGGACGTGACGGGATTGAAGCCTTCGCGCGCCAGACTCCCGGTCAGATGCGCCTGAAAGCGCGCGGCCTGATCCTGAACGGCTCCCTGGGCCCGGCGTAGCTGCGCGATCAGGTCCGCCGGCAGGCCCTGTCCGTCTCCGGCAGCGCGCAGGGCCGAACTGTAGAAGCTGGTCCCCGCCCTCGCGTCACCGAGGCCCGTCAGGGCGTCACCCTTGGCAATCAGGGCGCGCAGATCACGGGGATCAACGGCCAGCGCCCGGTCGGCATCCGCCAACCGGGTCTGAAACGCCTGCTGCTCAACGTGCTCACCCATTTCCCGATCGAAGGTGGACGAGTAACGTTCGTCAAGCGGAAACCTCAGGTGGCGGGGTCGGCCTCACCGCCATCCTCGTCCGCATCGACCGCCTCGACCCGGACATCCCCGTCGTCGCGCGACTGGACGTCGCCCGGATCGCGCTGGGCCCGAAGTTCGCGGGCTCCGAGGCCAAGGCCCTGGTCGCGCGCGCGATCGGCCTCAACGGCATCCGTTTCGAACACCGGCGCGTCGGCCGGCGGTATCGTGTTCATTTCGGTCATGGTGGTCTCCTTGCCTGTGGCACCATCAACCCCGGTCGGCCCGACCCGGTTCCGGCCTTGAACCAAAGGTCGCGCGGTGCGTAATGCTGGCTGGATCGAAGGAACCGCCCATGTCGTCCATCGCTCGCGCCACCCCCTCAACCCTCGCCCGCCGGCTCATCGTGCTGCTGGCCATGGTCTTCTCTGTCGCTGTCGGCCAGGGCCAGGGGGCGCTCGGCTGGGGCCAGTCGGCAGCGGAGTTCGCCGCCGACAGTGACGCCACGTTGAGAGTGGCCGGATATGCCTTCGCCATTTGGGGCGTCGTCTATCTGGGGCTGCTGGTCTATGCGGTGCGGCAGTTGCGGTCGCTCAAGGGCGAAGGCCCGCTCATCCAGCGCTTCGGCTGGCCGTCCGCCCTCGCGTTCATCGGCATCGGGCTGTGGATCGTGGCGGCAGCCTTCGATGCCGAGATCGCGACCATCACGCTCATATTCGGTGCCCTGACGGTGCTCCTGATTCCGCTGCTGCGGAACGCCGGCGCGATTCGTGAACTGCCCGCAGGCGATCGGGACCGCTGGACGGTGATATGGCCCCTCAGCCTGCTGGCGGGATGGCTGACAATCGCCGCGCCGCTGAACCTGATCACCGTGGCCACCGGCAACGGCGACCTGCCGACAATCCTGACTCCGACCGTCTGGGCGATGAGCGCCGTCGTGGGGGTCGTTCTGGTGGCCCTGGGCGTCACCCATCGGATTCGCACCATCGCCTACGCCGTGCCGATCGCGTGGGGCCTGCTGGGTGCCTATGTGGCGGAGCAGCCCCGTAATGAGCCGCTGGCCTTTGTGGCCCTTGGTGCCGCCGTGGCGGTTCTGGTCGGGGCGACCCTTCTGGTCTTCCGCCAGCGCAAGGGCGCGGCACGGCCCGCCGTCGCCTAGGGCGTATCGTCCGGCCGGTCGTCGTTGGCGGCCTCCCTGGAGGCGCGTTCGGCGGCGGCGGACGCGCCGGCATCGTCCGCGGCGATCACGGGCGTGTCCGGGTCTTCCGGCGTCGCGGCGGGGTCAATGGGTGGGTTCGGCATCCCGGTCTCCTTCAGCTTCACAGGTTCAATGGGCATCCGCGCGCGATGTTCCGCGACGGCGGCTGACACCCGCGCCCTGAACGGCTAGAAGGCGCGCCCATGAGCGCTCCCGAAAAGACTTCCCCGTCGAAGACCATGGCCGAACTGGCCGCCGAATACGGCCTGGCACCGAATGAGTACCAGGTCGTCCTCGACCGGCTGGGACGAGAACCCAATAACGTCGAACTCGGCGTCTTCTCGGTGATGTGGTCCGAGCACTGCTCGTACAAGTCGTCGAAGATCCATCTGGGCAAGTTCCCGACCAAGGGCCCGCGCGTCATCTGCGGCCCGGGCGAGAACGCCGGCGTCATCGACATCGACGACGGCGACGCCTGCATCTTCAAGATGGAGAGCCACAATCACCCCAGTTTCATCGAGCCCTACCAGGGCGCGGCGACCGGCGTGGGCGGGATTATGCGCGACGTCTTCACCATGGGGGCCCGGCCTGTGGCCCTGCTGAACGCCCTGCGATTCGGGGACCCGTCACACGAGAAGACGAAGCGACTGGTCAAGGGCGTGGTCTCGGGCATCGGCGGCTACGGCAACTGCGTCGGGGTGCCGACGGTGGCGGGCGAGACCAATTTCCACGCGGGCTACAACGGCAACATCCTGGTCAATGCCATGTGCGTGGGCGTGGCCAGGGCGGACAGTATCTTCTACTCGGCGGCGCCGGGGGCCGGCATGTCGGTGGTCTATTTCGGATCCAAGACCGGCCGCGACGGCATCCACGGCGCGACCATGGCCAGCGCCGAGTTCGACGAGGATTCGGACGAGAAACGCCCCACCGTCCAGGTCGGCGACCCCTTCGCTGAAAAGCTGCTGATCGAGGCGACGCTGGAGCTGATGGCCTCGGGCGCTGTGGCGGCCATCCAGGACATGGGCGCGGCGGGCCTGACCTCGTCGTCGGTCGAGATGGCCGGCAAGGGCGGCGTCGGCGTCGAGCTGAACATGGACATGGTGCCCCAGCGCGAAGAGGGCATGACGGCCTATGAGATGATGCTGTCGGAAAGCCAGGAGCGCATGCTGGCGGTGCTGAAGCCGGGCCGCGAAGAAGACGGCCACCGCATCTTCAGGAAGTGGGGCCTGGACGCCGCCGTCATCGGCATGACCACGGACACCGGCCGGCTCGTCCTGAAGCACCACGGCGAGACGGTCTGCGACGTGCCGCTGGCCCCGCTGTTCGACGATGCGCCCCTGTACGACCGGCCCTGGGTTCAGCCTGCGCTGCAGCCGCGTCTCACCCCCGCCGACGTGCCCGGGCCCGAGATCTGGGTCGATGCGGTGCTGAAGGTGCTGTGCTGCCCGGACATGGCCTCAAAACGCTGGATCTGGGAGCAGTACGACCGGCACGTGATGGCCGACACCCTGCACGACTCGGCGACCGCCGCCGACGCGGGCGTGGTGCGGGTGCACGGCACGGACAAGGGTCTGGCCATGACCTCGGACTGCACCCCCCGCTATGTCCTCGCCGACCCCTATGAGGGCGGCAAACAGGCCGTGGCCGAGGCCTGGCGCAACCTGACCGCCGTCGGCAGCCGCCCCATCGCCATCACCGACAACCTCAATTTCGGCAATCCGCAGCGGCCCGAGATCATGGGCCAGATCGTCCGCGCCATCGACGGCATGGCCGAGGCCTGCCGGGTGCTGGACTTCCCGGTCGTGAGCGGCAACGTCAGCCTCTACAACGAGACCAATGGCGCGGCCATTCCACCGACCCCGACCGTCGGGGCCGTGGGCCTGCTGACCAACTATGACGTGGTCGTCGGCTTCGGCGGCATGGTCGAGGGTGATGTGCTGGTCCTGATCGGCGAGACGGTCGGTGAGCTGGGGTCGTCCCTCTATCTGCGCGAGGTCCTCGGCCGCGAGGACGGCGCGCCGCCGCCGGTCGATCTGGCGCTGGAACGGGTCACGGGCGACTTCGTGCGCGGCCTGATCGAGGCGGGGGAGCTGACCTGTGTCCACGACCTGTCGGACGGCGGCCTGATCGGGGCGGCGGCGGACATCGCCCTGGCCTCGGACTGCGGTGTCGAACTGGATGCCACCTCGTCGACCCATGCCCACATCCTGCTCTTCGGCGAGGACCAGGCCCGTTATCTGGTGGCCACGCCCGATGCGACCGGAATCATCGCGGCAGCGCAGAAGGCCGGCCTGCACGCCTCGGTCGTCGGCCGCGCGGTGGGCCGCGACTTTTCGTCCGGGGACCTGTTCCGGCTTCCGCTGGACCATCTGCGCGAAATGCACGAGGCATGGATGCCGAACTGGATCGAAGGCTGACATGCGCACCGTTCTGACCGCCCTGCTGGCGACCCTGACCCTGGCCGCCTGCGATGGGGGCGGTGACCCGGTCCAGCAGGCCCTGCGCGACACGGCGATCGCGAACCAGTCGGCCATGGTCAAGGAAACGGCGACCACCTCGGCGAGCGATCACACCTCGACCGGTCATGGCACCAGCCCCGGCGACCGGGCCTTCGCCGCCTCGGAAGCCGCCATGCACGCCGGGATGGCGGCCGCATCGGGCGAGACGCTGGACGAAGCCTATATCGCCAAGATGGTCGAACATCACCGGGGTGCCGTGGCCATGGCCGATGTCGCCCTGGCACAGTCCCGCGATCCGGAGGTCCGGCGCATGGCGCAGGTCGTCAAGGATTCGCAGACACGCGAGATAGCCGAAATGCGGGCCTGGAAGCCCGCGACGGCGAACTGACGCAGCCGCCTATCCCGTCGTCCGGTCCCGGCGTAGGGTCCGGTCATGGCTGACAATCTCCCGGTTGCGCCCGCCCCTCGAGCGAAGACCTTCCGTCCGTGGGCTCCGCCCCGGCGCAAGAAACCCCTGTCGCTGGTTCCCTTCCTGTACCAGAGCTGGCGCGACCCGCTGCTGATCTGGTCCGAGCGGCATTTCACCGAGCCGCAGTTGTTCGGACAGGGACGGTTCGGCGCGGTCATGGTGGTCAGCAACCCCGCCGGGGTCCGCCACGTCCTGACCGACAACGCCGCCAACTATGAAAAAGGGCGGCTGCAACGCATCGTGCTCGGGCCCCTTCTGGCTGAAGGGCTGCTGCTGGCCGAGGGCACGGACTGGCGCCGCGCCCGGCGTATCCTGGCCCCCCTGTTCACCCCCGCGCGCACCGCCGCCCTGACCCGCCGCATGGCCGAGGTCTGCGCCAAACGGATCGCCGGCTGGAAACTGACCCGCAGCCAGTCGTGGCTGGAGGTCGACAGCCAGATGTCGACGCTGACGTTCGAGATTCTGTCGGCGACCCTGTTCTCGGACGAACTGGAGGATGACGCCGCCGCTTTCGAGGCAGCGCTGAACCGCTACCTGTCGATCGGCGCGCGGATCGATCCGCTGGACGTTCTGGGCGCGCCGAACTGGATTCCCCGCGTCGGCCGGATGCTGAGTGGCGGCTCGGCGCAGTTCTTTGAAGCGCGGGTTGCGTCGCTGGTGACCGGACGGCGGGCGAAGCTGGCCTCGGGTCAGGCGGCACCCGATGACCTTCTGACCGCCCTGCTGTCAGCCCGGGACGAGGAGGACGAGGCCCGCGGCGGCCTGTCCGACCGCGAGGTCGCCGCCAATATCCTGACCTTCATCCTGGCGGGGCACGAGACCACGGCGAGGGCGCTGGGCTGGGCCCTGCATCTGCTGTCGCGCACGCCCGACATCGCCGCGCGCCTGCAGGCCGAGGCCGATGGCTTCGATCCGGCCGTGCCGGACTGGGCCGAGCGGCTGCCCTGGACCCGGGCAGTCCTGGAAGAGACGATGCGCCTGTTCCCGCCGGCACCGACCATGGCGCGTCGGGCGCTCGCGCCGGATGTCATCAACGGCCAGCCGATTCCCACGGGCACGGCGGTGGTGGTGTCGCCGTGGATCCTGCATCGGCATACGCTGCTGTGGGACGATCCCGAGGCCTTCCGGCCCGAGCGCTTCCTGCCGGAAAACCGCAAGTCCATCGACCGGTATGTCTATCTGCCCTTCAGCGCCGGGCCCCGCGTCTGTATCGGGGCAGCCTTCGCCCTGCAGGAGGCAATGATCGCGCTGGCGACCATCATGCGTCAGGCCGACATCATCGAAACCGTCGGGCCCGAGCCGGTCCCCACCCACCAGATCACCCTGCGCAGCCGCGTCCCCATGCGGCTGCGTCTGCGGGCGCGGGACCGCATGACGACTGTCACAGTTCCGGTCTAGGTCGAAAGACCAAGCCGGAGGAGCCACCGATGCGCAACCTTGATTCCCTGTCCCGCCGCGGACTCCTGCTGGGCCTCGGCGCGGGCACCGCCGCCATCGGTGCCGGTCGGGCCGCCCTGGCCGATCCGGTGTTCGCCGAATATCCGTTCCAGCTGGGTATCGCCGCCGGCGACCCGCAGCCCGACGGCTTTGTGATCTGGACACGCCTCGCTCCGCGCCCGCTCGAGATCGGCTACGGCATGCCGTCCCAGCCCGTGCCGGTGAAATGGGAGGTCGCGACCGATCGCGGCTTCTCCAACGTGGCGCAGAAGGGCGAGGTGATCGCGCGCCCGGAGATGGGCCATGCCGTCCACGTCGAGGTCGAGGGCCTGCAGCCCGGCCGGGACTATTTCTACCGCTTCGTCGCCGGCACCGAACGCACCCCCTCGGGGCGGGCGAAGACCGCGCCGGCCGCCGGCTCCGTCGTCGCCCGGTCCCGCTTCGGTGTTCTGGGCTGCCAGGCCCTTGAGCAGGGCTTCTACACCGCCCACCGCAAGGTGGCGGCGGAGGACCTCGACTTCGTCTATTTCTACGGTGACTACATCTATGAGGGTCGCGGCAGCCGGACCTACACGGGCTCGGGCGGGACGATGGAAAATCCGCGCCAGCATGTCGGCGGCGAGACCTATTCCCTCGACGACTACCGACGCCGCTATGCCCAGTACAAGATGGACACGGACCTTCAGGCCAGCCACGCGGCGACCGCCTGGTTCTGCACCTGGGATGACCACGAGGTCGCCAACAACTGGGTCTCGGCCGTCGACGACGGCGTGCCGCCCGAGGTCTTCCTGCTGCGTCGTCAGGCGGCGGCCCAGGCCTTCTACGAGCACATGCCGCTGCGCCGCTCGGCCTTCCCGCGCGGCTCCGACATCCAGCTGTACCGCCAGTCTTCGTGGGGCGATCTGCTGGACCTGAATTTCCTCGACACTCGCCAGTTCCGCTCGAACCAGCCCTGCAACGACGCCTGGGGCACGACGTGCGCGGGCGTCTCGGCACGCGACGCGGAGGTTCTCGGCCAGGCCCAGGAGGCGTGGCTGTACCGCAACCTCGACCAGTCCCGCGCCCACTGGAAGGTCCTGGCCCAGCAGGTCATGCTCATGGACCTCGACCGCAAGGAAGGCCCGGAAACCGGCTATAACCTCGACAGCTGGGCCGGCTATGCCATCCCGCGCCAGCGCTTGCTCGACCGGCTGCGGGACCGCCGCATCGGCAACACCGTCGTCCTGACGGGCGATGAGCACCAGAACTATGCCGGCGAGCTGTACCGCGACAGCCGCAATCCCGAGGGCGCACCGATCGCGTCAGAGTTCGTCGGCACCTCGGTCAGCTCTTCCGGCGACGGCCAGGACCAGCGCGCCGACGGCCGCCGCTATCTGGCCGACAATCCGTTCCTGAAGTTCAACAACGCCCAGCGCGGCTATGTCGTCTGCGACGTCACGCCCGAGCGCTGGCAGACCGAGTTCAAGGTGCTGGACAAGGTGTCGGAGCGCGGCGGGACGCTGAGCACGCGGGCGAAATTCGCCGTGGCCAGCGGGGACGCGCGGGTCGTGGCGGCCTGAGTTCAGGCAGGCGGCAGATAGTCATTGGCCTCGACGAGCCGGAAGCCCGGCGTCGTCCGCGCGAACTCTCGCAGCCAGTAGCTGTGCCCGGCGCCGTAGATCACCACGATCCGGTCCCCGGGCTTCGCGACCTGCACCAGGCGCGCAAAGATCAAGGCGTTGCGGGTGTACCAGCGGCCGTTGAGGATCGCGCCGGGCTGTGCGTCGCCGGCACCAAGGGCCAGCAGGCCCGTGTAGAAGGTCTGGTCCGCCGCCGCCCGCTCGGGCGTGTTCATCCATCGCAGCAGGCCGCCGACCGTATCCGTCCGCTGGCGGGCCTCCATGTCGGCGACCATCGTCCCGACCTGGGCAAGCATGGCGCCGAGGCCGTCCGTCCGGCCGTTCGCCTCGGCCCAGGTCTGAACGTCCTCGAACGGGAACCAGGACGGCTGGCCGTCGCGGTCCTGCTCGTCGATGGCGTAGACGCGCTCGACTCCGAGGCGATGGGCGAGACGATAGCCGACCTGAACCCGTTCGTCGGGATTGGTCAGCAGATCGGCGGGCGTGAAGTCGGGGTAGCGATGATCCAGCATGTCGGACGGGTCCCGCGCCACGCGCTCGATCGCGATGGCTGTGGGCTGGAACTTCGCCAGGGCCTCGGCCACATCCTCCAGCTCGGCCTGTCTGGCGGGCGTGGTGACGGGATCAATCCGGGCGTTGTGCAGGTCCTGACCCGGATTGCCCATGTGATAGGTCCCCAGCACCATCACCTCGATCGGTGCCGGGTCGGGGGTCTGGGCCATGGCGACGGTCGGCAGGACAAAGGCCACGAGGGCGGCGAGCAGTTTCAGCATGGGCTTGGCTCCAGGATCTGGAGACGAGAGGCGCGGAGCCGTCCGTTTGGATGCACGAACCTGTGAATAGTCTGCGCCGCGCTTGCGGTCGGGACTCCAGGGAAGGGGACTACCCCAAAAGCGAATCCCGGGGCCTAAAGGTCGAGCCGGTCCGCCAGCAGGGCGACGAGCCTGTCGGGCTTGCCGTCGAACAGCCGGTCCAGCAGGTCCTGGACCTCGCCCTCGACATAGCTCTGGCGGTCGATCACAGCGTGATAGCGCTGGCGGCCGTCTTCCTTCACCGATTTGACGGCGCCCTTTTGCATCAGCCGATGCAGAAGGGTCTTGATGGTCGCGTCGCCCCAGGCGTGGCCGGCCTTCACCTCTTCGATCAACGAGGCGAAGGAAAGCGGGCCACGGTGCCAGAGCGCGGCGAGCACTGCGCTCTCGGCCTGGGTGACCGATATGCGCGCCGGGTTCAGGATTGCAGCACCGTTCGATCGATGCGCGCCTCGATGATCCAGTTGCAGACCACCCCCACGACGCCGGCAGTCAGGCCAAGCAGGAACAGCAATGCGGCCTCGGCCAAGCCCGGGGCCAGCACAGGCATCGGAACCGGTCCGAAATTCGCGATGCCGATAAAGCCCATCAAAAGGACGAAGGCCGCTCCGACGAGCCCGATCAGGGGCCCGCCGAGCCGGAGCGCCGACACAAAGGCCGAGCCGCCGCTCAGCTGCTTTCCGGACGCCAGCTTCAGTCCGGTCACAATGATCGCGGCGAGCGAGGCCGCGACGAGAGCGATCATCAGGAACTGCATGGTCTCGTCAGCATCGAAGAAAACCGTTGCTATGGTGAGCCGCGGCGCGGCGACCGCAGCGATCGGTATCGACGCGAGCATAAGGCCGGCGGCGACCGGAAACATGGATTGACGCACGGCGAGACCTCCGGATTACGTTTGTAATCTCTATAGATTACGCACGTAATCTTTTTCGTCAAGCCAGAACAGGAACCGCCTGGCTCAGCCGCCCGCCGACCCGGATCGGCTCGACCCGGGTGGCCAGGCCGGTCTTGTCATCCGTCTCGACATAGACGCCGCAGATGGTCGCCGGGCCGTGAGCCGGGACGTAGCGGCCGCCCGACAGGCGGGTGGTGAAGCGCCGCAGCGGCTCTTCCTTTTCGTTGCCAATGACGCTGTCATAGTCGCAGCAGCCGCCGGCGTCGGTCTGGTAGGCCGTGCCGCCGGGCAGGATCTGGCAGTCGGCAGTCGGCACATGGGTGTGGGTGCCGACCACCAGCGAGGCGCGGCCGTCGCAGAAATGACCCATGGCCATCTTCTCGGACGTCGCCTCGCAATGCATGTCGACGATGATGGCGTCGGCGGCCATTCCCATCGGACAGGCGGCCAATTCCTTCTCGACGGCGCCGAACGGGCAGTCCATCGGGTCCATGTGGATGCGGCCCAGCACATTCATGACCAGCACGGTCTTGCCGCTCTGGGTCTCGAACAGATTGGCCCCGGCCCCCGGCGCGTCCATCAGGCGCGGATAGTTGGCGGGACGGATCAGCCGCGGCTCGCGCACGATATAGGTCAGGGCCTCGCGCTGGTCCCAGCTGTGGTTGCCCAGCGTCAGGCAGTCGGCCCCGGCCATGAACAGCTCGCGCGCGGTGTTCTCGGTGATGCCGAAACCGCCGGCGGCGTTCTCGGCGTTGACCACCACGAAGTCGAGTTTCAGGTCGCGCTTCAGGCCGGGAAGGTGATCGCTCAGGCCATCGCGTCCGGACTTGCCGACGACATCACCGAAAAAAGCCAGTCTCATGCGAAGGGTCTATAGCCCGTCTCGGTCAGAACACCATGCAGCCGGATGTCATGCGGCTCGACCGGCAGCTGCTCGACCTCCTGCCCGGCATAGGCGAAGCCGATGCGCGTGACGTTCGGCCGCGCCGCAAAGGTGCGGTCGTAATAGCCGCCGCCCTGCCCCAGCCGACCGCCGACCGCATCGAAGGCCAGAAGGGGCGTCACGATCAGGTCGGGATCGACGATCTCTGCCAGCGGAAAGGGTGCGGGCACACCGGCCTCGTCGAGCTCGAGCGGTTCGCCCGGCGTCCAGCGGCGAAAGACCATCGGCGCGTCCCGTTCGATGACCACGGGCAGGCACAGCTCGCGGCCTGACCGGTCGAGCGCCAGTGACAGGGCGTCCACGTCCAGCT
This sequence comes from Caulobacteraceae bacterium, assembly GCA_965284385.1. Taxonomy (GTDB): domain Bacteria; phylum Pseudomonadota; class Alphaproteobacteria; order Caulobacterales; family Caulobacteraceae; genus Brevundimonas. Next base: position 828,855 of record OZ260077.1, read on the forward strand.
CCGAGCCGATGGCGCGATAGACGGCGACGATCCGGCCCGGCGGCAGCTGGCCCACCTGCGCCGCGGCGCGGCCGGCGGCACCGACATCCAGCCCGGCCAGACGCTTGCGCGCGGCCCGCATGGCGGCTCGAAGCTGATGCTTGTCGGTCATGGGAGGAACCGTCCGGGCCGCGTCGAACACGCCGCGCACCCCTACGCCTCGCGCCGACCTCGCTCAAGCAGCGAGCCGCCGCGCGGCGAGCGATAGCGCAACAAGAAAGAGGAAAGGGTGGCGGCGCCGCGAGAACCGTGAAGGACGTTTAAATCCTCTCGACCTGGGTAGCCAGGTGGGCGCCGTGTGCCCAGGCCCACGAGCCTGGTCAGGGACAGCTCCCTTCGAGTGAATTAAGGTCGCAAGGAAATGTTGCCTTCGACGAGGGCCGCAGCAAGACCCGCCGCCGAGCAAGATAGTCCTTCCGCCGGGGCGGAACAATGGCCGGACCTCAAAGGCCCTGTGCGATTTTTTCCAGCCGCGCGGCGACGGCGTTCAGGGCCTCGGCCACGCCGTCGGTATTGGCCGCAGCGGCGGCTGCGGGCGCGGGCACGGGCGCTGCCCCGCCGTTGGCGCGCGCTTCCTGCAGTTCATCGGCCAGCATCAGCCCGGCCATCAGGAACAGACGGATGTCGCCGACATGGCCGACCTCGCCCGCCACCTGGCGCACATGGCCGTCGAACTGGCCGGCGAGCGTGCGGACCCGTTCCTCCTGGCCGTCGGCGCAGCCCACCGCATAGGGACGGCCGTTGATCTCGACGGTCACCGTCGCCATCAGCGGGCCTCCTGTTCGGCGAGGCTGTCGCGGATGGCGTCTGCGGCGTGGGACAGGGCCTCGGCGGCGTCGCGGGCGGCGGCTTCCAGCTCATGAATCCGCGCGCGGTCCGTCTCGGTCGAAGGTTCCGGGGCAAACAGGTCGTCGTCAGGCACGCGGCTGGAACCGGCCGCACGGCCCTTGAGGTCCAGCAGCCGGCGTTCCAGCAGCGCCAGCGCGCGGTCGACACGGTCCTTGGCGGCCGAGGCAGCATCCATTCGGGTCACATCCTCCAGAATCCGTATAGAACCCGCGCGCACGCCGGGGTAAAGCGGCGCGCTTTCTTTTTTCCGCCTCCCGACGAAAGGTCCTCCCCGTGACCGACGCCAGAAACGTATCCGAAAAGGCCACCCCCAGACAGATGGCCGATGCCATCCGGGTGCTTTCCATGGACGGGGTCGAAAAGGCGAAAAGCGGCCATCCGGGTATGCCGATGGGCATGGCGGACGTGGCCACGGTGCTGTTCTCGAAATTTCTGAAGTTCGACGCCAGCCGCCCGGACTGGGCCGACCGGGACCGGTTCATCCTGTCGGCCGGGCACGGGTCGATGCTGATCTACAGCCTGCTGCACCTGACCGGCTACAAGGCCGCGACGAAGGAAGAGCTGTCGAATTTCCGCCAGTGGGGGTCGAAGACCGCGGGTCACCCGGAGTTCGGCCACATGCCGGGCGTCGAGACCACCACCGGGCCGCTGGGTCAGGGTCTGGCCAACAGCGTCGGCTTCGCCATGGCCGAGCGGCATCTGGCCGCGCGGTTCGGCGACGACCTGGTCGATCACCGGACCTGGGTGATCGCGGGCGACGGCTGCCTGATGGAGGGCGTGTCGCAGGAGGCGATCGCCCTGGCCGGACGTTACCGGCTGAACAGGCTGACGGTACTTTGGGACGACAACAGCATCACCATCGACGGGGCCGTGTCCCTGTCGGACGCGACGGACCAGAAGGCGCGCTTCAAGGCCGCCGGCTGGGCCGTGAAGGCCGTCGACGGCCACGACATGAAGGCCATCAAATCGGCCCTGCAGTGGGCCGTGAAACAGGACAGGCCGACCCTCATCGCCTGCAAGACGAAGATCGGGCGTGGTGCCGCCACCATGGAAGGCAGCCACAAGACCCACGGCGCGGCCCTGGGGGCCGCGGAGATCGCCGCCACCCGTCTGGGTCTGGCCTGGACGCATGCGCCGTTCGAACTGCCCGAAGCCATCGACAGGGCATGGAAGAAGGTCGGCAAGCGCGGTTCGAAAGAACGCAAGGCGTGGGAAGCCCGGCTGAACGCCTCCTCCCAGGCCACCGACTTCACCCGCGCCATGAAGGGCGACCTGCCGGCCGGGGCCTTCGACGCCCTGAACGCGAAGATCGCCGAACTGGTCGAGACCCGGCCGGCCCAGGCCACGCGCCAGTCCTCGGGCGCGGCCCTGGACGAACTGTTCTCCGCCGTCCCGGAACTGATCGGCGGCTCGGCCGACCTGACCGGCTCGAACAACACCTTCGTCAAGGGCACGCCGATCTTCGACGGGCCCACCTATGAGGGTCGCTACGTCAACTGGGGCATCCGCGAGTTCGGCATGGCCGCCGCCATGAACGGCATGGCGCTGCACGGCGGGGTCATCCCCTACGGCGGCACCTTCATGGTGTTTTCGGACTACAGCCGCCCGGCGATCCGCCTCGGTGCCCTGATGGGCGTGCGGGCGATCCACGTACTGACCCACGACAGCATCGGCCTCGGCGAGGACGGCCCGACGCACCAGCCGGTCGAGCATCTGGCGGCCCTGCGCGCCATTCCCAACCTGCTGGTCTTCCGCCCCGCCGATACGGTCGAGGCCATGGAATGCTGGCAGGTGGCGCTGGAACACAGGTCCGCGCCCTCGGCCATGGCCCTGTCGCGCCAGAAGACCCCTGCGGTCCGGACGGTGCCGGCGTCAGAGAACCTGTCGGCCCGCGGGGCCTATGAGATCCGCGCCGCCAAGGGCGAGGCCCGGGTGACCCTGTTCGGCACCGGCACGGAACTGGCCCTGGCCCTGGCCGCCGCCGATGCGCTCGAGGCCGAGGGCACGCCGACCCGCGTCGTCTCGGTGCCCTGTTTCGAACTCTTCTTCCAGCAGGACGCCGACTACCAGGCCTCGGTCATCGGCCGCGGCACGGTCCGCGTCGCCGTCGAGGCCGCCATCCAGCAGGGCTGGGAGCGGTTCATCGGCGAGGACGGTGCCTTCGTCGGCATGACCGGCTTCGGTGCCAGCGCCCCGGCCGAGGTGCTGTACGAGAAGTTCGGCATCACCACGGACGCGGTGGTCGCGGCGGCCAAGGCGCGGCTCCAGGGCTGATGGCGCACCTGGGCGCCGTCAGCCTGCTGGTCCGCGACTACGACGAGGCCATCGCCTTCTACGTCGACAAGCTGGGCTTTACGCTCAGCGAGGACACCGACATGGGCAGTGGCAAGCGTTGGGTGCGCGTCACGCCGAAGGGCGGCCAGACGTCCCTGCTTCTGGCGCGCGCCACGACGCCTGCGCAGCTCGCCCGAGTCGGCGACCAAGCGGGCGGCCGGGTCTGGCTGTTCCTCGAGACCGACGACCTGATGCGCGATCACGCGACCTGGCTGACAGCGGGCGTCGTCTTCCGCGAGACGCCGCGCCAAGAACCCTATGGCAAGGTGGTGGTGTTCCAGGATCTGTACGGCAACGCCTGGGACCTCATCGAACCCGCCCGCACCGGAGACTGACCATGCGCCTCGGAACACCGCTGTCCGACACCGCCGTTCGCGTCATGTTGCTGGGCGCGGGCGAACTGGGCAAGGAGGTCGCGATCGAGCTGCAGCGGCTGGGCGTCGAGGTCATCGCCGTCGACCGCTATGCCAATGCCCCGGCCATGCAGGTGGCCCACCGCAGCCACGTCATCCCGATGACCGATCCCCACGTCCTCGCCGGCGTCATCGCGGCGGAGATGCCCCACATCATCGTTCCCGAGATCGAGGCCATCGCGACCGACGTCCTGGCCGAGATCGAGGCGGCGGGTCACGCGGTGGTCATCCCCACGGCGCGGGCGACCCGGCTGACCATGAACCGCGAGGGCATCCGCCGTCTGGCGGCCGAGGACCTGGGCCTGCCGACCAGCCCCTATGCCTTCGCGACCTCCGCCGCCGAACTGGCAGAGGCCGCCCACCGGATCGGCCTGCCCGTCTTCGTCAAGCCGGTGATGTCGTCCTCGGGCAAGGGCCAGTCGATGATCGACGCCCTCGAGGACGCCGCCAACGCCTGGGCCTGGGCCCAGTCCAGTGGGCGGGTCGAGACGGCGACGGTGATCGTCGAGGGCCGGATCGATTTCGACTTCGAGATCACCCTGCTGACTGTCCGCTCCATCGGCGCGGACGGGCAAACCCGAACCGATTTCTGCGCCCCTATCGGCCATCGCCAGGTCAAGGGCGACTATGTCGAGAGCTGGCAGCCGCAGGCGATGACGCCCGCTGCCCTGGCCAGCGCGCAGGACATCGCCCGCAAGGTCACAGATGCCCTCGGCGGCCTCGGCGTGTTCGGGGTCGAGCTGTTCGTCAAGGGCGACGAGGTCTGGTTCTCGGAGGTGTCGCCACGTCCGCACGACACCGGTCTGGTCACCCTGGCCACCCAGACCATGAGCGAGTTCGCCCTGCACGCCCGCGCCATCCTCGGCCTGCCGGTCGATGTCAGCCAGCGCGACATCGGCGCCAGCGCGGTCATCTACGGCGGCATGGATGCGGTCGGCATTGCCTTCGAAGGCGTGGCCGAGGCCCTGTCGGTGCCGACCGCCGACCTGCGGCTGTTCGGCAAGCCGGAGAGCTATGAACGCCGCCGCATGGGCGTGGCCACGGCGCGCGGCGCGACAACAGACGAGGCCCGGGACCGGGCCCGGCTGGCCGCGTCGAAGGTCAGGCCCGTCGCCGGTTAAAGCGGTGCCGCAACGACGGCTCGCGCCTGCTCGGGACGCGGCGCGGCCAGGGCGGCGACCGCCGCCTCCAGCGCAGGATCCCGACCCGCACGGCGGTCGAGCACTGTCCCCGGGGCGGCGACGTCCGGCGTGACGCCGAGCTTCTCAAGGCGCACCCCGCCCGAGGTCACGAAGTCGGCCCGGCTCAGCGTCAGACGCCCCCCGTCGGGCAGACGTGTTTCCTGCGAGATCAGCACGGCCCCTGCCGTCGGTGCGCCCACGATCACGGCGCGGCGCGCCTCCTGCAGGGCGGCGGGCGTCAATTCGGCGGCGCTGCGGCTCTGGTCGTCAACCAGCACGGCGACATCGTTGGCGACCGGTCCGGTCAGCGGACCGCATCCACCCGCCGTCTTCATCTCGATCCGGCGGCCGCTGCGGGAGGTGCGCGTGGCCCAGGCCCGATTGGCCGGCAGGAAACAGCTCAGCACCGCGTCGGCCTCCATCAACCGTCCGCCCGGATTGCCACGCAGATCCAGAACGACGTCGGTGTCCGGAGTCAGACCGGTCAGCTGCTCACCCATCCAGCGGCCCAGACCCTGTTCGAATCCCTCGACCTTCAGCACCAGCACGCCGGGGCGGCTGCGGTCAGCGACGAAGGCGGGGCGAGGTTCCATCATGCGCGGATTCAGCACCGACAGACGGGGCGCGCCCGCGGCGTCGATGAACGACAGGGTCACCGGCCGACCCTCGACCACATCCTGTTCCGGAGTCCAGTCGGCCGGGCTCCCGGCGACCAGCCGCCAGCCGATATCCACACCGGCCTCGGCCGCCGGCGAGCCGTCGCGGACCTGTTCGACGGTGTAGCTGTCCCGGTCGTCCGGGTCGGCGCGCAGGGTCAGTCCGATGGCCGCGCGGCGCTCACGCAACCGATCCTGACGGCGCGCCACGGCCGGCGGCGCGGCCCCCGCGTGTTCATCATCCAGCAGGTTCAGCATCTCGCGCAGCGAGCGGTACAGCGTCCGGTCGTCGGGCGCGGCGAGGGCCAGGGGCCGCCAGGTCCGGCGCGCCTCATTCCAGTCGACCCCGTGCAGATGCGGGTCGTAGTATTCCCGCCGCACCTCGCTCCAGACCTGGTCAAAAACCCGCTGGTTCATGCGCACCCGCTCGCGTGTCGGTGCCGCAGACAGGGCTGCGGTCGACGGTGCGGTCGTCGCCGCCGCCGCCGCCGCCGCGGGGTCGCCCGCAATGGCCGGAGCCGCGACGAGCGCAAGGCTCATCGCGGCTGACACGGTCAGTCGATCGAACAGGCGACGGAAATTCATGACGCCATTAGAGGGCGCCTTGGCTGACTTTCAAATCACGAAGTCGCTGGACGGATCAGTCTTCACTTTCCTGACGCGTTTCAATGCGGTGCGTGAAGACCTGGACGTCGTGTCCCTGGCCGCGCTCGCCCGCTTCGATGAAGCCGGAATGGTCGACGTCCATGCGGGTGAAGGCCTCGCGCATGGGGTTGGTGAACTCGGCCTCGCTGATCCGGCCATCCTTGTCGGCGTCCAGATCATTCTCGCCACCCGGACCACCCATCCGGCGGACGATGACATTTCGCTCGCCGGGGCCGTCCCCACCGTGGGGCATGACGAAGACCTGCGTTCCCCCCTCCCCACCGGGCCCGCGCATGTGCAGCTCTGCTTCTCCCATGCCACCGGGCGGGCCGCCGACGATCACCATGGTGCGCTCTTCATTGTGGCTGCCCGGACCACCGGGATGGCGCATCTCGCGACGGTGCATGCCGGGGCCGCCCTCGCCGCCCGGGCCACGCCGGATCATGACCTCATGCTCGCCCGAACCTCGGCCCGCTCCCATTTCCTCGGTCGACAGACGACCGTCGCCGTCCTTGTCCATGCGGGCGAAATGGTCATTCATTGGCGCGGCGAACTCCTCACGCGAAATCTGCCCGTCGCCATCCTTGTCGAGACCGCCCGGGCCGTCGGGGCCCATCATGATCATGCGGGTGTGCACTTCGGGCGGAGCCGGGGGTGGCGGGGGAGCCGGCGGATCCTGCATCAGGACGGCGGACAGGGCGATCAGGGTCAGCATGAGCGTGGATTCCCGTTGTGGAGTGACGCTGTTCGACCACACGCGCCCTTCGTCCGTGTTTCAGGACAGGGGACAAATGTTTCAATGCTGAAATGACGGCGCGCGCCGCGTCCGCCACACTGGCCTCATGCAAGCCGATGCCGCACCCCGAATCCTCGTCGTCGACGACGACCCCGGCATCCGCGAGGTGCTGTGCGACTACCTGAACCAGCACGGCTATGAGGCGCGCGGTGCCGGCTCGGCCGCCGAGATGGACCGGGCCGTCGCACAACAGGCACCGGACCTGATCGTGCTGGACCTGATGATGCCGGGCGAGGACGGGCTGTCTGTGTGCCGCCGCCTGTCCGGCAAGGGGGGGCCGCCGATCGTTATGCTGTCAGCCATGGGCGAGGACACCGATCGGATCATCGGGCTCGAGCTCGGGGCCGACGACTATCTGGCCAAGCCCTGCAATCCCCGCGAACTGCTGGCCCGGGTCCGCGCCGTTCTGCGACGCCCGCGCGATGACGCCGGGACCGAGGGGCCGGCGCTGGCCTTTGCCGGCTGGCGGCTGGACCTGCTGCGACGCGAGCTGACCCGCCCGGACGGCCGCGCCGTCGCCCTGTCGGCCGGAGAGTTCGCCCTGCTCCGCGCCTTCGCCGAACGGCCCTGCCGGGTCCTGACCCGCGACCAGTTGCTGGAGCGGGCCCGCGGTGCCGATGCCGACGTGTTCGACCGCGCCATGGACGTGCAGATCAGCCGCCTGAGGAAGAAGCTCGACGACGGCTCGGGCCTGGAGATGATCCAGACCCTGCGCGGCGAGGGCTATATGTTCGACGTCAAGGTCGAGCGTCACAACGTCCAGCGAGGGGCGGCGTGAGACGGCCGTCCGCCTTGCCCGTGCTGGTCCAGGTCGCGGCCCTCGCGGCGCTGGCGGTGGTCATGTCCCAGGCCGTGGCCTTCGGCGTGGTGGTCCTGGCCCCCCAGCCCCGCCCCGCCGGATTCAGCATCGAGGCCGCCGCCAATGCCCTGCAGGGCTTGCCGGCCGAGACCTCGGACGGGCGCGCGCTGCGACGCCGCCTGACCGACCGCCCGACCGCACTGGACCCGTCGGAACCGCTGGACCCGATGGCCCTGGCCATCAGCTCAGGGCTGGCCCAGCGGCTGGGCGTCGAGACCGAAGCCGTCCGCGTCCGCGTCGATCACGAGCGGAGCAGGCAGCGTATGGCCGGTCCGCCGTCGGAGGTCGCCGCCCGCGATCATTTGAATTTCATGGTCGTCGAAGGGGCGCGCCCCGCGCCGTCCCGGGCTGCCCCATCACCACCGCCCGGGGCATCGAACGACCCACCTTCGCCCGAAGTCACCGTAAGACGCGAGGGCACCGAGATCCGCGCCCAACTGCACATGCGTCACGCCATCCCGGGCGGCTCAGGCGGTGCATTCATCATCGACCGGGAGACGCGGCAGTTCACGGTCCTTGCCGACCGGCTGACCTTCGCGCCCTTCTCGGCCTCAGTGCTTCAGCCGGACGGCCGGTGGGCCACCGTCGAGCCGCCGCGCGGCCTGCTGTCGCCCTGGCAGCAGCGGGTGCTGCTGGCCCTGGCCATCTCCATGCTGCTGCTGGCCCCCCTGGTCTGGTTCATGGCGCGGCGGCTGACGCGGCCGATCCGCGTCTTTGCCGAGGCCGCCGAACGGCTGGGCGCGGACCCGGACGCCGAGCCCCTGACCCCGTCCGGCCCGTCGGAAGTCCGCACCGCCATCCACGCCTTCAACGACATGCAGGCGTCCCTGCGCGACCACATGCGCCGGCGAACCCAGACCGTCGCCGCCATCGCCCACGACCTGCGCACCCCCCTGACCCGGCTGCGCTTCCGGGCCGAACAGGCCCCCGAGGCGGTGCGCGACCGCATGGCCGCCGACATCGAGGAGATGGACGCCCTGATCGCCCAGGCCATGAGTTATGTGCGCGGCGAGGCGACGCCCGAGCGGCGCGAGACCTTCGATCTGGCGATGCTGGCAGAGGATTGCGCGGGCGGCTTTTCCGAAACCGGGGCGGCCGTGACCTTCTCGAATGGCACAGCCCTGCCGGTCGAGGCCGATCCCGCCGCCCTGCGCCGTGCCCTCGCCAACCTGATCGCCAATGCTGTCAAATACGGCGGCGCGGCCCGGGTAAAGGCCTTCGCCCGGGACGGTCACGCAGTGGTTATCGTCGAGGACGACGGCCCCGGCCTGCCCGAGGGCGAACTGGACGCGGTGTTCGAACCCTTCCATCGCGCCGAACGCTCGCGCAGCCGCGAGACCGGCGGAGCGGGCCTCGGCCTGACCGTCGCCCGTCAGGCGGCCCGCGCCCATGGCGGCGACGTGACCCTTGCAAACCGGAGCGAAGGCGGCCTGGTCGCCCGGCTGGAATTGCCCCTCTACGCCGGCGACTGACCGGCCGAAGCGTTACAGTCGATCACGCCTTGTTACGGGCCCGGGGTTGATCGCCGCGCCCGTCGGCTTCATTGAAGCGCCAACCCTGACACCGCTTCTTCCGGAGACCGCCCCATGACCGTCCGCGTCGCCATCAATGGTTTCGGCCGCATCGGCCGCCTCGTCCTGCGTTCGATCGTCGAGCATGGCCGTCGCGACATCGAGGTGGTGGCGATCAACGATCTGGGCCCGGTCGAGACCAACGCCCACCTGCTGAAATACGACTCGGTCCACGGCCGCTTCCCCGGCACGATCGAACATGGCGAGGGCTGGATCGACGTCGGCCTGGGCAAGATCAGGGTCACGGCCGAGCGCGATCCGTCGAAGCTGCCGCACAAGGAGCTGAACGTCGACATCGCCTTCGAATGCACGGGCCTGTTCACGACGAAGGAAAAGGCCTCGGCCCACCTGACCGCCGGCGCGAAGCGGGTGCTGGTCTCGGCCCCCTGCGACGGCGCCGACAAGACCATCGTCTACAAGGTCAACCACGATGTCCTGACCGCCGATGACATCGTCGTCTCCAACGGCTCCTGCACCACCAATGCCCTGGCCCCCGTCGCCAAGGTCCTGCACGAGCTCTTCGGCATCGAGCGCGGCTATATGACCACCATCCACAGCTACACCGGCGACCAGCCGACGCTGGATACGATGCACAAGGACCTGTACCGCGGCCGCGCCGCCGCCCTGTCGATGATCCCGACCTCGACCGGCGCCGCCAAGGCCCTCGGCCTGGTCCTGCCGGAACTGAAGGGCAAGCTGGACGGCTCCTCGATCCGCGTCCCGACCCCCAACGTCTCGGTCGTCGACCTGAAGGTCGTCGCCGGCCGCGAGGTCACGGTGGAAGAGATCAACGCCGCCCTGCAGACCGCCGCTGACGGCCCCATGAAGGGCGTTCTGGCCACCACCGACGAGGCCCTGGTCTCCACCGACCTCAACCACATCGCCGCCTCCTCCACCGCCGCCCTGCCCCAGACCCAGGTCGTCGACGGCAAGCTGGCCCGCGTCCTGACCTGGTACGATAACGAATGGGGCTTCGCGACGCGGATGGCCGATACGGCGCTGGTGATGAGCAAGCTGATCTAGCGCTCCAAACATCCGTTCATCCCGGCGAAAGCCGGGACCCAGTCCTTTGGGCGATGACCGCTTCCGTTTAAACACCGCTCATGATCCCGGCCTTCGTGGCTCACGAAAGCACTGGGTCCCGGCTTTCGCCGGGATGAGCGGAAGGAGAGAGCCATGAGCACCTTCCGCACCCTCGACGACGCCGCAAGACTCGAGGGGGGCCTCGCCGGCAAGACCGCCCTCGTCCGCGTGGACTTCAACGTCCCGATGGAGGACGGCAAGGTCACCGAGGACACCCGCCTGCGCGTCGCCCTGCCGACCATCAACAGGCTGCGCGACGCCGGTGCCCGGGTCGCCCTGCTGGCCCATTTCGACCGGCCCAAGGGCAAGGTCGTCCCGTCCATGAGCCTCCAGCCCGTGGTTGACGACCTTGAACACCTGCTCGGTGCCCCGGTCCGGTTCGCGACCGACTGCGTGGGCGATGAGGCGAAGGCCATGATCGCCGACCTGCCCCTCGGTGGCGTGGTCCTGCTGGAGAACGTCCGCTTCCACGCCGGCGAAGAAGCCAACGACCCTGCTTTCGCGACACAGCTGGCCAACCTCGGCGACGTCTATGTCAATGACGCCTTCTCCGCCGCCCACCGTGCCCATGCCTCGACCGAAGGGCTGGCCAAGCTGCTGCCCGCCTATGCCGGCGAGTCCATGCGCCGCGAGCTCGACGCCCTCGACGCCGCGCTGGGCAAGCCGAAGAAGCCCGTCATCGGCATCGTCGGCGGGGCCAAGGTCTCGACCAAGCTGGACCTGCTGAAAAACCTGGTCGGCAAGCTCGACCGCCTCGCCATCGGCGGCGGCATGGCCAACACCTTCCTGTTCGCGCAAGGGATCGACATCGGCGGCTCCCTGGCCGAACGCGACATGGCCGACACCGCCCTCGAAATCCTCGCCGAAGCCAAGGCCCGCGGCTGCGAGATCCTGCTGCCCGTCGACTTCGTCGTGGCCACAGAGGTCAAGCCCGGCGCGGCCGCCCGCCCCGTCGCCGCCGGCCAGCCGCTGTCGGCCGATGACAAGATCCTCGACGCCGGCCCGGCCACGGTCGCCCGCCTGACCGCCGCCATCGACGCCTCGAAGACCCTGATCTGGAACGGCCCGCTGGGCGTGTTCGAGATCCCGCCCTTCGACGCCGCCACGGTCGCGGTCGCCCGCCATGTCGCGACCCGGACCAGGGGCGGACATCTCGTCGCGGTCGGCGGCGGCGGCGACACGGTCGCGGCCCTGCACCACGCCGGCGTGGCCGACGACATGACCTTCGTCTCCACCGCCGGCGGGGCCTTCCTCGAGTGGATGGAAGGCAAGCCCCTGCCGGGGGTCGAGGCACTCCAGGGCCAGTGACCCGACGGCCACGCGCCGCCCGCTGACGCGCCCCGGCCTGTTACAAAGCGTGACTTCACGCCGACGTGGCGCTAGACCTTCGCCAAAATCAAGGGCTCAGGAGACACCCCATGGCGCGCATCACGCTGCGACAGCTTCTCGATCACGCGGCCGAGAACGGCTACGGCCTCCCCGCCTACAATATCAACAATATGGAACAGGGCCTGGCCATCATGGAGGCGGCCGAGGCGGTCAACGCCCCGGTCATCATCCAGGCCAGCCGCGGCGCGCGGAACTACGCCAATGACATCGTCCTGGCCAAGCTGATCGACGCCCTGGCCGAACTGTATCCGCACATCCCGGTCTGCATGCACCAGGATCACGGCAACGGCCCCGCCACCTGCGCCACCGCCATCCAGTACGGCTTCACCTCGGTGATGATGGACGGCTCGCTGGAAGAGGACGCCAAGACCCCCGCCAGCTATGAATACAACGTCGATGTCACCCGGCGCGTCGTCCAGATGGCCCACAGCTGCGGCGTCTCGGTCGAGGGCGAGCTCGGTGTCCTGGGCTCGCTGGAAACCGGCATGGGCGAGGCCGAGGACGGCCACGGCTTCGAGGGCAAGCTGGATCACTCCGCCCTGCTGACGGACCCGGACCAGGCCGTGGACTTCGTGCGCGAGACCCGGGTCGACGCCCTCGCCATCGCCATGGGCACCAGCCACGGGGCCTACAAATTCAGCCGCCAGCCGGACGGCGAGGTTCTGGCCATGAACGTCATCGAGGAAATCCACCGCCGCCTGCCCGACACCCATCTGGTCATGCACGGCTCGTCCTCGGTGCCGCAGGACCTGCAGGACATCATCAATGCCTATGGCGGCCAGATGCCCCAGACCTGGGGCGTGCCGGTCGAGGAGATCCAGCGCGGCATCAAACACGGTGTGCGCAAGATCAACATCGACACCGACAACCGCATGGCCATGACCGGCGCGGTACGCAAACTGCTGGCGGAAAAGCCGGGCGAGTTCGATCCGCGCGCCTGGATGAAGCCCGCCAAGGAGGCGATGCGCAAACTCTGCCAGGAGCGCTTCGTCCAGTTCGGCTGCGAGGGCCAGGCCTCGAAAATCCGCCCGCTCTCGACCGCCCAGATGGCGCAACGCTATGCGAGCGGTGAACTGAACCCCCACTTCGGCTCGGCTGCCTCGAAAGCCGCCTGATGCGCCTCGTCCCGGCGGTTCTCGCAGCATTTGCGGGCCTGTCCGTGCTCGCCGCCGCCGGCGTGGCCTCCGCCCATGACAGCTTCATCGTGCCGGTGAAGCCCCGCGACGCGAACCCGCTGGTGCTGCAGATGACCAGCTCCGGCTTCTTCCCGGAACCGGAGAGCCCCATCCGTCCGGCCCGGGTCGCGCGCCGGATCGCGCGGATCGGTGCAACCGAAGTGACGACGACGCTGACACCGGGCGAAGTCGCCTTGCAGATTCAGGTCGACCTTCCGGCGATCATGGACGGCAATCGCACCGGTATCGTCGTCGCCATGGACCTGTCGCCCTTCGACATCGACGTCGGCGCGGACGAGGTCACCCACTATCTGGACGAGATCGGCGCGCCCGATGACGTCCGGGCGGCGGTCGCAGAGGCGGTCAGCCGCGACGGCGGCCTGCGCGAAACCTACACCAAACATCTGAAGACGCTGACCTGCCTGGGCGAGTGCCGGGGCGACGACATCCGCCGCCCTGCCGGCTCGGCCCTGGAGTTCGTCGGGACTGACGGGGGTGCCGTCCTGCTCGAGAACGGCCGGCCCGGTGCCGGGCGGGTGGTCTTCCTGACCACCCTGACCGGCGGTCGCGTTGGCCTGATCACAGACACGGACGGCCGGGTCAGCCTGCCCGACAATATGGACGGCCCTGTCTTCCTCAGCGCGGTCATACTCACGCCGCCCGCGGCGCAGGGCGACCGGTTCACCAGCGAATGGGCGTCCCTGACGTTCGATGCGAGCGTGTTCGGCCGCTAGACCCGCTCACCAGCCGCCATACCGATACTGAAAGCGCCGGCGCACGTCGCGCAGGTCGCGCTCGGCCTCGTCGACCTGCTCCTGTGCGCGCCGCCAGTCGCGCTGGCGATCGGCCCGTTCGCGGCGCAGTTCCTGGACGCGATCCAGGATGCGATCCCGCTGTTCCTCGGTCAGGCCTTCCGCCCGGGCCTCAGCCTGTTTGGCGCTGATCTTGTCGTCCAGTTCCTCCAGCCGGCCGCCGAGCGAGGACACACTGCTGCGCGCGCTTTCCAGCGCCGACACGACCTCATACACCACCCGACCGTCATTATAGGCCGGCAGGAATTCGGCCTCCAGCTCCGCCGGGCAGACGCCTGCGTAGCTGGAGCCGGCGCGTCCGACCTCGAACCCCTTGTCGGGCGTGCAGTAGCGCAACAACCCCTGCTGACGACCGGCGGCGTAGGACACGTCGTCCGGAACGATGCCGACTTTGGCGCAGGCCTCGGCGTGCTCCGCCAGACGGCTCATGGTCAGGCCTGACTGGCCGTCGGCATAGCCCTGGCCGCCCCAGTCGCCCGCCATGCACTGTTCCGCGCTCATGGTCGCGCAACTGCCCAGCGCCAGCACGGCACCCGCCGCCCCCGCGGCGATGATCAACAGCTTCATGGTCCGTCTCCCCGATACCCCGTCCGATGATGGATCAATTGCGCCCTACCGCCAAGCTTGCAGGCCGTGCGATCAGCCTCCGGGCGTGCTAGATCGTCGCCCCGCCCGGCTTCGCAGGCGATGGAGCGCCCGGTGCCCGACAATCCCGACCTCGACGAACCCCTTCTGTCCGAAGACCTGCTGGTCGACGAGGACGGGGCGACGGTGCTCGAGGCCCGCCTCGGCGCCGGCGGAGCCCGCCTCGACAAGGCCCTGACGGACATCTTCCCGACCCTCTCGCGCGCGCGGATTCAGGCCCTGCTGGCCGAAGGTGTCGTCAGCCGGGATGGCCAACCGGTCGTCACGGCCTCGGCCAAGGCCCTGCCCGGCCTCTATGAGGTCGCGCTGCCGGCCGTAATCTCGGCGATCCCCCGTCCCGAAGCGATCCCGCTCACGGTTCTCTTCGAGGACGCCGACCTGATCATCATCGACAAGCCGGCGGGCATGGCTGTCCACCCGGCACCCGGCAGCGAGACCGGCACCCTGGTCAACGCCCTGCTCCACCACTGCGCCGCATCCCTGTCCGGCATCGGCGGGGTCGCCCGTCCCGGCATCGTCCACCGGCTCGACAAGCACACCTCGGGCGTCATGGTCGCGGCCAAGTCAGACGCGGCCCACGCCGGCCTGTCGGCCCTGTTCGCCGCCCATGACATCGAGCGCACCTACATCGCCCTGGTCCGCGGCACGCTGCTGCCCGCCCGGGGCCGCATCGTCTCCAACCTCGGCCGCTCGACCGGTGACCGCAAGAAGATGGCCGTCCTCAACCATGGGGGTCGCGAAGCCATAACCGACTATGTTGTGGAGCAGTTGTTCGGCGCGTCGGCCCAGAAGGGGTCCAGGCCCGCAGATCCGCCCATGGCGTCACGCATCGCCTGCACCCTGCACACCGGCCGGACCCATCAGATCCGCGTGCACATGGCCTCCCGCGGGGCACCCCTGCTGGGCGACCCCGTCTATGGCTCGGGCAGTCCCGCCAACCCCGTCCGCGCGGCTATCGCCGCCGCCGGCCTGACCCGGCAGGCCTTGCACGCCGCCATCCTCGGCTTCGTTCATCCCGTCACCGGCGAGAGCCTCAGGTTCGAGACCGAGCCGCCCGCCGATATGCGCACGCTGCAGGAAATCCTCGCCACCCTTTAGTCCGTCTTGATTAAGGACTTACCTTTTGATACATCGTTTGTCATCTGGTGCCGTGGCGCCGGGGCAACGGTCACGCTTGCGTGTGACCATCCGCCACTGACAAGTGCGGAAACCCGACCCTATTTCATCAGTTGAGGGGTGAGGCGGCGGTGCACATTGGGTGGCCGCTTCCGAAGGACCCGCTCGTTCAAACGGTCGGAGGGACCATATGGCTGTAGCTAGATCACTCGCGGTGATGTCGCCTGAACAGGGCTTGTCGCGATACCTGACTGAAATCCGAAAATTTCCGATGCTGGCGAAGGACGAGGAGTTCATGCTCGCCAAGCGCTGGACCGAGCACCAGGACGCCGAGAGCGCCCACCGCCTCGTGACGTCCCACCTGCGCCTGGTGGCGAAGATCGCCATGGGCTATCGCGGCTATGGCCTGCCGATCGGCGAGGTGATCTCGGAAGGCAACGTCGGCCTGATGCAGGCCGTCAAGAAATTCGATCCTGACAAGGGCTTCCGTCTCGCCACCTACGCCATGTGGTGGATCCGTGCCTCGATCCAGGAATACATCCTGCGCAGCTGGTCGCTCGTGAAGATGGGCACCACCGCCGCGCAGAAGAAGCTGTTCTTCAACCTCCGCAAGGCCAAGAGCCAGATCTCGGCCTTCGAGGAGGGCGACCTGCGCCCCGAACACCTCTCGGCCATCGCGACCAAACTGGGCGTGTCCGAGGAAGAGGTCACCAACATGAACCGCCGTCTCGGCGGCGACTCCTCGCTGAACGCCCCGATCCGCTCGGATGGCGAGAGCGAATGGCAGGACTGGCTGGCCGACGACACCGCCGTGTCCCAGGAAACCGCCCTCGCCGAAAGCGAAGAGAAGTCGATCCGCATGGGTCTCCTCGAGGAGGCGATGCAGGAGCTGACCGACCGCGAGAAACACATCCTGACGGAGCGTCGCCTCAAGGACGATCCGGTGACGCTCGAGGAGCTGGCTGGCCAGTACGGCGTCTCGCGCGAACGCGTGCGTCAGATCGAGGTCCGTGCCTTCGAGAAACTGCAGAAAGCCATGCGCGCCGCCGCTGAAGAACGGAACCTGGTCGACGCCTGATACCCGACCGCCTCCTCCGCCCGTGCGGGGGAGGCGTTCAGGTCACCGCTGACACGGTCTGGAACCGCGCGTCCCGCCAGCTATCGCTGTCCAGGATCTCGCCCAGCACCTCGACCGCGTCCCAGACATCGACGTGGCGGACATACAGTGGCGCAAAGCCGAACCGGATCACGTCCGGCCGACGGAAGTCGCCGATCACCCCGCGCGCAATCAGGTTTTGCATCACAGCCCAGCCCTGCGGATGCGCGAACGAGACCTGACCACCCCGAACGCTCCAGTCGCGCGGACCAACCAGCGTCAGGCCATGGGCCGCGCACCGCGTCTCCACCCGCTCGATGAACAGGTCCCCCAGCGCCCCCGCCTTGACCCGGACCTTCGCCATCTCCACGCCCTCGAAGGCATCCAGGGCCGCATCCAGTGCGGAGAGGCTCAGGACCGGCGGCGTGCCGCAGAGCCAACGGTCGATCCCCGGCGCGGGTTCATAATCATCGACGAAGTCGAACGGTCGCACGTGGCCAAACCAGCCGGACAGGGGATTGCGCAACATCGCCTGGTGCCGCTCGGCGACGAAGATGTAGGCCGGTGCCCCCGGCCCGCCATTCAGGTATTTGTAGCCGCAACCAGCGGCCAGGTCGGCACCGTCGCGGTTCAGGTCGACGTCCAGCACACCCCCGCTATGGCTCAGGTCCCACAGGCTCAACGCCCCGGCCGCTCGCACCCGGGCACTTTGCGCCGCCATGTCGCGAACCGCTCCGGTGCGGTAATGGACGTGGCTCAGCAGGACCAGGGCCGTCCCGTCGTCCAGCGCCGCCTCGAAGCCGCCCGGCTCGACGACCCGAAGCTCGACCTGCGGCATCGCCTCGGCCAGGCCTTGCAGAATATAGAGATCGGTCGGGAAATCGCCGCCCTCGATGACGATGGCGCGCCGCTCCGGCCCCTGCGCCCGTACCGCCGCCGCCGCCAGTTTGAACAGGTTCACCGACACTGAATCAGCGGCCACGACCTCGCCCGCCTGCGCCCCGATCAGCCGCGCGATCTTGCGGCCGACCTGCTGCGGCAAGCCGATCCAGCCATGGCTGTTCCAGCTGGCGATCAGATCGCGGCCCCATTGCTGTTCGGTGACCTCGCGCACCCGCTCGCGCGCGCCCCCGGTCAGTGCCCCCAGCGAGTTGCCGTCCAGATAGATGACCCCTTCCGGCAGGATGAACCGCTCGCGCACCCCGGCCAGGGGATCAGCGGCGTCCCGGTCGAGGCAGATCTGGCGGGTGGTCATGCGCGAGGCTCCGGTTGCCGGACGGCTAACGCTCTCTACAGTGAGCCGCTGCGCCGGTGAAACGGCGAGTTCGACAGGACCGAGACAAATGCGCCCGATCTTCGCCGCCCTCGCGGCATGCCTGTCTGTCGCCGCCTGCTCGCCCCCGCCGGCCGTCGTCGATCCGGTTGAGACCCGCACGCCGATCACCTTCAGCCAGCTTCTGGAAAAGTCCCGCGCGACCGCCGACCACCACATCGCCTATGGCTCAGGTCCGTTGCAGTTCGGCGAGCTGTGGCTTCCGCAAGGCCGGGGCCGCCATCCCGTCATCATCCTGATTCACGGCGGCTGCTGGCGCGCCGACCTGCCGGGTACCGAGTTGATGGACTATATGGCCGCCGATCTGCGCGACCGGGGCTACGCTGTCTGGAACCTGGAATATCGCCGCATCGGCCATCCCGGCGGTGGCTATCCGGGCACGTTCCAGGACGTCGCCGCGGGCATGGATCGGCTGCGCACCCTGGCCCCGCAATATGACCTGGACCTGCGCCGCGTCGTGGTCTCGGGCCATTCGGCCGGCGGCCATCTGGCGCTCTGGGCGGCTGCCCGCGACCGCCTCCCGGCGTCCAGCCCGCTGCGGATCGCCGATCCGCTGCCGGTTCGCGGCGTCGTCTCTCTGGCGGGCATCGCCGACCTGTCCGCCTATCGCGCGACCGGTCCCGACGCCTGCGGCGGTCCCGCGACCATCGACGGACTCGTCGGCGTTCAGGGAACAGACGGTCGCGACGTGTTCGCCGACACGTCCCCGCCCGCCTTGCTGGCGCTGGGCGATCGCCAGATCATCGTCTCCGGCGCGCTCGATCCGATCGTACCGCCGCGTTTCGGCCAGGCCTATGCAACCGCCGCCTCCACGGCAGGCGACACCGCGACGTCTGTGGTGCTGCAAGGGGCCGGGCATTTCGAGCTGATTGATCCCACTTCGGCCGTCTGGCCCCGGATCGTCACAGCCTATGCGGCGCTGTTGCGCTAGAACGAGGCTGATCCTGACGGGCCAGGTGCATCGATGCCCGGATTTCGCTCCAGGTCGTTGGACCGTAGGGCTCAGCCCGCCCGCTGCAGGGGCGCGGCCATGGCCAGCAAGGTTCCGATCGGGGCCGCCAGGGTTTCCTTGGTCGCCCCCCCGGACGCCAGGCTGACCTCGAGCGCACCGACGGCGACCACGAGCCGCGAATCAGAGGCCTTCATGGCCACGGCTTTCAGCTGGACCGCCTGCTCGCGGATGGCCCGCACCGCCTGGGCCGGATCGCTGTCGAACTGATTCAGCGCCGATGCCAGAATCCGCATCGCCTGGTCCTTGGCAGCGGCGTTGGCCTCGGCCCCGGTCGACGGCTTGTCAGCCTTGCGCTTGCCGGGTCCCGAATATTCGCCGGAGTTGAACCGCCGCCGGTCGGGCCCGACGTAGCCGACGGCCTCGACCCAGTCGCGCGGCTTCAGCGCCACGTTCTCGACCCGCTTGAACAGGTCCGCGCTGGTGAAGGGCTTGCGAAGGAACTCATGCACACCGGCGTCACGCGCGCCCAGGATGGTGGTCGCCGTCGCCTCCGAGGTGACCATGATGATCGGGGCCCGACGGCAGTCCATGTGCGACCGGCGCAGGCTCCGGGCCAGCGCTTCACCGTCCAGCTTTTCGCCGGTGCGCTCGGTGAAGACGATCCCGGGTTCCAGCTCCGCCGCCGCGCGCAGGGCACGGTCGTTGTTCGGCTCGGTCACGATCTGGGCCGCGCCCAGCCCCTTGATGATATCGGTCAGCATGCGCGCCGAGTGGGGGTTCGGATCGACGATCAGAACCCGCCGCAGCATAGGGGCCAGCCGGGCCAGTACGCGACGATCGACAGCAAACAAGGCGCTCTACTCCGCTCCGGGGGCCGCAGCCTTAAAGCTCTTCGGTTAAGGCCGCTTGAACGCGGGTCTTCGAGTTCAGCCCCGGAACGGGTCGTGCATCATGATCGTGTCATCCCGCTCGGGACTGGTCGACAACAAGGCCACCGGCGCACCGATCAATTCCTCGATCCGGCGGACATATTTGACGGCATCGGCGTTCAGGTCGCGGAAGCTGCGGGCCCCCGCCGTGCTTTCGCTCCAGCCCTCCATCTCCTCGAAGACCGGCTCGGCCGCCGCCTGGGCCTTCAGGCTGGACGGCAGGTAGTCCAGCACCTCACCGTCAATGCGATAGCCCGTGCAGATCTTCAGCGTCTTCAGCCCGTCCAGCACATCCAGCTTGGTCAGGGCGATTCCGTCGATGCCATTGATCGCCACCGACTGACGCACCAGAACCGCGTCGAACCAGCCGCAACGCCGCGCCCGGCCGGTATTGACCCCGACCTCGCGCCCGACCGTCGCCAGATGCCGCCCGACCTCGTCGTCCAGCTCGCAGGCAAACGGCCCCTCGCCCACGCGGGTCGTATAGGCCTTCACGATCCCCAGCACATAGCCGACCCCGCGCGGCCCGATACCCGACCCCGCCGCTGCCTGTCCCGCCACCGTGTTGGAACTGGTCACATACGGATAGGTGCCGTGGTCGACGTCCAGAAACGCGCCCTGCGCGCCCTCGAACAGCACCCGTTTGCCGTCGCGCCGCGCCTGATCCAGTACCCGCCACGCCGGCTTCACATAGGGCAGGATTTTCGGCGCGATCTCCAGCAACTGCGCCAGCAGCACCTCCGGGTCGATCGGCTCAAGCCCCAGCCCGGCCCGCAGCGGATCGTGGTGCGAACGCAGCCGCTCGATCTTGACCTTCAGGTCGTCTGCATTGGCCAGGTCGCAGACCCGGATGGCCCGCCGCCCGACCTTGTCCTCATAGGCCGGACCGATGCCGCGACCGGTCGTGCCGATCCGGGCACCCGGCGCACTC
The DNA here is from genome assembly GCA_965284385.1 of Caulobacteraceae bacterium. Classification (GTDB taxonomy): domain Bacteria; phylum Pseudomonadota; class Alphaproteobacteria; order Caulobacterales; family Caulobacteraceae; genus Brevundimonas. Next base: position 849,659 of record OZ260077.1, read on the forward strand.
GCCGCCGCCTCCCGCGCGACGTCCAGTGCCGGATGGATGGGCAGGATCAGACAGGCGTTATCGGCGATGGTCAGGATGTCGGGGCTGATGGCGATGCCCTGCGCCACAATCTTCTCGATCTCACCGACCAGATGCCAGGGATCGACCACCACGCCGTTGCCGATGATCGACGGCTTGCCCTGCACCACGCCCGAGGGCAGCAGGGCCAGCTTGTAGACCTTGCCGTCGACGACCAGCGTGTGGCCGGCGTTGTGCCCGCCCTGGAACCGCACGACCATGTCGGCCCGGTTCGACAACCAGTCGACGATCTTGCCCTTGCCCTCGTCGCCCCACTGGGCGCCGACCACCGCGACGTTCGCCAAGACTGTTCTCCGCTGTCCGGGATTTCGGAATGCGGGCGCAGCCTATAGCCGGGGAATCGGCGGGTGTCCCGTCGTCGGATGATTATTCCGTCAGCGCCGTCTCGAAGGCCCAGTCCAGCCAGGGCGTCAGCGCCTCGATGTCGGCGACATCCACCGTACAGCCGCACCAGATTCGCAGGCCGGCCGGCGCGTTGCGGTGGCCCTCTATGTCGAAGGCCGCGCCTGCGTCCTCGACCAGCGCCTTCATGCGCGTGACCACGGCACGTCGGGCGTCGTCGTCCATGGCCGCAACCCGGGGATCCACCAGCTTCAGACAGACCGAGGTCGTTGATCGCGTCGCCGGGTTCTCGGCCAGATATTCGACCCAGTCCGTACGCTGCACCCATTCGTCCAGCGCCGCCGCATTGGCGTCCGTACGGGCAATCAGGGCGTCCAGTCCCCCGATCGTCAGTCCCCACTCAACCGCATCGATCCAGTCCTCGATCGTCCAGACCGAGAAGGTGTTGAGCATCGACCCGTTGGCCAGCATCCGGTCGAACCCGTGCGCGTCGCGCAGTCGCAGCACCTTGGGCACCGCGCGCGGAGGCGCATACCGGTCCAGCCGGGCCACCGCCTGCGGCGACAACGCCGCGACCCCCAGCCCGGCCTCGCCGCCCAGCGCCTTCTGAAAGCTGAAGGTCACCACATCCAGCTTGGTCCACGGCAGCGGCATGGCGAAGGCCGCCGAGGTGGCGTCGCAGATCACGATCCCCTCGCGGTCGTCGGCGATCCAGTCGGCGTCCGGTGCCTTGACCCCCGCCGTCGTCCCGTTCCACGGAAACACCAGGTCCTTCTTCGGATCGACGTTCGACGTATCCGGCCACTGCCCCCACGGTGCCGTCAGCAGCTCGGGCTCCAGCTTCAGATGCTCGACCGCGTCGGTCGCCCACACCTTGCCGAAATTCTCGAACGCCATGACCTGTAACGGCCGCTCACCCAGCATGGACCACATCGCCGCCTCGACGGCCGCGGTATCAGAACCGGGCACATAGACCAGCACCCAGTCGGTCGGGACCTGCAGCAGCTCCCGTGTCAGCCTGAGCCCGTGCGCGAACCGCTCCACCACCTCGGGGGCCCGGATACCCCGGCCCAGCAGATCGTGCGGGATCGCCTGCGACGACCACCCCGGCCGCTTCGCCGTCGGTCCCGAAGAGAACCAGGGTCGGGCCGGCTTTTGATTGGGCCGGCTGACCATCAGTCCCGCCATGGCTTGTAGGGTCCGGCGTCGCGCATGGTCTGGGCCAGTTTGGTCAGCGCCTCGGTCTCCTGTTCGGGCAGCATGACCATCAGTCTGGCCCTCAGGTCCCCACGTTTTCCATCCGCGAATGCACCTCGGCCTTTCAGCCGCAGCACCTGTCCAGAGTTGGAGCCCTTCGGAATGGTCATCGACACCGTCCCCTCCGGTGTTCGCACGGGAATCTTGCCGCCCAGAACCGCATCCTGCAGCGATACCGGCAGATCCATCGTCAGGTCCGCCCCGTCGCGCACGAAGATCGGATGCGGCGCGAGCTTCATCGTGATCAGGGCATCACCGGCCTCGCTGCGGCCCGACGCGCCCGGCGCACCCTGTCCGCGCAGGCGGATCGTCTGACCGTCGGCCGCACCCTTGGGGATGGAGACATCCAGCGTGCGCCCGTCCGAAAACTGGATCCGCCGCGTCGCGCCCGAGATCGAATCCTCGAGGCTGATCTCCAGCGTTGCCTTGACGTCCGCGCCCTTGGCCGGGAAGCCGCCGGACCGCGCACCGCCGGGACGCGCCCCGCCGCCGAACATGCCCCCGAACAGCTCGTCCAGGTCGATGTTCTCGAACCCGGGCTGGGCCCCGGCACGCTGCCCCCCGCGCCCGAAGCCGCCGGGAGCCGCGCCGCCGCCATAGCCCCGGAACTGCTCGCGCCCGTCGGCGTCGATCTCGCCGCGGTCGAATTTGGCGCGCTTGTCCTTGTCGCCCAGCAGGTCGAACGCAGCGGTGATCCGCTTGAACCGTTCATCGGCGACCGTATTGCCCGGGTTCTTGTCGGGATGCAGTTCCTTGGCGAGCTTGCGGAACGCCTTCTTGATCTCGTCCGCGCTCGCGCCCCTCGAAACGCCCAGTTCCTTGTAGGGATCACCCGCCACGTTAGAGATCGCTCCTGCGTCGGGCCCCGATCAGCGCCAAGCGCCGTGACCCATCCATGCCAAGTCTTTCAGTTAGGCCATCGCCGGGATTCCGCAAAGGTGCGACACTGAAAACCTGCGGTTTCAACCCAGCCGGCCCCTCGCCTCGACGCCCCAGCCGTACCCCTCGCCCCATTGCGCCACCGCCACGATCGCGTCGGGCCCCGGCCCGCCCGGAAAATCTGCCTCGGCGTCACCCGCCGGATACAGCACGGCCTGACTGTCCACCTCCAGTGTCCGGACGACCTCGGCGCCCGCGAGAACCCGCACCCTGAACCGCATGGGATCGGCCGACGTCGCCGGACCGTCCCAGCGATCGCCGTCGATCCGCGATCTTGTGACCCAGGCCAGATCGAAACCGCCGTCCGATCGCCCCCTTGCCCGCACATGGGCCGGCGACCACGGCCGGTCATGCAGGCCTGAAGCCGCAAACGCGACCTCGCTCACGCCCGCGCCCCCGGCCGCGGCACCCGCTGGACCCACTCGCCAGATCAGCGGCAGCCCTCGCTCGGCCCGGGCCGCCTCGACCCGCGCCGGCACGGCGTCCAGCACAACCATGACAGCCCCCGCTTCGGCACCGGCCGCCATCGCCTCTTCTGTTCCCTGCTGCCCGCGTAACAACCCGCCCAGCCGCCAGACCCCCTCGCCCACCAGTTCGGCCGTCCGGAACTGGAGCAGTTCCCAGCCCGCCGCCGCCTCGACCGCGACCGCATTGGCACCGGCGAACACCGCGCCGCGCGTGCGGCTCTCCGGGTCCCGGCCTTCGATGCGCACCGTCAGGCTGTTCACCCCATCCCAGCGATGCCGCACGCCCGGCCCCAGCGCCTCCGTCAGCACGCCCACGGTCGCGGACCCGCCCACGTCGCCTCGCCCGGTCAGGGCATCCGCCGAGACCCCGGCGAAGACCCGCATGGGCCGCCAGGGGTCCGCCGCCACGACCGCGATCGGCCGCCCGTCGTCCTCGGCACCGATCAAGGGCGGCAGTTCGATCATGCGAAAGAAAGGGGCCCCGACCACCGCGCTTTCGTCCCGCGCCACCGGCACGCCGTCGTCGACGCCCGCCACCCCGCCGGAGACCCGCTCCAGCACCGCCGACGGCCTCTCGTCCAGATCCAGCCGCATCAGCTGCCAGTCGCCCGCCTGCCCCTCCACCGCGACCACATCGCCCGGCTCCAGCCGCAGTGCTGCCAGCGGTCCCAGCACCGCCGTCAACCGCTCGGCCTGCGCACCCGCCAGCGCGCGCTCCGCCGCCGATCGCGCCAGGGCCGCCGAACAGACCGCCGGCAGATCCAGATCGACCCCGCCGCCCTCGCCCGCCGACCGCGCGACCACCGACCCCGTCCGGTAGTCCGCGTCTCCGTCGATGAACCTTACCCGCGCCGTGCCCGGCACCGGCTCCAGCACGCGATCCGCCCGGACGCTCGCGCCCTCATCCGGCACGGCCAGCGCCTCCAGCGTCAGCCCCGTTTCCACCGCGCCGGGCCCGATCACGGCGATCTTGCCGCCCCGCTCCGCCGCGACCAGCCCCAGCCCGGCCAGCAGCGGTTCCAGCGCATCGCGCGTCCGCATCGGTCGGTCGATGACATAGCCCTGCACCGCCCCGCTGACCGCCCCGACCTCGAATGCATCCGCCTCCAGCCCGCCGCGCTTCAGCACCGCCGTGATCAGCCCCCGCGTCTCGCCGCCCAGCCGCCCGTTCAGCCAGTGCCCCGTCCGCCAGGCCCCGGCATCGGCCCACACCTCGGCCCGCCCCGGAAACGCCGGCCACGGCCGCGCGTCCCAGCACCAGGCGTCGCTTCCGGCCAGCATCGGCCCGCCGTAGACCGCCGACACCGGGTTGTTCTCCGGCAGGGCGAAATGCTCCAGTACCGCCTCCAGCGCCCGCCGTTGCATGCCGTCGTCCCGACCGCCGGAGGAAAACGGCGGCAGCCGGCTCTCCGCGCTCTTCGGGTCCTGAAACAGGTTCGGGGCATTGCCGCCGCGGTCCACCGCCGCACAGCCGAACTCCGTCAGCCGGATCGGCTTCAGGCCCGGAACCCAGGCCGTCGGCACCGCGCTGCGCACTCCACCGGGCCGGTCGTGGTGCACATGGCTCCACCAGCCCTTCAGATCCTTGGCCCGGAACACCCAGTCCTCGCCATGCGCCGTATCGGCGATCGCCGTGCGGGTCTGCGACGCCCGGTCGGCGTCGGAGGCATAGAACCAGTTGAACCCCTCACCCCCCGCGACCTGCGCGGCCAGATAGGCGGGATCGTCGGGTCCGGCGAAGGCGGCGTGGTCGACACCCCCGTCCCCCGCCCGCCAGTCGCCCAGCGGCGGATACCAGTCGATCCCGACGTAATCGATGTTCGGATCCGCCCACAGCGGGTCCAGATGGAAGGCGACGTCGGGGCCCTCATGCCGTCCGGAATATTCGGACCAGTCGGCCGCATAGCTGATCTCGACCGTCGGTCCGACCACCGCCCGGCACTCGGCCGCCAGGGTGCGGAACTGCTGGACCGCCGGGAACCCGCCGGATGCGTCCCGGGTCCCGGTGAGCCCTCGCATCTCCGAGCCGATCAGCAGCCCGTCCGCCCCCGTCTCCGCCGCCAGCGCCGCATAGTGCAACGCCAGCCGACGCAGGCCCCAGCTCCCCGCGGTTCCGAACAGGGCCGCGACATCCGCCTCGGCCTCGCTCCCGTCCCGCCCCCTGACCCGTCCGCGCCACGGATAGGCCGCCTGCTCGGTCCCGCCATGGGGATCGGCCAGTCCGTTCCCCGCCGGCACGTCCATGAACACGAACGGATACAGGGTGACCTTCAGCCCCCGCGCCTTCAGCTCCGCCACCGCCTGCCGCACGCTCCCGTCCGACGGCGTCCCGCCATAGGCCGGTGTGCCGCCACTCTCCGAGATCACATGCGCCTCGCCGCGCCCGAGGCCCGCCACAGACCAGCTCAGCGGCCCGGTCGCCTTGCCCACCCGCTCGACTCCGGGTCGAACCGTACAATGCGCCGCCCGCAGATCGCTGCCGAACCAGCCGATCACCAGACTGACCCGTTTCAAGGCCGGTGCCTGGGCCATCAGCTGGTCGAGGGACACGATCAGGTCGGCCCGCCCGTCGCCGCCGTGCACATTCTCCGCCGTCGTCCGGGTCAGCCCCGCGCGTCGCGTCACCACATCCGTGGACAGCACAAACTCGCCTGCGCCGGGGATCAGGCACACGCCTTCCAGCCGGTCCTCCAGCGCCGTTCCCTCGCCCCCGGCCCGCCGAAACACCTCAAAAGCCAGCTGTGGCGGCCGGTTGCCATACGGCCCCAGCGGCAGGTCCTCGAACACCACATAGGCCGTGCCCCGATACGCGGGAGCCACGCCCTCCACCGCCTCGATCAGCGGGTCAGGTGTCTGCGTCTCGCCGCCGCGATGCACCCGCATCGTGACACCCGACAGGTCCATCGGCCGCCCGTCGGCCCACACCCGGCCGATCCCGTCGATCTCGCCCTCGCACAAGGCCACAGCGAAACTCAACGAATAGTCGTAGGCCACCGTCCGTGGCCCGCCCTTGCCGCCCGGGGACGTCCTGCGCCCTTCCAGAAACCGCGCCGCCCAGACCATCTGACCCGTCACCCGCGCGCGACCGAACACCGCCGCCATCGGCGCACCTTCGGCCGTGCCCTGCACCTTCAGCGCCTCGAGACGCGGTCCCCTCTGCCGCGCCGGCGACAGGCCCGAGATCACGCGCTGGTCAATCGCCCGCCCCAGGGTCGAGCCGATGACGGCACCGATCGGCCCGCCGACCGCCTGGCCGACGCTGCTCAGGATGACCTGCGCCATTCAGCCCTCTCCCGTTTCCGCGGTCGGCCAGCCGAAGGCCGCCACCAGCCGCCGGTGCCACCACGTCCCCATCCAGCTCTCCACCACCGCCCGGCCCCAGTAGGCGTGGATCATTCGCGGCTCGGCCCCGTCGACCGCGCTCAGGATCGCGCAGTGTTTGACCGGAGATCCGGCCGCCATGCGGAACATCAGCACGTCGCCGGCTCCCGCCCGCCCGACCGGCTTCTCGATCAGCCAGCGTCGCGCCGCCGCCAGCAGCGTCTCCTCGCCCCCGACCTCGGCCCAGTCCGCGCCATAGGCGGGCACCGGTTCCGGCTCGCGGCCCACCAGTTCGCGCCACACCCCGCGCACCAGTCCCAGACAGTCCGCCCCCTCGCCCCGCACGCTCGCCTGGTGCCGGTAGGGGGTTCCCAGCCAGGTGCGCGCCACGGCCACGACATCCACGCCCCGCGACCTCATCGCCGGCTCCCGCCGTCATGACGACCGCCCTCGACCGGCGCGGCGGTCAGGAAGTCGTCGCCCGGAATGTCCGGAAAGCCACCGAAATTGATGCCGTTTCCGAACGTCCCGACACAGGTCTCCCACCGCTTGCCGCAGGCCGAACCCGGAAAGGCCGCCAGATCGACGCGGCACCGTTCATCCCCCAGCAGGGCGTCACAGGCCCGGCCATAGGTCCGTCCGACAACCCGCTCCAGCCGGGCCAGCGGTCCTTCCAGTTCGGCGACGAAGGCCCCGCCGTCGCGCCGGATCCGCGCCAGCGTCGCCGTCCACAGCCTGACCCTCAGCTCGGGCCGGACCCAGTCGACCCGCCACAGCGCCACCGCCGCCCCGTCCCAGAAGCCCGCATCGATATCCGCCCCGGTGAGGACTGCATCGTCCAGCCCGCCCGCGACCCAGGCCGACCCCGCCGTCAGTCCGATGGCGCTGTCCGCCGCGCCTGCCGTCCAGCTGCTCGTCGCCCGGCATACAATCCCGTCCAGAACCAGGTCACGATCATGGTCGGTGAACCCGATCTCGACCCCGTCCGCGCGCCGCACCAGCCACGCATGACACAGCGTTGCCGCCCCGCTCTCGATGCGGGTGGCCAGGTCTTCCGGTATGGTTCGCATGTCTCAGACCCGCACTTCGATCAGCGGCGCGGCCGTCATCCGGCCGGCGTCGAAACTCTCCAGCGTCACCTCGATCCGGTCGGTGTCGAACCGCACCGGCGTGTCGAACTCGAACCCCGCCGTCACGGCCGCGCCGATTTCCGGCGGCGCATCCAGCGTCACCAGACCCAGGACGGGATCGACCACGAACGTCCCGCTCGCCTGCTCCGCCCCGTCGACCGCCACCCGCACCGAGCCCTCGACCGGCTTGGTGATCCGCCGCTCGGCCGCTGTATCGCCGTCCCCGTAGCGTTTCACGAGTGCGAACGTGGTCTCCACCCCGTCGCCGGTGCCGAGCAGTTGATCTTCCGCGTTCACGGCCGCGCCGGGCGCGCAGGACTTGAAGTCGGCGAAGTCCCGGAACCGGAAACCGTACAGCCGTCCCCGCCGTGCCTCGAAGAAGCCGGTCAGGGTCGCCATGTCGTCCAGCGACCTCAGATTCGCGCCGATCAGATACCGTCGCCGCCCCTGCGCCCAGGGCGTCGACCGCCGCTCGAACCCCGACCCCAGCGTCACGATCTCGGTGCGCCGCTCGACCCCGCCCGTCGAACCAAACGCCAGCCGTGCGGGCAGCCTCACCTCGTGAAAACTCATCGGACTGCCCCAGCCGTAACCGTGTCTTGCCCGCCCGGACGGCAGCGTGCGGCCAGCCTCACCCCGTGAAACAGCATATGGACTCTCCTGTCCGGTTCGTTCGCCACCCCGGTTTCGCTTGTCGAGCGAGCGCCGTTCAGCCATCCTCCGCCTTGCCGGGCCTGCAGGGCCGGCTGGCGCGGGAGGGCACCATGAGCTTTGAGACATCGTCGCAGATTCAAGCCTTCGACTGGCAGAAGCTGCTGTTTTCATTCGACGGCCGGATCCGGCGCTCACATTTCTGGATCGGCTGGCTGATCTGCCTGGGCATCGGCGTCGTCGCCGGCTGGATCCCGATCCTCGGCGGATTGATCTCCCTGGCCCTGATCTGGCCCAACCTGGCCATCTCGGTGAAGCGGCTTCACGACATGGGCAAGAGCGGCTGGCTTGTGGCCATTCCGTGGGTTGTCAGCATCGTCGGGGGCTTCGCCGCGGTCGCGACCGTGGGCATATCCGCCATCACCAATTCGGCGGCGCTGGAGCGCGAGGAGCCGGCAGCGATCTTCGCCCTGATCGGACCGGCAATCGGCTTTGTCGCCCTGATCTGTCTCGTCAACCTCGCCTTCCTGCTCTGGGTCGGCCTGGGCGAGGGCCAGCGCGGCGACAACCGCTTCGGCCCCAATCCCAAGGGGCTTTGAGGCCTCCCAGGCCTCTCATCTCAAAGCCGGCGCGCGCCCAGCGATACGGCGCGCGCCAGCATCTGGGCGATCTGCGCTTCCGAGCGCAGCAGACCCTGTGCCCCGCCGTCGACGCGAAGATTGACGGTCACGCCCCCGCCGCCTGCGGGTTCGATCACGCCGGATCCAGAGGGCCGGAACACCTCCGGCCCGCGCTCGCCGACCAGATAGGCTCCGCCGCCGGCCACCAGCCCCCCGTCGGCGCGCGCGCCTGAAAATATCGTCCGCACAGCCTGGCTGATCGCGTCGGACAGTCCGCCCCCGCCGGACGCGGACCCCGACGCCGCGCTGAAAGCCGCCAGCACCGCCCGCGCCAGTTCGGCCAGGGTCACCTCCCCGTCCGCCGCCGCCCGCGCCAGCGAGCGGGTCAGACTCTCTCCGGCCCGACCGAACGCATCCTCGATCGAGGCGGCCGCCCGCTCCGCCGGCTCTCGCAAGGCCTCCAGCGCCGCCGCCGCCTCCGCCGCCTTGCGCGGCACGGCGTCCAGGCCGGTTGGTTCTAATGTCTCGGTCATGTCTCCCTTTCTCCCTCCCCTTCATGGGGAGGGACGGCGAAGCGAAGCGGAGCCCGGGTGGGGCACGCCAGTTACGCGCCGACTGCGCCCTGCATCACACTTCCCCACCCGGATCGCTGCGCGATCGTCCCTCCCCATGAAGGGGAGGGAGAAGCCCGCTCAATCCGGCCACCGCTCGACCATGCGTTCCATCTCGCTCCGCCCCAATGATCCTGCCTCGCCCGGCCGCTCCATCAACATCCGCCACTCCCGCAGCGACAGCCGCCAGAAGCCCTCCGGCCCGACACCCAGCCGCACGGCCGTGCGCAGCATCTCGCCCCACGGCGTCATCCCGCCGCGGCCGCGAACGCCCGCGCCACGGCCTCCGCCGCCTCGCGCGGATCGACCGCCGCCCGGTCCAGATCCGCCGCCAGTTCGCGCTCGCCCCCGCCCCGCAACAGCGCCGCCAGCACCGTGATCAGATCCCGCCCCGACAGCGCCCGCATCCGCTCCACCAGGGCCGCGAGCGAGTCCAGCCCCAGCGCCGTCTCGATCTCCGCCAGCGCCCCCAGCGTCAGACACAGCCGCCGCTCCGCCCCCGCCAGCATCGCCGCCGTCTCCCCCCGCGCCCCGTTGATCGCCATCACAGGACCTCGAACGAGACTTCGCCGGCGCTGGCCAGGCTGATCGCGAACGTCGCCTCGCCCTCATGCTCGCCGGCATATTCCAGCGCCGCCACCAGGAACGACCCCTCCAGCACGCCGAAATCCGGCACGATCAGCCGCCACCGCCGCGCCGACTGGTCGAAGAAGGCCGCGCGGATCAGGGCGTCAGACGCCGCATCACGAAAAATCCCCTGCCCGGCCACCGCCGCCGATTTCACGCCCGCCCCGCCCAGCAGCTCGCGCCACCGTCCGGCGCTGTCGCCGTCGGTCGCATCGACCGTCCGCGCATTCAGGCTGATGGTCCGCGCCCTCAGCCCTGCCACGGTCGTGAACACGCCCGGCGCGCCCTCGATCTTCAGCAGGATGTCCTTGCCCCGTTGTGCCGCCATGATCACACCTCCTCCGTGACGGCGCGCACCCGCAGCACCGCGAATGTCCGCGCCCCATCGGCGCTCGGAAATACATCGGCGAACGAGACGCCCAGGCTCACCGTGCGCACCCCGTCGGCCGACAGCTCGGCGTCGTTCAGGGCCAGCCGCACCGCTGCCAGCACCGCCTTCGCCTCCTCGGTCCCGCGAAAGCGCGACACCACCGTCAGCGTCAGGGCATGTTCGAACCCGCCCCCGTCCGCCGGCATCGGCCGGCTTTCGCCCCGGCCGACCAGCAGATAGGGACACGCCGTCTCATCTGTCGGCCCGTCCCGGATCCGCGCCGGCTCTCCCAGCAGGACCCGCACCGCCGCATCGCCCCTCAGATGCGCGATCAACGCCTTCTGCAGCGCCAGTTCATGTGCGCTCATCGGCTGCGCTCCAGGTTCAGGATCGCCCGCCCGCCGACCGTCTCGCCCGAGACGATCCGCCAGTCCGCGCCGCCGAATCTCAGCATCCGTCCGGGCGTCAGCCGCACATCGGCCCGCGTCTCCGCCGTCACCGTCTCGACCGCGCGCAGGCCGCCCGCCTCGGACCGCTCCCTGCGTCGCCGCGCCCCCAGCTTCAGCCACGCCGACCCCACCGGCTCCCAGCTCACACTGCGGCCGCCATAGGGAGTCTCGGCCTCCAGCGGCTCGAACAGCCCGGCCAGAATCTTCACAGCCGCACCACGCGATAGGGCGCGATCCAGGCCTCGACCGGCGCGACCGGCATCGCCGGCTCGCCGCGCTCATAGGCCCGCAGCACCAGCATCAGGATCGCCAGCCTCAAGGGCGCGGGCGAGGTCGACAGCAGGCTCAGCCCCACCTCGCCCTCGACCCGCGCCCGGGCCGCATCGATCAGCGTCTGGATCAGCCCGTCCTCGGCGTCATGCTCGACGCGCAGGAACAGCTTCGCCTCTGCCAGCAAGACAGGTGCGGTCATGGGAAACCTCGATTGTCTGGAAGAAAAACGAGGGCTTAGGGCTTGGGTGTTAGGTCTTGGGCATGCCCCCAGCGCCTCTCCTCTAGGCCCCAAGCCCTATTCCCTAAGCCCTTCGGCGAGCGTCAGCTCGCCGCGAACTTCATCACCTTGATCGCATCAAAGTTCTGCACGCCGCCGCCGACCCGCTTGGTCGTGTAGAACAGCACATACGGCTTGGCCGAATACGGGTCTCTCAGCACCCGCACCCCCGCGCGATCCACGATCAGATAGCCGCGCTGGAAGTCGCCGAAGGCGATGGCCGCGCTGTTGGCCGCGATGTCCGGCATGGTTTCGATCTCGGTCACCCGATAGCCCAGCAGCGACGCCGTCTCGCCCGCCCGCTGCGCCGGCTGCCAGATGTAGTTGCCGTCGGCGTCCTTGAATTTGCGCACCGCCGAGACCGTCTTGCGGTTCATCACGAACCGCCCGTTGGGCCGGTACTGGGCCCTGGGCGCATAGACCAGGTCGATCAGCCGGTCCGACGGATTGCTCGAGGCAAACGCCCCCGCCGCGCCCGAGGCGACATATCCGATCTCGCCCCACACGGCACTCGCATCCGCCACGATGGGATAGCTCAGGAAACCCCTGGGCTTGTTGACCCCGTCGCCCGTCACAAAGGCCGTCGTCTCCTGCGCCGCAAAGGCGTCCTCGACCTCGGCCGCCAGCCATTCGTCCAGATCGATCAGGGCATCATCCAGCAGCGACTGGGTCGCCGCCGGATTGGCGTACAGGTCGGCCGACGGGAACTCCAGCAACGCCAGGGTCGCCGGATCCGTCTCGGGCCGCGCCGCCGTCTCGGCCACCCAGCCCGAGGCCACGCCCGCCACCGACACGGGCTTCCGGTACACCCCCGCCCCGACCGTCCGCACCGTGGCGATCTCGCGCATCGGCGACCCCGCCATCAGCCGCCGCTCGATGGCCCGCTCGGTCTGTTCGGGCACCACATAGCCCGCCGAGTTCGACGCCGTGCTCAGCCCCGCCTTCAGCTCCAGCCCGAAGGACGCACCGGTTTTCAGGTAGCCTTCGAACGCGGCCTTTGTCTCCTCCCCATGCAATGGGGAGGGGGACCGCGAAGCGGTGGAGGGGTGGAGGAGGGACGCACTGCGTCCAGACGACGGGCCTGACTCGATCCCCGGCCGCCGCCCCTCGCTCACCACCCGGTCCAGCCGCGCCTGCGCCTGACCCACCGCCTGGTCGATCCGCGCCACCTTCTCCTCCAGCAGCGTGTCGGCCGAGGCCTTGCGCTCGATCTCCTCCAGCCGGGCGTCATTGGCCCCTTTGAACGCCTCGAACGCCGCCATCATCTCATGCATGGCCGCGCGCGCCTCCGGGGTGCCGGAAGCGGTTTTGGTCTCTTTCATGGTGTCTCCCTGGGTTTCCCTCTCCCGGCGGGAGAGGGCTTGAGCACATGACGGCGTGCCGTCGGTCCTGTGCGAAGGGCCGGGGGCTGGCCATTCCAGCTTCCCATCCGCCGCCCGTCGCGGCACTCTCCCATCCACAAGAGGGGAGAATTCTCGATGCGCCTGACGATCCTCGCGACCGCCCTGCTGCTCTCATGCGCGGGGACCGCAGCGGCCCGGACCCCGCCATCCGTGGCAGCCGTCCAGGCCGCCCCGGTTCCGAACACTGCAGATGTGGCATCCGCCGACGCCATCCTCGCGGCCCTCTACAGCGTCATTTCCGGCGATGCGGGCGTTCCGCGCGACTGGGACCGCTTTCGCAGCCTGTTCCATCCCTCCGCGCGCTTGATCCCGATCGGCGGCCCCGCGGCGGGTCCGGCCACCGCCACCTTTCTGACGCCCGACGACTACATCGTGCGCGCCGAGCCGCTGCTGATGCGCGGCTTCCACGAGCGTGAGATCTCTCGCCGGGTCGAGACCTTCGGTCACATGACCCACGTCTTCTCGACCTATGACAGCCGCCGCGCCGCCTCCGACACCGAGCCCTTCGCCCGGGGCATCAACTCGATCCAGCTTTTCGACGACGGCGCCCGCTGGTGGATCGTCAGCGTCTACTGGCAGGCCGAGACGCCGCGGATTCCGCTCCCGCCGGCCTATCTCCCCGCACCCTGAACCGCGCCCCCGGCAGCATCGGGAACGTCACCAGCGACACCTCCCAAAGTGCAACCTCGACCAGCACCCGCAACCGCCCGTCACGCCGCGCCCGGCTGCTCCGGAACCCGATCGACAACCCGTCCAGCGCCCCCGCCTTCGACAGGGCTCCGGCGAACCGCGCCTCGGCCGACCAGTCCATGATCCGTCCCCGGACGAACAGCCCTCGCTCGTCCTCGACCATCGCGTCCCAGACCCCGACCACCGCCCGGCTCTCATGCTGGTGCAGCATCCGCACGCCCCGCGCACCGCTCTTCGCCAGACTGGCCGCGAACGCCCCCCGGGCCACCACATCCCCGTTCAGATCGGCCACGCCCGACAGGGAGGCATAACCCTCAATGACGAGCGCACCGTCGGTCTCCCTCCCCCACCGGGGGAGGGTGGTCGGCGCGAAGCGACGACCGGGTGGGGACGCTTCGGCAAGGCCTGCACCGCCCTTCACGTCTCCGCTCGCGCCACTCACCGTCCACCCTCCAGCCGTCTCTCTATCCGCTCGACCGCCGCCCGCGTCGCCGCGCCCTGCTCCTCCAGCCGGGCCAGCCGTTCGGCCACCAGCCGCTGCTCGTCGACCCGCTCCTCCAGCGTCGCGATCCGCGCCGCAGCGCCACCCGCCCACACCAGTCCGCCGATGGTCTGCACCAACAGGGCCACGATCAACGCAACCGGAATCCGCTTCATCGTTTCCATCAGCCGTCCACCCCGGCCATTCGCCGCCGCTCGTCGTCCGTCAGGAATGACGCCGCATTCAGCCGCGCCCACAGCGCATCCCGCTCGGGCTGCAAGGCGGGCAACCCATCCAGGTCCGCCTCGATCCGAACGCCCGCGAACCGTCCGCCCAGCCACACCGTCAGCGCCGCCGCCGTCTTGCGCACCAGCGGCACCACCGTCCCCCGCCAGAAGGCGGCATTGGCCTCGCGGTAGTTGGCATAGGTCGCGTCCCCCGGGATCCCCAGCAGCTGCGGCGGCACCCCGAAGGCCAGGGCGATCTCGCGCGCCGCCGCGTGTTTGCCGGCGATGAAGTCCATGTCGGCCGGGGTCCAGCTCATCGGCTTCCAGTCCAGCCCGCCCTCCAGGATCATCGGCCGCCCGGCGTTCATCCGTCCCGCATGACTCTCGGCGACCTGGGCCCGCAGGGCCTCGAACTGCTCGCTCGTCAGCCGTTCCCCGTCCCGGGCCCCATAGACCAGCGCCCCCGACGGCCGTGCCGCATTGTCCAGCAAGGCCTTGTTCCAGGCCCCCGACGCATTGTGCACATCGATCGCCGAGGCGGCCGCCTCCAGCGGTGAAAACCCGTAGTGGTCGTCGGTCGGATGAAACAGCTTCAGCTGCATCACGGGCATCCAGCCGTCCGCCGCCCGCCCGATCCGTACCGACCGTCCGCCTACGGAATAGTCCCAGGCCTCGGCCCAGCCCGCCCGGCCCGGGACCACCTTCACCCGGTCAGGGCGCAGGGTCCACAGCTCCTCGGGCCCGGCCTCCCCCACCGCCTCGGCATAGGCGTTCCCTGCCGTCTGCAACGCGCCGTACAGCCCTTCCAGCCACTCCGCTCCCGACTGTTCGGGATTGGGCCGCGCCAGCAGCCGGGCCAGCGCATGATCGCCGGCCCGCACCCCGTCCGCGAACACGATCAGCGGCGTCGACGCCGCCGCCTCGGCGATCATCCGCACACAGCGATAGGCCACGGCATTCTTCGCGAACCCCTCCTCGGCCAGATGGGCATAGTCCCGCGGCGTCCACCGCGCCCGTCCGCCGCTGGTCAGGGCGATCAGCGGCCCCGCCCGACTGTCCTTGATCTCGGGCGCGCTTTCACGCCCGCGGCGGCCCCCCGGCCAGCGCAGCTTCTGCATCCTCGTCCTTCCCGACAATTGGTCTCAGAGCACCCGCACGCTCGGCCCCGCGCGAGGGGCCGGCAGCAGATGCGTCACCGCCCAGACCAGGGCGTCGGCCCGGTCCGGGCTGCGCCCGCCCCCGTCCGCCGACCCCAGCGCCATCAGCTCCTCCTCCAGCGCCGGAAAGGCCCCGCAGTGGATGACCCGGCCCTGTTCGTACAGCGCCGCTACGGGCTCGGCCCGCGCCGCCTTGCCCCGGCGGGCATGAACCGGCTGGATCCGCGTCTCGCAGTTCGCATGGGCCAGCACGGCCCGCACCATGTCGCCGCCCTGGTTGGCCTCGGCGACCACCCGGTCCGCGCCATAGTCTTTCGCCGCCGTCGCCACCGCGCTGGCCCAGCCCTGCGGCGACAACCCGCGCACCGACCGGTCGGCCAGCACATAGGCCCGCCCCGCCGTGCGTCCGACGACCACGATCCCGCACGCGTCCCCGCCGGCGCTGACCGGCGGATCGACCGCCACGACGACCCGCTCCAGCGACGCCGGCCGGCTGCCGCGCGCCCGTGCCAGATCCTCGGCCCGGAACAGCGCCCCCTCGCTCTCGACGATCAGCCCCTCCAGCTCCTGCGCCTCCAGCCGCGTGCCGCCGTAGAGACCGCGCAGATGTTTCAGGAACCCCGGCGACAGGTTGCCGGCATTGGCCTCGGTTCCGGCCCGGTCCGTCAGCACGCCCTCCTCCGCCAGCAGCCGCCGCAGCGCCGCCAGGGGTCGGGGCGTTGTGGTCACGATCAGCCGCGGATCGTCTCCCAGCCTCAGACCCAGCCGCAGATTGTCCAGCACCGCCGTCGGCTTGCGCCAGGCACAGAATTCATCGGCCCAGGCATCATGGAATTGCGGTCCCCGCAGGCTGTCGGGATCCTCGGCCGAAAAGGCATAGGCCACGCTGTCATTGGGCCAGATCAGCCGCTTGCGGCCACCCTCCCAGCGCGGCCGTTCCTCGCCCCGGGGCAGGGCCTTGAGACCCGAGGGTCCCTCGACCATCACCTCCCGCACATCGTGCAGCGTCGGCCCCACCAGGGCGATCCGGCGACCGCCCGCGGCTGCCAGATTGTTGATCCACCAGGCCCCCGTGAATGTCTTTCCGGACCCGCGCCCGCCCAGCAGCACCCAGGTCCGCCAGTCTGTCGCCGTGGGCAGCTGATGGCCCAGCACGTTGAACCGGCTCTCCGCCAGATCGTGCACGCGGCCAGCGTCCAGGTTCGACAACAATTCCCTTCTGCTCGAAGACTGCATCGAGCTCATCGAGACGGGAGTCGAGTTCGGCGCGCAGGCGCTCGAGGGTTTCGGGGCTGTCGTCACGGTGTTTCATTTCGTCCTCTGTCGGCGCGCGGGGGCCGCCGCGAACCGGACCGGACAGCAGCCCCGCCAGCGTCTTCGCGGCCCTGCCCGTCAGGTCGACACCCCGGACATATCTCTGCACCGCCAGCGCATCGCCGGCCTTCAGCTCGACCCCGTCCAGAGCCTTGATGGCCTTGTCGATCATGGGGTCGAGGCGTTCGTAGATGGCGTCCAGCCGGGCCTGCGCCCGCGCCGCCCTGTCCTGATGTCCCGTCATGCCCGAATAGTAGGCGACCAGCGCACCCCGGCGGGCAAATCGCTTCGAGAAAAATGCAAACCCCTGATCGGGCTGATCTTTAGCGCGCCAACCCGACTACAGGTTCGCGAACCTTCAGCAGCGCCTCAGATTTCCAGCACACTCGCCGGGGGTGCCGACCGGGGCGTCAGCGCCTTGACAATGCGCGCCCGCAGCTCGGCCGGCTGGAACGGCTTGGCCACATAGCCGGCGCAACCCAGCTGCATGGCCTCACTGATCGCCTCGAGGCTGCGGTTGGCGGTGACCATCAGCACGGGCGGCATGGCCCGTCCCATCCGGCTCATGGCCTTCAGCACGTCCAGTCCGCTCATCCGCGGCATCTGGATGTCCAGCAGCACCAGGTTGAACCGCGTCCGCTTGAGCAGTTCCAGGGCGGTTTCGCCGTTCGAAGCGGTCGTGACATGGTGACCGCACTGCGAGACCGTGATGTGCATCAGCTCGCGGATCATCTCCTCGTCCTCAACGATGAGAACCCGGGCTGTCACGCAACGGCCTCCCGGTCGTCCTGGTCGCTGCCCTCGACCAGAAAGATCGCGAGCGTCTGGAACAGTTCGGCCACCTGGATGGGCTTGCCGACGTGGGCATCCATCCCGGCCTCGCGGCAGCGCTCGATATGCTCGGGTTGAACATTGGCGGTCAGGGCGATGATCGGCATCCGGCCGACCACGCCGCCCATGGCCCGGATGGCCCGCGTCGCGTCCAGCCCGTCCATGACCGGCATGTGCACATCCATCAGGATCAGGTCATAGACACCCGACCGCGCCGCCTCGACCGCCTCCGCACCGTCCTCGACGGTGTCCAGTTCCACGTCGAACCCGGCCAGGATGGCCGTCACCAGCTCCCGGTTCGCCGGCGCATCATCGGCCATCAGGATGCGGGTACCCAAGGGCAGGCCTGACACGACGGGTGCCGTGACCGCGGCCGCGCTCCCGGCGACGCCCAGCGGCACCTCGAACCAGAAGGTCGAGCCCTCGCCCGCCCGGCTCTGGACCCCGATCGTACCACCCATCATCTCGATCAGCCGGCGCGAGATCGCCAGCCCCAGCCCCGTTCCGCCATAGACGCGTGTGGTGGACGCGTCCGCCTGGGTGAAGCGGTCGAACAGCGTGTCGATCTTGTCGGGTGCTATGCCGATGCCGCTGTCCGACACGGCCACCCGGAGGCGTCCGCCGGCGTCTGACACGCGCAGCGTCACCGTCCCCGAGCCGGTGAATTTCACGGCATTGGACAGGAAGTTCAGCGTCACCTGCCGCAACCGTCCCTCGTCGCCCATCAGCGCGGGGGGCAGGTCGTCCGACGTGTCGACCACCAGGGTCAGGGCCTTGGTCCGGCACTGGTCCTCGATGATCGCCGCCGCGCCCCGGGCCATCGCGCAAGGATCGAACGGTTGCGGCTCCAGATCGACGGCCTCGGCCTCCAGCTTGGAGTAATCCAGGATGTCGTTGATCACGCTCAGCAGCGCATCGCTGGCCGTCGCGATCCGGTCGGCATAGGTCCGCTCGGCCGCGGGCAGATTGTCACTGCCCCTCAACAGGCCCGAGAAACCGATCACGCTGGTCAGCGGCGTACGCAGTTCGTGGCTCATATTGGAGAGGAATTCGCTCTTCGCGACGGCAGCGGCCTCGGCGACGTCGCGGGCCTCGATCAGCGCCGCTTCCAGCGCCTTGGTTTCCGTGATGTCGCGGACGACATCGTGGAACTCCACCACCCGCCCGGCGGAATTCCGGATCAGGGTCGTGCGGGCCTCCATCCAGCGGATGTCGCCCGAGGCCATGCGCGCCCGGTAGGTGATGCCCGCCGGGGCGGTGCCGGACGAGGCCTTGACCATCGCGCGGAACCGGTCCGCCAGCGCCGGAACATCCTCGTCGAGGATCAGGTCGGTCACCGGCCGGCCCACAAGTTCTGACGGTGCCATGCCCGTGGCCGCTTCAACGCTGGGCGAGATGTAATCGATCAGTCCGTCGACCCCATAGGTGACGATGATGTCGCTCGTCCGGTCCGCCAGCAGGCGATAGCGCGTCTCGCTGGCCGCGACCGCATCATGGGCGCGGACACTGTCCGTGATGTCCTGGAACACGCCGAACAAGGCCGTCACCCTGCCGGTCTCGTCGCGCTCGCAAGACGCCTTGGCGCGGGTGACCCGTTCCTCGCCGTCCGGTCGGATAACCCTGAGCTGGGCGTCGTAGCCTTCTCCGGTCTCCAGAGCGCGGGCGACCAGCCCGGCGACGACGTCGGCGTCTCCGGACGCATAGGCACCGATCGCACAGTGCAGCGAGGGATCGATCGACCCGGGCTCGAGACCGTGGATGCGGAAGACCTCGTCCGACCACGAGACCTTGCCGGTCGCCGCATCGAGCCGGAAGTGACCGACGCTGGCCATTTGCCCCGCCATGGTCAGCAATTCGACCTGCTCCGCCTGCACACGCTGGGCGGCGGCCTGCTCGAGCATGCTTCCGGCCACACGCGCGAAACCGTGCAGGGTGTCAGTCTCCACCGCCGTCAGCGGGCCACGCGGCCGGGTATCCATGAAACCGACCGCGCCGATCGGCCGACCGTCCCCGTCGCTGATCGTCGCCCCGGCAAACGATCGGATGAATGGCGGGCCGGCCACCATCGGGTGGCTCTTCAGAACCGGATGGAGCGCCGCATCCTCGATCACCAGATGGGCACCGGGGCCCATCGACACGAGGATGCTGCTGACGCTGACGTCCCGCGGCAGGGACCGCTCACCCAGCCCCACTTCGGACCGGAACACAGCCAGATCCTTGTCCACGACCGACACCAGGCCGAACGGCGCGCCGAACCGGTCACACAACAGCGTCGTCAGATCGTCGAAGGGTGTTTCCAGCTTGATCGATGGCGAGGGCTTCAACGACATAATTCCGGTTGGCGAACCTGCACAGTCGATTGACGAAGCGAATTATTGGTTACCGGACGGGCAATTCTCAGCCCCGCTCCTCATTCCACTCGGGAGCCTCGAAATCCAGCGCGTCCTCGGAGGCCGTCAGCGCCAGTTCCGACACCGTCTGGCCCCGCACCGAAACGCCCGCCGTATGCACGCTTTCCGGATCACCCGAGATCAGCGGATGCCAGTCCGCCAGCCCCCGCCCCTCATTGATCCGCCGGTATCCGCACGATTTCGGCATCCACTGCAGCGTGTCGATGTTCCCCGGCGTCAGCTTGATGCAATCCGGCACCTGCGCCTTGCGGTGGGCATAGTCGGTGCAGGTGCACCGGTCGGGGTCGAACAGCCGGCAGTGCACCCGCGTCGGGACCACCTCGCCCGTATCCTCGTCCTCGAACCGGATCAGGCAGCACAGCCCGCAGCCGTCGCACAGGCTTTCCCACTCCTCGCGGGTCATCTGTTCCAGACGCTTGGTTTGCCAGAAGGGCTTGTCCATCGGCGGCTGTTAGCCCTTCGGGGCGCGCCTGTCGCGCACAAGACGCGCTGCTGGCCCGCGCCGGTGGCCACAAGGCCGCTTAAGCCCTATATGGCCGCCTTCGAACGCGTGGCCTCCCCGCCGCCCCCCCCAATCCTTCTCCGCGCGTCCAAGGTTTGCATGGCTCCCCGTCCCCCTCTCGTCGCCCTCAACA
The DNA here is from genome assembly GCA_965284385.1 of Caulobacteraceae bacterium. Classification (GTDB taxonomy): domain Bacteria; phylum Pseudomonadota; class Alphaproteobacteria; order Caulobacterales; family Caulobacteraceae; genus Brevundimonas. The sequence goes on from OZ260077.1 coordinate 870,220, forward strand.
ATGTCCGCCTCCAGGACGGCCAGCGCCCGCTGTTCGACGGCGTCGACATCGCCGTTGAACCGCGCACCCGCGCCGCCCTCGTCGGCCGCAACGGGGCCGGCAAGTCGACCCTGATGAAAATGGTCATGGGGCTGATCGAGCCTGACGCGGGCGATCGCTCCGTCCAGGCCGGCACCCGCTTCGCCTATGTCTCCCAGGAACCGGACCTGTCTCCGCCCCCGGCATGGGTGCGCACACACGCCGCACACGCCGGTATCCCCCACCCCGACTGGACACTGCTCGAATACGCCGCCTCCGAAGGAGCCGAGCGCTGGACGGCCGAGTCCTGGCTGACCACCTTCGGCCTCGACCCCGAAAAACCCGCCGTGAACCTGTCCGGCGGCGAAACCCGCCGCGCCGCCCTGGCCAAGGCGTTCGCCGAAGAGCCCGACCTGCTGCTGCTCGACGAGCCGACCAACCACCTCGACATCCTGGCCATCGAACTGCTCGAGGAAGAACTGCTCCAGGCCCGGTTCGCGGTTCTCGTCGTCAGCCACGACCGCGCCTTCCTCAACCGCGTCACCCAGTCCTGCCACTGGCTCGAAGGCCGCCGCGTCCGCACCCTGAACAAGGGATTCGCCGCCTTCGACGAATGGTCGACCAAGGTTCAGGAGGAAGAAGCCCAGTCCCTTCAGCGCCTCAGCAAGACGATCGAGCGCGAGACCGAGACCTTCTACCGCTCCATCACCGCCCGCCGTACCCGCAACGAAGGGCGCGCCCGCTCGCTCGACGCCCTGCGGGCCGACCGCAACGAACGGCTCAAGGACGTGCCGCGCGAACTCTACCTCGGCGTCGATTCCGGAGCCACGTCCGGCAAGCTGGTCGCGGAACTGAAGGGCGTCTCGAAATCCTTCGGCCCGCGCCCGGTCATCAAGCCCTTTACGACCCGGGTGATCCGGGGCGACCGGCTGGCCATCGTCGGCCCCAACGGCGCGGGCAAGACCACCCTGGTCAAGATCCTCCTCGGCGAACTCGCGCCCGACGAAGGCACGGTCAAGCTGGGGGCCAATCTCGAGCCCGTCTACCTCGACCAGTCCCGCGACGGCCTGCGCAGCGACATGACCCTGTGGGACGCCCTGACGCCCGGCGGCGGCGACTCCATCCTCGTGCGCGGCATCTCCAAACACGTCGCCGCCTATGCCAAGGACTTCCTGTTCCAGGAGGGCCAGCTGCGCCAGCCGATCTCGACCCTGTCGGGCGGCGAGCGCAACCGCCTGCTGCTGGCCCGGGCCCTGGCCAAGCCGGCCAATATGCTGGTCCTCGACGAACCGACCAACGACCTCGACATGGACACGCTCGACAAGCTGGAAGAGCTGCTCGAGACCTATGACGGCACCCTGATCCTGGTCAGCCACGACCGCGACTTCGTCGACCGCCTGGCCACCTCGACCATCGCCATGAACGGCCGCGGCGACATCGTCGAGACTCCCGGTGGCTGGACCGACTTCATCCGCCAGAACCCCGGCTTCCTCCAGCCCGGGGCCAACCCCCGCCCGCAGGACAAGGACGCCGCCCAGCGCGCGGCGGCTGCTCCCGCCCCGGCGACGCTCGCCGCCGTCGCTGCTGTGAAAAAACCCGGCAAGCTGACGTTCAAGGACGCCCACCGGCTCAAGGAGCTGGAAGGCCTGCTCGCCTCCCTGCCGGCTGACATCGCCCGCCACGACGCGACCCTGTCGGACCCCGGCCTCTACGCCCGCGACCGCAAGGCCTTCGACAAGGCCACGGCCAATGCCGACCGCGCCCGCGCCCTGCTGGCGGCGGCAGAGGAGGAATGGCTCGAGCTGGAAGCCCGGCGCGAAGCCCTGTCCCACGCCTGATCCGTCGAAAACCGGCCGCTTCGGCGCGATTTTTCGCTGAGGCACGCAGGTCTGTGTAGAAGTCACAAGAGCTTCACAAAGCACATAAAATTGCGCAATTTGCACAACCTCGCCCCCGCTCTGCAAACATTATCCCCAAGACCGTCCACAGACGGTCATTCCGGACCGCTTGCCAGTTCCGCAGATCGGAGCGAGCTTGATCAGGCCGAGGGACACGGCGGCGCGGAAAACCGGGGAGACCCGGGGATCAAGCGGACCGGCCCGGCTCTCTGATCGAACGCACCGGGGGGTTTCGACCCAGACGGACGGGAGACAGGATCAAGGCCCAGGGGACTTTTCAAAGGCTTCGGCCGGAGAAGACCCCGCGGGAACCGGATCGGGATCGATGGACGGCGCGAGGCTCGACCTCGTGGAACGCCGGAGACCAGGAGCGCGACAGGATACAGCCGACCACCGCCGGGGTTCGCCCCGCCGTTGCAAGGCCAGGGTCCTGAACCTCAACGGCCAAGTCCAACCCGGACTTGGCGAGGGGACGAGGGAAGCCGGTTCGCCGGGGACTTTCGTCCCCTCGCTCAATTCCGGCTGGCCCCCTGCGCGCGACGCGGCCGCTCCCGGCTTGAGCGCGGCCAACCGTCATGCTCCGACTGGACCGGGGGACCGCGGCCTTGAGGGCTGTGACCCTGTTCACCCCCCTTCCCTTCCGGCCAGGCTGCCCGTAGCTTTCCGGTATGCCTCCTGCCGAAAATGGCCCCCGCTCGACGGATCGTCGCGCCCTGCTCGTCGGCGTCGGAGCCCTTGCGATTGCCGGGACCGCGCGGGCCGCTGCGGTACAGGAGCCTTCGGCGGCCACGCGCGCCGTCCTGGCGGCGATGCGCGCGCAGTCACGGCGTGCGGTGGTTCTGGAAGCGGCCGGGCGGCCGACCGTGTGTCGACTGGGGGGCTATCCACGCCTGCCCGCGTCGACCGGCTGGCCCGACCGGCAGGGTCGCCCCCTGTCCTTCATCGCCGAGCTGGACCTGGCCGCCCTGCGCGCATCGGCCGGCCCCGACTGGCTGCCGGGTTCGGGCCTCCTGCACGTCTTCTTCGATGTCGAAAAGGAACCCTGGGGCTTTGATCCCGCCGACCGGGACGGCTGGAAGATCGTGATGACCGACGGCCCGGCGATGCGCACCCTCCCGCGGCCGGCGGGACTCTCCAGCGACCGCGTCTTCACGCCGGTCGCGCTCGCCGGTCGATCCGCCCTGACCTATCCGACCTCCGAACGGCTGGACCTGGAGCCGGACATAGGGCGGGCTTTCGACTTCGAGTCCGTGGGTGCCCTGCTGGATTCAGACCTCGGCGACGGCCCGCGCCATCAGGTCGGCGGCTACCCGACTCCCATCCAGGGTGACGGCATGGAGCTGGAGGCCCAACTGGCCTCGAACGGCCTCTATATGGGCGGGCCCGACAGCTACAGCGACGAACGGGTGGCGGCCCTCGAGCCCGGGGCCGCCGACTGGCGGCTGTTGCTGCAGATCGATAGCGACGATGAAGCCGGAATGATGTGGGGCGACAGCGGCATCCTGTATTTCTGGGTGCGCGAACAGGACGCGCGGGCCGGAGACTTCTCTCGTGTCTGGACCATTCTTCAGTGCACATGACACCGGCTCGACGGCGGTCCGGATTGCCACGGGCTGACACCCTTCCCTTCCTCTCACCTGAGCCGTAAACCAAGGCCATGACCTTGCGTGGGAATCGCCGCTTCCGGCCCGACCGCCGCACCTTGATCGCGGGTGCCGGCGCGCTGGCGGCCGCGACGGCGCTGTCGGCCTGCGGAAACTCCGAAGTGCCCGTGGACGAGGACGGCCGCGTCCGCATCCGCTTCGCCACCGACTGGCGCGCCCAGGCCGAGCACGGCGGCTTCTACCAGGCCCTCGCGTCGGGGGCCTACAGCCGGCGCGGCCTGAACGTCCAGATCGTCCAGGGCGGGCCGGGCGTGAACGTGCCCCAGCTCCTCGCCTCGGGCGCGGTCGAGCTGGGCATGGGGTCCAACAGCTTCATCCCCCTCAACCTGGTGGCCGAGGGGGCCCCGGTGAAGGCCGTCGCCGCCTTCTTCCAGAAGGACCCCCAGGTCCTGATCGCCCATCCGGATCCCGCCCTGAAATCCATCGCCGACCTCAAGGACCGGCCCTTCCTGCTGGCCGACGCCTCGATCACCGCCTTCTGGGTCTGGCTGAAGTCAAAATACGGCTTCACCGACGATCAGGTCCGCAAATACACCTTCAACCTGGCCCCCTTCCTCGCCGACGAGCGGGCGGTCCAGCAGGGCTATCTGACCTCCGAGCCTTACACGATCGAACAGGAGGCGGGTTTCGAGCCGCGGGTCTTCCTGCTGGCCGACGAAGGCTATCCTTCCTACGCCACCATGGTGCTGGCACCCGACGCCTTCGCCCGCGACAACGCCACGGCCCTGCGCAGCTTCATCGCCGGCTCGGCCGAGGGCTGGCGCGACTATATCCAGGGCGACGGCAAGGCCGCCGATGCCCTGATCCGCAAGGACAATCCGGAGATGACCCAGGCCATCCTCGATCAGGCCCGGGCCAAGCTGAAGTCCAACGGCATCGTCGACGGCGGCGACGCGGCCCTCTACGGCCTCGGAGCCATGACCGCCGAACGCTGGCAGGCCTTCTTCGAGGTTACCTCGGGTGCGGGCGTCTATCCGGCCGGCCTCGACTGGCGCAAGGCCTTCACCACCCAGTATTTGCCCGGCCGTGGCTGACGCGGCGGCCCTCACGGGCGTCGTCGTTGACTATCCCGGCCGTCCGCCACTCGGGCCCATCGATCTGACCATCGCGGCGGGCGAGATCGTCGCCCTCGTCGGTGCCTCCGGCGCGGGCAAGTCGACCATCCTGCGGCTGCTCGCCGGGCTCGAGACCGCGTCAAAGGGCCGGGTCGACCGCGCCGCCGCCGGTCGCACCGGCTTCGTCTTCCAGGCCGCCACCCTGATGCCCTGGGCCGACGCGCGGACCAATGTCGCCCTGCCGCTGGAACTGGCCGGCGCGGCGGGACCCGAGGCGCGCCGTCGTGCGGACGCCGCCCTGACCGCCGTCGGCCTGGGTGACCGCCTGACCACCCGGCCGCGACAGCTCTCCGGCGGCATGGCCATGCGCGTCTCCCTCGCCCGCGCCCTCGTCACCGAGCCCGATCTGCTGCTGCTCGACGAGCCCTTCGCCGCGCTGGACAGCGTCACCCGCCGCCGGCTGATCGAGGATCTGCACCGGCTGTGGGCCGGCCGGTCGCCCCGGCCCGCCGTGGTCTTCGTCACCCATGATGTCGACGAGGCGGTCTATCTGGCCGGGCGCACCGTCGTGCTGGACGCCGGGACCGGGCGGGTGACCCACGAGCGGGTGACGCCCGGGATCTTGCCCAGGCCTTCCGCCTGGCGCGCGGACGCGGGATACCGGGCCAGCGTCGAGACCCTCGCCGCCGATCTGGCCCGCAACATGACCCCTTCGAGGGGGGTGGGCTCATGATCCGTTCAGGACCGCCGCTGCTTCTGACAGCCCTGCTGCTTCTCGCCTGGGAGATCGCCTGCCGGGCGCTGCACGTCCCGCCGTATTTCCTGCCGCCGCCCAGCGCGGTCGCCGCCTCCCTCATCGACCGGGCACCGGTGCTGGCCGGCTCGGCCGCCGCGACCTTCTGGATGGCGATGCAGGCCCTGTTCTTCGCCGGGCTGATCGGCGGCGGACTGGCTCTGGCAGTGTCGCTGAACCGGCTGGCCGAGCAGGCCGTGCGGCCCTTGGCGGTGGCGCTCCAGGTCACGCCGATCGTGGCCATCGCCCCCCTCGTGCTGATCTGGACCGGCCTGGATCACGCTGACCGCGCGGTCATCGCCCTCGCCGCCGCCGTCGCCTTCTTCCCTCTTTTCTCGGGCGTTCTGACCGGGCTGAAAGCCGCCGACCCGGATCTGGAGCGGCTGTTCGACCTCTACGGGGCCTCCCCCGTCCAGCGCCTCGTCCGCCTGCGCCTGCCGGCTGCCCTGCCCTATATGCTCGAGGGGCTGCGCGTGGCCTCGGGACTGGCGGTCATCGGGGCGGTGGTGGCGGAGTTCGTCTCCGGCTCCGGCGCGACCCAGGGTCTGGCCTGGCGCCTGCTGGAAGCCGGCAACCGCCTGCGCACGGCCGACATGCTGGCCGCGCTCGTTCTGTTGATGGCCATGGGCCTGACCCTCAACGCCCTGGTGGCGGCCCTGGAACGCGCCGTGGCGCGGCGTACGGTCTGACCCTTCCCTCGTTATACGTCTGGACGGCGCGGGCTTGTTAGGCCCGCCTTAAGGCCCCGAACCCTAACGTCGGCCTCCAGTCCCGCGTCCGGAGCCGCCCTTTTGCGTCCCGCCCCAAGCTTCCCGATCGCCCTTCTCGCCGCCGTGGCCGCCACGACCCTGGCCGGCACCGCCGTGGCGCAATCCCCCGGATCGGCCGCCAGCGCCGGCCTGCGCCAGCTGACATGGTCCGGGCGCGGCGAAAGCCTCGCCATGCCGACCGCGCCATCCGGCCCGAGCGGCGCGCTGCGCCGTCCCAATCTGGTCATCCCGCACGGCGGCTTTGCCTCGGTCGAGCCCGCGCCCCCGCCGCGCGCCGCACCGGCTCCCGCACCGCGCCGGACGCTGACGCCCGCCAACGCCTGGCTGAGGCCTGCCGCAGCGGCTCCGTCCACTCCGGCCCCGACGGTGATAGCCCCGACCGCCATGGCCGCCGCACCGCCTGCCCCTGCACGCCCGCGTCCCGCCGCCACTCCGGCGCGCCCTGCGCCTGCACCGGTCCCGGCCCCCGAGTATCTCCCCGACCCGGGCGGACGCGGCCAGCCCGTGCCCGCCGCGATCGCCTATGCGCCGGCACCCGAGGCCGCGCCGCCATCTGCCGCCGGCCCCGCCGACGCGGGCCGCACAGATCCGGCCGACCCCATGGCCCCGCGCCGGGACGCGCCGATCTTCCGTCTTCAGCCGTCCGCGCCGCGCTCCGAACCCGTTGCGGAGGTCTCCGAAGCCACGCCGCAGGCCAACCTCGCCGCGCCTGGCCTCCGCCGCGTGGCCGAAGTGACCAACACTGGCGAGCGCCCGCCCCAGCAGGGGGCCCGCTACTATTCGGTCCACCGCCAGAACGGCCGCCAGCCCGATGCGCTGACGATCCCCGAACCGACCTATGTCGATGCCCTGGCCATCACCATGACCGAGACCCCGGCCTCGCAGGACCTCGCCCAGCCCGACCAGGGACCGACCCTGATCCGAGACAACCAGGGCCGGGTCAGACCCGCGCCGGCCGCCTCCGACGGGGACCACCAGTGACCGGCCCTGCCGTTCTGGGCGCAGGCCTCTCCCGCCTTCCCGATCTGATCGGCCTGGCCGAGGAAGGCTCCAGCGAAAAACGGCGCGCCCTGCTGCGGGAGTTGACCGACCATTTCTTCGGCGGCACGCCCCGCACTGCGAGCGAAGACGCCCTGTATGGCACCGTCCTGGCCCGGCTGGCGGCCGACATGGAAACCGCCGTCCGCGCCGAACTGTCGGCGCGCTTCGCCTCGGCACCCGACGCGCCCCACAACCTGATCCGGCGGCTGGCCAATGACGAGGCCGCCGTCGCCGGCGCAGTGCTGGCCGCGTCACCGGTCCTGACCGACGAGGACCTTCTGGGCGTCGTGCTCAGGCACGGCCAGGACCATCTGCGCGCCGTCTCGGCCCGTCCCTCCGTCTCGGAGGCCGTGTCCGACGTCATTGTCCGGCGCGGCGATGACGAGACTCTCGGCACGCTCTTGCGCAACGACGGCGCGCGACTGTCGCGTCAGGCGTCTGAAGCGGCGGTCGAACGCGCCAAGGTCAATCCCGCCCTGCACGAAGCGACGGTCGAGCGCGCCAGCCTGCCGCCCGACCTGCTGAACGACATGTATTTCGTGGTCGAGGCCCGCCTTCGCGCGCAGATCCTCGAGCAGAATGCACGCCTCGATCCGGCCCTCCTGGAAAGCGCCCTTGCCGCCGGACGCGCCCGCGTCGCCACCGAAGACGGGGCGCTGCCGGCCGACTACGCCGAATGCCTCGCCTATGTGGAAGAGCTGACGGCAGCGGGCCAGATGTCGCCCCAGATGCTGGCCCGCTTCCTCCGCTCGGGGGGGACCACATCCTTCCTGATCGCCCTGGCCCAGCTGTCGGACATCGACTTCCACACCGCCCGCCAGATCGTCGAGCGCCGTGAGCTGGACGCCCTGGCCGTGGTCTGCAAGTCAGCCGACCTCGATCGGGCTCTGTTCCTCACCTATGCGGTGGTGCTGCTGAACGACGACGGCAACGCCATGGCCAAGGCCCACGCCTACGCCCGGATGTACGCGGAACTCAGCCGCGACGCCGCTCTCCGGACCCTGCGCTTCTGGCGCATGCGGCGCGGAGCGCAGGCGGCCTAGTCATCCGTACCAGTCCGCAGCGAGATCAAGCCACTGCGGATTTCTGGCTTCTATCAAATCCAGCTTCCAGGCGCGACGCCAGGTCTTGAGCGCCTTCTCCCTGATGATCGCTTCAACGATCGACCCGTGCTGTTCGTACCAGACGAGCGTCTTGCAGCCGTAGAGACTCGTGAAGCCCTTTGTGCTGCCTGTCCGATGTTGCCAGACTCGAGAAATCAGGTCGCTGGTAACCCCGACATAGATCGTCCCGTTCCGGCTACTCGCCAAAATGTACACAGCGATGACACGGCCAGGGTCGCGCATCCATTGTACGCATCATGATTGAAACCCGAATACAACCAAAACCTGCAACATCCGTCTTTCCGGGGCGGCGCAGCCGAACCCGGAACCCAGGAGACTGGACTCGACATTGGGGCGTGGGGCGGACGGCGGCGTCCAGACGCCTGGATTCCGGGTTCTTGTCCCGGCTACGCCGGTCCCAGCCCCGGAATGACGTGGGAGGGAGAACGGGCACCGACTTCTGAATGTCGATTGCATCTCGGGCTTGGCCCGCCACAAGAAAAACCCGCCTCCGTTGCCGGAAGCGGGCATTTCATTCCACCGGCAGGTGGAGGTCTACTTCTTGGCGCGGCCGGCCGTGGCGGCGCGGGCGGGCTTGCGGCCGCCCTGGCCGAGCCCCATCGACTTGGCCAGGTCCGAACGGGCCTTGGCATAGTTCGGGGCGACCATCGGATAGTCTTTGGCCAGACCCCATTTGGCCCGGTATTCCTCGGGGCTCATATTGTATTTGGTGCGCAGATGGCGCTTCAGAGACTTGAATTTACGGCCGTCTTCAAGGCAGATCAGGAAGTCGGGCGTGATCGACTTGCGCACCGGAACGGCCGGGTCCTTGACCTCGGGCTCGGGCTCGACGGCACCGTTGGAAACCTGGGTCAGGGCGGCATGAATGCTGGAAATCAGCCCCGGCACTTCAACCGCCTGGACGTTGTTGTTGCTGAGGTAGGCCGACACAATGTCCGCCGTCATTTCGAGCAGTTGAGCGTTATCTTCCACGTGCAGGCCCCGTCTTGTTGAAAGCGATTCTGGACTGAATCGGTCGGTAGCGAGGTCAATAGATTTGTTCCGGATTGAAAGCAACCGGGCCTCCGGCCAACTTGACGGGACGGTTCCTGAGGCAGGACGTTCACTATAGCCGCCGCCACGCCGCGTAAAAACCGGGCCGAGGTCCTGTTGCAGCGCGGTATTCAGCGTCCGAAGTTTTCCGCCAAGGCCAGCATCGCGGCGCGTTCCGGGGCGGAATAGTCGTCCAGCCCCTCTTCCTCGCCGTCGCGGATTGCCCTCAGCAGGGCCGGTGTCAGGGCCGACGACAGCGACCAGTTCCAGTACCTCAGCACGGTCTGGGCGCGGTCGACCGCCAGCATGTCATAGGTGATCTGGACCCGCTCCCAGTCCGGGTGGATCGACCCGTCGTCGGTTGCCTCAGGCCGCCGCATCGAGCGCCAGAGGCTCGCCAGATCGTTCTTGCCCAGGCCCGTGGCCTTGCACAGGATCGCCAGCGGCTCACCGCCGGGGTCGCCCAGGATCTTGGCTCCGGTGATCGGCTTGACCCCCGACAGATAGGCGATCTCTGTTGCCACCTCGCGGGTCATCCCGCTCGAGGCTGCCGCAGCGACGGCCTGTTCCAGCCCGCCGTACGGGCTCCGGGCGATGGCGGCGCGGTTGCGCTGGCGGCGCTCGATGAACTGCAAGGCCTTGCGCGACACCGGATCCTGCCAGTTCTCGTCTGCCGCGATGGCGAAGATGTCTTCGGATACCTCCTGCAGCACTTCGCGCGACACGGCGAACCGTTGCAGGATCGTGCGGCGATCCTCGGGTCCGCACCACCAGAACATCACATAGGCTCCCGAGGGCCGCAGCTCCGGCCGCTTGAGCACATGACCGCACAGGTGCGGCTCCTGCCGGCTCAGGCTGACCACACCCTCGATCGCCGTCTGGCTCAGCCGGGCGGTGGTATTGCGCATTACGGCCTGGATGACGTGGGTTTCGCCGAAGCTCAGCAGGGTCTCGGTCACGACCTCGGACAGGATGCGACGGCTGGCCATCAGGAGGCGGTGCTCGGGGCCGGCATCGCGGGCACAGGCGGCCAGGTCCGCGTCCGAGAGCGAGGCGCACTGCTCAATCAGAAGCCCGGCGATCGAGGGCTCATCGCGCAGCAACATACGCGCCAGGGCATTCGGCAGGTCCGCCAGGGGGGCCAGCCTCTGGGCCACCCGACGACGGTCGTCCGCGCTCGCCAGACGCAACATCTCGACCAGCAGATCACCGGTCACCGCGCGCTCGAAGGCGTTGATCCGGCTGGCGGGCAGCGACACCACATCGGCCAGGCGTTTCAGCAGCGCATGGCGCGCGCGGAAACCGGCTTCCGGGGCGGCCTCCTCGGGGATGGGCGCGGGTTCGGACATAGTGGCTGACGATACGGCCGGCCCGGTTAACCGGCTGTGACGGCTCAGGCGAGGTCCATCATACAGGCAGCGGCGCGCGGCATTGTGAGGCATGCCGATCCCCTCGCCCGTGCCGTCCCCTGTTTTGAGCCGTTTCAACCCGGCGTTCCACGGCGTAGGCTCCGTCGGGGGATATTTCGACTCATGAACTACAAACTGGATGAAGACGGGGTCAACCTGCGGGACTCCATCGTCCTCAGTCCGATCGCCTCGGTGGTCAGCGACCCCCGCCTGCCGGACAATCCGATCATTGCCGTCAACCAGGCCTTCTGCGACCTGACCGGCTATGCTGCTGACCAGATCCTGGGGCGGAACTGCCGCTTCCTGGCCGGGCCGGCGACCGAGCCCTGGCTGACCGAGCGCATCTCCCGGGGGACGCGGGAGCGGCGCGCCACACTCGTCGAAATCCTCAACTACAAGCGCGACGGTCGCCCGTTTCGCAATGCCGTCCTGGTTGCGCCGGTGTTCACGAGCGACGGCGAGCTCGAGTATTTCCTCGGCTCGCAGGTCGAGCTGGACGACGACGCGGTCGGGCCGTCATCCAGCCGCCACCACCATGCGGTCGAGGTGGTCCGCACCCTGTCCCCGCGCCAGCGCGAGGTGCTGCAACAGATCGCGGCCGGCTATCGCAGCAAACAGATCTCCTGGAATCTGTCGCTCAGCGAGAAGACGGTGAAGATGCACCGCGCCCTGATCCTCGAAAAGATCGGCACCCACAACATCGCCGACGCCATCCGCCTGGCCGTCGAGGCCGGGCTTTAGGGTTCACAGCCTCGATCATGGTCGCCTGCGGAGCCGGGAGGTCGAACCGATCCGCAGCCAGTGCCTCAGCCGGAGCGCCGGCCGGCTGATGGCGCGCCTTCACCTGTGTCCGGGCTACGCCCTTCGATCGAGACGCAGCGCTGCCGCGTGTCCGGCCCACCCGGCTCGGTGCGCGGGACAAGGCTTACGGCTTCGCCGCCCGGCCCATAGGTGGCGAGCCACTGACAACCGGTTTGCAGGTCGGTCAGCACGAACAGGTTCGCCTCGGCGGTGGGGGTCTTGGTGAAGGTTGCGCCCAGGGCTGCGGTCCGCAGGGCACCGACGGGATCGTCGATCGCCCCCTGTATCTCGGCGGCACGCGCATTCAGGCCGTCAGCCGTAGTGCGCGCCGCTTGCGCCGCCTCCTCTATCTCGCGCAGGGCCGACGTATCGACAGGCTCGCACGCGGCCAAAGCCGCCCCCGCCGACAAGGCGGCCAGCGTGGTCCGGATCATGGGCGTCATCAGGTGAGTCCTTTCAGGAACTGGCGGGAGTCCGTGCTGGCGGACCACCCGCCTCGATTCCGCGATCAGACGCGGACGTCGAAGGTGTATCGGCTGGGCCGGCGGGTCAGCGTGTCATTGTTGATCGCGCCAGGGGGCTCGACCGGTCGATCCGTGGGGGTGCTCTGATGCCCGGCCACCCGGCCCGTCATCTGCGAGAGCTGCACGGCCCATGCGTGGGCGGACGGATTGAAGGGTGCGCCGACTCTCATCTTCGGTCTCCTTCGCCCGGGATCAGATCATAGGGCTCGGGACTGATGCCCAGGAGTTTGCACAGCCGCAGGATCACGGCGCGCTCCTCGGCGTCAAAACCGCCGTCGGCTTCGGCAACCGAACAGGCCGTTTCGACAAGCAGGCGAGAGGGGCCGGGCTGACCTCGCAGCCGCGCGATGGCGACTTCCGCCGTCGCCTCTCCATCGTCGAGATCGCGCTCGAACCGCTGGTTCAGCGCTTCGAACAAGTTCAGCACGTCTTCAGTGCCGAAGAACGCGATCGTGGGCGAGTTACGCATACGGTCGAGCATCCGCGTGCGCTCGTCGGGGGTGACCCAGCCGTCGGCCTGGGCAACCATGGCGCAGGCGGCGACGACCGCGTCCATCTGGACGATGTTGCCGGGAGTCCAGACGTCGTCCTGGTCAATCGCCGGACGTTTTCGTAGCAATCTGTTGGATTGGGGCATGAGGCCTCACGCTGCATCGCCGGCTGACCGGCGATCGGCTGTTGGGGTTGGAGCGATCGGGGCCGGCGACCGGGGACGCCGCCGACCCCTCGGGCCGCTAGCGCGACGCGGACGGCATCCGGCGACCGTCGAAGACGGCGAGCCGGTCCTTGATGGCCAGCTTCTTTTTCTTGATGCCCGCAATGGAGCGGTCGTCCGGGAGCGGGCGTGCCCGCTCGTCGCGCAGTGCCATCTCAAGCAAGGCGTGAAATCCGCGCAGCCGGTGCGCCAACACGATAGTCATGGAGCCTCTCCTTCTCTGAAGGGGAGCGCTCGACGCCGAAGCCGTCGGTTCGATGGGGATGTGAAAAGCCGGACCCCGTCATCGAGCGCACCCGATGCGGTCCGACATCACGATCACAGTGATCGTCAGAGGGGCCCGGGCCGCTGTGGCACAATGCCGAACGCCCGGTGCCGCCGCAAATGAACAAGTTGTGATTCCAGGCTTTGCGGAGCCCCAGGATCGCGATCGCACGCTTGCAGCGCCTGCCTGGACAGCAAGTTCGCCGCGCCTGTGCGGCCACCACGCATCGCGTCCAGGGCTATCCCGGTCTCTTTCAGATCGGGCAATCGGTCGTCAGCGGAAAGCGTCACCGGATCCAGTCAGCGCTACGGCAGGCGTTGACGCAAACGGCATATGCCGTCATTGACGCCTCCTCCACGGGTCCGGGCCCCTCTGGCAGCCGAGGCGTCGGCTGCGATGTCGGATCCCCGCATGGACGGCGTAACGCAGCGCCATTTTCATTATTCAGGGGTCCGGGATGTTAGAATCCCTTCCGTTTCTGGCTGCGACCTATGTGGGTCAGCCGGTCTGGCTTTGGGTCGCCTTCCTGGCCTTCATCGGTTTTCTGCTGTGGCTCGACCTCGGGGTCGTGAACAACAAGGACGGGGTGGTATCGGCCAAAAAGTCGGCCGCGATGTGGGCGTCGTTCGCCTCCATCGCCATCGCCTTCGGGGCCTATGTCTATTTCGTGTATCAGCCCGACGCGCGCTACTACATGAGCCCCGACAATCTCAATCAGCAAGCGGTTCTGCAGTACTTCACGGGCTATCTGCTCGAGACCGCCCTCGCGTTCGACAACATCTTCGTCATCGGGATGATCTTCACCTTCTTCGCGGTCCCACGTGAGTACCAGCACCGTGTGCTGTTCTGGGGCATCATGGGTGCGATCGTCTTCCGGGCGATCTTCATCTCCCTGGGCGCGGCAATCGTGAACGAGTTCACCTGGGTGCTCTTCATCTTCGCCGCCTTCCTGATCTTCACCGGCTGGAAGATGATTTTCGGCGGCAGTCACGAAATGGATCTGCACCAGAATCCGGTTCTGAAGTTCCTCAAGAAGCGGATGCACGTCACCGACACGATCGAGAATCACAACTTCTTTGTGAAACGACCCGATCCCAGGGGCTCGGGCCGGCTCGTGCTGTTCGCGACCCCGCTGTTCCTGGCCCTGGTCATGGTCGAGGTGGTGGACGTCATCTTCGCGGTCGATTCCGTGCCGGCGATCTTCGCGGTCACAAAGGACCCCTTCATCGTCTACACCTCCAACATCTTCGCGATCCTGGGCCTGCGCTCGATGTATTTCATGCTCGCGGAGGCCGTCGCCCGCTTCAAATATCTGAAGTACGGACTGTCGCTGGTGCTCGTGCTGATCGGGGTCAAGATCATCTGGAATTTCGGCCTGTACAAGGCGTGGAAGGACATGACCGGCGAGGCTCTGGTGCCCTACCTCGAGCCCCAATGGTCGCTCATGGCGACCCTCGCCCTGATCGGCGGCTCCATGCTCTATTCCTGGATCAGGACCCACAACGGCAGGGACGGGCCGTAACGCCGGAGGCCTCGACCTGCCGGCCGGCCGCTGTGTGACGATTGGGCCAGTATGCTGAAAACACCCGCAACACGCGCCCGGGGCTTGACCGCCCGGGCGTGTTCGCGGCCGCTGCCCCCTCCCCCCGGAACCCGCCCGCTACGGCCTAAAGCCCGTATGGCGTCGCTTCGCCGAAAGGCAGATGAATTCCGCTGCACGGCCTGAAAGGGCCGCTCGGAGGAACCACCATGCCAACCATCGACGTCGGGCAGTATTCGCTCGTTTACAACGCCTTCTCATTCACCTTCGCCACCATGGCCGCGACGACCCTGTTCCTGTGGCTCAGCCGCTCGCAGGTCGGCCCCGCCTACCGGACGGCCCTGGTTATCTCGGGTCTGGTGACGGCGATCGCCGCCTATCACTATTTCCGCATCTTCGAGAGCTGGGAACACGCCTATGAGGTCCGCAATGGCGTGCTCACCGCCACCGGCGTGGCCTTCAATGACGCCTATCGCTACGTCGACTGGCTGCTGACCGTGCCGCTGCTGCTGATCGAGCTGATCCTCGTGATGCGTCTCTCGCAGGCCGAGACGAAGTCCAAATCCCTGACCCTCGGCTTTGCCGCCGCCCTGATGATCATCCTCGGCTATCCGGGCGAGATCGCCGCCGACAACACGACCCGGGCCATCTGGGGCACGCTGTCGACCATTCCGTTCCTGTACATCGTCTGGGAGCTGTTCAAGGGTCTGGGGGCCTCGATCGAGCGCCAGCCGGAAAGCGTCAGGGGCCTGATCAAGTCGGCCCGCATGCTGACCTTCGCCTCGTGGGGCTTCTATCCGCTGGTCTATATGATCCCCTACACCAACCTCGGTGGCGGCACGGTCGAGACGGCGGTCCAGATCGGCTACACGATCGCCGACATCATCGCCAAATGCGGCGTGGGCATCATGGTCTACATGATTGCCGTGAGGAAAACCCAGGCCGAACACGGCGACGCGTCCGCGCAAGGCGCTGTCAGCCACTGACCGGAGGGCGGGTGGTTCCGGTTCGGGACCACCCTTCCCTTCCGTCCGCAAGGACCCCCGACCATGACCCCCAGCACGCGCAGCGGCATGGCCCCCTCCCTGATGGCCCTGATCGTGGGCTTCGTCGGTTGCAGTCTGGCGACAGCCGCGGGTGTCTCCCTTTCAGGCACCGTGGCGACATCGGTCGGCTGCCTGATGCTTCTGGTGTTCGGCCTGCCGCACGGCACGCTGGACCTGCATCGGATCCGGGACCAGGCCCGGGGCCCGGTGACCGGGCTGATCGTTCTGCTCACCGTCTATCTGGGTCTGGCCGCCGCGATGTACGGCGTATGGCGCTTCGCCCCCGTTCTGGCCCTGGTGATCTTCATCCTTGTGGCCGTGGTTCACTTCTCGGAGGACTGGACCGGCTCCGGCTCCGCCCTGCTCGAAAAGGGACTGGCGCTCGGCCTGCTGGTCGGCCCCACCGTCCTGCACCGGACCGAACTCGACCGCCTCTTCATGGCCCTGACCGGCTCGACGGAGGCCGCCGCCGTCACGGACGCCATGACCCTTGTCATGCCCACCGCGCTGATCTTCGGGGTCGTGGCCCTGGTGGCCCTCTGGTCGGCCGGCCACCGGGAGCGGGCCGCCGCCGGTGCCGTGGCGCTGACGGGCATGATCGTGCTGCCGCCGGTCGTCGGCTTCGCCCTGTATTTCTGCCTGTTCCATTCGCCCCGCCATCTGGGCGAAAGCCTGCGCGCGGTGGCCGGAACCCGCCGTCAGGTCTGGGCCAGGATCATCCTGCCCATGACCGCGGCCGCCGGGGTCATCGCCGCCGGCCTGTACGGGCTCGAGCTGCGCGCCGATGCCGCCTCGCGTCTGGTCGCGGCCAGCTTCATGACCCTGTCGATCCTGACCATGCCGCACATGCTGGCCCCCCTCGTGATCGGCTGGATGGGACGCCCGGGCCTGCGGACGGCAGCGGCGCGCGCCCCGGCCTGAGCGCGGCCTACAGCCCTTCGAACAGCGCCGTGGACAGATAGCGTTCGGCGAAACTGGGGATGATGGTGACGATGGTCTTGCCCGCGTTCTCGTCGAGGGCGGCCAGACGGAAGGCGGCGATCAGCGCCGCGCCGGACGAGATGCCGACCGGAATACCCTCGACCCGCGCCACCTTGCGGGCCATCTCGAAACTGTCCTCATTGGACACCTGTTCGACGCCGTCGATGACCGAGCGGTCGACGATCGAGGGAATGAAGCCCGCCCCGATGCCCTGGATCTTGTGCGGCCCGGGCTCGCCGCCCGACAGCACCGGTGAGGCGGTCGGCTCGACGGCGATCATCCGCACCGAGGGCTTCCTCGCCTTCAGCGCCTGGCCGACGCCGGTGATGGTGCCGCCCGTCCCGACCCCGGCGACGACGATGTCCACGGCCCCCGCCGTATCGTTCCAGATTTCCTCGGCCGTGGTGACGCGGTGGATGGCCGGGTTGGCCGGATTGTCGAACTGGGCCGGGCTGACGGCGTTCGGCGTCCGCTCCAGCAGTTCCTGGGCCATGGCGATGGCCCCCTTCATCCCCTTCTCGGCCGGCGTCAGCACCAGCTCCGCGCCCAGCAGGGCCAGCATCTTGCGGCGCTCGATCGACATGCTTTCGGGCATGACCAGGATCAGCCGGTAGCCCCTGGCCGCCGCGACAAAGGCCAAGGCGATGCCCGTATTGCCACTGGTCGGCTCGATCAGGATGGTGTCCGGCCCGATCTTTCCGGCCTGTTCCAGCGCATCGATCATCGCCACGCCGATCCGGTCCTTGACCGAGGCGATCGGGTTGAAGAACTCCAGCTTGGCCAGCACCGTGGCCTTGGGCTGATATTCGGCCGACAACCGCGGCAGGCCCACGATCGGTGTGTCGCCGATAGTGTCGAGGATGGAGGCATAGACCTTGCCGCGCCCGACCTTGCGGTGGCGGGAGGCGTCATACGGGGTGGCGGACATGGGGCGGCTCCGGGACGGCTGACCCTTCCAGATAGGCAGTGAACTCAATCCGCAAAGACCTGCGAGTGATTTCCCGACGCTCGGGCCCGCGCCGGCGGCCATCTCCGCAAGGCCCCCTTCACCCCTCGTTAACCACAAGGCCGCAAAGGTTAACGGGTTGTTCCTGGGGCCTCCTGTTGCGCAATCTCGCCGCCGCCGTCGAAGCGATCGACCCGCTGGTCGTGACCGGCAAGGTCGCGGGCGTGAACGGCCTGCTGATCGAGTCCAGGGGCGGCCTCAGCCGCCTCGCCGTCGGGGCCCGGGCCGAGATCGAGCGCCGCCACCTGTCCCCCCTGCCCGCCGAGGTCGTCGGCTTCCGTGACGCCAAGGCCCTGCTGATGCCGTTCGGCCCGGTCGAGGGGGTGGCCCCCGGGGCCGATATCCGCATCGTCTCCTCGGCCGCCAGCGTGCGCCCGACCACCGGCTGGCTGGGCCGGATCATCGACGCCTTCGGCCAGCCGATCGACGGCAAGGGCCCGCTGCCGGTGGGCCCGGCCGCCTATCCCCTGCGCGCGCCCCCGCCCCCGGCCCATTCGCGCGGCCGGGTCGGCGAGCGGCTGGACCTCGGCGTCCGCTCCATGGACGTCTTCACCACCACCTGCCGGGGCCAGCGCCTCGGCATCTTCGCCGGCTCGGGCGTCGGCAAGTCGGTGCTGCTGTCGATGCTGGCCAAACAGGCCACCTGTGATGTCGTCGTGGTCGGCCTGATCGGCGAACGGGGTCGGGAGGTCCGGGAGTTCGTCGAGGAGACCCTGGGCGAAGAAGGCCTGCGTCGTGCGGTCGTCGTCGTCGCCACGTCCGACGAGCCGGCCCTGAAGCGTCGCCAGTCGGCCTATATGACCATGGCCATCTGCGAATATTTCCGGGATCAGGACCTCGAGGTCCTGTGCCTGATGGACTCGGTCACCCGCTTCGCCATGGCCCAGCGCGAGATCGGCCTGGCCGCCGGTGAGCCCCCGACCACCAAGGGCTATACCCCCACCGTCTTCACCGAACTGCCCAAATTGCTGGAACGCGCCGGGCCGGGCCCGGTTCGCCCCGACGGCACCACGGCGGGGCCGATCACCGCCCTGTTCACCGTGCTGGTCGACGGCGGCGATCATGACGAGCCGATCGCCGACGCCGTGCGAGGCATCCTCGACGGCCACATCGTCATGGACCGCAAGATCGCCGAGCGCGGCCGTTTCCCCGCCATCGACGTGCTGAAATCCGTCAGCCGCACCCTGCCCGCCTGCCAGACCCTTCCCGAGCGCGATCTGAACAGGCGCGCCCGCCAGTGCCTGAGCGCCTATGCCAACATGGAAGAGCTGATCCGCATCGGGGCCTATCGCACCGGGGCCGATCCCATCGTGGACCGCGCCATCGCCCTGAACCCGGCGCTCGAGGCGTTTCTGGGCCAGGACAAGGACGATCATACGTCTCTTTCCGATTCCTTTACCCAGCTGGAAGCAATCCTGAACCAGGGAATGATCCAGTGAAGAAGAGTTTGCGCACATGACCGCCTGGGCCCAGTCGTTGATCCGCATCTCCAGCTATGAGGTCGAGACGCTGCAGAAGCGTCTGGCCGAGATCACCGCCCGCCGCGCCTCCGCCGAGATGCGTATCGCCGTGCTGGAGGCCGAGGCCGAGATCGAACAGGAACGCGCCCGCTCGGACGCCGACGCCTCGATGATGCTGCAGGCCTATCTGAACGGCTGGAAACTGCGCAAGGGCGCGGCCCAGGCCGATGTCGTCGTCCTCGACGCCGAGGAAGAAGGGGCCCGCGACGCCCTGTCCGGTGCCTTTGAAGAGCTGAAGAAATTCGAGCACGTCGCCGAAATGACCCGCCTGAACAGCCTCATCGCCGCCGGCAAGCGCGAAACCGCCGCCTTCGACGAACTGGGCCTCCGCAGGCGCAGCGCATAGGTTCCTTCTCCCCTTGAGGGAGAAGGTGGCCCGACAGGGCCGGATGAGGGGGCTGCCAGCCCCACGCTCATCGCCAGACAGGTAGACTGATGAAACAGCCCCCTCATCCGTCTCGCTTCGCGAGCCACCTTCTCCCTCAAGGGGAGAAGGGCGCTATGAGCCGCCGAGCCTTGTTGGCGACTCCCCTCGCCCTCGCCGCCTGCAACCGCTTCGCCTCTGCCCAGCCCGCAGCCGGTCCCGAGGCCGCGCCCCTGAAGTCACTGGTGTCCTTCCCCGTCGGTGCCACCGGCATGACCGGCCAGCTGAGCGACCCGGTCTGGGTCGCCGCCATGCGCCGCCATGTCAGCCAGCTGACCCCCGAATGGGAGCTGAAGCCCGAGCGCATCCTGCAGCCCGGCTTTGCCTACGATTTCACCGCCTCCGACCGGATGGTCGACTGGGGCCACGAACAGGGGCTGCGCGTCTTCGGCCATTGTCTGGTCTGGTATTCGCAGGGGCTGGACCAGTTCACCGACGCCCTGCCGACGGCCCGGTTCGCCGCCGAGTTCGACCGTTATGTCTCGACCGTCGCCGGACGCTATCGCGGCCGCATGGTCGGCTGGGATGTGGTCAATGAAGCGGTGGCCGAGGACGGCGACGGCCTGCGCGACTGCGTCTACGCCCGGAAACTGGGGCCCGAAGCCTATATCGTCCGGGCCTTCGAACAGGCCCGCGCCGCCGACCCGAACGCCGTCCTGTTCCTCAACGACTACAATCTCGAGAACAATCCGCGGAAGGGTGCGACCTTCCTGCGGCTGGTCGAGCGGCTGATGACGCTGGGGGCCCCGATCGGCGGCATCGGCACCCAGTCGCACCTCGACATCGAAATCCCCGCCGGCCGGATCACCGCCTTCATGAAGGACGCCGGCACCCTCGGCCTGCCGATCCATGTGTCCGAGCTGGACTTCTCGATGCGCTCCGACAACCGGCTCGACACCCGCAGCCTCAGCCAGAAGCGCGCGCAACAGATCGCCCGCGTCGGCGAACTGGCCGAGGCCTTCATGGCCCTGCCGGAACGCCAGCGCTATGCCTTCACCACCTGGGGCCTGCGCGATCCCGACAGCTGGCTGGTGCGCGATGATGGCCGCGGCTGGACGGACGACAGCCCCCTGCTGCTGGACGGCGAAGGCCGGGCCAATCCGGCGTTTCAGGCAGTCGCTGAGGCGTTCGGCGGACGCTAGGCAGGCTCGACAGCGACCCCGGCGGCCTTCAACGCCGCCGACAGCGCCTCAACCGCCGCATCCACCTTCGCCGCGTCCCGCCCCCGCACCACCAGGTTGGTGCCCATCTCTCCGACCGAGCCGTGGCCGAACGGATAGCTGCCGAAGCTGATCTCGCGCTCCGCCCGCGCCGCGGCCGTCAGGATGTCGGCGATCGACCCCTCACCCACGCCGCTGACTCTCAGGGTCCGGGCCTGCACCACCGCCCCGGTCCGCAGGCGAGGGGCGACGTCTTCCAGCATCGCCGTCATGATCTTCGGCACCCCGGCCATAACGAAGACATTGCCGATCTGGAAGCCGGGGGCATCGGTCACCGGATTGGCGATCAGCGTCCCCCCCTCGGGGATGCGCGCCATCCGCCGCCGCGCCGCGTTGAAATCGTCGCCATAGCGCCGTGCCAGAATGGCCAGCGCGTCCGGGTGCTCGGTCAGCGCCACGCCGAAGGCCGAGGCGACGGCGTCGGCGGTGATGTCGTCATGCGTCGGGCCGATGCCGCCGGTGGTGAAGACATAGTCGTGGGCCGCACGCAGGGCGTTCAGGTTGTCGACGATCTGGTCCTTGCGGTCCCCGACCGTCCGGCACTCCAGCAGGTCGATGCCCAGCGCCGCCAGAAACCGGGCGATGGTGTTCAGATTGGTGTCCTGCGTCCGGCCGGACAGGACCTCGTCGCCGATGATCAGGACGGCGGCCGTGGGGGATGGGTGGGTCATCCGGTCTGTCTAGCCCAGTCTGCACGCAAGTGAAGCGGTCGCCTCAACCCGGCCTTGAGGTTTGTGCTATAGGTTCCCACCTGAAGCCCGATCCCGCCGACCCGACGCCCTGAAAGCCTGCCCATGTACGAGACCCCCGACCTGGAAGAGGATGCCTTCGTCCGCACCCACGAGATCCGCGTCCACGACGATGAGGCGGCCTGGGAGGGCATGCGCGCTGCCGGCCGTCTGGTGGCCGAGGCGCTGGACATGATCACCCCGTTCGTCGTCCCCGGCGTGACCACCGGCGAGATCGACGACCGCATCCGCGCGTTCACCCTCGACCACGGGGCCCTGCCCGCCTGCCTCGGCTACAAGGGCTATGAGAAGACCGTCTGCACCTCGATCAACCACGTCGTCTGCCATGGCATCCCTGGCGACAAGGTTCTGAAGGACGGCGACATCGTCAACATCGACCACACCGTCATCGTCGACGGCTGGCATGGCGATTCCAGCCGCATGTATGCGGTCGGCGAGATCAACGCCCGCGCGAAGAAGCTGATCGAGGTGACCTATGACTCGCTCGAGGCGGGTCTGGCCCAGGTCAAGCCGGGCAATACCTTCGGCGACATCGGCTATGCCATCCAGCAGGTGGTCGAGGCCAACCGCATGTCGGTGGTGCGCGACTTCTGCGGCCACGGCATCGGCCGGCTGTTCCACGACAGCCCCAACGTCCTGCACTACGGCCGCCGCGGCGAGGGCGCGACGCTCAAGGCCGGCATGTTCTTCACCGTCGAGCCGATGGTGAACCTGGGCAAGCCGCACGTGAAGGTCCTGTCCGACGGCTGGACCGCCGTCACCCGCGACAAGTCCCTGTCGTCCCAGTGCGAGCACACGGTGGGCGTGACCGAGGACGGTATCGAGATCTTCAGCGCCAGCCCGGCAGGACTGTTCCGACCGAAATTCTGACGATAGGCTCCCCGCACACGGGGAGGCTCATGCTCGACCAGCCGTCTGACAAGCCGAGGACGCCGCATCACGCCGGCCACCGCGAGCGGCTGCGGGATCGTGCGCGCGGGGCGGGCATCCATCATCTGCCGGACTATGAACTGCTCGAACTGTTCCTGTTCCGCAGCCAGCCGCAGGGCGATGTCAAGCCGGTCGCCAAGGCCCTGCTGGCCCGGTTCGGCTCGCTGGCGGCGGTGCTAGCCGCCCCGGTCGAGGATCTGATGACGGTCCGCGCCGAGGACACCCGGGGCCGGATGAAGGGCGTCGGCACCGAAACCGCCCTCGACCTCGCCGCCCTGCATGAAGTGGCGCGCCGGGTCATCAAGGAGGAGGCCGGGAAACGCACCGTCATCTCGTCCTGGACCGCCCTCGTCGCCTATGTCCGCCTGTCCCTGCAGCACGAACCGCGCGAACAGTTCCGGGTGCTCTACCTCGACAACCGCAACCAGTTGATCCTCGACGAGATCCAGAATCGCGGCACGGTCGACCATGCGCCCGTCTATCCGCGCGAAGTCGTGCGGCGGGCGCTGGAACTGTCGGCCAGGTCGATGATCATCGTCCACAACCATCCGTCCGGCGACCCGACTCCGTCGCGACCCGACATCGACATGACGCGCCAGGTGATCGAGGCGGCGCGCGCGCTCGGCATCGAGGTCCACGATCACCTGATCGTCGGCCGCGACGGCGTGGCCAGTTTCAAACAGCTGGGGCTGATGTGAGCGGCCGGACCGCCCGACCCACCAGGACTGAAGCCAAAGCCCGCCCCAGCCGCGACGTGGCGGGTGAGCGCCCTCTCCTGACCTACCGAACCAATATACCCTCTGCGCTTGTTCTGGACGGCCCCGGCCGGTTCGTTTACGAATTGGGAAAGCTGAAAATGGCTCCTTGAAGGAGTTCCGGTCATGATCGCCCGTCTGATCCTTGTGTCCGTCGCCGCAGTTTTGTTCGCTTTGCCAATGCGTTCGAAGGCCTTCCAGTCCGACGATTTGATCGCTGCCGCCGTCGCCAATGTGGCTCGGCCTCAGGTTGATCGGGAGCGCGACGAACTGCGCAAGCCGGCCGAGACACTGTCATGGGCAGGTGTTCGGCCGGGCTGGAAGGTCCTGGATCTGGTCCCGGGCGGCGGCTATTTCACCCGCATCCTGTCCGGTGCCGTCGGTGCGGAAGGGCATGTCTACGCCCTTCAACCCGCTGAGGTGGTGAACAGATTCAGCGCCTATCGCAAGGTCATGGATGATCTGGACGCCGAGCCGGGCTGGGATAACGTCAGTTTCCATTTCGACTCTGTCTCGGCCTTCGCCATGCCCGAGCAGCTGGACATGGTCTTCACGGCGCTGAACTACCATGATTTCCACGCCGACTTCATGGGACCGGCGGATGTGCCCGGGGTGAACAGGGCCGTGTTCAGCGCACTCAAGCCCGGGGGGGTCTATATCATCATCGACCACCATGCCGCGGCCGGGGCCGGCGTGACCGAGGTCAACCGGATTCACCGCATCGACGTCGCGGTGGTCAAGCGTGAGGTTCTGGCCGCGGGCTTCATCCTGGAGGCGGAGACCGATCTTCTGGAGCACCCGGAAGACGACCGCACCGGCCATGTCTATCAGGCGCACATGCGGGGGCGCACCGACCAGTTCGTGCTGAAATTCCGCAAACCCCTGTAGGTCGAGCGGGCACCTTCGCCGTTCTTCGATGCTGTCCGGCGTTACCGCCCCGGGCGCAATCGTTCCCGGCAAACGGGGCGGCAGGCGGCCCGGCGTCGAAAGAACCCGCCGCACGCCAGGCGTCCGCAACGCTCTGGCCGTCGGCCGCGACGGCGTGGCCAGTCTTAGCCAGCGGGCATTGATGTGAGCGGTGCGAGCGGCCGCGCCTACGCGGCTGACAGGGCATCGGCGAGAGCCGCGGCCCGGTTCGCGCCGTCCATGGCGATTTCCACGTCGGGCGTGATGCCCTCGATCTCATTGGTCCCGTCATTGAGGAACCGGGCGCAGTTGGGCGCCATCACATCGAAGGATCCGGCCTGCAGCCGTATGCGCCCGCCGCCGTTCACATAGCCGCAACCGGCACCGGCGGTGCGCGCGCCGATGACCACGGCGACACGGTTCTGCTGCAGCCAGGCGACGAAGTCCTCGGACGCCGAGCCCGTCTCGCGATCGACGAGGATGAACAACGGCCCCGACCAGCGGCCGTTTCCGGTCAGCCGCAGCGGCTCGCCGGGCGGTGCCAGCACGGGACAGACCGGCTCACCACGCCAGATGGCCGAGCGGTCGCAGGCCGGATCGACAAGCCGCCCGGCGGGCCTGACCAGGGTCTGGTCGGTCATCAGGGCGACCACCTCGGTGACCCATTCCGTGCCGCCGCCATTGCCGGTCAGGTCCACCAGAAGCCGCCGCGCGCCCCGCGCCTTGAGATCGTCGATGGCCTCCATGAGGCTCTGCTGGAGACGGGCGCGGACGGCCATGCGCAGGCCGCGGGCGGTCATGCCGGGGCGGAACGCGTCGCGGCAGGCCGCCAGATAGGAATCTTCGCCCAGGGCCGCGATTCGCAGCACGCCCAGATCGCCGGCGACTGCGGTGGCGAACGGGCCGTCCCGCACCGGGGCCCAGCCCGGCAGCCGGTTGAAGGGAAACCGGAAGCGAGGGTTCCCCGACCGGTAGCCGGCGGCCTCGCAGGAGGCGACCGCGGCGGGCGGATCGGGAAGGCGCGGCACGGCCGCCGGTGCCGCGGCGCCCGGCGGACTGGAGCGTTCGCCGCGAACCAGCTTCAGATGAGGGTCCTCAAAGGCGCCGATGAACCGCCGCAACGCCGCGGCGGCCTGACCGTCGGATCGCGCGCGCTCGATGGCCGCGCCTGTTTCGGCGTCCAGGGCCGCAAGGTCGAGGCCGCGATGGGAGACGATCCAGTCGAGGTTGGCGTAGCGCTGCGCCATCTCCTGCTTGAGATGCTGGAAATCCCTGCGCCAGCCCGCGACGTCGAACGTCGCAGCGCCCGACGCCGAGGCCGCCGGTGCCAGGACAAGGGCCAGGGCGAATATAACCGCCACGGAGCGTCTTGCCCGGCTCGTGATCGCCCGCCGCCGGGCGTCAAAGGTCGCCATAAAGACCCTCCGGGCGTCATCTCCCGACCGCAGGATATGAACAAATGTCAGGGCGGGACAACTCAATCATCGCGTGAACCGGACAGGCCCCCCGCACCGCACATGGAGCTCTACCTCCACGACCCCATCCGGTTGACCCTCGACCCGATCCGGAAATCGCGGCACCATCGACCATGCTCCGGCTTGTCCGCGCGATGGTGCGCCGGGCGCTGGAGCGGTCGGCCAAGTCGATGATCATCGTCCACAATCCCCTGATCGGCCGCGACGGCGTGGCCGGCTTCAAACAACCGGACCTGCTGTGAGCGGTCCCTCGCGCAGAGCCCTGCTGGCCGCCGCTCCCGTCGCCGCGCTCGCGACCTCCGCCCGCGCCCGGCCCGCTACTCCCGCCGTCATGGTCTCGACCTGGGATTTCGGCGCGGCCGCCAACGCCGCCGGGATCGCGGCGCGGGCCGACGGCGGCTCGGCCCTGGACATGGTCGAGGCGGGCGGGCGCGTGGCCGAGGCGGACGAGAGCAATTCTTCCGTCGGCTACGGCGGCCTGCCGGACCGCGACGGCCGGGTGACGCTGGATGCCTGCGTCATGACCTGGGCCGGGGACATCGGCGCGGTCTGCGCGCTTGAGGACATCGTCCACGCCGTCTCGGTGGCGCGGCGGGTGATGGAGCGGACGCCCCACACCATGCTGGTCGGCGAGGGCGCCCGGACCTTCGCCCTCGAACAGGGTTTCGAGGCGCAGAATCTGCTCACCCCCCGCGCCGAGGCGGCCTGGCGCGAGTGGCTGAAGACGGCGAACCATGCCCCGCGTCCCAACAGCGAGAACACCGACTGGCGATCCATGCCCGGCGGCCCCGGCAACCATGACACCATCGGCCTGCTGGCCATCGGCGCGGACCAGCGCATGGCCGGCGCCTGCACCACCTCCGGCATGGCGTTCAAGATGCGCGGCCGGGTCGGCGACAGCCCGATCATCGGGGCCGGCCTCTATGTCGATGACGAGGTCGGCGGGGCCACCGCCACCGGCGTCGGCGAGGACGTCGTCCGCGTCGCCGGGGCCCATTCGGTGGTCGAGGCCATGCGCCACGGCCTTGATCCCACCGCCGCCTGTCGCAGCGTGATCGAACGCCTGGCCCGACTGCGCGGGACGAAGGTGGCAGGCTCACAGGTCGCCCTGCTGGCGCTGGACAAGCAGGGCCGCGCCGGGGCCTTCGCCCTGCAGCCCGGCTTCACCTTCGCCGTCACCGACGCCGCCGGCCAGACCCGGATCGCGCGCGCCGGCGCCCTGTTCGAGGCCCCATGACCCTCCTCATCACCGACCGCCTGACCCTGACCCCCGTCCAGGCGTCCGACCTTCCCGACCTGTGTGCCCTGTGGGGCGATCCGGTCTTCGCCGCCTCCATCTTCCCCGCGCCCCTGTCGTCCGAGGATGTCTGGTTCCGCCTGCTGCGCGACATCGGCCACTGGGAGGTCAAGGGCCATGGCAACTGGTCGATCCGCGAGACAGCGACCGGCGACTATGTCGGCAGCGTCGGGGTGCTGGACTATCACCGCATCCTCGATCCCGCCTTCGACGCGCCCGAGCTCGGTTGGGGCGTCGCCCCGCGCTTTCAGGGCAAGGGGATCGCCTTCGAGGCCGTGTCGGCGGCCCTGGCATGGTGCGACGACGCCCTGAACGCTTCGCGCACCGTCTGTATGATTTCGCCCGACAACGCCCCCTCCCACGCGTTGGCGGCGCGGGCGGGTTACGCCCCCTATGTCGAGACGACCTACAAGGGTTCGCCCGTCATTCTGCTGGATCGGATCAGCCGGTAAACAGCCAACGCAGGCGGCTTGAGACGAAAGGGCCGCATCATGGCGCGGACCATCGCGTGATGTAGCCCCCCATTAAGGTTTACGCGGCATGATCCCCGGCGAATCCGGAGCCCGCGCCGTCCATGCCCATGCCTGTCGAAACGCTTCGTGGCCATCTGACCGAAGCCTTTCCCGACGCCGAGATCGTCATCGACGATCTGGCCGGAGACGGCGACCACTATCGCGCCCGCATCGTCTCGACGGCCTTCGCCGGCCTGCCGCGCGTGCGCCAGCACCAGCTGGTCTATGCCGCCCTCAAGGGCAAGATGGGCGGCGAACTGCACGCGCTGGCACTCGAGACGTCCGCGCCGCCGCCTTCCTCCAGCCGGGGAGACTGAACCCATGCGTTACCGCCCCTTCGGCGTCACCGGACAGGCTGTCTCCTGCCTGACGCTCAGCCTCGGTGCCCGCGACATCTCCGGGGGGCCCGAGGCCGGGCGAGAGCTGGTCTATTCGGCCCTCGAAGCCGGCATCAACAGCTATCGCCTCGAGACCGCCGATCCCGTCCTCGCCGAGGTGCTGGGGCAGGCGCTCAAACACGTCGACCGCAAGCTCGTACAGGTGTCCCTGACCCTCGGAGCCGGCGACGGACGCCGCGGTTCGCACCGCGATTTCTCGGCCCAGGGCATCACCGCCGCCATCGACCGGGCGCTGCACGTTTCCGGCCTGGGCTGGTTCGACATGGCCCTGCTGGACGAGCCGGTGGATCACGAACTGCCCCAGTCGACATTGAACGCCCTCAAGGCGCTGCGGGCGACCGAGCGGGTGCGGTTGCTGGGCGTGTCGGGCGACGGCGATGTGATGGACACCTATGTCGCGACCGGGGCCTTCGACGTGCTGGCATCGCCTTTCCACGTCAATTCGGGCTGGCAGGTCCGGTCGCGCCTGCGCGCCGCCCGCGAGCAGGACATGGCCATTCTCGCCTTCGGCTATTTCCCTGACAGCCTGGACACGGCCAGGAAGGCGGCGACCGTCCACGTCGAGAAGAAGAAGGGTCTGTTCGGCTTCGGCGGCGCTCCGAAGGTCGCGGAAAACCCGCTGGCCCATGCCGGCACCTTCGCCTTCCTGCACCGGACCAACAACTGGACGGCCGAGGCCATCTGCCTGGCCTATGTCCTGACCGACCCGTCGATCTCCAGCGTCATGATCGAGGCCAGCGACATCGAGCGGCTGAACACCCTGTCCATGGTCCCGGATCGCGACATGCCGCCGGGCCTGTCCGCCCAGATCGAGATGGCCCGGGTGGCGGGTGCCAGGGCGGCCTGACATCCCCCGCCCTTGACCCCCACGCCCAGGGTCCATACCTGACGGCCTTCACCGAGAGGCCATTCGTCCATGACCGACCAAGCCGTGACTCCCGCCGCCGACGCCGACCCGATCCACGCCTTCATCGGCGAGACGGTCAGCCAGCATGACATCGTCCTGTTCATGAAGGGCACGCCGGACGCGCCGCGGTGCGGTTTCTCCTCGCTGGCGGTGCAGATTCTGGATCACCTCGGCGCGAATTTCGTCGGCGTCGACGTGCTGCAGGACGAGGGTCTGCGCGAGGGGGTGAAGACCTTCAGTGACTGGCCGACCATCCCCCAGCTGTATGTGAAGGGCGAGTTCGTCGGCGGTTCGGACATCGTGCGCGAGATGTTCAACGCCGGTGAACTCCAGACGCTCATGGCCGAAAAGGGCGTGGCGCTCGGCGACGCCTCCGACGCAACCGGGGCCTGATGGCCCGCGCGGTCCTCGAGCCGCGCGACGACCGCGAGATCTTCGTCGTCCCGCTGACGGTTCTGCCCGAACACATCGACGACAACGGCCACGTCAACAATGTGGTCTATGTCGGCTGGCTGCAGGACGCCGGCACGGCCCACTGGAACGCCCGTTTCGACGCTGCGACCCGCGCCCGCTGGTCCTGGGTCGCGACCCGGCACGAGGTCGACTATTTCCGCCCCCTGCCACCGGGGGCCACGGGCGTCGTCGCCCGCACCTGGGTCGGCGATCCGCAGGGACCGCGGTTCAACCGGTCTGTCCGCATCGAGGACGGGGACGGTCGCGTCTGCGCCCAGGGGGTCTCGGAATGGGTCCTCGTCGATTCGACGACAATGCGGCCCCACCGCATTCCTGCGGACATGCTGCCGACCTTCGAACGACGCTAGCCGCCCGCGCGTTGTCGACGGGCCCAGTCTCCCAGCAGGGGATACCAGGCGCGTTCGGGTTCCCGTTCGCACTGGTCGGCCAGCATCGGAAACTCGGCCTCAAGACGCTCCATCTGATCCACGGCCGCCTGGGCTGACGCCCGGTTCGGCGACGCCGGTGACCCCGCCACCAGCAGGATGCCGCTGGACATCTGGTACAGCGCCATGTCCTTCAGAGGCCGCTCGGGCCAGGTCTGCTGGAACCAGCGGACCTGCCGTGCCATCGCGGCGCACGTCAGGGCTTCATCGGCCCCCTGGAAGCCCACAGTGACCCGGTATCGCGTCGCCGCGGCCGGTGCGCGAAAGCCTGCCTCCGCGACCAGCCGCGCCGCTTCGGCGTCCAGCAGGTCCGAGCGCGAGGATTCGACCACAGTTACAGGGCCTTTTGAGCCGTCAGGCTGGACGACGACCTCGAGCGTGACGTCCCCCGTATGCCCCACGGCCTCCGCCACCGTCGACCGGCGCTCGATCGGCCCGGGGATTTCCACCAGCGGGGGGCCGCTCTGGCCCGGAGCCAGCCCGCCGGGGCTGGATGGCGCATCCTGCGGCGTCATCAGGGCGAGCAGAAGGAAAAGCATGGCGACTCCGCGAACTCCGGAGCCATATTGCCGAAATCAGTGCAGGCCTCAACTCGGGCGGATCAGGGCTGGTCGGCGCGCGAAGCCGCGGCGGTCCGGCGGTCCTGGATCTCCGCCCGGGCGGCCAGACGGCGCCATTGCAGGGCCATCGCGGCGAAGTCGGCGCGTACCTCCGGCGGGTGCGGTTGCGCCGCCTGCCGTTCCAGTTCCAGCGCCTTGGCCAGACATTGCGCGACCGTAAACATCGTTGCTCGAATCGCGCTTTTCACGGTTGATTTCTTTCGAAATCGTGACCCGAAGGCAGCATTTCAAGGCGCGAACCCAGGCCACGCATGCTACCCATCAATATTGAACGGCATCGATCTCTGATCGTGGCCGCCTCGATTACCGACGAGCGGAGAACGGAACGACTTCCGCTTCGCGATTTCCCCAACGGTCTGGAGGACTTGCCGTGGCTGCCCCGACGACGCTCAACCCAGACGAAGCACTCAGCCTGGGTCTGGCCGTGGTCGGATCATCGGCGGCGCCCCTGGTGCTGCTGGACGGCGACCTGAGAGTCATCGCCGCGAGCGCCTCCTTCTTCACCACCTTCCAGATCGACGCCGAGGGTGCCATCGGCCAGCCCTTCATCAGCCTCGGCGACGGCGAGTGGAACCTGCCCCGGCTGCGCTCGCTGCTGTCGGCCACCCTGTCCGGCGCGGCCGCCGTGCAAGCCTATGAGCTTGAGCTGACAAGCCGGCGTCTGGGCTCCCGTACCCTGCTGCTGAACGCTCACCTGCTCGCCTATGGCGACGGCACCGAAGTCCGCTTGCTGCTGGGCCTGTCGGACGTCACCGACGCGAGGGCCAACGAGAAGCTGAAGGATGACCTGCTGCGGGAAAAGGCTATCCTGCTGCAGGAGATTCAGCACCGCATCGCCAACAGCCTGCAGATCATCGCCAGCGTCATCCTGCAGAGCGCTCGCAGCTCCCGGTCGGACGAGACCCGGAGCTCTCTGCAGGACGCCCACAGCCGGGTCATGTCCGTCGCCGCCCTGCAACAGCAGCTGGCCGCGTCACACCTCGGCGAGGTCGAGCTCAAGTCCTATTTCGACCAGCTGTGCCTCAGCATCGGGGCCTCCATGATCCGCGATCACAGCCAGCTCTCCCTGAAGGTGGATTGCGACGATACGGCCGTGAGCGCCGAGATTTCGATCAGCCTGGGCCTGATCGTCACCGAACTGGTGATCAACTCGCTCAAACACGCCTACCCGGGCGGGCGAAAGGGCGGGATCGTCGTCACCTACCACCGCCATGGCCCCAACTGGACGCTGTCCGTGACCGATGACGGCGTGGGCATGCCGACCGACCCGGAAGCCGCGACGCCCGGTCTGGGCACCAGTATCGTCGAGGCCCTGGCCAAACAGCTCCAGGCCCGGGTCCAGGTCACCGGTGCCCATCCGGGCACCACGGTCTCGATCATCCACACCCGGATCAGCGCCGTGAACGCCGAGGCCCAGGCCGGTCAGGCCGTCTGACGCCCCGTCAGGCCGGCGGCAGCTGATAGGGGTTTTCGACCGACAGCCGCGATCCGTCGGCCAGGCCCAGTTCCTCGAAGGTCCAGCGCATCTCGACCCCCTCTGGACGGACCTCGCGGCAGCGGTCTTCCTTGATCCGGCGCAGGGTGATGATCGGCCCGTCGCTGGACTGGCGCACCACCGGCTGGATGTCCGCCTTGGCGGTACAGCCGTTCGAACTGACCCAGAAGGCGGCCTGGTTCCGGGCGATGACGGCGGCATGGACGGGCTCGATCTGGCCGGGCAGGACCTCGGCCATCCTCGACCCGCCGAACCGGTCCATCAGCGCACAGGCCGACAGGGCCGGAACCAGCGCCAGAAGAACGGCGGCTGTCGCGATCGATCTCATCCCCGGCCTCCTCAGCCCGCCCCATGACCCGCAAAATGCGCGTGTTCGCGTCGCGAGGGAAGTCCCGAGACCGTGATCTCAGGCCGGAAGGTCGAGCCGGTGCCGCTCGGGGTCGAGGGCAGACTCGCACGGCGCGACATTGTCGATCAGCAAACCCGCGCGCCAAAGGCGTGCGGGACGATGGGCCTGTGAATAGAGGCCGATGTCGACGAGGTCGGTCGACAAGGCCCGGCCAGGTCAGGACGTCAGAAGTAACGCCCCGCTGCCAGCCCGATCGCGATGACGGGCAGGGAACCCAACATCGCACCGACCTGCAGGGCCATACCCAGCAGCACGGCCTTTCCCAGTCCAATGACCGGCGACCGCCACCAGCGCCCGGCCCCCATTCTCATGAAGGTGATGATCCCGAGAACGATGATGCCAGCACTGGTGGCCACACCGACAACGCCCGCTTCGGACGACCACCAGGCAATCGGCAGCATCAGAACGGTCCATGCGCAGAGATACGCAAACGCCGCCCGGAAGCCCCGGCTCCATCCCAGCTTGTCGGGATCCCACCAGCGCAGCAGGGGGACAATGGCCAGGGCATAGAACAGCGACAGGATGGGCACCAGGGTCAGGGTCATCCAGCCGTCGGCGTCCGCCATGAAGGCGTCGCGGCTCTTGCCCGACGCAAGGATCAGGGGATCCAGTGATGACGCTGGAATACCGGCCACAAACCGTTCTGACCCGCCCTGCAGAAACAGCAGCAGCATCAGGATAGCGTTCAGGGCCAGATACAGTCGCAAGGGACGGGCATAGGCACCCCCACCCGTCGGCCCGGCCGTCATCCAGGCATCCAGCACCGCGCGCGGATGGCGAAGCACCTGCCAGCTCGTATGGATTTCAAGGCGTCCGAAACCGAGGGCGTCCTCGGACAGGTCGCTCACCTTAGAACCGGGCTTCTCGTCTCCACGGTATGCTGGATCGGTCATGGTGCCCCTCCGGTCCGACCGTTTCGATGAGCCCCCATCGCCCCGGGGCCGGACTCCGGCAGTCTTGCCCCATGCCCCGGAGAGATAGCAATATGGCGATTGTGGCGACCTCACGATACGCCCGCGCAAGGACGCCAGACCGCAGGCCGCTCCGGGACGCCTTCGGGCCGCGAGCCGTCTTTCGCTCTCCGGCCTGCGGGTCGGTCAACCGTCAACGGCGTCCCGTGCGCCAAAGCAAAAGGCCCCGGATCGCTCCGGGGCCTTCTCTGATTTCACACGGCGCTCAAGCCGTGAGCCGCCGCGCGGCGAACGATCGCGCCCTCACTTAGGACGAGTAGTATTCCACGACCAGGTTCGGCTCCATCTTCACCGGGAACGGCACGTCGGCCAGTTCCGGCACACGGACGAAGCGGACCGAGAAGCCGCGGTCACCGATTTCGATATAGTCGGGGATGTCGCGCTCGCCGGACTGCTGGGCTTCGAGCACCAGCGCCATGTTGCGGGACTTTTCCTTGACCTCGACGACGTCGCCGACCTTCAGACGGTACGACGCGATGTCGACCTTCTTGCCGTTCACAGTCACGTGGCCGTGGCTGACGAACTGACGGGCGGACCAGACGGTCGGGGTGAATTTGGCGCGATAGACCAGGGCGTCCAGGCGGGACTCCAGCAGGCCGATCAGGTTCTCCGAGCTGTTGCCCTTGCGGCGCGAGGCTTCCTCGTAGGTCGCGGCGAACTGCTTCTCGGTGATGTTGCCGTAATAGCCCTTCAGCTTCTGCTTGGCCTTCAGCTGCAGGCCGAAGTCAGAGACCTTCGACTTGCGGCGCTGACCGTGCTGGCCGGGGCCGTACGAGCGTTTGTTGACGGGGGACTTGGCACGACCCCACAGGTTTTCACCCATGACCCGGTCGAGTTTGTACTTGGCGCTATGGCGCTTGGACATATGTCACTCTTCTCATGATGCGGCCCGGTCCCTCCCCAACTGGAGAGACGATCTCAACGGCGGTCCACGCATCGTCCGTAGTGGTTCGCGCGCCCGGCAGGCCGGATGCGTGAAGGGCGGGCTTATGAAGGCCCGCCCCTCTTTCGTCAAGTCCGGTCTCAGGGCCGGGCGGGAACTTCGGGGGCCCAGACGAAGCCGTCGTCCTTGCGCTGGATGCGGCCCAGGCCCGGGAAGGGGAAGTGGACGGCATAGACGCGCAGGTTCTGCGACGCCGCCCGATCCAGCAGGGCCTGGCGGCTGGCGGTGGCGGTCGGGCCGTCGCTGTCGAAGGCGATCTGCCATTCCGGGCGCTGCACCGAGATCACCGAATGGTGCATGGTGTCGCCGATGTAGAGCAGGCTGTCCGACCCGGACTTGATCTCATAGCCCATGTGACCGGGCGTATGGCCGTTGATGGCCACCGACGAGATCGACGGCGTCAGGGCCGCCGCGCCCGGCTGGAAGGTTTCGACCCTGGGCGTGATGGCCTCGACCAAGGCCTTCATGTCGGCGTTGGCCTTCATGAACGCCCATTCCGCCGCGGCCATGCGGATCGTCGCCCTGGGGAAGGTCAGGCCGCCGGTCGCATTGACCAGGCCGACGACGTGATCGCCGTGGCTGTGGGAGATCAGGATGTCGGTGATCTGGTCGGGCTGCACGCCGGCCGCAGCCAGCGAGGCCGGCAGCTTGCCCGCGCCGGGGCCGAAGCTGTTGCCCGCGCCGGCGTCCAGCAGCACCAGACGCGCGCCGTCCCGCACCAGCAGGGGTTGGACGCTGAGATTGAAGCTGTCGCCGGGCAGGCCGTTGGCGGTCAGGACCGCGGCGACCTCGGCCGGGGTGCGGCCCACGCCCAGCACCTTGTTGTCGTTCGGCAGGCCGGTCAGGCCACCGTCACGCAGGGCGACAACGTCCAGCGCGCCGACCTTGAACGGATAGACGTCGGCACTGGCAGCCGGCACCGCCGCCGACGCGGGCTCGACGCTTTCGGTCCCGGGCGAGCAGGCGGTGACGCCCATCAGGGTGGCGAGCACCAGGCTCGCGGCGGCCAGTTTCATCTGCGACTTCATCGTTCAACCTTCCAGGCGTCGGGACCAGCCCCGCCACCGCCCCGCTCAGATAGGTCGCCGGGTCACGGACGCCAGCCCGCCGACCCTTCATTCTTCCGGCGGGCCCTGCGTTCCGTCAGGCCGTCGCAGCCGCGAAGAGTTCGTTGGCCTTGTTCCAGTTCACGACCGTCCAGAAGGCCTTGAGGTAGTCGGGCCGACGGTTCTGGTATTTCAGATAATAGGCGTGTTCCCAGACGTCGGCGGCCAGGACCACGGCCCCTTTTTCATCGGCCACGTCCATGAGGGGATTGTCCTGGTTTGGCGTCGAGGTGACCTTCAGCTTGCCGTCCTGCACGATCAGCCAGGCCCAGCCCGAGCCGAACTGGCCGGCCCCGGCGGCGTTGAAGGCCTCCTTGAATTTCTCCATCCCGCCCAGGTCGCGGTCGATGGCCGCGGCCAGTTCGGGCGAGGGCGCGCCGGTCTTGCCGACGGGGGCCAGCAGCTTCCAGAAAAGGCTGTGGTTCCAGTGCCCGCCGCCATTGTTGCGGACCGGCTTGGGCAGGGTCGAGATGGTGGCGAACATCTCTTCCATCGACTGCCCGCGCAGGGCCGGATCGGCGTCGACGGCCTTGTTCAGATTGTCGACATAGGCCTGATGATGCTTGTCGTGGTGGAAGGTCATCGTCTCCTTGTCGATGGCCGGCTCCAGGGCGTCATAGGCGTAGGGGAGGGGCGGAAGCGTGAAGGCCATGGGACGGATCCTTGCGACAGGGACGAGCTGGGGCCGTATCTAGGCACCCTCTCCCCCAAGCCAAGCCGGCCTGCGGCAATTCGTTCCCCTCAGGCCTGCGGCAGATGCGCCTTCAGACAGTCGCGCACGGCGCGGCGCAGGTCGCCGGTCGAGGAGGCGAAGTCCACGCCTTCGGCATCGAACACGGCGCGCACGGCGGCATCCAGCCCGTTCGCCAGCGCCGCCTGGACCCTGGCCTCGCCCTTGGGGTGCAGGCAGATGCCGACCTCCACACACAGGGCGGCAAACATCGGGGCGTAGTCAGGGGCTTCGGTCATGCGCCCTCCTTAAGCCTTTCGGCGTGAAAGGCGACATGGTCGGCGATGAAGCTGGCCATGAAGAAATACGAATGGTCATAGCCGGGCTGCATCCGCAGGGTGACCCCCTGCCCCGCCGCGGCCCCCGCCGCGACCAGCAGCTCGGGCTTCAACTGTTCGACCAGGAACGGATCGGCGTCGCCCTGGTCGATCAGGATGTCATCATAGACCCCGTGCGCCGCGCCGGCCTCGATCAGCCGGGCCGCGTCGTGGGCCACCCAGGCGGCGCGATCCGGGCCCAGATAGGCCGTAAAGGCCTTCTCGCCCCAGGCGCACCGTGTCGGCGAGGCGATCGGCGCGAAGGCCGAGACGCTGCGGAACAGCGTCGGATGCCTCAGCGCCAGCGTCAGGGCCCCGTGCCCGCCCATGGAATGGCCACTGATCGAGCGCGTTTTCGTCGTCGGGAATTCCGCGTCGATCAGCCCGATCAGCTCCTCGACGACATAGCTTTCCATGCGGAAATGCTTCGCCCAGGGGGCCTGGGTGGCGTCCAGATAGAAGCCCGCCCCCTGCCCCAGATCATAGGCCGGATCGTCCGCCACCCCCTCCCCGCGCGGCGAGGTGTCGGGCGCGACGATAATCAGCCCATGCCCGGCTGCGGCCGCATAGGCCCCGGCCTTGGTGGTGAAATTGTCCTCGGTGCAGGTCAGCCCCGACAGCCAGATCAGCACCGGGAACGGACCCTCGCCGGGCGGCGTGAACACCGACAGGGTCATGGGCGTGCCGGTGGCCGCGCTGTCGTGGCGCAGGTAACGCAGGGTGCCGCCGTGGACCT
This sequence comes from Caulobacteraceae bacterium, assembly GCA_965284385.1. Taxonomy (GTDB): domain Bacteria; phylum Pseudomonadota; class Alphaproteobacteria; order Caulobacterales; family Caulobacteraceae; genus Brevundimonas. Next base: position 907,221 of record OZ260077.1, read on the forward strand.
GATGTTGTTTCAACGTATCCATAATTTTCCGCTCATCCCGGCGAAAGCCGGGACCCAGTTCTTTGGGTGATCCGGCGCGTCCGGAATCGCACCGCCATCAATCCCATCTATCAGTGCCTCACGAAAGCACTGGGTCCCGGCTTTCGCCGGGATGAGCGGGTAGAATGCGCGCTCACCCCGCCCGGTGCAGGGCGCAGATCTTGTTGCCCGAAGGATCGCGCAGATAGGCCAGGTTCAGCGTGCCGAACGGGCCTTCGCGCGGGCCGGGCGGGTCCTCGATGGCCGTGCCGCCGGCCGCGATCCCGGCGGCATGGAAGGCGGCGACCGCCTCCATGTCCTTCGCCGCAAACCCGATGGTGCCGCCGTTGGCGTGACAGGCCGGTTCGCCGTCGATCGGCTTGCCAACCGCGAAGGCCCCGCGCGGCGTGCGCCACCAGTAGCGCCCCTTGGCGTCCGGTCCACTCGACGCATCGATCCCCAGCGCCCCGAGCGCCGCATCATAGAATTTCCGCGACGCCTCGATGTCGTTCGCGCCGACGGTCATGTGGGTGAACATGGCTTTCCTCTCCCGGTGTCAGGTCAGTTTTTTTAAACAACTATCTGGGCAGCGCAAGCCCTAGAACACCACCACGCTGCGGATGCTGGTCCCCGCGTGCATGAGGTCGAACGCCTCATTGATCCGCTCCAGCGGCAGCGTATGGGTAATCATCGGATCGATCTCGATCTTGCCGTCCATGTACCAGTCGACGATCTTGGGCGTGTCGGTCCGCCCGCGCGCGCCGCCGAAGGCCGAGCCGCGCCAGACCCGGCCGGTCACCAGCTGGAACGGCCGGGTGGCGATCTCCTTGCCTGCCTCGGCCACGCCGATGACGATGCTCTCGCCCCAGCCGCGGTGGCAGGCCTCCAGCGCCTGACGCATCACCGTGGTGTTGCCCGTGCAGTCGAAGGTGTAGTCGGCCCCGCCGCCGGTCATCTCGACCAGATGGGCCACGACGTCGGAGACGTTCTTCGGATTCACGAAATGGGTCATGCCGAAGCGGCGGCCCCACTCTTCCTTCGTGTCGTTCAGGTCGACGCCGACGATCATGTCGGCCCCGACCATCTTCAGCCCCTGGATGACGTTCAGCCCGATGCCGCCGAGGCCGAAGACGACGCAGTTGGCCCCCGGCTCGACCTTGGCCGTATTGACCACCGCGCCCACCCCCGTGGTCACGCCGCAGCCGACGTAGCAGGCGCTCTCGAACGGCGCGTCCTTGCGGATCTTCGCCACCGCGATCTCGGGCAGGACGGTGAAATTCGAAAAGGTCGAACAGCCCATATAGTGGGCGATCGCCTGCCCCTTGTAGCTGAAGCGCGAGGTGCCGTCGGGCATGACGCCCTTGCCCTGGGTGGCGCGGATGGCGGTGCACAGGTTGGTCTTGCGGCTGAGGCAGCTTTTACATTGCCGGCACTCTGGCGTGTACAGCGGGATCACATGGTCGCCGACCGCGAGACTGGTCACGCCCGGCCCCACCTCGACCACCACGCCCGCGCCCTCATGACCCAGGATGCTCGGGAAGATGCCCTCGGAATCCAGACCGTCCAGCGTATAGGCGTCGGTGTGACAGATGCCCGTCGCCTTGATCTCGATCAGCACCTCGCCGGCGCGCGGTCCCTCCAGATCAACCTCGACGATCTCAAGCGGACGTTTGGCCTCAAAGGCGACGGCGGCGCGGGTTTTCATGGGCGGTCCTTTCGGGGGGTCAGCGGCTTTCTAGCCAAGGCCGGGCCGACGCGAAACCGCCGATCAGCCGATCACACCCAGATGTTCGAGCAGGATCGACAGACCGATCGCGATCAGGGCGACGCCGCCCAGCCCCTCGGCGACCTTGCCGAAGCGCAGACCCACCGCCCGACCGATCAACATGCCCAGGGTGGTGGCGACGAAGGTGGTGAAGCCGATCGAGGCGGCGATGATCCAGATATTGGCCCCGATGAAGGCCAGGCCCACGCCGACGGCCGCCGCATCGATACTGGTGCCGACGGCGGTGGCGACCAGCGCCAGCAGGCCGCGCCGGGCGGCGGCCGCCGCATCGCCCTCGGCCGCCGGCTGGAACGCCTCCCACAGCAGCTTGCCGCCGACGGCACCCAGAAGACCGAAGGCGATCCAGTGGTCGACCTGTTCGACGAAGCCGGCCGCCAGCAGGCCGAGGCCCCAGCCGATCAGGGGGGTGATGGCCTCGATGACGCCGAACACCAGGCCGTTGCGCACGGCGGTGCCAAAGCGCGGCTTGTGCACCGCGCCGCGCCCGACGGCGGCGGCGAAGGCGTCGGCGGACATGCTGAGCGACAGCACGGCGATGGCGATGGGGGTCATGGAGGTCGATACCGCCGGGCACACGGAACAGCGCGTCCGCGACCCTGCCGGTGCAGGCCGCGAAGCACGCTGGTCTCGCCAGGCGGACGCTCGGTCCGCTGATCGCACCACGTCGTAACGGGACGACGAGTGTGTTGACGCGATCCCGGCTGCAACGTGCCGGCGGCTACTCCCCAACGGAGCGGTCCCTACAGAAGCCCCGGCCCGGATACAAGCGCGGCGGTCAGGCCTCGCCCTTCCTCGCCGCCGCCATCCGCGCCAGCACGCGTCCCCGGCCCTTCGACAGGGCCGTGATCACGCCCCGGAAGGTGGCGACTTCCTGCGCGCTGAAGGCCGACCGGCCCAGCATGACCCGCAGGTTCTGCACCATCGACGGCCGTTTCTCGGGCGGATGGAAGAAGCCGCCGTCGTCCAGTTCCTTTTCCAGGTGCTCGTACATGCCCAGCATCAGCGCCCCCGACGCCGGCGGATCGCCCTCGCGGAAGCGCGGCGGCGGCGCGTCGAGCACCAGGGTCCGCCATTCATAGGCGTTGACCGCCACCGCCTGGGCCAGGTTCAGCGACTGGTGGCGGGGATCGATGGGGATGGTGACAATGCCCTGGCACAGGGCGATGTCCGAGGTCTCCAGCCCCGCCCGCTCACCGCCGAACAGCAGGCCGACTCCCAGCCCCGAGACGCGGTCGTCGTACAGCACCCGCGCCGCCTCGCGCGGCGTGCGCACGGGCTGGCGCGTCTCGCGCGGCCGGGCGGTGGTGGCGAAGACGGTGTTCAGATCGGCGACGGCCTCCGCCACGCTGTCGAACACCCGGATCCCTTCCAGAACCCAGTCGGCCCCGGACGCCATCGCCCAGGCCCGTTCCTGCGGCCAGCCGTCGCGCGGGGCCACCAGCCGCAGCTCGGACAGGCCGAAATTGGCCATCACCCGCGCCACCGCGCCGATGTTCTCGGCCATCTGGGTCTTGTCCAGGATGACGACGGGGGGCACGGGCTCGATCATGGGCCGCACATATCCCTTCCCTCGAAATGGGGAAAGGCAGCGCGCAAAACGAGACGGAGGGCTCAGTCCTCGCCGTACATCGCCAGCCAGGGGTCGGCCGTGCCGGCCTCGACCTCGGCGACCTTGACCGCCGGCCAGCCGATCGACTGGCCCGCCGAGTCGCGCCACGCCAGAATATACAGGTCGCGCAGTTCCGCCGCGCCGGCCGCCAGACGCGCCGTCACAAAGGCCCCGCCGCGCGCGTCGGCGTCGCGGAAGCCGCCCGCCTTTTCCATCACATAGAAGGGGATCACCTCGGCCAGGGTGGTCTTCAGATAGGCCGGCACCCGGGCGCGCAGGTCAAATCCGTCGAGGCGCGGCGCGGGCATGGCGGCCTCGACCGCGTCCAGCCGGGCGACCCGGGCGGTGAAAGCCCCCTCGAACATGCCGTGAGTCTGGCGCGAGGTGGTGAAACCCTCGGGGTTCGGCGTGTTCCGGTCCCAGCCATTGTAGTGGATCGTCGTGTGATGCGGCTGCGCGCCGTCGCCGACATAGTGGCTCAGATAGCCCATGTCGCGCAGGATCAGGGCCTCGCGGCGCAGCCGGTCCTCGCGGTACCAGGCCCGCTTGCCCGGATCGGTCTCGCGCGCCTCGGCGGCGTTCAGCACGCGCCAGGTGGCGAAGTCCCGGGCCAGCTGCTGATAGCCGTCCATGATGGCATAGGGCAGCCAGCCGGCGTCATCGACCTTGATCCCCGCCGCCAGCAGCGCCGCGTCATACTCTGACTTCAGCCGGGGCAGGGCGTCGATCGACATCCCCTGTTCGGTCATGATCCGGCCGTCGTCGATCAGGTCGACGAAATGGGCGGTGTCGCGCTCGCGGTCATGCGGCTGACCGGCCCCCTTGGTGCGGTCGGGCTCGCGCGACAGCTCGCCGACATCGGCCACGGCCCCCGGCGCGCGCACAAAGGCCGGCAGCTCATCCGGCAGAGCCCGCACGGCGGCGACCCCGATCAGCCGGTGGCCGGTGTTGCCCCAGGCGGAGACAGAGGCGGGAATGACCGCGAGCGACAGCACGGCGGCGGCGATGAGGATGCGTTTCATGGGGAGCGTCGTAGCGCATTCCCGCGCGCGTCGGGAGGGGGCTTTGGCGGGGTGCCTGGCGAAGGTTTGATGCACGACCGAAAGCGGACGGTCCGAAGGTCGGCAAAGGGGGGGAGAGGACATTACGCTCAGGTCGCACAGCAGGCCCGATTTCCGCGCCGCAGTTCCCCTCCGCGCAGCTTGGTCGAGCGTTCGAACCCGCTGTGCCCTGCCGCGATCGTCAGGCGTCGCGCACCATGCTGAGGATCTTGTCGGCCAGCACATCGACGGAGAAGGGCTTTGCCACCATGTCCATTCCGTCGTCGAGGAATCCACCGCGCACCACCGCCCCCTCCGCATAAGCTGTGACGAAGAGCACCCGCAGTCCCGGGCGGATGGCACGCGCCATCTCGGCCAGTTGGCGCCCGTTCATGCCAGGCAGACCCACATCGGACACCAGCAGGTCGATCCTCTGTTCGGAGCGCAGGATCGGCAGGGCCGCGTCGCCGTCAGCGGCCTCCACGAACTCATAGCCCAGTTCGGTAAGCACCTCGCCGATCAGCATCCGCACCGAGGGTTCGTCCTCCACGATCATCACCGTGGTGCCGGCGCGCGGCCGAACCTCCACGGCCGCGACCGACAAATCATCCAGGGCCACGTCACCCGCGACGCGCGGCAGCCACAACCTGATGAGCGTGCCCTGCCCGGGCGCGCTGTCGATGACGACATGGCCGTGCGACTGTTTCACGAAGCCGTAGATCATCGACAAGCCCAGACCCGTGCCCTGGCCGATCGCCTTGGTCGTGAAGAAGGGGTCGAAGGCCCGATCCATCACCGCTTGGGACATCCCGATCCCTTCGTCGCTGACGCTGATCCGGACATAGTCGCCCGGCGGCAGGTCGGGGTCGGCGGCGTCCACAGTGACGTTGATCGTCTCGATCGTCAGCGTCCCGCCGTCCGGCATTGCGTCGCGCGCATTGATCGCAAGGTTCAGCAGGCTGTTCTCCAGCTGGCCGGCGTCCGCTTCGATCGGCCAGATGTCCGGCTGGAGCGCCAGGGTCAGCGGCGTCGACTCCCCCAGGGTCCACTGCAGCATATCGTACAGCCCCACCGCCAAGGCGTTGACGTCCAGGATCTTGGGCTCCAGCGACTGCCTGCGTGAAAATGCCAGCAGTCGCTTGGTCAGGGCCGAGGCCCGCTCGGCCGACTGGTAGGCGACGTCGATGAAGCGGTCGACGTCGTCGTGCCGGCCATCCCTCAGCCGTCGCCGCACGATGTCCAGCCCACCGATCACCCCGGTCAGCATGTTGTTGAAGTCGTGCGCGATGCCGCCGGTCAGCTGCCCGACCGCCTCCATCTTCTGGGCCTGACGCAGATGCGCCTCGACCCCGCGGAGTTCGTCGAGGCGGGCCTCGACCTGACGTTCGAGGTCGGCGTTCAGATCGCGCAGGGCCGTTTCCGCCCGCGCGCGGCCGACGGTCGCCCAGGTACGCTCGGCGACTTCCAGGACCAGGGCCTCGTCCTCGTCGGTCCAGATCCGGGGTTGGGCCTGATGCACGAAAATGGCTGCGATCCACCGTCCCTCCTTCAGGATGGGCACCGCCAGGCAACCTCGGAAGTCCAGCGCCGCATAGGCCGCCGCGACGTCGTCACCGGCCGTCGTGGGATCCGCCAGGGGATCCTCCAGCCGAATGGCCCGCCCCGCCCTCAGCCCGTCGATGAAGGGCCTGCCGAAATCATCCATGCGGAACTGGCCGACGGCGCTGGACAGGGTTCCGTCGGTCCAGTCGCGCAGGACGGTGACATACTCCGTCGCGTCGTCAATCTCGGCGAACCCGCAACGCCCGGCCGCGAGCTGTTTGCCCAGGAGTTCGGCGGCCGTCGCCATGACCTCGCGCGGATCGGCGATGTCGCGCAGGGCATCGTCGAGCCCGATCCGGAACGCCTGGCGGCGCTCGTTCAGAGCCAGCGCGACCCTGGCAAGGTGTGCCTCGGTGACATCATGGCCCTGGGTGAAGATGCCGGTCACCCGCCCGTCCTCATCGAGGACCGGTTCGTAGACGAAGTCCAGATAGTGTTCCCTGGCCACGCCGCCCGGTGCCGGCACAATGGTCACCGGGACGTGACTGGCCAGAAACCGCTGGCCGGTCGCGTAGACGGTGTCGAGCAGTTCGTAGAAGCCTTGGCCGGCGATATCGGGCATGGCCTCGCGCACCGTCTTTCCGACCAGCCCGCCCCGACCGACCATCCGTTCATAGGCCTGGTTGGTGAACTCGTAGACATGGTCCGGACCATCCAGGATGCAGACGAATCCCGGGGCCTGCTCGAACTGCCGCCGCTGGCGGTCCCGGTCGACGATGAGCCGCTGATCGGCCAGCACTTTTTCGGTGGTCTCCGCGGCGGCGCAGAACAGGCCGGCGATCTTGCCGCTCTCGTCGCGCGCCGGCGAGTAAGAAAAGGTGAACCAACAGTCCTCGGGATAGCCGTTGCGCTCCAGCACGAGATGGAGGTCTTCGGACCAGGTCGCCTCGCCCCCGAGGGCGGTGTCGACCAATGGCGCGACGTCGTCCCAGACTTCCGACCATATTTCCCGGAACGGTCGCCCAAGCGCCCAGGGATGCTTTTTGCCGAACACTGGTCGGTAGGCGTCGTTGTAGAGGAAAGTGAGCTCGGGACCCCAGGCGACAAACATAATCTGTTTGTTCGGAAGCATCAGGCTGACCGCCGATCGAAGGGTCTGGGGCCATGTGTCCGGGTCTCCAAGTGGGGATGTGGACCAGTCATGGGCGCGCATCAACGCGCCCATTTCGCCCCCGCCTGCGAAAATGGAGGTCTTCTCCGTCGATGGTGCGTCAGGACTATTCGTCAGAGGACCATGCCTAAACCAATCCACCAAGCGCCGAAGCCGACGAAAACCGCCGCCGCCCGCGCCGCGCCTCATCGGAAACCTAACGACGTTTGCTGTGGGAAGTACAGCGATCGCTGCTCCCGAAAAGGGACGCTACGAATGTCACCTTCGGGTCGAAAGCGGTCCCTGACAGCCGGTCCGAAAGCAGACCCGACTCTGCCTGTCCAGGCACCCGGCCAGCCCGTTCCGTCCCCCTCCCGCCCCTAGATCCAGGCCGCAATTCCGCTGAGCGGCTTCTTGTTCAGCGCCGCGGTCGGCACGGTCGCGTCCGCCGCCGGATGGCCCGCGACCAGCAGCAGGAAGGGCTTCTCCGAGGCCGGCCGGCCGCAGATGTCGGCCAGGAAACTCATCGGCGCCGGGGTGTGGGTCAGGGTCGCCAGACCGGCCGAATGCAGGGCTGCGATCAACAGGCCCGTGGCGATGCCGACGCTCTCGGGCACATAGTAGTTCTTGCGGTCGTCGCCGGGGTTCGGCCCGCCCCGCTTCTGGGCGAAGATGGCGATCAGCACCGGCGCGACCTCCAGAAACCCCTTGTCCGGATCGGTGCCCAGCGGGGCCAGGGCGTCCAGCCATTCCTGCGGGGCCTTGGTCGCATAGAATTCCCGCTCCTCGGCCTCGGCGGCGGCGCGAATGCGGGCGCGGGCCCCGGCGCTTTCGATGACGGAAAAGAACCAGGGCTGATGGTTGGCGCCGGACGGGGCCGAGCCGGCGGTCAGCAGGGCCTGTTCGACGACGGCGCGCGGAACCGGCCGGTCAGAGAATTCGCGCACGGTCCGACGACCGCTCATATGCGCATGAAAGGCCGTGGCCCGCGCCACGCTCTCGGCGTCGGCGATGGGGACATAGCCGGTCAGGGGCGTCGCGGGATGATCCTTCATGTCGCCCACCCTTAGGGTCCAGACTCAATAACTCGATAAAATCCGTCATCCTCGGGCTTGTCCCGAGGACCCGTTTGGGCACCGCCCGGGCGGTTGAAGCCTCGCAACTCGCCGGCCGGCTTCTCCTGATCGCAGTTCCGAGCCTGCCGGACGATGGGTCCTCGGGACAAGCCCGAGGATGACGGAGCTAAGATGCCACATAAGCAAATAGCGTAGCCCGCATGTGCGCTGAGCCGAAAGTGGGTACGGACCCTGGGCCGGCGGGCCACGGCGCTCCAGCCGCTTGACGCGATCCTCACCCCCCGCCTACGCCTGAGCCTCGTCACCGGATGGAAGCCGTCATGAAACGCATCGCCCTCGTCTTCGCCGCCCTGATCGCCTTCGTCGCCGGCCCGGCCCTGGCCCAGCGGACCACCACGGTCGATCGCAATGCGGTCGAGGCGCATATGAATTTCCTCGCGGGCGACGAGTTGCAGGGGCGGGGCAGCGCGACCCGGGATGAAGCCATCGCCGCCGCCTATGTCGCCGCCCAGTTCCGGCTGACCGGCCTGATGCCCGTGCCCGGCATGGACGGCTATCTGCAGCGCGCGCCGGTGGTGATAACCACCCCGTCGGGCGAGGCGCAGCTGACCGTCGGCGCAACGACCCTGAATCAGGGCACCGACTTCGCCATCCTGACCGGTGGCCTGACCGCCGCCTCCGGTCCCGTGACGGTCGCCGAAGACCCGGCCGCCCTGCCCGCCGCCGAGGTTCTGATGGTCGCCCCGGCCGAGGGTCCCGGCGTGCGTGCCCTGTTCGGCGCGGTCATGGGCAGCGGCGCGAAACTGGTCCTGCTGCGCCGGACCGAGGCCCTGGCGCAGGCGACATCGGGCGGCGGCGCGCGCGAGCCGGTGATCCGTCTGGCGGAGACCCCGGCGCGCGGCGGCCCCGTCGTGCTGGTCGTGTCGCCCGACGCCTATGACCGGCTCAAGGCGTCAGGCGGGACCGCCGCCTATGATCCCGGAGCCACGGCCGTCGAACAGGGCGTGACCACCAATGCCATGGGCTGGCTGCCGGGGACGGACCCGGACGGGCCGGTGCTGATGGTCTCGGCGCATCTGGACCATCTCGGCCTGCGCCCGGACGGCGTGATCATGCATGGGGCCAATGACGACGCCTCGGGCACCGTCGCGGTGATCGAGCTGGCGCGGGCCCTGTCCGGCACCGGGCCGCACCGGATGAACATGATGTTCGTGGCCTATGGCTCCGAAGAGGCGGGCCTGCTCGGCTCGCGCTATTTCGTCGCCCACCCGCCCGTCGCCCTCGAGCGTCTGAAAGCCAATCTCGAGATCGAGATGATCGCCGACCAGGACCCGCAGCTACCGGCGGGCGTCATGATGATGACCGGCTTCGAGCGCTCGAATTTCGGCCCCGAGCTGAAGGCCCGCGGGGCCCTGATCGGACCGGACCCCTATCCGGAGCAGAATTTCTTCCAGCGCTCGGACAACTACGCCCTGGCCCAGCGCGGCATCGTCGCCCACACGATCTCGGGCTGGGCGACCATCCCGACCTACCACACGCCTGACGACACGATCGCCAACATCAATTTCGACTTCATGACCGCCGCGATCCAGTCGCTGGTCGCCCCCCTGTCGGCCCTCGCCGAGGGCGATTTCACCCCGGAATGGGCCGAGGGCGGACGGCCGCAGGCGCGCTAGGGTCCGTACTCATTTACGGCTGGGCGCAAATTCAGGCTATGCCGTTGGCTTATCTGGTATTTTGACTCCGTCATCCTCGGGCTTGTCCCGAGGACCCATCGTTCGGCGGGCTCAGAACTGCGATCAGAAGACGCCGCCCGGCGAGTTTCGAGGCTTCAGCCGCCCGTGCGGCGGTCAAATGGGTCCTCGGGACAAGCCCGAGGATGACGGATTGTATCGGATTCTTGAGTCTGGACCCTAAACGATCCCGAAGGCCGTCTCCGTGCGCCCGATCCAGCGCCGCACGGCCGGATAGGCGGCGAGGTCGAAATCCCCCTCGTGCGCCACCCGGGTGTAGGCGACCAGCGCCAGGTCGGCCAGGGTCGGCCCCTCGCCGACCAGCCAGTCGGCCCCGGTCAGCGCCGCCTCCATCCGCGCCAGGGCCGCATGGCCGCGCTCGACCAGCCGCGGCTCGATCTCGTCCGCCCGCTTGCCGGCCAGCAGCCGCTGGAACCGGACCACGGCGATGAAGGGTTCGTGGCTGTACTGTTCCCAGAACAGCCATTCGTACATCCGGGCGCGAGCATAGGAATCGGCGGGCACAAAGGCCGTGCCTTCGCCGAAATAGCCGAGGATCGCATTGGACTGGGCCAGCACCCGCCCGTCGTCCAGCACCACCGTCGGCGTCTGGCCGGCGGGGTTCAGGGCGAGGAATTCCGGGCTGCGGGTCACGCCGGACATGACATCAGTCTCGATCCACCGATAATCACGGCCCAGCCGGTCGAGCAACCACTTGACCTTCAAACAGTTGCCGGACCGAATATCTCCATAGACAGTAAGCATCCCGACCCAGCATAGTTTTTGTTGTTGACGAATACAGCTTACAGAATTCGCCGGGTTGGCCAAACGGGATTCCGCTTAACCATCACAAGGCCCACTTATCCACCGAAGAACCGGGCGTGATGTCGCAGCGCAGCATGGACGTCTGGTTTTTGCCACATTTGGAAACGACAAGCCCGTCACCGGACGCTCAAGGGGCCGGCGTTTCCGTGAGTCTGATTCATGCTCGGCACAGCTGCTGCGTTCGCCCTTTTCTGGGCGATGGCCTTCCCCGCCATGGGCGGTGAGCCGGTATCCTACGAAGCCGCGGTCGCAGCCGACCCGGTCGTCGTATCAACCGCCTCGAGTGACGAAGGTTCCGACAGCAGCGAGCGTGCCCTGAGCGCGGAACAGCAGGGCCTGATGGCCGAAAACGCCGACTGGAGCGCCCGCGCCAATCTTTATCATGCCGGCGGCGGCGGCGCGACGGGCAACGACAGCCTGGGGTGCCGCCCGATTGCCATGCGCACGGTGGCCACCGATCCCCGCTACATCCCCCGCCGCACCCGCCTGTTCATCCGCGAGACGGTCGGCCTGCGGATGGCCGACGGCTCGATCCACGACGGCTACTGGTATGCCTCCGACACGGGCGGCGCGATCAAGGGTCAGAAGATCGACCTCTACACCGGCCAGGGCCGCGGCTCGATGTCCCCGGCCATGCCCCTGAACCAGCGCCGCCTGACCATCGTCAACGCCGGCCGCTTCGACGGCTGCCCGCCCTCGTGGGACCACACGCCCAGCCAGGCGACCCTGATGGCCTCGGCCTCGACCAACGCCGGGTCGAACTAGAATTTCCGCCTTCCGCTGACCGTCTCGAAGAACATCCGCCAGTCGCCCATCAGGCTCCACAGCGGGTACTGGAACGTCGCCGGCCGGTTCTTCTCGAAGAAGAAATGCCCCACCCAGGCGAAGCCATAGCCGACCAGCGGCATGGCCAGGAACCACCAGGCGCTGACCGTCAGCCCCAGCACGAACACCGCGATCACCAGCGCCGATCCGACCACATGGATCCGCCGGCACGTCCGGTTGGAATGCTCGTGAATATAATACGGGTAGAAGGCCGAGAACGACTGATAGCGTTCGCCGGGCGCGGGCTGGCTGGTCATGGGACACAGCCTCTCCCCGTGCCGCGTCGTGGTCAAGCCGCCCCGTTGCCGGTGTCCCGTCGTCTGCGTCCCTGTTCACCATCCCTGTCAGCGATCGCGTAACGCCGCCGCGGCGATAGTCGGCCGTCGTTCCCCGGAGCCGTCCCATGCAGGCCTTCGCCATCGCCGCCGCCGGAATCGCCGATGCCAGCGCCCGTTTCGAGGCCAGCGCCGTCCGTACCGCCCGCGATCCGCTGGACGACCTGGCCGGCGAGACCGTCGAACGCCTGACCGCCGAGGTCGCGCTCAAGGCCAATGTCGCCGTGCTCAGGACCGCCGACCAGATGACCGGCAGCCTGCTCGACATCCTGGCCTAGGCACCGCCGGAACCCGTCGCCGGCTCAGGCCCCAGCAGGCGGCGCAGCCACGGCCAGATATTGGCCAAGGCCGAGAGGAAGCCGACCACGCTCGAGACCCACTGGAACGCCGTCCACACCTGGCCGAACAGGTCCCCGTCCCCGACCGCCTGGCTGATCGGGAACAGCACCCGCGAGATCGCGATCTGGAATCCGGCATAGGCGTTCGAATATTCGATCGACCGGTCGCTGAAGAAGGCGATCACCACGGCCGCCGACACCGGTGCCCACAGCAGCGGCAGGGCCAGCAGCGTCGCCAGCAGAACGACCAGAAGCTTGGTCCCGATCGTCTCCCCCGACAGCAGGCTGCTGACCACCCCGGCCCCCAGTCCCAGTGCCACCGCGCCCAGCAGCACCGGCAGCACCCGGTCCGCCGCCGTCATCAGGTCCGAAAACGGCATCCCGACCAGAATCGCCGCCCCGCTGAGCAGAAACCCGGCGACCCACAGGGCCCCGTATTGTCCAAGACGGCGTTTCAGATGCGCCAGACTGATCATGGCAATCCCTCCAGAACCCCCACGATCAGAATGCCGCGCCAGGGGCCGGGAGTCCAACGGAAGAACACCGGTCGCTTCACGCGCGGTCCGCGTCGACCTCCCGGCCGGGCGTTCGTCGTCTCCGACCGTTACGGGCCGTTCCAACGGATCGAGGTACGGATCATTGAGGCCCGGCGGTCGAGGTCCTCCCCGGACTTCGCCGCCCGGGGCCCGGGCTCGGATGCCCCGGCCCGCGGGGTCCGGGCGCTCAACGAACGGCTCCGGAAAGCCGTCCGGCGTTCGAGGGGGCGGCGCGTAACATAGGGGAAACTACCTATCTCATGGTTTAGGAGGCCTTCACCGACCCATGTGACTTCTATCCCTCGCGGCCCCGTTAACCAGGTTGGTTCGACGACGGGCGGCGATGGCGCACGGTCAGCCAGACGGTGCTTCTGCAGGGGAATAACGTCAATGTTCGGTGTTTCACGGTCTTCTGATGCCGTCTTGAGGGCGCTCGACAAGTCTCTCGCCATTATCGAGTTCGACCCGACGGGCCAGATTCTCACAGCGAATGCGCATTTCTGCGACGCGATGGGTTACAGCCTTTCCGAGATCAAGGGACAGCATCACAGCATGTTCGTTGATCCGGTCGACGTTCGGGCCCCCGAGTACAAGGCCTTCTGGGCCAAGCTGGGCCGCGGAGACTTCGACGCCAGCGAATACCGGCGCCTGGGCAAAGGCGGCCGGGACGTCTGGATCCAGGCCTCCTACAATCCGGTCAAGGATTCGCGCGGCAAGGTGGTCAAGGTCGTCAAGGTCGCGACCGACATCACCCAGGAGAAGCTGAAGAACGCCGAGTTCGAAGGCAAGCTCAACGCCATCTCGCGGGTTCAGGCCATGATCGAGTTCACGCCTTCCGGCGAGATCATCACGGCGAACGAGAATTTCCTGGCGACGCTCGGCTATCGCCTCGATGAGATCCGCGGAAAACAGCACAGCCTGTTCGTCGAGCCCGCCTACGCGCGCTCGAGCGAGTATCAGGATTTCTGGCGGAAACTGAACAGCGGCGAGTTTGTCGCCGCCGAGTTCAAGCGGATTGGCAAGGCCGGCAATGAGGTCTGGATCCAGGCCTCCTACAATCCGATCTTCGACATGAACAACAAGGTGCTGAAGGTGGTGAAGTTCGCCACCGACGTCACGGAGCGGGTTCGCGCGGTCAATGAAATCGGCGAGGGCCTGTCTCAACTGGCCAACAACAACCTGCAGTGCCGCCTTCCCAACGCCTTTGCTCCGGAGTTCGAGACCGTCCGCACGGACTTCAACCGATCGCTGGACAGTCTGGAATCGGCCATGCAGGGCGTGACCCAGAGCGCCAGCGTCATCCAGTCCGGCACGGCCGAGATCTCGGCAGCCTCCGACGACCTGTCGCGCCGTACGGAACAACAGGCGGCGAGCCTCGAGGAGACGGCGGCGGCGCTGGACCAGATCACCGCCACGGTCACCCGCAGCGCCGAAGGGGCGAAACAGGCCAGCGAGGCCGCGTCCGGAGCCAAGGCCGACGTCGTCACCTCCGGCCGGGTCATGGACGAAGCGGTCGCCGCCATGGGGGAGATCGAGCAGAGCTCGGGTCAGATCACCCAGATCATCGGGGTGATCGACGAGATCGCCTTCCAGACCAATCTGCTGGCCCTGAACGCCGGGGTCGAGGCGGCCCGTGCCGGTGATGCCGGTCGCGGATTTGCCGTCGTCGCCCAGGAAGTCCGGGCCCTCGCCCAGCGGTCCGCCGAGGCGGCCAAGGAGATCAAGGCGCTGATCGCTTCGAGCTCGGAACAGGTCAAGCGCGGCGTGAAACTGGTGGGCGACACCGGACTGGCGCTCACCGGCATCTCCACCAAGGTGACGTCCATGCACGCCCTGGTGTCCGAGATGGCGCAAGCCTCGCAGGAACAGTCCACGGCGCTGCTTCAGGTCAACAGTGCCATCAACCAGATGGACCAGGTGACGCAGCAAAACGCGGCCATGGTCGAGGAAGCGACGGCGGCCGCGTCGAGCCTCACGGGCGAAGCGGATCAGATGGCCGGCCTGATGCGACAGTTCCGCCTCGGCACCGGCTCCGTCGTGGTCGTCTCCGACCGGGCCCGGCCCCAGGCCCGCCCCGCGTCTTCCAGCCAGCCGAAGGCCGGCAATCCGGTCGGACGGGTCCATGCCAAGCTGGCGACGGCCATGAAGGGCGGCGGGGCCCAACCTGTCGCCGAGGAATGGGAGGAATTCTAGGATGGACGAGAGCGCACGCTCCCTCGAATCCCCTCTGGAGTTGATCTCGTTCGAGATTGCCAGTCAGGAATTCTGTATCGATATCCGCAGCGTCCGGGAGATCCGGGGCTGGACCCCCGCCACGCCGATGCCCCAGGCCCCTGACTACATCCGCGGCATGATCAATCTGCGCGGGGCCGTGATTCCCATCGTCGACCTGCGCTGTCGCCTGGGTCTGGGGCGCACCGAGCCGTCATCGCGTCACGTGATTGTGGTCATCTACGACGACACCCGCATCGCCGGCTTGCTGGTGGATGGGGTGCAGGAGACCTTCCAGGTCGACACCAGTCTCATGCAGCCACCGCCCAATGTGGACGCGCCGGAAGCCGACCGGTTTGTGGATGCGATCCTGCCGCTTGACGGACGCATGCTCAGCCGCCTCGTCGTCGGTGCCCTGCTGCCGCAGGCGATCAGCATCGCGGCCTGATCCCGCTCCGGGTGCCATCGCACAGGGGCGGCCGGCCGGTCCTCCTCCCGAGACGGGAGGAGGACCGGGACCGTTTGTAGAGGAAGCGCCTCAGCTTCCGTGACCGGCCTTCACGGCAGAGTTCCATCGTCGCCAACGAGGGGGACAGCGGCGCGCCAGTGAGGGTCATGGCCCCGGCGAAGATCACCCGCCCGTTCGCCAACATCCCGACCGTTGCTGTCATGGCTGATCTGTACCGACCCGCCGGGCGGGCCGAAGCGGCGTTCATTGATCCACGGTTCAGCCTGGCTCAACGCGCCGGTATCGAGGGTGCGAGATTCTGACTCGCCCGGTCTTTCCGAACGCACGAGGCCGCCGGCCTCCGGCACCGTCAGCGGCTGCCCGGCGGCAGAACGAGGCCGGAATCGCTCCAGGAACAAAGCCGCCCCGGCCTTTCGGCCGGAGCGGCTGTCTGTCTGAGCCTCCGGGCAGAACCGACCCTAGCTGTCCAGGAACGACCGCAGTTTGCGGCTTCTCGACGGATGTTTGAGTTTCCGCAGGGCCTTGGCCTCGATCTGGCGGATGCGTTCACGGGTAACCGAGAACTGCTGGCCGACTTCTTCCAGCGTATGGTCCGTGTTCATGCCGATGCCGAAGCGCATGCGCAGGACGCGCTCCTCGCGCGGCGTCAGTGACGCCAGCACGCGGGTCGTGGTCTCGCGCAGGTTGGACTGGATCGCCGCATCGATGGGCAGGATGGCGTTCTTGTCCTCGATGAAGTCGCCCAGGTGGCTGTCTTCCTCGTCGCCGATGGGCGTCTCGAGGCTGATGGGTTCCTTGGCGATCTTCAGGACCTTGCGGACCTTCTCCAGCGGCATGGCCAGCTTCTCGGCCAGCTCTTCCGGGGTCGGCTCGCGGCCGATCTCGTGCAGCATCTGGCGGCTGGTGCGGACGATCTTGTTGATCGTCTCGATCATGTGCACCGGGATGCGGATGGTGCGGGCCTGGTCGGCGATCGAGCGGGTGATCGCCTGACGGATCCACCAGGTCGCATAGGTCGAGAACTTGTAGCCGCGACGGTATTCGAATTTATCGACCGCCTTCATCAGACCGATGTTGCCTTCCTGGATCAGGTCCAGGAACTGCAGGCCGCGGTTGGTGTATTTCTTGGCGATGGAGATGACGAGGCGCAGGTTGGCCTCCACCATTTCCTTCTTGGCCTGACGGGCCTCGCGCTCGCCCTTCTGCACCGTCTGGACGATGCGGCGGTAGTCGTCGATCGGCAGGCCGGCCTCGGTCGCCACGGCGGCGACGTCGCCGCGGATCTGGGCGATCTGGGCGGATTCATTGTCGCTGAACTTGTTCCAGCGCACGCCCATCTCCTTGACGCGAACGGCCCAGGTCGGGTCCAGCTCGGCCCCGAAATAGGACTTCAGGAACTCGGGACGCGAGATGCCGTAGCTGTCGGCCAGGCGCAGCAGCCGGCCCTCGAGACCCATCAGCCGCTTGTTGATCGCGTACAGCTGCTCGACCAGCGCCTCGATGCGGTGGTTGTTGAGCTTCATCGTCTTCAGCCGGCCCGAAATGGTGGCCGTCAGCGTGTCATAGGCCTTCTGGTCCTTAGTGCTGAGCTTTTCGCCCTTGAGCCGGCTTTCGACCAGCTTGTCCTGCAGCTTGCGGAAGGACCCGAAGTCGCCCGCCACCGCGTCAAGCACCTCCATGACGCCGTCACGCAACTCGGCTTCCAGCGCCGAGATCGACATGCCGCCGCCGTCGTCGAAATCCTCGTCCTCCTCGTCGTCCGTTTCCGGCTTGGGCTCGGCACCCTCTTCCGGTTCGGCCGGCTCGACCACCGTGCCGGCGGGCGGCTGATTGTGCGGCAGGGAGGACGGGTTGAGCACGCCGTAGGTGGCGTCCAGGTCGATGACCTCGCGCAGCAGGATACGGTTGTTGGCCAGCTCGTCGCGCCAGACCATGATGGCTTCGAACGTCAGGGCGCTTTCGCACAGGCCCGAGATCATGGCGTCGCGACCGGCCTCGATCCGCTTGGCGATGGCGATCTCGCCCTCGCGGCTCAGCAGCTCGACCGAGCCCATCTCGCGCAGGTACATCCGCACCGGATCGTCGGTGCGGTCATAGGCGGCCTTGGCGGGCGTTTCGGAGACGCTGGTCTCGGCGCGCTCGACGACCTCACCGCCCTCTTTTTCCGTGGTCTCGGCCGCGTCTTCCTCGGCCTCCACGACGTTGACGCCCATTTCGGACAGCATCGCCAGCGTGTCCTCGATAGCGTCGGGAGTCACCTCCTCGGACGGCAGGACCTTGTTCAGATCCTCCATCGTGACATAGCCACGAGCCTTGGCCTGTTTGATGAATTTCTTAACCCCGGCGTCGGTGAGGTCGAGCAGCGGACCGTCGCTCTGGGCTTCGGTTTCCTGCGTCTCGGTTTGAGCGCTCATATGGTCCATTCTCCGGGTGGAGCGGCTGATCAGGCCGTCCGCCGATACAACGTGTGGCGGGGTCGTTGGTTACGAGCCCGCGCTGTCTTCCCAAATCTCACCGGTTTTGATCGCACGACGCAAAGCATCCCGCTCGGCTTTCAGCCGGCGAAACGCCTCGTCCTGGCCCGGCGTACCAGCCGTCGAACCCAGGGCATCCTCCAGCGTCGCCACGCGAGTGAGCGCGTCGAACGCCTGCGACCATCGGATCCGCGCCTCGCCGAGGGGCTTGTCTGTGGCCAGGAAGGGCGCGCCGGACTTTGCCGCCGCCTTCTCGACCTCGTGCATTAAAACGCCGTGACCCGATTGCGCCAGATGGCGACGGAGCGCCGCCGAGTCAAGGTCTTGTCCAGAGAAGCGCAGCCGAACCATCTCCTGCGCCAGCCCGTCCAGGGCCGGATCGCCAAAGCCATGGGCGGCGATGGCTTCGAGGCAGTCGTCCATGCGCTCGGGGTCGTCGATGGCTCCGTGCACCAGGGCCGCGGCGACGGGTTCGATCGAACGGGACAGCGACTGCATGGCCTGCGCCCCTTCTGCCGTCTGACCCAGCTTGGGCGGCGGCCCGGGACGCCAGCGCCCGCCGGGGCCTGTGGCCGGTTGTGCGAGCGGCGCGCGACGGGCCGGAAACAGGGCGTCGAACCGGTCGAACAACTCGCGCCGATACTGTTCCGCCAGATCCTTGTCCTGAATGGCCGAGGCAGCCTGACGCAGTCGCCCTTTCAGGCCGGCGCGGCGCTCGGGCGAATCAAGCGGCTCAACCTCGGCCTCCTTGCCGAACAGGACCTCGGCAAAAGGGCGGGTCGCGGCCATGGCCTGGCGTAGCGCCGGCGCGCCCTTGTCGCGCAGGATGTCGTCCGGGTCCTGACCTCCGTCCAGCAGGGCAAAGCGGAACGACCGGCCGGATTTCAGTTGCGGCAGGGCCCGATCGATGGCGCGATAGGCGGCGCGCCGTCCGGCGGCGTCGCCGTCGAAACACAGCACCGGTTCGTGCGACACGCGCCACAGCCGCTCCATCTGCTCCTCGGTCAGGGCGGTGCCCATGGGTGCCACCGCGGGGATGCCCGCGCGGTGGCAGGCGATGACATCCATATAGCCCTCGACCACCACAATGGCCTGGTCGCTCTTGCTTTCGGCACCGAGGATGCGTCGCGCCTCGGGCAGGCCGTACAGGGTCGCGCCCTTGTGGAAGAGCGGGCTCTCGGGGCCGTTCAGATATTTGGCCCGGTCGTCCGGGTTCATCGCCCGGCCACCGAAGCTCACGATGCGACCCCGCGCGTCGAGGATCGGGAACATCAGGCGGTCGCGAAACCGGTCATAAGGCGCGCCGCCACCCTCGGGCGCGATCAGCATGCCCGCCTCCACCAGATCACCCGGCCGGGCTCCGCGTTGGACCAGGGCGTTCTTCAGCCCCTCGCGATCGTTGGGTGCATAGCCGAGGCCGAACCGGTCCCACTGGTCCTCGGGCAGGCCGCGCTTTTCCAGATATTCACGCACGGCCTTGCCCGGCGAGCGGCGCAGATTGGCGGCGAACCATTTCTGGGCCAGGTCCATCCAGTCGGTCAGGCCCTGCTTCTTCGCCTCGCGCTCGGCCGCCTGCGGGTCTTCGGCGGGCAGGGCCATACCCGCCTCTCCGGCCAGCCGCTGCACCGCCTCGACGAAGGACAGACGCTCGGTCTCCTGCAGGAAGCTGATGACGTCACCGTGTTTGCCGGACGAGAAGTCGTGGAAGAAGCCCTTGTCGTCATTGACGAAGAAGGACGGTGACTTCTCCTTGGTGAAGGGCGACAGGCCGACGTACTCGCGTCCCTGACGCTTGAGCTTCACCGTCCGCCCGATGATGTCGGACGGCCGAAGGCGAGCCTTCAGTTCTTCAAGGAAGCGGTCGTCGAAGCGCACCCTCCAGCCTTAACGCCGACGCTCCCGACAAGCGACCCCGGATCGGCTCTGAAGCCGGTCCTCACCAACAACGGCTTGACTCGACAACTTTATAATTGAAAGTAGTCACATCGCAACAGGAGATCCACCATGTCCGATACCGCCCGATCCGATGAAAGCGATCTTGCCTATCTGAAGCGGCTGGCGGTCGCGGGGCGCGGCGAGCCGGCACCTTTCCTGATGCTGATGGCCGTGTTCGGCGGAGTCTACGGTTTCGCGGCCCTCGCCGTCGTGGCGGCCCTGCTGATCGACGGCTGGCCGACGGAAGGCGTGGTTCCGGGACCGGCGACACGCTTCCTCGGGGGCTGGATCTTTGTGGCGGCGCATCTCGCCTTTCTGGCCGCCCTGCTCTGGACCGGCTGGCGCACGTTCGGCCCGAACCGGGTTCGCCTGAACCGCGCGGCCTCCGCGACCTGGACCGCAGCCTTTATCGGACTGGTCGTCGTCGTCGCCATGATCCGCTTGTTCACACGCAACGAGCCGTCGACCGACGCCGTCTTTGCCGCGCACCTGCTCGGCCCCATGCTCCTCGTTCTGTGGGGCTGCGCCTGGTGGGTCACGGCGATCACCAGCGAACGCCGCTGGCTGCTGGGGGTGGCTATCGGCAGTTTCGCCGCGGCCCTCGCCCTGGCCTGGGTCGGCAACGCCGTCGCCATGCTCCCGATCATGGGCCTGAGTCTGGTGCTGCTGGCGTTCGCACCGGCCGTGACCCTGATGCGCGAGCGCCGGGCGTGAGCCTGTCGGCCGAGACACCGGATCCCCTTGTTTCCAGTCGCGTCCGGGCGGGAGTGCTGGCCTGGCTGTCCGACAAGGGGGCGGGAGACTTCACCGAACTGGCCGCTGTGCTGGCGGTGGCCAACAACGCGCTCTCCAGCCATCTCCAACGACTCGAAAGCGCCGGCTATATCGAGCTGAGGCGAGGATTTCTGGGCAGGAAACCCCGAACGCGGGTGGTGTTGACGACCACCGGCCGCGCCGCCTGGCTCGCACATCTGGATCGCCTGGGCTGACCGGACGGCCAGGTCCACGTGCGGGATTTGCGCCGCGGTGTCGAAGGGTCGGGCGGCCTGTAGATTGTCGTGCCCCCTCCGCCGGGGGCTTCAGCGAGACCGGTGCGCGGTTCGATCGGGCGTTCATGCCGGGGCGGTTCGGGCGAAATCGAGCAGCCGCCTTGGGTGGCCGTGCCGGCCCCGACCGGGTTGCGGCTTAACCTTCTGTTAACCAGAAAGGCTAAACAGCGGCATTAACTGCCTGAATATCCCCATAGTTTTGCGGGCATACCGGAACAATCCACAGACCTGTGGATTAACCATCTGTCCGTTCATGAACAGAAACGGATCTGGTCGGGGCGCGGCGAAGATCGCAGCCACGGTCGAGAGTGAGAAAGCCGATCCCATGTTCCTGACCATCGCCCGCCCGGCGGTGGAGCCCCAAGGCCCCGACGCCGTCGCCGTCCCCGGTTCCCCCGCCATCCGTGAACTTTCGCCCCGCGCCCTTCACGCGCGCCTGCTGGAGAACGCCGCGCTGAGACGCCTGCGCGGCGCGGAACGACTCCGCTCGAAGCGACTGGACGATGCGGATTACTGGCTGCATGCCGCGCCGGTCGCGGTCCGGAAAGCCAGTGCCTTGCGCGAGGAGCGCAGCTTCGCCCCCCTGCCGTGAGACCGGATCGCGCATGGGGCAGAGCCGACGCTAGCGGCCGCGGGGTTTGAACACGAAGTTGAAGATGTATCTGTCGGTTTCCACCGCGGCGCGGTGGTCGACGTCCGGATCGAACGCCTCGATACCCCTCAGGGCCCCATCCTTGAAGACCATGGCATCGTAACCGAGGGCCTCGATGTCCGCGATCGACTGCTCGATGCGGAGATGGGAATGGCGCTCCTCCAGTTCGACCAGCAGGGTCGGCCGGTCACGTGCAAGGATCCCCGCGGCACCCGCAATGACCGCCGCTTCATGGCCTTCCACGTCGATCTTGATAAAGCCGCAGGGCTCGAGGTCGAGCGAGTCCAGGCGCAGGGTCTCGACCTTGACCACACCAAAGGCCTTGCCGGCGATCCAGCTGTTTTCCAGTGACGCATGCTGGTTGGAATAGCCGCGAGGCGAACGCGGAACGTTCAGGTCCGCGGTACCGGACCGATCCGAGAGGGCCACCTGGCGGGCGACCACATTGGCCGGCCGCGCGGCATCCAGAATGGCGAACATCTTCGGATTGGGCTCGAACGCATAGACCCTGGGGCAGAGCGCGGCCATCTGGTGGGTCCAGACTCCGCGGTTGGCCCCGACGTCCACGGCCGCCCGGGCCGGGTCGACAAGTCCCGGCAACAGCCTCAGTTCCGGCTCGCCCTTGCGAAGTTCCCGCTTGATGACCCGCTTCAGTTCCTGTCGCGGGCTGAACACCGCCCGTTTGAGCTTCTCGCGGAACGTGGTGGGCGGTGACCAGGTCACCCGGCCTGTTCCATCAGGGTCGCGAACCGTTGGAACAGATACAGGCTGTCTGTCGGACCGGGCGAGGCCTCAGGGTGATGCTGGACGCTGAAGACCGGGCGGTCGTTCAGGGCGATGCCGCAGTTGGTGCCGTCGAACAGGCTGACGTGGGTTTCGGAGACGGCATCGGGCAGGCTGTCGCGGTCGACTGTGAAACCATGGTTCATCGACACGATCTCGACCTTGCCCGTGGTCAGATCCTTGACCGGATGGTTGGCACCGTGATGACCCTGATCCATCTTGATGGTCTTCGCGCCGAGCGCGAGGGCCAGCATCTGATGGCCCAGGCAGATGCCGAACAGGGGCGTGCCGCTGTCGACCAGCTTTCTGATCTCGGGGACCGCATAGACGCCGGTGGCTGCGGGATCACCCGGACCGTTGGACAGGACGACGCCGTCCGGCTTGCGGGCCAGAATATCCTCGGCCGACGTCGTCGCCGGCACGACCGTGATCCTTGCGCCGGTCGAGGCGAGCGCCCGCAGGATGTTCCGTTTCACGCCATAGTCGACGACGACCACGGTCTTGTCGGCAGCATCGACGCGCGGATAACCTTCCGGCCAGTCCCACAGCCCCTCGTCCCAATCAAACGCCTGAAGGGTCGAGGCGGGCCGGGCCAGGTCGAGGCCGACGAGGCCGGTCCAGGCCCTGGCCTGCGCGACCAGGGCGTCGAGGTCGAACCGCCCGTCCGGATCATGGGCGATCACCGCGTGGGGCGCACCGCCGTCGCGGATCAGAACCGTCAGGGCGCGCGTGTCGACGCCCGCCAGACCGACGACGCCGCGCCGCTGCATCCAGTCGTCGAACGAGCTGTCGGCGCGCCAGTTGGCCGAATCGGTCGGGACGTCGCGGAAAATGGCTCCCCGCGCCGAGGTTTCCGACCCGCCGCCGATCTGCTCCAGATCCTCAACGTTGGTGCCCGTATTGCCGACGTGGGGAAAGGTGAAGGCCAGGATCTGGCTCATGTAGGACGGGTCGGTGAGAATTTCCTGATAGCCCGTCATGGCGGTGTTGAAGACGACCTCGCCCAGCGCCGAGCCGGTCGCGCCGCAGCCGAGGCCCTGCAGGATGGTACCGTCCGCGAGCGCAAGCACGCCGGTGACGCCGGGAAGGAGCGAGATAGTCATGGCAGGCTTCCTAGCACCGAATCCCGGCAAGCAAACGGCGGCGTTGCTAAAGAGGTGCCGCCGCCGGGTCAACGGGTGCCGCGGGCTTGCGCATCACGGCGAACCAGATCCCGGTCGTGACCACGAAGAAGACCGCCGTCGGCAGAATGTAACCGGGGGCCGCCGCAACCACCGCCGCCGAGGTGAACAGCAGGCCCAGCGCCGCCACCCCTCGCGCCCGCGTCCAGCGCGCCAGCCGGAACAGCGAGGCCGAGCACAGGCCGTAGACGACGAGGCTCAGCACCGAGGTGCCGCCCACCAGCATGCCGAACTGGCCGCCCAGCGTCGGCTGCCCGGAGATCACCGCCACCACGCTCATGATCGCCCCGCCCAGCAGCGGATTGGCGATCGGCGTATGCTCGCCCGCGCCGAAGCCGGAGGGCAGATAGCCCCGACGCGCACCGGCCCGCGCCGTCTCGCCGCCCAGCATGACCCAACCGCTCAGCGTACCCACAGCCTTGACCACCGCACAGGCCGCGACCGCCGCCCCGATCGAGGCCCCGAACACCCGGGCTGTCAGGTCGGCGTAGGGGCTCGAGGACTGGGCCAGAACGCCGGCCGGGATAACCCCGAAGACCGCCACGCTGGCCGCGATATAGACCGCCAGGGCCAGAAGCACGCCGGCGATGGAGGCGCGGCCGACGTCGCGGGCCGGGTTCTTCACGCGCACCGACAGCACCGCCGCGCTCTCGACACCCAGGAAGGCCCAGAAGATCACGGCCAGCGAGGCGGGGACGCTTTGCAGCAGACTGTTCCCCGACGGACTCCATGAGGCGGCAAAGGTGTCGGCGTTGAAGGCCATGATCCCGGCGGCCACCGCAATGACGATGGGAACGAGGCCGATCGCCAGCGCGAGCGCCGCGAACCGCGACGCGGCCCGGGCCCCCAGAATATAGGCTCCGGTCGTCAGCCAGATCAGGCCCAGATTGCAGAAGGTCGCGGCCACCGGTCCTTTCAGGACAGGAAAGAAGAAGGCGAGATAGCCCGTGGTTGCCACCGCGATGGCGACATTGCCGACGAGACAGGCAGTCCAGAACGCCAGCGTCGTCTGAAAACCGAAGAACCGGCCCAGTCCCCGCTCCGCAAACCCCGACAGGCCATCGGCGTCGGGCTGCAGCCGGCCGAGGGCGGCGAAGACCAGCGCGAGGGTGACGGCCCCGCCGCCCGCCAGGATCCAGCCGACGACACTCGAGGACCCGACCGGTGCCAGCGTCGCCGGCAGCAGATAGACGCCCGAGCCGATCATGTTGCCGGCGACGACGAGGGCCGCCAGGCCCCAGCCCAACTTGTGCCGGTCCTCGATCATGGCGGTCATGGGTGAACCTCGGCGATGCGGGATTGAAACCAGGCGACGGCTGGCTCGTGCTCGGGACTTAATACGCCGCGACTGTAGGCTCCCGCCGACAGATTGGCCTGCACCGCCTCGCAGATGGCGGCGTCCTCGGCGGTCAGACGGTCTGAAGCGGCCAGCGAATCCCCGAGCGCCGACTCGCCGCCGTCGTTGAGGAACAGATAGTCCAGCCGCGTCCGCCCCGGTCCCACCGGCGTCATCCGCTCGATCATGGCCCCGTCGCGATAGACGTTGATCCCGAGGTTCGGCCACAGCCAGCCCCAGACTCCCGCCTGCGGCCCGTCGTTGATGCCGGTCGCCTCCTGCACGACCAGATCGCCCTCGACCCGGACGCGATAGTCGGCCGGGCCGAGCTCCCGGGCCAACTCGGGATGGACTGAGCCGATGTGATATCCCTCCAGATAGTTCTCGGCATAGGTCTTCCAGTCGCAGGCCAGATCATGGCTGCGGCGCAGGGCGGGGGCGGCGATGGTGAGACCCCGTCCGGCCAGCAGGGACTCCAGCGGAGCCACCAGATCCGACAACGGTCGGGCGTCGGGATCCAGGGTCGCGAAGACAAGCCCGCGCCAGGTCTCGAGCCGCACCTTCAGCAGACCGAAGTCGCGCGCATCGAAACCGTCCGCGGCACCGAAGCCGGTCGCGGCCCGCAAACGCCCGTCGAGGGCGTAGCGCCAGCCGTGGTAGGCGCAGACCAGTTCGCCCGCGCAGTGTCCGCGTGCGCCTGAGACCAGCGGCCCGGCGCGATGGCGGCAGACGTTATGAAAGGCCCGCATCACGCCGTCCTTGCCACGCACAGCCAGCAGGCGGTGACCGGCGATGTCGCCGGCGATCCAGTCGCCGCTTCCGGGTGCCTCGGCCTCGTGGCCGAGAAACAACCAGGCCCGACCGAACACCGCCGAACGCTCACGCGCCCAGGCGTCGGGACAGCCGTAGAGTCGGGCGGGAAGCGTGGCCTGCATGACGCGGATCAAGGCCCCGCCGGGAACGCCCCGTCAACCGCCTCTAGGCCGTGATGGCCGCCATGCCGGCAAACACAGCATGGGTGGCCCCGGCGGCCTGGGCGGCCAGCCCCCGGTCAGGTCGCAGGTTCAGCAGCAGCACCTGGCTGCAGGTCTGGCGTGCGGCGGCGATCAATTCCTGAGCCGCCTGCCACTCCCGCGGCCCCTCGTGAGCGACGCCCGCGAAATCCATGGCCAGGCACCGGGCGCGGATACCCGACAGTCTGCGGACGAGACCCGTGTCCGGCGCGACGTGCAGGATCACGCCCATGGCTTCGGTCTCGAAGTGGGAGATCGACTCGTCGATCGACTCCGGTGGGGCCTGTTCGAGTCCACCCATGACTTCCACCAGCAGATGACCGGGCGCGGCACCGTGCTGAAGCTCCTGGCACAGCAGGGCGAAGCGACCACGGCTGGAGGCGACGGTACGCCAGAACACCGGGATCACGCCTGTGTCGTCAGGGCCGAGATGCAGCAGGTCGAGGCCGTGATTCAGGGTCTGCAGGTCGACGCGCTGGAGGTCCGCCGGCTCGATCGTGCGCCGTCCGAGCGCCGCCAGCGCCGGCTCACCGCCGCGGTGCCGCACGCTGCGGCGAATCCGGCGGCTGACAGGCATGGAGCGACCGAGGTCAAACACGGGCTGGGCGGCAAGGGTGATGGTGAGCTCGCGGCCGGCCCGCGTGACAAGGCTGAAGGTCAGACTTTCGTAGGGCGCGGCGTAGGCCCGGCGCTCGCCCAGAGGCCGGTACGGGCCGTCGCTGGCAGGGTGGTCCCTCGCGTCGTCGGCAGCCGGGTAGACAGGAACGCGTATCATGACCGCCCCTTTCGGCTGGTCCACAGGTTCCCCCGGCGGGGACGATAAACCCGGAAATGCGAACACAACCCTGACGAACATGGTCAAGAGCCGTTGACCATGCGCCGCCACGATTCAGGGCAACGTCCCCTCCCCGCCCCGGATCCGGGGTGTTAGGGAGAAGAATGCGCATCACCACGGTCGGCCTCGATGCCGACGACACCCTCTGGCATAACGAAACCATATTCCGGCTCACGCACGACCGGTTCGTGGCCCTGCTGGCCGACCACGCGGATCCCGCCACGCTGGAGGCGCGGCTGGCGGAAACCGAACAGCGCAACCTTCGCCTCTACGGCTACGGCATCAAGGGCTTTACCCTGTCGATGATCGAGACCGCGATGGAGCTGACCGGCGGTGAAGCCCCGGCGTCTGTCGTGCGTGAAATTCTGGCTGCGGGACGCGAGATGCTGGGCCATCCGGTTGAAACCCTCCCCGGGGTGGACGAGGCCCTCGCTCTCCTGTCGGACTCCTACCGGCTGATCCTCATCACCAAGGGCGACCTGCTGGATCAGGAACGAAAACTGGCGGCCTCCGGTCTCGGCGACCTGTTCGCCGCCGTGGAGATCGTGTCTGAAAAGGACCGCCAGACGTATGACCGCATCTTCGCCCGCCACGGAACCCGCGCGGACGAAGCCGTGATGGCCGGCAACTCGATGAAGTCCGATGTGCTCCCCGCCCTCGAGGCCGGTGCCTGGGCGGTTCATATCCCCTACGCCATCACCTGGGCCCACGAGGTCGCCGACGCCCCCGCCTCCCACCATCGATACGGCAAGCTTGGCAGTATTGATGAATTGCCAGGCTGGATTGCCTCACGTCATTCCCGCAGCATTAAATAACGTCGTTTTATGCTCGCGATTTCGGGGCCTGAAAATGAGTGATTGCTGACACAATCATTTCAATAACGTCGCTATTCGGGCACAATTTCTATTGCAGCGCTTGACCCGACGTTCGTGGGAAGAGTTTGTGGCGCTACCCAACCGGGAGAAGCTGGGTCGCCGTTTCTCTCCCCCACCCACGCGAGTTCACATATGACCGTCATCCGTAATCGCCTTCTGGCGTCCACCGTGCTTGCGGGCGCAATGGCAATGTCCGCCCCGACCTGGGCGCAGACCGCGCCCCAGACGCCTGCGCCGCAGGGCAGCTCGACGCTGAGCGGCGTCACCGTCACGGGGCAACAGGATGACCCCTCGACCCAGCTGGACGAAGTCGTCGTCACCGGCTCGCGCATCCGCCGCGACCCGGTCAACGCACCGACCCCGTTGATCCAGGTCACGCGCGAAGAGCTGCTGACCACCGGCCAGTCCACCGTGATCGACTATCTTGCCACCATCCCGGCCCTGTCCAACTCGCAGGTCCCGTCCGACGCCACCGGCGTCCTGGGCATCGGCGGCCTGTCGTTCGCCAACCTGCGCTCGCTGGGTTCGGGCCGCACCCTGACCCTGGTCGACGGCCGTCGCCATGTCGGTTCCGCCGGTGGCACGCTGTCCGTCGACGTCGACACCATCCCGCGCCTGCTGATCCAGGACGTCGAGATCATCACCGGCGGTGCCTCCTCGGTCTACGGTGCCGACGCTGTGTCCGGCGTGCTGAACTTCGTGCTGCGCAAGGATTTCGAAGGCCTCGAGATCGACGCCAACTACGCCATGATCAACCAGGACGGCCAGACCAGCCAGCGCATCTCCGCCCTGCTCGGCCACAACTTCTTCGACGACCGTCTGAACCTGTAAGCCTTCGCCGAATATGAGAAGCTGGACGCCGTCAACTCACTGGACATGGACTGGCTGAGCAACTCGACGAACCTGATCGGCGTCGACGCCGACCCGGCCGCCGCTCGCAACGACGGCGAACTGGATAACCGGATCTTCCGCGGATACGTCACCCTGCAGCGCCCGCGCTGGGGCCAGACGACGCTCGCGAACAACCAGCAGGCCAGCGCCCTGAATGATCCGGACGTGCCGTTCCAGAACTGCGCCGCAGTGACGAGCACGACCTGCTATTCGGTCGATCCGGCCAGGACCTTTGTCTTCGAAGGCACGACCGCCCGTCTCGCCAATTTCGGCCAGCGTATCGGTAACACCGGCGCGAACCGTCCGAACAACATCGGCGGCGACGGTGACAACCCCGCCACCTTCGGCACCATCACCCGCGTGCCGGAGTCGGAATCGCAGCGCTACCAGGTCGGTGCCAACTTCAAGCTGACGGACAACGTTCGCGCCTTCGCCGAAGCCAAGTATGTGAACGAAGACACCGTCTTCGCCTCGCAGCCTGACTTTTACGACTTCATCCTCGGCGACAACCTGCCGAACACGTTCTACGGCGGCACCACGAACGCGAACCAGATCGGTTCGAACTACAATTTCTTCAATCTCCAGAGCCTGAGGATCGCGGATAACGCCTACATTCCGGATAACCTGCGGCAGGCGATCTATGCGAACCGCATAACGACATACGCTCCGCCGACCGCCGGTGCCGCCAGCGTCGCAACCGGCACGGCCGCCGCGCCGTTCGCCCGCCACACCCTGTTCGGTGAAGACCGCAGCCAGATCAGCAACCGCGAACTGCAGCGCTACGTCGTCGGCGTCGAAGGCGACTTCGAGCAACTGGCCTTCATCAAGAACATCGACTGGAGCCTGTCGTACACCTACGGCCAGGTCGACGTGACGGAAACGGAAACCGGCACCGACGTCCTGCGCGTCAACCTCGCGGCCGACGCCGTCCGCGATACGGCCGGCGTCCTCGGCACGCCGGGCGCGATCGTCTGCCGCTCGCGGATCCTCTCGGCACAGGGCCTGCCGCTGGACGACTACTTCCTGCCCTTCAACGACCTGCGCGACAGCCAGGTCGGCCGCGATGCCGTCGCAGCCTGTCAGCCGCTGAACATCTTCGGCCAAGGCAACCAGAGCCAGGCCGCGCGCGACTACATCAACGCGCAGATCACCTTCACGGAACGCAATGAGCAGGAAGACGCCATTGCAACCGTCGCCGGTCAGCTGTGGGACTTCTGGGGTGCCGGCCCGATCGGCGTGGCTCTCGGCTATGAGCACCGTCGTGAATACACCGAGGCGGTCGGCCGTGACGCCAGCGCCGCGGGACGTGCCCTGTTCCTCAACGGTGGACCGGACTTCCCGGCCGCCGAATACAAGAGCGACGAAGGCTTCGTCGAACTGTCGCTGCCGCTGATCCGCGACAGCTGGCTGGGCGAGTATGCCGAACTGAGCGGTTCCTACCGCTACTTCGACTACACGACGGTCGGCACCGGCGACGTCTATGGCGTCAACCTGATCTACCGCCCGATCCGGGACATCACGTTCAAGACCAGCTACAACACCTCGTTCCGCGCCCCTGACCTGGGCGAGAATTTCTCGCCGCTGGGCGAGACGTTCGCGAACGGCTTTGTTGATCCCTGCGCCACCGCGAACATCATCGTCCAGAACGCCGACATCCGGGCCAACCGGGTCGCCAACTGTACGGCGCTTGCCTCGGCCCAGGGCCGGACGTTCGACTTCAATGGCAACACCGCCACCAACGTCGACGACTTCAACCCGATCTACGGCAGCGGCGTCTCCGGCGTGACCGGGGGCAATCCGTTCCTGACGCCGGAACAGTCGACCTCCTTCACCTTCTCGACGGTGCTCCAGCCCCGGTTCATCCCGAACTTCACCCTGGTGCTGGACTACTACGAGATCGAGATCACCGACGTGATCGCCTTCATCTCGGCCCAGACGGCGGCGAACAACTGCGTCAGCGCGGCTTCGCTGAACACCGCCGCCTGCTCGGTGATCTTCCGCAACAACCCGAACATTCCGTTCGGCCTCGGCGCTCCGGCGACCGACCCGATCGGTGGCTTCATCGAAGGGGCCGGCAACTACGCCGCCCTGACCACCCGTGGTCTCGACTTCACGGCCCGCTACGGCTTTGATTTCGAAGAAATGACCGGCCGCAACTGGGGTCGTCTGGACTACAAGATCGCGGGTTCGTGGTTGATCGAGCAGGAGAATTTCCTCGACCCGGCCAACCCGAACGCCTTCACCAGCGACAAGGGCGAGCTGTTCTTCCCGAGCGTCCGCTTCACCTCGTCGCTGACCTACACGCCGAACGACACCTGGAGCGTCAACTGGACGGCCGACTGGCAAGCGGCCAACAACATCGCCCGCCTGCGCAACGTGGTGGTCAATGCCGACAACCGCGAGAACCAGTATTACGATACCGGCAACTTCGTGCGTAACGACTTCACGCTGCGCTATAATGTCAGCGACAGCCTGTCGATGCGTGCAGGTGTCGTGAATGCCTTCGACGCCGAACAGTCGCCGGCACTGGGTCAGACGCTTTACTCGAACTTCGACCCCTACGGCCGTCGCTTCTTCATCGGCCTGAACTACCGCCCGTTCTAAAGACGGTCGGCACATGACGAGGGGGGCGGTTCGCGAGAACCGCCCCCTTTTTCATGCGCGCGAGGCCACCCGGTCTTGCCACTGCCGCCCCCCGTCTTTAGACGGGCCGCTTGACCGACAACCCGATCGACCCGCGCCGGCGACCTGCCGCCGCCTGAGGCCGCGCGCGCAAGGAGCCCGCCCCCCGTGTCAGACTCCGCTATTCCCCACGAGGAGCGAGACGCCATGGTGCGCGCGTCGCTGGCGGCGCATGGCGACAGCGGGATCACGCCGCGGCACACGCTGTTTTACTTCTATGGTGAAGGCGACCACGACGATCTGAACGAGGTCGCGCGGCGCGCCGGTTTCCTGACCCGGGGTCAGGACGACGCCACCATTCTCGAGACGACGATGGCCGTGGACGAGGCGTCCTTCGCCCCGGTCTCGTCCATGATGCAATCCTGGGCCGCGGCCTTCCAGCTGGACTATGACGGCTGGGAGTGTGCGGTCGTGACGAACTGAGGAGGCTGAGATGCCCAAACGCACGGACATCCAGTCGATCCTCATCATCGGCGCCGGGCCCATCGTCATCGGGCAAGCCTGTGAGTTCGACTACTCCGGGGTTCAGGCCTGCAAGGCGCTGAAGGCCGAGGGCTACCGGGTCATCCTGGTCAATTCGAACCCGGCCACGATCATGACCGACCCGGAGGTGGCCGACGCCACCTATATCGAGCCGATCACGCCGGAATTTGTCGAGCGCATCATCGCGAAGGAGCGCCCCGACGCCCTGCTGCCGACCATGGGCGGCCAGACGGCCTTGAACACGGCCCTGGCGCTGGATGCCTCGGGCGCGCTGGCGAAATACGGCGTCGAGATGATCGGGGCGAAAGCCGACGTTATCGACAAGGCCGAGGACCGCCAGAAATTCCGCAACGCCATGGACAAGCTGGGCCTGGAATCGCCCCGCTCCAAGGCGATCCACCACATCAGCGAGGCCGACGACGCCCTCGCCTTCGTCGGCCTGCCCGCCATCGTCCGCCCGTCGTTCACCCTCGCCGGCACCGGCGGCGGCATCGCCTACAACGTCGAGGAATACTACGAGATCGTCGAGCGCGGCCTCGACCTGTCGCCCACCACCGAGGTGCTGGTGGAGGAAAGCGTGCTGGGCTGGAAGGAGTATGAGATGGAGGTCGTCCGCGACAAGGCGGACAACTGCATCATCATCTGCTCCATCGAGAACATCGACCCGATGGGCGTCCACACCGGTGACTCCATCACCGTCGCCCCGGCCCTGACGCTGACCGATAAAGAGTACCAGCGGATGCGCACGGGCTCGATCAACGTCCTGCGCGAGATCGGCGTCGAGACCGGCGGATCGAACGTCCAGTGGGCGATCAATCCCGCCGACGGCCGGATGGTCGTGATCGAGATGAACCCGCGCGTGTCGCGTTCATCCGCCCTCGCCTCCAAGGCCACCGGCTTCCCCATCGCCAAGGTCGCCGCCCGTCTGGCGGTCGGCTACACGCTCGACGAACTGACCAATGACATCACCATGGTCACCCCGGCCTCGTTCGAGCCGAGCATCGACTATGTCGTCACCAAGATCCCGCGCTTCGCCTTCGAGAAATACCCCGGCGCCGAGGCGACCCTGTCGACCTCGATGAAGTCGGTCGGCGAGGTCATGGCCATCGGCCGGACCTTCCAGGAATCCATGCAGAAGGCCCTGCGCGGCCTCGAGACCGGCCTGACCGGCTTCAACGAGATCGAGATCGACGGCGTCGTCGACGTCGAGGACGAGGCCTCGGCCCGCGCCGCCGTGGTGCGGGCGCTGGGGATGCCGACGCCCGACCGCATCCTCGTCATCGCCCAGGCCTTCCGCCACGGCCTGTCGGTCGAGGAGGTTAACGCCGCCTGCTCATACGAGCCATGGTTCCTGAGGCAGATCGCCGACATCGTTCGGGAAGAGGGGCATATCCGGGTGCGCGGCCTTCCGGGCATGCCCTCCCCCTCCTCCGTGCACCCTGGCGAAGGCCGGGGTCCAGATGGAGGTCTCCCGGGTCAGGACAGTGTTCGCGATCTGGATCCCGGCCTTCGCCGGGATGCACGGAGTCATGACGATGCGAGGGAAGCGGACGCAACGGCCTTCCGCCGCCTGAAGTCCAAAGGCTTCTCCGACGCCCGCCTCGCCCAGCTGACCGGCACGACGGAAAAGGCCGTTCGCGCTGCCCGCCGCGGCCTGAACGTGCGCCCCGTCTTCAAGCGCATCGACACCTGCGCCGCCGAGTTCGCCTCAGCCACGGCCTATATGTATTCGACCTATGAGACTGGTGCCCTCGGCCAGGTTCCGCAGTGCGAGTCCAACCCCACGGACAGGAAGAAGGCGATCATCCTCGGCGGCGGTCCCAACCGCATCGGGCAAGGGATCGAGTTCGATTACTGCTGCTGCCACGCGGCCTTCGCCTTCGCCGACATCGGCGTCGAGTCGATCATGGTCAACTGCAACCCCGAGACGGTCTCGACCGACTATGACACCTCCGACCGGCTGTATTTCGAGCCGCTGACGGCCGAGGACGTGCTGGAGCTGATCGACGTCGAGCGCTCCAACGGAAACCTGATCGGCGTCGTCGTCCAGTTCGGCGGCCAGACACCGCTGAAGCTGGCCCATGCGCTGCACGAGGACGGCATACCGATCCTCGGCACCTCGCTGGACTCCATCGACCTGGCCGAGGACCGCGA
Source organism: Caulobacteraceae bacterium (assembly GCA_965284385.1). Taxonomy (GTDB): domain Bacteria; phylum Pseudomonadota; class Alphaproteobacteria; order Caulobacterales; family Caulobacteraceae; genus Brevundimonas. Next base: position 941,057 of record OZ260077.1, read on the forward strand.
GCGGTTCCAGGTCATGCTGCACGACATCGGCCTGATGCAGCCGCCCAACGGCCTGGCCCGCAGCGCCGAGGAAGCCGCGCAGAAGGCGGACGAGGTCGGCTATCCGGTCGTCCTGCGCCCCTCCTACGTTCTGGGCGGACGCGGCATGGTCATCGTCCATGACCGCGAACAGCTGGACCGCTATGTCGGCGAGGCCATGCGGGTGTCGGGCGACGATCCGGTGCTGATCGACCACTATCTGAACCGCGCCACCGAGGTGGACGTCGACGCCCTCTGCGATGACGAGACCGTCTTCGTCGCGGGCGTGCTCGAGCACATCGAGGAGGCCGGGGTCCACTCGGGCGACAGCGCCTGCTCCATGCCGCCCTTCTCGCTGTCGGCCGAAATCGTTGCCGAGCTGAAGCGTCAGACCGAGGCCATGGCCCGGGCGCTGAAGGTGCGCGGCCTGATGAACGTCCAGTTCGCCATCGAGGAGCCGCACTCGGACCAACCGCGCATCTTCGTGCTGGAGGTCAATCCGCGCGCCAGCCGCACGGCCCCCTTCGTGGCCAAGACCATCGGCCAGCCCATCGCCGCCATCGCCGCCAAGGTCATGGCCGGGGTGCCGCTGAAATCCTTCGGCCTGAAGGACGTCCCGTACGACCATATCGCGGTCAAGGAAGCGGTCTTCCCCTTTGCCCGCTTCGCCGGGGTCGACACCGTGCTGGGCCCCGAGATGCGCTCGACCGGCGAGGTCATGGGTCTGGACTGGAAGCGCGACGGTGAGGCCGACATGGCCCCCGCCTTCGCCCGTGCCTTCGCCAAGTCCCAGATCGGCGGCGGCACCACCCTGCCGGTTGCAGGCTGCGCCTTTGTCAGCGTCAAGGACGCCGACAAACCCTTCATCGTCGAGGCGGTGAAGACCCTGCTGGCCGAGGGCTTCTCGATCATGGCGACGGGCGGCACCCACACCTTCCTGGCCGAACAGGGCCTGCCGGTGACCTTCGTCAAGAAGGTGCTGGAGGGCCGTCCCAACATCGTCGACGCGATGAAGAACGGCGAGGTCCAGCTGGTCTTCAACACCACGGACGGCAAACAGGCGCTGCAGGACAGCTTCTCCTTACGCCGCACCGCCCTGATGATGAAGATGCCCTATTACACGACGACGGCGGGGGCGCTGGCGGCCGCACAGGCCATCGGGGCCATCAAGGCCGGCGAGCTGGATGTGCGGCCGATCCAGGATTACGCGCACTGAGCGGCGGGATCGGTCTGTCCGTCATCGACCGGGCGCTGATCCTTCTCGCCCTCTCAGAACTGGCGGCCTTCGGTCTGTTCTGGTTCGACAAGCGGCAGGCGCGTAACCACGGCTGGCGGGTGCGCGAGAGCACCCTTTTGATGCTTGCCCTGTTCGGCGGCGTGGGCGCGTGGATGGGGCAACATCTCCTGCGCCACAAGACGCGCAAACAGCCCTTCAGGACGCGGCTGGGCGTGTTGATCGTGGCGCATCTGATGGCCGTGGCGACCGTGTTCTGGCTGCGTCTTCGCTAGATCCCCGACGCCGCCTCCGACGCTGCATCCCGGCCCTCGACGATCCGCGCCGCGGCGAGGTCGGCGGTGACATTGCCGATGGTGCGGAAGATGTCGGGCACCACCTCGACCGCGAGCAGCAGGGGCAGGACCTCCAGCGGCAGGCCCATGGCCAGGGCGATGGGGGCGATGGAGGCGAAGAACGAGACCTGTCCCGGCAGGCCGACGGTGCCGACGCTGATGGCCAGGGCCGTCACCGCGCCCGCGAACAGAACGCCGGGTGTCAGGGGGATGCCGTACAGGTGGGCGACATAGATGCAGACGGCCAGGTTGGCGACGGTCGAGGTGATGCGGAACACCGCCACGGCCAGCGGCAGGACCAGACCGGCCGTCGCCTGGGAGACGCCCAGATGGCCGATGGCGCGCTCGACCATGACCGGCAGACAGGCCAGCGACGACTGGGTCGAGAAGGCCACGACCTGGGCCGGGGCGGCGGCGCGGGCGAACCTGCCGAGACTGATCCGGCCGAAGACCACAGCCACGACATAGGTCACCAGGATCAGGCCGATCAGGGCCAGGGAGACCAGGGCGATGTAATGGCCCAGCACACCGGCCGCGCCCAGTCCGGCCCTCAGGCCCACGCCCAGCGACAGGGCGAAGACCCCGACCGGTGCGGCGCGCAGCACCCAGTGGACGATGACGATCATCGTCTCCGACACGGCCTCGAAGAAGAGCGTCAGCGGCTGGCGCAGCCGGGCCGACAGCCGGGTGCTGGCGAAGCCGAAGACGATGGCGAAGACCACGACCCCCAGAATGGCATCATCGGCCGCCGCGCGGATCGGATTGGCCGGCGCCAGACTGGTCAGAAAGGCGGAAAACCCGCCGCCGCCGAGGTTTTCGCGCACCGCCGCGTCGCCGGTGGCCCCGGCCAGCAGAAGCCGCCCGCCCTCGGGGTCGATGGGCCACAGCATGTGCAGCCCCTCGGAAGCGAGGACGCCATAGACCGTCGCCCCGATCAGCAGCAGGACGAAGACGATGATGGCCCGCAGCGCCAGCCGGCCGGTCGCGGCGGCATCGGCGATCGAGGCGATCCCCGTCACCAGCAGGCTGAAGACCAGCGGGATGATCGTCATGCGCAGGGCGTTCAGCCACAGCTGGCCCAGCCCCTCGATGAAGGCCACCGTGCCGGTGCCCCCCGGGATGCCCCAGGCCTGGGCGGCCGCGCCGGCGGCCAGTCCTCCGCCCAGGGCGACCAGCACCCACAGGCTGAGCGAGGAGAACAGGGCGGCGGTGCGGGAACGGGTCATGTGGGGACGCTAGGCCGGGTCGGGCGTACCGTCGAGGGCGGCGATAACAGCCCGCACGCCGACCGCCAGTCCGGCTGACGTCAGATCGGACAGCGGAATGCGCTCCAGCACCGCCCGGCCCCGGGTCTCGCCGGTGCGGAGATAGGCCGGATCGTAGTGGGCCTCGATCAGGTCCGCGGCCAGTTCGGCGATCTGGGCCCGCGCCGCCATGGCCCGCCATTCCGCCACGACGGCCCGGGCATGATGCCGCGGCAGCCGGGTCAGGGCGGCGTCGAGCGCGGCCGGGTCGGCGGCGATGTCGGCATAGGTCTCGACGATATGTGCCACCCGCGCCTGCAGCGGCACGGTCATCTCGATGACCGGCGCGATGGACATGGCGGCCCAGAGGGACGGCGGGATGACGCGCGCGCCGATCTTGCTGCTCTCCGCCTCGGCCATGACCGGGCGGGACGGGTCGAGGCGTGAGAGGGCGTCGTGCAGGGCGGTCTCGAAGGCTTTCTGCGAGGGCTGACCGCCCGCCATGGCCCCGAACAGCGAGCCGCGATGCCGGGCCAGGGCTTCCAGATCCAGCGTCTGCGACCCGTGTTCGGCCAGAGCCGTCAGAAGCGCCGTCTTGCCCGAACCCGTCGGACCGTCCAGCAGCACCAGCCGGTGCGCCAGCGGCTGGTCGTACAGCGCCGCCGTCACCTGCCGCCGCCAGGTCTGGTAGCCGCCGTCCAGCACCGTGACGGGCCAGCCGACCTGATCCATGACCGTGGCCATGGCTCCGGAGCGCTGGCCCCCGCGCCAGCAATAGACCAGCGGCTTGAACCCGCCGCCCCGATCCTCCAGCGCGCCCTCCAGATGCGCCGCGATATTGCGCGCCACCATCGCCGCGCCGCTGCGCCGGGCGAGAAATTTGGAGCCCTGGACATATTCGGTCCCGACCGCCGCCCGCTGCGCGTCATCCAGCACCGGCAGGTTGATCGCGCCGGGCAGGTGATCCAGCGCGAACTCGGCCGGGCTGCGCACGTCGATGATCGCGTCGAAGGCGTCGCGGGCGGCGGGCGTGAGCACGACAGTACGCTGGATCATTCGACGCGCACCCGCGCCGGGCCCTCGACGACGCGCCCGACGATGGCGGCCCCGGCGAACCCTTCGGTGCGGGCCAGGGCCAGCAGGCCGTCGGCCTCACCGGCGGCGACCGAGATCAGCAATCCGCCCGAGGTCTGGGGATCTGTCAGCAGGTTTCGCCGCCAGTCGGGCAGGGTTGCGGGCAGGTCTACCGCCGCGCCATAGCTGTCCCAGTTGCGGCCCGAGGCCCCGGTGCAGACACCGGCCGACGCCAGCAGCTCGACCCCGTCCAGCAAGGGCGGTTCGGCCGTCAGTTCGACCGTCAGACCCGATCCCCGCGCCATCTCGAGCGCATGGCCGAACAGGCCGAAGCCGGTCACGTCCGTCACGGCATGGACCCCGACCCGTCCGGCCAGCCGCGCGCCGAGGGTGTTCAGCCTCGTCGTCGAGGCGATCAGCGCCGTGTATCCGGCCGCGTCCAGAAGCCCCTGTTTGAAGGCCGCGCTCAGCACGCCGACGCCCAGCGCCTTGGTCAGGATCAGCACATCACCGGCCTGCGCGCCCCGGTTGGTCAGCACCTGATCCGGATGCACCAGCCCCAGCGCGACGAGGCCATAGATCGGCTCGACGCTGTCGATCGAGTGGCCGCCCGCCACCGGGATCCCCGCCGCCGCGCAGACCGAGGCCCCGCCCTGCAGGATCCGACCGATGGTCTCGACCGACAGGATCTTGACCGGCATGCCGACGAGGGCGAGGGCGAAGATCGGGGTCGCCCCCATGGCATAGACGTCCGACAGGGCGTTGGTCGCGGCGATGCGCCCGAAGTCGACGGGGTCGTCCACCATCGGCATGAAGAAGTCCGTGGTCGCGACCAGCGCCTGCTGATCGTTCAGCCGCCAGACGGCCGCATCGTCGCTGGTTTCGGTCCCGACCATCAGATCAGCGAAGGCCGCGGCCTGCGGCACATCCTTCAGAATGTCACGCAGCACCGCCGGTGCCAGCTTGCAGCCACAACCTCCGCCGTGTGCGAGTGAGGTCAGGCGGGGTTCGGACAGGGTCATGGCATGGGCTTAGGGCCAAACACCCGCCGAACTCAACAGCCGGGCCATCCGCATTGACCGTTGCCAGCCCGCCCTCGCCGGATCAATGTTCGCGCCTCAAACCGGGGGCGGAACGATGCGACTTCTTCTTGCGACGACGGCGGCGCTGGCGCTGATCACGGCCGGGGCGGCCCAGGCCCAGACCGGCTCGACCGAGGTCGAACTGCGCCAGGCCATCGCGCGGGACTATGACGCCAACCTCGGTGCCCTGTTCGACGACTTCCACCGGAATCCGGAACTGTCGGGGCTGGAGGTGCGCACGTCCGGGATCATGGCGGCCCAGTTGACGGCCCTCGGCTATGACGTGACGACCGGCGTCGGCGGCACGGGCGTGGTCGCGGTGCTGCGCAACGGCGACGGTCCCACGGTCATGATCCGCGCCGACATGGACGGCCTGCCTTTGAGTGAGCAGTCGGGCCTGGCCAATGCCTCGACCGTGCATCAGCTCGACAGCGACGGCGTTGAAAAGCCGGTGATGCACGCCTGCGGCCATGACGTGCACATCACCGCCCTGATCGGCACGGCGCGGCAGATGATGGCGCGGCGGCAGTCCTGGTCCGGCACCCTGGTGCTGATCGCCCAGCCGGCCGAGGAGCGCATCTTCGGGGCCAGGGCCATGGTCCGGGACGGCCTCTACACCCGCTTCCCCAAGCCCGACATCGCCCTGGCCTTCCATGTCTCGGCCGACCTCGCCACCGGGCTGATCGACGTGCCGCTCGGCATCACCTCTTCCAGTTCGGACAGCGTCGATATCGCCGTGCACGGCGTAGGGACCCACGGGGCCTATCCGCATCTCGGGGTCGATCCGATCGTGGTCGCCTCGGCCATCGTCATGAACCTGCAGACCCTGCCCAGCCGCAGCATCAACCCACTGGAGGGGGCGATCGTGACGGTCGGATCCTTCCACGGCGGCATCAAGCACAACATCATCTCGGACCGGGTCGACCTGCAACTGACGGTCCGCGCCGACAATCCCGAGACCCGTCTGGCGCTGCTGGACGGCATCGACCGGGTCGCACGCGGCACCGCCCTGGCGCTGGGCGTGTCCGAGGATCACCTGCCCACCGTCGTCCGCTCCCCGACCGAGACCACCCCGCCCACCATCAATGACGCTGCCACCGCCGTCCGCGTTCGAACCGCCATAGGCGCAGCCATGGGCACCGACCGGCTGGTCGATGTGGCCCGCACCGGCATGGGAGCCGAGGACTTCGCCTGGTTCGTCACTCCCGAAGCCGGGGTGAAGGGCGTCTATTTCAACGTCGGCGGCACCCCGGCCGCCGATGTGGCGACCGCCCCCGGCCACCACTCCCCTCTGTTCCGCATTGATCCAGGGCCCTCGGTCACGACCGGCGTCGAAGCCATGGTGGTGGCGGCACAGGCGCTGATGCCGAAGGGCTAGGTCGCGTCTGGAATCCGCTGGACCGACGCTGCGTCAACCGGCCTAACTGCGACACCCAAGGGAAGCCGGCACCATGATCACGATCCATCACCTGAACGATTCGCGGTCCCAGCGCGTGCTGTGGCTGCTGGAGGAACTGGGGCTGCCCTATGAGGTGAAGCGCTATCAGCGCGACGCCAAAACGATGCTGGCTCCGCCCGAGCTCCGGGCCCTCCACCCCCTCGGCAAGTCACCCGTGCTGGACGACAGCGATGTCCGCGTGGCCGAGACCGGCGCGATCATCGAATATCTGCTGGAGACCTATCCGGCCGTGCGACTGCGGCCGGCCGCAGGCACCGAGGCCGCGCGGCGCTTCACCTACTGGCTGCACTATGCCGAGGGATCGGCCATGACGCCCCTGCTGCTGAAACTGATCTTCACGGCCATTCCGAACCGGGTGCCCTTCCTCGCGCGCGGCGTGGCCAAGGGCATCAGCAAGGCGGTGAACGCCAGCATGATCGATCCGCAACTCGCCAGCCACACAGCCTTCTGGGAGTCAGAGCTGTCGCGGTCGTCCTGGTTCGCCGGCGACGCCTTCTCGGCCGCCGACATCATGATGAGCTTCCCGGTGGAAGCGGCGGGCTCGCGCATCGGCTTCGGTGCCGACAAGCCGCACCTCAAGGCCTTTCTGAAGTCGATCCATGCGCGGCCGGCCTACCAGCGGGCCCTCGAACGAGGCGGACCCTACAGCTACGCCCGATAGTCCGGCGGCGGGCTTCGGCGCCACAGGTCAACCTGAAGGCCCCTATCGGCCATGGGCGGCGCAACCCCGGACGGCACCGGACGTTCATGGCCCCATGCGTCCGAGAACCCTTCAAGTCATCGCCGCCCTTGTCGCGGCCGTCGCCTTTATCCTGGCGTTCATTGCCACCGGGGTGGTCCTGCTTTCCAGCCTGTTCATGGTGGTGGGCCTCGCCGCGGTTGCCTGGCTGGCGTGGAGCCTCGTCGGCCGGATCAAGTCGTGGGGCAATATCCAGCAGATCCGGGAGCGTCGTCGCAACCGCGCCGCATAACGCCAGTCTGCCGAATCGCCTTTGCCCTTGATCCCCGGGGCAGGGTGCCCTATCCTCTTGGGCCGGTCGCGAGCGCCCAGCGACCCTTGGCGTCACCAAACCTCTAGTCGGGCGATAGCTCAGAAATTCACGACATATGGAAAAAGTGCCGATGACGGCCGAGGGCTACCGTGTCCTCGACGATCAGCTGAAGCAATTGAAGTCCGTGGAACGGCCGAGCGTAATCTCGGCCATCTCGGAAGCGCGCGAGCATGGCGACCTGTCCGAAAACGCCGAGTATCATGCCGCCAAGGAGCGTCAAGGCTGGATCGAGGGCCAGATTGCCGACATCGAGGACAAGATCAGCCGCGCCCAGGTGATCGACGTGTCCAAGCTGAACGGAAACCAGGTCAAATTCGGCGCCACGGTCACCGTGGTCGACGAAGACACCGAGGAAGAAGCCCGCTACCAGATCGTCGGCGAGCATGAAGCCGACGTGAAGGCCGGCAAGGTCTCGATCGCCTCGCCGATCGCCCGTTCGCTGATCTCCAAGGAAGTCGGTGACGTGGTCGAGGTCAACACCCCGGGCGGCGTCAAGGCCTACGAAATCCTCAAGGTCGAGTGGAAGTAGGGTCCGACAGGGCTCCGCTCTCCGTCTGGGTCGTCTCTGACGGCCGGACCGGCATCGAAAATCAGGCGCTGGGTCTGGCGGAAGCCATCCAGCGCCTTTTTCCGTCTGTGATCACGGTCAAGCGGATCCGCTGGCGGGCCGCGTTCGACAAATGGCCATCCGGGCTCAAGGCCGGGTGGATGCTCGACCCGTCGTCCGACGCCGTGACGCCGGCGCAAGGCGAGGCCTGGCCGGACATCTGGATCGCCACCGGCCGGGCCACCCTGCCGCTGTCGGTGACCGGGCGGCGACGGTCGGGCGGCAAGACCTTCGTGGTCCAGACGCAGGACCCGCGCTGGCGCAACGCTGCCTATGACCTGATCGTCGCGCCCGCCCATGACCGGATCGGGGGGGCGAACGTGCTGTCGATCACCGGGTCGCCACATCGGGTCACGCCGGACCGCCTGGCCGAAGGTGCGGCGGCCTTCGCCGGCCCGCTCGCCGGCCTGCCCAGACCGCGCGTCGCCGCGCTGATCGGCGGGCGCTCAAAGGCTTTCGACCTGACCCGCGACCACGCCGGGGCGCTGGCCGATCAGATCGCCAGGGCCGTCGAGGCCGCCGGCGGATCGTTGATGCTGACCTTCTCGCGCCGCACGCCCGAGGCAGCGAAGGCGGCGATGACGGCCCGGCTGTCCCACCTGCCCGGCCTGATCTGGGACGGCACAGGCCCCAATCCCTATTTCGCCTTCCTGCAGCTCGCCGACCATGTGCTGGTCACCGAGGACAGCGCCAATATGGCGGCCGAGGCGGCGTCGACGGGCAAGCCGGTGCACATCCTGCCGATGATCCCGCTGAAGGCCGCGGACAAGTTCGCGCGCCTCCACGCTGATCTGCGCGAACGCGGCGCGGCGCGACCGTTCGACGGAACGCTTGACGCCTGGCGCTACGAGCCCCTGGCAGAGACCGAACGCGCCGCCCGTGCGGTGCTGGAGCGCGTCAGGAGCCGCTAGTCGCCGCCGCCGCCGCCGTCGCCTCCGTCGCTGCCGCCGTCCGACCCGCCATGAGTGTCGGCATGTTTGCCGTGCGAGCCGCCACCGTCGATCACGGAACCGGAGCCGCCATCCTCACCCCCCTTGCGGCGACCCGCCGCACCACGCGAGTCCAGACCGGCACCCAGCGCAAGGCCGACGGCGACGCCCACGCCGATGCCCACGGCCAGATTGTCCAGAGCGATCCCCAGCGCCGCGCCGACCCCGGCCCCCAGCGCCAGCCCGACACCGATGAAACTGCGGCCTTCCATGTCGCTCTCCCTGCGAACTGTGAACAGTCACCAACCTAGCATCGCGCAAGACGGAATCAGCGCCTAAATAGGGGCATGAGCACCCTCACAGAATCCCGGCCCCGCCAGGTCCGCGTCGCCATCATCGGATCCGGCCCGGCCGGCTGGACCGCCGCCATCTATGCCGCACGCGCCTTGCTGAGCCCGGTCATCATCGCCGGCCTGCAACCCGGCGGCCAGCTGACCATCACCACCGATGTCGAGAACTATCCCGGCTTCGCCGATGTGATCCAGGGGCCCTGGCTGATGGAGCAGATGCGCGCCCAGGCCGATCATGTCGGGACCGAGATCATCGAGGACATCGTGGTCAAGGCCGACCTGTCGCAGCGGCCGTTCCGCCTGACGCTGGATTCCGGGACCGAGATGCTGGCCGAGACGGTGATCATCTCGACCGGTGCCCAGGCCAAATGGCTGGGGATCGAGAGCGAGGCCCGATACCAGGGCTTCGGCGTCTCGGCCTGCGCCACCTGCGACGGCTTCTTCTATCGCGGCAAGGACGTGATCGTCGTCGGGGGTGGCAACACCGCCGTCGAGGAGGCGCTGTTCCTGACCAATTTCGCCTCGAAGGTCACTGTGGTGCACCGCCGCGACGAGTTCCGCGCAGAGCGCATCCTGCAGGACCGGCTGTTCTCCAACCCCAAGGTCGAGGTCATCTGGGACAGCGCCGTCGACGAAATCCTCGGCGAGACCAACGCCATGGGCGGGGTCAATGTCACGGGCGCGCGCCTGAAGAACGTCAAGAGCGGCGAAACCCGCGAAATCACGGCTGACGGGGTCTTCATCGCCATCGGCCACGCGCCCTCGTCCGAACTCTTCGCGGGCCAGCTGGAGACCAAACAGGGCGGCTATCTGGTGGTCAAGCCCGGCACGACGGCGACCGCGATCGAGGGCGTCTGGGCCGCCGGCGACGTGACGGACGACATCTACCGACAGGCCGTCACGGCTGCGGGCATGGGCTGTATGGCGGCGCTTGAGGCGGTGCGCTTCCTGGCCGAGCAGGACCACATGGCCGCGGGTCACCCGATCAGCCACAAAGAGGCGGAAAAAATCGGCGTCTGGTAGGCGGGATCAGCCGAACAGCTGAAGCTCCGGCGGCGCATGTTCGACCGGTCGACCCGCGCGGCGGCGCAGGGCGTAATCCACGGCCGTCTGGACGGCGCGTTCGTCGGTCGGCTTGGACAACACGCCGATGGCACCGGCCACGCCATTGCGCACCATGCCCGGATTGGCGGTCATGAACAGGACGGTGACGCCAAGATCCTGCGCCAGCTCGCGGCCGAGATCGATGCCCGTCGGGCCATCCGACAGGTGGATATCCACCAAGGCCAGATCGACTTCGGATTCGTGGACAAGTCGCCGCGCCGAACGCGCATCGGCGGCTGTCCCGATCACTTCGTGGCCGAGGTCTTCCAGTACGAAGCGCAGCTCCATGGCCACCAGCGCTTCGTCTTCAATGACCAGGATACGCGCACTCATTGGAGATCAATCGGTTCAATCGGTTGGTGTCCGTAAGCGTACGGACCTGCTGGCTCAATCAACGCAGCCCGGAGGCGGCGGTTGCCCGCCAACGCCGTTACGCGACAATTTGTGCGGCGCGGCGTCGCGACAGGGCCGTGATCGGCAGGTCGGCGGTCACCCGCAACCCGACCGGGTCCCAGACCCGTTCCAGCCGGCCCCCGAGCTGGGCCTCGACCGAGACGGTCGCCAGCGACGAGCCGAATCCGACCCGCTGCGGCTCGCCCTCGACCCGCGGTCCGCCGCGCTCCTCCCAAACCAGGATGAACCGGTCGTCCGTGTTGCGGGTGGCCAGGGTGACTGTCCCGCCCTCGATCGAAAGAGCCCCGTATTTGGCGGCATTGGTGGCCAGTTCGTGGAACAGCAGGGCGACCGAGGTCGCGGCCTGGTCGTCGAACACCGCGTCGTCGCCGGTTACGACGACCCGCATGTCGCCGGCGAGGGTGGCATAGGGTTTGAACAGGTCATTCAGGAAGGCATGCAGGGTCATCGACCCGACGCTCGGGCGCGAGGCTTCCGTGTGCGGCCGCACGAACTCATGGGCCCTGGCGAGGGCGTTGATCCGTGTCCGCACCGCGGCGGCGAAGCCCCTGGCCTCGGGGAACTGGCGCGCCGACAGGGCGATCAGGGCCGAGACCACCGCGAAGATGTTCTTGATCCGGTGGCTCAGTTCCTGGCTCAGCAGGTCCTTGGCGTCGACCACCCGCTTGATGTCCTCAATGTCGGTGCACGTGCCGAACCAGCGCGTGATCTCGCCCGCGTCATCACGGATCGGCGTCGCGCGGCCCAGGGTCCAGCGATAGACGCCGTCGGCGCGCCGCAGCCGGTATTCGATCTCGTACAGATCGCCGGTCTCAAGCGAGTGGCTCCAGGCCTCCCGGGCACGCGCCTGGTCCTCCGGATGGAACATGCCGTTCCACGCCTCGCCGTAAGTCGAGCCGGCGGGGACACCCGTGAACTCGTACCAGCGGGCGTTATAATAGTCGTGGAAGCCGTCCGGCCGGGTCGACCACACCATCTGGGGCATGGAGTCCGCCAGCACGCGGAATTTGGCGTCGCTTTCGGCGACGGCCGCGTTCGCACCCGCCAGATCGGCGTCCTTCTTCCGCGCCGAGGCGAGCGCCCGCCGGAGCGTCAGAAGACTCATGACCTGACGGCCCAGCACCTCGAGCGCCTGCAACTGGAGCTCTGACAGGCCGTCGGGGCGTGGCTGCGTGTCCAGGACGCACAGGGTTCCCAACGGCAGACCCGCCTCATCTTTCAGCAGGACGCCCGCATAGAATCGCAACCCGTCCGCGGCGGTCACCAGTGGATTGCCGGCGAAGCGGTCGTCGCGTTTCGCGTCCGGCACGATCAGACGGTCCTGCTCCAGCAGGGCGTGGCGGCAGAAGGACGTTTCCAGCGGTGTTTCCCGAACACCCAGTCCGACTTCGGACTTGAACCACTGACGGTCGGCATCGATCAGGTTGATGACCGCGATCGGCGTGTCGCAGATCCTCGCAACAAGGGCCGTAACGTCATCGAACGACGGTTCACGCCCGGAATCGAGGATGTCGTAGGACTGCAGCGCCGCAAGGCGATCCGTCTCGTTCCAGGCCGTCGGGGTCATCCGGTATCCGTATTCGCCGTCCCCCACGGGAACGCGCCGAGACTGCCTAATGCCTGACGGGCCATGCCGTTGCACAGCATACCGGCGGGCGGTCTCAGGTCGCCGGCCGGCCCACTTCTTCCACCGCCATCGGCGTCGCCCCGGGGATGACGACCGGCCCCGACTGCGAAGCCGCCGCCGGGGCCTCGAAGGCCGCCAGACGTTCATTGATCGCGGCGATGTCGGACGCCGAGGCCTGCCGCCGACCGCCCAGGGAAGCGATCCCGAGGACACGGGTCTGGCCGTCGATCTCGACCGTGCGCATCACGCCCTCGCCTTTGGCGGCGGCCTCGGCCAACGCCTTGTCAGCCTCGGCCGCCGTCGCGATCTGGATCCGGGGCCGCGAGAAACGCGCCTCGTCGATCAATGGCTCGCGTCCCGCGTAGCGCTGGTTGAAGGCCGCAGGCTCGCCGTAGACGCCCTTCCAGCGATAGAAGATGTGGGCCCCGATCTGGGTCAGCTTGTTCAGCGTCGGCGACCACCAGGGATGCACATAGTCGGCGTGATAGTGGGTCGCCGTGCCGACGGCGGCCGAAACTTCGCCCGCCAGGGCGCGTTCCGCGACCCGTTTCGCCCGCTCCCAGGCCCAGCCGACCGGGGCCTGGCTGAGGGCACCGTCGCAGGTGAAGCTGAACTGGCAGCCGGTCGTGCGCTCGGCCCCCTCGAACACCACGCCACAGACCGTGTTGGCATAGTTGGGGTCGCGAACCCGGTTCAGGATGACCTGGGCCACGGCCTCCTGGCCGGCGGTCGGCTCCAGCGCGGCCTCATAATAGACGCCCTGCGTCAGGCAGCGCAGCGCGCGGCGGCGATCCTCGGCCGTGGCGGGCTTGAAGACGAAGGGGGCCGCGACGCGCAGATACTGCGACGCATTCGGCGTTGCGGCGTTCAGCTTCATCGCATCAAGGCCGCTCGCACCGAAATCAAGCGTCGGTCGGCCCGCCAGGGTCAGGCTCTCCCAGCCGGGAGTCAGGCCATACAGGGCCGGGCGCCGGTCACCGGGATCATGGCGGATGGCGACCGCCAGTCCGGACGGACTCATGCGGGCCGTTATGGCGGCCAGGCCTGTCGCCCCGAGATCACCCTTGGTCAGGATCCGGACGACCTCGGCGCGGCGGTCTATCTCGGACCGGGGGCTGGAGCTGGCGGCAACCGCGACGCCCAGGGCAGCCAGCACCACGGGCGCGGCGGCGGCGAGCCGTCGCGTCCGTTTCAGCACCACACTCCAGTCGATCCCGGCCAAATCCAGCTCCAGAGGCGGCTTCAGCCGTCTCAATCCCATCCATGCCCGACAAGCGGGGCGCTTTTCAGGCGGAAAAGCGCCGTTTGGTCAAGCCTTACCGCCCACCGAGTGTCGACCGCAGCATCCAGGCGAATTTCTCGTGCGCTGCCAGACGTTGGGTCATCAGGTCGGCCGAGGCCTCGTCGCCGGCCTCGGAAGCGGTGTCGAACGCGGCCCGGGCGGTAGCGATCAGGGTCTCGTGATCCTGCATCAGCTCCTTCAGCATGGCGGTGGAATCCTTCTCCGGATCGCCGTCCTTGATCGAGGTCAGATTGCCGAACGCCGAATAGCTTTGCGGTGCCAGCACGCCGAGGGCGCGGACCCGCTCGGCGATGTCATCGAGGGCGGCCCAGATGTCGCGGTATTGCTGTTCCAGAAGATTGTGGACGCTGAAGAACTCGGGGCCGCGCACGTTCCAGTGATAGCCATGGGTCTTCAGATAGACGGCGAAACTGTCGGCCAGCACCTTGGTGAGCTCCTGAGCAACGTCGGCGCGCTCGGTTTTGGTCAGGCCGGTATCGATGGTGGTGGTCATTCTGGTTCCTGGGAATTCGGTTCAACCTTCAAGTGGGAACGCGATCGCGCTCCACCAAGTCGATTTCTTGGGGCACCGTCTGGCAATTTGTGCGACGGGCCCTGCATAAGCAACGTGAAGCTCGACAATGCGTTGCAGCATCTCGGACCGCAGGCTTGACGGGACAGGATCGGTTGGGCGCAGACGCTGTCTTCAAGAGGATCGCACTGTCGGAGCCGTTGAGCCCCGGGCGGCAGGCGCTGGTCATACTGGTGTGCGCGACCGCAGGCATCGGCGTGCGGCTGGCTGTCGGGCCGGTTTTCGGCGGCTTCCCAGGCTATGTCGTCCTCATCCCGCCCGTGGTCGTCGCCAGTCTCTGGGCAGGACGTTGGGCCGGCTTTGGAACAACGCTGCTTTGCCTGGCCGGCAACTGGATCGCGGCTTCGCGAATCGCCGGACTGGTGCCGTTCGACACAGCCGAAAATATCATGGGCGGAATCGCCTATGTGACCGTCGCTGCTTTTCTGACCCTGGTGGGGGCCTCACTGAGAACCTACCTCCGTAATCTGGATCACGCCCAACTGGCCTTGAGCGAGAGCGACACCCGTTTCCGGTTGATGGCGGACACGGCCCCTTCGCCGGTCTGGATGACCAACACCGAAGGCGAGATCGAATTCATCAACGCCGCGGTGGCCGATTTCTACCGGCGGCCAGCCGACCAGCTGCTCGGCCACGTTTGGAAACAGGCGCTCCATCCGGACGATCAGGCCGCGACCGAGGCGATCATTGTGGAAGCGAGGCAGGCTCGCCGACCCTATCGCTTCGAGGCGCGTTTCCAGCATGCAGACGGCGGCTGGCGCTGGTTACGGGTTGCCGTCAACCCGCGCGTGGATGCGGACCAGACCTTCCACGGCTATGTCGGCATGGCCTTCGATGTCAGCGAAACCCGTGCCGCGCTGGATACCCTGGCGGAACTGGGACGACGCCAGAGTTTTCAGCTCGACCTCAACAATCGCGTCCGTGAACTGGACGATCACGAGGCCATCATGCACGCGGTGCAGAGCGCGCTCGGCGAGCGGCTGGATGCTCGGCGCGTGGGTTATGGGGAGCTGGATCAGGCGCGCGGCGTCATCACGCTATACCGCGACTGGACGCACGGAAAGACCGCCAGTCTGCAAGGCGAGTTGCGCATCGCCGATTTCGGAGGCCTGGTCGACCAGCAGCTGTCCCAGGGGCACACAATCGTCGCCCACGACGTCGCCACCCATCCAATCACGGCCAGCGCGGCGGACAGCTTCAAGGCCATCGGCGTGCAGGCCTTCGTTGCGGCGCCCATCATGCGGCTGGGCGAACTTCGCGGGTTCCTGCATGTCGACTCCGACGCGCCCCGGGTCTGGACGGACGCCGAGGTCGAGCTGATCTCCGAGGTCGCGGACCAGACATGGTCGGACGTGGAACGCGCGCGAGCGGAAGCCGAGTTGCGCGAGAGCGAAGCCCGGTTCCGGTCGGTCGCCGACACGGCGGCGGTCCTGATCTGGGTCACCCACCCGGATGGCACCCGGGCCTTCGTCAACCAGGCCTATGTGACCTTCAGCGGCGGCACCTATGACGAGGCGCTCGGGGCGGATTGGCGGACGGTCATCCATCCCGACGACCAGCAGCGCATTCTGCAGGAATTGGTCGCCGGCGAGGCCACCGGCCAACCCTTCTCCCTCGAAGCGCGCTATCTGCGACACGACGGTGTCTATCGCTGGCTGAAGTCCCTTTCCCGCCCCCGCCCGGGACCGGCGGGATCGCTCCAGGGGTTTGTCGGCGTGGCGTTCGATGTCACCGACATCCGCGAGACCAATGCCCGTCTGTCCGCCGCCGCCGCGGAACGCGACGCCATCCTCGGCCAGCTGGCCGAGGGGGTCATCGTCACCGACCCGGACGGCCGGATCATCTTCGTCAACGAGGCGGCGATCCGACATCACGGCGTCGCGCGGCTCGACGTGCCGCCGGAAGACTATGCCGACACCTATCACCTGTTGACCGAGGCCGGCGAACCGTACCCCACGGCGGAATTGCCTCTGGTCCGCGCTGTACTGAAAGGCGAATCCGTAACCGGTGCCCGATGGCGCATTCGACGTCCCGACGGCAGCGAGGTCCTCGCGGTCGGCAACGCGCGCCCGGTGACGGGCGCGGACGGCCAGAAGATCGGTGCCGTGCTGACGCTGCGGGATGAGACAGCGCGGATCATGGCCGAGAACCGGCTGATGGAATCCGAGACCCGGTTCCGCACCGTCGCCGACAGCGCCCCGGCCCTGATCTGGATGCTGGACGCCGAGGGCAGGCCCAGCTTTGTGAACCGTCGCTACCGCACCTTCTTCGGCATTGAGTCCGAAGGGGACGTCCAGGAGGGCTGGTACCGGCTGGTTCATCCGGACGACATCAAGGCCTTCACCAAAACGTTCAACGCGGCCGTCGAACGGCGCGAACGGTTCGAAGGCGTCGTCCGCACGCGCCACGCCACGCTGGGCGAGCGCTGGCTTCGCTGCGAGGCTCTGCCCCGGTTCGACGCGGCCGGCGACTATCAGGGCTATGTCGGAGCCAATATCGATATCACCGAGGCCAAGCGCGCCGAGGAGGACCTCAAACGCATCAACGAACTGCTGGAGGAACGCGTCGGCGAGGCGCTGGCGGAAAAGGCCCGGGCCGAGGCTGACCTGATGCACGCCCAGCGGATGGAGGCCGTCGGCCGGCTGACCGGCGGCGTGGCGCACGACTTCAACAATCTGCTGACGGTCGTCATCGGCGCGCTCGACATCATGCTGCGCTCACCCAATGACGCCGCCAAACGCCAGAAGCTGGGCGAGGCCGCCCTCGCTGCCGCGCGTCGGGGCGAAGGCCTGACTCACCAATTGCTCGCCTTCTCGCGCCGGCAAGCGCTGCGCCCGGAGGCCATGGACCTCAACGCCCAGATCCGCCAGAGCGAGCCCCTGCTGCGCCGTGCCGTCGGCGAGGCGGTCGAGTTCAAACTGAAGCTGAAACGCGGCGGGGCGCGCGTCAGCGTCGACCCCTCCCAGTTCGAAGCCGCATTGTTGAACCTCGTGGTCAACGCCCGTGACGCCGTCGGAGCCACGGGGCGCATCATGGTTCAGACCCAGACCTGTGCCATTGGACCGGGAGAGATCACTGACCTGGCACCAGGCGACTATGTCTGCGTGACGGTGTCGGACAACGGGGCGGGCATGGCACCCGACGTCATGGCACGTGTCTTCGAACCCTTCTTCACCACCAAGGCTGTCGGGAAGGGTACGGGTCTGGGTCTCAGCCAGGTCTATGGCTTCGCCCGCCAGAGCGGCGGGGCGGCGCACATCACCTCCACCGTCGGACAGGGATCCGAGATCAAGCTCTATCTGCCGCCGCTGGCGGGAGAGCCGGCCACGGCGGCAGCGAGCCGTCCGCAAGCGGCCCCGCCCATGGCCGCCGGTCACCGCCTGCTGCTAGTCGAGGATGATGCCAGCGTCACGGTGGTGGCGCTCGAGCTGCTGGAAGGGCTGGGGCTCGAAGTGCGCGCCGTCGACACGGCCCCCCGGGCACTGGACCTGCTCAAGCGCGAGCGCTTCGACATCATGTTGAGCGATGTCGTCATGCCCGGCGGGATGACGGGAATCGAGCTGGCGCGGCGCTGCGAGCGCGACTATCCCGCCATGCGGGTTGTCCTGACATCCGGCTACGCGGGCGAGGACGTGGATGCGGCGCTGACGGACGCGCCATGGCCGTTCCTTCGTAAACCCTATTCAGGCGAACAGCTGGCGCGCATCCTCGGCGATCTTGCACCCGATGAGGTGCCGCCCGCCCGGAACGCCGGAGCGTAGCCGCTCCCGGTGGACACCGTCCATCAAGGCCCGGATCTGGTTCCGGAGAGCGTGTGATCATGCATCTGCTTCAGGTCGGCTCGACCTGAAGCAGAATGATCTAGCGGGTGCGGGACTTGCGGGCGGCGTAGCGCGCGTCGCGGGCAGCCTTCTGCTCTTCCTTGGTGAGAGCCTTGCGCTCCTTGCGGGCGGCGCGGCGCTCGGCCTCCACGGCTTCCTGGGCTTCCAGGTCGGTCGCCATGCGAGCGGCCTCCTTCTCGGCCTTTTCGCGGCGCGCCTCGGCCTTGGCCAGATCGTGCTGCTGGCGCAGGGCTTCCTTTTCGGCGGCCCGCTTGAGCGCCAGCTTCTCGAATTCAGGGTCGGGTGCCGCAGGCTTGGGCTTGAACCGGGCGAGCAGGGCCTTCTTGGCATCCTGCTGGGTGGTCAGGCGGTCGGCGAAGCCGGTTTGTTTCAGATCTCTCATGCGGAGGTCGTCGATGTCCTTGATCGTTTATCGGAATACGCGGAACGGCGGCGGGCGAGCGTGTCTCAGCCCATCGCGTCGGCTAACCCTATATAGGCGGCGAAATCAAGTTTGCGAGGCAGGATCGGTCCCGCCCCGCTCACTCGACGGCCATGTGTGTCAGTTCGGCTTCTGCGCCTGACCGACCGCGGCACCGGCAGCGCCACCCACCGCGGCACCGACAGGGCCGGCCACCAACGCCCCGGCGACGGCGCCGGTCGCGGCCTTCTGTTCGATGGTCTGGCCGCAGGCAGCGGCCCCCACGACGACAAGGGCAAGTACAAGGGTGACGGCGATGCGGTTCATGACAAAATTCTCCTGATAGCTCCGCTTGAACGCGATTGCCGCTTCGCCGGTTCCGGCACCGCACCCAAAGTCAAAACCGTCAACGCGAACATAATGAAGACAATAGAAGGCGACGCGATTAATCCTGCCTATGCATCACAGCGCCCACTCCATGTTGTGTTTGTGTTCGAAAATACAGAATTCGTTCGATCGATTGTCGATCAATACGGAAAGACGTCGCGCCAATCATTGGATTTTACGCACCGCGGGTAACGTGATGTTGCGCCGCACCCGAATCTTGCGAATCAACCACATTGGCGCCACAAACGGCTGGCTTAAGGCGCGTCCTCGACGGCTGGCCCATTCGCCGACCGTCGATTTACCGCAAACGGATCGCGACGCCGATCTCCAGGGATTGGAGAGGGTCGCCCGGTTGCGAGACTACCCGGGGGCGGCACTGCGCCCTGCCGAACAGGACCGAGCCCTTGCCGAACGCCCCGCAGACGTGTGCGAAGCCTTCTGTCGATCGTCAGGCCCGGATTCGGCCCGGTACGGCGGCGGCGGCTTTCGGCGCGTTGTTGGGGCTGACTGTGGGCTGCGCCTACCTGGGCGGCACGGCGGCGAAAGCCACGACCGTGCGGAACCAGGCAGAGCGTATTGAAGGTGCGACGGCGGCGGGCTTTACCGAGGAGGCGCTGGCCGCGGCGGCCGGCGGCCTCGACGAGAGCGCCCTGACGATCGCCCGACGCCATGATCCCTACACGGTCGCCGGCGGTGCCCAGCGTGATCGCCAGGCCGAACTGATGACCGCGCGTCTGGAACAGCTGCGCGCCCAACCCTCCAACGCCGGCCTGCGTCAGGTCAGCCTGACCGGCCCGGTCGCGGCCCAGCCCTTCCGCCTGGGCGGTGCCCTGGACGCCTCGCGCGATCTCGAGTGCCTGACCCAGGCCGCCTATTACGAGGCCCGCGGTGAAGGCCGCGACGGCATGCGCGCCGTGACCCAGGTCGTCCTGAACCGCGTCCGTCACCCCGCCTTCCCCAAGAGCGTCTGCGGCGTCGTGTTCCAGGGTGCCGGACGACGGACCGGTTGCCAGTTCAGCTTTACCTGCGACGGTTCGATGCGCGGCGCGGTCAATCGCGTCGCCTGGAACCGGGCGCGCGAGGTCGCTTCCAGCGCCCTGTCCGGCAGCGTGTTCGGCGCGGTCGGCAACGCCACCTTCTTCCATACGACGGCCGTATCGCCGGGCTGGCGCAATGCGATGGTGCGGGTCGGTCAGGTCGGCGACCATCTGTTCTATCGCTTCGGCGGACGCTCAGGCTCGCGCGAGGCCTTCTCCTACGCCGCCCGCCCGTCGAGCGAGATGGAGGGCCCGCGCCTGATCCAGGCCAGCCTGGACCCCACGGGCCCGGTTCGCGAAGCCGGCGCGGTCGCCTACAATATGCTGGTCGCCCAGGACCATGGCGCTGACGCCGGCGCTCCGGCCCCGGAGTCCGTTGTCACGACGCCCCCGGCCCCGGCTCCGGCCCCCGCCGCGACCGACACCGCCGCCCGGGCCACACCGACCGCCTGATCTTCCGGTCACCGCCATCACCCTGACCCGGCGCGGCTGAACATCCCGCGCTTCGTCCGACGCGTTCGCGGGCCCGCGATCAGAGGTTCCGGGATGGACTGGAACCGCTCATCACCAGAAGTCCGTCGAACCCGTGAACCATCCGGACCAGCTCCCGGTTGACCCCCGCCGTGCGTCGGCCCGACAGCAGGGCGCGCAGCGGGCGCAGATCGATAACCGTGAAGACGTCGCCGAACGCCTGGCCGGCCACGGGCTCGAGGCCGGCGGCGTAATCATCCCGAGGCTCGCTCTCGCGGTAGGTCCAGGTGACCGGATCGAGCACCGCGACTGACCGGCCGCTTCCCGGCAGAACCATCAGGCTGAAGGTCGAGCCGCCCTCGAGCGCCGCCAGCTCGGGCACCGTCGTGCCCAGGTCGAAGGCCTCCGTCATGTTCAGTCCCCGGACCATGTGGTTGGCTCCGAATTTGAACATGGCCCGCGGGCTCCGCCCTTCCGACCGGGCCTGTCGCCAGTACCGGAACAGATTGGCCTTGTTCAGTTCCGCCCGACGCTGGTTCGAGGCCTGGCCGCTCCCCAAAAGGAAAAGCCGGTTGATCTCCAGAGTCTCCTCCAGAACCGTCAGCATCCAGGCAGCTTCCGGGTCGGCGTCCGGCCAGGCTTCGCGGACGGCCCGCACAAGGGCCGGGTCGCCAGAGAAGTTGAAGATGTGCTGCGGCCCGCGGGTGCCTTCATATTGCGCCCAGGCCGCCACCGACGCGGCCTCGAGGCGCGCCAGCGCCGCCGCCGCGGCCGGCGGCTTGGATCTGGCGTTCAGGCGCGCGATGGCCAGCCGGTCGGCGGCAATGTCGTAGTCCAGCCCCCACAGGGCCGCCCGCCCGTGCGGACCCGCCGCGCGGATCGCCGCCAGCATCTCAGCCTCTTCGCGCATGCCAAAGAAGGCGGCCTGGGATCGCGGGTCGGCGAACAGCTGTCGCAGCCCGTCGACGCCCCCGGCGGCGGCCCGGTCCAGTTCAGCGGCCATGAGCGGCGAGGTCTCGATGGCGAGCGTGTCGTATCCCGACGGGGCCAGTTCCGCGAACAAGGCCGCCGCCACCTTGGGATTCTCGGCGATCCCGTGTTCTTCGCCCAGCAGAAAGAACCGGGCCTTGCGCCCCTCGGCGACCAACAGGTCCCAGCCAGGCCCGGAGAAGCGTCCGTCGGCGAACTCCAGCCTGTGGCGGTTCTCGCCCGCCCGCGTGGCCAACCGTTCCAGCAGAGTGGGCTGCGGCGCGGCGGGCGCGGCGGGCGCGGCGGGCGCGGCCGGGGCGGTCTGCCCCAGCGCCGGTCCGGCCGCCAGTCCAACCAGGCCTGCCGCGGCCAGCATCGTGCGGCGATCGATCATGGTGCATCTCCCCGGACGGAAGTCGTCCTCCCGATGACTGGAGGATCATCGGCGGCGTCCTGGATGCAATGGGGACATTAACTATTGTCAATGTGGCTCAGACGACGTCCAGCCCCACATCCAGCGCCGGCGCGGAGTGGGTCAGGGCCCCGACCGAGATCACGTCCACGCCCGTTTCGGCAATGCCCCGCACCGTCTCCAGGGTCACCCCGCCCGAGGCCTCCAGCACCGGCCGCCCGAACGGAGACGCCTTCGCCCGGTCCACCGCCTCGCGCAGCATCGGCAGGGTGAAATTGTCCAGCATGATGACGTCGGGCCGTTCTGCGAGGGCTTCGTCCAGCTGGTCGAGACCATCCACCTCGACCTCGACCTTCATCAGATGCCCGGCCGCCGCCTTCGCGCGCCGGATCGCCTCGGCCACGCCACCGCAGACGGCGATGTGGTTGTCCTTGATCAGGATCGCGTCATCCAGGCCGAAGCGGTGATTGACCCCGCCACCGCAAAGCACGGCGTGCTTCTCCAGCGCGCGCAGGCCCGGCGTGGTCTTGCGGGTGTCGGCGATGCGGGCGCGGGTTCCCTGCACCGCCTCGACATAGGCCCGGGTCAGGGTGGCCACCCCGCACAGTCGTCCCAGCAGGTTCAGTGCCGTCCGCTCGGCGGCCAGAAAGGCACGCGCATCGGCCTCGACCTCGGCCAGTGCCGCGCCGGCCTCAAAGGCCTCGCCGTCGGTCAGCCTGAGCGCGATCTCCGCCTCGGGGTCCATGGCCAGGACGCCGAGACGCACGCAGTGGATGCCGGCCAGAACGCCCGGTTTTCGCGCGACGAACGAGGCTCGCATGCGCGCACCCTCGGGAATGCAGGCCTGGGCCGTCACGTCGCCGGCCCGGCCGAGGTCTTCGGTCAGGGCCATAAGGATGACCGGCTCGATCAGCAGGTCGGGCAGGTGTCGGATCATGGCTCTATCCTGCAGCGGCCAGGAGGCCGGACTCCACGGCGGAGTCGGACCCGGGGGTCAGGCGCGTGTGCCGTGCAATGGCGGCCGTCCCGGGATAGTCCCGGCGAAAATGCCCGCCGCGGCTCTCGCGGCGCGCCAGCGCCGCCTCGGCGATCAGCCGCGCTGTAACCAGCGGCAGGGCCGGCCCTGAGGACTGTTCCAGCCCGGTGATGAGATCCAGCGCGCGGGTCAGGCCCGCCGCGTCACGCACCACACCGACATCGTCGCTCATGGCAGTGCGCAGCTTCTGCAGGTCGGCCTTGTCCAGATCCGGTGCCGGCGCGCGGGCCATCACGGCGTCCCGATCGCCGCGCTCGGCCGCCGCCGCGCGCCCCGTCCTTCGTCCAAAGGCCGCCGCCTCCAGCAGGGAGTTGGATGCGAGCCGGTTGGCCCCGTGCACGCCCGTGGCGGCGCACTCACCCACGGCGAACAGGCCGGCCAGCGTCGTGTGGCCGTCCGGACCGGCCGCGATCCCGCCCATATGGTAGTGGGCCGCCGCCGCCACCGGGATCGGCGTCTCGCGCGGGTCCAGCCCGGCCCTCATGCAGGCAGCGAAGACGGCGGGAAAGGCCTCGGGGAATTCGTGGCCGATGGCGGTCCGGGCGTCGAGGAAGGCTCCCCGACCGGCCGCGCGGGCGGCGTGAACCGCCCGGGCGACCACATCGCGCGGCTGAAGGTCTGCATCGGCCGCCTCGCCCAGCAGGAACCGGCCGTCCTTGTCGATCAGCCGCGCGCCCTCGCCACGCAGGGCCTCGGTCGCCAGCGGCATGGGGTCGAGCCCGACATCGATGGCCGTGGGATGGAACTGCACGAACTCGGGATCGAGGATGTCCGCGCCCGCCTGCCAGGCCAGCGCCATCCCCTCGCCCAGCAAGGCTGCCGGCGTGGTGGTCTGCGCATAGAGGCCGCCGGCCCCGCCCGTGGCCAGCACCACGGCGGGTGCCAGAACCTCGGACAATCGGCCCGAGCCGGCCCGTTCGATCAGGGCTCCGCACACGCGGCCGCTCGCGTCCCGCATCAGGCCGCGCAGGCGCGCGTCTTCCCACACCTCGATGTGCGGCGCGGCGCGCACCGCGGTGACGAGGGCAGACAGGATGGCCCGGCCTGCGCCATCGCCGCCGACCCGGGCGACCCGGGCCTGCGAATGGGCCGCTTCCAGACTGACCGCGAAGCCGCCGTCTGCATCGCGATCGAAGGGCGCGCCCAGGGCGGCCAGCCACTCCACCGTCTCGCGCCCGTCGCCGGTCAGTGCCCGGGTCGCCCCGGCCTCGACCAGTCCCGCACCCGCCGCCGCTGTGTCGGCGGCATGCAGGGCCGGCGCATCGCCCGCCGAAAGGGCCGCCGCCACACCCCCCTGGGCCCAGGCCGAGGAACAGGCCTCGAGCAGCGGTGCCGGCGTCACCAGCAGCACCTTGCGCGGCGCGGCCTCCAGCGCGGCAGACAGTCCTGCCAGACCGCCGCCGACGATCAGCGGTCCGTCATGCCGAAGACGGTTCAACGACCGAACTCGAAATAGCCGGCACCCAGCGCCAAGGCCTGTGGCAGCGAGCCGGCCACAGGCATCAGACCCGAAAGGGCCACGCCGGCGCAGGCCGCCGCCACCACCAGGAAAAGGCCGACGCTGCGAACTGCTTCCAGCCGGTTGAGCTGACGGCCCTCAGGCCGCCAGCTGCCGCGCCGCAGATGGCCGAACAGGGCCAGGGCCAGAAAGGCGGCAAAGATGTAGCTGCCGTTCGTCAGGCCCCAGAGGATCACCACCGCGCCCACCGCCACCATGGCGGCCTTTTCGACCATCGGGTGGATAAGGGCCAGCACCGGACCGAGCGCCTTGGAGCCATCCAGCGGCGGCGCGGGGGCCAGATTCACCAGATTGATGATGGCGATGATGAACACGCCCTGCAGCCACATCCCCTGCCCCGTCGCGATGTACAGGCCGAAGAAGGGAATCGCGGCCAGCAGGCCGAAGGCGGGGCCCGCCAGCGACACCAGGACGCCATGCCATTCACTGGCCGGCAGGCGCTGGCTCTTCGCCACGCCGCCGAGGAAGGGGATGATGTAGATCCGCGCCGGACCCATGCCGAGCGCGTTCATCGCCAGCACATGGCCGTATTCGTGCACCAGCAGACCCCAGATCGCCGCGACCGCGATGACCCAGCTGCCCGAGATCCACCAGATGAACCCGCCCAGAAGCAGGGTCGAAACCACCGCCCAGACCGGATGCTGACCCTTGTCGAGAGGGGGTTCGCCGGCTTGCGGTCGGGCAATTTCGGGCTGGGCCGACGCGGCGGGCGGAAGATTGTCCCACGGACCGGGGCGGCGCTTGTCAATATCTTTCATCGCGCGGACGTGGCCTTTTCCGATCGCAGCCACAAGGCCAGCAGGGCAAGTAGCCGCAGGCTCTTCGGGTCCACGCTGGCGACGACCCGGACGGGGGCGACATAATGCATCAGATCAGCTCCACCGCGACGTGGTGTCTGGCCTTGAACAGGTCATAGCGCGCCGGGATCGCGGGCGGCGGCAGGTCGATCATCCGCTGCACCGCCAGTCGGGCACGCTCGGCCATCTCTTCGGGCACGGTCACCTCGAACTGCATGTGCAGCAGACAGTCGCGGATGTTCTGAAGCGTGATGCGCTTCATATAGGGGCACAGGTTGCAGGGGCCGATGAAGCTGACCTCGGGCGCATCGCCCTGGATGTTCGCGGCCATCGAGCATTCCGTCAGCAGCACCACCTGCTTCGGCTTGTTGGCGGCGATATAGTCGGTCAGGGCCGCGGTCGAGCCGGCGAAGTCGGCGGCTGACAGCACGTCCTCGGGGCACTCGGGGTGGGCCAGGATTTCCGCGCCCGGATAGGCTTCGCGCATTTCGGCGATGTCGGCGGCGGTGAACCGCTCATGCACGATGCAGCGGCCCTTCCAGGCGATGATGCCGACGTTGGTCTGGGCCGCGACGTTGCGCGCCAGGAATTCGTCGGGGATCAGGATGACGCGGTCGACGCCCCATTCCTTCGCCGCCCATTCGACCACCTGCACGGCGTTGGCGCTGGTGCAGCAGATGTCAGTCTCGGCCTTCACATCGGCCGTGGTGTTCACATAGGTCACGACCGGCAAGCCCGGATAGCGCTGCTTGATCAGCCGTACATCGTCCCCGGTGATCGACTCAGCCAGGGAGCAGCCGGCCTTCAGATCGGGGATCAGCACCGTCTTGTCCGGCGACAGGATCTTCGAGGTCTCGGCCATGAAATGCACGCCGGCCTGGACGATCACCTTCGCCTTCGACCGGGCCGCCTCCTTGGCCAGGCCCAGGCTGTCGCCGACATAGTCGCCGACGCCGTGGAAGATTTCCGGCGTCATATAGTTGTGGGCCAGGATGACGGCGTCCCGCTGCTTCTTCAGCGCATTGATCTCGTGGATCAGCGCCGCCTGGGCTGGCCACTCCATGGGCGTGACGTGATCCCTGACCTTGGCCCAGACCGGCGCAGTTTCCTGCTCCAGCGCCTTTGACAAGCCAAACATGCCGTCTGCCATCTCGCTCTTCCTCCACTTATGCTCAAAGTTAGCATAAGTCGGAGTGAATGTAGTCCGGTCGCCGGAAAACGCAAGCGGGCTGCCATATCTTCCGGTTATGGGAAACACGGTCTTAACCAGAACAGGGCTGAAAGGGATGCGACGCCCTTGCTGGAGATTTTCGCATGCGCCTGTTCCCGTCCGTCCTCGCGGCGACCACCCTTGCACTGTCCGCCGGTGCGGCCCTGGCGCAGTCCGAACCGGGCGTCGCCGTCGGCGCGACAGCCGGTACGGCCGGCGTGGGTCTGGACGTCCAGATCAAGGCCGGATCCATCTTCACCCTTCGCGGTTCCCTGGACCGGCTGACCTACAGCGTCGACCGGAGCTATGACGGCGTCGACTACAACGCCGACCTGGCCTTCGACACCGTCGGGGCCTTCATCGACATGCACCCCATGGCGAATGGCCTGCTGATCTCGGGAGGAGCCTATCTCGGCGACCGGGACATCAGCCTGAATGCCACGCCCACCGGCCCGGTCGAGATCGGCGGCGCGACCTTTACCCCCGGCCAGGTCGGGACGTTGAACGGCACGATCAAGTTGCGCGACGTGGCCCCCTTCGTCGGCCTGGGATGGGACGACACCTTCTACCGCAGCGGACGCTGGGGCTTCCGCGCCATCGCCGGCGTCGCCCTGAGCGACAAGCCCGAGGTGGCCCTGCGCTCGACCGGCGGCAGCCTGTCGAACGACCCGGCCTTCCAGGCCCGGCTGCGGGACGAGTCACAACGGATCACGGACGAGACCGAAGGCTATGGCCTGTTTCCCGTGATCCAGCTGGGGCTGAACTACAAATTCTGACCTCGGCCCCTCAGACGCGGCGCTCGTGCTCCAGGAGCCAGCGCTTGCGCTCCAGACCGCCCGCATAGCCGGTCAACGCACCGTTGGCTCCGATCACCCGATGGCAGGGCACGATGACGGCGACCGGATTCTGACCATTGGCCAGGCCGGCCGCGCGCACCGCCTTCGGCGAACCGATCGCCGCCGCAAGCTGGCCATAGGTCCGCGTCTCACCCGCCGGGATGGCCCGCAGCGCCTGCCAGACCGTGCGCTGGAACTCCGTGCCGCCGGTCCTGACCGTCAGTCCGTCGAGCGCGGTCAGGTCGCCGCCGAACCAGGCCTCGACTGCGCTCCGCACAGTCTCCGGAGCCCGCCCTTCGACCACCAGCGCGCCCGGCGCATGTCGGCCCAGCAGCCGCGTCATCCGCGCCTCATAGTCGGCGAAGTCCAACGCCCGCACGGCACCCTCGCGGTCGGTCACCAGCAGCACCTCGCCCACCGGCGTGGCGACCCGGTCGAGGGTCAGGGTCTCAGGCTGCGCGTTTCGCATCGTCGCTCTCCATCTGTCCCAGGTCTTCGCCGCTGATCCCCGCCCATGCGAGATGCAGCGCCCCATAGGCCCGCCACGGGCGCCAGGCTTCGGCGCGGACGGCAAGGGCTTCATTGTTCAATCGGTCGTTCGGCGCCTCCGCCCCGTCATCGGTCCAGGCGCCCGGCAGCCTCAGCCCCGGTCGCGCCGCGACCAGCGGCTTGAGCACCGGATCGGCCGACAGGTCGCGCGCGATGGCGTCCGGGTCTGCCGACAGGTCGAACACCCGCCGCACCCGCGCCAGCACGCCGGGCAGTGCCTTGAGGTCGTCCGCCTCGATGCAGACCGCGACCCGCCCGGGCTCCGCCGGCTCCACAGTGACAGAGCCGTCCGCGCCGTCGGCGTCCTTGCGCAACACCCGCGACCACCGCTGTCCAACAACCGCGTCCCCCCGATCGGTCAGAGCCGCCAGCATCGCCGCCCAGTCATAGGGCGGGCGATACGGCAGGCTCAGGCGAACCCCGCCCGCGTGCACCCGCTCGCCGCGTCGGCGCAGGGCCGACGGCGGACGGCCATACAGGGCCTGAAAGGTCTCGTTGAAGCGCCGCACGCTGCCGAAGCCCGAGGCCAGGGCCACCTGGGCCATCGACAGGTCGGTCTGGTGGATCAGGGCCTTGGCCAGCAGAACCCGCCGGGTCTGGGCCACGCTGACCGGTGCCGCCCCGAGGTGCTGCCGGAACAGTCGGCGCAGGTGACGCTCTCCCACACCAAGCCGGGCGGCCAGTGCATCGACGTCTCCTTCATCCAGCACACCGGCCTCGATCAGCGCCAGCGCCCGGCTGACCGTATTTGACGTGCCGCGCCAGGCCCCCATGTCGGGGGCCGTCTCCGGGCGGCAGCGCAGACAGGCGCGGAACCCCGCTTCCTCGGCCGCCGCCGCCGTGACGACGAAGACCATGTTCTCCCGCTTCGGTGTCCGGGCCGGGCAGACCGGACGGCAATAGATGCCCGTGGTCTTCACACAGCCGAAGAAGCGCCCGTCGAACCGCGCGTCACGGGTCAGCACCGCGCGGTAACAGGCCTCCTGATCGAGCTCGCCGGCGTTTTCCATGACCGCAGAATGATCGCTGCGGCCATGGAAGTCTCGCGGTTTTCGGACATGACCGTCGGGCTGCGTCGGATCGACAAGGCAGAGCCTTCTGACCGCGGCCGACTTACATTCCCCGCGCCAGCCTCCACAGGTTGGCGAGGATATTGAACGCCAGGCTGAGCGCCGAGATGGCGAGCGCCCAGGCCAGCACCACAGACAGGGTGCCGGCGATGCCGGCGAGGTCGCGCGCACCGTCGCCGAGGTTCTGAAGGGTCCCGAAATCCAGCATCGTCCAGTCCCCGGCAATCCGCGCGGCTTCCTCGCCACGCGTCAGGGTGAACCAGTGGCCGGCCTCGAAGATGACCCAGGTCAGCCACAGGCCCGCGCCGGCGACGATGATCCGGGCCGCGGCCCGCGCCCGAACCGCATAGGGCCGGACCAGGCTGGCCAGGTCGACGGCCATCTGGGCGAAGGCGTAGAGCAGGATCGGCCCGAACAGGATCGACCAGATGGGTGCCCCGCTGACCACCGCGTCCTCGCCGCGCAGTTCGAGCGACACCAGGCCGGGGAAATGAAGCACCCCGATCCACCACAGCACGAACATGCCGACAGCGAGGAAGGAGAACAGATATTCTCCACCGGGCCAGGCCTTCGCCCGCGCCTTCGGCATCCACGAGGCCTTCGCCGCCTGGGTCGTCTCTCTCCCCGTCATCGAGGCCCCCCAGGCCGCCGGATCGGCCAGGCCGAAAGCGCCCAGATCCTTCACCCGCCACCGGGTCATCCACGCCGGCCGGATGCCCTGATGCTCAAAGATGGCCGCCGCCAGGGTCGCCGCGCCGATCAGCGTCAGACCCGCGCCGAAGAAGCCGTGAAACGCCTGGGCGATCTCCTGACCAAAATTGTCGGACCCGCTGACGACCTGCACGACCAGTCCCAGGGCATAGACCACCCCCAGCACCATCAATCCCGCCTTCACGCCGAACATCCAGTAGGGAAACAGCTCCGGCCCGACCAGCGAGTCCGGCCCCTTGCGATAGCGGGCGGCCACGACGAGCGGATGGCCGATCTCGCGCAGGATCACCTCCTGCTCCTCCTCCGCCAGGGCGCGGCCGAGTTCCTCTTCCTTCGCCTCGAACCGGCTCAGGATGAGGTCGCGCAGTTCGGCTGTGATGTCGGCCCGTTCGTCTTGCGGCAGCTGCGCGGCGACCGCGTTCAGGTAACGATCAATCAGGTCCATGGCTTTTCCCCTTCAGCCAGAGTTTCAGAGAAGCTTGTCGAGCGAGGCGTTGATCCCCCGCCACTCGTCGGTCAGGGCGGCCAGCATCGAGATGCCCCCGGGCGACAGGACATAGAAGCGCTTCTTCCGCTTCTCCTCCTCGCGCCATTCGCTATCCAGAAGGCCCTGGCTCTCCAGGCGGCGCAGGAGCGGATAGAGGGTCGATTCCTCCATCTCGAGCCCGTCGGCGGCCAGGGCCTGACGCAGGGTGTAGCCGTATCGCTCGGTCCTCAGACAGGCGAGCACCGCCAGCACCAGCGACCCGCGTCGCAGCTCAAGCCGCATGGATTCATACAGGTCCGGATCGAGGCTCATGCTGGCTCCCTGCGTCTCACATAGTGTGTGACACACAGTGTATGCCGCATACTGTATGACGGAGTCAAGGTCGCGAGATCAGCGGTTGATTACTCCGGGATGCGTTGCCCGTCCCAGGCGAACACCCTGCCGCTGTCAGCCGGTGTCAGGCCGTCGATCACGGCCAGCATCCGATCCGCGGAATAGTCGGCGGTGAACAGCTTTCCCGGCTTCACCCCTTTCTGGAACGGCGCGCTCAGGCCGGTATCGACCGTACCCGGATGCAGGCCCGCGATTACGGCCTGAGGATGGGTGCGCCCCGTCTCGACCGCCAGATTTCGCAGCAACATGTTCAGCGCCGCCTTGGAGGCGCGATAGCTGTGCCAGCCGCCGAGCCGGTTGTCGCCGATCGACCCGACGCGGGCGGAAAGGGCCGCGAACACCGACGGCCGGTCGCGAGGCAGCAGCGGCATAAAATGTTTCGCCACCAGTGCAGGCCCGACAGCATTGATCCGGTAGTCGCGCAGCAGATGGTCAGCGTCCAGCGCGCGCCAGCTGCGTTCCGGCTCGTACCCGTGGTGCAGCACGCCGGTGGCCACGAACACCAGCGCCGGCACCGGTCCCTCGGCGACCCGTGCGGCGGCGGCGGCGATGGACCGCTCGTCCTCAAGGTCGAAGCCTGTGCCCGCTCGCGACAAGGCGTGGACCATGGCGTACTGCCCGGCACCCTCCAGAGCCCGCGCAAGGGCCGCGCCGATGCCGCCTGAGGCACCGATGACGACCGCCGCCTGATCCATAGTTTTCGACATGCCGCGAAGAGCCGCATTTGGCGGTGCATCGTCAAGCCGGCGTCGCGCCGAAAGGCGCTATGTCTCAGGCCTGACGGGATCGCGACCGGGTCCGGGTCAGAGCAGTTCCGGATACGGCAAGGACCGCCCGGCCAATTGAGCAGCAGCGTTCGCGGCGGCCTTGGCGTTGCGCAGAGCGACCTCCGCAGGGACGTCCTTGCTGCGGTCGGTTCCGGCCAACGCCACTTCGTATTCGGCCCGCCGGGTTGAGACCACACCTTCAGCGGCGATGTATGCAGTGTCGGTTGCTGCCCAGGCGGGTACGGGAGGCGGCGGCGCGACGATCCGGGCGGCCTCGGCGTTCAGTCTTGCGGTCTCGGCCGTCATTTGCGCCACACGCGCATTCTCGATCGCCGCGCTGTCCGTGAACGCGCCTGTAACCCCGCCGACAACACTGCTGATCAGCCGCCCGGGCAGGCCAAACGCCGCCGCCCCGACGCTGGGCCGGGTGGCATCCATCGTCGTGACCATCCCGTTCTGGAAATTGAGGCTGGTGGTGTTGTTGACCAGATCCGCGCGCTCGACAGGGATTACGGCAAGGTGGTCTTCGCTCATGCCGATAAAGCTGAAGCGATGGGTCTGAGCACCATCGTCCGGATCGGTGGCCACGAGCTGGCAAGGCGTTGGAGCCGCCACAACGATGCCGTTGGACCGCGGTTGAAGCGTGATGGCCGCGGGCTCAACGCATTCGACCTTCAGGTTAAACCCCTCATATTCCACGCCGGCCTTCAGCTGGGCGATCGAATATCGGACCGGCGGCGATGGAGGTTCCGGGCGCAGGTCCGGGTACCAGAAAGGCCGGAACAGGATGTCCCCGAACAGGGTCCTGAGCCCATTCAGGTCGACACAGGCCAACCGCTTCTCCATTTCGGCCAGCCGGGTCGCCACCGGCAGGGCTGACAACCGGCACCGGTCCGCGGCGGTCAAGGGTCGGTTCAGCGGCTCCGTAGCGTCACCGGGCAGAGACGGTGGCGAGACAAAGGAGTCTTCCCCGGGAAGGCCCGTCAGCCGTCCGATCAATGTGGCGACACTCAGCAGGGCGGCCCCGGACTGATCGTCCGCCGACGCGGTCACGGAGGTCAGCATGCCGTTGGGGCCGGTCTCCACCTTGAGGGCGTCGTTCGACATGGCTCCGCCCTGCAACTCCAGTCCAAACAGGAAGTCGGATGACGGACGAACATGAGCCAGCGCTTCAAGGCGCACCGGTACGTCCGGACACCGCTCGGACACGCGTGATCTTGCGCGCTCCGCCGCCGCTCCGGCGGAGCGAAGGGCCTCGCCAAGCGTGATTGCAGCCTTGGCCTCCGCGAGGAAAGTCCGCTTCTCCAGCGCCGTCAGGGGGCTGGCCCCGTTCCGGGCGAGGATCGCCAGTCCCTCGGTCGCGCGGTCCGCCGCACGCATGTATGGATCCCGGCGCTCGGCATGGAGGGCCCGCGCCGCGTCATAGGCTGTCAGGGCGGCCTCGCAGGCCTCGGGCAGACCCGCAGAACCGCCGTAGGGCGGGACCTTCAGTTCAACCTCTGTAACGCCCACGCTGTAGGTCGCCAGAACAGGCGCGGCCGTTCGTGTCAGGTCCACGCTCCGCAACATCGGAGTCGAACACGCGCCACAGAGCGCCGCCAGGCCGATGATCCACGCCGTCTTCATGACGCCCCCCGAAGTGACCACATAACATTGATCGTTTTGAGAAAAAACGCAACTCCTGATTGTTGGGGGAAAAGCACCGCGGCCCGGAAGAGATCAAGAGGCTCTGACGGCCTCACACGGCCGTCGCTGCGGGCCGACATGATGCCCATCACGCGTGCGGGCGAACCTGACGATGGTACTGGACAGAACCCGCAACCGGGTGTGTCCTGACGAGTCCGGCGCAAGAAAGACAACAAGCCGGTTTCAAGTGAGGAACCATGTCCAACCGACCGAGCCATATCCGGCTCAACTCACACCCCGGCGCGGGCACCGTCAGCCGCTTCCCGATCGAATGGGGTGCCGCCACCGCGAAGGAACGCGGGCCCGTCATCGGCACGGTCAACTCCGGCAGCGACCGCAACGCCATCGGCGCCCACGGCGGGGCCTATTCGGTCTACCGGGCGCTCGCCGTCTCGTCCGGTGCCATGGCCGCCAACAACCGGCCCGATCTGACCAACACCGCCCCGACCACGCCCATGGGACCGTTCCCGCAATGGACCGACGCCTCGAAGATCGTCTCGCTGGACCCCTGGGGCGCGCGCGTTGCCGAGGATTTCGCCGATGAACTGGCCGAGGGCGTGGATATCCGCCCGACCATCGCCGTTACCCGTGCCCGGCTGCAACTGGGCGAAATCGGCGAGGCCATCGCCGCGGGCCGACTGAAGGTCGACGGCCAGATCGTGCACGAGAGCGGCGACGTCGCCGTGACCAAGGCCGCCATCGATCCGGTCTGGTACCTGCCCGGCATCGCCGAGCGCTTCGGGGTGACCGAGACCGCCCTGCGCCGGACGCTGTTCGAACAGACCGGCGGCATGTACGCGGACCTGGTGACCCGGCCCGACATCAAGATCTTCCTGCCGCCGATCGGAGGGATCACCCTCTACATCTTCGGCGACCCGGCCGCGATCGCCGACCCGAACCGCCGTCTGACCTGCCGGGTCCATGACGAGTGCAACGGCTCGGACGTGTTCGGCTCGGACATCTGCACCTGCCGCCCCTATCTGACCCACGGCATCGAGGAGTGCATCCGCGAGGCCCAGAACGGCGGGGCCGGCCTGATCGCCTATAACCGCAAGGAGGGCCGGGCCCTCGGCGAGGTGACCAAATTCCTCGTCTACAACGCCCGCAAGCGCCAACCGGGCGGCGACCAGGCCGCGACCTATTTCGAGCGCACCGAATGCGTCGCCGGGGTGCAGGACGCGCGCTTCCAGCAGCTGATGCCCGACATCCTTCACTGGCTGGGGATCACGAAAATCGACCGCTTCGTGTCGATGTCCAACATGAAGCACGACGCCCTGACCGAATCCGGCATCGAGATCGGCGAGCGGGTGCCGATCCCCGACTACCTTGTGCCGCCCGACGCCTCGGTCGAGATGGAGGCCAAGAAGGCCGCCGGCTATTTCACCCCCGACGCGCCGCCGTCGGCCGAGGACCTGACCCGCGTGGTGGGCCGCGACCTTGAGCAGTTCTGAGACGCAGCAGGCGCACAGCCTGCTCAACGCCGCCGCCGTCCGCGAACGCGCCCACGAGATGCTCGAGATCGGGGTCGCCGGCGGCCTCGACCATTGGCGCGTTGACCTCGACCGCCTGCCGGAGACCGCGCGCTATGTCGCCGCCGTGATCCGCGACCAGTATCCGACGCTGGCCGTGCCCTTCCACGCCCGCTGGCGGCATTTCGCGATCGATGGCGTCGATTTTTGGGGCCCGGTCGCCGAGGCCCGCGACTGGCTCGATCCCGCCTCGCGGGCCCGGACCGAGTTCGACCTGGCCATCGTCTCCGTCCTGCTGGATGCCGGGGCCGGGCCCGGCTGGTCCTACCGCGACGCCCGCACCGGCCGCACCCTGACCCGGTCAGAGGGTCTCGCCATCGCCTCCCTGCGCATGTTCGAGGCCGGAGCGTTCTCGGTCACCGAGGACGATCCCTGGCGGGTCGATGCCGTGGCTCTCACCTTCCTGACCGCTGATGTTCTGGCCAAGGGCTTTCAGGTCACGCCGAAGAATCCGCTGGTCGGGCTTGAGGGCCGCGCCGCCCTGCTGCGTCGTCTGGGTCAGGCCTGCCTGGCCGAGCCCGACCTGTTCGCCCTTGAGGACGAGCCCCGGCCCGGCGGACTGTTCGACGCCATGGTCGACCGGGCCGACGAACACGATTGCCTGCCCGCCCCGGTCATCCTCGAGGTGCTGCTCGAAGCCCTCGGCCCCGTCTGGCGCGACCGGCTGACCCTCGGCGGCGTCGATCTCGGCGACTGCTGGCGGCACCCTGCGATCAAGCGCTCCGATGCCACCGACGGCCTCGTTCCGATCCACAAGCTGTCGCAGTGGCTCAGCTATTCGCTGGTCGAACCGCTGCAGACCGCGGGGGTCGAGGTCATCGATCTCGACGGCCTGACCGGCCTGGCCGAATACCGCAACGGCGGCCTGTTCATGGACCTCGGCGTGCTGACACTGAAGGACCCGGCTGACGCCGCAAAGCCGTGGCCGGTCAGCGATCCGCTGGTGGTCGGCTGGCGCGCCATGACCGTGGCCCTGCTCGACCGGATCGCCCCCATGGTCCGCGCCGAACTGGGCGTCACGGCCGAGGCCATGCCCCTGGCCAGTGTGCTGGAGGGCGGCACCTGGGCCGCCGGCCGCCGCGCCGCCGCCGAACGCAGATCCGGCGGCGGACCGCCCCTGACCATCCTCTCCGACGGGACCGTATTCTGATGACGACCAAGCCCTTCAAGATGGACGGCGTGACCGTCGTCACCCACCCGCTGGTCGCGCACAAACTCAGCATCATGCGGGCGAAGGACACCTCGACCGCCCGCTTCCGTCAGCTGCTGCGCGAGATCTCGACCCTGCTCTGCTACGAGGTCACCCGCGACCTGCCGCTGGAGGACTATCCCGTCGAGACCCCGGTCGGCCCGACCACCGGCCAGCGCATCGCGGGCAAGAAGCTGGTCTTCGTCCCGATCCTCCGCGCCGGCCTCGGTCTGGTCGAGGGGATGCTCGAACTGGTCCCCTCGGCCCGCGTCGGCCACATCGGCCTGTACCGCGAACCCGAGACGCTGGACGCCGTCGAATACTATTTCCGCGCGCCCGACGACGTCGCCGAGCGGCTGTGTGTCGTCATCGATCCCATGCTGGCGACCGGCAACACCGCCGTCGCCGCCATCGAACGGCTGAAGGAGCGCGGCGTCACCAACCTCCGCTTCGTCTGCCTGGTCGCTTCGCCCGAGGGTCTGGAGCGGCTGCGCGGCTGGCACCCCGACGTGCCGATCTGGACCGCCGCCGTCGACGACCGCCTCAACGACCATGGCTACATCGTCCCGGGTCTCGGCGACGCTGGCGACCGGCTGTTCGGCACCCGTTAGGTCAGGCCGCGCGATCCTCGCCGACAGCATCGTCCGGGCGCTCGGCTGCAAACGCCGTCATCTCGGCGATGGCGGTCAGCAGCAGGGCCGGCGACATAGGCTTGGTCATGTGCCGATCCGCGCCGGCCGCGCGACCCGCCGCGGCATGTTCCGGCGCGGCGTTTGCGGTCAGCATGATGATCGGTGTGCGGGGCCTGCCGGATCCAGCCTCGGCAGCGCGCATCAAGGCCACGGCCGTCAGCCCGTCCATCACAGGCATCTGCATGTCCATCAGGATCAGATCAAATGCCTGCGCCGCATGGGCCGCCACCGCCTGTCGGCCATCGGTGACGGTGGTGAGCGCAATTCCGGTCCCGGCCAGAATGATTTCCACGACCTTCAGGTTCGTCGGATGGTCGTCAGCGACAAGCAGGTGGAGCCGGCGTGAACCCGGCGCGTCAGACGCCACCTCTGCCGCGGCCCCGGCCCCGTGTTCGACGCTGTGGCTGCGCACCAGCGGAAGATCGAACCAGAACCGGGCACCGGCACCGGGCCTGCCGTCGCAATCCAGCGAACCGCCCATCATCTCCACCAGGCTGCGCGAGATCGCCAGGCCGAGACCGCTTCCGCCGAACCTCCGCGTGATCGAGCCATCCGCCTGTTCGAACCGGTCAAACAGACGCGCCTTCATCGCCGGATCGAACCCGACTCCCGTGTCCGAGACCTCGAAATGCAGGGCCCCGTCCCGATTGAGCCCCAGCCGGACGTGGACTTCCCCTTCGCTCGTGAACTTTACCGCATTGGACAAAAGGTTGCTCACCACCTGGCGAACCCGCACCGAGTCCCCCAGATAGTAGCCTTCGGCCGCAGGCTCGACCTCGACTTCCAGTCCGACCCGCTTCTCCTCCGCCCGCAGGCTGGACAGGGCCACAAGGCTGCGAACCAGATCCCCGAGGTCGAACGGGGCCGCCTCGAGCGTCATCTGGCCCGCCTCGACCTTGGCCAGGTCCAGCACATCGGACAACAGCCGCTCAAGCATCTCG
The DNA here is from genome assembly GCA_965284385.1 of Caulobacteraceae bacterium. Lineage (GTDB taxonomy): Bacteria > Pseudomonadota > Alphaproteobacteria > Caulobacterales > Caulobacteraceae > Brevundimonas. The sequence goes on from OZ260077.1 coordinate 978,390, forward strand.
CCGGAGTCACAGATCAAACCGGCCGCCTCTTTCTCGCGGGGAGGAAGGTCCGCGCGGTGCAGCACGTGCGCCATCGCCAGCACACCATTCAGCGGCGTGCGGATCTCGTGGCTCATATTGGCGAGGAATTCGCTCTTGGCGATGCTGGCCGCTTCGGCTTCCTGCTGCTTCTGGACCAGTTCCAGCGTCGTCCGCTGCAGCCGGCGATAGGCGCTCCAGGCGTTGATCGCGGAACTGACGGCATAGATGACGAGCAACGCGAGCGAGGCGACAAGGCCCGTCTTGGCGATCGTGAAGCCGCCGATGAGCGGAAGGATCAGAAGGGCGAGCACGGGCGGAAGGCCGGACACCAGCAGTTGGGCCAGCGACCGGTGACACCCCCGCACGACATAGAGCAGGACACCGGCGATGAAGCCGACCCCGACCGCCTTGGCGTAGTCGCCCGGCGACATCCACCACAGCGCGCCGATGGTGACCCAGGCACACGTCGACAGAAGGGTCGCGGCCAGCCTCAGGGTCCTGAAGAAGACCGGATGCCTGCGCTGGTGTGCCGGGTCAGTCGCGATCCACAAGGTCAGATCGCCCGCCACATACATGGCGGCCCAGACCAGCAGTTCGGGCAGCGGGATCGCCGTCAGCGCCGACAGGAATACGATGACCCCGATTGAGGCACGAATGCCCGCCTGCTTCCGCGTCTCCACCGCAGTGCGGTCGAGAGCCTCGTCAAAGCCCAGTAAACTCTGATGCATCGCTGCGTTACCCCAAGTTTGCAGCAGACGCCCTCAACCATGAAGTCAACATTAAGCTGAAACTAGGGGCTTTACCGGAGGTCGCGAGGATCAGCCCTGGTCAACCGCCTTCACATTGTCGTCCGAGTTGCGGTCGATCCACTTGTTGTAGGGATCGACGCCGGCGAATTTCGGCTCCCGCGTGGTGATGAACCGCAGCGTCTGCACACCCGACCGGATCGGCCGGCGCTCCAGCAGGACCACGTCACGGGCTTTGAAGACACCCTTGCCCGGCTCGGCGGTGAAGATGCCGACGTCGAACATCTCGTTCAGCGGTGCCGCCGTCTCGACCCCCTGGCCGTCCGCATAGAGTTTGCGGGCGTCGACGGTGACCGCGACGTCCCAGCGGCCGTCGGCGCGGCGGGTGGAGGTCACGCCGGTCGTCTTGACGTCGTAGATCGTGATCTTCTCGAACAGGTCGGTGATCAGGGCCTGTTTGTCGGCCGGAGCCTCGGCGCGGATGGCGGCGATCAGGTCCAGCGAGCGCGGATAGGGCGCGCCCTTGAAGGCATACTGCGCCAGCACCCGGCGCAGGGCGCGATTGACCGCATCCTCGCCGATCTGGTCGCGCAGCAGGTACATGACCAGCCCGCCCTTCTGGTAGTGGATGTACTGCTGGTTCTCGACCCGCATCAGCGGCATCTCCTCCAGCCGCTCGGTACCGCGCGAGCGCAGGTAGCGGTCCAGTTCCTGTTTCAGGAAGCGGCGGATCTGCTCCTGCCCGTACATCTTCTCCATGACCATCAGGGCCGAATACTGGGCCAGGGTCTCGGACAGGACCGTCATGCCCTGCTGGTTGGAGCCGACGACCTGGTGCGCCCACCATTGGTGCGCGAACTCGTGCGCGCCGACGTAGGTCACATAGTCGACCTTGGTCGGGTCGCTGAGGTCGGCGATGAAGCCGAGGCCTTCCGACCAGGCGAAGGTGTTGGGATAGGACTGGGCGAAGCTGGCGTAGTCCGGGAACTCCACGATGCGCGCCTGCCGGAACTGGTAGGGGCTGAAATTGGCCTGGTAGTAGTCCAGGGACGCTGACAGCGCATCGAGCATCCGCGGCACGTTGCGGTCATGGGCGGCGTCGTGGAAGACGACCATCTCGACGCCATTGTGCGTCCGTGCCGTCCGCTCATAACGGGCCGACTGCACCGAGAAGAAGTTCAGCACCGGCGACTCGGTCACGAAGCGGCTGGTGCGACGATCGCCGTTGACCACGTCCGAGACCATCCGCCCGGGCGCGATCACCGTCTGGTTCGCCTCGGTCGAGATGGTGATGTCGGCCGTGACCCAGTCGGCGCCGATGTAGTTGCGGCCGCGGGCGGATTCGTCCTCCAGCTTCGCGGGACGAAGCTCGGCCGGCAGTCCCGCCTTGCGCCGCTTGGTGCGGTCGGTCAGCAGGCCCTGGCGGTCCATGCCGACCATCGGCGCGAACTCCATGTTGTTCACGAAGGTGCCGTTGTCGACGAGGCGGGTGGTATTGCCGCTGGCCTTGAATCCCTTCTGTTCCAGCAAGGTCTCGAAGGTCACGGTGCGCCGGTCACCCGGCTGCATGGGCGTGTCAAAGCGATAGATGCGGTATTCGAAATCCTTCCACTCGCGGGCCACCCTGGCGCCCTCGACCGTCAGTCCGACCATGTCCAGATCGTCCTGCCAGCGCAGGTGAACCTCGGTCAGCGGGGCCCGGGTATTGTTCACCAGCACATAGGAACCGCGCGTGGTCAGCCGGGGCTGGTGCGGCCGCAGGTCCATGACCAGACGCACATCGGCGATCGACGGCTGGGGCGTGGCCTCATAGGGCAGCAACGCCTTCTCATAGGCGGCCTGTTCCCTCTCCTGCGCGTCCTGCGTCCGGTAGTCATTCCAGACGTTGGTGTTGGTGTAGATGAAGACGCCCAGACCGATGAACACCGCCAGCGCCGTGCCGCCGATCAGGCCCGCCGGCCCCATCAGCCGATGCGGCAGCCGCTTCAGCCGCGGCCACAGCCGCTGTTCCGTGCCCCGCCGCCACAGGCCGTAGGCCAGCACCAGAAGGATGACGGCGAAGGCGGTCCAGTAGGCGTCCAGCCAGGCCGAGAACCCGGCGAAATCGCCGCGGCCGTTCATGTCCGACAGCGGCACGCCGATGCCCGCGCCATAGCGATAGAGAACGTGATCGAAGCCGAGGTTGGACAGGACGATGGTCGAGATCAGATAGACCACCATGATGGCCCAGCCGACGAATTTATTGGGCGAGAGGGCCTGGATGAAGATCGCCAGTACGGCGAGTTGCAGGAAGCTCAGCGACTGGGGGATCACATACCAGACAAGGTATTTGCCCAGCTCGAAGTCGGTGTAGCCCTTGATTGTCTGGGTCACCATTCCGGCGAGGACACCGATCAGAAGCGTCGAGATCAGGACCAGGGCCAGAGCCAGGGTCTTGGGCACCAGGAAGGTCCAGTCGGGTGTGGACGAGGCGTCGATGATTTCGTGAACCTTGCGATCGCGATCCCGCCAGACCAGTTCGCCGGCGTAGTAGATGGCGATGACAATGGAAATCAGGCCGAAAGTGCCTGTCAGGCCCGTGATGACCACGCGGGTGACCAACAGGATCGGCGCTCCGTAGATCTCGCCCGTGAAAAACAGGAACGACAGGGCGAAGGCGAAGGCCAACAGCACCAGCACGACGTAGGCCGGGCTCTTGAACACCAGCACCGTTTCGAACACGGCGCGCGACCAGAGCTGGGTCAGGCCGCTGGCGAAGCCGTAGCTCGGGCGCGGCAGGGCACCGACAGGCGTGACCACGACGTCCTTCTCGACCAGCGCCTTCAGCCGCTCCTGCGTCTTCAGCTTCGCGCCACGCGGCGACGGGCGGTACAGCACATAGGCGGCCGCCAGCAGGACGGCACCGACGGCGGTCCAGATGACCCGGTTCCAGAGCAGCACGCCTTCCAGCGGGGCGTTCAGCGTGTTCCGCTCGGCCGCGGTCCAGTATTTGGTGACCAGACCATAGGCACCGGAGCCGAACGGCTCGGCCCAGGCCATGGCGGTCTCGAACTCGGGCTTCGAGCCCAGCACCCCCGTGGACGCCAGATAGGCGATCAGCACGGCGACGACGCCGATATAGGTCGCCATCATTGACCGTGTGACGGTCGCCAGCATGAAGAAAAGCGCCGAGGTCAGGAACAGGCCGGTCAGGCCGAAGACGCCATAGGCATAGGCGTAGTCCGCGAGACGCAACGGCCCGATCGTCTCGGGATCGACCCAGGGCATGAAGGTGCCCAGAAGCGTGCCGAGGGCGATGCTCATGTAGCACAGCGCCACGGCCGCGAAGGCCCCGAAGAAGCGGCCGTAGAGATAGGCCCCCTTGGTGATCCGGGTCGACAGGATCATCGGTCCGAAACCGGTCTGGGTGTCCCGCGCCACGACATTGGCCACGATTGCCGTCGTCGCCAGCATGAAGAAGACGTTGAAGATGATGTGCGCGATCGCCAGCGAGAAGGGCGCGTTCTTGAGCACATTGCCGCCCGAGCCCAGCGAGACATTGGGACTGGCGACGGCCCCGAAGGCCAGCAGACCGAAGACGATGGCGATGACCCAGAACGCCGGCTGGCGCAGCTGGTAGCGAAATTCGAAACTGGCGATCTTGGCGAACATGATCCGTCCCTCAGGCCGCGCGGCGCGAGGCGTTGACGGTCGCCAGATAGACATCCTCAAGTCCGCCCGGTGCCGGTGCGAACCCATCCCCCGGATGGGTGTCGGACAGGACGTGAACCACGGTGCGGCCCGCGAACAACCGGGTCGAGATGACGTTGTGGGCCTTGTTGAAGGCGGGCAGTTCGGCCTTGTCGATGGTTCGGGTCCAGACCCGACCCTGGAGCGTGTGCATCAGCTCGATCGGTGCACCTTCCAGCTGGATCTTGCCGCCTGCCAGCACCGCCATGCGGGGGCACAGGTCGGTCACGTCCTCGACGATATGGGTCGACAGGATGATGACGACGTTCTCGCCCACCTCGGCCAGCAGGTTCAGGAAACGGTTGCGCTCTTCCGGGTCGAGGCCGGCGGTCGGTTCGTCGACGATGATCAGTTCGGGGTTGCCGATCAGCGCCTGGGCGATGCCGAAGCGCTGGCGCATGCCGCCCGAGAAGCCCGCCAGCGCCTTGCCGCGCACGGGCCACAGATTGACCTGGTTCAGCAGGGCCTCGACCGTCTGCTTGCGGTCACGGCCGTTGGAGACGCCCTTCAGCACCGCCATGTGATCGAGCATGTCGTAGGCGGAAACGCGTGGATAGACGCCGAAATCCTGGGGCAGGTAGCCGAGCACCCGCCGCAGCTGTTCCGGGTCCTTGACCACATCGATGTCGCCGAAGCGGATCGAACCCGAGGTCGGGGTCTGCAGGGTCGCGATCGACCGCATGAGCGTCGACTTTCCGGCTCCGTTCGGGCCCAGCAGGCCGAACATCCCCTTGGGAATCGACAGGCTGACATCGTCCAGCGCCCGCGTACCGTTGCCGTAGACATGGGTCAGGTTTTCGATCGTCAGCATGGGAGCCCCTCCACAAAGTAAAGGAGCCTTGTCACCGACACGGCCTGCCCGCAAGTTACGTTTGTGTCAGGTTCGTCGTTCCGCGCGCTCAGGCACCCTGTTTCGCCATGCGTCTGAACTGATGCAGCAGAGGCTCGGTATAGCCGTTCGGCTGGGCCACGCCGTCGAACACAAGGGCGCGCGCGGCGCGGAAGGCGAGGCTGTTTCCGGGATCGGCCGCCATCGGACGGTACAGCGAATCACCGGCGTTCTGGGCGTCGACCCGCGCCGCCATCCGTATCAGCGCGGCGTCGACCTGTTCCGCCGTACAGACGCCGTGCAGCAGCCAGTTGGCCATGTGCTGGGACGAGATCCGCAGGGTGGCGCGATCCTCCATCAGGCCGACGTCGTGGATGTCAGGCACCTTGGAACAGCCGACGCCCTGGTCGATCCAGCGCACGACATAGCCCAGCAGCCCTTGGGCATTGTTGTCGAGCTCCTCGGCGACTTCGGCTTCCGACCAGTTGCGCCCGACGGCCAGCGGCGGGGTCAGCAGATCCTCGAGGCCGGGGACCGGACGCGCGGCCATAGCATCGCGCAGGGCGAAGACATCGGTCTGGTGATAGTGCAACGCGTGCAGGGTCGCCGCGGTCGGGCTGGGCACCCAGGCGGTGTTGGCACCGGTCCGGGGGTGCGCCGCCTTCTGCTCCAGCATCTCGGCCATGCGGTCGGGCGCGGCCCACATGCCCTTGCCGATCTGGGCCCGGCCCGACAGCCCGCATTTCAGCCCGATGGCGACGTTGCGCGCCTCATAGGCGGCGATCCAGGCCGAGGCTTTGATCTCGCCTTTCCGCACCACCGGTCCGGCCTGCATCGCCGTGTGGATCTCGTCACCGGTGCGGTCCAGGAAGCCGGTGTTGATGAAGACGATCCGATCCTTCACCGCATGGATACAGGCCGCCAGATTGGCCGAGGTCCGGCGCTCCTCGTCCATCACCCCGACCTTGATCGTGTGCCGCGCCAGGCCCAGCAGGTCCTCGACGGCGTTGAACAGGTCATCGGTGAAGCCGGACTCTTCCGGCCCGTGCATCTTGGGCTTGACGATATAGATCGACCCGGCCCGGCTGTTGCGGAACCGCCCCTGTCCCTTGAGATCGTGCAGCGCGATCAGCGAAGTGACGATGGCGTCCAGCACGCCCTCGGGCGCGTCCGATCCGTCCGCCAGCCGGATCGCCGGCGTGGTCATCAGATGCCCGACGTTGCGTACGAACAGCAGCGACCGTCCCGGCAGGGTCACCGTCGATCCGTCCGGAGCGATGAAGTCGCGATCGGGTGCCAGCGCCCGCGTCATCGACCGCCCGCCCTTGTCGAAGGTCTCGGTCAGGTCGCCCTTCATCAGGCCCAGCCAGTTGCGATAGGCCGCCGTCTTGTCGGCGGCGTCGACCGCGGCGACCGAGTCCTCAAGATCGACGATGGTGCTCAGCGCCGATTCCAGCACGACGTCGGAGATGCCCGCCGGGTCTGTGGCGCCGATCGGATGGTTCGGGTCGAAGACGACCTCGATATGCAGACCGTTGTGCCGGAACAGCTGCGACCGCGCGGTGCGGCCGACATACTGCCCCGGATCGCGAAGCGCGATGCCTTGGTTCGGGTCCGCCACATCGGCCCATCGGCCCTCGGCCAACGGAACCGCCTCATCGAGAAAGGCCCTGGCCCGCGCCACGACCCGCGCGCCGCGCGCGTCGTCATACGGACCGGAAGGGGCGACGTCGCCCAGCGCATCCGTCCCGTACAGGGCATCATAGAGACTGCCCCAGCGCGCGTTGGCGGCGTTGAGGACGAAGCGGGCATTCAGGCTCGGCACGACCAATTGCGGTCCGGCCAGGGTCGCGACCTCGGCATCGACAGGGCCCGTACCGATGGCGAAGGGGGCCGGCTCGTCGGCCAGATAGCCGATCTCGCGCAGGAAGGCGGTGGCGGCGGCGACGTCATAGGGCTGGCCACGACGCTGGATATGCCAGGCGTCGATCCGCGCCTGCAGATCGTCGCGCACGGCGAGCAGACGCCGGTTCTCCGGGGTGAACCGGGCGAAGACGGCGCTGACGCCGGTCCAGAATGCGTCGGCGTCGACCCCGGTGCCGGGCAGCGCCTCGTTCTCGAGAAACGCGGCCAGTTCGTCGGCGACCTCAAGTCCGGCGCGCGGCGTCATCGACATGGTGCAGTCCTGGGGAGCGGGAGCGATGCTGAAACATTCCGTGATGACCCGGCGGAAGTCGAGGGGTTTTCGCAGACGCGAGAGGCCGGCATCGTTTTCGCCGCGTCACCGCGAAGGCGGGTCGCACGGACAGCGTCTCGGCAAGCCGCTTGCCTCAGGACACCGGAGGCGCAACATCGCCGGATGAACGTATCCGCCTGGCTTCGTCTGCACTGGCCGCTGGTCCTGCTTCTGCTGATCGCCGCATCCAGTCTGGCCTGGCCCGTCGGCGGCGGCTGGTTGTCCCGACTGGCCCTGGGCTGGGACGTCGGCGTCGGCCTGTTCCTGATCGAATCCGTGGTCAAGCTGATGCGGGCGCGGTCGACCGATGACCTGCGCCACATGGCGGCGGCGATGGACGAGGCCGGGGGTGCCATCCTGCCCCTGGCCCTGCTGGCCGCGGTCGCCAGCGTTGTCGTCGTGGTCGGCGAGGCCGTCCGGGTCTCGGGCGACCGCAGCCAGGTCGGCGGGGCGGCCATTCTGGCGCTGGCCACCGTGGCCCTGTCGTGGACCTTCGTGCACCTGATCTTCGCCTTCCACTATGCCCACCAGTTCTACGCCCCGGCGACGCCGGGCGGGATCCCCGCCGGGAGCAGGCCCCGGGACAGGGGCGGCCTGGTCTTCCCGGGCGGCGAGGACCCCGACTACTGGGACTTCGTGCATTTCTCGATGATCATCGGCGTGGCCCAGCAGACGGCGGACATCCAGATTTCCGACAAGGGCCTGCGCCGCACCGCGACCGTGCACAGCGTCACGGCCTTCCTGTTCAACACCGTCGTGGTGGCCCTGACGGTCAATCTGGCGGTCAGCCTGCTCGGCACCGGTTAACCGCTCCGCCTTGACTTGGCCGTGTTTCGCGCCCATTTGCGCTGCGTCGCACAATTGCGATGCCCCGGTGCGCTCCAGCGCGTGTGGGTCTTCCAGACTTCGAAGACCTGACTGTAGCAGCGGCCGGCCCTCAAGATTCATTCGCTGCCCGGACACGCGGGGCGGCGCCCGATCCACCCCGAAGGCCTCGCTTGAGGCCCAGTCGGGACTGGCGGTGCGCGGCCTTATCGGCGTTGAGCCATGGCTGTTGCGCGTCGCCGCATACGCGAAAGACATCCGCTCCATGAGCAAGACATTCGACACCTTCGGCCTGAACCCGGCCCTCCTGCAGGCGCTGGCGTCTGAAGGCTACACCACCCCTACCCCGATCCAGGCCCAGGCCATCCCCGACGTCATGCTGGGCAAGGACCTGCTGGGCATCGCCCAGACCGGCACCGGCAAGACGGCCGCCTTCGCCCTGCCGATCCTGCACCGCCTCGCCGCCAACCGCATCCCGCCCGTGCCCCGCACGACGCGCGTCCTCATCCTGTCGCCGACCCGCGAACTGGCCAGCCAGATCGCCGAGAGCTTCAAGAGCTACGGCAAACACCTGGGCTTCCGCGTCGCCGTCATCTTCGGCGGCGTGAAATACGGGCCGCAGGAACGCGCCCTGCAACAGGGCCTCGACGTCCTGGTCGCCACCCCCGGCCGCCTGCTGGATCACATGCAGCAGAAGACGCTGGACCTCAGCCAGACCGAGATCTTCGTCCTCGACGAGGCCGACCAGATGCTGGACCTCGGCTTCGTCAAGCCGATCCGCCAGATCGTCAGCCGCATCCCGGCCAAGCGCCAGAACCTGTTCTTCTCCGCCACCATGCCGACCGAGATCGGCAAGCTGGCCGGCGAACTGCTCAAGGACCCGGTCAAGGTCTCGGTGACGCCCCAGGCCACGACGGTCCAGCGCATCAGCCAGTCGATCATCCACATTGAACAGGGCCGCAAGCGCGCCCTGCTGACCGAGATGTTCGCCGATCCGCACTACACGCGCTGCCTGGTCTTCACCAAGACCAAGCACGGCGCCGACAAGGTTGCGGCCTATCTGGAGGCCGGCGGCGTCGAGGCCGGGGCCATCCACGGCAACAAGAGCCAGCCCCAGCGTGAACGCACCCTGGCGGCCTTCAAGGCCGGCAAGCTGCGCGTTCTGGTCGCCACCGACATCGCCGCCCGCGGCATCGACGTCGACGGCGTGTCGCACGTCCTGAATTTCGAGCTGCCCTATGTGCCGGAAGCCTATGTGCACCGCATCGGCCGTACGGCCCGTGCGGGTGCCGACGGCACGGCCATCAGCTTCGTGGCCGGCGACGAGATGAAACTGCTGCGCGACATCGAAAAGGTCACGCGCCAGAAGATCCCGTCGACCGACCGCCGCAACGACAAGTCTCTGGCCCTGCTGGATCAGTCGATCATGGCCTCGGGCGTCAAGTCCAAGGCCTCGATGCCCGAAGACGGTCGTGGTGATCGCCAGCAGCAGCGCGGCCCCCGCAATCCGCGCCGCGACGGCGTCAAGCTGGAAGGCGGCGGGCAACCGCATCGCGTCCGCAAGCCCGGCCCGGGTCGTGATGCCCGCCCGACGCCGGAACGGGCCTTCGACCCGATGGCCCGCGAGCGGCCGCGCCCGACCAACAACGACCCGCGCCACTCGAGCGCCCCGGCCACGGCCTCGGCCAAGCCCGACGGCGAGATCAAGCGCCGCCCCCGCAGCCGCCGCCCGTCCAACGGCGGCAAGGGCTATGTCGCCAAGGGCTGAGCCCTGAACTGTCGCGAATACAGAAACGCCCGCCGGATCGATCCGGCGGGCGTTGTCGTGTGTGGTCCGGTAGTTCGGTAAATTAGTCGCTGAGGTCAGAAACTGCAGCCGTCAGAGCTCCATCCAGCGCCGCGCGCGTAGTGATCGACAACGCAGCCCTGGTCGTCCACCGTCAGCATCTGGCCCGACCATCGGGGGAACAGAGCCATGTGGTCCGTTCGGGCAACCTCGAGTCCACTGGGTTGCGGGAGAATTTCGGGGCCATCAAAGACCTTGGAGCTGATCGGCTCCCAGCATTCAAAGCCGGGAAGCACCTCGGGTCCATCGTACCCCTTCGCCCCCACCACGAAGACGTCGTCCGGCCACGGCACCACGAGGGGGCCAGAATCGCTGTTGCCGAGCAGAAAGTCGCCGTCCGCCGGGCCAGGCAGTATTTCTGGCTCGGTGTCTTGCAGGTGAGGATCGACCATTCCCTTGTCGGGACGGTGCGGCAGGACCCGCGGAGCGTCAGATTTCAGGTCGAAGGGGAGCCCCGGGAGGACATGCCTTCCATCACCGTCAAAGGTGTCGCGGTCGGTCCAGCCCTGGCTCGACAGGGTCAGCACCTGACCGTCGGAGAATCGGATTTCCTCGATCCCTCTGAGCCGATCGTATCCCTCCGGCCCTTTCAGAAGGAAGCCATCGCCGTCCTGCAGCAGTATGGACCGGGCGCGAGGACCCGAGATGATCAGGATGTCGCGGCCCGCCCCACCATCGATATCGTCATCCCCGGTGCCTCCGCGAAGGGTGTCATTGCCGTCACCGCCGCGCAGGATGTCATTCCCCCCGCCGCCGGACAGGTCGTCGTCGCCCGCCTGGCCGAACAGTCGGTCGACTCCGTTGCCTCCGGTCAGAGTGTCGGCTGCCGCCGTGCCCAACTGGCCGCCGGCGGGAAGCGCGGGTGCCGGCATAGCCGGAATGGCGGGCGCCGTCGGGATCGTCGGAAAAGATGCGCCGGGGGCTGGCGGCGTGGCATTGAAGACGAAATTCGCGCTCGACAGGGTCGAGGCCAGAACCCCCGACAAGCGCAGGCTGTCCGTGGCCGACAGGGTGATCACAGCGTCCGCCCCGTCCTGGCTGATGGACAACCAGGATCCGTAACCGAACAGGTGGATCACGTCCGAGCCGACTGCAAAATCCGTGATCACGTCGTGCCCGTCGCCCACTCCGAAACCGAAGGTGTCTGCGCCGGTTCCTCCGGTCATCTGGTCGACACCGCCGCCGCCGTACAGGAAATCGCTGTCGGCACCACCGTCCAACCGGTCGCTGGCGGCACCGCCCAGCAAAGTGTCGATGCCCTCGCCGCCAAACACCGCACCCTGTCTGCCCGTCCGACCGTCGAAATAGTCGTCGCCATCGAAAAGGCTGGTCTCTCCGGTGATGAGCCCCGCGTTGTGGACCTCGCTGCGGCCGTAGGTCAACGATACGGCACCTCGCATTTCGCCCGTGTTGAAGATGCGCGTGGCGTTCGCCTGATGCCTCGACGTCAGCTCGTAGATCACTTGGTCCGCCTCGATCAGCCCCGAGTTCAGGATCACTGAGTCGCCGATCAGTCGGGTGAGATTCACACCGATCGAGAAGCCGTCGGCAGTCCCTTCAGTGACGACGATGCGACCGGTGTTCGTCACCAGCGCGGCGTAGGAGATGATGCCGGTGGTCGCCGCGCTGAGGATGCTGTCGCCGCCATGGACGATGATGTCGCCGCTGTTGAAGAAGGTGCTTCGCGCCGCAGCTCTGGCCCCGACCCCGCTGGCGGCAGCGTGAACGTCTATGACTCCGGAGTTGACCAGGGTGCGCACCTCCGTGTCGAGCCCGTAGGCATCACCGCCGTCCGACCGCACCTCGATACGGCCAGCATTGTAGACCTCACCGCTGTTATATAAGCCGCCTATTCCAATCGCCTGCATTTGCGAGGTCGAATGGGCGCGGATAACGCCGCTCTCCGCGTTGACGATGATCGAGCCGTTGAAGGCCAGACCTTGCGGATAGGCGAACACGCCCAGCGCGCCACGGGTCGTGCCCGTGCTGAGATCGGAGATCAGCCCGGCATTGTAGACCGACGGCCTTATCGTGAACTCAAAAGGAATGATCTCCATCGTCAGAGTGACCGGCGGCAGTTCAGTGTCGATGAAGGCGAGCGCTTCGCCGGCGTGCACGTAAAGGGTTTCGCGCAGCAACGGCAGATTGCCTGGACCAAATCCGCCCGAGGACGTGGCGATGGCTTCAGGATTGAACACCAGGTCGACCGCCGTCAGGCTTGTCGCCACGATCCCGGTCAGCCGGATCGTATCGGTGTCGGACAGGATGACCAGAGTATCCGAGCCCTCCTGGCGGAGCTCGCGATACCCGGCATAGCCGTGGATCATCAGGCGATCGCGCCCGCCGGCCGCGATGAAGTCGGTGATGACGTCGGCTCCGTCGCCGATCGAGAAAATGAAGGAGTCGGCACCCGCACCGCCGGTCAGGGTGTCGGCACCCGCGCCGCCGATCAGAACGTCGTCGCCGCCGCGGCCCTCCAGCACATCCGAGCCGTTCTCACCCTGCAGGAGGTCCGAAGTCTCCGCCCCCTTCAAAGTGTCCGCGTATCTCGAACCGATGACGGCCTCGATGCCGGTCACGAGATCGCGCCCCGAGCCCGTGGCTTCGCCCAGGACCAGATCGACCACGACGCCGCCATACGCGGACGTGAAGCTCAGGGTGTCCCAGCCCTCGCCGCCGTCTATGACGTCGCCGTCCCGCCCCCCGTCGATAAAATCGTCGCCGTCGCCGCCGAAAATCACGTCCTCGCCGAGCTCGCCGTAGAAGACGTCGGCACCGATCCCGCCCTGAAAGGTGTCATTGCCCGAGCCGCCAAACACAAGGCCCGCCGCCGTTCTGCTATAGCGGGCGTCGAACAGGTCGCGCCCGTCACCGAGATCTATGTCACCCGTCATACGTCCGCTGTTGACGACGTCATCGTCGCCCCGTCCCATGATGACGTCGCCCTCGATGACGCCCATGTTGATCAGCGATTGATGCGTGGCGTAACTGTCGGCGTCCGAGTTTTCGGCGACATAGAAAGCGATGTCCGCCGAAATCAGGCCGGCGTTCACGAAACGCGTCAGATGCGGAAGGCCTTCCTGACTCGTCAGGACCCCGATCGACTGTCCCCCGGGCCCGGCGTCGGCGATGATCCCGCCCCCATTGATCATCACGCCGTCCACCGGCACGCCGGGATTGCCCGTGTCGATGCTGACCCCGATCGCCAGTCGAGGACAATAGACCTCGATCAGACCAGAATTCATGACCCTTCCGGAGCCGGCCAGATCGACTCCGATGGCCCTGATGTCGCCGTGAACCGTGATCCGGCCCGAATTGTACAGGGCGAACTCGGAAATGACGCCCTCAATGCCCGTCACAAAAGTCCGGCCATAAACCTCGAAGACGCCGGCGTTGGTGAGGCTTGAGCCAATCCCGAAATCGACGAGGCCCTGGACATAAACGTTGTCAGGGTTTGTCGTCATGATGGAGAACCGCCCGGTCGATGAAATCTCGACGTGGCTCCGGTAGGCAGAGGGATCGATCTGAATGCCCTGAAAACTGCCCTCGAACGCCACCGAGGTCCTCATCTGCGCGGTGCCGCGGATGGTCAGTGTCGTGCCAGCAGTCCCGATGTAGCTGAACTGGTAGCCCATGGGACCGGCCAGGTTGAGGTTATCGTACAACGCGACCGTGCGCGGTTCCGTCATCAAGATCGGCATTCTTTCCCCACAACCTGAGCAGTACAACCCTAGCTACGAGCCGAGTAGCGAGCAATGACCCGGGCTGTGTTGTGGGCAGAACCCGGAATGCCCTGAATCAGGCAACCACCCGCAGTGGACCCCGTCGACGACAGCCTGCAGTCCGGAAGCGGTCAAGCAAAACGCCCGCCGGATCGCTCCGGCGGGCGCTTCAATGTCTCGATCGTCAGCCCGATCAGGCGGCGGCGCTGACCGGGGCCGGGGCCGAGTTTTCCGACGGGTCGCGCAGCACATAGCCGCGGCCCCAGACGGTCTCGATGTAATGTTTGCCGCCGGCGGCCGTGGCCAGCTTCTTGCGCAGCTTGCAGATGAAGACGTCGATGATCTTCAGCTCGGGCTCGTCCATGCCGCCGTAGAGGTGGTTGAGGAACATTTCCTTGGTCAGGGTGGTGCCCTTGCGGAGCGAGAGCAGCTCCAGCATCTGATATTCCTTGCCCGTCAGGTGGACGCGGTGGCCATGCACCTCGACCGTCTTGCCGTCCAGGTTCACGGCGATCTCGCCGGTGTGGATGATGGCCTGGGCGTGACCCTTGGAGCGGCGGACCACGGCGTGGGTGCGCGCGATCAGCTCGTCCTTGTGGAAGGGCTTGGTCATATAGTCATCGGCACCGCCGCCGAAGGTCTTGACCTTGGTCTCGATCTCCGAGGAGCCCGAGAGGATCATCACCGGCGTATTGACCTTGCCGACGCGCAGCTGACGCAGGACCTCAAGGCCGTTCATGTCGGGCAGGTTCAGGTCGAGCAGGATCAGGTCGTAGTCATAGATTTTGCCGAGATCGATACCTTCCTCGCCGAGGTCGGTCGTGTAGACGTTGAAGCCTTCCGACTTCAGCATCAACTCGATGCTTTGAGCAGTCGCGTGATCGTCTTCGATAAGCAGAACGCGCATTGATGCCCCTCCAGGCGAAGCTTGACGGTAGTCCCCGACATCCGGCGCGAGGTAACCTTGTTCGGGAGTTAACCGAGTAAAAACTTAAGAAAGGTTAACGCCACCCCATTGAGGCGAATCGTAGGCTGATTTGCGAATCGGCGTCGAGTGTCCTGAGTCAAGCAGCCGAACTTTTCCGTTTCGGCACCTTTCCGGCCTGCCCCCGGCAGGGACACGTCCGAATTCGACGTGGGGCCGGACTATATTCCTATTTTCTGGCGAGACGGCCTGCAGGCCGCGATTGCCGGACAGGATGACGGGAGTATGGAAATGGAAGAGGCGTATGGGGCACCGACGGCGGACAGGGATCGCAATCGTGCGGGTCTCGCCATCCATCTGGTCGCCGCGGCCACGGGGGTGGCGGCCGAACGGCTGCGGGGGCGGGTTCGTCTGGGCGGGGCCGAGTGCCGCGCGCGCTGGCTGGCCATGTATCTGTCCTACGTCACCTATGGCTGGCCGCTCGAGCGGGTGGGGCATGCCTTCGGCCTGAACCGGGCGACCGCGGCGGCGGCCTGCCGATGGGCCGAAGACGAGCGCGACCGGCCCGCCCTGGACGCCATGCTGGACCGGCTGGAACGCTGTGTGCGCGAGGTTCTCGACGCGCCCGTTTGCGAGCTTCCGGCATGAGCGCCGGACGGGCCCGACGCCTGTTGGCCCGGCGGGCGGGATGGCTCGAAGCCGAGGGTTCGGGGTACAGCCTCCGGGTGGGACGGGACCGTCGCAGCCGCATCCTGTTGACGCTCGACGAGGCCGCCTTTCGACAACTGGTGGAGGATCCGGGCCTGAGAACGCGGCCGGGCGGAGGTTGGGTGGCGCGCCCTGCGGCGGGGCGGGACGCGGACCGGAGCCCGCCCGGGCGGCCGGGCACGATCGAGGGCGTCCGGTCGATCGTGGCGCATGACGGGCATATGACGGCCCATCGCGCCAACCTGGCACAGTCCGCCGTGGCCTGGCTGGCCCGGCGACGGGATGGCGAGGGCCGCCCGCTGCTGAACCCGGCCCAGGTCGCCGCCGCTGATCAGCTGGGCCGCGACGCCGAGACGGCGCTGCGCGGACCGTCGCTCACCATGCGCTGGGATGCCCTGCCAGGATCCGGCGCGGGCGGACGCGCAGGGGGCCGGTCTGGACCCGGCCCGGCCGCTCTGGCGGCGGCCCGGCGCGTCGAGGCGGCCCTGGCCGCCTGCGGTTCCGCGCGGGGCATGGTCGAGGCGATCTGCATCCGGGCCTCGGCCCTTCAGGCGGCCGAACGGGACCTCGGCCTGCGCCGCCGGGAGGGCCGAAGCCTGCTGATCGCCGGGCTTTCGGCGCTGGCCGTCCACTATCGTCTGGGCTGACGGACGGAGGGCACGACCCTTGAGGTTACAGGCTCGTAACTTTTGCCCGTGAGCCTTCCGCCCTAGGGTGAAACCGAACCGCGCCACACGACGCGAAAATCAAGTGGCGGCGCCCGGCATTTCAGGCGGTCGGCGCAGACCGGGGATAATGTTGAAGTCAGTTGCTTGCGGCGTATTCGCGATGTCCTGCGTGCTCGGTACGCCGGTGGCGGCACAGGACGCACTGGCGGTCCGTGCCCTCGTCGATGTCTGCCTGCCCTACGCCACGCGATCGCTGAGCTTCGAGAAGTCGATCCGGGCGGCGCGTGTTCTGGACTTCCGTCGGCCGGCGGACGACAGGGCCCCCCTGGACGAGTGGGCGTCGACGATCGATCTGATCTCGAACGATGGAAACTGGCGCATCCGGATGGAGGAGGGCTCACGCGAGGATGGCGACGCCCCGGTCTATGCCGCGAGCTGCAGCCTGTCCTCGCGGCACGCCAGTGCCCGCGAACTGGGCGATCTGGGGCGCCGCGCCTTCAACGACCCCGAGAAATGGACAGCCTCGGCCGACCATCGCTGGCGCTGGGAACGTCGCACGCGCCGGCCCCGGGAATATCGCCTCGCCGTCGAGGTGACCGAGCCGGCGGAACAGCGGCCAACGCTGACAATGACCGGGTTTTACTATTGAGCCGAGGCCGTCGCGGCATCGCGAATGCGTCCGACCATGGCGTTGAGGCCATTGGCGCGCTGGCGCGTCAGCGCTGACGGAAGGCCCAGCCGATCCAGGGCGGCGCGGGCGTCGAAGGCCAGGATTTCGGCGGGCCGGCGATCCGAATAGAGTCGGAGCAGCAGGGCGATATTGCCTTTCGACAGGGCGCTGTCGCTGTCGGCCATAAAGCGCAGGCGATCATCCTCGCGCCGCACAGCCAGCCAGACCTGGGCTGCGCAGCCCGGCACCTTGGCGGCTTCGGTCCGATCGGCGTCCGGAAGCGGGGCCAGCCCCTTGCCCAGTTCGATGACGTATTCGATCCGGCCTTCCCAGTCGCCCAGGAGGTCGAACTCCTCAACCAGCTCGGCCAGGGTATCGTCGATGGAGGGGTGAGGCGTCATGGGGGCCAGATAGGGCGAGACGGCGTTAACGACAACCTCGCCACCTGTCCCCCGAAAACCGGCTGGTCGCGGCTTCAGGCAGTCGCCTGGAACGGGTGTGTGCTTTGGACGACTCAGCCGCACCGCTAGGCTGGGTCGCCGCCGGCATGGCCCGGCCTCAGCCATCACGCCCTTGATCCAGTCCGCCCGCCCCGATTCCCGGCCTGAAACCGACCCTGTCCCGGGCGATCGCCCGGCCCTGGCCGCATGGCACGCCGGCTGGGCAGTGGCGGCGGCCCTGCTGGCCCTCGGCGGGCGATGGATCGGGGGCGTCGACGGTCCCGTCTTCTACGGCGTCCTGGCCATGATCGTGCCAGGACTGACCGGCCTCGGCCTGTTGCGACGTGACAGAGCCGGCGACCGGATGATGCTGCTGGCCGTCTGGGGACTGGCGGCGTTTGTATCGGCCGCCCTTTCAGGCGGCCTGACCGGCCCCCTGACCGGATTCGTCTTCCTGCCGCTGGCGGCGGGGATCGCCATGGGCGGGACACGGCCTGTCCAGGCGGGCGCGCTCGCCGTCGCCCTGGCCGCGGTCGCCGGATTCCTGTCGGCGTGGCTGGGCCTTCAGGGCTCTCCCCTGCCCGCCCTCGCTGCGATCTCGGCGGTTCTGACCGCGGCGGCCGCGGCGCTCGCCGTGCGCCTGTCGTGGCGGCAGCGTGAAACCCGGCTGGAGTCGGCTGAGGCCGAGACCGCACGGGTCGAAACCCTCCTCGCCGCCCAGCCCGCGCTGATGCTGATCATGGAGCCGTCGGGCCGCGTCGTCGCGGCCTATGGTGCCCCTCCTGTCTATCTGCCGGTTGACCCCCTGTTCGAGAGCGGCCTCGTCGCGGCCGTCCACGCGCCGGACCGGCCCCGGCTGCTGGGCGCGATGGAGCGCGCCCTGGGCGGGCAGGACGGGATGGTCGTGTTTGCACCACGCCTCGCGCTGGATCGCCGTGCGCAGTTGCTGGTCCGTCGCATGGACGACCCCGCGGGCCCGCGTCTGGTGGCCCAGGTGTCCGACGCCACGGCCCAGTACGCGCGTGAACTGGGTCTTGAGATCGCCCGCAACGAGGCCGAGGCGCGCGAAGCCGGCAAGACCCGCTTCCTCGCCAATATGAGCCACGAACTGCGCACCCCGCTGAACGCCGTGCTCGGCTTTTCGGACATCATGCGCCAGCGCATCTTCGGCCCCCTGCCCGACCGCTACGGCGAATATGCCGCCAACATCCATGAGGCCGGCGGCCATCTGCTGGACCTGATCAACGACCTGCTGGACGTCGCCAAGATCGAGGCCGAACGCTACACCCTGACCCTGGAACGCTTCGATGCGCGCGAGATCGTTTCGGCAGCCATGGCGCTGGTCCGGGTCAATGCCGACGACAAGGGCGTCCACCTGAGCAGCGTCCTGCCCGGCGATCCGGTCGAGGTCTCGGCCGACAAGCGGGCCTTGAAGCAGCTCACCCTGAACCTGCTGTCCAACGCCGTGAAATTCACGCCCGCCGGCGGCACGATTACCGTCACGGTCGAGGCGATCGGCCCCTATCTGGAAGTGGTGGTGGCCGACACCGGCATCGGCATCGCGCCCGAGGACGTGCGCCGTCTCGGCCGCCCCTTCGAACAGGCCGGGGAGATCGAGCAGCGCCGCCAGGGCACCGGTCTGGGCCTGTCGCTGGTCCGCGCCTTCGCTGAACTGCACGGCGGCCGCATGAGCATCGACAGCACCCTCGGCGAAGGCACGGCTGTCACTGTGCGGCTGCCGGTCGCCCTGCTGGCCCGCGCGCCGGCCCCCGAGGGCGGGGCCGAGATCATCCCCATGCCGATGAAGAACGGGGCCTAGGCTCTACAGCGTCCCCATTGCCAGGAAAGCGCGGCCTGCGGCGAAGTCGCCGGCCTCGAATTTCGCCGTGGCGACGCTGCCGTCCCGGAAATGGAACTCGATGGCGAAGGTTTCGCGCGGGTCCAGTCGTTCCAGCGCGGCGGCGGTCGAGGCCGGGAAACGCCAGGTCTCGCCCGCGGTGCGGCCCTCGGCCAGGAGCGTCGGAGCGGCGGCGGCGACCCCCGCGGCCCAAAGGCTGGTGCGCGAGGACGCCGGGACCAGACCGTCCCCGGCCAGCCAGGCGCGGGCCACCCTTTGGGGATCCCGCAACACGATCCGCGCGGCATTGGGACGCGAACGGCCGACGAAACTGACGACCGCAACCAGACCCGGCGCATCGCCCTCACCGGCGTAGCCGAAGGCGACGGGAGAGGCACCGACCACAGACGCCTGTCGCAGGCGCCACGCCGGGCCCGTCGAACCCAGTCGATTGGCGGTCCAGTTCGCCCGGGTCCCGGGGAAGGTCATGCGCGGCGTCCGCAGCCAGCCGGAGAAGGCGTCGTCGACGCGGCCCTTGACGGTCGCCAGTTGCGGATCCCGGCAGGACACGGCCTGGGCCCGCGATCTTGCGCGGGCGGCGGTGGCGCTGAGGTCGGCCTCGGCCGCACCCGAGCGCAGGGCCGCGCCCCGGGCCTGCGCCGTCGCAGCCCCCAGGGCGGCGTCGATGCGCGTCTCGAACAGACCGCAGCGCTGGTCGGCGGCGACCATGAAGGCACGCTCGTAATAGGTGTCGGCCGGCCCCGCCTGCGCCGGGTTCGGCAGACACAGAACCGCTGCGGCGAGCAGGACGGCGTTGGTCTTGGGAGCGGGGAGGCCTATCGTCATGGGACCGTACCCTACGCGCCACGCGTTCCGGTCCGGTTTCCGAGCAGGGTTATCAAAGTGCTTCTTTCCAGTGACCTCTGGGTCTCCGCCCTGATCCGCCGTGCCGAGCTGTCGGGGGCCTTCGCCACGGTCGCCCGCAAGGGCGACGCCCGCGCCGGAACAGTCATCGTCAAGGCCTTCGACACCTCCACCCGGCGCGCCCGACTCTACAGTGAAGCCTTCGGACCCGACGGCGAACGGCTCTGGATGCAGCCGGTCGAGAGCGAGTTCGAGAGCGAGCTGGACGCCTATATCCAGCGTCAGGCCGGCTATGATCCCGACCTCTGGGTGGTCGAGATCGAGGACCGCGAAGGCCGCCATTTCATTACGGAGAAGGTGGCGGGGGAGTGAGGGGTGGCTGGTGGATCGGAGCACGGTCTCAAATGCGGCCAGCGGTGATAGACCAGCGCCACCAGTCACTAACCACCAGTCACCAGTCACCTCCGCCGGTGCGAAATCCTTAACTGCGTTCGGGAACGGAACCGCAAGCGCCTTGGCCTAGGGTCACCTTAACGGGCCGAAAGCGAGCCCGGTGATGGTGGGTGTTATCGATGCTCTTTCTTCTCAACGACGTGGTGTTCGATCTGGACGAGGCCGCCCCGGTCACGCCCGGCGATGCACGCCGCTTCGAGAACCTGGGTCTGGACTATGTTCTGGAACTGGGCTGCGAGCTGTTCGCCGAAGATCCGCTGCTGCACAAGACCGATCCGCAGCGCGCCCGCCGCCTGGCCTGGCTGATCCACGACCGGTCGCCCGAGGTCAACGCCGCCCTGTTCGCGGCCCCCGAAGCCGGCTGCGACCCCACCCTGGTCGAGCCCCAATTCTGCGCCCTGCCCGACGCCATCATGCGCCAGCTCAAGACCCGGGGCTCCAAGGGCAAGCTGGACGCCGTCGCCGCCGACCGCGCGGTCTGGATGCGCCTCGCCGCCTGATCGCAAGTTTTCCCCGCACAACGTTGGACAGCATTGTCACGGCTTGATAATGTGATGGTCCAGCGGGGAAGTCGGCATGCGTTTCGTGAACCGGGTCGGGGTGATGGTCCTGGCCGTCTTTGCACTGACCGTGGTCGGCGTCGCGCCCGCCCGCGCGGAATGGCTGAAGGCCGAGAGCGAGCGTTTCATCGTCTATGGCGACGGCAACCCGCGGCAGCTGATCGCCTATACCGAAAAGCTGGAGACGTTCGACCGGCTGCTGCGCTGGAAGATGGGCCTGCCCATCGACGACGTTCCTCCGCGCAAGCTGCCGATCTATCTGGTCGATTCTGCCGGCCTGCGGCGGGTGGCACCGGGAATCGGCGAGAATGTCGCCGGCTTCTACGCCGCTCGCGAGGAGGACATCTTCGCCGTGGCCATCCGCGGCGGGATGGGAGACGACGTGCTGCTGCACGAGTACGCCCACCACTTCATGATGCAGAACAGCGCCTATGCCTATCCGGCGTGGTTCATTGAGGGTTTTGCGGAATATTTCGCGACCGTGGACATCGACGACACACGGATCCTGATCGGAAAGCATAACGACGCCCGCGGGTCCTGGCTTCGCGGAGCGACCTGGATCTCGATGAACGACCTGCTGGCCAAGCGCTCCGGCGAGGTCCGGCGACGGAACGCAACCTACTATCCGCTGGCCTGGCTGATGACCCACTGGTTCATGGGCAATGACGCGCGCTTCAACCAGTTGCGGGCCTATCTTCTGGACGTCGGCGCCGGCGGAAACGCGATCGAGGCCATGCCCCGGGCGACCGGCATGACAAACGCCGAGCTGCGTCGGGAACTGCGCGCCTACATGGGTCGGATACCGTACGTCGAAATCCGGAACTTCTTTCCGCGCGCCCAGGTAACGGTGACTCCCCTTCCGGCCTCTTCGGGCGATCTTCTGCTGATGACCCAACGACTGACCGGCGTGCCGACCTCGCACAGCGAGTCGACCCTTGCCGAGGTTCGCCGTCTGGCTGCGCGTCATCCCGACGACGCCGCCGCGATGCTGGCCCTCGGTCACGCCGAAATGCATCTGGGCGACCGCGACGCCGGCGAAGCGGTGCTCAGGCGGCTGATCGCCGCCCACCCCGACCACGTCGAGGGTCACCAGTATCTGGCCAGGTCGCTGCTCGAACGCGCCGCCGAGGAAGGGGTGCAGGTCCGCCCCCTGAAGGCCGAGGCGCAGAGATTGCTTGGCCGGGCGTTCGAGCTGGACGATGCTGACTACCGCACCTTCATGCTGCTGGCCGAGACGCGCGAAGGCAGCCCGGGCTACCCTAGCGAAAACGACATCCTCACACGCGAATTGGCGCTGCAACTGGCCCCCCAGCTGGACAAGGCCCGGATCGACATGACCCGTACCTATCTGGCCGCCGGACGCCGGGAGGAGGCCATCCGGACCATCGAAGTCCTGGCCAACGATCCGCACGGCGGCGATGACGCCAAGGCGGCGCAGGCTTTGCTGAACCAGGCACGCGGCCTCAGCGAGGCCGAAGCCAGGGTGGAAGACGCAGCGGCGAATTCGGTCGATGAAAGCCCTGCGCCGCAAGGCAACTGAAGCGGCGAGTCTGGCCCTCAGACCAGCACGTTGAAGACGATGTGCACGATGGTCGCGCCAGGAACGAACACGCCGAAGCCGACAATCAGTGAAAGGGCGGGATGCGGTCCGTCGTGGTGCGGCGGCGCATCCACGGAAGGGTTCGGGGCCATGGCCGTTCCTTCGTTTCCAAAGGCGGTGCCCGATTGCGTGACCGGGTCGTCTCGCCGGAACCGACGATGACTCCAGAAGCCTGTCCGGCGAGGGGTTCGTCCGCCAGTGAGTGACTTTCGGCCCGGTCCGCGCTAACTCCCGCGGCCCAACGGATCGAACATGTCGAAGCTCACTCTCGAACAGGAGGCCCTGCGGCGCAGGACCTTCGCCATCATCGCCCACCCGGACGCCGGCAAGACCACGTTGACCGAGCATATCCTGCTGGCCGGCGGTGCCATCCGCGCGGCCGGGGCCGTGCGGGCGCGCGGCGAGAACCGGCGCACCCAGTCCGACTGGATGAAGATCGAGAAGGAACGCGGCATCTCCGTCTCGGCCTCGGTCATGACCTTCGAACACACCCCGGCCGACGGCAGGGCGCGCATGTTCAACCTGCTCGACACCCCCGGGCACGAGGACTTTTCCGAAGATACCTACCGCACCCTGACCGCCGCCGACTGCGCCATCATGGTGCTGGACGCGGCCAAGGGCATCGAGCCCCAGACGCTGAAACTGTTCGAGGTCTGTCGTCTTCGGGATATCCCGATCATCACCTTCATCAACAAGCTGGACCGCGAGGCCCGCGACCCGATGGCCCTGCTGGACGAGATCGCCAGCCGGCTGCAGCTGGACCCCGCCCCGATCTGGTGGCCGGCCGAGAGCGGCAACCGCCTGCGCGGCATGGTCGAGATGGGCACCGGCCGGTTCCAGCCCTATGCCCGCAAGCCCGCCGGGTCGGCCGAGGACGTGCCCCACCCCGAGGCCCTGCCGCTGGCCAAGGCCGCGCACTATTTCGAGGCCGGCGAACACCAGGCCCTGATGGATGCGCAGGAGCTGGTCGAGGGCGGCTATCCGGCCTTCGACCGCCAGTCCTTCCTCGAGGGGCATATGACGCCGGTACTGTGGGGCTCGGCCCTGCGCCATTTCGGCATCGAGGAACTGCTGGCCGCAATCGGCGAATGGGCCCCGCCGCCCAAGACGATGAAGGCGCAGAAGGGCGCGCCCGCCGGAACCCGCAACGCCGCCGAGCCGGTCGCGATCACGGTCGAACCGGGTTCGGCCGAGGTCACCGGCTTCGTCTTCAAGGTCCAGGCCAATATGGACCCCAACCACCGCGACCGCATCGCCATGTTCCGCATGGCCTCGGGTCAGTTCCAGCGCGGCATGAAGCTGAAGGTCCAGAACACCGGCAAACAGCTGTCGGTGAACGCCCCCATCATGTTCTTCGCCTCGGACCGCGAACTGGCCGAGGACGCCTATGCCGGCGACGTCATCGGCATTCCCAACCACGGCGTCCTGCGGGTCGGCGACAGCCTGTCCGAGAGCGGCCTGATCCGCTTCGCCGGCCTGCCCAATTTCGCCCCCGAAATCCTGCAGCGCGTGCGGGTCAAGGATCCGCTCAAGGCCAAACACCTGAAGAAGGCGCTGGA
The DNA here is from genome assembly GCA_965284385.1 of Caulobacteraceae bacterium. Lineage (GTDB taxonomy): Bacteria > Pseudomonadota > Alphaproteobacteria > Caulobacterales > Caulobacteraceae > Brevundimonas. Next base: position 1,002,628 of record OZ260077.1, read on the forward strand.
CGGCCTGGCCGAGGAAGGCGTGACCCAGTTGTTCCGGCCCGAGATGGGATCCGACTTCATCGTCGGTGCCGTGGGCCAGCTGCAATTCGAGGTCATGGCCGACCGGCTGGGCGAGGAATACGGACTGGAAGTCCTCTTCGAGCCCAGCCCCTGGGCCGAGGCCCGCTGGATCGACGGGACCCGGGCCGATCTGGAGGATTTCATGGGCAAGTATCGCGGCCAGATGGCCCGCGACATCGACGACGACCCGGTCTTCCTCGCCAAGTCCAGCTGGGAGACCGGCTATGTGATGGAACGGTTCCCGACCGTCGCCTTCACGAAGACGAAGGAACGGGGTTAGCGGCCCGCAACTGATCCAGCAGCACGCCGGCGGCCTGCGGGCTCAGCACCGCCCGATGCAGACGGCCCCGGAACATCGCATCCATCACCTTGCACCAAAGGCCCAGGTTCGGGTCATGGCTCACGAAAATGGTCCAGCAGGGCCCCGGTGGCGCGGCGGCGAAGGCCTCCGCGACCGCCGCAATGTCGGCGTTGTCGACCTCGGCGCGGCTCTCCCGCACGTCCTGGATCCAATCCCAACCGGCCAGTTCGGGACGATCGGCGGCAAGGGCGGCGATCCGGCGTGACACCGCCCCGCCCGTGGCCGTCTCGCCGATCGTCATAAGCACACGCCTCGACGACTCGTCGATGCAGTGGTCGATATCCATGTGGTCCCCCGCGCGCCCGGCACAACGCCCAAGCCTAACGTCCGCGCCGGCAAACCGGAACCGATCTTCCGGCCACATCGGGCGGCGGATCGCTCGCGGCGACAGCGCAGCCCGGAAGTTGAGGAGCGGAAGCAACCTTAGGCTGGACCATCGGTCGCAAACCGGGCTTAGAATGCCGGGTGCTTGAGGAGGTCCGTCTTGCCGTCAGTCGTCCGTTATCTTCTTCTCGCCCTGGCACTGATTGCGGTGACGCCGACGGCGGCATCGGCCGAGTGGCGGCGGGCCGAAAGCCAGCACTTCATTGTCTATAGCGACGGTTCGGAACGGTCCCTCAGGGACTACACCGCCAAACTGGAACGGTTCGACGCGCTCCTGACGTCCCGGTTCGGAGGCGCGCGCGCTGAGGCTCGCCGGCTGCCGGTCTATCTGGTGGCAGACGCTCGGGCGTTGCGGGTGGCGGTCCCCGGCCTGCCTGCCGGGATCGCCGGCTACTATTCTACCGGCGAGAACGACGTTTTCGCCGTCCTCGTGCGCGGTGAAAGCGACGACATCCTGCTGCACGAATACAGCCACCACGTCATGGCCCGGGCGGGCGACGTCCCCTATCCGGGATGGCTGCGCGAGGGATTCGCCGAATATTTCGCCACGGCGACGGTGACCGTCGGCGGACAGGCGTCCTTTGGCCTGCCCAACCCCGGCCGAATGTATGCCCTGCAACAGACCCGCTGGTTGCCGATGGACGCGGTGCTCCGGGCCGACGGCTCCCTCGGGATCGAAGGCGAAACAGGGCGGGGCATGTACTACGCCCAGTCCTGGGCCCTGACTCACTGGCTGCTGGCCGATGCCAGCCGGATCAGGAACCTGTCCGCCTATGTCACCGCCGTCAACGGCGGTAGGGATCCCGTCGAGGTCTGGCAGGCGATCTTCGCCATGACGCCAGAGCAGCTTGGGGCCGAGCTTCGCGCCTATGTCCGCGGCCGTCTCTCCTATGCCAAGGTCGACCTTCCACCCATCAGTCCGGTGATCACGGTCTCGCCCCTGTCGCCCGCGGCGGACGCCGTCCTGTTGCCGATGATCAACGCCCGCTCGTGGAATACCGCAGAGATCGACGGCCCCGCGCTGCTGGCGACGCTGCGGACGGCCGCCGCCCGTTTCCCCGGGGATTCCATGGCCCTGGTCGGTCTCGGCCGCGCGGAAAAGCGCTGGGGAGACGCGGCCGCCGCCGAGACCGCCCTGACGCGCGCTCTGGAACTTGAGGACGACAACGTCGAGGGCCTTGTCCTGATGGCGGATCTGGCCACGGAGCGCGGGGCCGCCGCAGCGGACGACGCGGAGCAGACCAGGCAATGGGATATGGCACGGGCGTTCCTTGGCCGCGCACTGGAGGCCGACCCCACCGACCATCGAGTGTACAGTGCCCAGGCCCGGTTCCGTCGGTATTCCCGCGACTGAGCCGCGGCGACGATCACGCTGCCCCGGCGTGCTGCCGGTCATGCGGACCAACTTTCAACGTCTCCGAACTCCCGGCCCGGCGCTGCGTTTGCATGGTATATCCCCGGGACACCTGTCTGGTCCCGAAGCGGGACGACCGGAGCAACTGACGCCATGTTCGAATTCGGCCGGGATCTGAGAAAGCTGTTCGAGAAGGCGCGCGAGAGCGATGACCTCGGCTGGCTGGAGCTGATCGGTGCGGACCTGGTCGAGGCCGAGGCCCGGCGCGAGATGGTCGATGCCGGTCGCGTTTCCTGTTCTGCGCCCTTTGCCGGCTGGATGCGCGCCTCGGCCCTGTGGCGCGAGCACGCGCGACGCACCGGCCGTCAGACCAGCCTTGCCCGCGCGGCCTCGGCGGCGTCCGACGCGGCCCGACACACGGCCTCGCCGGATCAGACCGCCGCCGCCGCGATCGAGTCGGGCGAAATCCACCTCTTGCGTTTCGACCTGTTCGGTGGCCCCGAAAAACTGACCGCGGCACTGGCCGACGTGCAGTCCCTGACCGCTGAACGGCCGGCGACACGCTCGGCCGCCGCGGCCCTGCACGCCCGGCTGACAGCACGTCGGGCGCGCCTGTCGGGTGAGCCGTCCGCCATGCTGGACGCAGCGGCCCTGCTGGATGCGGCCCTGCACGGAGCCAAGGGCCTGGCCCCGACCGTCGGCGATGATCTAAGGCTTGAGCGCGCAGCGCTGGCACTGGAGGCGGGCGTGGCGCGACGCGACGGTCGGTTGCTGGATCAGGCCGGACGCGACCTGCGCGTACTGGTCGAATCTGCATCGCCCGACTACCGCCCCCTGACCCGCGCCCGCGCCCTGGCCCTGGCCGGTGCGGGCCTGATCGCGCTGGCGCGGCTGGCCCGGAACGAGACTGCTGAAGAGCAGGGCCGCGCCCTGTTCAACGCGGCGGCTGACCAGTTCACTGCGGACCACAGCCCGCTGGACTGGGTCGCGGTTCAGCTGGTCCAGACGCCGGGCGACGCGCCGCTGCTGGCGCTCGCCCAGGCCGAGACCTTGAGCGAGGAGCCGGGTCTGGTGCTCGGCGCGCTCGCGCGCGAGCGCCGTCTGGCGGCGGAGGCGGCCCTGGCCGAGGCCGCAGGTGACATCGCCACCCTGGTCGGGCTCGAGACGACGGTGCGTCAGCGCCTGACCCGCGCCCAGCCACCGCTGGACTGGGCCGCCGACCAGATCGGAATGGCGCATCTGGCACTGGCCAAAGGCCGACTGATGGGCGTGGAGCCGCGCGCAGTCGGACTGATGCTGGCTGAAGCGATGGAAACCGCCCGGGAATGGGGGGCACCGGCCCTCATCGAGCGATCTGTGCTGGCCATGCCGGAAACGTTCAGCCTTTGACCGGTCGCCCGGATTAACCCCCGAGTGCCACAAACCCGCCATTGCCGAAGCCCGGCTTGCCATAGCGCAGCGGCTGGCCGTCCTCGGACATGACGCGACCGCCGGCGGCTTCGAGCACGGCCTGCCCCGCCGCCGTGTCCCATTCCGACGTGGGGCCGGTGCGCGGATAGGCGTCGAACCGACCCTCGGCGATCAGGCAGAATTTCAGGGACGAATCCGTGCCCTGCCACTGGACGCAGCCGTGCCGGGAGGCGAGGCGTCCGGCTTCCGCATCGGTCATGCTGTGGCTCATCACGGCCATGGGCGAAGCCGGCCGGTTGCGCACCTTGATCGGCTGCCAACCCTCGCCGAACCGGCGGCGGAAGGCTCCGCCGCCCGGCGCGCCGCTGCGCCATGTGGTGGCCGTGGCAGGAGCGGTGACGACGCCTGCGACAGGGGCACCCTGGCGGATCAGCGCGATGTTGACGGTGAAGCTCTCGCGGCCCTCAATAAAGCCCCGCGTGCCGTCCAGCGGATCAATCAGCCAGAACCAGTCCGCCGCCTCGGCCGGCGCGCCGTCGGCGGCCACGGCCTCCTCGGCGACGGTCTGGACGCCGGGATACAGCGCCTCGAGCCGCGCCAGGATCAGCGCCTCGGCCTCCTGGTCGGCCCGGGTAACAGGACTGTCGTCGGCCTTGGTCTCCGCCACCACGCCATTGCGCCACCAGGGCAGGATGACGCGCGCCGCGTCCTCGGCGATGTCCGCCAGGGCTTCGGTCAGGGCACCGGACGCGAGGTCGGCGGTCAGTCGTGTGATCATGGCGCGGGATTAGAGCATCGGACCGGTTTCGCGAACCGGCAAATCAGGTCAGCGTCCGCCCATCCATCCGACTGTTGCTCCGGGACCCTATGACCGACACCTCCACCGCCTTGCCCGACGGCCAGGCCCTTCCTGACGGGCAGGCCCTCGCGGCCCTGATCGCCGGCAAGCTGTGCCACGACTTCATCAGCCCGGCCGGCGCGATCAGCTCCGGTCTGGACCTGCTCAAGGATCCCTCGGCCCAGGACATGCGCGACGATGCCATGAGCCTGATTGAGGCCAGTGCAAAGAAGATGGTCGCCCTCGTCGCCTTCGCTCGGGTTGCCTTTGGCGCAGCGACCTCGGCCGAGCGATTTTCCGGTGCCGAACTCGGCGAACTGGTGGCGGGTCTGACCGAGGGTGGGCGCGCCACCCTGGACTGGAAGGCCGAGGACACCAGCTATTCCAAGGCGCAGTCGCGGGCGCTGGTGAACCTGGCCTATCTGGCCATGGCGGCCCTGCCGTCAGGCGGGATCGCCGCCATCAGCACCCGGCGCGACGGAAGCGATCTGGTCCTTCAGGGTCTCGCCGAAGGCAACCGCGCCCGGCTCAAGGCCGAGGCCGTCGCCGGGCTGGCCGGCCAACCCCTGACCGACGGCCTGCCCGGCCAGTGGATTCAACCCTACTGGCTTTGGCTGACCGCGCACGACGCCGGCGGCTCGCTCGACGTACTGGCCGAGGAAGGCCGGGTTGTGCTCACCGCGCGTATGGCTAACTGACCCTTAAGCCGGTTTCCCAAGGACTCATTAACCGGCTCGGGGCGACTATAGGGACGTCGCACACGCGGGCGTTGCGCGACTCTGAATTGGAACTCAACCCGTGACTCCCAGAACCTGTCTGATCGTCGACGACAGCCGGATCATCCGCAAGGTTGCCCGCCGTATCGTCGAAGGGCTGGGTTTCGAGGTCGATGAAGCCGCGGACGGCTCGGAGGCGCTGGCCTTCTGCGGCGGCGTGATCCCCGAGGTCATCCTGCTGGACTGGTCGATGCCGGTCATGGACGGGATGACCTTCCTGCGTCGCCTGCGCGCCCTGCCCGGCGGCATGGCCCCCAAGGTCCTGTTCTGCACCATAGAGACCCGCGCCGAGCGCATCGCCGAGGCCCTGTCCGCGGGGGCCGACGACTATGTGATGAAACCGTTCGACGGCGAAATCCTGACCTCCAAATTCGCTGAAGTGGGGGCCGTCTGATCCCATGACGCCGGACGATTTCGATCGCCTGCAGACGTTGATGGCCTCGCGCGCGGGGTTCAGGCTGACGCGCGACCGGATGAAACTGGCCGAACACCGTCTGGGCCCCGTGGCCCGGCGTGAGGGATTCGAGACGGTCGACGCCATGCTGGGCTCCCTGTGGGCCAAGCCTGTGGCATCGCTGGGCTGGGCGGTGATCGAGGCCCTGCTGAATCCCGAGACCTGGTTCCGGCGCGACCGCAGCAGTTTCGACTCCCTCGCCACCGAGCTTCTGCCCGCCCTGGGCAAGGCGCGCGGCGGCCAGCCGGTCAGGATCTGGTCCGCCGGCTGCTCCACCGGACAGGAGGCCTGGTCCCTGGCCATCGCGGCCCAGGAAGCGGGCGTGTCGGTCGAGATCGTCGCCACCGACCTGTCGCAGCGCGCACTCGAGAAGGCGCGCTCCGGGGCCTATACCGGCTTCGAGATCCAGCGGGGCCTGAAGGCCGGAACCATGCTGCGCTGGTTCGATCAGGCCGATGACGCCTGGATCGCCAAGGCCGAGCTTCGCGCCGCGGTTCATTTCGCCCGCGCCAACCTGGCCGACGCCCCGACCGACGACTACCGGTTCGACATCATCTTCTGCCGCCACGTGCTGGGCGACGCTGATCCCGCGCGTCGTCGTGACATGTTCGACAATCTGGAACGGCGGCTGGTCGACGACGGCTGCCTGTTCCTTGGCCCCAACGAACAGCCCGAGAACGACAGCATCGCCTTCCGCCCCGTGGCCGGCCGCAAGGGACTGTTCGTCAAATCCCCGGCGGCGCTGCGACGGGTGGCCTGAGGCGCTGCCGGTTCGCCGCTCCGGACATCCGGGCCGCATTAGGAATCCGGGACATCATCGTTCTATGATGGCCCCGGTGGATATGGAACTCCGTCCCACTGCGGGAGGCGACGATGCCCGGCGGGTTGATCGAGCCGGAGCTTCGGGTTGCGGTGGACAAGCCGATCATCGACGACTGCGCGAACAGCTGCACCATCCTGACCGAAAACGATCACCGGGTGGCCAATCATCTGGCGATGTTGTCGACCTATGTAAGCCTGAAGGAGCGGGCTTTCGAGGGAAGCGGCCCGGTGCCACGGGAGGCCGTCGCCCTCTTCGCCAGCGGCATCAACGCCCAGATTCGTTCGGTCGGCCGCCTTCACCGGCACCTGATCACCAACCGCGGCCACAGTTCGACCGAACTGGCCTCGATCCTGAGCGAGGTCTGTCAGTCCTACGCGTCCGTTGTCCCGAACTGCACGATCGTCGAGCGTCTTGATGCAAGCTGTGTGATCGGCGCAGAAGCGTTGATGCCCGTAGCCCAGTTGGCCAACGAGGCCATCACCAATGCCATGAAATACGCCTTCCGGGACCAGCGGCCCCCCGAGATTGTGGTCAGTTGCAGACCCGAGGCCGCCGGCGGCGTCCTGGTAGAGATCAGCGACAATGGGACCGGCCTCGACGAGTCGTTCGACCCGAACCTCGCCGGCGGCTTCGGACTCAACCTTATGCGCACGCTCAGTCGGCAGGTGGGCGGCACCCTGACGTTTCACTCTGGTTCGGAGGGCCTCAGGGTCAGCCTGTTTCTGCCGCCGCCCGCCCCGGGCGCTGGTCCGCGGTGAAATCGCCGTCGCGGGCCCGCTGACGCGCCCCGCCCCCGCCCCTGCCCCGCCCCGGCCCCCCTTGCCGATCCCCGAGGATGACGGATGCTGATCGGCCCGCTAGCCTACACCCTCATCGGGGAGGATGAATCATGCGGCTTCTCTGGCTGGTCGGCTCATTGGCACTCGCGCTGCTGATTGCAGTGCTGACCCTGCAGGTTCCCGCGCCCGTGGGGGCCGGGGCCCCAGCCACGGCCTTCTCGGCCGAACGCGCCATGATCGATGTCCGCGAGATCGCGCAGCGACCGCATCCGGTCGGTTCGGCGGATCATGCGCGGGTGCGCGACCTGTTGCTGCAGCGGATGGCGGCGCTGGGCCTGCAGACCTCCACCCAGGCCGGGGCCCTGTCACCGCGGGCGGTGCAGCGGCTCGAGCGCGAGGGCGGCTCCGCGAACGGGATCGAACTGACCAATCTGATCGGTGTCCTGCCCGGGCGCGATCCGCGCCTGCCCGCCGTCGCCCTGATGGCCCACTACGACACCGTGCCGGACTCCGCCGGGGCGGCGGACGACAGTGCGGGCGTGGCCGCCATTCTCGAAGCCGTCCGCGCCATCCGCGCCCGTGGCCCGACCGACCGGACGCTTGTGGTCATCCTGACCGACGGCGAGGAGCTGAACCTCGACGGTGCCCGCGCCTTCTGGGGTGGTCATCCCCTGCGCGACCGCATCGGTGCCGTGGTCAATCTGGAAGCCCGCGGCGGCGGCGGCCGGGCCATGATGTTCGAGACCGGGCGCGGCAATGCCGAGACCATCGCCCTGTTTGCCCGCGCCGGTGCCCGCGCGTCCGGCGGCGTCTCGTCCAATTCTCTGGCCGTCTTCGTCTATGAGCTGATGCCCAACGGCACCGACTTCACCATCCCCAAGGAGCGCGGCGTCCAGGGGATCAACCTGGCCTTCATCGGCCGGCCCGCCCAGTATCACGCCGCCGCCTCGACACCGGATGCCCTCGACCAGGGCAGCGTCCAGCACATCGGTTCCCAGGCCCTCCAGATGGCGGACGCCCTGTTGCGCGGCCCCACCCTGCCCGCAGCGACACAGAACCTCGTCTATGCCGACCTGTTCGGACGGGTGATCGTCGGCCACGCCCCGGCCACCGGCTGGCTGCTTCTGGGTCTGGCCGTCCTCGGTCTGGGCGCAGCCATGGCGCGGGCACGGTCACGCGCGGGCCTGACCTTCGCGGATGTCGGGCGCGGCATGGTCGACGGCCTGTGGTTTGTTTCCACGGGTCTGGTGCTGGCCCAGACGGTGCGGCTGCTGGCGGGCCCCCTGTCGTCGCGCGCCGAGAGCGCCGACGCCTACTATACCCTGCTGGCCCGCCTGCCGTGGATGGAGGCCGGCGTCGCGCTCGGCGTTCTGGCGCTGATCCTCGCCCTGCTGGGCGGACGGGCTCGACCGGACCGCCGCATCGTTGCCGGAGCCGTTTTGGCCGTAGCGGTCCTGGCCGTGGTGCTGGGCGGGGTCAACGCCATCGTCATCGGTGCCGCGGGGGTCTCCATCGGCCTGTCCCTCGTCCCGACCCTGGTGGCCCGATCGACCTGGGGGGGCTGGACCGGACTGATCGGCCTGATCCTGATCCTGGCGACAGCCGCCCAGGCCATCGCGCCCGAGGCGGCCTTCCTGTTTGTCTGGACGGGCCTGCTGGCCGCGCTCACGGCCGCCGTTGCCGCCTTTGCCGACCCGGACCTGACCCGCGCCCGATCGCTGGCCCCCGTCGCCGTCGCCACCGTGCTGGGCGGCGGCTGGATCGCGGGGCTGTCGCACACGGTCTTCCTCGGCATCGGCATGGACCTGCCGGGTGTGCTGGTGCTGATGGGTCTGCTGGTGCTGATACTTGTCCGCCCCTTGAGCCCGGAACGGACGATGGCGCGGGGCCTTCTGATGGCGGCACTGGCCGTTCTGCTGGTCGGGGGCGGCCTGTCGTTCACCGCCCGGACGGTCGAGCCGATGGCCGGGGCAACGGCGGCGGACCGCTGATCGTGTAACCTTCCGCTCGCTGCGGCGAAGTCTCCGACGATGCTGCCGGAGCCGTCCTCATGATCGTCTATCCCGCCGCCCCTCGTATCAGCCGCCGCGCCGACGTCAGCCGCCGGCTCGCCATCCTCGGCCCGGTGGTCGCCGTCGGTGCCGCCCTCGTCGGCGGCGTGCTGAGCGCCGAACCCGGCAGCGCAAGGACTCCCGGGCCGGTGCCGGCAGGCCAGATCCCGGTGGTCGAGCTGTTCACCAGCCAGGGCTGCTCATCCTGCCCGCCGGCCAATGCCAATCTGGTCCGACTGGCGACACGGCCAGACGTTCTCGCCCTCAGCTTCAACGTCACCTACTGGGACCAGCTGGGCTGGCGGGACACATTTGCCCGGGACGCCTTCACGCGCCGCCAGCGCGCCTATCAACATGGCCTCGGCAACGACAATGTCTGGACGCCCCAGGTGGTGGTGGACGGCCGTGCCGATGTCGTCGGCCGCCGGATGGCCGGGATCGAGGCTCTGATCACCCGGCATCGGCCCTTTGCGGGCCCGACCCTTCGCTTCAGCGAATCGTCCGTCGGCCTGGCCGGCGGCACCGCACCCGCGCGCCCGGCCGACGTCTGGCTGCTCCGCTATGAGCCGCGCCCGATCGATGTCCCGGTGGCGCGCGGCGAGAACGGCGGCCGTACCCTGCCGCACGCCGCGGTCGTGCGCGACCTGGTGCGTCTTGGAGCCTGGGACGGCCGCACCGTGGGCTATCGTCTTCCCGCCGCCTCGCGGCCGGGGCTGAACACGGCGGTGCTGGTGCAGGCCCCGGAAGGCGGGCCGATCCTCGCCGCTGCGCGAAGCTGACACGTCAGTTTCGGACGCAGGCCGCCGATGTTCCGAGGCCTGCCGAAAAGAACATATTGGCAACCGGAACAAACCGTGTACTAACTGCATCTCACAGGGAGCGGGTCCAGGCGGGTCTCTTCCGAAAACCAGATGGGAATCATGGCAAGGGAGAGTGGCAAGGTGGCAGCTCAGGCGAATCTGAAATTGGTGGGCAAGGACGACGGCGACAAGCAGCGCGCGCTCGAGGCGGCGATTGCCCAGATCGACCGGGCCTTCGGCAAGGGCTCGGTCATGAAGCTGGGCAAGGGCGGGGTCGTGGCGGAAATTCCGTCCGTCTCGACCGGCTCGCTGGGCCTCGACATGGCACTGGGAATCGGCGGCCTCCCGCGGGGCCGGGTGATCGAGGTCTTCGGGCCGGAAAGCTCGGGCAAGACGACGCTGGCCCTGCACACGGTGGCGGAAATCCAGAAGGCCGGCGGCACCGCCGCCTTCGTCGATGCCGAGCACGCCCTCGACCCGGGCTATGCCCAGAAGCTGGGCGTGAACCTCGACGACCTGCTGGTGTCGCAGCCCGACACGGGCGAACAGGCGCTGGAGATCGTTGACACCCTGGTGCGCTCGGGTGCCGTGGACATCGTGGTGATCGACTCGGTCGCCGCCCTGACCCCGCGCGCCGAGATCGAGGGCGAGATGGGCGACAGCCTGCCCGGCCTGCAGGCCCGTCTGATGAGCCAGGCGCTGCGCAAGCTGACCGCCTCGATTTCCAAGTCGAACTGCATCGTGCTGTTCATCAACCAGATCCGCCACAAGATCGGCGTCATGTACGGCTCGCCGGAAACGACGACGGGCGGCAATGCGCTGAAATTCTACGCCTCGGTTCGCCTCGACATCCGCCGCACCGGCGCGATCAAGGACCGCGACGAAGTCGTCGGCAACACCACCCGGGTCAAGGTGGTCAAGAACAAGGTCGCCCCGCCGTTCCGCGAGGTCATCTTCGACATCATGTACGGCGAAGGCATCTCCAAACTGGGCGAGATCATCGACCTGGGCGTCAAGGCGGGCATCGTCGAAAAGTCGGGCAGCTGGTTCTCCTACGACAGCCAGCGCATCGGCCAGGGCCGCGAAAACGTGCGCGCCTTCCTCAAGGCCAACCCCGACATCGCCGACTCGATCGAGGCCAAGGTGCGCAAATCCACCACCAAGATCGCCGAGGAACTTCTGGGCACGCCCGAACCTGACGAGGGCCAGGACCTCGAGGGCTGATCGGCAGAAGACCTGAACGCCCGGGCCCCTTCGGACATACGTTTTTCGATCCGGGGTCCGGGCGCTTCGAACTCTCCGGACCCGCTGTCCGCACCATGACCTTCTCCGGCCGGGTCCGTCGACCCGCCATCCGACCCCCGACGGGCTGGACCGGACGGAGCGGCCGCTCGACCCCCGCCGGGTCGGGCGGCCATTTTTCTTCAGACCGGCAGCCCCAGCGACCGCAAGCCGGCCTCCGATCGTTCGCGGAACGGGAAGAAGCCGCGGCCCGCGTGCGGCCACAGCACCTCGTCCCAGCGGCGGCGGACCATGACCAGATCCAGTCCCGCGGCCTCGATCAAGGGACGCGCCGCAGCAAGGGCAGAGGCGGTCGGGCCGACCGGGGTATAGGCGGTGACAATCGTGCGCACCCCCATGGCGACGGCGGCCTCCACGAGGACCGGCCCGTCCAGAACCTCCAGACGCTGAATCGGTAGCGCGTACCGGTCCCGGCACCGCCGCTCCATATCGGCCATGGCTCCCTCCAGGAACCGGGCCGCCGGCACGCCGGACCGCTCGCGCCCGGGCTCGGCGGCCGAGAACACCGCCCGGACGTCGCCCGGGACCGCACTGTCCTCGGGCGTCATGTCCTCCGGCGTGACCAGCAGCAGACAGGGCCCGTTCGGCGTCCCCGGCCACGCCGGTGGCAGCGCACGGGCCGGCGGAGGCGCGGCCCCGGCGACGGGCCGGGCGACGGTGGCCAGGCCCTGCGGTCGAAAGCGGCCGTCGCTGAAACGTGCGATATTCTCGGCCGTCGCCAGATAGGTCTTGCCCGACGTCTGCAGGCCGGCCACCCAGCGCCAGGACAGGGTGTTGGAGGCGGGATCCCCGTCCAGCAAATGGCGCAGAAAGAAGTCGGCCCCGAGCGTCCACGGCAGGCCGAGGGTAAAGACCCAGATCGAGGCGAACCACATCCGGGCATGGTTATGCAGCCAGCCGGTCGCGACCAGTTCCCGGGCCCAGTCGTCAAAGCCCTCGATGCCGGTCCGGCCCTCCTCCGCGGCCCGAACCGCGCCGGTGCCGGCGTCATGGCGGGCCCGCTCCGACTGATAGTCGCTCCAGACCTCCGGGCGCATCTCCAGCCAGCCTTTCCAGTAGGTGCGCCACAGTACCTCCTGGACGAATTTGTCGGCCCCACGCGCGCCATGGGACGCGACCGCCGCCCGCACCACCGCCTCCTCGGTCACCAGCCGCCGACGGATCCAGGGCGACAGGCCCGATACCTGGTCGTTGTGGCTGGGTCCGAAGTCGGTGTTGCGATTGGCCGCATAGGCCTGCCCCATCCGCGGCGTGAACGTCTCGAGCCGCGCAAGACCCGCGGCCCGACGGGACTCCCACACGGGAAGGATCCTGCCGCTCGCGCCGGAACCCGAGCCCTCATCGCCCGGGAGCACCCCCTTGGAAACCTCAAGCCTGGACATGGCGAACGCCGTAGCCCGGGCCGAAACGGCTGTCGCTGCGACGCGACGTCATCGCCAGGGCCCGGCGCATGATGCATTGCGTCCCAAACCCCTATATGACGCCCCTTCCCCAATCTCCGCCTGCCCGAAGCCGATAGCCCCATGTCCAGCCTGAACCAGATCCGTTCGACCTTCCTCGACTATTTCGCGGCCGATGGTCACGAGAAGGTGCCGTCCGCACCGCTGGTGCCGCAGAACGACCCGACCCTGCTGTTCGTCAACGCGGGCATGGTGCCGTTCAAGAACGTCTTCACCGGCCAGGAAACCCGCGCCAACAAGCGCGCCACCTCCTCGCAGAAATGCGTCCGCGCCGGCGGCAAGCACAACGATCTGGACAATGTCGGCTACACCGCCCGCCACCACACCTTCTTCGAGATGCTGGGGAATTTCTCGTTCGGCGACTATTTCAAGGAACACGCCATCGAGATGGCGTGGAACCTGTGCACGAAGGAGTTCGCGCTCGATCCCAACCGCCTGACGGTCACCGTCTATATCGACGACGACGAGGCCTTCGACCTGTGGAAGAAGATCGCCGGCCTGCCGGAGTCGCGCATCATCCGCATCGCCGGCTCGGACAATTTCTGGTCGATGGGCGACACCGGCCCGTGTGGCCCCTGCACCGAAATCTTCTGGGACCATGGCGACCACATCCCCGGCGGTCCTCCCGGTTCGCCGGATGAGGACGGCGACCGGTTCGTCGAGATCTGGAACAACGTCTTCATGCAGTTCGAGCAGGCCGCCGACGGCAGCCGCACCCTGCTGCCCAAACCCTCGATCGATACGGGCATGGGTCTGGAGCGGATCGCGGCCGTGCTTCAGGGCGTGCACTCCAACTATGAGATCGATCTGTTCCGGGCCCTGATCGCGGCATCGGAAGACGCGACCAACACCCGGGCCGAGGGCGAGCGTCAGCCCAGTCACCGCGTCATTGCCGACCACCTGCGCAGTTCGTCCTTCCTGATCGCCGACGGCGTCACGCCGTCGAACGAGGGCCGCGGCTATGTGCTGCGCCGGATCATGCGCCGGGCCATGCGCCACGCCCATCTGCTGGGCGCGGCCGACCCCCTGATGCACCGGCTGGTCCCGACCCTCGTCGCCGAGATGGGCGAGGCCTATCCCGAACTGCGCCGTGCCGAGGCCTTCATCACCGATACGCTGAAGCAGGAAGAGATCCGCTTCCGCACCACGCTCGGCCGCGGCATGGGCCTGCTGGAGGATGCCTCGAAGGATCTCGGCGAGGGCGGCGTGCTGTCGGGCCAGACCGCCTTCACCCTCTATGACACCTACGGCTTCCCCCTCGACCTGACCCAGGACGAGGCCCGCCGGCGTGGTTTCTCCGTCGACACCGACGCCTTCGACGCCGCCATGAACGAACAGAAGGCCCGCAGCCGCGAGCACTGGACCGGCTCGGGCCAGACCGCCTCGACCGGCGAATGGCTGGCCCTGCGCGATCGCCTCGGCCCCACTGTCTTCACCGGCTATGACGCCGTCGAGGGCTCGGGCGAGGTCCTGGCCATCGTGCGCGACGGCACCTCGGTCGATGATCTGTCGGCCGGCCAGACCGCCGAGGTCCTGTTCGACCAGACCCCCTTCTACGGCGAAGGCGGCGGCCAGGCCGGCGACCGCGGCGAGATCGAATGGACCGACGCCTCGGGCCAGCAGGCCACCGCCACGGTCCTGGACGTCCAGAAACACGCCGGCGACCTGTTCGCGCACCGCATCGAGATCACCTCGGGCGTGCTCGCCATCGGCACCCGGGTCCAGTTGCGCGCCGCCGCCGACGCCCGCCTGACCACCCGCGCCAACCACTCGGCCGCCCACCTTCTGCACAAGGCCCTGGCCAATGTGCTGGGCGGCCACGTCGCCCAGAAAGGTCAGCTGGTCGACGCCGAACGCCTGCGCTTCGACTTCAGCCACAACGCCCCGGTCACCGAGGACGAACTGGCCCGGATGGAGGATGAGGTGAACGCCGTCATCCGCCAGAATCTGCCGGCCGAGACGAAACTGATGGCTCCGCAGGAAGCCATCGAAGCCGGTGCCGTCGCCCTGTTTGGCGAGAAATACGGCGACGAGGTCCGCGTCCTGACCTTGGGCCGCGACCTGATCAAGGCCGACAAGCCCTATTCGGTCGAGCTGTGCGGCGGCACCCATGTGGCCCGCACCGGCGACATCGCCCTGTTCAAGATCACGTCCGAGACGGGCATCGCCGCCGGCGTGCGCCGCATCGAGGCCCTGACCGGAGAGGCGGCGCGCCAGTTCCTGCTGGCCCAGGCCGGGGTTGCGAAGACGCTTGCCCAGTCGTTCAAGGTCCAGCCCGCCGATGTCCCGGCCCGCGTCGAGGCCCTGACCGCCGACCGCCGCGCGCTGGAGAAGCAGGTCGCCGACCTGAAGAAGCAGCTGGCGCTCGGTGGCGGCGGTGCCGCGGCCAACGCCGCGCCGGAAGAGATCAACGGCGTCAAACTGATCGCCCGCGTGCTGGACGGCGTCGACGGCAAGGGCCTGCGCGGCGTGGCCGAGGAGTTCCGCACCCAGGTCGGGACGGGCGTCGTGGCCCTGATCGGCGTGACCGATGGCAAGGCGGCGGTCACCGTCGCCGTGACCTCGGACATGACCGGCAAGGTCAATGCAGCCGATCTGGCGAGGGCCGCCGTCCTCGCCATGGGCGGACAGGGTGCCGGCGGCAAGGCCGATTTCGCCCAGGGCGGTGCGCCGGACGGATCGAAGGCCGAGGCGGGTCTGGCAGCGGTCCGGGCGGCGCTGGCCGGCTAGACGGCCGGCGCGCCCTGCAGGTCCACGGCGGCCAGTTTCCAGTCGAACAGGCCGCGCCGCTGCAGGATCAGCGCCAGATGGTCGTCGGGCCGGTCGCGGTCCGTCAGCGTGACGGCGAATTCGTTCAGGCTGCGATAGCCCCAGGACTGGTGGATATCGTTTCCGTCGCCCTTGTCGGCGGGATCGGGGTCGCCGGGCCGCGTCGGATCCGGTGCCTCGGCGGTCGTGACCATGTTCGCCACCACCCCGGGCGTCACCAGGGTGTCCACCGCACCCGACAGCAGCATGGGGGCCAGCATCATGCCCAGGCCGCCCAGCCCGCTCTCGACCACGCGCGGGTCGCGCCGCATACGCTCGACCAATTCGTCGTTCAGCTCGTCTTTCAGGCTGGCGCGCAGCGAGGGGAAGTCGACGCGCTGCTCGATCCCGCGTTCATCGCCGGCCTTGGCCGCCCGGATCAGGGCCTGCGCCGCGAGGATCGGGGAGATGGCCCAGGCCAGCAAAAAGGCGGCCACGGTCGCCATGGCGATGCCGGCGATAATCTTTCTGGTCATACTTCCCTCTGGCGCCGAAACGCCCCCACCGGGTCAGGCTAGCCGGGAATCGTGGCCCATGGCCAGCACCGGCTGTGGATCAGCCGCCCTTGCCGCCGCTGTTGGCCACAACCGGAGGCGCGGGTGGCGCGGCGCGGGCTGGCGTGACCGGGGCGACACCGTCGGGAAGGCCGATATGAACCAGCTTCCATTCGAACGGACCCTTGCGCTCGAAGGTGAAGATGGTCTGCGAACCGCCCTCGTCGGTGACGCTCATCCGGGCGCGGTTGATGCCCCAATAGACGGGCCGGGGCAGCGGCCCCCCCGTCGTGGTCGCATCCGGCGACGGCAGACCCGTGCCCGTCCGTTGTGACGCATACCGGCCTTCACCGCGGGTCAGGGCGGCCAGGGCTGCGGGTGTCAGATAGGCGTCGACGTCCGGAGACGCCGCAGGCGCAACCTGCTCCAGCTGGCGGCGGACAGCGCCGATCGGGTCTTCCATGAAAGAGGGCGCGGGGGCGAGGGCGGCGGGATTGCCATCCAGTTGCGGCCGCAGCGACTGACGCACAGCCGCAAAATCCACCAGCCGCGCCAGTCCCGCGACGTCGCTGGATTCCGCCGCCGACCGCAGGGCGAAGAAGGCCACGCCGGGAGCCGCGAAGAAGGCGATCGTCATCAGGACCACGGCAGTGACGATGAACCGGCCGAGCAGTTTCATGGGGGGCGTTCTCCGGAAGGTCACCATCAATGCACGAACGCCGGTTTCGCTCAAACGAAAGGCTCGCCGGACGCGAGTCCGGCGAGCCTCTTTCGTTAGGCCGCGGTCATCGGCCCCCTGCCGCTTCGCGCGACAGCGCTCTGGCAGCGAGCCGCCGCGCGACGAGCGTTAGCGCCCCTACTATGACGCCTTCATCGCCGTGGTCAGGTTCTCGGCGACCTTGTCAAGGAAGCCCTCGGTGGTCAGCCAGCCCTGTTGGTCGCCGACCAGCAGCGCCAGGTCCTTGGTCATATGGCCGGCCTCGACGGTCTCGACGACGACACGTTCCAGCGTGTCGGCGAAGGTCGCGAGTTCGGCATTGTCGTCCAGCTTGGCCCGGTGCGAGAAGCCGCGCGTCCATGCGTAGATCGAGGCGATCGAGTTGGTCGAGGTCGCCTCGCCCTTCTGGTGCTGGCGATAGTGGCGGGTGACGGTGCCGTGGGCGGCTTCCGATTCCAGCACCTTGCCGTCCGGCGTCATCAGCACCGAGGTCATCAGGCCCAGCGAGCCGAAGCCCTGCGCCACGACGTCGGACTGGACGTCTCCGTCGTAGTTCTTGCAGGCCCAGACGAAACCGCCCGACCATTTGATGGCGGCCGCCACCATGTCGTCGATCAGACGGTGCTCATAGGTCAGGCCGGCGGCCTTGAACGATTCAGCGAATTCCTTGTCGAACACGTCCTGGAAGATGTCCTTGAAGCGCCCGTCATAGGCTTTCAGGATGGTGTTCTTGGTCGACAGATAGACCGGGAAATTGCGTGCCAGGCCGAAGGCCAGGCTGGCGCGGGCGAACTCGGTGATCGAGTCATCGAGGTTGTACATGCCCATGGCCACGCCGGCCGAGGGGAACTGGAACACTTCATGTTCGATCACCGCACCGTCGTCGCCGGTGAAGGTCATCATCAGCTTGCCGGGGCCGGGGACCAGGAAGTCGGTGGCCTTGTACTGGTCGCCGAACGCATGACGCCCGACCACGATCGGCTGGGTCCAGCCGGGCACCAGCCGCGGCACGTTCGAACAGATGATCGGCTCACGGAAGACGACGCCGCCGAGGATGTTGCGGATCGTGCCGTTGGGCGACTTCCACATCTTCTTCAGGCCGAACTCCTTCACCCGCGCCTCATCCGGGGTGATGGTGGCGCATTTCACGCCCACGCCGTGCTTCTGGATCGCATGGGCGGCGTCCACCGTGACCTTGTCATCGGTGGCGTCGCGGTTTTCCATCGACAGGTCGTAGTAGTCGAGCTCGACGTCCAGGAACGGGAAGACCAGCTTGTCCTTGATCATCTGCCAGATGATCCGGGTCATCTCGTCGCCGTCGATGTCCACGATGGGATTGGCGACCTTGATCTTGGCCATGCGGGTGTTCGCCTCTGACTGGGAATGGGGAGTGAGGCGCGCGGTATAGCGGGGCGCGCGGGCGGGCGCAAAGGGCGAGCGAGCGAGGGTTAACCTTGCCTTGAAAAAGTCGCTCGCGGCCAAGCTGAACCCTGCGTCCACCGGTTGGTTCTGACCGGTGGAAGGGCCCCTTCCGGATGGAGGGCGTCTGTGGACACCGAGACGAGAACGCTGCTTGAGCGCTGGATCATTGCCTTCTGCGAGATACCGGTCCTGATCGATGCGGAACTGATGCGGCGCGTGCTCGCTGATGTCGGGGAACGACCCGGGACGGAGGCACTCGACGGCACCGGAGAAGGCCGGGCCCAAAGGGCATCGGCAGGGCAGGATCTTGAGCGGCCTCAGTATGAAAGCGATCTGGACAGCCATGGTGGCGGCCGCCCTGACGGCCTGCGGCGGTGACCGGCCCGCCGCGCCGGTCGACGCACCGGAGACGACGGCCTCACGCCCGGCTCCCCCGGCGGCTGTGCCGGGTCGACCCGGGCGTCGAACCTTCCGCGACTGGAAGGCCCTCTGCGACAATAGCGGGCGGTGCATGGCCTGGAGCGGCTCGGACACCGGCGACTGGATGGCTGTTCAGCTGGACGCAGGTCCCGAGGCGCGTCCCGAAATTCTCATGAACATGTCCGCCATCAGCGGGGCCGGGATCCGGCTGGTCATAGACGGCCGGTCACAGGTCCTGATCGGGCCCGGGGACGAGGCGGTCGCGTTCAGCGTCCCCGCGGCCGAGGTCCCGGCCACGCTCGTCAGGCTGGCGGCGGCGCGGGAGATCACTCTGGTCGCGCCGGATTTCGAGAACGACATCCCGACCGCCGGGGTGTCCGCCGCCCTGTTGTGGATCGACGAGCATCAGGGACGGCTGGACACGGCCACGGCCCTGATCCGCAGGGGCAGGCGGGCCGCCTCGACTGTGCCCGCCGCGCCCGTCTTGCCCGCCGTCGTCACCGCGCGCGCCATCAGCCAGAGCGGTTTCGGCGACCGGGACCAAACCCTGCCGGCCGCGCTGGAGGCCTTGCCCGCGGTCAAGGCCTGCCGGGCGGAGACCAGCTACAATGCGGACATCAGCCAGGCCGTGATGTCGGCGCGCCTCGATGCCTCGACCGAGTTGTGGGCCGTGCCCTGCTTCTCGGGGGCCTACAATATCGGCCACGACTGGTATGTGACCGGGCCGGGCGGACGGAACCCCCGCCCGGCGACCCTGGCGTCGGCCGACGGCAAGCCGTCCAGCGGCACGGTCAATGGTGGCTATTCCGCCGCGACCCGGACGATCACGGCGTTTTCGAAGGGGCGCGGTCTTGGCGACTGCGGCCTGGCCTCGACCTGGACGTGGACGGGCCGCGCGTTCGTGCTGACCACGGAGTCGGTGATGGACGACTGCGTGGGCATTCCGTCAGACCTGTGGCCGACCACCTGGCGGACCCGATGAGCAAAGACGGACCCGAAATCCTGATCGTCGGCGCCGGGCCCGCCGGCCTGACCGCGGCCACCTATCTGGCCCGTTTCCGCCGTCGGGTGCTGGTGGCGGACGGCGGCGCGCCGCGTGCCCGCTGGATCCCGCTCAGCCACAATATGCCGGGCTTTCCCAGCGGCATCACCGGGGATGCCATCCTCAGGCGGATGACGGAGCAGGCCACCGAATACGGCGCGGTGATTGAGGGCGGCTGCATCGACCGGCTGACCCGTGACGGTGACGGCTTCATCGCCCGCCTCAACGGCCGCGACCTGCGCGTGCGCGCCGTCCTGCTGGCGACCGGTGTGGTGGACCATCATCCCGACCTGCCCGGGGTCGAACGCGCCATCGAGCGGGCCCTGGTCCGCATCTGTCCGATCTGCGACGGCTACGAGGCCATCGACAAGGCGGTCGCGGTGATCGGCGATGACGACAGGGGCGTGCGCGAGGCCGCCTTCCTGCGCACCTATTCCGACCGTGTCACCCTGATCCACACGGGTCCCGCCGAGGCCCTGATCGAGCATGCGGAAATGGCGCGCCTCGGAATCGAACTCATCCGCGCGCCGATCGACAACGTCCGGCTTGAGGGCGACCGGGTGACGGCACTGAGCTGGGGCGGGACCTTCCGAAGCTTCGATCTGGTCTATTCGGCGCTGGGAACGACGGCCAATGCAAGCCTCGCAGAGGCTCTGAACGCCCGGACGGGCGAGGACGGCCGGTTGTTCGTCGACGCCCATCAGGCAACGAGCGTGCCGGGCCTCTATGCCGCCGGCGACGTGGTCCGGGGCCTGAACCAGATCGCGGTCGCCAGCGCCGAGGCGGCCGTCGCCGCCACAGCCATCCACAACGCCCTGCGCGAGGCCGACGGCCGGACGGTCAGCTGAGCAGGAGCGCGAGGAAGTCCGGGTCGGACCAGCCGGAGCCGCCACCGCGCATGGCGTTGAGGATACCGTCGGCCTGGCGCACCACCACCAGATCCCGGTCCGGTATCAGATAGAGCCGCTGATCTCCCGCTCCCGCGGCCATCCGGACATCGGGCAGGCGCGACAGCTTGGCGGGATCAACGTCGATACCCGAGCGCGGGGCGGGCGGCACCAGCCCGGGCCGCAGCAGCCACCAGCCCAGCCCGTAGCCGGGATTGGCCGCCGACGGCTCGAAACAGGCCGCAAGCGCGTCCGGGTCGACGATCGATCGACCGTCGACCCGGCACCCGCCCATGACGAAGGCTCCGAACCGGGCCCAGTTCGCCGCCGTCAACCAGGCACCCGACGGCAGGTTCGGCTGGCCGTCCTGTCGCCGCCAGAACGAATAGGTGACGCCCGCGGGCCGCAGGACCCGCTGGGTCATGAAGGTCAGCACGTCGTCGGGACGACCGGCCGCTTCCAGCTTGCGCCGCACGATCTCGCCGAACACCTGGAAAGGCGTCGGCCCGTAGCGGAAGACGCCCGGCTGCCCCGCGAACGGCTGGGCGACGGCAGCGACGTAGGTGGAGGGCCGCCCCAGGGACCCGCCCCCGGCACCGGACGAGAGACTGAGCAGCGAACGGATCGTGGCGCGGCGCCGAACGGGGTCGTCACGCCATTCCGGCAAGGTGTCGGCGCAAGGCTCGTCGAGCGACAGCATGCCGTCCTGAACCAGGGCCGCGGCCAGGATGCCGCTGAAGCTCTTGGTTCCGCTGGCCAGTTCGTGGGCCGTCCCGGCGGTGCTGCGCGGATAGTCCTCGAACAGGACCTGGCCACCCTGCATCACCAATAACGACACCCCGCGTCGCGCCGCCGACCAGGCGGCAGCCGGAGCGAAATCTCCCGGGGGCAAGAGGGCATTGGCCGGTGTGGCCGCCAGGGCCGCGGCACCGGCCAGCGCCGTCCTTCTGTTGATCAACATCGCCTTCCCCCTCCCCCTTCTGGCACGCCCGGTGCCGCGCGTGGTCAGGTCCGCATCAGGCCTTCCAGGACCGCCAACGGCACCGAGCCGTTCAGCAGCACCCGGTCGTGGAAGGCCTTCAGATCGAAGCCCGGCCGGGCTTCGGCCTCGGCCCGCAGCCGCGCGATCACGGTCTGGCCCAGCTTGTAGGAACAGGCCTGGCCGATCGAGACACAGTAGCGGTCGATCTCCTTTTCCGCAGACTCCGGCGGCTCGCCGCATTCGTCGATCATGTAGCGAATGGCCTGGTCCCGGCTCCAGCGTTTGTGGTGCAGGCCGGTATCGACCACCAGACGCACCGCGCGGAACAGATAGGACTGCAGATAGCCGACCCGACCCAGGGGATTGCCGGCATAGACATCCAGATCGTCGGCCGCGACGCGTTCGGCATACAGCGCCCAGCCCTCATTGTAGGCCGAGTTGCCGACGACGCGGCGATAAAGCGGGAGGCTCCCCGCCTCGCGCGCCACGGTGATCTGGAAATGGTGGCCCGGAACCGCCTCATGATAGGTCAGGGTCGGGAGACCCCATTTCGGCCAGTTGGCCGTGTTCGACAGGTTGACATAGTAGGCCCCGGGCCGCGAGCCATCCAGAGAGGCCGCCTGATAATAGCCACCGGGCGCGCCGAGCTCGATCGACGGCGGCACACGGCGGATTTCCACGCCGGCTCTCGGCAGGGTATTGAACACCTGCGGCAACAGGGGCGTCAACGCCTCCATCTGGCGGTTCAGCGAGCCGATCAGTTCGACCTTGGCCTCGTCCGTGTTGGGCCAGAGGTGTTGCGGGTCCTCGCTCAACGTCTTGATCCGTTCGCCGACTGTCCCCTCGGCCATGCCCATGCCCTTCAGGATCGTATCGATCTCGGCCTGGATTTCAGCCACCTGTTGCAGGCCGATGTCATGGATGGTCCGGGCGTCATAGTCGGTGGTGGTGAAGGCGCGCAGGGCCTGGGCATAGACCTTGTCGCCCTGCGGCAGCTTCCAGGCCCCGGCATCCTCCGTCGCGGTCGGGCGCTGGGCCTCGAACACCGCGATCTGACGGCCGAGCGCGGGCTTGACCAGCGTCTCGACCACTTCGGCCGCCTGGGCACCCCAGTCTCCGCCGATGTTCCGGGCGTCGGTCTTGCGGACCAGGGCCTGGACCATGGCCATGTCATAGGCGGGTGTGTCGCGGAGAGTCCGCAGCTGGGTCAGGGTCTTGTCCATCAGGAAGGACGGCAGCACGACGCCCAGCGCCCCATCGGCCACGATCCGCTCGCTCTCCTGATCGAGCACGACGGCGAAGGCCTCGAGCCGGGAGATGAAGGCGGCAGCGTCGGCCTCGGTCTCGATCCGGTGCTGGTTGGCCATGAAGTCCGGCACCGAGAAATAGGCCCCCGACCTCTGGGTCACCGTATAGGGGCCGATGCCGCCGCCGTAGGGGATGTCCGCCGCGCGGGCCGCGCCCTCGGCCGTAAACCGGTAGACCGCCAGAGACACCTTCGCCTGATCCGAAAGCCCATCGTCCGACACCGTCTGTATCTCGGCCCAGCGGGCGCGGGCGCGGGCGCGGTCGGCCTCGGCGTCCGCCAGGCCGACCTGACGCAACTTGCCGGTCAGGGAGGCCCGCGCATCGCGATCCAGGCCGAGGTTGGTAGCGTACTCCGGCGACAGGTCGACATTCTCGTCGAACCAGCGGGTCAGCATCGCGTCCAACCGGGCGTCCGGGCCGGACATTGCCGGAGCCTGGGCGGCGGCGGGCAGGGCCGCCATCAGGCCGAGGCCTGCGGAAGACAGCATCAGGCGACGGCGGTCGATCATGGAGATTCCTCTTGCGGCAATGACGAACGGTCCGGGCTCGCCGCAGCGAACCCGGACCGTCGATTTTCAGGTTCAGGCGCGCCGGGACGCAATCCAGTCGGACATGACCTTGTCCAGAACGGTCAGCGGGACCCCGCCCGCATTCATGCCGGCATCGTGGAAGGCCCGGATATCGAAGCGGTCACCGAGGGCGGCCTGGGCCCGGCTGCGCAGCTCGACCCATTTGTTGTGGCCGACCTTGTAGCTGGAGGCCTGGCCGGGCCAGACGCAGTAGCGTTCGACCTCGGTGGTCACGGCGGTCTCGGAGTCGCCCAGGGTCTCGACCATGTAGCGGATGGTCTGTTCGCGGCTCCAGCGCTTGTGGTGCAGCCCTGAGTCGGCGACCAGCCGGGTGGCGCGGAACAGCAGCGACTGCAGATAGCCGATCTGGCCGATCGGATTGTCGGCATAGACCCCCATCTCGTCGGCCAGCTGCTCGGAGTACAGGGCCCAGCCCTCGGAATAGGCCGAGAAGCCCAGCACCTTCATCAGCAGGGGCCGGTCGGCCTGTTCCTGCTGCAGGGCGATCTGGTGGTGATGGCCCGGCGAGGCCTCGTGATAGGTCAGGGTCGGCAGCTGCATGCGCGGCCATTCGGCCGTGTCGCGCAGGTTGATGTAATAGGCACCCGGCCGCGAGCCATCCAGCGCCGGCGAGTTGTAATAGCCCCCGGGCGCGCCGGCCTCGATGAACACCGGAACCCGCCGAATCTCGACCGACGAGGCGGGAATGCGTCCAAAATACTGCGGCAGGCGTTTGGCCATATCGGCCATCTGGGCGTTCAGGTCCGCCAGCAACTGCTCCTTGCCCGCGTCAGTGTTGGGATAGAGCTGCGCCGGGTCCCTGCCGAGCGCGGCGATGCGCTCACCGACCGTCCCCTGGGTCAAACCCTGGGCTTTCAGCAGACCATCGGCGCGGGCGGACAGGGCCGCCACCTGTTCCAGGCCGAGGGCGTGGATCTCAGCACCCGACAGGGTCGAGGTCGTGTAGCTGCGGATACCCCAGTCGTAATAGGCCTCGCCGTCCGGCAGGCGCCAGACGCCGGCGTCGTGGGTGGCGTCGGCGCGGCGCGCGCGCATGGCATCGGCCTGACGGCGCAGGGCCGGATAGACCTCACCCTCGACGATCCGTTGTGCCCGGGCCGCCCAGTCGCCGGCGATGTTCTTCTCACCCGTCCGCCGCGCAATGGAGGTGGTCAGGACCATCCGGTCGGCGGGGGTCTCATAGAGGTTGGCGAGTTGCAGCAGGGTCTTGTCGATAACGAAGTCCGGCGGCACGGCACCGGCCGCGAAATCGGCCTGCATCCGCGCGGTTTCCTGATCCAGCGCGGTCGGGAAGGCGGCGATGCGCGACAGATAGGCCTCGGCGTCTGCGGCGGTCTCGATCGAATGCTGGGTGTCGAGGAAGTCCGGCAGGCTCTGATACGAGCCCGTAAGCTGGGAGATGGTGTAGGGGGCCGGGCCGAAGCCGCCGCCGCCATAGGGGAAGCGTTCGCCCATGATCTGGGTCGAGCCGAAGAAGTCCAGGGTGTCGTAATAGACGCCTTCGGTCTCGGGCAGGGCGCTGCGGTCGATCGCCTTGAGCTGATCCATCTGCCCCCGGAACACGACCCGGTCGGCGTCGATCTTGGTCTGGGACCGGTCATCGAGGCGGGACTTCATCGCCGCCATCGGCCCCTTGTCCATGCCCAGTCCGGTCAGGGTTTCAGGCGACTGCAGCAGGGAGGTCTGGACGATCCCGTTCATCAGGGCGGTCAAGGCAGCGGAGGCCGATCCGGCCGCGGCGGGCGTCTGGGCGAACGCCTGGCCACAGGCGGCCAGGCCGGCCCCGGCGGCGGCGGTGAACATCAGACGGCGGCGATCAATCATGGCGGCAGGCTCCCTTTGGCGCGACGCGGCAGAGGACGCCGCCCGACCGTGATTGGCAAGTTACGGATGGTTCAGCCGGCGTGAAGTTCCTGCTTCACCCGCTCCGCCAGGGTCTTGATGTCCAGCGGCTTGGGCAGGAAGGAGACGCCGACCTCATCCTGCAACAGGTCGGAGAAGTCACTTTCGGCATAGCCCGAGATGAACAGCACCGGCGCATCTCCAAGGAAGGGCCGGGCCTTCTTCAGCAGGGCCGGCCCGTCGAGGCCGGGCATGATGACGTCCGAGATCATCATGTCGATCTTGCCCGCCCATTCCTCGGCCAGTTCCAGGGCCTCCTCGCCGTCGGCGGCCTCGATGACCTCATAGCCGCGCTGACGCAGCAGGCGGGCGGCGATGCCGCGCACGGCGGCCTCGTCCTCGACGAACAGGATGCGACCGGCCCCCGACAGATCGCGCGGGGCCTTGACCTTGATCTCGACCGGCGCGAGCTCGGCCAGCTCGGCCTCGGCCGCCTCGGGCAGGAAGATGCGGAACACGGCCCCGCCGCCCGCGGCGTTCGAGACATTGATGTGTCCGCCCGCCTGTTCGACGATGCCGTAGACCGTGGCCAGCCCCATGCCTGTTCCCTCATTCACCGCCTTGGTCGTGAAGAAGGGCTCGAAGATCTTGTCGAGCAGTTCCGGGGGAACGCCCGGCCCGCTGTCGGTCACCTCGATCAGGGCGACGGCGTCGGTGGCGGGATTGGTCCACCCCAGGGCCCGGGCCGCATCGGCGGTCAGGCGGGCGGTACGGATCGTCACGACGCCGGCGCCCGGCTCGACCACACCGCGCATGGCGTCGCGGGCATTGACGGCCAGGTTCATGACCGCCGTCTCAAGCTGGCTCTTGTCGGCCAGAACCACCGGCAGGTCGCGGCCGTAGTCGGTCTCCAGCCGCACGTCCTCGCGCAACAGCCGGCGCAGCAGGACGGCGAACTCGCCGACCAGTTCGCCCAGATCCAGCCGTTCGCGCCGCACAGTCGACTTGCGCGAGAAGGCCAGCAGCTTGCGCACCAGATCGGCGGCACGGATGGCAGTCTGGCGGATTTCATTGAGCCCCTCATACGAGGGATCGCCGACCGGGTGGCGCTCGAGCAGGCCGGAGAGCTGCAGCTGGATGGCAGTCAGCAGGTTGTTGAAGTCATGCGCCACACCGCCGGCCAGCTGGCCCACGGCCTGCATCTTCTGGGCCTGCGACAGCTGCAGTTCCATCGACTTCTGCGCCGAGACGTCGAACAGCCAGATGCGCCGCCTGTCGCCTTCGGGGGCCACATAGAGGTGCAGAACCTTGTCGGGAAAGGCGCGGGCGACCAGCTCGATCGGGCCCGAGGAGCCGTCGGCCAGCCGGACGCGCGCATCCGTGACGCCGGACGGATCGAACAGGTGGCCGAAGGCGGCGTCGCGGGCGGCACCGGGACCGGTCAGGACCGACAGGGCGGCATTGGCCTCCTCGACCTTGCCGGCGAACAGGTCCTCGGCGGCGATCACGGCCGAGCCGAACGGTGCACCGGCGGCCATGGCCCGGCTCTCGACCGCGTTCGACGCCGTGGCGGACCGGTGGGTCACCATGGCACCGACCGGCAGCACGGCCTCCGGCGCGGCGCGAACGAGGAAGCGCCCCTCCCCGGCCAGACCGATCAGTACCTCCTGCTCGCGGTCGCCGATGACGACGATGGCGCGGCCCTGCTCGCCTGCGCGGGCCTGGGCGAAGGCCATATAGAGGGCCGAAGCGGATTTCCCCTTGGGAAGGGCGGTGGTGGTTCCGTTGGCCTCGGCCCAGGCGGCGTTGAAGGCCAGCACCTGGCCGGTCGCCCAGACCAGGGCGGCGGGCTCGGCCATGGCGTCCAGCAGATCCACGGCGTCGTCACCCATCGGCTTGCGGGACTCACCGCGTGCGAACGAAAACAGGCCGATCAGGGCCACGGTGCCGACCGTGAAGATCAGCACCAGCCCCGGCGCGCTCATGGGATTGGAGCGGAACGCCGGATAGGCCAGCGCGCCCACGGCGACGACGAACCCGACCGCCATCAGGGGCAGTAACGGGTCGAAGGATCGGGACGGCGGTGCGGTCCTGGTGCTTGCGGTCATGGCGCCTCGGCCCGAATCAGAAGGGCATTCCTGGCGATAGTGATCCGTATGCCCCCGCGGCGCGAATCCGGTGTTCCGGACGGGAAAAACACAGTGCACAGCGTCCGGATAGCGACGGCTCCTGACGACGTCGACCATGACGCAGACCAGGCGACCGGTACGTCAGATCTGGACCTGTGCGGTCCAGCGGCCTGAAATTTTTACCGTGCACCCCGGCGAATGCCGGGGTCCAGATGGCGAGCGCAGTAGTCGGCGCAGAGGGCGCTGAGCCAAAACCCTGCCGTTCCAGTCTGTGATCTGGACCCCGGCATTCGCCGGGGTGCACGGCAGATGGAGGCGGTCTTACGCCGCCTTGCGCTGCTCGGCCTTCTCGTCGCGGGCCGCGTTGATGCGGGCTTCGGCGATCGAGTCGGCAATCTGGTGCGTCGGGCGCTTCTCGGCGACCGAGCGATCCAGAACCTCGTCCAGCGTGTCCATCAGACGCGACAGCTTGGCCTCGACCCAGGCCGGGTCATAGGCCCCGCCCGTCTGGCGGGCGCGCAGTTCGGAGGCGACGTTGATGATGCCGCCGCCGTTGACGACATAGTCGGGCGCGTAGAGCACGCCGCGCTCGAACAACTGCTGGCCGATATCCGGCGTGGCCAGCTGATTGTTGGCGGCCCCGACGACGGCCTTGACGGTCAGGCGATCAAGGGTCTGCGGGTTCAACGTCGCGCCGAGGGCGCAGGGGGCATAGATGTCGGCCTTGACGTCATAGATGGCGTCGGGGGTCACGATCTCGGCGTGGGTGCGGGCGGCGACCTCGGCCAGCAGGGCGGTGTTGACGTCGGTCATGATCAGCTTGGCGCCGGCGGCGTACAGCTTGTCGGCCAGATAGCCGCCGACGTGGCCGATGCCCTGGACCGAGACGGTCAGGCCGGTCAGGTCGTCCTGGTTCCAGAGGCGTCGCGCGGCCGCCAGGGTGGAGCGGTAGACGCCCTCGGCGGTGACGGGGCTGGGATCGCCCGAGGCCTCGGGACCATCGTTCAGGCCCAGAACATAGGGGGTGACCTTGCGGGCCTCGGCGATGTCGGCGACCGACACGCCGACGTCTTCCGCCGCGTAATAGAGACCGCCCAGGGTGTCGACGGCGCGGCCAAAGGCGTGGAACAGCTCCGGGGTCTTCTGGGTCCGGGAATCGCCGATGATGACCGACTTGCCGCCGCCCATCTCAAGATCCGCGACCGCGTTCTTGTAGCTCATGCCCTTGGAGAGACGCAGCACGTCCTCGAGCGCCTCGGCGCTGGAGGCATAGTTCCACATCCGGGTACCGCCGCAGGCGGGGCCGCGGGCACTTGAGTGAACAGCGATAATCGCACGCAGGCCGGTCTTTTCATCAAAGACCGCGTGGACGCCCTCATGGTTCGCGAAGGACGGAGAATCAAACAGCGTCATGCTCACTTGAGCGTCTCCCGGGGTGTTTTTTTGTTGCGCGGCACATACCCTCCGACGTCGAACAGGGCAAGCACGGCCGTGTCACGTCACCGGGAGCGGGACACCCGGTTCAACGCGGGCGGGACCGGACCGGCTCCGGACGGCAGGGGCGCGGCCGGATCCCTCAGCCAGGCGGCCACGTCGCGGAACATGGTCTCCGCCTGGAGGTCGCGGTCGAGGATGTGCCAGCCGTCGGGATAATAGCCGGTGCGAAAGCCCGGACGGGTCCCGGCGTTGTCCAGCGCGCGCCGCATCGGGCCCTTTTCGACGACATGGTCATGGGCACCGTACAGCAGCAGGGTCGGCCCGCGGATCGCGCCGAGCCGGTCGCTGGCGCTCTGCATCAGATCGACCAGGCCGTAGAGGGTGTCGAACCGGGTCGACAGGATGCTGGCCGGATCGCGGCCATTGCGGATCAGTTCCAGTCGGTTGTCCGAAGCCGCCCTGCCGCGGATGGCCCAGGCCGGCGGCTCGACCGAGCGATCTCCCATGGCCCGGGCGGTGACCCACAGGGCGGTGCTGTTCAGGGCCCCTTGCGCCGACCAGCCCCAGACCCCGGGTGCCAGCAGGACCACCCGGTCGGCGGCCGGCGGCCGGTCCGAGCCGAAGGCGGCGACGGCGACCGAGCCGCCCATGCTCTCGCCGACCACGGCGATGATCGCCTGCGGATGGCGGGCGCGGGCGATGGACACCGCGGTGCGGACGTCCTCGGTCAGGCGGGCCTCGCCGGCCCAGACACCGCGGCCCGGCGCGTCGCCGAAGCCGCGCTGGTCAAAGGCCCAGGTCTCGATTCCCTGTTCGGCCCACCATGGTCCGGCGAGGCGGAAAGAGGCGCGGCTGTCGTTCATGCCGTGCAGAGCGACGATGACCGCCCAGGGGTCGCCGGCCTCCGGGGCCCATCGCGCGAGCGGCAGGCGCGCGCCATCGTCCATGACCAGCACGCCCGCCTCGAGTGTGGGCCCGGAGAATTCGGCCGGCGGGGCACGCGGCGGCTGGATCGCCGGCGTAGCGCAGGCCGACAGGCTCAGGACAGCGGTCAGGATGGCCAAGGCGCGGATCATGGCGCGAGGATGCCCTGAACACGCTGTCGAAGGTAGGGCACAACCTCGGCCTCGAACCACGGATTCCGGCGCAGCCAGGCCGTATTGCGCCACGACGGGTGCGGCAGGGGCAGGATCGCGGGCGCGTATTCACGCCAGGCCCGCACCGTCTCCGTCATACTGGCCTTCGCCTGATTCCCCAGCGCCCAGACCTGGGCATAGCCGCCGACCAGCAGGGTCAGTTCGACATCCGGCAAGGCCGCCAGCAACTGCGGCCGCCACAGCTCTGCGCACCGGCGCGGCGGCGGATAATCCCCGCCGCTTCTGCCGTTTTTGTGGGGGGCCGTGCCGGGATAGCAGAAGGCCTGGGCGGCCACGCCAAGGCGTTGATCGGCATAAAACGTCCCGTAGTCCACGCCCAGCCACTGGCGCAGCCGGTCGCCCGACGGGTCGGTGAACGGCAGGCCGCTTTCGTGCACGCGCCGTCCCGGGGCCTGGCCGCAGATCAGCAGCCGTGTTCCGGGAAAGACCCGGACCACCGGGCGCGGGGTATGCGGAAGCTGGCCGAGACAGGCCCGGCAGGCGCGGATGTCGGCGAGGACGGCGTCAAGACCGTCCGCCGGATCATGCGAAGTCGTCATCGTCCTCGACGACGGGCGGTAAGGCCGCGAGGGCCGCCGCCGTTTCCTCGGCCGTCGGCAGTCGCAGGCGAATCACCCCCTTGAAGGCGTTGGGGTCGATCACCTTGCCCTTCTTGGTGATGGTCAGCCGGCCCTCGCGCATCAAGGCGAGCGCACAGTGGCGCACCTTGGGCAGCATGCGCTGCCACTGCTCGGGCTGCAGGTCCTTGGCCACATCGGACGGTTCGATGCTCTTGCCGCCGACACCCTTGGGGTCGGCCTTCGCCAGTTTTTCGAAAATGGCGGATTCGATGGGGTCGCTCATCGTGCCTATATGCTGCATTGCGAGAGCAAGAAGAAGGCAGAGTTCGCATGGTCCAGAAAGTCACCGTAACCGAAGGCGAGTTCGCCGGCTGGCAGACCTATGATCTGCACGGCACCTTTGATCAGGTGGTGGGGCCGTTCTATTTCCGGCCCGACGCCGACGGGCGGATGCGATGTGCCTTCCGGGCCGAGCCCAAACACATGAACGCCGGCCACCGGATGCATGGCGGTTGCCTGATGACCTTCGCCGACATCGCCCTGTTCCAGACCGCCTACCAGGAGATGGAGGGGGCGTCCGGTGTGACGGTGTCGCTGGACTCGACCTTTATCGACGGTGCCTGGGTCGGCGAGCTGATCGAGGCGACCGGCGAAGTGATCCGCGCCGGCAAGAGCCTGATTTTCGTGCGCGGCCAGATCAATGCGGGCGAGCGGGTACTGATGACCTACTCGGGCGTGATCCGGAAATTCACGCCGCGAGGCTGACGCCCGTCCGCCGGCCACGATGTCCTGACCGGGCACCGCCCTTCGCGCCGGCAGGGTTTCGCCCGTTTCGGAGGTCCGCGCCTGTCGGCCGGTCATCCCGCGGCTGACCTCCATGCCCATGATGAAGGCGGCCGGCTGAGGCTGCAGCCGTTCGCACGGGTCCCGCACACGACCGGGCTGGCCCGGGAGGGTTCCGCGCTGCCAACGGCCGGGCGCGATCCTCCGGCTGGTGCCGGTGCCCGTTCCGGTCCACGCTTCCGCGAAACACGTCCGGGGAGGGACCATGACTGACGCTGCCGAGGAACACACCGTCGACCGAAGCGACCGCCTGGTCATCCTGGCCTCCTCCGTCGGGACGGTGATCGAATGGTACGACTTCTATCTGTACGGCTCACTCGCCGCGATCATCACCGCCCAGTTCTTCTCGGGCGTGAACGAGACGACGGGCTACATCTTCGCCCTGATGGCGTTCGCGGCGGGGTTCGCGGTGCGGCCGTTCGGAGCGATCTTCTTCGGCCGGCTGGGTGACCTCTGGGGGCGCAAGAATACCTTTCTGGTGACCATGCTGCTGATGGGGCTGTCGACCTTCGTCGTCGGCCTGCTGCCGTCCTATGCCGCCATCGGCGTGGCGGCCCCCGCGATCCTCATCGCCATGCGCCTGGTGCAAGGCCTCGCCCTGGGCGGGGAATACGGCGGGGCGGCCACCTATGTCGCCGAGCATGCGCCGCCAGGGAAACGCGGCTTCTACACCAGCTTCATCCAGATCACCGCGACCGCCGGCCTGATGCTCAGCCTGCTGGTCATCCTCGGCGTGCGCACGGCGGTCGGCGAAGAGGCGTTCAAGGACTGGGGCTGGCGCATCCCGTTCCTGGTCTCGATCCTGCTGCTGGGCGTGTCGCTGTGGATCCGGCTCAAGCTGGCCGAGAGCCCGGCCTTCGCCCGCATGAAGGCCGAGGGCAGGGGATCGCGCACGCCTCTGAAGGACAGTTTCGGCAAATGGCCCAATCTGAAAATCGTGCTGCTGGCCCTCGTCGGCCTGACGGCGGGTCAGGCGGTGGTCTGGTACACGGGGCAGTTCTACGCCCTGTTCTTCCTCGAGAAGACGCTCAAGGTGGACGGCCCCTTGGCCAACATCCTGATCGCCATCTCGCTGCTGCTGGCCACACCCTTCTTCGTCTTCTGGGGCTGGCTGTCGGACAAGGTCGGGCGCAAACCGATCATACTCGTCGGCTGCCTGCTGGCGGCCCTGACCTATTTCCCCCTGTTCCACGCCCTGACCGGCGCCGCCAATCCGCAGCTCGCGGCGGCCACCGCCTCGGCCCCGGTCAGCGTCCATGCCGATCCCGCCGACTGCGCCCTGCAGTTCGACCCCGTCGGCAAGACCGTGTTCGACAGCTCGTGTGACCTGGCCAAGTCGTATCTGGCCAAGGCGGGCGTCAGCTATGCCAACGTCATCGCCCCGCCGGGATCGACCGCCGAGGTCCGCATTGGCGGCGTCATGGTCCCCGGCTTCGACGGCTCCGCCCTGCCCCGTCCCGACTTCAAGACCCGCAAGACCGAATGGGAGACCGGTCTGGGCAGCGCGCTGGCCACCGCCGGTTATCCGGCCAAGGCCGACAGCGCCCTGGTCGACAAGCCGAAGGTCGTCGCCATCCTGTTCCTGCTCGTCCTCTATGTGACCATGGTCTACGGGCCGATCGCGGCGGCGCTGGTGGAGATGTTCCCGACCAACATCCGCTACACCTCGATGTCCCTGCCCTATCACATCGGCAACGGCTGGTTCGGCGGCTTCCTGCCGACCACCGCCTTTGCCATGGTCGCCGCGACCGGCAACATCTATTACGGCCTCTGGTATCCCGTGGTGGTGGCGCTGGTCACGGTGGTGGTCGGCTTCCTGTTCATCCGGGATCGCAAGGACGTCGATCTGCATGCCTGAAGTCATGAACGAGACCGCCGCACAGTTGCTGCTGCCGCTCATCCTGCATTTCGGCCTGATCGTCCTGCTCTACGTCGTCCTGACCTGGGCGAGGCTGGTCGTGGTGCGTCGGGGCGAGGCCCGGACCGCAGACTTCGCACGCGCCGATGGCGATCCGCGCCTTTCCGCCCGCATCCAGAGAAACCTGGCCAATCAGTTCGAGGCACCCGTCTTCGCCTGGATCGGTGCCCTGGTCCTGATCCTCACCGGCCATGTCTCTGGGCTGGATGTCGCCGCCGCCTGGCTGTTTCTGGCCGGTCGGCTGATCCATACCGCGGTACAGTGCACCGGCGATAATGTGAGTCTTCGCGGGAAGGTGTTCGTGATCAATTTTGCGGGTGTGCTCTGGCTGATGGGTCACGCCATGCTAGCGATCACGGGTGGACCGTAACGTCGGCGACTGACCGCCGGATGACGGGCCCGGCCAAGAGACGACCGAGGACATACCGTGACCGAACCCGACCTCTATCCCGTCCCCTCCGAATGGGCAGAGCGCGCCCTGATGGACCGCGCCGCCTATGAGAGCGCCCGCACCGCCGCGCGGGAAACGCCCGACGCCTTCTGGAGTGAACAGGCCCGGCGCCTCGACTGGATGACGGCCCCGACCGTCATCAAGGACGTGTCGTTCAACAAGGCCGACTTCCGCATTCGCTGGTTCGCCGACGGGGTCCTCAACGTCGCCTGGAACTGCCTCGACCGGCACCTGGCCGAGCGCGGCGACCAGACCGCCATCCTGTGGGAGGGCGACGAGCCGAACCAGTCCGGCGGCCTGACCTATAGCGAACTGCATGCCGAAGTCTGCCGCATGGCCAATGTGCTGAAGGGCCTCGGCGTGGTGAAGGGCGACCGGGTCACCCTCTATATGCCGATGATCCCGGCCGCGGCGGTCGCCATGCTGGCCTGTGCCCGGATCGGCGCGGTGCACTCGGTCGTCTTCGGCGGCTTCTCGCCCGAAAGCCTGGCCGGGCGGATCGAGGATTGCGGCTCGAGGATCGTCATCACGGCCGACGAGGGCGTGCGCGGCGGCAAGCGGGTGCCGCTCAAGGCCAATGTCGACGCCGCCTGCGAAAAGGTGGCGGTCGATCACGTTCTGATCGTCTCGCACACCAATGCCGACATCCCGATCGTGGCCGGGCGCGACGTGCGCTACGGCGAGGCAAAACACGGGGTCAGCGACGACTGTCCGTGCGAGCCGATGAACGCCGAGGACCCGCTGTTCATCCTCTACACCTCGGGTTCGACCGGAAAGCCCAAGGGCGTCCTGCACACCACCGGCGGCTATCTGTTCTGGGCGTCCTGGACGCACGAACTGGTGTTCGACTATCGCCCGGGAGAGGTCTTCTGGTGCACCGCCGACGTCGGCTGGGTCACCGGCCACAGCTATTGCGTCTATGGCCCGCTGGCCAACGGCGCGACCACCCTGATGTTCGAGGGCGTGCCCAACTATCCGACCGTCAGCCGCTTCTGGGAGATCATCGACAAGCACCGGGTCGAGATCTTCTACACCGCCCCGACCGCGCTGCGCTCGCTGATGCGTGAAGGCGACGGTCCGGTGAAGGCCACCAGCCGCAAATCCCTGCGCCTGCTCGGCAGCGTCGGCGAGCCGATCAATCCCGAGGCCTGGCGCTGGTACCACGAGGTCGTCGGCGACGGCCGCTGCCCGATCGTCGACACCTGGTGGCAGACCGAGACCGGCGGCATCCTGGTCTCTCCCCTGCCCGGGGCCACGGACCTGAAACCCGGGTCTGCGACCAGACCCCTGCCCGGCGTCGAGCTCGAACTGGTCGACGCGGACGGTACCGTGCTCACCGGCCCCGCCTCCGGCAATCTGGTCATCACCGACAGCTGGCCGGGCCAGATGCGCACCATATGGGGCGACCACCAGCGGTTCTTCGAGACCTATTTCAGCGCCTATCCGGGCCGGTATTTCACCGGCGACGGCTGCCGGCGCGACGCGGACGGCGACTACTGGATTACCGGCCGGGTCGACGACGTGATCAACGTCTCGGGCCATCGCATGGGCACCGCCGAGGTCGAGAGCGCCCTGGTTCTTCACGACCACGTCGCCGAGGCCGCCGTGGTCGGCTATCCCCACGACATCAAGGGCCAGGGCATTTACGCCTATGTCACCCTGAACGCCGGGGTCGATCCGCACGACGACCTGAAGACGGCCCTGATCGCCCATGTGAGGAAAGAGATCGGCCCGATTGCCGCACCCGACGTGATCCACTGGGCGCCGGGCCTGCCGAAGACACGGTCAGGCAAGATCATGCGGCGGATCCTGCGGAAGATCGCCGAAGGGGACGTGGGGAGTCTGGGAGACACGTCGACGCTGGCGGATCCCGGGGTGGTGGATGAGCTGCTCGGAAAGCGCCCTCACAATCAGGGATAGTCGATCCACACGGGCAACAGAGTGCATTCAGGTGCGGCAGGGTAGCCAAGCCGACGACGGGTCGCTATTCCCACGACCGCTTTTTCGGGGAAGTTTTCCATGCGCGTGGCGATGATCGGAACCGGCTATGTGGGGCTGGTCTCAGGGGCGTGTTTCGCGGACTTCGGCCATGAGGTTGTGTGCGTCGACAAGGACGCGTCCAAGATCGAGCGGCTGGAGCGGGGCGAGATCCCGATCTTCGAGCCGGGTCTGGAGGATCTGGTCGCCGCCAATGTGCGGTCCGGACGGCTGTCGTTCGCCCTCGACGGAGCGGCGGCGATCCGCTCGGCCGACGCGGTGTTTATCGCGGTGGGTACGCCGTCGCGGCGGGGCGACGGTCATGCCGACCTGTCCTTCGTCCATGCCGCGGCCGAGGAGATCGCCGGCCTGATCGAGGGTTTTACCGTGGTGGTGACCAAGTCGACGGTACCGGTCGGCACCGGCGACGAGATCGAACGCATCATCCGCGAACGCCGTCCGGACGCCGATTTCGCCGTGGTCTCCAATCCGGAATTCCTGCGCGAGGGGGCCGCCATCGAGGATTTCAAACGGCCGGACCGCGTCGTCGTCGGCACCGAGGACCCGCGGGCCCAGGCGGTGATGCGCGAACTGTATCGCCCGCTGAACCTCAACGAGACGCCCATCCTGTTCACCGGCCGGCGCACGTCCGAGCTGACCAAATATGCGGCCAACGCCTTCCTGGCGATGAAGATCACCTTCATCAATGAGATGGCGGACCTGTGTGAGGCCGTCGGGGCCGATGTGCAGCAGGTCGCGCGCGGCATCGGCCTGGACAAGCGGATCGGCGGCAAATTCCTGCACGCCGGCCCGGGCTACGGCGGCTCGTGCTTCCCCAAGGACACCCTGGCCCTGGTGCGAACGGCGACCGACGCGGGCGCGCCGGTGCGGCTGATCGAGACCACGGTGGCCATCAATGACGCGCGCAAGAAGGCCATGGCCGGCAAGGTGGCCGCGGCCCTCGGCGGTGATATCCGGGGCAAGACCGTCGCCCTGCTGGGCCTGACCTTCAAACCCAATACCGACGACATGCGCGATGCGCCGTCGCTGGACGTGGCTCCGGCCCTGATCGGCATGGGCGCGACGGTCCAGGCCTTTGATCCGGAAGGCATGGACGAGGCCGCCCGACTGCTGGACGGGGTGGT
Organism: Caulobacteraceae bacterium; assembly: GCA_965284385.1. Taxonomy (GTDB): domain Bacteria; phylum Pseudomonadota; class Alphaproteobacteria; order Caulobacterales; family Caulobacteraceae; genus Brevundimonas. The sequence continues at coordinate 1,039,610 of OZ260077.1, forward strand.
GTTCAAGGCCGGCCCCTATGACGCCGTCGAGCACGCTGACGTCGTGGTCATCCTGACCGAATGGGACCAGTTCCGGGCCCTGGACCTCGACCGCGTCAAACTGCTGATGCGCGCGCCGGTGATGGTCGATCTGAGAAACGTCTACCGGCCCGACGACCTGCGCGCCCGCGGCTTCCGCTACGTCTCCATCGGACGGGCCTGAACCCGCGAACGAAAACGCGGGCCTGGCCCCTACTGCACGCTGCCTGACCGCCAGAGATTATCGGTCAGGGGCTCCAGCAGGTATTCCAGCGCCGTTCGTTTCCGCAGCAGGATGATCACCTCGACCGGTGCGCCGGGCCGCAGCGCGTTCGCCGCCCGTCCCAGGGTCCTGAGTTCGGATGCCGGGACCACGATCTCGGCCCGGTAATAGGTCGCTCCCGTCTGTTCGACGGTGAAGCTGTCAGCCGAGATTCGCGTCACCCGTCCGTGGATCTTGGGGGGCTTCCGCTCGCGCAGACCCGGGAACCGCACTTCAGTGGTCATACCCACGCGCAGGTTGTCGACGTCGTTCGGGTTGACCTTGGCCACGATGACCTGGGACGCGTCGCGGGGCACGACCTCCATCAAGGTCTGCCCCGGCTGGATGACCCCGCCCGGCGTGAAGATGGTCAGGCCCACGACCTCACCCGAGGCCGGTGCCCGGACCTCGGTCCGCGCGATCTGGGCCCTGAGTTCCACCATCCGTGGCCGCAACTCGTTCAGCTGGACGTCGATCTGACGCAGCTGGTCGGCCACATCCTCGTTCATCCGGGTGGAGACACCCGAAACCTGCAGGCGGGTCTCGCCGATCGCTTCCCGCGAACGCGCGATCTGCGACCGCAGCGAGCCCATCTCACCGTCCAGCTGAGCGGCTGCCCGCTCCAGCGCACGGACACGGGTCAGGGGCGCATAGCCCTGGTCCGCAAGGCTGCGCATACCGGTCAATTCTTCCTGGATCAGCCGCTGCTGTTCAACGTTGGCGGCGATCTGCCGTTCATAACCGGCGATCTGTTCGTCAAGCTGCGCCACCCTCTGGCCCAGAACCCCGGTCTCGGTCGAACGGCCACTCCGTCGGGCACTGAACTGCAGCTGCTGGATCCGCAACGACTCCCGCGCCAGAACAAGGTCGTCTCCCGAAAGACCGGCGAACTCGGGCGGGGCGGGAATGGCTCCCAGCCGATCACGCTCCGCGATCAGGCGCGCTCTCTGGGCGATCAGGGCGTAGACCTGGCTGGCCACGCCACGCTCGGTCGCCCGCAACTCACCCGACGCCAGCTGCAACAGGATCTGGCCGCGCCGGACCGTGTCGCCTTCGGCCACGTGCAGGGCACTGACCACACCGCCCTCACGATGCTGGACGGCCTGCCGGTTGCCGGTGACGGCGATCTGGCCCTGCGCATAGGCCCCGGCATCCAGCGGCGCAAAGGCCGCCCAGCCCAGGAAGATGACGAAGAAGATGACAATGATGGCGCCGCCGATCGCGAGCTCGCGCCGCGGCGTATCGGGGACCAGGTCCGGTGTTGTTTCCGGTGGCGGGGGCAGGGTCCCGGGCGTGGATATGGGAGGGGTGACGACGTCTGTCATTTCTTGCCCCCGGAGGCCCGCAGGCCCGACGGTGACTTTGGCGGATGCCGCTGGTCCGTGCCCGCCGGATGACCGGAGCGTCCGGCCCCTTCGGCGACCCCGTCGACGGCGGGAGCCGGCGTCGCGTTCGACCGACCGGCCGCGGTCCGCATCTTCGCCAGCACCTCCTCGCGTGGCCCTTCCAGCTGGACGACCCCCTCCCGCATCATCAGCAGACGGTCCACGCGCGCCAGCACACCCGCCCGATGCGCGATGATCACCACCGCCGCCCCACGGGCGGCGGCCCCCAGAATCGCCTGCATCAGCGCCGCCTCACCCTCCTGGTCGAGGTTGGAGTTCGGCTCGTCGAGCACCAGCAACACAGGGTCGTTATAGAGCGCTCGCGCCAGGGCGACGCGCTGGGCCTGTCCCGCCGACAGCCCCTGGCCGGAGGGGCCCAGGACCGTGTCATAACCGTGCGGCAGACGCTGGATCAGTTCATGCGCGCCGGCCGCGAGGGCGGCCTTCACCGCGCCGGCGTCCGCGACTTCGGGGGCAAGACCGGCAGAGGTCGCGAAACGGGAGATATTCTCCTTGATCGAACCGGCGAACAGGCTGGGAACCTGGGGCAGATAGCCGATCCAGCGCGCCAGATCGTCCCCCTCGCGCGCCTCGTATTCCGCGCCGTCGAGACGGACGGCCCCGGACTGGGGTTGCAACGCCCCGGCGATGACGCGGGCGAGGGTGGTCTTGCCGGAGCCGCTCGCGCCGACGACGCCCAGCGTCTGTCCGGGGGTGAGGGTGAAGGACACGCCCCTCAGCTGCGGCTGGTCGGTGTCAGGAAACTTCACCGACACGCTCTCGACCTGCAGTCGGCCGGAGGGGTCGGGCAATACGGTCCGTTCGCGCTCGACCGCGGCGGTGCTGGCGAAAAGGTCGGTCAGGGTTTTCCAGCTGCTCACCGCCTGGACCAGGCTGGGCCAGACCCCGACCAGCAGTTCGATCGGCGCGACGGCGCGGCTCAGCAGGACCGAGGAGGCGATGATCGAGCCGGGCGAGATTTCGCTCTTGACCGCCAGATAGGCCGCCAGCCCGAGCGCGGACGACTGGAGTACGAGGCGCAGGAATTTGATCGCCCCCGAATAGCGACCGCCCGCCAGCAGGGCATCGGCCTGGGCCGCGGTCGACAGGCGGCGTTGACTGACCTGACGCGCGATCGACGACTGCCGCATGCCGAGGGCGCGAACGACCTCTGACTGGCTCGCAATACCCTCCTGCGCGGCATAGGCGGAATTCTGCGACTGCATGGCCTTCTTCAGCCGGGGCCGGGTATCGCGCTCGTTCAGCCACGCGAGGGCGAACAGGACCCCGCCTCCGACCAGGGTCAGCCATCCGATCGCCGGGTGCAGCAGGAAGCAGCACAGCAGATAGATCGGCGTCCACGGGGCGTCGAAGAGCGCCAGCATGCCCTGGCCGCTGATGGCCCCCCGCACATGGTCGAACTCGCGCATCGCCTGCGTGTTCGGCGACCGGCCCTGCAGGTCGACGACCCGGGCCAGCACCTTGGCCGACAGCAACCGGTCGAGGCGCAGCCCGGCGCGCAGCATCAGCCGGCCGCGCAGCCAGTCCAGCGCCGCGAGGGCGGCGAGGGCGAAGACGGCCACGGTCGTGACCAGAACCAGCGTCGTCAGCCCGCCGGTCGGGACGACGCGGTCATAGACCTGCATCATGTACAGCGTCGGTGTCAGATACAGCAGATTCACCAGGGCCGAAAATACCGCCGCCCAGACAAAGTGCGGGCGGCAGGCCTTCAGCGCTGCGGCCAGGGGCTCGGTCCCCGGCTTGCTGGGCAGCAGGTGTTTCAACAAGACCGGGCCTCGTGTGCGCTGATCATGGGCATGACGGTGCTGCACCAACAGGCTCTTGGTGGAGGGGTGAGCCGCAGTTTACCCCGGCAAACGTAAACACAGCCCGCCGCGCCCCTCAGCCCCAAGGATCGATGCGCGACGGCGGATGGCCGAACGACGGATCCTCGATCTGCCCATCGGTCGACGGCAGCAGGGTCAGCTGCCAGAGGGGGTCGTCGCCCCCGCCGAAGGTCAGATATCCGCTCGGTGAGTCGATCAGATCCATGACGTGATCCAGCGCCACTGCGAACGCCGTGTCGCTGCCCGGAAGGGGGATGAAGTCATCCTGGAGGTCGCCCACCCCAACCGTGCCCGCTCCGACAAGAGCGATGTCGTCGGCCGCAACAATCAGGTCCAGCAGGAAGTCGTTGATGAAGCCGGTCACCGGGGATGCCGTCAGGGTCTGGTCGCCGCCGCCGCCCATCGGCTCCGCCTCCGGTTGGACAACGGGTTGCGCCTCGAAGGCCGGCATGGCGGCCGCAGCTTCAGGGGCCGCCTGGACGAAGGCAAAGTCGTCAGAGTTCAGACTGGCAAGCCCGACGTTCTGAAGTCTGAGGGTCTCGCCTGCACCGAGGGTGATCAGGACGTCCGCACCGTCCTGGATGGAGGCGGCCAACACGTCGCTGAAGCTGTTCCAGCCCGCGCGGGTCAGTTGAATCACGTCGCCGGAGCCGGCTCCGGCAACGAAGTCCTTCACGATGTCGGACCCCTCACCGGCCCGGATGACAAAGGTGTCGTTCCCGGCCCCGCCTGCAAGCTCGTCGTTTCCTGAGCCACCGAACAAAATGTCATCGCCGGCCTCACCGAACAGGAAGTCGCCGTCAGCCCCGCCAATCAGGACGTCGGAGTCTGCCCCGCCATAGAGGATGTCCCTGCCGGCTTCGCCGACAAGGGTATCGGCCCCCGCATCGCCATAGGCGACGTCCGCTCCGTCTCCCATGTAGATGATGTCGGCTCCGTCGCCGCCAAGGGCGATGTCGTTCTCGGTTCCGGCCGCGAAATAGTCCGCGCCGGCCCCGCCCACGAGATAGTCTTCCCCGCCGCTGCCGATCAGAATGTCGTCGCCGTCTTCGCCGTAAAGAATGTCTGCGCCGGCTTCGCCGTCCAGACGGTCGTTGCCGGTCCCACCCTGCAGATTGTCGTCGCCGTCACCGCCCAGCAGAAGGTCGGCCTCAGCCCCTCCGATCAGGACATCGAGACCGGCATCTCCGCGCAGATAGTCAAGCCCGTCACCGCCGGTCAGGTAGTCGTCGCCGTCTCCACCGATCAGCGCGTCATCACCGGCCTCGCCGACCAGGATGTCGCCGTCGGCCTCACCATAGAGGGTGTCGCCATCGATCCCGCCGTAGAGGACGTCCCGGCCAATCCCGCCCTGCAGTGTGTCGCGGCCCTCCATGCCGTAGAGCACGTCGGCCCCGTCGCCACCCAGGGCCACGTCATTACCGACACCGCCGTTGACGTAGTCATCGCCCAGACCCGCGGCCACATAGTCGTCGCCGGCTTCGCCCAGCAGGATATCGCCGCCGGCGTCGCCATAGAGAATGTCTCCGCCATCGCCGCCTTCCAGCCGGTCGCCATCATCACCGCCTGACAGGGTGTCGTTCAACAGGCCGCCACGGAGCTGATCCGAGCCGAGGCCGCCCACCAGAACGTCGTTGCCGTCGCCGCCGTCGAAGAAGTCGTCGCCGTCTTCGCCGTTGGCGTAGTCATCACCGGCCCCGCCGTATCCGATGTCCCCGCCCAGGCCGCCGATCAGGATGTCTCCCTCATCGCCGCCGTCGAGCAGATCCGAGCCATCGCCGCCGTAAAGGCGATCGCGGCCCGCGCCGCCGTAAAGACGGTCCGATCCCTCCTCGCCCCGGAGTTCGTCGGCCCCGAGCCCGCCGAACAGGTCGTCCCCGTCCAGGCCGCCGAACAGGGCGTCATCGCCGTCCTCGCCGTTCAGGGTGTCGCCGCCGGCACCGCCGTAGAGGACGTCGCCGCCCAGACCGCCCAGCAGTTGGTTGGCCGTCGCATCTCCTCTCAAGGTGTCGGAATGGACAGACCCCCGAACGTTCTCGATCGATATGAAGCTGTCCGCACCTGCGCCGCCCGTGCTCTGCGCGCCAGAGACGGAAAGATCTGCCACGACACCGGCCGTCGCGTTCGCATAGGTCGCCCAGTCGACACCGGCCCCACCGTTCAGCTCGTCGTCGCCCGTGCCGCCTTCCAGGGTGTCGTCGCCGTCATCGCCACGCAGCAAATCATTGCCAGTCCCGCCGTTGAGGATGTCCTCGCCGCCGAGGCCGTTCAGCGTGTCATTGCCGTCAAGCCCGTTGATGATATCCGCACCGGAGGTGCCGTCCAGGACGTCCGCCGACGGTCCACCGGTGATCAGCCCGCCGAGCGACACGCCCGCCGCATTGGTCACCATGTCAACGAACTGCAGCCGCTCCACATTGGTCACGGTGTCGCTGCCCTCGGCATTCGAAACCGTGGTCACGTCGCCGGAAACCGTGATCGTGTAACTCGAGCGCATACCCGTGAAGATGGCGGTGTCGGAGCCGCTTCCACCATCCAGAACATCGCTGCCGGCGCTGGATCTCAGAATGTCGTCACCGGCATCCCCGAAGAGCTGCGAGCCGAGGAGCGTGGTCGGCTGAAGCGCATGACCCGGGACCGAGATGTGCAGCGTATAGGCCAGCCCGGCCGGCGGCGGCGTGGTGGCATAACCGGTGGTCGCCGTCGCCCACTGGCCGACCTGCACATAGTAGGTCCCCGCCTCGGCGAAGGTGAACGTCAGGAAGGAGTCGGTCGACGGCCCGACGTCACCTGTATACTGGGCGTCGTCATTGTCGGCGAGTTCGGTCCCGGCGGCGTTGAAGACCCGCAGGGTAGAGTCGAAGGCCGCGCCATCGATGTCGAAGGTAACGGTCTGGTTTGCGGTGACGGTGAAGGCGTAATATTCGAGTCCGCCGTGGCTCACGGCGACGACCGTGGCGTGCGGTATGACCTCGGCGTCGCGAACGCCGTCACGCGCCAGCCTGTCGAAGGCACCATCGAGCGACACCGCGCTGGCGATTGTGTTGTTGGCCTGGTCAAAAAGCTTGAGCACGTCGGCCCCGCCGCCGGCCTCGGCCGCTGAAGCGATGAGTTCGTCGTTTCCGCCTCCGCCGCGCAGCGTGTCACTGCCACCGTTTGCGGCCAGATAGTTGTCTTCGGCCCCGCCGACGATCACATCGTTGAACCGTGACCCGATAACCCGCTCCATCCCCGAGACGCTGTCGGCCCCCATGCCGCCGCCGGAGATGGTCCCGAGTTGCAGATCGATCTGCAGACCGCTGAGCGCCAGACTGCTGTTGAGCGTATCGACGCCCTCGCCGCCCGCGATGATGTCATTGCCCTGATCGATGTAGATGAGGTCGTCGTCGCCGCCGCCGTTCAGGGAATCATTCCCGCGACCACCCGTGAGTTGATCGCTTCCAGTGAGACCATTGATCACATCGTTGCCGCCGCCACCGAAGAGGGTGTCTGCAAACTCGGAGCCGTCGATCGTGTCGTTGGTCATGTCGCCCGAAAGCGTCAGCCCGCCGGTCCCCGCCGGGGCTGCGATGGTCATGTCCGAAAACGCGAGAAACTCGACGTTCAGGAAACGAGTCGTTCCCTCCGCGCCGGTAATGAACCCCTCCCGGCCGGTGATGGTGATGGTGTAGGTTGACCAGGCTCCGCTGAACACCAGCGTGTCGATGCCCAGCCCTCCGTCCACACGGTTGTTGCCCGCACCCGGCGTGACGCGGTTGTCCGCGCTGTTGCCGTAGATGGTGTCGTCGCCGGCCCCGCCGATGGCGTTCTCGATCACCGCACCGACAGCGATGGAGACGTTGCCGATCAGGGTGCCCATATTGGAGAAGGCCCCCTGGCGCAGGTCCATCAGCTGCGGACCATTGTATCCGGAGAAGTCGAACGTATCGACCCCACCGGCGTCCCAGACGGCAAAGATCGGCACCGCGCTGGTCAGGGTGGCGCTGAACCAGGCGCGGCCCGCCGTCGAATTGAAGCCGTAGGTCGTGTCCCCCGTCCGCGTCGACATATTGGCACCGTACAGGAGCTGGGCGGCCGCGATGTCGTCAAGAAGGGGAGCCGCCGCATACCGGTTCGTGCCGTAGGAGGCGCCGGTATTTGTCTCCCGGAAATAGCTCATCACCGTGTACTGGTTGGAATCCTCGGCATAGGACGCATCCGCCCCGTAGGTGATGCTCACGCCTTCCGACGCGTTGTAGTCGGACGGATGCCGCAGTCCGATCGCGTGGCCGATCTCGTGCACGAGGGTCAGCGTGCCGTAACCCCACAAGGGCAGTGAGTTGTTGTTGTTGGTTTGCGTAATGTTGACCCAGACGTCACCCGCGATCGAGCTTATCGCCCTGGATCCCGGCGTATAGGCAAATGCGGCCGCACCCGTCGCCCCGGTCGCGTAGTTGCCAAACAGGATGGTGGCGTTGTTTGAATAGCCCGTCCCGTCGTCCTGACGCTCGAACACGATGCCGGCGACATCAGACCAGGACGCGAGCGCATTCAGGGTGGTCTGGATCTGGACCGCCGAGAAACTGCTGAAGGTCTGAACATTGTTGGGTAGCACGCTCGCGCTGGACCTGAACGCATAGGTGACCGTCGTGGCCTGTCCGAGGGGCCCCCAACCGGCAGCGCCGCGGGTGATTTGCACCGCCGCCTCCGAGACATCGAGCGAGGGCCGGCCGTTGACGACATCCCCACCGCCGCGTTGATCCGCATTAATGTACAGGGCCTTGCGGTCGCCCATGCAACCGGGGCATCCGCAGCCGCCGATGGTGAGGCTGCTGCCGCTACGGTGTTCCGCGCTCGTGGACAGGGTCGACACAAGGCCGTCGCCCGGACCGTCGAACTGTTCTACGGCGAAAGTCGTCCGTTGCGCGGAAAAACGAACAGGCATGACGGTGCTCCATCAGAATAACACCCTCTACAATAACACGACCTGCAGACGATTGCCTGCTACAGAAACGTGAGATCGATCAGGCGGAAAAGTGCTTACCTTTCATACCTTTTGCGTCGCAGGAGACAAGGCACAGCCGCCGCACGAAGGACGATCTCCCGCGCGGAGCCTGCCTGTCGACGGGATGCGTCCGCTCCGGGCCGTTCAATCCACATTCACACTGGAAGGTTGAAACGCAATCCCATGAACCCGAACCTGTCCACCCCCTCCCGGCGATCCACCGTCCTTGGCCTGGGGCTGGTCGTGGCAGGCGGAACATGGCCTGCGATCAGGCTCAGGGATGCCGCTGACCACGTCGTGGTCACCGCCACCGAAAGCGCGGTTCGCGAGGGCCTGGCCTCGGGTGCATCGCGGGTAATCCTGCCCGCCGGCCGGATCGTCCTGAACCGGCCACTTGAGATCGGGACCGGCACAAGCCTGATTGGCGCCGGGTCGGAACGAACGGTCTTCGAGGCAACGGTCGAGATCGGCGCGGGACAGGCCATGATCGACGTTGTCGGGACCGGCGTGTCCCTTTCGGACTTCGCGGTGAACGGCCGGGCACAAGACTCCCTGGGTGCCGGCCATGGCATCCAGATGTCGGGATCCGGGCACCGTCTCGCTGGCCTCGTTGTCCGCGACGTGGCCCAGGCGGGTTACAGATTATCGATCTCGGACTCGCGGATCGAAAACTGTGCGGCCCTCGACTGCGGCAGGCGCGGCCATACCGATAACCATGGCTTCATGCTCTATCGAAGGTCCGGCGATGGCCTCGGGCCCCTTCGCGGCACGACGTTCAGAAACTGTCGCGTCGAAAATGCGTTCCGGAAGGGGTTCGCCGTTTACACGGATGGCCCCGAGGTTTCGGATATCCGGCTTGAGGGCTGCGCCGCACGCGGTTGCGGCCTGCCGCTACGGAGTGGGGGCGGCTTCTACATTGTGTCGGCGCGGGGCGCTGGGATGGCGGATGTGGCCGTCCGCGACTGTCAGGCCGAAGACAACTACGTCAACTTTGAAATCGGTCCCGTAACGAACCTCCTGCTCACGGGCTGCCGGTCCAGGAACGCGCAGGCTACTGGAATCCTGATCCACGGTTCCCGGAACGTCCAGGTCATCGGAAATACGGACGAGGGATCCGGCGTCGATGCAATGCGTTTCGACAACGTCCTCGGCAGGACCGTGGGCGGTCGGGTCGCTGACAACCTGCTGAAAAACGCCAACCGGTCCGCGTCCGGCTTCGCCTCCTTCATCAATCTGGAGGGTGCCGAGGCCATCGAGATCAGCGGCAATACCTACGGTGACGATGATGGTCGCACGCCCTTCGGCATCTATGAAGGCCGACCCGGCAGGAACGATGTCATGACTAATCGACGGGTGGACCATCGCTGAGGACGGCCTCCGCCGACGTCATGGACTTGGCCGGCCGGACCGCTTAATCGCCGCCGACGAACGACGTCGGCATCGGCGGATGACAAGGCGCGATTGATGATCCTCAAACTGCTTCAGCGCGCCGGCTGGGTCACGGCCGGCAACGTCGTCGGGCAGGGGATGGTCCTTGTCGCGACCATCTGGCTGGCGCGGATGTACAGCCCGGCCGAGTTCGGCCTTTTCGCCCTGGTCCTCGTAATCTCGAACATCTCGGTCGCCCTCGCCAGCCTGAGGTTCGACATCGCCATTCCGGCGTCGTCCAGGGAAGATTCGCTGGGGCTGACGGTGCTGGCGGTGTTGGCCATCCTGGCAAGCGCGACGCTCGTCACCCTGGGGCTTTGGTTGGCGGACCGCATGGCCGTCATATCCATGCCGCTCATTGAAACCGGCGCGCCGCTCATCTTCTTGACCATCCTGACGTCCGGAGCCTTCCAGACCCTGAGTGCGCGCCTTGTCCGTGAGGAACGGTTCAAGACGGTCGGTCTGCTGCGCGGGGCCCAGGCGCTGACTTTCGTCGCGCTGGCCTCAACGCCGGCGATCGGTTTGCTCTGGGCGCATTCGCTGTCGCTGGCCTGGGGCCTGGCGGTGGTTCCCGCCGCCGTAGCGGCGGCCCGGCACCTGGGGCCGGGGAAACTGACAGCGATACTTCGGCGGCAGTGGAAGCTGCCTCTGTTGAGTCTCCCCGGGGCAGCACTCGACGTCATCGGCTACAGTATGGTCGTCTGGGTGTTGATCGCTGCCTATGGCGCATCCGAAGCCGGCACCTATTCACAACTGCAGCGACTGCTCGGGGGGCCGATGATGCTGATCAGCATCAGCCTCGGCCAGGTCCTGCTGCGTCAAACCGTGGACCACGCCGGCGATCCGCAAGCCCTGCGCTCACTGTTGAACAAGGTCCTGCTGGGGCTGGGCGGAATGCTCATGCTGATGGTCCTCGCCGTCGCAATCGCGGGAGCCCCCGTGCTCCGGATCGTGCTGGGCGACCAGTGGACGATCGCGCCGATGATGGCGGTGCTGATCACCGTCGCCGTCGGTGTCAGGGCTTGCGTATCTCCTCTGAGCTCTGCACTCGTCACCCTGCGCCGTTTCGGAGTGGGTCTGGCCTGGCAGGCGACGTATTTTTCCAGCGCCATCATCCTGTTTCCCTTGATGGCGAGGAGACTGGATTTTCAGAGCTTCGTCGCGTTCTACGCCCTTCACGAGCTGGTGCTGTACACTCTCTATCTGGCTCTGATCTGGTGGACCGTCTCGCGGAAGGAGATGCATTGAATGTGTGGAATCTTTGGTCTCATTTCACGATCCGACAATATTCCGTCGGTCCTTCCGGAAATGGGAGCCCTGATCCGGCACAGGGGACCGGACGGCGAAGGCTTCGTTCTTTTTCGTGGCGACGGCGCGCCATTGGTGCGTGGCGGGGCGGACACGCCCCTCCATCTCTACACCGCCGCGACGCCCTATTCTCCGGAACGTCCTCTCTCGCGCGACGATTATTCGAACACGCGCCTGGCTCTCGGGCACCGAAGGCTCGCCATAGTCGACCTCTCGGAGTTCGGACATCAGCCGATGAGCTCGCCAGAAGGTGATCACTGGATTGTCTTCAACGGGGAAATCTACAACCACGTCGAACTGAGAGCGGAGCTCGAGACCCTCGGCCACCACTTCCCTTCACATTCAGACACCGCCGTAATCCTCGCCGCCTACAGGCAATGGGGCGTGGACTGTCTCGCCCGGTTCAACGGCATGTTCGCCTTTGTCCTGTACGACCGCCCGCGCGACATGGTGTTCCTCGCCAGAGACCGTTTCGGGGTCAAGCCGCTGAACCTCTGGAGCGATGGCCGGACATTCGCCTTCACCTCCGAGATCAAGGCATTGCTGGCTATCCCCGCCTTCCGTCCGACTGCGGACGCCGCTGCCATGAAGGATTATCTTCACAGGGGCCCCCGGGAGAGCGAGGCGGGCACAATGTTCGAGGGAGTCGTCAAGCTCCCCGCGGCGAGCTTCATCTATGCGACGCCCGGTGCCCTTCTCGACGGCACCGTTCAGCCGACATCCTGGTGGAGCCTGGGAGCGAACCCCTCCAAGGAGCCCTACAACGCCGGCACGGCAGCGGCGCTGGCCGACGAATACCGGGCCCGCCTCAATGAGGCCGTTCGCCTTCGCCTGCGGGCCGACGTGAAGATCGGATCGGCCTTGTCCGGCGGCCTCGACAGCTCGTCAATCGTCTGGCTGATCGCCAGCCAGCTTCGGGAACAGGGTGCCCATGAGCTGCAGGAGACCTTTTCCACGGTCTACCGGACCCCTGGCGTCGAAAAATACGACGAAAGCGTTTTCATCGAGAAGGTCGGCGGAGGGTTGGGCGTCTCCGTAAACATGATCGAACCCGATCCGATGGACGTGCCGCATGAGCACGAGCGAATGATCTGGAACCTCGACACGCCGCCTGAGTCGACCTTGATGTCGAGCTGGCACACCTTCCGGCTGGTCCACAGCTGCGGAATCAAGGTGACGTTGGACGGCCAGGGTGCCGATGAACAACTCGGCGGATATCTCTACTATCTGCCGCATTCGCTCACTGGCCGCTCCCCTCTGCGCATGGCACGGGCGGCGGCGGCCCTGATCGGGGCCCATCCCGACCGCCTGGCCTGGGGGTCCATCGGCTTTGCCCTGCTCGGTTCGAAGGTGCCGGAGAATCTTCTGGGCAACGACCGCCAGCGCATGACGGCCCGCATGCTGCCGAAGGGCCTCAACGCCCATCTGGCAGAGGACACGCGGGGTTCGCTGGCGAACCTGCTGCACTACGCCGACAGGACCTCCATGGCCTTCTCGGTGGAGTCCCGGGCTCCGTTTCTTGACGTCAACCTGGCCGAGTTCCTCGCGAATGTGCCTGAGGCCTACAAGATTCACGACGGATGGACGAAACACGTCGCCCGGAGGGCGATGGACGGGCGGCTGCCGGACGACGTGACCTGGCGGCGCGACAAGATGGGCTGGCCCATCCCGGAGGAGGTCTGGGAGAACGGACCGCTGGCACAGTGGTTCGGCTCGGCCTCCGCAGCCGGCGAGGTCTTCAGCGACCTCGGTATCGGCGAAGCGTTCCAGGCGGCCCGGGGTGCCCCGGACGTCACCACGCGTATCCGCGCGATAAACCTCGCAGCTTGGCACAGGACATTTATGCGAAACGGCTGGAAGACGCTTCCCGATCGTCGCCCGACCCCGTTAAAGGCTGCCTGACCATGGAACGTCAGCAACAGCCCCCCGAAGTGTGGTTCTGCACCTCCGAGATCGAGGGGGAGCGGGCCGGCAGCTTCCGGCAAGCACGGTGGGCCCATGTCTTTCTGGAAGCCGGCGCACGAATCCGGATCTTCAATGTGCAGGGTGCCCTTCATCTGACGGAGCAGGCCTTCGATACGCCCGAAGCCTTCACAGCCTTCCGGGAACATTGCCGGACGACGACGCGACCGGCCGCGTCGGTGCGTGAGGGCTGGTACGTTGGCGCGGTTCGGGCTGTGAAGCATCTGATCCTCGCCGACTTCTACCTTCCAAACATCCTGAAGCTGCTCTTCAGTGCACGTTCCCGGTTGGCAGATGGCCGCCGGGTGGTCCTGTTCGCCTCATCGCCACCGTTCGCACTGGCCTTCGCCGGCTGGCTGCTCAAGACCTGGTTCCCGAAGCAGGTGACGTTCGTGGTCGACATGCGGGACGCATGGGCCCTGCACACCTCCCTGGGCGGCATCCGTCCTCTCAAGCGCGCGATAGAGAAGATGGTCCTGCGGCGGGCCCAGCACGTCAGCACCGTTTCCTACGGACTGGCCGGGGAGTTTTCCGCCCGATACGGGGTCTCGGTCGACGTGCTGTATAACGTCGCGACCCACTATTTCGACGCGCCGGCACCGGCCGATGTAGATTGGGCCGCCCTCAATCCTGCTCTGGCAAATGACCGGCTCAGGCTTGTGTATACTGGCAGCACCCCGGTCGGCTTCTATGACCTCGGTGCCATCGCCCGCAGCGCTGTACGTCTTCGACAGTCCCACCCCGCCCTGGCGGACAGAGTCCAGATGGTCTTCGTGGGGGCCTGTGACGAGATGCGACGGGAGGCTGCAGCCGCTGGCGTGACGCAGGACGACATCGCCTTCATTGGCCACGTCCCCCACAGGCTGGCGACAGCGATCCAGCAGGCAGCGGACGGCCTGTTGTTTCTTGCCTACGACGGAGAGGACAACAAGGGTGTCGTCTCCACGAAATTCTTCGAATACCTCGCCCTTGGGAAACCGGTCCTGCCGATGGGTATTCGACCCGGGTCGGACGTGGACAGGTTGCTCCAGCGGCTCTGTGGAGCATCCCTCATTCTGCTCACGGAAACGGACATAAGTGCCGAACTGCAACGCCTGGCCGGCGACGGGCTGGGCAGCCTTCCCCGACTCGAATCCGGAGCTGAGCTCATGCCCCTGTTCGAAGCCTATCGCGGCTTTGCTGATCGTGTTCTGGAGACGGCTCGCTGATGGCAATCCCTCCCCCGTCCGTCCGTCGCGCGTTACCGCCGCTGACGCGCCAGACGGCCTGGTTGAACAGGGCGTTGATGATAGTGACCCGGCCGGAAACGGCATGGCTGCTGTTCGGCGGCCTCGTACTGGTTGTTTATTGCTTCATTCCCGCGTCACTGAGCCTGACGGGTTATCAAGACACCGCGTACCGGACGCTGGCCAGTATTGCGGCGTTTGGAGTCACCGTAACCTGGGCCACCTACCTGTTTAGCAAGGGTGTGAAATTCAGGATCCCTCCCCTGGTCTTCGACACCAATATCTTTCTGCTGGTGGTGATCGGATTCTTCGTCGGCTTCGCCATCCTCTCATGGGCGACGGCCGAACAGATTCCGCTCGTGGCCGCGCTGCAGGGCGCGGACGGAGAGACACTGGCCTACCTGCGCGAAAGTTTCCTCAAGGGACGGGGCGGCTGGCAAAGCGGATTCGTATACATAAACGCCATTCTTTCAGGAGCCCTTCTCCCGTATTGCATTGCTGTGATGTTCGTTACCGACCACCGCCTGAAGTGGTGGGTGTTCGCTTTCTTCATGTTTTACAGCATCAGCTTTGTCGAAAAGGCCTTCTTCCTGAAAGCTGTCATTCCAATATTTTACCTCTTGTGCCAGCAACGGTTCCGCTCGCGCATTCAACCGTCATACGTCGCAGTCGGGACAGTCCTGCTCCTTCTGAGCTTCACGATCCTGTCTCGTGCGGGCGTTAGTGGGTGGCACGTTGGAGGAGGCAACTTCTGGTCGCCATCGTATCAGGCCGGCAATGCGCTGGATCAACTGCTTTGGCGGATGATAAGCGTTCCCGTATTTTCTGCCGTAGACGCCATCAAGGTCTATGAGACCTTTTTTGGCTATCCCCTGATGGGCGCAACCAGCAGTCTCTTGTCACTCGTTTCAGGCACTGACAGGATCGAATTCGAACGCATGGTATTCGCCTTCGAATGGGGCCAGAATGCTACAGGTACGGGATCAGCAAACTCAGTCTATCTTACAGAAGCCTTCATCAACTACGGATGGCCGGGCGTCGCCCTGTTCTCTGTTGCTGTAGGCATCTGCCTGAGGATATTTTCTTCGTCTAAAGACGAAGGCGTCAGGTCTCTCTGGCTTCTTTTCGCTCTCAATCTGTTCAGCGCCGGCCTCATCGGTCTGCTGTTCAGCAACGGCTTCATCCTGCTGCTGCTCATCGCGATTTTCGTTCGGCTCCGCAATGTGCCGCTGATCGGGCAGGCGACCATGGTTGATCTGCCTGTGAGCAGGCCGAGACGCTTGATGCCGTGGGAAAAGCCCTGAGCGGTCCTCGATTTTCCGGACCCGGATCTGTCCGGTATCCGCGCGTCGCCCGGGGACGGGGCAACGCGCCGGACCCGGCAGAATGATCTTACGGCTGTTGAGGCAATGACCGATCGGTGGCTGTTGAAAAGAACTCCGTCACTGCAGCGCAGACCACCGCCACATCGTCGACCGTCATATGATCGCCGATCGGCAGGCTTAGCAGGGACCCGTCCGACTGATTGGCGAACATCGGCTCCGCATGCTGATTGAGGTAGGCATAGGCGTCCAGCTTGGGCAGGGCGATCGGGTAATGCACGCCTGACTCGATCTCCCGCTCGGCAAGAAAGGCCTTCAGTTCGTCGCGACGGCTTGTGCGGACGACGAAGAGATGAAGGGCATGCCGACCGTCCGCCGGCAGAGTGGGAAGCGCCAGGTCCTCGACGGCCGGAAGTTGCGCAAGATAGGCTCGAGCCAACTCGTTGCGGCGGACGATCCAGGACTCCAGATGCGGTAGCTTCACGTTCAGGACCGCAGCCTGCAGCCCGTCGAGACGGCTGTTGCGGCCTTCGAACTGATGATCGTATTTGCCGGTCCGCCCATGGTTGGCGATCATCCGGCAGCGTTTGGCGAGGGCGGCATCATTCGTCGTGACCGAGCCGGCGTCGCCGTAGGCACCCAGGTTCTTGCCGGGATAATAGCTGAAGGTCGCGGCGTGCCCGAGTCCCCCGACCCTGCGCCCCTTGTATTCCGCGCCGTGCGCCTGGGCGCAATCCTCCAGAACCTTCAACCCGTGTTCTTCGGCCAGCGCCATCAAGGCGTCCATGTCGCAAGGGTGTCCGTACAGGTGGACAGCCACGACAGCCGAGGTGCGAGGCGACAACCGGCGCCGCACGTCCTCCACGTCGAGGGTGTAGGTCAGGGGATCCACATCGGCGAACACGACCCGCAGGCCGCTTCGGGTCACAGCCTCGCTGCTGGAAATGAACGAGTTCGCGGGCACGATGACTTCCGATCCGGCGGGCAGGTCGAACGCCTCGAGCGCGATTTCTATGGCGTCCGTGCCATTGGCCATTCCCACACAATGTTCGACCTGCTGGTAGGCGGCGAACGCGGCCTCGAACGCGGCGTTGCCAGCGCCGCCGATATAGCGCGAGTTTTCGATGACGTCGGCGATTGCCGCGTCCATGGCGGGCTTCATGCCCTCGTACTGGGCGACCAGGTCGAGAAACTTGACCACTAGAGACTCCGGATTTTTCGTGCTGGATTGCCCGCATAGACTCCGGGCTCGGAAATGTTCCTGGTCACGACCGAGCCGGCACCGATGACGACGTCGTCGCAGACAGAGACCGGCAAGATCGTCGCATTGGAACCGATCGAAACCCGGTCGCCAATCCGGGTGGATGCCCAAAGGGTCTTGTCACCGCGTGCGGGGCCGCCCTTGGCGAAGAGGTCGTTCACGAACATCACCCCATGCGAGACGAAGCAGTCCGCGCCGATGGTTACCAGCTCACAGATAAAGGCGTGGGACTGGACCCGTGTGCGGGCCCCGATGGCGACGTCCTTCTGGATTTCGACAAACGGTCCGACGAAGACGTCGTCACCCAGGTCGCAGCCATAGATGTTGGCCGGCTCCACGATGACGACGTTCTGCCCACACCGTACATCGATCACAGCCGCTCGACGGCGTTCGGGCGCGCTCACCGGCGCTCGCCCAGGCGTGCATGACGCGGGCGGAATCTCAGAGGAACTTCACGACCGGTCTCGACGGATTCGTATATGGCGTTGATCAATTCCAGGCTCTTGCGGCCCTGAAGGCCGTCGACGAGATGACGGCCGCTGTTTTCCAGGCAATCCACCACATGGTCGTAATACGCCTTGTGGCCGAAGCCGTACACGTTCGGCGGATTGACCGAGAAGGCCGTCATCACCTCTTCATCCCCGGCGATGGGCTGGGTGAAATTCCAGTGCTTCATCTCGTTGACCGCGAACCCGCCAATCTCGACCGTGCCCTCGGAGCCGAGCAGAGACAGCGACCCCTCCAGGTCCTTGGGCCGCACAGCCGTCGTCGCCTCGATGACACCGAGCGCCCCGCTCCGGAACTTCAGAACCACGACCGCGGTGTCCTCGGCCTCGATGTCGACCAGCGCGGTTCGCGTCATTGCAAACACGGAGTCCACATCACCCATCATCCATTCCAGCAGATCGACGTGGTGACTGGCCTGGTTGGTGAGGACTCCGCCGTCCATTGCCCAGGTCCCGCGCCATGGATCCTGGTCATAATACGCCTGGGGCCGGCACCAGCGCACCCGCACCGTTCCCATGACCATCTTGCCGAAGCGACCAGCCTCCATCGCTTCTCTCGCCTTTGCGACGGGCACGTTGAACCGGTTCTGCTTCACCACGAACAGTTTGGCGTCATTGGCCTGACAGGCCGCGATCATGGCGTCGGCGTCATCCAGCGTCAAAGCCATCGGCTTTTCGACGACGATATGCTTGCCGTAGGCGGCCAACTCGATGACGTGGCGGGCGTGATTGCCGCTCTCGGTCAGGACCACGATCACGTCGGGACTCACCGCGGCCACCATGGCGTGCATGTCTTCAAAATACGGCACGTTGAACTGCTCGCCGAGCTTGCGGGCCTTGTCCGGAACGATGTCGCAAACGCCCGCAAGGGTGGCGTTGGCGATCTCGCCGTGGCCAAGGAGCTCTGCATGGCGCTTGGAGATGCGGCCACATCCCACGAGAGCGAATTTAAGCATCAGCAGTCCTCTTCAGTTCTGCCCGAACCAAATCGCGCAGGGAGGTATCCAGATTCATGGCTTCGGCAGGAAGCGGCGCGCGACTCCCGGTCGCCACCAGGCTTCTGGCATAGAGGCTTTCATACACACCGGGAGCGGCTTTCGCCAACAAGGCAAAGGCCACCGAAGGCAAGGTCTGGAGCCGAACGCCACGCCCGGTTTCGACCCGGATCGCGTCGCGCAATCGGGCCAGGTCGAATGGTTCGGGATCGCAAGGATAGACAATCCCCGGACGCCCGTCCTCAATCGCGCCATGCAGAGCCCACGCCAGGTTGTCCACGTGCACCATGGACCGCGGTTCAAGCCGGCGCGGTGCAGGCAGGAGACGCATGGCGCTCCATAGCCGGACCAGCTGCGAGAGCTTGCCCCCGCCGTCCGGGCCATAAATGATCGGGGCCCGGGCGAGGATGATCGGGAACTCTGTGCCGGAGAGAGGAAGAAGCCCTCTTTCCGCCGCCAGCTTCGACCGGCCGTAGGCACTCTTCGGTGCCGGGACGGTCTGATGATCGATGTCCTCCGCGCCGCCGAAGATCGACAGCGAACTCAACTGCACGAAGCCGGTCGCGCCGGCCGAACGCGCCAGCGTGGCGAGGCAAACAGGGCCTTCGGCATTCAACCGCATCAGGTCGGTATGGCCGGGGCGGGATGTCGCGCCGACGAAATTCACGATCATGCCGACGCCGTCGAAAGTCCGGGGTGGCGGTGCAAAATAGTCAGGCGTTGTGAGGTGGGTTTCGCCGGCCAGCATGGGACACGGCGCACGCGTCAAAACCGTCGTTTTCAGGCCCAGCCGCGACCTGAGCGCACGAAAGGATCGGGCAGCGCGGCTGCCTCCCCCTACGACCAGCAGCGGATCCGTCATGCCGCGCCCCCGCTGCCGAGTACGTCGTCCATCCACCCGGCGATACTGTAGCGATAATAGAGTTCATCACTGACCGGCACATAGTCTTTCGAGAGGAAATCACGCGGTAATTCAGGAGCATTTCGATCAATGACAGCGATGTTTTCCGGCCGAAAGAAATCGTATTCCCGAACAGCCGCATTGGTCGTGATGAACTTCTTCCCCGCCCCGAACGCTTCCAGCGATCGAATAGTCAGTCCGCGCTGGCGCGGATGCTCGACGTCAAGGATCGCCTGAGAACGCTGGAACACGTCCTGGACGTCTGCCTTTGCCAGCGGCGTGAATGAAAACTCCCTTATGCGGGCGCCCCGGAACGCCGGATTGAAGATCTTCTGCAGATAGAAGACCCACGGTGCCTGGAGGTACAGGTAGGTCAATGCGGTCTGCCCACGGGGCAGCTGGCGCATCAGGTTCGACACGATCCGGTACCGGTCCGTATGAATCGTTCCGATGAAGCTCAGCGCCAGATCAGGATTTCGGGAGGACGAACGCGCGTATCCCGGTCCGAAGAACAGCGGCCGAAACAGCATTCCATGCTCGCGAGCGTCCTCCCGATCAAATGTCAGCGCTCGGTCAAACCCGCCTGCAGCCGCGACTGAATCGCGCCGATTGGCCGCCGAGTCCCACATATAGAGAATATATTTCGCGGACGGGTACTGCCGGCGCAGCTCTCCAAGGACGGCGCGCGACAAGGTCTGTCCGTTGATGATGAGGACAATGTCATAACGCTCACGCGCGAGCGCGCGGATCGCGGCGCGCATGTAGCGGTCCGCTGCCGGCATCACCCAGGCGCGCCGAAACCGGGCCAGCGCCTTCATGAGGGCGCTCTCGAAGGGCCGGTCCATGATGAAATCAACCGCTGCTCCGCGCCGGGCCAGCTCGTCCCGGATGTCCGTTTCATAGCCGAAGAAGCGAGGCGCGATCAGCAGCACGCGCTGACCGGCGAGGGACGGGAGAGTTGCGCTCATGAGGGCTTCGCGTGGACGATCTCTGCCAGTGGCGCACGAACCAGCGCCGCCGGCGGGATCGATTGCATCACCAGGGCGTTGGCACCGATCCTCGCCCCGGATCCGATCGTGATGCCGCCGAGGATCTTGGCCCCCGCTCCCACGAGGACGTCATCGGCCAGCGCCGGACGTTTGGCGTCGGAATAGCCCAGATCCAGATCCCGTGCGCCAAGGGTCACACCATGATAGATGGTTGCGTTCTCGCCGATCCTCGCAGCACCGATGACGGTGCCCTGGGTATGCGGAAAGAACAGGCCCTTGCCGATGGGGCATCGGACGGCGATCTCGATTCCGAAGAAGGTGAAGTTGATCAGCGAGGCCAGCTTGGCGAGCGGACCAAGTCGGTTCAGATGCAGCCAATGAGCGAGCCTGCACAGCAGGACCGGCGCAAACCGGGGAGCCAGCATGGCCAGTATCAACCGTGCGCCGCCGATGTGCGCCGACTGTCCGGCAAGATGCCGACCCCGCCTGACATCTGCGGCGAGGTAGGCCCCTAGCGCAAATGCGGTCGGCGGAACTGGTTGATCCTTCTCCACCTCACTGCCCCATCAGGTTACGTTGCTTGAGTTCCGCGTTTGCCTGATCAAGCTGGTCCTCAGGCAGGGGCTGTTCGCTCACCCAGGCCGCGAACCGGCGGAGGCCGGCGTCCAGCGCGACCCGGGGTTCGTAGCCAAGCAACCGCTTGAGGCGTGAAATGTCCGCCCAGTTGTGACGAATGTCGCCCAGCCTGTACTCGCCGGTGACACGCACCCGCGGCTCCTGGCCGAACGCCCTGGCAAGACTTTCTGCCACCTCCCGCACCGAGGTCGGCGTTCCGGAACCGACATTGATCACCGTGTTCGGCGCGACCTCGCAGGTGATCGCTCTCAACAGGCTTTCGGCGACATCATCGACGTGGACAAAGTCGCGGCTCTCCTCGGCGTCCTCAAACAGCGGCAGGTCAGACCCGCGCCGGATACGCGTCGAGAAGATCGACAGGATGCCCGTGTACGGGTTGTTGAGCGACTGGCCCTCGCCATAGACGTTCTGCAGGCGAAGGATGACGTAGCCCATGCCAAAGGCCTGACACCCGATCCGCACGATATCTTCCTGGGCGTATTTCGTCGCCGCGTAGATCGACGCCGGACTGGGCGGATCGGTCTCAAGTGTCGCGACGGCCTGGAGCGGCTCGCCGCTCGTTTCGTCCAGCGGCTCCCAGGCATGGGACGCCAGCTGGCCGGCACTGCGGGCACCCGGAAACACCCGCACTCCGTCCGGTGCCAGATAGGCCCCCTCGCCGTAGATCGAACGGCTCGATGTCAGTACGACACGCGATATCTTGCGGTCCGGCTGGTTCGCCAGGATGTCGAACAGCAGCGCGGTCGCCTGCGTGTTGGTCTCATTGTAACGCGCGATTTCGTACATCGACTGGCCGGTACCGGTCTCGGCGGCCAGGTGGACGACGACGTCGATCCCGTCGAGCGCCTTTTCAAGCATGGCACGGTCGGTGACCGACCCGTGAATGAACTCGACGCCGAGCTCATTTACCCACGCAGGCACCACCGCGTCAGGCCCGTGAACCTGTGGACTCAGCGTGTCGAGCACGCGCGTCTGCGCACCGGCTCCAGCCAGTTTCCGGCAGAGATTGGAGCCGATGAAGCCGGCCCCGCCCGTGACGAGTACTTTGGTCATGAACCGTTAAATCCCAAGAGAGGTCAGACGGTTCCGGCCCGGACCTGCAGGTCCCGGAGCCAGTCCTGGTTGGCGAGGTACCAGCTGATCGTGACAGCGAGGCCGGTCTGGAAATTATAGACCGGTTTGTACCCGAGCTCGCGTCTGATCTTGCTTTCGTCGATCGCATAGCGACGATCATGACCGGGCCGGTCGGTCACGAATGTCTTCAACGATGCGGTCGACCGTCCGCTGGCCGCGGGGGCGTCCGGAAAGCGGCCCGCCAGAGAAGCGTCAGAGACAAAGGCCTCATCCACCGCCGCGCAAAGCTGGTCGACAAGCGCCAGGTTGGACATCTCCTCGCCGCCGCCGATGTTGTAGGTCTCCCCCAAGCGACCGCCATGGATGATCAGGTCGATGCCGCGACAATGATCATCCACGTGGAGCCAGTCCCTGACGTTCATGCCATCGCCGTAGATCGGCAGAGGCCGACCGTGCAAGGCATTGACCAGGAACAGCGGGATCAGCTTCTCGGGATACTGATACGGACCGTAGTTGTTGGAGCAGTTGCTGGTGGTGGTTCTCAGGCCATAGGTGTGGTGATAGGCGCGCACGAGGTGGTCGGACGCTGCCTTGGACGCCGAATAGGGCGAGTTCGGCGCATAGGCCGTTGTTTCGGAAAAGGCCGGATCGGTGGGTGACAGGCTGCCGTAGACCTCGTCGGTCGATACGTGGTGAAACAGGTGTCGTTCGACGCCGCCGTCGATCCATGCCGACTTGCAGGCTTTCAGCAGGACGTGGGTGCCCACGACATTGGTTTCGATGAACGCGTCGGGGCCCGATATCGATCGGTCCACATGACTTTCGGCGGCGAAATGCACCACCGTGTCGATACGGTGTTCGGCAAGCAGCCGGCCGACCAGGTCCAGATCCCGAATATCGCCGTGGTAGAACCCGATCCCGTCACAGGCGCCCAGATTTGCGCGGTTGCCCGCATAGGTCAGGGCGTCGAGCACGATGCACTGATCGTCAGGGTGTTCCCGACGCCAATGCTGGACGAAATTCGCGCCGATGAAGCCGGCTCCGCCGGTGACGAGCAGTCTAGCCAAGGGCCTGAACCTCCTTGATCATGAGCCGAAGGTTGACGCGCCAGTGCGGAAGATCACGACCGAGCGCATGAATGGTCCCGGTCTTGTCGAGCACACTGAAAGACGGGCGGACCGCCTTCATTGGAAACTCGGCGCTCGATATCGGAGAGACTTTGACAGGATCCGGGAGCAGGCCGACCGCTCGCGCGTCTTCCGCGATGGCCACGGCGAAATCGTACCAGCTCGCCAGACCGGCGTCAGTGACATGAAGGATGCCGACGGCATTCTGCGCAGCCAGTTCCCACAAGGTCGCCGCGAGGGCCGGGGCATAGGTCGGCGATCCGATCTGGTCCGTCACGACCCGCACTGAGCCGCGCTCCCTCATCAGGCGCAGCATTGTGAGAACGAAATTCGTCCCTTGCGCGGCATAGACCCATGAGGTGCGCACCACGAGATGCGACCCGTCGCGAAGAGCCTCGATCTCGCCGTCGCGCTTGGTGCGTCCGTAGACGCTCAACGGGTTGGTCGGTGACCCGACGGCATAGGGACGCGAGGCCCGGCCGTCGAAGACGAAATCGGTCGATATGTGGACCAGTTTCGCCTGGCGCGATGAGGCCGCCTCGGCGATCCACGCCACAGCGTCTCGATTGACGCGACCGGCGAGCTCGGGATTGTCCTCAGCCGCATCGACGGCCGTATAGGCGGCGGCGTTGAAGATGAGGTCGGGCGCTATGCCTTCCATTGCCGCCTCGATTGCGGTGCGATCCGTCAGATCGCAACCGGCACGGCCCAGGGCGACAATCTCCACATCCGCCGGCGCAGTTGCGACCAGGGATCGCCCCAGCTGGCCGTCCGCTCCCAGAATCAGAACGCGCATCAATCGGTTTCGCACCGGGCAAGAGGCAGTCCGTCGATGTCCTTTTGCGAAAGCAGCGGACGACCGAACTCGCCCAGCGGCCAGTCAATGCCGACCTCCGGGTCATTCCACAACAGGCTCCGCTCAAGCTCAGGCGCGTAGAAATCCGTGCATTTATAAAGAAATTGCGTGCCGTCCTGCAGGCTCAAGAAGCCGTGTGCCATGCCGGGCGGTGCCCACAACATTCTGCGATTGGCGGCAGAGAGCTCGACTCCGTACCACTGGCCCAGCGTCGGAGAATTCCGACGCAGATCGACAATGACGTCGTAGGCCGCGCCGGCGACCACACGGACGAGCTTGCCCTGAGGCCGGCCGAGCTGGAAATGCATCCCCCGGAGGACGCCGGCGGCAGACATGCTGTGATTGTCCTGGACGAAGGCGAAATCCAGGCCGCCGGCCGCGAACGTCGTGGCGTTCCAGGTCTCCATGAAGAAACCCCGATCGTCACCGAAGACCCGAGGTTCGATCAGTTTCGCGCCGACGATCGGTAGATCGAGGAATTTCATCGCCCGGCCTCATCCGCGACCATACGGAGAAGATACTCACCGTAGCCGCTTTTCTTCAGCGGGAGCGCCAGTTCCACCAGACGGTCCGTGTCGATATAGCCCATACGCCAGGCGATTTCTTCGGGGCAGCAGATCTTGAGACCCTGCCGGTCCTCGATCAGCCTGACGAACAGACCCGCATCGAGGAGCGACGCATGCGTGCCGGTGTCGAGCCAGGCGTAGCCGCGCCCCATGATTTCGACTTTGAGCGCCCCGGCATCGAGATACATCCGGTTCAGGTCTGTTATCTCAAGCTCACCGCGGGGCGAGGGCTTCAGCGCGCGGGCAAATTCGGGGGCCCGTCCGTCGTAGAAATACAATCCGGTTACGGCGTAGTTTGATCGCGGCTGGGCCGGCTTCTCCTCCAGGGCTTCCACGTTGCCGTTCGCGTCGAACGAGACCACGCCATATTGGGTCGGGTCGCCCACGTAATAGCCGAACACAGTCGCACCGTCGTGCCTGGCGTCAGCGCTGGCGAGGAGCTCAGGCAGGCCGTGACCGTAAAAGATGTTGTCACCCAGGACGAGCACGGATGGCGCATTGTCGAGGAAGTCGGCGGCAATCAGATAGGCCTGCGCCAGTCCTTCGGGCCGGGGCTGACTCGCATAGGAAATTGCGATCCCCCAGGCCGACCCGTCGCCCAGCAGGCCTTGAAAAGCGGCCTGGTCCTGCGGCGTGGTGATAATCAGTATCTCTCGGCATCCGGCGTACAGAAGAACTGACAACGGATAATATATCATGGGTTTGTCGTAGACCGGCATGAGCTGCTTGCTCACGACCTTGCTGACCGGATGAAGACGAGTCCCGGAGCCGCCCGCGAGAATAATGCCCTTGCGCATTCCGTCACTGCCTCAGATCGTTGGCCTAGCCAGCTCTCCGGCGCTCAGGTCTTGATCCTGTCGCCGAACCCTCTACCGCTCGCAGTTGCGAACAGCACGCGGCAATAATGAATAAATGTCGGATTGGCTACCCAGACGAGATCAGCGGCGGCGAGGCGATCAGGCGTCGACATGTCGATTCCGAGGACTTGGGCCGGACCGGTCACGCCCGGCCGAACGGCATAGACGCCGACCGCGCGGCGGGCCTCTATGACCGCGGTTTGGCCCGGCAGGCAGGGTCGCGGTCCGACCAGGCTCATCTCGCCTTTCAGCACATTCCATAGCTGCGGCAATTCATCGAGCTTGAAGCGTCTAAGGACACCACCCAGCGGAGTCACTGCCGCCGCGGCGACTTCATGAGTGCCCAGGTTCGGCGTGCCGGGTGCCATGGTCCGCAGCTTGTAAAGGGTGAAGACTGCCTCGCCCCGACCGACCCGCGCCTGCTGGAAGATCGGCGACCCCTTCGCCGTAAGTCGATGTATCAAAACGCAAACCCCGATTACGGGAAGGGCGATCAAGAGCGCGACTGCAGCGGCGAGGACATCCAAGGCGCGGATCATCGAAAAACTGGCTCCCGCCGCCCTGGATTGAAGCAACCTCCCTGCGTTAGCGGCTTTAATTGCGACGCGCAAACGCGCCCTGGGCAGTTGCGAACCGGTCCGCCAACACCTACGAAGCGGCCATTCGGAGGATAGCCTTTGTCAGCGTTTGCAAAGTTCCTGATCAGAGGCTTCATCCGCTTCATCGCCGTTGTGGGCGGCTACTGGATCGCCGCCGGCATGGTGCTTTCCTTCGACGCCGTCGTGGAAAGCATTGACGTCGTCTGGTCCTACGGCGCGCTTTTCGCCGTGATCGGACCGATTGTGGACCATAGCGTCGGGATGCGCAGGGCGCATTGGCGGTACATCTCGGTACACGATCTGGTTGCACTCATTCGCAGCTCCATCATGTCGTTCCTCGTGCTGCTGCTGGTGATCTTCTTCATCGATCGGGGGTGGCAACTGCCCCGTTCGACTTTGATCCTCGCGTTCGGCCTCGATCTTGGCCTCACCGCCGGCCTCCTGATCCTGCGCCGCATGCTGCATGAAGGAGGCGTCCACGGCCTGCTTCAGGCCGTGGTCGCCGGCAATCTTCGCCTCGATGGCGCGACGGCGCTGGTGCTGGTCGGCTCTCCCGATCAGGCAGACGCCTTCCTGCGCGGCCATCCACGCGGAGCCGGTCACGGCTATTCGCCCATCGGCATCATTTCAGACGCCCCCGAGAGCATGGGGCAAAGCGTTCGCGGTGTGCCCGTCATGGGCACCACCGCGAAGATCGAGAGCGTGCTGTCAGCGTTCGCGGACCGGGGCGGCGCGAAGGCGGCGATTTTCCTCGGTGAGGAGGCGCATACCCTCATAGGCGGCGACCTGGCCGCCAGACTGCTTAACGACGGCGTCAAGCTCCTGAGACTGCCCAAGCTGACAGATCTCAGCGACAGCACGGCAAACAGCCCCCGCGAAATCAACGTCGAGGAGCTCCTTCCCCGGCCGCCAATCCGTCTCGACCTGGCTCGAATACAGCAGCTGGTGGCGGGCAAGCGGGTCATGGTCACAGGTGCCGGCGGCAGCATCGGATCCGAACTTTGCCGTCAGGTCACGGCCCTTGGTTGCGCCCACATCAGCCTGCTCGACAATTCGGAATTCCTGCTGTTCACCATCGGCTCCGAAATCGAAGCTCACCGGCCGACATTGTCCCGTCGCGAAATCCTCTGCGACGTTCGCGACGCGGAGCGGGTGCGTCACTGGGTCAAGGCGGAGCGGCCCGACATTGTGTTTCATGCCGCGGCCCTGAAGCACGTCCCGCTTGTGGAACTTCATCCCGACGAGGGCGCTCTGACCAACGTGGTCGGAACCTGGAACGTGGCACAGGCAGCGCACGAATGCGGGGTCCGGCAGATGATCTTCATCTCGACCGACAAGGCCGTCCAGCCCAGCAATGTCATGGGCGCGACAAAGCGTTTGGCGGAATCCGTGATCCGCACCCACCAGCTTCTGAGCGAAACCCGCTTCAGCGTGGTCCGCTTCGGCAACGTCCTGGGATCCCACGGCTCGGTTGTCCCGACATTCCTGAAACAGATCGAGCGCGGCGGGCCCATCACGCTGACCCATCCGGACGTCGAACGCTTCTTCATGACCATTCCGGAGGCCGTACAGCTGGTTCTCCATACGACAGCCAAATCACTGGAATTCCCGAGGTCCGAAGCCGGTGTGTTCGTGCTGGAGATGGGCAAGCCGGTGAAGATTATGGACCTCGCAAAACAGCTGATCAGCTTGCGGGGAAAGAGGCTTGGCCGCGATATTGCGATAGAGATTACCGGGCTGCGGCCCGGCGAAAAGCTGACCGAGGCGCTGGTCGATTCCTCCGAACAATGCGAGTCTGCGTCGGACGGCGTTCTGCGGGTCACCGACCGCGTCCAGACCACGCCCCTGGGACAGCCTGTCGTCAACAGGCTTGAGAAACTGGCCTCAAGCGGTGATAAGGCGGGCGTGCGCGACTTGGTCTTCGAATTGCTTTCAATCATCCGCCAGGATGAGCCGGCGGGCGGGATGCGTCCCTTCGAGCCCAGGCAAGAGGATAAATGACGCTATGCGAATGATGAGCGTGGCGATTGCCATGTGCACGCTTCTGGCCGGCTGCGGGTCAAGCGGCAGGGACGATGGCGGACCGCGCGGGATATTCGCGTCATCATTGGCGGGTCCCGCGATGATCGATCCTGCCGATTTGGGTGCCTACCGTATAGGGCCGACCGACCTTCTGAAACTGACGGTATTCCAGGTTCCCGACCTGTCGTTCGACGAGATCCGCGTGGACTCGGCGGGTGCCCTGCAACTGCCCATCGTCGGTTCCATCCAGGCCAGCGGAAAGACCGCCCTCGAATTGTCGAGGGATCTTGAGGGGCTTCTCGGCGCGCGGTACCTGCGAAATCCTTCGGTCAGCATTACGGTGGTCGAGGCGGCAAGCCAGAAGGTGACCGTTGACGGGGCCGTGACCAAGGCCGGCGTCTATCTGATGCGCGGGCGGACAACCCTGATGCAGGCCGTGGCCATGGCTGAAGGGCCGTCGCGCACGGCCGACCTGAGCAAGGTCGCAGTGTTTCGCACTGAAGGCGACCAGAGACTGGTCGCCCTGTTTGATCTGGGCGCGATCCGCAATGGTGAGGCGGCAGACCCGATCTTGCGCGGCGATGACGTCGTGGTGGTTGATACTTCGCGCCTGAACGCTGCTGTGAGAGCTGCGGTCGAATCACTCCCCGCCTTGGCTGTGTTCGGCTACCTTCGCTAGAGATCAGGATTCCATCCCGGATCTCGACGGACAAATGAAACCTCCGGAGGGCAGGACGCCCTTCGAACTACATGTTGGCTGAAGGCCGTCGCGACACAGTCAGTCGGCTTCCGTGATATCAGGTACCCCAGAACATGCCGGTCGACAGTTTTGCACAAGATCAGACGGATGGGCGCGTGAACCGCGGCCTCACCGGCACCGCCGGACATCCGACGACCATGATGGGCTCTGACGCTCCACCCGGTTTCGACCTGGGCCAATATTGGCGCCTGCTACTGAAATACCGGCTGGTGATCGCGGGTGCTTTTGCCGTAGCCCTGACCGTCGGTGCCGCCATCACCCTGATCATGACTCCGATCTACTCGGCATCCACGACGATCCAGATCGATCGTGAAGCCGCGAGGGTGTTGAATGTTGCGGATGTTGCGCCCCGGGAATCAATGATCCAGGGCGAGGAGTTCTTTCAGACCCAGTATGGCCTGCTGCGAAGCCGGACCTTGGCCGAGCGTGTCATTGACAGCCTGGGGCTGGCGACATCCGACGCGTTCCTGGAACAGATGGGTGTGGAGCCACCGACGGTCGAGGACCGCAGCCGGGGAGCCATGCTTCAACTCCGCCGGGTCGCCGTGCTCAAGGCCGTACAGGACAACATGAGCGTCGGACCGATCCGGGGATCGCGACTGGTCGCGGTCACCTTCGAAAGTCCGGATCCGCAACTGTCCGCTCGGGTCACCAACGCCTTCGCGGAAAACTTCATCCAGTCGAACCTCGAACGCAAATTTGAATCGTCGGCCTATGCTCGCCAGTTCCTCGAAGAACGTCTGGCCCAGACGAAAGCCAAGCTTGAGGATTCCGAGCGGGCATTGGTCGCCTATTCGGCCAACTACCAGATCATCAACCTGCGGGAGGCCGGTGAGGAAACCGGGGAATCCCAGTCACTGGCCGCCAGCAATCTGGCGACCCTGAACGCTTCGCTCGCCGCGGCGACCGCCACCCGACTCGCGGCAGAAGCCAAGTGGCGTCAGGCCCGTTCTGCGCCGGTCAGCAGTCTCGTGCAGGTGCTCGAGAGCCCGACCGCCCAGCGCTTGACCGAAGAACGCGCCAAGCTGAATGCCGAATACGAACAGAAGCTCGGCATCTTCCGTCCGGATTGGCCGGAAATGCAGCAGTTGCGCGCGCGCATCACCGAACTTGACCAGCAGATCGCCACGGTCGCCGGCAGCATCCGGACGTCTGTCCAGAACGAGTATATGATCGCACTCAACCAGGAGCGCGGACTTCAGCGAC
The DNA here is from genome assembly GCA_965284385.1 of Caulobacteraceae bacterium. Taxonomy (GTDB): domain Bacteria; phylum Pseudomonadota; class Alphaproteobacteria; order Caulobacterales; family Caulobacteraceae; genus Brevundimonas. The sequence goes on from OZ260077.1 coordinate 1,069,707, forward strand.
AGGTCAACGGTCTGAAGGATGAGGTCCTCGACCTGCGCGCCAGGAGCGTTCAGTACAACATCCTGCAGAGAGAGCTGGATACCAGTCGATCCCTGTATGACGCCCTCCTGCAGCGCTACAATGAAGTGGGCGTGGCCGGAAACGTCACCTCAAACAACATCTCGATTGTTGACAGGGCCGAACCGCCGGATCGTCCCTCGAAGCCGCGCCTGTTGCTGAACCTGGTGCTTGCCGGCCTCCTGGGCCTGGCCTTCGGTGCGCTCGCCGCGCTCCTGCTTGAGGCGCTGGATGAGACCATGGCGACCCCGGAGGACGCGGAGCGGAAGCTGGGGCTGCCGATCCTCGGCGTGGCACCCATGATCGCAAGCGGCCAGACGCCATTGCAGGCGCTGGGCGATATCCGCTCACCGTTCTCGGAAGCCTACTATTCTCTCCGCACGGCGTTGCAGTTTTCGACCCCGGACGGGGCACCGGCGGTCCTGGTCATTACCAGTTCGCGCCCTGGCGAAGGCAAGTCGACGACCGCCTATGCGATCGCGCTTAACCTCGCCCGCATCGGCAAGCGCGTGCTGCTCGTGGACGGCGACCTGCGGAATCCTTCGCTGCACCGGACGCTGGCTTTCGATAACGACGTCGGCATGAGCAACCTGCTTTCCGGGTCGGCGGAGGTTGCCAGTCTGGCGAAAGAGACAACGCAGAAGAACCTCGACTTTATCCCCTGCGGGCCCCTGCCGCCGAACCCGGCCGAGCTTTGGGGCGGCGATCGGCTGCGCCGCCTGCTGACCCAGGCGCTGGAAATCTATGACCACGTCATCATCGACGGTCCGCCCGTGCTTGGTTTCGCCGACGCCCCCCTGCTCGCATCCGCGGCGGCAGGCACGCTGTTCGTCATCGAATCCCGGGGGACCCGGCGCGGCCAGGCCCGCGGAGCTATCCGGCGCCTTCTGATGGGCAACACCCACATCATCGGCACATTCATGACCAAGTTCAACGCGAAGGCCGCAAACTACAGCGGTTACGAATACGCGTACGACTATGACTACGGCGCGCGGGACGGCGGCTCGGCCAAGCCGCGCGCGGGGTCCAGCAAAAGGGACAAGCGTTGAAAGCAGGCGGGTTCGGCCTGGGAAAGGGTGGACCGGCGGCGCTTGACCGGCGGAGACACCTGGCCGGATACGGCCTGATCGCCCTGTCTGTCTGGGTCGCCTGGGAAGTCGTGAAGGTTCCGGTCGTCGAACGCGCCGCTCCATCAATTGCCTTGCGCCTGGCCCCGGGGTCCCCGGAGGCCCTGCGCCGGGGAGCCGAGGCGGAAATGGGTGCCAGGGACGTCGAAGGCGCGGCGACCCTGGCGGACGCCTCCCTGGCCAGGGCACCGTTCAACGCCCGCGCCCTGAGGGTCCGGGGCCTGGCTATGGCACAGGCAGGCCAGACCGAACGCGCCGCGGAACTGTTGACGCTGGCGGGCAACTGGAGCCTGCGGGACGATCCCGCGCATGCCTGGCTGACCGAGTACGGTCTGAAACGCGGAAATTTTGCCCTGGCCTTCGCGCACGCCGACACGCTGGTCAGACGGCGCGACGATATCCAGCCTCAGGTCTTCAAGCTTTTCGTCGACGCCATCATCGCTGAACCGCGCGCGCTTCCGGCTGTGGTGAACCTGTTGAACGCCGGGCCGCCCTGGCGAGTCCCGTTTATCCGCTATCTGGCAGAGCGGGACGACGCCGACGCGGTCCTTCTGGGAATTGCCCTGGCCCTGAACCGCGGCTCCGGGAAGCTCAGCGACTACGAGTCCGGGCTGATCTACCGGTCATGGGCCGGCGAGAAGCGTTGGGATGCGATGCGGATGCTGCGCGTTTCGGCGGTGTCCCGCGGCCCTTCCCTCGTGAACAACGGTGATTTCGGGCGCCCGGCTGAGGATGACCTCCTGCCGCTGGCATGGAATTTCGGCACGGCACCCGGGCTGGCGGTCGAGATCATGGAATCCGACATTCCGAACAATCCCGCCCTGTATGTCCAGTACGACGGGTTCGGGAACTCGGGGCCCGCTGAACAGCTCCTGTTGCTCAACCCCGGGCGCTACCAGCTGTCAGGCAAGTTCAGCTTCGAAGAAGGGCCGGAGAGCAATCCCAACCTCGCCTGGACCGTGCGATGCGAGGACACGGGAACTCTGCTGGCAGAGGTCCGGCCGGCACCGGACTTACAGAAGGCGACCGCCGCGCGGGAGCTTTTCCGGGTGTCTCTGACAGTCCCTGATCGGAACTGCCGGGCCCAATGGCTGAAGCTTGAAACCCGTCCCCGTGACCGCCGCACGAACACCGTCGTCTGGTTCGACGACATCGCCGTCGAGGCCATTCGATGACAATTGAAGACCAGTCCGACTGCCCGACAATGACCGGCAAGCGATGAGTCGGTTTCGTTCAGAGAGTGGACCGCTGTGGTCGAGCCAGTCCGTGGCCCTCGCGACCTTGCTCACCTGTGCGGTGTTGTTCGGCGGTGCCAGCCGCCAGCACGAGCTGAGGCTGGCCGTCGTTGAGCTGTCGGCCATCGTCGCACTGTTGCTGTCCGCGCTGGCCTTGCTTCGTGTCGGCGACTGGCCAGCCTCGCGCCTGTTCACCGGTCTGATGGTCGCCCTTGTGGCAACGCCGCTGTTGCAGATGATTCCTTTGCCGGCCGCAATCTGGACGGTCGTGCCCGGACGGTCAGAGGCGGTTCTGGCCCTCGGCCTGGCCGGCATTCAGCCCGGGTGGGTTCCCCTCAGCCTGACCCCCGACAAGACCTGGCAGTCCGCACTGGCCCTGCTGCCGCCGGTGGCCATGGGAATCGGCATTCTGGCCTGCCCGCCAGCCATCCGGTTCCGAATCCTTTACGGGCTTCTGGGTCTTACGGTGCTGGCCATCTGCCTCGGGGCCGCCCAGCTGGCGAGCGGAGGGGAACAGCTCTATCCATGGCGCACAACCAATGCAGGCAATGTCGTTGGCTTTTTCGCAAATCGCAATCACATGGCGACGCTATGTCTGATGGCCATGCCGTTCGGTGCCGTCGCAGGCGGCCGGGTGATGCGTGAGAACGGCCGCTACGCCCAGCTCGCCCCCTGGCTCACAGCAGCCTTCCTGGGCCTCGTGCTGATCGCACTCGCCGTGACCCGTTCACGCGCCGGCATTGTTCTGGCCGGCCCTGTCCTGATCTCCAGCCTCGTCGCAGCCTGGCTGGCTGCCGGGCGAGGAAAACGCCTCCTGCCGGTCATGGTCATTGGCGGCGTGGCCACCCTGTCCATAGCGGCCGCCGGACTGGCGCTGTCCGACAAGATCATCGAGCGCTTCGTGTCCTCGAGCTCTTCGGAGACGCGTTTTGCGAACTGGCAGATCGTGGCCGATGCGGCGGCCACCTATCTGCCGCTCGGATCGGGCATCGGCTCGTTCGACACCGTCTTCCGCTCGGTTGAGCCGGTGGAAACGCTGGACTGGACGTTCTTCAACCATGCGCACAATGAATATCTCGAGATTGTTCTTGAGACAGGCTGGATCGGGATCGGCCTGCTGGCCGCGTTCCTGTTCTGGTACGGACGCCGGAGCTGGTCCGCCTGGCGGGGGCGTTCTTCTCCTGAGCGCGACCTGGAACGCGCGGCGAGCATCGCGATTCTGGTGGTGGTGTTGCACTCCATCGCGGACTATCCCGCCCGAACTGCCGCCATCGCCACCGTTCTGGCCCTGTGTTGCGGATTACTTGAGCGTGCAGGGCGGACCAGCCGCCGTTCCGCTCCACCACCGCCCCTGACGTCTGCAACCGTCCAGGAAACCGGTGACTGAACGGCCAGGCGGAGACTCATGTCGAGCGCGGGCGTGTTCTTTTCAGCTTGCCGCTCCGTGGCCCGGCGTATATGCTTGAGACTGAGTGTGGTTATACCGAGATTTCGGTTAAGATTTTCAAGGGGATTTGTCCAATGCGTAAGACTGTTGCCGCTGTCACGGCGGGTTTGCTGCTCGTAGCCGGCCAAGCCGTCGCCGGTGCCCAGACCGCTTCGGTCCGCGTTGGTGATCGCGTGGGCGCTGCTTCCTCGGAATCCAGCGAGTTCTCCGGTATTCCGCTGCCGGTGCTGCTGATCGGCGCTGCCGTGATCGTCGCCACCATTGCGGTCGCCAGCAACGACGACAGCGAAAGCGACTAAGACTGTTTCCGTCCGTCGCCTTCAGGGCGTCGGAACGAACGATTGAAGTACGGGCCGGCCTTCGAAAGCGAAGGCCGGCCCGTATTTTTTTGCTCCAATGCCTGGCAGGCTGAACGGCCCGGCCCCGAGCGATCCTGGTGCCCGTGCCGGAAGCAGGAGGTCCAGGCGCTAGGGGCGGCGGGGTTCCGGACCGGACAGGGTGCCTCGGACGATACCCGGGCGCGGAGACAGTGTCAGATCATCTGCTGCCGACACGGCGGCCGTTTGCAGAACCTCCCGGTCCTCCCCGGTCAGGCGCAGGGCGGTCAGAACTCCGGATTCATACGCCTTGGTGTCTATGCCCACCCGCCGGTGGTCCGCATGGACCTCGGCAGTCGGCGTGTGGCCGTGCACCACAACCTTTTCGAACTCGATATCACTGCCGAGGAATGAGCCACGGATCCACATAAGGTCCGTGGAGGACTGGTCCTCCAATCTGACCCCCGGCCGGGCACCGGCGTGCGAAAAGAAGTAGTCTCCGACCGTCACGCTCAGTTCGAGGTCCTTCAGGAAGCCCTGCTCTTCAGCCGTCAGGCGGTGCTCAAGATCGGCTGAGAGATGCGACCACGCTTCCAGCCTGTGCTTCATCTGCGGCACTGCAAGCCCGTAGGACCGCAAGGTTGCGTCGCCCCCGTACTCGCACCATTTCGCGCCCTGCGACGGGTCGATGAGGAAGTCGAGCATCGCCTGCTCATGATTTCCCCTCAGGAAGCGCCATTCGAGACCCTCGACCGCACGAAGGGCGGCAAGGCACTGCAGCACAGCGCGGGAGTCCGGACCCCGGTCGATGTAGTCCCCGAGGAAGATCACGGTCGAACGCACATCCGGATGGGCAACGGCATCCGCCTGGATCGCCTCTACCAGAGACGCCAGAAGGTCGTAGCGTCCGTGAATGTCGCCGACGGCCCATACGATCCGTCCCTGGGGGACGGCAGGAGCGGCGGGAGCCCTCAGGGCGGCGCGTCGTTTCAACAGTCTTGAAAACATGAGTCTCTGGGGGACAGATCGGTTTGCGGAGTCCGACCGGCTGGCTCTCTGATCGAAAAGGGCAGGAGCGTTATCAAACGCGCAAGTCCGCAAAAGGGCGACCGTTCGACGCTACAGCTCGAAAACCGACCCGTAGTCTGCGTTCGCCTGCGCATAATCGGGCGGGCGGCCGATGTCCATCCAATACCCCTCGGCGCGTTGAAGCCTGACCGGAAGTTCGCGCGCGATCATGTCGGCGATCAGGGCCGGCATGTCATAAAAGACGTCCTTGGGGATCAGGTCCAGAACCGCGGGCGACAGGACATAGACGCCCGCGCTGATCGTGTAACTCTGGGTCGGCTTCTCGTCGATGCGGATCACCCGGGCACCGCTGGCGTTCACAACCCCGAACGGCACCTGCATCTGGTAGTCCCGCACCACCACAGTGGCCATGGCGTCCGATTGAAGGTGCGAGTCCAGCAGATGGCTGTAATCGGCCTTGGCAAGCACATCCCCGTTTGTGACCACACAGGGTTCGTCAGGTCGGGGCATCAGGCTGAGCGCGCCGCAGGTCCCCAGCGGCTTTTCCTCGCGCAGGTAGCGGATGTCCAGGCCGCGCCCCGACCCATCGCCGAAATGGCCCTCGATCTGTTCGGCCTTGTAGTTCACGGCCAGCCAGAAGTTGCGGAACCCCTGCCCCGCCAGATTGCCGACGATGGTGTCGAGGATCGGCCGCGAGCCGACGGTCAGCATCGGCTTGGGCGTGTCGCGGGTCAGTTCGGCCAGCCGCTCGCCCTTGCCTCCGGCCATGATGATCACCGGATTGGTCCGCACCGGGATGTTGAGGAAATCCGCCACCGTAGCCAGGCCGACCACGCGGCGACCGTCGTCGAGGATCGGCAACTGACGCAGGCTGTGGGCCCGCAAGGTCGCCAGCATCGCCGCCGGATCCTGATGGGCATCGGCGCAGACGGGCTTCGCATTGGCAGCGCCGATGGCCCGGTCTTCCATCCCCGCGCCCTTGATCAGCGCCCGGCGCACGTCGCCGTCGGACAGGGCACCGAGAAGCCGCCGGTCGCCGTCGACGACGAGGGCGATGCCCGCGCCGGTCGAGTCGATCGAGATCAGGGCGTCGCGGAACGTCGCCTCGGGCCCGATCAGGGCCTTTTCCCACTGACGCATCACTGTATCCCCTGCCCGCCGTCGCCATCTGCCTCGAGCGTACCGTCAGGCGCGGGGTCGCGCTGCGCCGCCGATCCGATCAACCCGCATTTCCCGGCCCTCATGCAATTCCCCTGCGTCTGGCCGGCACGCCGATCAGCATACCCTCGCCCTCGCCCGGCTCAAGCACCACCGCGCCGGCACCGACCACCACACCCGCCTCGAGCCTGACGCCTTGCCGGATGACGGCACCGGCACCGATGTGGGAGCCCTCGCCCACCGCGACTCCGCCGCACAGGATGGCACCGCTGGCGCAATGGGTGAAGGCACCGATACGGCAACCGTGTTCGATGATGACGCCCGTGTTGATGATCGCCCCGGTTTCGATCAACGCGCCGGCCTGGACCACGCTGCGGGCCAGAAGCTGGACGCCGTCGCCCAGGGCGACGTGCGGGGAAACCACCGCCGAGGGATGGCGCACGCCCGTGAAGTGAAAGCCCTGCGCCTCCAGGCGCGCCTGCACACGCCGTCTCAGATCCGGGTCTCCGCCGGCCCCGGTCCCGCCGATTCCGTTGGCGAGATCATAGCCGGCTTCAGGGTCGAGGTTTTCGTCAGAGCCGAGCAGGTCGAGGCCGGGAAGACCGATGGCGGTATCCGGCCTGGGGTCCACAAAGCCCAGAACGGTTCGGCCTTCCGCCAGCAGGGCGTCAGCCACCACCGCGCCGTGCCCCCCGGCACCGACAATGATGACGGGGCGGCCGCTCATGCCTCGACCGCCTCGTCGGCCTGGTAGGCGCGCGGGGCCGGTCGGCCGAGCATCGGCCAGACCTCCATGGGCGAAACGCCGTCGGCAGGCCTTTTGGCGGTCAGGTTGTCGAGGCTCAGGGGCTCGCCCGCCGCGATCGGGCGGGCGGCGACCAGGCTCCGGCGGGCGATGGCGCGGTTGCCCAGTTCCTCGGGTGCCGGTGCCTTGATCGGGCGACCGAGGGCGACCTCGACCTCGCGGATGGCGGCGATCATGGCGGCGAGTTCGGCGGGCTCCAGCGAGGCGGCGTGATCCGGGCCCGGGCGGGTCCGGTCGAGGGTGAAATGCTTCTCGATCACCGCCGCGCCTCGCGCCGCCGCGGCGATGGCCACGCTGGTCCCGAGGGTGTGGTCGGAGTAGCCGACCGGCAGGCCAAAGGTTTCGGCCATCACATCCATGGCCCGCAGGTTCACAGCCTTCAGCGGCGCGGGGTATTCGGTCGTGCAGTGCAGCAGGGTGACGCGCTCGCGCAGCCGCGCCTGGGCGGCCGGACTGACGAAGGCCTCGGCCAGATCGGCCCTGCCCGTCGGCAGGTCGGTGCGGATCAGGCCGAAGGCGATCACCGACAGGGCGTCGCGAATCTCATCGAGGTCCGCCATCCCGGTCGAAACGATCAGCGGTTGGTCGAGCCGCGCGGCCGCCAGTAGCATCGCACCCCAGGTCAGGTCGCCGGAGGGGATCTTGACTGCCGGCATGTCAAGGGCGGCGAGGAAGGCGAGACTGTCGAGATCGAAGGCCGTCGACATGAAGCGCACCCCGCGCGCGGCCGCGTGGGCGGCCAGTCCCCGGTGATCCTCATGCGCCAGCTCCAGGGCCTTGAGCATGGCCATCTGGCCGCCGTCGTCACCGGTGTTGCGGGTCTGGTAGGCCGCCTTGCCCGCGCGGCGCGTGACCAGCTGTTCTGCCTGGAAGGTCTGGAATTTGACCGCATCGGCCCCCGCCTCGGCGGCCACATCGATCATGCGGCGGGCGTCATCCAGCGAGCCGTCGTGATTGACCCCCGCCTCGGCGATGATGAAGACGCGCCCGGTCATTGGCCGACCTCATGGAAGGTCCTGGAGAGAAGAGTCTCGCGCGGCGGTGCATCCCGCAGAATCCGGACGATACGGCCGGCGCTGAAACCGTCGCCATAGGGATTGACGATTCCGGTGCAGTCGAGGGCGAAGGCCGCCTCGACTGAGTCGCGAATGGCTCCGGCCTCGGGCGGGCAACGGATCACCGAGACGGCGGCCAGTCGGCCCTTCTGTCGGTCGCCGATGTCGACCGCCGGCACGCCGAACGACGGGGCCTCGTAAAGTCCGCTGGAAGAATTGCCGACCACCGCATCGACCTGGGCCATCAGCGACAGGTAGCGCAATTGGCCGAGCGAAGCGAAGACCCGCACATCGGGTCGGCCGCGGGCCCATAGGTCCAGCGCCTCCTCGATGGCGCGATGGCCCGGATCGGCGTTCGGGCGGGTAATCCACTTCACGACGTCGGTCGGCAGGGCGTCCAGCGCCGCCAGCAGGGCTTCGAAGTCCGCCTGCCCCCGGTCGGCGGTCAGGGTCACGGGATGGAAGGTTACAAGGATGTTCCGCACGCCCAGCGACGCGCCGAGGGCGGCCTCAAGCGCGGCCCGGTCCAGCAGGGACCGGCGACGCAGCTGGTCGAGTCCCGGGCTGCCGACGACATGGACCCGATCGGGTGCCGCACCCATCTGGCGGACGCGCCGCGCCGAGGTCTCGTGGGTGGTCAGATGGATGTGCGCCAACTGGGTCAGGGCGTGGCGGATGCTTTCGTCGAAGGCACCTTCGGTGGTGTCGCCGCCGGCGATATGGGCGATCGGAACGCCGTGGATCAGCGCTGCCTGCGCCGCCGCCAATATCTCATACCTGTCGCCCAGGATCAGCATGATGTCAGGCTTCAGCGCCTCCAGCGCGTCCGACACGCCGGTCAGGCAGCGTGCCATGGCCCGCACGATATCTCCCGGGTCGTCCGCCTCGAGGCCCAGCGGCACGCGGGCGTCGATGCGGAAACCGTCGGCCTCGATCTGGTCGGCCGTCATGCCGAAGCGGGCTTCGAGGTGCGAACCGGTGGCGATCAGCTGCAGTTCCAGATCCCCGGCCGCGCGGATGTCGTGCATCACCCATTGCAGCAGGCCGTAGTCGGCCCGCCCTCCCGTGACCACGCAGATCCGGCGGCGCGCGCTCATACGTCCGCCAGTTTGGCGCTGCTGGGCAGGTTGATGACGCGGGCTTCCAGCGCCTCGGCGACCGGCAGGGCATCGCGGGGACAAGTGGCGTACATCGGCAGCCGGTGCATCAACGTCCACAATGGCCGTGCCATAAAGCCCGCGCCGTTCAGGGTTTCAAGCAGGGCGTCGCGCATCGCCATGTCAGGCCGGTCGAGGATCAGGGCATTGAGCCAGTGGTTGACCCCGGCACCGTCCCGGGCGGTCAGGAGATGCACGCCCTCCACATCGCGGAACGCTTCGGCATAGCGCTGCGCCAGCACCGCCTTGCGCGCCAGCATGTCGGGCAGCCGCTCCAGCTGGGCGCAGCCGAGGGCGGCGTTGAGGTTGGGCATGCGGTAGTTCCAGCCGACCTCGTCGTGCACGAACGACCATTTGTGCGGCACGCGCGCGGTGGTGGTCAGGTGTTTGGCACGCCGGGCCAGATCGGGATCGTTGGTCAGGATCGCCCCGCCTCCACCCGTGGTGACGATCTTGTTGCCGTTGAAGCTGAGCGCAGAGACCAGCCCCACATTCCCCAGGTGCCGGCCGTTCCAGCGGGAGCCCAGGCCCTCGGCGGCGTCCTCGACCAGCGCCAGCTTCCAGCGGGCCGCGACCTCGGCCAGACCGTCCAGATCGCAGGGGTGGCCGAAGACGTGCATGACCATCAGGGCCCGGATCGGGGCTCCGGTACGGGTGTTGCTGCAGACGTCGCCGTCGACCCGCGCGGTCTCCCGCAGCCAGGCCTCAAGCCGCGCCGGATCGACGCCCAGGGTGACCGCTTCCGAGTCCACGAAATGCGGCGTCGCGCCCTGGTAGGCGACGGCGTTGGCGGTGGCGACAAAGGTCAGGGTCGGGACCAGCACCTCATCGCCCGCCTGAACTCCGGCGAGGCGCAGGCAGATGTCGAGCGCGGCGGTGCCGTTCGAGGTGGCGATCGCGTGGGCGGCACCGGTGATGCGCTCGAGGTCGCGTTCGATGCGGTCGACATACGCCCCCACGGACGAGACCCAGCCCGTGTCGAGACAGTCCTTCAGATAGGCCCACTCCTGGCCGCGGAATTCCGGCTCGTGCAGAGAGACGTCGCCGTCCGACCCGGGCAGGGCCGCGCGCACCGCCGCAAGGACCTGATCGGGCAGGTTCACAGCACGTACCGATCCGCCTTGTAGCGGGCCAGGTTTGCCGGGTCACCGAACCAGTCGATGGTCTCGCCGAGACCGCGCGTGAACCCCTCGCCACCACCGTAGTCCGGGACCCAGCCGGTCAGGGAGTGCATCAGGCTGCTGTCGGCCCAGAGCCGTTCGACCTCACTCGCCTCGGGGCGCAGGCGCTGGTCGTCGGTGACGATGGCCACCTCGCGGCCCATCAGGGCGATGATCTGACGCGCCGTGTCGCCGATCGAGATCTCGAATCCGCTGCCGACATTGACCGTCTGGCCCACGGCAGCGTCGCATTCCGCCAGGGCCTCGAAGCCGCGGGCCGTGTCGGCGACGAAGGTGAAGTCGCGGGTCGGATGCACGGCACCGAGCTTGATCTCCCGCGCACCGGCAGCGATCTGGGTGATGACCGTGGGGATCACCGCCCGCGCCGACTGGCGGGGACCGTAGGTGTTGAAGGGCCGGATCACGGTCACCGGCGTGCCGAAGGCGGCGTGGAAACTCAGCGCGATCTGGTCCGCGCCGATCTTGCTGGCCGAATAGGGCGACTGGCCCTGCAGCGGATGCGCCTCGGTGATCGGCACGAACCGGGCGGTGCCGTAGACCTCGCTGGTCGAGGTGTGGACCACCCGCTCGACGGCCAGATCGCGCGCCGCCTGGACGATGTTCAGCGTGCCCAGGACATTGGTCTCAACATAGGTCTGGGGCGAGTGATAGCTGTACGGAATGGCGATCAGGGCCGCGAGATGCAGAACCACGTCGCATCCGGTCATGGCCGTGCGCACCCCGTGCGGATCGCGGATGTCGCCGGCGAAGACGTCGAGGTTCTTGCGAACGTCGGCCGGGCTGTCGTCCAGCCAGCCCCAGCCGCCCAGGCTGTTGTACTGGACAAAGGCGCGCACCTCGCAACCGCGCCGGACCAGCCGCTCGACCAGGTGCGAGCCGATGAAGCCGTCCGCGCCGGTGACCAGTATACGCTTGCCGTCCAGTCTCATGGAGGTCCGTCCCGGGCGGCGAATGCGCCGCAGGGCCAAGGTGGTTGATGGCCGTTAAGGAACCGAAAAGGGCGGGGACCGCAACGGCCGGCTGCCGCGCAAAATCCGGTTGCCTGCGCCGCCCTGATCCTGTCTCTGGGAGAGCCGGCTGTCCATGCTGGCGATCGAACCCGCGCCATGCTGTCTCGTAACCGTCTGTTGTCCGCCGCGTTCGCATTCGCCGCCGCTGGCACCCTCGTCGCCTGCGGACAGGCTCCGGCAGGCGGTGCCTTGACCATCGGGGTCGCAGACGCGGCGTCGCAACGGCTGACGACGCTGACGGCGCTGGACCAGCGCGTCGCCCGCGTGGCCCAACGGCTGTCCGAGGCCAATGTCGATCTTTGTCCGGCCGTCCGGCAGTCGGCCGGCTGGGCCCTGCATTCCGCCAACCAGTACAGCAATGAGCTGAGACCCCTGGTCCAGTCGCGCTTCGGTCTCGAAGGCGATCTGCCCGGTGTGCTCTCCGCGCCGGCGGGTTCGGCCGCGGCGGATGCGGATCTGCGTGAGGGGGACCTGATCCTCGCCGCCAACGGCACCGCCCTGAACGCCGGTCCGACCCGCGCCACACCCGCGTTCGAGGGTCTGGCCGCCAATGTCGCCGTTCTGGACCGCGCCCTGTCCGGCGGCGTGACGCGGCTCGAGATTCGCCGCAGCGGCCAGCCTCTGAGCGTCACGATCGAGCCCCATCGCGCGTGCGGCTATGACGTCCAGCTGAACCCGTCCGACGAGCTCAATGCCCGTGCTGACGGTCGGCGACTGTTCATCAGCACGGCTCTGGCCGGCTTCACCCGGTCGGATGACGAGCTGGCGCTGATCCTCGGCCATGAACTGGCCCACCATGTGCTGAGACACCGCGACTGGAGCGACGTGGGCGGGGCCGGACGCCAGGCCAATGACGCTGCGGCCGTCACCGGTGCCGGCGACAAGGAAACCCAGGCCGACAGGGTCGGCCTGTATCTGGCGGCCCGCGCCGGTTACGAGACCCGGATCGCTCCGGCCTTCTGGCGCCGCTTCGGAGCCTACAACTGGCGCGTCCGCTATCCGCAGTTGCGCCACGCCTCGGCCGAAGCCCGCGCCCGGGCCCTGGAACAGGTGCAGGTCGAGATCGACACGAAACGGGCCGCGGCCGGCCCCCTCCTGCCCTGACGGTCAGTCCGCCAGCCGTTCGGCGCTGCGCAGGTCATCCAGGGTGTCGATGTCCACCGAGCGTTCGACCGGCATCTCATAGGCCGCGGTCTCGCCGGCCTTGCACAGCGTCCGCCCGGCCCTGAGCCAGGCGAGGTCCGCCGCATAGACCGCGCCATTGATCCGGTACGCCGGCGGCAGATCCTGACGCCGCCACGCCCGTTCGCCTGACGCCGCGACAAAGGGGGTCATCCGGCCCGCCGCATCGCGACCGAAGATCAGATAGGGATGGCAGGGTGCCTCGCTGACGGTGACGGCACCGGGTGCCCCCGCGGCGACCATCAGCGCCAACGTCCCCTCAATGTCTCCGGCGGTCCGCAGCGGCGACGTCGGCTGCAGCAAGACGACGATGTCATAGCCCGGCACGCGATCTGCGGCATCCAGCAGTACGTCCACCGAGGCGGCTGCGTCTCCGGACAGGTCAGGCGTACGCTGGAACGGCACTTCGCATCCCAGCGACCGCGTGGTCTCGATGATCTCCGGATCGTCGGATGACAGGATCAACCGGTCGATACTGTTCGCCGCCTGCGCCGCCCGGATGGTCCATGCGATCAGGGGCGCGCCGCGAAATGGCAACAGGTTCTTGCGCGGCAGACCCTTGGATCCGCCCCGCGCCGTGATGACGGCCAGGATCGACCGGCCTCCGATCAAGACGCTTCCCCCCCGTTCATGCCGATCTCCGGCAGGACCGCCGACGTCTCCAGCAACTGCTCATACGCCACCATCAGGTGATAGAAGGAGCTGGCCGGGGCCGCTTCTTCGACGAAATCCGCGTCGGGCCCCATCTTGTCCCGCCAGAGGCCTGAGGGCTCCAGATAACGCTGCAGGCCCGACAGCGCCTTGCGTGCGTCGTGCAGCAGCAGGGTCCGCTGCCCGCCTTCAGCCGTCTCAGCCAGAATCAGCGCCGCCTTCAGCCGTTCGGTCTGTGGCCAGAGGCGTGCCTGCGCCGAGCGCACCGTCAGATCATCGTTCAGCGCATCTATGGCGACGCCGCGACCGGGGTCGACGCCGCGTACGCCGCTGCGATAGAGCCGACCCGCCGCCGCCATGGCCCAGGCGTCGCCACGCGACCGGCCCCAACGGGTCAGCAGCCAGCTCCATTCGAACTGGTGTCCGGGTTCGAGCAGACGACCGTCCTCGCCCTCGGCCGGTGACCATGACGCGTCGAAGAACTCGCGCAGGAAACCGCCGTCAGGGTCGATGAAGGCGCGACGGGCCAGGGCGACGATCTCATCAGCCATCTGCGTCCAGGGCCCCGTCGGCTCGATCACCTCCCACGCCATACAGGCCTCCAGAAGGTGCATGTGGGCGTTGGCCTGATACGGATGCTCGCCCGTCTCGCGCCACCCGCCCGCCGGAGCCCGGAGGCTGGCCAGCGCCTCGCCCAGGGCATGGGCCCGCTGCGCCATCATCGCTGGAGCGATCCCGGCATGCGCTGCGGCAGCGAGGGCGAACAGGATGAACGCCTGATCGTACAGGGAGGCCGTGTCGTCGAGAGCCTCGCCGTCCGCCGACGTCCGGGTGCGATAGAGGCCGTCCGCACGCCGGTTGGTCGTCTCGAACCGTTCCAGCCCCCGGCTGACCAGCGACCGCCAGGGACCCGCCCATCCGCTCGCACCGGCCGCGGCAAACACATAGGCCTGGCGCGCCTGCACCCGCGCCCGGCGGAAATCGCCCACGGGCCGACCCGACAGGTCCATGGCTTCCCGGAAGCCGCCGTCCTCGTCCACGCCCAGCGTGGCCCAGACCGGCAGGGCGTTGAGGCGCATCCAGCCGTCGAACGCGCGGGCGCGCTCGGCCAGGGTTCCGCCCGCCGTCGACGGACCCGCCGCATGGCGCGGAGAGAGATCGCGCAGACGTTCGACCAGCCCCTTGACCTCCTGGGCCCGGTCGAGACTGCAGACGAGCACAGCGTCCCGTTCCGCGATGATCGCCAGATTGCTGACCCCGACGGTCGCGACCACCATGCCGTCGCCCGCGCGCACCAGCCCGGTGTCGCCCTCGGTCGCGATCCAGACGCCGCGGTCTGCTGCACCCGCTGCGGCCACCGCGTCCCATGCGCCCAGGTCCGACCAGGCGTGGTCGACGGGCAGGACCGAGATTCTTTGGCTGTGCTCCATGACGGCATAGTCGATGGAAATCTTCGGAGCGCTTCGGAAGACATCTGCCAGCAGGATGACCTGCCCCCCGTCCACGGGCACAGCGGCGCGCGCGGCGCGGGCCACATCGGGGGCGAAAGCGTCGAGCTCGTCCAGCAGGACCGAGGCCCGCACCATGAAATTGCCGCTGTTCCACAGATAGCCGTCGCGGACATGGCTGGCCGCAAGGGTCCGGTCCGGCTTCTCGACAAAGGCCGCCACAGGGGAAAGGCCGGGCCCCTGCGGGCGGATATAGCCGTAGGCGGACGACGGCCCCGTCGGCCGGATTCCAAAGGTGACGATCCGACCCTTCCCGGCCGTCGGCAGGGCCTCCAGCACCGCAAGCCGGAAGGCTGCGTTGTCAGGGATATGGTGGTCCGAGGCGACAAACAGCGCCACGCCGTCCGGCGCGTTCCGGACGATCCATGCCGCCGCCGCGGCCATGGCCGGTGCCGACTCCCGGCCTTCCGGTTCGAGCAGGACCGTCGCCGCGATACCCAGGGCAGACAGTTGTTCGGCCACCAAATCCTGATGGGCCTGCCCCGACACCACCAGCAACCGCCCGCCGCCGTCCGTCAGGGGCGCGACGCGGCGCGCCGTCTCCTGGAACAGCGACAAATCGCTGGCCAGGTCGATGAACTGCTTGGGCCGCGCCGGACGCGAGGCCGGCCACAGGCGCGTCCCCGCGCCGCCACACAGAATGACCGGAAATATTGCCACGATCGCCCCCTGTCAGGAGCCATAGACGGGTGAACGGCCGGCGGCAAACCTGCCGCGGCTCGTGGCGGTCCGGTCCGGACCGCTGTCTCCCTTCGCGGGACGGGGCGCTCCTGTCGCCGATCGACGCGGACGGTGCACGGCCCGCCCGAGGCGGCGGGCGGTCAAGGTGCCGACGCCGGGATTTCGGGCGGCAGGCCGGGTGCCGGATCAGTCACGGGAGCGGGCGTTTCGGGCGTCTCCACGGCCGGGCTCTGCCCCCATGCCGCCGTGGCGTTCAGGGCCGCGGTCGCCTCCAGGAAGGTGCCCGGCTTCATCGAGGGCTCGGCCGCCGTCTGCAGCCCCGCGACCCGCGCCAGATCGGCGACGAAGCTGATGCAGTTGCGCCGCCGCAGGTCGTACAGCGACCCTTCGCGTCCGTTCCACCAGTCCGACCGGGCACGGACCGCGCGATAGACCGCGTCGCTGACCGTCAGCCGCAGATAGGGCCTGCCCTCCCCGACGTAGCGGGCCTCGGGCGTGGCCACCATGCCCGGACCGTTGGCCAGCAACAGGTGCGGCCCCGGAAATTTCGCCGTAAATCCGGCGGCCCAGTCGACGGCATCGCCGGTATCGTCGAGGGATCCCGAGGCGTGGACAAAGGCATGGGGAAACAGCAGGTCCCCGCCCCGGATCCGCACGCCCGGATGGGCATAGAAGGTCAGGGTCACGGCCGCCCAGGCCGGTGCGGCGATCAGGGCCAACGCCGCGCCCAGCAGGCCGGCCCGTCTGAGCAGTCCCATCATGTGCGTCTCCAACGGCCCCGCCGGCATCCTAGTGGACCTTGGGCTGAACCTGCAAAGGCCGCCTTGACCGACACCACCCTGCCCGCGGGATCGCCGCATTGACAGTCGGCCCGTGCGCTCCACACTCCGGGCCAGTCAGACTCAAGGCTTGCCGTGACCGGTCAGGATTCAGAAGCCCCCTTCAATCCGGCCGATGCCGCCGACTGGTGGCGCGGGGCCGTGATCTATCAGGTCTATCCGCGCAGCTTCGCCGATACCAACGGCGACGGCGTCGGCGATCTGGCCGGCATCACCGCCCACCTGGACCACATTGCCTCGCTGGGCGTGGACGCGGTCTGGCTGAGCCCCTTCTTCACCTCGCCGATGAAGGATTTCGGCTATGACGTCGCCGACTATTGCGACGTCGATCCAATCTTCGGCACCCTGGCTGACTTCGACCGCCTGATCGCCCGCGCCCATGATCTGGGCCTCAGGATCATCACGGACCTGGTCTTCGCCCACACCTCGGACCGGCACCTCTGGTTCCAGCAAAGCCGCCAGTCGCGCACGGGCCCCCGGGCGGACTGGTTCGTCTGGGCCGACGCGAAGCCGGACGGCACCCCGCCGACCAACTGGCAGTCCGTCTTCGCCGGCCCGGCCTGGACCTGGGACGCGCGGCGCGGCCAGTACTACATGCACAATTTCCTGCCGGAACAGCCGCAGTTGAACCTGCACAATACCGCGGTCCAGGACGCCCTGCTGGACGTCGCCCGCTTCTGGCTGGACCGCGGCGTCGACGGCTTCCGCTTCGATGCCATCAATTTCGCGATGCACGACCCGGCGCTGACGGACAATCCACCCGCGCCGCCGGGCAAACGCACCCGCCCGTTCGATTTCCAGTCCCACGTCCATAACCAGTCCCAGCCCGACATCGTCGACTTCCTCGCCCGCGTCCGCGCCCTGATGGATCGCTACCCCGGCCGCTTCAGCGTCGCCGAGGTCGTGGGCGAGGCCGCCGAGCCCGAGATGCAGGCCTTCACCGCCGGCGAAACCCGGCTCAACAGCGCCTACGGCTTCTCCTATCTGTATGCGGACGAACTGACGCCCGGACTGGTGCGCCGCGCCAATACGGCCTGGGACGGTGCCCCCGGCCAGGGCTGGCCGTCCTGGGCCTTCTGCAACCACGACGCCCCGCGCGCCATCTCACGCTGGAGCCACGGGCGCGACACCGGTCGATTCGCCCGCATGGCCATGCTCCTGTTGATGGCCCTGCGCGGCAATGTGTTCGTCTATCAGGGGGAGGAGCTGGGCCTGCCGCAGGCGGAGGTGCCATTCGACCGGCTGGTCGATCCCGAGGCGATCGCCAACTGGCCGGAAACGCTGGGTCGTGACGGTGCCCGCACCCCCATGCCATGGCGGGCGGATGCCCCTCACGCCGGCTTTTCGACGGTCGAGCCCTGGCTGCCGGTCGATCCCCGCCACCCGCCGCTGGCCGTCGACCGGCAGGAGGCTGACGCCGCCTCGATGCTGCACCTGACCCGGCGACTGATGGCCCTGCGCAAGGCCGAGCCGGCCCTTCGCCTCGGATCCCTGCGCTTCCTCGACGCGCCCGAGCCGGTCCTGGCCTTCGAGCGTACCCATGGCGGCGACGTCCTGATCTGCGCCTTCAATCTCGGCCACAAGGCCGTCGCATGGACGCCCGAGGGTCACTTCGCCCCGCTTGAGACCATCAACACGGACGCGGCCGACCCTCCCGGCCTCGCCCCCCTGTCCGGCCTGATCGGGCGGCGGCACGCGATATGAGGTGGCGGAACCGTCCGGCCGGCGCTATCGCAAACCCATGACATCGCAGGATCCCGTCCTCGTCACCGGATCGGCCGGCTTCATCGGCTTCCACACCACGCGCCGCCTGCTGGCGCGGGGCGAGACGGTGATCGGCGTCGATAATCTGAACAGCTACTATGACCCGGCCCTCAAACAGGCCCGCCTCGACCGGCTGCTGGCCGAGCCCGGTTACAGCCACCACACCCTCGACCTCGCCGACCGCCCCGGCATGGCCGCCCTGTTCGCCGCCGACGCCCCGCGCCGCATCGTCCACCTCGGGGCCCAGGCGGGGGTCCGCTACAGCCTCGAAAGCCCCGAGAGCTATATCGACTCCAACGTCGTCGGCTTCCTGACCGTGCTGGAAGGCGCGCGCGCCGTGAAGGCCGAAAACCTCGTCTTCGCCTCGACCAGCTCGGCCTTCGGGGCGAACGGCACCCTGCCCTTTTCCGTCAAACAGGGCGTGGCCCATCCGATGACGGTCTATGCCGCGACCAAGATCGCCAATGAGGCGATGGCCCACTCCTATTCCCACCTGTTCGGCTTCCCCTCGACCGGTCTGCGCTTCTTCACCGTCTATGGACCTTGGGGCCGGCCAGACATGGCCCTGTTCAAATTCACGAAGGCCATCCTCGAAGGCCGGCCGATCGACGTCTATGGCCACGGCGAGATGGAGCGCGACTTCACCTATGTCGACGACATCGTCGACGGCGTCATCGCCGCCCTCGACTCCCCCGCCGGCGTCGATCCCGACTGGAACGCCCGGGCCCCCGATCCCTCGACCAGCGGCGTGGCACCCTGGCGCATCCTCAACCTCGGCGCCGGCCGCCGCGAACCGCTGATGCGCTACATCTCGGTGCTGGAGGATGCTCTCGGTCGCAAGGCCGGGCTGAACATGATGCCGGTCCAGGACGGCGACGTGGTCCGCACCGAGGCGGATATCTCGGAAACGCGCGCCGCCCTCGGCTATGCGCCACGCACCCCCATCGATGTCGGGGTCAGACAGTTCGTCGACTGGTACCGCGACTTCTACGGGGTCTGAGGCACAAAAAAGGGCGGGACCGTCGCCGGCCCCGCCCTCATCCTCGCCGGTGCCGGCCTACGGGACCGGACGACCCTGGGCGTCGACGACGATCACCTCGCCATAGCCCAGCGCCCGGATCTTCGGCTCGATCGTGGCGCGGTCACCGACCACGACCCAGGTGGTCGGACCCTCGCCCACGACACTGCGGGCCGCTGCGGTAGCGCGCGCCGCATCCATGCCGCTGACGGTCTGGGCATAGGTGTCATAGAAGTTTTCCGGCACGCCCCAGACGACCATGTTCTGCAGTTCTCCAGCGATGGCGGCATTGGTCTCCCAGTTGCCCGCCAGCCCCTGGACCATGTTGGACCGGGCCGCCAGGATCTCCGCATCCGTGAGCGGGCGCGGGCCGACGACGTCGCTGAGTTCGCGGCGCAGCTCGACCAGACTCTCGGCCGTCTTGTCGGTCTGGACCCCGGCGCTGACCGAATAGACCCGTTCCCCGCGCCCCAACGGCACGCCGCCGCCGGCCCCGTAGGACCAGCCCTTGTCCTCGCGCAGGTTCATGTTGATCCGGCTGGTGAAGGCCCCGCCGAGGGCGGTGTTCATGGTGTCGATGGCGGCCTCGGTGGCCGGATCGAAGGCCGGAGCCACGCGGCCCGCCAGTATGGTCGATTGCGGACCGGCGCGGTCCACGATCAGGATCCGCGGCTGGCCGGTTGTCTCGGGAGCATCCGCCGGTCCCGGCCGGGCCGGCAGGGCCGTCGCCGGGGCCCGCCAGCCGCCGAAAGCCCGCTCCAGCTTCGGTGTCAGTTCGGCCAGACTGGTGTCGCCGACCACCACCAGGGTGGCGTTGTCGGGCCGGAACCAGGTCGCATGCCAGGCTTCCGCATCGGCCGGCGTCAGGGCCGCCACCGTCGCCTCGGTCCCTGCGGTTGGACGTCCGTAGGGATTGTCGGCACCGTACATGGTCTGGGCCAGGATACGGCTGGCGATCGCGCCCGGATTGCGGTTCGACTGCTGGATACCCGAGATCTGCTGCGTCCGTGCGCGCTGGAAATCCTCGGCCCGGAAGGCAGGATTACGGATCACATCGGCGTAGAGGTCCAGTGACGGGTCAAGGCGTGACGAGAGCGCCGTCATCGACACATTGGTCGAGTTCCGGCCTGAGCCCGCGCCGAGGGTGGCCCCCAGCAGCTGCAGCCGGTCGCTGATCTCGAGCGCGTCCAGATCGTCGGTGCCGTTGGTCATCACCGACGGCGTCAGCTGGCCCACACCTGTCTTGCCCTCCGGATCGACCACCGCGCCGGCGTCGAGGATCAGGTTCATGCTGACGGTCGGCACGCTGTCGCGCCGCACGAACATGACCTTCATGCCGTTGCTCAGGCTCGCGTGCTCGATCGCCGGGAAGACCGCGGCCGGAGCCTCGCCCGCCGCCGGCACGCGCGACCGGTCGGCACCGGTCGCGGACGCCGCATAATCGGGGAACGGCAGGACTTCCAGCGCGTAGCTGCCGTCGGTCAGCCATTCGCGCCCGACGCGGGTCAGGTCGCCGGGCTGGGCCGCCAGTACGCGATCGTACGACTCGCGCCAGGCGTTCGGATCACCGTGGAAGACCTGGCTCTCGGCCAGGATGTCCGACTTGCCGCCGAAGCCCCCGATCCGCTCGAGCCCGCGCACGAAGCCGGCCCCGACATTGGTGCGGGCCCGCTCAAGCTCGACCGCCGTGGGGCCGTCGCGGAGCAGGCGCGCCATCTCCTCGTCGACGATCTGTTCGATGCGGCCGAGGTCCTGACCCGGCTTGGCCGTCACCAGCACGAGGAACTGGCTGCCGATCTCGCTCTCGGAGTTGAAGGCCGCGACCTGGGTCGCGATCTGGTCATCGAACACCAGCCGCTTGTAGAGCCGCGAATTGCGGCCCGCCGTCAGCACCTGGGCCAGCAGGCCCAGATGATCGGCCTCGGCCGAGCCGGCCGGCGGCGTGTTCCAGACCTTGTACAGACGCGGCTGGCCGACACGATCATACATGAGCTCGCGCTGTTCGCCCGTCATCCGGGCGATCATCTGCTCCGGCTGGGTCACGGGCGGTCCGGGCGGGATGTCGCCGAAATATTGTTCGACCTTGGCCCGGGCCTGTTCCGGCGTGATGTCTCCGGCCAGAACGATGGTGGCGTTGGCGGGGCCGTAATAGTCGCGGAACCATTGCTGCACGGTCGACAGGTCGGCGGCGTTCAGGTCGTCCATCGAGCCGATGACGGTGTGGCCATAGGGATGGTCGTCGGGATAGGTCGCCGCCGTGATCGCATTGAAGACCCGGCCATAGGGCTGGTTCTCGCCCTGGCGCTTCTCGTTCTGGACGACGCCGCGCTGTTCATCCAGACGCGCCTGGTCGATGGCCCCCAGCAGGTGACCCATGCGGTCGCTCTCGAGCCACAGGATCGAGTCGAGAGCCGAGGTCGGGACGTTCTGGAAATAGTTGGTGCGGTCGGTGTTGGTGGTGCCGTTCTGGTCCGTCGCGCCCAGCAGTTCGGTGCCCTTGAAGAAGTCGGTATTGTAGTTCTCCGACCCGTTGAACATCAGATGCTCGAACAGGTGGGCGAAGCCCGAGCGGCCCTGCGGCTCGTTCTTGGACCCGACATGGTACCAGATGTTCACCGCCACGATCGGGGCCTTGTGGTCCTCGTGCACGATCACGGTGAGGCCGTTGTTCAGCACAAACCGGGTGAACGGAATGTCGATCGCCGGCAGGGGGGCCAGCTGTTCCTGGATCGCGGTCGCCGCCGGTACGGCGGTGGCCACGGCGCTTGTTTCGGCCTGGGCCTGGGCGGCGATCAGGGTCGCGGCGACCCCTCCGAGCAAGGCGATACGGCGGACGTTGCGCATGGATTTTCCCCCAAGGAACTGCGGCGATGAAGTGTTTGTTTGCCAAGTGGTACCCGACCTTGGCCGACGGGCAAGCCGCGAATCATCGCAGCCTTGCAGGGGATCATGCGACTGCGAGATCGTCCGGTCTGTTCATGCCGGAAACCCTACCGCAGCTATCCACGATGACACGAGCCGGGAAAATATTGCGCCGCACACGAAATGAATTGCCTGCTGCGCTGCAATAGGGCCCTATTCGTTTCCGCGGCGTCGAACGCGGTTCGCGCCGAGTCTTCTGATCCCTCCAGAGCCCGGACGCCGCGTATGACCCGACCTGTCGCCGCCCTTTTGCTCCTGCTCGGCGGACTGGTCGCCGGCCCCGCCCTGGCGGCCACACCCGCGGTTCCTGCGCTGCTGGCCCACCAGGCACCGCTCGTGCTGAACGAGGCCGCGTCCGCCTGGATCCTGACTTCCACGGCCCTGGTCCTGCTGATGACCCTGCCGGGTCTGGCCCTGTTCTACGGCGGCATGGTCCGGCGCAAGAACGTCATCGCCACCATCGCCCATTCCACCGCCGCCCTGGCCATTGTCACCGTGCTGTGGTTCGCCGTCGGCTACAGCCTGTCGTTCGGCTCCGGCGCACCCGCGACCAACGGCTTCATCGGCGGTTTCCAGGCCGCCTTCCTCGACGGCGTCACGCCCTCGACGGCCCACAGCCTCGCCCCCGGCCTGCCCGAGTTCCTGTGGATCGCCTATCAGCTGACCTTCGCCATCATCACCCCGGCCCTGATCGCCGGTGCCTTCGCCGAGCGGATCAAATTCTCGGCCTCCATCCTGTTCTTCTTCCTGTGGCACCTGCTGGTCTATGTGCCGATCTGCCATCAGGTCTGGGGCGGCGGCTGGATGGGGTCGCTGGGCGTGCTGGACTTCGCCGGCGGCGCGGTGGTCCACGTCAATGCCGGCGTCGCGGGTCTGGTCTGCGCCCTCGTTCTCGGGCCGCGTCAGGGCTTCGGCCGGGACAATATGGCTCCGCACAATCTCGCCTTCACCGCCATCGGCACGGGCCTGCTGTTCGTCGGCTGGCTGGGCTTCAATGCGGGCTCGGCCTGGGCCGCCGACGGGATCGCCGCTGTCGCCGCGCTCAACACCATGCTCGCCGCCGCGGCGGCCGCCATCGGCTGGACCGCCGTCGAGTGGATCGACCACAGACGCCCGACTCTGCTGGGCCTGCTGTCCGGCATCGTCGCCGGTCTGGTCGGGATCACCCCGGCCGCCGGCCTGGTGGATCCCAAGGGGGCCTTCATCATCGGCATCCTGTCGGGTCCCGCCTGCTACGCCGGCGCCGTCTGGCTCAAGCGCGCCCTGAAATACGACGACAGCCTCGACGCCTTCGGTGTGCACGGCGTCGGCGGCATCGTCGGTGCCCTGCTGACCGGCGTGCTGGCCACGGCCGCCATCAACCCGGCCGCCGCCAGCGCCAACCTGCTCAACCAGGCCATCGGCCTGGCCGCCGTCATCGCCTGGAGCGGCATCGGCACCTTCCTGATCCTGATGATCTGCAAATTCACCACCGGCCTGCGCGTCGACAAGGAGTCCGAGATCGAGGGGCTGGACTACACCCAGCACGGGGAGACCCTGCACACCTAGCGATCGGGTCCGCGACCGGTCCGACCCTTCACCGCCCTCTTCGGACAGGCTATCTCCGGTCCATGACCTCAGCCCCGCTTCCCGACGCCGGTTCCAACTGGGTGGACCGCCACGCGCCGGAAGGCCTGAAGCCGTGGCTCAAACTGGGCCGCTTCGACCGTCCGATCGGCATCTGGCTGCTGCTGCTGCCGGGCCTGCAGGGCATTGCCCTGGGGTTTGCCTCGAACCTGGCACTGTTCCCGAGCCTGCGCCTCGCAGCCGGCCACGCCGCCGGCCTCGCCGTATTGTTCGCGCTCGGGGCCTGCCTGATGCGGGCGGCCGGCTGCGCCTTCAACGACATCATCGACCGCAAGATCGACCGGCAGGTCGCCCGCACGGCCTCACGTCCCATTGCGTCCGGCCAGATCGCCGTCAGTCACGCCGGGGTCTTCATCACCGTCTGCTGTTTCATCAGCCTGCAGATCCTGCTGGCGATGAACTGGACCACGGTCATGCTCGGGATCGGGTCCCTGGGACTGGTCGCCGCCTATCCCTTCATGAAACGCATCACATGGTGGCCCCAGGCCTGGCTCGGCCTGACCTTCAACTGGGGCGCCCTGATGGGCTTCGCCGCCTTCACCAGCACCTTTCCCTGGGCCGGCATGCCCGCCTACTGGCGGACCGGCCTCGTTCCCCCGGACGCGACGGCGGCCCTGCCCGGCCACCTCACCCTCGCCGCCCTGCTCCTCTATCTTGGCGGTGTGTTCTGGACCCTCGGCTACGACACCATCTACGCCCTGCAGGACATCGAGGACGACGCCATGGTGGGGGTGAAGTCCTCGGCCCGCCGTCTGGGTGCGAATGTGCCGCGCGGCGTCGCCGTCTTCTACGCCCTCGCTATCGCCTGCGCCGCGGTCGCCGGATGGCTGGCCGGTCTCGGCCCCTTGTTCTGGCCGGGCCTCGCCGCCTGCGCCCTGCACCTCGCCTGGCAGGCCCGTCGGGTGCGGACCGACGACCCCACCCTCGCCCTGCGACTGTTCAGGTCCAACCGCGAAGCCGGGCTGATCCTTCTTTCCGCCATCCTTCTGGGCGCTGTAGGATGGCCGCTGTGAAGGAGACACGCATGACCCCGACCGCCCGGCCCCCGCTCCGGCTGTTGTTCCTGGCCGCCGTCGCCGCCACGGCCCTGTCCGCCTGCAACCGCGAGCGCGAGCCTGCGGCCCCGCCGCCCGCCGCGCCCGGAACCGCCGCCGTCGTCACCCCGGCCGACGCCGCCGCACCGATGGGCTTCGAGTCGAAGACGCCCTGGGCCGACGTCAGCCTGACCCTGCCCGCCGCCATCCGGCCCCAGACCGACCTGCACGCCCGCCTCTATGCCGAGGAGGTCCGTCGCCTGCGCCAGTTCGTCGAGGGGGCCCAGGGCGAACTGACCGAGGCCGGCGCCGACACCGACCGGCCCAAATACGAGAAGACCATCACCATCACCGTCGCCGCCGAAACGGCCAAACTGTTCAGCCTCAAGCGCGTCGATTTCGACTATTCCGGCGGGGCCCATCCGAACACGCTGGCCGAGGGCCTGCTGTGGGACAAGGCGCTGAAGCGCCGGATCGGCATGGCCGACCTGTTCGGCAAGGGGGCGGACCTGAGCGCCCTGGACCAGGCCCTGTGCTCGGCGATCAACACCGCCAAGCGGGCCCGCGTGCCGGACAGCGCCGGCGTCACCCTCGGCGGCAAGGACTTTTCCTGCCCCCGGGCGATCGACACCGCCTTCGTGCTGACGGCCGGCGACACTCCGGGCAAGGCCGCGGGCCTGACCTTCCTGGTCGGGCCGTATCAGGTCGGACCCTATGTCGAGGGCGCCTATGAGATCGCCATCCCCGCAGCGGTCTTCCGCTCCCTGCTCGCCGTCGCCTACAGCGGCGAGTTCGGGGGCCGGTTGACCCGGACCGGGGACGTCACCCCGGCCTCGGCCCCCCCAGCGATCCAGTCCGCCAGGAACTGATCGACCAGGTTTGCGAACCGTTCGGGCTGGTCGGCCATGATGAAGTGGCGGCTGCCCTCGACCCGGATCACACGAACCCCCGGCAGGGTCGCGTATTCCCGTTCCCACAGCGCCTGGGCCATCGCCGGCGGCGGACCGCCGTCGGCGTCGACGGCATAGAGGGCGGTGACCGGCGTGGTCATGGCCGCCAGACCCGGTCGCGCATCGGTGGTCATGACGTCGGTCAGGGCGGCGGCCACGGCCCGTCGATCGCTGGCCATGGACCAGTCCACCATCGTCTCCCGCATCGCCGGATCACGGGCCAGCCCCTGGGCCACCTGCGTCTGCTGGGCGCGGAAGGTGGCCTCATCGGCCGCCACCATGGCGGCGGCGGCCTGGGCGGCGAAGGGGCGAGCCTGCTCGGCCGTCACCGTGGGCCCGAACAGGGCACTGTAGAACGGCAGGGCGTCGACGATCATCAGCCGCCCGACGCGCCCGGGATGCGCCTGGGCGAGCAGCAGCCCGCTCAGCCCGCCCATCGAATGACCGATGACGGCCGGCCGCTGAAGACCGGCGGTTTCGATATAGCGGGCCAGTTCGGCCACTTCGGGGGCCACGAACGGGCCGTCACCGTGGCTCCACGGCTCGCCGGCGAAGCCCGCCAGCTGGACCAGATGCACGCGGTGGGTGGCCGAGAGCCGGGTCGCCAGAGACCGCCAGACTTCACGCGAGGAAGCGAGGCCGGGGATCAGGATGACGTCGGGGCCGGACCCGACCACCTGGACCGACAGCCGGTCTGAAACGAAGGCCGGGCGGGCGGCCGCCGGCGAAGGCTCCGCCTGAACGGCAGACGCGACGACTCCGGCCCCAAGGGCGACGGCGGACGCGATGGCGAAGGCACGCAGCAGCCGGCGGCCGCCGCCTGGACGGGACATGAACATCATGATCTTGATCCTGTAAGGTTAAACTGACTCTTGGTCAGGCGTGCGGATTGTCGAAGATCTCTTCCACCGGCCGGGCGAACAGCACGGCGATGCGATAGGCGAGGTCAAGGGACGGGTCGTGCTTCTCGGTCTCCAGGGCATTGACCGCCTGGCGTGAGACCCCCAGAGCCTGGCCCAGCTGTTCCTGGGTCCAGCCGCGCCCGGTGCGCAGATCGCGCAGGGTGTTCTTCATCGGCCGCTACTCTTCACGAACGGCGAGACCAGCCCAAACAGGCCCCAGAACAGCGGATAGATCAGCCAGCCCGGCGCATGCCAGGCGCCACCGTAACTCTCGGCGAAGCCCCAGCCGCTGAACAGGGCCATGGCCAGCCCGGACGCGATGACGAACCGTTTGGCGGTCAGGGCGCGCACGAACTCGTCTGCCTCGTTCATCAGCGACAGGGTGGCCCACAACTGCCCCGCGATCGGGGCGGCGACGCACAGGCCCAGGACAACGCCCGCCGCCTTGCCGATGATCTCGTCGAAGGCGCCGAAGATGGCCGCCACATTGACCAGGACATAGCCGGCCATGAACATGTTGGTGCGGATCACATAGCGTTTGTGCGCCGGATCCAGTGTCTTCCACGAAGCCATGGGGCATCTCCTTTGTAAGGCGCACCTTACACGGTAATTTTGTCAGGTCAACATGACTTTTGTCAGGTGATGCTGACTGGATCGACGCTTTATCTGACGACGCGTTGAGCCCGGCGGCCCCGGCGTCTATCCTGTAACCATGCCCGCAGCGCCCCGCATCCGGCCCGCCGATCTGTTCACCCCCGGGGAGTGGGCGCCGTTCAAGGCGCGCGCGATCTGGGCCGGACCGCTGCTGGTCGTCCATTGCTGGGGGGTGATCGCCCTGGCCGTGGCGGTCGGCGTCGCCTGGCCGATCCTGATCCCGCTCTGTGTCGCCGTTATCGGCACGCGACAACTCGGTCTCGCCATCCTGATGCATGAGGCGGCGCACGGCGGCCTGTCGTCGAACCCGCGCCTCAACGACGCCCTCGGTCACTGGCTCTGCGCCGTGCCGATCGGTGCCGCCCTGACCGCCTATCGTCCCTATCATCTGGCCCATCACAAATTCGCCCAGCAGGCGGAGGACCCCGACCTGGTCCTGTCGGCCCCCTTCCCCGTCACCCGCGCCTCGCTGCGCCGCAAGATCGTCCGTGACCTGACCGGCCAGACCTTTTTCAAACAGCGGCTGCTTCTGCCACTGGCCGCCGCGCGCGGCCGGGCCGTCCGGGCGGCGACCGACGACCATGCCTATGAGGCCGTCGTCACCGGTCGCTCGATCGCGCCCTTCCTGATCGTCAACGCAGCCCTGCTGGCCGCCGCCGCCGCCGCCGGGGTCTGGTGGGCGTATTTCGCCCTCTGGCTGCTGCCCATGGCGACCTGGTTCCCGATGGTCACCCGACTCAGGAACATCGCCGAACACGCCTGCGTCGAGGGCTCGGCGACCGACCCCTTCCGCGCCGCCCGGACCACGAAGGCCTCATGGTGGGAGCGTGCCTTCATTGCCCCCTACTGGGTCAATTTCCACGCCGAGCATCACCTGTTCATGCACGTTCCCTGCTGGAAGCTGCCGGCCCTGCACCGGGCCGTCCGGGCACGGCCGGAAGGCCGCAACATGGAAATCGCCGACGGCTATGTTCAGGTCCTCCGGGACGCCAGCGCAGGGGGCGCGAGGTGACGAACGCATGGAAGCCGGGCCGCGGCCTGCTGGGCCCGCTCAAACCCCTGCTGGGGGCGTGGCGGGCCGAGGCGGATATGCACGGCCAGACGATGGTCTGTACACGAACGTTCGAGCCTTTCGGCAAGGGCTGGATCCGGCTCGAAGCGGTCTGGCACATGGGCGACCGCGGCGACTATCGCGAGACCGCCTTCTTCGGGGCCGGAGAGGACGACGGGCTGGGCTTCTTCTCCTTCACCAGCGACGGCAAGCGATCGGTGGGCCGGCTGTCTGACGGCACCGACATCGACCCGCGGGCCATCGCCTTCGAGGCGCAGATGCCTGCCGGACTGGCGCGCATGGTCTACTGGCCCGCCGAGGATGAGCCCGGCTTCCGCTTCGCCGTCGAGAGCCGCAACAAGGCCGGCTGGAACCGCTTTCTGATGCACACCTGTCGCCCGCAGGCACCGACCTGACCCGCATCGCCGATCCCGCCGCCTTCATCGTCGCCAACACCCGGCTGCAGCCCGTGCCGCATGCGCCGGAACTGTCGCTGTGGCTGGCTGACGAGGTCACGCCGATCTGGCGGCTGACGGAAGAGGAACTCGGCGAGATGGGCCTGCCGCCGCCCTTCTGGGCCTTCGCCTGGGCCGGCGGTCAGGGGCTGGCGCGCTGGCTGCTGGACAACCCGTCCGAGGTCGCCGGCAAGCGGGTTCTGGATTTTGCCGCCGGCTCGGGACTGGTCGGGATCGCGGCGATGAAGGCAGGGGCCGCCTCGGCCCTGTGCGCCGACATCGACCCCTTCTGCGGGGCTGCGGTGAGCCGCAACGCCGCCGCCAACGGCGTCACGGTCAGCTTCAGCGCCGCCGATCTGCTCGACGCCCCGCCGCCCGGGGCAGACGTGATCTGCGCCGGCGACGTCTTCTACGAACAGCCCATGGCCGGCCGCGTTCTGGCCTGGCTGCAACGGGCCCGTGACCAGGGCAGCCGGGTCCTCGTCGGCGATCCCCTGCGCACCTATTTCCCCAAGGAAGGCTTCGATCTGCTGGCCGAATATGCCGTCCCCACGACCCGCGAGCTCGAGGATTCCGCGGTCAAACGCACCCGGGTCTGGACCCTGTCCGCCCCGGTCTGAAGGCAAGACTTGGCTGAACGGACGTCCGGCCCCATCTTTCCGGCATGAACGTCCTTAGCGCCCTCGCCGCCGTGTTCGTTTTCGCCGCCGCGCCCGCCGCCGCCCATGCCCATGGCCAGGTTCAGACCTGGCAACCGCAACCGCGCCCCGGCGCGCCCGCCTTCGACGCGAACCGCTACCAGGCCGACCAGCACCGTCACGAGATGGATCGCCTGCGCGCCCAGGCCGATCAGCGCGAGGCCTTCACCCGGCAGATCGAGGCCGAGACCCGCCTGAACCGGCTCAGAATCGAGTCCGCCCGTCCGCCCGAACCACTCCAGCCCGTGCCTTACCGCGCCTTGCGCTCGCCGGAGGAGGAACAGGCCCTGCGCCTGTCCGCCGGGGACCGCCACCGTGCCACGGCCCGCGGCCTGGGCCAGATCGACGCCTGGCTGGATCGGCCCGCGCACTAGACCTTCCGCACGCCTGCATCCCTTCCCTTCGGTCTGCGTTCCGGCCTAGCTTGATGGTCAGGGACGGGAGAACGACATGCGGTGGCAGGGTGGACGACGCGGCGGCAATATCGACGATCGCCGCGGCATGGGCGGCGGTGCTCTCATCGGCGGCGGCCTGGGCACGCTCGTGCTCGCGGCCATCGGCTATTTCGTCTTCGGCATCGACCCTTCCACCACGACCCAGCTGGCCAGCCAGTTCGGCGGTGTCGGCGCGGCCGAACAGGGCAAACAGGGCAGCCCGACCGACCAGGCCGGTGCCTTCGTCGATGTGATCGGCACCAATGTCGACGATGTCTGGAAGACGAAGATCCAGGGGTATCAGCCACCGACCGTCACCCTTTACGAACAGGGCACATCGACGGGTTGCGGCTTCGGCCAGTCGGCCATGGGTCCGTTCTACTGCCCCAACGACAAGCATGTGTATCTGGATCTGGCCTTCTGGAGCGATCTCGAGACCCAGCTCGGAGCCTCAAGCGCCGACTTCGCCCGGGCCTATGTGATCGCCCACGAATATGGCCACCACGTCCAGACCCTGACCGGGGCCTCGCAACAGGTCCAGCAGGCGCAGCAGCGCGCCTCCGGCCAGGCCGAGGCCAATCGCTATTCGGTCGCGCTGGAACTCCAGGCCGACTGCTACGCCGGCGTCTGGGCCGCCAATGCCGCCGCCGTCTCGAACGGCGAGGTCGCGGTCGACGCCGCCGACCTGGAAGCCGGGATGCAGACCGCCGCCGCCATCGGCGACGATACCCTGCAGCGCCGTCAGGGCGGTCGGGTCCAGCCGGACGGCTTCACCCACGGCACGTCCGCCCAGCGGGTCGAATGGCTGCGGCGCGGCTATGAATCGGGCGATCCCGCCGCCTGCGACACCTTCAAGGCCCTATAGCCGCCCGGCCCGGCCCACCGTGAGGTCCAGCGGGCGCGACACATGCAGCGTCCCCGCACCGATGTCGATCGCCACGCGCCGACCGGTGAAGGCCTCCATCCCCACGAGTCCGCCGGGGAAGTTGGGCAGGGGCGGCTGGTCGAACACGCCCACCGGCACGCGCCGGTACAGGTGATCGGCGAAGGTCACGGTGCGGGCCTCGATGATGGCCGTGCGGGCCGCGCCGCCCAGCACCAGATTGACCCCGCTGCGCTGGGGCCGGCCGTCCAGCAGACCGACGCCGGTCGCCGTGTCGCGGTTCAGACCCAGCAGGGACGAGGCCCCGGTGTCGACCACCGCCTCGACCGGCGTCCCCTCCACCGTCACCTCGGCCGTCAGGGCCCGGCCCGCGCGCTTCACTGCGACCTCGGCCAGATCGCCGGGCAGGACGAAGGCCTCACGCTCGACCAGCCGGCTGAACCGCCGCGCCGGATCCAGCGCCAGAACGACCTCGCCCAGCAGGTCCTGCCCCAGAATCAGCGGCGTTCGCAGCCCGGCGCTCGAGGCCAGCGGCCCAAGGTCGAGGATCGCCGCGCGCAGACCCGTGACGCTCAGGCCCGGGAGCTGAAGGTCTAGGGCCGTCCCTCGCCCCACCTGGGCCCCGCCGCCGACGCCATAGGCGACCAGGGGCATGTCGAACAGCGACCGCCCGCTGTCCGGCAAACCGGCGAAGAAGGCGCGGTCGATGACCGAATACTGGGCCCCGGTATCGATCAGGGCGGCGACCTCGCGCCCGCCCAGCCCCACCATGACCGTCGGCGCTGCGCCGTGCCGGGCGTAGGGCATCCAGGGCGTCGCCCCGCCGGCGGCAAAGTCCAGCTCCGGCTTCGGCCACAGCAGATGGTCGCGCGCCCACCACGCGCCACCCACGAGCGAAGCCAGCCCGGCCGTGCGGATAAGAAGCGAGCGACGGTTCATGGCCGGCGAAGATGGCGCTTGCCCCCCGGCAACACCAGCGGTGCCGTTGTCGCGGCGGTGGGGGACGGCCCGGCTGGCGCCCCCCGACGCCGACCGGACCGCCACCGCGCGCCCATCCCCCGAGGACGCGGTGTCTGCGGGGTCATGAAGACGCGCCCGCTCACTGACCGTATCTGACCTTCGGATGTCCCGGGTGTCGATCCGGTTCTCCGCCCGGGCGAGCGGATCATGGTCACCTGTGGCCGAAGGGGACCACCTTGTTCTCGCGGTCATGGCCGATGTCGGCAGGGCCGAGGAACGGTATGCCGGAGCGCTGGCACCAGTAGCGGACGATCTCTTCCGGTGTCAGGCCGAAGTCCGGCTCATTGGCGACGATGTCCGACACCCGCCCCAGCCGAATGCCGGCGACGCGGCGGATCGAGGCCTGGCCCGTCAGATGGAACATCATCCGGTCGATCCGGTACAGCGGCTCGGACACGTCCTCCAGCATCAGGACATGGTCCGTCAGGTCGGGCTCCAGCGCCGTCCCGACCAGGGCGTCCAGGATGCTGAGATTGAAGGCCACGGCCGGACGAGGGTCGTCCGCCAGCGACGGCTCGAACGAGGCCGGGTCGCCCGACCTCAGCCAGTTCACCGCCCGCCAGACCGTCGCGTCATGCCGCACCGAATCGGAGGCCATCGGCCCATGCGCCAGATGCGGAAAACCGGCCTTGTAGAGCAGGGCCAGAATACTGCCGGCGTCGGAATAGCCCAGATACCGCTTCTTGCGGGCCACATCGGTCAGTCGCGGCAGCACCGCCTCTGCGATCCGGCACGAACCGTAGCCGCCTCGGGCGAACCAGACGGCGTCCAGCCGGGGATCGTTGGCATAGTCGACGAAGGCCGAGGCCCGGCTGACGTCATCCCCGCCGAAATGGCCGTGTTTGCCGAAGCTGGCCGGGTGGAACACGACCTTGACCGCGCCGTCCGGAAAATTCGTGGCGAACCAGGCGTTCACCGCATCGGCCCGGGCGTGGTTGAAGCGGGAGCTGGCGTTGACGATGCCGATCTTCATTCGGCGGCTGCCGACTTCAATGCGCGGCGCGCCTTCGTCCCGTAGTGTCGATCAAGGCCGTAACTAAGCCATTGCACGACGACCCCGTATACATTGAGCGCGAGCAACCACCCGATGGTGAACGTCTCTCGCGGCTCGGCAAGCCACCCAAGCCTTCCGAACCCCCACAGGGTGAAAAGGAGGAACCAGACTAGATAAAGACTAAGGATGACCCGCCGGGCCCATCGCGGCGGCTGTTCCGCCGGCGCGTCCGCGCGCGCCTTCTTCTCTCCAAACAAGAACTTCGCAATCCCACTGATGAAAGACGGAGGGCGCGCGTTGGTCATCGTTGGCCTGATCATTGTTTGCGGCCCCAAACCTACGGTCCCGGACAAGCTTGTGGAAGTACCTTCTCCCCGACCCTCTTTCGCCGGAAACCGAAGAAGCTTAGTCACCCCACATGGCGAAAGACGACTATTTCTTCTGCGGCATCGGCGGGTCCGGAATGCTGCCCCTGGCGATGATCGTCCAGGCGCGCGGAGGCCGTCTCGAGGGCTCGGACCGGTCCCGCGACCAGGGCCGTACGCCGGAAAAATTCGCCTGGCTGGAAGCGCATGGCGTGACCCTTCATCCGCAGGACGGCTCGGGCGTCACGCGCGCTGACCAGACCGTCGTCGCCACAGGGGCCATCGAGGATACCGTGCCCGATATCGGCGCGGCGAAACGTGCCGGGGCCCGGATCGTCACCCGCCCCGAGCTCCTCAGCCAGTTGTTCAACGCCGCCCCCGCCTCGATCGGCGTGGCCGGCACCAGCGGCAAGTCGACCATCACCGGCATGATCGCCTGGATCCTGTACAAGGCCGGGCGCGAGCCCACGGTCATGAACGGCGCGGTGATGAAGAATTTCGTCGACGCCGACCACCCCTTCGCCAGCGCCCTCATCGGCGGACCGGACCTGTTCGTCTCCGAGGTCGACGAGTCGGACGGCTCCATCGCCCGCTATGATCCGACCGTGGCCGTGGTCTCCAACATCTCGCTCGACCACAAGTCGATGGAGGAGCTGCGCGACCTGTTCGGCGGCTTCACCGGCCGGGCCGGGAAGGCCGTGCTCAACCTCGACAATGTCGAGACCCAGGCCCTCGCCCAGAGCCTTCCGGCGGAGCGGGTCATCACCTTCGCCCTCGGCGAGGAATCGGCCACCCTCAACGCCCACGATCTGGAGCCCCTGCCGACGGGCATGCGCTTCACCCTGACGGAACTGGGCGGTGACCGTCACGCCGTGGTTCTGAACGTCCCCGGGGCCCACAACGTCGCCAACGCCCTCGCTGCCCTCGGGGCCGTCCGCGCCCTCGGCGTGCCGCTGGAGCAGGCCGTCACCGCTCTGGAAGGCTTCGCCGGCATCCGCCGCCGCATGGAGGTGGTGGGGACCGCGAACGGTGTCACCGTCATCGACGACTTCGCCCACAATCCGGACAAGATCGCCGCCACGCTGAAGACCCTGCACGCCTTCGACGGTCGTCTGCTGATCCTGTTCCAGCCGCACGGCTTCGGCCCGCTGAAACTGATGAAGTCTGAATTCATCGACGGCTTCGCCGGCCTGATGCGCCCCGACGACGTCCTGCTGATGCCCGAGCCCGTCTATTACGGCGGTACGACCGACCGCAGCGTCGGCAGCGAGGACATCGCCGCCGGCATCCGCGCCACCGGCCGCAGCGCCGAGGCCCTGGCGACCCGCGAGGCCTGCGGCGACCGGCTGGCCCAGCTGGCCCGGCCCGGCGACCGCATCGTCGTCATGGGGGCCCGCGACGACACCCTGTCCGACTTCGCCGCCGGCCTCGTCCGCCACCTGAATGATCCGCTGACGGATTGATATTCAAGACAATCTCGCAAAAGGTTCACGCCCGGCAAAGCTGGCGTTAAGGGCCGGTGCCCTATCCGGACGTGCAACCGAGGGGAATGCATGGCCAGGATCGGAGACTTCGGGAGCGCGACGGCACCCATGGCGCCCGACACGCCCGGCGCGGCGGTCTTCGACCGGTTCCAGCGCGAGGCGGATACCCTGGTCATCGCCGTGGTCGACGCCGACAACCGGCCCGTCGGCCTGGTGGAACGCAACGCCTTCACCCTGAAGATGGCGGCCGAGTTCGGACGGGCACTGTATGCCAAACGCCCCGTGTCCTCCTTCATGGATACGACCCCCCGCATTCTGGATGCTGAGTCCGACGCGGAAATCCTGTTCGAGATCATGGACGAGGCCAATCTGGGGGCCCTGCTCAACGGCTTCGTCATCACCGCCGGGGGGCGCTATGTCGGCGTCGGCGCGGGCGTCCATGTGCTCCAGGCCGGCAGCGCCATCCATCGCCGTCGCGCGGAGGCCATGAGCGCGCTGGCGCGTGACCTGGCGCGCGCCGAGGCCGAGGCCCGCGCCTCCAGCCGGGCCAAGTCGGAATTCCTCGCGGTCATGAGCCATGAGATCCGCACGCCCCTGAACGGCGTGCTCGGCGTGGCCGCCCTGATGGAGCGCGAACTGACCCAGAAGGCGATGCGGCCCTATGTCCGCACCATCCTCGATTCCGGCCAGGGCCTGCTGCGTCTGCTGACCGACGCCCTCGACATGTCACGCGCCGAAGCGGGTCTGATGACGTTCGAAACGGCACCCGTGCATCTCGATGCCGTCGCCGCCGACCTGCTGGCCCTGTGGAGTCCCCGGGCCCAGGAGAAGGGCCTCAAGCTCGAGGTGATTCAGGAAACCGCGGGCCATGACTGGGTCATGGGCGACGAGATGCGGCTGAAACAGCTGTTCAACAATCTGATCGGCAACGCCCTGAAATTCACGCGCGCAGGAGCGGTCGCCGTTCACATCGCCAGCGTCCTGGACAAGGGATCGCTGATCATCACCGGGACCGTCGAGGACAGCGGGCCGGGCGTCGCGGAAGAGACGGTGCACAGCATTTTCGAGCCGTTCAATACCGGCCGGGCCGGACTCCAGGGGGCCGGAGCCGGCCTCGGTCTGGCCATCTGCCGCCAGATCGTCGAGCGAATGGGCGGCAAGATCGCGGTCGACCGTTCGGTGCGCGGCGGGGCCCGGTTCCGGTTCACCCTGCACCTGGCCTGCGCCAGCCCCGAACAGCACGGGGCAGCGCCGCCCATGGCCGAGCCGACACCGCATGAGACGCTGCACGTGCTGGTCGTCGACGACAATGCGACGAACCGGTTCGTCGCCGCCAAGGTGCTGGAGTTGTTCGGCTGTACCTCCGAAAGCGCCGAGAACGGTCAGGAGGCCGTCGAGCGGGTGCAGGCCCGGCCGTTCGATCTGGTCCTGATGGATGTGAAGATGCCGGTCATGGACGGCGTCCAGGCGACCCGCGCCATCCGCGCCCTGCCCGGCGATGTCGCCCGCATTCCGATCCTCGCCCTGACCGCCAACGCCGATCCGCGGGATGAGATCGAGTATCTCGCCGCCGGCATGAACGGGGTGGCCCAGAAGCCGATACAGCCGGATGTCCTGCTGGACGCCATCCGCCGCGTGCTCACACCCGGTGACCTGCTGGCGGACAGCCTTCACCAGGCGGCCTGACTGACCTCTGCGGCGACGCGGCGCATCGGGGTCTTGCCAGAGCTATTGCAAACCATTCGCAACTTCGGCACAAACGGTCGGTGATCGAAGCCACCGCTCCCGCCAGGCCCAGGCCGGCCCTGAACACCAGACGGTCGTTCTGGCTCAAGCAGTTGCACCAGTGGCACTGGATCTCGGCCGCCGTCAGCCTGATCGGCCTGCTGATGTTCGCGATCACCGGCATCACCCTCAACCATGCCGCCCAGATTCCCGCCACGCCGGCCACGGTCGAGCGCACCGGCCAGCTGCCCACGCCCCTGCTGGCGCGGCTGGCGGAGATGCCGGCGGAGACCACGGATCCCGTTCCGCCGGCGATCGCCCGCTGGGCCTCGGAAACCTTCAGGGTCGAGGTCGCCGGTCGCGCCACCGAAACCACCGCCGAAGAAGTCTACATCTCCCTGCCCGAGCCCGGCGGCGACGGCTGGCTGACCATCGACCGCGCCACCGGCGAGGCCCTGCGCGAACGCACCACGCGCGGCGCGATCGCCTGGCTGAACGACCTGCACAAGGGCCGCAACACCGGGCCGGTCTGGTACTGGTTCATCGACGTGTTCGCCGCCGCCTGCATCGTCTTCGCCATCACCGGTTTCGGCCTGACCTGGCTGCACGCCCGTCAGCGTCCGTCGACCTGGCCCCTGCTCGGTCTCGGTCTGCTGATCCCCGCCGTCATCGCCCTGTTGTTCATTCACTGAGTTTTCCGATGCGACCGCTTCCCCTGATCCTGTCCACCGCCGCCGCGGCCGCCGTTTCCGGTTCGGCCATGGCCGCCGACCTGACCGTCTCGGTCGAGATTCCGCGCCTGTCCGTCGCCGCCTATCACCGGCCCTATGTGGCGGTCTGGATCGAGCGGCCCGACACCACGGCCGTGCGCACCCTGTCCGTCTGGTACGAGGTCTCCAACGTCACCGAGGGCGAGGACTGGCTCAAGGACATGCGCACCTGGTGGCGGCGCGGCGGGCGCGCCCTGAGCCTGCCCATGGACGGCGTCTCCAGCGCCACCAAGGCCCCCGGTCGTCACGCCGTCACCGTCCCCGCCGCCCGCCTGCGCGACCTTGCCGCCGGAGACTATGTCATGGTCGTCGAGGCCGCTCGGGAACAGGGCGGCCGCGAGGCCGTCCGGGTCCCGTTCCGCTGGGGGGCCGCCAACACCGCCCGCGCCTCTGGCACAACCGAACTGGGCGCCGTCAGCGTCGCCGTCACCCGCTAGGGATCCCGCTCCATGCACAAGCACCTCACCCCGCTCGCCGGACTTCTGGCCGCGATCGCCGCCCTCGCCCTGCCGGTGTCGGCCCAGGCCCACCGCGCATGGCTGGCCCCGACCTCGACGGTCCTGTCGGGCACGGAGGCCTGGGTCGGCTTCGACGCCGGCATGTCGAACGGCGTCTTCGTCGCCGACCATGCGGCCATGAACCTCAGCGGTCTGACCATCACCGCCCCCGACGGCTCGACCGCCCAGGCGGCCAATGCGATGACCGGCAGATACCGCTCCACCTTCGATCTGCACCTGACCCAGGCCGGGACCTGGCGCGTCGCCAACGTCTCGGGCGGTGTTGTGGTCAGCTACAGACAGGGCGCTGAGACCCGACGCTGGCGCGGGCCCCAGGCCGACATGGCGGCCAACATCCCGGCCGATGCCACCGACATCGTCGCCACCCGCGCCAACAGCCGCACCGAAACCTTCGTCACCCTCGGCGAACCGACGGCCATCGCCCTGACGGGCCAGGGCCTCGAACTGGTCCCGGTCACCCACCCCAACGATCTGGTGGCGGGCGAGCCGGCCACCTTCAAACTGGTCCGCGACGGCCAGCCGGCCGCCGACATGGAGGTGACCATCGCCCGGGGTGGTTCGCGCTATCGCGACCATCCGGAAGAGATGACGGTCCGCACCGGCACCGACGGGGCCTTCACCGTCACCTGGCCCGAAGCGGGCCTGTACTGGATGAACGCCTCCGTCCGCCTCCCCGCCGAGGGCGACCAGCTGGCCTATAGCGCCGCCTACAACGGCGTCGTGGAGGTCCTGCCCTGACCGGAGTCCCCTCAGGTCCCCGCGCCGCCCCTCCGCCGCTGACCGTGGGGGAGCCGGTGGCGCAGCCGGAGACCCGCGTCCTGGTGCCGACCCACGGCCGGACTCCGGTCCTGCCGACGACGGACCTGATCTGGGACTTCGCCGGCGAGACCATGGGCACGTCCTGGGCGGTCCGTCTGGTGCCGCCATCGGGTCTGGATCGCTCGGCGTTCCAGACCGCGATCGAAGCTGAATTGGCGGCGATCATCGCCCTGTTCAGTCACTGGGACCCTCTGTCAGAGCTGTCCCGACTGAATGCCGCACCGGCCGGCTTCTGGGCCGTGTCAGAGCCGTTCTGGGACCTGCTGAACGCCGCCCTCGACATGGCCGACGACACCGATGGCGCGGTCGATCCGACGCTGGGGGCCCTGGTCGACCTCTGGGGGTTCGGCCCGCCGGGACCGCGTCCCGATGTGCCTTCCGATGACGACATCGCCGCCGCCCGCGCCGTCAGCGGCTGGGGCGGGCTGAGACTCAACCGTGAAGCCCGGGCCGTGCAGCAGCCAGGCGGCCTCAGGCTGGACCTCTCAGGCCTGGCCAAGGGTCATGCCGTCGACCGCGTCTCCGCGCGTCTGACGGCCCTCGGCACCGCCCATCATCTGGTCGAGATCGGCGGCGAGCTGCGGGGCACCGGCGTCAAGCCGGGGGGTCACCCGTGGTGGGTCGAGCTGCAACAGGCCCCGGGCTCGCCCGCACCGCGCACCGCCGCAGCCCTGTTCGACATGGCCGTCGCGACCTCGGGCGACTGGGTCCGGCGGTTTGACGTCGCGGGCCAGACCTACAGCCATACGATCGACGGCCGCACCGGCCGGCCGGTGGCAAACGGCGTCGCTTCGGTCACCGTCCTGGCCGGGACTGCCCTCTACGCCGACGCCATGGCCACGGCCCTGACGGTCATGGGACCCGAAGAGGGACCCGCATACGCCGAGGCGCTGAACCTCGCCGCCGCCTTCGTGGTGCGGACCGACATCGGCCTGATCGAAATCGTCTCGCCGGCCTTCGCTGCCATGGCCGCCGAAGGCGCGTGACCGCCGATCCCGTGCGCTGGTTGTGGACGGCCGTCGCCGTCGGCCTGTGGCTGCTGGTCCTTGCGGCCGTGGCCTGGACTCGTGCCCGGGCCCGCCGCGCCGCCGCTGCCCGCGCCGGTCTGCTCGATGCCTCCGGCACTGACGTCGTGACGGTCGCCTTTGCCAGCCAGACCGGCCTTGCCGAAGACCTGGCCTGGATGACCGCCCGCAGCCTCTCCGACGCCGGCACCGGCACTCGCGTCGTCCCGCTCGGTGACCTGGACGGTCCGGCCCTGAAGACGACCGGCCGACTTCTGATCGTCGCCTCGACCACCGGCGAGGGCGATGCGCCGGACACGGTGTCCCGGTTTGTCCGCCAGGTCATGTCCGAAACCCCCGACCTGACCGGCGTCCACTACGGACTCCTGGCCCTCGGCGACCGGAGCTACTCGGCGTTCTGCGGCTTCGGACTCGCGCTCGACGCATGGCTGAAACGCACCGGGGCCGAGCCCCTGTTCGACCGTGTCGAGGTGGATGACGGCGACACCGGAGCCCTGCGCCACTGGCAGCACCAGCTTGCGGTCCTGACCGGGTCAGCCATCCCGGCGGACTGGACTCCGCCGGCGCTCGACCGCTGGCGGCTGGTCGACCGCACCCACCTGAACCCGGGCAGCCCGGGCGGTGAGGCCTGGCTGCTGGCCTTCGCGCCGGTCGACCATGCGCCGGTCTGGGTCGCGGGCGACATCGCCGAGATCGGCCTGCCTCCGCTGGCAGATGCCGGTGCCCCGGCCAGCCGCGAATATTCGGTCGCCTCCCTGCCCCGGGACGGCCGGGCCGAATTCATCGTCCGCCGCATGATCGCCGCCGACGGGACACCGGGCCGCGCCTCGGGCTGGCTGACCGGCGACCTCGCGCCCGGAGACGAGGTGGCCCTGCGCATCCGCCCCAACCGCGGCTTCCACGGCCCGACCGCGGAGACCCCCCTGATCCTGATCGGCAACGGCACCGGGCTGGCGGGTCTGCGCGCCCACTGGAAGACGCGGACGGGTGCCCCGCACGGCGGCGTCTGGCTGATGTTCGGCGAGCGCACCCGCGCCCATGACGCCTTGCTCGACGGGGAGCTTCAGGCGGCGCTCACGGCCGGCGACCTGACCCGGCTGGACCGCACCTTCTCACGCGATCCCGGCGACGCCCGCTATGTCCAGGCCCTGATCACGCAATACGCCGACGACCTCAGGGCCTGGATCGATCGCGGTGCAGTCATCCTCGTCTGCGGCAGTCTGGACGGCATGTCCAAAGGCGTACAGGCGGCGCTGTCCGAGGCGCTCGGTCCGGAAAGACTGGACGACCTGACCGGAGCCGGACGCTACCGCCGCGACGTCTACTAGACCTCGCGATCAGCCGCCCTGGCGGGTCACGATGTCCCGACGCATCGGTGCCAGCTTGGCCAGCAGGCGGTTCTGGGTGTGGAAGGGCACGCCCTCCGCCGCCATGGCGTCCTGCAGATGCTCGACCAGGGCCCCCATGTCGGCGGGCTGCAGGCCCAGATCCCTGTGGGCGTCCTGCATCGACCGGCCCGTATAGCCGCAGCCGCCGCCCAGCACGTAGCAGATCTGTTCCTTCAGGGTCCGCGCCAGCCGCACCATGTCGGTGGCCCGAAAGATGTCCGCCGTGCGCGGGTCGGACGCCGTCCGCGCCAGCATGTCGTCGACGATGCGGTCGATTCCCGGCCGGCCGTGAAAGGCCGCGAACATCGCCGTGCCGGTGAAGGGTGTCGCACCGGCGTTGGCGTCGTCGACGACATAGGCCGCGACGGCGTCCTCGCCGGGATGATGCGCGGCGTCCTGGGCGGCCACCGGACCCGCGATCAGGGTGAGGGCCGCGATCGTCCCGGCAAATATGGATCGGCGAATCATCTCAGAACCCTGCCTGAAGGGAGACATAAAGACCGCGCTGGTCGTCGAACGTGGCGATGGAGCCCAGATCGGCCCAGGCCGCCGTGACAGATACGTGCTTGTTGATGGCCCAGGCGGCATAGATGTCGAACCAGTCGTCCTCGGCCGCAAAGGACAGGTTGTCGGGCTTGGTCCGATACTCGGCCCCGACCACCAGATTGCGGCTCAGCAGCCAGCCGACCGATCCCTCGAACTGGGCCTGCCGGTCCTTGTTGGCGTCGCCGCCGAAGCCGAGCAGGCCGGTCTGGTTGGCATTGGTCCAGCGCACTGTGCCCGACACCAGCAGGCTCTGCGCCAGAAACAATTTGGTCGCGGCGACGTACAATTCCGTACCCTGATCATCCTCGCCGCCGACGGCCGCAATGACCGCGCCCTGGTCGTTCCGCTTGTGCTGCACGCCGACCGAGATCTGCGGGACCCATGTGTCCTGGTCATAGACGGCGTCGCCGGTCAGCCGGACCTTCACCCCGATCACGTCCTGGCGGAAGGTGAAGCCCTGACCAAGTCCCAGCGCGGAGCCGGTGTCGCCGGTGTCGAACTCTTGCCGCGCCGCCGACAGTTCGACCCGGTCCCACAGGCCGACCGCGACTCCCGCGGTGCGGAACCGGTAGTCCGGAAGCTCGATCAGGGTGACGTGGGCATTGGCCCCGATGCCGTCATCCTCGCCATAGCCCGTCACCGTGGCCCAGGTTGCGATCCCGCCGCCGCCGGAGCCCTCGATGGTCGATACACCGCCGGTCAGCAGCAATTTGCCGCCGCTGCGGACGTCAGGAATGAAGGACTGGGCCCGGGCCCCGCCGGCGGCCGTCGATACCAACACGGCCAGGGCCAGGACTCGTCGATCCATGTTATCTGTTCACGCTCACGTTTGAACCCGACGGGTACAAACTCGTGGTTAAACTGCAGTAAAGTTCGCCAGACCGGGCCCTGTGAGCGGTCATCGATTGGGTGATCTGAACCGGTCATCTTGCCGCAGCTTTCGATTTACGCCGATTTCATACTGATTTCGTACAAGCGGACAGATGCGTGGTTTTCTGGTACTTCTTGTCTCGATCATTCTGGCAGGTCCGGCCTTCGCCGGCGACCTGACTGTCAGTGTGCGCGACGCCGCCGGCGTGCCGGTCCGTGACGCTGTAGTCACCGTGACGCCGGCCGCGGGCGTTCCCCGAAGACCGATCCGTTTCCCCTGGGCGTTGCGGATGACGCAGCAGGACCTCCAGTTCCAGCCCTATGTCCTCATCGCGCCGGTCGGGGGCACCGTGGCCTTCCCCAACCTCGACCGGGTCCGGCACCAGGTCTATTCCTTCTCGCGCGGGGCCCGGTTCGAACTGGAACTCTACGGACGCGACGAGAGTCGCACCCACACCTTCACCAGCGCCGGTGTCGCCGCCCTCGGCTGCAACATCCACGACCAGATGCTGGCCTATATCAAGGTGGTCGACACGCCCTGGGCGATGAAGACCGACTCGGCCGGGGACGCGGTCCTGAGCGACATTCCGGCCGGATCCGCGACGCTGC
This sequence comes from Caulobacteraceae bacterium, assembly GCA_965284385.1. Classification (GTDB taxonomy): domain Bacteria; phylum Pseudomonadota; class Alphaproteobacteria; order Caulobacterales; family Caulobacteraceae; genus Brevundimonas. Next base: position 1,112,670 of record OZ260077.1, read on the forward strand.
GCGTCTGGCATCCCCGCCTCGCCGGCCGTGGCAACGAGATCGCCCGGACGGTGACCGTGGCCGCATCAGCCGCGCGCCAGACGATCTCCGGCGACTTCAGCGGGCGGGCCGCGGTGCGATGAAGTTGCGCGAACGGACCCTCCGGCTGCTGACGTTCCGCAATCTGCGGACGCGCTTCACCGTGCTCTACATGGGACTGTTCGCCCTTGCCCTGATCCTCAGCGCCGTCGCCGTGGCCACCGCCGTGACCAGCAGCGCCCGCCGGATGGTCAGCGACGAAATGACCTCGGCCGGTGCCGTCTATGGCCAGCTCTGGGCCAGCCGGTCGGCCCAGCTCCGCCAGGGAGCCGCCGTCCTCGCCCAGGACTACGGGTTCCGCGAAGCCGTCGCGTCCGATGACGCGCCGACGGTCCGGTCGGCGCTGGAAAACCTGCGAGCCCGCCAGGGCGTCGACGGGGCCCTGATGCTGGGCATCGACGGTTACGCCGCCTCGGCCGGAATCATGCCGGATGACGCGGCGCTCGACACCCTGTTCAGGGGGCTCGATTCCGGGGCCGTCGACAGCGGCGTCCTGACCATCGGCGGCCAGCCTTTCCGGGTCGTCGCCGCCCCCGTGAACGCCCCCGTCCTCATCGGCTGGGTGGTGTTCGCCGAGCGGCTGGATGCCGCCCAGATGCGCAATCTGGAACAGCTCTCCGCCATTCCCCTGACCGCCACGGTGATCACGACCGGGACCGCGACTCCCGCGAACGGCCTGCCCGTCACGGTCCGGACCGACGAGGGCCCGTCGATGCGACTGGCCCACGCCCTGCCCGGTTTCGACAGGACGGCCCATCCGGCCCTGCTGCTGACCTATCCGCTGCAGCGCGCGATGAAGCCCTATCAGGCCCTGTTCCTGTGGCTCACCGCGATCGGGGCCGCGGGTCTGGCTGTGCTGATGGCCGGCACCTGGGTGCTGTCGCGCGGCCTCACCCGCCCGATCACGGCCCTGGATGAGGCGGTCCACCGGCTGCAGAAGGGTGAATATGTCGAGGCCCCGGTCACCTCGAGCGACGAGATCGGACGCCTGGCGGCCAGCTTCAACGCCATGGTCGGCGACCTGCGCGACCGCGAGTCCCGGCTGACCCACATGGCCCTGCATGACCAGGAGACCGGCCTGCCCAACCGCCTGGCCCTCGAACGCCAGGTCCGCAGCCACGCCGGGGCCTGGGTCGTCCTGTTCGGCGTCGACCGGTTCGAGGTGGTTCGCAACGCCATCGGCTATGACTCCATGGCCCGCCTGCTGGCCACCCTGGGGGCCCGGCTGTCGGCCCTGGCGGACGGCGCGCCCCTGGCGCGGGTCGGTGCCGGTGCTTTGGGCCTGATCATCGAGGCCGGGAACGCGGCCGAGGCGCTCGAAGCGGCCGACCGTCTCACCGGCGCGGCCCAGGAGCCCATCGAGGTCAATGGGGCTCCGGTCGACATCACCCTGACGGCCGGCGTCGCGGGCCACGGCGCGGCCGGTTCGGACCTGTCCTCCCCGGTGGACCGCGCGGCGATCGCCCTCGATCAGGCACGGGCGATGCGCCGGCCGAGCGCCGCCTTTGACGCCGCAGCCTATGGCGACCCCGGCGACAACCTGTCGCTGATCTCCGAACTGATGACCGCCCTCAACGACGGCGAAGTGTCCCTGGCCTATCAGCCGAAATACGATTTCCGGGCCGAGGGGGTCACCGGCGTCGAGGCCCTGATGCGCTGGACCCATCCACGCCGGGGCATGGTATCGCCCGACCTGTTCATCGGCATGGCCGAGGAGACGGGTCACATCCGCCCCCTGACGGAATGGGCCATTCGCCGGGCAATCGCGGATCAGAAGACCCTGGCCGCGGCCGGCCACGCCCTGATGGTCTCGGTCAACATCTCGGGCCGCCTGCTGTCCGACGAAAGCTTCGCCGACTTCGCCCTCAACGAGGTCGCGACCTCGGGTGCCGACCTCTGTTTCGAGATCACCGAGACGGCGGTGATGGACAACCCCGACATGGCCCTGCGCATCGTCGACCGGTTCGCGGATGCGGGGATCTGTGTGTCTCTGGACGACTACGGCTCCGGCCTGTCGTCCCTGACCTATCTCAAGCGGATCCGCGCCGACGAGCTGAAGATCGACAAGAGCTTCATCCTCGGCCTCGACGATTCATCCCGCGACGCCCTGCTGGTGAAGTCGACGATCGATCTGGCGCACGGCCTCGGCCTCAAGGTCACGGCCGAGGGTGTCGAGACTCCGACCGCCCTCGCCTTGCTGCGCGGCATGGGCTGCGATCTGGCCCAGGGCTATCTGATCGGACGCCCCGTACCGATGGCCGCCCTGCTGGACAGCCTCGCCGCTCCCGTCGAAGACGCGAAGACCGCCGTCGGCTAGCCCACCGCCACCTGTTTCATCGACACCGCCGGGTCGACCAGCTTCGCCGCGTCGACGGGCGTCGCCTTGCCGATCATCATCCGTCCGGCCATGAACTCCGCTGGCGCATTGACGGCCTCGACGCACAGAATCCGGTCGCCCGCCAGGTGGAAGACCGCGAACGAGGCCCCCTCGCCGATGATCTCCGGGTCTCCGCGCACGAGCTGGCGGTCCGCCCCGTCGGGCAGGCCGGCGATCTGCAGCTTGAGATCGTACTGGTCCGACCAGAACCATGGCACTTCCGGCGTCGGGGCCGCCCGCCCGACGATGGCGGCGGCGGCCTGTTTGGCCTGCTCCAGCGCATTGGGCACGCTTTCCAGACGATGCCGGTGCCCGCCGTGCGTCGGGACAGGCCGGAAGGTCACGTCGCCGATGGCCCAGATGGCCGGGTCCGAGGTCCGCGCGGTCTCGTCCACCACCACGCCGTTTTCGCACACCAGCCCCGCGGCCCGGGCCAGCTGGTCGCAAGCCAGGGCCCCGACCCCCACCAGCACCGCATCGGCCTCGATCACCCGCCCGTCCGCCAGACGCACGCCGGCGTCCTCGAACGCCGAGACTTCGGCCCCGGTCAGGATCTCGACCCCCTCGCGCCGATGCCGGGCGGTGAAGAAGGTCGACAGGGTCTCTGACGCCACCCGCGCCAGTACCCGGTCCATGCGTTCGATGACCACCACCTCCGCCCCCAGCGCCCGCGCCGAGGCGGCCGCTTCCAGCCCGACATAGCCACCGCCGACAATGGCCAGCCTGCGGCCCGGACCCAGGGTCGCCTTCAGCCGTTCCGCATCGACGAGGGTGCGCAGCTCCAGCAGGCCGGCCCGGTCCGCGCCCGGGATCGCCAGTCGCCGCGCCGTCGATCCCGTCGCCAGGATCAGGGCGTCATAGGATTCGACCGTCCCGTCGGCGAAGCTCACCGTCCTGGCTGCGGCGTCGATCGCGGTGGCGGTGACCCCCGTCCTCAGTTCGATACCGTGTTCCGCATAGAAACTCTCCGGGCGCAGCAGCAGGGCCTCGAGATCGGCGTCCCCCTTCAGCCAGGCCTTGGACAGCGGCGGCCGCTGATAGGGGGCCGCCGGCTCCTCGCCCGCAAGGACGATGGGCCCCTCATGGCCATACTGCCGCAGCAGCGCCGCCACCGTCCCGCCCGCGTGCCCCGCGCCGATGATCACAACCCTGGTCATGAAAGGGAAATAGAGCGGAGAGTGGCGAGTGGCGAGTGGCGAGTTGCCGGCTCTCAACTGACGAGAGGCTTTGACCGGTCATTTCGGTGCCAGGCCGGGCCGGACTCAAGCCTGCTCGCCACTCGCCACTAACAACTCGCCACTCTATTGACTGTGCCACTGTTACAGCATAGTGGAACGCGCCATGACCGAGACCGTCACCCGCAGCGCCGTCCACAAGGCCGCCGACGACCGCCTGGCGCTCTATGACGCCCTGCTGTCGCTGAAGACCCGCGAGGAGGTCGACGCCTTCCTGTCGGACCTGTGTACGCCGTCCGAATTGCGCGCCTTTGCGGAACGCTGGGCCGTGGCGCGGCTTCTGTACCAGAAGGTCAAATCGTATCGCGAGATCGCGATCGAAGCGGGTGCCAGCCCAACCACCGTCGTGCGGGTCGCCCGCTTCCTCAAGGAAATGCCGCATCAGGGCTATCGCCTGGTGCTGGATCGCCTGAAACCGAAAGCCTGAGTTTACACCATGAGTACCGTCCAGGGCCGGCTGCGCATCGCCGTCCAGAAATCCGGCCGCCTGTCCGATCGCAGCCTCGACCTCGTCCGCGATGCGGGCCTGCGCGTGGTCAAGGGCAACAACGACCTGCTGTACCGCGTCGAAAACTATCCGATCGACCTGCTGCGCGTGCGCGATGACGATATCCCGACCTTCGTCGCCGACGGCGTCTGCGACCTGGGGATCGTCGGCGAGAACGTGCTGGAGGAAGTCCGCAACGGCGGGCCCGTGGCCGAGGTCCTGATGCCGCTCGGCTTCGGCCGCTGCACGCTGAAGATCGCCGTGCCCCCGACGCTGCCCTACGAGGGGCCGGCGTCGCTCGAAGGGCTGCGCATCGCCACCTCCTATCCGAAGATCCTGCGCCGCTTTCTCGACGGCCAGGGCATCGCGGCCGACATCGTCACCATGCGCGGTGCCGTCGAGGTCGCGCCCCGGCTGAAACTGGCCTCGGCCATCTGCGACCTGGTCTCGACCGGCGCGACGCTGGACGCCAACGGTCTGGTGGCGAAGGAAACCGTGCTCGAGAGCCAGGCCGTGCTGATCAAGTCCCCGGTCGCGCCGGAGGCGGGCCTGCAGCACCTGCTGGACAGCATCGTCGAACGCATGGCCGGGGTGGTGTCTTCCCAGGGGGCCAAATACGTCATGCTGAACGCGCCGCGCTCGGCTCTCGACGCCATCACTGCCATCCTGCCGGGTGCCGGTTCGCCGACCGTCATGCCCCTGTCGGGCCGCGACGACGCCGTGGCCGTGCACGCCGTCTGCCAGGAGGCCGTGTTCTGGGAGACCCTCGAAAAGCTCAAGGCCGCCGGGGCCTCGGCCATCCTCGTCCTGCCGATCGAGAAGATGATGTGATGAAGCGGTTCGACTGGAGCACCCTCGACGCCGCCGGCCGCATCGCCGCCCTCGCCCGCCCGCTGCGGCGCAGCGAGGCCCGCGTCACCGACACCGTGCGCGACATCCTCGAGGACGTCGCCGCACGGGGCGGACAGGCCGTGACCGACTGGAGCGTCAGGCTGGACGGGGCCCCGCCGCGCCGTCTCGCCCTGACGCCCGACGTCGTCGCCGCCGCGCGCGACCAGCTGCGCCCCGCCGACACCCGCTCGATCCGCATCGCCGCCGAGAACGTGCGCATCTTCCACGAGGCCACCCGGCCGGAGGATTCGAACTGGGTCGAGATCACGCCGGGCGTCCGCTCGCGTCTGGTCTGGCGGCCCCTGCGGTCGGCGGGCCTCTATGTCCCCGGCGGCTCGGCCCCGCTGTTCTCGTCCCTGCTGATGATGGCCATTCCCGCCGCCGTCGCCGGCGTCGGTCGTCGCGTGGCGGTGACCCCGCCGTCGAAATCCGGAGCCCCCCACCCCGCCATGATCTTCGCCGCCGCCGAGGCCGGGCTGGACGATCTCTGGCTGGTCGGCGGGGCCCAGGCCATCGCCGCCCTGACCTTCGGAGCCGAGCTCGAGGACGGCGTCATCGAACCTTGCGACAAGCTGTTCGGCCCCGGCAACGCCTGGGTCGCCGAGGCCAAGAAACAGGCCAGCGGACGCCCCGGGGGTCCGGCCGTCGACATGCCCGCGGGGCCCTCGGAACTGATGGTCATCGCCGACCGTCGCGCCGATCCCGTGATCGCCGCCGCCGACCTGCTGAGCCAGGCCGAGCACGACCCCGACGCCCAGGTCGTTCTGGTCTGTGACAGCGAGCGGATGATCGACGACATCCTCGCCGAGGTGGAGGCCCAGCTGCCGTCCCTGCCGCGCGCCGACATCGCCCGCGCCTCTCTGGCCGAGGGCCGCGCCGTCCGCGTCGCCGACCTCGACACCGCCTGCGCCGTGGCCAATGCCTACGGCCCCGAACACCTCGCCCTCCAGACCGAGGACGCCGAGGAGCGGGTGGCGAAGATCAGCGCCGCCGGAGCCGTCTTCGTCGGCCCCTTCGCCGCCGAGACACTGGGCGACTATGCCGCCGGACCCAGCCACGTCCTGCCCACCGACGGTGCGGCCCGGACCATGGGCGGCATCACCACGGCCAGCTTCATGACCTCCATGTCGGTGCAGAGCGTCACCCGGGCCGGGGCCGCCGATCTGGCCCCCGTCGCCGCGCGGCTGGCACGGCTGGAGGGCCTCGAAGCCCACGCCCGCGCCGCCGATCTGAGGGCCGGCACATGAAGAACCTGCCCGCCCCCTTCCCGCCCCTCGTCGCCGGCGGCGACGGCCTCGACCGCTATCCCGACCGGACGCCCGACCTCGCCGTCCGCATGGCCCAGGTCTATGGCGTCGCAGCCGACAGCGTGCTGCCGGTGCGCGGCCTGACGCACGGCCTCGAACTCGTGTTCCGCCTCGCCGCCCGCGACGGTCAGGCCGTCGAGGCCCCGGACGCGGAACCGTTCCGGACGCTCGCCGCCCTCTATGCCGCTCCGCCCGCCGGCGCGCCCGTCGCCGCCGTCATCCTGCGCGCGCTCGGTTCGCCCGAGGCCGTGGCCGAGATGGCCGAACGGGTCGCCCCGGCCCTGCTCGTGGTCGACGAGGGGCTGGCCGAGTTCGCCGACGCCGCCTCGGCCGCGACTGTGATCACCGACCACGCCAATCTGATCGTCCTGCGCAGCCTGTCCCTGGCCTATGGACTCGCCGGCGCCCGTGTCGGGGCCGCCCTGGCACAGCCGCAGACCCTGGCCCGGCTCGCCACCGTGCTCGAGCCCTATGCCCTGCCCGAGGTGTCGGCGCGACTGGCCCTGCAGGCCCTGGATCCCTCGCGCATGATGGAGAGCGGCGAACGCCTCGCCGCCGTGCGCCGTGAGCGCGAACGGCTGGTCAGGGCGCTGGCCCGGGAAATGGCCGTCGAGCCCGGCTTCGGCCCCGTCATCATGGCGCGCCCCTCGGACCCCGAGGCCACGATCACCGCCCTGGCCCGGCTCGGTGTTGCCGCCGAAAGCGCCGGATCGCGGGTCCGCCTGCCCGTGTCGGCCAGGGCCGAGGTCAACGACCGGCTGCTGGCCGCCCTCGGCCTCGCCCCCGCGGCCGGCCGCCCGCACCGCACGGGCCAGTCCGTGCGCGACACGAAAGAGACCCGCATCGTCTGCGCCGTTGATCTCGATGCGACGGGCCCGGTCTCGATCCTTACCGGCGTCGGCTTCTTCGATCACATGCTCGAACAGGTCGCGACCCACGGCGGTTTCTCGCTGCGGCTGGCCTGCGAGGGCGATCTGCACACCGACCCGCACCACACCATCGAGGACAGCGCTATCGCTCTCGGCCAGGCGCTCAAACAGGCGCTGGGCGACCGCAAGGGCATCGCCCGCTACGGCTTCGTCCTGCCGATGGACGAGGCAAAGGCCTCGGTCTCCATCGACCTGTCCGGCCGCCCCTATCCCGTCTTCGAGGGCACGTTCGCGACCCCCTTCATCGGCGACTACCGCACCGATCTGACGGCCCACGTCTTCCGCTCGATCGCCGAGGCCATGGGTGCGGCGATCCATATCTCGGTCACGGGGCTCGACGACCACCACAAGACCGAGGCCGTCTACAAGGCCTTCGGCCGCGCCCTGCGCCAGGCCATCCGCATCGAGGGCGACGCCGTGCCCTCGACCAAGGGTGTGCTTTGAGCGAGGTCGCCATCCTGTCCTACGGCGCGGGCAACGTCGCCTCGGTCCAGTTCGCGCTCGAGCGTCTGGGGGCCACCGTGCGCCTCACATCAGACGCCGCCGAGATCGACGACGCTGAGCGACTGATCCTTCCCGGCGTGGGCGCGGCGGCCTATGCCATGTCTCGCCTGCGAGACTTGAAGCTGGTCGACGCAATCCGGGCCTTTGAACGCCCGCTGCTTGGCGTCTGCCTCGGCCAGCAACTGCTGTTCGAGTCCAGCGAAGAGGGTGATTCCACAGAGCTTCTGGGCCTCATTCCCGGCCGGGTCAGCGTCCTGACGCCCGGTCCCGGTCGACCTGTCCCACATATGGGATGGTCGCGCCTGTCCCGGCGACGGGACGACCCCCTGCTGGAGGGCGTCGAGGACGGGGCCTATGCCTATTTCGTCCATGGTTTCGTCTGTCCGGACGGGCCCGCGACGCTCGCCGTCGCCGACTACGGCGGGCCGGTGCCGGCCGTCGTCCGGGCGGGAAATCGCTGGGGCTGCCAGTTCCATCCCGAGCGCTCGGCCGCGGCCGGCGCCCGCATATTGAAGAATTTCCTGGAGCTGCCCGCGTGATTGTCTACCCCGCCATCGACCTGCGCGACGGGGCCTGCGTGCGGCTGATGCACGGACGGTTCGACCAGGTGACCCGCTATGACGACGACCCCGTGTCGCGTCTGGCCGCCTTCGCCGCGGCCGGGGCCACCTGGGCCCACATCGTCGACCTCGACGGGGCCGAGGCGGGGCGCGCGGTCCAGCATGCGCTGATCGGCACCCTCGCCGCCGCCGTCGACATCCGCATCCAGTCCGGCGGAGGCGTCCGTTCCGCCGAGGACGTCCAGGCCCTGCTCGACGCCGGGGTCGCCCGCGTCGTGGTCGGGTCGCTGGCCGTATCCCAGCCCGCGACCGTGACCGGCTGGCTGGCCCGGTTCGGGGCCGACCGCATCACCCTGGCCATCGACGTCAAGGCCGACGGCGACCGCTGGATCCCCGCGCTCAAGGGCTGGACCGAGGCGGCCGAGGTCGATCTCTGGGCCGCGCTGGACCGCTACCCCCCGGGTCTCGCCCGGCATCTTCTGGTCACCGATGTGGGCCGCGACGGGGCCCTGACCGGCCCCAACACCGACCTGTTGGCGGAGATCGTGCGCCGTCGTCCGGACCTCAAGGTCCAGGCCTCGGGCGGCGTTTCGCAACTGTCCGACCTGACCGCCGCCCGCGCCGCCGGATGCGACGGGGCCATCGTCGGCCGGGCAATCTACGAGGGCCGGTTCACCGTGGCCGAGGCCGTGGCGGAAACCGCGTGACCGCCCGGCGCATCATCCCCTGTCTCGACGTCAAGGACGGACGGGTGGTCAAGGGCGTCCGTTTCCAGGGCCACATCGACATGGGCGACGCCTCGGAACTGGCCGCGCGCTACCGCGACCAGGGGGCTGACGAACTGGTCTTCTACGACATCACCGCCAGCCCCGAGGGCCGCACCCTCGACTATGGCTGGGTCAGGGACATCGCCCGCCTGCTGGACATCCCCTTCAGCGTCGCCGGCGGCATCCGCTCGGTCGACCAGGCCGCGCGCTGCCTCGACCACGGGGCGGACAAGGTGTCGATCAACTCTCCCGCCCTCGAACGTCCCGAACTGATCGGCGAGATGGCCGCCCGCCTCGGCTCACAATGCGTGGTGCTGGGCGTCGATTCCAGACGCGCGGGCGACGACTGGGTGGTGCATCAGTACACCGGCGACCCGACCGCCAGTCGCGGGGCGGGCCGGCGCACCATGGACTGGATCGTCGAGGCCCAGGCCCTCGGCGCCGGCGAGATCGTTCTCAACTGCATGGACGAGGACGGCGTGCGCCAAGGCTATGACATCGCCCAGCTGGCCGAGGCCCGGGGGCGGCTGACCATCCCGCTGGTGGCCTCCGGCGGGGCCGGCGCACCGTCGCACTTCCTCGACGTGTTCGAACAGGCCGACGTGTCCGGGGCGCTGGCCGCCAGTGTCTTCCACACCGGGACCCTGACGATTCCCGATCTCAAGGCGTTCCTGTCGGACGCCGGGCAGGAGATGAGGATATGACTTTTCTTTCCGTGCATCCCGGCGACTGCCGGGATCCAGATGGCCAGAACCAGCGGGTCCAGGTGGTCCGGTCATCTGTCCTGTCGAACGGCCCCTCTGATCTGGATCCCGGCAGTCGCCGGGATGCACGGTGAAACATGATCGACCCCTCCACCCTCGATTTCGACAAGTCCGGCGGCCTGATCCCCGTCGTCGTCCAGGACGCCGCCACCCTGCAGGTGCTGACGCTGGCCTATATGGATCGCGCCGCCCTCGAAGAGACCCTCGCGTCCGGTGAGGCGACCTTCTTCTCGCGTTCACGCGGCGGCCGCTGGCGCAAGGGCGAGACCTCCGGCGACCGGTTGCACGTCGTTTCCATCATCCCCGACTGCGACTCGGACTCCCTGGTCCTGAAGGTCCGCCCCGTCGGCAATGCCTGCCACCTGAACCGGATCAGCTGTTTCGGTGACGAGGATGCGCCGGGCCTCGGCCGCATCGCCCGGCTGGAGGCGACCATCGCCGAACGCGCTTCGGCCGACCCCGCCACAAGCTGGACCGCCCGCCTGCTGGCCGAGGGCCCCAAACGCGCCGCGCAAAAGGTCGGTGAAGAGGGCGTAGAGACCGCCCTCGCCGGTGCCGCCGGTCCGGATGAGGAACTGGCCTCCGAGGCCGCGGATCTGGTCTATCATCTGCTGGTCCTGCTGCGCGCCCGTAACATGGTGTTTCAGGACGTCCTCGACGTCTTGGCTCGACGGGCGGAAGCGGCCACACAACCCGCAGGTCCGGCCGGGACCTGAATGAAGGAGAGCGCATGGCGGCCCTGGTGCTGTTCGGCGGTGGCGGAGACCTCGCCATGCGGATGCTTCTGCCCTCGCTCTATTTCCTCGAGCACGACGGGCTGCTGCCCGACGGCCTGAAGATCATCGCGGCCGCCCGCTCCAGTGAGAGCCGCGACGAATATGTCGCCAGGGTCCGTCTCGCCGTCGAAGGCAAGGCCCTGGCGGACGACGCCTGGTCCGACGCGGCGTGGGCGCGGCTTGACGCCCGGCTCGACTATCTGGCTGTCGATGCGACCGACCCCGCCAGCCTGAAGCCGCTCAAGGACAGGGTCGGCGACGGTGCCGTAACCAGCTTCCTCGCCGTCTCGCCCTCGCTGTACGGCCGCATCGTCACCGCTCTCAAGGCCGCCGGCCTGGCCGGCTCGACCGACCGGGTCGTGCTCGAAAAACCCGTCGGCCGCGACCTCCAGTCCTTCCTTCAGATCGACGACGCCGTCGCCCACGCCTTCTCCGAGGACCAGGTCTTCCGCATCGACCACTACCTCGGCAAGGAGACGGTCCAGAACCTGATCGCCCTGCGCTTCGGCAACACCATCTTCGAGCCGCTGTGGAACAGCCTTTCGATCGACCACGTCCAGATCACGGTGGGCGAGACCGTCGGCGTCGGCGACCGCTGGCCCTACTATGACGAATACGGCGCCCTGCGGGACATGCTGCAGAACCACATGCTCCAGCTCCTCTGCCTCGTGGCCATGGAGCCGCCGTCCGACCTCGATCCGGACTCGGTGCGCAACGAGAAGGTCAAGGTCATCCGCTCGCTTCGTCCGATTACGGAGCATGAGGCCGAACGGGTCACCGTGCGCGGCCAGTACGTCGCCGGAACCAGCGAGGGCAAGCCCGCGAAACCCTACAGCGAGGAGCGCGGCCAGCCGTCCGACACCGAGACCTTCGTCGCCGTGCGCGTCGACATCGACAACTGGCGCTGGGCCGGCACGCCCTTCTTCCTGCGCACCGGCAAGCGGCTGGCCGAGAAGAGGACCGAGATCGTCATCCAGTTCAAGCCGGTGCCCCATTCCATCTTCGACCATGGCGAGCGCGGCCATATCGAGGCCAACCGCCTGGTCATCGAACTCCAGCCCGAGGAGGACATCGCCCTGTCGGTGATGAACAAGAAGCCGGGGCTGGACCAGCGCATGCAGCTGCAGCCGATCCAGATGTCCCTGTCCTGGGGACAGGGCGACAAGGGCGACAAGCCGCCACGCCGCCGCATCGCCTATGAGCGGCTTCTGCTCGACGCCCTGGCCGGGGACTCCACCCTGTTCGTGCGCCGCGACGAGGCCGAACAGGCATGGAAATGGGTCGACGAGGTCTCCGACGCCTGGCGCGGCGCGGCCTTCAAGCCGAAGGAATACGCCGCCGGAACCTGGGGGCCACCCGAGGCGGACTATCTGTTGTCCCGCTCCGGACGGACGTGGAACACCGGCGGTGCGTAAGCCTCCGTCACCCGTGCATCCCGGCGAATGCCGGGATCCAGATGGCATGACTCCGCCGTGGGTCCATGGTTCGCGTCCCTGGTCCCGTCCTCCTGCGTTCCCTGATCTGGATCCCGGCATTCGCCGGGATGCACGGCAGCAGGGATGACCGCCATCGAATCCTTCACGGACAGTTCCACCTGGGCCGACGCCTGCGCCGCGCGCCTGACCGATACCCTCGCTGCGGCCCTCACCGGGACGGGCAAGGCCGTCTTCGCCGGCTCGGGCGGCTCGACCCCGGCCCCGATCTATGCCCGCATGGCCGCGGCCGATCTGGACTGGTCGAGGGTCGTGGTGACCCTGATCGACGAACGCTACGTTCCCGGGAGCGCGCCCGAGTCCAACGCGGCCCTGATCAGACAATCCCTGCTGACCGGGTCGGCCGCCGCCGCCCGGTTTGTGCCGCTGTATCATTCCGAGGTCACCGTCGACCGCGCCGCAGCCCTCGCCACCCGGGCCCTCGCCCGGGAAGGTGCCCGTCTCGACGCGGTCCTTCTCGGCATGGGGGAGGATGGCCATATCTGTTCCATGTTCCCCGGCAGCCCGACCCTGAAGACCCTGCTGACCCCCACGCTGCGGCCGGCCGTCCATGGCGTGCCGCACGGCCGCGACGGCGCCGCGCCGAGCCTTGAACGGCTGTCGATCAACCTGCCGTATCTGATGACCGCCCGGCGCGTGGTCCTGGCCATAACCGGCCCCGCCAAACGCGCCGTGTTCGCGCGCGAGGCCGCCGGCGATCCGGCCGTCCAGCCCATCGCCGCCCTCATCGCCGCCGACGTCCCGCTCGACGTTCTGTGGACGGAGAAAGCCTGATGCCCCCGCACACCCCCGCCCTGCATCCCGTCGTCGCCGAGGTCACCGCCCGCATCGTCGAGCGCTCGAGAGCGACCCGGGCCGACTATTTGCGCCGCATGGATGCCGCCCGCTCATCCGGGGCCGGGCGTGCCAAACTGTCCTGTGCCAACTGGGCCCACGCCTTCGCCGGGGCCCCGGTCAGGGACAAGCTGACCGCCATGTCCGGCAGCCAGCCCAATGTCGGGGTCATCACCGCCTATAACGACATGCTGTCGGCGCATCAGCCGTTCGAACGCTTCCCGCAGGTGATCCGCGACGCCGTGCGTGAGGTCAACGCCACCGCCCAGGTCGCCGGCGGCACGCCCGCCATGTGCGACGGCGTCACCCAGGGCCGCCCCGGCATGGATCTGTCGCTGTTCAGCCGCGACGTCATCGCCATGTCGACCGGCATCGGCCTGACCCATGACGCCTTCGACGCGGTCATGGCGCTGGGCGTCTGCGACAAGATCGTGCCCGGCCTGTTCATCGGGGCCCTGGCCTTCGGCCATCTGCCGGTCGTCTTCGCCCCGGCCGGTCCCATGCCCTCGGGTATTCCGAATGCGGAGAAGGCCCGGGTCCGCGCGCTCTACGCCCAGAACAAGGTCGACCGGGCCACCCTGCTGGAGAGCGAGATCGGCAGCTACCACTCGCCCGGCACCTGCACCTTCTACGGCACCGCCAACTCCAACCAGATGATGATGGAGCTGGGCGGGCTGCACCTGCCCTCGACCGCCTTCGTCCACCCGGACACCGGACTGCGCGACGCCCTGACGGCGGCCGCCGCCAGACGCGCCGTGGAACTGGCACGCAGCGGTCAGGGCCGGATGGCCGACGTCATCTCCGAGAAGTCGATCGTCAACATGATCGTGGCCCTGCTGGCCACCGGCGGCTCGACCAACCACGCCATCCATCTGGTCGCCATGGCGCGCGCCGCCGGGGTGCTGATCGACTGGACCGACATGGACCAGCTGTCGTCGGTGACGCCGCTGCTGGCCCGCGTCTATCCCAACGGCTCGGCCGATGTGAATGCCATGCAGGCCGCCGGCGGGGTCGCCTTCATCGCCCGCGAACTGGCCGGGGCCGGTCATATCCACTCCGACGTCACCACCATCATGGGCGAGGGCATCCACCATTATTTCCAGGAGCCGGCCCTGATCGACGGCGAGCTGATCTGGAAGGACGGCGTCAGCGAAAGTCTGGATACGGACATTCTGCGCCCCGCCTCCGATCCGTTCGACACCGAGGGGGGCCTGCGGCTGGTCCAGGGCGATCTCGGCCGGGCCGTGATCAAGGTCTCGGCGGTCAAGCCCGAGAACCGCATCGTCGAGGCCCCCGCCGCCGTCTTCGAGACCCAGGAAGACGCCCTCAGGGCCTTCCAGGACGGCCGGCTGGACCGGGACGTCATCGTCGTCCTGCGCTTCCAGGGCCCCCGCGCCAACGGCATGCCCGAACTGCACAGCCTGTCGCCCGCCCTGTCGGTGCTTCAGGACAAGGGCTTCAAGGTCGCCTTCGTCACCGACGGCCGCATGTCCGGGGCCTCGGGCAAGACCCCCGCCGCCATCCACGTCAGCCCGGAAGCCCTCGCCGGCGGCCCCCTGGCCCACGTCCGCGACGGCGACATCATCCGCCTGGACGCCGACGCCGGGGTTCTGACGACCGTCGGCGTGCCCGATCTCGCCGCCCGCCCCGCCGCCACCCGGTCAGAGGCCCAGGCCGAAGGCTCGGGCTGGGGCTATGGCCGCGAACTGTTCGCCGCCTTCCGCCACGTCGTCTCGACCGCCGAGGAGGGGGCCTCGGTCTGTTTCACCCCGCCGCTCGGGTCCACGCCCCGGACCGGGGCCCGGCCGGACAACACTGTCGTCGACCGCACGGTGGATGCATGACCTACAACACCCTGCTCGTCGGCGACGTCGGCGGCACCAATGCCCGCTTCGCCCTGGCCCGTATGGTCGAGGGCAGGCCGGTGCTCGAACACCACGACAGCTTCCCGGCCGCGACCTGGCCGACCTTCCTCGAGGGGGTCCGGGCCTTCATCGACGGCTGCCCCATCAAGCCGACCGGCGGCGTGCTCGCCGTGGCCGGGCCGGTCACCGACGGCGAGATCGACCTGACCAATTCGCCCTGGCGCGTGTCCGAAACGGAACTCCAGACCCTCGGTCTCAACCCGGTCCGCCTGATCAATGATTTCGAGGCCCTCGCCTGGGGCGCGCCGGTGGTGCCCGACGACATGCTGGCCTCGCTGGGCGGCCCCGCCGAAGGCGACCCGCACGCGGCCATCGCCGTTCTGGGGCCCGGGACCGGCTTCGGCGTCTCGGCCCTGGCCCGCGACATCCATGGCCATGAGATCGCCATGCCGTCCGAGGGCGGCCATGCCTGTTTCGCGCCCGGCGACGCGGTCGAGGACGAAATCCTGCGCATCCTGCGCCGCCGCTATGACCGGGTCTCGATCGAGCGCCTGATCTGTGGCCCCGGCCTGCTGAACATGCACCGCGCCCTGGCCGAGATCGACGGCCGCGAGAGCCACATAGAAGACCCCGCCCAGATCACCACCGAGGCCATGGCCAACCCGGACAGCCCCTGCGGGGCCACCCTGGCCCGGTTCTGCGCCATCCTCGGGGCGGTGGCCGGCGACATCGCCCTGACCACGGGCGCGCGCGGCGGCGTCTATGTCGCCGGCGGCATCGCCCCGCGCATCCTGCCCTTCCTCAAGGCCAGCCCCTTCCGCGAGCGGTTCGAGCGCAAGGGCCGGTTCCAGGACTATATGGCGGCCATCCCGACGCACGTGATCCTGCACAAACACGCCGCCCTGCTGGGGGCCGCCCGCGTGGCCTTCGCCGTGGAAAACTGACCCGCCGATGCACTTTTTCTCACGGGTCCGTGAACCCTATCGGCGCGGCAGAGTTATCGGATTTCCACTCTGGAAGGATATCCCATGCGTAAACTGATCATCGCCTCCGCCGCCATTCTCGCCCTGACCGGCGTCGCCGCCTGCGAAAGCCAGGCCGACAAGACGGCCGAAGTGCAAGCCGACGCCCTGGAGCAGCAAGCCGCCGCCGCTCCGACCGAGGCCGCCGAAACCGCCCTCAACGAAAAAGCCGACATGATCGAGCAGCAAGCCGGCAATGCCGACGGCGGCGCGACCACGGCCAACACCCCGAACACCTCGCCTTCGTCGGCGAACCCGGGTCAGTAAGACCCGGACAGCCGGGGCCCTCATGACCCCCGGTCATTTCGGAACGGTCAGCCCCCGTCGCGCAAGCGGCGGGGGTTTTCCGTTGGGGGAGGCGTTCGGCAGGAGGCGCGGAGCGGCGCGAGGCCTACATCAGGCGTTCTACCGTCACCATGATAAGGGGCTGGCTGTCCTGACCCGGATAGTAGACCCGGGCCTCGTTCGCTGCCGCGCCGACCGGTTCGAGCTTCATCTCGGTCAGGAAGCGAAGTCTCCGCTCGGCATCCGTCGCAGATCCGGCGGGCGGATGGTCGAACCGACAGTCCGCCAAGGCTCCGTCGCGCACCACGCAGCTGAGATCGGCGGGGATCGGCGGCGGGGGCGTCGAGGGGCCCCGGCTCTGAGGTCGCGCTCCGCCGCTGACACTCCGGCTACGGGTCCGAGCGTTCGGCCGCGGCCCTCGCGCGATCTCCTCGGCATGGTCGGCCTCCCACTGGCTCTTCAGGTCGTCGCCGGCCCGTGGAAGCAGGTCTCGCCCGTCGACGGCCGCATAGCCGCAGGCGGCCAGCACCCGATCGAGATTCTCGTTGCGGGTGGGCAGGTCGAAGATGGCACGGACCGGAGCAGCCTCCCCCGCCCGCCACCTGAGCTCGAATCTGCCGCCGCCCCGCAGGAAACGGGCATCACGGCCATTCACGGAGGCGGTCATGGCCGTCGCTCCGGGCTCCGCGAACCACGTCTGGGTATCGCTCCGCCCGTCAGCGCGCGACACCGACATGACCCGGGTTCGCTCCGGTGACGCCGGCAGGCCGACCAGGACCACCCTGAGGCCGACCGGCGCGCACTGGACCACGACAGCCTTGCCGTCCTCATAGCGTACGGCGGCGACCGACAGGTTTCTGGCGGTATCGGCCGCGAACTCCCAGTCATCTTCCTGTCGGATCACCGGGTTGGTTGTGAGACCGGGCGGTGCCAGCACCGAGAAGGCTGACCACAGCCCGACCAGGATGAATCCGTTCATTCGATGCCTCCACGCCCGCTTGGACGAGAACGCACGTCCTGGCTGCCGCGGTCAAGCGAGCAGCCGTGGGGTACCCCGCGTTCCGGCAACTGACAGCAGGCCGTCTGTTCGCGCGGCCTGCGGATCAGGCCTTCTTCGGCGGCCAGGGCACGAAGGCGCTGGTCCGTCGGATATACTCCGCATAGCCCGGCTTGGACTTCGCCGTGGCCTTCTCGGTGATGCCGATGCCCGACCATTTCGTCAGGGTGAAGGTCAGGAACAGCGGCCCGGCGACCGCCCACAGGCCCGGCCCCGTCTCGGCCGCGATCAGATACAGACCCCACCAGACGCAGGCGTCGCCGAAATAGTTGGGGTGGCGGGTGTATTTCCACAGGCCGGTGTCCAGCACCCTGCCCTTGTTCGCCGGGTCCTTCTTGAACGCCGCCAGCTGGGCGTCGCCGATGCTTTCGAAGCCGATGCCGATCACAGCCAGCACCGCCCCGGTCCAGCCGATCCAGCCCACCGCGGGCGCATAGGCCACCTGCCCCAGCTGCACCGGCAGGGAGGTCAGCCAGGCCAGCACCGCCTGCGGCAGGAAGACGAACAGCAGGGCCGTCTTGCCGAAGGCCCAGCCCTTGGCCTTCTCCTGCGCCTCGACCAGTTCGACATAGCGGCCGTCGGCCCCGTTGCGCCGCCAGCGGACCAGCAGATGCCAGCCCAGCCGGATGGCCCAGACGCCGACCAGCCAGACCAGCAACCCCTTGCGGACCGGGTCGCCCTCGGTGCGCGGGAAGGTGATCAGCGCCAGCATCAGCATGCCCAGCGGCCAGACGCCGTCGATGAAACTGACGTCCTTCAGCTTCAGGGCGACCAGCCACAGGCCCAGCATCACCGCGACGATCACGGCCAGGTTCAGGCTCAGCAGGGCGGAGATTTCAATCAGGCTCATGGTTCAGAAACGCGGTCCCCGGGCGTTCGGATGCAGGGTCAATCGACGCACAGCGTGGGCTCGGCCTTGCCGTCCTCGACGCGTGTGAAACAGCCGAAGCCGTTGCTGTTGGCCTGGCACTGACCGACCGCCGCATCGCCCTCCCGGAGCGGAGACTTGCTGTCCGAAACCCGGCAGTCGCCGGCGCATTGATCGCCGTCGGTGCAGCGCCTGCCGGCGTCGGCATAGCGGACGACGCACTGCATCGTCTGCATCCGGCCGACCGCCTGCAGGGTGCCGCCGCGCCGGGTGCAGTCCGACGCCGCCTGGCTTGCGGGCACGGACACCTGGGGCGGCTCGCTGCCGTGGGCCAGGTCGCCCTTCTCCACGACGGGCTGGCAGGCGGCGGCCAGCAGGGCGGCCGCGATCATGGCAAGACGTTTCATTCCACATGTCCCTTCTGGAACCCGGTCCAGACGTCATCATAGTCCAGCTGCATCGTCGGACTGGTTTGCGCCCATTCCGTGGTCCGGATCGGGGCCCGGGTCTCGAACATGAAGGCCAGGGTGTTCTCGATCTTGACCGGCTTCAGCTCGGCGGCGACCGCCTTGTCATAGCTGGCCTGATCCGGCCCGTGCCCGCTCATGCAGTTGTGCAGCGAGGCCCCGCCGGGGGCGAAGCCGCCCTCCTTGGCGTCATACTCACCGGTCACCAGACCCATGAATTCGCTCATCACATTCCGGTGGAACCACGGCGGCCGGAACGTGTCCTCGCCGACCATCCAGCGCGGCGGGAAGATGACGAAGTCGCAGTTGGCCGTCCCCGGCGTGTCCGAGGGCGAGGTCAGGACGGTGAAGATCGACGGGTCCGGATGGTCGTAACTGACCGTGCCGATCGTGTTGAACCGGGCGGTGTCATACTTGTACGGCGCGAAATTTCCGTGCCAGCCGACCACATCCAGCGGCGAATGCGGGAAGGTCGTGGTCCACAGCCGCCCGCCGTATTTCTGCACGCACTCGGTCGGCCGGTCGACGTCCTCGAACGCCGCCACGGGCGTCTGGAAGTCGCGATGATTGGCCAGGCCGTTCGAGCCGATCGGCCCGAGGTCCGGCAGGCGGAACAGCGCGCCGTAGTTCTCGCAGACATAGCCGCGGATCGGCCCGGAACACTCGACCCGGAACCGCACGCCGCGCGGAATGACCACGATCTCCCCGGGCCGGGCGTCGATCCGCCCCATCTCGGTGACGAAGGCCTGATCGCCAGCCTGCGGCACGATCAGCAGCTCGCCGTCGGCGCAATAGAAGACCCGGTCCGTCATCGACCGGTTGGCCGCATACAGATGGATGCCGACGCCCGACAGCGCCTCCGCATCCCCCGTGCCGCCATAGGTCACCAGCCCCTCGACCCAGTCGGTGGGTGCCGTCGGCAGCGGCAGCGGATCCCAGCGCATCCGGTTCGGCGACGGCGGCGCGTCCTGGAAGGGTCCGGTCCGCACCAGTCCCTGGGCGAAGGGCCTGTAGGCCGGATGCTGGGCACTGGGCCGCAACCGGTACAGCCACGACCGCCGGTTCTCGCTGCGTGGTGCCGTAAAGGCCGTCCCCGACAGCTGTTCCGCATACAACCCCATCGGCGTCTTCTGCGGCGAGTTCCGCCCCTCGGGCAGCGCCCCGGGCACCGCCTCGGTCGCAAAATGATTGCCGAAGCCGGACTGGTACTGGGGCGCGTTGGTTCGCGTCGTCATGGTGCTTTGATCTCCCGTCCGCCTGACTTAGCCCTTCTCCCCTTGCGGGAGAAGGTGGGGCGAGGACCCGCCCACAACGACCGTGCATCCCCGCGAAGGCGGGGACCCAGGTTTGAGCGTCAACCACACTGTTTGAACGAACCTGCGCACGGCCCAGGAACGGTGGCGAGGCCAAAGCCTGGGTTCCCGCCTTCGCGGGAATGCACGGAGAACAAGGTCAGCCCGCCGGAGTACGGCTCAGAACCCCTGACTGCGCGCCACCCGCTCCTGATGGAAGCCCGCGTCGCCCAGCAGCTCGTTCAGCACCCGCACCCGTTTCATGAACAGGCCGACGTCGTATTCATCGGTCATGCCGACGCCGCCGTGCATCTGCACCGCCTCCTGCACCGCCAGTTCGGCGACGCGGCCCGCCTTGGCCTTGGCCACCGACACGGCCAGACCGGCGTCCTCGCGGCCCTTGTCCAGCGCATTCAGCGCCCCCGCGACCGCCGCCCGGGCGATCTCGATCTCGCTGAACAGATGCGCCGCCCGGTGCTGCAGCGCCTGGAACTCGCCGATCAGTTTCCCGAACTGTTTGCGGGTCCGCAGATAGGCCATCGTCGTCTGGAAGGCCTGATCCCCCGCCCCGTTCAGCGACGCCGCCGCGCAGGCCCGGCCGAGATTCAGCGCGCCCTCCAGCAGCGCCTCGCCGCCGTCGACCGAGCCGATCACCGCGTCGGCATCGACCTCGACGTCCGTCAGGATCACCCGCGCCGCATTGTGCGCATCGACCATGACCGTGCGCTCGATCCCGACCCCCGCCGTCTTCGGATCGACGAGGAACAGCGTCAGCCCGTTCTCCGTCAGCGCCGCCACGATCAGGGCGTCCGCCACATGGCCGTCCAGCACGAAGCCCTTGGCCCCGTTCAGCCTGAAGCCGTTGCCCGACCGCTCGGCCACGGTGGCGATCCGTGACGGCGCGTGTTTGGCTCCTTCGTCGACCGCCAGCGAGACGATCGCCTCGCCCGCCGCGATCCGGGGCAGCCAGGCCGCCTGCTGCGCGCCCGATCCGCCGTCCACCAGCACCTTCGCCGACAACACCCCGGACCCGAGGAAGGGCGACGGCGTCAACGTCCGCCCCAGCGCCTCGGCCACCACCCCGGCCTCGACCGCGCCCAGACCCGAACCGCCGTGCTCTTCGGGGATGATCACCCCCGCGAACCCCATCTCGCCAAAGGCCCGCCACAGGTCGCGCGACACCCCGTCGGCGTCATGGCTGTCGCGCAATTTGCGCAGATGCGCGATCGGCGCATGCTCGTTCAGGAAGCCGTCGGCGGCCTCCTTCAGCATGGTCTGCTCTTCGGTCAGGATCAGGGGCATCTTGTCTCCTCCAGTGTCGGGGTCTCACCCCTCCACCACTTCGTGGTCCCCCTCCCCATCTGCGACGGGGAGGAGACGCTGCGCTTTCCGTCTCCTCCCTGTTGCGTAGCAATGGGGAGGTGGCGCGGCGCGCCTTCGCGCCGCGACGGAGGGGTCACGCCCCCGGCAGCTGCAGCAGGTGTTTCGCGATGATGTTCAGCTGCACCTCCGAGGTCCCGCCCTCGATGGAGTTGGCCTTGGTGCGCAGCCAGTCGCGGGCCGCCGTCCCGTGGCGTGAGCGGTCGCTCTCCCACTCCAGCGCGTCCGAGCCGCCCGCCGCCATCAGCAGTTCGTGCCGCCGCTTGTTCAGCTCGGAGCCGTAGTATTTCAGCATCGAGGCGATGGCCGGATGCGCCTGCCCCGCCCTGGCCAGATCGCCGGTCCGTTCCATCGACAGGCGGAAGGCCGCGGCGTCCACTTCCAGCTCGGCGATCCGTGCACGGAGCATACCGTCATCCAGCCGGCCCTCGTCATCCATCCCGATCGAGCCGGTGGCCACCTGACCGATCGGCCGGCCACCGCCGAGCTCGCCCATGGCCCCGATCATGGTCCGCTCATGCGCCAGCAGATGTTTGGCCACGTCCCAGCCGCGGTTCAGCGTCCCGACCAGATTGGCCTTCTCGACCCGCACATCGTCGAAGAAGGTCTCGCAGAACGGGCTCTTGCCCGAAATCAGGGTGATCGGCCGGGTCGACACGCCCTTGGTCGCCATGTCGAACAGCACGAAGGAAATGCCCAGATGCTTGGGGGCCTCGGCGTCGGTCCGCACCAGACAGAAGATCCAGTCGGCCTTGTCGGCATAGCTGGTCCACACCTTCTGGCCGTTGACGATCCAGTGGTCCCCCCGGTCCTCGGCCCGTGTCTGGATCGCGGCCAGATCGGACCCGGCCCCCGGCTCGGAATAGCCCTGGCACCAGCGGATCTCGCCGCGCACGATCTCGGGCAGGAAGCGCTGCTTCTGTTCCTCGGTCCCGAAGGCCAGCAGGGCGGGGCCCAGCATCCAGACCCCGAAACTGGCCAGCGGCGGCTGGGCGTCGATCCGCCGCATCTCCGAGTTCAGCACCTTGGCCTGTTCGCGGCTCAGCCCGCCGCCGCCGTATTCGGTCGCCCATTCCGGCGCGGTCCAGCCCTTGGCGCCCATGCGGTCCAGCCAGACCTTGTGCGCCGGCGTCGGGAATTTCGCGTTGCGACCGCCCCAGACCCGGTCCTCGTCGCTCTCCACCGGCCCGCGGCATTCCGCCGGGCAGTTGGCTTCAAGCCAGGCGCGCGTCTCCGCGCGGAAGGTGTCGAGATCGGTCATGGCGTCCTCCGTCGAGAGAGGTTAGCAGCGATTCACAGCTGACGCTGCGTCAGCCACCGCCCGGCAAGAACGGCGAAAACGTAATGACCGTGAAGGTGTCGCGGATATTGGCCCGGGTCTGCACCGACTTCGTCACGAAGGTGCCGATGTCCATCTCCTTCGGCAGCTGGAATTTGGCCAGCAGGTCGTACTGGCCCGAGGTCGAATAGACCTCCGAGACGTATTCGACATTGTCGACCATATCGGCCGCCACGTCGTTGGCGTGACCCAGCTCGCATTTGATGAAGACGAAGATGGCGGTCATCATGGCGGCGGCTCCTGGCGAGGTCGTAGGGCTTAGGTCTTAGGGCTTAGTTCGCTCGCGGGCCAGTCGCCCCCATATGACACCGATCCCCAAGCCCTAAGCCCTAAGCCCTGAGCCCTAAGCCCTAAGCCCTAAGCGAAGCCCGTGGACCTCGAAGCCCAATACAACAACCGCGCCCGCGTCCCCGACCACCCCGCCGTCATGCAGCGGTGGCGCGAGACGGCCGCAGCGGCCCGGACCGCCCATCCTCCGGTCGCGATCGCCTATGGCCCCGGCGAGCGCGAGGTGCTCGACCTGTTCGAGGCCGCGCCCGGCGCGCCGGTCGCCGTCTTCCTGCACGGCGGCTACTGGCAGGCGCTGGACAAGGACTGGTTCAGCGGCCTCGCCCCCGCCTTCCTTGCCCACGGCGTCAGCCTCGCCGTCCCCTCCTATGACCTCGCCCCCGCCGTTCGCCTCGGCCGGATCGTGGGTCAGGTGCGCCAGGCCGTCGAGACGATCCGCGACCGCACCGGCACCCGCCCCGTCGTCTTCGGCCACTCGGCCGGCGGCCATATGTCAGCCTGCCTGCTGTCGGAAGGCCGCGCCTCGGCCGCCGTCGCCATCAGCGGCGTCTTCGACCTGCGGCCCCTGATCCCGACCTCGCTCAATACCGCCCTCGACCTCGATGAGCGGGAGGCCGCGGCCCTGTCACCGGTATTCTGGCCCGTTCCCAACGGCTCGACGCCCGGCGGCACCATCCTCGACTGCGTGGTCGGCGGTGATGAAAGCCCCGAATTCCTGCGCCAGTCGCGCATGATGGCTGACCACTGGGCCGCGAACGGCGTCGAGACCCGCTGCGACATCCTGCCCGGACTGAACCATTTCACCGTGCTCGACCCGTTGTTCGAAGCGGAAAGCGGCCTGGTGCAAAGGATTGTGCACCTGACCGGCGCGACGCCCTGAACCATCGCCGGCCAGGCCGCTGGCCCGGCTTGACCTCTGTCGAAAATGATTGTTTTTGCAGCGCTTAATCATCCGGCGGCCCGCTCTGCCTTGGAGAGTCAATGTTCCGAGCCGTCCGCCGCCTGTTGCGCCAGCTTCGTTGCCGCCGTCATCGCTGGCGGCCCGACCGCCGCGTTGCCGGACGCGAGTTCTGCGATCTCTGCGGCGCGCGCCGGCAAACGACCTGAGCCCCGGCGTCCCGGGTGCCTGACGGCCTGCGGGTCACGGAGCCGGCACCGGCGTGCAGCGCCCTTCGCACAGGAAGGCGCGGACGGGCGGCAGGGACCGGGCCGGGTCCTCCTCCATCGGCAGGTGGCCCAGATCATCCAGCACCACCAGACGCCCGTCCGGCAGGGACTTGAGATAGTCCTGGGCGTTGGCGATCGGGATCATCGCGTCCTTCTGACCCCACAGCAGCAGCACGGGCACCTTGATGGCGCGCAGCCGCGGTTCGGGCTCGACCAGCACGGTCTGGCGCATCCGGGCCAGAAGGGCGGCCCGCCCGCCCGGCGCTCGCATCAGGTCGTGATAACGGGTCGTCGTCGCCTCCGTCAGGGCCTTCGGATCGGCATAGCCCACCGCGATATTGGCGCGCAGCATGCTCTTCGGCAGGGCGAAGCGCATGGCCTCGAGCATCGAAGGAACCTCAGCGGGCTTGGCATAGGCGAAGCCGGGACTGGCGAATCCATCAGGCGAGATCAGCACCAGCCGGTCGATGCGGTCGGGGTGGGCGGCGGCATAGCGCCAGGCGATCCGGCCGCCGATCGAATTCCCCACCACGCTCCAGCGCGCGATCTGCAACCGGTCCTGCAGGGCCCGCAGGAGGGCGAGGCTGCGTTCATCCGAATAGTCTCCCGTCGGATCGGCCGCCGACAGTCCGGCACCGGGCAGGTCGATGCGGATCACGCGAAACCGGTCGTCCAGCGCCTCGGCCCACGGCTCCCAGGTGTGCAGGCTGGACCCCATACCGTGCAGCATCAGCACCGCCGGGGCCTCCCGGGGGCCGTCGTCGCGCACATGCAGCCGGACGCCTTCGACCTCGATCAGGTCGCCGGGACCGCGCAGATATTTCGCCTCCAGATCGACGCGTTTCAGGTCCGGCGTCCACGCCCAGGTCCCGACGCCCGTCAGCGCGACGACGACGATCACGCCGATGACCTGTAGAATCATCTTCATCCCAAGCCCCCTTGACCGATCGTCCTTACCTTCACGCGAATCGCCAGCCTGTCCCGCGTTCCGATGAAGCAGCCGAGGCCTCTTGCGAAACAATAAGTTCCGCTCATCCCCGCGAAAGCGGGGACCCAGTGCTTTCGTGAGGCACTGTGCGTGGGATAAGCAATGGGGCAGGCTCGGTATCACCGATCGCCCAAAGAACTGGGTCCCCGCTTTCGCGGGGATGAGCGGATATAGGGTATCGCATGCGACACGACCGTCTGACCGTCCTGACCGCCCTGGAAGCCCAAGGGGTCTGCCCCGTCTTCTACCACCCCGACCGGGACGTCTGCCTGAACGTCATCCGCGCCTGCGCCCGGGGCGGCGCGCCGGTGATCGAGTTCACCAACCGCGGCGACTTCGCCTGCGACCTGTTCGGCGACATCGCCCGCGAACTGCAGCACACCGACCCGCACATCATCCCGGGCATCGGCTCGGTGGTCGATGCGGGCACGGCCAGCCTCTACCTCAACCGCGGGGCCCGCTTCGTGGTCAGCCCCTGCCTGGTCCCCGAGGTCGCCCGCGTCTGCAACCGCCGCATGACCGCATACTTCCCCGGCTGCGGCTCGGTCACCGAGATCGGCCAGGCCCACGAGCTCGGCTGCGACATCGTCAAACTCTTCCCCGGGGCCTCCGTCGGCGGGGCCGATTTCGTCAAGGCGGTGATGGGCCCCATGCCCTGGACGAAGATCATGCCCACCGGCGGCGTCGACCCCGACGCGGCCAGTCTCGCCCAATGGTTCGGCAGCGGCATCGTCGCCGCCGGCATGGGCTCGAAACTGGTCACCGACGCGGCGGTCAAGGCCGGCGACTGGGCCGGCATCGAGGCGAACGTACGCAGGACGGTGGACGCGGTCGCGGCGTTCCGCTCAAGATAATCCGTGCATCCCGGCGAATGCCGGGATCCAGATCACAAGCGCAGATTTCAACGCGCGCGGGTGACCGCGCCTCGTATTCCCGCAAGGTGTCCTTAATCTGGATCCCGGCATTCGCCGGGATGCACGGAGAAGGAAATGGCCCGTCAGGTCTATGCAGGGATGAGGCGTGACGGCGGCCCGATCGGCTTTTGGGTATACATCATGGCCAGCGCCCGAAACGGGACGATCTACATCGGCCAGACCGACGACCTCGGCGCTCGCGTCGCCGCGCATCGCGCAGGACTTCGCCCGGGCTTCACGCGCCAGTATGGCTGCAGGACCCTCGTCTGGGCCGAATGGCACGAGACGCGAACAGGCGCTTTCATGCGCGAGCGCCGCCTCAAGGAATGGCGTCGAAGTTGGAAAGTGCTCCTGATCGAGAAGGACAACCCCACCTGGGCTGACCGCCTCGACCACTATCTGACCTGAAGCTCTCCCCCTCTCCGTGCATCCCGGCGAATGCCGGGATCCAGATGTCGTGACGCAGGACTGAGCGGAAACGCACCGTCCTCAACACCCGCGGCCGGGATCGCAATCTGGATCCCGGCATTCGCCGGGATGCACGGCGTTGGAACCTACAACCCCAACGTCGGACTGTTCAGGTCCAGCGCCGCCGCCGGAATGACCACCACGTCCGGATGGGCCGCCCGCAGGGCGTCGATGAACATGGCCGACTGGCCGACCACCACGACATAGGCCTGATCCGAGCCGACCGCCTGCGCCGCCGCCGTCACGCCCGCGGGCGTCGTGGCGTTGATCTTGCCGGCATAGGTCTCGACCTCGCTCAGCGGCAGGCCATAGGTGACCGCATCGGCCAGCACCCCGCCCAGCCCGCCCGTGGTCTCGACCGCGCGCGAGAAATTGCCGGTGATGAAGGCCTCGCGGTCGGTCACGGCCTGGTCTGTCACAGCCTCGGTCTTCAGCCGGTCGAACTCGGCCAGCACCAGACCGACGACCTCGGCGGCGCTTTCGTTCTTGGTCTGGGTCGTCGCGGCCAGCAGGCCGCCGTCGACGCGCGCGCCCAGCGAGGAACTGGCCCCGTAGGACAGGCCGCGCTTGGCCCGCACCTCCTGGAACAGGTGGCCGTTCTGGCCGCCGCCGATCACGCTGTTGACCACCGCCAAGGGATAGAAGGCCGCGTCCGCGCGGCGCGGTCCGCGCACGGCGGCCGCCACGGCCGCCTGTCCGGCACCCGGCAGGTCGACCACGAGGATGCGCGGCGCGGGCCGGTCGCCGGCGCGGTTGCCGACGGTCGGAACCGGGCCCGAGGGCCGCGCCCATCCGCCCAGGGTCCGCTCGGCGAAGGCGAAGGCCTCGTCCGGCTCCATCCCGCCCGTGATGATCAGGGCGGCATTGTCCGGCCGCCACCAGCGGTCATGGAATTCGACGATCTGGTCCCGTGTCAGGGCTCCGACGGAGGCCGGCGTGCCCGAGGCCGGTGCCCCATAGGCCGCCCCGCCGAAGGCCATCCGGTTCAGCACCTGCGAGGCCAGCGCGCCCGGTTCGCGCAGGGCGACGGTCAGGGCGTTGACGGTCCGCGTCCGGCTGCGCGCCACGTCTGACTCGGCATAGGTCGGACGCTGGACCACATCGGCGAACACAGCCCCCGCCTGATCGGCCGAGGCCACGGGCGCGGACAGGAAGACGGTGGTCGCATCCGCACTGGCTCCGCCGCCGATGTTGGCACCCAGCGCCTCCAGCGTGCGGGCGATCTCGGGGGCCGAGCGTTCGCCCGCCCCCTCGCTGGCCAGGCTGGCCGTCATCGACGCCAGACCCGGCCGGCCGGCCGGATCGCCGGCCGCCCCGCCGGCCACGACCAGCTGGGCATTCATGATCGGCAGTTCGGTCGACCTGGCCACGATGACTCTCAGGCCGTTCGACAGTGTCCGCTCGACCACCCGCGGCACCGCCATGGCGCGGACCGGCCCGGGGGCCGGCGGGGCCATCCGCTGACCCTCGGGCAGCAGTTCATTGGCCGGCAGGATGGCCGCCGGCACGGTCAGATAGGTCGGCACCGGGGCGGGATTTCTCCAGCTGTCCTCAGGCACACCGGCGGGCCGGGCGCTCTCGTCCTGATAGCGGACCGAGACCCGCGCCTGATCGTTCAGATAGGTCCGCGCCACGCGCTGCACATCGGCGGCGGTCACGGCCTGGACGGCGGCCAGTCGGGCGTCCGGCGCGCCGGGATCATTCTCCGACACGATCGCCTGACCCAGGATGAAGGCGCGGCCCGACGCCGTCTCGCGCTGGCGCAGTTCGCCGGCCACGATCTCGGTCTTGGCCTCGGCCAGTTCGGCGGCGGTCACCGGCTCGTCGCGCACCCGCGCGAGCTCGGCGTTCAGCGCCGCCTCGACATCGGCGATGGCCTTGCCGCGCGCCACGGTGGCGGTGACGGCGATCGAGCCGTCCTCCTCCATGGAATCGGCGCGGAAGCTGGCGTTCGAGGCCAGCTGCGAGCGATAGACCAGCGCCTGATAAAGCCGCGAACTGTCGCCGCGCGACAGGATCCCCTGCAGCACGTCCAGCGCCGCGTTGTCGGGATGGTTCGCGGCGATGCCGGGATAGAGGGCACCCACCGCCGGCAGCGGCACGTTCGGCGCATAGCTGTCCACCATGCGCGGGGTCGTGCGCGGCGTTTCGACGGGCCGTTCAAACACCGGTACGGGACGCTCCGGGTTCGGAATGTCGGCGAAATACTGGTCGACCCAGCGATCCAGCTGGGCCGGATCGAAATTGCCCGAGACGATCATGGTCGCGGTCGAGGGACGGTAATAGGCTTCGTGGAAGGCCCGGGCGTCCTCGATCACCGCCGTGTCCAGTTCCTCGATCGAGCCGATCACGGCGCGACGATAGATGCTTTCGTCAAAGCTGTTGTCGCCGATCACGAACCGCTGGAAGCGGCCATAGGGCGGTGCGAGGACCCGCTGGCGCAGCTCTTCCTTGACGATCGAGCGTTCCGCCTGGAACACGGCCTCATCGACCACCGGCCGCGCCATCCGCTCGGCGTGGGTCCACAGCATCGTCTCCAGATACTGCGGCGGCACCGTCTCGTAGTAGTTGGTGAAATCCTGCCCCGTCGACGCGTTGCGCGACCCTCCGGCATTCTCGACCAGGGTCGAGATCTGGCCATACGGCAGGTTGACCGTCTTGCGGCTGAGGATGTGTTCGAACAGGTGGGCGAAGCCGCTGCGGCCCTGCGGATCGTCCTTGCCGCCGACATTGTACCAGAGGGTCACCGTCACCGTGCCGGCCGTGGCGTCGGGCATGGCATAGACGTCCAGCCCGTTGGCCAGCTCGCGGTGCGTATACTGCAGCGGCGGGACCGGGATCGCGGCCGACGCGGCGGCCGGGGTCTGGGCCAGGGTCTGGGCCGGGGTCTGGGCCGGGGTCTGGGCCAGGGCGGGCCCGGCGGCGAGCGGGGCGAGCGCCAGAAGCGAGGCTCCCAGAAGGGCGGCGGTGCGTGTCATGTCGGCGGTCCCCGGATCGGCGTCTGAATTAGGAGCCGGGACCCTATCAGTCGATTTCGCGGACCAAAGTTACGACGCGGTAATGATCGACCAGGCGAAATCGGAGATTTCGCCCAGGCATCATCAGAGAGCCTGATTCACGGCATCGGCGGAATCGCGAAGCGATTCCACCTCAACCGATCAGGCTCTCGACCTCGGCCCGTGTCGGCAGCGACGGCTGGGCCCCGGGCCGCGTCGCGGCCAGGGCCCCCGCCGCGCAGGCGAACCGCAGCGCCTCCTGCGCCGGCATCCCCTCCAGCAGGGCCACGCAGATGGCTCCCACGAAGGCATCGCCGGCGCCGGTCGCGTCCACGGCCTTGACCTTCGGAGGGGTCGCGCGCGCCAGTTCCTGTCCGCGCTGGTACATGACCGCGCCCTTCGCGCCCTCGGTCACCACCACCCGCCCGCCGCCGTGATGCAGCAGGTCGCCATAGAAGGCCGCCTCGGTCTCGTTGACGATCAGCAGGTCGGCCCGACGCAGCAGCTGGTCCGAGACCGGTGCGGCCGGGGCCAGGTTGACGCAGACGAACTCGGTCGCCCGCCCCACCGCCGCCTCGACCGTCTCGACCGGCAGCTCCAGCTGCAGGATCAGCGGCGTCTCGATCCGCGCCGGCAGCTGTTCGGGCATGACGCTGTGGTTGGCCCCCGCCGCCACCACGATCTGGTTCTCCCCCTCGGGATCGACCGCGATCAGGGCCACGCCGGTCGGGGCCGTGGCGTCCGTCACCACCCCGGCGACATCGACATCCCCGGCCAGCAACAGCGCCAGGGCCTCTTCGGCCATGCCGTCGCGCCCCACCCGGCCGACCATGGTGACCGGGGCGCCCAGTCGTTGCGCGGCCAGGGCCTGGTTCGCCCCCTTGCCGCCGGGATGGCGCGCCAGCCGCGCCCCCGTCACGGTCTCGCCCGCCCGGGGCAGGCGCGGCGCGGTGGCGACGAAATCCAGATTGATCGAGCCGACGACCGTGATCCTCAAGACGCCGTCTCCCGTTCAGAACAGGCGCGAGACACCCTGTCCCGTGCCGGGGTCTGCCGCCGGTGCCCCGCCGGACCCGATAGCATAGGTCTGGGCCCGGCTGCTGCCGCCGATCACCGCCACGGGCGCGACGATCTCGGGGGACAGCCGCATCACCGCCACCGCCGTTCCGCCGGGACAGAAGGCGCGACCCTCGGGATAGCGTTCGAACACCATCCGGTTCAGCCGCTCGACCTCGACGGGATCGGTGACCTCGACCGCGCGACCGGCCAGGGAGACGCCCACCGTGTCCGCGTCCGCGCCTTCCGGTCGAATGGCCACCGAGACCCGCGGGTCCGCCTGGATGTTGAGGTATTTCTGGCTGTCACGGGCGATGACGAAATAGAGTTTGAGGCCGTCGTTGACGTAACCGACCGTGGTCACCTGGGGCCAGCCGTCCGGTCGGTTGACCGCAATCGCCATCAATCGTGCGGACCCCAGCAGCTCGGCCACGGCCGCAACCGCGCCGCCGTGAATGGGTGTGGTCTCGCTCTTCACCGTCATCGCGGGCCTCCTCCAGTTCGCACTTCATGGACGACGCACGGCGCGACCGGCCGGGCCTGTATAGCCCCCGTGCCGGCCGCCCCGCCAGCCGATCAGGGCCGACTTCAGTCTAGAATTTGCGGCCGAGCCCGACCGACAGAACCCAGGGATCGATGTTGACGTCGCTGGTCAGGGTGCCACCGTTGATCGTCGCCCGGGTGTCGAACCAGACCTTCTTGGCATCGAGATTGAGGGTCCAGGGACCGTTGACGGCGACATCCGCCCCGGCCTGGACGGCGTAGCCGAAGCCATCCTCCAGATCGACGGTGAAGCCGTTCCTGTCCTTGCCCTCAAAGAACAGCATGTAGTTCACACCGGCCCCGACATAGGGGCTGACACGCGCCTCGGGCATGGGACGGTACTGCAGGGTCACGACCGGCGGCAGCACCCAGGTCTCGTGCACGGCCACGTCGGTCGTACCGCCCTGCGCGCGGATTTCATGCTGTGTCGCGCCGAGGATGGCCTCGATCGAAACGTGGTCGGTCAGGAAATAGGTGAATCCGAGCGTCGGCATGATGTCATCGCCGACATGAACGTTCAGCCCGGAGTCCGCCCCGGCCGCCGTGAATATGGAATCGTCGGCATGGCTCGACACGCTGGTGACGCGACCGGTCACGATCCAGTCGCCCTTGCGCGCGACCTGCCAGTCATGGCCGGCCTGGGCCGTCGCGCCGCTCGCAGCACCGGTCACCAGCGCCATCACCGCGACCGCGGCGGCCAACGTCAAATTCCGTTTCATCGGGGTCTTCCACGACGCGGCCCGGACACGACATGCGGCCGGCGCGGACGTCGCGGGGGTCTTGGCCCCGCCCCGGCGGAATGACCTTGATACAGGTCAAGCCGCCACGCTGCAGACCTGCGTCAGGTTGTCCGGGGGGAGGCGTCAGGCCAGCGTTGCCGCGATCAGCGCGAAAACCGCCCCGGCGTCGGCGCGCACCGCCCAGCGGTGCGGCAGCGATCCGGCCGCGGCCTCGCGGAACTCCACTGCCGTGTGCCCGCGCGTCAGCTCGCTGACCGTCTCCACCGCGATCCGGCACGGCTTCAGCTCGAACAGCCCGGGCTGCATCAGCCAGGCCACCGGACAGACATCGTGCACGGGCGCCGCGTCCGGGCCGACGATCCTCCGCTCGACCTCCTGCGAGAACCGCATCATCGCCGCCGCCGTTTCGGCCTTTGGCGTGCCGACGGCGGCGATGGCCGCGATCCGCCCCTCGGTCGCCCGCACCTGATGCGTCGCATCGAGCCCGAACATCGTCACCGGCAGGCCGCTGCGCAGCACCTCGTCCGCGGCCTCCGGATCGGCCCAGATGTTGAACTCGGCCGAGGGGGTGATGTTGCCGCCCTCGCTGCGCGCCCCGCCCATCACGGCCACCGGCCCCAGCCGTTTCGCGATCGCCGGCTCGCGGCGCAATGCCAGGGCCAGGTTGGTCATCGGCCCCAGCACGGCCAGCGCCACCGTCCCCGGGGCGCGCGCCATCACGGCGGCGATGATGGCGTCCACGCCATGACCGTCGGCAACGCCCTTCACCGGCGCAAAGGGTTCGAGGGAGCCCAGCCCCTCCTCGCCGTGAAAGGCTCCGGCCCCGGCGGGCTTGCGCCGCAACGGCCGCTCGGCCCCGGCATGCACGGGCACGTCCTCGCGCCCGGCGATCTGGCGCAGCATCCGCGCGTTCCGCGTCGTCTTCACCAGCGGCACATTCCCGCCCACCGTGGTCACGGCCAGAAGGTCCAGGTCACGCGCCCCGAAGGCGAGCATCAGCGCCACGGCGTCGTCCACGCCGGGGTCGCAGTCGATGATGAGGGCTTGATGGGTCACGCGGTGACGTTTGGCGAGCGTCGCCCCGGAAGGCAACCGGTCACGCATCCCGGGTCCGCGGTGAAAGACGGGCCTATTTGCACCGGTCCACGCACACCTGCGCCAGCACCTCGGCCGAATCCACCAGCGGCACGGACACATCCCCGGCCCCCAGCAGCAGCGGCACCTCGGTGCAGCCGGCGATGACGGCCTCGGCTCCCGCCGCGACCAGGGTCGCCGCCAGCCGGCGCATCTCGGCGCGCGGCCCGTCGCCCAGGTCACCGCGCTTGACGGCATAGACACAGGCCATGAAGGCCTCGCGCGCCGGACCGCTCAGACGCACGATCTTCACGCCCTTGCCCTGCAAGGCGCGGGCATACAGGGCCTCACCGCCCGGCGTGGCGAGGACGCCGATCTTCTTCGCCCCGCCCGCCGCGGCAGCCTCGGTCGTCTCGGCGATCATGTCGACGAAGGGCAGGCCGACCTTGCGGATCCCCGCCGCCTGGGCGTGGGCGGTGTTGCAGGGCATGCACAGGACCTGCGCCCCGGCGTCGCGCAGCCGCATCGCCATCTGCCCCAGGGTCGCCTCGGCGGCGTCCGGCTGGCGGTTGCGGTCCGGCACATGCGGATTGATGTCGGCGATGATCCGGATGTGATCCTGATCGCCCTGCGCCGGCGTCAGCGCCTGCACCCGGGCCAGAAACGCCACCGTCGCCGCGGGGCCCATGCCGCCCAGTACACCCAGTACCTTGCCCATCAGAGTGAACCCTCAATCTCGCCCTGGTAGCCGAACAGCCCCTGCGCGCCCCCGGTGTGCAGAAACACCACCGTCTCGTTCTCGAACCGCCCGGCCTTCGCCAGGGCGATCAGCCCCTTCATCGCCTTGCCCGTATAGACCGGGTCCAGCACGATGGCGTCGGTCCGCGCCGCCAGTTTCAGCGCCTCGATCACCGCCTCGTCGATCAGGCCATAGCCCGCGCCGACATAGTCGCAGTCGGCCACCACCATATCCGCCGACACCGCATCCGGCCGGCCCAGCAGGGCGGCGGTCTCGCGCGCCAGCTTCAGCACATTCTCTTCCTGCTTCGCCTTCGGGGCCCGCACGCCGATACCCAGCACGGGGATGTCGGCCCCCATCACCGCCAGACCGGCGACCAGCCCGGCATGCGTCCCGGCACTGCCCGTGGCGGTGATGATCCGGTCCACCTGCATGTCCAGCTCATCGGCCTGGACCACGATCTCGCGCGCGCAATCGACATAGCCCAGCGCCCCGATCGGGTTCGAGCCGCCGCCGGGGATGATATAGGGCTTGCCGCCGCGCGCCCGCACCTCGGCCGCTGTCCTTTCCAGCTCGGCCGGCATGTCCGACCCGCCGGGAACGGTGCGGATACCCGCGCCGAACAGCCGGTCCATCAGCACATTGCCGTTGCGGGTATAGTCGATCGCCTTCGAGCCGGTCCGCTCCTCGAGGATGACCTCGCTGGCGAAGCCGTGCGCGGCCCCGGCGGCCACGGTCTGGCGCACATGGTTCGACTGCACCGCGCCCTGGGTGACCAGGGTATCGGCCCCCTGCTCCATGGCGTCGCCCAGGAGGAATTCCAGCTTGCGGGTCTTGTTGCCGCCGCCGGCCAGGCCGGTGCAGTCGTCACGTTTGATCCAGATCTCGACGCCCAGCGCCTCGCTCAGCCGGGGCAATGGTTCCAGCGGGGTCGGTAGATGGGCGAGGCGAACGCGCGGAAAGCGGGCGAGATGCATGGGGGGCTCCGATGTGCAGGGCCCCTTCTAGACTCCTCAGCCCGATTTGCCGACCGCTTCCACGTGTTCCGTGAACTGAACGGAATCCACGGCGTCCAGCATGATCCGGATCACCTGCTCCGGTGTCAGGTCGTCCTGGTCCACCAGAGTGTCGAGGGCAGCGCCCCGGGCGGGGGTGATCACGGCACTGGCCATGGTCCATTGGCTGAACAGGCGGATGGTGACCGGCTCGCGCCCGAACACGACGATGTCGCGATGGCGAGGGTCGCCTTCCAACCTTCGCAGCAGCCCGTCCAGCGCCTGGGCGGAACCTTCGATGACCTGGATGTAGCGGTCGCGGTGGGCGGCCAGGGCACCGGTCAGCCCGTCCCGGTCATTGTTACGCTGCGAGGTGGCCAGGATGGTTGCAAGGTTGAGGATCGAGTCCGTCGTACCCGTGGCCGTACTTTCGTAGACCAGCCGCTCCAGTCGCAAACTCATAACTACCCTCAACCAACCTTCCGTTCCGAATGCCTGGCGACGTCCCGAGGTTGCCGCCTGGCCAAGCTAATTTTCCCGGGGAGCGTTAACACCGGCTACCTGAACAGACCGTGCAAGACGCGCGGAGCGGCAAGGGGCACGGGGGCGACGTCGAGGCCCGGACCGCGCGGGTACCGGGCACTGATCGCCTCCACCGGCGACGGGGCTCCGGGCATCGTCGCAACCGCTTTGGCGCACAGGGTTCAACGGCACGGCGTCCTGGGGGATCAGGGCACCCCCACCCCTTCCGGGGGCCCGCGCCCGACTTGTCGAACTCAGTCCGCCGCAATGCTGTCCAGGGCGTCGAGCATGACCCGGATAACCGCCGCCGGGCACCGGTCGTCCATACCCACCAGACGATCCAGCGCGGCACCGAGGGCAGGGGTTATCAGGACGCTGGCCAGGGTCCAGCGGCTGAACAGACGGGCGGGAACCGGCGCGCGCTCCAGCACGGTCATGTCACAGTGGCGGGGGTCGGTCCCCAGCCGCCGCATCAGGGCGTCCAGAGCGGGCCCCGGGCCCTCGACCGTCTGGAAATAGCGATCGCGATGCGAGACCAGCGCTCCGGTCAGGTTGTCGCGGTCATTGTTGCGCTGCGACTGGGCCAGGATCGTCACCAGGTTGACCAGCGATCCCGTCGTCGCCGTGGCGGTACTTTCGTAGACCAGCCGCTCCAGACCCGGACCCATAACGCCCTCTCCCAATCGCCGACCCTCGGGACCCGGTCGACTTCCGACCTGCGATTTTCGCCGGGAATCTGTCTTTGAACCGCTAAGGGCGGACACCGTAGAAGTACGCGGTCCGGGCCGCGAAATTTTCGCCCTCCGGCGAGGAACGGTTTCCGCCAATCACCGTTATCCATTCGGACCTTGCGGCGATGCGCGCTCGACAGAGTCTATCGCGGCCCGGTCTCTGCCACGCCCCCCGACGCAGACCGGGCCGCACCTCTTCTTCGCTTCGATACTGACCCACACCGCTTGCCGACTCACACCGCGCGGCCCGATGCTGGGTGCATGGCCGAATCGTCCGTTCCCGTTCTTGGCAGATTGCGCGACCGCGCCTCGACCGAGGGCCTCATCGTCGAGGCCGGCGAGCGTATCCTGCTGCGCGACGGCTTTCCCGGCCTGAACGTCCAGACCCTGGCCGCCGAGGCCGGCTGCGACCGCAAGCTGGTCTATCGCTATTTCGACGGCACCGACGGCGTGGTCGACCGCATCGCCGGCCGTGCCCACGCCGCCCTGACCGCCAGCCTCGCCTCCATTCCCCACGTCGAAAGCGCCTCCCTGCGCACCTTCGCCCGCATCAGCCTGCTCACCTGGCTGGCCGCCTTGCGCGCCAGTCCTTTGTCTTTGCGGCTGATGGCCTGGGCCCTGGTCGAGGATTCGGACCTTCTGCGCCGGATCGAATCCGACCGCGCCGCCGTGCTCCAGACCTGGATGCGCGAGCGTCGCCCCCGCCTGCGTGTCCCGCCCGAGGGTGATCCAACCGCCCTGAACGCCGTCCTGCTCGCCGCGGTTCAGGCCCTGGCCCTGTCGGCCGACCGTCGCGGTGCGGTCGCCGGCCTGACCCTCGACGCGGAAGGCTGGTCCCGCGCCGAGGCTGCCCTCGACCGCCTCCTGATGGCCTTCCCGGACTGATCGGGAGCCCCTCCGCCGGCTTCCGGGACCCGGAGTGACCACTGAAACGCCTCTGAAAATATCTCTTGTTGCGGTGCAACATGAGGCGTAATTCCGGATCTGGCGATGGACCGGACTTACCCGGAAACCGCCGGAGAACTGGAAATCGATGAACGGCGAACCTGTGTTCGCCACGCCTTCATCGGTCCCTTCCGACCTCAGCCAAAAATCCTCCACGCCTTCGCCTGCCGGCAAGAGCGCGCGATTCTGGCCGTTGGCCCTCGGGTCCGTAGGCGTGGTCTATGGCGATATCGGCACATCGCCGCTGTACGCCTTCCGCGAAGCCCTGGGTCAGGCCTCCCGTGACGGCGTGACCGCCGCGGGGGCCCTGGGAGTCACCTCCCTCGCGCTCTGGGCGCTGATCCTCGTCGTGACCCTGAAATACGTCATCTTCCTCACCCGCCTGAGCAACCAGGGCGAAGGCGGGGTCCTGTCCCTGATGGCGCTGGCCCAGCGGGCGGTGGGCCGGCGCACGCCGCTGATCTTCGCCCTCGGCGTGACCGGCGCGGCCCTGTTCTACGGCGACGCCATCATCACCCCGGCCATATCGGTGCTGTCGGCGGTCGAGGGGCTGAAGACCGTGCCCGGCCTCGGCGGCATGATCAGCCCGACGACCGTGCTGCTTCTGTCCGGCGTGATCCTGGTCACCCTGTTCGCGGTCCAGTCGCGCGGCACCGCAAAGGTCGCCGCCTGGTTCGGTCCGATCTGCCTGGTCTGGTTCGCCGTCCTGGCCGCGCTGGGCATCAGCCACATCCTGCCCCAGCCCGGCGTGCTGGTGGCCTTCAATCCCCTGTATGGCGTCACCTTCCTGGCCCACCACGGGGCCGCCGGCCTGTTCGTCCTCGGCTCGGTCTTCCTGACGGTGACGGGGGCCGAGGCCCTCTATGCCGACATGGGCCATTTCGGGCGCAAGCCCATTGTCGCGGCCTGGCTCTGGCTGGTCCTGCCCTGTCTGGCGCTCAACTATCTGGGCCAGGGCGGCATGGCGCTGCAGGCGGTCGAACTGGCCCGCGGAGCCCGGGTCGAGAACGCCGACTGGTTCTTCACCATGGCTCCCGAATTCCTGCGCGCGCCCGTCGTCATCCTCGCCACCATGGCCACCGTCATCGCCTCCCAGGCGGTGATCACCGGGGCCTTCTCCCTGACCAGCCAGGCCATGCAGCTGGGCCTGCTGCCGCGCATGAAGATCGCCCGCACCTCCGAGCACGAGGCCGGCCAGATCTACATCGGCCGCGTCAACATCGCCCTGCTGCTGGGCGTGATCATGCTGGTGGCGGTGTTCAAGAGCTCGGCGGGTCTCGCCCACGCCTACGGGCTGGCGGTCACCGGCACCATGGTCGTCACCACGGCGCTCGCCTTCATCGTCGTGCGCGGCAAGTGGAAATGGCCGTTGTGGCAGGCCGCCCTGGTCTTCATCCCCATGATGGCCGTCGACCTCGTCTTCCTCGGGGCCAATGCCCTGAAGGTCCTGTCGGGCGGCTTCGTGCCCCTGATGCTGGGGGCGGGCATTTTCGTGGTCATGGCCACCTGGGTCCGCGGGGCCGGGTCGGTTCGGACCAAGGCCGCGCGCGAGGCCCTGCCGCTGACCGACGTCATCGCCATGCTGTCCCGACGCCCGCCGCACCGCGCCGCGGGCACGGCCATCTTCCTGGCCGCCGACAATACCGAGGCCCCGGCCGCCCTGATGCACAATCTCAAGCACAACCACATCCTGCACCACGTCAATGTGGTGCTGAGTGTGCGCACCGCCGACCGGCCGCGGATCGCCGACGCCGACCGCCTCGCCTTCGAGGATCTCGGCCACGGCTTCTGGAGGGCCACGGCGACCTTCGGCTATATGGAACAGCCCTCGATCCCGCGCATCCTCGGCCTCGCCCGCAAGGGCGGCTTCAAGGTCGAGATGAACACGACCAGCTTCTTCCTCGGCAAGCGCACCGTGGTCCGCTCGGCCAAATCGCCGCTGCCGCCCTGGCAGGCCCGGCTGTTCATCCTGCTGGTCCGCAACGCCCCGGCGGCCTCCGACGTCTATCGCCTGCCGCCCGGCCGGGTGGTCGAGATGGGCTCGCAGGTCAGCGTCTAGCCCGTTGAACCCCATCCCCCGGAGGCGTATGCCTGATCCGTTCTCCGGGGGGTCGCACGCGAAGCGGCTGAGATTGGCGTGATCGCCTGACCCGTCGAACCTGATCCGGGTCATGCCGGCGAAGGGATGGGAAACGCTTCGGTCCACGCTACAGGACCCCCCTGCCGACGCCGGTGGACCCTCTGCACCCAGAGGCCGCCATGAACATTCTCGTCACCCCGCCCGTCACCCCCGCCGAGCCCAATATCGATCTGGCGCTTAAAGACGCACGCGACGAGGTCATGCGCGAGACCGGCACCATCCCCACCGGCGAGCGCGCCGGGTCGCACAAGGTCTATGCCGCCGGCGAGCTCTACCCCGACATCCGCGTGCCCTTCCGCGAGGTGGCCCTGCACCCCAGCGCCAATGAGCCGCCGCTGACGATCTACGATTCCTCGGGCCCCTATACCGACCCGACCGTGACCATCGACATCAAGCGCGGCCTGCCCCTGGTCAAGTCCAGCTGGCAGCTCGACCGCGGCGACATCGCCCCCGTCCTGAACCCGCGCGAGGTCAAGCCCGAGGACAATGGCCACGCCAGCGGCAAGAACCTCGCCCCCCGTTTCGACACCTCGCACCACAAGGTCTTCAAGGGCGTCGAGGGCCGCCCGACGACCCAGTACGAATACGCCAACGCCGGCATCATCACCCCCGAGATGGAATACGTCGCCATCCGCGAGAACCTGCGCCGCGAACAGTCCGCCCCCTGCATCCGCGACGGCGAGGACTTCGGCGCCTCCATCCCCGACTTCGTCACGCCCGAGTTCGTGCGTCAGGAAATCGCCCGCGGCCGCGCCATCATCCCGCACAACATCAACCACCCCGAAGTCGAGCCGATGATCATCGGCCGCAATTTCCTGGTGAAGATCAACGCCAACATCGGCAACAGCGCCGTCCTCTCCAGCGTCGACGACGAGGTCGACAAACTGGTCTGGGCCACCCGCTGGGGTGCCGACAACGTCATGGACCTGTCGACCGGCCGCAACATCCACAACATCCGCGACTGGATCATCCGCAACTCCAGCGTTCCCATCGGCACCGTGCCGATCTACCAGGCGCTGGAGAAGGTGAACGGCGTCGCCGAGGACCTGACCTGGGAGGTGTTCCGCGACACCCTGATCGAACAGGCCGAACAGGGCGTCGACTATTTCACCATCCACGCCGGCGTCCGCCTGCCCTTCGTGCCGATGACCGCCAAACGCGTCACCGGCATCGTCTCACGCGGCGGCTCCATCATGGCGAAATGGTGCCTGTCGCATCACCGCGAGTCCTTCCTCTACGAACATTTCGAGGACATCTGCGACATCATGCGGGCCTACGACGTCTCCTTCTCCCTCGGCGACGGCCTGCGCCCCGGCTCCATCGCCGACGCCAATGACGAGGCCCAGTTCGCCGAACTGCGCACCCTCGGCGAACTGACCAAGGTCGCCTGGGCCAAGGGCTGCCAAGTCATGATCGAGGGCCCCGGCCATGTGCCGATGCACAAGATCAAGGCCAATATGGATGAGCAGCTGAAACACTGCCACGAGGCGCCCTTCTATACGCTCGGGCCCCTGACCACCGACATCGCCCCCGGCTATGACCACATCACCAGCGCCATCGGCGCGGCCATGATCGGCTGGTTCGGCACGGCCATGCTCTGCTACGTCACGCCCAAGGAGCACCTCGGCCTGCCCGACCGTCAGGACGTCAAGGACGGCGTCATCACCTACAAGATCGCCGCCCACGCCGCCGACCTGGCCAAGGGTCACCCCGCCGCGCGCCTGCACGACGACGCCCTGTCCCGCGCCCGGTTCGAGTTCCGCTGGGAAGACCAGTTCAACCTCGGCCTCGACCCCGAAACCGCCCGCAAATACCACGACGCCACCCTGCCGAAAGAGGCCCACAAGACCGCCCACTTCTGCAGCATGTGCGGCCCGAAATTCTGCTCGATGAAGATCAGCCAGGACATCCGCCGGGACGCCCAGGCGCAGAACGACGCGGGCGGTTCACTGGCCGAGGCCGAGGCCGGGATGGCGGAGATGAGCGCGAAATTCCGGGCCGGGGGCGGGGTGGTGGAGGTGAAGGTGTGAGGGGCCTTCCAAATCTGGCGCAGGGCGACCATATCAATGGACAAGCTAGCTGAACGAGCAACTTTATGGACGTCGCTCTTTTTCGGGAACAGGTCTGCCGCGCTCAAAGAGATGCCTTGGCTCGGATCGACGCCGTACCTGTCTCAGCGCTTGTCTGGGGCCCTAGCCCGACCGGAACCGACCCAATCTCACTCGCTCGCAAGCGAATTCGGGATGAGCTTCGCGGGAAAGGCCACTACGCCGAGTTCAGCGAGGATTTGTACGATCCCGCGTCCGCCAGAGGCCCATTTGCGCAACAAGTCGCTCAGGCTGAAGCTTTTGACGTAATATTTTCCCTGCCATCTTCATTTGGATCGATTGCAGAAGTTCATGATTTTGCACGCATTCCTGGCCTTTCCCACAAACTCATTGCGTTTGTCGATCGGGCCCATTTCGATGGGTATTCCACCCAATCCCTAGCAGCCGCTCAAACAAGCGCGTCCTGCAAAATAGAACTCTACGATCAGATCGACTTTCCAGATGTCGTTGTAAGAATGGCGATGGATCAAGTCGTTAGATTGCAAGAAGTATTCTACGTTTCAGGTCGGAGATGATTGTGAATACGGTCAAACTTCTCCATTTCTACAGGAAAAGTATCG
This sequence comes from Caulobacteraceae bacterium, assembly GCA_965284385.1. Lineage (GTDB taxonomy): Bacteria > Pseudomonadota > Alphaproteobacteria > Caulobacterales > Caulobacteraceae > Brevundimonas. The sequence goes on from OZ260077.1 coordinate 1,154,221, forward strand.
TTCGTGACGAGCGCGCGTTCTTGATACTTCACGCTCTTTACAAGAACGATACTTCGCTTGAATCTGACTTGGTGTCAGAGACCGGCATGGAGGTGTTTCAGATAAAATCCGCCGTCCGCGACCTTTACAACGCGAACTTGATAAATGTCGAAGATCGCGAAAGTTATTCTCTTACAAGTTTTGCTCAATCAGTGCTGTGTGAACTCGGGGCGGATAAGGTCGTATTGCCTTTCTTGATTTCAGAAGTCGCTGATGAAAGCGATTTCGGAGACTTGAACTGGCTTGCAAACACGATCGTCGAGCTCGAGCCTTCACACGCAACTTGGCTTTCTAATTCCTACAAGACGCTTAAGCGGTACCTGTCTGATAATGCTGTATCTGAAGAAGACAGAAGACGGCTAGTTTGGGCATCTGTAATCCATCCAGACTCCAAAATCCGTGTTCTTTTTAAGAACCCAGATGTGCCGCGCGATGCGCTGACTAGTTGGGTGTTTTCCATTTCCCAAGAGAATTTTTCTCCTAGCGTTCATATTTCCGTTCGTATCGATAACGCGATGAAAGCCCTCGATGCGAGTGATGCGTTTATTTTTGAATGCTGCGCTTCCGAGAAAATCTCAAGAAAGCTCGACATTACTTTTGTTCATCATCTGACCTCGCTTCGGTTTTGGAACTTCGCGAGCTCTGCTTCTAGTCGCGACCATCTTCTGGAAGCATGCATAAGAAGTTCTCCAAGGGCGGCGGGTACGATCTACGACGCCGTATCGACTGAAAATACCAGTGCCAAGTTCTTGGAATTTTTTCGCATCAAGATGGGTTCAGTATGGAAGAAGAGATGGGGATCGGAAGGCATTAGAAATGATCTGAAGGCGTTCACCTGTGCCGCCCTGAAAGAAAAGACCGAATCCCAAATAGGCACTTTGCCCGATCACTGGGCGGATTCAGAACGAGTTACGCTTGAGGACTTTTCTAGTAGGGCCGATCAATCCGATTGATGGGAGTTATCAAAGCCTCGCCGCAGTAGCCCGGTCAGGGAGGAGGCTCACCCCTCCCCCGCCATCCCCCGCAACGCCTCCTCGAACACCTCCGCCGGCTGCCCGCCCGAGATCAACCACTTCCCCTCCACCACCACGGCGGGCACCCCGGTGATCCCGCGCGAGACCCACAGCGCCTCGGCCGCCCGCACCTCGGCCGCATAGAGGTCGTCGGCCAGCACCTCGACCGCCTTCGCCCGATCCAGTCCCGCCGCCGCCGCCGCGTCGGCCAGCACATCGGCGTCCGGCAGGGCCCGGCCGTCGGTGAAATGGGTGCGGAATAGCGCCGCCTTCAGCGCCCTCTGTTCCGCCATCCCGATCGTCCCGGCCCAGTGCAGCAGCCGGTGGGCGTCGAAGGTGTTCCAGATGCGGCTGTCCGGCCCCATCCGCATCTCGAACCCCGGCCAGGCGTCCGCCGCCCGCTCCGTGATCATGGCCCGGTTGGCCACCGACTGTTCGGGGGTCGAGCCGTATTTGCGGCCCACATGCTCGCCGATGTTCTCGCCCTCGGGCGGCATCTGCGGGTTCAGCTCGAACGGCTGGAAATGAATCTCCGCCGTGATCCCCTCGGCCTTCAGCGTCTCCAGCGCCGCCTCCAGCCCGCCCAGCCCGACGACGCACCAGGGGCAGACGACGTCCGAGACGAAATCGATGTGCAGGGTCTTGGGCATGAGGGGGCTCCGGGGTGAGGGCGTGTCGGATATGGGCCGGCGGACGGGCAAAGCTACCCCTCCACCCCTTCGGGGTCCCCCTCCCCATTTCATGGGGAGGAGACAGAACCGCCGCCCCCACCGTCTCCTCCCTGTCGGCGTAGCCGATGGGGAGGGGGACCCCGAAGGGGTGGAGGGGTCTGGTGCCGCCGACGCGATCCGTCCGCCCCGACCCCCTTTCTCCCACACCCCCCAAACCCCGCCCCGCCGGGCTTATCCCGCCCCCGCACCCCCGCCAGCCTCGCACCCTCCGAACCCCCCGTATGATTCCGCCCGCGCGGACGCACAGGAGGGGCGACATGGACGAACCGGGGATCATCGCCGCGGGGCGGTGGGAGCAGACCGAGGACGGGGACATCACCTACATCCCCGACCACATCCGGCCGAGGCTGGCCGATGACGACGGGCCCGACGATCCCCCGTTCGACCGGCCCGAGCCCGAACCGGAGCGCGAGCCCGGCGGCTATGCCATCCGCTCCGACGCGGTCTGGGACGCCGCGCGGCGCGACTATCTGGCCGGCGACGCGGCCCCGGCGGTGTGCGACCGCTATGACCTGAAGCTGGGCACCCTGCGCCATCGCGCGGCCCAGCAGGGCTGGCGGCGGCTGGATGCGCCCGACCCCGAGCCGGTGGACCTCGAGGCCGAGCGCGAGGCGGGCCTGCCCGAAATGTCCGACATGGCCGCGCGGGCGCTGGTGCGGGCCAACCGCGCCATCCTGCGCGGGCGCGCCGCCGAGGCCGCCGCCTGGCTGCGCATCCACCGCACCCTGTCCGCCGCGCCGACGCCGGCCGCACCCGAGCCCAGGCCCCAGCCCGCTCAAAAGCCCCGGCCCGACCCGCTCGCCACGGTCGGGCGCGAGATGGAGGCCGTCGCCGCCCTCGCCCGCGCGGTCGCCCGCCTGGATCCCGACGACGCGGACGGTGTCGCCGACATCGACGCGCGACTCACCGCCCTGCGGGCCCGCGCGACGGCCGGGCGGATTTCAGACGATTCAGACGATTCAGACCCGATTTTCGTCCCGCCGGAGTCTGAAATCGACCCGCCGCTGCCAGAGCCTTCCGCCACGCCCGGCTGACGCCATCACCCCGCCACGCGTCGTTCGGCGCATTCGGCGGCGGGGACCTGTTCATCCGCGCTTCGTGAACGACCACCGGCGTCCATTCACGAACGGCACCCGGTCGAACCTGCAATCCGGCTCGCCTCGCCGCCGGGACCGCCGCACCTTGTGTCCATCGCAACGGCCCGGTCGTCGGGCCCCACAGACCAAGGACCGCGCCATGATCCGCCTCGCCACCGCCGCCGCCGCCGCCGCCCTGCTGCTGACCGCCGCCGCCCCCGCCCTCGCCCAATCCACCGATACGTCAAAGGTCGTCCTGACCTTCGAGACCGGGGCCACGACCGGATCGGTCATGGTGGCCCTGTTCGGGTCCGAGGCCGCGTACAACGGCGGGGCCCCCGTCGCCCAGGCCGCCGTCTCCGCCTCGGGTCCGGTCGTCGCCCGCTTCGAAAACCTGCCCGCCGGCGACTATGCGATGCGGGCCTTCCACGACGTCAACGGCAACGGGCAGATGGACACCAACCCCTTCGGCATGCCGACCGAACCCTATGCCTTCTCCAACAACGCCCGCGGCAATATGGGCCCGGCCTCCTGGGAGCGCGCCCGCTTCGCCGTCTCGGGCGAGACCGCCCAGACGATCAGCATCAAGTAGTCGCCTGTCGCTCGCCGCGCCGTAACCCCATCAGGAGACATCCCATGCTCACGTCCCGCCGCAACTTCCTCATGGGGGCCGCCGCCCTCTCGGCCGCCGTGGTCACCCCGGAAACGGTCCGCGCCATGGCCGCCATGCAGGTGTCCGCCGACTGGGCCCTGGCCACCGCCGACCTCGAGGCCGACGTCGCGCCCCGGGCCATGCGGCTGGTGCATGGCCGCGCGCCCGCCGGCCTGACCGGAACCCTGTTCCGCAACGGCCCGGGCAAGTTCCGGCGGCCCGGCGGCTCGGCCACCCACTGGTTTGACGGCGACGGCCTGATGCGCGCCTTCCGCGTCAACGACGGCCAGGTCACGCTCGACGCCCGCTTCGCCGACACCCCCAAGCGGCGCTGGGAGACCGAGATCGGCGCCGTCGTCACCCCCGGCTTCGGCACCCCCGGCGACGCCCGCGCCCGCGTCGGCTCCAATGACGACGCCAATGCCGCCAACACCGCCGTCATGACCGCCGGCGACGAGGTCTGGGCCCTGTGGGAAGGCGGCGCGCCCATGGCCCTGTCGGCCTCGGACCTGTCGACCAAACGCTTCGTCACCCTGCGCGACGACCTCAAGGGCATGCCCTTCCAGGCCCACCCCCGCTACGACCCCGACGGCACGGTCTGGAACATCGGCCTGAACGGCGACAAGGCCGTCGTCTGGCATCTGAACGCCGACCGCAGCCTGAACGCGGCCGACGTCATCGACCTGCCGCGCGCCAGCTATATGCATGACTTCACCGCCACGGCCCGGCACCTGATCCTGGTGCTCCAGCCCTGGGTCTTCGACCACCGCGGCATGCCCTATGCCTCGCAGTTCGCCTGGAGGCCCGAGCTGGGCACCCAGGTCCTGGTCATCGACAAGGCCGACCTGTCGCGCCGCCGGATCTATGAGCTGCCGACCTTCAGCTATTTCCACCTCGGCGATGCCTGGGAGGACGCCTCGGGCACGATCCGTTTCGACGTCGCCGCCGCGAAGGACGTGGCCTTCGCCATGGACGGGGCCCGGGTTCTGGTCGAACAGCGCGGCGTCGTGCCCGGCGAGCATGCGGTGCTGAAACTGGTCACCCTGCACACCGACGGCCGCGCCGAACTGGCGTCGTCGGGCATCACCGCCGAGTTTCCCAGGAGCGACCCCCGCCGCGCGGGCCTGCCGCGCCGCCTGACCGTCCATGTCGCGGGCGAGCGCCCCGACCGCCCCCTGCCCACCGGTCTGGCGACCTGGGACTGGGACAGCGGCCGGTCCGACCGCTTCCTGTTCGGCGACAGCCAGATCATGGAGGAGGCGGTGTTCGTGCCGCGCGGCCCGGACGAGGCCGACGCCTGGCTGATCGCCCCCTCGATCAACCTGGCCGAGGGCGTCACCGAGCTTCACGCCTTCAACGCGGCCCGCGTCTCCGACGGCCCCGTCGCCACCTGGCGCGCCGAGATCGCCCTGCCCGCCGGCTTCCACGGGGTGTGGGCGGGGTGAGGCCTCAAGCAGCGCGAAGCGCGGTAGGCCAAGGAGAATGGCCTCAAGCAGCGCGAAGCGCGGTAGGCCAAGGAGAATGGCCTCAAGCAGCGCGAAGCGCGGCAGGCCAAAACAAGATGGCGTCAGTACCAGCCGGCGTCGCGCAGGGCCTTGGCGTAGCGCCGGCTAACCGGGGCCTCGACGCCGCCCTCCAGGGTCAGGGTCGCCCGCCCGTCGCCCCGGGTCACGCCGCGTACGGCGTCTTTCGCCACCCACCAGCTGCGGTGGGTCTGCGCCCCTTCCAGCCCCTCCAGCTCGGCCAGGGCGTCGGACAGCCGCATCAGCACCAGGTCCGAGCCCCGGTCGGTGTGGATGCGCAGATAATGGTCCTCGGACTGGACCGCGCGGATCGATGCGCCCCTCAGCTTCAGCGGCAGCCGGTCCGGAAACCGCGCCGGGGCCGACCCGGCGGGGGCCGCATGGGTCTGGACCGGCTGGGCCCTGGCAACGAAGACATTGATGGCGCTCATCACCGCCGTGATCGTCAGGACGGGGCCGACCATCAGCGGCAGGGCCCCGAGCCGGTACACCTCACCCTCGAAGACAAGGCCGGTGACAAACCACACCAGCAGGGCCACGGGTCCGGTCGTCGAGACCGTCAGGGCCAGGACCGTCAGCCAGGGCCGGTCATCCATGTCGATCCAGCGGTGCACCGCCCTGGAGCACAGATGCCCCCAGAAGGCCCCGGCCAGCATCACCGGGACCCAGTATCCGAGGCGCAGCGCCAACGACGTGTTCGACGTCCCGAACGCGCCGGTCAACGCCAGGACGACGCCGGCAGCCGCGGCGATCAGCATGCCCCGGTCGAGCCCAAGGGTCAGGGACGGTGTCGCCCTGGCGCGAGCAGTATCAACGGGCGGCGCGGTCATGGCTGGACGGACGTCTCCGGGGGGTGTTTGTCGGGCAGGAATCCTGACCACGAAAAGGCGTTTCGATGAAAGTGGCAATCGCAGCTGTGACGATGGCGCTGGGGTTCGCCCCGGCGGCATGGGCCGCAGACCTTACCCTGGCCCTGTCGACCCGCGGGTCGGGCGGCACGATCGCCGTCGCCGTCTATCGCGACGCCGGGGCCTTCCGGCGTGGCCAGTCCCCCGTCGCGACCCGCGTCGTCCCCCGTACCGGAGCCGTGACCTCGGTGACGATTCCGGGACTGGCCCCCGGCCGCTATGCCGTGGCGGCGTTTCACGACACCGACGGCAACGGCGCGCTGACGCTCTGGCCGATCGGCCTGCCGCGCGAGGCCTATGGCTTCTCCAACGATGCGCGCGGCCGGTTCGGCCCGCCCCCCTTCGCCGCCGCTACCTTCGATCTTCCCGCCACGGGCGCACAAAAGGCCTTCACCCTGAGATAGGCGTCCACTGGCGAAGCGGAGCTGACCGCTGGCGAAGCGGCGCTGGACCGGTACCGGGTCCGGGCCAGAATGGTCAGGCTTCCAACGGAGACGCACCATGACCCATGTCCTTCCCGCCCCGAGCCCGTTTCGCCGGCTGACGACCTTCGCGCCGCCCGTCATCGGAGCCGGCGTCCTGGCCTGGTTTCTGTTCGTCGCCGCCCCCGGCCAGGGCCTGCCGCTCCGCCCCCACGCCCCCGACTGGGCGCTTCTGGGACAACAGGCCCCGGTCCTTCAGCTGCATATCGCGGCCGCGACCGTGGCGCTGGTGATCGGCGTCCTGCTGCTGGCGGGGAGCAAGGGCAACACCCTGCACCGGATGCTGGGCTGGACCTGGGCCCTCGCCATGGCGACCGTGGCGATCAGCTCGGTCTTCATCCGCAACATCAATGACGGGACCTTCTCGTGGATCCACCTGTTTACCGGCTGGACCATCATCATCCTGCCGATGGCGCTCTACGCGGCGCGGACCCACAATACCGCGGCGCACCGTGGCCGGATGACAGGCCTGTTCGTCGGGGCCCTGCTGATCGCGGGCATGTTCACCCTATTCCCGGGCCGCCTGATGTGGCGGGTGTTCCTCGGCTAGCCGCGAACGGGAGGCGGACTGTCACACACCGCCCGGAACCCCGCGGCAGCGAACCGCACGATGTAGTCGCATGCGCTCTCCAGATCGCCCGACCGGCACAGGCCATTGGACAGGCGATCGAGCCGTCCCGTCTCGCCCAGCGTCAGGGTCAGCGCGCCGGACAGGTTATGGTACGCCCAGTAGAGGTCAACGTCGCGCGCCTGCGGCAGGATCTGCTTGATCAGCTCGATCAGCCGCCGGATGGCCGGGTCGTAGTAGCGGGCCATGGTCTCGCCACCGAAGGTCGGGTTTGCGTTGGTCTGGGCCACGAGCGCCGCATAGTGTTTCCAGCCGGGTCCACCCTTCAACGACCACTGGAACGGTGGGCGCAGGAAGGCCTCGAACAACCCCTCCAACGTCATCCCGCCCGGCTCTGTGTCGCGGGCGTAGCGGTTGATGGCGTCGACCCGTTCATTGTTCCAGACTTCGGCGCGGCGCAGGAAGACCGCGTCGAAAAGGCCGCGCTTGGCACCGAAATAGTAGTGCACCAGAGCCGTGTCGACACCGGCCTCGCGCGCCACCTCACGAATGGTGACGCCATAGAAGCCATGTTTGGAAAACAGGTCCTCCGCCGCGTCGAGGATCAGGTCGCGCGTGTCGGCCAGGCCTGCAGCCTTGGCCTTCGGGGGGCGGCCGCGTTTGGCGGCCGGAGCGTCGAGCTTGGTCATGGGCACGAGGCTAGGCCGCATTCGCCCCCCTGTGCAACGGCGCCACAGGTGGGACGGGTGCTGACAACGGACAAGCGGTGCCGTTTGACAGCCCGCTGAAAACCACTAGGTTCACGAAAATCATTGAACGCTGAATAAAAGCGTCTCGGGCTGGAACTCATTGGAACGGGGATACTCATGAATCGCTACGTAAAGACCGCCTTGCTGGCCGGAGCCGCCTGGAGCGCGCTATCGACCTTGGCCATGGCGCAGAACGTCGTCCCCCAGGAAGGCGCAACCTCCCTTGACGAAGTCGTTGTCACCGCACGCCGCCGCGACGAAGCCCTGAAAGATGTGCCGATCGCCGTGTCGGCGCTGAGCGCCGAACGTCTCGAAAGCACTGGTGCCAGCGACATCACGGCCCTGCAGCAGCAGACGCCGAACGCAACGGTCCAGATCGCTCGTGGTTCGAACTCGACGCTGATCTCCTTCATCCGCGGCGTCGGCCAGCAGGATCCGCTGTGGGGCTTCGAGCCGGGCGTCGGCCTCTATGTTGACGACGTCTATGTCGCCCGCCCGCAGGGTGCCGTGCTCGACATCTTCGACGTCAGCCGCATCGAAGTCCTGCGCGGCCCGCAAGGCACGCTGTACGGCCGCAACACCATCGGTGGTGCCATCAAATATGTGACCAAGCCGCTCGGCTCGGAACCTGCGCTCATGGCTCGCGCCCAGTTCGGCTCTTACAATGAGCAAAACTATCTGGTCAGCGGCACCTTGCCGCTGTCGTCGACCTTCAGCGTCGGCGGTGCCTATGCCAGCTACAGCCGTGACGGCTTCGGGACCAATCTGACCACCGGCGAGGAGCACTACAACAAGGACGTCGACGCCTACCGTGTCAGCGCCGAATGGAACCCGATCGACCAGTTCAGCCTGCGCATCGCCTATGACCGCGTCGACGACCACTCGGCTCCGCGTCATGGCCACCGCGAGGTTGCCTCGACCACGGGCGGCTTCCTGCCCCTCGCCAACAAATACGACACCCAGTCCGGCCTTCGCGGCCTCCAGGAAGTCGACACGTCCGGCCTGTCGGTGACCGGCGAATATCGCGTCAACGACATGCTGACGCTGAAGTCGATCACCGCCTACCGCATGGGCTACACGGACACCGTCATTGACTTCGACGGAACGCCGCTTCCGTCGCTGGACGTGCCGGCCATCTACGGCGACCATCAGTTCACCCAGGAGTTCCAGGCGACTCTGACCGGCGACCGCTGGTCGGGCGTGGCCGGTGTCTTCTATCTCGACTCCAGCTCGAAGGGTGCCTTCGACACCATCGCCGGCAACCTCGGCCTGGCCATCGGTGCCGCAGGTTACGTCAAGACCCTGTCCTACTCGGCCTATGCCGATTTCAGCTTCGACTTCACGGACCGGCTGCACGCCTCGATCGGTGGCCGCTACACGTCGGACGACAAGGACGGCTTCGTCTTCCGCGCCTTCTATCTTGGAGCCACGCCGACCGGCCTGACGCGAGGCACCGCCCGTCCGATCTTCGCCACCCGCACGAACTACCAGGCCTCGGACACCTTCGAGAAGTTCACGCCGCGCGCCAGCGTCTCCTATGACTTCACGCCTGAAATGACCGGCTATGCTTCGGTCAGCGAGGGCTTCAAGTCCGGCGGCTGGGACATGCGCGGCGACGCCGCCCTGGTGCCCTCGACGATCAACGGCTACCAGCCCGAGACGGTTACGACCTACGAAATCGGCCTCAAGGGCCGTGCGATGGACAATCGTCTGTCCTACTCTTCGGCGGTCTTCTATTCGGACTACAAGGACCAGCAGATCACGACCCAGCAGGTCGCGACCCTGCCGGCCGTCGGCGTCGCCTCGGTCGTCGACAACGCCGGCTCCTCGACCATCTACGGTGCCGAGTTCGAAGCCTCCGCCTTCCTGAACGACCACTTCACGGCCAATGCCTCGGTCGGTTATCTGCATAATGAGTTCGACCAGTTCATCACCCGCATCTCGGGCTCCCCGGTCGACATCTCCAATACCAAGGAGCCGCAGAACTCTCCCGAGTGGAGCGGCTTCCTGGGCCTGACCTACAGCAACACCGTCGCTGGCGGCGAACTGCGGATCACCCCCTCCATCTCGTACCGCTCTGACTACCACCTGTTCGACGCGCCGGACCCGGTGCTGGACCAGAAGGCCTATACGCTGGTCGATATGGCCGCCTCGTGGACCGACTCCTCGGGCCATTACCAGGTCTCCGTGTCGGGCAAGAACCTGACGGACGAGCGCTACAAGGTCGGCGGCTACAATTTCGCCGGGGCCACCTTCAACAACTCGATCGACGCCTTCTACGGACCGCCGCGGACCTGGCAGGTCGGCCTGACCTATCGCTACTGATCTCCTGAAGCCTGATCGCATCTGATCACGGGCGGCGGTTCTGACGAGCCGCCGCCCTTTTTCTTTGGTGCTGTCGAAAAGCGCCGCTACCGTTCCAACCAACAAGAAGACCAGGTCGAGGGAAACGCCATGAGCATGACGGACCAGGGCATCGGCCCCGCCGCCAACCCCCGTTATCGCGCCTATGTGCTGGCGCTGCTGATGGTGGTCTACACCTTCAACTTCATCGACCGGCAGATCCTCGCCATTCTGGCACCCTATATCCAGAAGGAGATGGGGTTCGACGACAGCCAGATGGGGCTGCTGGGTGGCCCGGCCTTCGCGCTCGTCTACTCAACCCTGGCGCTGCCGATCGCCTGGCTGGCCGACCGTATGAGTCGGGTCTCGATCATCGGCGTGTCGCTGGCGCTGTGGAGCGCCTTCACCGCCGTGTGCGGCCTGACCATGAGCTTCTGGCCGCTGTTCGGTGCGCGCATGGGCGTTGGCGTCGGCGAAGCCGGCGGGGTGGCCCCATCCTATTCTCTGGTCACGGACTATTTCCCCAAGGCGCAGCGCGCCCGGGCCCTGGCTGTCTATTCGTTCGGCGTGCCGATCGGGACGGCGCTGGGCTATCTGTTCGGAGGCATACTGGCGGCCCTGATCGACTGGCGCATGGCCTTCATTGTGGTCGGTCTGGCCGGGCTGATGCTCGCCCCGTTGCTGAAATTTACCGTCAAGGATCCGGTCCGGGGCGGCTTTGACCGCGCCGAGCCTGTCGCCGGCGTTCCCGAGGCGACGCACGTCCCGACCAAGGCCGCAGGCTTCGGCGAAGTCTGGGCCGTGCTGCTGAAGAAGCCCAGCTTCTGGTTCCTGGCCTTCGGTGCCGCCTGTTCGTCCGTCTATGGCTATGGCTCGGCCTTCTGGCTGCCCAGCTTCTTCGAGCGCTCGATGGGCATGGCGGGGGTCGAACGCGCGGTCTACATCGCCGGTATCGCCTTCATCGGCGGCACCGTCGGTATCTGGTTCGGCGGCTGGCTGGCGGACAAGCTCGGCAAGGGCACGAGCAAGGCCTGGTATCCGCTGGTCCCAGCGATCGGCTTCATCATCGCCGTGCCGCTGTTCTTCCTGGCCATGAACGTCCAGGACAAATGGCTGGCCTTCGCCCTGTTCCTGGTCCCGCAGGCGCTCAGCCTGGCCTGGCTGGGGCCGGTCATCACCTCCGTGCAGCATCTGGTGCCGGCGCATATGCGCTCGACCGCCTCGGCCAGCTTCCTGCTGATCAACAATCTGGTCGGCATCGGCCTGGGCATCTATCTGCTGGGCGCGGTCTCCAAGGCCCTGACACCGATCTTCGCCGAAGAGGCGCTGCGCTATTCCCTGTACGTCGGACAGTGGTTCTACGGTCTGGCGGCGATCCTTCTGATCATCGCCGCGCGCAGCCTGAAACGGGACTGGGTGGATTGATCGGGGCGTGACGGTTGCGCCTGCGAAGGCGCAGCCCCTATAAGCGCCGCAACTCTTCCCCAGCGTTGCGGCAGCTCCTCCCATGAACATCCATGAATACCAGGCCAAGCAGGTCCTGAAGGGCTTCGGCGCGCCGGTCGCCGAGGGCGTCGCCATCACCTCCGCCGACCAGGCCGAGGCCGCCGCCCGCCAGCTGCCCGGCCCCCTGTATGTGGTGAAGTCCCAGATCCACGCCGGCGGGCGCGGCAAGGGCAAGTTCAGGGAACTGGGCCCCGACGCCAAGGGTGGCGTGCGCCTGTCGCGCTCGATCGAGGAGGTCGTGGCCAATGCGAAGGAAATGCTCGGCCACACCCTGGTGACCGCCCAGACCGGCGACGCCGGCAAACAGGTCAACCGCCTCTATATCGAGGACGGGGCCGACATCGACCGCGAACTGTATTGCTCGCTGCTGGTCGACCGCCAGTTCGGCCGCATCGCCTTCGTCGTCTCCACCGAGGGCGGCATGGACATCGAGGCCGTCGCCCATGACACGCCCGAGAAGATCCAGACCATCGTCATCGATCCGGCGACCGGCGTCACTGCCGCCGACGTGGCGAAGATCAACGCCGCCTTCAAGCTGGACGGCGCGGCGGCCGAGGACGGCAAGACCCTGTTCCCGATCCTGTACAAGGCCTTCGTCGAGACCGACATGGCCATGCTTGAGGTCAATCCGCTGATCGTCATGACCGACGGCCATCTGCGGGTGCTGGACGCCAAGGTCAGCTTCGACGGCAACGCCCTGTTCCGCCACGAGGACATCAAGGCGCTGCGCGACGAGACCGAGGAAGACGCCAAGGAGATCGAGGCCTCCAAATGGGACCTCGCCTACATCTCGCTGGACGGAAACATCGGCTGCATGGTCAACGGCGCCGGCCTGGCCATGGCGACGATGGACATCATCAAGCTGTACGGCAAGGAACCCGCCAATTTCTGCGACGTCGGCGGCGGTGCCGGCAAGGAGAAGGTCGCGGCGGCCTTCAAGATCATCACCGCCGACCCCGCCGTGCAGGGCATTCTGGTCAACATCTTCGGCGGCATCATGAAGTGCGACGTCATCGCCGAGGGCGTGGTCGCGGCCGTGAAGGAAGTGGGCCTGAAGGTGCCGCTGGTCGTCCGTCTGGAAGGCACGAATGCCGAACTGGGCAAGAAAATCCTGAACGAGAGCGGCCTGGCCATCACGGCGGCCGACGACCTCGACGACGCCGCCCAGAAGATCGTCGCGGCGGTCGGCTGAAGCATCGCTTCGCCACCGACCGTCCCGCTGACCGAATAATCAGAGAATTTCCATGTCCATCCTCGTCGACCGTAACACCCGGATCATCGTCCAGGGCCTGACCGGCAAGACCGGCGGCTTCCACACCGAACAGGCGCTGGCCTATCACGGGACCCAGATGGTCGGCGGCGTGCACCCGACCAAGGGCGGCCAGACCTGGACGGGCTCGCATGGCGAGACCCTGCCGATCTATGCCTCGGTGGCCGAGGCCCGCGACGCGACCAAGGCCGATGCCACGGTCATCTATGTCCCGCCGGCGGGGGCCGCCGACGCCATCATCGAGGCGATCGAGGCCGAGATCCCCTTCATCACCTGCATCACCGAGGGCATTCCGGTGCTGGACATGGTGCGGGTCAAACGCCGCCTCGAGGATTCGAAGTCGCGCCTGCTGGGCCCCAACTGCCCCGGCATCCTGACCCCGGACGAGTGCAAGATCGGCATCATGCCGGGCTCCATCTTCAAGAAGGGCAATGTCGGCATCGTCTCGCGCTCGGGCACCCTGACCTATGAGGCGGTGTTCCAGACCACCAACGAGGGCCTCGGCCAGACCACGGCCGTCGGCATCGGCGGCGACCCGGTCAAGGGCACGGAATTCATCGACGTGCTGGAACTGTTCCTGGCCGACGAACACACCCAGTCGATCGTCATGATCGGCGAGATCGGCGGCGGGGCCGAGGAAGACGCGGCCCAGTTCCTGATCGACGAGGCCAAGAAGGGCCGCAAGAAGCCGATGGTCGGCTTCATCGCCGGCCGCACCGCGCCCAAGGGCCGCACCATGGGCCACGCCGGCGCCGTCGTCTCGGGCGGCAAGGGCGACGCCGAATCGAAGATCGCGGCCATGGAGGCGGCGGGCATCACCGTCTCGCCCTCGCCCGCGCGCCTCGGAACGACGCTGGTAGAAGTCCTCAGGGGCTGAGGCCTGTGTCCCGGCAACGGGACAAGGAACGTACGAATTTCACCGGATTCAGGCGAATTTCGACCTTTTGGCCCCCATTCGGTCATGACCGATAAGGAAACAGCGCCTATATCAGCGGCGCCGGTTGCGCGCAGGCGTGCGCGCGCCGCCCAAGGGACGTGACGATACGATGGCGGACGATGCCGGCCGGCTGAACCAGGTCTTTGCCGAGACCAGCTTTCTGTATGGCTCGAATGCCTCGTTCATCGAGGCCCTGCACGAGAAATGGGCGACCGATCCGGCGTCCGTCCCGGGCGAATGGCGCGCCTTCTTCGACCAGCTCAGGGACAATGCCGACAGCGTGAAGGCATCCGGTGCCGCGGGTGCCTGGGGTCGTTCGGTCACCGAGGAACCGACCGAGGCGACCGGCGTGTTCGACGGCCGCTGGCCGGCACCGAAACCCGACCCGAAGAAGCCGGGCGTCACACCGGTGGCAGCCGCCGCTCCGGCACCGGCCGCCGTTCCGGACGAGACCATCCGCGCCGCCGCCCATGATTCGATCCGCGCCCTGATGCTGATCCGCAGCTACCGCGTGCGCGGCCACCTGCAGGCGACACTGGACCCGCTGGGCATCGAACAGGCGACCCACAATCCAGAGCTGACACCCGAGTTCTATGGCTTCACCGGAGCGGACCTCGACCGCCCCATCTACCTCGACGGCGTGCTGGGTCTGCAGACCGGCAGCATCCGCGAGGTCCTCGGCATCCTGCGTCGCACCTACTGCGGCAATATCGGCATCCAGTTCATGCACATCGCCGAGCCCGAGGAGAAATCCTGGCTGCAGGCACGCTTCGAAGGCCCGGACAAGTTCGAGCAGAACGCCTTCACCAGGGAAGGCAAGCTGGCCATCCTGAACAAGCTGATCGAGGCCGAGGGCTTCGAACGCTTCCTGCACAAACGCTTCCCCGGCACCAAACGCTTCGGGCTGGACGGCGGCGAGGCCATGGTCCCGGCGCTGGAACAGATCATCAAGCGCGGCGGGGCCCTCGGCGTCGACGAGGTCGTCTTCGGCATGGCCCACCGCGGCCGCCTGAACACCCTCGCGGCCGTCATGGGCAAGCCCTACCGCGCCATCTTCCACGAGTTCCAGGGCGGCTCGACCGTGCCATCGGACATCGAGGGCTCGGGCGACGTCAAATACCACATGGGCGCCAGTTCGGACCGCGAGTTCGACGGCAACACCGTCCACCTGTCCCTGACCGCCAACCCGTCGCACCTTGAGATCGTCAATCCGGTGGTGCTGGGCAAGGCGCGGGCGAAACAGGCCTTCGACATCCGCGAGGCCAATGCGGCCGGTGCCGGCGACCCCGGCGCGCAGACCGCGCTGGACCGCGCCAAGGTCATGCCCCTGCTGATCCACGGCGACGCGGCCTTCGCCGGCCAGGGCGTGGTGGCCGAATGCTTCGCCCTGATGGGGCTGAAGGGCTACCGCACCGGCGGGACGATGCATTTCGTCGTCAACAACCAGATCGGCTTCACGACAAGCCCGCGCAACAGCCGCAGTTCGCCCTACCCGTCGGACGTGGCCCTGATGGTCCAGGCACCGATCTTCCACGTCAACGGCGACGATCCGGAGGCCGTGGTCTTCGCCGCCAAGGTGGCCACCGAGTTCCGGCAGAAATTCCACAAGGACGTGGTGGTGGACATGTTCTGCTACCGCCGCTTCGGCCACAACGAAGGCGACGACCCGACCTTCACCCAGCCGCTGATGTATTCGAAGATTCGCGCCCTGCCGTCGACGCGTGAAATTTATTCGAGGCGTCTGGTGGCCGAGGGCGTCATCGACCAGGCCGCCGTCGACGCCGAGGTCGCGCGTTTCGAGGCCTTCCTCGATGCCGAATTCGACGCCGGCAAGGCGTTCGAGGCCAAGAAGGCCGACTGGATGGACGGCCAGTGGCAGGGCATCGGCCTGCCCGAGGGCGACGAGCGCCGGGGTGAGACCTCGGTCCCGGCCGCGAAACTGGCGGATCTGGGCCACAAGCTGACGACCATCCCCAACGCCGTGGACGTGCACAAGACGCTGAAGCGCGTCATCGAAGGCCGTCGCGAGATGATCTCGACCGGCCAGAACATCGACTGGGCCACGGCCGAAAGCCTGGCCTTCGGTTCGCTGCTGGACGAGGGCTTCCCGGTCCGGCTGTCCGGGCAGGATTCGGTCCGCGGCACCTTCAGCCAGCGCCATTCGGGCATCGTCGACCAGACGACCGAGGAACGCTACGTCCCGCTGAACAATATCCGCGACGGCCAGGCCGAGTTCGAGGTCATCGACTCGGCGCTGTCCGAGGAGGCCGTGCTCGGCTTCGAATACGGCTACGCCCTGACCGACCCCAATACCCTGGTGATGTGGGAAGCCCAGTTCGGCGACTTCGTGAACGGGGCCCAGGTCGTGATCGACCAGTTCATCACCTCGGGCGAGCGTAAATGGCTGCGCATGTGCGGCCTGACCATGCTGCTGCCCCACGGCTACGAGGGTCAGGGACCCGAGCATTCCTCGGCCCGCCTCGAACGCTTCCTGCAGCAGTGCGCCGAAGACAATATCCAGGTCGCCAACTGCTCGACCCCCGCCAACTATTTCCACATCCTGCGGCGTCAGATGCACCGGCCGTTCCGCAAACCGCTGATCATCATGACGCCCAAGTCGCTGCTGCGGCACAAGAAGGCGGTCTCGACGATCGCCGATATGGCCGAGGGATCAAGCTTCCACCGCGTGCTGCACGACGACGCCCAGACCCGGCCCGACGTCGCCGGCGTCACGATCAAGGCGGACAAGGACATCCGCCGCGTCGTCCTGTGTTCGGGCAAGGTCTATTACGACCTGCTGGAGCGACGCGAGCGCGACCAGGCCGACGACGTCTATCTGATGCGGCTGGAACAATTCTATCCGTGGCCGATGAAGTCGCTCCTGACCGAGCTGGCCCGCTTCCCCAACGCCGAACTGGTCTGGTGCCAGGAAGAGCCCAAGAACATGGGCGGCTGGACCTTCGTCGATCCGTGGCTGGAGCTGACGCTGGAGAAGCTGTCGGTGAAGTCGAAGCGTGCCCGCTATGTCGGTCGCCCGGCCTCGGCCTCGACCGCCGCGGGCCTGATGAGCCGGCATCTGAAAGAACTCGACGCCTTCCTGACCGACGCCTTCGCCTGACACCCTGAACTGCCAAACCTGACCTGACGAGACCTGGACCCCACCATGGCCGACATCCTGACCCCCGCCCTCGGCGAATCCGTTTCCGAAGCCACGATCGGCAAATGGACGAAACAGGCCGGCGAGGCCGTGAAGAAGGACGAGGTCCTCGTCGAACTTGAAACCGACAAGGTGTCGCTGGAAGTCGTGTCTCCGTCAGACGGCGTCCTGACCGAGATCCGCGCCGCCGATGGCGCGACCGTGACGCCGGGCACCGTCCTGGGCGTGGTCACCGAGGGTGCCGCCGCCGCGCCGCCCGTCGAGGCTCCGAAGGTGGAATCCAAGGGCGCGCCCGCCGCAGCCGCTCCGGCCGCCGAGCCTGCGCCCGCCGCCCCTGCCCCGGCCGCCGCCTCGGGCGGGGCCGTCGCCATCATGACCCCGACCATGGGCGAGAGCGTCGCCGAGGGCTCGATGGGAACCTGGCTTAAGAAGTCGGGCGACACCGTCGCCAGGGACGAGATGCTGGTCGAGATCGAGACTGACAAGGTCGCAGTCGAGGTGTCCGCCCCCGCCGCCGGCGTGCTGACCATCCTCGCTGAGGCCGGTTCCACCGTCACGCCCGGCCAGCAGATCGGCTCGATTGCCGCCTCGGGCGAGGGTGCCGCCCCGGCTCCCGCCGCCGCGCCGGCCTCGGGCGCTTCGGCCAACGCCGGCTCGGCCCAGATCAAGTCCGATGACCCGCATCTGTCGCCCGCCGTCCAGCGCGTGGTGACCGAGAACAACCTCGACCCGAAGACGCTGGCCGCCACCGGGCCCAAGGGCAACATCACCAAGGCCGACGCCGTCGCCGCCATCGGCGCGGCCGCTCCGGCTCCGGCCCCGGCTCCGGCTCCGGCGGCTCCGGCCCCGGCGGCCGCTCCCGCCGCCCCGCGCGCTGACCAGCCGCGCGAGGAGCGGGTCAAGATGACCCGCCTGCGCCAGACCATCGCGCGCCGCCTCAAGGAATCGCAGAATACGGCCGCCCAGCTGACCACCTTCAACGAGGTGGACATGACCAACGTCATGGCCCTGCGGACCCAGTACAAGGACGTGTTCGAGAAACGCCACGGCGTGAAACTGGGCTTCATGAGCTTCTTCACCAAGGCGGTGGTCGCGGCCCTGAAGGAGATCCCGGCGGTCAATGCCGAGATCGACGGCACCGACCTGATCTACAAGAACCACTATGACATCGGCGTCGCCGTCGGCACCGAGAAGGGACTTGTCGTCCCGGTCCTGCGCGACGCGGATACGCTGTCACTGGCGGGGATCGAAAAGGGCATCGCCGCCCTCGGCAAGGCCGCCCGCGACGGTGCCCTGACCCTGGACCAGCTGCAGGGCGGTACCTTCACCATCACCAACGGCGGCACCTACGGCTCGCTGATGTCGACGCCGATCCTGAACGCCCCGCAGTCGGGCATCCTCGGCATGCACAACATCGTCCAGCGCCCGATGGCCGTGGACGGCCAGGTGGTGATCCGGCCGATGATGTACCTCGCCCTCAGCTACGATCACCGCATCGTCGACGGCAAGGAGGCGGTGACCTTCCTCGTCCGGGTCAAGGACCTGCTGGAAGACCCGGCGCGGGCGCTGCTGGACCTCTGACCGTGACGGAGGCCGCCGACGTTCTGGAAGTCGCGCGGTTCTCCACAATCCCTGAGGCTGAACTGGCCGCCTCATTCCTGCAGCAGCAGGGCGTGCGCGTCTGGCTGCCGGATCGCGACATGGCGACCATGAACCCCGACCTGCTGATCGCGATCGGCGGGGTGCGGGTGGTTACGACGACCGCACAGATCGTCGAGGCGCGCGCAATCATCGCCCGCATGCGCGCTGGCGAGTTCATTGATGAGGCGGACGAGGCCGGCGACTGGATGATCGAGCACACGCCGGGCAAGGTCGGCGATCTGAACGAGGATGAAATCAGTGGCGTCATGGGCTCGGCGAAGAAGGCCGGCGTGATCGTCGTGGTCGTGGCCTTCGTGGTCTTCCCCGTGGCCGGCTGTATCGTCACGGCCCTGGGCGGCTAGGGCCGCAAGCCGCCGAGCACTTCGTCCGTATCCGCCCCCAGGGCCGGCGGTGCCCGGTCGTAGGAGACGGGCGTCATCGACATCCGGATCGGCGAGGCGACGGTGCGCACCGGCACCGACAGGTCGGCGCGATCCTGCGTCACCTCCAGCCCACGGTGTTTCGCCTGCGGCTCGTCGAACACCTGATCGACCGTGTTCACCGGTCCGCAGGGCACGCCCGCCGCCTCCAGTGCCGCCATCAGCCCCTGCATGGTCAGGCCCGCGGTCAGGGCCGACAGCTCGGCCGTCATGGCCGCGCGGTGCTCGATGCGAAGGGCGTTGGTCAGGAATCGCGGGTCGGCCCCCATGCCGCCGACGCCAAGGGCTCCGCAAAGCGCGCGGAACTGGCCGTCGTTACCGACGGCGATGACCACCATCCCGTCCGTGCACGGAAAGGGCTGATACGGCGCGAGATTCGGGTGGGCATTGCCCATCCGCGTCGGGGCCTTGCCGGATACGAACCAGTTGGTCGCCTGGTTGGCCAGCATGGCCGCCTGGACGTCGAACAGGGCAATGTCGATATGCTGGCCCTGACCCGTCGCCCGCGCATGCAGCAGAGCCGCCATGATGGCATTGGAGGCGTAGAGGCCGGTGAACAGGTCGACGACGGCGACCCCGACCTTCATCGGCTCGGCCCCGGCCGCGCCGTCGGGCTGGCCGGTGATCGACATCAAACCGCCCATGGCCTGGATCATATAGTCATAGCCGGCGCGGTGCGCGTCCGGCCCGTCCTGACCGAAGCCTGTGATCGAGCAATAGACCAGCTTCGGATTGAGCGCCGACAGGGCGGCGTGGTCGAGCCCGTATTTCTTCAGCCCGCCCGTCTTGAAATTCTCGACCACAACGTCGCAGGTCTTGCTCAGTTCGCGGACGATCTCCGCCCCCTCGGGCGAGGCAAGGTCCAGTTCGACCGATTTCTTGCCCCGGTTGGCGCACAGGAAATAGGCAGCGTCGCCCCTGGTGCCGTCCGTCTTTGTGGTGAAGGGCGGCCCCCAGGCGCGGGTGTCGTCGCCGACGCCGGGCCGTTCGATCTTGATCACCTCGGCACCCAGATCGGCCAGCATCTGCGTCGCCCACGGCCCGGCCAGCACGCGGCTGAGGTCGAGGACGCGAACGCCGGAAAGGGGGCCTTGGGTCATGGAAGATCTCATAGCTCTCCCTCCCCTTCATGGGGAGGGTGGTCGCGCAGCGACCGGGTGGGGAACCCGGATATACCTCACCCTGTCGCTGCTTCGCGTCGACAACCCTCCCCATGAAGGGGAGGAAGGAGCATCAAAGCCCCGGGTCCCAGACGCCGGCGTCACGCATCCGGCATTCGCGCGCTTCCCTCGCCCGGCCGTCCAGTTCGTCGGCCATGCAGCAGACCGCTTTCGACACTGTGGCCTTGTGAACCCCCGGCACCAGCGCATGCACGAAGGCGCACCCGGCCAGCTTCAGCAGCCGAAAGCCGAATCGCGACGACGCCGCCATATGGTGGAAATAGCTTTCCTCGACCTGACGCGGGTGTTCGATGAAGAGGCGATGGAAGATGCGGATCATGGCGACAGCCTAGCCTGCGACGGGTCGGCCCACTACCCGTCCGCATCATTCTGGCCTAAACCGCGCGTCAGAACAGGGGGTCGGCGGTCAATTCCGCTCACCATCGCGCGCAGGCCCCGGACCCGCTCAGGAAAGACCACCCATGGCCGACGGTGCCTCCGCTCCCCACCAGACCTTCCGCTGGGACGACCCGCTGGACCTCTCCGGCCGTCTGACCGATGACGAACGGATGATTCAGGACGCCGCGCGATCCTATGCCCGGGAAAAGCTGTTGCCCCGGGTCGTCGCCGCCTTCCGTGACGAGACCTTCGACCGCGCCATCATGACGGAGCTCGGCGAGATGGGCTTCCTCGGCGCGATGCTGCCGGAACAGTACGGCGGCTCCTCGGTCAGCCACGTCGCCTACGGCCTGATCGCGCGCGAGATCGAGGCGGTCGACAGCGGCTACCGCTCGGCCATGAGCGTGCAGAGCTCGCTGGCCATGTACCCCATCTACGCCTTTGGATCCGAAGAGCAGAAGATGCGCTTCCTGCCGCGCATGGCGGCGGGCGAACTGGTCGGCTGCTTCGGCCTGACCGAGGCGGACGGCGGCTCCGACCCGGCCTCGATGAAGACAAAGGCGGTCAAGGTCGATGGCGGCTACAGGCTGAATGGTGCCAAGTACTGGATCACCAACAGCCCGATCAGCGATCTGGCCGTCGTCTGGGCCAAGCTGGATGACGTGATCCGCGGCTTCATCGTCGAACGCGGCATGGACGGCTTCACCACCGACAAGATCGGCGACAAGCTCAGCCTGCGCGCCTCCATCACGGGCGATATCGGCCTGAACGACGTCTTCGTGCCGGAAGAGAACCTGCTCCCCGGCGTCAAGGGCCTGCGCGGTCCCTTCTCCTGCCTGAACAAGGCGCGCTACGGCATCGCCTGGGGGGCCATGGGCGCGGCCGAGGCCTGTTTCCACCTGACCCGCGACTATGTCGGCTCACGATCGCTCTTCGGTCGCCCGCTGTCGTCGCGCCAGCTGGTGCAGAAGAAGCTGGCCGACATGCAGACCGAGATCTTCCTCGGTTTCGAGGGGGCCCTGGCGCTGGGCCGGCTGCTTGACCAGGGGGCCTGGGTGCCCGAGGCCATTTCGATGATGAAGCGCAACAACTGCGGCAAGGCCCTCGATATCGCCCGGGTCGCCCGCGACATGCACGGCGGGGCCGGCATCACCGGCGAGATGCACGTCATGCGCCACGCCATGAACCTCGAGACCGTCAACACCTACGAAGGTGCCCACGACGTCCACGCCCTGATCCTCGGGCGGGCGATCACGGGCGAGAGTGCCTTTTAGGGACGGGGACTTTCCGCCGGCACATCCTCACGGGTCCCGGTATTGACCTCGGGCACATAAAGGCCGGTCGCCAGCCTGGTCAGGAAGCCGCCGGGCTGGTTGCGCGGGCCGTAGCGGCCGCAGGGGTCCGGGTCCGCAATGGCCCGCACCGGCCGATCGCCGGGTGCAAAGGCGTCGCCCAGGGCGTCGGCGAAGGGCTCGGCCATCTGCAGCGCGTCGCCCACGCGCGAGAGCGACGGCGAATCGGTCCCCACCACATTGGCGTTGCGGGCCCAGGCGATGGCTGCGGCCTGGCTTCCCTGCGCGTCCAGCAGTTCCGCCTCGGCCGCCAGTCCCCCGGTCGTGCCCGGCACGCGCACGGTGCCAGGGCCGGGGATGAAGGCGTTGGCCATCGCCGCCACGGCTGATCCAGCAGGCGCGGTCGGGTCGATTCGCACCACGGCGGTCCGAACCCGCGAGGCGGCGTCGGGCGACACGGCGAGGGTGAAGCGCTCGCTGATCTCATAGCAGACCTGCCGGTCGACCTCACGCAGCACCAGGGCGCTGTCCTCATCGGTCAGGCCGTCGCCCGCGGGGCTGATCAGCACGGCCGGCTCCAGCCAGACCTGCTCGATCGCAGACGCTGCCGCCTCGTCACGGTGTTGCCGGATCGAGGCACGCACGGTGTCCTCGCGGACCTCAAGCCGCTCGTAGCCGGACAGGAAACCGCTGTTCAGGTTCGGTGCGGTCTGACATGCGGCGAGCCCCAAAACGGCCAGAAGGGCGGCGGGAAGACAGGATCTGACGGTCATTAGGGCTCCTTGGCCTCAAGCTACGTACTGGGGCCGATTCGGTTGCGTCTGCGGGCTGTCGTCAAGGCGCGTTTCCCACGCTAGGGTCGGTGCAACAAAAGGGGATTGGCGATGCGTTCCACTATCCGGGTCGGCGGACTGTCCATGCTGGCGCTGATCATCGCCGTCCCGCTGCTGGCGGCCACGCCTGCCGCCGCGCAACAGTCGCCGGTGCCGTTTGACGCCCAGCGCGGCGTCTTCACCTTCGCTACCGGCCTTGAA
Organism: Caulobacteraceae bacterium; assembly: GCA_965284385.1. Classification (GTDB taxonomy): domain Bacteria; phylum Pseudomonadota; class Alphaproteobacteria; order Caulobacterales; family Caulobacteraceae; genus Brevundimonas. The sequence goes on from OZ260077.1 coordinate 1,177,141, forward strand.
CGCGCCCTCCCGGCGGTCGTCCAGGTCACCACACTCGGCCAGTCCGAGGGGCCCAGTTCCGGCGAAAACGAGCCGCGTCCGATCTCGAGCGGTTCGGGTGCCATCATCGACGCGCGTCAGGGCATCATCGTCACCAACAACCACGTGGTCGAAGGCGGACGAAAATTCACCGTCGACATGACCGACGGCCGCATCTTCGACGCGGTCCTCATCGGCAAGGACAAGGCCACGGACCTCGCCGTACTGAAGATCGAGGCCACCGGCCTGTCGCAGATCGAGGTGGTCAATTCCGATTCCCTGCGCACCGGCGACCTGGCCTTCGCGGTCGGCTATCCGCTGGGCCTGGACCAGACCCTGACCATGGGCGTCATCTCGGGCCTCGGCCGGTCGGGCATGGGTGACCGGATCGAAGACTATATCCAGACGGACGCGGCCGTAAACTCGGGCAACTCGGGCGGGCCGCTGCTGGACAGCCGGGGCCGGCTGATCGGCATCAACACCTCGATCCTGTCCGGCGGCGGGGGCGGCAATGACGGCATCGCCTTCGCCGTGCCCAGCCGCATCCTGATGTATGTCGTCGCCCAGTTGCGCGAGACCGGCGAGGTCAAGCGCGGGACTACGGGCGTGATTCTGGGCTCGCTGAACGCAGAGCGGTCGCGCCAGTTCGGCCTTGGCATCGTCCGGGGTGCCGTGGTCGAGGATGTGGCCCCCGGCTCGTCAGCCGAGGGCGCGGGCCTGCAACGCGGGGACGTGATCACCCGGATCGGGACTCGCGCGGTGTCAAACGCCGGCACGGTCGCCGCGACCGTAGGCATCGCTGCGCCGGGCACCCGGGTCGACGTGGTCTACCTGCGCGACGGTCACGAAGGCCGGACCACCATGACCGTCGAGACGCAGGGGACGGATCCCGTCATCCTGGGCCTGGACGCGGTCATCGCGCGCGGTGCGTCGGTGCGGGTGGCGGCGGAAGGGCTCGAGGTCTTTGCGGTCGAGGGCGGGTCTCTGGCGGCCGCCGGCGGGCTTCAGGCCGGCGACGTGATCCGCTCGGTCGATGGTCAGCCGACAGCCGATCTGGCCGGCCTTGCGGCGGCGATGGAGGGGGTCGGTGAACGGACCCTGTCCGTCCTGCGCGGCACAGAAGCGGTCGAGGTCCGCCTGCCCTGAGCCGCGGAGGGACGCCGGACAGCAAAACGCCCGCTCTGCCGGAGGGGGGAGGGTGGCGGAACGGGCGTCTTGCTTTGGAGGAAGCATCGGCCCGCCAGAGCCCTTGGTGGAGAAATCCAGGAGGGGCTGGGGGGGCTGTTCAGGATCCGGAACTTTTCCGAACTCCGGCAGGCCGATGTGCAAGATTTCTCCCGCCAAGGCGGCGGACGCTGGGCCGAAGCGAGGCGATTTCATGTTCGTCCCGATTTCCTTTTCCGGCCGCCGCCTGCCGACACAATGTCCGGCGAATTCGGTCGCAGGGATGAGGCTGGACGCTGGCGTTTCTAGAACGTCGGCGTAACCTCATGACGATGAGCGACGCTGCCGATCTGCCGTCACAGCCGGGGCCGGTCTTCTTCGACCGCAAGGAACTGGACCTGATTCTCCGGGTCTACGGGCGCATGGTCGCCGCGGCCGAATGGCGCGACTATGCCATGGTCGGACACCGGGACGTGGCCGAGTTTGCGGTCTTCCGCCGCTCGGGCGACGCGCCCCTCTACCGCATCGAAAAACGCCCTTCCCTGCGTCTGAAGCAGGGCCAGTGGGCCGTTATCGGCGAGGGCGGACACATCCTGCGCCGGGGCCGCGACCTGGCCCAGGTGCTGCGAGTGTTCGACAGCCGGAAATTCACGATCGTCGACTGACGAAAAAGGCCCCGACGTTTCCGCCGGGGCCTCATGCTTGTCGGGACTGTCGTCCCTCGGGTCAGCTGCATCCGGGCTCAGAGAGTGAACGACTGCGGCATCCCCGACGTCCTCAGCGGCGGCCGCCGAAGATGGCCAGCAGGAACTGGAACATGTTGATAAAGTTGATGTAGAGGCTCAGCGCGCCGTAGCTGGTGGCGACGCCCATGGCGTTCTGGTTCCCGCCGAGGGCGTAGTAGGTCATTTTCAGCCGCTGGGTGTCGTAGGCCGTCAGGCCCGCGAAGATCAGCACGCCGACGACGCTGATGATCAGTTGCATCATCGAGTTCTGCAGGAAGATGTTGACCACCGAGGCGATGATAAGACCGATCACGCCCATGATCAGGAAACTTCCGAAGCCGGTCAGATCCTTCTTCGTCGTGTAGCCGAACAGGCTCAGCGCACCAAAGGCGGCGGCGGTGATCAGGAAGGTCTGCACCACCGAGGCACCGGTATAGATCAGCACGACCGTACCCATCGAGGCACCGATCAGCGCCACGATCAGCCAGTACAGCGCGCTGGCACCGCCCGACGTCGGGTTCTTCATCACGAAGTTGGAACCCAGCAGGATGACCAGCGGCGAGAAGGCCACGATCATGCCCAGCAGGGTGAAACCGGCCAGTCGACCGTCGGCGGTCACCTGGTACATGAGGTCGCGGACCGGGGGATAGGAGCCGGTGATAAAGGCCAGCACGGCCGATACCAGCAGGCCGAGGGCGACCTTGTTATAGACACCCAGCATGAAGCTGCGCAGGCCGGCATCCACCGACATGTCGGCGGTTGCGGGCGCTGAGTAACCGTTTCTGAAATCGCTCATGGCGAGATCGTCCTCCATTCGACCGGGAATTCCCGGGCTTTGCACAAATATCGGGCGCGATCGCACCTTCCGCAAGGAAAACCGGACTTGGGCCCGGCGGTCACAGCCGCTACCAAGAGTCGCATGGTCCGGCTGTTCACTGCCCTTTCCGTTCCCGACGACGTGGCCGAGGCGCTGGCGCGCCGCCAGACCGGCCTGCCCGGCGCGAGATGGCGCACCCGGAATCAGTTGCACATCACCCTCGCCTTCCATGGAGAGATCGACGGGCACCGCGCCGATGATCTGGCCGTCGAGCTGGAGAAGGCAGGGGCCGGCGGGCCGTTCGAGGTCACCCTGGCCGGCGTCGGTGCCTTCGGCGACGAACATCGCGCCCGGACGCTCTGGGCCGGGACGGAGCCGAACGAGCGCCTGTCTGTGCTCGCCGGCCGTTGCCGCTCGGCGGCCGAGCGCGCCGGGATCGTTGTCGAGCGCCGCGATTACCACCCGCATCTGACGTTGGCCTATCTGAAGCCGGAAACACCTCCGGACCGGATCGGTGCATGGATCGCGCAGCACAACCTGCTGCATTCGCCACCGCTCCGTATCGACCGGTTCGGCCTGTATTCCAGCGTCCTGACACAGGACGGCAGCCACTATGAACTCGAGCGGGAGTATCGGCTTTGACCGGACCGGTGCTTGAAACCGAACGCCTGACCCTGCGGCCCATCGCGCTGGCGGATTTTCCGCGCTGGGCGGAGATGATGGGGGATCCGGAGGCGGCGAGATTCCTCGGTGGAGCCCAACCGGCGGCGGTCGCCTGGCGCGGCTTCATGACCATGGCCGGGGCCTGGAGCCTGACGGGCGTGTCGATGTTCTCGCTGATCGAGCGCGAGACGGGCCTGTGGCTGGGCCGGATCGGGCCGTGGCGGCCTCACGACTGGCCGGGGACTGAAGTGGGCTGGGGTCTGCATCCGGACGCCCAGGGCAAGGGCTATGGCATCGAGGCGGCGACAGCGACGATCGACTACGCCTTCGATGTGCTGGGATGGACCGAGGTGATCCACTGCATCGATCCGGACAATACGCCGTCGCAACGGCTCGCCGAACGGCTTGGTTCGTACAATCAGGGCCCGACGCTGATGCCGCCGCCATACCAGACCCTGTCCATCGATAAATGGGGGCAGAGCCGCGCCGACTGGCGGGGCCGGCCGCGCTGACAATCGACCCGCTGCTTCGGTACATCAGTGGGGACCAATTCTCGCCGACCAGTCAGGTCCGGTGCCCAGCAGCTCTCGCGGCGGGCTTCGGCCCGACCTCGCCCGAATTCGTCCGGACGCCGATGTCGAGCCCATTGGTGACCGATTCAACCCGTTCGATCGGCTCGCTCGCGCCTCTCGATGTCCTCAGCCTCTTTGACGCCTTTTTCCGCCCTGTCGCGCCGTGCAGCTGGACCATCGAGCGTCCCGTCGCCCAACTTTCCTTCTTTCGGAACCAGGCCAGGCGCGACCTTTTCGATTACTTTCATGATGACGCGGACCACATTCATCGGATGCTCCCTCGTAACTCGCGGCAAGCGAAGACGCCATCTTTGCAACCTAAACGATTGCGAGGAGATCGGCAAACGAGGAGTGATTCATCCCCCGCCGACCAGGTTGGCCCCGACACGCTGAGCGATTTGAGCACCACAGGGCGGAGATCGTGATCGGGGCTCCTGCCATCTCCGTCCGACCCGGCTCCGTACCACGCACGGCCGATCGACCGCCGGGGCCAGTGCCGCGACGATTGGCGCGCCCGCGTCCACGCCTGAACCCGGCCGGCGGTTTGGCGCTCCAGACGATCAAGCTTTGACCGCGCGCCGCCATCCGGTACGCAAGGTTGGCGCAAATCACGAAGGATGGACGGATGCGGGTTCTTGTTCTGGGCGGCGACGGTTTCTGCGGCTGGCCGACAGCCCTGCATCTGTCGGCGCGGGGCTGGGACGTCTGCGTCGTCGACAACCTGAGCCGGCGCAACATCGACAACGAGCTGGAGGTCCAGTCCCTGACCCCCATCCGGACCATGGGCGAGCGCATCGCCGCCTGGACCGAGGTCAGCGGCAAGACCATCGACTTCGTCAACATGACCGTCGGCAAGGAGTTCGACCGGCTCGTCGCGCTGATCCGGGACTGGAAGCCCGACAGCGTCGTCCATTTCGCCGAGCAGCGGGCCGCGCCCTATTCGATGAAATCCGCCCGGCACAAGCTCTACACGGTCGACAATAACCTGAACGCCACCAACCACCTGCTGGCCGCCATCGTCGAGAGCGGGCGGGACGTACACCTGGCCCACCTCGGAACCATGGGCGTCTACGGCTACACCACGGCGGGCCTGCGCATCCCCGAAGGCTATCTGAAGGTCACGGTGGAAACGGACTTCGGCCCGACCGAACAGGAGATCCTGTTCCCGCCGAACCCGGGCTCGATCTATCACATGACCAAGACGCAGGACGCCCTGCTGTTCCAGTTCTACGCCAAGAACGACGGCGTGCGGATCACCGACCTGCACCAGGGCATCGTCTGGGGCACCCAGACCGAGGAAACCCGCCTGGATGAGCGGCTGATCAACCGGTTCGACTATGACGGCGATTATGGGACCGTACTGAACCGCTTCCTGATGCAGGCCGCCGTCGACTATCCGCTGACGGTGCACGGCACGGGCGGCCAGACACGAGCCTTCATCCACATCCAGGACACGGTGCGTTGCGTCGAACTCGCCCTGGCCAACCCGCCCGAGGCCGGAGAACGGGTCAAGATCCTGAACCAGATGACCGAGAGCCGTCGGGTCCGCGATCTGGCCGCCATGATCTCGGACATGACCGGTGCCGTGATCCACAACGTGCCCAACCCGCGTCAGGAAGCCGACGAGAACGAACTCATCGTCGCCAATGACCAGTTCCGCGACCTGGGTCTCAAGCCGATTACCCTGGCGCAGGGGCTGCTGGATGAGGTCACCGACATCGCCCGGCGCTACGCCGGTCGCGCCGACCTGACCAAGGTCCCTTGCGTTTCGACCTGGAACAGCAGGCGCGCGCAGGCCGTTCAGACCGAACCGACGCTGGAGGCACCGCCCAGGGCCCCGGTTCACGCCCGGTCGGCCTGAGCTCGCCCGCGCATGTCAGACGTCCCCGTATCCCTGCTGGTCTTCGGCGGCGGCTGGCTCGGCCAGGCAGCCGCGCACGAGGCAGTCCGGCGCGGTGGACGGGCCGTACTGACCAGCCGCGATGCTGACCGGCGCTCGGCCCTGACTGCAGACGGCTTTGCCGCCATCGACCCGGCGGACGAAGCCGCTCTGGCAGCGGCCGTCGCCGAAGCCTCGGCCATTCTGGTCACCGCCCCGCCGGAGGCGGCCGGTTGTCCGGGCGTGAGAGTCTTGCTGCCCGCCATGACCGCACAGGCGGCCTGGCCCGACTGGATCGGCTATGTGTCATCGACCGCCGTATACGGTGATCGCGCCGGCGGCTGGGCCTTCGAGGATTCAGAGCTGAACGCGGCCAGCCTGCAGGGCGCGCGCCGCGTGCGAGCCGAACGCGACTGGCTGGACGCCGGGCAGGGCATGGGTCTGACCGTGCAGATATTCCGGCTGCCCGGCCTCTACGGACCCGGCCGCTCGCCGCTGGACCGTCTGCGCGACGGCACGGCGCGACTGGTCCGGAAACCCGGACAGGTCTTCAACCGCATCTATGTCGATGACGTCGTCGACGGTCTGTTCGCCTCCATGGCGCGGCCCCGGCCGGGTGCCGCCTACATCCTGTGCGATGACGAACCCGCGCCGGCCGATGTGGTCATGGAGGACGCGGCGCGGCGTCTCGGCCTGCCCGCGCCGCCCGAGGTGACCTGGGATGATCCATCCGTCAGCGAAGGAATGCGGCGCTTCTATCTGGACTCCAAACGCCTCTCGAACGCCCGCGCCAAGGCCGAGCTGGGCTGGCGGCCAAGACATCCGACGTGGCGCGAGGGGCTGGAGGCGCTGCTCGCAATCCGGACGTGAGCCCTGTCGCTCCGACGGGTTACCCCCGGCGACACAACCACTGTCGGCTCAGGATCGAGGGCTGACCCCCGACGTTCCCGCGGATGTCAGACCTTGTCCGCTTCAGAACGGCAGGCCGTTCCGCTGGCGGCTGTAGGCCATCGTGCCGACATTGGCACCGGCGCGCAGGCCCACACCGGTGCGGATCGGGGCCAGGGTGATGCCGTCGGCGCGCTGATAGTTCACCCCGAGGCCGCCGATCAGATAGGCCGTGCCCTCCACACCCGGATAGCGGCGATAGATCATGTCGGGATGGTACAGGCCGTAGACCAGGGTGAAGACCCGGCTGGCGTTGCCGCCGACGTCCCAGCCGATCGAGATACCCTGCCAGAACACCTCCTGCGAGGCCGACAGGTCCTTCATGTGAAGCGCCCCGCGACCGTAGCGGAAGCCAACGCCGAAAGCCCCCGAGCCTTCCTCACCGGCGATGTAGGCAGTCGGACCTTCGCCCTGATCGGCGAATACGCGCTCGATGACGCCGCCGATGGCTTCCGCGGCGATCCCCAGCTCGCGCGAGCCGGCCGCGATCAGTTCTTCTGCCGTATAGACCTGCGCCTGCTGGTCCGAGGCAATCGGATAGGCGGGGTCCGTCGGCTGTTGCCCGGCGGTGGCGCAGGCGGACAGGCCCGAAGCTCCGGCAGTGGCGGCGAGACCGGACAGGATCATTTGGCGGCGGTGCATGACGGTTCTCTCAGCGCGGGGCGGGGACGCGGTATCGTCGCCGCCTTTTGAGTCAGCCTTGCGGCGATGAGGTTAACGAGAGATTGCCGAACCGTAGACGAGGCGGATCAGTGCTTGTTCGTCCGAGCGCTCAGCCAGTCCATGAGCGCCAGAAGCACACCGGAGATGACAAAGGTCAGGTGGATGATCACCAGCCAGTACAGATGGCTTTCGTTGAACGGGGCCTTGGCACCGGGCACACCGATCTCCATGAACTGTTTGAGCAGATGGATGCCCGAGATCGCCACGATGGAGGCGATCAGTTTCATCTTCAGGCCGGAGAAATCGACCGTACCCATCCAGGACGGGCGGTCCACACTGTCCCCGATGTCCAGCTTGGAGACGAAATTCTCATAGCCCGAGAACACGACGATCAGCAGCAGATTGCCGGCCAGAGACAGGTCGATCAGGGTCAGGACGACCAGGATCGACTCTTCGGCGCTCATGACCAGCACCTGGGGCAGATAGTGGATCAGCTCGCGCGTGAAGACGATGACCAGCATGGCCAGCGCCACGACCAGGCCCAGATACATCGGGGCCATCAGCCATCGTGAGGCGAACAGTCCTCGCTCAAAGCGGGTCTCTATCTGCGGCTTCATTCCCATGGTCAGCTCCTCAGGGTCGCACCCAGTTTGCCGGCGGCAGCAATGATGCGGGCAGACAGCGCCTCGATCTCCGGCTCGGCCAGAGTCTCCTCGACCGGCTGGATGACGACTTCGAGCGCCACTGACTTCATGCCCTCGGGGACGCCCGCGCCGCGATAAATGTCAAATACCCTGACCTCGGCGATCAGGGCCTTGTCTGCCCCCGCCACCGCGCGCGTGAGGTCGCCGACCGCCTTGTCGTCCTCGACCAGGAAGGCAAAATCGCGCGTCAGGGGCATCAGATTGGCCAGATTGGCCGCACCGCGCGCCTTGGACTTCGCGCCGCGGGGTTCGGGCACGGCATCCAGTACGATCTCGAAGGCCAGCATCGGTCCGTCAGCATCCAGCGCCTTGAGCACGCGCGGATGCAGGGCACCGAACTCGACCAGCACGGTCTTCGGACCCAGTTGCAGGCGAGCCGAGCGTCCGGGATGCCACCAGTCGCGGTTCTGGCCCTGGACCAGCTGAAGCGAGCCGACGGGCGCACCCAGCTCATCAAGCAGCGCCATCAGGTCGCCCTTGAGGCCGAACAGGGCATCTTCGGCCGCGCCGCCCCAGTGACGCGCCGCGCGGGGCGCGACCAGGCCGGCGATGACCGTCCGTTGTCCGGTGGGTGAGTCGTCCAGATAGATGGGGCCGACCTCGAACAGGCTGGCGTCGGCATGGCCGCGCGCGGCATTGCGGGCGGCGGCCTGGATCAGATTGGGCAGGGCCGAGGGCCGCATGCAGTCCAGGTCGGCGGCGATCGGGTTCTCGACCAGCAGACGATCCGCGCCACCGCCGAACAGGGCGGCCGTCGCCTGTCTGGTGAACGACCAGGTGACGGCCTCGGCATAGCCCATGGCCGCCAGCGCGCGACGGGCGCGTCGGACTCGGGCCTGACGCGGATTCAGCACGCCGCGGGACGGCGCGCCCTGATCGGGCAAGGGAGTGGACGGCAGGGCCCCATAGCCCTCGATGCGGGCAACCTCCTCGACCAGATCGGCCGGCCCCTCGACGTCGCGGCGCCAGGAAGGGGGCGTCACGGTCCATGGGGAAGCCCGGACGATCTCGAAGCCGAGGCCGGTCAGGATCCCGGCGATCCGGTCGTCGTCGAGCGACAGGCCGGTCAGCCGGGCGACGCGGGCGGGGTCGAAGGCGAAGGCGGCCGGGTTGGCGGGTGCCTGCCCGGCCACCACGACCTCGGACGGCTCGCCGCCACAGAGGTCGAGGATCAGGCGCGTGGCCAGGTCCAGACCCGGCAACACGAAGGCCGGATCGACGCCGCGCGCGAACCGGTACTGGGCGTCCGAGTTGATCGTCAGGGTGCGCCCTGTCTGGGCCGTAACGAGGGGGTCGAACCAGGCGCTTTCGACGAAGACGTCGACAGTGTCGTCCGAACAGCCGGTCGACTCGCCGCCCATGACGCCGCCGAGGCCGATCGGCCGTTCCCCACCGGCGTCGGCGATGACGCACATGGCCGGATCGACCGCATAGGTCTTTCCGTCGAGAGCGATGAGGTGCTCGTGTTCGCCCGAGCCGGCCGCAACCAGCCCGCCCCGCACCACGAGCTCCCCGCCCGCCAGCCTGGCGGCGTCATAGACGTGCAGCGGTCGGCAGCGGTCGTAGGCGATAAGATTGGTGACATCGACCAGACGGTTGATCGGGCGCAGGCCGATGGCGGTCAGTCGCCTTTGCAGCCACTCCGGCGACGGGCCATTCCGGACGCCACGGATCAGTCGCCCGGCGAACACCGGGCACATCCCGGGGGCCTCGATGCGGACGGAGATCGGAGACGGATAGCCGCCGGCGACCGGCACGACGGACGGCGTCTTGAGCTGGCCCAGGCTGGCCGCCGCCAGATCCCGGGCGATACCGGCCACGCCCAGCCAGTCGGGCCGGTTCGGCGTCACTTCAAAATCGATCACCGGCTCGGCCCCGAACACGCCGGCCGCCGGGGTTCCGACGGTCAGGTCTTCGGCCAGCTCAAGAATGCCGTCGCTGTCATCGGCCAGCTCCAGTTCGGAGGCCGAACACAGCATGCCGTGCGAGACGACGCCACGGACGGGCTTTTCGACCAGCGTTACTCCAAGCCCGGGCACGAAGGCACCGATGGGCGCATAGATGGTGGTCAGGCCGGCCCGCGCGTTCGGCGCGCCACAGACAATCTCCTTCATCCCGTCGACGGTGTCGACCTGACAGACCTGCAGCCGGTCGGCGTTGGGATGGCGTTCGGCCGAGACGATGCGGGCGACCGTGAACGGTGCCAGGGCCGCGATCGGGTCGTGAACCTCTTCTACCTCCAGACCCGCCATGGTCATGGCGTCGGCCACGGCCGCGACGTCGGCGTCCGTGTCGAGGTGTTCCATCAGCCAGGAGAGGGTGAATTTCACGCGAGGGTTCCGGAGATTGTCGGGATGTCCGAAGCGGATTTGATGCCGCCCAGGAGTTGCTCCAGCAGATCGTCCGATCCGGTGAAGCCGACCTGTACGAACCGGCAGCGGAGGAAGCGGCAGTTGGCCATGCCGATCACGCCCGCCAGCTTGGTGGTGCTGAGCGGGCGGTACAGCAGGTTCCGGATATCCGTCGTCGTGCCCATGGCGCAGTTGTCGAATGTCGTCCCGTTCATGACCGCCATCACGGCCGGCCCCTCGATCACGCAGTCGGTGAAGGTCTTGCCGTCGATGGCCATCTGGCCGGCGTTCCAGTGCTGGACGGCCAGGACCGGCAGCCAGACGGCCTCCTTCTCGAAGCTGGTACGGGCCACAAGGGCGCGCCCGGCGGCTTCTTCGGGGGACATGGATGCGTTCGGGGTCGGGTCGGTCATGTTGCAGTCTCTCGATTTCAGTTCCGGCCGTCAGCCGGCGGTCGTGACCTGTTCGATCAGCGTATTGAGCAGGGTCTCGTTTCCGGTGATCCCCAGCGTCTGGAACCGGCACCGCGTGAAGGTGCAGTTGCGCACGGGAATGGCACCGATTCCCATGACCCCCATGGGCTTGAACAGCATGTTGCGCATGTCGCCCCCGGTCGGGCCGAAATTCGTGCTTTCAAAGTGGGTGCCCTCGAGCACCAGCATCAGAGCCGGTCCATCGATGACGCAATCCGTAAAGGCGCGGCCCTCGATCACGACCCCGCCTCCGGCCTGGACACTGGCACGGTAGAGGTCGAACAGGCTGAAGGTCGCGCCGCTGATCTCTTTCGCGAGCGGGTCCAGGGTGCGTGTCGGCGCGGCGGGGGAACCGGTCGGGTCAGTCATCAGGACAGTCCACTTGCAGGATTGGGCGTGGCAAACGCCGAGAAGCCGTAGTGGGCAAGCCACCGCGTGTCGGCGTCGAACATGGGCCGCAGGTCGGGGATTCCGTATTTCAGCATGGCCAGACGATCCACGCCCATGCCGAAGGCGAACCCCTGGTATTCGTCGGGATCGATGCCGCAGTTCCGCAGCACATTGGGATGCACCATGCCGCAGCCGAGGATCTCCATCCAGCTGTCGCCCTGGTTGAGCTTCAGCTCGCCGCCGGACCGATCGCAGCGGATATCCATCTCGGCCGAGGGCTCGGTGAAGGGGAAGTGGTGCGGCCGGAACCGGGCATCGACGTCGTCGACCTCGAAGAAGCGCGCGACAAAGGTCTGCAGCGTCCACTTCAGGTGGCCCATATGGATGTCGCGGTCGATCACCAGCCCTTCGACCTGATGGAACATCGGCGTATGGGTCGCGTCGGAATCCTTCCGGAAGGTCCGGCCCGGGGCGATGATCCGGATCGGCGGCTTCTGCGTCATCATGGTGCGCACCTGCACGGGACTGGTGTGGGTACGCAGCACCTTGCGCTCGCCCGTCTCGGCATCGGGTTTGAGGAAGAAGGTGTCGTGCATCTCGCGCGCGGGGTGTTTGGGCGGGAAATTCAGGGCCGTGAAATTGTGGAAATCATCCTCGATGTCGGGCCCTTCGGCGACCGCGAAGCCCATCTCGGCAAACAGGGCGATCATCTCGTCCATCACCTGCATGGTCGGATGAACGCTGCCCTTGCGACGCGGACGCGCCGGCAGGGTCAGGTCGATGCGCTCGGCCTGCAGGCGGGCATCGAGTTCGACGGCCTCCAGTTCGACCTTCCGGGCGGCCAGGGCCGCGGAGACGCGGTCGCGCAGGCCGTTCACCCTCGGCCCCTGCTCGCGCCGTTCGTCGGGGCTCAGCGCGCCCATGCCCTTGAGCAGGGTGGATACCGAACCGGTCTTGCCGAGGGCCGCAACGCGCACGTCCTCGACCGCGGCGGCGGTCGCGGCCGAGCCGATGGCGTTGATCAGGTCGAGTTCGAGTTGAGCGAGATCGGTCATGTCGGGTTTCGTCTAGCGGGTGGGGCGCAAAGCAAAAAGCCCCCCGGCGCGAACCGGAGGGCTTTTGCGTCTTCCGTTGCCGGAAAAGCTTAGGCCGTCTTCAGCGCGTCGCGGACCTTGTCGGCGATCGCCTTGAAGACCGTCTCGTCAGCGGCCATCGCGGCCAGGACCTTGCGGTCCAGCTCGATGCCGGCCTCGCCGAGGCCATGGATGAACTGCGAATAGGTGAAGCCTTCCAGACGCGCGGCGGCGTTGATGCGCTGGATCCACAGGGCGCGGAACGAGCGCTTCTTGTTGCGGCGATCACGGTAGGCGTATTGCCCGGCGCGATCGACCGCGGCCTTGGCCGTGCGGATGGTATTCTTGCGGCGGCCGTAGAAACCCTTGGCCTGCTTCAGAACCTTCTTGTGTCTGGCGTGTGAAACTACGCCGCGTTTGACGCGAGCCATGTCGCTATCCTTTCAAATTCAATGAGAAAATCAGATCGTCGATGCGCGCGCCAATCAGGCGTACGGCATGTAGGACTTGATCTTCTTGGCGTCGGCGGCAGCCATGAGGGAGGTGCCGCGGTTCTGGCGGATGTATTTGCTGTTGTGGCTGATCAAGCGGTGCCGCTTGCCTGCCACGCCGGCCTTGACCTTGCCAGTCGCCGTGAATTTGAAGCGCTTCTTGGCGCCCGACTTCGTCTTAAGTTTCGGCATTTTCACTCTCTTTTTGAGTGGGTTGCCAGATCTTCAGGCCTTTGGAGCCGTCGGATTGGAAACCCTGATGAGAACCGCCCAGGCATGCCTGTTCGCCTGGCGGTTCGGTACGCGAAGGCGCGGCTTCTAGGCGAAGCGGGCCGACAAGGCAAGGAGAAAGGCGGTTCCGCCCTATCTCGGCGGGTTGTGCTGCTCCAGGAAGCGGACGGTTTCGGCGAGCATCCATTGCCGGGTGGCGGCCCGGGACAGCCAGTGATCCTCGCTGGGCAACTCGACCAGCTCATAGGGCTTGCCGGCCCGACGCAAGGCCTCGGCGAAGACCCGGCTCTGTTCGAAAGGCACCACCGTGTCATCGCGGCCGTGCAGCATGAGGATCGGCGCGTCCGCCCGGACGGCCTGCGCAGCGGGCGAGACGGCATCAAGGTTGCGGTCACCCAACCGTTCAGCCCCCATGAAACGGTTCCAGTAGCGCACCACAGGCGAGTCGCGCCGGCCGCCCTGGTCGGCTTCCCACTCCACCATCCTGCGAAGGTCAGAGACACCCGAGACCGCCACAGCGCATTTGTAGACACCGGGATCGAGCGTCGGCCCGGCCATGGCAGCGTAGCCCCCGTAACTGGCACCGACGATACAGACCCGGGCCGGATCGATCATGCCCTGGGACGCAAGCCAGCGAACGCCGTCCGAGAGGTCGGTCTGCATCTTGCGGCCCCACTCGCCGTAGCCGGCCTCGAGATGGGCCGTGCCGAGCCCGTCCGAGCCGCGGAAATTAGGCTGGAGCACCGCATAGCCGCGCGATGCCATGGCCTGGGCCCACCAGTCGAATCCGAGATAATCCCGCGCCGCCGGACCACCGTGCGGGAACACCACCAGGGGCAGCCCCCTTGGGTCTGTCACGCCGGGCGGCAGGGTCAGGTAGCCCGGGATTCGCATACCGTCGGCAGCGAGATAGCTGATCGGTCGCATCTCGCCGACACGGGCACCGGTGATGTCCGGGTAGGCTTCACCGGCGATCTCCGCGGTCCGACGGTCAAGGTCGACCAGCTGGTAGGTGCCCGCATCCCCGGCCCCCTGCGTGAAGACCACAATCTGACGCATATCGTCGGACCAGGATCGAAGGCTGACCTGTTTGCCGCGAAACGCCGCCTGCACCGACCGCCAGGCCTGGGCCGCCCGGGGGTCGAGGAATTGCCATGTCACCTCGTCGTCGTCGCCGACCGTCTGGGCCCCGATCAGCAGCCTCGTCCGGGGATGATGGATCAAGGCCGTCGGATGCCCCTCGAACGGCAGGTCAGAAACCGCTCCGGTGGCGAGGTCGAGGGCGTAGAATCCCTCCTCACGCCCGTCGATCCGGCCGCTCAGCACAATCGTCCCGGACGTTTGACCGAGGCCTGCGATCCCGGGGGTGTCGATGCGGGCGTCGGTGCGCCACATCGTGCGCCAGAAGCCGGTGCGTCGGGCCTGGACCTCATAGGTTTGCCCATCATAGAGGGCGCGGACCACGGGCTGGCCGTCGACGTCCAGCAGCGACGGCGGTCCCTTCTTGTCAGGATCGAAATATTCGTCGCCGACACCCGTCGACAGATCGATATTGAACAGGCCCGCGCCCTCAGGTCCCTGGCCGACCACAATCAGCGACGGGGAGCCATTGATCGTGCGCACGATCGGGGGTCCGAACACCTTGGCGAAAACGCCCGGCGTATGATTGAGCGCCAGCGCCACATGCCGCGTCGGAATTTCGTAGACGGACGCGTCGGCCAGTTCGGACCGTCGCAGACCGATGGAGGCTCCGACCTGGGTGGCTGTGCTGTAGACGTAGACGTGATCCTCGCCGACCCAGCCGATGTCACGCACCTTGACCGGACCGGCGCGAACGCCGCCGATCAGGCTCATATCGTTCAGATCATTGATCACAAGGGCGCGTTCTTCGCCGACGACTGTGACATAGGCCATGCGGTCGCCACTGGGGGAGACCTTGACCAATTCATGAGCCGGAAGCGCACCATAGGCACTGAGCGGCGCGACGTCCTGGGCATGTCCGATGCCCGCGGTCATGAACAGACCCGCTGCAGCGAGCAAATACGCCGTGCGTGAAACAGTCATTGTGCGGCCCCCGCCCCGGTGTGTCCGCAACCATAAGGTGGGCGGCGGCGCGTCTGCAAGCGCAGCCTTATTCTGCCGTTGCCGGAGCCAGTCCGGCCTGACGCTTCCGGAACGCGCGGCCGGCGTTGACGGCCATGAGCGCCGCCGGAACCGTCAGCGCCGCGCCGATCAGGAACGGCCAGTCATGCCCGACACCCGAAAACAGGGCCCCGGCAGCCATCGGTCCGAAGATGCGGCCACTGGAACTGGCGGCCATGTTGAGACCCAGCATGGCACCCTGCCGGTCAGCATCGACGGATCGCGAGATCAGGGCCGAGATATTGGGCATGGTCACCGCCATACCGAAGGCTCCGAACGCCATCACCACCGGCACCAGCATATCGCCTTGCAGGACGATGGATCGGCCCAGGACCGATACAGCCCATTCGGCATGCGACGGCATCAGGCGGCCGACCAGCACCTGCAGCGCCAGGCCTGACCCGAAGATCAGGCTGCCGACCGCCAGCACGCGAGCCTCGCCGAAGCGTCGCGCCAGACGGCCGGCGATCAGGGCCTGACAGATGGTCGATACGATTCCGACCGCCATAAAGCTGAAGCCGACTTCGCGCGCCCCCCAGCCGTATCGCGCCTCGGTCCAGAAGCCGAAGGTGGATTCCATGCCCGAGAAACCGGCCATGTAGATCAGGGTCACCAGCAGGACACGCGAAACCACCGGATTTGCGACCGCACCCTGCACACCGCTCAGAAACGGGGGGCGCGGCGTGGCGGGATCGGCCCTGGCCCGGCTCTCCTTCAGAAAAACGGTCACGCCGAGGGCGGCAAGGACGCACAGGCCCGCGGCGACGAAGATCGGCATCTGATAGCCCAGCGCCCCCATGTCGGTCCGGGTCAGCAGGCCGCCGAGTCCGGGCCCGACGATGAAGCCGAGTCCGAAGGCCGCCCCGATCAGGCCCATACGCCCCGCCCTTTTCTCGGGCGGGGTCACGTCGGCCACATAGCCCTGGACGGTCGAGACATTGCCCGCGCCGAGGCCGGTGAACAGGCGGATGCCGATGGCCAGCCAGATGTTCGGCGCGAAGGCCAGCATAAGGTAACCCAGCGCATTGGCGCTCACGGTGATCAGCAGTACCGGCTTGCGTCCGATACGGTCCGACAGCCGGCCCCAGAACGGTTCGGCGAAGAACTGGCCCAGCGAATAGGCCGAGAACATCAGCGCCACCTGCCACGGCGGGGCATCCAGCGTCTGGCCATAAAAGGGCAGAAGCGGCACCACGATGCCGAAGCCTACCAGATTGATGAAGACCACTCCGAACAGGACGAACAGGGCCGAACGGGACGCGACAGGCGCGGGGCCGGGCAGGGTCATGGGCGGGACCTTATCGCGCAGCCTGCTCTGCACAAATGAAAACGCCCCGACCGTTCTCGGGCGGGGCGTTCCGAAATCTGAAAATCGCCGCGACCGTTATTTCGGCGCGAGGATCATGATCATCTGGCGGCCTTCCATACGCGGCGCGTATTCGACCTTGGCGATCTCGTCGAAATCCGCCTGCACCTTGTTGAGCAGCTTCATGCCCAGTTCGGGGTGGGCCATTTCGCGGCCGCGGAAGCGCAGGGTCACCTTGACCTTGTCGCCCTCGTCGAAGAACCGGTGCATGGCCTTGGCCTTCACCTCGTAATCATGGACGTCGATGTTCGGACGAAGCTTGATCTCTTTCAGCTCGACGACCTTCTGGCGCTTGCGCGCCTCGGCCTTCTTCTTCTGCTCCTGGAAGCGGAATTTGCCGTAGTCGAGGATCTTGCAGACCGGCGGTTCGGACGTCGAGACGATCTGAACCAGGTCCATGCCGGCCTCTTCGGCGGCTTCCAGCGCAGCGGACGTCGGCATGACGCCCTGTTTCTCGCCGTTCTGATCAATGAGCAGAACGCGCGGCGCGCGGATATCCTGGTTCATGGGGGGCCCGTCCTTGACGGGCGGCTGGTTCATCGGACGGCGAATGAGCGTCGGTTCCTTGCGTGGAAGAAAAAGCGGAGTTCTGACAGGCCGGAGCGCGCAGCGGATCGCCGCGCTCCCCCTCCAGCTGACCTATATGACCGCGAACGCCCGTCTCTTCAAGGTTTGGCGGGGGTGCCGGCTTCGATGAAGGCCGTATGCAGCTCGATCACGGCGGCGAAGACACGGTCTGTGGTCAGGGCCTCAATGGGGGCGAAGGCCCCGCGGGTTTCGTTGGAGGCGGCGGTGTGCGTCTTGGGACCCCAGGGCCCATAGAGCCACCACTCGGTCGGGCCGAACAGCCCCAGGGTCGGCCGACCCGCCGCTGCGGCCACATGCATCAGGCCGGAATCATTGCCGACGAACAGCGCGGCCCGGTCAATCGCAGCGGCCGAGGCCAGAATGTCGCCCTTGCCGACGAAATCGATTCCCCGCTCGCCCGCCGCGGCGAGCGCCGGTGCCGCCGGCGGCTGGTCGCCCGGCCCGCCGACCAGCATGAAGCGCCAGCCGTCAAAACGCTTGTCGGCCTTGAGCAATTCGACGAGGCCGCCCCACCGGTCCGCCGGCCAGCTCTTGCCGGCCTGATGCGCGATGGGGGCCAGGGCGATGATCGGTCCGGGTGCCTGTGCCAGTTGCGGATCGATCACGGACGCCGCCTCGGCACGGGCCTGATCATCGAGGAAGATTTCCGGATCCAGAGGCCCGGACGACCCCATCAGACGCGACACCATCTCGACCTTGCGCACGCCGGTCTCCCACGACCGGTTGTAGACCACGCGCCGCCTCGCCGGGATCAGGTAGCTGAGGGCCGACCCCCGGATGTCGATGACGAGGTCCCAGCGCGTGCCAACGACCTGCTTCCACAGGCCGACCCAGTGTCCCGCGAACTTCTTCTTGTCGAGTATGATCACCCGCTCGACGCCCGGCGCAGCGCGGAACAGGGGAGCCGGCGGCCGGCCGGTTGCGACCGTGATCCGGGCCCCCGGAAACTGCCGCCCGATCTCGCGGATGACGCCGGACGAAATCACGCAGTCGCCGATGCGATTGGAGGAGACGAACAGAACCTTCGGGGCGGTCTTGGGATCGGGCACGCGCTTTTGGCCTTCGCTTGATTACGTCCGGTTCGCTATCAGTCCACGACGGTTTTCGCGAGAGGCGGGACATGAGCGACGAAATTCGGCGACTGCAGCGTCCCGACGGTGAAACCCTCGCCTTCAGGAGGCTGGAGGGGAGCGGCCCGACCGTCGTCTGGATCGGCGGCTTTCGGTCCGACATGGAAGGCACAAAGGCGCTGGCCCTCGACGCGGCAGCCCGTGAACGAAACTGGAACTACCTCCGTTATGACCATTTCGCACACGGCCAGTCGAGCGGCGACTGGCGTCGCGCCACCATCGGGCGCTGGCGCGACGACGCGATTGCCCTGATCGACAGTCTGGATGGACCGATCGTACCGGTGGGCTCGTCGATGGGCGGATGGATCGCCCTCTTGCTGGCGCTGGCGCGCCCCGAGCGGATCAGCGGGCTGGTCCTGGTCAATCCGGCCCAGGACTTCACCGAGCGACTGATGTGGCCGGGGCTGGCCGATCACGTCCGTCAGGCCCTCCTGCGCGACGGAGAGGCCCTGATCGTCGAGGACGGGCTGGGCGAATACGTCCTGACGCTCGCCATGTTCGAAGAAGCGCGCGACTGGCTGCTGCTCGACGCCTCCATTCCCCTGACCGCGCGGGTGCACATTCTTCAGGGCCGCGCGGACGCGGTCGTGCCCTGGCAGCACGCCACGGCCTTGATCGAGCGGCTCGCCGGCGGCGACGTGCGGCTGGACCTGATCGAAAACGGCGACCACCGCCTGTCCACGCCCAAAGACCTTGGCCGATTGATCGAGGCGATTGAACCAATGCGGCAATGAGCGTTTAACTGGGCCCCTGTCGCGAGGAGATACCCCAATGCGCGTCTTGACCTTCGCCTTGCCCGCCCTGCTGCTTCTGACCATCGCCGGATGCGCGCCGACCACGGGCGGTGATCACTACACCAGCGAACTGCAACGCCTGACCGAGCAGTGCACGGCCCGGGGCGGCATCCTGTCGCCGACCGGCGAGCAATCCGGCCGACCCCAGACCGATAACGTCTGCAAGATCACCGGCGGTGCCTCGCGACTGACCACCGGCGGCTGATTCCAGCCGCGGCAGGTGGCGGAGGGTCGCCGCAACGCGCATGCGCGCTGGTCCTGACTACAGAAGCGCGGATATCGCCGCGCGAGCGGCCTCTCCCAGATCGGGCCGTTTGAGCGCCAGGGCGACATTGGCCCGGAGCAGGCCGATCTTGTCGCCGCAGTCGTGGGTGACGCCCTCGTATTCGACCGCCGTGAAAGTCTGGTCGTTCATCAGCCGGGCCATGGCGTCGGTCAGCTGGATTTCTCCGCCTGCGCCCCGGGGCTGGTTTTCCAGAATGCTGAAGATTTCCGGCTGCAGGATATAGCGACCCGAGATCGACAGGTTCGACGGGGCCTCGCCCCGGGGCGGCTTTTCGACCATGCCCTTCATTCGGATATGGCGGCCATCCCGCCCCTCGGGCCCTGCGACGGGATCGACGATGCCGTATTTGTGGGTCTCGGTCCCGGGCACGGCCTCGACGCCGATGACGTTCCCACCGACCCGGGCATAGACCTCGGCCAGCTGCTTCAGGGCTCCCGGCTGGGAATCGACGATCACGTCCGGCAGCAGCACGGCAAAAGGCTCGTCCCCGATGATGTCGCGGGCGCACCAGACCGCGTGGCCAAGACCCAGCGGCTGCATCTGGCGCGTAAAACTCATCTCGCCCGCCGTGGCCAGCTCGGCGATCATGGCGTCCAGAATCTCGGTCTTGCCCTTGGCCAGAAGCTGGGCCTCAAGCTCGATCTGGTGGTCGAAATAGTCCTCGATGGCGCCCTTGGAGCGGCCGGTGACGAAGACGATATGCTCGATCCCGGCCTCGCGGGCCTCTTCGACGATGTAGCTGAGGATCGGCCGATCGACGACGTTCAGCAGTTCCTTGGGCGTTGTCTTGGTTCCCGGAAGGACGCGGGTGCCCAGGCCGGCGACGGGCAGGACGGCCTTGCGAAGGCGGCGGGCGTGAGCGGTCATGCGGATTCCTGAACGGCGAGGTCGGGCAGCCTAACGCATTCGCGCCCGGATGCGATCACTCGACGGTGACGGATTTGGCCAGATTGCGGGGTTGGTCGACATCCGTGCCCTTCTGGACCGCCGTGTAATAGGCCAGCAGCTGAACCGGAACAGCATAGACCAACGGCGCGATCAGGGGATGGCACTCGGGCGCGTCGACCCGGCGGATGCCGGCACCGTGCGGATCGGGCGCGGACTTCGGCGCGATCATGATCACGGGCCCGCCGCGTGCCGCCACTTCCTGAAGGTTGGACGCGGTCTTTTCGAACACCTCGTCCAGCGGGGCCAGGGCGACGATCGGTGTGAACTCGTCCACCAGGGCGATCGGCCCGTGCTTCAGCTCGCCGGCGGCATAGCCCTCGGCGTGGATGTAGCTGATTTCCTTCAGCTTGAGCGCCCCTTCCATGGCCAGGGGGAACATCGTGCCGCGGCCGAGGAACAGGACATCGGTCGCCTTGGCGATGTCGTGGGCGACGGCCTTCAGATCGTCCTCCATACCCATCGCCTCGGCAATCAGGCGCGGGGCCTCGAACAGGGCCTTGACCAACTCGGCCTCGCGCACCGCGTCGATGTGCCCCCGCTGCACGCCTGCCGCGATGGCCAGGGCCAGAAGGGCGGCGACTTGGGCGGTGAAGGCCTTGGTCGAGGCGACGCCGATCTCGGGACCCGCGTGGGTCGGCCAAAGATGCCCGGCCTCACGCGCCATGGACGAGGAATGGACGTTGACGAGGGCGGCGGTCTTCAAGCCCCTGGCCTTGCACCAGGACAGGCTGGCGAGGGTGTCGGCCGTCTCGCCCGACTGGCTGACGGCGACAGCAAGGGTGCCCGGCGTCAGGGCCGGATTGCGATAGCGGAACTCGGACGCAATCTCGACGTCACAGGGCAGGCCCGCCAGTTTCTCGAACGCATAGCGGCCGATCTGGCCGGCGTAGAAGGCGGTGCCGCAGGCGACGATCTGGATGCGGTCAATGGCGGCGAAATCGGCGGAATCGGTCTTGGCCTTGCCGTTCACGAAGTCGAGATAGTGCGACAGGGTATGCTGCACACTGTCGGGCTGCTCATGGATCTCCTTCTCCATGAAGTGCCGGTACTCGCCCTTCTCGACCAGGGCCGACGAGGCGGAGACGAGGACAATCGGCCGTTCGACGGCCACGCCGTTGACGTCGAACATCCGGGCACCGTCCCGGTCGACGCCGACATAGTCGCCCTCCTCAAGGTAGCTGATCTTCTGGGTGAAGGGTCCGACCGCCAGGGCGTCCGAGCCCAGATACATCTCGCCCTCGCCCCAGCCTACGACCAGCGGGCTGCCCCGCCGGGCTCCGAGGATCAGACCGTCCTCGCCCTCGATCAGAACCGCGAGCGCATAGGCCCCGGTCAGACGGTCCAGCACGGTCTTGAAGGCGACCAGTGGATCGTTATGACGGCCCAGCTCCCGGTCCAGCAGATGCGCCACAACCTCGGTGTCCGTCTGACTCTCGAAGACGTGACCTTCGGCGGCGAGTTCGGCCTTCAGCTCGGCGAAATTCTCGATGATTCCGTTGTGCACCAGCACGACTCGTCCAGCCTGGTGCGGGTGGGCGTTGGCGGTGGTCGGCGCGCCGTGGGTGGCCCAGCGGGTATGGCCGATGCCGATGGTCGCGTTCAGAGGGTCAGCGGCGAGCACCGCCTCCAGCTCGCGGATCTTGCCCTTGGCCCGACGGCGTTCGATGCGTCCATCGACCAGGGCGGCAACGCCGGCGGAGTCATAGCCCCGGTATTCCAGCCGCTTGAGGCTGTCGATCAGACGGGGAACCGCCGGGCCGACGCCCGTCACACCGATGATGCCGCACATGAATATGTCCCTCGGAAACTGCCTTTCCGCGCTTTGCGCGCGGACGGGTAACGGTCTAAGCCGGGCCCGGATGTCTGATGCCGATGTAGGCGACAGGGGCCCCGGTTTGCACCTAAAAAGCGGTTTCGCAAGGTTTCTGCGACCGCGACGAGAGGAAGACGACACTTGGGCGAGAGACGCTATTTCGGCACTGACGGCATTCGTGGCCGCGCCAACAGCCATCCGATGACGCCGGAAGTGGCGCTGCGGGTCGGGCTGGCCGCCGGCCGCCTGTTCATGTCGTCCGACAATCGCCGGCACCTGGCCGTGATCGGCAAGGATACCCGGCTGTCAGGCTATATGATCGAGCCGGCGCTGGTGGCGGGCTTTGCCTCTGCGGGCATGGACGTTCTGACGTTCGGGCCGCTGCCGACGCCGGGCGTGGCGATGATGACCCGGTCCATGCGTGCCGACATCGGCGTGATGATCTCGGCCTCGCACAACGCCTATCTCGACAACGGCATCAAGCTGTTCGGCCCGGACGGCTACAAATTGTCGGACGCCGTCGAGCTCAGGATCGAATCCATGATGGACCAGGCCCTCGATGAAGGTCTGGCACCGCCGGACAAACTGGGTCGGGTCAAACGGATCGATGACAGCCAGGCCCGCTATATCGAGATCGCCAAGGCCAGCTTCCCCAAGGGCCTGAGCCTGCAGGGCCTGCGCATCGCCATCGATTGCGCAAACGGAGCCGGCTACAAGGTCGCGCCCACCACCCTCTATGAGCTCGGGGCCGAGGTCTTTGCGGTCGGCGTCGAGCCGAACGGCCTGAACATCAACAAGGACTGCGGTTCAACCTATCCGCAGACGCTGGCCGAGGCTGTCAGACGCCACAAGGCCCATATCGGCATCGCCCTCGACGGCGACGCCGACCGGGTCATCATCTGCGACGAGAACGGCCGGATCATCGACGGCGACCAGATCATGGCCATGGTGGCCCTGGACTGGTCCAGGCGCGGCCTGCTGGTCGGTGGAGGCGTGGTTGCCACGGTCATGTCCAATCTGGGCATGGAGCGGGCGTTGAACGCCGCCGGCCTGACGCTGGAGCGGACCCAGGTCGGCGACCGCTACGTCATGGAGCGGATGCGCGCGGGCGGCTTCAACATCGGCGGCGAACAGTCCGGCCACATTATCCTGCACGATCACGCCACCACCGGCGACGGCCTGATGTCGGCGCTGCAGGTCCTGGCCGTGCTGGTCGAGAGCGGCCGCGCCATGAGCGATCTGGCCCGACAGTTCGAACCGGTGCCGCAACTGCTCGAGAATGTGCGCTTCACGTCAGGCAAGCCGCTGCAGGACGAGGGGGTCAAGGCCGCCATCGCCGAGGCGGAGGCGCGCCTGGTCGGGGCCGGACGCCTTCTGGTCCGGCCTTCCGGAACCGAGAAACTGATCCGGGTGATGGCCGAGGGCGATGACGAGGCCCTGGTGAAATCGGTCGTGGCCGATGTGGTCGCGGCGGTGAAGGCGGCGGGTTAGGCACCCAGCGCCCTCGCCACGTCCTCAATCCGCTTGCGGATATCCGGCACGGCGATCGTCTCCCAGAAGGCCGCGCGGGCCGGCGGGCCCAGCACGAACAGGCGGTCGTCCGGCCTGCCGTCGGCCCCCACCACCCGTCCCTGGGCATCGAGATCCAGACCCAGCCGCAGCGCGTCCAGCCGTGCCCGGCCCGAGGCGATCAACGGGCCTGTCAGGCCGTCCCTGGCCGGATCGTGGCCGGGGCCGGTGCAGTCCAGCAACCAGCGGCCGGTCAGCGGGGGTTGCTCGCCACCTCGCCGCGGCCGCCAGTCGACGCCCACACCGTCTGCCGTCCGGTCGATGCGCCGAACCCGGCCCGCCACGATGATCAGACGGCCCTCGGTCTCCAGCGCCTCGATGGCGGCCGAAATGGTGTCGGCGACGCGGTGGCGGTGGACGTCCCACCATGGTCGCAGGTGTCGCACGAACCGGGCGCGGGTCGCGGTGTCGGCGGCGGCCCAGAGTTCGGCGGTGATCGGCCGCAGGCCTTCCATGACCCCGCGCCAGCCATCCTCGTCCGCCAGCCGCCGCGCCTCGGCCAGACGCCGGGAGGCCGAAGCACGCCTCAGCACGTCGGTCGGCTGCACGGGCGTGTCGTGACGGGCCAGATGCCCCCTCGGCTTCAGCCCCCGTCGTGACAGGGCGACCGCCCGCCCGTGCCAACCCTTCGCCTGAAGCCACAGCACCATGTCGACCATGGTCAGGCCGGTGCCGACGATGACGATGTCGTCGTCCGGCCCGATCCGATCAAGCGCACCCGGTGCCCACGGATCGCCGATGACGCGTCCCGGCGCACCATCATGCGTCGGGTCGGCGGTTCGGGGAGCCGGGTTCCCGGTGGTCAGGACGATGGCGTCCGCCTCAACGACCCGCCCATCGGCCAGATGCACGGATGAGCCCTCGACAGAGGCCGCCTCACCGCTCATGCGCTCGATCAGGCCCGGATGCGCCGTCTCGATGCCCGTCAGCCGGTCCTGGACATAACGGCCAAAGAGGAGGCGTGGCGCGAAACCTTCGGGGTCGGCGCGGTCCGGATGGTTCGCGGCCAGCCAGTCGACGAAATCATCGGGTCGGCCGTCGATCGCACTCATCCGGTTGGAGCGAACGTTCAGCAGATGGCCGTCAAAGGGCGTCGAATAGGCGACGCCGAGGCCGAAACGCCCGGTCCGGTCGATCAGGGTCGAGGCGATTCCAGCCGCTGCCAGCCGGGCCGCCAGCATGGCCCCGGAGTAGCCGCCTCCGAT
Organism: Caulobacteraceae bacterium; assembly: GCA_965284385.1. GTDB lineage: Bacteria > Pseudomonadota > Alphaproteobacteria > Caulobacterales > Caulobacteraceae > Brevundimonas. The sequence continues at coordinate 1,202,144 of OZ260077.1, forward strand.
GATCGCGACCCGCTTGCAGACGTTCGCCTCGCCCCCCTGGTCGTTCACGGCCGGCTCAGACCCGCTCGACGCAGAGGGCGACACCCATGCCGCCGCCAATGCAGAGGGTCGCCAGGCCCTTCTTCGCGCCGCGCCGCTTCATCTCGTGCAACAGGGTGGTGAGGATGCGGGCACCCGAGGCCCCGATCGGATGGCCGATGGCGATGGCGCCGCCGTTCACATTGACCTTGTCGGGATCCAGCCCAAGCTCCCGCAGCACGCACAAGCTCTGGGCGGCGAAAGCCTCGTTGGACTCGATCAGGTCGAGGTCGGCGGCGGTCCAGCCGGCCTTCTCCAGGGCCTTCCGCGACGCCGGAATGGGTCCGGTGCCCATGATCGCCGGATCGACGCCGGCCGTGGCCGACGAGACGACGCGCGCCAGCACCTCCAGCCCGCGCGCCTTGGCCTCGTCGGCGCTCATCAGCACCAGCGCCGCCGCACCGTCGTTCAGGCCCGAGGCGTTGGCGGCGGTGACCGAGCCTTCCCGGGTGAAGGCCGGACGAAGCTTCTCCATCGCCTCAAGCGTTGCTCCGTGGCGGATGAACTCATCCCTGTCGATGATGGTGTCGCCCTTCTTCGAGGCGATCGTCACCGGCACGATCTCGTCATCGAACCGTCCGGCCTTCTGCGCCGCCTCCGCCTTGTGCTGGCTGGCCACGGCGAACGCGTCCTGATCGGCCCGGCTGATACCGAATTTCTCGGCCACGTTCTCGGCGGTCTGGCCCATATGGTAGCCGTTGAAGGCGTCCCAGAGACCATCCCGGATCATGGTGTCGATCAGCGACACATCGCCCATCTTGTGACCCGTCCGCAGATGCTGGGCATGGGGTGCCTGGCTCATGCTCTCCTGACCGCCGGCCACCACGATCTTCGCATCGCCCAGCGCGATCTGCTGGGCACCGATAGCGACAGCCCGCAGGCCCGAGCCGCAGATCTGGTTGAGGCTCCAGGCCGCCGTCTCCTTCGGAATGCCCGCCCCCATGGCAGCCTGCCGGGCCGGGCCCTGCCCCGCCGCCGCCTGCAGCACATGGCCCAGAATCACCTCGTCCACGTCCGCCGGATCGACCCCGGCCCGCTCCAGCGCTGCGCGGATCGCGATCTCGCCCAGCTTCGAGGCCGGAAGGCTGGACAGGCCGCCCAGAAAGGAGCCGACGGGCGTGCGCGCGGCGGAGACGATGACGACGTCGATGGACATGGACGAACCTCTGCAGGCGACCGCGGGCGGGGGCACGCCGGGTCATGGAAAACGAAACCTCTACGCCCGAACGGGGCGTTAGGTCGCGCGAAACAAGTCGTGCCGTTTCTGCCGCATACCGAGGCCTTCGTCACGCCTGACAGCGTCGTTCACCGCATGGTCATTGGCCAACCGCATATTGGAAGGAACGAATAACAGGGCGAAAGGCTTGATGGTGGCCATGCTCACGCGATTGAAGAATGTGTTCGTCCAGGTCTGCGTGCCGGACGAACAGGACATGGCCGAGCACTATCGGTCGCCTGCCGAAAAAACAGCCGACCTGGTTGTGCACGTCGTCGGCCTGACGCTGGCCGCCGTGGGCGGGATCGTTCTGGCGGTCCTGGCTGCACTCTACGCCGGCGTCGGAGCGGTGGCCGCCACGGCCATCTATGCGCTTTGTCTGGTCGCCATGCTGACCGTATCGACCGTCTACAACCAGACCCGCCCGTGCGCCGCCCGGCCGATCCTGCGTCGAATGGACGAAGCCGCGATCTTCCTGATGATCGCCGGCAGCTATACCCCCTTCACGACCCAGCGCTTCGAAGGGGCCTGGGCGATCGGTTTCACCATACTGGTCTGGACGATCGCCCTGGCGGGTGTGGGAGCCAAGCTGGTGGCCCCGCGCATCTCAGACGCTTTCTGGAGCGGTGTCTATGCCCTGTTCGGCTGGCTCGCCGTGATCGCCCTGAAACCGATGCTGGAGACCGTTCACCCGATCGCCCTCGCCCTGCTGGTGCTGGGCGGGCTGATCTACACCGCCGGCGTGTTCGTCTTCATAAGCCCGAAGGTGAAATTCCGCCGCGCCATCTGGCACGGCTTCGTCGTGACCGGCGCGACGGTGCATTGGGCCGCAGTCCTGGTCGGCGTCGTCCTGGCCCCGGCCGCCGCCGCAGGCGTCGGCTAGACATTCCCGCCCGTGGCGCAGCATAGTGCGGCGTTGCAACAGGATTGAGGATCGCGCGTGGCTGACAGGAAGTCCGGACCCGGCGAGACCGTCGTCATCAAGAAATACGCCAACCGGCGCCTCTATAATACGGCGACCTCGGCCTATGTGACGTTGGAAGACCTCGCCAAAATGGTCCGCGAGGGGACAGAATTCGTCGTCTATGACGCCAAGTCCAATGACGACCTGACCCGGCAGATACTGACCCAGATCATCTTCGAGGAAGAAAGCCGGGGCGAGGCGCTTCTGCCCGTCCAGTTTCTGCGCCAGCTGATCGGCTTCTATGGCGGCCAGATGCAGGGCGTCCTGCCCAGCTATCTGGAGATGTCGCTCGACAATTTCAGCCGCCAGCAGGAACAGATCCGCGGCCAGTTCTCCAAGGCCTTCGGTGCCACGCCCGGTGCCGGGCTTATGGACGAGGCGGTCAAGCGCAACATGTCCATGTTCAGTGACGCGATGAAGATGTGGCCCGGATTTGGGGCCCTGACGCCGGGTGCCATGGCCGCCGCGACCGCCGCGACCGACCCCCGCACCGCGCCCGCGGCCGATCCCCTGGCGGACATGCGCCGCCAGATGGACGAGATGCGCAGCCAGATCGACAAGCTGTCAAAGACGGCTGGCAAGGATAGCTGATATGGGAGACGAGGTCCGCGCCGTGGGTCCCGTCGAACGCCGCGACGACCGCCGCTCGGCCGAGCGGCGCGCCGCCGAACGCCGTGCCATGGCCGAATCCCGCGCCCTGACCGTCACGGAATATGTCGCCGGGCCTGCCGAGCCCCAGGCAAGAGCTGCCGCGGTTCCGGCGGTCGACGCCTCGCCCGCCGCCTTCGCCGCCCAGATGATCGGTCAGTCGGGCCAACGCCGCGGCCTCAAGGGCGGCCCACCGGTCCTCGATGCGGCCCGCTCCGCCTACCTTGGGACCGAACATTCCGGGGCCTCTGAACGCCGCCCGCTGCCGGGCAAGGCCAAGGACACCGACATCTGATTCCGCGGCACGGTCCTTGCTGAAAGAGAGGCCAACACGCCTCCTTCAGGACCATCACCATGCTGACCTTCATCACCCGCACCGTCGATGTCGCCGTGGTGGCACTGATCTTCGTGGCGTTTTCCTAGGATCAGTCGACCGTCGGACGAGCCGGGGCCCGGCCACTCACGCTCAATCCGACCGGGAGCGCATCCTGGCCTTTGGTGCCTCAGGAAGGCATCAGGACCCGCTGCCGCCGCCACCACCACCAAAGTCGAGATCCTTGCGGGCCGAGATGATGGTGACGATGAACCCGGCGAGCACGTCCAGCATGATCATGGTCAGGATCAGGAAGAAGATTGAGGTCGCGAACCCCTTGAACAGCAGGAAGGCGACCAGACAGAATACGAACAGGATCATCGACAGGGCGTGATTGACGATCGCGACCTTCTGGCTCGACGTCGATTTCAGCAGTTCGAAAAACAGCAGGATGAGCGCGAGGAAGAGGATGAGATCGCCGCTACCGACGTTCCAGCCGGTGCCCGAGACCATCGGAATGGAAAAGAGTGGATCCGTGAGCGCCTGTTCAGCCGCAGCGATGCCGCCGGATCCCGCGACGCCGGTCAGGATGACGAGCGCATAAATCACGACCGGAATGAACAGCAGAGGTATGGCGATCAGCATGGCGTCAGCTCCAGCGTCGAACGGTCGTAACGGCCGCGCTTGTTAACGATGCATACCCCGGTTTGATCCATTCAGCTACGGCGGTTCGCCTGTCAGGCGACCCCTCAGAATTCGCTGATCGCTCCCGGCCGGCGGGCGCGGGTCTTTAGCCACATCACGCCCAGCAGGTCCGACAGGGACGCCATCAGCCGCCCCCAGTTGGTGTATTTCGACTGACCGGTCTCGCGATGCCTGTGATCGACGTCGAGATAGAGGTTTTGGTAGCCCTCGCGGATCATCAGGGCCGGCAGATAGCGGTGGATGTGATCGAAATACGGCAGGCGCAGGAAGACGTCGCGCCGGAAGGCCTTGAGCCCGCAGCCAGTGTCGTCGGCGTCATCGCCGAGGAGTTTCCTGCGGATGCGGTTGGCCCAGAGTGAGGCCTGACGCTTGGCCTCGGAGTCCTGACGTTTGGCCCGCCGCCCCCCGACCAGAGCCACCGACGACGGCGAGGCGGCCAGAAGATCGGCCAGTCTTGGCGCGTCCGCGGGCGGGTTCTGACCATCCCCGTCCAGGGTCACCACAATCGGCGCGCGCGCAGCCAGCACACCGGTCCGGACCGCCCGGCTCTGCCCGGCGTTCGACCCGTGGCCGAGCACCCGCAGCGCCGGCAGTTCGGCCATCAACCCGCGCAGCTCGGCCAGGGTATCGTCGCGAGACGCGTCGTCGACAAACACCATTTCATAGGATCGCCCGTCAAACGCGGCCGCGATTTCGCGCGCCAGGGGCCCGGCGGCACCCTGCTCATTATGGACCGGGACGACGATGGAGATGTCGGGGATCGCTGCGTTCATGTCCGCTGTCTAGCGGGTTTCGTCGCCGGGCGGGAGATGGATGCCCACCGCCGCGATCAACGCCTGACGCGCACCGAAACGCCGTGTTAGGAAGATGAACATGAAGCGCCCCGATCTCGACCGATACATCGCCGGCTGGCGCGGACCCGCCCTGGCGGCCTTGATCGCCCTGTTTGCGGGCCTGCCGGTGCTGATGCTGCTGCCGCCGCTGGACCGCGACGAAAGCCGTTATGCCCAGGCCACCTCGCAGATGCTCGAGAGCGGCGACTATGTCGACATCCGTTATCAGGACGAGCCGCGCTGGAAGAAGCCGGTCGGCATCTACTGGATGCAGGCGGTCGCGGTGGCCCTGACCTCCAAGGTCGAGAACCGGGACATCGCGCCGTACCGGATCCCCTCTCTGCTCGGAGCCATACTGGCTGCGGCCGCCTGCGCCTGGGCCGGGGCGGCCATGTTCGGCAACCGGGCGGGCTTTCTGTCCGGTGCCATACTCGGGGCCAGTTTCCTGCTGTCGACCGAGGCGGGGATCGCCAAGACCGACGCCATGCTATGCGGCGCGGTCACCCTGGCCATGGCCGGTCTGGCGCGAATCTATCTGGCGGCGCGCGCGGGCGAAGTCCCGCGCAGGCCATGGAAATTCGTCTTCTGGCTGGGACTCGGACTGTCGATTCTGGTCAAGGGCCCGATCGGTCTGCTGGTCATCGCCCCGGCCATGCTCACCCTGTCGATCTGGGACCGCGACGTGTCCTGGCTCAAGCGGCTGGGATGGGGCTGGGGACTGCCCCTGGTCGCGCTGATCGTCGGCCCCTGGGCCATCGCCATCACCATCGCCACGGACGGAGCCTTCTGGCGCGAGGCGATCGGTGGCGACCTGGCACCCAAGATCGCGGGCGGCGACGAGGGTCATGGCGTCCTGCCCGGGTTCTATCTTCTGATCGCGCCGCTGTTGTTTTTCCCCGCCACCCTGCTGCTGCCCGCCGCCGTTTCCGCCGGCTGGAGCCGCCGGGCCGAGCCGGCGATCCGGTTTCTGGTCTGCTGGGTCGTGCCGGCCTGGCTGATCTTCGAGCTGACTCCGACCAAGCTGGCCCACTACACCCTGCCGACGTTCGGCGGTCTGGCCCTGCTGGCCGCCGCGGCCCTGACCCGTCCAATCGGGCAGATTTCGAGACTTGCGGGCGTCGGACTGACGCTGTTCGTCGGCGGCCTTCTGGCGGTAGGATCGGTCTATCTGCTGACCGAATACGGCAAGTCGACCGCCCAGACCTGGGCGACCCTGACCATCGTCTTCGCCATCCTGGCCAGCCTGATCGGGGCCTTCCTGATGCTGCATCGCGCCGCTGTGACGGCCCTTCTGGTCTCGCTGTCGCTGGGCGTTCTGGCCCATGCCGCCCTGGCCGGCACGCTGCGGCAACTGCGTCCGCTGTCCGTGGCACCCCAGCTGGAGAAGGTTCTCGAGCGGGCCGACCTGCAACCGCGTCAGGGCCGGGCCGGGCCGGTCGCCATCACGGGCTTCCACGAGCCCAGTTTCGTCTTCCTGACCGGCAAGGACACGGAACTGACCGACGCAGAGGGTGCGGCGCGCGCCCTGGCCGAAGGCCGGCCCGCCATTGTCGAGGCACACGACGCCGACGCCTTCCGCGCCGCCGCCGCCCGGCTGGGTGTGGCCGGCCGCGCCGTCGGCGAGGTCAACGGCCATAACTATTCCAAGGGCGATGACGTCAGCCTGACGGTCTATGCCCCGCCCGGTGCCCCGGCCCCGTCCGGACCCGCCCGGTGAGTCGCCCGATCACCATCGTCGAGGTCGGACCCCGCGACGGCCTGCAGAACGAGAAGGCGATCCTCGAACCCGGCGTCCGCGTCGAACTGGTCCACCGGCTGGAGGCCGCGGGGGCGCGGCGGATCGAGGCGGTCAGCTTCGTCCATCCGAAATATGTGCCCCAGATGGCCGGTGCCGAAGACGTCATGGCCGCCTTGCCGCGCGCGCCGGGTCGCAGCCGCATCGGGCTGGTCCTGAACGGCAAGGGCTATGACCGGGCCCTGGGCACGGCGGTGGACGAGGTCAATATTGCCATGTCGGCCACCGACGGCTTCGGGTTGAAGAACCAGGGGCTGTCGGTCGATCAACAGGTGCAGATGCTGGCCGACATCATCGCCGGCCGCGCCAATGCCGCGGGTCAGCCGGGCGCGACGCCGTCCCTGTCCGCCACCCTGTCCTGCGTCTGGGGCTGTCCGTTCGACGGCGAGGTCTCCACCGGTCAGGTCGCCGATCTGGTCGGCCGGATCGCCGAACTGGGGGTCGCGGAAATCGCCTTGGCCGACACCATCGGCACCGGCGATCCCTGGGCCGTGACCCGCAAGGTCGAGGCCGCCCGCAAGGCCGCGCCGGACGCCGTCCTGCGTCTGCATTTTCACGACACCCGCAACACCGGCCTTGCCAATGCCCATGCCGGGATCGAGGCGGGGGTAAGCGTTCTGGACGCCTCGGTCGGCGGCATCGGCGGCTGCCCCTTTGCCCCGGGCGCGACCGGCAATATCGCGACCGAGGATCTGGTCTATATGCTGGAGCGCGCCGGCTTCACGACCGGCTATGACCTCGACGCCCTGATCGCCACCGCCCGCTGGATCGGCGGAAAGATCGGCCGTCCGGCCCCCAGCGCGCTGAGCCGCGCCGGCGGCTGGCCACGGTAGATCTGCGGTCATTTGATCAAAGTCCGTTCCCGAACGTCCTGATCGGCTAGGGTCTGGCATCCACGGTGGAAACCCTGATGCCCCAAGCCCTCTACGCCCAGCGCCTGATGTCCGCGGCCGAGGCCGCCTCCCTGATTCCGTCCGGGGCCCGGGTGGCCATGGGACTCGGCTTCTCGCAGCCACCGGCCATCCTCGCGGCCCTCGCGGACCGCGCCCGCGCCGGACAGGTCACGGACGTCAGCCTCTACTATCTGCTGTCCACCGGCATCGCCGGCCAGACCGTACTCAAGGACGAGCTGATGGGCCGGATCCGCCCGATGAGCCTCTTCCACAGCGCCATCGAACGGGGTCTGGAAGCACGCGCCCGGGAGGCCGGCCGGCCCAATCCGGTGACCTTCATCCCCACGGGGTTCCAGCAGGTTCCCAGACTCCTGCGCGAGGCGGGCGTCGACACCCTGATCTGCACGGTCTCGCCGATGGACGAGGACGGCTTCTTCAGCTTCGGGATCAACACCGACTACAACAGGCCCGTCAGCGAGCATGCCGGAAGGATCATCCTCGAGGTCAACCCGGCGATGCCGCGGGTGTTCGGCGACTGCACGATCCACGTCTCGCGAGTCACGGCCGTGGTCGAGAATGACACGCCGTTGCTCGAACTCCCCGTCGCCCTCGCCATGCCCAACGACCTCGCCATCGGCGGCCTGATCGCCGACATGATCGAGGACGGGTCGACCCTGCAGATGGGCATCGGTGCCCTGCCGAACGCGGTCTGCTCGGCCCTGCACGACCGGCGCGACCTCGGCCTGCACACCGAGATGCTGACGCCCGGTCTGGTCGAGCTGATGCAGGCCGGCGTGATCACCAATGCCCGCAAGACCCTGCACCCCGGCAAGGGGATCTTCTCCTTCTGCATGGGGACGCGCGCGACCTACGACTTCCTCGACGGCAGTCGCGACATGGAGGCGTATCCGGTCGACTATGTGAACGACCCGGCGGTGATCGCCCGCAATGACCGGATGATCTCGGTCAATGCCACGCTGCAGGTCGACCTGACCGGGGCCTGCTGTTCGGAACATCTGAACGGCCGCCAGTTCACGGCCTCGGGCGGCCAGCTGGATTTCGTGCGCGGGGCCTATGCCTCGGCCGGGGGGCGGTCGATCATCGCCTGCCATTCGACGGCGGCGAAGGGGACCGTCTCGCGTATCGTGGCCCGGCTCGATGGACCGGTCACGGTTCCGCGCAACGACGTCCACATCATCGTGACCGAGCATGGCCGGGCCGAGCTCAAGGGCAAGAGCGACGCCGAACGCGCCCGCGCCCTGATCGCCATCGCGGACCCGCGCTTCCGGGAGGAGCTTGAGCGTTCGGCGCGGGAGACGAGCCTGCTGGACTGACGCACCGTCGCCCCCCTCCGGAGATCGCAGAGCGGATTGGGGGTGGTGTTTCCGACAACCTTCGGATATCAGCGCCCTCTCGAAAACGAGACGACCCATGTTCGCCTATCGCCTCAATGCAAGCCTGCCCATGTCGCTCGACCGCCAGCCGGTCGAGGGCAAGGGCGCGTGCGCGGAGAGGACGTAGGAGAGCAGCCGGTCAGATCGACTTCGGTTTTCCAGCAACCCCTCCCGCCACCGGCCGGAGGGGTTTCTTGTATCCGCAAGGCACCTGACGGTCGGTCCGGGAGGATCAGACAGAGAAGGAGACGTCGGCCATGAGCGGCTATGACGTGATCGAAAGCCAGGGCGCGCCGATCAAGGCGTGGACCCGGGGAGTGCCCATCGAGGATGCGGCGCTGAAGCAGCTGAAGAACGTGGCCTCGCTGCCGTTCATCCACAAACACGTCGCGGTCATGCCCGACGTGCACTGGGGCATGGGCGCGACCGTGGGGTCGGTGATCCCGACCGTGGGGGCCATCATTCCGGCCGCCGTGGGCGTGGACATCGGCTGCGGCATGATGGCGGTACGGACCTCGATCCGCGCCGAACACCTGCCGGATGACCTGTCGGGCATCCGCTCCGCCATCGAGGCGGCCGTTCCGCACGGCCGCACCGACAACGGCGGGCGCAACGACAAGGGTGCCTGGGCCGGCGAGCCGCCAGCTGCGGCCGTGACCCGCTGGGGTGAGCTCAAGGCCGGCTATGACGCCGTGGTCGAGGCCCACCCCAAGGCGGCGCACCCGCGTGGCTTCGGCCATCTGGGGACGCTGGGCACGGGCAACCACTTCATCGAGCTTTGCCTCGATGAGGCGGGGGACGTGTGGGTGATGCTGCACTCCGGCTCTCGGGGCGTGGGCAACCGGTTCGGGACCTATTTCATCGAACGGGCCAAGCACGAGATGCGGCGCTGGCACATCAACCTGCCGGACCAGGACCTGGCCTATTTCCCGGAAGGGACGGACGGCTTCGTCCACTATGTCCGGGCCGTGTCGTGGGCGCAGAAATACGCGCGCGCCAACCGCGAGGTGATGATGGACAGCGTCCTGAACGTGCTGCGCACGTTCTGGCCGGATCTGGAGACGACGCAGGAAGCGGTGAACTGCCACCACAACTACGTCTCGAAGGAGCGCCATTTCGGCAAGGACGTGTTCCTGACCCGGAAGGGCGCGGTGTCGGCCAGGCTGGATGAGCTGGGCATCATCCCCGGCTCGATGGGGGCGAAATCCTTCATCGTGCGCGGCAAGGGCAATGCGGACTCGTTCTGCACCTGCTCGCACGGTGCCGGTCGGGCGATGAGCCGGACCGAGGCGAAGCGGCGCTTCACGGTGGAGGATCACATCCGCGCCACCGAGGGCGTCGAATGCCGCAAGGACGCCGAGGTGATCGACGAAACGCCGATGGCCTACAAGGACATCGACGCGGTCATCGCGGCCCAGACCGACCTGATCGAGGTCGTGCACACCCTGCGTCAGGTCGTGTGCGTCAAGGGATGACGGGAGCCGGTTTCACGCGAGTGGAGCCGGCTTTCGTCGTTCAGTCATCTGTATGGGTTTGTTCGCCGGGCCAGATCAGCCAGGGGGTGGCAGTCCGCCTTTACCCGAACGGTCATCTCGACGACCTGCAGTCGTTCCCGGGAAAAGGGGACAGGCGCCGTCCGACCGGCATCATCAATATTACAGCCAAGGGCGGACTGGCCATCGCCGATCAGTTCGGAAGCAACGCCAAGCTGGACCGCTGCACTCTTGACGGCATCGCTGCGAGCCCGGGAGAGGGCCATCCCCGGTTCGGCTGACTGGCGCGCGCCATAGGGGAAGTATGAGTCAAGGTGGACTTCCGCGAGTTCGTTGCCGACGATCGGCCCGAGAGTCTCAGCGATGTCCCGGTGCGCCTGGTCTGAAATCTCCACTGACCCTTCCGGGAAGCGGATCGTGACGGTATCGATCTGGCCATATAACGGGACGCAGACCCCCATCGTCACGACCGCCATCACCTCGACGAGCATCTTGAATTTCCCGAAGACACCTAACCTGTCGTTGTACTCATCGCGCGCGACATCCCTGTCAATCAGCGGTCAGAGGTTCAGCAGCGCCGGATCCCCGCCCTGGGCAGAGATGTTGTTGCTGATGGCCTTTTCCGAAGCGTAGCGGATCAGGCTGTACGGGCCGCCGGCCTTGGGGCCGGTGCCGCTGAGGCCCTCGCCGCCGAAGGGCTGGACGCCGACCACCGCGCCGGTGATCGAGCGGTTGATGTAGACATTGCCGGCCGGGACCAGGCGGATGACTTCCTCGGCAAAGGCCTCGATCCGGCTGTGCACGCCGAGCGTCAGGCCATAGCCACGCGCGGCCAGTTTCGACGCCGTCTGCTTCAGGTCCTTCGGATGATACCGGCAGACGTGCAGGATCGGGCCGAAGACCTCGCGCTCCAGATAGTCGGGGGTCGGGATCTCGGCGATGGTCGGGGCAAACAGGTGGCCCTTGTCGGCACCGGCGGGCAGGTCGGCGCGGGCGACGATCTTCGCATCGCCTTCGAGGCGCTTCAGATGGGCGTCGAGAGCCGCCCTGGCGTCCGCGTCGATGACCGGGCCGATGTCGGTGGCGGGGTCGGAGGGATCGCCCACGACCTGGGCGGCGAGCGCGCCCTTCAGGCCCTCGATCAGGGCGTCGGCGGCGTCGTGCGGGACATAGAGCAGGCGCAGGGCCGAGCAGCGCTGACCCGACGAGCCGAAGGCCGACAGGATGACGTCGTCGATGATCTGTTCCTTCAGCGCCGTGGTGTCGACGAACATGCCGTTCAGCCCGCCGGTCTCGGCGATGAAGGGGATGATGGCGCCGGGCCGGGCGGCCAGGGACCGGTTGATCAGGTTCGCCGTGTCGGTGCCGCCGGTGAAGGCGACGCCGTCGATGCCGGGGTGGCTGACCAGTTTGGCGCCGACCGTCTCACCGCGTCCGGGGACGAGGGCCAGCAGGTTCGGGTCGAGGCCGGCCTTGTAATAGAGGCGCACGGCCTCGGCGGCGATCAGGGGGGTCTGTTCGGCGGGCTTGGCCAGGACGGCGTTGCCGGCGGCCAGGGCAGCGGCGATCTGGCCGGTGAAGATGGCCAGCGGGAAATTCCACGGGCTGATGCAGGCGAAGACGCCGCGGCCGTGCAGGACCAGCTGGTTGATCTCGCCGACGGGGCCCTTGAGCTCGGTCGGGCCGCCGAAGTCGCGTTCGGCCAGCATGGCGTAGTAGCGGCAGAAGTCGGCGGCCTCGCGGATCTCGGCCACGCCGTCGTTCAGCGTCTTGCCGGCCTCGCGCGACAGCAGGGCGACCAGACGGTCCATGTTGGCTTCCAGCGCATCGGCCATGGCGCGCAGCACGGCACCCCTGCCCGCACCGCCCTTGCGGTCCCAGGCGATCTGGGCGCGGGCGGCGGCGTCGACGGCGGCGTCGATATCGGCCTCGGTCGCTTCCGAGACATGGCCCAGCACCCGGGACGTATCGAACGGATTGGTGACCGGCTGGGGGTTGGTTCCGGCCTTGAGCTTGCCGCCGATGATCGGGCCGGCGGTCAGGGTCTCGCTGTCGACCTTCTGCAGCGCGACGGCGTGGCGCTCACGGTCGGCGGCTTGCGAGTAGTCGCGGCCCAGCGAGTTCTGGCGGTCCATATACATGTCCTTCGGGGTCGGGATCTTGGCGTGGCGGTCGGGGTGGGCCTCGACGGCGGAGATGGGGTCGGCGGCGACGGCGGAGGCGGGCACCCGCTCGTCCAGCAGGGCGTGGACGAAGGAGGAGTTGGCTCCGTTTTCCAGCAGGCGGCGCACCAGATAGGGCAGCAGGTCCTCATGCCCGCCAACGGGGGCATAGGCGCGGACGGTCACCGGACCGAAGGCGTCGCGGGCGGCGTCATACAGGGCCTCGCCCATGCCGTGCAGGCGCTGGAATTCGATCTTCACCGAGCGCTCGGACGCCATCTTGTAGACGGCGGCCAGCGAGTGGGCGTTGTGGGTGGCGAACTGGCTGTAGATGTGCGGCGCGGCCTCGATCATCGCCTTGGCGCAGACGAGGTAGTTGAGGTCGGTCGCGGCCTTGGTGGTGAAGACCGGATAGTCGGTGCGGCCGAAGACCTGGGCGCGCTTGATCTCGGTGTCCCAGTAGGCGCCCTTGACCAGCCGCACCATCAGCCGGCGGCCCGAGATCTTCGCCAGTTCGGCGACGCGGCGGATCACCTCGGGGCAGCGCTTCTGATAGGCCTGAACGGCGAGGCCCAGGCCGGTCCAGCCGCCCAGCTCGGGCTCGCGGGCCAGCCGGTCCAGCAGCTTCAGCGAAAGGGCCAGCCGGTCCGCCTCCTCGGCGTCCATGGTGAAGTTGATGTCGTACTGCGCCGCGATCCGGGCCAGCCGCAGGATGCGGGGATAGAGCTCGTCCCAGACCCGCGCCTCCTGCGTCGCCTCATAGCGGGGCGACAGGGCCGACAGCTTGACCGAGACGCCGTGGCCGGCCTCCGGGCCCTGCCCCTGCGCCGTCTTGCCGACCGCGGTGATGGCGTCGGCGTAGATTTTTTCATAGCGTTCGGCGTCGTGGGCGGTGCGGGCACCCTCGCCCAGCATGTCGAAGCTGCACAGCCAGCCTTCGCGCTGCGACCGCTTCAGAGCCGCCTCGATGGTGCGGCCGACCACGAACTGCTCGCCCATGATGCGGACGGCGGCGGCGACGGCCTCGCGGATGACGGGCTCGCCCAGACGGCCGACGATCCGCTTGAGGAAGCCGGGCAGATCGGTGCGCGCCTCCTCGTCGACATCGACCAGTTTCCCGGTCAGCATCAGGCCCCAGGTCGAGGCGTTGACGAACAGGCTGTCGGACTGGCCGAGGTGGGAGGACCAGTCGGCCGAACCGATCTTCTCGGCGATCAGCCGGTCGCGGGTCTCCTCGTCCGGCGTGCGCAGCAGGGCCTCCGCGAGGCACATCAGGGCCAGGCCCTCGCGGGTGCCGAGCGAGAATTCCTGCAGGAAGCTCTCGACCACGCCCTGTTTCTTGACGCTGGCGCGGGCCCGTTCGACCAGACCAATGGCGGCGTCAAGGACGGCGGCGCGTTCGGCCCCGTCCAGCGGCATGCGCGCCAGCAGGGCGCGGACCGTGGCGGCTTCGTCGGCGAACTTGCCCTGATCCAGCGTATCCCAATCCTGGGAGAGGACGACCGGCGGCGAGACGTGTGCGTGCATGGCGGGCGTCCTAGACGCTTTTGCGAGAGAACGGGAGGGGGATGCGGCGTCTCGCCAACCGCCGCATGAGGCGCTAGAGGTTGCGACCGATCAACGGCGGAGCCATCCGGCCCATATGCGCATCGTTCTGGCCACTGACGCCTGGGAGCCCCAGGTCAACGGCGTCGTCCGCACCCTGACCCGCACCGTGGCGGAATGCCGGGGCATGGGGCATGACGTCGACGTCATCGAGCCCAGCCAGTTCAAGACCATCCCCTGCCCCACCTATCCGGAAATCCGGCTGGCGCTGGGGGCCGAGGAAGAGATCCGCGAACGCCTGCGCGCCTTCGAGCCCGAGGCGGTGCACATCGCTACCGAGGGGCCGATCGGCATCGCCACGCGCCGCATCTGCGTCGAATGGAAGCTGCCCTTCACGACCAGCTATCACACCAAATTCCCCGAATATGTCTCTGCGCGGTTCCCGATCCCGGTCCAGGTCGGCTACGCCTATATGAAATGGTTCCACAAGCCGTCGGGCCGGCTGATGGTGGCGACACCGACCCTGCGCGACGAGTTGGTGGCACACGGGTTCAAGAACGTCTCGCCGTGGACGCGGGGCGTGGACACCGAACAGTTCAACCCGGACCTGCCGCGCATCTATGACGAGCTGGGCGGCAAGGACTGGCCGCGGCCCTTCTTCCTCAACGTCGGCCGGGTGGCGGTCGAGAAGAATATCGAGGCCTTCCTCGAGACCGACCTGCCGGGGACCAAGATCGTGGTCGGCGACGGGCCGGCGCGGGCGGAGCTGGAAGAGAAATACCCCGAGGCCAAATTCCTCGGAGCGCGGTTCGGCGAGGAACTGGCGCGCTGCTTCCGCGACGCCGACGTCTTCGTCTTCCCCAGCTGGACCGACACCTTCGGCCTGGTGATCCTGGAGGCCATGGGCACGGGCACGCCGGTCGCCGCCTATCCGGCCCACGGACCGATCGACATCATCCCCGGATCCAATGCCGGGGCCATCGACGCCGACCTGCGCACGGCCTGTCTGAAGGCGCTGGAGTGCGACCGGGCGGCGGTCAGGGCCTATGCGGAGAAATTCAGCTGGCGCGCCTCGGCCGAGCAGTTCGTCGAGAACCTGCAGCCCTATCCCGAGCCCGAGCGCGGCCGCTTCTGGCGCCGCCTGCGCCGGATCGCCCGGTTGAGGCGGAAGGTGGCGGCTTAGACTGACAAGGCCTCTCCCTCCCCTTCATGGGGAGGGTGGTCGCGCAGCGACCGGGTGGGGAATTGTCCAGACGTACCCCACCCTGTCGCCGCTTCGCGCCGACATCCCTCCCCATAAAGGGGAGGGAGAAACCGCCTCTATTTCGCCGGGGCCGTCATGGGCGTCATGGCAGTGGCGATCGCGCGCTGAGCCAGCAGCTGGTCTTCCGGCAGCGGCACCAGGCCACGGTCCTGCAGATAGCCGCCGCGGCCGGCGGAGGCCTCAGAGAGGAATTCCATCACGAACTGCTCGAGCCCCGGTGTCACGCCGACGTGCTGCTTCTTGACGTAGATGTAGAGGCTGCGGGCCAGCGGATAGGAGCCGTCGGCGATGGTGTCCGCGCTCGGCGCGACGCCGTCGATGGTTTCGGCCCGGACGGTGTCCAGGTTCTGCTCGAGGAAGGAATAGCCGAACACGCCCAGCGATCCCGGTGTGCGGCTCAGCGTCTGGACGATGGCGTTGTCGTTCTCGCCCGAGTCGACCCAGGCGTTGTCCTCGCGAACGGTATGGGCCAGCGTCTCGAACCGGTCCTTGTCGGTGACAGCGGCCAGGGCGGGGATCAGCTTCGCACCGGGGGACATGCCCAGTTCGAGGAAGGCGTCGCGCGTGCCCGAGGTCGGCGGCGGGCCATAGACCTGGATACGCTGGGCCGGCAGGCCGGGATTGACCTGGCTCCACATTGTGGCCGGATTGGCGACGAAGGTGCCGCCGGGGCCGGGTGTCTCCTTGGCCAGACCCAGATACAGGTCCTGCAGACGCAGGTTGAAGGCGGCACCGGTGCGGGCGGTGGCGACGACGATTCCGTCATAGCCGATCTTGATCTCGACGATGTCGGTCACGCCGTTGGTCCGGCAAAGATCGAACTCGGATTTCTTCATCGGCCGCGAGGCGTTGGCGATATCCGGCGTGCTGGGGCCGACGCCCTGACAGAAGGCCTGGATGCCGCCGCCGGTGCCCAGCGACTCGATCCGCGGCGCGGCACCGCCCGAGGTCCGGGCGAAATTCTCGGCCACCCGGGTCGAGAAGGGGAAGACCGTCGAGGAGCCCGCGGCCCAGATGCCGGCACGGGCCGTCTGGTTGCCGGCGGACTGGTCATTGCCGCAGGCCCCGAGGGCGAGCAGGGCGATCGCCGAGGCGGCGGCAAGAAGGGTGCGGGTCATCGTCAGTCTCCGGACGGCTGGGAACGGGCCGCTTAGACCAGAGGATTGTGACGGTTGGGCGAAACCGCCTGTTCTATGGCCGGGGAGCCGGACTCGTCGGAGAGGCCAGGCCGGTGACACCGCGCCGAGGCACACGCCAGTCGTCGACGACATAGCCCTCTTCCGCCAGGCAGGCCGTCATGGCTCGCTTGATCTCGCGCTCCTTGTTGGCGCGCTGAAGTCGTGAGACGCCAAAGATGGCCAGGGGGGCGAAGACCACCAGACCGATGGCAAGCCCGGCCCCCGCGGCCGTGCCGGCGAGCATGCCTGCGCCGGACGCAGCCGAGGCACCGGTCGCCAGGGCCGCAGCACCGCCGATCGCCATGCCGCCCGCCGCCGATCCGCCGCGCCCCGACCGGAAACTGTCACGACGGCCCGCCGCCACCTCTGTACTGCAGACGTTGAAGGCCGCCTCGAAGGCCGCCTGATCGGCGGGCATCTGCGCCATCACGGGCGAAAAGCCCCGCGGGGTCGAGGCGCAGCCGGCGAGCGCCAGCGCCGCGACGACTGCGACAGACCGTTTGAACGTGACCATACACCGCCCTCCCAAGCATGGAGCGAGCGTACCGGGTCTCGCCGGATTGTCGAACAGGGTTATATGTGGATGGCGTGCCCGAGCGCGCGCAGAGACGCCTCGTGGAAGGCCTCGCCCAGGGTCGGATGAACGTGGATGACGCCGGCGACGTCTTCCAGCACCGCGCCCATCTCCAGCATCTGGGCGAAGCTGTTCGACATTTCCGCGACGTGCTGGCCGACCGCCTGGACGCCGAGCAGGCGGTGGTCGGACTTCGACGCCAGCACGCGGACGAAGCCGCCGTCCTCGCCGGCCTCGATGGCCAGGGCGCGGCCGATGGCGGCCAGGGGGAAGACCGCGGTGATGACATCGTCGCGGCCCTCGACATCCAGCGGGCCGAGGCCGGCGGAGACGATCTCTGGCTCGGTGAAACAGACGGCGGCGATGGTGACGGGGTTGAAGACCTTGTTGTGGCCGGCGATGACCTCGGCGACGACCTCGCCCTGGGCCGAGCCCTTGTGGGCCAGCATGGGTTCGCCGGTCAGGTCGCCGACGGCCCAGACGTTCTTCATCGAGGTGGCGCAGCGGTCGTCGATCTTCACGAACGGCCCGGCCATGGCCACGCCCATATTCTCGAGGCCCCAGCCCTGGGTGCGCGGCTTGCGGCCGACGGTGACGAGGACCTTGTCGGCCTTCAGCTTGAGGGCGGTGCCGTCCCTCGTCGTGACGTTCAGCTGACCGTTCTCGAACGACCCGGCTTTCGCCCCGAGGTGCAGTTCGACGCCGTGCTTCTCCAGCCATTTGGCGACCGGATCGGTCAGGGCCTTGTCATAGAGCGGCAGCAGGCGGTCGGCCATTTCGACGATGGCGACTTCTGCGCCAAGCTTGCGGAAGGCGATGCCGAGCTCCAGCCCGATATAGCCGCCGCCGACGACGACCAGCTTGCCGGGCACCTTGTCCAGCGACAGGGCTTCGGTCGAGGAGATGACGTCGCCGCCGAACTTCAGGAACGGCAGTTCGACCGGCTCCGAACCGGTGGCGAGGATGACGTGTTCGGCGCTGATGGTGATGTCGCCGTCGGCGGTCTTCACGGTGCACGTCTTGGCGTCGGTGAAGTGGGCCCAGCCCTTGATGACCTTGACCTTCGACTTCTTCAGCAGGGCGGCGACGCCGGCGTTCAGCTTGCGGACGATGCCGTCCTTCCAGGCCGTGGTCTGGGCCAGGTCGATGGCGGGCTTGGAGGCCGTGATGCCGAGCGTGCCGCCGGCGGCCGCCTTCGACACCGTCTCGAATTTCGAGGCGGCGTGGATGATGGCCTTGGACGGGATGCAGCCGACGTTCAGGCAGGTGCCGCCGAGGCCGTCTCCGCCGTCGACCAGCACGGTGTCGAGGCCCAGCTGGCCGCAGCGGATGCCCGCAACATAGCCGCCGGTGCCGGCGCCGATGATGAGGACTTTGGTGTTGATCGTTTCAGCCATGGTTCTCAGTTCATCCAGAGGGTCGCGGGATGCTCCAGCAGGCCCTTGATCCGCTGCACGAACACAGCCGCGTCGTGGCCGTCGACGATGCGGTGGTCGAAGCTGGAGGACAGGTTCATCATCTTGCGGACGACCATCTGGCCGTCCTTGACCACCACGCGTTCGGCGATCTTGTTGGGGCCGACGATGGCGACCTCGGGGTGGTTGATGATCGGGGTGTGGACCACGCCGCCCAGGGTCCCCAGCGAGGTGATGGTGATGGTCGAGCCCGACAGCTCGTCGCGCTTGGCCGAGCCGTCCCTGGCGGCACCCGAGACACGGGCGATCTCCAGCGCGGTGTCATACGGATCGCGCGCCTCGGCGTGGCGGACCACCGGGACCATCAGGCCGTTCGGCGTCTGGGCGGCGATGCCCAGGTGGACGGCGGCGTGGGTGGTCAGGACGCCGGCCTCGTCATCGTAGTGACTGTTGATGGTCGGCTGGTCGCGCAGGGCCACGACGATGGCGCGGGCGATGAAGGGCAGGACGTTCAGCTTGGGCTGGTCCTTCTTCTTCGTCGCATTGAGGTGGGCGCGGAGCTCCTCGAGGGCGGTGACGTCGATCTCTTCCACATAGGTGATGTGGGGAATGCGGCGGACGCTCTCGGCCATCTTCTCCGCGATCTTGCGGCGCAGGCCGATGATGCGGGTCTCGGTGGTGCCTTCGGCCTGGGCGTAGGTGGACGAGGCCGATGTTCCGGGTGCGGACGATCCGTGACCACCGGAGGCGACGTAGCTGTCGAGATCAGAGTGCTCAATGCGGCCGGCGGGGCCGGAGCCAGGGACGAACTGGAGCTCGATCCCCAGGTCACGGGCGCGGTTGCGCACGGCGGGCGAGGCCAGCGGGCGTTCGTTGCGGGCGGAGAGGGTGCGCTGAGGCACCGCCCCCCTCGAACCCTGCTCCGCAGGCTTCGGTCCCCCTGACAGGGGGACAGACGGAGCCGGTCGCGCCGTCTCCTCCCTGTCGCGCAGCGATGGGGAGGGGGACCCCGACGGGGTGGAGGGGCTGGCGGCAGCAGGCGCGGAGCCCTGATTGCCCTTGCCCTCGACCTTGAAGCTGACCAGCGGACCGCCCACGGGCAGTTGCTGGCCCGCGTCGCCGTGCAGGGCGACGACGGTGCCGGCGACCGGCGAGGTCAGTTCGACGGTGGCCTTGTCGGTCATGACCTCGGCGAGGAGCTGGTCCTCGGAGACGGTGTCGCCGACCTTGACGTGCCAGCCGACGAGTTCGGCCTCGGCCGTGCCTTCGCCGACGTCCGGCAGCTTGAAGACGAAATTGCCGCCGGCCGCGGCAGGAGCTGCGACGGGTGCCGCCTCAACCTTGGGCGCTTCCGCCTTGGGAGCTGGAGCGGGTTCGGCCTTCGCGGGTGCCAGCGCGGCCTCTGCGGACGCATTACCCGCCCCCTCGACCTCGAACTCCACCAGCGGCGAGCCGACCGCCAGCTGCTGGCCCGGTTCGCCGTGTGCGGCCAGCACCTTGCCGGCGACCGGCGAGGTCAGTTCGACCGTGGCCTTGTCGGTCATGATGTCGGCGATGATCTGGTCCTCGGCGACCATGTCGCCGACCTTGACGTGCCAAGCGACCAGCTCGGCCTCGGCGGTGCCTTCGCCCACGTCGGGCAGTTTGAAGACGTAGCGACCCATCTCAACGCCCTCCGGTCATGACGGCTTTCAGGGCCGTGGCGACCCGTTCGGGTCCCGGGAAATATTCCCACTCAAAGGCGTGCGGATAGGGGGTGTCCCAACCGGTCACCCGCGCGATCGGTGCCTCCAGATGATAGAAGCAGCGCTCCTGCACGAGGGCGCTCAGTTCACCGCCGAAGCCCGAGGTTTTCGGGGCCTCGTGGACGATGACGCAGCGGCCGGTCTTCTTCACGCTGGCCTCGATGGTCTCGATGTCAAGCGGCACGAGGGTGCGCAGATCGATGACCTCGGCGTCGACGCCGGCGTGTTCGGCCCCCGCCAGCGAGACCCAGACCATGGTGCCATAGCAGAGGATGGTGACGTCCGAGCCCTCGCGCATGATGCGCGCCTTGCCGATCGGCTCGACGTATTTGCCGGTCGGGACCTGGGCCAGGTCCTGCGCCTTCCACGGGCTGACCGGCTTCTGGTGCCAGCCGTCGAAGGGTCCGTTGTAGAGGCGTTTGGGCTCGAAGAAGATGACCGGGTCGTCGTCCTCGATGGCCGCCGTCAGCAGGCCCTTGGCGTCATACGGATTGGACGGGATGACGACCTTGAGGCCGGCGATGTGGGTGAACAGGCTTTCCGGCGACTGGCTGTGGGTCTGGCCGCCGAAGATGCCGCCGCCGTAGGGCGAGCGCACGGTGATCGGGCTGGTGAACTGGCCGGCCGAGCGGTAGCGCAGCTTGGCGGCTTCGGAGACGATCTGGTCGTAGGCGGGGTAGATGTAGTCGGCGAACTGGATCTCGACGACGGGGCGCAGGCCGTAGGCACCCATGCCGATGGCGGCGGCGACGATGCCGCATTCGCTGATCGGGGCGTCGAAGCTGCGGGTCAGGCCGTGCTTCTTCTGCAGGTGGTCGGTGACGCGGAAGACGCCGCCGAAATAGCCCGCGTCCTCGCCGAAGCTGAGGACGTTGGGGTCCTCGGTCATCTTGATGTCGAGGGCCGAATTCAGGGCCTGGATCATGTTCATGGGCTGGACGGCCGGGCCCGCGCCGATCATGGGCGCGGGCGAGCCGGCGGTGTCGCCGTCAGGCTCGAGACCGTCAGTGCGGTTGGCTTCGGTGAAGGTGGTTTGCTCGGTCATGGTCAGACTCCCACCTCGCGCCGCTGTTCGGTGATGCGCCAGTCCTCGGTGGCGTAGACTTCCTCGAACATGGTCTTCACCGAGGGACGCGACTGGCCGAGCGTGCCGATGGCCTCGGATTCCTTGCCGGCGGCGCGGACCTGGTCGACGGCCTCGGCCTCGGCGGCCGTCTGCTGGTCATCAGACCATTCGCCAAGCGCGATCAGGTGCTGCTTCAGGCGCATGACCGGGTCGCCGAGCGGCCATTTCTCGGCCTCGTCCGCCGGGCGGTAGCGCAGCGGATCGTCCGAGGTCGAGTGCGGGGCGCCGCGGTAGGTGAACAGCTCGATGACCGTCGCGCCCTGGTTGGAGCGGGCGCGTTCCTCGGCCCACTGGGTCGCGGCCCAGACGGCGAGGAAGTCGTTGCCGTCGACGCGCAGGGCCGGAAGACCGTAGCCGATGGCCTTGGAGGCGAAGGTGGTCTCAAGCCCGCCGGCGATGCCCTGGAAGGACGAGATGGCCCACTGGTTGTTGACGATGTTGAGGATCACCGGGGCGCGATAGACGGAGGCGAAGGTCAGGGCGTTGTGGAAGTCGCCCTCGGCCGTGGCGCCGTCGCCGATCCAGGTGATGGCGATCTTGTCGTCGCCCTTGTAGGCGCTGGCCATGGCCCAGCCGACAGCCTGTGGCACCTGGGTGCCCAGATTGCCGCTGATGGTGAAGAAGCCGTAGTCCTTCGCCGAATACATGATCGGCAGCTGACGGCCTTTGATCGGATCCGAGGCGTTCGAATAGATCTGGTTCATCATGGTCGCGAGCGGATAGCCGCGTGCGATCAGCAGGCCCTGCTGGCGATAGGTGGGGAAACCCATGTCCTCACGGGACAGGATCATGCCCTGGGCCACGGCGATGGCCTCCTCGCCGGTGCATTTCATATAGAAGCTGGTCTTGCCCTGACGGTGGGCGCGATGCATCCGGTCGTCGAAGGCGCGGGTCAGGACCATGGCCTTGAGGCCCTTGCGCAGGGTCTCGGGGTCCAGTTTCGGGTTCCATGGGCCGACGGCCTTGCCGTCGTCGTCCAGCACCCGGACCAGCCGGAAGGCGTGGTCGCGCATGTCGAAGGGCGTCGTCGAGACCTCGGGCCGGTCGACGGCACCGGCGGGGTCCAGTTTCAGATGGCTGAAATCCGTCGGATCGCCCGGCCGGCCGGAGGGCTCCGGCACGCGCAGCGACAGCGGCTGTCTGTTTGGCTTGTTCATTCCATCCTGCCGTTCGGTTGATCCGACCGCGTTTTCCTCGAGCCCGCCGTTTAGCACGGGGCGTTTGGCAAGGCTCGCTCGATTTTGACCTTGCCTTGGGCGGTTCCGCGGTATTTTATTGCGCGATTGCTACTTCAGGAGAAACGCCTTGGCTGATGATCTGGATCCCGTCGACGCCCGCATTCTGGATATCCTGCAGCAGGACGCCGGTCTGTCGGTAGCCGAGGTGGCGGATCGCGTCGGCCTGTCGGCCTCGCCGTGCTGGCGCCGCATCAAGAGACTGGAGGACACCGGCTTCATCCGCAAGCGGGTGACCCTTCTGGACGCGACCAAGCTGGGGCTGGATTTCGAGGTCTATGCCATCGTCAAGCTGAGCCTGCCCTCGACCGAGAATCTCGACGCCTTCGAGGCGGCTGTAGGGGCCTGGCCCGAGGTGGTGCAGTGCGCCACCATCACCGGGCGTGAGGACTATGTGCTGCGCATCATCACTTCGGATATGCACGCCTTCGACCAGTTCCTGCGCCTAAAGCTGCTCAGCCTCGGCATCGTCTCGGACTGCGAGAGTCACATCGTCACCCGCGGCGTGAAGAATGTGACGAGCCTGCCACTGGGCATCGTCACCCCGCACGTCAGCTGAGCCACATTACCAATCCTTGAGTTGGCGACTCTTCCCTGCCGACGGATAGTCGCGGTGCCCCCTGGGGAGGAGCGCCATGCGTATCGTGTCAGCCATCGCCGTGTCCGGCCTTCTGCTCACCGCTGCGCCGGCGTGGGCCCAGGCGGCGACGGAGTCAGACCTCGCGGCCTTCCGCCGCCTGCGCGCCGAGGGCGTCGCCGCCGCCAATGCGGACGACCTGGCGGGCGCGACCCGTCTGCTGGCCGAGGCCGATGCGCGTATTTCCAACCATCCCGGACTGATGCTGATGCGGGCGCGGCTGGCGGTCGGAGCCGGTCAGCCCGAAGAGGCCGTGACCCAGCTGAATCGCTACGCCGGTGCCGGTCTGGTGATGAACCTGGCCGGGGACCGGACGCTGTCGGCCCTGTCCGGACATCCGGACTTCGACGCCCTGGCCGCTGTCATCGAGGCCAACCGCGCGCCTGTGGGCGCGGACCGGCTGTCCGAAGTCGCCCGGCTGGACGGCCCGGTCATTGCAGAAAGCCTGATCCGGGACGAGGCCCGGGGGCGCTGGCTGGTGTCGCAGGTGCGCGGGCGGACGATCGTGGCCCTGGCCGACGACGGGTCAGTCTCACCCTACCTCGGCGCGGACCCGCAGACCGGCGGCGTCCTGGGCATGTCCCTCGACGCCGGGGCGGGTGTACTGTGGGCCGCAACCGCGCCGCTCGCGCCGGCTGTGCACGGCCTGGCCGCGGACGCCGCGCGTCCCGTTCCAGGGCTTCTGAAGATCGATCTGGCGACCGGGACCGTTCTGGCCCGGTTCGCGGTGCCGTCGGGACCGCCGGAGCGGGGGCTGGGCGACATCGTCCGCGCGCCGGACGGGACGATCCATATCGCCGATTCGGCAACCGGCGAGCTGCTGGTCCTCAGACCCGGCGCGACGGCGCTGGAGGTACTGCTTCCGGCAGGAACCCTGGGTTCACCGCAGGGGATGGCCGTCACGCCGGACGGCACCGCCCTGATCGTCGCGGACTATTCCTCGGGTCTGTGGCGGGTGGATCGGGCGACCGGGGCGGCGACGCGCCTGCCCCAGCCCGCCGTCGACAGCTTGATCGGCATGGACGGCCTGACCACCGACGGCCGGTTCCTGTACGGTTTCCAGAACGGCGTGGCACCGCAGCGGGTGCTGAAACTGACTCCGGACGCCGGCTGGACGTCGATCCTGAACGTCGAGGTCCTGGCCGCCAACCTGCCGATGATCGATGAGCCCACGACAGGGCTGGTCCGGAATCGCGAACTGGTGTTCGTTTCCCGTTCGCAGTGGAGCGATTTCGGCGGGGACGGGGCGCAGACGACGGACGCGCCCGCGCCGGCCGTGATCGCAAGGCTGCCGCTGGACTGAACGGAGCCTGACATGATCGAAATGGTGATCGACGCCCGCCGCAAGGACCTGGGCGGTTTCGACGTGGGACGGATCCTGCCGTTCCATGCCCGCCGCATGGTCGGCCCCTTCATCTTCCTCGACCAGATGGGGCCCGCCGAGTTCGCCCCGGGGTCCGAGGCGATCAATGTCCGCCCTCACCCGCACATCGGCCTGTCGACCCTGACCTATCTGTTCGAGGGCGAGATCATGCACCGGGACAATACCGGCGCGACCCAGGCTATCCGTCCCGGCGAGGTCAACTGGATGACGGCCGGCAAGGGCATCGTCCACTCCGAGCGCACCGATCCGCTGAAGAAGACCACCGGCGGACCGATGCACGGGATGCAGGCCTGGATCGCCCTGCCGGAAGAGTCCGAGGAGGCCGACCCCCGCTTTCATCATCACGGCGAGGCAGACCAGCCGGCCTATGAAAGCGGCGGCCTGTTCGCGCGACTGGTGGCGGGGGAAGCCTATGGTGCCAAGGCTGCCGTGCCGGTGTCGTCGCCGCTGTTCTATGTTCACTGGGAACTGGCAGAGGGCGTCCGGACAGCGCCGCCACCGGGCAAGGGTGCCGGCGGCTATGCCGAACGGGCGCTGTATGTCGCCAGGGGCGAGATCGAGGTCGGTGACCGGGTCTTCCATGAGGGCCAGATGATCATCCTGGAGCCCACCGCCGAGCCGACGATCAAGGCACTGAAGCCTTCGACCGTCATGGTGATGGGCGGCGAGCCGGTCGGGCCGCGCATCATCTGGTGGAATTTCGTCCACTCCAGGCAGGAACGGATCGACCAGGCCAAGGCCGACTGGAAGGCCGGGCGCATGGCCCTGCCGACCGAGGACGACCTCGAATTCATCCCCCTGCCCGACGTTCCGTCAACGCCCGAGCCGGCACCCGCGGCTGTGAAGCCGGAGCCGACGCACCCGGTCTAGGACCGTGCAGCGGAAGCCTTCGCGGTCAGCGGGTCTTGAATCACAACGCATGGACCCGATCTTCGGCCCATGACCCGGTTCTCTGTGCTTGACCTGTCGCCCGTCGTCGAGGGCGGCGACGCCCGACAGGCGCTGCTGGAAACCACCGCCTACGCCCAGGCGGCCGACCGGCTGGGGTTCACGCGGTTCTGGGTCGCCGAACACCACAATATGCCGGGCATCGCCAGCGCCGCGACCGCCGTGGTGATCGGCCGGATCGCCGGGGCGACCGAACGCATCCGGGTCGGCTCGGGCGGGATCATGCTGCCCAACCATCCGCCACTGGTGATCGCCGAACAGTTTGGCACCCTCGAGGCCCTGTATCCCGACCGGATCGACCTGGGCCTCGGCCGGGCACCCGGCACGGACGGCGAGACGGCCCGCGCCCTGCGCCGCTATTTCGAGGCTGCCGACCAGTTCCCGCGCGACGTGATGGAGCTTCAGGCCTTCCTCGACGATCCGGTCGAAGGCCAGCGGGTTACGGCCTGGCCGGGGGCGGGATCGAAGGTTCCGATCTGGTTGCTGGGCTCCAGCCTGTTCAGCGCGGAACTGGCCGCGCATCTGGGCCTGCCGTTCGCCTTCGCCAGCCATTTTGCGCCCGAGCTGCTCATGCAGGCGCTGGAGACCTATCGCGCCGGTTTCAGGCCGTCGAAGGCCCTTGCTGAGCCCTATTCGATGGCCGCGATCAATGTCTTCGCCGCCGAGACCGACGCGGCGGCGAAGCGGCTGTCGACCTCGATGCAGCAGGCCTTTGCGGCGGTCGTGACCGGCAAGCCGGGCAAGGTGAAGCCGCCGGTGGACGACATCACCACGGTGCTGGACGCGCGCCAGATCGCGGCGGTGCAGAGCCGTCTGACCTATGCCGCCATCGGCGGGCGCGAGACGGTGCGCGCCAGGCTGGCGGCCTTCGCTGAACGGACGGGAGTCGACGAGGTGATGGTCACCGGCATGGTGTTCGACATCGACGACCGCATCCGCAGCCTTGAGATCACGGCCGAAGCGGTGAAGGGATTCTAGGCGACACCGGGCTCGCGCAGGAACGCCAGCAACAGCCGGTTCACCTCGTCTGCCCGCTCCTGCTGGATCCAGTGACCGGCACCGGCAAGCTCGACCTGCATCCGCAGGTCCGGCACCCAGTCCCTCAGCCCCGCCTCGTGCTGGCCGGCATAATGGCGCACCGGATCGCGCTCACCGACCACGAAGGCGGCGGGCACCCGGATAAGCGCGTCCTGCAGGTGGGCGGTCAGGGCCCAGTTGCGGTCGAGGTTGCGATACCAGTCGATCGGCCCCTTGAAGCCGCCGGCCGCAAAGGCCTCGACGTATTCGCGGAAATGCGCCTCGCTCATCCACGGCGGCAGGGTCGCATCGTCGGGGACCGTTGAGATGAAGGTCTCACCTTCGGGAATGAAGCCGGTGGACTGGCGCGCGTCCGGCGTCGCGCCGTCATAGGCATGAAAGGCCTTGCGCAACGCGGTTGCCGGGTCGACGTCGAACACCTGATGCGCGTCCTCGGCCTGAAACCGGTTGATGTAGAGGTCACCGCGACCGAGCCGTTTCGAGATCACCGCCATGGCCGCGGTCGGCGGCCCCTTCGGCCGACGCGGCTGGAACGGCACCGACAGGCCGAAGACGGCGCGGAACATGTCTGGCCGGGTCAGGGCGCAATGCCAGGCCACGGGCGCGCCCCAGTCGTGGCCGACGACGACGCACCGGGTCTCACCCAGCGCCCGGACCAGATCGACCATGTCGCCGACGAGATGCAGGATGGAGTAATCCGCGACGTCAGGCGGTCTCTCCGTTGAACCATAGCCGCGCATGTCCGGCGCGACGGCATGAAAGCCGGCGTGCCCCAGGGCCTGGACCTGCGCCCGCCAGCTGATCCCGAGCTCCGGAAAGCCGTGGATCAGCAACACCAGCGGACCGGTCCCGGCCTCGAGGATCTGCTGGTTCAGGCCGTCGGTCTGGATGTGTCGGGTTTGCATGGGTCCAAGGGACCACCGTCCCGGTCAGGCCGCAAGGCTAGAGCGTCACGCCCGTCGTGCGCATGATCTCGGCGCGGAGCTCGGGCATGCCGTCGCCCTTCTCGGCCGAGGTGACGATCACGGCCGGATAGGCGGCACCGCGTTTGGAGACGCCCTTCAGGGTCGCCGCCTGAACCTTTTCAGCCTCGCCCTTCTTGAGCTTGTCGGCCTTGGTCAGAATGATCTGGTAGCTGACGGCGGCCAGATCGAGGGCATCCAGGGCCTCATCATCGACCTTCTTGAGACCGTGACGGGCGTCGATCAGCAGATAGACCCGCTTCAACGTGACCCGCCCGCGCAGATAGTCGCGGCCCAGGTCCTGGAATTTCTTCACCGTCGATTTGGACGCCTTGGCCCAGCCGTAGCCGGGCAGGTCGACCAGCCGCATCCTGCCGTCGAGGTCGAAGAAATTGACCTCGCGGGTGCGGCCCGGCTCGTTCGAGGCGCGGGCCAGTTTATGCATGCCGACCAGGCCGTTGATCAGGCTGGACTTGCCGACGTTGGAACGGCCGGCGAAGGCGACTTCGGGCAGGTCGGGATCAGGCAGTTGCTCGATCTTGGCGCAGCCCATGACGAAGGTCGCGGGCCGCGCGAACAGGATACGCCCCTGCTCCAGCTCTTCGGGGGTGAACTCGTCCAACTCAGGCCTTCTTCAATCGCGAGCGCATCTGTTCGATGAAGGTGTCGATCGGATTCTCGGCCTTCAGGCGGTGCATGATCACATACTGCTGGATGATGGTCAGGATGTTGGACCAGGCCCAGTAGATCAGCAGGCCCGCCGGGAAGGTGGCCATGATGAAGGTGAAGACGATCGGCATGAAGGCGAAGATCTTGCGCTGCATCGGATCCGGTGCGGGCGGGCTCATCGCCATCTGCAGCCACATGGTCAGGCCGTAGAAGATGGCCAGGATGCTGAGGGCGAAGGTGCCGACCAGGTAGCTGCCGATCAACGGCGTCGAGGACGGGTCCCAGGGGATCAGGCCGAACAGGTTCCAGATCGTCGACGGGTCGGCCGCAGACAGGTCACGGATCCAGCCGACGAACGGCGCGTGCCGCATCTCGATGGTCACGAACAGCATCTTGTAGACGGCGTAGAAGACGGGGATCTGCAGCAGGAGGGGGAGGCAGCCCGCCAGCGGATTGATCTTCTCCTTCTGATACAGCGCCATCAGCTCCTTCTGCTGGGCGGCCGGATCGTCGGGGTGCTTCTTCTTCAACTCCTCCATCTTGGGCTGGAGGGTCCGCATCTTGGACATGCTCTCGTAGCTCTTGTTGGCCAGCGGGAACATGACGAGACGCACGGTCAGGGTCAGGCCGAGGATAGCGACGCCGAAGTTGCCGAACCAGCCGTAGAACAGCTCGATGAGCATGAAGATCGGGCGTGTCAGGAAGAACAGGAAGCCCCAGTCGATCGCATAGACGAAGCGGGGAATGCCGAGATCCTTCTCATAGGCCGACAGGATCTCGTTACGCTTGGCACCCGCGAACAGGCGTTGGGTCTCGGTAATCTGGCGACCCGGCGCAACCGTGTGTGACTCGCCCAGAATGGTGGCGGAGTGGACGTCGGCGTGGGCCGCGTCGGTGACGCGGAAGGCGGCCTGGACGCGCTCGTCCTGCTGCGGGATCAGGGCGGCCAGCCAGTATTTGTCGGTGATGCCCATCCAGCCGCCGGTGGAGGTGTGCTCCTGGACCGGCTTCTTGGCCCAGGCTTGGTATTTCAGCTGTTCCGTGACGTATTTTCCGTCCGAACCGAAGGTGCCGATGCCGCCCTCGTGCAGGATCTGGGTCCGGCCCAGGGCGTCAGGCACGCCCTGGCGCTCGACCCGGCCCCAGGGGGCGATGGTGATCGGCTGGGCGCTGAAGTTGGCGACGGTGTCGGTGACCGTGAACAGATACTGACTGTCGATGGCGATGCGGCGCGTGAAGCGCAGGCCGGCGCCATTGTCCCAGGTCAGGGTGACCGGCGTGGCCGGTGTCAGGGTCGCGCCCTGGGTCAGCCGCCACGGAGTCTGGGGGCCGGGCACGCCGCCGGGGACGTTGGGGCCGTTCCAGCCGAACTGGGCCTGATAGGCGTGGCGCATACCCTCGGGGCGGAACAACTCGACGGCCGGCGAACCCTTTTCAATTGTCTCCTGGTATCTGGTCAGGAACAGGTCGTCGATCCGCGCCCCCCGCAGGGACAGCGATCCGGTCACGGTGTCGGTCTGGATCGGCACCCGTGCCCCGCCGCGGGCCAGGGCGACTGTGCGGTCCGTGGTGAAGACAGCGGCTGTGGTCGAGGGTTCGGTGACCGCGGCGTTGGGGCTGGTCTGTTCAGCGGCAGCCTGCTGCGCGGCTCGGCGGCGCTCGGCCTGCGGCTGCATCACGAAATAGCTGTAGGCCATCAGCATGATGGCCGCGATCACGACAAAGATGATCGTGTTTCGGCTGTTGTCTTGAGGAGGCATGGAGATCAGGAATCCTGGCCGGCGGAAGCGGGCTTGTTCGGCACGCCTTGGGGCGCCGGCCGCGGGGTCGCGAGCCTTGTAAGCGCCGATTTCACATCGTCAAGCAAACGGTCCCAGGAACGGTCCGCCGTGCCGGCGCGCGCGATGAAGACATAGTCGCTGCCGGCGACCGCCAACAGCGGCAGCATGGCCCGGGCGGCTTCTCTCAGACGGCGTTTGGCGCGATTCCGGATGACGGCGTTACCGACCTTGCGGGTCGCAGTGAAACCGAGCCGGACGACGGGCGCTCCGTCACCCCGGACCAGCCGCTGAACCACCACGGCACCGCGGGCCTCCGAAACGCCCTTCGCGGCCGCCAGAAACTGGGGCCGCGAAGTCATGCGTTCGATCTTGAAAAGTTCGGCCATGCGCCCGAGCACAGGCGCCGGACGACCTAGGCCGTCAGGCGCTTGCGGCCCTTGGCGCGACGCCGCGCAACAATCTTCTGTCCGTTCTTCGTGGCCATCCGCGAACGGAAGCCGTGACGGCGCTTGCGCACGAGTCGCGACGGCTGATAGGTCCGCTTCACGTTCGGCTCCTGGGACTGAAATCTGATAAGCGGCGGAAAGGCGTCCGTCGCGGGAAGGGCGGGCGTATAAGCGGCAGGGCCTGGACTGTCAACGCCAACGGCCCTTCGGCGGAGAGAGAATGAACCGGTTCAAACGCTTTGCGCCTCTGATCGTGCTGGCCGGCGTGATCGCCCTGATCTTCGCCATGGGCTGGAACCGCTATCTGTCGCTCGACACCATCCGCAATCATGGCACGGAATTCCACGCCTTCCGGGACGCAAACTATATTCTGTGCCTGCTGATCCTTATGGCCGTGTTTGCCGTCCTGACCGCCAGCGTGGTGCCGGGCGTGTTCTTCGTGACCATCACCGCGGGTTATCTGTTCGGCCCGTGGGTCGGCGGAATCTCGACCGCTCTCGCCGCCATGGTCGGTGCCCTGATCATCTATACAGTCGCACGCTCGGCGCTGGGGGAGGCGCTGAGACAAAAGGCCGAGCGCGACCAGGGCATGATGCAGAAGGTCTGTCAGGCCATCGACAAGGACACCTTCTGGTACGTCCTGGCGTCCCGTCTGGCGGTCGTCGTGCCCTTCCACATGATCAATGTGGCGGCGGGTGTCATGTCGGTCAGGCTGGTCCCGTACACGATCGCCACCGTCATCGGCCTGCTGCCGGCGCATATTATCTACTGCTGGATCGGGGCGCGTCTGAACGAACTGCTTGAGACCAATCCCGATCCTGACTTCCAGGCCCTGTTCGGCCAGTTCTGGGCCCCGATGGCGGGCGTGTTCGTGCTGGCAGTCGTCCTGCCGTTCGCACTCAAGGGTCTGCAGCAGGTCCTCGGCCGAAAGGTGCCGGTGTGACCGGCGCAGCGTTTGGCCCAAGCCTTGCGTCAGGCGGCGCATGAACCGCCTTCGGTCCCTTTTGAGCGAGGTCCGCAGCCGGCTGCGCGTGCCCCCGGACTGGCGCGAGCGGCTGAAATTCCATGCCCCCGACGCCCTGGCCTGGCGGCTGCTGCTGCTGACCTTCGGCTTTACCGTGGTGGTCGAGATCCTGATCGTCGCCCCCAGCGCGGCCAGCTTCCACGAGCGCTGGCTTCTGGACCGGCTGCAGTCGGCCGAACTGGCCTCGGTGGGGGTCGAGGCCCTGCCCTATTCAGCGGTCGAGGACGATACCGCCGAGCAACTGCTGCGCATCGGCGGGGTGCAGGCCGTGGTCGTCGGCGACCAGGGCGTGCGCCGGCTGCTGCTTCAAGCCCCGAACCTGCCTCGTACGCCCGACCTGATCGATCTGAGACAGCAAAGGCCCGTGGCCCGCACCCTGGACCCGTGGCGCACCCTGTTCGGCCATCCTGACCGGTCGATCCGCGTTCAGGCGCGACCGCGCTATCGCTCGGGCGACTTCATCGAGATCCTGGCCCCGGCCCAGCCGCTGAAACTGGAACTGCGCACCTTTCTGCTGAACAGCCTGCTGATGTCGCTGCTGATCTCGCTGGTCGCGGGGGGCCTGCTTTACGGCGGCCTGGCCTTCCTCGTGCTTCAGCCCCTGCGGCGGGTAACTCGATCCATCGAACATTTCGCCATTGACCCGACGCGCGAGGGCGATCCGCCCAGCGGTCGTCATGACGAAATCGGCCGCGTCGAGCGCGAACTGGCACGGATGCAGGAGGAGGTGCGGGTCTCGTTGCGCTCGCGCGCCCGTCTGGTGGCGCTCGGCGAGGCGGTGGCCAAGATCAATCACGACCTGCGTAACATGCTGACCTCGGCCCAGCTCGCATCCGAGCGGCTGGCCGATTCCCCCGACCCGGAGGTGGCCCGGGTTCTGCCCCGGCTGGAGCGCGCCCTCGGCCGGGCCGCCGCCCTGTCCCGCAATGTACTGGAGTATGGCAAGAGCGAGGAGCCTGCGCCCCAGCGTCTCCGCATCGCTCTGGCGGCGGCCATCGCCGCCGCGGCCGAAGACGCCGGGCTGACCGCCGAAGGCGTGCGCCTGGCCCGGACGGTGCCGGCCCGGTTCGCCATCCATGCCGACCCCGACCAGTTGCATCGCATCCTCGTGAATCTGATGCGGAACGCCCGCCAGGCCATCGAGGGGGACGCAACACGGCGCACGGGCCGCAAGGGTCTGGTACGGGTGACGGCCTCAAGCGAAGGCAACGACTGCATTCTGCGCGTGGCCGACGACGGTCCGGGTATCCCGCCCCGTCTGTCTGAAAGTCTGTTCGAGCCCTTCGTCAGCGGCCGCGCGTCCGACGGAGCGGGGCTGGGACTGGCCATTTCCCGAGAGCTGGCGGCCAGCCACGGCGGCATGCTGACGCTGGTCGAAACAGGACCAGCCGGGACGACCTTCGAGCTGCGACTGCCGCTCTGAAACCGAATACGGCGCCAAATCGCGCGACCGGCGTTATATATGGCCAAGCCGGGTGATACCGAGCAGCTTGGCTGGACGGCTTTTCGCTTCAGGAGGCTTCAATGATCCGCTTCACCCTCACCGCCGGTGTCGCGCTTGCGATGGCGGCAGCGCCGGTTCTGGCCCAGACCACGCCGCCGCAGGCGACCGTGTCCGCAAAGGTGCAGACCTCCAGCGCCTCTCCCGGATCGGAGGAATGGCTGCGCCAGCGCGGCGAAAGCTACAGCGCTGCCCCCGACGCGGAACAGGATCCGGCCGAAGTCGCCGAAACGATCCGGCTGAACGCAGCGATCGCGGCGCGCAACGCGGCTGCGGAACGGGCCGAGGCGGAAGGTGCCGCGACCTATGAGCGGGAGAGCGCGCAGTGGCGTGAGGAGATCGCCCGGCTGGAGACCCAGCGCGTGCAGTATGAGGCGGACCTCGCCGCCGCCAACGCCGCCCGCGCCGCCTGGGAGCGCGCCCGGGCCGCCTGGGAGGCCGAGGTCGCCGCCTGCGAACGGGCGCGCCGCGTCTGCGTCACCACGGCACCGAAATACTAGGAGGCGAAGATCCCCGTCCGGATCATCCATGGAGACATCGGCTCGGGCAAGACCCGCAGGGCGGCGGCCTGGGCCGAGGCCGAGGCGCTGGCCGGGCGCAGCGTCGCCGGCGTTCTGGCGCTGAAAACCGCATCAGGGCGGCGGTTCATGGATCTGGCGAGCGGCGACGAGGTCGCGCTGGAACATCCGCGTCAGGACGAGGCCGTCCTGGCCGTGGGACGCTTCCTGTTCCGCCAGGCGGCGTTCGACTGGGCCGTGCAACGCATTGAGACTGCGCTGGACCAGGGTGCCGGCGCGCTCGTCATCGACGAGGTCGGCCCGCTGGAGTTGCGCGGCGACGGCTTCGCCGGTCTGCTGGACCGCGTGGCGCGGGATTATCCGGCGGTGGAGCGGGCCCTGCTGGCACGGACCAGCCTGGTCGATGAGGTCGCGGCCCGTTTCGGCGACCGGGTCTGCTTTTTTGATCCGCCGCGTAACCTCTCCGTTTCAGGGGCGTAAACCCGAGGCCAGGCGTTGCGTCCGCAGGGGGGGCGTGAGACCGTCGCGCGGTCAGCGCGATCGAGGGGGCCCATGACCGACACCGCCGCAGACCTGCCCGTCAAGGATGTGCCGCCAGTGGACCCGCGCGCCGACCGCGCGCTTCCCGGTGGCCGGACCGACACCTATCGCCATCCGCCGCTGGTGCGGCTCAGCCACTGGCTGAACATGATCGCCGTGGTGGTTCTGATCATGAGCGGGCTGAACATCCTGCTGGCCCATCCGCATCTTTACTGGGGCGTGCGTTCGACCTTCGCCGATCCGTGGATCAGCATTCCGCGTCTGCCGGACTGGCTGCTCATCCCCCAGGGCCGCAACCTCGCCGAGGCCCGCAATTACCACTTCCTGTTCGCCTGGGTCTTCGTCATCAACGGCCTGATCTATCTGGCCTATGGCTTCCTGACGCGGCGGTTCGGTCGCCGCATCTGGCCGACCGTGACCGAGTTGAAGGGCTTCGGGCCGTCGGTGATCGAGCACGCCCGTTTCCACTTCCCGACCGACGATCACGCCCGCACCTACAACGTCATCCAGAAGCTGACCTATGCGACGATGATCCTGGTCATCCTGCCGATGATGCTGATCACGGGGCTGTCGATGTCGCCGGGCTTCAACGCCATCGGCGGCGTCCTGCTGGAGATCATGGGCGGGCGGCAGTCGGCGCGGACGCTGCATTTCATCTCGGCCGGCCTGATCGTCGGCTTCATCGTCATCCACGTCGGCCTGGTGATCTGGACGGGCCTGTTCAACAATATGCGGGCCATGATCACCGGCTGGTTCGTGATCGAGCCGGCGGGCTCGACCGCTGGACCCAGGCTCAGGCGCAAGGCGCCGACCGACGAGGGAGACGCCTCATGAACCGCCGCCGCTGGCTGACCGGCGCGTTTGCCACCGCCGCCACCGCCATGCTCTCCGCCTGCGGGCAGGCCGGGATCAGCCTGGCCGAACAGGCCCGGCGCATGGCCGAGGGCATGACACGACGGGCCCAGCGGCTGGTCGTGCCGCGCGAGGCCCTGGCCCCGACCTACAGCCGGGCCGAGATCTCGCCGGACTTCAAGGCCAATGGCTCGATCGACCCGGCGGCGGCGGACTATCTGGCGCTCAAGGCCAACGATTTCGCCGACTACCGGCTGATCATCGACGGTCTGGTCGAGCGGCCGCTGTCGCTCAGCCTGGCCGACCTGCGCGCCCGCCCGTCGCAGAGCCAGATCACCAAACACGACTGCGTCGAGGGCTGGACCTCGATCGGCGAATGGACCGGGGTGCGGCTGGAAACGCTGCTGGACCAGGCGGGCCTGAAACCCGAGGCCCGCTACATCGTCTTCCACTGTTTCGACGCCCTGACCCAGACCGAGGACGGCGAGCGCTACTATGAGAGCATCGACCTGGTCGACGCCCGACACCCGCAGACCCTGCTGGCCTATGACATGAACCAGCAGGGTCTGCCGGTGCCCTACGGCGCGCCCCTGCGCCTGCGGGTCGAACGCCAGCTGGGCTACAAACAGGCCAAATACATCCGGCGTATCGAGGCCGTCGAAAGCTTCGCCGACCTGGGCCAGGGCAAGGGCGGCTATTGGGAAGACCGGGGCTATGAATGGTACGCGGGGATCTGAACCCGCGAACGGGTCAGGCCTCCGCGCCTTCCTTCCGCTTCTGCATCATGGCGTCGAAACTGCCCCACACGCCTTCGGCCCCGTGCCAGGCACCGGTAGTGGCCGCCTTGGAGTATTCGGTGGCGCGGGCCTCAAAGAAGTTGGCGTGTTCGACGCCTGACAGCAGCGACTGCAGCCAGGGCAGGGGGTTTTCCTTGACCCCATAGACCTCGGGCAGGTGCAGCTGGCGCAGGCGCCAGTCGGCAATGAAGCGGATGTACTGTTTGATGTCGTCGGGAACCATGCCGTTGACCGGCCCCATCTCGAAGGCCAGGTCGATGAAGCGGTCCTCCATGTCGACCACCGTCTTGCAGCAGTCGACAATGTCGGCGGCGACCTCGGGCGTGACCGCCCCGGTCTCCTTGTTGAAGGCGTGGTACAGTTTGATGATCCCGTCGCAGTGCAGGCTCTCGTCACGAACCGACCAGCTGACGATCTGGCCCATGCCCTTCATCTTGTTCTGGCGCGGGAAATTCATCAGCATGGCGAACGAGGCGAACAGCTGCAGCCCTTCGGTGAAGCCGCCGAACATGGCCAGGGTGCGGGCGATGTCGCCGTTGGTCTCGACCCCGAATTTGCCCATGAAGTCATGCTTGTCGCGCATGGCCTCGTATTCCATGAAGGCCCCGAACTCGCTCTCGGGCATGCCGATGGTCTCGAGCAGCAGGGCATAGGCCGCGATGTGGATGGTCTCCATGTTGGCGAAGGACGCCAGCATCATCTTGACCTCGGTCGGTTTGAACACCCGACTGTAGCGCTCCATATAGTTGTCCTGGACCTCGATGTCGGCCTGGGTAAAGAAGCGGAAGATCTGGGTCAGCAGGTTGCGTTCCGACGGCGTCAGATTGGCCGCCCAGTCCTTGCAGTCCTCGCCCAGCGGCACCTCTTCGGGCATCCAGTGGACCTGCTGCTGCTTCTTCCACATGTCGAACGCCCACGGATAGCGGAACGGCTTGTAGGCCGCCGACGGGGTCAGCAGGCCGGGCGTGGTGGGTTTGATCGAGACGTGCGCGTTCATCGGTACCGGGCTCTGATGGGGACTCTGGCGGCGAGTCCGAAGGTGAGTTCACCATGCCGTCGGACGCGCCCGGTGCCAAGCCGAAATACGGCTATATTGCGATCACTTTTTCCGCGACCGCTAGATGTAGTGTGTTGAAGAGTCGCGGCTGGGGACGCCGCTGGGGACAAGCCGCGGCCGTCCCGATGGCCGGCATGGCGTTTCAGACAGGGCCGGTAAGAGCCTGGCCGGAGCCCGCCCCGTCGAGGCGGGGCAACAGGTCAGACCTCAGGCCGCCTCTGCGTCGAGAGTGACCCGCGCCTGCGGGAAGTCGCCGGACAGGGCGCGGTTCAGCATCGCCAGCAGACCGGCCTGATTGACGGGTTTGGCCATATGGGCGTTCATGCCCGCGGCAACACAGCGCACCACGTCCTCGGGCATGGCGTCGGCGGTCATGGCGACGACGGCCAGACCGGCCTCGGGCCCCGGCAGGGCGCGGATGCGGCGCGTGGCCTCCAGGCCGTCCATGTGCGGCATGCGCACGTCCATCAGGACCATATCGAACGGCTGGCCGGCCACAGCGTCGACGGCGTCCTGACCATCGCAGACCTCGACCACATCGCAGCCGAAGGCTTCGAGCATGATGCGGGCCACCTCGCGGTTGACCGGATGATCGTCGACGACCAGCACGCGCGGAGCCCGGGCCTCGTCGAGGGCCGGATCCGGCGCATTACGGAGGGCGAGCGGTGCCTCCGCGACCGCGGGCGCGGCATCCGCGGCGCGGCGGAGCGGCAGGTTGAGACTGAAGGTCGAGCCCTCACCCAGCCGACTTTCGACCTCGATACGACCGTTCAGGCGCCGGACGTGACGGGCGACGAGGGCGAGGCCGAGCCCCGCACCGCTGTGAGTCCGGCGAATGGTGGCGTCGCCCTGGGCAAACGCTTCGAACAGACCCGGCAAGACCGCGGGCTCGATGCCGCAGCCGGTGTCGGAGA
Source organism: Caulobacteraceae bacterium (assembly GCA_965284385.1). Taxonomy (GTDB): domain Bacteria; phylum Pseudomonadota; class Alphaproteobacteria; order Caulobacterales; family Caulobacteraceae; genus Brevundimonas. Next base: position 1,239,788 of record OZ260077.1, read on the forward strand.
CACGAATACAGACCCCGTCCGGTGAGCGATCCATCCGCACCACGACGGTGCCGCGATCGGTGAATTTCACGGCGTTGGCGATCAAGGGGTGCAGCGCCTGGCGAAGGGCCCGTCGATCGCACAGGAAGCGGGCGCTGTCGGGCAGGCAGTCGTCGATCGTCAGGCTCAGCCCCCGGGCGGCGGCGGCCGTCCCGCTCGGCGCGGCCGCCTCACGAACGACGGCCCCGAGGTCCAGGGGTTCGGGCGAGACCGAGTCGTCGCCGCGGGCGAAGTCCAGGATGTCCTCGACCAGCATCAGCAGGCCGTCGCTGGATTCGCGGATCTGGCGCGCCTGGCGCAAGGCCGTAGAGTCCAGTCCCGGGCGGCTGGCCAGAACGTCGGCGAACCCGGCCACCCCGTTCAGGGGGGTCCGCATCTCGTGGCTCATCATGGCCAGAAAGCGCGAGCGCGAGGCGGCGGCGTCCTCGGCCCTTCGCCGGGCCTCCTGGGCAGCTACCGTTCGGGCGAGCAGCCGCGCCTCGAGTCGCCGACGCTCGGTCATGACCGTGGAAATCGGAAGCACCGTGGCCACCATGGCCAGAAGATAGAGATTGTAGACGCCCAGCCGCCGCAGCATGGGCGGAACGTTCTCAAGGCCCGGCGTATCCATCAGTCGGGTCAGGTGCACGGGGCCATGCCCGGTCAGGGTCGAGACCCCGGTGATGACGGCCAGCAGGACCACGGCGCAGGCGGTCTTGGTCGGCGAGAGGCGCAGGCCGATCAGCAGCATCGGCGGGAAAGTCAGGAAGGCAATGGGGGCGTCGTTCTGCCAGAAGGCGAATGTGGTCAGCCCAATCATGAGGGCAAACAGGCCGATGGCCTCGGGGGCGCGCGCGCGCGCCACACCTGCAAACCGGTGGGCGCGGGCGACCAGCAGCAGGATCGGCGTGACCAGCAGCAGGCCCAGCAGTTCGACGATGTAGAAGGAATAGATGTTGAACACGAGGCCGGTGCTCAGACCGGTCTGGCGGATCAGCATGACCAGGCCGAACCCGATTGCGGTGGTCACGGCCACTGCGGGGACGGCGGCGAGGCCGGCGAAGGCCAGCAGACGTTTCGGCCGTCGCATGTCCAGGGCCGCACCGCAGAACCGCCGGGCCAGCAAGGCGCACAGGGTCGCCTCGCCCAGATTCATGAGGGCATTGAGCCACAACAGGATGCCCGCGTCTCCGCGAACGACGTTGCTGAAAAGATTGATGGTGAAACACGCCGTCAGCACAGCCACGGCGGGGCGGCGGCGCAATTGCAGCAGGGCTGCCACCATGATGCCATTGGACAGCCAGACCGCGATCGCGCCGAAGGTGGCCACGCTCCAGTGGCCGATCAGTTGTGATGCCGCGAACAGCGCAACATAGGCCCAGGCGGGCGGACCCGCCACGCGGCCCGCTTCATGCCGGAATAAGCGCCAACGCCCCTTCAACCGAATTCCCCTCGGCCCCAATCGAGCGCCGAGCGTTAAGGTGAATATGTAAACAAACCCGCCTCGGTCGAGATACGGACGCGTGCCACTGCCGGCGCGGTCAGGCGATACGTCCCGGAGTATTCGAGGTCCGAAACGCGGTACGCGGCTCGAAACGTCGCCAGATGGCCCAAAGCAGTAACGCCAGCAGAATGCCCAGACCGTCGGCCAGCAGATCGCCCCAGCTGGCGTCCCGGCCGACCAGACCCTGAATGACTTCCACCGCCGCGCCCAGGGCCAGGGCTGAAAGCGCCGCCAGCGTGCGCGGCAGCCGACGGAACAGGACGCCGATACTCCAGAGGATCACGCCGAAGGCGACGAAATGCGCCGCCTTGTCCCAGATGTTGGTGGCGGCTTCGACATTCTGGAACGGGCCGACCATGGCACCGACAATGACGACCAGCAGGACCACCGCCGTCAGACGCATCAGGGATTTCATCGGGCGGGTACTCGAAGCGACAGGATCTGGCTTGTATCAGGGCGCGGGAAGAACCCCCACCCGGTTGCGGACAGCCGCTAGGCCGCGTCGGGCGTCTCGGCATCCGGCGAGGGCTCGTCCCGCAGGCGTCCGTGACGGACCAGCTGGCGGCGCTCGACCGCATAGGCGACCAGCCATGTCGTCATGGCCCACGCCGACCCGACGCTCCAGCCGGCCAGAACATCCGTGGCCCAGTGGGCCCCCAGATAGATCCGCGTCAGGCCGACGATAAGAGTCAGGGCGAGGCCGACGCCCAGTACATAGACCTTGAACCTGCGACGGGGGAACGCGCGCGTCAGCATCACCGCGATGCTGAGGTAGAAGACGGCCGACAGAAGGGCATGGCCGGAAGGAAAGCTGGCGTTGATGGTTGCGACGGCGCGGTAGATCTCGGGCGGGCGATCCCGCTCGAACACCGCTTTCAAACCCTCGCTCAACATCACCCCCCCGCCCAGGCCGACCAGCAGCAGCAGGGCCGAAAGCCGCTTGCGCTGCAGAAACAGGAACAGGATCACAATCGTGGCGAACAGGGACAGCACAGCGATACTGCCCAGCGAGGTCAGGTCGCCCGCCGCCTCCTCGAGCCAACCGGGACCCCAGGCGTCGGACGGGCTGGCGTGTGGCCGAAGCGCGGACAGGACCGCCTGATCGAACGCCTGGCCCTCGCCCTCGCGCATGTCCCCGGCCAGATTGGCGAAGATCGCGAGCCCCGCCGCGACCACGAACAGGGCGCTGACGGCCGCAAGCTCCGTCCGGGCGATCCGCAGGGCGCGGCGAAAGAAATTGGCTGTGCGACTGGAGGTCATCGGCTGCTAACGGTCCCGCTTGTGGGACTGTTCCACTCACGCGTTCGTGATTCAACGACAAGTCTGCTGTCACGCCCGCGTCGCGGCCTGTCCACAGGCTCATCCCCTGCCTTGATGCCGATTCGGACAGAAAGTGATCGTCAACCCCGTTGACGGTTGGTTAGCCATCTGCGCCCCATATGTGGGCGTGGGGAGCGCTTCAGCCACTAGGTCTTGTGGTTTGGAGTGCGGGGATCACCATTCGATTTTTGTTCAGGGCGGCGAATACCATGGCTGGCGGCGAAGCGTTGAAGACGGTTGATTTCCTGTCGGCAGAGGGCGATGCGACCGCGCGCCCCCAGCTGTCTGTCGTGCGCTCGCTCCAGCTCGACCGGTCCCGTGACGACCTGCTGACCGACTTCGGCAAGAAGACGCTCGAGGATCGCTATCTGCTGGCCGGCGAAAGCTACCAGGACATGTTCGCGCGCGTCGCCACCGCCTATGCCGACGACGCCGACCACGCCCAGCGGGTCTATGACTATATGTCGAAGCTGTGGTTCATGCCCTCGACGCCGGTGCTGTCGAACGGCGGCGCGGACCGCGGCCTGCCGATCAGCTGCTTCCTTAACGCCGTGGCCGACAGCCTGGACGGCATCCAGTCGGTCTGGAACGAGAATGTCTCCCTCGCCTCGAACGGCGGCGGCATCGGCACCTACTGGGGCGGCGTCCGGTCGATCGGCGAAAAGGTCAAGGGCGCGGGCCAGACCTCGGGCATCATCCCCTTCATCCGCGTGATGGACTCCCTGACCCTCGCGATCAGCCAGGGCTCGCTCCGTCGCGGTTCGGCGGCGGTTTACCTCGACGTGCACCACCCCGAGATCGAGGAATTCCTCGAGATCCGCAAACCTTCAGGCGACTTCAACCGCAAATCCCTGAACCTGCACCACGGTATCAACATCTCGGACGCCTTCATGGAAGCCGTCCGGGACGGCCGGACCTTCGACCTGCTGTCGCCCAAGGACCAGGCCGTGGTGAAGACCGTCGATGCCCGCGTCCTGTGGCAGAAGATCCTCGAGATCCGCCTGCAGACCGGCGAGCCCTATCTGATTTTCTCCGACACGGTGAACCGCCAGATGGCACCGCACCAGCGCGAGCTGGGTCTGTCCGTCAAACAGTCCAACCTGTGCGCCGAGATCATGCTGCACACCGGACGCGACCACCTCGGTGTCGACCGGACCGCCGTCTGCTGCCTGTCCTCGGTCAATGCCGAGATGTTCCTCGAATGGCGCGAGGAGCCGAAATTCGTCGAGGACGTCATGCGTTTCCTCGACAATGTGCTGGAGGACTTCATCCGCCGCGCCCCGCCGGCCATGGCCGCGGCCGTCTATTCGGCCAGGCGCGAGCGCTCGGTCGGCCTCGGCCTGATGGGCTTCCATTCCTTCCTGCAGCAGCAGGGCGTGGCCTTTGAGTCCGCCATGGCCAAGTCGTGGAACATGCGGCTGTTCAAACATCTGCGCCGCGAGGCCGACAAGGCCAGCCGTATCCTGGCTGAAGAGAAAGGCGCCTGCGAGGACGCCGCCGAGCGCGGCGTCATGGAACGCTTCAGCCACAAGCTGGCCATCGCCCCGACCGCCTCGATCTCGATCATCTGCGGCGGCACCTCGGCCGGCATCGAGCCGATCCCGGCCAACATCTACACGCACAAGACCCTGTCGGGCTCGTTCGCGGTCAAGAACCCCTATCTGGAGCGGATCCTGGGCGAGAAGGGCATCGACACCGAGGCGGTGTGGAGCTCGATCCTCGAGCACGAGGGCTCGGTGCAGCATCTCGAGGGGCTGAACGACGACGAGAAATCCATCTTCAAGACCGCCTTCGAACTCGACCAGCGCTGGATCGTCGAACTGTCGGCCGACCGCGCCCCGGAAATCTGCCAGGCCCAGTCGATCAACCTGTTCATCCCCGGCGACGTCAACAAGTGGGACCTGCACATGCTGCACTGGTCCGCCTGGGAGAAGGGCGTGAAATCGCTCTACTACCTGCGCTCAAAATCGATCCAGCGCGCGGCGTTCGCCGGTGCCGAGGACAAGGTCGAGGCCGAGATCGATCCCAACCAGCCGGACCTCTTCTCGGCCGCGCCCACAGACTATGATGAGTGCCTCGCCTGCCAGTAGGCCGGGCCGGAAACTCGCGCGGGAGGTTCGAGCGCTTGCGACGGCTCGGCCTCACGTCCAGGGTCGGACACCAGGTTAGTGGCGGTGAAATCCTTGTTGGCGGTGCGGCCCGGATCGTGCAGGGATGCGTTTGTTAACGGATCAGGGAGGTACCGTTGATGCGCAAGACGGCGATCCTTGCCGGAGTGTTGGCGACTGTGACCCTTGTGGGCCCGGCGCTCGCAGCCGACTCCCAGGCCCTCCAGTCGGCAGCCGTGGGATCGGTGGACCCCTGGCGGGTCGCGCCAGAGCGCCCCACCAGTGTCGCAGATCTGCTGACCCGCCTCGACCGCGACGATCGCTACGCCAGCGACTCCGCCTGGGAGACATCCGACGGCTGGACGGGATTCGCCCGAGGCCACGACCGCTCTTCGCAATGGGCCGCATCGAGCCGGGACGTATGGTTCGAGTCGGCCGGGTATGACGACCGCCTGCGGCTGCGCACCGAAGGGCCCGTTCGCCGGCAGGATGGCTCGCCCCTGCCCCCCGGACCGCTGGATGCGGCAACCTGGGACATGGAACACTATGATCTGACCTATACGCGCGGCTGGACCGAGAGCCTCGGTCAGACGGCGTCGGGCCTGGACGTCACCCTGACGCCACACCTCGGCGTCGGCGTCGGGTCGCGCGGCGGCACGACCGAGGCCGGAGCCACCCTGCGCATCGGACGTGACCTGAACCGGCTGGTCCCCGACGGCGGCGCGGAATTCGGCGAACGTCCCCGCTGGTATCTGTACGCCGCGGGATCTGGCCGCTCCGTGGGCTATAATTTCGCCCGCAACCGTGACGGCGACTATGCCCGTTCCGGCGTCAGTCAGGATTCGGGCAATTTCCTCGGCGACGCCTCGCTGGGCCTGGCCATGCGCCGGGGGCCGGTACACAGCGCGCTGAGCGTCGTCTATCGCGAAATCCAGACCGAAGGCCTGCGCGCCGGCCACGGCGTCGACACGGACGTGTCCGAAGGGCTGATCGCCTTCCAGCTGTCGATCAAGCCTGATTAGCGGCGTCCGGCTGCGCTGTGGGCCGCGACGCGGTCGCGGCCTGTTTGCAGGTGGCCGGAGCCGGAGCGAAGCGCGACGGGCCCCTAAAAGGTCCGCGCCACGCCCTCTCGCCGGTCGTCCGCGCCACTGTCCCAGTGCCAGCCCGCCGCGCCTTCACGCCAGATCGCGCCGTGCAGTCCCGAGTTTTCACTCGCATTGGGCCTGAGAATTATCCCGCGCGCCGCCAGACCCGTACGCAGTGGCTCGGAGAACCGGTCCGTATCCGCGCCGAAGCCGTCGCCCTTGGCCACCAGATTGGGAAGGTTGAACGCCGTCTGCACCGGCAGTCCCCAGTCCAGCACGGCGATCAGCGCCTTGGCGTTATAGGCCAGGATCGACGGTCCGCCCGGCGACCCCAGGGCCCCCACCAGCCGCCCCTCGCGGTCCAGAATGATCACCGGCGACATCGAAGAGCGGGGTCGCTTGCCCGCCGCCACGGCATTGGCCGCCGGACCGCCGTCCTCGCGCGTGGCGGTGAAGGAGAAATCGGTCAGCTGGTTGTTGAGAAAAAAGCCCGCCGCCATCCGGCCCGAGCCGAAGATGCTCTCGACCGTGGTGGTCATGCTGACCGCATTGCCCCGGGCGTCCACGACGACGAAATGCGACGTCCCAGCCGGTTCCTGGGTGGCGTCCGGCCCGGCCAGCACACCGCCCGGCGGCGTGCCCGGCTCGGCCGCGCCGGTCAGCCCCGGAGCGAGGGCCGCGCGGCCGGCGACATAGTCCGGGTCCAGCAGGCCCTGTACCGGCACACCGACAAAGCCGGGATCGCCGACATAGCGGTCGCGGTCGGCGTACATCAGCCGTTGCAGCTGGGCAAAGGCGGTCCAGGCGGCGGGGCTGTCGGGGCCGGCACCGATGTCGGGCGTCCGCTCGGCCATGGCCAGAAGCTGAAGCAGGGCCACCCCGCTGGACGGCGGCGGCGGCACGCAGACGACATAGATCCGGTAGGGCCGGCACAGGGCCCCGCGCTCGATCGGGACATAGGCGGCGATGTCTTCGGTGCCCAGGGTCCCGGGCCGGGGCTCCTGGGCCACCACCGCGGCGATCTCGCGCGCGACCCGGCCGCGGTAGAAGACCTCGGCCCCGCCCGCCGCCAACTCGGCCACGGTCTCGGCATAGGCCGGGTTCTTCAGCACATCGCCGGCGACGTAGCGCGTCCCGTCCGGCCTCGTGAAATAGGCATCGGCCCAGCGCGACCGCGCCTGGCCGCGGGTCAGGGCAATCATCCCGGCCAGACGGGGACTGACCGCAAAGCCGTCGCGCGCCAGCCGCTCCGCATCGCCGAACAGACTGCTCCAGGCGAGGGTGCCATGCGCCGTCTGCGCCATCGCCAGCATGGCCACGGCACCGGGCACGCCCGTCGACCGACCGCTGAGGATCGCATCGCCCACGCCCAGGGCCCGCCCGTTCTCGTAGAACAGTTCGGGCGTCGCTGCCGCCGGGGCCGTCTCGCGGCCGTCGTAGCCGGTGACCTCCCCGCTCGTCGCGTCGAACACCATCAGGAAAGCGCCGCCGCCCAGACCGGACGACTGCGGCTCCACCAGGCCCAGAACCGCCTGGATCGCCACGGCGGCGTCCACGGCCGAGCCGCCCCGTCGCAGCACCGCCAGCCCGGCCTCGACGGCCAGCGGATTGGCCGCCGCGACGAACGGCCCCCGCGCCGCGGGTGCCCCGACGACCGTGGACGTCGCGCCAGGGGCCGGGCCGAACACGCCCCGGCTGCCGTCCGCGCACCCCGACAGGCCAACGCTCGCCGCGGCAACAACGGCCGCGAGCGTGCGAATGGACCGGAACGGGAACAACATCATGGGACTCACAGGCGACGTCGGAGCGATTCAGAGCGGCGCGGTGCACCCTGCCCCGCCGCCCGCGCGAACGAAAGCCCTGTGCGTAAGGTGTTCTGCGGGCTGCCGAAGAAACAACGCCGAAACCCGCCTTCAGGGCCTTGCTCCCTCGTCCCCTCTCCGCTAGATACCCGCCCTCGCCGTTCGCGGCCAAGCGCGCCCGTAGCTCAGCTGGATAGAGCATCAGACTACGAATCTGAGGGTCGGACGTTCGAATCGTTCCGGGCGCGCCAAAATTTCTGAATAAAATCAGTTAGTTAAACCCACCCGCGCCGTCGCAGACAGTGTGGCCGGGTCGACGGCCGCCGTTTTCAAATTAGCCTATAAAATACAACCGATTACCAATCTTTCCCATCGGTTGACGGTGGTTCCGTGGCGCAGAAATGGCACATGGAGTAGTTAGAAATGGCCGACAAGCCGCCTAACGACCAACAAGCCGAGCAATGGCCAAACCCCTTCCTGCATTTCTGTTGTCCGAAAAGCCGACGCGGACGCACGATGCGTCATTGAAGGTTCTCGAACAGCTGGACGTCGTTGGCCCCCTCCTCTCCGCCGCAAGGGCGCTCTCGGGGCTGCACGTCAACGACATCGCGCGCAATGCACTGTTGGGATCGGCAACCATTCGTCGTGCCGAGTCGTCCATGTCAAAGCTGACCCCCAGCAACCTTGACCGGTTGGTTCAAGCATATGCTGACCTGGGCATTGTGTTTGTCATGGGGGAAGATCACCGATGCGGCGTTGTCGCCGACGCGCCCGCATGGATAGCGGAACCGCCGAAATCCAAGCCCAAGCCGGTAGGTAAGTCTCAGCCTGCGGCCGCAGCTAAAAGCAAATCTCGGACAAAATCGAGCCGTCAGGCAGCAAGCTAATTTGCCTCCCTGGTAATCGCCTGCCGGCGGGCGCTTAGACTCCTGGCAAAGGGGTCCCACTCTCTCTCTTTAATATTGAACGGGGGATGATTTGATTTCATTAGTATTCGTTCACGTGCTATCGGATCGTTGTTGATCTCGAAAGTCAACGACAGATGCTGATGTATCCACGCCGACAGAACGGCTTCCCCTTTTCCGAAATGGAAGCCGGCCTGCCCCGCCGCGACGATAGGGCGGAGGCCCAGCCGGGATGACAGCGCAATGCCGAGGCTCTGCCGGAAAGTGGACTTGCGAGCATCCCCGAACAGGTGGTGGCCGGCCCGCTGACGAACAGAGCTTGAGCGAGCGGAACCGATGTAAAGGACAGGGTCCATCCCGATGAAGCTGTGACACGACTGGGCCTCGTCGTAGTAGCCCAGCAAATCAAGCACCGGAATCGCTGCCCGTCCGACGATCGCATAGACGCCATGCCGGTTCGGAAAAAGTTCGAGGTTTGATGCCAGGACGTGGGCTGGGATCATGCGAGCCCGGTGGATGTCGGAGGATAATGTATTGGACGGCACCCGACCAAGATGGGGGACCAAACTGCGTTATCAAGTGATCGAATAGCACCAGATGATCATATATGATCACCTGGCTTCCTGGTTCTGCTGCGTCCTGATCGGTCGGCTAGGCTGCTTCCGCCACGACGCTCTGTCTGGTCAAGGTTTGAATGACGGCCTGCATGACCGGCGGAGCCACGCCGTTGCCCAGCAATCGCACCTTGTCCCGACGGCTGCCCTGATCGAGGCGGAACTCCGCCGATAGACCCATAGCTGCGCGCAGTTCAGGCACCTGCAACATTCGCAAGGTCGGCTCGTCCCCGTCCCACTGGACGAGGCCGAAGCGATCCAGGGTCGTCAGCGTCCGCATCGGGCGATCAAGCGTCTGCCAACCGCCTACCCGGTCCGATCCATAATAGACGATCAGGAAGTCCTTGCCGCGGCCCAGCTCAGCGATGGCTCGCTCCGCACGTGCCAAGGTCGCTTTGGCGCGCCCCTCTTTGTATAACGGCGAACGCTTCCAAGCACCGGTGGTGTCGATGACGGCAGACGCTGGCACTGGCCGCGCCTGCGAGCCAAGGACGACAGGGGGACGCTCTTCCTTGTCTCCCATGATGAAAAGCCTACGGCGGTTTTGGGGGACACCGAATGCCGCGGAGTCCAGCGACTGCATCCGAAGTTTGTAGCCCTCTGCTTTCAAGCGGGTCATCAGGCCGTGGAAGCCATCCCAGCGCTTCATTCCCAGGACGTTCTCAAGCACCACCCAACGAGGGGATAATTCCTCAACGAAGTTCATGACGAAAACGCCTGATCGCTGGCTGTCCTTGTCGCGTTCGCGGGCACCACGAGCGATCGAGTGATTGGTGCATTCCGGGGACGCCAAAAGAAGGTCGATCTTGCCGAGGTTGGTAAACAAGCTCGGCCCGCTGTCATCGTCCAATATCGTCGTTACGACGTTCGCAGACGCAGCCGGGAAGTTGTCCTTGTAAGTAGCCGTGGCCAAGTCCCAGCCATCGACGGCGCCAACCATCAATGCGCCGGCGTCTTCGGCGCCCCAGCTACTTCCGCCTCCTCCGCAGAATAAATCGATTGCCCGTATCGTCATTTTGGCTTCGCCAAACTCGCTTCGTGAGTGGCCAGGCTGCCTGGCGATCACACTGATAGCAATAGGCCAAGTGCCCGCCGAAGCCGTCGGCGACAGTTGGCTGGCGTTTTGGCGACTTGGTGTTCCCAGATTCTGACAACCGTCCACCCCTGGTCCCTAAGGAGCTTTCGGTTACGGGCGTCGCGGCGGCGGTTCGCCGCGATCTTCGCCTCCCACTTCTCGGACAACTTGAGCCGCCATTCCTCGAACTTCCAGCCGTGCCAGAAGTCGCCATCCACCAAGACAACTACGCGAGCATCCCGGATGACGAAGTCGGGTCGACCTGGAAGATCGCGCCCCTGCTTCTCGAACGGCACGCCGAGGTTCAAAAGGATAGCCTCCACCGCCAGCTCGGGCTTCGTCCCATGGCCCTTGATCTTCGCCATCACCGCACTGCGGGTTGTCGGAGACATGATGTCTCCGCGATGGAGCCGGGGGCCTGATCTGGAAGTCGTGTCGGCCATTGAAGTCCTGCGGCGCCGTTCTAGCCTTCAACATGTTCGAAGGTCGCGGCGAAACTGGGACTCCCATTCCCATGAAACAGCTCTAGGTTGGCGGCAGGTAGGGGGTGCTAGTGGCTGTCGATTCGCAAACTGTCGATGAGGCCGGTCAGGAGCTGCCCCCAGTAGCGGCCACGCTGATGGAATCGTTACGGGCTGTGGGCTATTCCACTTCAGCAGCCCTGGCTGATCTATTGGATAACAGCGTCTCGGCCGGCGCGACGCAGATAGCCATCACCTTTTCGCCTACACCCCAGCCGTGGGTCGCGATCCTCGACAACGGTCGGGGCATGGATCGAGACGAACTGATCGCCGCAATGCGCTACGGCAGTCGCGATCCAAGGGAGCCTCGCGCCGTCGCCGACCTTGGCCGGTTTGGCCTTGGGCTCAAGACGGCATCCCTGTCGCAGTGCCGCAGGATGACGGTGGTCTCGTTCCATGAAGGCTCGTTCTCGGTGGCGGTGTGGGACCTTGACGAGTGCGAGCGTCGAAAATGCTGGTGGCTTGGCACACCGGGAACAGACGGCCTGCCAGACACTATACTGAACGCGCTCTCAGCTCAGGGGCGTGGCACCGTGGTGATATGGGAAGACCTGGATCGACTGCTTGAGGGTTCCCATGCGCCGGCTCGCGCCCTCGACCAGATCATGGATGCGGCAGCAGATCACCTGGCCATGGTCTTTCATCGATATCTCGACGGAAGCTACGCCGGTGCCTTCGAGATCACCGTGAACGCGCGGCCGCTGGCACGAATGGACCCATTCCTTGAAGGCCATGTCCGCGGCCAAGCCCTTCACCCAGAAAGCTTCAAAATCGAAGGGCACGAGGTCGTTGTCTCACCTTTCGTCCTGCCGTTTCCCTCCCGCCTCCAGCCTAATGATCTGGAGAAGGCTGGCGGCCGCGAAAGCCTAAAGACCGGGCACGGCTTTTACATCTATCGCGGAGGTCGCCTAGTGGTCCCTGGGGGCTGGTTCAGAATCGTGCCGTCGGACGACCTCATCCGACTGGCCCGCGTCAGGGTGGATGTGCCCGCTGAGCTAGACCACCTCTGGAAGGTGGACATCCGGAAGACCGTCGCCGAGCCGCCACTGGCCCTTCGCAACGACCTGAAGAGGATTGTTGGAGCCGCGACGGTCCGCAGCAGACGGGTCTATTCCCACAAGGGCACTGCACAGCAGCAGGCCGACCGAATAGGGCTCTGGGGAAGGCATGATCTTCGCGACGGCGCCGCCGCCTGGAAGATCAACCGCGAACACCCCGCAGTCGCGGCGTTGGTGTCGAACGTGGCCGACCCCCGTCATGCAGACCAGCTCCTCAGCCTTATAGAGGACCTGCTGCCCGTCCACGATATCCACCTGCACATCAGCAACGACCTGCCTGTGTCGGAAACGGTGTCGGTCGCGGCCGACGGCCTGGAAGAACTGGCCAGTCAGCTTGCTGCGGCCTTTGCCGATCGGCCCGATGATCGGAAACTGCTGTTGGATCGTCTTCACCTTATTGATCCGTTCAACCGCGCGCCGGAAATCGCGCGCCAGATTGCCGAAAGGTTGGGACTGTGATCGACGTGACCGTTGAAAGTCTCGCAGATGCCGTCGTTACGATGTTGCGTCTCATCCCGCCCCCTGCCGAGGCGGAAATCGACGAGGTTCTCCAGCGCATGTCGGCCGCATTCGCCGCCAGCGCAGAGACCACTGCTGCCACTCGCCGCCTCCTGCATGCCCGGTTCGAAATCAGGATGGATTTGGGCGACACACTGAAGAATCATGACGACCATCTGCCATGGCTAGATAGTCGGCGGGGCGAGATCGACCCGTTCTATTGGAATCGCTACCGCCAACTGCTCCTTCGAAGCGGGTGGCCGCCTCTGGTCGCGGCCACGCTCGACCGCAGCACCGATGACCTTCTCGATCTGCTGGGCAATCCCCTTGAAGAAGGGCCATGGGAGAGGCGTGGGCTCGTTATGGGCGATGTCCAGTCGGGGAAAACCGCGTCCTACGCAGCCCTGATGTGCAAGGCTGCAGACGCGAAGTATCGTATGATCGTCCTGCTGACCGGCACTCTGGAGAACGTCCGCCGGCAGACCCAGGAACGCCTGGATTCCGCATTGATCGGATTTGATAGCCGGGACTTCCTCTCGGTCGGCGGCTCGCTTGGCCAGAAGCGGCATATTGGCGTCGGGCTGATCGACGGACGTAAGGATGGCGTCGTCTTCACATCACGGGAGCACGATTTTCGGAAACAGGCTGCCTCAGCCCTCAACATATCGCTGAACTCGATCGATGCCCCCGTCCTGGTCGTCACGAAGAAGAACAAGGGGGTGTTGACTAGGCTGGCAGCGTGGCTGCGGGCTTACAACGGCGATCGGGATGGCAAGATCGACATGCCCCTCCTGCTCATCGACGATGAGGCAGACAACGCTTCCGTCAACACGAAAAACGACTTTCGGAAGATGACGTCGATCAACGAGGCGATACGAGACCTGCTCTCGATGTTCCGCCGCTCCAGCTACGTCGGTTTCACGGCAACGCCGTTTGCGAACATCTTCATCGATCCCGAGGCCAAGAACGATTGGGTCGGGGACGACCTCTTTCCCCGGGACTTCATCCACGTCCTAGAAGCGCCGACTAACTATGTCGGCATGGATAAGGTGTTCGTCCCGGCGGAGGTGGACGCCGACGGCGAGCTCGACGCAGCGGCGAGCATTACGCGGACCATAGAGGATGCCGACGACTGGCTGCCTCAAGGGCACAAGTCCGATTTCGAGCCTGGCGATCTGCCCCAATCGCTTCGTTCGGCGCTGAGGACTTTCCTGCTGACCTGTTCGATCCGGGACCTTCGCGCTGCCGCCAGCCCAAGTGGCGGCGGCGGCATCCACCGGACAATGCTGGTCAACGTGACACACCTCACCGACGTGCAGAACAGGGTGGCTGATGCGCTGCATCTCGAACTTGAGGGGATCCGCCAGGCGGTTAGGCTGCACGGGCTGCTACCGCCCGAGAGGGCGGCAATGCAGTCCTCAGAGATCGCTCAGCTCGCTGACACCTTCGTCGAAGAGTTCGCGGATATCGACGAGACGTGGCCTGCCGTCCTGGGGGGGCTACACGCCGCGATAGCGCCGGTTCGTGTGCAGCCGGTCAACAAGTCTACAGGATCGAAAAGCCTCGACTACACCGCCGCCACCGAGGTGCCGGGCGTTCGCGTTGTAGCCGTCGGGGGCAATAGCCTTTCCCGCGGCCTGACGCTCGAGGGTCTATGTGTCAGCTACTTCCTGCGGAATTCTCGGGCCTACGACACGCTGCTCCAGATGGGGCGCTGGTTCGGATACCGACCTGGCTATGGAGACCTGTGTCGCCTGTGGCTGACTGACGAGGCCGAAGGCTGGTATCGTCATATCGCGGAGGCCACCGCCGAACTGAAGCGGGATTTCGCCCGGATGAAGCGCCGAAAGGCGACGCCAAAGGAGTTCGGCCTGCGTGTGCGGACGCACCCGGACACCCTATTGATCACTGCGCGCAACAAGATGGCGACCGGCCTGGACTTGGCGGTTTCGCACGACGTCTCGATCGTGGGGCGCGGCCTGGAATCGGCGCGCCTTTACAGCGACGCTACCCGAAACGCCCACAACTTAGATCAGTTGGAGAAGCTGTTCGACGGGCTGGTGAGCGCTCATGGCGCGCCTGAGCCATCACCCTGGGGAGGCGCGTTGCTATGGCGCGACGTGCCGGCCGAGACCGTGGCGGCGTTCCTGGATGAGTTCTCGATCCATCCCCTGAACTTTGCCTTTCAGGCCGACAGCATCGCAGCGTTTCTGCGTGAGGATGCGGTCTCCGAACAGCCACTTCTCAGATCGTGGACCGTCGCCCTGCCGACCGTCGGCAAGGCCGCGGCCCATCCGGTCGCCGCCCTGCCAACCCGTGAAATTCTTACCCGCAAGCGGTTGGTCAAGTTCAACCGAGACGACAGCTCCTTGTTGGTGTCTGGCCGAAGCGCCCGCGTCGGCGGCAAGGCGGACGTGCGGCACGGCATTCTCCCGGCCGATCTCCCGAATAATGTCGAAGCGGAGGACGAGGTCCGCGCGCTGATGAACTCGCCACTTCTGCTGACCTACCTTCTGCGCGGCGCGGAGCGCGCACCGAAAACAAGACTCGAGACGCCTTTCCGGGAGGGCATGATCCTCCCGGCGCTCGGTCTTCATTTTCCTGGGGTGCCCGACCCCAACGCCCCCAAGCGCTATGTCCGATACAGGCTCAACAGGGTCGCACAGAAGGAGCTGTTCGACGCAGACTTGGACGATGACTTCACGGAAGAAGGCGAGGACGACAGCGATGATTGAGGCGGTCTGGGACGATCTGCGTCGCCTCGGCGAGACTAGCCAACGACGGATAGATGCACACCATCCCCACGACCTCTACGCCGATTTCGAGCTTCCTGATCAGGTGGGAATGGTCATCGTTTGCTCCGATCGCCCGATGGATTTCCGACCTATGCGGGCAATCGCCGTCGAGGTTGGGCAGAGAGCAGACGGCCGCTGGTCGCTCAGGCTGGCGCTTCTCCAACCACTTCTTCTCCCTGTCTTTGCCGCCTTCTGCCGAGACATCATATCATTCACCAGAGCGGGCACTTCTGACGCCGATCTTGGCGACGACGTCCTTTCGCGGCTGAACCGTTGGCGGAGCCTTCTGGAGCGTGAGAGCGCCGGCCTCTCAGACCCCGTTCTTCGCGGCCTGATCGGGGAGCTGACGGTCTTGGAGTCACGGCTTTGCACCACCTTACCCATTGGCGCAGCAGTCGCCACTTGGCGGGGGCCCAGCGGTGGGGCGCAGGACTTTCTGCTGCCAGCAGGCGATCTGATTGAGGTCAAGACTGCTGATCGGGACGCCCAGGCCGTGCTCATAAACGGTCTTGCTCAACTCTCGGGGGACGGCCCACTAACCTTGGCCGTGGTCAGAGTTCAGCTTACGGGCGTGGGGGCTACTGGAGCAGTGACGGCCCCGATGCTCGTCCAGAGGATGCGTGCTAACCTCCTTGATGACCCAGACGCCGCCCAGCAGTTCGAGGCGGGGCTCGCAAGCATTGGATGGCATGAACACCCGGCCCATGATGATCTGGCAGTTCGGGTGCTTCATATCGAGGCCTTCGCCGTGGACGATACGTTTCCCCGATTGACGCCCGCGACCGTGCCTCCCGGCATCGATGAAGTGACCTATAGCGTGAGCCTTGTCGGGCTGCCCTTCGACACCTGGAGCGTCGCGTGACGGACGACGAGTTTCGCATCGATCTGCTCGCCTCGGCGGCCTCGCGCGCAGACACGAGATCGATGGGCCTTCGCGAGGGCTTCGTCGAGGAGGTCGCCGAGCGGCTGAGGGACGCCAGCGAGCTGCCGGATGTGGAGCCCTGCGCCGAGCGGCTCGACGGACAGCGCAACCGGCGCCTGGAAGTTGACGCGTTCGCGTTCGACGAGGCGGATGACTCCCTGCACCTCATTATCGCGATCCGCGACGGTGGCCATGACGCGCCGCTGACTATCAACCTGACGGATGCGCGAACTGAGGGGTTCAACCGGCTTCAAGGCGTCTTCGAGCAGGCTCGATCCGGATGGATCACGAGTGCCGTAGAGGAGAGCCGGCCAATCTGGGCGCTCGCCAGACGGATTGAGACCGGTCGGGTGCCGTCGGCGCTCAGACTGCACGTCGTGACTGACCGCATCATCAGCGATCGCCTGAAGGCGATCCCGTCTGATGTTACAAGTGACGGCGTGCCAGTTACCTTCCAGATTTGGGATGTCAGTCGTCTAAAGCGCATCCACGATGCGCTCGGCGTCAGAGACGACCTCGTGGTGGACATGTCGGAGCTTCCTGGCGGAGGGCTGCCGGTTCTGCCCGCCGCGATCGGCGGTGGTGACTATGAAGCGTATCTGGCCGTCGTGCCCGGTGCGGCCTTGGCGGACATCTATATTCAGCATGGTGGGCGGCTGCTGGAGGGTAACGTCCGGACGTTCCTCGGTCGTCGCGGAAACATCAACAAGGGCATTGCCAACACCCTGGCCAAGGAGCCCGCGCGCTTCTTCGCCTACAACAACGGCATCGCCGCCACCGCGTCCTCGGTGACGACGGTCGCCGGGGCGGACGGGCAGCTTCGGATCACGGAGATAACGGACCTCCAGATCGTTAACGGTGCGCAGACGACCGCATCCCTGGCAGCGCTCAGGAGGGACAAGAAGTTGCCGGAGACGGGCGTCTTCGTGCCCATGAAGCTCTCCGTCGTGTCGGCGGAAACGGCCGAGACGCTGGTTCCCGACATATCGCGCTACTCCAACAGCCAGAACGCGGTGAAGGCGAGCGACTTCTTCGCGAACCACGAGGTCCACCGGCGGATCGAACAGTTCTCCCGTCGGATACTCGCTCCTGCTCAGGAGGGCTCGCAGGTCCAGACGCACTGGTATTACGAACGTGCCCGCGGACAGTATCTCAACGATCAGGCAGGCCTGACCGCGGCGAAGCGCGATCAGTTCATCCGGCTGAACCCGCGAAACCAAGTCATCACGAAGACCGACCTCGCTAAGGTCGAGACCTGCTTCGATCTCATGCCGGACACCGCGTGCCGCGGAGCGGAAAAGGCCTTCATCGCCTTCGCTATGAGGGTGACCGAGGAATGGAAGGATGAGAAGGCGCGCAGCCTTTACAGCGACGACTGGTTCAAGTCGGCCGTGGCAAGGTCGATCATGTTCCGTGCGACCGAGGCTCTGGTATCACGAGCCGACTGGTATGCCTCCGGAACGAGGGCTCAAGTCGTGGCCCACACCACGGCCAGGCTCTCGCTGCTCGCGCGCGACATGTCCGGGGGCGGCCAGCTTGATTTCCTCCGCGTCTGGGCGCGCCAATCGACCGATGAAGTGCTCAGGAGTCAGCTGCTCGCCATCGCCGAGGTGGTGATGGAGGTTCTCCTCTCGCCGCCTGTCGCTGGTCAGGCTGTCGGGGAGTGGGCAAAGCAGCAGGCGTGCAAGAAGCGCATCTTCGAGATGGACGTGCCCATCACGCCGGGATTCGACACCTATCTCGTCAGCAAGACCGACGTCGGCGCTGAGGAGCGAGATCGCCGAAGCCAGCAGCGTGTGACCGACGGGCTTGCGGCCCTGACCGAGGCGATGGCCCTTGGGGCTCCGTATTGGGCAGGAGTTCGGCAGTTCGCGAAAGCCAAGGGGCTTCTGAGCTTGGAAGACGACACAGCTCTCGGCATCGCCGCCATGATGCCGCGCAAACTGCCGACCGATGCCCAGGCGGCGCGACTGATGGCGGTTCGTGGACGCTGCCAGGATGCGGGTCTTTAGTCCGATCAGTCTGTGCTGGTGGTCGCAGTAGTCGCAGGGCTGGTTGAGAACGAGGATTGCAACCAGCCCTTCACCTTGACGACGTCCGAAATCGCATGGCGTTTCAGGATCGCGACGATATCGACCGCCGCGATCACCATGACCGGGTGCTGATCTTCCTTCAGCTCCTGATAGGCCTGTTCGTTGAGCCAGCTGGTGGTCACGAGAATGCCGAACTGACGGTGGCGGAGGCGTGAGATCAGGCGCGCGGTTGCCTTGACCCCTACCGAGTTCTCGGGGCCGTAGCATTTGGCCTCTAGGGCAAAGTCTACCAGGATCGCTCCGGGGCCATCACCGATCTTGATCTTCCCAAGGGCGTCACGACCGCCGTCGCGCGACGGCCTCGTCACGTCGAGCATGGCGACCGCGGGGAGTGCCATTCTTACGAGGGCCGCGGCGCAATGTTCGAACCCATGAGCGTCATCGGCGAAGTGCCCGTGGATCGCTGCGATCATCGCCCGTTCCGCGGGATCGTTCGGCAGCTGCTCGACCCGCTTTCGGTGTTCGATCGAGCGTGAACTGGCCAACGGGGCCAGCTTCCCGCTCTCGACCCATGCGCGCCAAGTGGCAGGCGCCAAGGCGATGTTTGGCGTCCCGGCGATGACAGAGTCGATCCAGGCACGGTCGATGACGCCGGCGTCGAGGACCGTGAAATGCGCCCGATAGTTCTGGAAGCGCCGATCCCCCGCTGTCTTCCATACCGCGACGAGGTCTTCGGTTGCTGAACGGTCGGTTGTCCCAGGAACCGCCAAGCCCAGGAATTCGACGTCCCGGTAGGGGCGAGTGCTGGAAAAAAGGAATACCGGCGGGACCTTCTGTCGCCCTGCCAAGCCCGCATGCGCATCGTCGAACACTTTGGCCAGGAGGAGATTGCCTCTGCGCGGAGTTTCATGCAGCGCGCGGCCAGGCTTCTTGTTGTCTCCGTAGTAGGTGAACACCCCGGTCTCTCTGTCGAGCCCGTCTGGCCAATCAGGATCACTGAGGGTCGTGACAAGGACGACGAGTTGCAGGTTGTCGATGCTGCCGCGATATCGGAAGCCGCCGCTGTTGCTGACGCCCATAAGCTGGCCGAGCGGATCGTCGCCGGCGTTTCCCTGGCGTCCGCCCTGATAAATCGCATCGATCATCAACGATGCGGCACGGAGATGTTCAAGGGGAGAGGGGGGGGCGGTCACGTGCTGGGTCAGTCCGGTATTTGAAGGCGGACGCCTGCGCCGAGTTTGGGGATTCCGGCATGTGCAGCGGGGACGATCAAGGGTCTTGCGATGGTCAAAGTCACCGACTCATCATGAGATTGATGCAGGGAGATTACCATGAAGCGATTCCTGTTCGAGTTGTGAGCCCATCTTGGAGCGAGGGGTGGAGCGGCGCAGCCGGTGGATTAGCGACGAATGGCTGGCCCTCGAACTGGCAAAGGACCCCAACCTCGACAGAGTCGTTGCAGTGCCGCTGGGAGAGTTTTCCCTCTGCCTGAAGACGTCAGCTGAGGCGCCGCTTCCCATTTTGGGACAGGTCAACGATCTACTCTGAGACCCCTGGCTAGTAAAACCTGGTCCAAAATGGCGATATCGGGGTCGCCTGACCTCGGATTTCGGCCGCGGTCTCGGTCATTCCGAAGAACATCTCGAAAAATATTCTCATGTCATGCCACGTGACATCAGCAAAACTACATCTGTTTTTCTTACGATTCCTCACCCGCCATTGGTGAGTGATGTCACGCTACGTGACAGCATTAACTGCAATCGTCGAAAAATACGCTTGACAATCAATGAGTTACTGCTGCTTTGGCCCGATGTTCGCAGGCCTCCTCATCGCCAATCCAGGCATGAGGAAACCGAAATGACCTACATCAACGAACTCTCCCACGCGGGCCAAGCCAACGGCTGCACCCCGCCGCCGTCCGACATCGCCGGGTTCAACAACCATCTTCCGATGGGCGAGGGTGATATCCTTCACGGTGCCGCGGCCATCGCCAAGGTCCTCTTCGGAAACGCCAAGGAGCGCCGGCGGGTCTACTACCGCGTCGAGCGCGGCGAGATTCCGTTCTTCCTGATCGGCGGCACGATCTGCTCGACCCGCTCGGCCCTCAACCGCATGATCGCCCGCAACATGCGCGAGGCCGCCCGCGAGTTGGAGGTCAACTGATGATGGCCTTCACCACCTCCCGCTCCCCGGTGCTGACTGAGGACATCATGAAGCAGGTGCTGCTCCGCACCGACCATGTGACCCACCGCCAGCTGCGTTTCGGCCTCGGCGTCGGTGCCCGTGTCCCCGAAATCGAGAACCTGACTTGGTGTGATCTCGATCTGTCCAACGGCCGCGTCTGGTTCGCCCAATCCACGACGGCAGGGGAGCGCTTCGTTCCTCTGCCGTCCAACATCCTCGCCATGCTGTGGGACATGAAGGTGTGGAAGAAGGGCGATGCAACGGGGTCCGTGTGGGCGGAAGCCGGGGGGATCGCCAACATCCCGCTCCGCACTCGCTGGCGTCGCCTGTTCACCAAGTGGGCCAACGCTTACGAACGTGGGACCGAACCCATGCCGCCGCCGACGCCGATCCCGTCGGTTTCGCAGGTCCGCCGCCTGTCGATCCAGATGCTGCTCGATCGCGGCGTGCCCGCAGATCGGGTTGCTGCATGGGCCGGCCGTAGCGACGTCGCCGTCATCGAACGGATGAACCGTTGAGCGTCACCAAGCGCGTCCTGCCAGCGAAGAAGAACGGGCAGGCTACGGTGGTATGGGTCGCGAGCGTTGGCAGCGGAAAGGACCGGGACCGGAAGCAGTTCGACAGGAAGCGCGACGCCGAGGCCTGGGAAAGAGAAAACGCAACCCGCGTAAGCGCCGGATTGCACGCTGGTGCCAAAGGCAAGATGCTCGTCAAGGACTACTGGGAAAGCAGATACAGCGTGAAGCTCGCGACGCGCCATGAGCGAGGTGAGCGGATGACGACCCGACACCTTGAAAATATCACGGGGAGAATGAAAAACTATATCATACCGACTGTGAAAGTTGATGTCGCAACTCTGATGAAGGGCAGCCGCCAGATACCGTTTGATCAGGGTATAGGCGATCATCGTATACAGGATGTAACGGCGACGGTTGCTCAGAAACTCATGGAAGACCTCCGAAATGCAGGGGTCTCAGTTAAGTCGACGCGGAACACGCAAACGATCGCGCACGGTATGTTCGAAGACGCGCGCAGGAGCGGCTATGTTCATCACAACCCGTTTCACCGCCTAGAGGTTACTGGCACCCCGGACGATGACGACGGCGAGCGGGTGGAGCCGCCGACCCCCGCCTTCGTCCGTGCGCTGCTTGCGACACCTTCCGATCACCGCGAGCTGCTCGTCCTCCTTGCGACGACCGGTCTGCGCATCAGCGAGGCTCTGGCGTTGCGCTGGCACCACGTAGATTTGGACAAGCGGTTGATCCTTGTGCGTGAGCGCCTGGACACCGCGCACATGAAGGTCGGCCGCTTGAAGTCGAAGGCCGCCAGACGCGACATCCCCATGCCGAAGTCCACCATGGAGATTTTTTCTACATACAGAGGAGCTTCAAGCTTCGCGGGTGAGACGGACTTGGTCTTCTGCGGCCTTCAAGGACAGTTTTTGAACAGCAGCAACATACGCGCCCGCTTTATGCCCAAGCTCTACGCTGCTGTTTCTGCAAGGCTGACGCCATCAGACCGCTTCGGCGACTGCGGCTTCCATCCCCTACGCCACTATGCGATCTCTGCTTGGATCGCCGCAGGCTTAAACGCTAAGACGGTGCAGACCTACGCAGGCCACGCGTCGATCAATATCACGATGGACACCTACGGGCATCTGTTCACCGAAAAGACGAAGTGGGACGTGATCGACTCGATGGGCAGCGACCTCGGAATTTAGCTGCCGCAAAAGTGCCTCACGAAGTCTGGGGTGCTCGCGGTGCCCCCGCCAGAACTCATGCTGGTCGGGACTGAGGCGCATGCCAAGGATATGGTGGTCTACACTACGAATCTGAGGGTCGGACGTTCGAATCGTTCCGGGCGCGCCATTTTCTTCCAGATCGTCGCGCCGCGAGCCACCGTCGATTCGTCAGCGGCCGCGTTGTTTCAGGGACGCCGGACGGGGACCGATGTCCGCCTGCGGTCTCGAACGGCATCCACGACGACTGTTCAGCGTTTGCCCGACAGTGCCTTGAGGCCGTCCAGCAGCGTCTCGCTCGCGCGGTTGCGGCGGCAGCCGTCGGTCAGAATCAGCCTCATGGCCTGGGCATGGACCAGGACCGGCGGCCATTGCCAGTCACCGGCAGACAGCATCCGGTCCGACAGTTCGCACAGACTGTAGGCCGCCTCATGCAAGGGCCCGGTATCGAAACAGGCCACCAGATCGATGACGGTGGACGCCAGCCGATAGACATGTTCGCCCCCATCGGCGGGCATCCGGACACAGAGACCCTGCAACTCCGCGAGGGTGGCGTCGATGGTCTGCATCACCGCCTCTCGGTGGCGTTCCAGCCCCTCGCAAGCGAGGCGATCGGCGTCGCCGGCCGTCCTCCCGCCAGGGACCTGCAGCTTGCGCGCCAGATTGCTCCTGAATTTGAATTGTCGGACCTGAATCATAGCGATATCCGCATCGGCTTCATCATCATGTCGATGTCTGACTGATCCATGTTGACGTCCGTGGCCTCGCCGAGGTGCGCTGACAGATCGCCCGCGCGACGTCCCGCCGTTCCCATGGGGGGGCCGAAATTCCGCACCCGACGGTCAGGACCGACGTAGCCGTCGCTGACCACCATCTCGCGCTCGTCGCCCCCCAGCCACAGAATGCGCTGGAGCAGAACAGCGGGGGTCAGCGGCTTTGTCACGATGAAGCTCGCACCACAGTTCCGGCTCTTGTTGACCTTCGACTCTGCGGCGTGCCCCGTCAGCATGATGACGGGCGTGAAGCGGACCGGCAGCGGATTCTCGCGCCTCAGCCAGCTGACAAAATCACAACCATCCATGCCCGGCATGGAACAGTCGATCAGAACGAGGTCGATACTGCGCGACTGGATGATGCGCGTCGCTTCGTCGGATGAGCCGCACTTGATCTGTTCCTTGACGCCGAAGCCGTGAAAGATCGAGCTGAGGACGTCGAGCGACTGCTGGTTGTGGTCGACCAGCAGCACCGTTGACTGGGCCAGGTTGACCTTGTCTGTGGAGGAGGCCCTGCGCATCGTCAGTCAAACAGCACGAGGTCGCCGGAGGGCGCGACCGCGCCGGCTTCCCGGCCGGCGAGCCGGTCGGCGATGTCGGACAGGGTGATATCCTGAAGGGCGGTTTCCGGCGGAGTTCCCGAGCCGATGTCCGCCAGGAGGCCGCCGAGGGCGTCCAGACGCTGAATCACCGAATCGAACCCCTGGGCCCGGGCGATCGCTTCCGCACTGAACTGGGGCGGGCAGCGGATGATCATGTCCGAGGCCAGCAACGACAGATCGTCGACCATGGCGCGCACCTCGGCCAGTTCACCGCCGATGGCGCTCAGCAGGGCTCGACCGTCCGGCTGGATCATCAGAAGAGCTCCACCGCGCCGGAATCCCTCGCCGCTGCGGGCGGCGGAGCGGCAACCGGGACATGGTTGTCCGTCACCGCACGTTGCAGGGCGCGGCCCGTCGCCGGCCAGTAGTGCAGTCGTCGGCCACCCGTCCCCCGCAGACTGCCGCCGACGACCGGAATACCCTCGTCCCTGAGGAAGCGTTCGGCGAAATCGGCATTGGCCAGGCCGACGTCCTTGAGAGACGCAAACATTCGCCCCCCTCCGAACAATTTGGCCTCGAGCCGGTCGCGCCGGGCCCCCGCCTTCAGCACATCGTTGATCAACAGCTCCATGGCATAGGCCCCGTAGCGGCGACCGGCGTCGGTTCCGGCCCCGTCTCCCTCGGGCAGCAGGAAATGATTCATGCCCCCGACGCCGGTATCAGGATCGCGCAGGCACATGGCCACGCAGCTGCCCAGGATGGTGGTCAGCATCACCGACCGGTCGGAGGTCACGTGGTGCTCGCCCTGCCCCACATGGATCCGCCGCTCCGTCGCGAGTGCCTCTGGGGACATCATGTCAGGGGCCCGAAGACGCCTTCCAGCTTCTCTTTCAGCTGGGCGACGGTGAACGGTTTGACGAGGTAGTTGTTGACGCCGAACTGAACCGCGCGCTGGACCAGTTCGCGGTCGGCCCGACCGGTCAGCATGATGAAGGCGGCTCCCTGGGTCGGGGGATGAGCCCGAACGGCGCGCAACAGACCCAGTCCATCCAGCTTGGGCATGTTGAAGTCCGAGATCACCAGATGCGCAGGCTTGGTGATCATTTCGCGCAGGCCAATTTCGCCGTCGGCGGCCTCGCGGAATTCGCGGAAGCCAAGCTGCTGCAGGCTGCTGCGAATCACGGCGCGCATGGACTGCTGGTCATCGACAATGAGGACGTGGATGGCGGCGGCGGCGGGCATCGGAAACCTCAGGCAATGGATTGCGTGGCGCGGGGAGACGCGGCGCACAGGTCGAGAATGGCGGATGCGAGGCGGGAGAGCGGGAGCTGGCGCTCGACGCCGCCGATCTCGTGGGCGACCCGCGGCATGCCGTAGACGACACAGCTCGCCTCATCCTGGCCGAGTGTGTGGGCCCCGGCCTTGCGCATTTCGAGCAGTCCCTGGGCCCCGTCGCGGCCCATGCCGGTCAGGATGACGCCGGTCATCGGCCGTCCGAGGCGCGCCACGGAGCGGAACAGCACGTCAACCGATGGACGGTGGCCGCTGACGGTGTCTCCCTGGATCAGGCGACAGCGGGGAACAGCCCCCGAGACTTCAAGGTGGGCCAGGCCGCCGGGGGCGATATAGACATGCCCGGGCCTCAGAATCGCGCCGTCGACGGCCTCGGACACCGTGGCTCCCGACACCTTGTTCAGGCGGGCGGCGAAACTGCCGGTGAAGGTCGCCGGCATATGCTGGGTCACCACCGTGGCGGGGCAGTCGGCCGGGAAGGCCGAGATAATGGTCAGCAGGGCCTCGACCCCGCCGGTTGAGGCCCCTATGGCCAGGATGTGATCGGCGGCCGCGCGATAGTCGGGCCGGTGGCGGACCGGCTCGACGGGACCCCTTGCCCGGACCCGCGAGCGGGCGGCGGTCTTCACCTTCAGCGTCAGTTCGGCGAAGGCCTCAACGGCTGTGACGCCCGCGCCCGGCTTACCGACCGCATCGACCGCGCCCATCTCGAGGGCTTCAAGGGTGATCTCGGCACCGGCCTGGGTCAGGGTCGAGACCATGACGACGGGCATGGGCCTCAGCCGCATGATCTTTTCGAGGAATTCCAGCCCGTTCATATTGGGCATCTCGACGTCAAGCGTGATGACGTCGGGGTTCAGGTCCTTGATCAGCGCACGCGCTTCCAGCGGATCGGCGGCCGTGCCGACGACCTCGATCTCGGGATCACGACGCAGGGCCGCCGTGATCAGGCCCCGCATGGTCGGCGAGTCATCCACGACGAGAACTCGCACCCGGGTCGGCACCGCCTCGCTCATGCGCCCAGCCTGTAGGTTGTCAGACCGCTGGTGCGCAGCTGCTCCATGGCCGGGCCACTGACCCGCTCCGAATGGCCGATATAGAGCGTGGCTCCGGGGGCCATCAGCGGGGTGAACCGCTTCCACACCCGCTCCTGCGTGGCGTCGTCGAAATAGATCACGACGTTCCGGCAGAAGATGACATCGAACTTGCCGCGCATCGGCCAGTCGCCGATCAGGTTCAGCTCCCGGAACGAGACCAGCTCGCGCAGTGTCGAATTGGCCGAAAGCATCCCTTCGCCGCCGGGGCCGCGCGCCTTGTCGAAATACCGTTGACGCAGAGCCGGCGGTGCCGGCTGCAGCGCCTCCTCCGAATAGACGCCGGTTGCGCCATCCGCGACCATGTTGGGATCGATGTCAGTGGCCAGAATACGCACGTCGAGATCGGCCGCTTCGGGAAGGACCGACAGCACGGTCATCGCCATCGAATAGGGTTCCTGGCCGTTCGAGCAGGCAGCGGACCACAGCCGTACCCGGCCGCCGGCCCGCGCCCGCTCGGCCAGTTCCGGCATCACCTGATCGCGCAGATGATCGAAATGGTGCGGCTCACGATAGAAGCGCGTGACATTGGTCGTCAGGGCCGCCGTCATCGCCTGGCGCTCGTCGACCCCGTCGACGTGTTCAATGAGGGCACAATAGTCCCGGAAGCTCCGCAGACCGAGGCTGCGAAGCCGCTTGACCAGCCGTGAATAGACCAGCGCCGCCTTGCCGTCGTTGAGCGCGATGCCGGCGTGGCTGTGCAGGACCTGGGCGATGTGGCGAAAATCCTCGGCGGTGAAGACGAACTCGCCCTCCACCAGTGACTCGCGTCCAGCGGAAATGGTCATGCGGCTTCCGCTTCGGTCTCGGGGATGATCCGGTCCAGCTCGATCAGGCTGATCATCCGGCCCTCCAGGGCGAACAGCCCTTTCACGAAGGACTTGACCGGTTCGCTGGCGATATCGGGCGTCGGCTGGACTGCCTCGTCCGTCAACTGGATGATGTCGGAGACGGCGTCGACCAGCAGACCCACCATCCGGCCGCCGACATGGGCCACCATGATCACGTGGCGTGCGGTCGGCTCCGATGTGCTCAGCCCGAAACGGGCACCCAGATCGATGATTGGAAGCACC
This sequence comes from Caulobacteraceae bacterium, assembly GCA_965284385.1. Classification (GTDB taxonomy): domain Bacteria; phylum Pseudomonadota; class Alphaproteobacteria; order Caulobacterales; family Caulobacteraceae; genus Brevundimonas. The sequence goes on from OZ260077.1 coordinate 1,266,743, forward strand.
GCTCCGCGCAGGTTGATGACCCCTTTCATGAAGCCAGGCGCGCGAGGCACGGGCGTCGCTGGTGTCCATCCGCGAATCTCGCGGACCGACATGATGTCGACGCAGAACTCCTGATTGCCGATACGGAAGGCGATCAGCTCACGAGAGACAGAGGCATTGGAGACTTCGGTCATGATCAGCTCGCGAGTTTGAAATCAGGACGGAGGCCGTCCGGCCGCGCCTGATCCTGCCGGGTCGGCTTCTTGCGTGACGAGGCGACGATGGCATCGCAGTCCAGGATCAGGGCGACGCGGCCGTCGCCGAGGATGGTCGCGGCGGCGACGCCGTCGACCTGCTGATAGTTGGTCTCGAGGCTCTTGATGACGACCTGGCGCTGGCCCTGGATCGCGTCGAACAGCAGGGCGGCGCGCTGACCCGATTCGGTTTCAATGACGACGGCCACACCGGTCTCCGGCAGGATCGCCGTATCGCGGAAGCCCATGCCGAGGGCCACGTCGATCAGGGGCACGAACTCCTCGCGGAACCGGATCACCGCGTCATGGCCGCCGACATGGTGGATATCCTGCGCCCGCGGGGTCAGGCTCTCGACAATGGCGGTCAGCGGGGCGACCAGTGTCTGTTCCGCAGCGGTCACCACCATCCCGTCCAGCACCGCCAGCGTCAGCGGCAGGCTGAGGGTGAAGGTCGACCCCTTGCCGGGGTTGGATGCGATGGTGATACGGCCGCCGAGCGCCTGGATCGAGCGACGCACCACGTCCATGCCCACACCCCGGCCCGAGACGTCGGAGATCACCTCGGCGGTTGAGAAGCCAGGCAGGAAGATCAGGTTGTCGACCTCGTCCTCGGTCAGGACGGCGTCCTCGGCGATCAGGCCGCGGGAGACGGCTATACCCCTCACCCGCTCGCGGTTGATGCCGCGCCCGTCATCGGAAATCTCGATCACGATCCGACCGGACCGGTGCAGGGCGGCCAGGCGCACCGTGCCTTCGGCCGGCTTGCCGGCGGCGACGCGTTCCTCAGGGCCTTCCAGACCGTGGTCGATGGCATTCCGCAGCATGTGCGTGATCGGTTCAGCCAGCCGTTCCACAACGGTCTTGTCGACCTCCGTGTCCTCGCCGGCGGTGATCAGGCGGACACGCTTTCCGGTCATCTCGCCGACCTCTCGGGCCAGGCGCGGCATGCGCTGGAACACCGACTTCACCGGCTGGGCGCGGATGGCCATGACGCTGTCCTGGATCTCGCGCGTCAGCAGTTCGAGGTCCTCCAGCCCGACGGAGATCCCCGACGAGCGCGCGAGACCGCTCTCGATCACCCGCTGGGCCAGCATCGCCTGCTGGATGACAAGTTCGCCGACGACGTTGATCAGTCGGTCGACGCGGTCGAGATCGACGCGGATCGTGACCGCAGCGGCCGCCGCCGGTGCCGCCGCAGCCATGGCGGCCGGCGCTGCCGCCGCGGCAGCCTGGACGCCCGGCGCTTCTACAGGGGCCGCAATGACGGGCGCGACAACCGGCGCGACCGGGGCGATGGGGAGGGGATCAGGCATCGGACTCCCGGCCATGGCGGGGACCGCGACATCGGCCACGGCTTCAGCCTGGGCCTGGGCCTGCATCAACAGGGCGGTGACATCGAACGCGTCTGGCGGCGCGGGCGCGGTCTCGACGGCGGGGTTTGTCAGGCCGGCAGACAGCGGGCTGACCGAAACGTCGCAATCGGTCTCGACGAAGTCGAAGACATTGCGGACCGCGGCCTCGCCGGCCTCGGTGGTCAGTTCGACGGTCCAGGCCAGATAGCCTTCCTCGGCGACCAGCTCCTGAAGGTCCGGAACCGCCGACGTGTCCAGAGAGACCTTCGTCTCGCCCAGCCGGGCCAATTCCCGCAGGAGCAGGCCGGACTCGTTGGCATGGACATACATCTGGCCGTGCGGCCGGAAGACGACCCGCCACACCTCTGCCCCAGGGGCTGTCTCAACGGCCGGTTCGTCGCCCAGACCGGGGAAGCTGAAGGCCACGGGCCGGAACCCGAAATCGTCTTCCTCAACCGCAGACACGGCGGCAGGCCCGGGACCGGCTTCAACGGGGCCGGATGTCGCCGCTGCCGGCGCACTGGCCTCACCGTGGGTCAGCAGTTCAAGCTCGGCGACCAGACCCGCCGAGCGAGCCTCTTCCACCGGCCCCGCCTGTCCGCGCGCCGCAGCGACGTGATCCGCCAGCAGGTCGGCAGCCCGAAGCAGCGTCTTGACCGTCGGGTCGTCACAGGGTTTGCGGCCGGAACGGATCTCGTCGAGCAGGGTCTCGAACACATGGGCGAACCGCACCAGGGTGTCGAGGCCGAAAGCCCCGGCCCCGCCCTTCACCGAATGCACGGCCCGGAATACGGCGTTGACGGTCTCGTCGTCGGCCGTGCCGGACTCGATCGCCAGCAAACCGGCCTCCAGATCGCCCAGCAGTTCGTCGCACTCCTGGAAGAAGACGACCTTGATGGACTCAAACGGATCCACGGCGTCGCTCATGGTCAGGCCGCCACGCGCCGGACGGCGTCGACCAGCTTGACCGGGTCGAAGGGCTTGACGATCCAGCCGGTGGCACCGGCGTCGCGGGCACGCTGTTTCTTGGCCGCGTCGCTCTCCGTGGTCAGGACCAGCACGGGCGTGGCCCTGTGGTTCGGGTCGGCACGAACCCCCTCGATCACACCGAAGCCGTCGAGCCGCGGCATGTTGATATCGGTGATGATGACATCGGCTCCCTCGGCGGTCAGGGTCTCAAGTCCGTCGATCCCGTCAACGGCCTGGATGACGCGGTATCCCGCATCGACCAGCGCCATCATCAGCATGTCCCGCATGGTGCGGGAATCGTCGATGGTCAGGACGGTTTTCATCACGCGGCTTCTCCCAGTTCGGCGGCCATGGTCTCGGCCCCGAAGGCGTTCCATTGATCGGCAAAGGCCTGGGACACACGGTCGATGCACAGCATGTGCCCGTCCGTGGCCCAGCTTTGTTGCGCCGAGATCAGCACCTGCAGGCAGAGCCCGCCGAGGCGCTCGACGGCCGACCCGTCGATCACAACCGGCTGTCCCCTGAGGGCCAGCAGTTGCGTCCTGAGGGGCTCGGCCTGCTGGAGGTCGAGAACTGCCGGCAAGATCAGCTGAGCGGGCGCGGTCATCAGAATTCTTCCCAGCCTTCTTCGGACGTCACAGGCTCGGGACGGCGGGCTGCGCCGCCGCGGCCCACGGTCCGCATCGCCGCGACCGGCCGATGGGCCGCCGCCGGCGCGGACCGGTGCTCCTGTCGCGGGGCCGCGCGGGCGGACTGGCCTGCGGGAGCTCCGATCTGGAAGCGCGACACCGAGCCAGCCAGGCTTTGGGCCTCCTGGGACAGCGAATGACTGGCGGCGGTCGACTGCTCCACCATGGCGGCGTTCTGCTGGGTCACCTGGTCCATCTGGTTGACGGCCGTATTGACCTGCTGGAGCCCGGTGGCCTGCTCCTGGGCCGAGGCGGCGATCTCGGACACCAGTCCATCGATCTCGGCGACCCGACCCACGATCCGCTGAAGCGCCTCGCCCGTCTGGCCCACAAGGCTGACGCCGGTGTTGACCTGGCTGGTCGAGGCCGAGATCAGCACCTTGATCTCCTTGGCGGCCTCGGCCGAGCGCTGGGCCAGGGCCCGCACCTCGGAGGCGACGACCGCGAAGCCGCGGCCCGCGTCACCGGCCCGGGCGGCCTCGACCCCGGCGTTGAGCGCCAGCAGGTTGGTCTGGAAGGCGATTTCGTCGATCACGCCGATGATCTGGCTGATCTCCTGGGCCGATTTCTCGATGGCACCCATGGCCGAAACAGCGTCCCGGACAACATTGCCGCTGGTCTCGGCGTCACCCTTTGCGGCCTGGACGGTGTCGGAGGCCTGACGCGCGCCCGAGGCCGTCCGGTTCACGGTGGCGGTGATCTCGTCCAGGGCGGCGGCGGTTTCTTCCAGGGACGCCGCCTGCTGCTCGGTCCGGCGCGACAGGTCATCAGCGGCCTGGCTGATCTCACCGGCACCCGAACGGATCGCCGAGACATTGGTGACGACCACCGACATGGCGTCCTTCAGCTGGCCGATGGCCGCGTTGAAGTCTTGCTTCAGCTTCAAATAGTCGCCGGGGAAGTCCTGGGTCAGGCTGTAGGTCAGATCACCACGGGTCAGATGGTCAAGACCCTCGGCCAGGGCGTTGACGACGACCGCCTGCTCGCGGGCGGTGGCCGCCGCGATTTCCTGGCTACGGGCGCGCTCGCGCTCTCCGGCCTCGCGGCCCGAGGCGGCCTCGATTTCGAGACGCTCATTGGCGATGGCGGCTTCCTTGAAGGCCAGGACGGACGCGGCCATTTCGCCGATCTCGTCCTTGCGGCCGACGGCGGGGACCTCGATGGTCTTGTCCCCTGCGGCGAGCCGGCGCATGGCCGCTGTCATGGCGACGACCGGGCCGGCGATGGATTTCGTCAGGATCAGACCTGCGGCGACCGACAACAGCAGGGCGAGGGCGACACCGATGAACAGGGACAGGCGGGCACCGTCAAAGGCCGTCTCGTTGGCGGCGTTGGCGGCGGCGATGAGACGCAGTTCTGGCGTCTTGAGGGCCTCGAACGCCGCATCGATCGCGCCGATGTACCGGCCGTCAAGGCCGGACTGGACGATGGCGACGGCCTGGGCGACGGTCGCCGGGTTCGAGGCAAAGCGGGTTTCCCGCATGACGATGTCGGTACGATAGGCGGCCTCGGCCTTCTCCAGCGCATCGATCCGGCCGGCGGCACCGTCCACATCGGCAAGCCGTTCCCGCAGCTTGACCAGGCTTTCATCGAACACCCTGGTTTCGCGCTCGATCGTCGCGAGATATCTGGCGTTGGGGTAGACGATGTAGGCGCGGGTATTGCTCTCGATCCTGCTGGCGGAGCGTTGCGCGTCGTCGATCAACGACAGCGTCTGCTGACTGCCAGCCACGGTTTCCTTGCGGGCTTCAAGGCCGGCGATCTTGAGGAACAGGACGACACCCAGAGCCGCGATGACCAGGACGATCAGGGCAAAGGCACCGGCCAGTTTTCGGGATATCTTGACGTTGTCGAGGGTCACGGGGGGATCCTTCTCAAGCAGCCGCCATCCAGCCGCCGCTCAGGGTTGCGGTCAGAAAGAATAGGTGAGGGCGGCGACCAGACGGCCTTCGTAGGCGTCGCCGTAACTGTGGCCGTCCGTGTCGTACCAGCGAACGTCGAGGGCCAGATCGTATGGCAGCTTGCGCTTCACCCCGACGTTCCAGGCCGTGTATTCGGCCCCGCCGTCGGCGGTGCGGTCCCCGATCGCGGCGGTGGCCCTGGTGTTGTCGTCGAGCGCGATCCCGCCCTGGAATTCGATCCACCAGGCCTCCTGCGTCGAGGCGAATCCGTCCGCCGTGTAGTTGACGCGCAACCGGGTCGAGACCGGGCCGACCTGGCCCGAAAGATCCGCCTGGTATTCGGCGATGTTGGCGTCGATGCCGGCGCGGGTTCCGGGGAAGTCCCGGTTGATCACCGCCACGTCCAGACCGAAATCGGCGACCTTCGTGCGGTAACCCAGGGTCGTCACAACTTCCGCGTCCGAGCCCTGCGAGAGTTCGGCGGATGATGCGAACAGACTGCCATAGAAGCCGTTGCCGGACAGTTCGATCGAACCCGAGGCGCTCGCCTCGTCATTGCTTCTTCCGACACCCTTGGAGACGTACTGGCTCGCGACGCCAAGGGTTCCCGTTAGGCGGGTCCCGGCCGGAGCCGGGGCCGCGGTTGGGCCTGCGGCCAGAGCCGTGCCGGCGATCGACAGCGCGATCGTCGCCAGGGCCGCACCCGTCAGGTTCCGGAACGACCCGTTCTCGTTAACCACCTTGTACATCAACCCACGTCTCTGTTGCTTTGCCAGCTGACCTCTTGGCTAGTTGTGTCGGTATTATTATTGGTAAACCGGGAGATAAGGGGAAATACGTATGCGTGAACCCGGAGCATTACTTGCCCGCGCCACCGCGAGACCGACCGGAGGGTGTGCCGGGGAGGGTCCACGATAATTTTCACGAAACGATGATTTTTTGGCTGGACGAATCGACAGCGGTGCCAGCACCAATAGCTCAACCTAGGATCAATCGGGCCGGATCGGGGGAGTGGTGATCAAGGCGGACAGGTGTCGCTCGAACCCATGCCGCCGGCGGCCGCCCTTGAGCCGGTGCGCCGCGAGCCCTCCGGGTAACGCCGGATCGCACCCGCTGGACTCCGCAACGGGGTCGCGCCCCGCCGCAACCATCGGGCGTCTCCCAAGACCGGAGCTCTGCCACGGGATCGCTCAGACCGGTGGCTGATCTGACCCCCGCGACCACCCGGAATCCTGGTCCGCACCTGCGGCGGTTGACGGACGGCGTCGCGAGGATCGTGAACTCGGCGTCGCGGGGCGTGAACGGCTACATTCTCGCGATCGCTTCGGTCGGCCTGGGCGTCCTGGCGCTCCGCCTCGGGATAGAGGGCCGGTTGCAGTATCTGCCGCTGATCCCCGCCGTCCTGGTTCCGGCGCTTCTGGCGTCGCGTGGACCCACCATCATGGCGATCGGGCTGGCGGTGATGTCCAACGTCATTCTGGTTCAACGCGAGGAATTGGGCGACACGATCGTCTACGCCCTGTCGTTCGCCGCCATCGGGCTGGCCATCGGCGAGATGGCCGTCGCTCGCCGCTCCGGAAAGGCCCGCTTAGCGGCTCTGGCGTCGGAGCTGAATCGGCGCGACGCGACGCTGGAGGCCATACTTGCCGCGACGCCCGTTGCGACCCTGGATGCGCAGGGAGTCGTCCTGAATATGAGCCGGCCAGCCTGCGCGCTGTTTCAGACAACCGAGCACGAGGCCACCGGCCGATTGTTCAGGGATTTCGTGGCGTCCGTCCATACCGGGGCAGTTGATACACCCGGCCTGGGTGATTCCCCGTTGCGACTGTACTGGCGGGGCCGCCGCGCCGACGGCAATCTGTTCCCGGTTGGAATCCGCGTGGCCCATGTCGATGCCGATCCGAATTCCTCCCGGGTTGTCCTGACCCTGACCGACCTCAGCGACTGGCACGCCGCGGAGGCCCGGAATCAAGAGCTCAGCGAACAGCTGAATCTGGTCTGGCGTTTGAATTCCCTCGGGGAAATGGCCGCCATCCTGGCCCATGAGTTGAACCAGCCCCTCGCCGCCGCGGCGATCTATATGCAGACGGCCCAGAGCGATCTGGCGCGGACCCCGCCGGTCATCGACAATGCCAGCCGCACCCTTGACCTGGCCAAGGGGCAGGTGCTCCGGGCGGGCGAGGTCATCCGCCACGCCCGCGATCTGCTGACGCTGGGATCGCAGGAGCTGAAGCCCGAGCGCATGACGTCGATGCTGTCGGAAATCGGGCCCATGCTGAAGCTGATCGGGCCCGCGTCCGATGCGACGATCAGAATCGATATCGGCGACGACAACGACCTCGTCATGGCCGATCGCATCCAGTTCCAGCAGGCCATGATCAACCTTGTCCGAAACGCCGTCGAGGCTGTCAGCGGCCGCGATCGCCGCGAGGTCAACGTCCTCGGCCATTCCGTCTCGGCGACGCACTACGAGGTCCGCGTCGAGGACAGCGGCCCCGGCGTGCCCGCCGAGGAGGTCGCGAGAATATTCAAGCCGCTGGCCACCAGCAAGGCCGACGGCATGGGCCTCGGCCTGTCCGTCACGCGGACGATCGTCGAGGCCCACCAAGGCAGCCTGACGGTCGGAAGCGGTGCCCTGGGCGGCGCGTCCTTCGCCTTCCGACTCCAACGTGTGCAGGAGAGCCAACAGCCATGACCTTGCCAGCCGTTTTTGTGATCGAGGATGATTTCGCGGTCCGCGATGCTCTGGTGATCCTGCTCCGGGCCGAGGGCTTACAGGCCCGGGGCTTCGCCAGCGGGACCGAATTCTTCGACCGACTGCCGACCGATACCGTCGCCTGCATCGTCACCGATCTTCGCATGCCCGGGCCGGACGGCGTCGAGGTCGTGCGGCGCGTGGCCGAAATGAAGGGCCATGCATGGCCCGTCATCGTCATAACCGGCCATGGCGAGGTCTCGTCGGCGGTCGAACTGATGAAGTCGGGCGTCATCGATTTCATCGAGAAACCGTTCGAGCCGTCCCGGCTGGTCGAGACGATCAAGGGCTGCCTGCAATGTGTGTCCGAGTTCGGCCAGACGATCGAACGGCGGGCCGGGATCAAACGGCGTCTGGCCGGGCTGACCGCGCGTGAGCGGCAGGTGTTCGACGCCCTCACCCGCGGATCGTCCAACAAGCAGATCGCCGCCGCGCTGGATATCAGCCCCCGGACGGTCGAGGTCTTCCGGGCCAAGCTCATGACGAAAATGGGAGCCGACAGCCTGTCGACCCTGGTGCGGATGAGCCTTGATCTCGATGCGACCCCCTGAACTGAAACGTCCCGGCGTCACTCCGACGGCATACCGGGAGGCCCGAGGCCTCAGCTCCGGATGGACTTGGCGGGGCCGGGGCGTCAGCGTCGGCGCATGATCGAATCGCCCACCCGACCGCGTGATCCCCGGCCCGGCTTCTACGAATTCTTCGCCGGCGGCGGCATGGTTCGGGCCGGGCTGGGCGAAGGCTGGCGCTGCCTGTTCGCCAATGACATCGATCCGGCCAAGGGGCGGGCCTATCGGGCCAACTGGGGCGAGGATGATTTCCGGCTGGGCGACATCGGCACGGTGCTGGCGGACGATCTGCCGGGCACGGCGCATTTGATGTGGGGGTCGTTCCCCTGTCAGGACCTGTCACTGGCCGGTACCGGGGCGGGCCTGGGCGGACGCCGCTCGGGCACCTTCCACGCCTTCTGGGACGTCGCCAGAGCCCTGGCGGGGCAGGACCGGGCACCGGCGATCGTGGCGGTGGAGAACGTCTGCGGCACGCTGACCTCGCGGGGCGGGCGCGATTTCGAGGCGGTGTGCCGGACCTATGTCGAGGCGGGTTATCGCTGGGGCGCCCTGGTCATCAACGCGGACCGGTTCCTGCCCCAGTCCCGGCCGCGCCTGTTCGTGATCGGCCTTCGGGACGACCTGCCTGCACCGGCAGGCCTGACCGCGCCGGGACCGCTCGAGCCCTTCCATCCGCCGGCCCTGCGCCGCGCCGTCGACCGGTTGCCCGAGGCCCTGCGCGCCGCCACGGTCTGGTGGCGGCTGCCGGAGCCGGCAGCACGGCCCGCGGTCCTGGCCGCGGTCATCGAGGCCGATCCGGCGGATGCACCGTGGAACGCGCCCGAACGGACCGCGCGGCTGCTGGGCCTGATGTCGCCGGTCAATCTGGCCAAGGTGGAGCGGGCGCGCCGCGCCGGCGGGCGAAGCGTCGGTGCCCTGTTCCTGCGGACGCGGCCGGACGCCGACGGCGGCAAGCACCAGCGCGCCGAGGTCCGGTTCGACGTCGCCGGTTGCCTGCGCACGCCGGCCGGCGGATCCAGCCGCCAGACCGTGCTGGTCGTCGAGCGGGGCGAGGTGCGGACGCGGCTGATGTCGGCGCGGGAGACGGCGCGCCTGATGGGACTGCCCGACGACTACAACCTGCCCGGGACCTACAGCGGCGCGTGCCGGTTGACCGGCGACGGCGTGGCCGTTCCGGTCGTGCGGCATCTGGCCGAATGGCTGTTCGAGCCGATCCTCGAAGCCGTCTCCGGGACCCGGAAGGCGGCTTGAGTCCCGTTGCCGGACCCTCTTGCCAAAGCCACACAGCGGCGCATCATACGGCCCGGGGTGCAGGGAGATGATCGTGAAATATCTGGCGTTGAGTGTGGTCGTTCTGGCGGCTGCGGCCGCGCCCGCAGCGGCCGAAAGCTGGCATCCGTTCTCGCGGAGCCCGAACAATGTCTTCATGGCCGATGTGGACAGTATCGCGGTCAACGGCGAGGTCACGACCGTCCACGTCGCGACGGCACCGAGGACCGGGACAGCGGGCGACTACAGCTATTCGGTCGAGACCTATGAGATCCAGTGCGCCACGGGCCGGTGGCGCACGGCCGGGGTCGTCGAATACGGTCCCGACGGGGCCGAGGCGGACCGCTACCCGGAAGAGGGCGCCGCCTGGGAGGAGATGCGTCCCAACACCTCGCCCGAGTTCCTGAACAACATCGTCTGCAAGGGCTCGCGCGCCCAGCCGCCGGTCTGGCCGACCATCCGGGCCTTCATCGACGCCGGCCGGACCTAGCGTCAGGCGTCGACGGCCGCGTCCAGGGCATTGGCCTGGATGAACTCGCGGCGCGGCTCGACCACGTCCCCCATCAGCTTGGCGAACAGGTCCGACGCATCTTCCTGATGCTCGACCTGCACCTTCAGCAGGGTGCGGGCGTTGACGTCGAGCGTGGTCTCCCACAGCTGTTCGGGGTTCATCTCGCCCAGACCCTTGTAGCGCTGGATGGCGATGCCCTTCTTGCCGGCGTCGAGGACCGCTTCCAGCAGGTCCAGCGGACCGCGCACGATGACGGCCTTGTCCTTGCGGCGGAAGACGGCGGGCTTGTCGAACAGGCCCTCGAAGGCGGTCGAGCGTTCGGACAGGCGGCGCGCGTCCAGCGAACGGATGAGGGCCTCTTCCAGCACGATGCGTTCCGTGACGGCACGGCGCACGCGTTCGAAAGCCATCGCGCCCTGGGCCCCCGGTGCGCCGGTCCACGGACCATCGCCTTCTTCGGCGTACAGGTTGAACCGTTGGGCGGCCCGGGTCGGATCGGCGGGATCTTCATCGAACAGTCCGGCCAGGGCCGCCTGTTCAATGGCAAACAGGGGCGCGCGTTGCGACAGCCGGTCGACGCCGGCCTTGAAGGCCTTGGCCTCGCGGACGAGCGATTGCAGGTCCAGTCCGGTGCGGCGCTCGCCGGTCGGCAGGTCCAGCTCGGCCTCGGATGAGCCCTCCTCGATGAGGTAGGAATCCATCTCGGACTGGTCCTTGAGGTAGCGGGACTGCTTCCCCTTGGAGACCTTGTAGAGCGGCGGCTGGGCGATATAGACGTGGCCGCGCTCGATCAGCTCGGGCATCTGCCGATAGAAGAAGGTCAGCAGCAGGGTCCGGATGTGGGCGCCGTCGACGTCGGCGTCGGCCATCAGGATGATCTTGTGATAGCGCAGCTTGTCGGCGTTGAAATCGTCGCGGCCGATGCCGGTGCCGAGCGCCAGGATCAGCGTCCCGATCAGTTCCGATGACAGCATCCGGTCGAAGCGCGCGCGCTCGACGTTCAGGATCTTGCCGCGCAGGGGCAGGACGGCCTGGTTCTCGCGGTTGCGGGCCTGTTTGGCCGAGCCGCCGGCGGAATCGCCCTCGACGATGAACAGTTCGGACTTGGCCGGATCGCGTTCCTGACAGTCGGCCAACTTGCCGGGCAGGGAGGCCATGTCCATCGACGTCTTGCGGCGGGTCAGGTCGCGGGCCTTGCGGGCGGCCTCGCGGGCGGCGGCGGCCTCGATGATCTTGGCGACGACCAGCCGGGCCTCGACGGGGTGTTCCTCGAACCAGGTCGACAGGCCTTCGGAGCACAGGCCCTCGACGGCGGGACGCACCTCGGACGAGACCAGCTTGTCCTTGGTCTGGGAGCTGAATTTGGGGTCCGGCACCTTGACCGACAGGACGCAGGTCAGGCCCTCGCGGGCGTCCTCGCCCGAGACCGAAACCTTCTCCTTCTTCGCCGCGCCGGCGGCGTCGATATAGCCGCCCATGACGCGGGTCAGGCTGGCGCGGAAGGCCGAGAGGTGGGTGCCTCCATCCCGCTGGGGGATGTTGTTGGTGAAGCACAGCATGGTCTCGTGGTAGCTGTCGTTCCACCACAGGGCGAGATCGATCTCGATCCCCTCCTTCTTGCCGCGGATGACGATGACGTCCTTGAGGATGGGCGTCTTGGACTTGTCGAGGTGGCGCACGAAGGCCTCGACCCCACCCTCGTAGTGCAGGATTTCCTCGAATTTCTCGACGCCGCGATGGTCCTGCAGCTTGATGACCACGCCCGAGTTCAGGAAGGCGAGCTCGCGCAGGCGATGCTCCAGCGTCTTCAGGTCGAAATCGATGTGGGCGAAGGTGGTGACCGAGGGGAAGAAGGTGACCTCGGTGCCCGACAGGACCTTGCCGTTGTCGCGCATCGGCGCGTCGCCGGTGACCTTCAGGCTTTCGACGGTGTCGCCGCGGGCGAATTTCATCTCGTGGCGTTTGCCGTTGCGGTAGATGACCAGCTTCAGCCAGTCGCTGAGCGCATTGACCACCGAGACGCCGACGCCGTGCAGGCCGCCGGAGACCTTGTAGGAATTCTGGTCGAACTTACCGCCGGCGTGCAGCTGAGTCATGATGACCTCGGCCGCCGAGACGCCCTCGCCCTCATGGATGTCGGTGGGGATGCCGCGACCGTTGTCGGTGACGGTGACCGAGCCGTCGGCGTTGAGGATGACCTGGACCAGGTCTGCGTGGCCGGCCAGGGCCTCGTCGATGGCATTGTCGACCACCTCATAGACCATGTGGTGCAGGCCCGAACCGTCGTCGGTGTCGCCGATATACATGCCGGGCCGTTTGCGAACCGCGTCAAGGCCCTTGAGGACCTTGATGGAATCGGCGCCGTAGGCGGCCTCTTCGGCGGTGTCTTCGTTGCGCCCAAGATCGGCGGATGGCGGGGTTTGATCGGTCATATATTCGGTCGGTGAAACGCCCTGTCGCAGGGCCTGTGAAAGCGGCAGTCCAGCCGCCTTGAACGGACGGTTTTCAGGACGCGAATCCGATCCGCGCCGAGGCCTGCAACATATAGGGATTCAGGGCGGAATTGCGAGGAAAAGCGGCCCTGCGCGTGGCTCCGCGCAGCCTTCGGCACCGCGCTGTTTCCAGGGCGGAAATGGGAGGCCTGACGGAGCGTCCGGGCCTTCGCCCGGATGATGGAGTTCTGGATACCGTTTCGGCGAAAGACGAACGCTCCGCGCGGACGGTTTTCCGGAAGCTTGCGTCGGGTGGCCGTGTTCGGGCCTTACCGCAGCGCCTCCGGCGGGCAGGTCGGGCGACGATCCCGATCCCTGGAACGACCTGGGTATCCCCCCCGGTCCTCCACCCCGGCCGGATGACCCTCAGGAGGTCCCCGGTCCGGTCCGGCCCCGCTGCTTTCACAGCGAGCCCCGCTCCCTCCGCTCCCGCCGCCGCTTCGGTTCGCCGGCCGAGCGAGCCTCCCGGTGCGACGGGACGGGAAGGATTATGGGGGCGGTTCTTCCTGCGGCTGGGAGATGACGCTGGGCCAGGGTTTATATCATGATAGATCAATCGGTTAGCCGAATGAACCTGTACGGCTGAGTGCTTATTGCTCGCACTCTTCTTTCGTCATCCTCCGGCGAGCCCCCGGGTCCGAGCGTTGCTCGGCCCGAGGACAGGCTACGCGAGACCGGGGGACCCAGCGGCGCCGAAGGCGATCTGTTCACGCACGCTGGTTGCCGCCTGGGTTCGCGACAGGTTCGCGCTATCGCGCGCCGCTGGGTCCCCCGGTCTGCGCCGCGAAGGCGCGGCTTGCCGGAGGATGACGAAAGAAGGGAAACGGAAGGACATGGGGAATCTCCAGCATTGAAAACACCGTGCATCCCCGCGAAGGCGGGGACCCAGGTTTGAGCGGCAACGAGACGGGCTGAACGGACCAATGCTCAACCCGACACCGGCGGTGAGGCCAAAGCCTGGGTCCCCGCCTCCGCGGGGATGCACGGAAAAGAAGGGCCCGTGCGCTCAAGCCCTCTCACAACGGGAGACAGGCGTCAGTCGATCCTGAACCCGCCGCCTTCCACGCGCACGAACTGCGCCCGGCCGCGCAGGGGTTCGAACAGCTCCGCCTCGGTGCCGGTCATGAAGGCCTGCAGGCCGAGGGCCTCGATCTCGTCGAACAGGGCGGCGCGGCGAGCCGTGTCGAGGTGGGCGGGGGCCTCGTCGAGCAGCAGGACGGGCGGGGCCGGCTGGTCGGCCAGCCGGGTGATCTGGGCGAGGATCAGGTTCAGGACCAGGGCCTTCTGCTCGCCCGAGGAGCCCTCGGCGGCGGGGCGGTTCTTCTCGCGGTGCAGGGCGGTCAGGTCGGAGCGGTGCGGCCCGTAGAGCGAGCGACCGGCGGCGGCGTCGCGGCCGCGCGAACGGGCCATGCCGTCGCGGATGACGGCGGCGATGGCGGCCGCGTCGGCACCCGATGCGGCGAGCGTCTCGGCCTCGCCGGTCAGGCCGAGCTCGGCCTGGGGGAAGGGCCGGTCCGCGCGGGCGTCGATGGCGGACTGCAGCGTGGTCAGGGCGGCGGCACGGGCGCGGGCGGCGGCGGCCCCGGCCTCGCCCAGCCGGATTTCGAGCGCATCGAGCCACAGGGGGTCGGCGGCGCGGCCCTCCGCGCCCTCCGTCAGCAGGCGCAGACGTTCGCGCAGGGCCTTTTCATAGGCCGAGACCGAGGCGGCGTGGGCGGGGTCGGCGGCGAAGACCAGCCGGTCGAGGAATTTGAGCCGCGCGGCGCGGGCGTCCGAGAACAGCCGGTCCTGCTCGGGCGTGGCCCAGACAGGGCGCAGATAGTCGAGCAGCCGGCCGGGCTGGGCCGTCTCGCCGTCGATGCGGACGATGCGGCGGGCGGCCCCGGCGGACTGGACGCCGGTGCCCAGTTTCGTCTCGCCTTCCCCGTCGGTCAGGACGGCGGCCACGGCCCAGGCGCGGCCGGTGGCCTCGCCCGGCTCGCGCCGGCCCATCTCGGGCGCGGTGGCCCCGCGCAGCCCCTTGCCCGGGGTGAACAGGCTGAGGGCCTCCAGCAGATTGGTCTTGCCCGCCCCGTTCGGCCCGTGAAGCACCACCGACCCCGCCGCGATGGGCAGGGTCGCGCTCGCATAGGAGCGGAAATCGGTGAGGGTGAGGGCGGTGATCAAGGGAGTGGCGAGTGGCGAGTGACGAGTGGCGAGGAGATGAAGCGGTGTGAACTCGTCACTCGCCACTCGTCACACGCCACTCCGATCACACCCGCAGCGGCATCAGCACATACTGGACGCCCGGGTCGCCCGGATCGAGGACGAGGGTCGGGCTGGCCGGGTCGGCGAATTTGAAATGGGCGGTTTCGCCGGTGATCTGGCCGGCGACGTCGAGCAGGTAGCGGGCGTTGAAGCCGATCTCGAAGGGCTCTTCGGAATAGCCGATCTCGACCTCCTCGACCCCCTGCCCGGCCTCCATGTTGCGCACCGTCAGGGTGACGCGGTCGAGGTCGAAGGCCAGTTTCACCGAACGGCTCTTCTCGGCCGAGATGGTGGCGACGCGGTCGACGGCCTGGGCGAACAGGGTGTTGTCGATATCGGCCTGTTTGTCGTTCCCCTTGGGGATGACGCGCATGTAGTCGGGGAAGGCCCCGTCGATGACCTTGGAGGTCAGGGAGGCCTGGCCGAATTCGAAGCGGATCTTCTGCGGGCTGACCATGACCTCGACCGGGCCGGAGCCGTCGTCGAGCAGGCGGCGGACCTGGTCGATGGTCTTGCGCGGGACGATGACGCCGGGACCGCCGGCCGCCCCTTCCGGTGCGGGGGTCTCGGCGAGGGCCAGACGGTGACCGTCGGTGGCCACGGCGCGCAGCAGGGGAATGCCGTTCTCGGCCACGGTGTGGAGGTAGAGGCCGTTCAGATAGTAGCGGGTCTCTTCGGTCGAGACGGCGAACCGGGTCTTGTCGATCAGCCGGGCCAGGTCTTCCTTGGGCAGGGTGAAGCGCGTGCCCGAGGTGTCGGTCGACATGACCGGGAAGTCGCCGGCCGGCAGGACCGGCAGGTTGAATTTCGAACGCCCGGCCTGGACCACCAGCCGGGGGTCGTCGCCGTTGTAGCTGAGCGAGACCTCGGCACCGTCGGGCAGTTTCCGGACGATCTCATAGAGGGTGTGGGCCGGGGCGGTGATCTGGCCCTCGACGTTCACCTGGGCCTCGGCCTCGTCGACCATCTCCATATCGAGGTCGGTGGCCGCGAAGCTGAGCTTGTCGCGGCCGGCGCTGAGCAGGACGTTCGACAGGATCGGAATGGTGTTGCGTCGCTCGACGACGCTCTGCACGTGGCCGAGGGCCTTGAGGAGCGCGGATCGTTCGATGGTCAGTTGCATGTGGTCTCGCCCGGGGTGCGGCGACTCAAAGCGTCACCGCGACTGGAGGGCCTTGGACACTAGCGGATTGAGCGGGCGGGGCAAGGAAGGGGGTAGGGTTGTTCACAGCCCTTCTCCCTCCCCCTCCGGGGGAGGGTGGTCGCGAAGCGACCGGGTGGGGACGGTTTGGCGACAGGGGCACCGGCGCTTGTTTCGCCGAGACCTCCCCACCCCGTCGTCGCTACGCGCCGACGACCCTCCCCCGGAGGGGGAGGGAAAGCGGCGCGGGCGTCAGCCCCTGAGCTTGCGCGTCAGCGTCTCGACGTCCCGCGCGATCTGGTCATCCAGCGCCATCAGTTCCTCGATCTTGCGCACGCCGTGCAGGACCGTGGTGTGATCCCGGCCGCCGAAGCGGCGACCGATGTCGGGATAGGAGCGGGTCGTGTGCTGTTTGCACAGCCACATGGCGATCTGGCGCGGCCGGGCCACGGCGCGGGTGCGGCGCTCGCTGAGCAGGTCGGCCTGTTTGAGGCTGAAATGGTCGGCGACCGTCTTCTGGATCTCGTCGACGGTGATGCGGCGCTCGGGCCCGCCGCGCAGGGCCGAGCCGAGCAGGGCCTGGGTTTCGTCGACACTGAGCGAGGACAGGCGGGCACCGGCGACGGCGGCCAGGGTGTTCACGGCCCCCTCCAGTTCGCGCATCGAACCGGGCGTGCGGTCGACGAGGTGTTCCAGCACCTCGGCCTGGGCCTCACCCGAGACGACGCCGAGGTTGGCCAGCGCCTGGATCCGGTTGCGGGCCACGGCCAGTTTCAGGGCGCGGTCGGCGGGCTCGACCGGGCAGGTCAGGCCCGAGGCGAGGTGGCTGCGCAGGCGCGGCTCGACCTCGGTCAGGGCCATCGGCGGACGATCGGCCGAGATGATGATCTTCTTGCCGTCCTCGATCAGGGCGGTCAGCGTCGACAGCAGCTCTTCCTGGGTGCCGGTCTTGCCGCCGACGAACTGGACGTCGTCGATCAGCAGCATGTCGGCGCTGCGCAGGCTGTCCTTGAAGGCGGCCATGGTGCGGTCCTGGGTGGCGCGCACGAAGGTCGACAGGAAGCGTTCGGCGGTCAGATAGACCACCCGGGCGTCCGGTCGCAGGCGCTGGGCCTCCCAGGCGATGGCGTTGAGCAGGTGGGTCTTGCCGTAGCCATAGGGGCCGCAGAAGAAGATCGGGTTGAAATGGCCGTCGGCCCAGGCGGCGGCCTGGCGGGCGATGGCGAGGGCGAAGGCATTGCCCTGCCCCTCGACGAAACTGTCGAAGGTCAGACGGTCCTGCAGTCCGGCGGCACGCACGGCGCGGGCCCCGTCGGCGACGGGCGGCACCGTGGCCATGGGCATGGTCGCCGGATGCGCCCGGGACGAGACCAGCGGCAGGATATTGGCTCCCTCGGCCCGGCCGGCAGCGACCTGCGAGGCCGAGGGCGTCGAGCCCATTTCGGCGCGGCAGCGCACGTCGAGACGACGCGACAGGCCGTCGAGGCCCAGCCACAGCTCATTCATCCGGCGCAGGGCATTCTTGCGCACCCAGTCACGGGCGTAGGCGGTCGGCGTGACCAGGATCAGCTGGCCCGACCCGTCGGCGCGAACGGCCGACGGTGCGATATAGGAGCTGAAGGGCCCCTCGCCGATTTCCGTGCGAAGACGACCCGCCGCCTCGGTCCAGATGTGATCCGGATCCGTCATCCCCGCCATCCCCACGCTCCCCGTAACCATAGACACCCGCCGTTCGAAACCATCACCGCGTCGCCCTTCTAGAGACGGCCTGGACGAGGGACGACTTCTCCTGTCCCGCGAGGCGAGGTGCCGCGCGGGTGGGGTCGAACTCTGGAACAGGCGTCTCACGTCGACCCGGAAACAGGTTCCGGACCGTCTTCATCCGTGTGGGGATGGAAGTGCGTCAGCGCCCCAAACTTACGCCCGGCGAGGGGGGCGTCAACGCTGATTCGCGAGTCGATTCGTACTTAAAATTGTTGACTCCGCTAAAGCCAAACACCGTCAACGAAAATGCCTGTTTCGCCACAGAGGCGAGTGCCAATTGCTGCGGTGAAGCTTAGGCGCAGACATGCAAGCGGCGAGGAAGCGCTAGCTTCCTCGCCGTTGATATCGTTGGTATTTCACGTGACAGGCCTGTGAAAGGCCGTCAGAACGCCGCTGTGTCAGGCAGCGGACATTTTCTTCAGCTGGGCGGCCAGACGACCGACCTTCCGCGAACCCGTGTTCTTGTGAACCACGCCCTTGGAGACGGCGCGCATCAGCTCGGACTGAGCCTCGACGAACGCGGTCTTCGCGGCACCGGCGTCGCCGCCCATGACGGCTTCCTGGAATTTGCGCAGGAAGGTCCGGACACGCGTGCGGCGCGCCTTGTTCACTTCGGTGCGGGCCGCGATCTTGCGGATCGCTTTCTTGGCGCCGGCATTGTTGGCCATCAGTCAAACCTTACGAACGGAAACGCCGCGGAGCACGGTCCACGGCGGGGAAATCTTCAAGAGCGGGCGGCTATAGCGGAAAGGGGTGGGGGGGTCAACGAAGAGTCTCGAGGGTGATGAAGGTCAGAAGTCGGCGAACGCCGCCTCGTTGACGGTCACCTCTTCCACCATCCGCACCGTCACGCCCAGCCCACGATCCTTGAGCAGGTCGCACAGGGCGTCGCCGTCAACCAGATCGATGGCCGGGGCACCGTCGCGGGTCGCCTCGCGCCGGGCGTCGGCAGTGAAGGTCCCCGTGGTGATGATCAGCCCCTTGTCGGTGCGCCCGACCATGGCTCCCCGGAAGTCCCGCACAGCCGGGGCACCGACGGAGCCAGAGTAGCGTTTGCACTGAAACAGGACGTGGAAGGACAGCAGGTTCACGCGCAGCACTCCGGTGCCATCGATGCCGCCGTCGCCGGACTTGCCGGTGACCTCGACCTTGATGAACCCGTACTCGCGCAAGAGCCGCTGGCTGAGGCGTTCGAAGGCGGAGGGGTCAAGCTTGAGCAGGACCGCCATCAACTGGTCCTTCCACTCGCCTTCGGTTTCAACCTCGTCCGGTATCGCGACGGCCTCCGAGGCTTCGCCCGCTTCCTGGGCCTTGGCGCGAACGCGGGCCATATACTCCTGCTGATAGGCCTTCGGGATCGCCGCCACATCCTCTGGCGTCATGGCCGCACCCGCCGGTGTCAGGGTCCAGACGCCGCGCGCGCTGTTCTCGACCGCGCCCCCGTTCTTCAGATAGCTGCGGGCGAAGCCGAGCCGTTGTTCGACGGCCAGTTCATTCCACTTGCCGTGCCGCACCGCGCGCAGGTCTTCCGGCAGTTCCATGTATCCCGAGATGTCGTCGGCCATCTCCTGATTGGTCATCGAGCGGCCGTGCGCCTTCAGACGCTCGATGATCGGCCACATGAAGGCTTCGAAGGGCGGAACGTCTTTGATGGTGGCCATCAGGCGTCGGCTTTCTTGCGGCGTTTGGATTTGCCCGGCGCAGCCAACAGCCCCGCCGTCATCTTCTCGTAGAGGGTGAACAGATGTTCGACGCGCTCGCGGTCGCTTTCGAAGGAGGCCTTGCGATACAGGCGGTCAACAGCCTGATCCAGCGCCCGGTGCGCGCGGCGCAGGTCGGCAGGCATGACGTCGGGATCGTAAAGGTCGGCCAAGGTCGCATCCGGATGGGCCGTTCGCGCGTCGAGCACGGCTTGGGCGAGGCCTTCCAGCCGCGCCTTGTCGGCTACGGTCAGGCTGGGCCAAGGGAAGGCATTGTAAGTCAGGTTCGCAGAGTACTGGATATCGCTTTTCAGCCGCCCACTGACCGCCCTTGCCCACGCATTGTGCATCGCTGAGGTTAGGATCGCGAATTCCCAGGGGTCCGCGTCAGGCAGGAGCCTTATCTTGTCGCTTGGAACAATCGGCGGTTCGATCCAACCCACGGGAAGATAGTCTCGACGTTCCGAACTTACTTGGGCCAACGCCAAGTACGGTCTCTGGGGCAAGAACGTGGTGTGGAAGGCAGTAGGAGTGTTGGCAATGGCCCGCGTAGGTCCACTGGCACTGTTCTCCCTGAGGGAACGAACGGTCCGGATACGTTTGGAGATTTCAGGGAGACTTCGGAGGTCCTGTGGATTCGCGTCCTGAAGGACCAGGAGCCAGCGCGGGCCACCGTTGATGAATTCCCAACCGCCGACGAAAGGGCGAAGATAGCGTTCAGCGCCCGGTTCGATTTTCAAGAATTCAAACTTTTCATCTTCAGTGAAGATGTACTGACCGCCATCGATGGGTTTCGTGCCGGTAATCATGCGCGTCCGAGCCATCAATGGACGGCTCGCCTCCCGCACGACCAGATGCCGGTCGGCCAGTTGTGAAGCGTCAAACAGATACGGCGACAGCGCCTCGTGGCGGGTCTCGTCCGGATCGCCGTTGATGTCATCATAGCTGAACAGCCGCTTCTCGGCCGGTTCGTCGGCCAACCGTGTGAGGCCAATAACGACGACATGGACGTGGGCCTTGCCACGCGCGTCCGAGCCCCAAGCGAACGTCCGGTGAGCGAAGGCGATTTCTAGCCGGTGACGTTGGAACAGAAGAGGCCACAGCTGAGCCACCTGTTCGCCTTGAGTAATTGAGTTGGTCGAGACGAAGCCAATGCGGGCGCTGGAGTTCTGAACGTACTCTCCCGCCTTGATGAACCATGCGGCCACAAAATCGAGGGTGCCGCCTGATCCGCCGAGCCCCGCGATGCGGCGGACCTGCGCGCGCTGGGTTTCGCTCTGCACCTTAGCGCCGAGGAAGGGCGGATTACCGAACACATAGCTGCATCGCTCCGGCGCCAGCACCTCGGCCCAGTCCGTCTCCAGCGCATCGCCGTGAACGATATGCGGCGCGGCCTTCAGCGGAATACGGGCGAAGACCTGGCCGAACTCGAGGCTGAGCCGGTTGTTCATGATGTGGTCCATCATCCACATCGCCGTCTCGGCGATGCGGGCGGGGAACTCATCGATCTCGATGCCGTAGAATTGGTCGACATCGACCTTGGACAAGGCGGCGGCCTCAAGCTCTCGCTGACCGGTCGGATAGAGGGCCTTAAGCACCTCGATCTCCAGCGCCCGAAGCTCGCGATAGGCGATGATCAGAAAATTGCCGCAGCCGCAGGCCGGGTCGAAGAGGTTGAGGCCGGCCAGCTTGTCCTGAAACGTCCGCAGGGCGGTCTCCTGTCCGCGTTTCAGACCCTTTATACGGGACAGTTCGGCGCGGAGGTCGTCGAGGAACAGGGGCTCGATGACCTTCAGGATGTTCTTTTCGGTGGTGTAGTGGGCACCCTTGGCGCGCCGCTCCTTCGCATTCATCACCGACTGGAACAGGGCACCGAAGATGGCCGGGCTGATCTTCTCCCATGAGAAGCCGCAGGCCTCGATCAGCCGGTCGCGCAGCGCCGTGTTGAAATTGGCGATGGGCAGGGTTTCAGCGAACAGGTCGCCGTTGATGTAGGGGAAGCGGTTCAGATCCTCGTCCAGACTGGTGCGCCAGCCCGCAACCTCCGGCGTGTTCAGGGTCTGGAAGATCAGGTTCAGCTTGGACCCAAGGTCATGGCCGTCGGGGGCAGTGCGGTCGGTCAGATAAGTTTCCAGCATGCCCCGCTCGGGGAAGATGCCGGTATCGTCAGCAAACAGGCAGAACAGCAGGCGGACCAGCAGCCGTTCCAGCGGGGCACCGTCATAGGTGGGCTTGAGCGCATCGTGCAGCTTGCCCATCAGCTCGGCGGCGATGATGTTGACCGGGTCCTGGTCCTGGAAAACCCGCTTCTCGACCCCGACGATGAAGCCGAAGGCCTCGACATGGGCGGGCAGGTCGGCAAGGGCGAAGCGCGTCTCTTCGCGGGTATCGAGGTCGATCAGCTCGAAGAACTGGAAGTCGCACAGCAGGATATAACGCGGGAGTTCGTGGTCCTTGAGGCCGGGGAAATAGTCGTGGGCCTGCTGGCGGGCGCGGGTCAGGTCGCGACCGGCGCTCTTCTGCTCGACCAGCAGGACGCCTTTCCAGAACAGGTCGATGAAGCCCTGTTTGTCGCCGAGCTTTTTGACCGGCTCCTCGAAGGTCGCGACCTTGCGGCGGCGGATGCCGAAGACCTCGAAGAAGTCGTTGTAGAAGCTTTGCGTCTCGCCCTTTTCGTAACGGGCGTCCGACCATTCGCGCGCGAAGTCGGCGGCGCGGGCGCGGATTTCGTTCCAAGTCAGACGCAAAGGCGGTGCCCTCCCTCGGCCCGATCACTTGGCCCGGTTCGCGTGTTGGTGGCAAGCGGGGTCCGTGCGGTCGGCACCCCTCCACCATCCTTCGCCCTGCGGGCTTCGGATGGTCCCCCTCCCCATTCGCTTCGCGAACAGGGAGGAGACGGGACGGCGCTCCGGCCCCTACTTCCCCGTGAACACCGGCTTCCGCTTCTCCACAAACGCCGCCATGCCTTCCTTCTGGTCCTCGAAGGCGAACAGGCTGTGGAACAGGCGGCGTTCGAACTGGACGCCCTGGGTCAGGGTGGTCTCGAGCGCGGCGTTGACCATTTCCTTGTTGGCCATGACGGCCAGGGGGCTCTGCGCGGCGATCCGGGCGGCGATCTTGCGGACCTCGTCCAGCAGGGTGTCGTGCGGGACGACGCGGGCGGCGAGGCCGGCGCGTTCGGCTTCGGCGGCGTCCATCATCCGGGCGGTCAGGACCATGTCCATGGCCTTGGACTTGCCGACCAGACGGGTCAGGCGCTGGGAGCCGCCGATGCCGGGGGCGACGCCGAGGTTGATCTCGGGCTGGCCGAATTTGGCCTTGTCGCTGGCGACGATGAAGTCGCACAGCATGGCCAGTTCGCAGCCGCCGCCGAGGGCGAAGCCGTTGACCGCGGCGATGATCGGCTTGCGGAAACGGGTGATGCGGTCGTGGCCGAGGGCGAAGAAATTGCCCGTGTACATCTGGGCATAGGTCTGGTCCTGCATCTCCTTGATGTCGGCGCCGGCGGCGAAGGCCTTGTCGCCCGAGCCGGTCAGGATGATGCAGCGGACGCTGTCGTCGTGCTCGACCGCGTCGAGGAAGTCCGACAAATCCTTGAACAGGGCCGAGTTGAGGGCGTTGAGCGCCTCGGGTCGGTTCAGGGTGACCACCGCATAGCCGTCGGCGTGGCGTTCGATCAGCAGGGTGGAGAAGGTGTCGGACATGGGGCGCTCCCGGGGTGGCGAGTGGCGAGTGGCGAGTGGCGAGTGATTAGTGGGTCCGGGAGGCTGCGGACAAGGCCCGAGGCTTGTGACGAATGAATGGACCTGCCCTTGTCACTCGCCACTCGCCACTCGCCACTGTCTTTACCGCCGCGGCAGCAGCGCCAGCGTCAGGCCCGCCCGCAGCAGTTCGGCGATCACCACCATGGCCAGCAGGGCGTTGGCGGCGATGACCTGACCGCGCGCGCCGGACAGGTCGAGACTCCAGCCGAACAGGGCGGCGAAGGCCAGCGCCGCCGCCGCGGTCAGGGCCAGGCCGATCAGAAGCATCAGGGCGACATGGCTGGCCCTGAGCGCGGCATCGAGCGTCGGGCCCTCCTCCAGCACGCGGGCCCGTCGTCGGAACAGCCAGGCGATCAGGCCGGTGGCCGCCGTCTCGACGAGGACGATCACGGCCAGGGCCCCGAGAAACCACAGGGCCAGGCCGCCGGTCTCGCCGCGGCGCAGCTGCTGCAGGACATGGCCGAAATAGATCCCCCAGACGGCGAGACTGACGACGAGGCTGATCCAGAGGTGGGTGCGGCGGTGGCTCATGACCCGCTCCTTACCGCGTCAGCCCGACCATGTCCGCCAGCTTGAGGACCGTGTTCCAGTTGCGGCCGGTGCCCATGCCGATGAGCCGGGGCTGCGCCTTCCCGGCCATATTCGAATGGCCGATGCCGTCGGGGTGCCAGAAATACAGGACGTCGCCGATGGCCTCGGCCTTCTCTCCGGCCGCCGCGAAGGCGCGGATCGCCTCGAGCGCGCCGTCCTTGACGCCGTTCTTCATGACCATGGCGACCATGCGGGAGGGATCGGCCGCGGCCTCGTCGGGGAAGGGGTTGGCGGCGATCAGCGACGCCCACTGGTCCGGGGTGCGGACCATGGCGGCGACCCTGAGGCCGAAGGTCTTCTCCATGGCGGCCTCGATGTCATGTTCGAGGGCGTCTGTCGTCCCGTCGCTCTCGACGACGAGATTGCCGCTGGCCGCCAGGGTGCGGGGGTTCTTCAGCCCCATGGCGGCGGCCATCACGCGCTGCTCCGCCACGGGCGCGCGGACGCCGCCGGTGTTCATGCCGCGGAAGAGGATGATGCGGTGGGTCATGGGGCTTGGGGCTTAGGTCGTGGGGTTTGAGGGAAGGGACCCAAGGGTCAGGGGCTAGGGCCCGTTCTTCCCTAAGCCCTGAGCCCGACCCCCTCATCTCTTTTGACAGACCGGGCACCAGAAGGTCGAGCGGCCGCCCTGGACGGTGCGTCGGATCACGCCGGTGCAGCCCTCGGCGAGGCAGGACTGGCCCTCGCGGCCATAGACGTCGAAACGGTGCTGGAAATAGCCCTGCCCCCCGTCCGCATTGGCGAAATCCCTGAGCGTCGAGCCGCCGGCGAGGATGGCCTCGTTGAGGACGTCGCGGACCACGGCGGCGAGATTTTCGAGGCGCGGCCTGGAGACCTTGCCGGCCGCGACCAGGGGCGAGATGCGGGCGCGGTACAGGGCCTCGCAGACATAGATGTTGCCGAGACCGGCGACATTGCGCTGGTCGAGCAGGCTGACCTTGATGTTCTGCGTCCTGCCCGAGAAGGCCTCGGCGAGGTGGGCACCGGAGAAGCCGTTGCCGAGCGGTTCGGGGCCGAGGGCGGCGAACCAGGGATGGGCCTCGACCCCGTCGGTGGGGATCAGGCCCATGAAGCCGAACCGGCGGGCGTCGGCGAAGCCGACGCGGGTGATGACCCCGGCCATGACCGCAATCAGGCTGACGTGTTCGTGCTTGCCGACAACCGGCGCGGCCTGCTCGAACTCGCCCAGCGGGTCGCCATCCAGGGTGAAGCGACCGGTCATGCCCAGATGGCTGACCCAGGTCTCGCCGGTCGACAGCGGCATCAGCAGATATTTGGCGCGGCGGTCGATCCGCTGGACGGTTGCGCCCTCGAGGCGCTCGACGAACCGCTCCGGAAAGGGAAAGCGCAGGTCCGGCCGGTTCTGGCGCACGCGCGTCAGGCGCGCGCCGGAGAGCACGGGCTCCAGGCCGCGACGGACGGTTTCGACCTCGGGGAGTTCGGGCATGGGGAGGGAGGGCTTGGGGGTTAGGGCTTAGGTGTAGGGGTGACCGTGATCGGTCTAGCAGCCCAGCCCCTACTTCCTAAGCCCTAAGCCCCAAGCCCTACGAGCTCAGCCTGCCTTGTACCCGTCGTGACACGACTGGCAGCTGGCGCGCACCACGGCCCACTGGGCCGCGAAGGCGGCGGCGTCTTCGCCGGCGGCGAGTTCGGCGAGGCGGTCGGCGGCGGCGGCATAGTCGGCGGCCTTCGCCTCGAAGCCGGCGCGGTCGCTCCAGACCTCGGGTTTGGCGTTGGTCCGCACGCCCGCCTCCGCGCCGCTGCCGGCCGGGAAGGTCGAGGGCACGGCACGGGCCCAGCGCGACAGGGCGCGGGTCGGGAAGCGCTGGCTGGCGATCGGCTGGCCCGCATCGATGGCGGCCTTGATGGACCCCATGGCCACGCCCGACAGCATCATGGCCGCCTGACGGGTCTCGACAATATCCGCCGCGGGCGCACGCGCGCCCTGGGCACTGGCCGCGCCGCCCAGGCACATCAGGCCGACCACGGCTGCTGTCAGTATCCGCTTCATCACGTCTCTCCCCGTTCGAGGCGAGGCTCCGCCGGACCACGGCGGCTGTCAATGAGCGAACGGGTCCCAAGCACTTACCTCTGGCCACCCGGGCGCTTTCCGGCTTACCTCCGCGGCAACGAGGGAGAGGAAACCCAGATGACCGACACACCCGCGAGCGCGCCGATCAGCGGCGGCAAGCGCATTGAGCTGACGCTGCGCGCCCTGGTCCTGGGCTGCCTTCTGGCGGTGATCTTCACCGCCGCGAACACCTATCTGGGCCTGAAGGTCGGACTGACCTTCGCCTCGGCCATCCCGGCGGCGGTCATCTCCATGGCCATCCTGCGGCTGTTCAAGGATTCGACCATCTGGGAAAACATGACCGTGCAGACGGTGGCGTCGGTGGGCGGGGCCATGAGTTCGATCATCTTCGTCCTGCCCGGCCTGGTCATGGTCGGCTGGTGGCTGGAGTTCCCGTTCTGGGAGTCGGTGATGATCTGCGTCTTCGGCGGTGTGCTGGGGGTGACCTTCTCCATTCCCCTGCGCCGCGCGCTCGTCGTTGACGCCGGCCTGCCCTATCCCGAAGGCGTCGCCGCCGCCGAGGTCCTGACCGTCGGCTCGCGCGGGGCCGAACAGACCGAGAGCGCGGTGCGCGAGAATGCGTCGGGCCTGTGGGTCGTGATCTGGGGCTCGGTCGTTTCGGCCGGCTACGCCCTGCTGGTCGCCGGCCGCGTGTTCGCCGGCGAGGCGGCGCGATTCATCAAACTGCCGGCCGCCCTGGGCGGCGGTGCCACGGGCCTCGGCTTCGGCATGCAGTTCGCCCTGCTCGGGGCCGGCCATCTGATCGGCCTGAGCGTGGGTCTGGCGCAGCTGTTCGGCCTGATCCTGGCCTGGGGGATCGCCGTGCCGATCCTGACCTCGCCCGAGACCATCGCCTGGCTGACCGCCCACGGCATCCCCTCGATCGCGACAACCCTGCCCGCGGGCGTGAGCGCCGAGGAGCTGGCCAGCACCGTCTGGCGGCGCGAGGTCCGCTTCATGGGCGCGGGCGTCATCGGCGTGGCCGCCATCTGGACCCTGATCAAACTGTCCGGGCCGCTGATCGGCGGCCTGACCTCGGCCCTGGCCGCCAACCGCCGCCGTCAGGGCGGCGAGGTGCTGGACCGCACCGAGCAGGACATTCCGATCAATATCGTCGCCGGCCTGTCGGTCGCCTGCCTGATCGGCATCGGCTTCATCCTGGCCTGGTTCGCCCAGGGCAATCCGACGCTGGCCGGCTCGACCGCCCTGCTGGTCGGCGGAGGCCTGATCTATGTGGTGTTCATCGGTTTCGCCGTGGCGGCCATCTGCGGCTATATGGCCGGGCTGATCGGCTCGTCGAACAGCCCGGTGTCGGGCGTGGGCATCCTCGCCGTCGTCATCGCCTCGGTGCTGATGCTGGGCGTGCTGGCGCTGGCCGGCCTGCCGGCCGATCCGTCGGTGGTGGCCTTTGCCCTGATCGTGACGGCGGTCGTCTTCGCCGTGGCCGTCATCGCCAATGACAACCTGCAGGATCTCAAGACCGGCCAGCTGGTGCAGGCCACCCCGTGGCGGCAGCAGACGGCCCTGATCGTCGGCGTCTTCGCCGGCGCCATCGTCATCCCGCTGATCCTGAACCTGCTGAACAAGGCCTTCGGCTTCGAGGGCGGTCCGGCCGGCATCGCCGACGAGCCGCTGGCGGCGCCGCAGGCGACCCTGATCTCGGCGCTCGCCAGAGGGGTGATCGGCGGCGACCTGCGCTGGGACCTGATCGGCCTCGGCGCGGTGATCGGCGTGGTCATCATCGTGCTGGATGCGGTGCTGAACCGCGCCACCAGGGGCCGGATGAAACTGCCGCCGCTGGCCGTCGGCATCGGCTTCTACCTGCCCGCCGCCGTGACCACGATGCTGGTGGTCGGGGCGGTCTGCGGCTGGATCTATGACAAGGCGATCAAGACCACCCGGTTCGCCGACGTCGGCCGCCGCATGGGCGTGCTGCTGGCCTCGGGTCTGATCGTCGGCGAGAGCCTGTTCCTGGTCATGACGGCCGGGGTCATCGTCTCGACCGGCAATGACGCGCCGTTCGCCATGCTGCCCGAGGGCTCGACCTGGCCGGCGATGCTGGCAGGCCTCGTCGCCTTCGCAGTGCTGACGGCCGGGCTCTACGGCTGGGTCAGGAACCGCTCCGCGAGGGTCTGACCGCCCTCACCCTGCCCTTTTCCTGAGCGACAGGGGCTGCGTCAGGCCAGTGCGTGTTCGTCACGCACTGGCGTTTCTGCGTGCGTCCCTGTAAGAGGCGCGCGCTCCCCGCACCGTCGCCAAAAATCCAGCGGTCCGCTTTTGTCCGGCCGCCTTGCACGTCTGATAGTCAAATGAACCTGCGCAACGTCGCCATCATCGCCCACGTCGACCACGGCAAGACCACGCTGGTGGACCAGCTTCTGGCCCAGTCCGGCGTCTTCCGAGCCAATGAGGCCCAGTCCGAGCGGGCGATGGACTCCAATGACCAGGAGAAGGAACGCGGCATCACCATCCTGGCCAAATGCACCTCGGTGCTGTGGCACGGCGAGACCGGCGACACCCGGATCAACATCATCGACACCCCCGGCCACGCCGACTTCGGCGGCGAGGTGGAACGCATCCTGGGCATGGTGGACGGCTGCGTCCTGCTGGTCGACGCCGAAGAGGGCGTCATGCCCCAGACCAAATTCGTGCTGACCAAGGCGCTGAAGATGGGCCTCAAGCCGATCCTGTGCATCAACAAGGTCGACCGGCCGCACGCCGATCCCGACAAGGTTCACAACGCCGCCTTCGACCTGTTCGCCGCCATCGGCGCGACGGACGAGCAGCTGGACTTCCCCCACATCTACGCCTCCGGCCGCGCCGGCTGGGCAACGATGGACCTGAACCAGCCCTCCGACAATCTGAACGCCCTGTTCGAGCTGATCGTCAAACACGTGCCCGAGCCCAAGGTCGTCGAGAACAAGGACAAGCCGTTCCAGATCCTGAACGTTCTGATCGAGTCGGATCCCTTCCTGGGCCGCCTGCTGACCGGCCGTATCGAGAGCGGCAAGGCCGTTCCGGGCATGGCCATCAAGGCCCTGGACCGCGAGGGCAAGATCATTGAGCAGGGCCGCATCACCAAGGTGCTGGCCTTCCGCGGCCTGAAGCGCCAGCCGGTGGACAGCGCGGAAGCGGGCGACATCGTCGCCATCGCCGGCATGTCCAAGGCCACCGTGGCCGACACCCTGTGCGCGCTCGAGGTCAACGACGCCCTGCCCGCCCAGCCGATCGATCCGCCGACCATCTCCATGACCGTCTCGGTCAACGACAGTCCGCTGGCCGGTCGCGAAGGCGACAAGGTCCAGTCGCGCGTCATCCGCGACCGTCTGCTGAAAGAGGCCGAAGCCAACGTCGCCATCCGCGTCACCGAGACCGGCGGCAAGGACGCCTTCGAGGTCGCCGGCCGCGGCGAACTGCAGCTGGGCGTGCTGATCGAGAACATGCGCCGCGAAGGCTTCGAACTGTCGATCAGCCGTCCGCGCGTGGTCTATCAGACCGGCGAGAACGGCGAACGGCTGGAGCCGATCGAGGACGTCGTGATCGACGTCGACGATGAATACACCGGCGTGGTCATCGAGAAGCTGTCGGCCCGCAAGGCCGAACTGAAGGACATGGGCCCGTCGGGTGCCGGCAAGACGCGTCTGACGCTGAAGTCGCCGTCGCGCTCGCTGATCGGCTACCAGGGCGAGTTCCTGACCGACACGCGCGGCTCGGGCGTGCTGAACCGCGTGTTCAGCCACTATGAGCCGCACAAGGGTGCCATCGAGGGCCGTCTGAAGGGCGTGCTGGTCTCGAACGGCGACGGCGAGACCGCCGCCTTCGCCCTGTGGAACCTCGAGGACCGCGGCATCATGTTCGTCGGCGGCGGCGAGAAGACCTACCAGGGCATGATCATCGGCGAGAACGCCCGCTGGGATGACCTGGACGTCAACCCGATGAAGGCCAAGGCGCTGAACAACATCCGCGCCTCGGGCAAGGATGAGGCCGTGCGCCTGACCCCGCCGCGCCGTCCGTCGCTGGAACAGGCCATCGCCTATATCGAGGAAGACGAACTGGTCGAGGTCACGCCCAAGTCGATCCGCCTGCGCAAGGCCGTGCTGAATCCCTCGTTCCGCAAGAAGCGCGTCCGCGAAGACGTTTAACCGCCGTCCGCGAGGACCGGAATTTCAGAGGGGGCGGGCCGGTTGGTCCGCCCCTTTTCCATGCGATCCCAGCATGCCGAACCATCCGCCGCTGGTCAGCAGGGCGACATCCAGCAGGGCCAGGGCCAGCGGGGTGGAGGCCGGCGCAGCGATGAAGCGCGGGTGCCAGTCAGGGCCGAATTTCGCCTTGTAGGCGCGCAGGCCCTGGAATCCGTACAGGCCGCCGCCTTCGTCGAAGACGAGGGCCCCGACCCGGGCGAAGACCGGCGCGAGGCGGTGATCCTCCAGACCCGAGAGCGGGGCCATGCCGAGGTCGAGGTCCGCGAATCCCTGATCCCGGGCCCACTGGATCGCCCGGACGAACAGATAGTCCATCACGCCGGGTGGCGCATCGGGGGCGTGGCGCATCAGGTCGACGGCGACGGAGAGGCGCGCGCCCCGACCGGGCAGCAGATTGGCGAAGGCGGTCACCCGACCCTCGCGCCGGACCACGGCCAGGGGCATCAGATCCAGCCAGGCCGGGTCGAACCGGCCCAGGGAAAAGGCCTTCTCGGCCCCATGGTGATGCGCCAGCCATGCGTCCGACACCGCCTTCAGCTCGGGGGCCAGGGCCGTCGCCGATCCGGGTGGCAGCACCTCGAAACTGGCACCCTCGCGTTCCGCCCGGCTGACGGCGGTGCGCAGGTTCTGACGTGCCTTGCCCTCCAGAGAAAAGGCAGACAGATCGACCGTGGCGGTCTCGCCGACCTTTCGCATCGCCAGGCCAAGCGTGGCGAGGTCGCCGAGAAAGCCTTCACCGACCGAATAGAAGACCGGTGCGCCGCCATAGGCGTCGGCCAGGCCGGCGAAACTCCACAGCAGCTCACGCCGTTCGTCCGCGCGCCCGGCCGGTTCCCCCATGGCGATCCAGCGGCGCCCGCGCACGCGGTAGGCGATGAAACTCTGGCCCGAGGCGCTGAACAGCAGGGCCTTGTCCCCGAGGGCGGCGAGCCAGGCCTCTGGAGGCGTCCTGTCAGCGGTCTCCAGGGCCGCCAGGGCCCGCCGGACCTCATCCGCCGACGCGGGGCCGTGGCTGACGGCCCCGGGTGCCGTCAGCAGGGATCGAACGGCCACCGCCAGTGTCAGAACGGCCATGACGGCGGCTCCGCGCAGGAAGCCCGAGGCCTGCCGGTCGGTCAGGAAGGTCCACCACAGATCGTCGGTGTAGGCGACGTCGCGATAGGCGAAGAAGCCCAGCCACAGGGTGGCGGCCACCGCCGCCACGAGCAACGCCAGCCAGACGGGCGACAGGGGCTCGCCCAGCCGCGACTTGCGGTCGAAGGCGTTCCGGCACGGCAGCAGCAGCAGGGCCACCACGGCCAGTTCGCTCGCCTCTTCCCATTCCAGCCCCTTGAGCAGGGAAAAGGCGATGCCGCCCGTCAGGACGAGCAGCGCCGCCCACCAGGCCCCACGCCGCCTGCGCCACAGGCCGGCCGACAGCAGCACCAGCAGAAAGCCGGCCACGCTGGCGGCGAAGTGGGACAGGTCGATCAGCAGGGGCGGCGCGATCCGGGTCAGGGCCTCGAGCCTGTCCCTGAAGGCAGGGGTGGCCGCCGAGATCAGCATGACCGAGCCGACCAGGAAGCTGAGCAGGGCAAAGACATGCGGCGACAGCTCGAACGCCAGGGCGCCCAGTCTCCGCGCCAGACCCCGCTTACGCCCTCTTGCCCCAACCATGGCCCGGTTAGACCCGGAATCGGCCAATCAGGGCAAGGCAAAGGTCATTTCGCGGCGGCCGAAACAAAGCGTCATCGGCCGTGTTAGCCAACCGGTGCGAGCGCCTCCCCGCTCGTTTTGACAAGGCAGACATCATGCGAAAGACAGCGCTTCTCACCGGCGTCGCCGGCCTGTTCCTCATGACCGCCCCTGCGTTCGCCCAGGACGCCATGACCCCGCAAACCCCGCCGGTCGCCGCGACCGCCGAGGCCGCCGCCGTCGCGCCGGCGACCCAGAACCTGACGCTGCAGCCCGGCTCCGACGTCAAGGGTGCCGACGGTGCGGTGCTGGGCAGGCTTGAAGGGGCCCGCAACACAGAGAGCGGCCAGGAACTGACCGTTCGTGGCACCGACGGCGCGCTGCGCGGCATTCCGGTCTCAGGCGGCGTGCGCCAGGACGGGACCGGTGTGGCCGTGGGCTGGACCAGCGCCCAGTTCTCCGCCGCTGCAGCGATCGAGGCGGACGCCACTCCGGCCTCGGAAACCGCGGCCCCGGCCGAAGAATCGGCAGCGCCGTCTGAGGCGACCATGCCGACCGAGCCCGGCACCACCGAAGCCACGCCCGTGACCCCGGCTCCCGACGCCGAAAAGACCCCGGACAAGCCCAACGCCTGAGGCGTTGTCGCGGCATAGAAAAAGGGCGGCTCCGCGCGGAGCCGCCCTTCGTCGTTTCAGATAGCGACGCGTCTAGCCGCGACGCTTGACCAGACCCACCAGGAACAGCAGCAGGCAGGCACCGAGGAAGGCCACCAGCAGCGTAACCAGGTTGAAGCCGCCGACGGGAATGTTCAGCAGGCTGCCGGCGATGAAACCGCCCAGCAGGGCACCGACGACGCCGACGATCAGGTTCGTCAGCAGGCCGTGACTGCGGCCCATGACCTTTTCAGCCAGCCAGCCGGCGACGATGCCGATGACGATCCAGCCAATGATACCGAGGCCCATGTGTAGTCTCCTTCCAAGCTGATTGCTCTGTCGCCTTAATGCGCGTGAAGCGTAACGGTTGCCGGAGGTCCCGCAGAACACGGCTCACCGACATTCTCCCGTCACGCGAGCGCGGCACGGTGTTTGCCGCGTCGATGGTGCGCCGTCCCGCTTCGGGACAGCCTGCCAAGAGGGGAAATAGGCCATGGCCACCGATATCGACCTGCACCTGGGCCGCCGCCTGCGCCGTCGCCGGCGTCTGCTCGGTCTGACGCAACAACAGCTGGCCAACCAGGTCGGCATCCGCTTCCAGCAGATCCAGAAATACGAATGCGGCGCCAACCGCATCTCGGCCGCCCGTCTGTGGCAGCTGTCCGAGGCGCTGGAATCGCCGGTCAGCTATTTCTATGACGGGCTCGAAGAAGCCATCGAGCGCCGCGAGGTCGCCAACCAGGGCGGCGAGATGTTTTCCCGCAAGGAAACGCTCGACCTGATCCAGGCCTATTACCAGCTCGACGAAAAACCGCGCCGGCGTCTGCTGGACCTGGCCAAGTCGCTGCACGTCGAGGCCGACGCGGCCTGAATCATCCGGTGACATGACGGCGGGGCGTGGGTATTCCGCCTGTCATGACCGAGTTTGAACTGTTCGCCGTCGAGCTGGCCCGCGAGGCCGCCCGGGTGTCACTGCCCTATTTCCGGGGCGACTATGCGCAGTCCGACAAGGGCGGGCCCGGCGCATTCGACCCCGTCACCCAGGCCGATCAGGAGGCCGAGGCCGCGCTGCGCCGGCTGATCGCCGACCGCTACCCCGACCACGGCGTGATCGGCGAGGAGTATGGCGAGGACCGGCCTGACGCAGAGCATGTCTGGATTCTCGATCCGATCGACGGCACCCGGGCCTTCATCGCCGGCCTGCCCGTCTGGACCAATCTGATCGCCCTGAGCGCCGGGGGTCGGCCAGCCGTCGGCGTGATCGGCCAGCCCTATCTGGATGAAATCTTCCTCGGCGGACCGTCGGGGGCCCGTCTGCTGCGCGGCGGCGCGGCGACGCAACTGGCCGTGCGGCCCTGCCCGCGCCTGAACGACGCCCTGATCGCCACGACCGATCCCGACCTGTTCACCGGGGCGGAACTGGGCGCATGGACCCAGGTGCGGGCCGCCGCCCGTCTGGCCCGGCTGGGTTGCGACGGCTATGCCTATGCCATGCTGGCGGCCGGGCGGATCGATCTGGTCGCCGAAAGCGGCCTGAAGCTGTGGGACTGGTCAGCCCTGGTTCCGGTCATCGAGGCGGCCGGTGGCGCGGTCAGCAACTGGCGCGGCGAGACGCCGGACGGAACCGGCCAGATCCTCGCCGTCGGCGACATCGGCATCCGCGAACAGGCCCTGGTGACGCTGAGGCGGGCGGCGCTCTAGCCGACGAAGGGCAGACGCGGCCCTTCACCGGCGACCGGAGGCCAGGCCCGCATGGCCATGGCGGCGACACGCAGCAGTTTTTCGCGGTCGGCACCGTCGCGCGCGAGGGTCGACATGCCCTGGATGACTGCGGTGACGTGTCCGGCCAGGGCTTCGGCGTCCGTATCCCCGGCCATCTCGCCGGCCTCCATGCCCTTGAGGATCCGGGCCTTCAGCGCGGCCTCAACACCGTTCCGGATATCCGACAATTCCTGCTGAACGTCCGCGGCAGCGGCCGAGCCGCTGATCGCGGAGGTGGCCAGCATGCAGCCGGCGGGCGTGTCCGGCCCGGTGAAGGCGTCCACGGCTCCGGCCAGGAGGGCCCATGCGGACTCACGCGCGGTGGCCCCGCCTTCGATGATGGCCCAGGGCGACGAGGGCCCGGAGAGATAGAGCGACACGGCCTCGAGGAACAACCGCTTCTTGTCGCCAAAGGCGGCATAGATGCTGGGCGGCGTCACACCCATGGCGGCGGTCAGGTCACTCAGCGAGGTGGTTTCGTAGCCGTGCCGCCAGAACGTCAGCATGGCCGTGTGAAGCACGGCATCGCGATCAAACGACAGGGGCCGGCCGGAGCGGCGGGGACGCTGGTTCGCGAGAACTTCCATATCGATCATTATGATATTATTGACGCCGCCGCACAAGATCGGATATTGATTTCATAGCAGTCACTAGGAAATCTTATGCCCCTCTCCGACTATCGCACGCTGGGCCGGTCGGGCCTGGCCGTGAGCCCGCTTTGCCTCGGCACCATGACCTTCGGCACGGCCCGATGGGGCATGAACGGGGAGGCCTCACGCGCCGTGTTCGATGCCTATGTCGAGGCCGGCGGCAATTTCATCGATACTGCGGACGTCTATTCCGGTGGGCGCAGCGAGGCGATGATCGGCAGCTTCATGGCCGGGCGCAACCTGCGCCACCGCCTGGTACTGGCCACCAAATCGGGCTTTGCGACCGGCGACGCTCCCCTGGCGGGCGGCAACGGCGCGGTCCACGTGAACGCCGCGCTTGAGGGATCCCTGCGGCGGCTCGGAACGGACTATGTCGACCTGTACTGGATCCACGTCTGGGACGGCGTCACCCCGGCCGAGGAGCTGCTGGAGACGATGACCCAGCTGATCCGCAGCGGCCGGGTGCGGTACTGGGGGATGTCGAACGCGCCGGCCTGGTACATCGCGAAACTGGCGACGCTGGCGGCCGTCAGGGGGCAGCCCGGACCGATCGCGTTGCAGTTCTTCTATTCGCTGGTGAACCGGGACATCGAGGATGAACACCTGCCTCTGGCGGCAGAGTTCGGCCTGGGCGTGCTGCCGTGGAGCCCGCTGGCCTACGGACTTCTGGCGGGCAGGTACGACAGGGCGACCGTTGAGGCATCGGCCCCGCGGGCCGGCGGCCTGCCCCGCGACGCGGCGGCGGCCGGCGAGGCCCGTCCGGCCGACGACAAGCGACTGGACGGCAGCAATCCGTTTGGCGACACCCTGTTTACCGACCGGAACTGGGCCATCGTCGACACGCTGCGCCAGATCGCAAAGGAGGCCGGGGAGAGCCCGGCCCGGATCGCACTGGCCTGGGTCAACGGGCGACCGGGAGTCACATCGACGCTGATGGGCGTGAGCCGGGTTGAACAGGTGGCGGACAACGTCGCGTCCCTGAACGTCGTTCTGTCACCGGCCCACCGTGCGGCCCTCGACACGGTCAGCGCGGTTGTGCCCCGATTGATCTACAGCCTGTCGCGACCGGACATGCGGCGTCAGGTCGTGTTCGGAGGCGGGTCCGTGCGCGGATGGAGCGACTGACGTCAGGCGACCGCGGTGTTTTCTGACCGGTCAACCGCCAGCGGCGACAGGTCCTCGACGGGCGAGACATAGGCGGCCATGGCGTCGAATTCCTCGAGGAAGACACCGCGCAGTTCGTCGGTCTCCATGATGATCTCGTGCTTGGCGCCCGCGACCTCGACATAGCGGCCGCGGCCCAGCCGTTTGGCGGCCCATTTGTTGGTCTGTTTCCAGACGCGGTCGTCCTCGCTCGACTGGACGACGGCCACAGGAATCTGGACCGCCTTCAGGGCCTTGGGCTTGAGCGCGCGTTCACCGGCGTCGAGGGCCACGGCCAGCCAGCCCCAGGTCGGACCGCCGACGGCCAGGTGCGGGCAGGCAAACAGCTGTTGTCGCCACTGTTCGTAGCGGCTCTCGTCCGTCGTCAGGGCGTCCTTTTCAAAGGTGTGGTCGAACGGGTCGTCGGCGTCGTCCAGCACATAGTCGCCCGCCTTGCCGTGACGCAGGTTCCAGCGGACAGCCAGCTTGACCGACCACATCGACCGTTTGCCGGTCTTGATGCGCAGCATGGGGCTGGTCAGGACCGCGCCGGAAATCCGGCTCTCGCCGCCCTCCAGCGTCATCAGATTGAGGACGCCGCCCATCGAATGGCCGACCATGACCCACGGCTTGGGCGCGCGCGCCTCCCAGGTGTCGAGCAGGCGGGCATAGTCATCGAGGAATTCCTCGACCGCCCGGGCGTGCCCCTTGAGGCGATCCGGCAGCAGGCGGGCCGAGAGGCCCTGTCCGCGCCAGTCGTGGGCCAGGACGCACCATCCGCGGGCGAGGAAATTGCCGATGACCTCGAAATATTTCTCGATCGGCTCGGTGCGGCCCGGGCTCAGAATCACGGTGCCGCGCGGCTTCTTCGCGACCAGGGTCGACGGGGTCCAGAAGGCAGCGCGCAGGCGCAGGCCTCCGGCCCCGCGGAACCATTCGCCCGTCCCGCCCGGGGGGGCCGAGGCACCCGGAACCCCCATCAGGGGCGCATTGGCGGCATAGGCGGCGGCTCGGTTCACTCTGGCTTCCTGAATCTCAAGGTCATGCGGTCGCTCTCCCCGATCCGGTCGTATTTCGACCGGTCGAAGGCCGGGTTCGGCGCCGAGCCTCGTTCTGCCGTCAAGGACATCGGCGGCAGGGTCTCGACCCCGAACGGATGATCCTTGGTATCCCTTTCATTCGCGTTGATTTCCGAAGCGGCGACGAAGGCAAAGCCCGCTTCCGCCGCGAGCTGTTTCACGAATGCCTCCTGGACGTAGCCGTTCGCCGCGGCGGGGTCCTGGTCTTCCTCGGGACCGAGGCGGTGCTGCTCGATGCCCAGGATTCCGCCCGGACGCAGCGCGGCCCAGGCGTCGGCGAAGGCCTTTTCCGCAATCCCGGCGGCCATCCACGCCTGGATGTTGCGCATGAACAGCGCCATGTCCGCCGTGCCCGGTGCCGTCACCGGACCCGAGGTCGGACCGAAGGCGGACAACTCCATCTCGCCATACAGCTGTTTGTCGGTCGTGAAACGCTGCTGGAAGGCGGCCATCAGGGCGACCTGGGCAGGGTCGGCCCCCGGACCGGTCTGGAACCCGGCGGCGACGTATTTGCCCCCGCCCTCGGCCAGATAGGGGGCCAGGATTTCGGTATACCACCCGCTCCCGGGCCAGAACTCCACCACCGTCATCCGCGGCTGAAGGCCGAAGAAGCGCAGGGTTTCCATCGGATGGCGGGCCGCGTCGCGCGCCTTGTCCTGGGCGCGCCAGGGACCGGCGACCGCCCATTCCAGCGTCCCCTTGGGCGGACCGTCGGCCGTAGGCGGCGGTTCGGCGGTCTTTTCCTTGCGGCCGCAGGCTGCGAGACCGGAAGCAGCGACGCAGGCGACACCGGAAAGCAGGTGCCGGCGCGACAGCGATCCCCGACGGCTCTCTCTGTGTTCAGCCATTCGCGCTCCCCGCAGGCCGGCCCCGTCCGATCAGAAGCCGCCCCGGCCCGCAGGCCTTAACCGTGTTCCCCGACCCCGTCAAAACCGTTCGCGGCTTCAAACGGCGTCAGGCGGGCTTGCGGAATCGCAGGGTCATGCGGTCGCTTTCGCCGATGGCGTCAAACGCGGCGCGTTCAGCCTCGGTCAGGGGCGTCGCGCGGTCGGTGGCCACGCCCTGGCGCGGTGCGGACACGCGGGTCGGCGGCAGGGTCCAGACGCCATAGGGATGGTCGTGATCATCCCCGGGGTTGGCGTTCAGTTCGCTGCGCGCCTCGAGCACGAAGCCCGCTGCCTGGGCGGCGTGGATGACGAAGCTCTCGGACACATAGCCGGTCGGGGCGGTCTGGTCGGGATTCAGACCCTCCGCGCTGCGGTGCTGTTCGACCGCCAGAATCCCGCCGGGTTTCAGGGCCTTGAAGAAGGACGCCAGGAAGGCGTCGGTGCGCCCGGCGCGGTGCCAGTTGTGGAAGGCGCGGGCGACCACCACCATGTCGGCCGTGCCGTCGGCGATGCCCATACCGTCCTGCGGGCGGTTGACGGCCAGATAGGTTCCACCGGTGGCCTCGGCATAGGGGCGCAGGATGGCGCTCCACCAGCCGCCGGCACCGGGCTGGATCTCGACGATGGTCGCGCCCGGCGTCAGGCCCCAGAAGGTCAGGGTCTCGTACGGATGGCGCGCGGCGTCGCGGGCGATGTCGGCGGCGGGACGGGCGTCGGAGCCGATGGCGGCCTGAAGCGCGGCGTCCTCCTGCAGCACCGGTGGCGTCATGGCGGCGCGACGAACGGTGCGCTGGGCCGCGGTCTCGTTCAGGGCCGGCAGCGTCGGCAGCGTCTGGGCCGCGGCGATCGCGGGCAGGGCAAGGGCGGTCGTCATGACGAGGGTGAGCAGGCGCATGAGGGTCTCTCCACAGGGGATGGCGGGAATGTGGGCGAACCCTACGGCCTCTGCGGTCAGGGGCAAGCCTCGCGACCGCCGGAGCGACAGAAGAGCGCGGTCTTGACGCCGCGTCGGGGCTCCCCACATCGGAGACGAGGCCGCCGATTCCGGGGCCTCCAGACCGGACGGGGCCGATTTCGGGCCGTCTGGGCTGACCTCCCACCGCCGTCCCGGGCAAGACTCCCTGTCGGGGTCTTGGGGGCGGTTCAACCTTGCTGATCCTCAGGAGGATGACCCATGCGTACCTATGATTTCACCCCGCTCTACCGTTCCGCCGTCGGTTTCGACCGTCTGGCCGGCCTGCTGGAAACCGCCGCGCGCACCAGCCAGGAGAACGGCTGGCCGCCCTACAACATCGAGACGACGGGTGAGAACGCCTATCGCATCGAGATCGCGGTCGCCGGCTTCAAGCCCGACGAACTGACCCTGGAGGTCAAGGAAAACCTGCTGACCGTGACCGGGCGCAAGACCGCCAACGATGAGGCGGGCACGGAGCGGACCTATCTGCACCGCGGGCTGGCCGAGCGCGATTTCGAGCGCCGCTTCCAGCTGGCCGACTATGTCGTGGTCAAGGGGGCCGACCTGGCCGACGGTCTGCTGTCGGTCGAACTGAACCGCGAACTGCCCGAGGCCCTGAAGCCCCGCCGGATCGAGATCGGTTCGGGCAAGCGCCTGATCGAGGGCAAGAAGGCCAGGGCGGCCTGAGCCGCAACGCCGGCTGAATGAGGAGGGCGGCTCGCAAGGGCCGCCCTTTTTTGTCGACGGATTGTATCGGGTACGGACCCCGGGGGGCCGGTGCGGACGCGCCCTATGGCAACCCGCGCGCGCCGTGAACATTGGCGCCGGTCAGGTCGGCCTGGGTCAGGATCGCACCGTGCAGCAGGGCGCGGCTGAGATCAGCCCCAACCAGGACGGCGCGGTTCAGGTCCGCTCCCGACAGGTCCGCGCCGCGCAGGATCGTGCCGGTGAGGTCGGCGGGCAGCAGCCGGTCGGCCGCGATCAACAGCGGCCCCAGCTTGGCCCCGCGCAGGTCCGACCCGTTCAGCCGCGCCCCGGCCAGCCGCGCGCCGCGAAGATCGGCTCCCTTCAGATTGACCGAACGCAGGTCCGCGCCCTCGAGGTGCGCGCCCTGGAGCTGCACCCCCTCCATGTCGAGGCCGTAGAAGACCGCGCCCTTGGCCGACAGGGCCGTCAGATTGTAACCGTGGATTGATCGCAGCGCTCTCAGGTCCACGCCGTCGAAGACAGAGGGCCTGCCCTGGGCACCGCCCGTCTCGCACCACTGGGCGTGCTCGGCCAGCATCTCGGCGGCGGGCATCTTGCCGATCGGAGCGCCGGACGAGCGGTCGTCGGTCAGGCAGCCGCTCATATTGGCACCGTCGGTCCGCCACATGGCCATCTTCACGCCGATCAGCACGGCGTCCCGCATATCCGCACCCGACAGGTCTGCGCCCGACAGATCGGCACCGGCCAGATCCGCGCCACGGAAGCTGGCCTGTTTCAGGTTCGCCCGGACCATCTTGCAGTCCTTCATGATGGCGTCGGAAAAGTCAGCCGATACGGCGACAATTCCGGTCAGCTTGGACCGCTCCAGATTGGCTCCGGCCAGGCAGGCTCCCTGGGCCAGGGTGTCCTGCCGCGACTTGGCCTCGACTACCCTGAAGCCCAGCTTGGCGTCGGCGGCGGCGATGGTGCCCTCGCGCAGGTCGGCCTCGAACAGGTCCGCGCCGCTGAGGTTTGCCCCGCGCAGACAGGCCCCCCGCAGGTCGGCGCGACGCATGCTGGCATCAATCAGGATGCAGTCCTGCATGTCGGCCCCGAAGAAGGTGGCGTTGTCGAGCTTGGCCCCGGTCATGTCCGTGCCGTGCAAGGAGGCGGCGGAGAAGTCTGCGTCGGCCAGGTTGCGGCCCGCCAGGATCAGGCCGGACAGATCCATCCAGGCGAAGACGGCGCGGGCCCCGCCCGGCTTGGCCTGCCACAGGCGGTCGTGCCGGGCGCAGATCGCGTCCAGCTCGGCCTGGTCGAGGCGCCTTTTGGCACCGGAAGTAACGCTGGGGGCGGACATGGTCCCGATATGGCACGGCGGCGCTTAAGGAAGACTGAAATGGACAGCGGCAGCGAGATGGCCGGCCGTCCGCTGTCAGACGGTCAGCAGCCCCTGCGCCTGAAGCGCGTCGGCCAGTTCCCCGGCCCCGACCCAGACCCGCGTATAACCCGCCTCGCCCAGACGCTGCAGTTCCGTGGTCAGGTCCGCCTTGGCCGAAGCGGCGAAACGCGCGTCGAAGCCGGTTCCGTCCTCGCTGATCCGCACCATCGGCCGCCCGGTCTCGACCCGGTGCAGATAGCCTTCGTAAAGCACTGCCGCCTCCCGGGCGAGCAGACCGGTCTCGACCTCGAGGCCCGCCTTCAGCAGGCGTTCGATCCCCCGACCCGAAGCGAAGGGCGAGGGGTCGACGGCCGCGACGACGATCCGGCTGATGCCGGCGTCAATCAGGAAATGCGAACAGGAGGTGCGGCCCGACGACCGGGCTCCGCAAGGCTCCATGGTGACATAGGCCGTGGCCCCGCGCGCCCTGTCGCCGGCGGCGGGCGCGGCCTGTTCCTCGGCGTGAGGGCGGCCGCCCGCGGCGGTCGCGGCCTCTGCCACCACCTCACCGTCCCTGACGATGACGCAGCCGACGGCGGGGTTGGGCCAGGTCTCGCCCATGCGGGCCTTGGCCAGCTCGATGGCCCGGCCCATGAAACGGATGTCGTCCGAGGCCTGCTGGGCGGTGCTCATGCGCCGGCTCCCGGCAACGACGGCAGGACGGTGGCCCGGCCCTGATCGAGATAGCGCGCCGCCACGGGACGCAGATCCGCGTCGAGGTCGATCTCGAGGGGATTTCCGGTCGGAATCTCGACATCGACGATGGCGCGGTCCGGCACGTCGAACAGATGTTTGACGATGGCCCGCAGCGAATTGCCGTGGGCGGCGATCAGCACGTCGTCGCCGGCTTTCAGGCGCGGGGCGATGGCCTCGTTCCAGTAGGGAAGCACCCGGTCGAGCGTGGTCTTCAGGCTTTCCGTGTCCGGAATGGTCTTGCCGGCGTAGCGGGGATCGTTCGCGAAATCCCATTCCCCGCCGGGGGCCAGCGGCGGCGGCGGAATGTCGTAGCTGCGGCGCCAGATCTTCACCTGCGCCTCGCCGTGCAGGGCTGCCGTGCCGGCCTTGTCCAGTCCGGTCAGGCCGCCGTAGTGCCGCTCGTTCAGCCGCCAGTCCTCGACCACCGGCACATCCTTCAGCCCGGCGGAGTCGAGCGCCAGTGCGCCCGTGCGCTTCGCCCGCTTCAGCACCGAGGTAAACATGACGGTGGGCCTGAAGGCTGCCCGGGCGAGCAGTTCGCCGCCCCGCCGCGCCTGGGCCTCGCCCTCGGCGGTCAGATCGACGTCGACCCAGCCGGTGAACCGGTTATCGAGGTTCCACTGGCTCTGGCCATGGCGCAGCAGGATCAGACGGGGCATTCGGGTCTCCGGAAGTCCGGGCTTGGGTAGGCCCGGGGTCGGGACCGGTCAAGGTTCTGCCCGTCTTGCCCGGGGCGGGGCCGAAAGCGCCGTTCCTGCGTTGTTGTGGCCCGTTGTTGTGACGGGAGGGCCGCCTGCTATACCGGGCCCGCTTCTGAACAGGACCCGATCATGATCAAGCCCCGCCAGGACCTTCGCCCCAACACGGCCGACTATGAGACCGTGCCGCTGGTGAAGCCGACAGGGTTCCGTGAATACGACGCGCGCTGGATCCTCGAGAAGGAGATCAACCTGCTGGGCATCCAGGCCCTGGGTCTCGGCCTGGCCACCTATGTTCACGAGATCGGCCAGACGCCGCGGATCGTGGTGGGTCACGACTACCGCTCCTATTCCCTGTCGGTGAAACAGGCCCTGATCCTGGGCCTGATGGAAGGCGGGATGGAGGTGCTGGACATCGGCCTGGCCCTGTCCCCGACGGCCTATTTCGCCCAGTTCGAACTGGACGCGCCGTGCGTGGCCATGGTCACCGCCAGCCATAACGAGAACGGCTGGACCGGCGTCAAGATGGGGGCCCAGCCGCCCCTGACCTTCGGCCCCGACGAGATCGGGCGGCTGAAGGACATCGTCCTGAACGGCGAGGGCGTGGCCCGCAAGGGCGGCTCGCTGACCCGGGTCGAGGGCTTCCGCGAGGCCTATCTGGCCGACATCGTCTCGAAGGTGAAACTGACCCGCCCGCTCAGGGTCGTGGCCGCCTGCGGCAACGGCACGGCCGGTGCCTTCGCCCCCGAGGCCCTGCGCCGCATGGGGGCCGAGGTGATCGAGATGGACACCGAACTCGACTACAATTTCCCGAAATACAATCCGAACCCCGAAGACCACGCCATGCTGATGCAGATGGCGGCCCGGGTCCGCGAGACCGGGGCCGACCTGGCCCTCGGCTTTGACGGCGACGGCGACCGCTGCGGCGTGGTGGACGACACGGGCGAGGAGATCTACGCCGACAAGATCGGCCTGATGCTGGGCCGCGACCTGTCGGCCCTGCATCCGAACGCGACCTTCGTCGTCGATGTGAAATCGACGGGCCTGTACAAGACCGATGCGGTGCTCAGGGCCAATGGCGCGACCACCGTCTACTGGAAGACCGGCCACAGCTATATCAAGCGCAAGACCGCCGAACTGGGCGCGCTGGCGGGCTTCGAGAAGTCCGGCCATTTCTTCTTCAACGCGCCCCTGGGCCACGGCTATGACGACGGCATCGTCGCCGGCGGCGCGGTGCTGGCCATGCTGGACCGCAATCCCGGCAAGAAACTGAGCGAGCTCAAGGCCGCCCTGCCCGACGCCTGGACCAGCCTGACCATGTCGCCGCATTGCGACGACGAGCTGAAATACGGGGTGCTCGAGCGGATCGTGGCCGAATATCAGGCCCTCGCCGACGCCGGCGGATCGATCCTCGGCCGCCGGATCGTCGAGGCCATCACCGTCAACGGCGTGCGCGTGCACCTGGAAGACGGCTCATGGGTTCTGGTCCGCGCCTCGTCGAACAAGCCCGAGCTGGTGGTGGTGGTCGAGAGCATGCGCTCGGCCGACGACATGCGCGCCCTGTTCCACCAGGAGGTCAAACCCCGGCTGGCGAAATACGCCGAGATCGGGGCGTATAATCAGGAGATCTGAGAGCTTGCTCTAATCCGTGCATCCCCGCGAAGGCGGGGACCCAGGTTTGAGCGGCGGCAGACCGGTTGAGCCAGGTTCAATCGACATTC
Organism: Caulobacteraceae bacterium; assembly: GCA_965284385.1. Taxonomy (GTDB): domain Bacteria; phylum Pseudomonadota; class Alphaproteobacteria; order Caulobacterales; family Caulobacteraceae; genus Brevundimonas. The sequence goes on from OZ260077.1 coordinate 1,311,008, forward strand.
AGCGGACCCGCTGATCGTCCACCAAACCCCGTCTTTCCGGGGCCGCGGAGCGGAACCCGGAATCCCGGGGACCGGACTCCACTCTGGAACGTGAGGTGGACGGCGGCGTCCAGACGCCTGGATTCCGGGTTCTTGTCCCGGCTACGCCGGTCCCAGCCCCGGAATGACGGGGGAGGGAGAACGGGTACCGACGTCTGAATGTCGATTGAACCTGGCCGACGCTCGATCAAGCGCCGGCGGCGGGGCCAAAGCCTGGGCCCCCGCCTTCGCGGGGATGCACGGTGTTTTTGCTGTCTACCGCGGCGCGCGCTTGGCCAGGATGCGCTGCAGCGTCCGCCGGTGCATTCCCAGCCGCCGGGCGGTTTCCGAGACATTGTGGTCGCACAGTTCGTAGACGCGCTGGATATGTTCCCAGCGCACCCGGTCGGCGCTCATCGGGTTGTCCGGCGGCTCGGGTGACTCGCCCGTCGACAGCAGGGACTTGACGACGTCGTCGGCGTCGGCGGGCTTCTGCAGATAGTCGACCGCTCCGGCCTTGACCGCGGCGACGGCCGTGGCGATGGCGCCGTATCCGGTCAGCATGATGATACGGGCATCCTCGCGCCGGTCGCGGATGGCCTCGACGATCTTGAGGCCGTTTCCGTCCTCGAGCCGCATGTCCAGCACGGCGAAGGCGGGGACCGAGGTCTTCAGCGCCTCATGCGCCTCGGCCAGGGACGCAGCGAGGGTTACAACGAAACCGCGGCTCTCCAGCGCGCGACCCATCCGGGTGCGCAGGGCGTTGTCATCGTCGAGCAGCAGCAGGGTCTTGTCCGGAAGGGCGGCGATCCGGTCTTCAGCGTCGGGCATCTGGGGTCTCCTGCGGGCTCAAGTCGGTAACAGTACGGCTGCGGTCAAGGTTCAGCTGCGGGGGTGCGACATCACGACGGGACTTCCAGCGCAGGCCGGGGCCAGCGAACGGCCACGCGCGCGCCCTTCGGCTGGCCTTTCCCGCCGTCGCCGGCACCGACGAACACCTTGCCGCCGGTCCGCTCGAGCAGGGTCCGGGCGATGAAGAAGCCCAGTCCCATCCCGCCCTGGCTGGGAGAAATGGCCTCGGGCTCCGCGGGGACGGCCGCGCCCTTCCGGCCCTTGCGGCCCGGCGTGGCGGCCGCCACCGAAGAGGCGATCTGGGCCGCCAGGGCGCGGCGCGCCTTGCCCTGGGGCCGGCTGGTCACATAGGGCTCGCCGAGGCGGGGCAGGATGTCGGCGGGGAAACCCGGGCCGTCGTCCACCACCTCGATCTCGATGAAGCCCGCGTCCACGAGCGCCCGCACCCGCACCCGTGAACCGGCGAAGTCGGCCGCGTTCTCGACCAGGGTCGAGAGTCCGTGGATCACCTCGGGCATGCGGCGAACGAGGGGGACAGGCTCGCCCGAGGCGGTTCGCACCCCGATCTGGAAGTCGAGGTCAAAGCCGCGGTGGGGTTCGACCACCTCTTCCAGCAAGGCCTTCAGCCCGACCTCGGCGAAGGCACTGTCGCCCTCCTCCGGCTGCTGGGACAGGCGTTTCAGGATCTCGCGGCAGCGTTCGGCCTGTTGCAGGATCAGGGCGGCGTCCTCGGCCGCCGGTCCGCCCTTGGCCGAGGCCCGCAGCAATTCCTTGGCCACGACCTGGATGGTGGCCAGCGGCGTCCCCAGTTCATGTGCCGCCGCCGCCGCCAGACCGCCCAGCGCCGCCAGCCTCTGCTCGCGCTGCAGCACGTCCTGGGTGGTGGCCAGCGCCAGCTCCAGCTTCTCGGCCTCGGCCGCGACCCGCCAGGCATAGGCCGACGTGAAGATCACGCCGGTGATCAGGGCCAGGCCGGTCCCGAAGCGATACAGGGGCGGCAGGTTCAGCTCTGTCCCCGCCTGCCACGGCAGGGGCAGGGAGAAGAAGAACAGGCTGGTGGTCGCAACCAGCACCAACAGGCCCATCAGCGCCGCCTGACGTCCCGGCAGCGAGGCGGCGGCGACCGTCACCGGCGCCACCAGAAGGAGGCAGAAGGGGTTCTGCAGGCCGCCGGTCAGGGCCAGCAGGACCGACAGCTGCAGAATATCGAACCCCAGATGCGCCGCCGTCATCCGCCCGTCCGGCAGGGAGCCGTCGATACGCTTCAGCCGGGCCGTGGCGTTGAGGTTCATGATCACGCTGGCCGCGATCACGGCCAGACACCCCCACAGCGGCAAATCGAAATGGAAATAGAGCGTGGCCGTGGCGACCGTCGCGCTCTGCCCCGCGATGGCCATCCAGCGCAGGATGACGAGCGTGCGCAATGACAGGCCCCGGCTGCGCCGCGGCAGGTTTCGCCAGCCGCTGAAACGGTCCGGGTCCCGCGAGCCTTCCGGGGACGCGAACGGCGGCGCAAACTGCGACGAGAGGGGGTCTTGGGAGAGGCTCACCAGTCTTCTATAGACCGGCTACGCGCGCGGTGCGCGTTTTCGAGGAGGCCTTGATGCCGCGCCGTTCCATCCTGTTGTTCGCCGGTGCCTGCATCGCCGTCGCCGCGGCCGTGGCCGTGACCACCGTCGTGGTGGTCAACCAGCGCGACGGTACCATCCCGCCGATGGAGACCGCGACCGGCCAGCCGGCCGTCGGGGGGCCTTTCCAGCTGGTCAACCAGGACGGACAGGCGGTCGACCAGACCCTGCTGGACGGCAAATGGTCCCTGGTCTTCTTCGGCTTCACCTACTGCCCCGACTATTGCCCCACGACCCTGACCGCCCTCGAGGCCACCAAACAGCAGATGGGCGACCGGGCGAAGGACCTCCAAATCGTCTTCGTCACCGTCGATCCCGAACGCGACACACCGCAGGCGCTGAAAGACTATCTGTCCTCCGACGGCTTTCCGCGCGGCGTGATCGGGCTCACCGGCACGCCGGAGCAGGTCAAGGCTGCGGCCGACGCCTATCGCGCCTTCTACCAGAAGGTCGGAGAGGGCGACGCCTATACGATGAACCACTCCCTGACCGTCTATCTGATGGGCCCGGACGGAAAATTCCGCAGCGCCATCGCCCATGATCTGGGACCGCAAAGGGCCGCTCAGGTCATCGAAAAGGCCATGGCGCGGGGGTAGCCCGCTGAATGCCGTGCATCCCCGCGAAGGCGGGGACCCAGGCTTTGGCTCTCGGCGGGTGTCGGACTGAGCGCGGGTGAGTTCGGACAGTCTGGTTGCGGCTTGAACCTGGGTCCCCGCCTTCGCGGGGACGCACGGTTGATTGGGTCGTTTGATGGAATAAATCTTTTTGCAGTGCGATGCGTTCTATGGTGCTCTGCCGCGTAACGGCGGGGCCGTCCCAGGGATTCCATGCTCTATTCGCTTCACGAGCTCGCCTATCACTCGGCGACGCCGTTCCGGTTCGGGGCCCAGATGGCCCGCCAGTTCTGGAGTTCTCCGTTCAACCCGGCCTCCCAGACCGCGGTCGGCCGCACGGCCTTTGCCTCGGCCGGGCTGTTCGAGAGCGTGACGCGCCGCTACGGCAAGCCCGCCTGGGGTCTGGAGACCATCGACATCGGCGGCAAGCCGGTCCGGACGACCGAACAGGTCATCTGGTCCTCGCCCTGGTGCCGGCTGGTGCGCTTCGCGCGCAATATCGGCGACCTGAAGCGGGCGAGGAAGCCGACGGCCGCGCCGGCTGTGCTGATCGTCGCCCCGCTGTCGGGCCACTATGCCACCCTGCTGCGCGGCACGGTCGAGGGCTTCCTGCAGGACCACGACGTCTATGTCACCGACTGGGTCAATGCCCGTCAGGTGCCGATGCTGGAAGGCCGGTTCGACTTCTTCGACTATATCGACCACGTCCGCACCATGCTGGGCGTGATCGGCCCGCGGGCCCACGTGGTCGGCGTCTGCCAGCCGGGGCCGCCGGTGCTGGCCGCCTGCGCGCTGATGGCCGGGGACAACGATCCGAACCGGCCCGCCTCCATGACCTTCATGGGCTCGCCGATCGACGCCCGCCTGTCGCCGACCGTGACCAATGAACTGGCCGAGGAAAAGCCCTTCGCCTGGTTCAAGTCCAACATGATCCACACCGTGCCGTGGCCTTATCCGGGCTTCGCACGGCGGGTCTATCCGGGGTTCGTCCAGCTCTACAGCTTCATGTCGATGAACGAGGACAAGCACGTCGACGCCCACCGCCGCTATTTCGACGACCTGGTCTCGGGGGACGGCGACGCGACCGACAAGCACGAGGAATTCTACAACGAATACCTGTCGGTGCTGGACCTGTCGGAGGAGTTCTATCTCCAGACCATCGACATCGTCTTCCAGCAGCACCTGCTGCCGCGCGGCCTGCTGGAACACCGCGGGCGCAAGGTCGACCTGACGAAGATCTCCGACATCGGCCTGATGACGGTCGAGGGTGCCAAGGACGACATCTCGGGCGTGGGCCAGACCCAGGCGGCGCATACGCTGTGCACCGGCCTGCCGGACGCGCTGCGCAAACTGTATGTCCACCCCGAGGTCGGGCACTATGGCGTGTTCAACGGCCGGCGGTTCCGCGACGACATCTATCCGGCGGTCCGCGACTTCATCGCCAGCAACGAGGCCCTCTGTGCAGTACCGGAACGGCCAGCGGCTGCCGCTTGACGGCATAGCCGCGAGGCTGTCGGTCAATCCGCGGGCCCGGCGGCTGTCGATCCGCATCGACGCGCGCGCCGGCGAGGCCGTGCTGGTCGCCCCGTCCGAACGCAGGCTGGCCGATGTCGTCGCCTTCGCCCGCACCAAGGCGTCGTGGATGCGCGAGCGCCTGGCCGAGCGGCCGCACGGGACGCCGCTGGAGCCCGGGGCCGTGATCGATCTGTTCGGCCAGCCCGTCCGGCTGGTCGCGGTCGGCGGTGCCGGGGCGGCGCGCCTGACGGAAGACGCCGAAGGTGCAGTAATCGCCTCGGGCGGCGAGGGCGAGGCCTATGCCCGGCGGGTTGAAAACCTGTTCAAGCGGGTGGCGCGCGACACCCTGCAGACCCGCACCGACGTCCATCTCCGCACCCTGGGCCAGCGTCCGGTGAAGATGTCGATCGCCGATCCCAAATCCCGCTGGGGCTCATGCAGTCCGCACAATCGCAGCATCCGCTACAGCTGGCGCGTGGTCATGGCCCCGCCGGCGGTGATCGACTATCTGGCCGCCCATGAGGTGGCCCATCTGGTCCACGCCGACCACAGCCCGGCCTACTGGTCGGTGGTGCAGCGGCTGGTCGGCGACCACCGCCCGTTCCGGAAGTGGCTGCGCGACAACGGGCCCGCGCTGCACGCGGTGGGGCGCTAGGTTCGCCCACGATCCGCTCATCCCGGCGAAAGCCGGGACCCCGTGCTTTGGACGATCCGGTGAGACCGGAGCACGCCTCCGCCAATCCCCGCCGCCCTGCCTCGCGAAAGAACTGGGTCCCGGCTTTCGCCGGGATGAGCGGATTGCAGGTTGCCACCCTCAGAAGAACAGCGGGTCGGCCTTCTTTTCGGGGGGCGGGGCCGGTTCCGGCCGCTGGTCGGGCGCGTCCCGTTGCGGCTGGGGCGCGGTCGGGCGGACCACGGGCGGGCCGGGCTCCGGACGGCGCGGTTCCAGCGTCGGCTGGTCCTCGGGCGGGATGGCCTCGTCGGCCGGGGGCGCGTCGCCGAACAGGTCGCCGATCTGGCCGATCAGGTTCTCGACCGGATTGGGCGGCTGCCAGCCCTCGGGCATGGCCGGGCCGTTGGGGATGGCCGGGGCGTTCAGGCGCGGCAGGGCCGCCTCCATGAAGCCGCGCCAGATGGCCGCCGGGGACGAGCCGCCGGTGACGCCGCGCATGGGGGTGTTGTCGTCCTTGCCGACCCAGACGGCGGTGACGAAGCCGCCGGTGTAGCCGACGAACCAGGCGTCCTTGTAATCCGAGGTCGTGCCCGTCTTGCCGGCGATGTCGCGCCCGGCGATGGCGGCGGAGCGCCCTGTGCCGCTGGTCATGACCCCGCGCAGCATCTGGTTCTGGTAATAGAGGAAGGGGTTGGAAATGGCCTGGACGGCACCGTCGGCCCGGGCCGAGCGCTGGTAGATGACCCGGCCCTGGGGGGTGCGGATGCGGCTGATGCCATAGGCCTTCACGCGCTTGCCGCCGTTGGCGAAGGCGTCGAAGGCCTGGGCCATCTCGATCGGCGAGACCTCGACGGCGCCCAGCGCCATGGCCGGCTCCAGCCCGATGCGGCTGGTGATGCCGAGGCGGCGGGCGGTGCGGGCGACATTGTCGCGGCCGATCTGGTCGGCCAGGCCGGCGGCGACGGTGTTGGTCGACTGCGCCACGGCGTTGGCCAGCGACATCTCGCCGGCAAAGGTCCCCGAATAGTTGCGCGGCGACCAGTTGCCGATGCGGATGGGCGCGTCATTGACCCGCGTCTCGGGCGTGTAGCCGCTTTCCAGGGCCGTCAGATAGACGAACGGCTTGAAGGCCGAGCCGGCCTGGCGACGGGCGTCGACGGCGCGGTTGAACTGGCTGTCGGCATAGGAGGCGCCGCCGATCATGGCGCGGACCCGGCCGTCGCCGTCCAGCGCGACCAGGGCCGCCTGCTGCACGCCCTTGGACCTGTCGCGCGTCAGAATCCGGTTCACGGACCGCTCGGCCTGGGTCTGCAGGGTCAGGTCCATGGTGGTCTCGACGACCATGTCTTCGGTCGGTTCGCCGACCAGTTCGCGGATCTGCTTGTCCAGCCAGTCGATGAAATACTGCGCATGCTGGCTCGACAGGGTGCGCGACACCCGCACCGGAGAGGCGGCGGCCTGGGCGCGCTGCTCAGGCGTGATGACCCCGGCGTCGACCATTTCGTTCAGCACCACGGTGGCGCGGACCCCGGCCCGTTCGCTCTCGGACACCGGTGAATAGCGTGACGGAGCCTTCAGCAGGCCCGCCAGAAGCGCGGCCTCGCCGACCGTCAGCTGTTTGGCGCTCTTGTCGAAATAGCGCTGCGACGCGGCCTCGATGCCATAGGCGCCGGCACCGAAATAGACGCGGTTCAGATAGAGGGCGAGGATCTCGTCCTTGGAGAATTTCATCTCCAGCCACACGGCCAGCATCAGCTCCTGGACCTTGCGCTTCATGTTCTGGTCGGGGCTGAGGAACAGGTTCTTGGCCAGCTGCTGGGTCAGGGTCGAACCACCCTGGACCACGCGGCCGGCGCGCATGTTTGCGGCCATGGCCCGGCTCATGCCGACGGGGTCGAACCCGGGGTGGTGATAGAAGCGCCGGTCCTCGATGGCGATGAAGGCCGCGGGGACATAGTCGGGCAGGGATTTCAGGTCGGCGGGCGGGGCCTGCTGGGTGCCGCGCACGGCGATCAGGGCCCCGTTGCGATCCAGATAGGTGATCGAGGGCTGGCGATCGACATTATACAGCGTCGAGGTGTCGGGCAGGTCGCGGGCAAACACCGCGAAGAAGACCACCATGAAGATGGCGCCCCAGACGGCCAGAACCGCGGCCCAGTAGATCAGGCGCTGCACCGGCGTGCGGGCGGGGCGGGGCCCGCCCGCATTGCCGCCACGACCGAAGCTGAAGCCGTTACCCGCCATGAAAACCTCTTCTGACCCTGACCGGTCCTAGCCGATCAGGTCGCCAACGGAAACGCCCCCCTCAGGGATTGTCGGCTCGCCGACAATCCCGTCGGACCAAAGTCAGCGCGCGACTGAGTCCGAAAACCGGGAATCCACTTTTCGGGTCGCGCTTGTCCTTCACAGGACCGTGAGGGACGTTTCCGCCGAAACCATGACGCTTTGGGCCCCTATTCTAAAAACGCGTTCACCTCGGCGGCGAACCGCGCCGGCTGGTCCAGCATGATGAAGTGGGCGCTGTCGTCGATCCGCTTCAGCTGCGCGGACGGCAGGGTGGCGAAGGACATACGGTAGATGCCGTCCGTCATCTCGGGCGTCATGCCCGGGAAGTTGAACGTCACATACAGCACCTCGGTCGGGGCCGTGATGCGCGACAGTTCGGGCCGCAGGTCGGTGACGATCAGCTCGCGATAGGCCGCCGTCGAGACCCGTCGGTCGCTCTTGGCGGCGTCCTCGAGCGGCCCGGCCCGCAGGGACTCGGTCTTGATCATGCCCGTCACGGCAGCCGCGGCCTGGGCCTGATACTGGTCATCGGGACTGGCGGTCATGCCGGCATAGATCTGATCGGCCATCGGCGCGACGCTCTCGGCGGTGGGGTTGGTGCCGGGCGCGCCGAACATGGCCCCCATGAAGGGCATCATGTCGACCACCATCAGACGGCCGACGCTGTCGGGGTGACGGGCCGCCAGCATCATGGCGATGGTCCCGCCCATGGAGTGGCCGATCACCGCCGGCCTGTTCAGGCGCTGCTCGGCGATATAGCGGGCCAGGTCCTCGGCGACGGGGGCCGAGACATTGCCGCTGGCATTGTCCTCGGCGGCGGCACCGGCGAAGCCCTGGATGTGGATACGGTGAACGCGATAGCGGCCCTTGAGGCTGTCGGTCAGGCCGTCCCAGACCTCGGGCGAGGATGACAGGCCCGGGATCAGGATGACGTCGCCGACCGGATGCTCCGGACCGTCGACCCGCACATGGAACCGGCCGGATTCGAAATCGGCGTGCTGGTGACCGTGCGCCACGGCGGGCGCGGGCGCGGGCTGATGGTGGCTGTGATCCTGCGCCAGAGCGGGCGCGGCGATCAGGCAGAGGGCCCCGGCGAGGGCGGCGGCGGCGGTCATGGTCGTCATGGTCGTCATGGTCGTCATGGTGTCATCCCCGGATGGACGGGCGATACGCCCGTGTCTGTCCCCTAGTCGCCGCAGAGGGCGTGAATGGATGCGGCTGGTCAAGACTTCCCGTCGTCGGCCCGCTAGACTGACGCCATGAGCCCAGCCGACAGCGCCGCCGTTTCCGCCGCCTCGCCCGAGGCCAAGGCCCCGCCCGCCGCCTTCGGCAAGGGGTTCGTGCTGGACGCCTGGTATTTTGTCGCCCTGTCCCGCGACGTCGCCCCGGCCTCGCTGAAGCGTCATGACCTGCTGGGCGAGCCGGTGCTGATCGGCCGGACCCGCGCGGGTCAGGTCTATGCCATGCGCGACATCTGCCCCCACCGCGCCGCGCCGCTGTCGGCCGGTCGGCTGGTGGAAAAACCCGGCGAGGGCGAGACGATCGAGTGCTGCTATCACGGCTGGCGCTTCCGGCCCGACGGCGTCTGTGCCGCCATCCCCTCGCTGGTCGAGGACCAGGCCTTCGAGACGGACCGCATCCGGGTTCGGTCCTACCCGGTGCGCGAAAGTCAGGGGATGGTCTTCGTCTGGGTCACGTCCGACCCGCGCAGTCCCGCCGAGCCGGATCATGAGCCGCCGCAGTTTCCCGGCGTCGTCGGCGGCGAGGCGAAACTGGTCGAATGGATGGATTTCGACGCCCATATCGATCACGCGGTCGTCGGCCTGATGGACCCCGCCCACGGCCCCTATGTGCATCAGCAGTGGTGGTGGCGGTCCGAGATTTCGATGCACGAAAAGGCCAAGGCCTTCGAGCCGCGAGAGCAGGGCTTCGCCATGGTGCGCCACGCGCCGTCGTCGAACAGCCGGGCCTACAAAATCCTCGGCGGGGCACCGGCGACCGAAATCACCTTCCGCCTGCCCGGCTATCGCTGGGAGCATATCCAGGTCGGCGCAAAACAGGTGCTGGCCCTGACCTGCCTGACCCCGATCAGCGAGACGAAGACGCGGATCACCCAGATCTTCTGGTCCGACCACTGGGTCTTCGGCATCGCCAAACCCTTCCTGCGCATGGGGGTGGTCGCCTTCCTGCAGCAGGACGGCGGCATGGTGAACCTGCAGAACGAGGGACTGCGCTACGATCCCGCCCTGATCTGGATCGACGACGCCGACAAACAGGCGAAATGGTACCAGCAGCTGAAACGCGAATGGATCAAGTCCCGCGCCGAGGGTCGGCCGTTCGCCAACCCGGTGAAGGCCACGACATTACGCTGGAAGAGCTGAGGCTTTCTGGAACGGTGGATCGCAACGACCGCAAAGGGGTGGTTAGCGGACATCTGAAAGCGTGGGATCATGCGCGCCTTACGACCTGAGCGCGCGCTGAGCGACTTTCTCTTGCCACACGGCTATCGGGCCAAAACAGGCGGCCAGGACGATAAAAATCGTGAAGCCCGCCGCCACCTGGGGGCTCGGCAGTAACGGCCACGCCGCCGCGAAGAATAGTGAGATCAGCAGGTTCGCGATCACGGCCGCCCAACGACTGAACGGCCCGCTGCTGCGCAGGGCCACAATGTTCATGAGCGCGCCGCAGACGACGGCAAGCCCGCTCCCGGCGAACCATAACGCCTCAAGGGAAAGGCGTCCGTACATTGGAAGCGTGAAGGTCAGATGCAGAACGCCCAAGAGCAGGCCCAACGAAGCCAGCAGCCACATAGCTTTCCGGGTCATGCGCTGCGCTCAAGGCGACGGGCCAGGGCATGAGCAAGGGCGGCGATCCCCAGAAAGGTCGCCAGGATCAGATAGGCCTCGACGGACAAGGCGCGGACAAACCCCGCCGGCTCAGCGGTGCCTCCCGCCCATGACGTCACGAACACGGTGTTCAGCGCGAGACCGCCCAGTGCGAAGACGGACATGCCGCGAAGACCCCACCGGGCCGTTGCGACCGCACCCGTCGCATAGGCGAACCCGAGCACGGTCATCATCGGATCAAGCGGCCCAAACGTCCCGAGCAGGGCATGGATCGTGACCAGCCCGGCCAGCGACGCGCTGGCCGCGACAAGGCCGCCCTGGGTTGCCCTGCGCACCCCATCCGGCGTCCAGATGCGCCAGACAAGCGCCGCCGCAAGACAGCCGCTTGCGAAGCGAAGGCGCTGCGGAGCCGGAATAAACTCGAACTCCGTCTGCATCGCTCTGAACCAGACCTCACGATCCGCAGGGCCGATCTTAAGGGCGAAGTCGAACAGCAGTGCGGTGAGTTTGGTCATGCCATAGCCTCTCTGGAACGCGATTTGGACGGCTTGGCCGGCCTGGCGGATTGGGCTCGGGCGAACTCGATCCCGGCACTCGTCAGTCGATAGGCATGCCTGGGGGGGCGACCCGGCTGCAGCGACGGCCTCCACTCCGACTCCAGGAGACCCTGTTCGGCAAGGCGGGCGAGGGTCGGGTAAAGGGTGCCTGACCCCAGCCCGGTCAACTTGCTCAACTCATAGCCATATCGCCACGCCTGAGGCTGGTCGGCGAAGCGGGCGAGCAGGACGCGGGTCTGGCTGGAAGCGTTTGCGGGGCGTGTCATTTCCGTAACTCGCCATATGTCGAGTTACGAGTCAAGCGTGATTGATTCGGAACGACTGCAGCGGTCTGCCGGGGGAATGGGGGCCGATGCCGCAATGGGTCGCCAGCAGCGCCCGGCACCGCGGCGACCGGCAACGAAAAGGCCACGACGGCGAGCGTCGCGGCCTTTCGGAAGGTTCGCTGGGGTCGCGCCTACTGCCGGCTGAGCGCGCCGGCCAGGATGATGTCGATCTGCTTGCCGATCTGGACGGTCAGCTGTTCGATGGTCCAGCCGTCGTAGGCGGCGCGGCGATAGTTCGACAGCCAGGCCTCGTAGATCATTTCGCTGAGCAGCCGCACGTCGGCGTCCTGGTTCAGTTCGCGCTCGCGCACACCCGCCTGGAGGGCGTCCGTGACGACCGAGATCAGGGGCTTGATGGCGGCGCGGGTGCCCATTTCGGAGGCGACCGGCTGGAACCACGAGCGCGCGATGACGGCCTGGACCAGCGGCAGCTGCTCCAGAGAGGCATGATAACCGGCCGTCAGGGCGGCCAGCAGACGGCCCCGAACCGTGGTCTCGACCGCGGCGGCCGCCTTCAGCGTCTCGGCCAGCTGGACCAGATCGGTGGACAGCACGGCCTCGAACAGTTCGGCCTTGTCCTGGAAATTGGCGAACACCGCACCGGTGGACATACCCGCGCCCTTGGCGATGTCGCGGATGGTGGCGGGCTCATAGCCGCGCTCGGCGAAGAGCAGGCGGGCCGCCTCCAGCACCTTCTGGCGGGTGCGGACCTTGGCGGCCTGACGGCGGTTCAGCCGGGGTGTTTCGGCGTCGACGTCGGCTGCGGGGGCGGCGGAAGCCGGGATAGAATCTCGCATAAATCGATTACTCACTCAGCGGCGGCTGACACCCGCCGGAAAAACTGATCGCCGAAGCGAAGGTTCATTCGGGACGCGCGAACATCCACGGACACGCCTCGAAGGCGAGGTCGGGCAATCATCACGCAACGATGACCAAAATGGGGTAGCGGGATTAATGAGGTCGTTAGGCCGGAGGTTAACGTGTCACGCGGGCGGTCTCCGTCGCCTGCGTCTCAGCGCCGCAGTCCGGACCTGAGCGCCCGGGGCCGGCGCGGGACCGCACTGTCGGGCATGGCTTCCTGGAAGACCTTGCGGAACCGGTCCCGACGTTCGTGAATCGAGGCCAGGACCAGGCCCATGGGCACGCCGAGGTCGATCAGCGTATTCTCGGCCAGCTGAAGACTTGCCTCGGTGGTTTCCGGCACCGCGTCGGTGACACCCAGGCGGTAAAGCCGCACCGCATGCCGGTCGTCGCGCGCCCGGGCGATCAGGATCAGGTCGGGGCGGACCGCCCGCACCGCCCGGACCACCTCGTCGACCCTGGCCGGAGCGTCCATGGTGACGACGACGGCCCGCGCCGTCTCGATGCCGCACAGGGTCAGCATGTCGGGCCGTGCCGCGTCTCCATAGAAGACATTGGAACCCTCGGCCCGGCCCTTGCCCACCGTCGAGGCGTCGGCGTCGATGGCCAGGAAGCGCTGGTCATGCGCCAGCAGAATTTCTCCGACCAGACGGCCGACGCGGCCGAAGCCGACGATCAGCACCTGGCCCTGCTCGGGCAGCGGCTCAAGCGCCTCGGCCGGCAGGTCGGGGCGGGTCGCCTCGACGCGGCGGACCAGTCGGGATGCGATCATGGCCATCAGCGGAATGCTGAAGATGCTGATGGTCGCCGCCAGCAGGACCTGCTGGGTAAATGCCGGCGAGGCGATGCCTTCGACCAGCCCGGCGCCGAGAATGACGAAGGCGAACTCCCCGGCGGGGCCGAGCACGAGGGCCGTCTCGATCGCCGCCCGGTTACCCAGTTTCCAGGCCCGCGCGGCCCCATAGATCAGACCGGCCTTCAGCAAGGTCATCACGGCGGCCAGACCGAACACGGCGACGGGATCGGCGGCGACGGCGTCGACGTCCAGGCCGATGCCCACGCCGACGAAAAAGACGCCGAGCAGCAGGCCCTTGAACGGCTCGATCGAGACCTCGACCTCGCGCCGAAACTCGGTCTCGGCCAGCAACAGGCCAGCGATCAGGGCCCCCAGGCTCATGGACAGACCGGCGGCCTGCGCAGCCAGGCCCGAGCCGATCACCACCAGCAGGCTGGCGGCGATGAACATTTCCTGCCCCTGCCCCTTCGCCTTGGCCCTGGCGACCGAGCGGAACATCGGCCGCAGCACCAGCCGGCCCAGCAGCACCAGCAGGAACAGGCCGACGGCGGCGGGGATCAGGGTGAACAGGGCCGGGCCGAGGGTAGAGGGGTCGAAATCACCGCTGCCGATGCCGCCCTGGGCCAGGGCGGCCAGCACCGTGACGGTGATCAGGATCGGGGCCACGGCGAGGTCCTGGGCCAGCAGGATGGCGAAGGTCGCACGGCCGGCGACGGTGGAGATACGGCCACGCTCGGCCATCACGGGCATGACCACGGCCGTCGAGGACAGGGCCAGCCCCATGCCGAGCACCGCCGCCGAAACCAGCGGCTGGCCCATGGCGACGAAGACCGCGCCCAGGGCGACCGTACAGGCCGCGACCTGGGTCAGGCCAAGGCCGAACACCAGCCGCCGCATGGCCTTCAGACGCTCCCATGACAGCTCGAGCCCGATCATGAACATCAGGAAGGCGACGCCCAGTTCCGACAGGGAACGGAGCTGGCCGGCGTCCGAAATCGTCAGCCATGACAGCCAGGGCAGGGTATCGGACAGGCGCGCGAGGCCGCTCGGCCCCAGCAGCACCCCGGCGGCCAGAAAACCCAGAACCGGGCTGATCTTCAAACGATTGAACAGGGGCACAACGACGCCGGCCGCCGCCAGGAAGACGACCAGATCGCGATATTCGCCGCCGCCGCCGTGAATCGTCATCGCTTCCCCAATGACGCTCAGCCTACAGGCTGAAACGCCTGTCCGCCCGGGTTTCCGTCGCACATGACAAAAAATTCAGGCGACAGGCGGGAACCGGGGCGTAGGGTCGCCGGCGACGCTGTCCGTAGAGAAGCGAAGCCGAGGAAATCCCCATGAAGAAACTGCTGATCGGCGCCGCGCTCGGCGCGCTGCTGCTGCCCGCCTCGCTGGCTGCGGCCCAGGACCAGGACCACGCCTGCCTCAACGAGAGCTGCACGGTCTTCGAACTGTTCCAGACCCCGGCCGAGGGAGCCACGGTGATGGGCTTCCAGGGCACGGAAGCGCCGAAATACGGCACCTGGGGCTTTGACCTGGCCGGTCGCGACACCTCGGTCAATCCGGGCGACAGCTTCATGCGCTACGCCAACGGCACGGCGCTGGACGCCATGCAGATCCCGTCGGACCGCACCAGCTACGGCTCGTTCGCCCTGCTGCGCGAACTGTCCGACAACCGCGTCAAGGCGATGATCCAGGGCCTGACCGCCCGCACCGACCTGACCACCGGCTCGGACGAACAGAAGATCGCCGACGCCTACCGCTCCTATATGGACGAGGCCCGGATCGAGGCCCTCGACGCCGCGCCGCTGGCCCCCTTCCTGGCCGCCATCCGGGCCGCCAATACCCGTGACCTCGCCGCCGTCTACATGGGTCAGACCCAGGGCCGTCTCGGCAGCTCCATCTTCGGCACCGGCATCACCACCGACCAGAAGGCCCCGACCCGCTATGTCGTGTCGACCGGCCAGGGCGGCCTCGGCCTGCCCAACCGCGACTACTATCTGGAAGAGCGCTGGGCGGCCAAGAAAGTCCTCTACCAGGCCTATGTCGGCCGCATGCTGGGCCTGATCGGCTGGGAAAATCCGGAACAGTCCGCCGCCGACATCGTCGCCTTCGAGACCCGCATCGCCGAGGCGCACTGGACCGCGGTCCAGAACCGCAACCGCGACGAGACCTACAATGAATACACCATCGCCGGCCTGGCTGCCGAGGCTCCCGGCTTCCCCTGGCAGGACTACTACAACGCCGTCGGCGTGGGTGAGGTCCCGCGCCTGATCGTCCGTCAGGACACGGCCATGCCCAGGATCGCCGCCATCTACGCCGAAACGCCGATCGAGACGATCCAGGCCTGGCAGGCCTTCCACACCACGGACGACGCCGCGCCGCGCCTGTCGCGCCGTTTCTCGGACGCCCAGTGGGAGTTCCGCTCGCGGGACCTGAACGGCCAGCCGATGCAGCGCGCCCGGGACAAGCGCGGCATCAGCTTCGCCGAGGGCATGCTGGGCGAGGCCGTCGGCCGCCAGTATGTCTCGGAATATTTCCCGGCCGAGTCCAAGGCCAAGATGGAAGCCCTGGTCGCCAACCTGCGCGTCGCCCTCGGCAACCGCATCCGCACCTACAGCTGGATGAGCGCGGACACCCAGGCCCAGGCCCAGGACAAGCTGGACAAGTTCACGGTCAAGATCGGCTATCCGAACAAATGGCGGGACTATTCCGCGCTCGAGATCCGTCCCGACGACCTGTTCGGCAATGCCGAACGCGCCGGCATCTTCCAGTGGAACTACCAGCTCAACCGCCTCAATGAGCCGGTCGACAAGACCGAATGGGGCATGACCCCCCAGACGGTGAACGCCTATTACAACTCGACCAACAACGAGATCGTCTTCCCGGCCGCCATCCTGCAGCCGCCGTTCTTCGATCCCGACGCGGACCCGGCCGTCAACTACGGCGGCATCGGCGGCGTCATCGGCCACGAGATCGGCCACGGCTTCGACGACCAGGGCTCCAAGTCCGACGGCGACGGCGTCCTGCGCAGCTGGTGGACACCCGAGGACCGGGCCAATTTCGATGGTCTGACCCGGCGTCTGGGTGAACAGTACGACCAGTTCGAGCCGATCCCCGGCTTCAAGGTCCAGGGCGGACTGACCATGGGCGAGAACATCGGCGACGCCGCCGGCAATGCGGTGGGTCTGGAGGCCTATCACCTCTCGCTGAACGGCCAGCCGGCGCCCATCCTCGATGGCACCACCGGCGACCAGCGCTTCTTCTACGGCTGGGCCCAGGTCTGGCAGTCCAAGATGCGCGACGACGCCCTGCGCAACCAGATCGCCACCGATCCGCACAGCCCCGCCGAGTTCCGCGTCATCGGCCCGGTGCGCAACATCGACGCCTGGTATGAGGCGTTCAACGTCCAGCCCGGCTCGAAATACTACCTCGCCCCGGCCGACCGGGTCCGCATCTGGTAGGGCGTTTCACCAACTGATCGACGAAGGGCCGGAGCGGCAACGCTCCGGCCCTTTTTCGTTGTGGTCCGCCCCTTTGTCCGTGCACCCCGGCGAATGCCGGGGTCCAGATGGCGGGCGCGGTGATCCGAACCGATGTCGCGGTGCCAATCCCCGCAGACCCGGTTTGTGATCTGGACCCCGGCATTCGCCGGGGTGCACGGTGATAAATGGACGTTCGTGGGCGGCACCTGCGCTCAAGCAGCGAGCCGCCGCGCGGCGAGCGATAGCGCCCAAACCGGGGATGCAAAAAAGCCCGCCGCGGGGGATACATCGCGGCGGGCTTTCTTTCGCTCTTTGACGAGCGGACGTTTCCTCCCCGAAACGCCTTCGAGCCACTGAAGCGTCTGAACGCTGCGTTTCTCGAGTGCGTCAGATTGACGACATTTCGTCGTTCAAGTCAATCAAGGCCTCATGGAACCCACGGGAATTTCAAGGTTATCGGCGATAACCTACGCGCCCGCGCGGGCGCTTTCGACGATCGCCCGGACGTTCGCCACCAGATCCCCGCGCGGCACCAGACGCTGGCCCGGGCGTTCGGACTTCCAGGCCTCGTTGCGGGTCATACCGGCGGCCAGGGCGCGGCCCGCGTCGAGGTCCTTGATCGTCACCTGGCCGGCCGCGATCTCGTCTCCGCCGAGGATGACGGCGGCGGGGGCGCCGCGGCGGTCGGCATATTTCATCTGCGCCTTCATGCCCGCCCGGCCGAGGTAGAGTTCCGCCGCGATGCCGGCGTTGCGCAGCTCGGACACGGCGTCGAGATAGTGCTGCATGTCGGCGTCAGAGAAGACGATGACCACGACCGGTCCCCGCACGGACTCCGCCGCCCCCCGACCCGCCGCCTTGAGCGCCGAGGCCAGGCGCGACACCCCGAACGAAAAGCCCGTGGCCGGCAGGCGCTCGCCGGTGAACCGGGCCACCAGATCGTCATACCGGCCGCCGCCGCCGATCGAGCCGAAGCGCACGGCGCGACCCTTGTCGTCGGTCGTGTCCAGCAGCAGTTCGGCCTCGAATACCGCGCCGGTGTAATATTCCAGACCGCGCACGATGGTGGGGTCGAAGCGCACGGTCCCCTCGCCCACCTTCATCGCCGTCAGGGCACGGTCGATGGCCGCCAGCTCCTCCAGCGCCGCCTCGCCGGTCGCGCCAAGGCCCCCGGCCCGCGCGACCACCTCGAGCGTCGCCGCCCGTGACAGGTCCGCGTCGCCCGCCGAGGCGAGGAAGGCCTCGATGGTCGCGGCCACGCCGATCGGCAGGTCGGCCCCCTTGGTATAGTCGCCCGACTCGTCCAGCCGGCCTTCGCCCAGCAGGGCCGACACGCCCTCCCAGCCCAGACGGTCGAATTTGTCGATGGCCCGCAGCGCGGTCAGGCGCTGGCGCGGATCGGTGACGCCGCCGGCGTCGAACAGGCCGTCGAACAACTTTCGATTCGAAACGCGCACCACGGCCTGGTCGGTGCCGAGGCCGGCGGCACGCAGGCCCTCGCAGGCCATGGCGATGATCTCGGCGTCGGCCTCGGGCCGGTCCGAGCCGACGGTGTCGGCGTCGCACTGGACGAATTCGCGGAAGCGACCGGGGCCGGGCTTTTCGTTGCGCCACACGGGGCCGAAGGCATAGCGGCGGAACGGCTTGGGCAGGGTCTCCCACCCCTGCGCCGCGAACCGGGCCAGGGGCGCGGTCAGGTCGTAGCGCAGCGCCATCCACTGGTCGTCGTCGTCCTGCAGGGCGAAGACGCCCTCGTTCGGACGGTCGGCGTCGGGCAGGAATTTGCCCAGGGCATCGGCGTATTCGAAGGCCCCGGTCTCGAGCGGCTCGAAGCCCCAGCGCTCATAGACCTCGGACACGCGGGCCACCAGGCGGCGCTCGGCGATCAGGTCGGCCCCGCGGCGGTCGGCGAACCCCCGCGGGTTGCGGGCTTCGGGGCGGGTCGGCGCATCGGTGCTCATGCCGCGCCGCTTAAGCCATCGTCAGCCGCCGGGCAACGACGCCGATCCGCTTCAGGCGACGGCGGCCTTCCGCAACGGCATCATCCGCTTGTAGGTCAGGCAGCGCCAGGCCCATTCCAGCGGCCCGAACCGGAAGACCGACAGCCACAGCGGCGACCAGATCAGCTGGGCGACCCAGACGCCGCCGATCACCCACCACAGCTCGGGCCAGCCTATGTGGCCGAACCAGCCGAGACCGCGGCCACCGTAGAAGATCGTGGTCATGATGAGGGTCTGGGTCAGATAGTTGGTGAAGGCCATCCGCCCGGCGCAGGCGAACGGCGTCAGCAGCACCCGCAGACCGAATTTCGCCATCAGAATCAGGGCGCTGGCATAGGCCAGCGAGGCGAACGGCGAGAGGAAGGTGTTGGCCGGCCGGGCAAGGGTCTGCACGAACGGGAAGTCCGCGGCGACGATCCGCGTGGTTTCCTGATGGATCAGCCACAGGGCCCCGGCCCCCAGGGCGATGAACAGGGCATAGACCCAGGTGGGCGACCGGCCCGCGAGGAAGCCGGCCTTAAACAGCCCCATGCCGATCAGCATCAGGGCTGCGGTCGCGGGCAGGACGGCAAACAGCAGGAAGGGCGTCACCGACACCCATTCCATCAGTTGATGCAGGCTGACCTCCAGGGCACCGCCCCGATAGGCGTCGATCAGGGACGCGAGCCGGGCCGGATCGGTCCGCCAGCCCGCTCCGTCCATCGCCGATGCGAGGGCTTCGGGCGGGGCGAAGGCCAGAATCGACATCAGGCCGACATAGAGGCCCGAGCAGACCAGATTCAGACTCACGCCGACGATCAGCAGCCGCCGCGCGCTCCACGACCGGGCCATCATCACGAACACACCGGTCCAGGCGTAGAGCAGAAGAATATCGCCGTACCAGAAGGCCGCGCCGTGGATCAGTCCGAAGACCGCCAGCCAGAACAGCCGGCTCCGCAACAGCTTGCCGCGCGCCTCGTCGAACCGCTGGCCGCCGATCAGGAAGATCGACACCCCGAACAGCATGGAGAACAGGGTGCGCATCTTGTCCTGGAAGAAGACATGCATCACCTGCCAGCCGGCCGCGGCTCCGGCGTCGAAGTCCGGCTGCAGCGAGGGATTGCTGTACACTTCGGAGGGCCAGGCGAAGGTCACGGCGTTGACGGCCAGAATGCCCAGCACGGCCAGACCGCGGATGACATCGAGGCTGAACAGGCGGTCGTTCGCCTGGACCGGCGCGAGCGCGGCTGTTGATGGTTCCGCTGTCATGATGGCCCCCCCGGTCACCGCGTCAGCTTCGCCGATCATCCGGCGAGGTCAACCCGAATTCGCCGCAAGGTTGCCGCCCTCAGCTGTCGCGATCGCGCAGGACGCCCAACCGGTCGCGGACCTCGGGCTGGGGCATGAAGGCGATGAAGGCGACGCACAGGCCCGCCCAAAGGGCGTAGCTGACGCCCAGCAGGACGGCGATCGGCAGGCCGCCGACGCCATAGATCAACAGGGTCGTCTCGGTTGCGCCGGCCGCCTGGGCGACGTCTCCGGCCTCGAACCATCCGACCACGGACACGATCAGGGCCAGCATGGCCTGCAGGCCCGCCGACAGCAGCCCCCCGAAGAACATCAAGCGCCACACCACGCCCAGGCGCGTCGATGGGCGGCCGGTCAGCTCCCGCTCACGCGACAGCAACCACAGCCCGCCCGGGACGGCGGCCAGACCGATGATCAGCACGATCAGCCGCCAGTCCGTCTCGAGGCCGGGCAGCCAGTTCTGCGGCGGCCAGATCATCAGGGTGATGACCAGCGGAGGCCACAGTGCGCCGGCGATCGCCGCCAGCACGATGCGATGCGGCTCGCGCCGCCAGGTGACGCGCTGCTGGCCGGGAAAATCCTCCGGCCGCTCCAGCGAGGGGATCATCGGGGCCTTCACCGGGTGGGGACCGGCTCGGTGCTGGAATAGTCGTAGAAGCCGCGTCCGGACTTGCGCCCCAGCCATCCGGCCTCGACATATTTCACCAGCAGCGGGCAGGGCCGGTATTTGCTGTCGGCCAGACCGTCATAGAGTACGTTCATGATCGCCAGGACGACATCCAGCCCCATGAAGTCCGCCAGCGCGAGCGGCCCCATCGGATGGTTGGCACCCAGTTTCAGCGCCTTGTCGATCGAGGCGACATCGCCGACACCCTCGTAGAGGACATAGACCGCCTCATTGATCATCGGCACCAGGATCCGGTTGACGATGAAGGCCGGAAAATCCTCGGAATTGGTCGTGGTCTTGCCGAGGCTCTCGGCGAAGGCGACGGCCGTTTCGTAGGTGTCGGCCGAGGTGGCGATGCCGCGGACGATCTCGACCAGCTTCATCACCGGCGCCGGCTTCATGAAATGCAGGCCGATGAAACGCTCGGGCCGGTCGGTGGCCGAGGCCAGCCGGGTGATCGAGATCGACGAGGTATTGGAGGCCAGCAGGGTATGGGTGCCCAGATGCGGCGTCAGGTCGGCGAGGATGGCCTTCTTGACCGCCTCGTCCTCGAACGCGGCCTCGATCACCAGATCGGCCTTGGCGGCGGCGGCGAGCGATGACGCCGGCGAGATGCGCGACAGGGTGGCATCGGCCGCGGCCTGGTCGATCAGGCCGCGCGCGACCTGACGCGCCAGGCTGGCGGCGATCGCCCCCTGCGCCTGGGGCACGCGGTCGGCGGCGGCGTCGTACAGCAGCACCTGGTAGCCGCCCGCGGCCACGGCCTGGGCGATGCCTGCGCCCATCTGGCCTGCGCCGACGATGGCGACGGATCGTATCGTGGTCATGAAGTCCGGTTGGCTGGCAGGCACAGGGCCCGTTCGGAGCGGCACCTTAGGACCCTCGCCGGACGGCGCAAGGCCGTAAGCGCAGGTCCGGGGCGAAGACGACAGGCCGTGTCGCCGCGGTCGCGTCTATCCCAGCATCTGGATCAGGAAGGGCGCGGTCATGCGGTTGAACAGGATGCGCACGAAATTGATCAGCAGCAGCACCACGATCGGCGAGATGTCGATCCCGCCCAGCGGCGGAATGATCCGGCGGAACGGTTCCAGCAGCGGGGCGGTGATCCGGTCCAGAAGATCGGCCGCCTGGTTCACGAACCGGTTGCGCCGGTTGATGACGTCGAAGGCGAACAGCCAGCTGATGATGGCCGACAGGATGATCGACCAGGTCATGATCGACAGCAGCGTATTGACCAGCCAGACGATGGCGTAACCCATTCAGGGTCTCCCGAAACAATTTCAGTTCCGCTTCTAGCGGGACC
The DNA here is from genome assembly GCA_965284385.1 of Caulobacteraceae bacterium. Lineage (GTDB taxonomy): Bacteria > Pseudomonadota > Alphaproteobacteria > Caulobacterales > Caulobacteraceae > Brevundimonas. The sequence continues at coordinate 1,332,725 of OZ260077.1, forward strand.
GCGCCGCAGGTCCAGCGATTCCGCTGCCGCAGGTCCCCGGTCCGGCCAAGCCCGTTGACCTCCGGCCCCGCCCCTCGTATGTCGCGCCCTCGCCTGCGCCCCACTGTCCAGTGGGACAAGGGGGGCCGTAGCTCAGTTGGTAGAGCGCGTCGTTCGCAATGACGAGGTCAGGGGTTCGACTCCCCTCGGCTCCACCAGGCACTCACCCGTGCCTGTCGGTAACAGGCATCCGGCCCCGGCCTTACCAGCGCATGGAGACGCCGGCCCGCAAGGTTCGCGGAGGGCCGAAGCCCGTGACGCCGTCGGCGGTGGCGGACACCGCGACATCCCGGTCGAACAGATTGTCGGCCGCGACGTACAGGACGACCGCGTCCGTCAGCTGCAGGTCCGCGCGCACATCCGCGGTCAAGGCGGCGTCCAGAATGCGGCTGTTCAGATCGTCGTCGAAGCGGCGGCTTTCGTAGCGGGCCCGGAGCCCCAGGGTCAGGCGATCGGTCGCGCGCCAGTCCACGCCCGCCGTGGCGCTGACGACCGGGGCCTGGGCCGGCCGAAGCCCCGTCAGCTGCGGAGCGGCCGCGCCGCCGTCCAGCGTCGCGTCCGTCGCCGAAACCGCGCCGACCAGGGTGACGGCCTCGAACGCGTGTTCCGCCGTCAGTTCCAGCCCGGTGGCGTCGATCACGCCGGCGTTCTGCCGCTGTCTCAGCACCCCGCCCGCGGGAATGAAGCCGGCGCGCGGCAGGGCGGCAATGATCCCCGGCCCCTGGCCGAGGGTGAGGTTGACGATCGCATCGTCGATGCGGTTCCAGAAAATCGTGGCCCCCAGCCGGGTGCCGCCCCCCTGCCATGACAGGCCGGTTTCGACGCCTTGCAGCGTCTCCGGCTCCAGCGCCGCATTGGCCTCGGTCAGGTCGTTGCCGACCCGGAACGGGCGGTGAAGCTCATTCAGCGTCGCCGGCCGGAAGCCGGAATAGGCCGCGGCCCGGACCGCCAGACCCCCGGCCAGATCGCGGCGCACCGCCAGCCGGGCACTGACCACGTCTCCGGATCGGTCGGGGTAGGTCTCGTCCAGGGTCGGCAGCCCCGTGGCCCTGTCCCGTTCCAGCCGGTGACCGTCCGCGGTCGTCCAGCGGTCGAGGCGCACGCCGCCGGCGATCAGCCAGGGGCCGCCCGTCCACGACCCCTCGCCATAGCCGCCGATGACCGACGTCTCGCCGCCGGCGAACCGGTCGCGCGTGAACTGCCCGCCGAGGTAGCGGAACCGCTCCTGCGTCTCGCCCTCGGCGAAACGGGCGTCGGCGCCGACCTCCCACTCCAGCCGCCCGTTGCCGATCGTCAGGCCGGACCGGCGCAAGGCGAGATTGCCGCCCCGGCCGCTGGCCGGGGTGGCGTACTGATCATTGGCGGGCGTCGTCCCGACCCGTCCGGGGGCCACGGCCACGGCGGTATTGGCGAAATCGCTGTCGCGCCGCCACACCTGGACGCGCCAGCCGAGGCGGTTCGGCCCCGACGCCCGCGCCAGGGCGGCGCTGTAGCCCTGACCGCTGGCCGTCGACCGCGCCCCGGCCAGGCCCGAGCCGCGATCTTCCTCATAGGCCGCCACCCGCACGGACAGGGCCGTCGCGGAATCGAGGCCGAGATCCGCGCGCAGGGCGGCGCTGCGGGCCTCGAGGTCCAGCGGGGTGTCGGCGGTGCCCGCGGCGGGGCCGCGCACCGGGACATAGCCGTCGGACCGGTCGTACAGCGCCGATCCCGTGATCGAGAGGCGGCCCCGGGTCAGGGTCGTCGCGGCCCCGAGGCGACCGCCCCCGTATTCGCCCGCTGAGGCGTCCAGCACGCCGCCTTCGCGGTCGCGCTCCCGCAGGGTGATCACCCCGGTCAGGGCCCCGGCGCCATAGGGGCCCGCGCCCGCTCCCCGCACGATGTCGACGCTTTCGAGGGATTCCGGCGCGACCTGCGACCAGATCACCCAGCCGCCGAACGGATCGTTGAGCGGTTCGCCGTCGAGGGTCACCAGCGTCCGGCCCGCGCCGGAGGGGGCGATGGCGCGCAGGCTGATGCCCTGGGTGGTCGGATTGGCCCCGAGGCTGGAGGTCCGCCGGAACAGCGACACGGCCGGCACCGTCGCCAGGGCCTCGTCCAGCCGCGTGGCGCGATCCAGTACGGCCTGGTCGAGCCGGATGACGGAGAACGCCGCGTCGCCGGCGGCCGGCGGCAGGCGGGCGGCGGTGACGACGACCTCGGGAAGCTGGGCGGGCATATCCTGGATCATGGTTCGCGTCCGACCGCCGCCCCGATGTGCGCCACACCCCGGCGGGTCGCGATCTCCACCTGACGGGCCCGTTCCAGATAGCGGGCGCGGTCCGCCTCGGTGCGGGCGTCGGCGCACCGGTCACAACTCACACCCTCGACAAAGCGGGGTGAGGCCCGACCGGCCTCGCTGACCGGCATCCGGCAGCCCCGACACAGGGAATGGCTGCCCGTCGCCAGACCATGGCCGACCGCGACGCGCTCGTCGAAGACGAAACATTCGCCCGCCCACAGACTGTCCGCCTCGGGCGTCGTCTCCAGATAGCGCAGCACCCCGCCCTGCAAATGGAAGACCTCGGGCACGCCCTCGGCCTTCAGAAAGGCGGTGGCCTTTTCGCAGCGGATGCCGCCGGTGCAGTACATGGCCACCCGTTTCGCGCCCGTCTGGTCCAGCAGGGCCCGGCCCTCGGCGCGGAACCAGTCGGGAAAGTCCCGGAAGCTGACGGTGTTCGGCTGCACCGCCCCGGCGAAGGCCCCGACCGCGCCCTCATAGTCATTGCGCGTGTCGATGACGAGCGTGCCGGGATCGCGGATCAGGGCGTTCCAGTCCTGTGGTTCGACATAGGTGCCGGCGTTCGTTGCGGGATCGAGGTCCGGCAGGCCCAGGGTCACGATCTCGGGCTTGATGCGGACCTTCATCCGGTGGAACGGCATCTCGCCCGCGGTGGCGCGCTTGACGTCCAGGTCCGCGAAGCCCGGCAGGGCGCGGATGCCGTCGACCACCCGCCCGACCGCGGCCTGCGGCCCGGCGATCGTCCCGTTCAGGCCCTCATGGGCGACCAGCAGGGTACCCCGCACATCCGGCGCGCACAGCGCCTCAAGACGATCCCGCACCGCCTCCCGATCCACGATGGCCGCGAACCGGTACAGGGCGAGGATGTGGATCACGCCGGCGCTCGGCTCGGGGTCTGGACGGTCAGCGGTCTGGGTCATGGCCATCAGGGGCGCGATTGCGCGGACGCGGTCTATTGATCTTCGTCGAACCGGCGTCCGACCAGATCGGTCAGGGCCGCCACCGCCGCGGCGGCCTCCGGGCCCTCACCCGTGATGGCGATCTCGCAGCCGTTGCCGGCTCCCAGCATCAACAGGCCCATGATCGACAGGGCATTCACCGTCACGCCGTCCCGGGTGACGTGGATTTCGGCGTCGAAGCCGGACGCCAGTTTGACGAATTTGGCCGAGGCGCGGGCGTGCAGGCCCCGGGTATTGCAGATGTTCGCCGTGGCCGTGACGCTCATTTCTCGCCCTGAAGCACCCAGCTGGCCACGGAGATATATTTCCGGCCGGCGTCCTGGGCATGGGCCACACAGGCCTCCAGCGGTTCGCGGCCGCGCACGCTGGCCAGTTTGATCAGCATCGGCAGGTTCAGCCCGGCGATGACCTCGGCCTGGGTCTCTTCCATCACCGAAATGGCGAGATTGGAGGGCGTACCGCCGAACATGTCGGTCAGCAGAATGACGCCATCGCCGTCGTTCACGGCGTTGGCGGCGTCGACGATGTCACGCCGGCGGCGTTCCATGTCGTCGTCCGGCCCGATGCAGATGGCCGCGACCCCGCGCTGCGGGCCCACGACATGCTCCATGGCCGCGAGAAATTCCGAGGCCAGTCCCCCGTGGGTGACGATCACCAGACCGATCATGAAGGCATTACCAAAGCTCGCGCCCCAAAGTCCGCGCCCCCGTTCGACGGCCTGTTCGACGGCCCCTCGAACGCGTCGCAAGCCGGGCGGAATAGCCCAAGTCCGCGTCGGGTTAAAGCGGGCTGGTCAGCCGTGTGACCTTTTCGACCGCCGACGGCTCAAAACCACACAGCCGCACGCGCGGAAGCCGGACGCCGGCGATCCCGATCCCGGCGGGCTCGGGCAGGCGTTCGATCGGGCCCGCCGACAGCTCGACCGCCAGCACCAGCCGAACCAGCCCCAGGGCGCTGGCGGGCATCACACCGACTCCCCGCGCCTCGATCCGGCCCGCGATCGTCGCCGGGCAGGTGGCGTACAGGGCTCCGCCGGAGGCGAACACATGGGCATAGTCGTCGGCCACCAGCCGCCAGCCCGCGCCGATCAGACGCAGGGCCAGATCGCTCTTGCCCGCGCCCGACGGGCCGGTGATCAGGACCCCGCGCCAGCCTGCGGCCGGGGTCCAGCGCGCCGCGACCGTGCCGTGCAGGGGCGAACCACTCACCCGCGCCGGCCCGCAAGGGACAGCGGCAAGGCCACCTCGAAGCGCGCCCCCTGGGTCTCGCCGGCCCCGTCCGCGCGGTTTTCGGCCCGGATCGTGCCCCCGTGGGCCTCGACGATCTGACGCGCGATCGACAGGCCGAGGCCGGAATTGGCACCAAAGGCCGTACCCTTGGGCCGGGCGGTATAGAAACGCTGGAACACGGTCTCGAGGTTCTCCGCCGGAATGCCCGGCCCGTCGTCATCGATACGCACGCGGGCCGGCCGCACCGGATCGAGGGTGTCGCGCTCAAGGGTGATCCGGACATCGCCGCCGGCCGGACTGAACGAGCGGGCGTTGTCGATCAGGTTGCGGAACACCTGACCCAGAGGCCCGTCCCGTCCCGTGACCATCAGGTGTTCGCCCGCCGGCGCGGCCAACACGACACGCGGTTGTCCGGCCTTCCGGCCCGCCTCATAGACCCCGACGATCTCGGTCAGCAGGGTGGTGAGGTCCAGCGTCCGCGGCCGGTCCCGCGCCAGTTCGGCATCAAGGCGCGAGGCATTGGAGATGTCGGTGATCAGCCGGTCCAGCCGCCGGACGTCCTGCTGCAACAGGACGGTGAGCCTCTCCCGTTGGGCTTCGGTCCTGACCAGGGGCAGGGTTTCCAGCGCCGACCGGATCGAGGTCAGGGGATTCTTGATCTCGTGCGAGACGTCGGCCGCGAACCGCTCGATGGCGTCCATGCGGTCGGACAGGGTCTCGGTCATGGTCTCCAGCGATCGAGCCAGGTCGCCGATCTCGTCCTTGCGGCCCTCGAGGTCGGGCAGGGAGATGGCCCGGGACCGCTGCAGCCGGACCTCGTCCGCCGCCGCCGACAGCCGCATCACCGGCCGGGCCACGAACAGGTGCAGCAACAGCGACGACAGCAGTGACACCGCCAGCGCCACCAGGGCGAAGGGCATCAGGGCGCGGCGCTGGGCCGACAGCGTCTTGTCCACGTCGCCGGCTTCCAGCGTCAGCACGCCCAGCACCTGCTGCACGTGCCGCACAGGAATGGAGACGGAGACGACGCGGTCACCGCCTTCCGAGCGCCGCAGGGTCGACTGGGGTTGTCCGCCGAGCGCCGCCTCCACCTCGGCCGCCAGTGCACCGCGGGCGCGCTCGACCTCGGCCTCGCCGCGGACCACCCTGGCCGGATCGGGCGTGGGTGCCGGTGTGCCGGCGGGGCGGGCGGGCGGCAGCGCCTGGCCGGGGATGACCTCGGTCACCGCATAGCTGTCGGCGACCAGCAGGCCGTCGATGTCGAACAGCCGGGCCCGCTGGCCGGCGGGAATGAAATTGTCCCGCAGCAGCAGGGGGGCCTTCTCGACGTTGAACTGCGGATTGGGCTCGCCGACCGTGTATTCCTTGTCGGCCAGCACATTGGCCAGCAGCTCGGCCTGGGCGACCAGCGTCTCCTGCCGGGCCTCGATCAGGCCGCGGCTCCATTCGTTCAGCAGCAGCGCCCCGACGAACAGGATCAGCAGGCTGAGCAGGTTCAGCGCCAGGATCAGGCCGCCGAGCCGCGACCCCCCGAAGCGTTTCAACGGGCGGCGCGGTTCGTCCTCTCCCGACGGGAGCGGATCAGCTTTCGCGATAGCGGTATCCGACGCCATACAGGGTCTCGATGGCGTCGAACTCGGGGTCGACCACCCGGAATTTCTTCCGCATGCGTTTGACGTGGCTGTCGATGGTGCGGTCATCGACATAGACCTGATCGTCGTAGGCGGCGTCCATCAGGTTGTCGCGACTCTTCACGAAGCCCGGCCGTTGGGCCAGGGCCTGAAGCAGCAGGAATTCGGTCACGGTCAGCTTGACCGGCTTGCCCTCCCAGGTGCTCTCGTGACGGGCCGGGTCCATCGAGAGCTTGCCGCGCTTGATGGCCTTGGCCGAATTCTCGCCCGAGGGTTCGGGCTCGCCACCGTCGGCACCGGTCCGGCGCAGCAGCGCCTTGACCCGCTCGATCAGCAGCCGCTGGCTGAAGGGTTTGTGGATATAGTCGTCGGCCCCCAGGTTGAAGCCGAGAATTTCGTCGATCTCCTCGTCCCGCGACGTCAGCATGATGACGGGAATCTGCGAGGTCTGGCGCAGACGACGCAGGACTTCCATCCCGTCCATGCGGGGCATCTTGACGTCGAGGATGGCCAGATCCGGCGGGCTGGCCTCCAGGGCCTCAAGGCCGGCCGCGCCGTCGTGCCATGCGGTGACCTTGTGACCATGGCTCTCCAGCGCCAGCGAGACCGAGGCGACGATGTTCTCGTCGTCGTCGACCAGGGTGATATTGGCCAAAGGCTATCTCCTTGCAGACTGTTCGTTCGCTGTGACAACGCGCGGCAAGCGGTACAGTTCTAATCCATCATTGTTCGGGGCCGGTCGACCAAAATTCCGGGCCACCGCCGCCCGAGGCCGGGACAGGGCGCAAAGATGGGGCGCATCGCCATAATCCGCAACGAAACCCCGCCTTAAAGCCTTGGTGCCATGATGAAGGGGAACAGTCAGAGCGTTTTGATGTCCGGCGCCGTCCATTACGAAGTCTATATCCGCAAGACCGCCCCGGCCCCCTGGACCCTCCAGATGGCGACGGAAGACCGTGCGACCGCGGTCGAGACGGCCGAGGACATGCTGGCGGACCGTCGCGCCGCTGCGGTGCGGGTGACCAAGGAAACGCTCGACCCCGACACCATGGAGTTCGCCAGTTCGACCCTGCTGACCCGCGGCGCGCCCGAGGTCCGGCACAAGAGGGTCGTGCCGGACGACCAGGTCGGGCCACGCTGCAATGGTCCGCAGGACCTCTACGTCGCACAGGCGCGCGAAACGATCGGGCGGGTTCTGGAGGACTGGCTGGCCAGACAGGGGGTGACGGCGTTCGAACTTCTGCACCGCCCGGACCTGGCCGAGCGCCTCGAAGCCTCGGGGGTCGAGCTTCAGCACGCCATCCAGAAGATCGCCGTGCCGGAAAGCCAGGCCGTGGGGCAGCCGGTGCACGATCTGCTGCGCCATTATCAGAAGCTGGCGGACGCCACGATCGAGCGCGTCATCGCCGCCGGCCGTCGCGGTCAGTTCCCGGATCTCGAAAACTGCTCGATCGCCGACCTGGCGCATCGGCTGGCCGGCCAGCCGGACCGCGGTTTCGTCATGGGCGGTGTGGTGTCCGGGGCGCTGAAGGGCCTGCGCGGCAGTCGCGCCCGGCTGGACCGGCTGATGGACATGGCCGACCGGGCGCCGATGGACGGACCGCCCCGCGCCATGGTGCTGGTGCCGATCGAACAGCTGCTGTGCGAGATGCTGGCGGCGCGGACCAGTCTGGCGAACCTCCTCGGGCCGGCGCTGGATCAGGGAGCCTCCCTGGCGGCCGTCGTGCGCATGGTCGCGCCCAATGAAATCGCCGCCCTGATCAGTCAGGACAGCCGCATGGCCCTGCAGGTCCCGACCGTCGAAGGGCCGGCGGCCCGTCTCGGCGCGAGGCTGGAGGCCGGTGAGTTTCCGCTGCTGGCGGCGGCCCTGGCGCGAATGGTGCTGCGCGAGCTGATGAGCCCCCGACGCCTGCGGCCCAATGATGCCGCCGGCGAGATCGACATCCTGCGCACCCTGGCCATGGCCCTGACCGTCACCGCCGGCCGCCTTCTGACGCTCGAGGAGGTCCAGACGGCGTTCAACGAGCGGTCCAAATCCATCGTCACCGCGGACTTCGTCGCCGCCTACGCCAAGACCTGCGAAACCGTGTTGTGCGAGGCCGAGGCCCTGACGCGTCTGTGCGAGAACGTCACCGGCACGGCCAACAAGCGCTCGGCGGCCCGCTGGCTCTCGGCCTGCGTCGGCTCGCTGCGGTTCGAATCCGAAATGCGCGCCGCCGCCCTCGGCCAGACCGCGGCGCAGAAACTGGGCATCCTGGCCAATCTGCAAAGATCGGCCCGCGGCTGCGGCCTCAACGAGCGGGACGAGGCCGAGATCACGGCCGCCATCGGCACGGTGGGGGGCGTGGTCGAGAGCGAGGCGAAGATCGTGATGATGGTGGCCCGTTCGCCCGCGCCGCTGATCCAGAAACTGTCGGTCCTGCTGCGGATGGCGGCCGGCGAGACGGCCCCCCTGGGCCCGGCGGCGGACCGCGGCAAGAGCGAGGCGATCAAACTGTTCCGGACCCCGGAATCGCGCGCCGCCCTGTCGGCGACACCACAGGCACTGGAACCCCTGAAGGGTCTGATCAGGGCGGCCGGCCTGGCCGCCTGATCATCCGCGATACCGGCCCTCGGGTCGCCCGGCGATGCGTTAGTCGAAGATGTCGAAGATGCTGTCGCGCTTCTTCTTCTTGTAGCGGTAGTCGTCATCATCGCGGCTGCGATAGCGCTCGTCGCGATAGGCCGGCTGCGGCTGCCCACCCCACGGCTGCTGCGGCGGATAGGGCTGCTGGGGCTGCGCCTGTGGCGGAGGGGCGGCCTGGGGTGCCGACGCCCGGGCGTCCTGGGCCGCGGACTCCATCAGTTTTTCCAGCTCGCCCCGGTCCAGCCAGACACCGCGACAGCTGGGGCACATGTCGAACTGCACGCCGCCGCGTTCCAGCGTCTGCATGGCGGCGTTGTCGTTGGGGCACATCAAAAGCGGCATCGGAGGCTCCTTCCACGGGTTCCGGTAGTGAGGTTAGGGGGCGTCCACAGTTCCGCCAACGCGACCAAGGGCCGCGTCACCCCGAACCCCTAGAATTGACGCCAGCTGTCGCCGGGGTCGCGCTCGCCGGGATCGACGCTCTGCTGGCCCCAGGCGACGATCATCAACAGCTTGTGGCTGCGGATACGGAACGCGCCCGTCATCGGCACGACCGCCCCCAGCGGAGCGCCGGTCTTCGGCTCGTAGAGGAAGCCGGAAAACTCGGCGACGCCGACCCGGTCGCGGCGGCTGTAGATCGACAGTTCCGGCACCGAGACCACATTGAAGCTGTCATTGATCGGCACCCGCATCTCGGGCAGGCCGAAGACCCGGCGCATCTGCTCCAGCGACAGGGCCCCGGCACGCAGTTCGAACACCGCCTCGGCCTCGGCCTTGGACGAGGCCAGCGCATAGCCTGCGTCGGACAGGGCCGCGCGGATGGCGCTGACGGCATAGGCGGCGTTCTCGGCCTGGAAGAAGGCGGCATCGACGAACACCCGCGAGCCCGACGGAATGGGCAGGGTCAGCCCCTCGACGGCGCGGTCGGCGGCGCGGGCGACCAGCAGTTGTTCGGTGGCGGTGCGCGCCGGATAGGTCTCGGACGTCGAGGCGCAGGCGGCCAGGACAGCCGCCGCGGCCAGAACGCTGCTCAGGGCTTTCAGAATCACCAGACTCCGGTGTTGGGCATCGACACCCACGGCTCGACGGGGGCCAGCGCCTCCCCCTCCTGCAGCAGTTCGATCGAGATGCCGTCGGGCGAGCGGACAAAGGCCATGCGGCCGTCGCGCGGCGGGCGGTTGACCACCACACCGCCGTCCATCAGCCGCTGGCAGGCGGCGTGGATGTCGTCGACCTTGTAGGCCAGATGGCCGAAATTGCGCCCGCCGTCATAGGGCTGGGGGTCCCAGTTGAAGGTCAGCTCAACCTCGGGCGACCGTTCGGTCTCGGCGCGGGGCCGGTCTGCGGGCGCGGCGAGGAAGATGAGGGTGAAACGCCCGGCCTCATTCTCCATCCGCCGCGTCTCCACCAGACCCAGCAGGTCACAATAGAAATGCAGCGAGGCGTCGAGGTCGGTGACCCGGACCATGGTGTGCAGATAACGCATGAAGATGTCGGTCCCGGGGGAGAGGCTGCAAGCCGGCCTCTATAGCGACCCTTGGCCGCGATCGCGAATAACGGACGGTTTCGGTGGATGCGTGCGTCGCCGCCGACTGCTAGACGCCTTCGGTCCGGTCGCCACCGAAGGAAGCCCATGTTCCGCAAACTCTACGACCGGGTCTTCGCCCTGGCCCGGAGCAAACATGCCACCCCGGCCATGGCGGCGGTGTCGTTTGCCGAGAGTTCCTTCTTCCCGATCCCGCCCGACGTGGTTCTGGCTCCGATGATCCTGGCGCGGCCGGACCGGGCCTATTTCTACGCGACGGTGTGCACGGTCGCCTCCGTGCTGGGGGCCATGTTCGGCTATGCGATCGGCTATTTCCTGACCGACGTCGGCATGATGATCCTGGCCTGGCTGGGCAAGGCGGACACCTTCGAGGCGTCGAAGGCCCTGTTCCAGCAATACGGGGCCTGGGTCATCCTGATAAAGGGCCTGACGCCGATCCCGTTCAAGCTGATCACCATCGCCTCAGGCATATTCCAGTTCAATTTCGCCCTGTTCGTCGCCCTGTGCGCCCTGACCCGGGGGGCACGATTCTTCGCCGAGGCCTTCATCCTGAAGCGCTGGGGGCCCGCCATGCTCGAAATGGTCGAGAAGCGGCTGGCGATGTGGAGCATCATCGGCGTGGTGGTGCTGGTCGGTGCCTTCGTCGCGGTGAAGATGATTTGAGTGACGAGTGGCGAGTGGCGAGTGGCACCGGAGCCTGCCGCAAGCCGTGAGCGTCAGCGTGCGAAACGCACCCTGACCACTCACCACTCGCCACTCGCCTCAGGCCCAGCTATGAACATCGTCCGATGAGAGCTGTTTATCGACTCCTGACGCGGTGGTGGACCGCCTTCGCCCTGGCCGCGTCCCTGGCGCTGCTGGGTGCCGCGCATGCGTTCGAGCGGTTCGGCGGCCTGGCCCCCTGCAACCTCTGCCTCAAGCAGCGCGAGGTCTATTGGGGCGCGGTCGGCATCGCCCTGACCGCCACCCTCTGGCATCTGATCAGCCGCGGCAGCCGCGGCACGCCCCGTATCGCCGCCTTCCTGCTGGCCGTCGTCTTCACCGCCGGCACGGTCACGGCCGTCTTCCACTATGGCGGCGAGATGAAGTGGTGGGACCTGCCCGCGACCTGCGCCGGTGGCGGTGAGGTCAACCTCGAAGGCCTGGCCGCCCTGGCGCTGGGTACGGGCCCGATCGAGAAGCCGGTCTTCTGCGACACGGTGACATGGCGGTTCCTCGGCCTGTCGATGGCAGGATGGAACGCCCTGATCTCGGCCGCGCTTGCCGTGTTCAGCCTTCTCGCCGCAAAGAGACCCAAGGATGCCAGAGCGCCTCGAACCTGAGCCCACCGACGCTGATGCGCCGGTCGACCGGCGCATTCCGCTGGGCCGGCCCGGGCGCGGCGCCGGCCGGCGTCGCCGGGCAGAAATCCTGCGGGTTGATCACGCCGGCGAATACGCCGCCGTCCACATCTACCGGGCCCAGAAGGCCGTGTTCGAGGGCCGCGCCGGCACGTCCGCGATCGCCGCCGACATGGGCGGGATGCAGGACCAGGAAGCCGTCCATCTGGCGCGGTTCGAGGCCTTGCTGAACGCTGAACGCGTACGCCCCACGGTCATGACGCCGGTCTGGCGGCTGGCGGCGATGGCGCTGGGCACCGGGACAGCCCTGATGGGCGAGAAAGCCGCCCATGCCTGCACCGAGGCGGTCGAGAGCGTGATCGAGGAGCATTACGCCGACCAGATCACGGAGCTGCGCGACCGCGATCCTGCCCTGGCAGCGGAACTGTCGGCCTTCCGTGACGAGGAACTCGCCCACCATGACCATGCGGTCGCGCACGGGGCGCGGGAGGCCGCCGGCTATGGCCTGCTGAGCGCCGTCATCAAGGCCGGTTGCCGGGTCGCGATCAAGGTCAGCGAACGGATCTGATCGCACCCCCGGTTGCGATCTGACGCCCGGCGGGCATTATGCGGGCTCGGATCCCAAAGGAGAGCCCCGTGTTGTTCCCGGTTGCCCTGTTCGCCGCCCTCGTTCTCATGCAGCAGACCCCTGCCGTTTCGCAGGCCCCTGCGCCCGTCGAGGCAACCACGCCGGCACCGGAGACAACGACTCTGCCCACGGTCAAGGTCGCCGGTACAGCGCCCGAGCCGACCCAGGTCTGCCGGATGGAGCCCGTCACCGGGTCGCGCTTCGGCCGTCGCGTCTGCCGCAGCAGCGTCCAGACCGCCGAGGAAGCCGCCGAGAGCCGCGCAATGCTGCGCCGGATGCAGGGCGCGCGCATGCCGGACGGCGGCTGACGCCTCAGGGGCCTCGCGTCTCGACGTCGAACGCCAGTAACAGGGTCCGCTGTCGCGGATTGTCGTTGTCGTCGGACAGGATGTAGAGCCGCGTCCCCGACGCGCTCCCGACCGCGGCCACCCCCTCGAAATTGTCGGTCGTCGACGGCAGGCTGAGACTCACCAGCACCGGGCCCGGCCGGCCGGCTGCATCCATGCGCCGCACGCGGGCGCGCATGTCGAACGGCTCACGGTACAGGCGCTCGACCATGAACCAGCCGTCGTGCGCCCGATCCCGGTCCAGTCCGGTGACCCGCCAGTCTGAGCCGGCCGGAGGCGTCGGCGGCGGGGCCGAGACCTCGACGCAGCGGCCCACGGCACAGTCCCAGACGCCGCCGCCCTCGCCCGCGGCCCGAAGGCCATCGGGCCCCGATGCCAGGGCTTCCAGACCGGCGTTTCCCGGCGAAACGGGCGGCACGGCGCGGGCGACCGGGCGCGGGATCATCCGTTCCAGCGGACCATAGGACCAGAGGCGCGGCCGCTGCTCGAAGCCCACGACCAGCTCTCCCTCGGCGGTGATCGCCAGACTTTCGGCATCGCCGTCCGACTTGGTCGGGAACGCCCGCCCGTCCTCGCCCGCAAGACCCCGCAGGCGAAGGTCCGTCAGCCCGGCCAGCCGTCCCCGCCGATCCACAATGAGCCGCGCCCGCACCAGGTCGCCGGCGTCGGTCACCGCCACCATGTCATCGCCCGCCAGCTTCAGGTCGGACAGGCCGTGCAGCCGGTCCCCGCGCGGCGCGAGGATCTCGACCCCGCCGGCGAACCGGACTCCCGGGGCCAGCCGGACCCCGCCGGGCAGGCCGAGACCGACGGGGCGAACCGCGGCATCGACGGCCGTCCAGCCGTCGGCGGTGCCGCGCCAGGGGTCCGGAACCGCACTCGCCCCGGCGCAGGCGACCAGCAGCAGGGTCAGGGCGGTCGCGGCGAACCGCTTCACGCCGCCTTCCGGCGCCGCCCGCCCGCCACGGCCCTGGGCTCGGCCTCGAACAGGGCGGCCAGATTCTCAACCATGGCCCCCGCCAGCTGCTCGACATCGACGATGGTGACGGCGCGTCGATACCAGCGGGTCACGTCGTGGCCGATGCCGATGGCCATCAGCTCGACCGGTGAGCGGGTCTCGATCTCGGCGATGACCTGACGCAGGTGCTTGTCCAGATACAGGGCGGCATTGGCCGACTGGGTGGAATCGTCGACCGGCGAGCCGTCCGAGATCACCATCAGGATGCGCCGCGCCTCGGTCCGCCCCAGCAGCCGCTCATGGGCCCAGGTCAGGGCTTCGCCGTCGATGTTTTCCTTCAGCAGCCCCTCGCGCATCATCAGGCCGAGGCTCTTCTTCGCCCGGCGCCACGGCGCATCGGCGGACTTGTAGATGATGTGGCGCAGGTCGTTCAGACGGCCCGGATTGGCGGGCTTGCCGGCCGTGATCCAGGCCTCGCGCGACTGGCCGCCCTTCCACGCCCGGGTGGTGAAGCCCAGGATCTCGACCTTGACGCCGCAGCGCTCCAGCGTCCGCGCCAGGATGTCGGCGCAGACCGCGGCGACCATGATCGGCCGTCCGCGCATCGAGCCGGAATTGTCCAGCAGCAGGGTCACCACCGTGTCCCGGAACGGGCTCTCGCTCTCGGCCTTGAAGCTGAGCGGGCTGGTCGGGTCCGTGATGATCCGGGTCAGGCGGGCGGTGTCCAGCACCCCCTCCTCGAGATCGAAATGCCAGCTGCGGTTCTGCTGCGCCATCAGCCGGCGTTGCAGCTTGTTGGCCAGTCGCGCGACCACCGACGACAGCGCCGTCAGCTGCTGGTCCAGCAGGGCCCGCAGGCGTTCCAGCTCACTCGGGTCGCACAGGTCGGCGGCGTCGATCACCTCGTCAAAGGCGGTGGTGAAGACGCGATAGGCGTCGATGGCGCGGCCGTCGTCGGCGGTCTGCTGGCGGTTGGGCAGGGAGCCCTCGTTGACGTCGGGGCCGTCGTCGGAGGCTTCGCCGTCAGGATCGCCGGGCGCACCGTCGGGGCGGCTGTCGCGGTCCTCGCCCTGCTCCCTGTCCTCGGCCGTGCCGTCCATCGACTGGCCTTCGCCGCCGCCGGCGTCGTCTTCCTCGTCCTGATCGTCGGCGGCGTCCGGATCCTGCGGGTCGGGAGCCTCGTCGCCCTGGTCCTCGCTGGTGTCGTCGCCGCGGCCGTCGCCTGGATCCATATCCAGCGCCCGCAGCACCGCCTTCAGCCGTTCGGCGAAGGCGGCCTGGTCCCCGGCCACCTCGGCCAGGGCGTCGAGTTTGGCTCCGGCCTTGTCCTCGATGTCCGTACGGACCAGGTCCAGCATCGCCCCGGCCCCGTCCGGGGCGCGCTGGCCGGTCAGCCGTTCCCGCACCAGCAGGGCCACCGCCTCGGCCACCGGCACGCGCCCGGCGTCGGCGATGCGCAGGGCCCCCATCTTCTCCAGCCGCGTCAGCAGCGCCGCGTTCATGTTCGCGCGGACGCCGGCCAGGGCAGTTGAACCCACCGCCTCGACCCGGGCCTGTTCCACCGCCTCGAACACCTCGGAGGCGCGGCTGTCGACGGGCCGCAGCCGGGCGTGCAGGCCTTCGTCGTGATTGGCCAGGCGCAGCGCCAGCCGGTCAGCCTGACCGCGCAGGGTCGCATTTCCCGACGCCCCGGGCTCGCGCGCCGGGTGCGGCAGGGTCAGAACCCCGTTGGACAGCTTCGGCCCGTCCGAGCCGAACACGACCTCAAGCCCGGACTGCTCCGCCAGCGCCCGCGCCGCATGGGCGAGCGCGCGTTTGAAGGTGTCGGCGGGCGTATCGGCGGAGGCCATGGGCGACACATAGCGCAGCGAGCGGACAGGGGAAGCGTTCTCCCTCCCCTTTATGGGGAGGGATGTCGACGCGAAGCGGCGACAGGGTGGGGTACGTCTGGACAATTCCCCACCCGGTCGCTTCGCGACCACCCTCCCCATGAAGGGGAGGGAGGCCGATTTTAGGCTGCGTTGGCCGCCTTGGAGACCGCGGCCCTGATCTTGTCCTGGTGCGCGCGCATGCCGACGGCGATCAGTTCAGCCGCCTCGCCCGCGTCGCCCCAGCCCTTGACCGTGACCGACTTGTTCTTCTCCAGATCCTTGTAGCGGGTGAAGAAATGCTCGATCTGCTCGACCATGATGGTCGGCAGCTGCCGGTAGCTGGCGATGTCGGTGTAGTAGGGGTTCAGCTTGTCGACCGGCACGGCGAGGATCTTCTCGTCGCCGCCGGCTTCGTCTTCCATCTTCAGCACGCCGATCGGACGCGAGCGGATGATGCAGCCCGGCACCACCGGCGTCGGGTTCAGCACGATCACGTCGCAGGGGTCGCCGTCATCCGACAGGGTGTGCGGGATGAAGCCGTAGTTGCCCGGATAGTACATGGCGGTGTGCAGGAAGCGGTCGACGAACAGGGCCCCCGACGCCTTGTCCATCTCATATTTCACCGGCAATCCCCCTTGAGGAATTTCGATGATGACATTGATGTCCCAGGGCGGGTTGGGCCCGACGGGGATGGCGTCGATATTCATGGCGCGCTCGGTTATGCTGCAGTGCGATACGAAGTGGCGGGCGTGATAGGCGCGCACGGCGCCCGAAGCAAGGCGGTCTGGTTTAGCCCATCCCGCGAGACACGGACACTCGCGGCTTGAGCCGGGGCACCGCGAGGGCCACCCTGCTGCGATGACGAGGAGCATACGATGACCCTGTTCGACTGGCTGGCGCTGGCCCTCTTTATCGTCTGCTGGCTCGGCTACGGCCCGATGCTCAGCCTGCTGGCGCGACGCAGCGGCACGCTGAATGACGACATGCTGGTGGTCCGCCGCGTCTGGATGACGGCCATGACCCACCGCGAGTCCCGCCTCGTGGACAGCAATCTGCTGGGCCACACCCTCAATTCGGGCGGCTTCTTCGCCTCGACCAATCTGCTGCTGATCGCGGCGGTGGCCAGCGTCCTGTTCGGCGGCGAACAGGCGTTGCAGGGCTTTGCCTCGGTCGGGGCCGAGGCGGTGCCGACGAAGCTGCTCGAGGCCAAGCTGGCGCTGGTGCTGGTCTGCCTGGCCCGCGGCCTGCTGGATTTCATCTGGTCGATCCGCCAGCTGAACTATGCCCTCGCCCTGATCGGTGCCGCCCCCGAGGTCCACAGCGAGGCGGACCGGGTGGCCCTGGGTGATGCCGCCGCCGGTCTGCTGAACCCCGCGCTCAGCGCTTTCAGCCAGGGCGTGCGTGGCTACTATTTCGCCCTGGCGGCGTCGGCCTGGCTGTTCGGCCCCCTGTGGCTGGCGCTCGGCGTCGCGGCGGCCTTCTGCCTGATGGCCTGGCGTCAGGCCGGTTCGCCGGCCGCCCGGGCGATCCGCAGCGCGCGGCGCCTGATGGAGCCCTGAGGGCCAATTCCCGGGCCTGTTCGCAGATGCCCTGCCGTTTCGATGAATTTTACCGCAGGAACCGGTTTCAAGGCGCTCTGAAAGGCCATTCATGCCGTAACGCGGCGTGAACGCAGGTGCGAACAACCTTCTTGACGATTTGTGCACCGCACACTAACTTGATCTTCGACGCCTCCGGGCGTCATGCCCTTTCCTGGGCGTTTCCTCCCTATAGACTTCATGCCGCGCCCTCGGGCGCGGCTTTTTTTATGCCCGGTCGTCCAGCAGGGCGGCGATCGCGCGGGCCACACCCTTCTGCGTGCGTGACCAGCCCGCGGACGGCTCCCGCGCGACCTCATCGAAATACAGGGCACGATTCAGCTCGACCTGGATGGCGTGGAACCCGTCCTCCGGTCGCCCCCAGGTCTGGGTGGTCCAGCCGCCGGCATAGGGCTGGTTCAGCGCCACCCGCCATCCCAGCGCCTCGAACGCCCGTCGCAGTCGCCGGGTCAGATCGGTGGCGCAGGATGCCCCGTGCCGGTCGCCCAGCACCACATCCGGCCCGGGCGCGCCGCCGGCCCCGCGCGTCGCCCGCGCCGGCATCGAATGCCAGTCCACCAGCACCGCCTCGCCATGCCGGTCCCGCGCCGCCCGCATCTGGTCCGCCAGAGCCGTGTGATAGGGCGTGTGCACCCGGGCGATCCGCGCCCGCGCCTCGTCCAGACCCGGTCGTCGCGCGTACAGCGGTCGGCCGTCGCCGCTCAGCCTGGGGATGACGCCATAGCCCGCCACCGTCCGCGGCGAGGCCGACCCCTCCCCCAGCCCCTCGATCAGGGCGGGGTCGAGATCGTCGGGATCCCGGTTCAGATCGACATAGGCCCGGCCCAGCCGCCCCAGCAAGAGGACGGCCCCGCCCTCCAGGCCCGGGGCGATCAACCGGTCGACCAGGGCGTCCTCGGCGCTGCGCAGACTGGCTTCGGGCAGCGCGGGATCGGCGGCCATGTCGGCCGGGTAGAGGCTGCCTGAATGCGGCGAGGCGAAGATGAACCGTCCCGGCGTCGACGGCCGGACCACGGCAAACGCCGTCGCGTCGTCTGTCGGATTCTCGCCGCCGTGCCCTGGGCCCATGCCGTTGCCATAGCCTGTTTTCGCGGGTCTTCCACAGAGCGGGCGATCTCCGGCCCGGGGATTTTCATGGCGGGTTTACCAGTGGAGGCCTAGCGTCACGGAAAGAAGACCCGGGGCGAACACCACATGGCGCGCATTCTACTGGCCGAAGACGACAACTCCCTGCGAGGGTTCCTGACCCGCGCGCTCGAGCGGGCCGGCCACTCCGTGGTCGATTGCGAGAATGGCGACGACGCCATCGACGCCCTCGACCAGGGGCCCTGGGACCTGCTGCTGACCGACATCGTCATGCCCGGTGCCGACGGCATCGAGGTGGCGCGAGTCGCCGCGGCCCGCCAGCCCGGCATCCGCATCATGTTCATCACCGGTTTCGCCGCCGTGGCCCTGTCCGCCGCCCAGGCGACGCCGCAGGCCAAGGTCCTGTCCAAGCCGGTGCATCTGCGCGACCTCGTCGGCGAGGTCGAACGGATGGTGGCAGCCTGACGTCAGGCCGCGTCGGGTCGACAAGGCGGAGCCTTGTGACCGCGGCCCACCGGGAATCCCCCTTGCGGTCGGCGGCCCCATGGGGTTATAGACCGCTCCTTCCCGTTCCGGACCTGTCCGGAACCGTCTTGGCGGATGCGTAGCTCAGCGGGAGAGCACCTCGTTGACATCGAGGGGGTCACAGGTTCAATCCCTGTCGCGTCCACCATTCCTTCCCAAAATCAAAGACTTGCCGGAAACCCGCGGAAAACGTGCGTTTTTGCGGCCTCGCGCGTGAAACGATCGCGCCCGTCGCGGCTTGTCTTGCCATGCCCCTCGACCTCGACACCCTCCTGGAAGGATCTCCCGCCTACGGCGTCATCGACGCCCGGGATGGGGTGGTGTTGTTCCGACGTTCCGGACACGAGGCGGCGTTCGAGGCCATGGCCGCCGCCGTTCTCGATGCTTCGGGGGACGATTTCGAGGTCATCCTGCTGACCGACGCGGCCGAGCGCTGCGACCGCCTGTTCGTCGCGCCCCTGCGGGACCGGGGCACGCCCGACCCTCACTGACGCCCGCGTCCGTTCGTTGACATCGGGACCCGCACGGGTTCAACCGCAGCCCATGAACAGCCAGCCCAAGCTTCGACGCCTGCTCGATCTGCCCGGCGTCGCCGATCTGGAAATGAAGGCGCTGATGAAGCCGCGCCACGCTGATCCCGACGCGCGTGCCGAGTTCCCCGACATCGATGAAACGGCCCGGGCCGCCTTCGGCCTGACGGTCGAGGCCGCCGAAGCCTTCGCCCTGCCCGCGGACTGGGACGGGATCGAACGGCTGGACGGGTTCGACCTCACAGACGCCTTCGCCGCCGAGGGCTGGGACGTCACCGACGACCGCCGCAAACCCCTGCGCATGCTGCCCCATTTCGCCCTGCCGCTGGCTCTGGCCATGCGCGGCCTCGCCGGCGAACTGCCCTTCCAGCCCGAGGACACGACGCCCGAGCCCTGGGGCGCCGGCATGGCCGCCGACGCCAAACGCTTCCGGAAACGCTAGGGCCGGGCCGGAATCTCCAGGCCGCGCTGTACAGCCGGACGAGCCAGGCCGCGGTCCAGCCAGGCCGGGACGTTCTTCAGGCTGGCATAGTCGACGACCCCGCCCGCCTCGTAGAAGCCGATCAGGTTGCGCACCCAGCCGAGGGTGGCGACGTCGGCGATCGAATAGTCGTCCATGATCCAGTCGCGGCCCTCAAGCCGCGTTTCCAGCACGGCCAGGAGGCGTTTCGACTCGGCGGCGTAGCGGTCGTGGGGACGCCTGTCCTCATAGTCCCGACCCGCGAATTTGTGGAAGAAGCCCAGCTGGCCGAACATCGGCCCGATCGCGCCCATCTGGAACATGACCCACTGGAGGGTCTGGTATCGCGTCGCCGGATCCGCCGACAGCAGTTGGCCGGTCTTCTCGGCCAGATAGATCAGGATGGCCCCCGACTCGAACAGCGCCAGCGGCTTTCCTCCGGGGCCGTCGGGGTCGAGGATGGCGGGGATCTTCCCGTTCGGATTCAGCGACAGGTATTCGGGTCCCCAGGTCTGGTTCTGGCCGATGTCGATGAAATGCGGCTCATAGGGCAGGCCGGTTTCCTCCAGCATGATCGACACCTTCACCCCGTTGGGCGTCGGCGTGGAATAGAGCTGCAGCCGGTCGGGATGGGCGGCGGGCCAGAGCCGGGTGATCGGGAAGACGGAAAGGTCGGCCATGAGAGGCTCCGGGTATCGACGAGGGCTCCAGGTTGGATCGGTCGTGCACAACCATAACGGTGTCGGTGGCGAAAAACAGGAACGTCCGCGTCTGACGTAGCGGGCGGCCAGACTGGTCCGGAGCGCGATGGACAAGACCATTTCAGACGATTCAGACGATTCAGACGATTCAGACCCGGTTTTTTCCACCCGGAGTCTGATTCCGGTCGTCGCGTCCCGATCTCCGGTCTGGACCGAACCGCAACGGAGACGCATTAAGCCGCCATGTCCGACCGGTTTCCCACCCCCTCTCCCGCCGCCTGGCGCGACCTCGCCCTGAAGGCGCTGAAGGACCGGCCGCTGGAAAGCCTGGTGCATCTGGACACCGACGGCCTGCCGGTGCGTCCCCTCTATGCGGCGGCGACGGGCGGGGCCGCGATCTCGGCCCCCCGACCTTCGGACGCGGACGGCCGCGCCTGGGACGTGCGCACCCTGATCGAGGGCGACACCCCCGAAACGGTCAATGCCGCCGCCCTCGCCGATCTCGAAGGCGGCGCGGCCTCCATCCTGCTCAGGGGCGCGGTGCTGGCCGATTCCGAGCCCCTCTCGCGGGCGCTCGACGGTGTGGCGCTGGAGCTGGCGGCGGTCGGGCTGGACGCGGGCCTCGACGGGCCCGACGCGGCGAATGCCCTGGCCGTGGCGGCCAAGGGCTCGCCGCGCGCGAAACTGATGTTCCACATGGACCCGCTGTCCGCCTTCGCCGGGGCCGGCGTCGCACCGCGCGCCATCGAGGAACATCTGACGCTGGCGGCCAATACGGCGGCCCGTCACGCGGGAGCCTATCCCGAGGCCTCCTTCTTCCTCGCCGGCGGGTTCGTGGTGCATGAGGCCGGCGGTTCGATCGGCGAGGAGCTTGGCTTCGTCGCCGCCAACGCCGTCGCCCAGGTCCGGGCCGCGGTCGCGGCGGGCATGGGTCTGGAGACGGCGCTGCGGGGCACGGTCCTGGGCGTCTCGATGGATCAGGAATATTTCGACAGCCTGGCCAAGGTCCGCGCCCTGCGACTGATCTGGCGCTCACTCAGCAAGGCCTTCGGGGTCGAGACCCCGGCGGTCATCGAGGCCCGCTCCTCGCGCCGCATGCTGTCGGCGCGTGACCCCTGGCCCAATCTGCTGCGGCTGACCGCGGCGGGCTTCGCCGGGGCGGTCGGCGGGGCCGATGCCGTGGTGCTGGACGGCCTGTCGCGCGCCAACGGCCGCTCCGACGCCTTCGCCCGGCGGCAGGCGCGCAACACCCAGGCCGTGCTGATGGAAGAGGCCCATCTGGGCCGGGTCGACGATCCGGCCGCGGGGTCCTGGTTCCTCGACGCGCGCACCCGTGATCTGGCCGAGGCCGGCTGGGCCGGGTTCCAGAGGATCGAGGGCGAAGGCGGGCTGATCATCGCCCTGCGCACCGGCGACATCCAGGACCGCGTCGCCACCGCCCGCGCCGAACGCGAGGCGGCCCTCGCCAGCGGGGCCGGGCATCTGGTCGGTGTCACCAAATTCGTCGATCATGACCCCCGGCCCGCCCCGTTCGAGCCCGTGACCGAGGCCCGGCCTCACGGTCGTGGCGACGCCTGCGAGCCCCTGATCCCCGTCCGGTTTGCCGCGCCCTTCGAGACCCAGAGCTGGGAGGCCGGCCGATGAGCCCGCCCGACTTCACCCGCATTCCGCTCGACCCCGGCCCCACCGGCACCGGTCCGACCCGTGACGCCTGGAAAACCCCCGAGGGCCTGACCGTCGAAACCGCCTACGGGGCCGAGGCGGTCGAGGGTCTCGACTTCATCCACGGCCTGCCCGGCATCGCCCCCTATGTCCGGGGGCCCTATCCGACCATGTACGCCGGAAACCCCTGGACCATCCGCCAGTACGCCGGCTTCTCGACCGCCGAGGCGTCCAACGCCTTCTATCGCCGCAACCTCGCCGCCGGTCAGAAGGGGTTGTCGATCGCCTTCGATCTGGCGACCCATCGCGGTTACGACAGCGACCACCCGCGGGTGAAGGGCGACGTCGGCATGGCCGGCGTGGCCATCGACAGCATCTACGACATGCGGACCCTGTTCGACGGCATTCCGCTCGACCAGATGTCTGTGTCCATGACCATGAACGGTGCCGTCCTGCCGATCCTGGCCCTCTATGTCGTCGCCGCCGAGGAACAGGGCGTGCCGCACGCGGCCCTGACCGGGACCATCCAGAACGACATCCTCAAGGAGTTCATGGTCCGCAACACCTACATCTATCCGCCCGAACCCTCGATGCGGATCGTGTCGGACATCTTCGCCTGGACCGCGGAGCACACGCCGAAATTCAACTCCATCTCGATCAGCGGCTACCACATGCAGGAGGCCGGGGCCTCGGCCGACCTGGAGCTGGCCTACACCCTCGCCGACGGGGTCGAATATCTGAAGGCGGGCGTCGCGGCCGGCATGGACGTGGACCGGTTCGCCCCGCGCCTGAGCTTCTTCTGGGCCATCGGCATGAACTATTTCATGGAGGTGGCCAAGCTGCGCGCCGGTCGCCTGCTGTGGGCCGAGGCGGTATCGAAATTCGGCGCGAAAGACCCCCGCTCCCTGTCGCTGCGGGCCCACTGCCAGACCTCGGGCTGGAGCCTCGCCGCGCAGGATGTGTTCAACAATGTCCCCCGCACCATGGTCGAGGCCATGGCCGCGGCCGGCGGCCAGACCCAGAGCCTGCACACCAATGCGCTGGACGAGGCGCTGGCCCTGCCGACCGATTTCTCGGCCCGGATCGCCCGCAACACCCAGCTGCTGCTGCAGATGGAGACCGGCCTGACCCGCGTCATCGACCCCTGGGGCGGCAGCTACTATGTCGAACGCCTGACGCACGAACTGGCGGAAAAGGCCCGCGTCCTGATGGCCGAGGTCGAGGCCCTGGGCGGCATGGCCAGGGCCATCGAGGCCGGCGTGCCCAAGATGCGCATCGAGGAGGCCTCGGCCCGGACCCAGGCCCGGATCGACACGGGCCAGCAGACCGTCGTCGGCGTGAACCGCTACCTGTCCGACGCCGTCGACGACATCCCGATGCTGAAGGTCGACAATGCCGCCGTGCTCGCGGCCCAGATCGACAAGCTGAAACGCCTCCGCGCCGAGCGCGACGAGGCGAAGACCCAGGCCGCCCTCGCCGCCCTGACCGAGGGTGCCAGGGGGAAGGCCAATCTGCTCGAACTGTCGGTCCAGGCCGCCCGCGCCTGTGCCACGGTCGGCGAGATTTCCGACGCGCTGGAGGCCGCCTTCGGCCGCCATGTGGCGACGGTCAAGACCGCCCGCGGCGTCTATGCCCGCGAGGCCGGCAACGATCCGAAGATCGCCCGCGCCCGCGACATGGTCGCCGCCTTCGTCGAGAACGACGGCGGCCCGCCACGCATCCTGATCGCCAAACTGGGCCAGGACGGCCACGACCGCGGCCAGAAGGTCATCGCCACCGCCTACGGCGACCTGGGGCTTGAGGCCACCGCCGGCTCCCTGTTCCAGACTCCGGCCGAGGCCGCCCGCGATGCCGTGGCCGCCAATGTCCACGCCGTCGGGGCCTCATCCCTGGCGGCCGGCCACCTGACCCTCGTGCCTGAACTGAAGGCCGAGCTGGAAAAGCTGGGACGCCCCGACATCATGATCGTGGTCGGCGGGGTCATCCCGCCGTCGGACGTCCAGACCCTGATCGACATGGGCGCGGCCGCCGTCTATCCGCCCGGCTCGGTCGTCGCCGACACGGCCATCGACCTGATCGAAAAGCTGAACCAGCGCCTCGGCTACGCCCAGAAACCCTGAGGCCGGCCCCGGGGCGTCAGGGCCGCTGCCGGGGCGGCAGGGCGGCGACCTGCGCCTCGCTCAGCTGACGGCTGATGCGGACCCGGCAGACCGTCGCCGCCGAGGTCGAGCCGGGCACGACCACGCGGGCCCAGTCGTCGGTACACAGCCGCGAGCCGGCCATGCCGCCGTCGGGGATCAGGGCGACCTGCTGGGCGAAGTCCAGGTCCGGGCAGCCCCCCGCCGCGTTCAGCTCATAGACCGCATTGCGGCCGACGCGCAGGAAGACCTGGTCCTGACGGCCCCGGGTGTAGTTGTTGACCTGGCTGACACTGAAACACTGGCGGGGGCTCGACGCACCGCTGTCGGCCATGCGCGGGGTCCCGCCGCCGCCCGTGGGGGCGCAGGCTGTCAGGACGAGGGCGGCGGCGCTGATTGTGAAGG
The DNA here is from genome assembly GCA_965284385.1 of Caulobacteraceae bacterium. Taxonomy (GTDB): domain Bacteria; phylum Pseudomonadota; class Alphaproteobacteria; order Caulobacterales; family Caulobacteraceae; genus Brevundimonas. The sequence goes on from OZ260077.1 coordinate 1,357,285, forward strand.
CGGCACGCATGGCGGACTCCGGTGGTTGAGGCTTCGACACCCCGACCGTCCGCCCTGGCGATCGCTGGCGCAAGGCTGCCGTCTTCACAATCGCGCCGGATCGACCCGCGCCGCCAAAACGCGGGGCAGGGGCGACGGCGCGCCCAGAACCAGCGCGGCGACATGCTCGGCCAGCAGCGGCGCCGCGCAGAATCCGCGCGAGCCGAGGCCTCCCAGGACAAACACCCCCGCCTTTCCGGGGACCGCACCGGCCAGCGGCAGGCGGTCCGGCGTCGTGGCCCGGACGGCGGCCCGGGCGTGCGCCGCCCCGGCCGCCTCCACCCGCGCGGCAAGCCCGGGCAGGCCGGCGGCCAGCGTCGCCTGGTTTCGGACACTGTCCGCGGCCCGGACATCGGTCGCGACCGCGTCCCGGTCATGGGTGGCCCCGAAGAGCAGGCCCTCACCGGTCGGCACGGCGTAGCCGCCCCAGGCGACCGCCGGGACCGTCACCCCCTCAACCCAGTCCGCCTGACCGCGCACGGGTGAGAGCGACCCCTCGGGCCAGAGCGCCGCCGTGCCCCAGCCGCCGGCAATCACCACCCTGTCGGCCTCAAGGATCGGCCGGCCCGCACCGTCGACCAGACGCCAGACGCCGTCATGGGGTTCCAGACCCGCGACCTCGGCCGTGATGACGACGGCCTCCTCCAGCCACCGCTTCAGGACCGGTGCCGGCCGCACCGCCAGCGCCCCGGCCATTAACAGGCCGCCGCCGACCGCCTCGCCGAGCCGGTCCGACGCCGCCGGCCCGTCCAGGACGGTCATCGCCTCCGCCGGCCAGACCGGCTGGCCGCTGATCTTGCCAAAGCGGCCCGCGTCACGCGGCTGCTGCGCCAGCTGGACCACGCCGATCTGGCCACGACCGCCCCGGGCACCGCGGCGTAAAGGTCTCGGGCCCGCTCCAGCGCCTGGGCGAACAGGCCGGCGATGGCCGCGTCGCCCGCATCGAGCCTCGGCGTCACCAGCGCGGCGGGAAACCCCGACCCTCCCGCTCCCGCATGATCGGCCTCGACCACGGTCGCCCGGACCCCGAGCGCGGCAAAGGCCCGGGCCAGGGCCGCTCCCGCGATCCCCGCGCCGACGACGGCGACCGAGGGGACGGCCGCGACGCCGGGGGCCGGATCGGGCAACCACGCCTCCAGCCGTTCGCGCTTGCGGCCGTGACCGGGCCGTTTGGCGACCGAAAAGCCCCGCCCGGCCAGCCCGCGCCGGACCGAGCCCGCCACGGTGAACGTCGCCGCCCGCGCCCCGGGGGCAGACCGGGCGGCGATCCCGTCCATCACCGCGTCCGACCACATGGCGGGATTGGTCGAGGGTGAAAACCCGTCCAGGAACCAGGCGTCCGCCGACCCTGTCCATTGCGCCAGCGCCCACTCCACCTCGCCGACGGCCAGATCGAGAGTGGCGTTGAACGCCGGAAGGTCCAGCCGGTGAAAGCCGGGGGTCGGCTCGGGCCAGGCCGACAGAAGGGCCTCTGACGCCCCGGCCAGCTCGGGCCAGGCCGACAGCGCGCGTTCGGCCTCGGCCCGCAGAAGCGGAAACCCCTCGACCGAGAAGACATGCAGGTGCGCGCCCGTCGGCCCTTCACGTCGCCAGAGATCCAGCAGGGCCGCGATGTTGAGACCGGTACCGAAGCCCAGCTCCGCCACGGTGAACCGGTCGCGCCCGGCCCAGGCCCCGGGCAGGCCGCAGCCGGTCAGAAAGACCGCGCGGGTCTCGGCCAGGCCGTCCTGCTGCGAGAAATAGACGTCATCGAACCGGCCCGAACGCGGCGCGCCGTCATCGGTCCAGATCAGGCGGGGAGAGCGGTCTTCGGCCATGACCCCGGCCTATACGCGTCCCGCGCCCGTGCAAGGACAAAGGGACCTAATGCGCGGCGGCGGGGGCCTCGGCGCTCGGGGCCACGGTGCCGTCCGAAGGCGATGCATCCGGGGTCGGAGCCGTGGCTTCAACGCCGGCAGCCGATGTGGACGCGCCCGCATTGGCGGCGGCGGCGGCTTCAGCGGCGGCAGCTTCAGCGGTCATGACCGAGGGATCGGCGGCACCCGCGGCTTCGGCGGCTTCGGTCGAGGCGGCGGGGGCCTCCTCGGCGGGCTTGCTGCAGGCGGACAGCGCAAAGGCCGCGGCGGCGGTCAGGATCAGGGCGGCGGTGCGCATCGGAAAGTCCTTGAAGCTGCAGGCTGTGGTGACCGCAGGATGACGACGGCGAAGCTTGATGCACAAGCGAAATTCACCCCGCCGTCCGGTCGCCGTCGTCGCACAACGAAAAAGGGCCGCCCGTGAGGGCGACCCTTCGTTCAACAAGGCCCGAGGGCCCGTGTCGATGTCGCTCTTAGTGAGCGGCTTTTTCTTCAGCAGCCGGGGCAGCCGGGGCCATGGCGGCGTCGGCGGCCGGAGCGGCAGCGGCGTCGGCAGTGGCGGCAGCGGCAGTCGCGTCAGCGGCGGCAGCGTCGGCGGTCGCAGCAGCGTCCGTGGCGGTGTCGGCAGCGGCCGAAGCGTCAGCAGCGGCAGCGTCGGTCTTTTCAGCGGCGGGGGTGCAGGCAACCAGGGCCAGAGCGGCGACGGAAGCGGCGACCAGAGCGGTGATGCGCATAATATTTATTCCTTCAGAAGGGTCATACGAGGTCATGAACTCCTCGCCATCCGGAGATAACGGATTCGTGAGCCTGAGCGCAAGCGAAATTCTCACGGATTCGTGAACCGCCGTGACGCAACCAAACCGCCGGGCACAACGTGCGGCGACCAAACATCTGTTCCTGTACACTATTCCAGGCGCAGGACAGGGCAAGGGCGAGGCTGTGGATCGCACGGGGCGGTCCCGGGCGGGCGGGTTCAGCTGTCCGCCGGCATTCGTCCCGCATTGACCGCGATCCGGCCAATCAGCCCCTTGACGATCAGGTCGACCGGCGAGCCTTCGCGGTAGTCGGCGGCGGCGACGAAATTGACCCGGTCCTCCGAGATCAGGCGGTGGATCTTGTTGGTGTCGCGCGGCGTGTTCTCGGGATCATAGACGGCGATCGAGAAGCCGCCCTTGGTGTGCATCATCTTCATGGTCGGCACGTCGGTGTCGCCGTCGCCGAGGAAGATCATCCGCTCGAACGGGATCGGCCGCTCGTCGTCCGGGATGAAGCGGTTGATGCGCTCGTCGTCCCAGTGGTTGAACACGCCCTTGTTGATGCGGAACAGGTACTGGGTCTTGGTCGTGTAGTTGACGCCGACGGCCGGCCAGATGGCCACGTCGTTGTCATCATAGACGTATTTCGAGGCGTAGACGTGCTTGAACGCCTTGGCGATCGGGCAGCCCTCGATCATCTCCGTCAGCCCGGCCGAGATGATGTAGTGCTCGATTTCCAGCCCGAACTGATCGCCGAAGGCGTCCATCCGCTCGAACCAGCTCATGTCCCTGAGGCCCTCGAACAGGGCCACGTCCTGGCCGTGGTCGCGCAGGGCCTGTTTCGTGACCGGCTGACCCACCCGCCGGGCGGCGGCCAGCATCATCTGCATATACATCAGGATGCCGTCGCCGTCGGCCTTCCGGGTCTCGGGATAGACGCTGTCCCAGAACTGTTTCGGCGTCATCCCGATCGACGGGATGAAGCTGACCTCCTGCATGTTGCCGCGCGCCAGCGTGCCGTCGAAATCGTAGATCAGCGCGGTCTTGAGGGGGACGGGCGAGGCGGCCATCGGGGTATCCAAGTGGCGAGTGGCGAGTGGCGAGTGGTTAGTGAGTGCGCCAGCGTGAGTCAAAGACGGCGGACCTTACTCGCCACACGTCACTCGCCACTCGCCACTCCCAATCGCAGCTCCGGTGCCGCCGCCACCCCCGCGGCTTCCAGCGGCAGGTGCAGGATGAAGGCCGCGCCCTTGCCGGGCTCGCTTTCCACCTCGGCCCAGCCGCCGTGCAGCTCGACCAGGGCCTTGACCAGGGCCAGTCCGACGCCCGGCCCGCCGCGCTCGCGCCGGACGAACCGGTCGAAGACGTGGGCCTGAAGGTGATAGGGAATGCCCCGGCCGCTGTCCTCGACGCGGATGCGCAGCTCGGAGGTGTTGGCCTCGGCGGTCAGGGTCACCAGGCCGCCCTCGGACACCGAGCGGGCGGCGTTGTCCAGCAGATGGTCCAGGGCCTGACTGACCCGCTGGGCGTCGGCGCGGATCGGCCGCAGCCCCTTGGGACAGGCGACCTTCAGGCTCGCGCCCCGGCCCTCGATCTTCGGCCGGTGCGTGGCGACCGCGGCGGCGAACAGGTCCCGCACCCGCACATCCCCGAGCGACAGCTCCATCTCGCCGGCGTCGATCTGGGCCATGTCCAGCACATCGTCGATCGATCCCGCCAGCTGGCTGGCGGCGACCCGGATGGCCCCGGCGTGCTGACGGCTGCGTTCCGGCAGGTCGGCCTGCATCTCCAGCAGTTCGGAATAGCCCACGATGGTCGTCAGGGGCGTCCGCAGCTCATACGACACACTGCCCACGAACTCGCGTTTCAGCGCCGTCGATTCCTCCAGCGCCTGGGCCTTGGCGGCCAGGGCCTGCTCCAGCCCGCGCTGCGCCGTCACGTCGGAAAAGGCCACCAGGGTCGCGCCGTCCGGCAGGGGCCGGGTCAGCCATGAGGCGATCCGTCCGTCGGTCGTGCGCCCCTCGCCCGCGATCGGCACCCGGCTTTCCGGATCGGGATCGGCCACCCGCGCCTTCAGCCCCAGCCACAGGGCCGGATCGGGCATGGTCGACTGGCACAGGGCCGCCACGGCATCGAAATCGCCGGCCGCGTCGATCGCTTCGCCGCCGAGGCTCCAGAATTTGTCGAAGGCCTCGTTGTGCAGGCGGATGCGCCCGTCGGAGCCGAACACGGCCACGGCGTCATTCAGCTTGTCCAGGGTGGCGGTCTGGACCTGGATCTGGGCGTTGAACCGGCTGCGCAGCTTCAGCTCGTCGGTGATGTCCGAGAACAGCAGCAGCACGCCGCCCAGCGGGTGCGGCTGGCGCACCACGCGCAGGGTGCGCCCGTCGGGCAGGGACCAGCTGTCGTCGGGGGCGGCTTCCGATGCCCCGTAGAAGTCCAGTTCATTGGCCTTCCAGCCGGCGTAGTCGATGACCTCGGGCAGCAGCCGGCGCTGGCGCAGCTTGTCCAGCAGCTCGGCGTGGGTCGGCCGCTCGTCCAGCCAGGCCGGATCGATGTTGAACAGGGTCTGGAAGGCGGTGTTGTGGAAGGCCAGCCGCTTGGACGGGCCGAAGATGGCGACGGCGTCCGCGAGGTGGTTCAGTGTCTCGTCATGGGCCTCGACGTGTCGGCGCAGGGTGTCGCGCGTCTCTTCCGCCTCAGTCATGTCGAGCGCAAAGGCCAGCACGGCCCCCGCCCCGCCCTGCACCGGCTCGGCCACGATGCGCCAGGCCCGTCGCCGCCCGCCGCCGGTCGTCCAGCGGAAGCCGTCCTGATGCTGGCGCGTGCGGCCCGCCTCGGCGACGATGGCGTCGGCCCCTCGATCGAAACTCAGCCCCTGGTCGCGCGCCGCCTCGAGGCTGTCGGCCCTCATCTCGGTCAGCCAGGCCTTGTTCGCCCATGCCAGCCGTCCGGCCGCATCGGTGATCCAGGTCGGGGCCGGATAGGAATCGGCCAGCAGGCCCAGTCCGCTCTCGGCCGCCGTGCCGACCAGTCCCAACCGCGCCAGCTTGAGCCAGGCCGCCCCGGCCGAGGACCGGCCCTCGACGGACCAGGCTCCGGTCGCGCCTTCGAGGACCGCGTCAAAGGCCTCGCCCTGGTCGATCAGCGCGTCGAGCCGCGCCCCCGCCGCCTCGCGCACCGCATCCAGCACGACCAGCGCCGGATCGCCCGGAGCCTCGCCGTCGGCCGCCAGATCGCGCACCACGGCGTCCCATGCGCCGGACGCGCCCAGCCGCCGCGTTCGGCCGTCGGGCGCCAGAGCCAGCCGGACGTCTTCAAAGGCGGCGAGCGCGCCGTCACAGTCGGCCAGATCGGCGCGGGTCCGGACCAGATCGGCCTCGGCCAGACGATGGCGCACCGCCAGCCGGCCGCGCAGCCGCGCAGCCCAGGCGCTGAGCGCCAGCGCCAGCCCCGCGGCACCCGCGGTCGCGACATAGGCGATGTCGGCCTCGGCCATCGTATTCGTTCAGCTCCCCGGCGTGATTCGGTAACCATACCTGAAGAGGGAACAGGGACTAGGGATTAGGGAACAGGGAACGGGAAATGGCGGAGATCGTGCCCATCCGCGTCCCCACACGCTTTCCAAGCTAATCCCCAGTCCCTAATCCCTGGTCCCCATGACCTGGACCGACCAGACCGCCCCCTCCCTCGACGACTTCGCCCGGCTGGCGCGTCAGGCCTTCGACGCCCTGCCCGAGCCGTTCCGGTCGCTGGCCGGCGAGGTGGTCATCCGCGTCGACGACTTCGCCGACGAGGAAACCCTGACCCTGATGGAGATCGAGGACCCGTTCGAACTGACCGGCCTCTATCACGGCGTCGACATCGGCCTGCGCGACCAGATGGGGCCCGCACCGGAGGCCAGCCGCATCTTCCTCTACCGCCGCCCGATCCTCGACGAATGGTGCGAGCGCGGCGACGTCGGCCTGTCCGAGATCATCGCCCACGTCCTGATCCACGAGATCGGCCACCATTTCGGGCTGGACGACGACCGGATCCATGAGGTGGAAGACGAGGACTAGAAATTCTCCCTCCCCTTCATGGGGAGGGATGTCGGCGCAGAGCGTCGACAGGGTGGGGTTCGGCTGGACGGTTCCCCACCCGGTCGCTGCGCGACCACCCTCCCCACTTCGGGGGAGGGAGAACGCCGGCCTTAAATCCTTCCCGATCTGTGATATAAGCCGCGCCTCCCGTCACCCACAGGATGCCGCCTTGAGCCTGACGCTCGACCTTTCCCGCACGTCCGCCGCCAGGCCGGCGGCCCCCGTCAACCTGTCCGGTCTGACGCGCGCGGGCCTGCGCCAGGCGCTGATCGACGCCGACATCTGCCCGCCGGAAAAGGCCAAGATGCGGGCCAGTCAGGTCTGGGGCTGGATCCACCACTACGGCGTCACCGACTTCGCCGCGATGAGCAACATCGCCAGGGAGACGCAGGCCAAACTGGCCGCCGCCTTCACCCTCGCCCGGCCCGAGATCGTCGAGCGGCAGGTGTCGAAGGACGGCACGCGCAAATGGCTGATCCGCACCGCCCCGGGCATCGAGATCGAGACCGTCTACATCCCTGACGTGGGCCGCGCCGGGGCCCTGTGCGTCTCTTCGCAGGTCGGCTGCACCCTGAACTGCACCTTCTGCCACACGGGCACCCAGGCGCTGGTGCGCAACCTGACCGCCGCCGAGATCGTGGCCCAGGTCCAGGTCGCCCGAGACGACCTCGAGGAATGGCCGTCACCCAAGGAAGACCGCCGCCTGTCCAACATCGTCTTCATGGGCATGGGCGAGCCGCTCTACAATCTGGACCACGTCGCCGACGCCATCGACATCATCTCCGACAATGAGGGCATCGCCCTGTCGCGGCGCCGGATCACCGTCTCGACCTCGGGCGTGGTACCGATGCTGGAGCCGTTGGGCACCCGCACCCAGGCCATGCTGGCGATCAGCCTGCACGGCACCAACGACCCCCTGCGCGACGTGCTGGTGCCGCTGAACAGGAAATACGATCTCGAACAGCTGATGGCCGGCATCCGCGCCTATCCCGGCCTCTCCAACGCCCGCCGGGTGACCTTCGAATACGTCATGCTGAAGGGCGTCAACGACAGCCCCGAGGAGGCCCGCGCCCTGGTCAAACTGATCGAGGGCATTCCGGCCAAGGTCAATCTGATCCCGTTCAACCCCTGGCCCGGCACGGACTATGAATGTTCGGACTGGAAGACGATCGAGCGGTTCGCGGCCATCCTCAACAAGGCCGGCTATGCCAGCCCCATCCGCACCCCGCGCGGCCGCGACATCCTCGCCGCCTGCGGCCAGCTGAAGTCCGAGAGCGAGAAGACCCGCGCCTCGGCGGTGCGGAAGGCCGCGGCCGAAGCGGCTTGAGGGTTGGTGGCCAGTGGCTGATGGCTGGTGGCTGGTGGCTGGCAATAGGCACAGGCCGTTCCCCGACGCACCGACTCAGACAGGAGCCTCAGGGAGGCCCCGCTCACAAGTAACCAGCCACCAGCCACCAGCCACGCGTACCCGCGCCCGCCGACATACGGCGTCACAGTTGTTGACCGCCTGTGGCGCCCGTGCGCTTGCGGATCGGGGCGGAATCCGGGCAATCGTCAGCCGTTCCCCTGTGCTCCGGATTCCCATGGACACCTCGTCCCTTTCCACCGTGCTCGAAAGCGCCGAGGTCCAGGCCTTCGCGACGGGCTTCCCCACGACCATGGCCCATCTGGGCGTGACCCTGGCGCTGATGGTCGGCGGCGCGGTCATCTATGCCCTGTTCACGCCGTGGAAGGAGATCACCCTGATCCGTCAGGGCAACGCCGCCGCGGCCGTGGCCTTCTCCGGCGTTCTGGTCGGGCTCGCTATTCCCCTCGCCGTCAGCCTCAGCGTCTCGACCTCGATCAATGACATCCTCCTGTGGGGCGTCGCCACGGTCTTCATCCAGCTGCTCGCGTTCCGCATCGTCGACATGATCCTGACCGGCCTGCCCCAGCGCATCCGCGAGGGCGAGATCGCCGCCGCCGTCCTGCTGGTCGGGGCCAAGCTGTCGACCGCCCTGATCCTCGCTGCGGCCCTGACGGGCTGACGCCATGGGCTTTTCCCGCCCACCCGACTGGCTGATCTATTCCACGGTCCTCGCCGCCCTCCTGCTCCTGTCCCTGGCGCGGCGCGAAAACGCGGACGCCCCGCCGGCGCCGCCGCCGCCCGACGAGGCCGAAGGGGCCCTGCTCGGTCCGGTGACCCCGTTCGATCCGGCGGTCACGGTCAACGCCCCGGACATCCCGTTCCAGCCCGCTTCGGGCACCGCCTTCTCCATTTCGCGCGATGGCCGCTGGGTCACCGCGCGCCACGTCGTCGAGGGCTGCCGACGCCCGGCCATCATGGTCGGCGGCGGCCGCGCCGTCGCGGCGGACGTGCGCCTCGCACCGCGCGCGGACATCGCCGTCCTGATCACCCAGGGGGGAGCCGATGCCGTTCCGGTCTCGAGCGTGGAAGGCCTGCACGCCGGCCAGCGCGCCTTCCATCCCGGCTATCCCCAGGCCCGCGCGGGCGAGGTCACCTCGCGCCTGCTGGGTCGTGAGACCCTGAAGGTCCGCGGACGCGGCCAGCGCGATGAACCCGTCCTGGCCTGGGCCGAAGTCGGGCGCACCGATGGTCTGGGCGGCACGCTGGCGGGCCTCTCGGGCGCGCCGGTACTGGACCGACAGGGCCGCGCCATCGGCGTCACCATCGCCGAAAGCCCGCGCCGTGGGCGGATCTACACCACCTCACCGGACACCTTCGGCCCGGCCATTCGCGGCGTGCAGAAGGCCGACGAGCCGCTGACAGGCCGCACCGTCACCATCGACAACTACGGCCTCGTCGCCGACGACCTGCGGCGCGAGCTCAGGGTCGCCCAGGTGGTGTGCCTGTCGGCGTGACTGACGCCTCTCCCTCCCCTTCATGGGGAGGGTGGTCGCGCAGCGACCGGGTGGGGAATGGCAGAGGCACCCCACCCTGTCGTCGTGACTACTTCAACGCCGCGCTGTCCAGGTTCAGGCTCGACAGAGGAATGACCTCCACGTCAGGGTGTCTGGCCCGCAGGGCGTCGAGGAATTTCGACGCGTCGCCGACGATGACCAGGCTGGCGCGGTCGACCGGCAGGTGCCGGGCGAAGGCGGCCTCGACCGCCGGGCCGTCGATGGCCTCGACGTTGCCGACATAGTCCGCCAGTTCGCTCATCGGCAGGTCATAGAGCGCCAGTCCCGCCACCAGCCCGCCCAGACCGTCCACCGTCTCCAGCGAACTGCCGAAGGCACCGGTCAGAATGGCCTGGCGGGTCGTCAGCTCGGACGCGCTGGGCCGGGTCGTCGACAGGCGCGTCACCTCGGCCAGGATCAGGTCGGCGACCTCGGCGGCGGCGTCATTGCGGGTCTGGGCGCTGGCGGTGAACAGGCCGTCGTCGCGCCGGACGCCCAGCGACGACCGCGTGCCGTAGCTGAGCCCGCGCTTGATGCGGATCTCCTGATTCAGCCGCGAGGTGAAGCTGCCGCCCAGCAGGGTGTTGCCCAGCGTCAGCGGGAAATAGTCGGCGTCGGTGCGCGACACGCCGCGCAGGGCGACGGTGACGGCCGCCTGACCGGCCCCCGGCTGGTCGATGACGACGATGCGGGTCGGGCGGGGGTCGCCGGCCGGGGCGGTCACCGGGGCGGAGGCACCGGCGGCGGCTTGCCAGTCACCGAAGGCCGACCGGGCGAGGGCCCGCGCGCCGGCCTCGTCGATGGCACCGGAGAAGACCAGCGTCGCGTCGGACGGGCGATATCCGGCGGCGTGGAAGGCCACCACGTCGGCGCGGGTCAGGGCGGGCAGGGTCGTCAGCGTCCCGCTGCCGGGCGAACCATAGGGGGCGTCGCCATAGACGACCCGCGCGGCGGCCGCGGCCGCGATCGGGCCGGGCGTGGTCAGGGCGATGCGCAGGGCATCGATGGTCTGGGTGCGCTGACGATCCAGTTCTTCCTCGGCGAAGGTCGGATTGCGGACCAGATCGGCCATCAGGGCGAGAGCCTGGGGGAAGACATTGGCCGGGGCGTTGGCGAAGACGTTGGAGAAGTCGGCCCCGGCCCCCGCACCGATGGTGGCCCCCAGCTGTTCGATCTCGGTGGCGATCTGCGGCGCGGTGCGGGTGGTGGTGCCCTGGGTCAGAAGGGCGGCGGTCATGGCGGCGACCCCGGCCTTGCCGGCCGCCTCATTGGCCTGACCGGCATCGAAGCTCAGGCGCGCCGAGACGAGCGGCAGGCCGTCCTTTTCGACGACGAGCACCCGCAGGCCGTTGTCGAGACGGAAATCAGCCACGGGCGGCGTCACGGGCGACACGGCTTCGGCGATCCCCGGCAGGGCGGCGCGCTCGGCCTCCGGCAACAGGGTCAGGATCTCGCCGACCGGGGCGAGGTCCGCGATCTGCACCGGGGCCGTGACCTCGGTCACCTGCTGCGAGACGGGATGGGCCTCATCGGCATTAAGATAGCGGATGGTGACGCTGCGCCGGTCGGTCAGATAGCGGCGGGCGACCCGCCGGATGTCCGCGGCGGTCACGGCCTGGATCGCGGCGATCTCGCGGTCGGCGACCGAGGCGTCATTGGTCTGGATCAGGGCGAAGCCCAGCACATTGGCGCGGTCGTCGACGGTCTCGCGGCTGCGCAGGGCATCCGCCACCAGCTCGTTCTTGGCCTCGGCCAGTTCCGCCTCGGTGACGGGCTCGTCGCGGAAGCGGGCGATCTCGGCCCGCAGGGCGGCGATACCTTCATCGGGCGTCTTGCCCCCGGCCATGATGGCGAAGGTGGACATGTAGCCGGCCTGCTGGGCGAAGTCGGGGCTGGACGAGGCCTGGGCCGCCAGCTGCTGCTCATAGACCAGCGAGCGATAGAGCCGCGAGCTCTCGCCGGTCGACAGTACGCCGTCCAGCACGGTCAGCGCGATCCGGTCGGCATCGCGATAGGCCACGGTCGGCCAGGCCAGGACGACGGCCGGCAGCGGCACGTTCGGCGCATGGAAGGTCACCTCGCGCGGACCGGTCGGCTCCGGCTCGACCACGCGATTGGCCGGCAGCGGCCGGTCGGGGTTGGGCAGGGGGGCCAGATACCGGTCGATCCAGCCGTCCAGCTGCGCCTGGTCGAAATTGCCGGCCACGATCAGGAAGGCATTGTCGGGCCGGTAGTAGGTGGCGTGGAAGCGGCGCACGTCCTCGATGGTCGCGGCGTCGAGGTTCTCGATCGAGCCGATGGTCGAGCGACGGTAGGGGCTGTCCTGATAGACGGTCGCCGGGACGAACAGGCTGAACAGCCGGCCATAGGGCTGGGCCAGGACACCCTGGCGGTATTCCTCCTTGACCACGTCGCGCTCGCTTTCGAACACGTTCTCATTGACCACCAGCGAGCCCAGACGGCTTGCCTCGGCGAAGATCAGCCGCTCGAGGTGATTGGCCGGAATGGTCTCGTGATAGGCGGTGACGTCGTCACTGGTGAAGGCGTTGTTGTTGCCGCCCACGTCCTCGGTCAGGCGGTCGAAGGTCTCGTCCGGGAAATCCTTGGTCGCCTTGAACATCAGGTGTTCGAACAGGTGGGCGAAGCCGGAACGCGCCTGGGGATCGTCCTTGGACCCGACCCGGTACCAGACCTGGACGGTGACATTGGAGGTCGAGGTGTCGCGCGCCGTATAGACATCCATGCCGTTCGGCAGGGTCCGCTTGACGAAGCCCAGCGGCGGCACGGCGACGGTCGCGGTCTGCGACACAGCCGGAACGGTCTGGGCGGCAGCCGGCAGGCCCAGCAGCAGGGCTGCGGCGGCAACCGTCAGAATCAGGCGGGACTTCATGGACGCGAGCTCCGAACGCCCGACGCATCCGGGCGGGCGGACCCTATCAGCGGGACGCCCGGGCGCACGTTACGGTGTCGTAATGCGCGCGCCGCCCTGATCCCGCTCATCCCGGAGGACGTGGACCCTCAATCCAGGGTCAGGGCCTCGGCCAGCAGTCTGGCCTCGGCCGCCCGGCTCGAGCCGGTGCGCCAGGCGACCACGATCTCGCGGCGGGGGGCCTTGGCCGCGATGGGGCGCACCACGACGCCGGGCATGTCGGCCAGACCGGCCCGCACCGCCATCTCGGGCAGGAAACTGACCCCCAGGCCCGCCGACACCATCTGCACCAGCGTATGCAGCGACGTCGCCGCGAAGACGTCGTCGCCCTTGGGCGGGAGGATGTCGAAGGCCGCCAGCGCCTGGTCGCGCAGGCAGTGGCCGTCCTCAAGCAGGATCAGGTCCTCGGCCTTGAGCGAGCCCGCCGGGATGGGTCCGGTCCCGGCGAGGGGATGGCCCACCGGTGCCGCGGCCAGAATCTCGTCGTCGCCGATCCGCGCATGGTCGACGCCGCTGGCGCTGTAGGGCAGGGCGATCACCGCCGCGTCCAGCTGGCCCGCCTTCAGTCCCGCGATCAGCCGCGGGGTCAGGTCCTCGCGGATGAACAGCCGCAGCGCCGGCCAGGCCAGCTTGATCCCCGGCAATTTGGTCGGCAGCAGGAAGGGCGCGACGGTCGGGATCACGCCCAGCCGGAACCGGCCCGACAGCGGCTTGCCCGCGTTCCGGGCCGCCTCGACCAGGTCCTCGGTCCGCACCAGCACGTCCTCGGCCCGTCTGACCGCCTCGGCCCCGACGGCCGTCAGCTGAACATTGCCCCGCGTCCGCTCGACCACCGGCGCGCCGAGAATCTTCTCCAGCTCCTGCACCCCCGCCGACAGGGCCGGCTGGCTGACATGTGCCGCCTCCGCCGCCCGGCTGAACGAGGCGTGTTCGGCGAGAAGCTTGAGATACTGGAGCTGGCGCAGGGTGGGGAGCATGGTCGAGAGATAGGGTCTCGTTATGGCGAAATCAAAGCCAATCGATCGCATCTATCCGCCAGTCGCCACCGCCGCGCGAGCGCGGCGGCGGCGGCGGTGACGGAGTCAATGCACCGGTTGATGCCGTTCCGCACGCGGCAGGTCGTAGCGGTCGGCGTTCATCACCTTGATCCAGGCGGCGATGAAATCCCTGACGAACTTCTGTCCCGCATCGGCCGAGGCATAGACCTCGGCCAGCGCCCGCAGCTGCGAGTTGGAGCCGAAGACCAGATCGGTGCGCGTCGCGGTCCACAGGCTCGCGCCCGTGGTCCGGTCGGTGCCGACGAAGGTCTCGTCGCCTTCGCCGTCGACCTTCTTCCAGCCGGTCTTCATGTCCAGCAGATTGACGAAGAAGTCGTTGGTCAGCTGGCCCGGACGGTCTGTGAAGACGCCGTGTTTCGAGCCGCCGTGGTTGGCGCCCAGCACCCGCAGGCCACCCACCAGCACCGTCATCTCCGGCGCGGTCAGACCCAGCAGCTGGGCCCTGTCGACCAGCAGTTCCTCGGTCGGCACGTTGAACCGCACCTGCAGATAGTTGCGGAAGCCGTCGGCCCTGGGCTCCAGCACCGCGAAGCCGTCCACGTCGGTCTGGTCCTGCGAGGCGTCGGTCCGGCCGGGCGTAAACGGCACCTCGACGGCATGACCCGCCGCCCGGGCCGCCTGTTCGATCCCGACCGAGCCGCCCAGCACGATCAGGTCGGCGATGGAGACCGGAAGGCCGGACGCGGCCTTGATGTCCTCATAGACCTTGAGCACCCGCGCCAGCTTCGCCGGCTCATTGACCTCCCAGTCCTTCTGCGGGGCCAGCCGCAGACGTCCGCCGTTGGCCCCCCCGCGATGGTCCGAGCCGCGATAGGTCGCCGCCGCCGCCCAGGCCGTGGTGACCAGTTCGGTGACCGACAGACCCGAGGCCGCGATGTGGCCCTTCAGCGACGCGACGTCGCCGGCACCGATCACCGGCCCGCTCTGCGCGGGGATCGGGTCCTGCCAGATCAGGTCCTCGGCCGGCACCTCGGGCCCGAGGTAGCGGACCTTCGGCCCCATGTCGCGGTGGCACAGCTTGAACCAAGAGCGGGCGAAGGCGTCGGCGAAATGGGCCGGATCGGCGCGGAATTTCTCCATGATCGGGCGATAGGCCGGGTCGAATTTGAACGCCATGTCGGCCGTGGTCATCATCGTCGGGACCTTCTTGCCCGGCGTATGGGCGGCCGGGGCCAGGGTCTCGGGCGGATTGCCGACCGGCTGCCACTGTTTGGCTCCCGCCGGGCTGCGGACCAGCTCGTAGTCGTGGTCCAGCAGCATGTTGAAATAGTCCATGTCCCAGGTGATCGGCGTGGGCGTCCAGGCCCCCTCGATACCCGAGGTGATGGTGTGGTCGCCGATGCCGCTCTCATGGCCCGAGATCCAGCCGAGACCCTGCTGGGCGATGTCCGCCCCCTCGGGGCTGACCCCGACCAGCTTGGCATCACCGGCACCGTGCGCCTTGCCGAAGGTGTGACCGCCGGCCGTCAGGGCCGCCGTCTCCTCATCGTTCATGCCCATGCGGGCAAAGGTCTCGCGGATGTCGCGCGCGGACTGCAGGGCATCTGCCACGCCGCCCGGGCCTTCGGGATTCACATAGATCAGACCCATCTGGATCGCCGCCAGCGGGCTCTCCAGCGCCATCTGCTTGTCGGGCTGGATGCGGGTCTCATTGCCCTCGGAGCCGACCCACTGTTCCTCGGTGCCCCAGTAGACGTCCTTCTCGGGCTCCCACACATCGGCGCGGCCGCCGCCGAAGCCGAACACCGGCCCGCCCATGCTCTCGATGGCGACGTTTCCGGCCAGGATCATCAGGTCGGCCCAGGACAGGCTGGCCCCGTATTTCTGCTTGATCGGCCACAACAGGCGCCGCGCCTTGTCGAGATTGCCGTTGTCCGGCCAGCTGTTCAGCGGCGCGAACCGCTGCTGCCCCGCGCCCGCCCCGCCACGCCCGTCGCCGGTGCGGTAGGTGCCGGCCGAGTGCCAGGCCATGCGGATGAAGAAGGGGCCATAGTGGCCATAGTCCGCCGGCCACCACGGCTGGCTGTCGGTCATCAGGGCGGTCAGATCCCGTTTCACCGCCGCGTAATCCAGCGTCCTGAACGCCTCGGCATAGTCGAAGCCGTCGCCCATCGGATCGCCGGACCTTCCCTGCTGGTGCAGGATGTCCATGGTCAGCTGATTGGGCCACCAGTCGCGGTTGGTCCGCCCGAGCAGCGACCGCAACGCGGCCGGCTCCTTCTTCGGATCATTGAGGGGGGTGGGGCCGCCGGCGTGTCCGTCCATGGTGTCCTCCTGCGTCTGGGCGCGATGAGGTCGAACCTAGACCTTTCTCGTCCGGAGGGAAAATCGATAAACCCTGCGATCAGGAACAGGAAAATCTATGGATGACAGATCAGGCCACGGCACCCTGTTCCATCAGGAAGGCGTTGAGCTTGTTGCCGTCCGGATCGCGGAAATAGGCGGCGTAGAAAGTATCTCCGCGCGGTCCCGGCGGCCCCTCGCAGGTCCCGCCATGGGCCAGGGCGATGTCATGCAGCCGATGGATCTGCTCGCGCGACGACGCCTCCAGCGCCACCATCACGCCATTGCCGACGCTGGCCGCCTGACCGTCGAACGGCTTCGTCAGCCCGATCCCGGCCCCGCCGCCCGGCGTCCCCCAGGCGATCGCCCCCGGCCACTCCATCATCCGTGACGTCCCCATCTCGGCGGCGATGGCGTCATAGAATTTCGCCGCCCGCTCGAGGTCGTTCGTACCCAGCGTCACATAGCCGATCATGGTCCTGCCCTCCCTGACTGGAACCGCACTCAATCACGAACAAAACAGGAACTCAACCCTCCGCCAGCCACCGCATCCGGCAGGCCATCATCGCCGTCTCGCCCAGCCGGTCGACCAGCCGCCAGTTGACCACCGCCCCGATCGGCGCGCCGACGACGGGGATCAGCTGGGCCAGCTTGGCCAGGTCGATATGGTCGCGGTACTCGATCTGGAACTTCCGCCAGTCGTAGTCGGTGATCGCCTCCGGCTGGTCGACGCCCGCGATCCAGCGCTCCAGCTCGGCCAGGGCCTCGGGCCGCCGCCTGGCGCTGGCGAAGGCCAGGTGGAAGATGTGCAGCTGGAACAACCGCTCGCGAACCGTGTCGCCGCCCCAGCCATAGGCGCCGACGACATCGCCCAGCATCCGCACCTTGATCGCCATCAGGGCCGGGAAGTCCGCCGCCGCCAGCACGAAGCCGCCCGCCCCCGCGACCCCGCCCTCGACGCCGGCGGTGGTACGATAGGTCCGGATCATCGCCCGCGCCCGCAACTCCCGCGCCGCCAGCGACCCGTCCGCCATCGGCCGCGGTGTGACCAGATCCGAGCCGAACAATATCCCCCGGGTCATCGCCTCGACACCCGCCGTGATGACGGCGTGGACCCGTTCGGGGATGATGCGGTTGATCCTGTCCTGGGTCCCGCGCGTGGCCTTGTCCCACAGGCCCGGCCGCTTCAGCATCCGTGTCCGCCAGGCCGCGACCCCGGCGCGCACCGTCGTCTCGTCCACGACCGTGATCAGGCCGGACGGCGTATCCTCGACGGAGACGATCTCGGAAGAGCTGGCCATCGGGGCTCCGGGTAACGCAGCGTTACGGTTGCAGGCGAAAGCGCGCGGGTCTAGACCGCCGCCACGGTTCCCTCCCCAACCCTGCACAGACGGCCTCAGATAGCGCAAAGCGCGGTAGGCCAATGGAGAAGATTCTATGGCTCGCGCGAAGATCGCCCTTATCGGCGCCGGCATGATCGGCGGCACCCTGGCCCACGTGGCCGCGCGTGAAGCGCTGGGCGACGTCATCCTGTTCGACATCGCCGAGGGCACGCCCCAGGGCAAGGCGCTGGACATCGCCGAGGCCACCGCTGTCATGGGCTCCGACGTCACGCTCAAGGGTGCCAATGACTATGCCGACATCGCGGGTGCCGACGTCTGCATCGTCACCGCCGGCGTACCGCGCAAGCCGGGCATGAGCCGCGACGACCTGATCGGCATCAATCTGAAGGTCATGAAGGCCGTCGGCGAGGGCATCAAGCAGCACGCCCCGAACGCCTTCGTCATCTGCATCACCAACCCGCTCGACGCCATGGTCTGGGCCCTGCAGAAATTCTCGGGCCTCCCGAAGGAGAAGGTCGTCGGCATGGCCGGCGTCCTCGACTCGGCCCGCTTCGCCTATTTCCTGGCCGAAAAGACCGGCGTCTCGGTGCAGGACATCCACGCCTGGACCCTGGGCGGTCATGGCGACGACATGGTGCCCATGGTGCGCCACTCGACCATCGGCGGCCTGCCCCTGCCCGACGCGGTCAAGGCCGGCTTCCTCAGCCAGGCTGAACTCGACGCCATCGTCGACCGGACCCGCAAGGGCGGCGGCGAGATCGTCGCCCTGCTCAAGACCGGCTCGGCCTTCTACGCCCCGGCCGAGAGCGCCATCGCCATGGCCCGCTCCTATCTGCTGGACCAGAAGCGCGTCCTGCCCTGCGCCGTCTGGCTGTCGGGCGAATACGGGCTGAAGGATCTCTACGTCGGCGTGCCGGCGATGATCGGTGCCGGCGGCGTCGAGAAGATCGTCGAATTCACCACCAACGACGAGGAAAAGGCCATGTTCGCCAAATCGGTCGAGTCGGTGAACGGCCTGATCCAGGCCTGCAAGGACATCGACGGCAGCCTCGCCTAAGGGCGCTGTCGCTCGCGACGCGGTCGCTCACTGTTTGAGCGCGAACTGCACCGTATGAAAAAGGCCCCGGAGCGATCCGGGGCCTTTTTTGGCTTGGGGGTCTAGGGCCGGGCACACCGCCGTTGCAGGGCGATGCCTTTGAGGAATCCGCGTCGAACCAGACCGGCCCGGATCGCGGCCTGAACCGCCCGATCATAGGCCGCGGCACCCGACAACCTGCGGACCCAGCTGCGCAGGGGAATGAAATCGGTCGCGGTGTCGCGCACCATGTCGAGGGCCGCGTTCGCCGCCTGATCGCCCGTGCCGGTCGCAGGGACAGGTTGGTCGACGTCAGGCCCGAGCGCCTCGTCCAGGTCGTCGATTTGAGCGATCACGGCGCTGCACCGGCGCAGACCGTCCGTCGCATAGGGTGCGGCGCGCGCGGAAATCAGGATCTCCGGCACCGCCTGACGGCGAAGATTCAGATCATCCAAAGGCGTGGTGACGGCCGTGCCGACGCCCTCCCTGAAGGTCGACCCGCCCTGGTTCGCCTGGGCCCGGCTGAGCTCAAGCGTGGGCAGTCCGGGCATGGAGGCGCAGGCACCGAGGCCAACGACCCCGCCGATACACAGGATCGGCAGAACGGAAAAATGGGCACGGAACGAGGTCATGGGCGGTCTACAGTTCAGAGGTTTCAGACGGACTCCACCGGGCACGACCGCAAAGGTCTGTTCCCTGCGAAACGCAATCCTACCGAACAGCCTTTCCATGGCGGCTGTCCAGTCCCGCCGCTGTAATCCCTCAACCGCGGTCGCCACGGGTTGCCGCGGCCCGGCCGACCGTAAACGCGCCGGATAACCGTCGCCTGTCCGGTGATGGCACCAAGGCCGGTGACCGATCCCCGGACGAATCGGGCCCGCTTTCAGAGATCCTTGAATTTCGACCTCGACGGACTAGGCTCCCTGCAACATCGGGGGGTGGCCATGACGACGGTTTCAAACAACGCCTTTGCGCCGAAGGTGGGCAACGAGCGCTTCTTCATGGGCGCATCGCTCGCCATGGTTCTGGTGATCGTGGCGGGCTTCTCACTGCAGCTGGGCATGGGCCGGTCGAGTTTCTCGGCCCCGCTGCTGGTGCACGCCCACGCCGTCGTCTTCATGGGCTGGGTGGTGATCTATCTGCTGCAGAACACCTTCATCGCCACCGGCCGGGTGGCGTTGCACCGGCCGCTGGGGTGGATCGCGGCGGCGTGGATCGTGCCGATGCTGGTGCTGGGCTGCCTGGTGACGGTGGAGCTGGCGCGGCAGGGACGGGTGCCGTTCTTCTTCCGCCCGCTGCAGTTCCTCGTCTTCGATCCCATGTCGCTGTTCACCTTCGCCGGCCTGACGGTCGCGGCGATCCTGCTGCGTCGCTCGACCGAATGGCATCGACGCCTGCATTTCTGCGGCATGGCGATGCTGCTCGGGCCCGGCTTCGGGCGGCTGCTGCCGCTGCCGCTGCTTCAGCCCTGGGCCTGGGAGGCCTCGTTCGCCGCGGGCCTGATCTTCCCGCTGATCGGTGTCCTGGCCGACCTGCGCCGCAACGGCCGCATCCACCCGGCCTGGGGCTGGGGCATCGCCGCCATGCTCGGCATGGCCCTGGCCACGGAGGCGATCACCTACAGTCCGGTGGGGGAGCAGATCTATCGCGCGGTCGTGGCCGGCTCGCCCGGGGCCGATGTGCCGCCCCTGGCCTTCGCCCCGCCGCCCGGCGGTCCGCCGGTCACGCCGCCGCAGTAAGGGCCCGGCCCCGCTTCGCGAGGGCGACTCAGGTCCCCGCCGGTGCCGCCGCCTGCGCCAGCTCCTGGGCGAAGGTGCGCAGCATCTGCAGCCAGATCCCGGTGGGCTCCTGCAGGGGCTGGGTGCCCGTCGCCGTCAGCACCACGTCATACTGGGCCACCGCCCCGGCCTCGGCGGGCGTCGCGCCCGGAACGAAGAAGGCCTTCAGATAGCGGTTCTCGCGGTTCCAGGCGTTGATCTGCTCGAGCGTGATCGGACCCGAGAAGACGGCGCTGTACTGGACGTCGTCGCACAGTCCGGCCCCGGGGCAGTTGTAGAAGGTCAGGGTCCAGGGCAGGGGCGCATCGGCGATCGTCAGCACCTGGGCCGTGCCGTTCGCGGTCGGCTCGGCCACCGCTCCGCCGAGGCCGATCAGCCAGGTTCGGGCCTCGGCGACGGCGACCCCCTTGGGCAGGGCGGGAGTCGACGCGGCCGGCGCGGGGGCCGGCGTCTGGGCCAGCACGGGCGAGGCGGCCCCGAGGAGAAGAACGGCGAACAGGACGGGCAGGCGCATGGGAAAGATCTCCGGGATCGCGAACTCTGGCCTGAGCGGCCCAGCGAAATTATGGCGGCCAGCCTACACCGGTCTGTCGCGGGCCAGCCATTCGGCCCCCGACATTTCGTTCAGCCGCGACACCGTCCGCTCGAACTCGAACGCGCCCACGCCCCGCACATACAGCGCCTCCGGTCCCGCGTCGGCGAGGACCACCAGCCGCGTCCCGGCCTCGTACAGGGCATCGACCAGGGTCACGAACCGCCGCGCCTCCTGCGGGTTGGCGGGACCCAGCACCGGCACATCCTCGATGAACAGGGTGTGGAACCGCGCGGCGACGGCCAGATAGTCCTGCGGCCCCAGCGCCGTGGCGCACAGCTGCGCGAACGTCGCCCGCGCCAGTCCGCCGTCGGTGCGCTCGATGACCACATCGCGGCCCGTGACCGACAGATGCGCCGGACATTCCGCCTGCTCGCCCTTGAGATCGGACCACAGGGTCTCGAACGCCGCCCGGCTGGCCGCGTCGGCGGGCGTGAACCAGACCCGGTCGCCCATCAGCCGGTCCAGCCGCCAGTCGCGCGATCCCGAGACGCCGACCACCGCGCATTTCTGCTCGATCAGGGCGATGAAGGGCACGAACAGGTCGCGGTTGATCCCGTTCAGATACAGCTGGTCCGGGGCCCGGTTGGAGGTCACCGCCAGCACCACATCCTGCTCGAACAGGGCCTCGAACAGCCGGCCCAGGATCAGGGCGTCGGCGATGTCGGTGACCTGCAGCTCGTCGAAACACAGCAGCCGCGCCTCGGAGGCGATCAGCTCGGCGATCGGCCGGATGGGATCGTCGCCGCGAGACTGGCCGAACACAGCCTTGCGCGCCTTCGCGTCCCCCTCGCGCCACTGGCGGATCAGGCCGTGCACCCGGGCCATGAAGGCGTGGAAATGCGCCCGCGTCTTCCGCTTCTCGGGCACGCAGGCGAAGAACAGGTCCATCAGTATGGACTTGCCCCGCCCCGGCGGCCCCCAAAGATAGACGCCGCGCACCTCGGGCGCGCCGCCGAACAGCCCGCCCAGCGGGGCCTTTTTCCGCAGGTCCTTCTCCAGCCGCGACAGGGCCTCGACCACCGGAAGCTGCGACGGATCGGGCGTCAGCCGGCCGTCGGCCAAACGACGGTCATAAGCGGTGCGTATGCGTGAGGGCATCGTTCCCGGGCTTAGCCGGGCAGGCTCTCGCTGAAAAGCGATTGCTTCGCGCCCGCGAAAGCCCACATAGGGCGATCAACACACAATCTGCGCTCCAGCGGCGAGGCTCCCGGGCCGAGCGGCGGGGCGTTTGAAGGACCAACCCCAATCGCGCTCAAGAAGCGAGCCGCCGCGCGGCGAGCGTTAGCGCAAGGAACAATGTCATGGGCTATCGCGTCGCCGTCATAGGCGCCACCGGCAACGTCGGTCGGGAAATGCTGAACATCCTCGAGGAGCTGAACTTCCCCGTCGAGACCATGCACGCCGTCGCCTCACGCAAGTCCAAGGGCGTCGAGGTGTCCTGGGGCGACAGGACGATCAAATGCGAGGACATCGAACTGTTCGATTTCTCGACCGTGGATCTGGTGCTGATGAGCGCCGGCGGCGACGCCTCGCGCCTGTGGTCGGAGAAGATCGGCGCGGCCGGCCCCATCGTCATCGACAACTCCTCGGCCTTCCGCATGGACCCGGACGTGCCGCTGATCGTGCCCGAGGTGAACCCCGACGCCATCAAGCTGGCGACCCGCAAGAACATCATCGCCAACCCCAACTGCTCGACCGCCCAGCTGGTCGTGGCGCTCAAGCCCCTGCATGACGCCGCGAAGATCAAACGCGCCGTGGTCTCGACCTATCAATCGGTCTCGGGGGCCGGCAAGGCGGGCATGGACGAGCTGTGGAACCAGACCAAGGCCATCTACGGCCTCGGCGACGCCCGGCCGAAACT
The DNA here is from genome assembly GCA_965284385.1 of Caulobacteraceae bacterium. GTDB lineage: Bacteria > Pseudomonadota > Alphaproteobacteria > Caulobacterales > Caulobacteraceae > Brevundimonas. The sequence goes on from OZ260077.1 coordinate 1,379,840, forward strand.
CTTCCCCAAACAGATCGCCTTCAACGTCATCCCCTATATCGGGTCCTTCCAGGACGACGGCTACACCGACGAGGAAGCCAAGATGTGGAACGAGGTCCACAAGATCATGGATCCCGACATCAAGCTGACCGTCACCTGCGTGCGCGTGCCCGTCTTCGTCGGCCATTCGGAATCCGTGAACCTCGAGTTCGACCGCCCCATCAGCCCCGACGAGGCCCGCGCCATCCTGCGCGACGCCCCCGGCGTCATGGTCATCGATAAGCAGGAGCACGACGGCTACATCACCCCCGTCGACGCCGCCGGCGAGCATGCCGTCTATGTCAGCCGGATCCGCAGGGACCCGACCGTCGAGAACGGCCTGAACCTCTGGATCGTGTCCGACAACCTGCGCAAGGGCGCCGCCCTGAACGCCGTCCAGATCGCCCAGCTGCTGGACGAGACGGGCATGATCAAGCCGGCCTCGGGATATCGCTCGATTACCGTCTGATCTTACTTCCGCTCATCCCGGCGAATGCCGGGACCCAGATCACGAATGCAGTCCTCCCCGATGTGTTCGTCAAAGCTTTCCCCGGCCAGCGTCGGTGCCCGAATCTGGGCCCCGGCATTCGCCGGGGTGAGCGGTGAGGGGAGCGAGGACGCCGCATGGCAGACGCGATCTCACCGACAGCCGCCCCCCGCGCCGCCCTCGTCTCCGCTTTCGGCTGCTATGTCATCTGGGGCTTCATGCCCCTGCTGTTCATGGGTCAGGCGGCGGTCGGCTTCGACTCGTTCGAGATCCTCGCCCACCGCGCCCTGTGGGCCGTGGCGGTCGCCGGCCTGCTGGTGATCCTCGCCGGTCAGGGCGGTCAGGTCCGCGCCGTCCTGACCACGCCGAAGACCCTCGGCTGGCTGTGTCTCTCGACCCTGCTGATCGCGGTCAACTGGGGCCTGTACGTCTGGGCCACCACCCATCATTCGACGCTGGAAGCCAGCCTCGGCTACTATATCAACCCCCTGCTCAACATGGTCGTGGGGCTGTGGCTGTTCCGCGAGAAGATCGACAGATGGGGCTGGGTCGCCATCGGCCTGGCCGCCGTCGGCGTGATCTTCCAGGCCCTGGCCCTGGGCCGGCCGCCGTGGATTTCGCTGGTGCTGGCCTTCAGCTTCGCCAGCTACGGCGTGATCCGCAAACGCGTCCCCGTCGACGCCCAGGCCGGGCTGCTGGTCGAATGTCTGCTGCTGGTGCCGTTCGGCCTGGCCTGGGTGCTGTGGCTGCAGCACACCGGGGCGGGCGTGGCCTTCGACAACCCGGTCAACACCGCCTGGGCCCTGCTGAACGGGCCGGCCACCGTCCTGCCGCTGGCCCTGTTCGCCTGGTCCGCCCGCCGCCTGCCGCTGTCGACCATCGGCTTCATCCAGTTCCTCGCACCCACCATCCAGTTCGCCATCGGCGTCTGGGCCGGCGAAGCCCTGACGCCCCTGCGCATCCTCAGCTTCGTCTTCATCTGGGGCGGAGCGGCCGTCTTCGCCGCCGCCGCCTTCCTGCGCCACCGCGCCGCCCGCGAGGCCTTGAAGCGGTGCGCAGAGCCGGTCTAAATCGGGCCGAACGGGAGACGATCAGGTGGCCGCTGCTCTCTCGACCGCCCGCAAGCGCTGGATCCTCGCCGCCACCGTCCTCGGTTCCAGCCTGACCTTCATCGACGGCTCGGCCCTCGGCGTGGCCCTGCCCGCGATCCAGGCAGACCTCGGAGCCGGACCCGCGGCGGTCCAGTGGGTGTCCAACGCCTATCTGCTGACCCTCGGAGCCCTGGTCCTGATCGGCGGGGCCGCCGGTGACCGGTTCGGGCGACGACGGGTCTTCCTGATCGGCGTCGGCGTCTTCGCCGTCGCCTCCATGGCCTGCGGTCTGGCCCCGACGGTCGAGCTGTTGATCGCCGGTCGCGCGGTGCAGGGCGTCGGCGCTGCCCTGCTGACCCCCGGAGCCCTGGCCGTCATCGGCGCGAGCTTCGGACCCGACGAGCGCGGCAAGGCCTTCGGGACCTGGGCCGGGGCGGGGGCCCTGTTCGGCATGGTCGGGCCGCTGGTCGGCGGCTGGCTGGCCGATCAGGCCGACTGGCGTTTCATCTTCTGGATCAACATACCGCTGGCCGTCCTGACCGTGCTCATCACCCTGAAGGTCGTGCCCGAAAGCCGTGACGAGGACGCCCGCGGTCTGGACTGGCCCGGTGCCTTGCTCGCCATGACCGGCCTGGCCGCCCTGACCTGGAGCCTGACCGCCGCGCCCGACCTCGGCTGGGCCGACCCGTGGATCATCGCCGGCCTGATCGGCGGCGTTTCCCTGCTGGGCGGTTTCCTGTGGGCCGAAGCGCGTGAAAAGCATGCGATGATGCCCCTGGGCCTGTTCCGGTCGTCCGTGTTCAGCGGAATCAACCTGTTGACCCTGCTGCTCTATTTCGCGCTCAGCGGGGCCATGTTCTTCCTGCCCTATGACCTGATCCGGGTGCAGGGTTTCAGCGCCACCATGGCCGGTGCCGCCATGCTGCCGTTCGCCGTGGTCATGGGCCTGTTCTCGGGCTTCGCCGGCACGCTCGCCGACCGGTTCGGGGCGCGCCTGTCGCTGAGCCTCGGCCCCGTCCTCGCCGGCCTCGGCCTCGCCCTGCTGGCCCTGCCCGGGCCGGGTGCCGGCTATGTCGACGGGCCGCTGGCCGGAATGACGGTGATGGCCATCGGCATGACCCTCGCCGTCGGGCCCCTGACCGCCGCCGTTATGGGCGCAGTCGAGCCCGGCCACACCGGCATCGCCTCGGGCGTCAACAATGCCGTTGCCCGCGTCGCCGGCCTGCTGGCCGTGGCCCTGCTGGGGGTTCTGCTGTCGGCGGTCTTCGTGGCCCAAGCCGGCAGCCCGGACGCGCGCGCCCTTCTGGGTCAGGTCATGGCCGGCGCCGATCTGGACACCGCCGCCGCCGCTGCCTTCCACGCCGCCTTCCGGACGGTAATCCTGACCTGCGCGGTGCTGGCGGTTCTGGCGGGTGTCATCGGCGGCCTGACGGCTCCGAAGCGCGCGGCCTAAACCACTCCGTAAAACGCCCCGATCAACCGTTGCGCCCGCGGGTCGCCGACCAGATACGGCGACTGGCGCGTCATCACATAGGCGCCCGACACCCGCGCGTCAGGATCGGCGAAGGCGCAGCTGCCGCCCCAGCCGCAATGGCCGACCGCGGTGGGATTGGGCCCGAAGATGTGCAGGCCTTCATTGCGCATCAGGCCCGCCGCCCAGCTGACGTCGAACGGCACGACCTTGTCGCGCCCGTGAATCCGCTCGCGCAGCATCTCGGCCAGCACCCCGGGAGACAGCACCGTCTGGCCGTCCAGGTTTCCGCCGTTGGCCAGCACCCCCATGATGCGCGCCAGGTCCCGGGCGGTGCCGTGCAGATTGGCCGAGGGCATCTCCATCGTCCGCCACTCGGTCGAGCCGCGCCCGCCGGGAGCCGAGCCCCTGTCGAGGAAGGCCGCCGTCTTGATTGCGTCGATCGTCCCCAGATCGGGGGCCGAGGCGGGCTTGCGCAGCGACGCCACCCGGCCGTGCTCGGCCTCGGGCAGGCCGATCCACAGGTCCAGACCGAACGGCGCGGCGAAATCCTCGCGCAGGGCCGTGCCCATGCTGCGCCCGTCGGCCAGCCGGAACAGTTCGCCGGCCAGAAAGCCGATGGTGATCGGGTGATAGCCCGACGCCGTCCCCGGCGGCCACATCGGGGCCTGGGCCGCCAGCCGGTCCAGAACCGCCTGACGGTCAAACCAGATCGTCGGATCGACCGTCTCGGCAAAGCCGGGCAGCCCGGCCTGATGGCTCATCATCTGCGCCACCGTGATCCGGTCCTTGCCCGCCTGTCCGAACGCCGGCCAGGCCGTCGCGACCGCCTCGTCATAGGCCAGCAGACCCCGCTCGACCGCCGTCGCGATCAACAGGGCCATGACCGCCTTGCCGGTCGAGAACACCGGCGTCAGCGTCGTCTCGCCATAGGGCACCGTCCGCGCCGCATCGGCCCAGCCGCCCCACAGATCGATCACGACCTCGCCCTCGACACAGACGCTGAAGCGCGCCGCCTGCTCATTCAGCCCCTCGGGGGCCTCGATGAAATTGGCCGCGAAGGCGTCCTTCACGGCGGCGAAACGCGCCGGGCAGACGCCGTGGATGTCGGGGAGGGAGGTCATGGGGTAGGTCCTACCTTCCCCACCCTCCGCCGTCGACCGGGTCACGGGCCGCAAGCAGACGCGTTCAGTGTCGGCTATGGGGGGGAAGCGGACATTGCGTGCCAAGCGTGGCCGCGCGAAGATGTCGCCATGAGCACGGGCACCCAAGACTGGGCAAGGGTAAAGCGGGCTGTTGCTGAGGTGTTAGCTGCTCGTCCGGACGAATACGCGGCTTCGGTCGTTCGTAATCTGGACGATCTGCTGGCCCACATTCAGAAGTCCAATCGACCTGCTCCGTCCATCTTGCCGGGTTATTGGCCTACCTTCCTTGTGGAGTGGGAGGCCGAGGAAGCTAAGAACCTCCAAATCGAAGTCTTTGACGACCGCTACGAGGTTTCACGGTTCTTCGATGGCAGGACCGACATTTGGTATGAGCCCCACGCACACGGAGCGACCTTCTCCGACCAGTTCATTGCTGAGCTACCCAACGCGGGCTGAAGTTCGGTCGCGAGCAGACGGTTTCACGAAGGCAGGGAGCGGAAGTCACGCCTTTTCGTTGTCGCTGCCCCAGATGCGCGGGGTCAGATCGGCTTGCGTGGGATTGTCTTTCAGGAAGATACTTCGCCGCTGATCTTCCGACATATCCCACAGTTCATCGGCGCGTGTCTGGGCGAGCGCGACATCTGAATGGCCCTCGAACCAGACCAGATCGTCCACCCCGAAGTTGGCGATCCATTCCATATCGAGGAGCGAAGTCGCGACTCCCACATAGGATTTGGTTACGCCCTTGCTGGTGGCGATATAGACGTAGCCAGAGGTCGGGGTCTCCATGACGGCGACCCTAACCGCCGCCGGGGAATGTCCGCAATGGGTCGCGAGCGGACTATCGCCTGAGGGTGGAAAGCGGACGCAGGCACGAGTTATGGTGTGCGATGTCGCAGAAGAAGCAGAGTGCGAAAGCCAGCCCCTTCCGGGACGAAGAGACGACTCGTCGCAATCGCTTGATGATGTGGGGAAGGCTTCCGGCCCTCCTAATCGGCGGCGGCGCAATGTATTTCGCCGACGCGTTTTGGCCCGGCATGGTGGTCTTAGCCCTCTGGTATGCGATCTGGCTCGTATGGGTTGGGGGCGTGTTCGATCACTGAAGACTGAGAGTCCGCTAAGGGTCGGAAGCCGACTGTCGCCTGAGGGGTGAAAGCGGACGTTGGACTCCATTGACCACCTGAGAGGTGCAAGGGAGGATGGCTCATGGAAGCCCCAGCCAAACGCAACGCCTTTATGGACTGGCTCTTCGGAGCACCGCTGACAGGCGACGATCTCGCTGCTCGCCCTCCCCGTTGGGTGCGCAATACTGAGCTGTGTATGTGGTTGCTGATCCTTGTCTTGTTGTCAGTAGGGTATTTGGGTTTGTTAGACGAACTTCCACTTGTTGGTCCGTGGCTGGCGCGAGAACGGACACTCATCCAAATAGGATGTCTTGCGGTAATCGTTGTGCTGCGCTGGTATTACGAGGGACGCGTCGGAAAGGGGCGCAACCCTTAGCCGAACGTCCGCAAGGGGTCGGGAGCCGACGGTCGCCTCGGGTCAAAAAGCGGACCCTCTGACGCCCCCCCCCTACTGCCGCCGCCCCGCCGACGCCTGCCTTGCCGCCTCGAACTCCGCGCCCGCGTTCCACTCCGGCCAGTCGCCGCTGTCGGCCAGATCGCGGCCCACGGCGTAGAGCAGATCCACATCCACCGCTGCGGCGTCCATCACCCAGTCCGGCGTCCATTCATCCGACGGCTGGTGATAGCGATGGGCGACATAGTCGCGGCTGGCGGCGTTGTGGCCGGTAAAGCCGGCCGCGCCGAACAGGGCCGGCACGCCCTTCCTGGCCAGGGGGAAATGGTCCGAGCGATAGAAGCCGCCGGCCTGGGGGGCCGGGTCGGGGATCAGGGTGCGGCCCTGTTCGGTCGCGCGCCGCTCCAGCCAGCGGTCGGTCTGGCTCTTGCCCGCGCCCATGACCACGATCTGCGGCGAGACCTCGGTCCCCGGCAGCAGGGAGTCCATGTTGATGTTGACCACCGTCGTCTCCAGCGGCCAGACCGGGTTGGCGGCATAGTATTCCGAGCCCAGCAGGCCCGCCTCCTCGGCGGTCCAGGCCGCGAACAGCACCGACCGCTCGGGCGGCGTCCCCGCCCTGAACAGCCGCGCCAGTTCGATCAGCCCGGCCACGCCGGTCGCATTGTCGACGGCCCCGTTATAGATGTCGTCGCCGTCCTTGGGCGTCGCCCGGCCGAAGGCGTCCCAGTGGGCTCCGTACATCACCGTCTCTTCGGGATGCAGGGTGCCGGGGATGCGGGCCAGGATGTTGCGGCTCTCGATCCGGTCGGCGATCTGGCCGAAATCGATCGACATCGTCACCCCGTCCAGCGTCACCGGCGTGAATTCCGGCGTCCGCGCCGCCTCGCGCAGGGCCGCATAGTCCAGCCCCGCATCGCGGAACAGGGCCTCGACCTCGGCCCCCTGGATCCAGCCCTGGGCCGCGACCCGCTCGGCCTCGGGATCGGCGCGCACAATGTCGAATTTCGGCGCGGTCGACGAACTCTCCAGCGTGCCCCAGCCATAGCCGGCCCCCGCCGTGTCATGGATCACCAGCACCGCCGCCGCCCCCTGGCGCGCCGCCTCCTGGAATTTGTAGGTCCAGCGGCCGTAGAAGGTCATGGCATTGCCGTCGAACCGCCCCGCCACCGGATGCCCCTCGGGCGCGCCGAAATCGGGATCGTTGACGATGACCAGCAGGATCTTGCCCTTCAGGTCCACGCCCTTGAAGTCGTCCCACTGCCGCTCGGGCGCGTCGACGCCATAGCCGGCGAAGACGATCGGCGCGTCGGTCAGGGTGATGTGGTTCACCGGCCGGTCGCTGGACAGCAGCACCTGCGGGCCCCGCTCCAGCGTCCGCGTCTGGCCGCCGGCGCGGACCGTGATCGTCGCCGGCCCGTCCTGCCGCGTCCGGCCCAGCTGCGCCGCCTGCACCCACGACCCGTCCGGCCCGCCCGGCTCCAGCCCCAGGGCCTGGAACTGACCGACGACATAGTCGACCGTCTTCTGCTCGCCCGGCGTCGCCACGCCGCGGCCCTCGAACTCGTCCGAGGCGAGGACCCGCACGATCTCGTTCAGCCGCGCGCCTTCGGCGCGTTCTTGCGTCGTCTGGGCTGCCGCGGAGCCCGCTGCTGTCAACGCGATGCTCGAGGCCAGGAGGATCAATCGAAGGCGGCGCATGGTCAGGACTCCACTCTTAATCCGTTCATCCCGGCGAAAGCCGGGACCCAGTTCTTTGGACGAGCCGGCCGTGCAGGACCAGCCCCGACGGTCGTCCAACGCACAGACTCACGAAAGGACTGGGTCCCGGCTTTCGCCGGGATGATCGGAGGAGAGGTGTGCAATCATTCGATGGGCGAAGCAGTCGCGAGCCACCGCACCACCCCGTCCGCCGCCACAGCCCCCGAGGCCATCGACGCCTGCAGCAGATAGCCGCCCGTCGGGGCCTCCCAGTCCAGCATCTCCCCGGCCGCGAACACGCCCGGCATCGCCGTCAGCATCAGCCCCTCGTCCAGCTGGTCCAGTTTCACCCCGCCCGCCGACGAGATCGCCCGCGCCAGTCCCTGCACCCCGGTCAGGGTCAGCCGCACCGCCTTGATCCGTTTGGCCAGCTTGTCCGCCCCCGCCGGCAGCTCGCCGGGGATTTCGCGCAGCAGCCCGACCGCCGGCGCCGACAGCCCCCCCGCCTTGCGCAGCCAGTTGGTGACGCTGTCCTTACCCCGCGGCTTCGCCAGCCGACCCGCCAGCGCCTCGACCGACAGGTCCGGCCGCAGGTCCACGGTCAGGATCGCCGTGCCGTCCCGTTCGATCGCGTCCCTCAGCCCCGCCGACAGGGCATAGACCGCCCCGCCCTCGATGCCGTAGCGCGTCAGCATGGCCTCGCCCCGCACCGTCTGCGCGCTCAAGTCGCCCGACGGGCGATAGCGCTCAGGAATGTCCTGGGTCATGGCGACCGGCTTCAGGGGCTGGCCTGCGAACCGCCCGGCGAACACGTCTGACCAGGCCACGTCGAAGCCGACGTTCGACGGCCGGAACGGCGCGACCGCCACACCCTCCAGCCTCTCCGCCCAGGCTCCGTCCGAGCCCAGCCGCGGCCAGCTGGCCCCGCCCATGGCCAGCACCACCGCGTCCGGCCGCTCGACCCGCTCGCCGTCCGGCGTCTCGAACACCCAGCCGCCGTCCCGACGTCCGGTCCATTTCGACCGCGTCCGCACCTCGACGCCCAGACCGGCCAGCCGCGCCAGCCACGCCCGCAACAGCGGCGAGGCCTTCATCGCCCGCGGGAACACCCGGCCCGACGAGCCCGTGAACGTCGCCTGCCCCAGCCCCTCGGCCCAGCCGATCAGACGCGTCGGCGAGAACCGCTCCAGCCAGGCCGCGACCGCCGCGCCCGCTGCGCCATAGCGTCCGACGAACCCCTCCATCGGCTCGGCGTGGGTCAGGTTCAGCCCGCCCCGCCCCGCCATCAGGAATTTGCGCCCGACCGACGGCATGGCGTCGTGCACCACCACCGTCAGCCCCGCCTGCGCCAGCCGCTCGGCCGCCATCAGGCCTGCGGGCCCGGCCCCGATGATGTGGACAGTCTTCGGTGAGTCACTCATGGCCGACCCACTACCCCCTTCCGGCCGCCCCGTCTCTCCATGCATCCCGGCAGAAAAGTGAGACGGGAACAGCCACATCGCGCATACGCTCATCCCCCATGAGCGTCGCCTTCACCCGCGAGGAGGATCTGGAGGCCACGGCCGCCGATCTTCCCGACCGTCCGATCTCCCCGCACCCCAATCTGGTCACGCCCCCGGGCCTGGCCGCGATCGAGGCCGCCCTGGCCTCGGCCCGTGCCGCCTACAGCGCCGCCCAGGCCCACGGCTCGATCGAGGCCGACCGCACCGCCATGGCCCGCGCCACCCGCGACCTGCGCTACTGGGCGGCCCGTCGCGCCACCGCCCAGCTTGTCGAGACGGAGCCCGACGGCCGTGTCCGTTTCGGCGGCTCGGTCACCCTCCTGCGCGAGGACGGCCGCCGCCAGACCTGGCGCATCACCGGTGAGGATGAGGCCGACCCCGCGGCCGGTTCCGTCAGCCACGTCTCGCCCCTGGCCGTCGCCCTGATGAACAGGCAGGTCGGTGACGAAGCCGTCGTCGCCGGCCAGACGGTGGAGATCATCGCCGTCGATTGAGCGTCAATGGTTGCCCCCGCCCCCCGCTTGCCCCACCTTGTGGCGGACGGCGCGGGTGCAGCGCCCCCTGCGCTCAAGTAGCGCGAAGCGCGATAGCGCCAAAAGAAGAGAAAGAGCCGCCGATGGCCCGTAAGCCCAACTACAGTTTCGAGCGTCAGGAACGCGACCGCGCCGACGCCAAGAAGGCCGCCGAAAAGGCCGCCGCCAAGGCCGAAAAGAAAGCCGCCGCCGCCGCCCGCAAGGAAGCCGGCCTGCCGCCGCTCGAGGACGACTGAAGCCAACCCTTTCGCGCCCGCCCGTCACCGACATCCGGTCGGTGACGGGCCGGTCCCGGACACCGAGGTCCAGACCCGCCGCAGCGACGAGGCCGTCGCCCCCGGGCCCGACCGTCCGCTGCCATGGGGACCGACGCGGTCTTGCCGCCCTCAGTTGCCCGGCCGGGCCTGCAGGAACAGGATGACGGTCGCCACCGCAAACAGGGCGGCCCCGCTGATCATCATGACCAGCGAGGGGCTGACGTCAAAGGTGGCGCGGGCCTGCTCGCGCAACCGGCCGAGCAGTTCGGGCCAGGTGTAGCTCACAAAATCGCCCTGGCTCATCATGCTGACCAGCACACCCTGGTCGTCCACGACAGGCAGGTGGCGGAACCGCTCGTTGGACATCAACCGCAGCCAGTCGAGCAGATCGTCTTCAGCGCGCGCCACCTTGAGGTCGCGGGTCATGATCTGCTCCAGCGTCGTGGTGTCGAAGTCCAGCCGCTTGTGCAGCAGCCGTCGCATCAGGTCGCGCTCGGTGACGATGCCGATGGGCCTGCGCTCGGCGTCGACGATGACGACAGAGCCGTAGTTGCGCTCACTCATCACCGCCACAGCCTCGGCGACCCGGTCGCCGGGAGCGAAGGTCAGCACCATGGCCTTGCTGCGGAACTCGGGACGATCCTTGATCTTCATGGGCGCGGGCTCCGTAGGGGGGCGCAGCAAGCGCCCCGAGGCCGGCCGGGGCCAGCGATAGTCGTCCCCACCCCTAACCCGTCCTCCCGCCGAGCCCCCTGCGACCAGACGCATCGCGACCACAGGCCGCAGCGCGGCTCTCCGGGTGCGCCCGGCCGATCATCCGCATCCGGGGGCGCACCATCGCCTCGCCGCGCGCAGGCTCGGGGGAGGCCAGCAGGAAAAAGAGCGGGCCCGTCTCCGGACCCGCCCTCCTTGTTCGTTCAGCGTGAGCTGGGCGTGGATCAGAAGTCCATGCCGCCCATGCCGCCACCGGCACCGCCGGCAGAGCCCTTCCCGGGCGCGTCGGCCACGGCCGCTTCGGTCGTGATCAGGCTGCCGGCCACCGAGGCGGCGTCCTGCAGGGCCGTGCGCACGATCCCGGCGGGATCGATGACGCCGGCCTGGATCCGGTCGAGGGTGACGTTCCCGAGCATGATGCCGAGGTCTTCCGAGATGACCTGGCCGCCGGTCAGGACGGCGATGTCTTCCAGCATCGACTTGCGGCGGTCGCCGAAGCCCGCATCCTTGATGGCGGCGACGCGCAGGCCGCCGCGGAGCTTGTTACTGCTGCGGCTGCGGCGGCTGCGGCGGCTGCGGCTGCGCGCTGCCGCCCAGGCTCCCGCGAAACAGCTCATCCACCGAACCGCCCCCTGCTTCGAGCGCCCGCTCTACGCGCTTGCCCCGCTCGTGGAAAAACAGCCCCGGGGTCCGCCGGCCTTCAGCCATCAGCTGCGACGCCGTCTCATCGGACATGCTGCGCCAGCCTGAGACATGGTCGGCGTAACCTTCCACAACCCAGGTGGGGTAGTGGTGGTGGCTGAAAGCGCCGAAGCGTTTGCGGATCAGGGCATGGGTCCGCTCGTGGGCGATGACGCCGGACAGATCCCGCGCCGGGACGGGATCCCCGCTGTACCAGACCTGGTCCGTGACGACGTTCGATCGATTGACCACAATGGTCTCGACCACCGGCCGCGAAAGGGCCAGCGCCGTTGAGCCCAGGGTCAGCAGCCGCCAGCGGAAGCCCCCGTTCGTGAGATAGACCGGACGCTCCAGGACATCGGGCGTGAACAGCGGGCTGGTCCGGACGAGCGTGTCCGCGCGGCCGACGACGCCCTCGATCTCGTCGGGGATCGGGCTTTCTGAAAAGACCGGCGTGGCACCGACCTTCCGCACATGGGGGAACAGCAGCAGGGGCGGATGGAACAGGCTGGCGATCAGATAGATGCCGGAAACCGAAACCGTCACCGCCAGTGAAACAATGACCGCAAACCGTATCGACACCTGGGTCCGTTCCCTGCGATTTACATGACTCCAGGCCGGGACCCCGGATCCTGCGGCGGGCGACAACCAGATCACATCCCCGGTCAATCATCCGAAGACGGGTTTTTCCTGCGCCGCAAAACTATCGTCGCCGGCCCGAAACCAGCCTGACCAGAATACCAGCCACGGCGAACCCCGCCGCGCCGGCCAGTGCTGCCAGGAAAACCAGAAAGGCCAACTCAATCGTGGGCCTTTGCTCCCCTTGCATCAGAAATTTACCGACATCAAAGGCCGCGCCGATTACTGCGCCTATGACCAGATCGACCTTGATGCTTCCTCGGAACACAGATTCCACTGTCGTTTCCTCCATTCTGAAAGCCAAGGGCCATCACCAATGGACATCGCTTTCAAGCCCAAGGTGATGACCCGATAGCTGGCGTCGAGTCACCCTTCCATCTCGCTATGTGGGTTCGGTTCCGCCGCGCAGCTTGTTGACGACGAGCGTGGCCAGGGCCTCGCCCTCGATGTCCTCGGCGATGATCAGCAGGGGGCGGCTTACGCTGGAAAGTGATGCGTGTCCCCGCTTGCGGCATTCGTCACCCGCCGCGATTCCGGCTTGAGCGGAACAGCTCATCCACCGAACCGCCGTTCGCCTCCAGTTCCCGCTCCACCCGCTTGCGGCTCTCGTAATAGAACAGCGCCGGCGTCCGCCGCCCTTGGGCGATCAGGTGCGTCGCCGTCTTATCGGACAAGGTGCTCGATCCGGACACATGATCGCAGTAACCTTCCACAACCCAGGTCGGATAGAGCCGGGAACCCACAAGCCCGAACCGCCGGCGGATCAGCGTGTGGGTCCGTTCATGGGCGATGACGCCGGACAGGTCCCGGGCCGGAAGGGAATCCACGCTGTTCCAGATCTGGTCTGTGAGGACGCTCGACCGATTGACCACCATGACCTCGGTCGGGGGCCGCGAAATGGCCAGCGCCGTTGAGCCCAGGGTCAGCAGCCGCCAGCGCAGACCGCCGTTCGTGAGATAGACCGGACGCTTCAGGACATCGGGCGTGAACAGTGGGCTGGTCCGGACGAGCGTGTCCGCGCGGCCGACGACGCCCTCGATCTGGTCGGGGATCGGGCTTTCTGAAAAGACCGTCGTGGCACCGATGGTCCGCTGATACGGAAAAAACAGCAGCCGCGGATGAAGCAGAACGGCAACGAACGCAAGCAGCACCACAAGCAGGGCAATCGCTACTGTTGTTTTCTTCATCAAGCTTCAGTCCGGGTTGCGGATATAGCGCCCAACGGCGCAGATTTTTTACAGAACTGTCGTCGCGCTCTTGCGGGTTTGGAAAACAACAGTCTGCAGAATAACTTGGCGAGAGGGGCCTGCACGCTCGAACTTATTGGATTTGACCCATCCGGATAGCATGTTGACTGCCCTCAGGTCCGAAGCATATGTTGATCCTCTCACTCTCACGCGAGCGTCAGGTTTGAACGATGACCGAAACAGTACGCCGTAACCGTTGGACGACACCGAGCCTCGGCGGCATGCTGACGGGCACGATCGTGGTTCTGGGCGCCACGGCCTGTTGGCTGATTTTCGCGGATGGCGACAGCAGCTACCAACCGCTGGTTACCGGCGCCTGGACTGTGACCGTTGCATACTGGGCCATCTTTTTCGCCCGCATGGTGGGCCGCCGTCGGAACCGCTGAACGAAGCGGCCGGTCCGGGGCGGCCCCTTGAAAAAGCGACAGCCTGCAGCGGCCAAAACTCCGGGCGCGATGGCGCGCCCGGAGTCCTGTCGCCAGGGTGCTGACGCTTTAGTTTGCAGGCGTAGCGCCGACCACAACCACCACGACAGCGGTGACGCCGAGCGTAACGACCGGGTTGGCGATGAGCGCCGCTACATACAGGCCAGCCGCCACGGATTGCCAGAATGATTCCGCGTCAGCATGGCCGCCGCTGACCATGTCCATTTCTTCGAAGCTCAGTTCACGCACGTCCAAAGCTAAAGCCGTCATGGCTTCCTCCTTCAGTTAAAGTTGATGTGTGTGCAATCCGGATACGAAAACCGGGATTGCAGTAGATCGGGGGCTATTCGGTGAGAATTGCCTCACAGAGGACCATTTGGACCGCCACAAATGAACTGGTCCCACCATTCTTGTGACCCAGGCACGGGAGTGGGATTGGGAATGATTACGGGAATATCGCCTCCCGAGACTCCATCCATCTCATCGAAACTCAGTTCGCGCACGTCCAAGACCAGAGCCGTCATGGCCCCCTCCTTCAGTTAGAAGTTGATGTGCGCGATCCGGATCGCAACCACAGGATTGCAAGCCCATCCCTTCTCTGTCAACGCAAAAACCCGCTTTCATTGTACGCAGGCAAAACCCATCCGTGTCTGACCTGTTTCGCAAGGAGGCCGTCACCCACGCCACCCGCCGCCTCAACGGCGAGGTCATGCTGGCAACGCCCCTATCGTTCCGCCTCATCGCCGCCCTTGCTACGGCGGTGGTGGTCGGGGCGGTACTGTTCGTCGCCACCGCCTCCTGCGCGCGCAAGGAGACCGTGTCGGGCTGGCGGGCGCCCGAGGCGGGCATGATCAAGCTGGCCGCGCGCCAGGGCGGGATCACCTCGACGGTCCATAATCGTCCGCGCCGGGACCATCGCCGCCCGGGGTTTCCTGACCCGTCGGGACCTGGAGGCACGGCGCAGGGCCGAGCTGGCATTGCAGCAGGATGGGGTGAGGAAGGGTGCGCGTCCCCGTCTACCTGCTGATTTCAACAACATCTCAAGAAGTCAGCGAGCGCCCCGCCCCGGTCCGTCTATAAAGAACCAAAGAATAACCAATAAAGTAACGACCGTGAACACAATGCCAAACGCGTAAGGGAAATCAGGAAGAACGGACGGTGAAAAACCCCAGGCAACACCTACGACACCTGCTGCGAGACCGGGTATAACAACGCTGTGTGATTGTTTCATGGTACTCACTTGGAAATTGGCGGAGCTCTTGGCTCCGCCGCCAGTATCAGTCATCCACCGCACGAGCGACGGCCCCGGCGACTGCGCCGGCAATAAGACCTGCCTGGCCAGACCTGATCAAGTTCACTGCGAGCCTGGCCGTATTGCCCGGCGTGAAAAACCCGACCGCGCCCCCCACAACGGCACCACCAATGGCACCGCCGATGATGGAGCCGACCGATCCGCCTTGGGCGGCTGCTGAACCCGCGCCAGAAACTCCCCCGACAACCGCTCCTACCACTGCGCCTACCGGACCAGGTCCGCCCGTGACCTCATCAACCTCAACAGAAGTCAATTCACGCACGTCCATAGCCAAAGCCGTCATGGCTTCCTCCATTCGCTAACGTTGATGTGCGCGATCCGGATCGCAGGTAAAGGTTGCGTCCACCCTCCGGGATGAGTCAAGCTGGAGAGCGTCGTTTTTCCCGCTAAGAGTGTGTCATCTTGTCTGACCTGTTTCGCAAGGAGGCCGTTACCCACGCCACCCGCCGCCTCAACGGCGAGGTGGTTCTGGCCACGCCGGTGTCGTTCCGCCTCATCGCCGCCCTGGCCGTCGCGGTGGTGGTCGGGGCCGTGCTGTTCGTCGCCACTGCCTCCTATGCGCGCAAGGAGACCGTGGTCGGGTGGCTGACGCCGGACGCCGGAATGATCCGGTTGTCGGCCCGGCAGGGCGGGGTGGTCGAGACCATCCATGTCAGGGAAGGCGACGCCGTCGTGGTCGGTCAGCCGGTCGCCACGCTGAGGCTGTCTTCGGCCCTGACCAGCGGTGACGCATCGGTCGCCCTGATGGAAAGCCTGGCTGCCCAGACCGCCGCTGCGGGCTCGCGCGCCGCCGCCGCCCGCTCCACCCTGGCCGCCGAGCAGCGGCAGCTGACCGCCCGTCGCGCCGCCCTCGGGCGCGAGCTGGCCGAGACCCGCCGTCGCATCGTCTTCCAGCAGGAACGGGTTCAACTCGCCCAGGCCGAGGTCGAGCGGGCAGAGACCATCGCCGCCCAGGGGTTCATGCCCCGGCGGGACCTCGATGCCCGCCGCTCGGCCGCGCTCGGGGCCGAACAGGCGCTGTCGGAGTTAGGCTCTTCGGCCCTCTCGTTCGAGCGTGAGATGGGCGAGGTGACGGCGCGGCTGTCGGCCATCCCCATCGACCTGCAGGCCGCCGGGGCCGAGGCGCGCGCCGCCGGTGCCGGTCTGGACCAGCAACGCACCCAGACCGAGGCGCAGTCCACCTATGTGGTCACCGCCACCGTCGCCGGGCGGATCGTGGCCCTGCCGGTACAGCGCGGCCAGACCGTGGTGCCGGGTGCCTCGCTGGCGGTGGTGACGCCGCAAGGCTCCGTCCTGGAAGCCGAACTCTACGCTCCGTCGCGCGCCGCCGGGTTCGTGCGCGAGGGCCAGGAGGTACGGCTTCTGTATCAGGCCTTTCCGCATCAGAAATTCGGCACCGGCGCCGGCACGGTGACCTCGGTGTCGCGCACCGTGCTGGCCCCGGCCGAGGTCGCCATACCGGGGCTCCAGGTGCAGGAACCGGTGTTCCGCATGCGCGTGGCCCTGGCCCGCGACAGCGTCTCCGCCTATGGCGAGACCCTGCCGCTGCAACCCGGAATGCTGTTGTCCGCCGATGTGGTGATCGACCGGCGGTCGCTGCTGGAGTGGCTGCTGGACCCCCTCTATGCGGCGGGACGGCGATAGTGAACCTGCCGCCCGAACTCAATTTCGCCCGGCGTCGTCGGCTGCCCGTCATCCAGGGGGCGGAAGCCGCCGAATGCGGCCTGGCCTGTATGGCCATGGTCGCGCGCTATCACGGCCATGATGTCGATCTGAACGGGCTGCGTCAGCGGTTCTCATTGTCCATGTCCGGTGCGACGCTGCGCAGTCTGATGGGTCTGGCCGAGCCGCTGGGGCTGGCGGCGCGCGCCCTGCGGGTCGAGATGTCGGCGCTCGACAAGGTGCGGCTGCCCGCCGTGCTGCACTGGGACCTGAACCATTTCGTGGTGCTGAAGAGCGTCAGGGGCGGCAAGGCGGTGGTTCACGACCCGGCCATGGGCGCACGCACCTATGCGCTGGACGAGTTCTCCAACCATTTCACCGGCGTCGTGCTGGAGCTGACCCCGGCCGACACCTTCGAGCAGATCACGGCCAAGGCGCCGATCAAACTGACCAGCCTGTGGTCGCGCATGACCGGGTTCTGGAGCGCCTTCTTCCAGATATTGGGGCTATCGCTGGCGCTGCAGGTCGCGGTCTTCGCCCTGCCGTTCCAGATGCAGCTGGTGGTGGACGAGGCCATCTTCCGCGCCGACCGCGACCTGCTGACCGTGCTGGCCATCGGCTTCGGGGCGCTGGTGATCGTCCAGGCATCGATCGAGGCCCTGCGCGGATGGGCGTTGCAGGTGTTCGGTCATCTGCTGACCTTCCAGATGGTCGGCAATATCGTGCGCCATCTGATGCGGCTGCCCGCCGACTGGTTCGAGAAGCGCCACGTTGGCGACATCCTGTCGCGCATCGGTTCGGCCGGTGCCATTCAGGACGTGCTGACCCGGGGCGTCATCGCCGCCTTGATCGACGGGCTGATGGCCCTGATCGCGGTGGTCATCCTGTTCCTGTATTCGCCGATCCTGGCGGCCGTGGTGATCGGCGCTGTCGCCCTCAATCTCGCCATCGCCTTTGCTGTCTTTCCGGCGCTGAAGGCGCGGATGGAGGAACAGATCGTCGAACAGGCGCGCGAACAGTCGCACATCATGGAGACCGTGCGCGCCGCCACCACGATCAAGATCATGGGCCGCGAAAGCGAACGCGAGAGTTCGTGGCGCAATCTCTACGCCAACGTCACCAATGCGGCGGTGTCGGTGGGCAAATACAATATCTCGCTGGGCTTCACCCAAGGGGTGATCACCGGATTGCAGACCGTGCTGGTGATCTATCTGGGCGCCCGCACCATCATCGCCGGCGACGGCTTCTCCATCGGCATGCTGTTCGCCTTCCTGTCGTTCCGCCAGACCTTCACCGACCGCGCCAACGCCCTGATCAATCAGGCGATGCAGTTCCGCTTCCTCAACCTGCACCTGGATCGGCTGTCCGACATCGTCACCGCCGAGCCTGAAGCGGGCCAGTCGATGGCTCCGCCCATTCAGGTGCGCGGCGGGATGGAGGTGAAGGATCTGTCTTTCCGCTACGGCGCGGCCGACCCGCTCGTCCTGAACGGGATCAATCTCGCCATTCTGCCGGGCGAGTTTGTCGCTATCACCGGCCCGTCGGGCGGCGGCAAGACCACTCTTATGAAGCTGATGCTGGGCCTGCGGACGCCCGGCACGGGGACCATCACCCTGGACGGCCAGCCCGCGACGCCCGAGCTGTGGCGGGCCTGGCGCGAGCGCGTCGGGGTGGTGTCCCAGGACGACCGGCTGCTGTCGGGCACCATCGCTGACAACATCGCCTTCTTCGACCCGGACCTGGACATGGAGCGCGTCCAGCAAGCCGCCATGGCGGCCCAGATACATGGCGATATCGCCCGGATGCCGATGCAGTATCTGTCGCTGGTCGGCGACATGGGCTCGACCCTGTCCGGCGGCCAGAAGCAGCGCGTCTTGCTGGCGCGCGCGCTCTATCGCCAGCCGACGGTTCTGATCCTCGACGAAGGCACCGCCAACCTCGATGTCGAGACCGAGGAGTTGATCGCCGAACTGGTCGCGGCCCTGCCGATCACCCGGATTGTGGTGGCCCATCGCCCGGCGCTGCTGCGCCGGGCCGACCGGGTGCTGACCGTAAGCCAGAACCGCCTGGTCGAGATCAGGATTGAGCCCGGGGCGGCATAGAAAAAAGGGCGGGCCCGTCTCCGGACCCGCCCTCCTTGTTCGTTCAGCCTGGGCCGAGCGTGGACTAGAAGTCCATATCGCCCATGCCGCCCATGCCGCCACCCATGCCGCCACCGGCACCGCCGGCAGAGCCCTTCTTGGGCGCGTCGGCCACGGCCGCTTCGGTCGTGATCAGGATGCCGGCCACGGAGGCGGCGTCCTGCAGAGCGGTGCGCACGACCTTGGCGGGGTCGATGACGCCGGCCTGGATCATGTCGACATACTCTTCCGTCTGGGCGTTGAAGCCGTAGGTGGCCGAGGCGTTTTCCAGCACCTTGCCGACGACGATGGAGCCTTCGACGCCCGCGTTCTCGACGATCTGACGGATCGGGGCCTGGATGGCGCGGCGGATGATGGCGATGCCGGCGGTCTGGTCGGCGTTGTCGCCTTTCAGACCTTCCAGCGCCTTGGTCGCCTTCAGCAGGGCGATGCCGCCGCCGGGGACGATGCCTTCTTCAACGGCTGCCCGCGTGGCGTTCAGCGCGTCGTCGACGCGGTCCTTCTTTTCCTTCACTTCGACTTCGGTCGAGCCGCCGACGCGGATCACGGCAACGCCGCCGGCCAGTTTGGCCAGACGTTCCTGCAGCTTTTCCTTGTCGTAGTCCGAGGTGGTGTCCTCGATCTGCTTCTTGATCTGGCCGATGCGGGCCTCGATCGCGTCCTTCTCACCGACGCCGTCCACGATGGTGGTGTCGTCCTTGGTGATGGTGACCTTCTTGGCCTTGCCGAGCATGTCGATCGTGACGTTCTCGAGCTTGATGCCGAGGTCTTCCGAGATGACCTGGCCGCCGGTCAGGACGGCGATGTCTTCCAGCATCGACTTGCGGCGGTCACCGAAGCCGGGGGCCTTGACGGCGGCGACGCGCAGGCCGCCCCGCAGCTTGTTGACCACCAGGGTGGCCAGGGCCTCGCCCTCGATGTCCTCGGCGATGATCAGCAGGGGGCGACCCGACTGGACCACGGCTTCCAGGATCGGCAGCATCGACTGCAGCGACGACAGCTTCTTCTCGTGAAGCATGATCAGGGGTTCCTCGAGTTGAACCTCCATCTTGTCGGCGTTGGTGATGAAGTAGGGCGACAGGTAGCCGCGGTCGAACTGCATGCCTTCGACGACATCCAGCTCGGTCTCGGCGGTCTTGGCTTCCTCAACCGTGATGACGCCTTCGTTGCCGACCTTTTCCATGGCCCTGGCGATCATGTCGCCGACTTCCTGGTCGCCGTTGGCCGAGATGGTGCCGACCTGGGCGATCTCGGAGTTGGCGGAGACCTTGCGGCTCGAGGCCTTGATGTCGGCCAGGACGACGGTCACGGCCTTGTCGATGCCGCGCTTCAGATCCATCGGGTTCATGCCGGCGGCCACGGCCTTGAGGCCTTCCTGGACGATCGACTGGGCCAGGACGGTGGCGGTGGTGGTGCCGTCGCCGGCCTTGTCATTGGTCTTGGAGGCGACTTCCCGGATCATCTGGGCGCCCATGTTCTCGAAGGGATCCTCGAGCTCGATCTCTTTGGCCACCGAGACGCCGTCCTTGGTCGAGCGCGGCGCGCCGAAGGATTTCTGGATCACGACGTTGCGGCCCTTGGGACCGAGGGTGACCTTGACCGCATTGGCCAGGATGTTGACGCCGCGCAGCATCTTCTCGCGGGCTTCGGTGGAAAACTGAACTTGTTTGGCAGCCATGGTGGGCAGCTCCTTGAGAAAGTGGCGAGTGGTGAGTGGCGAGTGGCGAGTGCGACCGAGTTCGAGGCGACGGCAGTGGGTCCACACTGGACATCACTCGCCACTCGCCACTCGTCACTCACCACCAGGGCAGAGCGACGCTCGGCCTAGAGGACGCCGAGAACGTCCGACTCTTTCATGATGATCAGGTCTTCGCCTTCCAGCTTGACCTCGGTGCCCGACCATTTGCCGAACAGGATGCGGTCGCCGGCCTTGAGCTCCAGGGCGTTGACGGTGCCGCGCTCGTCACGGACGCCGGGTCCGACGGCGACGACTTCGCCTTCCTGGGGCTTTTCCTTGGCCGAGTCGGGGATGATGATCCCGCCCTTGGTCTTGGATTCTTCTTCCACGCGCTTCACGAGCACGCGGTCGCCGAGCGGACGAAACGCCATCTGTGTGTTCTCCCTGAGACTGTATGGGCTCCCGCGGGCTTTGGCAGCCGAAGCGCGAGAGTGCTAACGGCGGGCAGATAGGGCTGGCGAGGGGGACCGTCAAGGCGAGGCCCCGGGATCGCTTGACGTAATGTACTTTGCATCATAAAGAACTCTAACAGCTGGACGGAACCCCGCCCGGCGTCATCATCCAAGGAGAAGACCCATGCTCAAATCCCTGTCCCTCGCCGCCCTGGTCACCGCCTGCCTCGCCGGCCCGGCCCTCGCCGGCGACGTCACCGTGACCCTCACCGGCGTCCAGGCCCGCGGCGGTACCCTGCTCGCCGCCCTGCAGACGCAGGACCAGTTTCTGCAGCCCGCCGGCGCCTATGGCGACCGGGTGCGCGACCCCCGGGCGGGCACGGTCCGCGTCACCTTCCGCAATGTGTCGCCGGGCGACTATTCCTTCTCGGCGCTGCACGACGCCGACGGCGACGGCCAGATGAAGATGGAGGGTGCGATGCCGGCCGAGGGCTGGGGCATGGTCAACGGCGACACCCTGCGCGCCGCCCCCACCTGGGACCAGGTCAAATTCACCGTCCCCGCCTCCGGCGACGTCGCCCTCACCGTGCCCATGTCCTACGGGCGCTGACGCCCTCGAGGATGCCCCGGATACTGTTATCCCGGACGCTGCGTCAGCAGCGATCCGGGAGACCGGTCCGGACTTCGCGGGCCAACATCCTGTGCCATGGCCGACCTTCGCCGGGCCTCTTCCAGCGGGTCGGGGGAATATCCGTAATCGGGCCGGATCCCATCGACGGCCTTCGACCCATAGCGGTCATCGCTGAAGGCCGTAAGGTGGCTGGATGCAAACCACCCTCGTCAGCATCCCCACCAAACAGATCGCGGACTGGGCGACCTTTCATGAAGTCTTTGCGGAGGCTCTTGGCTTCCCGACGTCCTACGGACGCAACATGAACGCATGGATCGACTGCATGACAGACGCAGATGACGCCGAGACGGGAATGGTCCAGCGAGCGGTTCAAACCGGCCACCTGATGACGTTGCAGATCGACGACGCCGACGATTTCGCTGCGCGATGCCCCGAGCAGTTCAATGCCGTGATCGAGTGCACTGCCTTCGTGAACTATCGCAGGGTCGAAATGGGCGGGACGCCTGTCCTCTCGCTCTTATTGACCGGACACATATCGTCTGCCCGATGACCGCTTTCCACCCTTGGGTGACGGTCGGCTCCCGACCCCTTGCTGACCGCTAGCCGCTTCCGCGACTTAACCGGTCTCTAGAAGAGATTCTTGATCGTCCGATTGGCACCTCTGATCAGCTCATCCACCTCCTCAGCGTTTGGCTCAGCGCCCTTGTTGTGCGTGCACTTCGCTCTCAGTTCACTCAGGTGCTGAAGCTTTCGCCATTCCGGCGTCTCCAAGACGCCTGCATCCTTGAGCGCCGCGACGTAGTCACCCAGAGATGCCCGGGCTTTCACTGTCACCGAACGGTTGGCGGCCACCGCTTGGAGATGCTTTTCCAGAACGACGCCCGCGACGACGCCGGCGGCGCGGAAGAACTTGTTCCGCAGCAGTTCGTCTGCTGCAGTGAGTTCGTCGTCCATCAAATCTGCCTGCACCAGTTGGCGGATATCGAAGAGACTGCTCTCAAAACGGGCAGCACATGCCTTCAGAATTGCTATCTGAATTTCGAGCTTCGGAATCGCCGACGACGGCTCACAATACACGTCCTCGCCGCGCGAAACCTTCATGCCCTGGATAGCATCTTCGATGACGTAGTTCGCCACGGTGAACTCTTTGCGTGGCGTTCTGGGGCGCTCGTAGTGTTGTCTAAAGTTTGCCAGCCGGTCAGGGTTCAACTGTTTGATGACCGCTAAGGCCTCGGAGTACCAAGCCTCGTAGGCCAAGCCGAATTCGGGCAAAGCGTCATATCGCTCAGAGCCATCCGTCTCGCCCAAGCTCTTGATTAGCCGGGCTTTGAACTTGTTTCCCTCGCAATGTTTAATGAGCGAGAACGAGAGCTCGTCCGACGCTTTCGTCAGGCGCTCTAGATCCCCCCGATACCGATCAAGACTGGACGTGCTCAGTGCGATCGCTCCTGCTGTTGGCGCACCGGTTCAGGTCGATGCTCTGAGGTCATTTCGGCCATCTCCAATGCTAGCGTGGCTAAGGTCCGCATCCCACCCATATCCGCCCCTCACCGCGTCCGCTCTGCGCCCGGCCTCACACCATCAGCCGCTTCATCAGCTCGCTGGTCGACGGATCCAGCCCCGCCGACGGTTCCCCCGCGGCGACGTCGGCCAGGATCGCCTTCGCCAGCACCTTGCCCAGCTCCACGCCCCACTGGTCGAAGCTGTTGATGTCCCAGATCACGCCCTCGACGAAGGTCTTGTGCTCATACAGGGCCAGCAGCGCCCCGACCGCCTCGGGCGACAGGGCGTCCATCAGGATGGTGGTCGAGGGCCGGTCGCCGGGGAAGGTCCTGTGCGGGGCCAGACGGTCCGCCTCTTCGGCGCTCACGCCCGACGCCAGCAGGTCCGCCCGCGCCTGCGCCTCGGTCTGGCCGACCATCAGGGCCTGGGCCTGGGCCAGGGCATTGGCCCACAGCGGCGCATCGCCCTGGCGCGCATCCATCTCGGACTCGGAGGTGTGTCCCACGACCACGAACTCGGCCGGGACCACCTGCGGCCCCTGGTGGATCTGCTGGAAGAAGGCGTGCTGGCCGTTGGTGCCGGGCTCGCCGAACACCACCGGCCCGGTCGCCGTATCGACCGGTGAGCCGTCGCGCTTCACCCGCTTGCCGTTCGATTCCATCTCCAGCTGCTGCAGGAAGGCGGGCAGGCGGCGCAGGCCGTGGGCATAGGGGGCCACCGTCCGCGCCGGCCGTCCCAGCCCCTCGACATTGAACACCTGGGCCATGGCCAGAAGCACCGGCGCATTGACCTCCAGCGAGGCCTCGAGGAAATGGGCGTCCATGGCCCGCGCCCCGGCCAGCACCCGTTCGAACACGTCCCAGCCCAGCGCCACCGCCACCGACAGGCTGACCGCCGACCACAGCGAATACCGGCCCCCGACCCAATCGCGGAAGCCGAACGTCCGGCCGCAGCCCCAGGCCTCGGCCTTGTCCGGCGCGGCGGTCACCCCGACCAGATGTTTGACCAGGCGTTTGGGCGACAGGCTTTCGGCCAGCCAGGCCTTGGCCAGGGCGGCATTGGCCAGCGTCTCCTGGGTGGTGAAGGTCTTGGACACCACCACCACCAGCGTCGTCTCGGGGTCCAGCCCGGCCAGGGCCTCGCCCATGTCGCGCGGGTCGATATTGGCCACGAACCTCAGGTCGATGACCGGCTCCAGCGGGCGCAGCGCATCCCACAGCAGGCGCGGGCCCAGATCGGACCCGCCGATGCCGATGTGGACGATGGCCGTGAACGGCTGTTTGGCCCCGCCCGTCTCGGCCCCCGAGCCGATGTCGGTGGCGAAGGCGGCCATGGCCGCGCGCACCGCATCGACCTCGGCCGACACCGGCTCGCCCAGGGCGTGGAAGCCGGCCCCGTCGGCCGCCCGCAGGGCCGGGTGCAGCACGGCCCGGCCCTCGGTGTTGTTGACGACCTCGCCCGCGAACAGGGCGTCGCGGCGGCCCTCGATGTCGCAGGTCCGCGCCAGATCCAGCGCCGCCTCGAACCCCTCGGCGCTCCACGACTGTTTCGACAGGTCCAGATAGAGGCCCGCCGCCTCGACCCCCATGCGATCGATGCGGCCGGGATCGGTCGCGAACTGATGGACGATGCGTCCACCGGCGTCCTTGCGGGCCACGGCACGGAGCATGGTCAGGGCCTGTGAACGGGCGGTCATCGGCGGGACTCTGGGATCAGGAAGGTAAACCCTCGTTTACGGGTGTGGCGTAAGCCGGTTCAACGCCGGATTTCCGATTCGGCCAACTTAATGAGTTCGCCCAAGAGGTTTCCCATGTCCTGTGGCATCGCCCTCGCGGTTTCCCTGCTTTTGTCCGACCCCAATGTGGTGCTCGCCGCGGCCCAGCCGCCCGCCGCCGCCGACGCGCCGGTTTCAGTCGCGGGCGAGCCGCTGTTCTCGGACATCGTCGCCCGCTCCGGCGCGCTCAAGGGCGTGGTTCAGGGCTGGATCGAGGCCGGCGTGATGGATCAATCCGACTTCGCCGCAGGCGAGGCCTTCACTGGCTTCCGCGCGCAGGCCGTCGAGCTGGCCGCGCTCGACATGCAGGGCCATCTCATCCTCAAGGACCGGGGCACAGACGGCGATCTGAAATGCATCCTGCGCGGCATCTCCGAGGACATTCCGGCCAAGGTCGCCGCCGTTGAGGCCGCGGCCACCCCCGCCGAACGCCGCGCGGCGCTCGACGAACTGACCTATCTGCTGAACGACAACGTCGAAGTGATCACGGCGCCGCCCCAGCCGGAGGTGACATCCGATCCGTGCATCCCCGCGAAGGCGGGGATGCACGGTGAGGAAGGCCGTCAGCCCCCACATCCCCCAATGCCTCGACCACCACCCCCTCGGTCAGCAGTTGCGGCAGGATACGCGGCTCCGTGACGCCCGGCGCGTACAGCAGATACAGGGGCACGCCTGAGCGCCCGTGACGCTGCAGTTCGGCGGTGATGGCGTCGTCACGCCGCGTCCAGTCGCCGACCAGATAGACCGCACGGGTCCGCTCCAGCGCCGCCTTGACGCCCGCGGACGTCAGCGACGTCCGCTCATTGATCTTGCAGGTCACGCACCAGTCGGCGGTGAAGTTGACCAGCACCGGCCGACCCTCGGCCAGCGCCGCCTCGACCGCCGTGCTCGACCAGGGCGCGCTCGCCGGGCCCGCGCCCTGCCCCGTCGCCGTGGCTTCGACCTCTGACACCGGAACCCGCGCCGCCATCACCAGCGCGCCGCCCGCCAGCAGCAGGGCCACGACCCCCGCCGCCAGGAGCAGCAGGCCCCGTCTTCCGTCCATCCGCTCGGCCTGACCGCCCCCGATCAGCCACGCGCCCAGCGCCACCAGCAGGCCGGCCACGAACAGCAGGCCCAGGGCCTCGGCCCCGGTCTGGCGGCTGAAGACCCAGGCCAGCCACAGCGCGGTCGCATACATGGGGAAGGCCAGCAGCCCCTTGAGCCGCTCCATCCACGGACCGGGCCGCGGCAGTTTCGTCAGCAGACCGGGCGTCAGGCTGACCACCACAAAGGGCAGGGCCAGACCCAGACCCAGGCCGAGGAAGACCGCCATCGCCATCGGCCAGGGCATCACGAGGGCGGCCCCCAGGGCGAAGGCCATGAAGGGCGCGGTGCAGGGCGCGGCGACCACCACGGCCAGGGCCCCGGTGAAGAAGGCCCCCAGCCCGCCCGGCAGACGGGCCAGCGGCCCGGACCCGGCCCCCTGCAGGCCCGCGCCGACATGGAAGACGCCGGACAGGTTCAGCGCCACGGCCAGCATCAGCAGGGCCAGGCCCGCCGTCACCGGCGGCGACTGCAGCTGAAAGCCCCAGCCGATCGCCTGGCCGCCCGCCCGCAGCGCCAGCAGCACGCCCGCCAGCAGCAGGAAGGTGGTCAGCACGCCGGCGAGGAAGGCCAGCCCGTCGCGCCGCGCATGCCGGGCGTCGTGGGCCGAGGCCGCCAGCGCCGCCGCCTTCATCGCCAGAATAGGGAAGACGCAGGGCATCAGGTTCAGGATCAGCCCGCCCAGAACCGCGAACAGCAGGGCCTGGGCGAAGACCGCAAGGCTTGTCGGGTCGGTCGATGCGGCCGCCGGGCCGGCGTCTGCCGCCGCCGCCAACGCGCCGGACCCTGACGTTCCCGCCAGCGTCGCGCCCGGTTCGGCGCGGATCTCGAACGCGCCTTGGGCCGTGGCCAGCACGCCGGCCACCGGGCCGGTCAGGCCGTCCGCCGTCGTCGCCCCGCCCGGCTGCAGCCGCAGCGTCAGCCCCTGCGGCCCCCGGCTGCCGGTCTGGGCCGCCGGATGATCGATGACCCCGCCCTCGAACGGGAAGAAATAGGTCGGACCCGGATCGCGCCCGGCCAGCGGCCCGCCGGCGGCGCTCAGCACCAGCACGCCGTTCTCGAGCGAGACCCGCGCCTCGATCCCCGCCGGTCGCGGGGCCGTCTCCAGCACCCGCGTGATCGCCGCCCCGTGACGCCCGTCCAGCGGTGCCGCGCCCTCGCGCACGGGAACGTCCAGCCTCAGCGTCAGCTCGTCCGGCACACACATCTCGGCACTGCACACCAGAAACAGCGCCCTGACCGTCAGCGGCAGGACCGTCCCGGCCCTCGCCGTCGCCGGAATCTCCACCGGGACGGGCAGATAGACCTCGCCCTCATAGCCGTAGTTCATCAGGCCGGAGAGTCGCTGTCGTTGCGGCAGGGGCCAGACGATCTCGCCGGGTCTGACGCCGGGCGGCACCGTCCAGCCCAGGCTGGTCGCGCCCCCGGAATCGCCCGGGTTGCGCCAGTAGGTGTGCCAGCCGGGCTGAATGCTCTGTCTGACCGCCACCACGGCCGTCGAGCCGGGCGCGGCCCAGGCCGACATCGGCACCAGTTCGGCCTCGATCCGGTCGGTCCGCTGCGGACCCGGGACCGGTTGCGCCACGGCCGCGCCCGCGGCCAGCCACAGGACGGCGATCAGAATTCTGGAGAACAGGGACACGCGGGCTCCACGGCAGGTCGCCGCGACCTTAGCCGTCCCGACCCCGTCCCGTCACTGGCCCGCCAACGTCGTTCGCAGCGTCGCGTCGTCTCAGCTGCGCGGTGCGGCGTCGATCAGCACCTCGGTGCGGCGGCGCATGGGTTCGCGCACGCCGCTGTCGGCCACCGCCCCGGCATCGCCCACGGCATCGACATCGAAAACCGGCGCGGGCCAGCCCGCCGCCGTCAGGGCCTCGGCCACCGCCACCGCCCGGCGCTCCGACAGGCTCTGGTTGGCCTCGGCCCCGCCGCGCGCGTCAGACAGGCCGACGACCTGGACCTTGCGGATCTCGCAGCCCTGCAGCTGCGCCGCCGTCATGCCGATGGCCTGCCGCGCCGACTCCGTCAGCCGCGCCTCGCTGTCGGCGAAATAGACCTCGAACCGCTTGGCCGTGCACGCCGACGGCTCCGCCACCAGATCGCTCCGGTTCTTGAACCCCGTCATGGCACAGCCCGACACGGCCACCGCCGCCAGCCCCAGCAGCACAATCGATCGCTTCATTCTCAACCCCTCCGTCGAACCCTGGAATACGGGTCGCCGCACCCG
The DNA here is from genome assembly GCA_965284385.1 of Caulobacteraceae bacterium. Taxonomy (GTDB): domain Bacteria; phylum Pseudomonadota; class Alphaproteobacteria; order Caulobacterales; family Caulobacteraceae; genus Brevundimonas. The sequence goes on from OZ260077.1 coordinate 1,407,735, forward strand.
TGAAAAAGGCGGTCCGCCAGTCGACGAACCGCCCTTTTTATTCAAGCGAAAACAGTCGCCTAGTAGCGACGCTGACCGTTTTCCCAATAGCATTCGTCCTGACGGCCGTCGTAGCAGTAGTAGTAGCGGTTCGAGCTGTCGCGGTAACGCTGCTGGTTGTTGCGGTCCTGCTGCGAGCCACGGATGGCACCGGCGGTGCCGCCGATGACAGCACCGATGGCTGCACCCTGGCCAGCGTTGCCGCCGCCGACGTTATTGCCGATGATGGCGCCGGCGACAGCGCCGATGCCGGCACCGATGGCACCCTGACGGACTGTCTCATTGGTGCCGCCGTAGCCGTCGCTGGCACAGGCGCTGGCCAGCAGGCCCGCTGCCGCGATCGCGATGATTGCCTTGTTCATGGGTATGTCCTTAATCCCTTGGGTTCGCCCCTGCGGTGAGAACGCTGGATAAGCGTGACGGTTCCCCTTCTATCATGAAGACCCGGCCTGTGTCAGGTTGGGACGGCGACGCGCGGGACGCGCGGGCCGATGCTTCATGAGTAGAGACGGGGGTCTTGTATGCGTTTTTCTGAACCGGTCCGCATGGCGGACGATGCGGAACACAGTCCGGTGTGGGCGCGCACCAAACGCCGCAGCGGCAATCCGCTGGTGGGGATCATCGTGACCCTTCTGGCGCTGTTCGGTGTCCTGACGGCAGTGCTTGGCATCAAGGAGAAGTCCCTGGCCGAGGGTGGAGCCATGATGGACGGCTGGATCAGCCAGGCCGTGTCTACGGTCAAGGGCAAGGCCCCCGAAGCCGCTGACCAGGCGGCTGATGCCACGGTGGCCGCCGCTGAAAAGGCCGGTGACGCCGCCCAGGCCGGTGCAGCCGCCGCTTCGGACTCGTTGAAGAAGCAATAGCTCCGCTTGAGGCAAGACGGCCGGAACATCGCCTTGATCGGGGCGTTCGGGCGGCATGACAGACGCCTTGAACCCGACCGTTGACCCCACAGCCGCGTCCACCGACGCGGCTGTGGGGCCGCGCGCACTCACGGCACATGTCAAGCTCGAGCGCATCATCATGCTGGTCAATCCGCACTCCGGCGGCGTTGGGCCCAACGCCGCGCAGGAGGCCAAAGCCCTGCTGGCGGAATACCCCTGTGAAACGTCGGTGGTCGCGCTGGAGTCAGGTCAGTTCGATGCCCAGGTCAAGGCCGCTCTCGACGCCCGGCCCGATGTCCTGTTCGTCCTGGCCGGAGACGGCACGGCTGGCACCATCGCCTCTCGCGCCGGTCCCGACGGCCCCCTGATCGCACCCCTGCCGGGCGGCACCATGAACATGTTGCCCAAGGCGCTGTACGGCACGGCTGACTGGAAGGCCGCCCTGAGACACGCACTGGAACACGGCGCGCCCCAATGCGTGGCCGGGGGCGAGATTTCAGACGGGCAGGTGACAAAAGCCTTCTATTGCGCCGCCATTCTGGGCTCGCCCGCCCTGTGGGCTCCGGCGCGCGAGGCCGTGCGCGACGGAAAACTCAAGCTCGCGTGGATGTATGGCCGTCGCGCCCTGCGTCGCGCCTTCTCCGGCAAGATGCGTTTCTCGCTCGACGGCAAGGCTGACCGCAAGGCCGAGGCCCTGGTTCTGATCAGCCCGATGATCTCCAGGGTGATGGACGAGAACATCGGACTGGAGGCTGCGGCCATGAACCCCGCCGATGCCGCCCAGGCCTTCCGCCTGGCCGCCCATGCGGTTTTCAATGACTGGCGGCAGGATCCGGCCGTGACAACCAAGGCGATCCAGCGAGCCAGCGTCCACGCCCGCTCGCGCATTCCCGCCGTGATCGACGGCGAGCCGATCCTGCTGACACACCAGGCGACGGTGAGGTTCCTCCCCAAGGCCTTCCAGGCTCTGGCCCCGGTCCGGACCGCGACCGAGGACGCCGTCTAGTGGGGCGGATCCTTCAGTTCTCGGACATCCATTTCGGTTGCGAACACAAACACGCCTGCGCCGCCGCCCTCGAATACGCCCACGCCATCCGGCCCGATCTGGTCCTGATCACCGGCGACATCACCCAGCAGGGCTTTCCCGAGGAGTTCGAGGCCGCCGGGCGCTGGATCAACGCGATGCCCGATCCGCGGTTCGTCATCGTCGGCAATCACGACGTGCCCTACTGGAGCCTGTTCGCCCGCGTATTCAGTCCATGGAAGGCGTTCGAGCGGGCCACCGGCCATCCGGCCCACGATCACCAGTTCCTGAGCCCTGACATGATGGTGCGCGGTGTGGTCACGGCGCGCGGCTGGCAGGCGCGGACCAATTGGTCCAAGGGCGTCATCGATCTGATGCAGACCCACAAGGCCGCCGAAGCGCTGCGTCAGGCCCCCGTGGGCGCGCTGCGGGTGCTGGCCTGCCACCACCCGCTGGTCGAGATGATCGGCACGCCCATGACCGGCGACGTCAAGCGCGGCGACGCCGCCGCCCTGATCTTTGCCGAGGCCGGTGTCGACATCATCGCCACCGGCCACGTCCATGTGCCCTTCGCCTTGCCGATCAGCCTTGGCGATCACTGTTCCTATGCCATCGGCTGCGGGACGCTTTCTCACCGCGAGCGGGGGGCACCGCCCAGCTTCAACCAGATTGAATGGGACGCACTCCACATCACCGTGACCGCGATCGCCTGGGACGGAGAGCGGCTGGAGCCGAGCCAGACATGGAAGCTGCCGCGCCGTCAGGACACCCGCAACACCTCCACCGCGCCCGATCCCAATGCGGCCGGAGAAAAGGAAAAGGCCGCGGTCTGAGCGACCACGGCCTCCTGTCTTCAGTTCCCTCGAGAGGGGCCTAGATTCGGCGCCCCTTGCCCGTGATGAAGTGCACGATCAACAGGATGATGAAGACGACGAACAGAACATAGTCGATGTTCATCGACAGGCCGGCCACGCCACCGGCACCGAGCGCGCCGGCGACCAGCGCGAGCACGAGAAAGATGAGAGCCCAACGAAGCCTCAGCGGTTCCTTCCAAAACAGTTGAATCAGGAGCAGCCTCCGCCGCGCCGAAACATCAACGTTCGCAGGGCCGCTACTGTTCCGCTTCAGCGGCCGCGGCTGCGCCCGTGGGGCTTTTCGGTGAAGGCCGCAGCGACCATGGTGGCCAGCGCCGGGTTTCTCAGGAAGATCCAGCCGCCCGCCAGCGCCGCCACCGTGCCAAGGATCGGACGCTGTTTGAACAGGCTGTAGGCCCGTTCGCCCAGACCGGACGGCTCGTCTTCCTCCAGCTCATCCTCGGCATCGCTGCGGGCGACGAACACCATCGCCACCACCACGGCCACCAGGGCGAACAGCAGGAAGGTGATCGCCGCGGCCGCCAGCGGCAGAACGACCAGCTGAAGGGCGAAGAAGATCGTCGCCCCCAGCGCCAGAACGGCCACGAGAGCGGCCCCCGCCGCGACCGAAGCCGCGACGGCCTTCTTGACCAGATTCCTGGCCAGCCCCCCGCCGAACATCAGCGGCGACGGCCCGCGAGCAGCAGGCCCAGCACGACGCCGACGCCGAGGGCGATGGCGGTCGATTGCACGGGACGTTCCTGCACCCGCTCTGTGATGTAGCGCTGGGCTTCGTCGAAACGCTCCTGCGCCTCGTCGTAGTATTCCTGGCCCCGCACGCGGGCGGTATCATAATAGCCGCGGGCCCGCTCGCGCATGACCTCGGACTGTTCGCGCAGGCGAGCCTCCGCATCCGCGGCCCTGGCCCGCACGCGCGCTTCGGCGGCGGTCGCCTTTTCGCGCAGTCGCGCCTTTTCTTCGGTGCCGAGGACCTTCAGGTCGTCCTTCAGCGTATTGAGGTCGTTTTTCACGGCAGTCCGTGCCGCCTTGGTCGTGGCCATGATGCGCGCTCCGATGTTCAAGCTTGACTGTTAGATAGAGAATTCAAACCCGGAACGCCACTGCGTCGCGCCGGTTCCGCACAGTACCATCTCCGCGGCCCCATTCCCGGGGCGCTGGCGAAGCGTCGCATCCCGGCATAGACAGACCTCATGACCGAATGGCTGTTTGTTCCCGCCCCCACCCCCTCCCTGCCGATCCGCGGACATGTCGTGCGATTTCCGGTGAGGCGCATCCTGTGCGTCGGCCAGAACTACGCCGCCCATGCCAGGGAAATGGGTCATGAGCGCGCCGAGCCCTTCTTCTTCACCAAGCCCGCCGACGCCGTGGTCGCAGACGGCCTTGACCCTGTTTTCCCCACCGCCACGTCGAACCTGCACCACGAGGTCGAACTGGTCTGCGCCATCGGCGCGGACGGGGCGATCGCCGGCTGGGCCGTCGGCTGCGACCTGACCCGCCGCGACCTGCAGGCCGCCGCCAAGGAAAAGGGCCGGCCCTGGGACGCGGCCAAGGGCTTTGACCAGTCCGCCCCGTGCGGCCCGATCACCCTGGGATCCCTGCCGGATCCGGCCGCGCCGATCGCCCTGTCGGTCAATGGCGAACCGCGCCAGTCCGGTCGGCTGGATGACATGGTCTGGAACCCCGACGAAATCGTCGCCAAGGCGCGCACGCTCTGGGACGTGCGCCCCGGCGACCTGATCTTCACCGGCACACCCGAGGGCGTGGGCCCGCTGCAGGCCGGAGATCGGGTCGAGGCGTCCATCGGCGGACTGGAACCGCTCATCTTCACCCTGAGGCCGCGATGATCCTGCACGGATACTGGCGTTCCGGCGCCGCCTACCGCACCCGGATCGCGCTGAATCTCAAGGGGCTGACCTACGATCAACAGGATGTGGATCTGCGCACCGGGGCCCAGAGGTCTGACACCTTCGTGACCCTGAACCCGCAAGGCATGGTCCCGGCGCTCGAGGTCGACGGGGCCGTCCTGACCCAGAGCCCGGCGATCCTGGAATGGCTGGAGGAAACTCATCCCCGGCCGGCCCTGCTGCCCACCGACCCGCTGGGCCGCGCCCATGTCCGGGCCATGGCGGCGCTCATCGGTTGCGACATCCACCCGCTGAACAACCTGCGTGTCGGCAAGGCCCTGCGCGAAAGCTTCGGGGCTGATCAGGCCGCCGTCGACGCCTGGGCCGCGCGCTGGATCACGCCCGGCTTCACCGCTCTGGAGGCGCTTGTGGCGCGGCATGGTGCCGGCTGGTGCTTCGGTACCGAGCCCACCTTGGCCGACTGTTATCTGATCCCGCAAATCTATTCGGCCCGACGCTTCAACGTCGCCCTCGACGCCTTCCCTCGTCTGCTGGCCATCGACGAGGTGGCGAAACAGCATCCCGCCTTCGCCGCCGCCCATCCGGACGTCCAGCCCGATGCCGACTAGGCCAGGAACCGCTCTACCGCCGCCAGGAACCGCCGGGGCTGGTCGATCATGACCATATGCTCGGCCCCTTCGATCCGCTCGAACGTCGCGGGCCGGCGCAGGCGGGCGTAGGCCCCGCGGAACAGACTGTCGGCGCGGGCGCGGGGCGAGCTCTGGTCGGCGCTCCAGCCATAGACCACGGTCACGGGTGCCACGATGTCGGGCAGGCGACGGCGCAGATCAACCGTCATCACTTCATACAAGGCCTGGGCCAGCACGCGGCGGTCCCCCCCCTGCCAGCCCATCGAACTGAACACGGCATCGGTCGCCCCGCCGAGCTCGAGTCCCATCGACCGGCCACGGGTCCGCAGGGCCTCGTCGCCGAGAAACTGGATCGCCTGGAAGGCCAGCTGGGCGATCGGCTCGACGTCGCCGACCGTCGCCGACGGGCTGATCAGGGCGGCGAAGAACGGCGAGGAGTCGACCACCATCACCCGCCCGACCCGCGCGCCCGCGTCCGCGGCCACCCGGATACTCACCTGTCCACCCATGGAATGGCCGATCAGGGCGGGACGGTCGAGGCGTTGTTCAGCGATGTAGCGGCGGACCTCATTGGCCACGCCGGGCATGACCGAACCGTCGGCGTTGCCCTGGGCCGCCAGATCGCCGAAGCCGCGCACCGACACCAGATGCAGCCTTCGGCGGCGTTCCAGCCGGGTCGCGAGGCCGTTCCAGACCTCGGCCGTGGACGCCAGCCCCGGGATGAGGACCACATCAGGCCCACGTCCCCGGGTCGTCACCGTGATGCGGGGTGAACGGAACGGAGCCTGCGCCTGCAGCTCCGAACCCGCGCTCCACAGCGCGGCTCCGGCGACCAGTCCCTTGAGGATGTTTCGTCTTTGTTCCATGCGGTCTTCGGTCTATCCTGCCTTCGCGAAACGCAAGAGAGGATCGAATGAGCCAGCCATCCGACGAGATCGTCTTCTATACCAACCCCATGTCGCGCGGCCGTATCGTGCGATGGATGCTGGAAGAGGTCGGCCAACCCTATCGCACCGTGGTTCTGGATTACGGCACGACGATGAAGGCACCGGAGTATCTGGCCGTCAATCCGATGGGCAAGGTGCCTGCCGTCACCTACCGGGGTGTGACCGTGACCGAATGTGCCGCGATCTGCACCTGGCTGGCCGACGCCTGGCCCGCGGCCGGGCTGGCCCCCGCGCTCGACGACCCGAAGCGAGGGACCTATCTGCGCTGGATGTTCTTCGGTGCCGGACCGCTGGAGGCGGCGGTGACGGCAAAGTCCCTGAACCTGCTGGCTCCGGCCGACAAGGCGGGCATGGCGGGGTACGGCAGTTTCGAACAGGTCGTCGATGCGCTGGAGGCGGCCGTCATCGACAGCGGCGGACCCTGGCTGCTGGGCGACCGGTTCAGCGCGCTGGACGTCTATCTGGGCAGCCAGATCGGCTGGGGCCTGCAGTTCAAATCCCTGCCCGAGCGGGACGCCTTCAAGGCCTACGCCGGGCGTCTGTTCCAGCGGGAAGCGGCCGTCCGCGCGCGCGGCATTGACGACGCCCTGATCGCGGCAGCCGGGACGACCGGCTGAAGTCGGCGGGGACTAGCCCTGGGCGGGACGCAGGCCGGACTGTGCGGTCTGGACCTGGGGACGGCGTTCGCCGCCGGCGGCGCGGATACGGTCGATACGGGCCTTCTCAGCCTTGAACGCCGCCAGATCAGCACCGGCCAGGACGGTGCCTTCCTGGGTTCGAACGCCTGCCGGATTGATCCGCTGCCCGCCGCGCCAGATCTCATAGTGCAGGTGCGGACCGGTCGAAGCACCCGTTGTGCCGACGAAGGCGACGACCTCACCCTGACGGACACGCTGACCGGCGCGGATACCGGACGCATAGCGCGACAGGTGGCCATAACCGCTTTCCAGCCCGTTCGAATGGCGGATGCGCAGCCAGTTGCCGTAACCGCCCCAGCGGCGGGCTTCGACGACGACGCCGTCCGCGGGGGCCACAACCGGCGTGCCGCTGCCGGCCGCGAAGTCGATGCCCTGGTGCATCTTGCGATAGCCGGCAATCGGGTGCCGGCGGAAGCCGAATGACGACGAAACGCGGAAGCCGCGCTCCAGCGGCGTGCGCATGAAGGCCGAACGGGTGTTCTTGCCGCTGGCGTCGAAATACTGGGCTTCCTTCGCACCGTCAGGCCGGAAGCGATAGAAGGCCACGCCCTTGAGTTCGGCGTACAGCAGGCCATCCGTGCCGATGGTGCGGCCGTTTTCAGTGATGGTGCGACCGAAGACGTAGGTGAACTGGTCATCAGACCGGATGTCCCGGTCCATGTCGAACTTGTGCGAGAACAGGCGGCCGGCGGCGCGGGCCACATCGGCGGGAGCCCCTTCGCGGCGCGCCGCGCGCGACAGCGAGCCTTCGACCTTGCCGGTCAGGACCACGGTCTCATGCGTGACCTTCTCTTCCAGCGCCCGCAGGCGCAGGGCACCGTCGAAGCTGCGTGAGACGGTCAGCTGGGTCGCCGGACCCGTGCGCATCGTCAGACCGATCAGGCGCGGATTGCCCCGCCCGCCGCGCGGCTGCGAGATGGCCGTCTCAAACTTCTGGCCGGCCCGCATCGACGAGACGTCCATGGCGTTGGAAAGGGTCGCGGCGACGGCAGAGGCTTCTTCCGGCGCGATGCCGGTACGGCGCACGGCCTGCTCGAAGGTCTCGCCACGGCGGATCTGGACCGGAATGGCTTCCGGCGTGGTCAGACCGGCCGGGGTTGCGGCGGCGGCGAAGGCCCGGTCCGCGAGGTCGGCAATCTGGAATTGAGTCAGAGGCGGAGCCTCTTCCGCTTTCGCGGGTTGATAGACGCGGCCGGCAAGCAGGGCCACCGAGATCGCCGCCACCGCCGTCAGGGCGTGAGGCGCGATACGCATCGGTTGGCGACGTGGATCGAACTGAGCCATCGGTCCCCGAAAAACAACGACGCCACCCGGCGCCAAAGCCACTAGAAGCAAGGAACACGCCGGAGCTGCCCCCCGTCGCGAGACAGGCCCTATAGCCCGTCAGTCCCATCATGGGAAGCGGCTTCGTTACAGACGGTTAACCGGAGCCGTTACGGCTGGTAAAGCTTACGTGAACCAAGAGAAGAAAGGGCAGGTCGGGCAGTGTATTCGCAACCGTGCGAACAGGAATCGACCGCAACGTGTGTGATACATCGCCTCATGACTCTCGGTGCATTCAAAGTGGCGGATACGCCACTCATATGTGCTTCGAACGACACGCCTTCAGTATTGGATCCATCGTGCACTTTGTTCAGTCCCGAGTTCGAACGGGCTCGCGTCCCGTTATGATCCGTCAATGAGTGACGACGCCCCGCCCTCCCCCGTTCCTCGCCGCTCGCCCGGTGGTCGCCGCCTGCGCCTTGTGGTCAGCGCTGCCCTTGCCGTCCTGTTGCTGCTCGTTGCCCTGATCTACCTGAACCGTCGCGCCGCAACGCGTCAGGTCCTGACCGGCTGGCTGGAGCAGCAGGGTATTGATGCCGACATGCAGGTTGAACGCGTCGAACTGGACGGGATCGTAGCCCGTGTCCGCATCGGCGACCCCGCCCGTCCCGACGTCACGATCGAACGGGTCGAGGTGGACTTTGCGATCGGCGCGCCATGGTCGAAGGGCGGAATTGGCCTGACCCCCAGCCGCATCCGCCTCGTACGTCCCGTGCTCCGCGCCAGCCTGCGCGGGGGCAGGCTGACCCTCGGCTCGCTGGACCCCCTGGTCGAAAAATTCACCGGCCGGCCGCCGCGCCCTGACAGCCGCAGCCCGCTGGTGATCGTCGAAGGCGCGCGCGTCCGGCTCGACACCGACTACGGACCGGCCAACATTCTGGGGGACGCGCGGATCGACAACGGCAAGCTCATGCGGCTGATCGCGCACATGCCGGCCACCGCCTTCAGGAGCGGCCAGGCCGAGGCGCGCGGGCTGCAGGCTGCCGTCGACCTGACCACGACCGGTGACCGCATCGCGGTCCGCGTCGACGCAGCGGCCGACAGTGCGACCCTGCCCGGCCTCCAGAGCCGGGCCGCGAAACTCATTGTTACCGGCAACCTGCCCTATCCCGACCTCGAGCGCCGGCGCGGAGAGGGACGCGCGGCGCTGAACGCGGCCTTTACCGCCGACGCCCTGTCCTCAGGCGGGACGACCGCGCGCGACACCGGTGCCCGCCTGGCCTTCGCCGGGCAGACCGCCGGCTGGATCGAGACCTTCAGAATCCGCGGCAGCGGCAACCTGGACGTCCGCGCGGCCCGTATCGACGGAGCCGAAACAAGCGCTGCGGGTGTCCGGCTTCGCCTCGACCAGGCCCAGGCTGCCGTCGGCCGTGACGCCCGGGGTCTGGCCTGGCGACTGGCGGGCCCCGCGACGGTCAATGCCACCCGCGCCTCCGGTGCCGGCCTCGACGGTGCCGGCGTCACATTACGATCCGCCGACATGGTGCTGGACGGGCGGGGCGCTGCGGTGAAAGCCGCCGGCCCGATGATCCTGTCCGCAGACCGCCTGGCCTGGGGCGAGCTGGTGCTGAACGGCGTACGCGGCGACGGCCAGGTCGAACTGGGGGCAGAGCGGAGCGTACGCGTCGCGGCGAGCGCCTCCCTCGCGGCAAGCCGGGGAAGCTGGCCGCTGTTCGGACCGATCGGTCGTGATGACGTGCCTGAACTCGCCGACATGAAACAGGCCCTGTCGGCCTTCGCGGTCGACGTGCCGGCTTTCAGCCTGACCGCCGGCGTGGCAGGGACACGGGTCTCGCTGACCCGGCCCGCGACCCTGCGTCCGGCCAACGGCGGCACCCTGACGCTGCGCCCCGCCTCGACCCCGATCTTCGCCGCTGCGCCCGGACAGGCCGGAGGCGGTGCCCTGAGCCTCGTCGCCTCCCGCGGCAAGGGCCTGCCGGAGGCCACGTTCGCCATCCCGGCATGGCGGCTCACGCCCACCGGCTTTACCGCGACGCTGGACGGTCGCGCCGCCCTCGACTTCGGCCTCGCCCGGGGCATCGCCGTACAGACCCGCGGCCAGCTGACCTCGTCCAGCGGAAGGGTCACCTATGTCGCCGCCGGCTGCGGACCGGTCAGCGTCGAGCGGCTGGAGCTGGACGCCAACGACATCACCGCCCTGTCCGGCCGGATATGTCCGGCCGATCGCCCCTTGGCCAGTATCGCCGACGGCCGCTGGCGTTCGGACGGCACGGTGCGCGGGTTCGGTGCCGACGCGCCCTTCATGGCCCTGTGGTTCCGCGACGTGCAGGGAGGATTCATCGCCACCGGCGGCCCGTCAGGCATCGGTCTGGACGCCCGCGTCGCCAGCGCCTCGGTCCTGGACAGCACGACGCCGCTTCGCTTCAACGCCTTGTCTGCCAACGGCACCGCCCGTCTGACCGGTCAGGACTGGACCGGCGGCTTCGACCTCAGCCGCAACGGCGCGCCCCTCGGGCGACTGACACTGGCGCACGACGGTGCCTCGGGCCTCGGCGGCGTGATGATCGATGCGCCCTCTATCGTTTTCGCCCCAGGCGGGCTGCAACCCGGCGACCTGAGCCCGCTGGCCGGACAGTTCGCCGCCTCGCCGGCGACCGGGTCTGTCGGTTTCGCGGGGCGGATCGACTGGCGACCCGACATCGCAGGCACCAGCTCAGGTCGACTGACCATACCCGGCCTCGACTTCGTCAGTCCGGCCGGACCGGTGAAGGGCCTGCGCGGCACCGTCGACTTTACCAACCTGGCCCCCCTGACGGCCGCGCCTGGCCAGCGCCTCACCGCGGACCGGCTGGAATCGATCGCTCCCCTGACCGACGTGGCGGTCACTTTCAGCCTCGACAAGGCGGCGATCACGATCGAGGGCGGCGACCTGACGGTGGGGAGTGGCCACATCAGCCTCGAGCCCTTCGCCGTGCCGCTCGACCCCGCCCAGCCGATCGCCGGCGTCATCGTCCTCGACAAGGTCCAGCTGGGCGAAGTCCTCGCCGGCTCGGGCTTCGGCGAAAAGGTCTTGCTGGACGCCGTGGTGTCAGGGCGGCTGCCGTTCACCTCGACGCGCGAGACTGGCGTGAGGATCACCGGCGGCACGCTGGCCGCGGTCCAGCCCGGCCGACTGTCCATCGCCCGCGAGGCCCTCAGTGGGCTCGAGGCCGGCGGGGGTGGGGAGGACGTGCCGCCCAACACCATCCAGGACCTCGCCTATCAGGCCATGGAGAACCTGTCGTTCGACCTGCTCTCGGCCGAGGTCAACAGTCTCGACGAGGGTCGGATCGGCGTCCTGTTCCGCATCCGCGGCCGTCATGATCCGCCCCGGCACCAGGAACTGCGCATCTCGGTCGCGGACTTCATCAGCCGCGAATTCCTCAAGCGTACCCTGCCCTTGCCGTCGGGTACCGGCATCGACCTGACCCTCGACACCACGCTGAACCTGGATCAGCTGGTCGGTGACCTGCTGGAACTGAACCGCGCCCGCAACGGCCATGCCGCGCCGGTGCCGGATGCCCGGCCAGAAACGCCGTGATCCCGCCGTCTTCGCCGTTCAGAACCCGTTCACCCGCCGGAGCGTTAGGTGGCTGCCAGCAACACCGGAGACGACAGACCATGACCCGGACCCGTATTCGCCTCGCCCTCATCGGCCTCATCGCGGGCCTGGGCGTCAGCGCCTGCACGCCCACGGTCCGGCTGCAGGTCGATCCGATCCAGATCTACGCCAAACTCGACGCCGATGTTCGCATTCGTCTCGACAAGGAGCTTCAGGACCTCCTCGTCGCAAACCCCAACCTGTTCTGAAGCGAAAGTTGACCCAGATGTCTTTCCGCAAGTTCTTCGTCGTCGTCGCGGCCGCCACGGCCCTGGGCGTCGCCGCGGGCGCGGCCTTCGCCCAGACCTCGACCCAGAAGTCCATGATCGACGCCGCCAAGGCTCGGGGATCCGTGGGCGAACAGGCCGACGGTTATCTCGGCTTCCGGGTGGCGACATCCGACGCTGCCCTGACCGAGGCCGTCCAGGTGACCAACGCCGCGCGGCGCGAGGCCTATGCCCGCAGTGCCCAGGCCGCCGGTGCCACGCCCGAGGTCGCGGCGGCCCGCGCCTTCGAGACGATCGTCATGCCCCGCATCAGCACGGGCCAGTGGTACCGCAACGCCCAGGGCCAGTGGGTCCAGCGCTGAAGCGGCTCGCGACCGTCCGGCGGGCCTGAGAGGCCTTCCGGACGTATTTCCCCACGGCACCCCATATTACGCGTACAGAACATCGGTTGGCCGCAGTTTCGCGCGTCCACTGGACCCGCGCGCTTTCCATGAACACGCCGATCCCCGGAATTGAGGACGCCCAGACACTCGCCCAGGCGATCGTCGACACGATCCACGAGCCCCTGCTCGTCCTCGACGCACGCCTTCGCGTTCTGGCCGCCAGCCGCGCCTTCTACGAGATCTTCAGGGTCGACCCTGAGCACACCATGGGCTGCCTGCTCTATGATCTGGGCGACGGCCAGTGGAACATTCCGGCCCTGCGCCTGCTGCTGGAGACCATCATTCCCGAGAAGACGGCCATGGACGGGTTTGAGGTCGACCACGACTTCCCCGGCGTCGGCCCCCGTACCATGCTGCTCAACGCCCGAAAGGTGATTTACGAGACCCGCGCCAACACCACGATCCTGCTGGCCTTCACGGACGTCACCGCCCGCCGCTCCGTTGAGCGCGAGAAGGCCGAACTGCTTGAGCGGACCGAGGAGCTGCTCCGCCAGAAACAGATGCTTTTGCAGGAGATGCAGCACCGCGTCGCCAACAGCCTGCAGATCATCGCCAGCATCCTGCTGATCAAGGCGAGAGCCGTGACCTCGGAGGAGACGCGTTATCATCTCAAGGACGCACACCAGCGGGTCCTCTCGGTCGCCGAGGTTCAGAACCAGCTGCACGCCTGGGGCGGCATCGACCAGATCGAGGTCGGCCCCTATCTGACCAAGCTCTGCGACAGCCTGTCCGCCTCAATGATCGGCGAGACCCAGGCCATGCTGGTCCGCGTCGAGGCCGACCATGGCCGCATCGGCTCGGACAAGGCCGTCAGCATGGGCCTGATCGTCACCGAACTGGTCATCAACGCCATCAAATATGCCTTCCCGACCAACCGTGCCGACGCCCTGGTCCTTGTCCGCTACGAAAGTGCCGGCGACGCCTGGGCCCTTGTCATCCAGGACAATGGCGTCGGGATCGACAAGCCGGCCCCTTCCGCGCGCGGCGGGCTGGGCGGTGCCATAGTCGAGGCCCTGGTCAAACAGCTCGACGCCCACCTGACGCAGACGACCAGGCCCGGCTTGACCGTGTCGATCCGCCACACCGGACAGGGCGCGCTCGACTCCGCCTCAAACCCCGCACAGGCTATGCCTTGATCATGGCACCGCGCTTCCTCCCCAACCTTCTGACCGCCGGCCTGGTCTCGGCCGTTTGCACAGGCCTGATCAGCCTGTTCTGGAAAGTGATCGGCGGGGGCGACCTGCCGCTTCACGGCTGGATCGCCCTGTCGCTCGGCGTCCTCGGCACGATCATACTGGCCTGGCTGCTGATGGGCCTGGCCTTCAAGTCCAGCCGCGAGGGCTGGGATGACGGGGTCGACAACTCCCTGGACCCGGGACGCGACCAGGCCGACGACCAAGGACGCTGAGTCCTCGATTGAGTCCCCCACTTGAGCCCTGACCTCGCCCGCGCGATAGGTCACGCATGACAGACACCCCCGGGACCGACCATGCGTCGGACATCACCTACGCCGGCTACCTGGCACTGGACGACCTTCTGGCCGCCCAGCATCCGATCTCGGACCAGCACGACGAAATGCTGTTCGTGGTCATCCACCAGACCAAGGAGCTGTGGCTCAAGCAGATCCTGCATGAAGTGACCCTGGCCCAGACGCTGGTCCGCGCCGGCGATCTGGTTCCCGCCTACAAGATCCTGGCCCGCGTCAGCCGCATCCAGGCCGTCATGACCATGAGCTGGGACATCCTGGCCACGATGACCCCCGCCGACTATCTGCGCTTCCGGGGCGTTCTCGGGTCGTCCTCGGGCTTCCAGAGCGACCAGTTCCGCCGTTTCGAATATATGATGGGCCTCAAGGACGAGCGCTTCCTGCGCTTCCACGTGGACCGCCCTGCAGCCCATGAGGCGCTGAAGTCCGCGCTCGTCGCACCCAGCCTGTATGACGACGCCCTGGCCCAGATGGCCGCCGCCGGCCTGCCGATCCCCGCCGAGGTGCTGAACAGGGACGTGAGCAAGCCGTGGGAGCCGTCCGAGGCCGTCGAGGCCGCATGGCTGGAGGTCTATCGCGACACGACCCGCTGGTGGCCCTTCTACCAGCTGGCCGAGAAACTGGTGGATCTGGATGATGCCCTGCTGACCTGGCGGCACAAGCACGTCGTCACCGTCGAGCGCATTATCGGCCGCCGCCGCGGCACCGGCGGCACGGCCGGGGTCGCCTATCTGACCGAGACCCTGCAACGCCGCTGTTTCCCCGAGCTCTGGTCGCTGCGCACAAAATTGTAGAACGGCGAAGCTGAAACCTTTTCCGCCCGGTCCGCGCTTTGACTGTCTCTCCCCGAGAAACAGCAGAGGCCGGTCCCATGAGCACCCCGAACCATCACGACATCCACGTCCTCAACAGCCTGATCGAGACCACCATCGACAGCGTCGACGGCTATCGCGAGGCCGCCAGGGAAACCGACAAGGCGTCCTACAGGACCCTGTTCGAGGCGCGCAGCTTCGAGCGCCAGAAGATCACGGCCGACCTGCAGGGCGCGGTGCGCACCCTGGGTGGCGAGCCCGAGGATGACGGCACCATCCTGGCCAAGGCCCACCGCGCCTTCCTGGACATCAAACATGCCCTGCTGCGCGATGAGCAGGCGGTGGTGAACTCGGTGGAAACCGGAGAGGACTTCATCAAGGGCAAGTTCGAGGCCGCCCTGGAGGATTCCGCCGTATCGGCCACGACCCGCGAGACCATCCGCCGGGCCTGGACCACGGTGAAGGACGGCCACGACCAGATGCGCGACCTCAAGCACAGCCTGGAAGGCCAGAAAGACGCCGACGGCCGTCTGTATCCGAACTGATCCGCGGGCCGGAATGAAAGAAGGCCCCGGCGTTCCCGCCGGGGCCTTTTTCGTCTTCACCGTGAGGCGGAAGCCTAGGCTTCGGTCTCGTCGGCCTTCTGGGCCGTGCCGGTGACCGGCACCACCGCGCCCTTGACCGGGCGGATGGTCTGCTTCTCGGCGATCCGGGCCGACTTGCCGCGACGGTCACGCAGGTAATAGAGCTTGGCGCGCCGGACGACGCCGCGACGCTTGACTTCAATGGCGTCGATGTTCGGCGACATCAGCGGGAAGACGCGCTCGACGCCCTCGCCGAAGCTGATCTTGCGCACGGTGAAATTCTCGTTGATCCCGCCGCCGGCGCGGGCAATGCAGACGCCCTCGAAGGCCTGGATGCGTTCGCGCTCGCCTTCCTTGATCTTGACCATGACGCGCAGCGTGTCGCCGGGCTGGAAGTCGGGGATCGCGCGGACGGCGATCAGGCGGGCTTTTTCTTCGGCTGCGATCGTCTGCAGGATGTTCATTCTACTCTCCTCGGGCTTTTGCGCCCTTTAGCTGTGATTTGGCGGGCTCAGGTCCCGCATTTGTCTTGTCCGGATACGCCGCCCAGAGGTCTGGCCGTCGTTCCCGGGTCGTCTCTCGCCGCTGCTCTTCGCGCCATGCGGCGACCTTTTTATGGTCACCCGACAGAAGCACCCCGGGTATCTCCAGCCCCTCGAACGTCCGCGGTCGCGTGTACTGCGGATGCTCCAGAAGACCGTCCTCGAAACTCTCGCTACTGAGACTGTCCGCCTGGCCGAGGACGCCGGGCAGCAGTCGTACGCACGCCTCGATCACCACCATGGCCGCCGCCTCGCCGCCGGCGAGCACCGCGTCCCCGACGGAGACCTCCTCGAACCCGCGCGCGTCGAGCACGCGCTGGTCCACCCCCTCGAACCGGCCGCACAGCACCGTAATGCCGTCGGCCTTGGCCCATTCTTTCACGCGCGCCTGGGTCAGGGGCCGACCCCGGGCACTCATGTACAAAAGCGGCCGGGGCGGGCCTGAAACGCTGTCGAGCGCCCTGGCCACCACGTCCGCCTTGAGCACGGCTCCCGGGCCGCCACCCGCGGGGGTGTCGTCCAGGAAGCCGCGCGTATCTGTGGAAAAGGCCCGAATGTCAACCGTATCAAGGCTCCAGAGCCCGCGCTCACGCCACGCCGTGCCGATCAGCGAGACGCCGAGCGGGCCCGGAAAGGCCTCGGGGAACATGGTCAGGACGGTGGCGGTGAAGGGCATGAGCGAGTGGCGAGTGACGAGTGGCGAGTGGCGAGAAGGACGCCGGGCCTGACCCTCTAGCCTCAACTGTGACCCCTCGCCACTCGCCACGCGTCACTCGCCACTCCTAACAAGCCTGCCCCGCCGCCCAACCCGACGACCAGGCCCACTGGAAATTGTAGCCGCCCAGCCAGCCGGTGACGTCGGCGGCCTCGCCGATGACGTAGAGGCCGGGGACGGCGGTCGCGGCCATGGTCTGCTGGTCCAGCTGGTCGGTGGCGATGCCGCCCAGCGTCACCTCGGCGGTGCGGTAGCCTTCGGACCCCACGGGCTTGACGGTCCAGCCGTTCACGGCGGCGTCGAGGCGGCGCAGGGTCTTGTCGCCGACCTCGGCCAGCTTGCCCTTGACCCCTTCGCGGTCGCAGACGCTCTCGGCGAGGCGGCGGGGGATGATGTGGCCCAGTGCCGTATGCACCATCTGTTTGCCGTTCTCCTCCTTGGCCGCCTTGAGGCGGGCATGGAGGTCCTCGCCGGGGGCCATGGCCACGGTGATGGCCTCGCCCTCACGCCAGTAGCTGCTGATCTGCAGGATGGCGGGGCCGCTGAGGCCGCGGTGGGTGAACAGCATGGCCTCGGCAAACTCGGTCCCGCCGCCCTTGACCACGGCGTCCACCGCCACCCCCGCCAGCGGCGTCAGCGTCTCCAGCAATCCGGCCTCGAAGGTCAGGGGGACCAGGGCCGGGCGGGTGTCGGTGACGCGCAGGCCGAACTGGCGCGCGGCGTCATAGGCCCAGCCGGTGGCGCCCATCTTGGGGATCGACTTGCCGCCGGTGGCCAGCACCAGAGAGCGGCTGCGCACCACCGAGCCGTCCGACAGGGCGGCCTCAAAGCCGTCGCCCGTGCGCTCGATCCGCTCGACCGAGACGCCCAGCGACAGGACCACGCCCGCCGCCCGCAGGTCGTCGGTCAGCATGCGGATGATCTGTTTGGCGCTGTCGTCGCAGAACAGCTGGCCCAGGGTCTTCTCGTGCCAGGCGATGCCGGCGGCATCGACGCGTTTGACGAAGTCGTGCTGGGTGAACCGCTTCAGGGCCGAGGTGGCGAAGCGCGGGTTCTCGCCGAGGAAGTTCGCGGGCCCGGTCCCGGTATTGGTGAAATTGCAGCGCCCCCCGCCCGAGATGCGGATCTTCTCGCCCGGCGCCCGGGCGTGGTCGAGGAGGCGCACGGAGCGCCCGCGCCGCCCGGCCTCGCCGGCGCACATCATCCCGGCCGCGCCGGCGCCGACGATCAGGACATCGATAGCTTTTGGCACAGTCTGGGGGGTCATGCGGCGGGCCTTAGCACGGGGGGCGCTCAGGCCGCCATTGGAGGGGTTCAGACGAAAATCGGGTCTGAATCGTCTGAAATCGACCCGCCGCGCCGGGGCGTGCTCCGGCGCGCGAGCGGACGGATTCAGACGAAAACCGGGTCTGAATCGTCTGAATCGTCTGAAATCGACCCGCCGCGCCGGGACGCGCGCGGAGGCCCGGGGGTCGGCGGGTTCGGGGATGGGACGGGCGCGGGCGCATGGGCGCGAGTCTGGCACTGCCCGGACCCTCGGCGGGCAGAAACCCGCAAACCCTGTGGGGACGTGGGAAAGCGCGCGGGTTGGCGGGGGATGGTGAGCAGAACGCCCCCCCTTTCGTCATCCTCCGGCGAGCGGAGCGAGACCGGGGGACCCAGCGGCGCGCGAGAGCGCGACCCTGTCGCGGACACCGTGCGTGGACAAATCGCCTTCGGCGCCGCTGGGTCCCCCGATCTGCGCCGCTACGCGGCTTGTCGGAGGATGACGACAGTTGGGAGGCGCCGCGCCCCTCGCCCCTCCCCTGGGGTTAAAAAGAACAAAACACGAACGCAGAGATTGACTCCGCCCGCGCCAGGCGGCTGGATCAGTCCGGGTCGGGGGTTTGAGGATGAGGGATACAGACGATGCCGGCCGAACAGCGCCAACCCCCGGCCCCCGAGGCCCCAGAGGCCACCGACGCCCGCCGCCTGGCCGACCGGCTGCTGGCCGCCCTGGCCGGCCTCGACCTGACCAGCGCCGACGGCCGCGCCGGCATCGGCACCCTGCTGTCCGAGATCGAGCGCGCCTGCCCGGGGGCCATCCTGCAACAGGCGGCGGGGATTCAGTTAAGGGCGCTGGGGTGGAGAGGGCATCCGGGACACGAGCAATAAGACCCTCAGTGCCTTGTCATCCCCGCGAAAGCGGGGACGCGTCCCGACCTGCCGCAGGATGGGCTGCCCGAGCCGGGTCACCGTCCGGGTGCGGCCGCATGGGGCGAGCGGGGATGTGGCAATGACGTGAGGGTTTGAGGTAGGCCGTGCTGCCTTGAGGCGGACATGGGGCACCAGTTCTGCATCATTTGACAGCCTGTCGCCGTCCGACCACATCTGAGTTCCAACCTATAGAATGGTGCCAATGCCGAACCCCCTCAGCGCCTCGTCGCAGCCCGCAGGTGCCTTGATCTCTAACTCCACGTTTGTCGTCCCACCGTTCCAGCGCGAGTATGCTTGGGGGGAGGAAGAGGTTCGAGCGTTCCTCAAAGATATTCACGGCAGCCTAGACGACGAGTCATATTTCCTCGGCCTAATAATACTGACAGAGGAAGCAAGTTGTTACCAAGTCGTGGACGGTCAACAGCGGATCATAACGCTCACTTTACTCGCGACCGCCCTATATCACGAGGCGATTCATAGAGACCGACGCGCGCTGGCGGATAGAATTCAGTCCGACTTCTTAAGAACTATCAATTACGAAACCGATGAGACCGATCCGCGCGTTCGCCTGTCAGACGCGGTCGACAACGCAACCTTCCAGAGGCTTCTGAACCGGGGAGAGCCTGGAGCGATCGGAGAGGGTGATTTAGTTTCTGCCGGAATGGCAGAGTCGTATTCAATAATCAGAGATTATCTGAGAGACGATCTCGCCAAAGATCCGTTCAAACAGCTCGGTCGGTGGACAGATTTTATCACAAATAAGCTCTACTTTGCAGTATTCATTCATCCAGACTCTAATTCCGCTTATGAAGTTTTTGAGGTTATCAACACGCGCGGTAAGGACCTGACCACTGCCGATCTGCTCAAAAATTATGTCATAAGCCAGACGGCCGCCGCATTAAAGCAGGACAGATATGAACAGTGGAAGCGAATATCCGTATTATTTCCATCGGAGGGAAATAATAATTTTGTTCAGTACATACGGCACGTTGTAACGGTCGGATCTGGATATGTACTGCCCAAGGACTTGTTCGGGTTCTTGGCTCAACGTGTTCGATACAGAGGCAAACGACCACCGTCTCCCGACGAGCTTATGGGGCTATTGGAGGAGCATCTCCAATTGTACTTGCAGATGGTCGATCCGACTGCTGCGGGTCCTGCAGAACCCGATGCCCTAGGCGTGTTCGCTGCCTTGAATAGCTTGGGCGTCATCACAGTTCGTCCGATCCTCCTCGCAATGGCAAATGTTCCGGACGCTTTGATCGGGATGCAGTTCATCTTGAAGCTTGTCGTCACCCGGGTGACCGTTGGCAGTCTCGGTACGGGGAACGTCGAACGTCGTTTTGGCGAAGCAGCTAAAAAGATCTCAGACACCGGCCGCTGGGAGTCCATCATCGACGATCTGAGCGACCTGATCCCCCGCGACGACGACTTCAAGAGGCAGCTGGAGCGTCGCCAGTTTGGCAAAAGCGTCCTCGGTTTTATGCGTCGATCCATTCTCCAAAACACCATCACTCCGGGCCATTCTGGAGTTACGCACCTAATCGCGCAGAAGCAGGGAGCAGGGTGGGTTGATCTCACCGATGAAGAAAAGGCGGCTCTTTGCTCCACTCTCGGCAACTCGTTTCTCGCTGATGAAGAGCGTCGACCCAAGGACGTCGTCGACTGGATGTCGTTCAAAGATCTGATGCTGACAAAGGCCGTGCCGGAAGAGTGGGTGCAACGGCTTGAGGCCGTTCCTCATTGGGACGCCGCTGCAATCCGAGCCCTAGGTTCCGACCTCGCGGAAGCTGCCCGTACGATTTGGTACAGGTGACGCGTTCGATGGGGGAAGCGCTGCGTGATACCGAGTTACTTGATCTCTTGGATCGCCGGACAGCGATAGATGCCGTGGCCGCGCTTCGGCATGCGCTCCGACGCCAAGAGTCTGTCATACCGCTCGCGGAGACCGCGATCGGGTTCGACGCGAATGTTGTGCTTCGATTGGGCACCGATCGAAGAAACGACAGTATAATCGACTATCTAAGATCGTTGCACAGCGCGCCTTTGATCCTTCCCGGACAGGTGATCCAAGAGTTTTGGAACAATCAACACAACGCCATCAGGTCCATGGCGAAGAATGGACGTGAGCAGTTCCAAAAGTTGAAATCCGAACTCGATAAATTTGACGATGATTTTGGCGGCTTTGCAGCCAGCTTCGACGACCTAATGACGAAGTTCTCCGAAGAGTATGGCTACATGTTCGATCCTTCGACGGTCAGTCGCACAGACACGTTTCTCGATGTCCTGCAAACCCGGGCGCTCATCCCCTACGTCGAACGGTCGTTGTATGGGGAGATTGCGAAGGTTCGCCACGACACCAAAACTCCGCCAGGGTTTGAGGATTCGGGCGACGGCGATTTCTACGTCTGGGCCGATCTGCTTCGAGGGCTCCAGATGGCCCGGGATGCTGGGACCGCTTTCAGCAAAGTCGCACTGATTACGCACGACAAGAAGAAGGATTGGTCGAGGGACGGCAACCCTCACCCGATACTGGCAGCGGAGGTCACGGCCTTGACCGGCAAACCATTTGAAACATGGACGCTAGAGCAGCTTCAAGCCAAGGTGAACGCTTCGGTGTGAACGGCTGAGACGGCATCGATCTCGTTTTGACGATCGACGCCAGAGAGTGCTGGTCGCCCTATCCGGCGATGATGGTCGCCGGAGCGTTGAAGGTTCAATGCGCCTCGTTCCAACTTCCCGCTGCTCGCGCGCCCACTACCCGAGGCATAGTCTGAGCCACGGCCGGTTCCGACGCCACCTCCATCGTCTGCTTGATCACCACGAAGGCGCGCTCGGCCTCGGCTTCCAAGGCCTCGAATCCCAGTTCATCGGGGACTGAAAAGTCGGGGATAGAATCCCGCGCGACAGGCTCTGCCCGGGACCATGCGTAGGCCCGGACTATCGGGCCGCCCCCAAACGCAAAACGGCTCGCCGACCGTAGGGTCGGCGAGCCGTGTACATGGTGCGGGTGAAGGGACTCGAACCCTCACGGCTGTTAGGCCACGACGTTGTTGAACCCTCTCGTGTGATCCAAAGGGTTCAGGCAACGCCGCTCGTCTACCGATTCCGGCACACCCGCATCTTGCGGGTAAATAGGTGCGCTTGAGGGACGCGCAAGGACCAAAGGCAAAGCTAATTCGCGGCCCTGCGCCTCAGAATTCAATGAGGACTGTCGCGTTCACGGTCACTGCTCCCTGGTAGCACATCTCCTCAATGCGCCTCGTCCCAGTTCCCCGCCGCCCGCGCCTCCACCACCAGCGGCACCGTCAGGGCCACGGCCGGTTCCGCGGCCCCCTCCATGGTGCGTTTGATCACGGCGATGGCGCGGTCAGCCTCGACGTCCGGGGCCTCGAAGACAAGTTCGTCGTGGACCTGCTGCAGCATCCGCGTCGAAAGGTCCGCCCCGAACGGGGCGTGCCTAAACCTCGGGCCCCTTCAGCGCCTTCGCCTTCTTGCGCTCCAACTGCTGAATACTGGTGTCCGGCGTCGGCAAATGTTCCGGCATGACGCCGCCCAGTTCGCCGATGGTCGCCCTGACCTTCTTGCCGACGGCCATATGGATGTCGTTGGCCTGGGCCCGGGTTCGGGCGCCATCACGCTTGAGCTTTTCCTCGGTCTGGGTGGCGCGGAACAGGTTCGCGGCCAGCTCGGTCGAGCCCATGTGGTCGAGGATTTTCTGGCTCTTCTTAAGGCCCTTGTGTGCGTGGATGTCGCGCATGGTCCGGCCGCCGTACAGGCCGCGATAGCCGTGGTCCTGGAACACAGCATAGTCGAGCCCGCTGGTCACGCCGGCCTGGCTGGCGGCGGAGGCGAGGGCCGTATTGTGATGCGCCATTTCGCGGCGCAGCATCAGGCGGCGTTCCTCCTCGGACAGGGTGCCGAAGGCGGGGTCGTCCTGAATTTCCTGACGGCGGGTCTGGACGGCGAAATAGGTCTGGCCTTCGGCGATGACGGGCTTGGACGGGTCGCCGTTCTGGACGATCAGGTAGCAGGCGTAGCGCGACAGACGAAGGTCTGCGACCTCACGCCGGGCACCTTTGCCAAGGTCGATCATTGTGGTGATGTCACCGAAATGATCGGAAGGCTCGAGGCCCGCCGCTGAGGCGGAAATGCGGGCCTTTTCGACCACCGCGAGGAAGTTCCGATAGTCCTGATACCCCAGCACAGGAGCGAGCTGGCGCGCCAGCCAATACTCCGCCCCATCCTCTTCTTGGCGGATGGATTCAAAGGACTGGCGGTGGGGGTCGGCGCTTTCGATTCCGGTCATTCTGCAGGAGAACAAAAAAGCAACCTTTGGTCAAGGTCCGCGTCGCGAGCGTTAGCGCCCCTAACATCAATGCGCCTCGTCCCAGTTCGCCGCCGCCCGCGCCTCCACCACCAGCGGCACGGTCAGGGCCACGGCCGGTTCCGCGGCCCCCTCCATGGTGCGTTTGATCACGGCGATGGCGCGGTCGGCCTCGGCGTCGGGGGCCTCGAAGACCAGTTCGTCGTGGACCTGGAGCAGCATCTTTGTTGACAGGCCGGCGTCGACCAGCGCGCCCGGCATCCGCATCATGGCGCGGCGGATGATGTCGGCGGCGGCGCCCTGGATGGGGGCGTTGATGGCGGCGCGTTCGCCGAACTGGCGCTCGGCGCCTGATTTCGAATGGATGGCGGGGATGTGGATGCGGCGGCCGAAGACGGTCGAGACCATGCCGGTCTCGCGCACCCGGGTCTTGGTGGCGTCCATATAGGTGCGGATGCCGGGGAAGCGTTCGAAATAGGTCTTGATATAGTCGCCGGCCTCGCCCTGGCCGATGTTCAGCTGGGCGGCCAGGCCGAAGGCGCTGATGCCGTAGACGATGCCGAAATTGATCGCCTTGGCGCGGCGGCGGGTCTCGGGGTCCATCTGGTCGACGGGGACGCCGAACATCTCGCTGGCCGTGGCGGTGTGGATGTCGATGCCGGCGGCGAAGGCACGCTTGAGCTCGGGGATGTCGCCGATATGGGCCAGCAGGCGCAGCTCGATCTGGCTGTAGTCGGCGCTGATCAGGACATGGCCGGGGGCGGCGATGAAGGCCTGGCGGATCTGGCGGCCGGTCTCGGTGCGGATCGGGATGTTCTGGAGGTTGGGATCGGAGGAGGCGAGGCGGCCGGTGGTGGCGGCGGCCAGCTGGTAGGAGGTGTGGACGCGGTCGGTGGTCTTGTCGGCGGCCTCGGTCAGGGCGTCGGTATAGGTGCCCTTGAGCTTGGCCAGCTGGCGCCAGTCCAGCAGGACGCGGGGCAGGTCATGCGTGGGCGCAAGGGTCTCGAGGGTGGCGGCGCCGGTCTCCCACTGGCCGCTGGCGGTCTTCCGGCCGCCGGGCAGGTTGAGCTCGCCGAACAGGATGTCGCCGATCTGTCTGGGGCTGCCGATGTTGAAGGGACGGCCGGCGATCTGGTGGGCCTGGGCCTCCAGCTCGGCCATGCGCAGGCCGAACTCGGAGGACAGCCGCTTGAGGCGGTCGGGGTCGACGCGGATGCCGGCCCGCTCCATGTCGGCGAGGACGGCGGGCATGCCGCGCTCCAGCGTCTCATAGACGGTGACCAGATGCTCTTCGGCCAGCCGGGGCTTGAGGATGCGCCACAGCCGCAGGGTGACGTCGGCGTCCTCGGCGGCATAGGCGGTGGCCGGTTTCAGGGCGACGTGTTTGAAGGATTTCTGGGCCTTGCCGACGCCGGCGACCTGTTTGAACGGGATGGGGTCGTGGCCGAGGTGGAGCTTTGACAGCTCGTCCATGCCGTGGCCGTGCAGCCCGCCCTCGAGGACGTAGGAGATCAGCATGGTGTCGTCGATCGGGGCGACGCGGATGCCGCGCTGCGCCATGACGGCGAGGTCGTATTTGCCGTTCTGGGTGACCTTGAGGACGGCGGGGTTCTCCAGCAGGGTCTTCAGCCGGGCCAGGGCCGTGGCCTTGTCGATCTGGGTGAGGGGTTCGCGCTGGTCGGTTTCGCCGCCGAAGTCGAGGCCGCCCGCGCTGGCCGCCGGCGCGTGCTCATGGGTCAGGGGGATGTAGCAGGCGTCATTGGGGCCGAGGGCCAGCGACACACCGCACAGGCCGGCGTGGGTGGCGCTGAGGGCATCGGTCTCGGTGTCGAAGCCGACGACCCCGGCCTCGGTGGCGCGGGCAATCCACTGGTCGAGAGCCTCGAGCGTCTGGACGCAGGCGTAGGAGTCCGTGTCGACGGTCTGGGCCTCGGCGGGACCCTCGACGACCTGGCCGTAGCGGGGGGTGGCGACGGGGGCAGACGGGGCTTTCGGCCGGGCGACGAAGGCGGTGCCGTTGGTCGCCGGGGCCTTGCCGTCGCCGACGCGGCTGCGCAGCGAGCGGAACTCCATCTTGTCGAGGAAGGCGGCCAGGATCTCGGGATCCGGGTCGCGGACGGCGAAGTCGGAGATGGGCTCAGGCGCGGGGGCCTCGCAGTCGAGGGTGACGAGGCGGCGCGACAGGCGGATCTGGTCGGCGAATTCGATCAGGGTCTCGCGCCGCTTGGGCTGTTTGATCTCGCCGGCGCGGGCCAGAAGGGTGTCGAGGTCGCCGTATTCCTCGATCAGCTGGGCGGCGGTCTTGGGGCCGATGCCGGGGGCGCCGGGGACGTTGTCGGTGCTGTCGCCGATCAGGGCCTGGACCTCGACCACCTTGTCGGGGGTGACGCCGAACTTTTCGAACACGGCCTCCTCGGCGAGGCGGCGTTCCTTCATCGGGTCCCACATGACCACCGAGGGGCCGATCAGCTGCATCAGGTCCTTGTCGGACGAGACGATGACCGCCTCGCCGCCGGCGTCGCGGGCGCGGCAGGCATAGGTGGCGATCAGGTCATCGGCCTCCCAGCCGGCCAGTTCGATGCCGTGGACCCCGAAGGCGGCGGTGGCCTCGCGGACCAGGGGGAACTGGGGGATCAGATCCTCGGGCGTGGCCGAGCGGTTGGCCTTGTAGAGGTCGTACATCTCATTGCGGAAGGTCTTGTCCGAATGGTCGAAGACGGCCACCAGATGGGTCGGTCCGTCGTCGCCCTTCATGTCGCGGATCAGCTTCCACAGCATGTTGCAATAGCCCTGGACGGCCCCGACGGGCAGGCCGTCGGACTTGCGCGTCAGGGGCGGCAGGGCGTGGTAGGCGCGGAAGATGTAGGCGCTGGCGTCGATCATCCACAGCCGCACGGCGGGGCCGTCCTGGGGTGCGTCGGGGGCGGGCGAGTCGGGCGCGGCGTCGGTCATGGGCGGAACATAGGCGGGCGCGCCGCCGCCGTCACCGCTTGTGGCCTATGAGATCCAGCTGTTCTTGCACGCGCCGACCGTCCAGCCGGCGAAGCCCGAGATGACCCGGCATTCATAGCCCATGCCGGCGAGGGGGCCGTGCATGATCGAGGTGGCCACCACGGCGCCGCGACCGTCATAGGCCGGGCGGGCGAAACTGACCCAGCGCACCCGCTCGCGCGGATCGCCGGGGGCGTCGGGGTTGTACGGGGTGAAGGCGAGGCCGTGGCGGCTCCAGTCGCAGCGCGGGGCGAAATCGCCCTCGAACCGGATCGGCGGCGGCCGGTTGTCGGTGTCGTTGAAGCGATAGTGCTCCTTCGCGATGGCGGCGATGACGGCGCAGTCATTGCCGTTGTCGGCCATGGGCGGGCCGCCGGGGCCCGGCTCCATGGGCGTGGCGCAGGCGCCGAGCAGGGCGGTCGAGGCGAGCAGGGCGGGAAGGACGCGCATGGCGGCTCCTTATTGCGAGCGCAGGCCGGTGATGGTGCGGGTGGGTGCGATATCCTCGGCCGAGGTGATCAGGTGAACGAGCGCGGGGCGGCCTGCGTTCCGTGCGGCCTGGAGCGCGGCGGGGAAGTCGGCGGTGGTCTCGCAGCGGATGCCGAAGGCCCCGAAGGCCTCGGCGTATTTGACGAAGTCGGGGTTCACGAGGTCGGTGGCGATGGTCCGCGCGGCACCCGGATAGTGGGTTTCCTGATGCATGCGGATGGTGCCGTAGGTGCCGTTGTCGACGACCACGACGACGACATGGATGCCGTACTGGACCGCCGTGGCGATCTCCTGACCGGTCATCAGGTAATCGCCGTCGCCGGCGATGCAGATGACCTCGCGGTCGGGGTGGACGGACTTGGCAGCGATGGCCGCGGGATAGCCGTAGCCCATGGCCCCCGAGGTCGGGGCCAGCTGGGTGTGCATGGCGCGGTGGCGGTGGAAACGGTGCAGCCAGGCAGCGAAATTGCCCGCGCCGTTGGTGATGATGGCGTCGGCGGGCAGGGCCTCGGCCAGATGGCGAATGACCTCGCTCATATTCACCGCGCCGGTGACGCCGACGGGCTGGATGAAGGCCTGGTAGTCGGCGTGGGCGGTCGCGGCCTCGACCTTCCAGTCGCGACCCGGATCCATGCCCGACAGGGCGATGGCGGCGAGCGAATTGTCGGCCGCGGCCCCCATCAGGGTCGGCCAGACGCGGCCCAGCTCCTCGGGCCCGGGATGGATGTGGATCAGGGTTTCGGCCGTCCGCGCCCGCGTCAGCAGGGTGTAGCCGAGCGTCGGATTCTCGCCCAGCCGCGCGCCGATCGTGAGGATCAGATCGGCGTCCCTGACCCGCTGGACCAGTTTCGGGTTCGGCCCGAGGCCGAGGTCTCCGGCGTAGTTGGGCCGGTCGTTGGAGATCAGGTCCTTGCGGCGGAAGGACAGGGCAACCGGCAGGCCGATGCGCTCGGCCCAGTCGCCGATGGCGGCGGCCGCGTCCTCGGTCCAGCCGGAGCCGCCGAGCACCAGCAGCGGGCGTTCGGCGCGGGCCAGACGGGCGCGGACCTGTTCGACGAAGGCCGGGTCCAGCGCCGCTTTCGCGGGCGTCACCGGGCGGATCGGTGCGGGGCCGCCATCGGCATGCAGGATGTCCTCGGGCAGGGCGATGACCACCGGCCCCATCCGGCCCTGCAGGGCGGTGGCGAAGGCGCGTTCGACCACCTCGACCGTGCGTTCCGGGCTTTCGATCTCGGTGGCCCATTTGGCCAGTCCGCCGAAGACCTCGCGATAGTCGACCTCCTGGAAGGCCCCGCGGCCGCGGTCGGTCAGGGCGATCTGGCCGACGAACAGGATCATCGGCGTGGAATCCTGATGCGCCGTATGCACGCCGATGGAGGCGTGGGTCGCGCCGGGTCCGCGCGTGACCATGCAGACGCCGGGCCGGCCCGTCAGCTTGCCATAGGCCTCGGCCATGTTGGCCGCACCGGCCTCATGCCGGCAGGCGATCACCTGGATTTTGTCGCGAACGTCCGCGAGGGCGTCCAGAACGGCCAGATAGCTTTCGCCCGGCACGCAGAAGACGCGGTCGATGCCGTTCATGACGAGGGTTTCGACAAGGCGGCGGGCGGCGGTGTTGGCGGGCTGGGTCATGCAGGGCGGGTTAGCAGATCGACCCCCGGCTTGGCCATGCAACCCCGCAGCGGCCCCTGCGTTTCCCGTGAAGCTTCACACCACCCAAAGAGAGTCCCATGAAAAAGATCATCGCCCTGACCCTCGTGGCCGCCGCCCTGGCGGTTTCGGCCTGCAACACCGTGTCGGGCGTCGGCCGCGACGTCTCGGCCGCCGGCAAGGCCGTCACCAGCTCCTCGGAAGAAGTCCGCCGCTAGGCTTTCGCCACCCCTGATGCCCGAACAGAAGGCCCGCCGGGTTCCGGCGGGCCTTTTTCGCATCCTCAGTAGACGACGCCGGTCAGATACAGGCCGTCCGACGGGGCCACCGGGCCGCAGGCTGCGCGGTCGCGCGCGGCCAGCGCCGCCGCCACATCCTCGACCGCCCAGCGGCCCTGACCCACTTCGGCCAGGGTGCCGGTCATGGAGCGGACCTGACGATGCAGGAAGCTGCGCGCCTCGAACACCAGATGCACCTCGTCACCGCTGCGGCTCACCCGGGCGACGTCCAGCGTCTTTTCCGGCGATTTCGACTGGCAGTTCACATCACGGAAGGTGGTGAAGTCGTGCAGGCCGACCAGCGCCTGCGCCGCCGCCTGCATGGCCCCGGCGTCGAGCGGCTTGCGGATGTGCCAGACCTTCCCCCTGTCCAGCGCCGGCGGGCCGGGCCGGCTGAGGATGCGGTAGAGATAGCGCCGTCCGGTCGCCGAAAAGCGGGCGTGCCAGTCGTCGTCCACGCCCGCGCAGTCCAGCACCGACACCGCCTCGCCGACCAGATGGGCGTTGAGGGCGTTCATCACCGTGCGCTCGGGCCAGGCCTTGTCGAGGTCGAAGCTGATGACCTGGCCGATGGCATGCACGCCCGTGTCCGTCCGCCCGGCGGCGGCGATGCGCACGGTCTGGCCGCAGAAGGCCGTGATGGCGGTCTCGATCGCCCCCTGCACCGTCGGCTGGCCGGGCTGGGCCTGAAAGCCGTTGTAGCCCGTGCCGTCGTATTCGAGCGTCAGCCGGTAACGAGGCATTCTGGTTTCCCCTATCGCTCGCCCGGCGCGGGCTCGCTGCTTGAGGGGGAGAGAAGGGTTCCGGCGGGCAGGGGGAAGCCGCGCAGCAGTTCGTCGGCGGTCTGGGCCGCCTTGCCCGCGCGCTGGACCCGCAACAGACGCACCGTGCCCTCGCCGCAGGCCACGCGCAGGCCATCCTCGAGCACCTCGCCCGGCGCGCCGGCGCCGGGGCCGGACACCTGCGACATCAGCACCTTGACCCGAACGGGCCCGTCCTCGCCCGGGACCTCGAACCACGCCCCCGGGAAGGGCGACAGGCCCCGGATACGGGCGTCGACCTCGGCCGCCGGCCGGGTCCAGTCGATGCGGGCCTCGGCCGGGGTGATCTTCCTCGCATAGGTCGGGTCGCCGACCTGGTCCGTGCCCTCGACCCCGCCGCGTTCGATGGCGGCGAGCGCGCGCGGCCACAGGCCGGCGCCGATGTGCGACATGCGTTCGGACAGGGTGGCGGCGGTGTCGTCGGGGCGGATATCCAGCCCCTCGGACAACAGGATCGCGCCCTCGTCCAGACCCTCGGACATGCGCATGATCTGCACGCCGGTCTGGCGGTCGCCGGCCATGATCGCCCGCTGGATCGGGGCCGCCCCGCGCCAGCGCGGCAGCAGCGAACCGTGCAGGTTGAAACAGCCGAGGCGCGGGGCGTCGAGCACCTCGGCCTTGAGGATCTGGCCATACGCGACGACGCAGGCGGCATCCAAGTCGAGGCTGCGGAAGGTCTCGATGGCCTCGGCCGCCTTCATCGAATCCGGCGTGAACACCGGCAGGCCCATGGTCTCGGCGAAGGCGTGGACCGGCGAGGGCGTCAGCTTCTGGCCGCGGCCGCGCGGTCGGGGCGGCTGCGAATAGACCGCCGCGATCTCATGGCCCGAGGCGATGAGCTCGGCCAGTGACGGCACGGCGAAGTCGGGAGTTCCCATGAAGGCGAGGCGCATCCGCGCGCTTTGCCCCATGCGCGGCGCGGGGACAAGGCGAGGGGCCGATCAGGAAGGGGGCGGGACAGGCGCGCGACGGGGAAACGACGTCAAACCCCGACCCGGGGCGGACATCGGCCATTCGAGGGGATCGCGTGTTCACCCCACAAAAAAATCGGGGTTCTGCTGTCGGCATGTCTCATTGAGCAGCCCCTTTCGATGCTCAATGATGGGGCCGCCAGAGGGTCCACAGAAGCCAATATGATTCATTCACTTGATCGCCTGTCCGACCGGGAGCGAGACATCCTGACGCTTCTTGCCCAGGGGCATACGGCGAAAACGATTGCCAGAAGCCGGTCGCTGTCGGCGAACGTCGTCAACGAACACCTGCGGTCGGCCCGTCGCAAGACGGGCGCATCCAGCAGCCGCGAACTGGCCCGTCTGGTCGTGGGCGGGACGCCGATTCCATCCCAGGAAGTTCGGGACAAATTATTCGGTATTGAAAGCCCGGCGGTAGCCGATCACCGGAGACTCCAGCCGGGCCTTTCCCTGGGCCCGGTCATGACCCTGATCAACGGGAGAGTGATGATGGTTTTCGGCGTATTGATCGCGGCCGGCGTAATCGCATTCCAGAGCAGCGTGCCCGGCCAGGCAGAGCATTCCAGCATGAGAGACCCCGGAACCGCCCCGGAGTCGGCAACGTCCGGTCCTCCGGACGTGGTCTATCAGGTGCTCTTCAGCGCGGGCGACGAACTGCTGGCTTCCCCGACGGTTGTCAGCCAGTTCGGGCGATGGGTTCGGGTCGAAATCCCCGGCCTCATGCGCGTGACCATGCTCACCGGAGAGCGGGACCCGGACGGCAAATTCTACACGTCCGCGACGATGCAGCTGTTCCAGGACAACGCGTGGCAACCCGCAAAGGAAATGTCGATGATGTCCACACTCACGTCCACCTCATCCTTCGAGTATTCGGTGGAGGGCACACCCTATCGGTTCGTCATCATGCCGCGCCTGATCGTGCCCGCCGCCGGCTAGGTCTGCGTTGGTTTTCTGTCCACTGCGGACGCCTGTAGATCTGGTGGTCGATCGGCGTCGCCGCGGGCCGGCCCGCCGGACCTATTGCCAGCGGGTCTCGACGCCGCCGCCTTCGTCCCATTCGCCGCCGGCGTCGAGGGCGTCGTCGAAATCGAGCAGCCGGTCCAGCAGGACACCGGCGATGACGCCGAGGGCGGCGACGCCGATCAGGGTCGCGAGACTGGCCACGCCGACCTTCTCGTTGCGCGTCAGACGACGGCGGCCGGTATGGTCGATGATGCGATCACGCGCGCGCTTGAGGCGGGTTCCGGGACGGGTCATCAGGCGGCCAGCCTTGCGTTCTTCTTGACCTTTGCCATGGCGCGGTCCCGCTTCAGTCGCGACAGATGGTCGATGAACAGCACCCCCTCGAGGTGGTCCATCTCGTGCTGGATGCAGACGGCGTACAGACCCTCGACCTCTTCCTCGACGGCCTGGCCGGCATAGTCGAGATAGCGCAGGCGGACCCGGGCGGGGCGTTCAACGCTGTCGTAATATTCGGGGACCGACAGGCAGCCCTCCTCATAGGTGAACATCTCGTCGGAGGCCCAGACGATCTCCGGATTGACGTAGTA
This sequence comes from Caulobacteraceae bacterium, assembly GCA_965284385.1. Lineage (GTDB taxonomy): Bacteria > Pseudomonadota > Alphaproteobacteria > Caulobacterales > Caulobacteraceae > Brevundimonas. Next base: position 1,439,702 of record OZ260077.1, read on the forward strand.
GCGGGGGTTGCGGCGCGCGAGCTCCCATTTCGCCCGGTCCTCGTCCGACAGCTCGGCGGGGTCCTGATCGTCCGCGACGCCGTCGCGATCGTTCAGGTCCATGACGATGACCCGGCGCGTGTCGCCGACCTGGACAGCGGCCAGGCCGATGCCGGGCGCGGCGTACATGGTCTCGAGCATGTCATCCATCAGCCGGCGCAGGTCGTCGGTCACCGGTCCTTCGACGGGGGTGGAGATCTGCTTCAGCACCGCCAGGTCGGCGGCGTTGTCGATGGTGAGGATGCGACGAACGGCCATGACCGCGAGGTAGGCGCGCAAGGCCCAAAGGTCAAGATTTCCGGGCGTCGAGGCCCCGTTCAGGCGAGCGTCGGCAGGGGCCTCGGCTTGCGGTCGTCGCCGATGGCGACATAGGTGAAGACCCCCTCGGTCACCCGCACAGAAGCCGCGTGGGCCTGACTGCGCGGGCGTTTCCACGCCTCGACATGGACCCGGATCGAGGTGCGGCCGGTCCTGAGGACGCGGGCGTAGATCGAGACCTCGTCGCCGACCGAGACCGGCTGATGGAAGACCATGGCGTCCAGGGCGATGGTGGCGCAGCGGCCCTGGGCCAGCTCGAAGGCCGGCGTCGCCCCGGCCAGGTCCATATGCGCCAGCAGCCAGCCGCCGAAGATGTCGCCCTCGGGATTGGTGTCGGCCGGCATGGCGATGACCCGCCCGACGGGCTGGCCGATGGGCGCGGTCGGAAGGGCGTCGGTCACGCGGGGGAGGCTCCGGATATCCGGCGGAGAAAAATGGCGCACCCGACAGGATTCGAACCTGTGACCCCTGCCTTCGGAGGGCAGTACTCTATCCAGCTGAGCTACGGGTGCGTCTGCGGCGAAACGCCGGACGAAGGGCCTTACAGCAGGACCGCGCCGCCCTCAATCCCGAATGCGCGCCGGAAACGCGCCGGATGTTTTGCAGGTGCGGCCCGGTGCCCAGTCCTCTAGCGTGGGCTCCGATCTGTCGATGGAGGTCCCCGTGCGCGCCTTTCTGCTTGGAGTGTTGATGCTGGTGGGGGCCTGCGCCACCCCGCCCGGGCCGGCGGCCCTGCCGGCGACGCCTGATCCGTCGGTCGAAAGCATGGGCGCGATCGCGCGGGACTATGTCGCCCTGATCCTCGAGATCGGCGAGCGAGAACCCGGCTATGTCGACGCCTACTACGGCCCGGCGGAATGGCAGGCGGCGGCCCACGCCAACCCGCGCACCGTGGCGCAGCTGATCGAGGGTGCGGCGGGGCTGACGGAGCGGCTGAACGCGGTTTCGACCGGGGGGGCGGATCCGGCGGTGGTCCAGCGTCGCGCCTATCTGCTGGCCCATGTCTCGGCGGCCTCGGCCCGGCTGCGGATGCTGTCGGGCGAGACGATGAGCTTCGCCGACGAGGCCGAGGCCCTGTTCGGCATCCGGCCCGAGTTGCGGCCGCTGGAGAGCTTCGACCCCGTCCTGGCCGAGATCGACGCCCTGTTGCCGGGACCCGGCGCGCTGACCGACCGGGTGACGGCCTTCAAGGCCCACTATGTGATCCCCAAGGACCGGCTGCAGACGGTGATGGACGCGGCGATCGCGGAATGCCGCCGCCGCACCGTCCAGCACATCGCCCTGCCCGCCAATGAGCGGTTCACCCTCAGCCTGGTCGGCGACAAGCCGTGGTCGGGGTATAATTATTATCTGGGTGACGCGGCCAGCCGCATCGAGATCAATGCCGACTTCCCGATCTATACCGAGCGGGCGATCGATCTGGGGTGCCACGAGGGCTATCCGGGGCACCACGTCTACAACGCCCTGCTGGAAAAGACCTTCGTGCGCGATCGCGGCTGGGTCGAGATGAGCGTCTATCCGCTGTTCAGCCCCATGTCCTTCGTGGCCGAAGGCAGCGCCAACTACGGCATCGACCTGGCCTTCCCGGGTGACCAGGGCACGGTGTTCGAGCGCGACGTGCTGTTCCCCCTGGCCGGACTGGATCCGTCGACGGCCGACAAGAAGGCACAGCTGGCCGCGCTGCAGCGCCGTCTGGCGCGGGCCGAATACACGATCGCGGATGACTATCTGGCGGGCCGGGTCGGGCGCGAGGAGACCATCGCCCGGCTGTCGAAATACACGCTGGCCGAACCGGCCAAGGCGGCGCAGCGGCTGCGGTTCATCGACACCTATCGCAGCTACATCATCAACTATGGACTGGGTCGCGACGTGGTCCAGGCGTGGGTCGAGCGGCAGGGCCCGGATCGCTGGCGCGGCATGGAGACCCTGCTGTCGAGCCAGATCCTGCCGGTGGATCTGGTCGAGTAGGAGATGGCGAGCAGGGCACCTTTGGAGACCTATTTCCTGATCGTGCTGGGAACACTGATCGCCGTGACCGGCCTGTTCACGGTCGGCTGTCTCGGCATCACGCTTTCCCTCGTCCTGACGGCCCTTGATCCATCAGACGCCGAGGTGAGGTGGTGGGACGTGGCCGGCGGGCTTCTGCTCTGTTCTGTCGGCGCAGCGGCCGTCGCTGGCCTGGTCAGGCTCTATGGGGTGATCGAGCGGCGGGGGGCATTGGAACCACCCCACCGCCCCTGATCCACCTCACTGCGCCAGCATGCCGCCGTCGATCTTGAACTCGGAGCCGGTGACGAATTTCGACTCGTCGGCCGCAAGGTAGAGGACGCAGTACGCTACGTCGTCCGGCTCGCCGATGCGCTTCATGGGGATGCCGCGGCTGAGGCGTTCGTGGGCCTTGGCCTCGTCGCCGCCGGCCATGGCGATGAAGGGGTCGAGGATCGGCGTCTTGATGAAGACCGGATGGACCGAGTTGCAGCGCACGTTCCAGTCGCCCTTGGCGGCCTCCAGCGCGATGGTCTTGGTGTACATCCAGACCGCCGCCTTGGTGGCGTTGTAGGCACCCATGCCCGGGGCGGCAGCGAGGCCGGCCACCGAGGAGATGTTGATGATCGAGGACGGCGCGGAAGCCCGCAGGTGGGGCATGGCGTGTTTGCAGCCCAGCATGATGGATTCGATATTGACCGCCTGGACGCGGCGCCAGTTCTCCAGCGTGTCGGTCTCGACGAACTGAAGGTCTCCCGCGATGCCGGCGTTGTTGACCAGGATCGACAGCCCGCCCATGGCCGCGACGGCCCCGTCGATGACCGAGACCCATTCGGCCTCGTCGGTGACGTCGTGGCGGAAGGCGAAGGCCGCGCCCGGGACCTCGGCGTTGATCGCATCGGCCAGGGCCTCGACACCCTTCAGATTGACGTCGGTGACGGCGACCTTCGCGCCCTCGCGCGCCAGCATCCAGGCCATGGCCTCGCCCAGCCCGCCGGCCGCGCCGGTGATCAGGGCCTGTTTGCCCGCGACCCGTCCCGCCCTGTTCGCCATCACTTTGCTCCTGTTTCGGTCGCGGCCTGGTCGATGAACCGGGCCATATCGGTGTCCTTGGCGGTGATACCGCCGGCGTCATGGGTGGTCAGAAGGATTTCGACCCGGTTGTAGACATTCGACCATTCCGGATGGTGGTCGACCTTGTCCGCCAGCAGCGCCACCCGGGTCATGAAGCCGAAGGCGGCATTGAAGTCGGCGAAGACCAGGGTCCGCGCGATGGCCGGGCGGTCCCCCGCGTGTTCGTGCCACGCCGGCAGGCCCTGCAAGGCTTCCGCCACGTCAATCCGGTCCGTCATGTCGTCCTCCGCATCCCCCCCGCCCTATCCCGCCGGGCGGGCTGTCACAAGCGCCGGGAACGCGCGGCGAAGCTTTGGCGTTACCGAGCGTCGCTGTTCAGGGAACGGGAGCCAGCCATGGACAATATGTGGATCGCCGCGCTCGACCCCGTCGACCGCCGCAGGATCGAACCGCATCTGCACGAACGGCCCTTCGCCCAGGGGCAGATGCTCTACGACGCCGGCGAGGAGGTCACGGAGGTGTGGTTCCCGATGAGCGGCGTGGTTTCGCTGATGACCCTGCTCGACGGCGACCGGATGATCGAGACCGCCGCCATCGGCCGGGAAGGGCTGGTCGGCGTGACCTGCGGCCCCCTGAACGCCCGCGCGGCCAGCCGCGCCATCGCCCAGGTCGACGGGGTCTCGGCCTGTTGCCCCGCCGATGTCTTCGCCGACGCCCTGCATGACAGCGAGGCGATGCGGACGGCCCTGGCCAAATTCACCGAGAGCCTGTTCGCCCAGGTGCAGCAGACCGCCGCCTGCAACGCCCAGCACAGGCTGGACGAACGCCTGGCCCGCTGGCTGCTGACCATCCACGACCGCGCCGACAGCGACCGCTTCAGCCTGACCCAGGCCGATATCGCGGGCATGCTGGGCGTGCGCCGCGCCACGGTGTCCGAGGTCGGTGCGGCGCTGGAGGACAAGGGGCTGATCCGGCGTGGCAGAGGCTGGGTGGAGGTAACCGACCGCCCCGCGCTGGAGGCCGCGGCCTGCGGTTGCTACGCCGCCATGCGCGGCCTGATGAAGGACCTCGGCGTGCGCCGCTACAGGCCAGGGCACCGGGGCCTGAGGCCCGGTTCGCCGCCGCGACCACGCAGCCCGGTGACGGCGGGCCGACGACGCGCTAGACCGCCCGCATGACCGACACGGCCCCACCCTCCGGCAAGACCTCATCCTTCGGCTTTCGCGACGTCGACGCGAAGGAGAAGGTGGAGATGGTCCGCGGCGTGTTCGACAGCGTGGCCTCCAGCTACGACCTGATGAACGACCTGATGAGCGGGGGCGTGCACCGGCTGTGGAAGGACGCGGCGGCGGCGAAACTGAACCCCCGGCCGGGCGAGACCATCCTCGACGTCGCCGGCGGGACCGGCGACATGGCCCGGCGTTATTCGAAGATGGCGCGCGCGGCCCAGACGCGGCGCGGCGGGCCCGGACCGTCCAATCCCGACGCCTCGGTCATCGTGCTGGACTACAACGCCGAAATGATCATGGCGGGCGTGCAGAAGGGCGGCGAACCCGAGATGCAATGGACCGTCGGCGACGCCATGGCCCTGCCGATGCCGGACGCCTCGGTGGACGCCTATTCGATCAGCTTCGGCATCCGCAATGTGGCCGACATCCCCCAGGCCCTGGCCGAGGCGCGCCGGGTGCTGAAACCCGGCGGGCGGTTCCTGTGCCTGGAGTTTTCGCGCCCGACCGCCTCGGCGATCCGCAAGGCCTATGACGCCTGGTCCTTCCACGCCATTCCGCGCATCGGCGGCTGGGTCGCGGGCGACCGCGAAAGCTATCAGTACCTGGTCGAGAGCATCCGCCGCTTCCCCGACCAGTCGACCTTCAAATCCATGATCGAGGCCGCCGGCTTCAGCCGGGTGACGGTGACCAATCTGTCGGGCGGCGTGGCCGCCATCCATCACGGGTGGGCGATCTGACCAGCCCGGCCGACTACAAGACCGCGCCCCCGCCGCCGGTCGCCGAACCGGTGCGCCGTCCGGTGGATGCGACCCTGCGCCTGCTCGGCTGGGCCTGGGTGCTGGTACGGCACGACGCCCTGGCCCCGCGCGAGATCACCCATCTGCTGCCCGTCTGGGTGCGCCCCCTGATCCATCTGCTGCATATGTTCGCCGGCCGCGAAGGCCGCGAGGGCCGCCCCGGGCAACGGCTGGGCAAGGCGTTCGAACACCTCGGGCCCGTGGCCATCAAACTGGGGCAGGTGCTGGCCACCCGCGCCGACATCTTCGGCGTCGAGTTCGCCCGCGACCTCGGGCGGTTGAAGGATGCCCTGGCCCCCTTCCCGGTCGACCAGGCCCGGCGCGAGATCGAACGGTCGCTGGGCCGCACGGTCGAGAGCCTGTTCATCGACTTCGGTCCCCCCGTCGCCGCCGCCTCGCTGGCACAGGCGCACCCGGCCTGGCTGGCCGACGGCCGCAAGGTGGCGGTCAAGGTGTTGCGGCCCGGGGTCGAGCGCCGCGTGACGCAGGGACTGGATTCCATGCGACTGGCCGCCCGGCTGGCCGTGCGTTTCGTGCCCCTGGCCCGCCGGCTGGAGCCGTCTGCCTTCGTCGAGACCATCGCCCGGGCGCTGCGACTCGAGCTCGACATGCGGCTCGAGGCCGCCGCCGCGTCCGAGCTGAAGGACATCATGGACAAGGGCCGTGAGGCCGTGGGCGGCCATATGACCGCGCCCGCCGTGATCTGGGACGGTGTCGGCAAGCGCGTGCTGACGCTGGAATGGGCCCCCGGCATGGCCATGACCGATCCGCGCGCGGTCGAACAGCCCGGTCTGGACGTCAATGCCCTGGCCGACAATGTTGTCCGCGCCTTCCTGACCCAGGCGCTGGACCACGGGACGTTCCACGCCGATCTGCACGAGGGCAATCTGTTCTGCCACGCGCCGGCCGAGCTGACGGCGATCGATTTCGGCATCGTCGGCCGGCTGGGCCCCGCCGAGCGGCGCTATCTGGCGGAAATCCTGTGGGGCTTCCTGAGCCGCGACTATGACCGCATCAGCCGGGTGCATTTCGAGGCCGGCTACGTCCCGCCCGAGCACTCCGTCGAGGCCTTCGCCCAGGCCCTGCGCGCGGTCGGCGAGCCGGTCATCGGCAAGGCCGCCTCCCAGGTGTCGATGGGCCGGCTGCTGGGTCAGCTGTTCGAGATCACGGCCCTGTTCGACATGCATCTGCGGCCCGAGCTGATCCTGCTGCAGAAGACCATGGTCTCGGTCGAGGGCGTGGCCCGGCGACTGAACCCCGACCACGACCTGTGGGAAGCCTCCCGGCCGGTGGTGGAACGCTGGATCCGCCGTGAGCTGGGACCCCAGGCCCAGGTGCGCGACGCCCTGGAAGAGCTGCGCGCCACGCTGAAGGCCCTGTCCCGGCTGGCCCAGAACCCGCCGGAGGCCCGGACCGTCGTCATCCGGGAACCCCGGCTCCCGGCCTGGATGATCGTGACCGTCACCCTGGCGGCGGCGGCGTCAACAGCCGCCCTTGTTCTGTCGCTTTGGCCCGGCATCGTCTGACCTCCAGTACCGGAGTTGACCGTATGAAGCCGCTCTTGATCGTCGCCGCTCTTCTGCTCGTTCCCGCCACGGCCCCGACCGTCGCCATGGCCCAGGTCGCCGCCGCCTCCGTGCCCAACAGTTTCGACAGACCGGCATTACAGGCCGCGCGCGCACCGGCACAGCCCACGCCGCCGGCAGACGCTGCCGTCCCGGCCGGCACGGCCGCCCCGGCACCCGCCGCGGCCCCGGCCCTGTCGACGACGCCCGCCAATGCCCGATCCGAAGAGGTCCTGCGCGAGATCATCGCCGGCGGCCAGGCGGGCACCCTGCCCTATGCGCTGATGACCGAAGACCTCGGCGGCAAGATGCGGGAACAGGAGGCCACCGTGCTGCCGCTGCTGAGCCGCTTCGGGGCCATCCAGGCGCTGGACTTCGTGGGCAGCCGCGATGGCGCGGACATGTTCGCCGTCACCTTCGCCACGGCCGCGACCCAGTGGGTCATCGGCTTCGACGACAGCGGCAAGGTCGCGGCCCTGCTGTTCCGTCCCGCCGAATAGCCCCGCCCCCTTCCATGCCTGTCGGAGCCTGCCATGCCTGACCGCCAAGCGGGATCGTACCCGCCCGCCTCACCCCTTGCCGTGACGTTCGTCGCCGCCCTGGCCCTGTCGGCCTGCGCCGGAGGCCCGCCCGGGATCGGGCGTGGCCCGGGACCGGACGGCCCGGCCGCCCCCGCCCTGTTCATCAGCCCCTTCGGCGAGCCCTTCGTCGCCGGTGCCAACCAGCCATGGCCCATGGCGGACTGGTTCCGGGGCACCGACGCCGACCTCGACGGCGGCGTGACCTTCGAGGAGTTCACGACCGACGGCGCTCGATGGTTCGGCCGGCTGGACACCGATCGCGACGGGCGACTGAACCCGTACGAACTGGCGGCCTATGAGACCAGCCTGCGTGGCTTCGGTTCCGGGCCCCGCGGTCCCGGCGCATTGGGCCGGCCGGGCGGTGGCCCCCCGGGCGGCGGGGGCCCTCGCAGGCCCGGCGGCGGCGCGGCGGAAAACCTGGCGTCCGGCGCAACGCAGCAAGGCCCGGGCGGCGGCCCCCCGCGCGGCGGCCCCCCCGGTGCCGGCGGCCCTCGCAGGCCGCAGGCCTACGGCATCATCGCCGAAGCCGGCTTCTTCAACCTGCCCCAGCCGGTGAAGGCCGCCGACGTCAATGTTGACCAGCGGGTCACGGCCGCGGAATGGGCGACGGCGACGCAGCGCTGGTTCCTCGCCCTCGACACCGACCGCGACGGCCGGCTGACGCTCGCGACCCTGCTGAAGACGCCGCTGCAGCAACGGGCCGAGGCCCGACGGCGCTAGTCGTCGGCCCCGGGCCGTCCACGCCCGCTCTTGATCGTCGACCGTTTGGCCTTGCCGTCCAGCCGTCGCTCCTTCGAGGCGCGCGTCGGCCGGGTCGGGACGCGATAGACCGGGGCGATCGAGGCCTTGTCGACCAGACCCTGCAGCCGTTCGATGGCGTCGGCGCGGTTGCGCTCCTGGGTGCGATAGCGGACCGCGGTGATCAGGATCACCCCGTCCAGCGTCAGCCGGCTGCCCGCCGCCTTCATCAGTCGCGCCCGCACGGGCTCGGTCAGGGACGGCGAATTGCGGGCGTCGAACCGCATCTGCACCGCGGTCGAGACCTTGTTGACGTTCTGGCCGCCCGGGCCGCCGGCGCGGAAGAAGCGGAACTCCAGCTCGCTCTCGGGGATGACGGTCACCCGAGCACCTTTTTCGCCCGCACCACGGCCTGGTCCAGCGCCTGCAGAAAGGCCGAGCGGTCCCTGGGCCCGAACGGCGGTGGACCGGAGGTGGCCACGCCCATGGATCGCAGATGCTCCCCGACCATCCGCCCGGCGAGGGCCGAGCCGATCGAATCCGGGGTGAAGGGCTGGCCGTTGGCCTTCAGCGCCTGGGCCCCCGCCTTCAGACACCGGTCGGCCAGGGGGATGTCGGCGGTGATGACGATGTCGCCGGCTCCGGCCCGTTCGGCGATCCAGTCGTCGGCAATGTCAGGGCCCGCGTCGACCACGACCTGTTCGATCCATTTTTCGCGCGGCGTGTTGATCCAGCTGTTGGAGACCACGAACACATGCAGGCCGTAGCGCGCGGCCACACGATAGACCTCGTCCTTCACCGGACAGGCGTCGGCATCGATGAAGAGGCGGGGCAGGGTCATGGAAGGCATCGTAGCTCTCCCTCCCCTTCATGGGGAGGGATGTCGGCGCGAAGCGACGACAGGGTGGGGTATGTCTGGCGTTCCCCACCCGGTCGCTACGCGACCACCCTCCCCATGAAGGGGAGGGAGAACGCGCTTTCTTCTACCTTGTATAAGCCGGCGGCATCGCGCCTTCGCCACCGCTGCGATAGCGGTCGCGCAGCAGGAACTGACGGCTGGTCGGGGCCTGTTCGGCGCCGCCGATGAAGATGGTCTCGGCGATGCTGAGCGGCTCCAGCGGGTCGCCGGACCAGACCACCACATCGGCCGCCGCGCCGGCGCGCAACTCGCCGAACTGGCCGGCCATGCCGAAGATCTTCGCCGGATTGACCGTGATCGCCGCGATGGCGGCTTCGTAGGGCAGGCCGTGCGAGACCGCATTGCCGGCGTTGTAGCGGGTCTCGCGGGCACGGTGGACCGAGCCCTCATTGCCCTTGATGGCGATGACCACCCCGGCGGCGTCGAGGGCGGCGGCGTTCTCCATCCGCGAGGCCCGGGTCTCGAGATTGCCCGGCAGGTTGGCGATGGGGTTGAGCAGCACGGGCACGCCCGCGGCCCGGATCTGGTCGGCGACCAGCCAGCCCTCCTCGGCGCTGTCGAGGATCAGCTTGATCCCCTCCTCGCGCGCCAGCCGCAGGACCTGCTGGATGTCGGCCGCGCGGTGCACGGTGACGATCAGCGGCAGGGTGCCGTTGGCGACGGGGATCAGGGCCTCGAGATCGGCCCGCGACAGGCTGAGATCGCGCAGGCCGGCCCGGTCATAGGCGGCCTTGTTGCGGGCATACAGACGGACCTCGGCCAGGGTTTCCCTGAACTGGGTGAACTGGGCCCCCCGCGCGCCGCCCGAGATGCCGGCTCCGGCCTCGCCGAACGGGGCGATCATGGCCACGCGAGGTTTAACGAGGATATCCGTGCCCGCGGCCAGGTGGATGATCGCGGCCTGGCCGGCGAACAGGCCCGGGGCCTGGTAACCGCCCGCGCCCACGCCGGCGAAGTCCGTGTCGCCGTCGTCGCGATGGTTGCCACCGCCGCCGCCCGGATGGCTGGGCACGACGATGGCGCGGGTGATGCCGCCGAGGCGCGCCACCGGCAGGGTGAAGGACCAGGGGTCGAGGCCGTAGCTGATGTCGAACGAGGCGCTGATGGAGTTGGCGCCGTTGGACTGGTCGTCAGACCCGCCGACCGACGAGACTTCCGAAACGCCGAGGCCCGAGTCCACGGCGACGAAGCCGGGGGCGACGACCTTGCCGCGCGCGTCGATGATCCGGGCCCCCGACGGCGCACCGCCGGTCCCGACCGAGACGACCCGGCCGTTCTGGATGACGACGGTGCCGTTCTCGATCATGGAGGTGCCGGTCAGCACCCGTCCGCCGGTGATGGCGGTCAGGGACTGGGCCAGGGCGGGAGACGCCAGGGCTGCGGCGCAGACGGCGCCGAGGATGAGGCTCTTGAGGCGCATCAGCGGGCTCCCTGCGGCACGGTGGCGGCGGCCAGGCCGAAGCCCGGCTGGCCCAGTTCGAAATCGGACACCGGCTGATAGGCCGGGTTCATGCGGTCAAAGGTCAGGGCGCCGTCGATGAAGACCTGGTCGGCGCGGGCGTAGACGCTGAACGGGTCCGCGCTCCAGATCACCACATCAGCGCGCTTGCCGGCCTCGAGCGAGCCCGTCTGGTCGGCGATGCCCAGCGAACGGGCCGGGTTGAGGGTGATCCAGCTGATCGCGTGTTCCTCGGAGATGTTCATGCCGATGCGGCGACCGGCGGCCACGGCGGCGGCGGCTTCCTGGTTGAGGCGCTGGGTCAGTTCGGCGTCATCGGAGTGGATGACCGCGCAGGATCCCGGCGGGGCATCGACGAGGGCGGCATTGGCCTCGACCGCGTCCAGCCCCTCCATCTTGAAGCCCCACCAGCCGGTCCACATGTCGGCGCAGATGCCTTCGCGGGCCAGCATCGGCGCGACCTTGTAGGCCTCGATGGCGTGGTGGAAGGCGGTGATGCGGTAGCCGAACTCCTTGGCGATATCGATCATCACGGCCATTTCGTCGGCGCGATAGCAGTGGTTCTGGACCAGGATCGATCCGTCCAGCACGCCGACGAGGGTCTCGAGCTGCAGGTTGCGGGTCGGGGGCGAGCCCTCGCCGTCCTCGCGCCACTTGTCCCATTTTGCCCGGTAATCCTGGGCGGCGATGAAGGCGGCGCGATAGCCGGCGACATTCCCCATGCCGGTGGCGGGCGAGCTGTTGCGGCCGCCATAGACGCGGCTGGGGTTCTCGCCGCAGGCCATCTTCAGGCCATAGGGGGCACCGGGCATCTTCATGCCCTGCATGGTCACCGAGGGGACGTTGCGGACAGTAACGCCGCGGCCGCCGAACAGGTTGGCCGAGCCGGGCAGGATCTGGAGCGTGGTCACGCCGCCGGCGCGGGCGGCGTTGAAGCCGGGGTCCTGGGGCCAGATCGAATGTTCGGCCCAGACCTGGGCGGTGTTGGGGTTGGTCGCCTCATTGCCGTCGCTCATTCCCGACACGCCGGGCGAGGGATAGACGCCGAGGTGCGAGTGGACGTCGATGATGCCCGGCGTCACGAACCGGCCGCGCGCGTCGACGACGCGATAGCCGGCGGGGACGGCCGTCGAGGCGTCGCCGACCGAGGCCACCTTGCCGTCGGTGACGATGACCACGCCGTTCTCGATCTTCTGGCCGGCCCCGGTCAGGACCGTGCCGCCGACGATGGCCATGTTCTCGCGCGGCAGACCGCGATAGGTCGAGGGGAAGGGATCGGGGTTGGCGGCCTGGTCGAGGCCCCGGGCGAGGGGCTGGCGCGCCTCATCGGACGGTTTGTCGGAGGACGGCGTGTCGGCCCCGCCGGTGGTGGCGCAGGCCGACAGGGCCAGAGAGCCCGCGACCGCGCAGGCGAGGACGGCGAGGCTGGAACCCCGCAAGGCGTGAAGTCTCATCGAACGCTCCCCAAATACGCCCGGCCTGGGAACGGGGGCGTACGTCGGGGGGGATTACAAAAGGCTCCGACGCGATCCGTCAAAGCCGGAAACATTACAAACCGGTAAGGCGGGCTTTCAGTTCGGGTTCGGACAGACCCTCGACCGTCACCATCTTGGTGCGGGACTGGCCGCCGCGCTGGAGGACCACCGCCGATTTCGGCACGCCCAGCGCTTTCGCGAGCAGCTTGATCAGGGCCGCATTGGCCTCGCCCTCGACGGGCCGGGCGCGGACGCGGACCTTGAGGACGGGGCGGCCTTCGGCGTCCACGTCCCAGCCGTCGATACGGTCCGCGGACGCGCCGGGTGTCAGTTTGACGGGGAGGTTGGCCATGGTGGTGGAAGACCAGACGGCCTGAGGGATTTCAACCCGGCATGCGGCGCGGGGTCAGGAGCCGGGAGCGTTCACCCGGTCAAACACCGACCAGCCGGTGCGGGCCGCCAGCCGCTCCAGGGCGAGCGTCCCCAGTTGTGAGTTGCCCTAGGCGTTGAGCCCGGGCGACCAGACGGCGATCGAGGCGTAGCCCGGGGCGACGGCCAGGATCCCGCCGCCTACGCCGGACTTGCCGGGCAGACCGACCCGGAAGGCGAAGTCGCCGCTCGCGTCATAGTGTCCGCAGGTCAGCATCAGGGCGTTGATCCGCCGAGCGCGGCCCACCGAGACGACCCGATGGCCGCTGGTGGGGATGCGACCCCCGGCCATCAGGTAACGGCCCGCCATCGCCAGCTGGCGGCAACTCATGGCCATTGCGCACTGGCCGAAATAGAGGGCCAGGACATCCTCGGGTGAGCGGTTCAGATTGCCGAAGGACTTCATGTAGTTGGCGAGGGCGACATTGCGGAACCCCGTCTCCAGCTCGCTTTGTGCGACCTCGGGATCGACCGCGATGGTGTCGTCATCGGCCAGGTGGCGGATAAAGCGGGTGAGTTCGGCCAGCGATTCCCGCGGCGCGCCTCGCCCGAGGTTCACGTCCGCGACGACGATGGCCCCGGCGTTGATGAAGGGATTGCGGGGGATGCCTCGCTCGGACTCCAGCTGGACGATGGAGTTGAAGGCGCTGCCGGAAGGCTCGCGGCCGACCCGGTTCCACAGCTGGTCGCCGACCCGGCCCAGCGCCAGGGTCAGGGCGAAGACCTTGGAAACGCTCTGCAGCGAGAACAGCTCATCGGCCGAACCGCCGGTGAAGACGCGCCCGTCCAGGGTGACGATGGCCATGCCGAATTTCCCGACATCGACCCGGGCCAGCGGGGGGATGTAGTCGGCGGGCCGGCCGCGATCGGGGGCGGCCAGCATCTCTTCGGTGATGTCGGCCACGATGGCGGTCAGGTCGTGCATGGGTCTCGGTCGCTCAACAAGGTCGGCCTTCCTCACCTACCATCTCGTCGCGGCGGAAACCCGGGGCAGGCCGCCCGCCCATGAAAAAGGCGCGGGGCCCGACGGCACCGCGCCTGTCTCAATCCCTTTGGACCAAGTCTACCCCAGCGCCTTCATCAGCTCCGGAACCACCGTCTTGTAGTCGCCGACGATGCCGTAGTCGGCGACCTGGAAGATCGGGGCGTCGGCGTCCTTGTTGATGGCGACGATGATCTTGGAGTCCTTCATCCCGGCGAGGTGCTGGATGGCGCCCGAGATGCCGATGGCGATGTAGAGGGCCGGGGCGACGACCTTGCCGGTCTGGCCGACCTGGTAGTCGTTGGGGGCGTAGCCGGCGTCGACGGCGGCGCGGCTGGCGCCCACGGCGGCGCCCAGCCGGTCGGCCAGCGGGTCCATGACGGCCTGGAATTCCTCGGCCGAACCCATGGCCCGGCCGCCGGAGACGACGATCTTGGCCGCGCCGAGTTCGGGGCGGTCCGACTTGACCATTTCCTCGCTGACGAAGGCCGCCTTGCCGGCGTCGGCACCCGCCACGGTCTCGACCGCGGCCGAGCCGCCCTCGCCCGCCGCGTCGAAGCTGGTCGGGCGCACGGTGATGACCTTCTTGCCGTCGCCGGACCGGATCGTCTCCAGCGCATTGCCGGCGTAGATCGGGCGCACGAAGGTGTCGTTGGAGACGACCTCGATGATGTCCGAGATCGGGGCGACGTCCAGCTTCGCCGCGATTCTTGGCATGAAATTCTTGCCGTCGGTGGTGGCCGGCGAGAGGATGGCGTCATAGCCGCCGGCGAGGGCGGTCACGGTGGCGGTGACCGCCTCGGCCAGCTGGTGGCCCAGGCCGGCGCTCTCGGCCAGCAGCACCTTGCGCACGCCGGCGATCTTCGCGGCGGCGTCGGCGGCGGCCTTCGAGCCCTGGCCGATGACCAGGATGTCGACGTCGCCCGACAGCTTCAGGGCGGCGGTGACGGTCTTGTTCGTGGTGTCGCGGACGGTGTCGCCGTCGCGGTCGGCGATAACGAGAACGGCCATTACAGGACCCCCGCGGTCTTGAGTTTGGAAACCAGTTCGGCGGCGTCCGCCACCTTGATCCCGGCCGAGCGCGTCGGCGGGGCCGTGACCTTCTTCACCGTCAGGCGCGGCGCGACATCCACGCCGTAGTCGGCGACCGCCTTGACCGCGATCTCCTTCTTCTTGGCCTTCATGATGTTGGGCAGGGAGGCGTAGCGCGGTGTGTTGAGGCGCAGATCGACCGACACCACCGCCGGCAGGGCCGCCGACAGGGTCTGCAGGCCGCCGTCGACCTCGCGCGTCACGGTCGCCTTGCCGTCGGCCAGAACGATCTTGCCGGCGAAGGTGGCCTGCGGCCAGTCCAGCAGGGCGGCCAGCATCTGGCCGACCGCATTGTTGTCGCCGTCGATCGACTGTTTGCCCAGCAGGACCAGGTCCGGCTTCTCCTCATCGACCACGGCCTTGAGCAGTTTGGCGATCGCCAGCGGCTCGAGGTCGGCGTCCGACTGGATCAACAGACCGCGGTCCGCGCCCATGGCCAGGGCGGTGCGGATGGTCTCCTGGGCCTGGGTCACGCCGATGGAGACGACCACGATCTCGGTCACGGTTCCGGCGGCGTGATGCTCCTTGCCTTCCTTCATGCGCACGGCTTCCTCGACGGCGATCTCGTCGAACGGATTCATGCTCATCTTTACGTTGGCGAGATCAACGCCGGTCTGGTCCGCCTTGACGCGGGCCTTGACGTTATAGTCGATCACCCGTTTGACGGGGACGAGAACCTTCATTGTGCTATCCACGAAAGCGCCGGAATGTTGCGTCAGGGAATGGTACGCCGCATCGGGCCTGTCAACGTAACGCCGCGTCAACGCCCCTGTTCGGTCACCCGCCAACCTTCCGGAATCCGTAGATGAACCGCCTCCTGACCATGAAACGGCTCAGCATCGCCTTTCTGGTGACCTTCGCCGTCCTGATCGGCGCCCTGTTCACCTATGACGCCATCGTCGTCGCCCCGGGCGACCGCTGCGAGGCGGGCGGCAAATGGTGGGATCCCGACGGCCGGGTCTGCGCCCAGCCCGTCTCCATCGCCGAGATCACCGGACGACCGCTGCCAGGCACGCGCGCCCTGGCCTCGGCCGAAAAGAACCGCGAACTGGTGGCCATCGAGGATGACCTGGCCGCCCGGCAGAAGGCCCGCGACGCCGACGCCGACCGCCAGCGCGCGGCGCTGGCCGCCCAGTAGGTCAGCGGGTCGCGCCCGGTTTCCACTTCACGTCGTCGGCCCCGTTGGCATTGGCCCGGCGGGCGGCGACGAACAGATGGTCCGACAGGCGGTTCAGATAGCGGACGGAGGCCGGCGTCACCGCCTCGCCTGCTTCCATCAGACGCACCGCCTCACGCTCGGCCCGGCGGGCCACGGTGCGGGCCAGATGCAGATGCGCCGACAGGGGCGAGCCGCCCGGCAGGATGAAGCTGTCCAGTTCCTTGAGGCTTTCGTTCATCCAGTCGATCTCGGCCTCCAGCCGGTCGACCTGGCTGTCGACGATCCGCAGCGCCTCCCATTTGGGCGGCGGCTCCAGCGGGGTGGCGAGGTCGGCACCCAGATCGAACAGCTCGTTCTGGATCCGGCCCAGCATGGCGTCGATGCGATCGTTCTGGCCGGAATGCAGCCGGGCCAGGCCGATGATGCTGTTCAGCTCGTCGACCGCGCCATAGGCCTCGACCCGGGGATGGCTTTTGGACACCGGCGCGCCCGAGGCCAGCCGCGTCTCTCCGCCATCACCCGTCTTCGTATAGATGCGGTTGAGGACGACCATCCCGTCAGGCGCCGTGCGTGGATTTCCACCACATGCCGACGCACAGCAGCACGACTGCCAGCGCCTGGAGCGCGACACGCAGCCGCATCAGCCGGTTGGAATTCGACCGCGCGAACTCGCCGCCCCGGTACAGGGAATAGATGCCGAACCCGAGGGTTACGGCCACAGCCGCGATGGCCAGCAGGATCAGGATGTTCAGTACGTCGCCCATGACGACAATCTAGGCGCGGCCGGCCCGCATGGCCAGCGCGCTGACGCCGCAACCCCCCGGGCGAGGAAGCTAAGCCGTTGGTCATCATTTCGGCTAGGCTGTTGGTCATCATTTCGTGGTTGTTCTGACCCGCTGAAGGGCGAACGATGACCGACCGCACCATCCGCAATCTCGCGCACCTGCGCCGGTCGGCCTCGACCGCCCGGGTTCTGAATCTGCTCAATGTCTACAACGAGCACGGCCGTGATCCGGACTGGGCCGCGCGGCCGCTGTTCCGGACCCCCGCCCTGAACCGCGCCCTGATCATCAAACATCGCCTGCGCCGGGATGAGATGGATTCGTTCCGGGACCGCCGTCAGGTGGCGACGAAGATCGTGATTCCGATCGACGCCAGCGACCTGAAGACCGGCGGCCGGTACGTCTTTGTCGGCCAGCGCGGATTCGACCGGATCATGCAGGAAGCCTTCGGCCTGCCCCCCGGGCATCAGGACATGACGACGATGTCCCTGCTCGACCGGCTGCCGTCGCTGGACCCCTTCCTGCTGCGCGAGCAGCTGAAACGGGGCGGGATTGAACTGGCACCCTGCTATCTGTCGATCAGCGAATGCGACCTGGAGCGGATGGTTCTGTTCGTCGAGGACGAGATTCGGCCGCTGGTCACGCTCAGCCTCGGCGAGGGCCTGGGGGCCGTGGGCTCGACCCGCAGACTGGCGGGAAAGATCCTTTCCAACGACCCGCGCGACCGCATGGAGGCGCTGCGCCGGACCCTGCGCCTGGGGGAGGACGAGTACGAAGAGGGCATGTTCTGCTGGAAGGGCTTCCTCTACTACAAATGGGTGCTCAACAGCCTGGCGGTCGAGATCGCCGCGGTCGCGGACGCCGTCGCCACGGTCAAGCCGGTCGGCAAGCTCGATCAGGGCTCGCGGGAATATCTGGACCGGGGGCGCACCGTGCTGCGGGCCCGCATCCACAAGACCTGCCAGGACGTCGCTTCCACGCTCGGTATTTATGACAACGCCTACGCCGGCCTGACCGTCACGGGCCAGCCGACAGGGTTCCGGGAGTTCCTTCTGGATGCCCCGCGCCTGTTCACCCGCCTGGGCGAGCAACTGGGTGCGATCCAGCATGTGGTCAGCTTCTGGCGGTTCCGCTTCAGCCCCGGCGCTTCGATGGTCAGCCCCGAGGAGCTGATCGACATCTTCATGGATTTCGAGACGGGTCTGGCGGAGCGCGATCAGGAACCGGCCTGGACCATTCTGGCGGCCTGAGAAACCCCGCATGAAAAAGGCCGGGACGCGCGCGTCCCGGCCTTCTTCAGCTTCGATCGGCCATCGCGATCAATAGCGGTAGTGGTCCGGCTTGAACGGGCCTTCGGTCGGGACCGAGATATAGTCGGCCTGGTCCTTCGACAGCGTGGTCAGCTTCGCGCCCAGCTTGGCCAGGTGCAGCATGGCGACCTTTTCGTCGAGGTGTTTGGGCAGGGTGTAGACCTGATTGTCGTAGGATTTGGCGTTGGTCCACAGTTCGATCTGGGCCAGCGTCTGGTTGGTGAAGGACGCCGACATCACGAACGAGGGGTGGCCCGTGGCATTGCCCAGGTTCACCAGACGGCCTTCGGACAGCAGGATGATCTTCTTGCCGTCCGGGAATTCGACGTGGTGCACCTGCGGCTTGATCTCGTCCCACTTGAAATTCTTCAGGCCGGCGACCTGAATCTCCGAGTCGAAATGGCCGATGTTGCAGACGATGGCGTTGTTCTTCATCGCCCGCATGTGGTCGACGGTCAGGACGTCCTTGTTGCCGGTGGCGGTGACGAAGATGTCGGCCTCGCCGGCCACATCCTCGACGGTGACGACCTCATAGCCTTCCATCGCCGCCTGCAGGGCGCAGATCGGATCGACCTCGGTGACCTTCACCCGGGCGCCGCCCTGGCGCAGCGAGGCGGCCGAGCCCTTGCCCACGTCGCCGTAGCCGCAGACCACGGCGACCTTGCCCGACAGCATGACGTCGGTGCCGCGACGGATCGCGTCGACCAGCGATTCACGGCAGCCGTACAGGTTGTCGAACTTGGACTTGGTGACGCTGTCGTTGACGTTGATGGCGGGGAACGGCAGGTCGCCCTTCTTGGCCATTTCGTACAGGCGGTGGACGCCGGTGGTGGTCTCTTCCGACACGCCGCCGATGGCGTCGCGGATCGCGGAGTAGAAGCCGGGCTTCTCGGCGATGTAGCGCTTCATCACCTTGTAGAGGGCTTCCTCCTCGTCGTTCTGCGGGTTGTCCAGCAGCGTGCCGTCCTTCTCGGCCTTGGGGCCGAGCACGCACAGCAGGGTGGCGTCGCCGCCGTCGTCGAGGATCAGGTTGGGATAGCCGCCGTCGGCCCATTCGAAGATCCTGTGGGCATAGTCCCAGTATTCTTCCAGGGTCTCGCCCTTGGTGGCGAAGACCGGCGTGCCGTTGGCGGCGATGGCGGCCGCGGCGTGGTCCTGGGTCGAGAAGATGTTGCACGAGGCCCAGCGGACGTCGGCGCCCAGGGCTTCCAGCGTCTGGATCAGCACGGCGGTCTGGATCGTCATGTGCAGGCTGCCGGCGATGCGGGCACCCTTGAGGATCTGTTGCGCGCCAAACTCCTCGCGCAGCGCCATCAGGCCCGGCATTTCGGTTTCGGCGATGGCGATTTCCTTGTTGCCGAAGGGGGCAAGCGAAATGTCGCGGACGATGTAGTCGGTCATGAAGCGGGGCTTTCCGGGAGAGTGTTCGCGCGGCCTATAGACCGGTCCCGGTCCGGGAGCAAGAAACACATAAGGATGTCTTTATGTGATTGCCGTGACAGCGGCTCTAGCGAAACGGCACCGGTTGCGCTCAACATGGCGAAGGATCCGGAGAGGGTGACAATGAACAGACTGATGGCGAGCCTTGGCGGCGTGGCGTTTCTGGCCCTGACGGCGGCGGCGGCGGGCGCGCAGCCCGCACCCGTGCCCCCCGAGCCGGGGCCGGTCACCCTGATCCAGGCCGGACGCCTGCTGGACCGGCCCGGCCAGGCCCCGCGCGGGCCGTCGACCCTCGTGGTGCGGGACGGGCGGATCGTCGAGATCCGCGACGGCTTCGTCGACGCCTCGGCCTTCCCGGGGGCCACGGTCATCGACCAGCGCGAGCGCTTCGTGCTGCCGGGCCTGATCGACAGTCACGTGCATCTGGTCTCGGACCGCGCCGGTCAGGAGGGCCTGCTGGCCGGTTTCACCGACAGTCTGCCGGCCAATGCCTATGAGGCGGCCGAAAACGCCCGCAAGACCCTGATGGCCGGCTTTACCACGGTGCGGAATCTGGGCGACGGCGACGGGGTGACGCTCGCGCTGCGCGACGCCATTACGCGCGGCACCCTGCCGGGCCCCCGGATCATCGATGCGGGCACCAGTATCTCGACCACCTCGGGCCATATGGACGGCCGGCTCGGTCTGAACGACGAGCTGCGCGAGATGATGGGTGACCAGCACAACGTCTGCAACGGCGTGGAGAGCTGCCGCGAGGCGGTTCGCCTCCAGATCGGGCGCGGCGTCGACGTCATCAAGATCGCCACCACCGGCGGGGTCAACAGCCGCATCGGGGCCGGCCTGGGCGCGCAGATCTTCGAGGACGAGGCCCGGGCCCTGATCGACACCGCGCATCTGTACGGCAAGAAGGTCGCGGTCCACGCCCATGGCGCGGACGGCGTGAATCTGGCGCTGCGCCTCGGCGCGGACTCCATCGAGCATGGCACCATTTTCGACGATGAGACCGCCCGCCTGTTCCGCGACAGCGGGGCGTATTATGTCCCCACCCTGTCGACCGTGAACGGCTATCGCGAGCGGCTGGCGGCCAATCCCAACGCCTATCCGCCCGAGGTCCTGCCCAAGATCCTGTGGCGCATCTCGATCACCGGCGAATCGCTGCGCCGCGCGGTTCCGGCCGGGGTTCGGATCGCCTTCGGCACCGATGCGGGGGTCTCCAAACACGGCCGCAACGCCGATGAATTCCAGTTGATGGTCGCCAATGGCATGACGCCGGCCACGGCCATCCAGGCGGCCACCGTCAACGCCGCCGACCTGCTGGGCCTGTCGGCGGAGGCCGGCAGTCTGGAGCCGGGCAAGCGGGCTGACATCGTGGCCGTCGATGGCGATCCATTGACGGATGTGACGGTGCTGACGTCGATGGACTTCGTCATGAGGGGCGGCGTGGTCTATCGCGACGAGCCGTAAAGGTGGCTTGGCGGGCCATCGCGGCGAGGCTAAGCAGCCCCCATGAGCCATGACCCGTCTACCCCCCGCCACGACTGGACCCTGCCGGAGGTCGAGGCCCTGTTCGCCCGGCCGTTCATGGACCTCGTCCATGACGCCGCCACCGTGCACCGGGCGTGGTTCGATCCGTCGGAGGTGCAGAAGTCGCAGCTGCTGTCGATCAAGACCGGCGGCTGCGCCGAGAACTGCGGCTACTGCTCGCAGTCGGCCAGTTTCGACACCGGGCTGAAGGCCGAAAAGCTGATGGACACCACTGCCGTGCTGGCCGAGGCCATGGCGGCGAAGGCGGGCGGGGCCAGCCGCTTCTGCATGGGCGCAGCCTGGCGCGAACTGAAGGACCGGGACACGCCGAAGCTGGCGTCCATGATCGCCGGGGTGAAGGCGCTGGGGCTGGAAACCTGCGCCACCCTGGGCATGCTGACCGCCGACCAGGCGCGCCAGCTCAAGGACGCCGGGCTGGACTATTACAATCACAACCTCGACACCGGGCCGGAATACTATGCCCAGGTGGTGACGACGCGGACCTATCAGGACCGGCTCGACACCCTGCAGCACGTCCGCGACGCGGGCATGGCGACCTGCTGCGGCGGCATCGTCGGCATGGGCGAGGCGCGGCGCGACCGGGCCAGCCTGCTGCACGCGCTGGCGACCCTGCCCGAGCACCCGGACAGCCTGCCCGTCAATGCGCTGGTGCCGGTCACCGGCACGCCGCTGGGCGAGCGGATGCTGGCCGAGGGCCAGATCGATCCGATCGAATTCGTCCGCACGGTCGCCGTCGCGCGTCTGGTCTGCCCCCGGGCCATGGTCCGGCTCTCGGCCGGGCGCGAGACGATGAGCGCCGAGATGCAGGCCCTGTGCTTCCTGGCCGGGGCCAATTCGATCTTCGTCGGCGGCAAGCTGCTGACCACGCCCAATCCCGAGCAGGATGAGGACGCGGCCCTGTTCGCCCTGCTGGACCTCAGGCCGATGGAGCCGAAGGCGCTGGGGGCGGCCGCGTAGGCTGCGTTCTCCCTCCCCCTCCGGGGGAGGGTGGTTGAGCCGAAGGCGAAGCCGGGTGGGAGGGGCTCGGCGACGAAGACACCGGCGTTTGTTGCGCCAGGCCCTCCCCACCCTGTCGGCGCTACGCGCCGACATCCCTCCCCCGGAGGGGGAGGGAGAGCGTAACCGGGCCTTAAGCGCTGCGCGCTAGCGTCGCCGCATGGATCGCCGCGCCCTTCTCGGACTGAAGTCACAGACGCTCAAGACCAGCGGGGGCTCAGGCGCGACCCAGGCCAGCTATCTGCGTCTGCCCACCATCACCGCCAACATCATGCGGCCCGGCGGCCGGCGCGGTGTGATGACCGTCGAGACCGGGATCGACACCCCCGACGCGGCCCTGCGCGCGCGCGTGGCCCAGTCCGCCCCACGGCTTCGCGCCGCCTATGCCGCCGTGGTGCAGCAGTCGGCCAGCGGCCTGCTGCCCGGCACGGCACCCGACGTCGAGCGTCTGGTGGCCCAGCTCCAGGCCGCGACCAATACGGCCCTGGGCCGGGCCGGCGCACGCCTGCTCATCGGCACGGTGATGGTGGTCTAGACCTTTCGGGCGGACAGAAAGCGGCTGTTCCTCAACAACGCCGCCGAAATGACCGACACCAGCACCCCGACCGGGAAAATCTCCGAAAAGGTCATCGGCAGCCGGTACAGGGGATTGGCGTACTGGACCGCGAATGCGGCCATCCGGGCGCGCAAGGCCTCGATCTCGGCGGCGCTGGCCCCCGCCGCCTGTTTCTCCGCAATGAGCGTGCGGGCATAGTCGCCGGCGAAACCCCCGCCGGTGATTGCCTGGCTCAGTTCCCAGGTGGCGACGTAGAACACGCCGGCGATCAGGCTGATGGCCAGACCCACGCCGAGCGCCGGCCAGAATTTGATCACGCCCCCGCCGTCGACGTCGCGGTGGTGTTTGATGCCCAGAAAGACGGTCGACAGGGCGATCAGCATGGTGGCGTAGCCGATCACCATGCCCCAGGCGAGCGGCGGATGGCCGTCCATGAGCACGGCCATGGCGAACATCGGCACGCCGACGATGACGCCGCCGATGATCCCGTATTTCAGAATGGTCTTGAGCATGGTGGTCTCCCCTGGTTCGACACCATGAGGCGGCGGCCGGGCCGCTGAAGCAATCGCCCGAACGGGTGATCGCCCCGAATTCCGCCTATCAGGGCAGCAGGCCCAGCTCCCGCGCCCGGTGGACGGCGTCGGTGCGACGCCGTGCGCCGAGCCGCTCGTACAGCCGGGCGAGATGACTCTTGACCGTCTCGGGCGAGATCCCGAGGCGGCGCGCGATCTCCTTGTTGGAGTGCCCCTCGGCCAGTTCGTGCAGCACGGTCAGTTCACGCGGACTGATGCCCAGCGCCGCCTGCGCCCGGGGGTTGCCGTCGAAGGCCGTCGCCTGCGCGACGAACAACCGGCGTCCGAGATAGAGGCCCAGCGCCAGAAAGCCGACGGCGATCAGTCCGACCTGGAGGTCACCGATCCACGACCGCGCCAGCCGCTGATAGTCCAGCCACTGCAGCGCCGCGGTCCCCGCCGCCAGCACGGCTCCATAGAGGGCGATGCGCTTCCACATGGGGCCCGAGACTGTCACCCCCCGACGTGGCGTCAACCCTTGAGATCATGACTGGAAGGCGGACGATGCGAGGGTCTGTTGGGGGTGGGAAGCGGACTTCGGAAACCACCGCCGGCACCCATCAGGCGGCGCGCTCGCAGAAACGATCCCAAAGCGACTGCGGCTCCGCGCAGCCCTGCTCGCGCTGCCGTCATCTCGTGTCGGACCCTATCAATGCCATGCCGAGAACGGCCAGCGCATTGGCCACGAGATGAATGGCCACGATCAGCCAGAAACCTTGCCAGCCCCGGCCCCGGTTCATCCAGTGATGCTGGATTGCCGCCATCAGAGCGAAGAACGGCGCCACGGCCAAGGACACCGGGCCGAGCCCGTGGAGAGGAACGGCCAGCGCCCCGCAAGCAAGGGCGGTCGCCCACACCGGCCACCCCCAACCCACGCGACTGCCCAAAATCCAGACGAGGAGACGGAGGGCCAACGACTCCGTCAGGGGCGCGAACACCAGGGCGACGAACACCCATTCGGCGGTCAGCACATCGGTCAGACCGCTGTACTGATCCATCGCGCCCTCGCCGGCCGCCATCAGGATGGCCGCGCCCAGCGCCACCAGCGACAGGCGTCCGACCACCACCGCCAGCACAAAGGTGCGACCCCACCGATCACTCTGACCGGTCAGGTCGCGCCAAAAGGTTGGACGGACCATCTTCTCCCGCTGCGGGGTCATCCGGCGTCGGGTGTGGCGAGAGTCGCAGACTGTCGGAGCCGCTGAGCGTTCATCAAGCAACCCTAGCCATCAGACCCCTGCCCGCAAGCGGACATGTCAAACGTCTCAGACGGGTCGGGAGCTGACGGCAGCTTATGGCGGGGAAGCGGACGTCCCGATGTACGCGGTCACGGGCGGTCTGCGGCAAGCGTAAGCGACGCTGTAAGGCTTTCCGAAACAGGAAATGAGGCCGTCCAGCACGTCCAGATTTGGCGGCCATGCCACCGCCTTGCCGTCCGCAACGATCAGACTTTCATCGCGGGGAAGCCGGGACAGCCGATCCCTTGCGGTCTGCAGCTGTGCCAATTCGCCCTTCAGGAACGCGATGCTTCCTTCTCGATAGAGCTGCTGCCACTGAGGCTCTCCAAGGTATGCAGCCTGATGCATAAGGCCGATCGATCGTGCTGAATCTCCTTGCACCGCCAGCACCTGAGCCTCGTGCCACATAAGCAGACTGGCATTCGCCGGGCCGAGGCCAGGGCCGTGGCCGGACCGATATTGAGCCAGCACATCGTCGGCATAATCGGAACAGGCCAGGCTGCCGTCCAACGAGCGCCAGCCGTCCACGCCCTGATCAAAGGCCGCGAAGGACAAATCAAGCATCGCTTCGGCGCGTGCTTCGCAACTGTCTGCGGCGGGCTTTGTACAGCTCGCCACCGCAAGGCTCAAACAAATCGCGAGAACCGTTCGAATCATCCGCGCCCTCAATCAGATGTCGCAGACCCGCTGTCTGCGTCCGGACGTTGCCGCCCCTTGCCCGTGATGACAAACGAAAGCGGTGGTCGTCCGTTGGGTCGATCGTCGGCCTTCCCTGACAGGCCTGAAGCCGACGGCCGGACGCCCCGCGCGACGCTCCGCCCGGGCGCTCAGTCCTTCGTCGGACTGACCTGGTTCGCGTCGCCATAGGTCAGGGCCAGGAAGACGTCTTCCAGATCGGGGTCCTCGGTGGTGATGTCGGCGATGGTGACGCCGGCGGCGCGGACGGCGGCGAGGACCTGTTCCACCGACGACTGGCCCTTGCGGTAGGTGACGACGAAAGAGCCGTTGGGGCGGGCCACGGCCTCGAACCCTTTCAGCACCGGCAGGCCCTTCAGGGTGCCCTCGGGCGTGACCACGACGTTGCGGGTGTCGAGCCGGCGCAACAGCTGCGGCGTCGGTTCGCAGGCCACGACCTCGCCCCGGTTCATGATGGCGATGGTGTCGCAGAGTTCCTGCGCCTCCTCGAGATAGTGGGTGGTCAGCAGCACGGTCACGCCCTCGGCGTTGATGCGGCGGACGTACTCCCACAGCTGGCGGCGCAGCTCGACGTCGACGCCGGCCGTGGGCTCGTCGAGGATCAGGATCGGCGGATTGTGCACCAGGGCCTTGGCCACCATCAGCCGCCGCTTCATGCCGCCCGACAGGGCGCGGACATAGGCATGGGCCTTGTCGGACAGGCCCAGGGCCGCCAGCAGCTCGTCCGAGCGGCGCTCACTGGCGGGCACGCCGTAGAAGCCGGCCTGGACCTCCAGCGCCTCGCGCGGGGTGAAGAAGACGTCGGCGACGATCTCCTGCGGCACCACCCCCAGGGCGGCGCGCGCGTCGCGCGGCTGTTTGTCGATGTCGCGATCCCAGATCGCGGCCGTGCCGCCGGTCTTGTTCACCACCCCCGCCAGAATGTTGATCAGGGTCGACTTGCCCGCGCCGTTGGGGCCCAGCAGACCGAACATCGAGCCGCGCGGAATGACCAGATCGACGCCGCGCAGGGCGGTCTTGGGCGGGGCCTTCCGCGTGCCGGCGTAGGTCTTCTCCAGACCGTGCACCTCGATGGCGTTGACGGGCAGGGCAGCGGGTTCGGTCATCGGACGCTTTCAGGTATCGGAGCCGCCCCGTTTGACGATATGAGGCGCGGGCGCATACCTATGCCCGCGCACCTGCCCCGCCAAGACCAGAGCTGAACGAATGCCACCGCGCCACCCCGAAGCCATCATCCCGCCGCCCGAGGACATCGTCGTCCCGACGAAGCGCGTGGCCTGCGATGGCGGCGGCGGGGCCCTGGGGCATCCGCTGGTGTATATGGACATGGGCGGCGAGGATTTCGTCGAATGCGGCTATTGCGACCGCCGCTTCGTGCTGGACGCTCATCCCCGGCCCGAGACCGAATATCTGAGCCCCGCCGCGCGGCCACCCGAGGCGCACTGAGCGCCCCGCGGACCGGCCTTCAGCCGACCTCGACGCCCTTCCAGAACGCGACCCGCCCCGCGATCTCGGCCGCGGCCGGCTTCGGGTCGGCATAGTACCAGGCCGCGTCGCGGTTCTCGCTCTCGCCGACCTGGACGGAATAATATTCCGCCGTGCCCTTCCACGGGCAGACGCTGGTCCGCGAGGACGGCGTCAGGACGCCCGGCTTCACGGAATCGAGGGGGAAGTAGTGATTTCCCTCGACCACGACGGTCCTGTCGCTCTCGGCGATCGTCTCGCCGTTCCAGATTGCCTTGATCATGACCGTCTCCCTGATGCCGGAGAGATGGGAAGCAGCAGGCGGAGCGCCAGAGCGGTGAGACGTTTCGCCCGGGGTTGCGTCTTCGGCCCGTGACCGCCGCGCGGATGCCGCACCGAAACGCCTCGTTAATCGCGCGGGCGCACCCTTGGCGCAGCCCTGTTCCGGAGAGGTGCGATGTCCACGATGCAGACCGGCAGCTATCGCCGCCAGCGCGACCATTTCGAGCCCCAGGACGCCGACCCGGCGGAACAACGCCGCGTGCGGGGTCTGCTGGAACAGATCGACTATTCGGTGTTCGTCGCCAATCGCGAAATCATCAGCCAGATGCTGCCCAGGGTCGATGCGCCGACCTTTCAGCGGCTGGCGATCCTGACCGCCACGGCGCGGGGCAAATGGGTCGCGGAGAGCCTGCGGCAGTCGGAATCCGGTGGCCCGTCGACGCCGGACCAGATCGCCCGCCTGACCTCGGCCCGCACCGCCTATGAGGAACTGGCCGAGGCCTATGAGGGCCTGCGCCGCATGGTCGAGCGCGGCTACATCCCGATCCGCTAGCCCCTCGGGACCGACGGCAAAAAGTCTAGCCCACCGGCTGGGGCCGGGTGGCGATCGGGGCGTCGGGGTCGGCTGAGGGCCGTTCGGCCGCGGTCGGTGGCGGACCCGCGGGCGGGGCCGGCGCGATGACGACCAGAGGCGGGGCGGCAATCGCGGGCGGCGGCGTCAGCCCCGTCGCGAGGGCCGGCGTCGGTGCCGGGCGCACGGGTGTTGAAGCGGTCGGACGGGCCGCGCCGGAGGTCGCAGCCGGTCGCGGCGCTGGCGTTGCGCTGGTCGCCGCCGGCGTCGGAGCCGGAAGCGGCGCTGTCGTCACCGGGGTTTCTATTGCGGGAGGCTCGGCGACGACCAGGGGTGCCGGCACGGCAGCGACCGGAACCGGGGCAAGCGCCGGAGACTCACCGACGGCGAGGGCGGGGGCCGTCGCCGGGGTGCGGGTCAGCATCCATGCGCCCGCAGCGATCACGGCAACCACGGCGACGGCGATGCCGCCATACAGGACCGTCCGGCCCGGGGCCCTGCCGCGCGCGCTGGCCGATCGCAGGGTCGAACCCGCGACCGCCGGTTCCGCGACGACCGGGCGCGAGGCGACGGGCGGAGCCGCGGTTTGAGGGGCTGAAACAGGTCTCGCCGCGGCAGGTTCGACCGTCGGCAGCGGGCGGACGGTCAAATCCGGTGACGGAGCCGGGGCCGGGGCGGCGGCGACGGGCGCTTCGGTGACCGGAACCGGCTCCGAAGGCGCGGCGGTCAAGGTCCCGGGCGTCGGCCGGGGCGCGGCGCGCGGGATCATCGAGCCGCTGAAAATGCCGGCACCGGGCGTGGGGGGCGAAGCCGCCGGCGGGGCTTGCGGGAGCGACGGCAGGCTCTGGTCCGTCGGCAGGGGACCGACCCGAAACACGGTCGCCGGCGGACGGCCCCAGACCACGGGACGGCGGAAGGGCTCGGGCGTTCCGTTGAGGGGTTTTCCGGACTCGGTGGACATTCAGACTCCCGCGCCCCGTCGGGCACACTTCATCAACGCGAAGGCCCCGGTTGCGGGGCACGCACAGGGTGTCCGCCGAAATGGCCCGTTTCGTGACCCGAGCGGGCCCCGGGATCAGTTCTTGAGCCGGTAGCCGGTCTTGAACATCCAGCCGACGATGGCGAGGCAGACGAACAGGAAGGCCAGGGTCGCCGCGAGACTGACCCCGATGCCGACGTCGCCGGCACCGTAGAAGGTCCAGCGGAAGCCCGAGATCAGATAGACCACCGGATTGAACAGGGTCACCGTCCGCCAGGCCGGCGGCAGCATGTCGATCGAATAGAAGGATCCGCCGAGGAAGGTCAGGGGCGTGACCACCAGCATCGGGATCATCTGCAGCTGCTCGAACCCGTTGGCCCAGATGCCGATGATAAAGCCGAACAGGCTGAAGGTGGTCGAGATCAGGATCAGGAAGGCCAGCATCTCGACCGGATGCAAAATCTTCAGCGGCACGAAGAAGGCCGCCGTGGCGAGGATGATCAGCCCCAGCACCGCCGACTTGGTCGCCGCCGCCCCGACATAGGCGATGACGATCTCGAACGGCGACACGGGCGCGGACAGCAGCTCGTAGATGGTGCCGGTGAATTTCGGGAAATAGATGCCGAAGGAGGCATTGAAGATCGACTGGGTGAACAGGCTCAGCATGATCAGGCCGGGCACGATGAAGGCCCCGTAGGGGACGCCGTCGATCTCGGTCATGCGGCTGCCGATGGCCGAGCCGAAGACGACGAAATACAGGGCCGTGGTGATGACCGGGGTGACGATCGACTGCCAGACGGTGCGCAGGGCGCGCGCCATCTCGAAGCGGTAGATGGCCCAGACGCCATAGCCGTTGAAACCCGCCCCGTTCATGCCGCCGCTCCGGTCGTCTTGTCCTGGTGGACCAGGCTCACGAAGATGTCTTCCAGCGAACTCTGGCGGGTGTTCAGGTCCTTGAAGGCGATGCCGAGATCCGACAGCCGGCGCAGCAGCGACGGCACGCCGGTCTCCTCGAGATTGGAATCGAAGACGTATTCCAGCTCGTGGCCCTCGGCCTTCAGGGTCGGCGACCATTCGGCCAGTCCGGCCGGTACGGTCTGCAGGGGTTCCTGCAGGTTCAGTGTCAGGGTCTTCTTGCCCAGCTTCTTCATCAGGGTGGCGGTCTGTTCGACGAGGATCAGCTCACCCTTCAGGATCACGCCCACCCGGTCGGCCATCTCCTCGGCCTCCTCGATATAGTGGGTGGTCAGGATGATGGTGACGCCCTTGTCGCGCAGGCCGCGCACCAGGTTCCACATGTCACGGCGCAGCTCCACGTCCACGCCGGCGGTCGGCTCGTCGAGGAACAGGATGTCGGGCTCGTGGCTCAGGGCCTTGGCGATCATGACGCGACGTTTCATGCCGCCGGACAGGGTCATGATCTTGTCGTTGCGCTTCTCCCACAGGGACAGTTCGCGCAACGTCTTCTCGATATGCGCCGGGTTCGGGGCCCTGCCGAACAGGCCGCGGCTGAAGGTGACCGTGGCCAGCACCGTCTCGAAGGCGTCGGTGGTCAGTTCCTGCGGCACCAGACCGATCTTCGAACGGGCCGCGCGATACTCGGACTGGATGTTGTGCCCGTCGGCGATGACGGTGCCCGTACTCGGCGTGACAATGCCGCAGAGGATCGAGATCAGCGTCGTCTTGCCGGCCCCGTTGGGCCCCAGCAGGGCGAAGATCTCGCCCCTGGCAATGGTCAGATCGATGGGTTTGAGGGCTTGCAGCCCGGACTTGTAGGTCTTGGTCAGACCCTGAATCGAAATGACCGGTTGCATGCACGCCCTCCGCAGCGGCTCGCAGATATGCCGACACCGGCCACACCTCAAGGCCGACGCCGGCCGCGGGAGCCATATTCGGGGCCGCGAGTTACCGTCGCCGTGCCCAGCCCCCTGTCCTCCCTCCGCTCCCGTCTGGCCCGCGCGGGCGATTTCGGGCGCAAGACATCCCCGATCCTGCGCCGGGTCCCGCCGCTGCATGTGCTGGTCGAACTGGCCGCGCGCATCGGCTATGGCGCGCGCGGCTTCGTCTATCTGTCCGTGGGCGTGCTGACCCTGCTGGCCGCCGCCGATCTGATCGGCGACGCCGTCGGACCCAGGGGTGCCATCGCCTGGATGGCGCTTCGGCCGTTCGGACGTCTCTGGCTGCTGCTGCTCGGGCTCGGGCTGGCGGCCTTTGTCATGTGGCGGCTGTTGCAGACGGTGTTCGACGCCGACCATGAAGGCACCGGCCGACACGGCCTCAACACCCGGATGAGCCAGGGTTTCAGCGCCATGGGGTACGCCTTCCTGGCCTTCAACACCTTCGGTCTGCTGCTCCACACGCCGTCCGATCCCGCCGCCGCCGACCTCGCGAAGAGCCATGAACAGGCGGCCACCGTATTGTCGCTTCCCTTCGGCCACTGGCTGCTGGCCGGGGCGGGCCTCTGCATCCTGGGGATCGGGATCGCGAACATCAGCCGGTCGTGGCGCGAGGATTTCACGGAATATCTCGCCTGTTCGGCGAAGACCTGCCGACGGGTCGCCCCCCTGGCGCGGGCCGGCTATCTGGCGCGCGGACTCGCCTATCTGCCGCTGGGCATCCTTGTGGTGCTGGCCGGCCTGCGATCCGAGGCGTCGGAGGTCACCAGCTTCGGCTCTGGTTTGGACGCGGTGGAACGCCAGCCGGCCGGCCCCTGGATCCTGGCCCTGGCGGCCCTGGGCTTCGTCGCCTTCGGGGCGTTTTCGTTCGTTGAGGCCCGGTTCAGGCGCATCCGCCCGCCCCGGGACCTGAACCCGCTGACCTGAATGCGACGATCCGGAGCGTCCCAAGGGAACCTGCAGCGTATATGTTGTGTTCATCTGCTGCAGGAGCCCGCCCCGTCATGCGTATCGCCGCCGTCGCCCTCGCCCTTTCGCTCGGCCTTTCGGCCTGCGTCACCGCCCCGTCCGCCGACCAGGTGCGCGCGCCCCAGCCCGCAAAAGCCATCGATCTCGACCGCTTCTACTCCGGCCGTTGGCTGGAGATCGCCCGTCTGCCCATGAGCCTCACCGACGGCTGCGTCGCCGGAGCCACCAACTATGTCGTGGTCAGTCCGACGCGGGTCGATGTCCGTGACACCTGTCAGGTCGATACGCCCCAGGGCCGGGAAAAGTCGATCGGTGCCCGGGGCGAGATTCTCGATCCCGGCACGAACGCCAAACTGCGCGCTCGCTATGTCGGTGGCCTGATCACCTGGGACTACTGGGTGCTGGATCGCGCCGACGACTACAGCTGGTTCATTTCCGCCGATCCGACCTTCAACAAGCTCTGGATCTACACCCGCGAGGTTCCCAACGCGGATCAGCGCCAGCGCCTTGTCGCCCGCGCCCAGGCCCTGGGCTACGATGTCAGCCGGCTGGAATTCCCCGCCTTCTGAGCTGCCCAACCGGAAAGTCGCCCATGTCCCGTCCTCTTCTGTTCGCCGCTTCGGCCGCGGTCCTGACGCTCGCCGCCTGCAGCGGCAACGAGGCGCTGGACCCCGCCCTCGGTTTCGGGCCCAATCCGACCCTGCCCGCGCCGAGCCGGTCGCTGTTCCCGACCGTCAACGTCGCCGACGCCACGGGCTGGCCCGCCGGTCGTATGCCCGTCGCCGCGTCGGGCTTCCGGGTCCAGGCCTTTGCCAGCGGCCTGGTGCATCCGCGATGGATTTACCGGCTGCCGAACGGTGACATTCTGGTGGCCGAGACCAACGGCCCGCCCAAGCCCGGGAACCTCGACAAGAAGGCCGAAGGCGGCATCCGGGGCTGGGCCCAGGGCCTGTTCATGAAGAAGGCCGGGGCGAGGGTCCCCAGCGCCAACCGCATCACCCTGTTGCGCGATGCGGACGGGGACGGGGTGGCCGAGACGAAGACGGCCTTCCTCGAGAACCTGATGTCGCCGTTCGGCATGGCCCTGGTCGGCGACACCCTCTATGTCGCCAACGCCGACGCCGTGGTGGCCTTCCCCTATGAGGCCGGCCAGACGCAGATCACCGCCGCACCGCGCAAGATCGTCGACCTGCCCGCGCAACGGAACCACCATTGGACCAAGAGCCTCGTGGCCAGCGCCGACGGCTCCCGTCTGTATGTCGGCGTCGGATCCAATTCCAATGTCGGCGAGAACGGCCTCGCCGAGGAAGAGGGCCGGGCGTCGATCTGGGAGATCGATCCCGCGACAGGCACACACCGCATCTACGCCTCGGGCCTGCGCAATCCCGTGGGCCTGGCCTGGCAGCCGGACAGCGGCAAGCTCTGGGTCTCGGTCAATGAACGCGACGAACTCGGCAACGATCTGGTGCCGGACTATATGACCTCGGTGACACCGGGGGCCTTCTACGGCTGGCCGTGGAGTTACTATGGCCAGACCGTCGACACCCGCGTCGAACCCGCCAATCCCGCCATGGTCGCCCGCGCGCTGCGACCGGACTATGCCCTGGGCGCTCACACCGCCTCGCTGGGCCTGACCTTCGGCGAGGGGGGTCTGTTCCCGGCGCAGTTCCGGGGCGGGGCTTTTGTCGGTCAGCACGGATCGTGGAACCGCAAACCGCGCAACGGCTACCGCGTGATCTTCGTGCCCTTCTCGGGCGGGGTGCCCTCGGGTCCGCCGCAGGATATCCTGACCGGCTTCGTCAATGACCAGGATCAGGCGATGGGCCGACCGGTCGGCGTCCAGTTCGACCGTCTCGGTGCCCTGCTGGTCGCGGATGATGTCGGCAATGTCATCTGGCGGGTTTCCCCGGGGGCGGCAGCGCCGGCCACACGCCCGGCGTCCTGAACGAAAAAGGCCCCGGCGGAGCGATCCGCCGGGGCCTCGTCGGGTCAGGGGTCGATCAGCCCACGGGTTCGACGATGACGAACGGCGGCGGCGACTGGGTCGCTGCCGGGGCCGGGGCGGGTGCGGGCACGGGCACCGCGGTCGGGGCCATCGGGGCCATGTTCAGCATCGGGGTCGGGGATGATGCGGCCGGGGCCGGGGTCACCGCCCGGGCGACCGGAACCGGCACCGCGGACCTCGGGGCTGCCGCCGTCGGACTCCGGCGAGCGGGGGCGGGGGCCGGTGCCGCCGCGGCGCGACGAACCGGCGCGGCCGGCCGCAGGACCGGAGCCGGCGTCGGGGCGGTCCGGACCACCGGAGCCGGTGTCAGGGCGCTCACGACGGGAGCCGCGAGCGACGTGGCCGGGACGACCGGGGCCGTCGCCGCAGGCTCGGCCAGCGGGGCTGTGGTCTGGTCACCGCCGCCGAGCGCGACCGCGCCCAGACCGGCCAGGACGATGATGCCGACCGGGGTCAGAATCATCCAGGTCCGGATCTTGTTTCGGTTGCGGCGCGCCGACTTGCCGGTTCGCGCATAGACAGGAACGAAGGGCGCGTCGTTCGCGCCGTCGGCGTTCGGGTTCACTTCGACCCGGTCGCCATAAGGCTTCGACGGGTCGGCGGGATAGGTCACGGACATAACTGTTCCTCCAATTAACTGGAAAGGAAACAGTCTTGCGATACCGTGGTTCCGTGATTCTTTCCTTGCCTCGAAGAAACACCGTTGTCGCCACAATCGTGGCGACAACGGATCAGATTTATGTGGCCATTTTACTCAAGCGTTGCTGGTCAGAAGTTGTTCAATTCTGAAATTGACAGGACGGCCGGTGCCGGGCTGCCACTGGAATACGTCCCGACCCAGATTTCGTAGCGGCCGGCCTGCGAGCCGAGAGTCACCAGCGGATTGTTGTCCTCGCCGCCGTCATCGTCGCAATACCACTCGCCGTTGGGACCGTTCACCACCAGGGTGGTGTCGGCCTTGGACAGGACCGAGATCTTCAGGTTCAGAGAGCCCTTGCCACTCCAGTTCAGCCGGTAGTCCGGCGCGCGGGTGATGTAGCCAGAGCAGCCGCTGCCGGCACTTGAGGCGCTCATATCGCCCCCGGCCCGCAGGCTGACCAGATACGGGTCCGGCGTAAAGCCTGGCGCGAGGGTGATGTCGCCATAGTTGGGCGTGGCGTTGTAGTCCTGGGCCGAAGCGGCCCCGGCGAAAGCCAGGGCGCAGGCTGCGGCGGCCATCAGAATTCTCTTCATGTGTCGTCCCCCGGGGCCCCGCGCGGCCAGACGCCGCAAACCCCTGTTCGCGGAGTTAACGCCGGTCCTCGAAAATCTTCAAGCGACCGCGCGAATTGCCGGGTTCACGCAACGTCACCGCCGCATCGGCGCCACGCCTTCGCGCAAACCACCCTCCGGATCGTCTCAATCGCCGGTCAGATTCCCCTGCCGGTTGACCGCGAGGAGAGGCTTGTTCATCACCAGTCGGGGCGACGGACGACGGAGTGGACACAACGATGGGCCTCGTGGCGAACATCAGGCGCAACATCCGGTTCGCCAGGGGGCTGGGCCGTCTTCTGAAGCGGATCAAGCCGATCACCCTAGATGGTACCGATCTGGTCTGTGACGACTGGGAAGAGGCTGTCGACAAATACCCTGACCACATCGCCATCGAGGACGACCGCCGCAGCCTGACCTATCGCGAGCTGGACGCCATGGCCAACCGGTTCGGCCACTGGGCCCAGAGCCGGCGGCTCAAGCGGAGCGACACCATCGCCCTCGTCATGCTGAACCGGGCCGAATACATCGCCGCCTGGCTGGGGTTCGCCAAGGTCGGCGTCGCCACCGCCCTGATCAACACAAATCTGACCGGCCACGCC
Source organism: Caulobacteraceae bacterium (assembly GCA_965284385.1). Taxonomy (GTDB): domain Bacteria; phylum Pseudomonadota; class Alphaproteobacteria; order Caulobacterales; family Caulobacteraceae; genus Brevundimonas. The sequence continues at coordinate 1,474,697 of OZ260077.1, forward strand.
CTCGCCCACTGCCTGTCGATCTCGAATGCCTCGCAGATCGTGACCGACGACGATTGCTGGAGGCGGGTCGAGGACGCGCGCGCCCTGTCCGGGCGCAACCTGATGCTCTGGGTTGTGGGTCTCAAGGAAGAGGACGAGGCCGACGAGCGTCGCAGCCTCGACAAGCCGGTGCGCAGCGGCTCGTCGGTACGGCCCGCCCGTTCGGCCCGTTCGGGCCTGACCAACCGCGATACCGCCCTTTACATCTACACCTCCGGCACCACCGGCCTGCCGAAGGCGGCGCGAGTCACCCACGCCCGCGCCCGCACCTATATGCGAGCCTTCGCCGGCGCCACGGGGGCGACCGACAAGGACGTGACCTTCAATGTCCTGCCCCTCTATCATTCGACCGGCGGTCTGGTCGGTGTCGGCCCTGCCCTGCTGAACGGCGGCAAGCTGGTGCTGCGAAAGCGGTTCTCGGCCACGACCTTCTGGCCGGACGCCAAGGCGTCGGGCGCGACCCTGTTCGTCTATATCGGTGAACTGTGCCGCTACCTGGTCAACTGCCCGGCAAACCCCGACGAGAGATCCCACAAGCTGCGGCTGGCCTTCGGCAACGGCCTGCGACCCGACGTCTGGTCCGAATTCCAGAAGCGGTTTGCCATTCCGGATATCCTGGAATTCTACGGCTCCACCGAGGGCAACGTCTCGGTGTTCAATTTCGACGGCAAGCCGGGGGCGATCGGCCGGGTCCCGGGCTTCCTCAGGAAGCAGATCAATTTCCGCCTGGTGCGCTTCGATGTGGACTCCGAGGAACCCGTCCGCGGCGCTGACGGCCTGTGCCAGCTGGCCGGGGCGGGCGAGGTCGGCGAGGCGCTCGGCATGATCGGCGACGACATCCGCCACGCCTTCTCGGGCTATGCGGACAAGGCGGCGTCGGAAAAGAAGATCATGCGCGACGTCTTCGTGCGCGGCGACAGCTGGTTCCGCACGGGCGACCTGATGAAGCAGGACAGCGAGGGCTATGTCTATTTCATCGACCGCATCGGCGACACCTACCGCTGGAAGGGCGAGAATGTCTCGACCGCCGAGGTCGAGCAGCGGCTGGCCGATGCGCCCGGCGTACAGGAAGTCATCGCCTACGGCGTTCCGGTGCCGGGCCACGAGGGCAAGGCCGGCATGGTCGCCCTCGTGATGGACGGAAAATTCGCCGCCCGGCTCTTCGCCGACTGGGTCGAGCAGGAACTGCCCGCCTACGCCCGCCCCGCCTTCGTGCGGCTGATCCGGTCGGCCGACACCACCGGCACCTTCAAATACAAGAAGACCGATCTGATGGCCGACGGCTTCGACCCGGACAAGATCGACGGGCCCCTGTATGTGCGCGGCGGCAAGAACGGCTATTCCAGATTCACGGAGGCCGCGCGCGACGCCATCCTGAACGGCGAGACACGGCTCTGAAGGATCGCGGTTCGCAACCGCCCCTTAATCATTAACGGCGAAGGTCCGCGTATATCGCGCGCAGGATTCCCCGCCTCCCATGTTCCAGATTATCGGCATCGTCCTGCTGTTCGGCCTCGTGTTCGGCAGCTACATCATCTCGGGCGGCAAGATGGAGGTGATCCTTCACTCCCTGCCGCATGAGATGATGGCCATCGGCGGTGCCGGCGTGGCGGCCTTCCTGATCTCCAACAGCGTGACCACGATGAAGGCCACCCTGGGCGGCCTCGGCAAGTCGTTCGCCGGCCCCAAATGGAAGAAGCAGGACTACAAGGACCTGCTGTCGCTGCTGTTCCAGCTGACCAAGACGATGAAGTCCAAGGGCGTCATCGCCCTGGAAAGCCACATCGAAAAGCCGGCCGAGAGCACCATCTTCCAGAAATACCCCAAGGTGCTGAAGGACCATTTCGCCACCGACTTCATCTGCGACACCCTGCGGATGATGACGATGAACCTCGAGGATCCGCACCAGATCGAGGACGCGATGGAGAAGCAGCTTGAGAAGCATCACCATGAGGCGCTCGAGGCCCCGCACGCCCTGACCAACCTGGCCGACGCCCTGCCCGCCCTGGGCATCGTCGCGGCCGTGCTCGGCGTGATCAAGACCATGGGTTCGATCACCGAACCGCCGGAAATCCTCGGCGGCATGATCGGCGGAGCCCTGGTCGGCACCTTCCTCGGGGTGTTCCTGGCCTACGGCCTGGTCGGTCCCATCGCGACGCGGCTGAAAGCCATCGTCGACGAGGAATCAGCCTTCTACAAGATCATCCAGTCGGTGCTGGTGGCCCATCTGCACGGCAATGCGGCCCAGATTTCGGTCGAGATCGGTCGCGGCGACATCCCCTCGGCGGCCCAGCCCTCCTTCCTGGAAATGGAAGAGAGCCTGTCGGCCGCGCCGGCCGACGCCTGATCACGACCGAAAAGTCTCCCGCACGGCTGTAACCTTCCGGCCGCTTCGGGCGAACCGGGTTTCGGGGGGCATGACGCCCCGTGACCCGGCCATTCCGGCCGCCTGACCCAGGGGTTCAAGATGATCCGCAAACTGCTCGCCGCCGCCTTCAGCCTGACCGCCCTTTCGGTCGCCGCCTGCTCGCCCCCCGCCGAAGAGAAGACCGAAACCGTCGCCGCAGACGCCATGGCCCCGGCTGCCGACGCGGCCATGGCTCCGGCCGCTGATGGTGCCATGGCCCCTGCGGCCGACGGAGCCATGGCCCCGGCCGCTGACGGCGCGATGGCTCCCGCAGCCGACAAGATGGCTCCGGCCCAGTAAGGCCGGTTCCTGACCGCACGCGTCAGAAGGGTCGCGGAAGACGGAGGTGCCGACCATGGCGCCTCCGTCACGCGTCATCCGCAGCGAAAGCGCCCTAGCCGCCGGCGCGGCGGAAGGCGTCTCGCGCGGCGGCGAAACGCGACGGCACCAGCCCGCGCAGCGACGCCTGTCCGGCCTGTTTCAATCCGACTTCCAGCCCCTTGCTCCAGGCCAGATCGGCCTCGATCGCCATACCGCGCGCCAGGTCGATGACGATGATCCGGGGCGGCAGGGCGAACCCGCGGTCGAGGCGAAGACGCAGGCCGGCCTGTGACTGGTCGATGATCAGACAGGGCAGTTCCAGACCCGGCGCGACCACCACGCCCCGCGCATTCGCGGGCTGCCGCGATTCAAAACGGCGATCAGAGGGGGGCGTCATGAGGCTACTGAGCCCGGCCGCCGCTCGCGATCAAGCGGTGCGATGATGTCCGCCCGCACACCGCCGTCGAGCATCCGCCGCGTGACGCGCTCGAAATACTGGATGAAGCCCGCCAGCCGCGCCCGCCCGGCGGCGGGAAGGTCGGCCGGGGCCACGCCCAGAAGGTCGGCTTCCTGCTGGCAGCGCCAGTCCAGCACGACGTCGAACGACGGCGCGCGCAGAAACAGGACGGCATCGAACCGGGCGATGAAATCGGCATAGCGGCCGGCGACGAAGCCGTTCACCGCCCGCCGCCAGGTCCCGTCGGGGTCGTGGTCGGCCTCCAGCGCATTGATGGGCGGGGCCAGCGCCGCCGCCTCCTCGGCAACGGCCCCGAGACACCAGGCATCGATCAGGATCGCGGAGGGGCGGCCGGTAAACACGCGTCCGTCCGTGACCGGCCGGCGGTCGTCGCCAAGCTTGTCGAAATCGGGGATCAGGGTCCGGGCGTCCGGCCCCGCCGTCGACAGGGCATCGATCAGGCCCTGCAAGAGCCCCAGATCATGCGTTCCCGGGGGTCCGCGGGTGACGAACAGGGGATGGACGTCCCGCGCCAGCGCCTCGCGCTCGGCCCGGGTCAGGTAGACGTCGTCGATGGAAATCTGCGCTGCGCCGAACCGGTCGGCGGCGGCCCGGGCGAGGGTGGTCTTGCCGCAGCCTTGAGCACCCACGATGGCGATCAGGGGCGGGCGATCCGTGCCCGCGCTCCGGGGGCCATTCGCGATCAGGCCGCCGACCCGTTCGACCAGCCGGGCATTGGCCGGGCTCATGGCGACCGTCAGTGCTGGTTTTCAGGCAGGCGCACGATCAGGCCGTCCAGATCGTCGGACACCCGGATCTGGCAGGACAGGCGGCTGTTGGGTTGGACGTTCTCGGCGAAGTCCAGCATCGACTCCTCCATGGCCGAGGCCCGACCGGTCGCTGACTGGAAGGCGTCGTCCACATAGACATGGCAGGTCGCGCAGGCGCAGGCCCCGCCGCAGTCGGCATCGATGCCGGGGACGTTGTTGCGGACCGCCCCCTCCATCACGGAGAGGCCGGTCTTCACCTCGACCACATGTTCACGGCCGTCGTGTTCGATGTAGGTGATCTTCGCCATCCGCCCTCACGTAGCGGAAGCGACAGGGCAAGCAACAATCATCAGGCCGCCACTTCCGTCTTCTTGCGCCCCGACGAGACCATCAACTTCTTCGTTTTCGCGATCGCCTCGGCCGGGTTCAGCCCCTTGGGGCAGACCTGGGCGCAGTTCATGATGGTGTGGCAGCGGTAGAGTTTGAACGGGTCCTCGAGGTCGTCGAGCCGCTTGTCGGTCGCGTCGTCGCGGCTGTCGGCGATCCAGCGATAGGACTGCAGCAGGGCCGCCGGGCCGAGGTATTCCGTCTGGTTCCACCAGTAGCTGGGGCAGGAGGTCGAGCAGCAGGCGCACAGGATGCATTCGTACAGGCCGTCCAGTTTCGCCCGGTCCTCGGGCAGCTGGATGCGCTCCTTCTCCGGGTCCGGCTCGTCGGACTGGAGATACGGCTGGATCGAGTCGTACTGGGCGTAGAACAGGGTCAGGTCCGTCACCAGGTCCTTGACCACCGCCTGGTGCGGCAGGGGCGCGATCGAGATGGTCGAGGACGAGCATTCGTCCCAGCCCTTGGTGCAGGCCAGGGTATTGCGCCCGTCGATATTCATCGAGCACGAGCCGCAGATGCCTTCACGGCACGAGCGCCGGAAGGTCAGGGTCGGGTCGATCTCGTTCTTGATGTGGATCAGGGCATCCAGCAGCATCGGCCCGTGATCGTCGGACGAGATCTCGAACGTGTCCCAGCGGGGATCGGCATCGACCTCGGGGTCGTAGCGATAGACCTTGTAGGTCTTGACGTTCTTTGCGCCGGCCGGGGCCTTGTGGACCTTGCCGCGCGTGGGCTTCGAGCCCCTGGGGAGAGTGAGTTGAACCATCAGTACACCCGCGCCTTGGGCTCGATGTAATCGATGTCCTTGGACATCGTGTAGTTATGCACCGGGCGATAATCGATCTTCACCGCATCGCCCGGGACCTTCCAGGCGAGGGTGTGTTTCATCCACTGTTTGTCGTCGCGATCCGGATAGTCCTCACGGGCGTGGGCGCCCCGGCTTTCGGTGCGGTTCAGAGCGCTTTCGATGGTGACGAGGGCCTGATCGATCAGGTTGTCGTATTCCATCGTCTCGACCAGATCGGTGTTCCAGATCAGACCGCGGTCAGTGGTCCTGATGTCGTCGCCCGCCGCGTGGATGGCGCGCAGCTTGGCGACACCCTCTTCCAGCGTGGTGCCCGTGCGGAACACCGCGGCGTCCGACTGCATGGCCCGCTGCATGTCGATGCGCAGCTTCGAGGTCGGGGTGGAGCCGTTGGCGTGCCGGAAGCGATCGAGCCGGGCGAGGTGGCCGTCCGTGAGCGCGGCCGGAGCGTCCGGCACCTTCGAAGCCTTGTCGACGACCTCACCACACCGAAGCCCGGCGGCACGGCCGAAGACGACCAGGTCGGTCAGGCTGTTTGAACCGAGGCGGTTGGCCCCGTGCACCGAGACGCAGGCCGCCTCGCCCACGGCCATCAGGCCGGGCACGACGGTGTCGGCATTGTCGCCGACCTTGGTCAGGACCTCACCGTGATAGTTGGTGGGGATGCCGCCCATATTGTAGTGGACCGTCGGCAGGACCGGGATCGGCTGTTTGGTGACATCGACCCCGGCGAAGATGCGGGCGCTCTCCGAGATACCCGGCAGGCGCTCGTGCAGGACGGCCGGATCGAGGTGGTCGAGGTGCAGGTGGATGTGGTCCTTGTTCGGGCCGACACCGCGGCCTTCGCGGATCTCGATGGTCATGGAGCGGCTGACCATGTCGCGGGGAGCCAGGTCCTTCACGGTCGGCGCATAGCGCTCCATGAAACGCTCGCCCTCGGAATTGGTCAGATAGCCGCCCTCGCCGCGCGCGCCCTCGGTGATCAGGCAGCCGGCCCCGTAGATGCCGGTCGGGTGGAACTGGACGAACTCCATGTCCTGCAGCGGCAGGCCGGCGCGCAGCACCATGGCATTGCCGTCGCCGGTGCAGGTGTGGGCGCTGGTGGCGCTGAAATAGGCCCGGCCGTAACCGCCGGTGGCCAGGATCACCAGCTTGGCGCGGAAGCGGTGCAGGGTGCCGTCATCCAGCTTCAGCGCCGTCACGCCGGTGCAGGCGCCGTCCTGCATGATCAGGTCGAGACCGAAATATTCGACGAAGAACTCGACCTCGCGGCGGACCGACTGGCCGTAGAGGGTGTGCAGGATGGCGTGGCCGGTGCGGTCGGCGGCGGCGCAGGTGCGCTGCACCGGGCCCTCGCCGAAATTGCGCGTCATGCCACCGAAGGCCCGCTGGTAGATCTTGCCTTCGTCGGTGCGGCTGAAGGGGACGCCCCAGTGTTCCAGCTCGTAGACGGCCTTGGGCGCGTTGCGGACCAGATATTCGATGGCGTCCTGGTCACCCAGCCAGTCCGACCCCTTGACGGTGTCGTACATGTGCCACTGCCACGAATCCTCGCCCATATTGCCGAGCGAGGCGGAGATGCCGCCCTGGGCCGCGACGGTGTGCGAACGGGTGGGGAAGACCTTGGTGACACAGGCGACCTTCAGCCCCTGCTGGGCGGCACCGAGGGCGGCGCGAAGGCCCGACCCGCCCGCCCCGACGACAACGACGTCATAGGCATGGTCGACGAACTCGTAGCTAGCCATACGCAGTCAGATCCCGAAACCGGCGGGCAGCGGCGCAGAACCCAGCGCCAGCCGCACGATGAAGAAGACGCCCGCCGCCGCGATGACGAGGCAGAGCAGGCCGATCAGGCCCAGGATCGCGGTGCGCGACGCGGGCTTGTGGATGTAGTCGTCGACAATGACCTTCAGGCCCATATTCATGTGCCAGACGCTGACCAGCAGGGTCACGGCCAGCAGGACCGCGTTGACCGGCGAGGCGAACCAGTCGCGCGCACCGTCATAGCCGCCGCCCGACAGGACAAAGCCGCTCCACAGACCCCAGAGGGTCAGGGGCACCAGGATCAGCGAGGACAGCCGCTCGGCCGTCCATTCGCCGGCCCCGTGGCGCTCGGAGACCTTGACGCCGTTCACGAAGGCCGTGGTTTTGCGGCTCACAGCACGACCCTCCCCGAGGCAAACAGTACGGCCCAGAACACCACCGTGCCGACGACACCGAAGATGATCGAGGCCCACGACAGGGCGTCCGCTGTCTTCGGTGCCAGGCCGATGGCGGCATCCCAGATCAGGTGCCGCACGCCGCCGGCGAAATGCAGGAACAGCGCCAGCGTCAGGCCGAACCAGACCAGCAGGCCCAGCGGCGAACCCATCCAGCCGGTGAAGGTGGCATAGGCGTCGGGCCCGAAGGCGAGAGCCAGCAGCCACAGGGCGATCAGTACCGATCCGACCGACAGGGCAGCGCCCGTCATCCGGTTCAGGATCGAGGCCAGCATGGTGACGTGCCAGCGCCAGATCTGCAGGTGGGGCGACAGGGGACGGGCGCGGCCGTTGGGGTGCGCCGCGAAACGGCCGGCCTGGTCGTCACCGGCCTTCGAGACCGGATGGTGGGAGGCGTCGCCCGGCAGGGGGGTGGTCGACATAATGCGAATGGTTCTCAGAAACCTGAGCGAAAACAGGCGCTCGAAACGGGTGATCAGGGTTTAGTCCAGTGGGACGGCGGGGGTCAACGAACCGTAAGCGTGTATGGCGATCTGCCGCGTCATTTCGCCGGCGGCCGGTTCATTTCGAGCCGAACGCGGGAAACCGCCGCCTGCAGGCCGTTGGCACCATAGGGCTGCGTCATGCCGCGACCCCAGACAGGATCGGGCCAGAGACCGTCGTCATGCCGTCGACCAAGGACGTGCACATGCAACTGTGCGGTCACATTGCCCAGCGCCGCGACATTGAGTTTCTGCACCGGCCGACCCGCCGCCTCGCCCAGCATCCGAACCATCGCGCCGGCCCGCACGATCTCATCCATCAGCCGGGCCGCATCGGCGCGACCCAGATCCTCCAGCTCGTGCAGGCCGGTGCGGCGCGGGATCAGGATCAGCCAAGGGAAGCGGGCGTCATCCTGAAGCCGGACCTCGCACAACGGCCAGTCGCAGACGGCGACAGAGCCGGATTCGAAGGCCGGATCGACTTTGAACGAAGCGGTCATGACCCTTCGGTCGCGCGCCATCGCTTTCCAGTCAACCGCAACCCGGCGATCGCCGCCCGGCCTATAGCATCAATAGATAAAATCTATCGACTTGCAAGGTCTCGACATATTGACTTTGTGCACTGCACACGCCATTTCGCAGGTGCGGCGCCGCTCCCCCCCGGCGCTCCAGAGATCATCCTTCATTCAAGAGACTTCAGGAGAACAGCGATGCTGGGCGTCGGTCAGAAACTGCCGGACTTCAAGATCATCGGCGTCAAGCCGGGCTTCAACAACCACGAGGAAAACGGCGTCTCGGCCTTCGAGGCCGTCACCCAGGACAGTTTCGAGGGCAAGTGGAAGGTCATCTTCTTCTATCCGAAGGACTTCACCTTCGTGTGCCCGACCGAGATCGCCGAGTTCGCCTCTCTGGCCCGCGAGTTCAATGACCGCGACACCGTGGTGATGGGCGGTTCGACCGACAATGAGTTCGTGAAGCTGGCCTGGCGCCGCGACCACGCCGACCTGTCGAAGCTGCCGATCTGGCAGTTTGCCGACAACGGCGGCAAATTCGCCCGCGACCTTGGCGTCCTCGACGAGGCCGAAGGCGTCGCCCTGCGTGCCACCTTCGTGGTCGACCCGCACAATGTCGTGCAGCACGTCTATGTCACCAACCTGAACGTCGGCCGCGCGCCCGCCGACACCCTGCGTGTCGTCGACGCCCTGCAGACCGACGAACTGTGCGCCTGCAACCGCCCGGTGGGCGGCGAGACGCTGGCGGCCTAGCAGTGACGAGTGGCGGGTGGCGAGTGGCGAGAATTCGCCGCTTGCGCCCGCCATTTGCTCCCTCACCGGCGCTCGCCACGCGCCACTCGACACTCGCCACTGAGGACCTTCCATGTCGATTGACGCCCTGCGCGACCTGATACCCGCCTATGCCAAGGACATTTCGCTGAACCTCGGCTCGCTCGCCTCCGAGACGATGCTGAACGACCAGCAGAAATGGGGCTGTTTCCTCGCCTCGGCCCATGCGATCGGCGTCGCGCCGGTGGTGAAGGCGATCGAGGCCCAGGCGGCGACCGTCCTGTCCCCCGAGGCGATGAACGCGGCCAAGGCCGCCGCCGCCATCATGGGCATGAACAACGTCTACTACCGGTCGCTGCACCTGATGAAGAACCACGAATACACGACCATCCCGGCCCGGCTGCGGATGAACGTTCTGGCCAATCCGGGCGTGGACAAGATGGATTTCGAGCTGTGGTCCACGGCCGTCTCGGCGATCAACGGCTGTGGTTCCTGCCTCGACGCCCACGAGGGCGCACTGCGCCAGCACGGCGTGCCGGCGACCCATGTCCAGGCCGCCCTGCGCATCGCCGCCGTGGTCCATGCCGCCAGCCGGATCATCGCCTCCGAGGCCGCCCTGGCGGCCTAGGCGGGCTCGCCATATTCGATGAAACGGGCCAGCCGTCCGAACTGCTGACCCATGACGCCGTCCACGGCGTCCGCGAAGGACCCGATGCCGGGACCGCGCACCACATAGGTCATGACCAGGGTCCAGCCCCCGTTGACCGGTGACCAGCCGATGCTCCACCGGGCCATGGTCGTCTTGCCCTTGAGCGGACCCAGCGGCGCTTCCAGCAGGACGCCGGTTTCCGGGTCCGCAGCAATCACCTGTCCATGGTCGAAGGTCGTCCCGTCAGCGAGGGCTTCGCAGTAGCAGGCCCCCGCCTCCAGCGGCATGGACAGGTTGGCCGATGAGCCGCTGTAGGTGTGGGAGCCGGCCCACCACTGGCTGACGTCGCCGATGGCGGCGTAGATCTCGTCGGACGTGGTCTCCAGCCCGACCCCGTATCTGAGGATGAAATGATCGGAGCCGCGCTCCACCACCTCGGCGTCGGCTGGCGCGGCGATCAGGGTCAGCGCACCGGCGGCGATCAGGGATGTGAGTTTGAGCATGTGATGGCCTCCCGCCGCCATCGGGCGACGATCGGGCGCTTTCGTCAAGTCAGGCCGGGTTGAAGGTCAGGGGCGCGCCCCAGAACTGGCTGACCAGGTCGGACTGGGGGCCGGGCTTGCCGCTGGTCAGGAAGTCGCGCCGGCCCGAACCGCCGAGGTCGTATTCCGGATGACGCTCGAAATAGCGCGCCAGCGCATCGGCCACGGCCGTGGGCTGGTGGATCACGGGGGTGCCGGGAGGCAGGGCCGCGGCGAACAGATCGGCCACGATCTCATAGTGGGTGCAGCCCAGGATGGCCTGGTCGGGATGGCGGCCGATGCGGCGGCGCAGGGCGTCGACGTGGTCCTCGACCACCACCTTCAACTCCTCGGCCGGCGCGCCCAGTTCGATCAGGCCCGCCAGACCGGGGCAGGGCTCGGAGAAGACGGCCAGATCCTCGCGCCGCTTGTCGATCTCGATTTCATAGACCCGGCTCATCGCCGTGGCCGCGGTGCAGAAGACGCCGGTGATGTCGATGGCCTCGACCTTGTCCCCGTGCCGTTCCGCCTCATAGGTCCAGGGCAGGCCCGTGGCCGCCTCGATGGTCGGCACGATAATGCCCAGCACATTGACCGGGCGGCCGTGGCGGGCCCGTGCTTCGGGGACCCAGCCCTGCTGCAGCCGACGCAGGGCAATGGCGCTGGCGGTATTGCAGGCCAGGACGATGACATTGGCTCCCGCGTCGAACAGCCGTTCGCAGCCCGCGCGGGTCAGGTCGACGATCTCCTCGCCCCCGCGCCCGCCATAGGGGGCGTTGGCCTGGTCGGCCAGATAGACGAAGTCCCGGTCGGGGAACCGTCGTGTCAGTTCGCGGTGGACCGTGAGGCCGCCCACGCCGGAGTCGAATACGCCAATCGCCATGGCGCGGGCTTTAGACTTGCCGCCCGTCGCCGTCCATCCGCGCCGTTCATCCCCGGGTCGCCCGCCCGTCGCGCCGGATGAAGATTACGGGCCGTTCAGGTGACAGTCAGGCTGCGAAGGGCCTAGGTTCCCGGGAACAGACCCACGGACGGAGATTTCCATGCACAGACGTCACCTTCTCATCGGTGGGGGCAGCCTGATCGGCCTCTCCGCCTGCGCCTCGACAGGCATGAGCATGGCTGGAGGAACCTCCGCATCGACCCTCGCCGCGGACGCCGCCGTCGCCCGCGCCGTACTGCCCGCCCAGACGCCGCGCGCGGAGCTGCTTCAGCCCTGGACCGGCCCGTACGGCGGCACGCCGCCCTGGGACAAGGTGACGGCCCCGAAGCTGCGCGCGGCCCTGCTGGAAGGCATCGCGCTGCAACGCGCCGAGATCGAGGCGATCGCCAACAATCCGGAACCCGCCACCTTCGCCAACACCATGGTCGCCTTCCAGATGGCCGGAGAGCCGCTGGATCGCGCCTCGTCGATCTATGGCGTGATGACGTCGAACATCGGCTCGGACGACTACAATGACGTCGACACCGAGCTGTCGCCGTTGCTGTCCGCCGCCAGCGACGAGATCAATTTCAACCAGACGCTCTTCCAGCGTGTGAAGGCCGTAGCCGATGGGGCCGATGCCGCGGGTCTGAGCCCCGATCAGAAGCGCATCGCCGTACGCAGCCGCGACGCTTTCATCCGCAATGGCGCGGCGCTGGATGCCGCCGGCAAGGCCGAGCTGGGCCGGATCAACACCGCCCTCGCCAATGCCTTCACCACCTTCGGCCAGAAGGTGGTCAATGACGAGAAGACCTGGACCGTCATTCCCACCGAGGCCGGGGTGGCCGGCCTGCCGGCGTCGAACAAGGCGGCCGCGGCAGCCGCGGCGCGCAGCCGCAATCTTCAGGGCTGGGTCATCGTCAACACCCGCTCGAGCGTCGATCCCTATCTGAGCTTCGCCGACGATCGCGGCATGCGCGAGGTGGTCTGGCGGAAATTCGTCAACCGCGGCGACAACGGCGACGCCAACGACACCAATGCGACCATCGCCGAAATCGTGCGGCTGCGCGACCAGCGCGCCAAGCTGCTGGGCTACCGCAACCACGCCGAACTGCGCATGCAGGACACCATGGCCAAGACCCCGGCCGCGGCCTTCGATCTGATGAACCGCGTCTGGGCCCCGGCCAGGGCCCGGGTCGCCGAGGAGGTCGCCGACATGCGCGCGATCGCCGGTCACGACATCGAGCCGTGGGACTATCTGTACTTTGCCGAGAAGGTCCGGAAGGCGAAATACGACCTCGATCAGAACGAGCTGAAACCCTATTTCGAGCTCAACAATGTCCGCGCCGGATCGTTCGAAATGGCGCGCCGCCTGTACGGCTTCACCTTCGAGAAACTGGCCCCGGGAACCGTGCCGGTCTTCGAGCCCGACGTGACGGTCTATGAGGTCAAGGACGCCGGCCGCCCCGTGGGCCTGTACTATACCGATGACTACGCCCGCTCGGGCAAGCGTTCGGGGGCCTGGATGACCACCTACCGGTCGCACTCGACCTTCGACGGCGACAAGAACACGCTCGGCTCGAACAACAACAACTTCATCAAGGCCGAGGGTGACGAACCGATCCTGATCTCGCTGGACGACGCCGAAACCCTGTTCCACGAGTTCGGGCATGCCTTGCACGCCTACGCCTCGACGGTGACCTATCCGTCGCTGGGCGGCACGCCGCGCGACTTCGTCGAATATCCGTCGCAGGTGCATGAGCACTGGGTGCTGAGCCGTCCGATCCTGAACGGCTATATGAAACATGTGGAGACCGGCGAGCCGATGCCCCAGGCCCTGGTCGACAAGATCGAGGCCGCCTCCACCTTCAACCAGGGCTATGCGACGGTCAGCTATCTGTCATCGGCCCTGGTCGACATGGACCTGCATACCCAGGCCACGCCACCGACCGACATCGACGCCTTCGAGCGCGCCTCGCTGGCCCGCTACGGCATGCCCAGGGAGATCGTGATGCGGCACCGCCTGCCGCAGTTCAATCACCTGTTCACCTCGGACGCCTATTCGGCCGGCTACTATTCGTACCTGTGGTCCGAGACCATGGACGCCGACACCTGGGCCTATTTCGAGGAGTCGGGCGACGTCTTCAATCCGGACATCGCCGGTCGGTTCAAGTCGATCATGCTGGCCCCGGGCAACACCACGGACCGCGGCGAGGCCTATCGCCAGTTCCGCGGCCGCGACCCCGATGTCCGCGCCCTGCTGAAGGTGCGCGGCTTCCCGACGTCCTAGAACCCTGGCGCGCGCGGCACGGCCCGGGGACGGCGCGCGAGGCACGGGCCTGAAACCAGAGAGGCCGGCGGAGCGATCCGCCGGCCTCTTTCGTTGTTCCGGCCGTCAGGCGACGATCGGCAGGCGGCTGAGGGCGTACTCGACCTGAACCCGGCCGGGCAGACGGCGCACGGCTTCGGTCCGGACGGCGGCGCGGCAGAAGGCGCGGTCAGGGATCCGGCTGCCGGGGGCGTATGCGTGCAGGCACAGCTTGCGGGCGGCGGCCTCGACGCGGGCGTCGAAGGCGTTGGCACCGGCCGCGCTGGACAGGTCCAGATCACCCCACCGGATCCGCGCCTCCTGGGCCGAGGCCGAACCGGCGGCGACGAGAGAAAGGATGGCGGCGAGAGACGCGAGGGTCTTCATGACGAACTCCTGGGGAGATCAACGTCGCTCGGGTCGGCGACGGCGGTCAGATGCGCCCGGCCCGTTGCAGCCGCGTGAGCGTTCGGCGGCGAAATCGCGACGGAGGATGAATTCGCGGAAAGCTGAACAGCGATCAGGCGCGATGCCCTGCCAGCCTTGTCTTCGCCCCGCTTTTCCGCCATAAGCCGCCGCTTCCGACGCAAGTGAACCTCGCGTCTCCACCATCACGACAGCTTTTTTGTTGTGCTACCGCGCTTCGCGCTGCTTGAGCACGGCCCTATGGGCTCAAGCAGGCCGCAAGGCCGATAGCCCCGAAAAAGAACGAGGATGGCGAGAACCCTCCGCCGACGTGATCGTCGCCGGAGGCCATTTCGCTATGGAGACCGTTGCGACCGTCGGTTTGGGTGGCCCGCAGGGCTGACGAGGCAGTGAATGTTCGAGGCTCTGAACGAGCGGCTGACAGGCGTCTTCGACCGGATCACCGGGCGCGGTGCCCTGTCCGAAAAGGACGTCTCCGAGGCGATGCGCGAAGTCCGCGTGGCGCTGCTCGAGGCTGACGTTGCCCTGCCCGTCGTCAAGGACTTCATCGCCTTCGCCACCGAGCGCGCCACGGGCGAGGACGTCATCCGCTCGGTCAAGCCGGCCGATCAGGTGGTCAAGATCGTCTATGACGGCCTGGTCGAGATGCTGGGGGGCGATGAGCCGACCCCGATCAATCTGAACGCCACCCCGCCCGCCGTCATCCTGATGGCCGGCCTGCAGGGTTCGGGCAAGACCACGACCTCGGCCAAACTGGCGCTGCGCCTGACGAAATTCGATCGCAAGAAGGTCATGATGGCCTCGCTGGACACGCGTCGTCCGGCGGCCATGGAGCAGCTGCAGACCCTCGGCAAACAGATCGAGGTCGCCACCCTGCCGATCGTGGCCGGCGAGTCGCCGATCCAGATCACCCGCCGCGCGCTGCAGTCGGCCAAACTCCAGGGCTATGACGTCCTGATCCTCGACACCGCCGGCCGCATCACCCTCGACGAGGCCCTGATGGCCGAGGTGGCCGAGGTCGCCGCCGTCGCCAAACCCGTCGAGACCCTGCTGGTCGCCGACAGCCTGACCGGTCAGGACGCGGTGCGCACCGCCAAGGCCTTCCACGAACGCCTGCCGCTGACCGGCCTGGTCCTGACCCGCGCCGACGGCGACGGGCGCGGCGGGGCCATGCTGTCGATGCGGGCCGTCACCGGCCTGCCGATCAAATACATCGGCGCGGGCGAAAAGGTCGACGCGCTGGAGGTGTTCGACGCCCGCCGCGTCGCCGGCCGCATCCTGGGTCAGGGCGATATCGTCGCCCTGGTCGAGAAGGCCTCGCAGGAGCTGGACCAGTCCAAGGCCGAGGCCATGGCCCGCAAACTGGCCAAGGGCCAGTTCGACCTGAACGACCTGGCCGCCCAGCTGCAGCAGATGAAGAAGATGGGCGGTCTGCAGGGCATCATGGGCATGCTGCCCGGCGTGGCCAAGATGAAGAACCAGATGGCCGAGAGCGGTATCGACGACCGCATGATCGCCCGCCAGGAAGCCATCATCTCCTCGATGACCAGGCTGGAACGCAAGAAGCCCGACCTGCTTAATGCCAGCCGCAAGAAGCGCGTCGCCAAAGGCGCCGGGGTCGAGGTCCAGGACATCAACCGCCTGCTCAAACAGCACCGCCAGATGGCCGACATGGTCAAGTCCATGTCGCGCGGCGGCGGCAAGGGCATGAAGCAGATGGCCGCCATGATGGGCGGTCTCGGCGGCGGTGGCCAGATTCCAGGCATGGGCGGTGGCCCCGACATGGCCCGCCTCAAGGCGATGGGGGGCGGCAAGATGCCCGCACCCTCGGCCGACGAAATGAAAGCCCTTCAGGACCGGCTCGCCGGCCTGTCGGGCGGACAACTTCCGGGGGGCCTGCCGGGCCTTCCGGGCTTCCCTCCCAAGAAATAATCCGACTTAACGAAAGAGACTGAAAATGCTGAAGATTCGTCTGGCCCGCGGCGGCGCCAAGAAGCGCCCCTACTATTACATCGTCGTTGCCGACAGCCATTCGCCCCGCGACGGTAAATTCATCGAGCGCGTCGGCACCTACAACCCGATGCTGCCGCGCGACGGCGAGCAGAAGCGCGTCACCCTGAAGACCGACCGGATCGCGGAATGGCTCGCCAAGGGTGCCCAGCCGACCGACCGCGTCGCCCGCTTCCTGAGCCAGGACGAAGCCCTGGCCGGCAAGGTCAAGTGGACGCAAGGCAACAACCCGAAGAAGGCCGAGCCGGGCAAGAAGGCCCAGGAACGCGCCGCCGAGCGCGCCCAGCGTGAAGCCGACCGCGCCGAGGCCGAAGCCGCCGCCAAGATCGAGGCCGCTGAAGCCGCCGTGAAGGCCAAGGAAGACGCCGCCGCCGCCGCTGAAGCCGCGAAGAACGCGCCGGCCCCCGAGCCCGAAGTCGTTGCCGAAGAGGCTCCGGCCGAGGCTGCGGCTGAAGAGGCTCCGGCCGCTGAAGTGACGGAAGAGGCTCCGGCCGAAGCCGCCGCTGAAGAAGCTCCGGCCGCTGAAGCGACCGAAGAAGAAAAGACCGAGGCCTGAGCCTCAACCGTGCATCCCGGCGACTGCCGGGATCCAGATGACAGAAAGCAGCGTCCGACGTTCGGGCGCTGCTTTTCTGCTATCTGGCCACGGCGTTTGGATCTGGGTCCCGGCAGTCGCCGGGACGCACGGAGTTTCTTGCCATGACGACCGACAGCAAACTCATCCTCGTCGGCCAGGTCGCCGGCGGGTTCGGGGTCAAGGGCGAGGTGCGGGTCACGGCCTGGACCGCCGACCCCATGGCCCTGTTGTCCTATGGCGTGCTGCTGCGCGCCGACGGCTCGCCCGGCCTGACCCTGACCTCGGCCCGACCCGAGAAGACCGCCGTGGTCGGCCGCGCGAAAGAGATCGCCACCAAGGAACAGGCCGACGCCCTGCGCGGGCTGAAGCTGTTCATCCACCGCGACCGCCTGCCCGAACCGGACGAGGACGAATTCTACCTGACCGATCTGGTCGGTCTGGAAGCCCGCGACCCCGACGGCGTCGTCCTGGGCAGCATCCGCGCGGTGCAGAATTTCGGGGCCGACGACATGCTGGAGATCGCCCCCGCGAACGGCGGCCCGACCTGGTTCCTGCCCTTCACGAAGGACGCCGTGCCGGACCTGCACATCGCCGACGGCTGGCTGCTGGCCGTCAAACCGACCGAGATCGGCGAGCGCGAGCCGGACTGACCGTCAGTCGGTGGTGTCGTCCACCGGGGCGTCCGGCCCGTTCTTCTTGATCGACTCGATGGCGCTCTTCGCCGAGGCCTTGGACGCATAGCCCTCGGTCGAGAACATCACTTCCGAATTGTATTTGAAGCGGACGCGGAACTCGCCCGCCTTGTCCTTGTAGATTTCGAACTTGTGGGCCACGCGACCTCTCCTGTCAGGGGAACGGCCAAGCTGGCACAGGCGTACCGGCGGTCAACCACGGAAACGTCCCTTTTCCGGGAAAGACGGGGGTTCGCCGGGCGCCGGAAGCCCTCAGGCTTCCTCGTCCGCCGCCATGCCCATCATGTGGAAGCCGGCGTCGACGTGGATGACCTCGCCGGTGGTCGAGAAGCCGAGGTCCGAGCACAGCCACAGGGCGGCGCCGGCGACGCCCTCCATCGAGGTGTCCTGCTTCATCGCCGACATGGCCCGGCCCTGGCTGATCATGCCGCGGCCGCCCGAGATGCCGGCCAGCGACAGGGTGCGCATGGCCCCGGCCGAGATGGCGTTGCAGCGGATGCCGCGCGGGCCCAGGTCGCGGGCGATGTAGCGGGTCGCCGCCTCCAGCGCCGCCTTGGCCACGCCCATGGTGTTGTAGTTGGGGATGGCCCGCTCCGAGCCGAGATAGGTCATGGTCACCAGCGAGCCGCCGTTGGGCATCAGTTTCGACGCGCGTTTGGCGACGTCGACGAAGCTGAAGGCCGAGATGTTCATGGCCAGCAGGAAGCTGTCGCGGCTGGTGTTGTCGACGAAGCTGCCCTTGAGTTCGTCCTTGTTGGCGAAGGCCACGGAGTGGACAACGAAATCGATCGTGCCGAAGGCCTTTTCCAGCTCGGAGAAGGCCTGGTCCATCGAGGCGTCGTCGGTCACGTCGGCCTGGATCAGCAGTTTGGCGCCGACGCTCTCGGCCAGCGGCCGCACCCGGCGCTCCAGCCCCTCGCCCAGATAGGTGAAGGCCAGTTCGGCGCCCTGGGCCGCCAGCTGGGAGGCGATGCCCCAGGCGATGGAGTTGGAATTCGCCACCCCCATGATCAGGCCCTTCTTGCCCTTCATCAGGTCGCCCGTGGGCATGTTCCAGCCGCTCTCGCTCGCCATGGGTGTTCTCCTTCTTGGTGGCCCATGCTCGCAACGCGGTTGCTCGCGGCTTGAGGCCAATCGTGTTCTTGTCTGCCTAGACCTTGCTGAGGATCAGCGTGCCGTTGGTCCCGCCGAAGCCGAAGCTGTTGGACATGACGTGCTTCAACTCGCCGTCGTGGCGTTCGCGCAGGATCGGCATGCCCTCGAACTCGGGGTCGAGGTTTTCGATATGGGCGCTGGCGGCGGCGAAGCCGTGCTTCATCATCAGCAGGCAGTAGATCGCCTCCTGGGCCCCGGCCGCGCCCAGCGAATGGCCGGTCAGCGACTTGGTCGACGAGATCATCGGCAGGGCGTCGCCGAAGACGTTGCGCACCGCGCCCATCTCCTTGGAATCGCCCACCGGCGTCGAGGTGCCGTGCGGGTTGAGGTAGTCGATCTTCGGATTGCCGGCCATGTCGAGCGCGATCTTCATGCAGCGCTCGGCCCCCTCGCCCGAGGGGGCGACCATGTCATAGCCGTCGGAATTGGCACCGTAGCCGGTGACCTCGGCATAGATGGTCGCGCCGCGCGCCACGGCCCGCTCATATTCTTCCAGCACCACGATGCCGGCCCCGCCGGCGATGACGAAGCCGTCGCGGTCCTTGTCATAGGCGCGCGAGGCGACCGAGGGCGTGTCGTTGAAGTTGGACGACATGGCGCCCATGGCGTCGAACATGTTGGACATCGACCAGTCGATGTCCTCGACGCCGCCGGCGAAGACCACGTCCTGCTTGCCCCAGGCGATCTGTTCGGCAGCCGCGCCGATGCAGTGGGCGCTGGTCGCGCAGGCCGAGCTGATCGAATAGTTGATCCCCTTCAGCTGGAACCAGGTGGCCAGCACGGCCGAGGGACCCGAGGCCATGGCCTTGGGCACGGCGAACGGTCCGATGCGCTTGGGCGAACCCTTCTCGATGGTGGTGGCCGCGGCCTGGAGGATGATCTGGGTCGAGGGGCCGCCCTCGCCGACGATCAGGCCGATGCGGTCGGACCGGATCTCCTCGGCGGTCATGCCGGAATCCTTCAACGCCTCCTCGAAGGCGATATGGCCCCAGGCCGTGCCGTTGGCGAGGAAGCGGGCGGCGCGGCGGTCGACCAGCGGGGCCCAGTCCTCGGCCGTCACGCCGAGCGAGGGCGGGGCCCAGACCTGGGAGCGGAAACCGTGCTGGATATGGTCCGGCGCGGCGACGACGCCCGATCGGGCGTCGCGCAGCGAGGCGCTGACCTCATCCTGGCCCGTGCCGATGGAGGAGACGATACCCAGGCCGGTGACGACGACACGCCGCATGATGGTTTTCCCTTGTCAGTCTTCAGTCGCCGCGTTGGCCGCGGTCTGGGTCGTGAGAATTCAGCCGCCGACCGGTTCAGCGCCACCGCCGAACAGGCCGACGCGCATGTCCTGGCAGGTATAGATCACCTCGCCGTCGGCCTCGAGCACGCCGTCGGCGATGCCCATGACCAGCCGGCGGTTGATGACCCGCTTGAGGTCGATCTTGTACACCACCTTCTTGATGTGCGGCTGCACCTGGCCGGTGAATTTGACCTCACCGACACCGAGAGCGCGACCCTTGCCGGGCCCCCCGATCCAGCCGAGGTAGAAGCCGACCAGCTGCCACATGGCGTCCAGCCCCAGGCAGCCCGGCATGACCGGATCGCCGATGAAGTGGCACTGGAAGAACCAGAGGTCCGGATGGATATCCAGCTCGGCCTCGACATAGCCCTTGCCGTGGGCACCGCCGTCGGCGCTGATCTGCGTGATCCGGTCGAACATCAGCATCGGCGGGGCCGGCAGCTGGGCGTTGCCGGCCCCGAACAGTTCGCCCCGGCCCGAGGCCAGAAGGCCCTCGTAATCGAACGACGACGGATATTTCAATTCGCTCAACGCAACGCTCTCCGGCGGGTGTTGCCGTCGGGGTACACGACGGCGGCGGTCGGCTCAACATGCGTTGTCGTCCCGCGTGGCGCAGAGCAACCGGCTAGCGGCGGGGTCCCGCCGGCCGGCCGGCGCTGCACAGGGCCCGTGCCTCGGCCCCGAACACCGCGCCCTGGCGGACCCAGCCGCGCATCCGGTGCACCCGCACCTCGCACCAGCCCTCCTCGCACCGGTCCATGGCGGCGAGGGATCGGGGACTCAGCCGCGCCCGCAGCGGTGCCGTGTCCGACCGGCCGGTGCGGATCGGCACCTCGACGTCCGAGGTGTTGAACACGCTGCGGCGGCTGGAGACCACGCTGCGATGGACCCAGGCGACGGCCCCGGCCGGGTCGCAGATCTTGCGCCATTCGGTGGTCTCGGCGACGACCTGCACCGGCAGGCCCGAGGCGCGGTATTCCCACAGGATACTGTAGTCCAGGCCGGGCCCCGAGCGGGCGCGGACCTCGGAGGATTTGAGCGACAGCCAGCGGGGCACGGGCTGGCCGCTGGGCGTCGGCCGGCCGTCGGGCATGGTCTGGCCCGCGCCGACGACCAGTGCGGCGCCGAGAACCGTCGCGATGACAGCCAGCCTTTGGAGGCGGGAGCGAGCTTTGCTAGACACCGTCTGCTTCCGTGAATCCCAAGGCCCAGAATGTCCTCGCCCCGCCTTAAGGTCGTATTAACCAGACGCCTGCCGGACGCGGTCGAAACCCGTGCCCGCGAACTGTTCGACGCCGAGCTGAACCTGACCGACCGGCCCATGGACCGGGCGGCGCTGGAGGCGGCGGTCCAGCGGGCCGATGTGCTGGTGCCAACGATCACCGACGAGATCGACGGGGCCCTGATCGCCCGGGCCGGTGACCAGCTGAAGATGATCGCCAATTTCGGGGCCGGCGTGGACCATATCGACGTCGATGCCGCCGTGGCGCGCGGGATCATCATCACCAACACCCCCGGCGTCCTGACCGAGGACACCGCCGACCTGGCCATGGCCCTGATCCTCGCGGTCAGCCGCCGCATCGTCGAGGGGGCCCAGGTGGTCGCCGCGGGCGGTTTCGAGGGCTGGACCCCGACCTGGATGTGCGGCCGCAAGCTGTGGGGCAAGCGGCTGGGCATCGTCGGCATGGGCCGCATCGGCCAGGCCCTGGCGCGGCGGGCCAAAGCGTTCGGCATGCAGGTCCACTATCACAACCGCAGACCCGTCCCGGCCATGATCGCCGAGGAACTGGGGGCGACCTACTGGGACGACCTCGACCAGATGCTGGCCCGGATGGACCTGATCTCACTGAACTGCCCGGCGACGAAGGAGACCCATCACCTGCTCTCGGCCGGGCGACTGGCACGGCTTCAGCCGCATGCCATCCTGATCAACACCGCGCGCGGCGACCTGATCGACGAGGCGGCGCTGGCCGATGCCGTCGCGCGCCGCGCCCTCGCGGGCGTGGGACTGGACGTCTATGAGCACGAACCCGCCATCCATCCCGGCCTGATGGGCCATGCGAACGTGGTGCTGCTGCCCCACCTCGGTTCGGCGACGCTGGAGGCGCGTCAGGACATGGGCGACCGGGTCATCGCCAACATCCTCACCTTCCAGAACGGCCATCGGCCTTCGGATCGCGTCATTCCCGCCATGCTCTGACACGCGACGCTTGACGAGGCCCCGAACCTTGGGTTGGTAGGTCGCGGGGACGTATCGGGGGCGTAACGACATGGCTGGAATGACCAAGGCGGCAAGAGCCGTCCTGACGCGGCGTGGTCTGCTGGCCGGCGCGGGTGTGCTGACGGCGGTCGCGACCCTTCGGCCCCATGCTGCGTTTGCCCAGGCGGCGGCGGCCGAACCCTATCCTCTCGAGACCTTCTTCGCGCCCTCGCGCACCCGGGCCGTCAGCCTGGCGCCGTCGGGCCGCCGCATCGCCGTGCTGGAGCAGCTGGGGACCGAGGACGAGCCGCGGGGCGTCATCGACCTGATCCAGTCCGACGATCCCGAGGGGGCCCGCCGCCGCATCGAACTGGGCCCGATCGAGGCCGAGGCGATGGAGTGGGGCAACGATGACCGCCTGCTGGTCCGGGTCGCCATCAAGCAGAATACCGGCACGCGCACGATCACCGGATCGAACCGGCGCATCGAAGGCGTGGACTATGTGTCGCGGCGGGTCATCTCCGTCGATGCCAATGACGGCGACGCCGTCGTCATGTTCCAGGATCAGCGCCAGCGCATGCGCTACAGTCTGGATATGGGCCGGGTCATCGATCTGTTGCCGCTGGAACCCGACCATGTGCTGATGGTGGCGTGGGAAACCGACGGCGTGCTGGGCCTGCACAAGGTCAACATCACCACCGGCGAGGCCAGACGACTTGAGCGCGGCGGCAACGGCACGTTCGGCTGGGAGACCCAGGGCGGCGTCGCCGTCATGCGTCATGACATCAACAGCCGGGGCACGATGGAGACCGTCTATGCGCGCGCCCCGGGCGAGACCGAGTGGAAGCTGGTGCGCCGGACCCGCGTGGTTGATGCGCCCGACTTCTCCTGGGTGGCCGAGACCGATCGTCCCGGCATTGTCCTGGTCTCCGCCCGCGGCGAGGAAGAAGACACCGAGTCCGTCCGTGAAATGGATCTGCGCACCCTCGTCACCGGTCCGCCGATGAACGCGCGCGCCGGGCGGGACGTGATGTACGGCCTCAAGGATTCCGCCGGCAAATACCTGGGTTCCGCCTACTACGGCCAGCGGCTGGAGTATGAGTTCGCCGAGCCGGCCCTGGCCGCGCATCACCGCGCGCTGAACCGGTTCTTCGACAATGATTGTGACGTGCACCTGACCGACGTCGACGTCGCCCGCAACCGCTTCATCGCCTATGTGACCGGTCCCCGCGAGCCGGGAGCCTGGTTCTTCTACGACCGGACGGCGCGGGCCATCGTCCCCGTCGGCGCGGCCTACAGGCTGGATGTGAGCCGTCTGGGTGGCGCCGAAACCCTGTCCGTCACGACACGGGACGGCGCGACGCTCGAGGCCTATCTGACGGCCCCGCCCGGAGGGCGGCCCGGCCCGCTGGTGGTCCTGCCCCATGGCGGCCCGGAAGTCCGCGATACGCGGACGTGGGATCGACAGGTCCAGGCGCTGGCCGCCCAGGGCTGGTGGGTGCTGCAACCCAATTTCCGCGGCTCCGGCGGCTATGGCCAGGAATTCGCGCAGCAGGGCTGGACCCGCTGGGGTGACCGCATGCAGGAGGACATCGAGGACTCGGTCGCCCATGCCATCACCCTGCGTGGACTCGACGCGAGCAAGGTCGCCATCATGGGCTCAAGCTACGGCGGCTATGCGGCCCTGATGGGCGCGGTGCGTCGGCCGGACCTCTACAAGGCCGCCATCTCCATCTGCGGCGTCGGCGACCTCCCGGAGATGCTGGCGTGGGAAAACCGCGAGGACGACACACCGGGCAAGCAGATCTACGACTTCTGGACCAAACGCATCGGCGACCCCGCCGTGGCGGGTCCGGCCCTCGAGCGGGCCTCGCCCCGGCGTCGGGCGGCCGAGATCGCCTGTCCGGTATTGCTGGTCCACGGTGTCGACGATCCGGTCGTGCCCGTGATCCAGTCCCGGCGGATGCGTGACGCCCTGCGCGCGGCGGGCAGGACGGTTGAGCTGGTCGAGATCGAAGACGCCGGCCACGCCGATTGGGAAGACTCCCGGGAGCAGGCGTTGGTCACGCGCTATGTCGCCC
This sequence comes from Caulobacteraceae bacterium, assembly GCA_965284385.1. GTDB lineage: Bacteria > Pseudomonadota > Alphaproteobacteria > Caulobacterales > Caulobacteraceae > Brevundimonas. The sequence goes on from OZ260077.1 coordinate 1,498,696, forward strand.
TGCTGGCTCAGGCCTTCACGTGAGATCCGGGCCGCAGACCGCACAGTCCGGGTCGGCGGCGACGCGCGCCACCCGGGCGGTGCCGGCAAGACCGTCATAGATCAACAGTCGGCCCGTCAGCGCCGCGCCCGCGCCGGTGATCAGCTTGACGGCTTCCAGCGCGGCCATGGAGCCGACGACGCCGGCCAGGGCTCCGACCACACCGGCACGGGCGCAGGTCTCGGCCTCGGGCGGCGTCTCGGGCATCAGGCAGCGGTAGCAGGGCCGGCCCGCGAACACCCCGACCTGCCCGCTCCAGCGGCCCAGCGCCCCCGACACCAGGGGAATGCGAGCGACGACGCACGCCCGGTTGACGGCGAGGCGCGCGGCAAAGTCGTCGGTGCCGTCGATGACGACGTCGCAGCCCGCGACCAGACGCGCGGCATTGGCATCCGTCAGCTGTTCGGCGACGGGCTCCATGCGGACATGAGGGTTGAGGGCGGTCAGGGCGTCCGCGCCGGCCTCGACCTTGGCGCGCCCGATGTCGCGCGTGGCGAAGGTGATCTGGCGCTGGAGATTGGACAGGCCGACGGTATCGTCGTCGATCAGCCGCAGGCTTCCGACACCGGCAGCGGCCAGATACAGGGCGGCCGGACCGCCGACGCCGCCCATGCCGACGATGGCCACGCGCGCGGCCTTCAGCCTTTGCTGGCCCGGGCCCCCCACCTCGGCGAGGACCAGATGGCGGGCGTAGCGTTCGATTTCATCATCGGAAAAGGTCACCCTTCTCCGTTAGGCCGGGATCGGCCCGACGTCACGCGGCCTTGCTGTACCCAAGCAGGGCTTCGGCCTCGCGCGCCGTCACCTGTGACAGGCACGGCAGGCCCAGCTGTTCGAGCAGGGCGGCCGGCTCGGCCCACATGGACATCGGCTCCTGCAGGGTGCGGCTGTTGATCGGCATGTCGACGAGGATGCGCAGGCCGCTGTGACGGGGATCAACCAGCAGGCGTCGCATCAGGCGGTCGATGTCGACCCGTCCGCCCTCAATGACCTGCAGGATGTGGCCCTGATGGAACATCACGCAGCTGGTGATGTGGTCACGCCGGTTGGTGCCTTCGGCGTGGCCCAGAATCTGGGCGATCGACAGGGTCGAAACGCCGGTCGCGCCGACCGCCTCGCTGGCGTAGATGACACGGTGAAGCAATATGATTGCCCTGATTACGCAGTTATGTGAATGAATTTCGCGCTTGTAACCCGTTACAGGGGCAAAAACGTGGCGCTTTCTCGGCCTTGTATTTGCTTGGCAAACAGCTTGCCGCGCCGCATTTCCGTCGCCATCTCTGGACGATGACAAACGCAAGCCCTTTTCCCGACTGGCACGGCACCACCATCCTGGCTGTCCGCAAGGACGGCCGGACGGTCATCGCCGGCGATGGCCAGGTCTCCATGGGGCCGACGATCGTCAAGGGCGCGGCCCGGAAGGTCCGGGTTCTGGCCGGCGGAAAGGTGCTGGCGGGCTTCGCCGGAGCCACCGCCGACGCCTTCACCCTGATCGAACGGCTGGAGGCCAAGCTGGAGCAGTATCCCGACCAGCTGGCCCGCGCCTGCGTCGACCTGGCCAAGGACTGGCGCACCGACCGCTACCTGCGCCGGCTGGAGGCCATGCTGCTGGTGGCAGACCGGACGTCGATCTTCACCGTCACCGGCGTCGGCGACGTGCTGGAACCCGAGCACGGGGTCGCCGCCGTCGGATCCGGTGGCAATTTCGCCCTGTCGGCGGCCCGCGCCCTGCTGGATCACACCGAGATGGACGCGGAGCAGATCGCGCGGCGCGCCATGGCGATCGCCGCCGACATCTGTGTCTACACCAACGGCAATCTGACGGTTGAGACGCTGGCATGAGCCTGTCCAGGAATTAACGCGACACCGCGTCTGTTCTGGCGATCAATGCCGTGGGGAGGAATTTTCATGCGCGCTTTCGTCGTCGCCGCGGCCTTGCTGGTCGCCGCTCCCGCCCTGGCCCGGACGCCGGACCCGGCACCGATCATCGCCGCCGAGCGGGCCTTCGCGGCCGACTTTCCAGCCATGGGCCTGGCCGGCAGTTTCCGGAAATGGGGCCGTGCCGACGCCACCCTGATCAGCGGCGGTCAGGCGCAGACCCTCGAGAAACTCTTTGAAGGCGCGCCTCTGGTCCGCCAGCCGGGGGAGCCGTTGATCGAATGGTGGCCGACGTTCGCCGGCGTGGCCCGGTCGGGCGACATGGGCTTCACCACCGGTCCCGCCGCAAGAAATCAGGAAGGCTATGGCCACTATTTCACGGTCTGGGTGCGCCAGGCCGACGGCCAGTGGCGCTGGGTCTATGACGGCGGCTCAAACGCGAGCCCGGCGGGACAGCCGGGCCCCGACAGCCAGCCGCGTCTGCTTCCGGTCGCGACCGTCGGCTCCACCACACCCGAGGCGGCCATGACCGAGGTCCGCGAAGCCGAGGCCGCGCTGGCCGTGGCGGCCGCCGTGGACCAGAAAACGGCCCATCTGTCGGTCCTCGCGCCGGACGGGCGTCTGTACGTCGCGCCCCTGTCCCCGGCCGAGAGCCCGGACGCGTTTGCCACCGCCCTCGACGGCTGCCCCGCCCGCTTCGAGTTCGGAGCGGCCGAAGGCGGCGGTGCCTCAGATGCGGGAGACATGGCCTGGACCTATGGCCCGGCGGCATGGATCAGTACCGAAGGAGAGTCCCGCACCGGCCATTACATGCGGTTGTGGCAGAAGCGGCCGGAGGGCTGGAAACTGATCATGGCGCAACTGATCCCCACGCCGGCGGCCCCGCCCCCTCCCGCCGGAGGCTGATCCGCCCTATCTGCGACAGATGACCGAGCTCTCCCCCCGCGAAATCGTTTCCGAACTGGACCGTTTCATCGTCGGCCAGGACGACGCCAAGCGCGCCGTCGCCGTGGCCCTGCGCAACCGCTGGCGCCGGAAGCGCGTGCCCGATGAGCTGCGCGACGAGGTCACGCCCAAGAACATCCTGATGATCGGCCCCACCGGCGTCGGCAAGACCGAGATCGCCCGACGGTTGGCCAGGCTGGCCGGTTCGCCCTTCCTGAAGATCGAAGCGACCAAATTCACAGAGGTCGGCTATGTCGGCCGCGACGTGGACTCGATCATGCGCGACCTGGTCGAGGCGGCGCTGGTCATGGTGCGCGACAAGCGGCGGGCCGGGGTCAAGGCCAGGGCCGAAGCCGCGGCCGAGGAGCGGATCCTCGACGCCCTTGTGGGCCCGGGAGCCCAGCCGGCCACGCGCGAGAGCTTCCGCAAGAGACTGCGCACCGGCGCGCTGGACGACAAGGAGATCGAAATCTCCCTGGCCGAGACGGCCGCGCCCGCGCAGGGGTTCGACATCCCCGGCGGCGGCAATGTCAGCATGATCAACCTGTCCGAAATGCTGGGCAAGCTGGGCGGAGGCAAGACCCGGGCCGCCAGGCTGACCGTCCGCGACGCCGTCGGCCCGCTGGTCACGGATGAAAGCGACAAGCTGCTGGATCAGGAAAGCCTGACCGCCGAGGCCATGGCCCTGGCCGAAAACGAGGGCATCGTCTTCATCGACGAGATCGACAAGGTCGCCGGACGTTCGGATCGTTCGGGAGGCGACGTATCCCGCGAAGGCGTCCAGCGCGACCTGCTGCCCCTGATCGAGGGCACCACCGTCTCCACCAAATACGGGCCCGTGAAGTCGGACCACGTGCTGTTCATCGCCTCGGGTGCCTTCCATGTGGCCAAGCCGTCGGACCTGCTGCCCGAACTGCAGGGCCGGTTGCCCATCCGGGTCGAGCTGAAAGCCCTGACCCGCGACGACTTCGTGCGCATCCTGACCGAGCCGGAGGCCAATCTGATCCGTCAGAACCAGGCCCTGCTGGCGACGGAGGACGTGACCCTGACCTTCACCGCCGACGCGGTCGAGGCCATGGCCGACGCCGCCGTCGCCGCCAACAGCGCGGTCGAGAACATCGGTGCGCGGCGCCTGGTGACCGTGATCGAACGGGTGCTGGAAGAGACCAGTTTCAAGGCCTCGGACCTGGGTGGCCAGACGGTGGTCTTCGACGGCCCCCGGGTGCGCGACCTGGTCGGCGACCTCGCGCGCGATGCTGACCTGAGCCGGTTCATCCTCTAGAATCGGCAACCGACAGACCCCTTTGTGCGTATCTTGGCGCGACGACGCCGCGAAGGATGCTTGATGACCCTGATCCGCCCGACCCTTCTGGCCGCCGCCCTGTGTGCCCTTGCCGCCCCCGCGGCCGCCCAGTCACGCGATGTGAATCTGGACCGGTTCGATGGTCGCTGGTTTGAGATCGCGCGCAGCCCCAACGACGCCCAGAAGGAATGCCGGCGGGCCCAGATCGATTTCGATCCGCAGCGACAACCGAACCGGTACGGCATCGTTGTCACCTGCACGCGCAGCGTCGACGGCGGGGTCGAGACCCTGCGCGCCAACGCCCGCGTCACAGACCCCGGGACCAATGCCCGGTTCCGCTTCACCCTGACGGGCCTGCTGGGCGTGGGCGGCCTGGCGGGACAGAACTACTGGGTCTGGGACCATGCGCCCGACTACAGCTGGGCCATCATGGCCCTGCCGAACAGGTCCGACTGGTGGGTCTGGCACCGCAGCCAGAGCCCGTCGGAAGGCGAACGGACCCGGCTGGTCGCCCGCGCCCGGGCCTTGGGCCTCGACACGGCAACGGTGGTCCACACCGGACGCTGAAGCACGGCCCCGCCCGGCTTGAAATCGGAACACAAGCGGAACATAAGTCGGCCATGCCCGCCGCCGCCGTGTCCATCGACCTGGTCTTCAGCCGCCCCGGAACGACCCTGTCCGTGACACGCGGGGCGGCCCGGCTGATGGTCGACCTCGGCTATGCCCCCCTGCTGGAAGTGGGCCTGCCCAACGGCCGCCGCGCCGACGTCATGGCCATCGGGCCGCGCGGTGACATCATCATCTGCGAGGTGAAGTCGGGAATCGAGGACTTTCGGGTCGACCGAAAATGGGGCGAGTACGGCCCCTTCTGCGACGCCTTCTATTTCGCGGTGGCACCCGGATTTCCGTCGGAGGTCCTGCCCGACCACCCGGGCCTGATCGTCGCCGACGGTTTTGGCGGGGCCGTGGTGCGCGACGCACCGTCGTCCCCATTGGCGCCCGCGCGCCGCAAGGCCCTGACCATCGCCTTCGCGCGTCTGGGGGCGATGCGGACCTTGCGCGACTACGCCGCCGGCTGAGCCGGTTCGGCGACCGGGCCGCTCTCGCCGCTGGACAGGATGGCGGCCGAAGAGGCGGCGCAGCCGGTCAGGGTCTCGTCGCCGACCTTGACGATGGCCGACAGCGGATAGGTGCGGTCGCTCATGCCGTCCGAGCATTCCGTGGCCGCCAGCATCACGCTGATGGTCGTCCCGCCGGCGGTGGTGCCCGCCAGGGTGACGGTGGTGCCCTGAATGACCGCTTCAGGCTGGGGCGCGCGCTGTTCCGGCCGGTCGACGCCCGAATAGATGATCTCGGTACCGGTCAGTTCGACGCCCCAGAACGGCTCGGTGCCGAGCGCGCGCACGGGTTTCGTCAGATCGACGCCGGCCAGGATCGTCGCCGGTTCCGGCGCGGGCGGCGGGCCCGGAACCGTCTCCGGTTGCGAACAGGCTGACAGAAACAGGACCGGGGCGCAGGCAAGGGCGATCAGACGCATGGGACGGTCTCCGGTTTCGCCGCGCAACAAGCGCGGACGGGCGGGCGGGGTCAAGGCCGGCGGCGCTACAGCCAGCCCTTCTTCTTGAACCAGGCGAGCGGCAGCAGGGCCGAAACCACCATGGCCCCGACCGCCACCGGATAGCCCCACGGTTGCGACAGCTCCGGCATGCTGTGGAAATTCATGCCGTAGATCGAGGCGATCAGCGTCGGCGGCAGGAAGGCCACCGCCGCCACCGAGAAGATCTTGATGATCGACGACTGCTCGATGTTGATCAGCCCCAGCGCCGCCGAAAGCTGGAAATTGATCGAGGCGGCGACGGCGTGATTGTGCGCCGACAGACTTTCGGCATCCCGGGACAGCGAGCGCAGGTGGGCGTGCGCCTCGGGCTGGCGCATCCGGTCGTCGACGCCCACGAAGGCGAAGATGCGGGTCAGCCCGGCCAGGCTCTGCTCGATCCGGGCGTTGGCGATCTGGGCCTGGCCCAGTTTGGTGATCAGCTTTTCGAACCCGACCGTCTTGCCGCCCGAAAAGACATGGCCGGCGATGCCCTCCACCCGGCCGACGTTTCGCGACAGGATGTCGGACGCCCGGTCCACCACCGTCTCCATCAGGTGCAGGAAGAGGTCCGTCCCCGTGGGGCAGCGCTCCGGCTCGCGCTCCAGCTTCTCGGTCATCAGGGCGAACGGCTTGGGATCGAAATAGCGGATGGTCACCAGCGGTCCGTCAGTGAGCACGAAGGTGACGGGTTCGACCCCCGGGATATCTTCGTCGCCACGGCTGATGAGGTCCGCCGTCGCATAGGTCGCCCCGTTCTCGCGATAGACGCGGCTGGAGGCCTCCAGCTCGGCCATCTCCTCGCGCGTCGGGACGGCGAGGCCGAGGGCCTTTTCGACGGCCACCTCTTCCTCGCGGCTGGGCTCGACCAGGTCGATCCAGACGGCGTCCGGCGGCACCACCCAGGCGGCCGCGTCCGCGGCCGGCGGCTCGCAGGTCGACCGGCCCGCGCAAAAGACGCGGATCATGCCGGACGTCCGTCCGATGTCCGGAAGTTAGGGCTGGCCCGAAGGGTTGTCGGCCGAGGCCATGAGAAGGCCCTCGACGGAGCGGCTCGCCGGAGCTTTGTAGATGAAGCCATAGGTCGGATAGACGGAAGTGCCCAGATCATGGATCGGGTTGTACCAGACCTTGACCGCGCTCCAATCACCCGAGGGAGAAACGTCCACCACGGTGACGTTTTCCTCGACCCGGCCGCGGCTGCCGCCCCAGTTGGCGTGGGTCACGCGGATCACGCGGTCGGTCAGGATGTCGGACACGACGGCAACATGGCCGCGGGTCATGCGGCCGCTGGGCTGGAAGGCCAGGACCGCGCCGGTCTCGGGGCGTCCGCCGGTGCGGAACTTGCCCTGGGCCTGGTTCCACCAGGTCAGGGCGTCGCCGAAGATGTTGATGCCCGAGAACATGCGGGCGAAGGTGACGCACTGCCAATAGGGCTCATCGGCCTTCGCGGCGGGTGCATAGCCCAGCGCAGAAAATCCGATCGTCGCTGCAACCGCAGCGGCTGTGAGCCGTTTGATCATGCTGGCGTCTGTCCCGACCTGTCGAAGACCAAGCCTTAGACGATAGTTTCCGAGGGTTGAAGAACCCTTTCAGGCGAGTCGGTGTGCGTCTTTGTCGCGGTTGACCGCCCTGCCCGCCGATCGGCCAAACCCCTCAAAGCCTTTCGACACGGGCGTTCGACCAGGTGATAGGTCGCCATCGCCGCGACCGGAATGGCCCCCACGATCCCCAGCCACACAATGATGTGAAACTGCTTGTCCCCGGCCCCTGTCAGCCGGGCCGCGACATTGGTCATGACCAGCAGGACCGGCGCGCAGACCATGTAGATCGAATAGCTGATCTCGCCGAGATAGACGCCGACCCTGGACCCCAGCAGGCCCGCGCGGGCATTGTCCAGCGAGCCCAGGCCCAGGATCAGGCCTCCCGCCAGCAGAACGGTGACCGGATCCCACAGCCCCAGGGACGCGCTGGCCAGCACGGCCAGCCCGCTGAACAGGGCGACCGGTCCCGCATACGGGATCGGGGCGCGACGACGGACCAGGTACAGGGCGCAGCCGAGGGCGAAACACGGCACAATCCGGAGCGCACCCCAGCGGAAGGTCGCCTCTGTCAGCGAGAAGCCGGCCAGCGGCTGGAAGGCGGCGTAGATGCCCAGCGCCAGGGCGGCGGCGCCGGCGACGGCCAGCAGCGGCCGTTCGCGCATCCGCCAGGCCACAAAGGCCCAGGCGGGGAAGGTCAGATAGGCGAACCACTCGGCCGAGATCGACCAGGAGGGGTGATTGAAGGCCGACGTCGGGGCCAGACCCCAGGCGTGGGTCATGGTCAGATGCGCCGGCAGGGCCCGCCAGTCGGTCAGACTGGCGTCGATGCTCAGACCCGCGGCCGTACCGGCGATGCCCAGGGCCACCATGCCGAACAGGGTGACCAGATGCAGCGGATAGACCCGCGCGATCCGCGCCCACAGGAAGCCGCCCCAGGAATACCGCTTCTGACCCACCGCCTCGAGATAGACGTGGCTGAGGATGAACCCGGACAGGACGAAGAAGACCTCGACGCCCAGATATCCCCTGGTCACAGCCACGGGAACCCGGCCGACATCCAGATGGGGCCAGGCCGTGTAGAGCACCACCCAGAGGGCGGCGAGGAAGCGCAGGCCGGTGAGGGCGCGCAGGTCAGTCGGGGTCTGGACAGGCGTCATGGTTCGCCAGCATGGCGGAACACCGTTGGAAAACGATTAAGTCCGGTCGACCGGCCTCAGGCCGCGCATTCCGCCGGCCTGGTTTCGCCCGGCGCATACATTTCACACGACCGGTCGATCTCATCCTGGATCATCTGGCAGGGATTGGCGACGTTGCACGGCGGATGGGTGGCCGGGCTGACGGCGATGCAGCGGTTCACGAGCGCCTGGGCCGCGTCGGCACCCTGGTCGAGCTTGCAGGCGGTCGAGCCCGCCTCGGTCGGGGCGATAGCCTCTTCCTGCGGGGGAGCATCCGCCGGCATGACCGGATCAGGGACGCTGGCGACCGCAGGGGCCGCGCTGTCCGCGGCCTTGGGTTCGGACGGCTGCTGGCAGGCAGCCAGCAGCAGGAGGGTCAGCAGGATCGGCAGGCGCATCGGCTCGTCTCCCCGGGATGGAGACGGACGATGCCTCGTTTCGATGGCTGATGATACCCCGGGCGGGCTACCGCCCCAGGGCGGCCCGCTGCAGGGCGAACAGCTCGGCGCAGCCGCCTTCGGCCAGCTGGAACAGCCGGTCGAACTCGCCCCGCGAGAAGCCGCGCTTCTCGCCGGTGGCCTGGATCTCGACGATCGCGCCCGCACCGGTCAGGACGAAGTTGGAATCGGCCTCGGCGGTGGAGTCCTCCTCATAGTCGAGGTCCAGCACCGGCAGGTCGTTGCACACACCGCACGAGACGGCCGCGACCTGGTCGAGAATGGGGTCGGTCCTGAGCACGCCCTCGGCCCGCAGATAGTCGAAGGCCGAGGCCATGGCGACCCAGGCACCGGTGATGGCCGCGGTCCGGGTGCCGCCGTCGGCCTGGATGACGTCGCAGTCCAGCACCACCTGCCGCTCGCCCAGCAGCTTCATGTCCACGACCGCCCGCATCGACCGGCCGATCAGACGCTGGATTTCCTGCGTCCGGCCCGTCTGCTTGCCGCTGGCGGCCTCGCGACGGCCGCGGGTGTGGGTGGCGCGCGGCAGCATGCCGTATTCCGCCGTCACCCAGCCGGCACCCTTGCCGCGCATCCAGCCGGGGACATTCTCCTCGACCGAGGCTGTCACCAGAACCTTCGTATGGCCGAAGGTGACCAGGCACGAACCCTCGGCGTAGCGGTTCACCCCGGTCTCGAGCGTGACGGTGCGGAGCTGTTCGGGCGTACGTTCGGAGGGGCGCATGACGGTATTCCTTGGAAGCGGCAGCGGCGGTGCTTATCCTGAAACCGTGACCCTGTCCCCCGCATCTTCAGCCAGCCTCCATCACCGCATGCGGGACGCCGGACCTGTACCGTGTGTCCGGACAGGCAGGGCCCTACCATGAGACCTTCACTGCTGACCTCGACGGCGATGGAGACCGGCAGCCTGACCGGCCTGGACCAGCGCGCGCGCGACATCTTCCGCCGCATCGTCGAATCCTATCTGGAGACCGGGGACCCCGTCGGCTCGCGCACCCTGTCGATGACCGGCGTGTCGCTGTCGCCCGCCTCGATCCGCAACACCATGCAGGACCTGACCCTGGCGGGGTTGCTGGGGGCCCCCCACACCTCGGCGGGCCGGATCCCCACCCATGCGGGCCTGCGCCTGTTCGTCGACGGCCTGCTGGAGATCGGCGACATCGGAGCGGAGGAGCGGCGCGAGATCGACGCCCGGCTGGCCGCCAGTTCCGGCAAGAATGGGGGCCGCAGCTTCGATGAGGCGCTGAACGAGGCATCGTCCCTGCTGTCGGGCCTCGCGGGGGGTGCCAGCATCGTCGCCAGCCCGATCCGCGAGGCGGGCGTCAAACACGTCGAGTTCGTGGCCCTGGGCCACGATCAGGCGCTGGCGGTGCTGGTCGGCGACGACGGCTCGGTCGAGAACCGGCTGATGCCGCTGAAGGCGGGCGTCACCCCCTCGACCCTGACCGAGGCCTCCAACTTCCTCAATGCCCGGCTCAAGGGTCGCCCGCTGCACGAGGCGCGCACCGAAATGCGCACCGAGCTTGACGCCGCCCGACGCGAGCTGAACGCCGCCGCGGCCCGTCTGGTCGAGGACGGCATGGCCGCATGGTCGGGCGGGGCCGAGCGCGAGCGTTCCCTGATCGTGCGCGGCCGCGCCAATCTGCTGCACGACCGCGAGACGGCCGAGGATCTGGAAAAGGTCCGCATCCTGTTCGACGACCTGGAGCAGAAGGAACAGCTGATCGGCCTGCTGGACGGGGTCTCGACAGCGCAGGGCGTTCGCATCTTCATCGGGGCGGAAACGAGACTCTTTTCGCTTTCGGGTTCCGCCGTGATCGCGGCGCCCTATATGACGGGCCGGCAGCGGGTCCTGGGTGCCATCGGCGTGATCGGACCCGCAAGACTGAACTATGCCCGCATCATTCCGTTGGTGGATTATACCGCCCGGGTCTTGGGGCGAATACTGGACGGACAAGAGACTTGAACCAGACACACGACGACCTCCCGGATTCCGAGGAACTGGCCGCCGACATCGCGGAGGCCGAGGCCAATGCCGAAGCCGGTCTTGACGACGGCCTCGGGCCCATCGATGCCCTGATCGCCGAGCGCGACCAGTGGAAGGACCGCGCCCTGCGCGCCGTCGCCGAGGCCGAGAACACGAAAAAGCGGGCCGAGCTGTCGAATAACGACGCCCGCGCCTACGCCATCCAGAAATTCGCGCGCGACCTGCTGGGCGTGGCCGACAATCTGGAGCGCGCCCTGCAGGCCGCACCGAAAGACGCCGACGCGGGCGAGGCCGGACTCGTCATCGGGCTGGAGCTGACCCAGAAGTCGCTGCTCCAGGCCTTCGAGTCCAACCACCTCAAACGTGTCGCGCCCGAGCCGGGCGAGGCCTTCGACCCTCACCTGCATCAGGCCATGATGGAACAGCCGTCCGACAGCGTTCAGGGCGGACAGGTGATCCAGACGCTCCAGCCCGGCTACGCCCTGTTCGGCCGCACCGTGCGCCCGGCCATGGTCGTGGTCGCCGCCCGGGGCTCCGGCGCAGCCGCCGGCAACGCCGCCTATTCCGCCGCGGGCGCGACCGGCGGGAATTTCGACGGCACGGCCTGAGGCCGGGTGATGGCGTGAGAACAGGGTCCGGGGTGAGCAGGGGGCGGGTGCCGCTCTTGGCTCACCTCCGGGTCGCCAGGTCGACCCTCTACTTCAGTCGAGCCTCGAACAGCGCCAGAAGCTTGGCCCAGCCGTCGGCGGCGTCGGCGGCGCGATAGCTGTCGCGATAGTCGGCGTGGAAGCCGTGCGGCGCGGCCGGATAGACGTCGATCCGGCTCTCCGTCCGGCCGGCCCGTTGCAGGGCCGCGCGCATGGCCTCGACGCTGTCCAGCGGAATACCACGGTCGGCCTCGCCATAGAGGCCCAGCACGGGGGCCTTGAGATCGTCGGCCAGATCGACCGGCCAGGGCTGGCCTCCGGCCGCCTGTTCCGGCGTGGCGGTCGCCGCGGGGGCCAGACGCCCGTACCAGGCGACCCCGGCGTCGATGGCGGCGAAGCGGGCCGCCGCCTGCCACACCACCTTGCCGCCCCAGCACCAGCCGGTGATGCCGACCTTGTCGGCATTGGCCCACAGTTGTGAACTGGCCCAGTCAAGCGTGGCGGCGATGTCGCCCATCACCTGCTCGTAATTCGCCGCGGCCACGATCTGCTGGATCCGTCCCATGTCGGCCAGCGGGGCCGGATCCTCGACCCGCATGAAGAAGGCCGGCGCGATGGCGGCATAGCCCGCCCTGGCCAGCCGTCGGCAGACGTCGCGGATATATTCATGGACGCCGAAAATCTCGGACACCACCACCACCACGGGGAAGGGCCCTTCCCCGTTCGGGCGGGCGACATAGGCCGGCAGGGCGAAGCCGTCCGGCGCCGGATAGGTCGTCTGCTGGATGGTCAGGCCGGTGTCATCGGTGGTCACCGGAGCCGCCTGCCGGGCGAGGGCCGCCGGGGCGTAGCCGACGAAGGCCAGGCCGCCCACCATGCCGGTCGCCAGGGCGCGGCGGCTGAAACGGAAGTCGTCGGCCTCGGGGCCTTCGGGGCGGATCAGTTGGGTCACGGCAGGCTCCGGCTGGCGAAGGCGGGATACTGGCCCGGTGTCCCGGAGGCGTCCATTCACGATTGCTGTGAAGCTGGCGCGGCCCGCCGCAGGGTCAGATTGATCCGCCCGCCGCCGGGCACCAGGCTTGAGGACCCGGCGATCACCCGGTCGATGCCGTGTCGCGCCAGCCGCGCCGGCCCGGTCAGGGCGCAGACATCGCCCGAGGACAGTCTCAGCGACCGGGTCGGCCCGCCCTCCGCCGCGCCGATCCGGAACACCGCCGTATCGCCCAGCGACACCGACAGCACCGGCACCGTCATATCCGCCTCGTCGCGGTCCTGATGCAGACCCATCTTCGCGCCCTCACGGTACAGATTGACCAGACAGGCGTCCGGCCATGGGTCCGCGCCCGTCAGGTCCCGCCACAGCGCCAGCAGTCGGCCCGGAATCGGCGGCCAGCCGGCGCCGGTCACCGGATGGGTCGCCTGGTACCGGTATCCCGACCGGTCGGACACCCAGCCCAGCGGGCCCAGGTTGGTCATCCGCACCGAAAAGGGCCGCCCTCCCGGCGTCACCGGCTGATAGAAGGGCGCGATCGCTCCGGCCGCCAGCACCTCGGCCAGCAGACCGGCCTGTTCGGATGCGGAAAGGGCTCCCGGCCAGAACCGGAAGCCCTCCATTCCCGTATCGATCTCGGCGTGCGCGGACATCCGGTCTATCTGGGTGTCGCCGCCGCGCGCTCAAGTCGCGCAAGGCGCGGGGCGCGCGGAATTTGCCGCGCGCTGCCCGGCCCGCAATCAGCGCGTGTAGTAATAGTCCGCGATCTCGCAAACGTTGATGTTGTTGCGGATCAGGCTCTGACCGTTGGTGAATTCGGCCTTGAAGTCGAACAGGCAGGCACCCGTCCCGTCGTCGATGTTCATGATGATGCTGGCATTGTTCTCCAGCACGTCGTCGCCGAGGATATCCTCTTCCCAGTCGCTGGTGCGGACGTTCGACGCATAGAAGCGCAGCATGGTCCAGCCGGTGGTGTTGTGGATACGAACGCGGCGGTTCTGGCCGTCGCGGGACTGCACCGGCGCGCTGACGGTGGCGGGCGCGACAGCGACGGACCGCTCGGGCGTCGCTGTGGTGGCAGCGGCGGCTGCCGTCGATGCCAGGGCCGCAACAATCAGGGCGGCGCGGGCGATGGTCTTTTGAACGTTCATTTCGGTTTCTCCCCGGGGTGACCAGCCCCCCTAAGGCCGGTTAACGCCCCGATTACTACACCAATGTTCGGTGAAATCATCCCTTCGGAATCAGGGGCGAATCTTTTCCCCAGGACGTTTGGGGCTTGCAGGCCGGGGGGCGTTTCCCATATCGGCCACAACCGCCGTAAAACCCCGCACATCGTGGGGCTTTGGGGCCGGAACCGTACCAACCGACCAAAGACCCTGACACCGGGGGCGGTCACGCGCGGCGCTTCGCTCTAAAAGGCCGCCGCACCGCCCGCCGAAATGGAGTGAAAGACCTACACATGGCCAAGATCATCGGCATCGACCTGGGCACCACCAACTCGTGCGTGGCCGTCATGGACGGCAAGAACCCCAAGGTCATCGAAAACGCCGAGGGCAACCGCACCACGCCCTCCGTCATCGCCATCCAGGACGGCGGCGAGACCCTGGTGGGTCAGCCGGCGCGCCGCCAGGCTGTAACCAACCCCACCAACACCTTCTTCGCCATCAAGCGCCTGATCGGCCGCTCGTTCGACGACCCCGTGGTCGCCAAGGACAAGAAGATGGTCCCCTATGACATCGTCAAGGGCCCGACCGGCGACGCCTGGGTGCGCGCCAACGGCAAGGACTATTCGCCCCAGCAGATCTCGGCCTTCACCCTCGGCAAGATGAAGGAGGCCGCTGAGGCCTACCTCGGCGAGACCGTGACCCAGGCTGTCATCACCGTGCCGGCCTATTTCAACGATGCCCAGCGTCAGGCGACCAAGGACGCCGGCAAGATCGCCGGTCTCGAAGTCCTGCGCATCATCAACGAACCGACCGCGGCGGCCCTGGCCTATGGCCTGGACAAGAACGACGGCCAGAAGATCGCCGTCTATGACCTCGGCGGCGGCACGTTCGACGTCTCCATCCTCGAGATCGGTGACGGCGTCTTCGAGGTGAAGTCGACCAATGGCGACACCTTCCTGGGCGGCGAGGACTTCGACCTGCGCCTGGTCGACTACCTGGCCGACGAGTTCAAGAAGGAGCAGGGCGTCGACCTGCGCTCGGACAAGCTGGCCCTGCAGCGCCTGAAGGAAGAGGCCGAAAAGGCCAAGAAGGAGCTCAGCTCCACGACCCAGTACGAGGTCAACCTGCCCTTCATCACCATGAATGCCTCGGGCCCGCTGCACCTGAACATCAAACTGTCCCGCGCCAAGCTGGAAGCCCTGGTCGACGACCTGGTCCAGCGCACCATCGAGCCCTGCGCCAAGGCCCTGAAGGATGCGGGCATGAAGGCCTCGGACATCGACGAGGTGGTTCTGGTCGGCGGCATGACGCGCATGCCGATGGTCCAGGAAGCCGTGAAGAAATTCTTCGGCAAGGAGCCGCACAAGGGCGTCAATCCCGATGAAGTCGTGGCCCTCGGTGCCGCGGTGCAGGCGGGCGTGCTGCAGGGCGACGTCAAGGATGTGCTGCTGCTGGACGTGACCCCGCTGACCCTGGGGATCGAAACCCTGGGCGGCGTCTTCACCCCGCTGATCGAACGCAACACCACCATCCCGACCAAGAAGAGCCAGGTCTTCTCGACCGCCGACGACAACCAGTCGGCCGTGACGATCCGGGTCTTCCAGGGCGAGCGCCCGATGGCGGCGGACAACAAGGTGCTGGGCCAGTTCGACCTGATGGGCATTCCGCCCTCGCCGCGCGGCATGCCGCAGATCGAGGTCGCCTTCGACATCGACGCCAACGGCATCGTCCACGTGACCGCCAAGGACAAGGCGACCAACAAGGAACAGTCGATCCGCATCCAGGCCAACGGCGGCCTGTCGGACGCCGACATCGACAAGATGGTCAAGGAAGCCGAGGCCAATGCGGCCACTGACAAGGCCAGGAAGGAAATGGTCGAGGCGGTCAACGCTGCTGACAGCCTGATCCACTCGACCGAAAAGGCCATGGCCGAACACGGCGACAAGGTCGGGGCCGATGAGAAGGCCGCGATCGAAACCGCCCTCGCCGAGCTGAAGTCGGCCAAGGACGGCACCGACCCGGAAGACATCCGGACGAAGACCAACACCCTGGTCCAGGCCTCGATGAAACTGGGCGAGGCCATGTACGCCTCGCAACAGGGCGCCGGCGACGGCGATGCGGCCGGAGCCCCCGCCGACGACGGCGTGGTCGACGCCGAGTTCGAGGAAGTCTCGCCGGACGCCGACGACGACAAGAAGAGCGCCTGACACCCGTCTCCTCCCCGTCGCCCTTGCGATGGGGAGGGGGACCGCGAAGCGGTGGAGGGGTGAAGGCGGAGCGTTTGCGTTCCGACGACGGGCTCTGAACGCGGTCCTGAAAGGGTCCGTGCGACGGGACCCAACCCCGCCACCACGCTGCGCCTCGTCCCCCTCCCCCTTGCTTCGCGACAGGGCGGAGACAAACTTGCATCATTTTCGCCGGGCACCCATGTCAGCCCGGTCAGCCGTTTCGGTCGCCGCCCGGCAAGAGGCGTGGACCGTCGGCACGGGTAAGAGGACGAACGCCTGATGGCGACGCGTGACTATTACGAAGTTCTCGAGGTCGAACGGACCATCGACGCCGCCGGCTTGAAGGTGGCCTATCGCAAGCTGGCCATGCAGCACCACCCCGACCGGAACGGCGGGTGTGACGAGTCCATGGCCCGGTTCAAGGAAATTTCCGAAGCCTATTCCGTGCTCTCGGACGACCAGAAGCGCGCCGCCTACGACCGGTTCGGTCACGCCGGGGTCAACGGCGGCGGCGGCGGATTTGGCGGCCAGGGCCAGGGCTTCACCGACGTCAACGACATCTTCTCCCAGGTCTTCGGCGACGCCTTCGGCGACGTCTTCGGCGGACGCGGCGGCGGCGGGGCCCGCCAGCATGGCCCGCGCCGCGGTTCGGACCTGCGCTACGACCTCGAGATCACGCTCGAGCAGGCCTACAAGGGTGCCGATGTCGAGATCGCCATCCCGACCACGGCGACCTGCGAGACCTGCGAAGGCTCGGGTGCCAGGCCGGGCACCAAGCCGACCACCTGCAGCACCTGCCAGGGCGCGGGCCGGGTCCGGTCGGCCAACGGCTTCTTCCAGGTCGAGCGCACCTGCCCCCGCTGCGGCGGCCACGGCCAGATGATCGCCGAGCCCTGCACCACCTGCGCCGGCCACGGCCAGGTGCGCAAGAACCGCAAGCTTCAGCTGAAAGTCCCGGCCGGCGTCGACGACGGCTCACGCATCCGCCTGTCGGGCGAAGGCGACGCGGGCACGCGCGGCGGCCCGCGCGGCGACCTGTACGTCTTCCTGTCGGTGACGCCGCACGAACTGTTCGAGCGCGACAACCTCGATCTGCTGGTCACCGTTCCGGTGGCCATGACCACGGCCGCCCTGGGCGGTGAGGTCGACGCCCCCTGCCTGACGTCCGAGGCCTGCGACGGCCGCTGCAAGGCCCCGGTCAGCGTTCCCGCCGGCTCCCAGACCGGCAAGACTGTGCGCATCAAGGGCAAGGGCATGCCCCATCTGAACGGCAAGAACCGCGGCGATCTGGTGGTCGAGCTGTTCGTCGAGACCCCGACCGAGCTGACCCCGCACCAGAAGGAGCTGCTGCAGGAACTGGCCGCCTCGCTGGGCGAAAGCCAGACGCCACGCAATTCGTCCTTCGCCGGCAAGGCCAAACGCTTCTGGGCCGACATCCTGGGCGCGGACGGCCCGCAGTAGGGTCCGGCATCCGGAAGATGACGGCGGCCGCGAATGCCGCCAGTATGTCCGTGAACTGACAGGGGTCCGAGTTGAGCGCCATCTTCCACGCCGGCATCTCCGGGGCCCGCGGCCGTATGGGCCGGGCGGTCTCGACCGTGCTGGACGCGCGCGAGGACGTGGTGGTCGCCGCGCGTTTCGACCGGGGCGAGACTCCCGACCTGTCGCTGTGCGACGTGATCATCGACTTCTCCACGCCGGACGCCTCCGTCGAACTGGCCCGGACCTGCGCGGCGCGGGGCGGACCGGCCCTGGTGATCGGCTCGACCGGCCTGACCCCCGAGCAGGAGACGGACATCCACACGGCGGCGGAGAAGATCGCCATCGTCCGCAGCGGCAATTTCTCCCTCGGCGTCAACATCCTGATCGGCCTGGTCGAACACGCCGCCCAGCGGCTGGACCCGCGCGACTGGGACATAGAGGTGCTGGAAGCCCACCACCGCAGGAAGGCCGACGCGCCCTCGGGCACCGCCCTGATGCTGGGCGAGGCCGCCGCCAGCGGCCGCGGCGAGGATCTGGCCGACGTTCGTACCGCGCCCTATGACGGCATCACCGGCGAGCGCGCGCCGGGCAGGATCGGCTTCGCCTCCCTGCGGGCCGGCGGCATCATCGGCGAGCACACCGTACTGTTCGCTTCGGAAGACGAGACCCTGACCCTCAGCCACTCGGCCATCGACCGATCCCTGTTTGCGCGCGGGGCCGTCGCCGCCGCCGCCTGGGTCCGCAGCCGCAAGCCGGGACTTTACGACATGCAGGACGTGCTTGGTTTTCGGCAGGCCTGACGGCCTGCCTGGGGCGCTAACGCTCGCGACGCGGTCGCTCGCTGCTTGAGCACGGCTTCAGATCCTTCCAGCCCGCCTGCGCTGAAGGGGCCACCAGGGATGCTGAGGCCCCCGGCGCCTCAGTGCGCGTGGCGATGGCGACGGCTGCCGCCGGTGAACAGCGACTTGATGAAGAACATCACGGCGATCACCACCGCGAAGCCGAGGAACAGCGCCAGCACGGTCATCCAGAAGGCCAGGGTGAGCAGCGGCGGCATCACAAAGACACCGCCGTCCAGCAGCGGACGCAACAGGCCCACGAGGATGAAGACGAGGGCGGCCCCCAGCGAGGTGGACCAAAGCCGGCTCCAGGCGGGCATCATGAAGGTGGCGATCACCGCAATAACCAGACCCGTGACCTGGTTGATGGTGTCGAACCCGCCCTGGGCGAGGCCGAACAGGCCGGTCAGAAACGCACCGATCGAATCGAACAGGGACTCCATAACGCCGACCTCCTTGATACGGCCAAGCTGGCCGCAAGTGGGATCAACGCGTCCCGCGTCGAATGGCTCCGCTTATCGTCCGGTCGAGCCGAAGCCCCCTGTGCCGCGGGCCGTTTCGTCCAGCGCCTCGACCTCGACCAGGGCCGCCTGTTCGTATCTTGCGATGACCAGCTGGGCGATGCGTTCGCCACGGCGGATCACGCAAGGGGCCTGCCCGTGGTTGATCAGGATGACCCCGACCTCACCGCGATAGTCGCTGTCGATGGTACCCGGCGTATTCAGGCAGGTCAGGCCGTGCTTCAGCGCAAGACCCGAGCGGGGCCGCACCTGGGCCTCATACCCCGGCTCCAGCGCGATCCTCAGGCCCGTGGGCACGAGGGCGCGGGCCCCGGGGGCCAGGGTCAGCGGGGCCTCTTCGGTCACGGCCGCCCTCAGGTCCATGCCGGCCGAGCCGCCGGTCTCATAGGCCGGCAGCGGAAGATCCGCGGCATGGGGCAGGCGTTCGACGCGGACGGTGGTCATGCGGGCGGGCTTTCAGGCTCTGAAATGGTCGGCGATCCGGGCGGCCAGCTTGCGCGCCACCTCGGCCTTGGGCTGGCGCGGCCAGCGTTCCGCCGAGCCGTCGCGGGTGAACAGGGTCACCGCATTGCCGTCGGCACCGAAGACGTCGTCGGACACGTCATTGCCGACAATCCAGTCGCAGCCCTTGCGCGACAGCTTGCTCCGGGCATTGGCCTCGAGGTCGGCGG
Organism: Caulobacteraceae bacterium; assembly: GCA_965284385.1. Lineage (GTDB taxonomy): Bacteria > Pseudomonadota > Alphaproteobacteria > Caulobacterales > Caulobacteraceae > Brevundimonas. The sequence goes on from OZ260077.1 coordinate 1,518,164, forward strand.
TTTCAGCCGCGAACCCCACGACCAGTCCGGGGCGCCGCTTGCCGGGGGCTGAAACGCTGGCGAGGATGTCCGGGTTCTCGATCAGGGCCAGGGAGGGGGGACCGCCGGGGGCCTTCTTGATCTTGCCCGAGGCCACGCCGTCGACGCGCCAGTCGGCCACGGCGGCGCTCATCACCGCGATATCGGCCGGCAGCCGGGCCTCGACGGCGGCCTTCATCTCGCGCGCCGTCTCGATCCACACCCGTTCGACGCCCACCGGGGCCGGCAGGGCGACCGGACCGGACACCAGGGTCACCTGCGCCCCCAGCCGGGCCAGCGCCTCGGCGATGGCATAGCCCTGCTTGCCGCTTGACCGGTTGGTCAGGCCGCGCACGGGGTCGATCGGTTCAAAGGTCGGCCCGGCCGTCACCACCGCCTTCCGACCCGCCAGCGGACGGCCGTCCGGCCCGGCGAGCAGGCCCTCGATCGCCGCGAAGATCGCCGCCGGCTCGGCCATCCGGCCCGGGCCGAACTCGCCGCAGGCCATTTCGCCCTCGTCCGGGCCGACCACGGCCATGCCGTGGAAGCCGTCGAAGCCCCTGAGCCGCGCCATATTGGCCTGCACCGCCGGATGCAGCCACATCCGCACATTCATGGCCGGGGCCAGCAGGACCCGCTTGTCCGTGGCCAGCAGGGTGGTCGAGGCCAGGTCATCAGCCAGCCCGTTGGCCGCCTTGGCGATCAGCCCCGCGGTCGCGGGTGCGACCACCACCAGATCGGCCCAGCGCGACAGCTCGATGTGGCCCATGGCGGTCTCGTCCTCGGGCATGAACAGGGTCTGGCGCACCGGATGACCGGTCAGGGCGGCCAGCGACAGGGGCGTGACGAACTCGGCCCCCGCGCCCGTCAGGACCGCCCGGACTTCGGTGCCGGCCTTCTTCAGCAGGCGTACCAGCTCCAGCGCCTTGTAGGCGGCGATGCCGCCGCCGACGATCAGCAGGATCTTGCGTCCGGACAGGGCGGCGTGGGTCATGCGGGTCATCTAGCCATCCCGCCTCGCGCCGTCGAGAGATCGGGGCACGAATCGGAACATTGCCAGAACACGAGACCTGTGGTTATGGTGAGCGCGGGACTTTTCAACCATGGGAGGATTCAATGGTCTCCAGGTTCTGGATTGCGGGCGCGGCGATCATTCTCTTGGGTGGATCGGCCTGCGGCAACGGGGATACCGCAGTCGAGACGCGCGACCGTGAAAAGGACGGCTCGGGCGCGGTGCTGACGGCCGCAGGTGGCGCGACGACGGCGGCGGCCTCTCCCGTCGAGGCTGAACAGGCGCGACCCGTGCTGACCGGCAATCGCCGCGAGACGGTCGACGCCAAGACAAGGCGTCTGTTCGAACGCAACGGGTCCGATTTCGGATCGCGCACGCCGCAGGATTATCTGGCCAAGGTCCAGGCCTTCACCGCCAGCCCCCCGGCCGGCACCGACCGGGTCGAGCGGCCCAACGGCGACGTCCTGCTGTACCAGGCCTCGACCAACACCTTCGCCGTGGTGTCACGCGACGGCGTGCCCAAGACGATGTTCAAGCCGCGCGACGGCGCGGCCTACTGGTCGGAGCAAAAGGAGCGTGCACCGACCTTCGGCCAGGGACGGGCTGCTTCGGATCCGTGAGGGACCGGCGGACGGGTCAGGCCTCGTCCGTCTCCTTGCGGTCGGCCATGTCACGCATCAGTTCCAGCGCCAGCTTTTGCTGCCGGCTGGACAGCTGGGGTGCAAGGCGGCTGATCTCGATGGTGTAGCGCGTGGCCGGAAAATCGTGCTCGTAGGCCGCTCCACCCTCGGTCACACCGGCCAGCTGGGCACCCGAAAGGCCCTCGAAGAAATAGCCGATATCGACCTTGAAGAAGCGCGCAATGTCCCAGAGCTTGGAGGCGGAGACGCGGTTGGCCCCCTTCTCGTATTTCTGGATCTGCTGGAAGGTCAGTCCCAGGGCGCGCCCGAGGTCACTCTGGTTGTAGCCAAGCGCCAGGCGCTTTTCGCACACGCGTCGACCTACATGCCGGTCCACAGGATGAGGGCCATCTTCGCCCTTGCCTCTCGCCATCGTCACTCGTCCTTCGGTTGGTACCGTTGAGTCTGAATGCGCCCGGCTTTGGCCGCTGTCATTAAAAAAATGCAAAAACCTCCGTGCCACGCACAACACGGGTTGCGTAACGGGTTCCAGGCCTCGCGCGGCACGGGAATCTCGCCCGTGGATGGAGGTCATCCAGGGCCCTGGCCCCGCAGCCGGTACCGGTTGAGTCGCCGCCACGGCATCGCCACGGCCAGGCCGGCCAACACCGCCAGCCAGAACAGAAGGTCGCCGAACCGTCCATACGGCGTCACGCCGGTCGGCTCCGGCAGGCGGGCGTCGATGACACCGCTCTCGCCCGGCTCCAGCCGCTGGTCCCCGACCACCCGTCCCCACGGGTCGATCATGGCCGACACACCCGTGGGCGTGGAGCGCACGATCGGCAGGCCGGTCTCGATGGCGCGGTAACTGGCCAGGTTCAGATGCTGCAACGGGCCCGAGGTGCGCCCGAACCAGGCGTCGTTCGAGATGTTGACGATCCAGCCGGGGCGGCCCGAGGCACCGGGCGTGAAGCCCGGATAGAGACTCTCGTAGCAGATCAACGGCTGGGCGCGCGGCACCCCCGGGATGTCGATCGGGGCCGGCAGGGGACCGGCGCTGAAATCGCTCGGCATATGGGTCAGGCTGCGCACGCCCAGCGCCCCCATCAGCCCGCCGGCCGGCAGGTATTCGCCGAACGGGACCAGCCGGTATTTGTCATAGGTGGCGGTGATGCGAAGGCCGCCGGCACCCTCGTCCGTCAGCACGAACAGACTGTTGTAATAGCGGCCGCCCTCGGGAGCCGCGGGATCGGGGACGCCGCGCCCCAGCCCCATGATCAGGCTCTGGCCCGGCTGGACGGCGCGGGCGATCGCCGCTGCATCGGGCGAGCCCGGCGCGAACACCTGATTGGCCGAGGCCGGCAACGCCCCCTCGGGCCAGATGATCAGGTCCGGCACGACCGCGCCGGGCCGGGCGGTCAGATTGACGTAGCGGTCAACGATCCCGCGATAGGCCTCGGGGGTCCATTTCGATTCCTGCGGCACATCGGCCTGGACAATCCGCACCACGGTAGCGGTGAATTCCAGCCGCGCCTGCGACAGCCGGACCGTGCCGCCGACCACCAGGGCTGCGAGCGCCAGCGCGCCCAGAATCGCTGTGCCGATGCGGGTCTTGCGCGGGCCGCCCCCCAACAGGGGACCGAATGCCGCCGCGGCCGCCACAGTAACGAAGCCGAGGCCGTAGACACCGGCCACAGAGGCGAACTGCGACGCCGCCGAGCCGGCCCTCCAGCTGGCCCCGGCGGGGTTCCACGGGAAGCCGGTCAGCACATGACCCCGCAGCCATTCCAGAAGGCAGAACAGGGCGGCGAAGACCAGCACCCGCTTGACGCCTTCGGGCATGATCCACCGATACAGGGCCGTCGCCGTGCCCCAGAACAGCCCCAGGCCGATGGGCAGCAGACTGGCAGCGAACGGGGCCATCCACGCCTGGGCCGGATTGACCATGAAGGCTTCGGCGACCCACCAGCAGCTGATGAAGAAATAGGCGAACCCCGCCAGCCAGCCCATCCAGAAGGCCCCGCGCACGCGCGTCGCCCGCTCGGACAGGAACATCAGCAGGGCATAGCCCAGCAGGCCCGGCAGGATGCCGAACGGCGGATGGGCCAGCGCTGCCGCCGCCCCCGCCGCCAGGGCCAGGCCGATACGGCCGAACCGCAGGATCAGCCGCGCCCGGGGGTCGTCGTCGAGGCCCGGGCCGGGGCCGTCATGTGCAAGCGTCGCCGCGGGATCAGTCATCGCGCCTGTATGGGTCGGCGACGCCCAGGCTGGCAAGAATGGATCGCTCCTCGTCCTCCATCGCCTCGGCCTCGTCTTCGGCCGCGTGGTCGCGCCCGAGAAGATGCAGGACCCCGTGCACGGTCAGATGGCTCAGATGGTCCGTCAGGGTCTTGCCCTGCGCTTCCGCCTCGCGCGCGCAGACGCCACAGGCCAGAACGAGGTCGCCCAAATGCGGGGCCTGCCCGGGCTGCCGCATGTCCGGCGCCGGAAAGGACAGCACATTGGTGGACTGATCCCTGTCACGGAAGCGGGCGTTGAGCACGCGCACCGCCGCATCATCCGTCAGCAGCACGACGACATCACCCTCGACCCTGCCGAGCGCGGCCGTGGCCGCCCGCTCCACCACGGCGGCGGCATCCGGAAGGGCGGCGGTCCATGCCGCGTCCTCGATCTCGACCTCGATCACGCGTCCGGATCCTCGAGATCGGCGGGCGAACGCCGACCGGCCGTGTCGGCGTCATAGGCGCGCACGATGCGCTCGACCATGGCGTGGCGCACCACGTCCTGGGCCTCGAACCGCTGCACGCCGACGCCCTTCACCGCCTCGAGGATGCGCAGGGCGTGCTTCAGGCCGGAGTCGCGCGGGTTCAGCAGGTCGACCTGCGACGGGTCGCCGGTCACCACCATCCGCGCACCCTCGCCCAGCCGGGTCAGGACCATCTTCATCTGCAGCCGCGAGGTGTTCTGGGCCTCGTCGACGATGATGAAGGCGTGGGCCAGGGTCCGGCCGCGCATGAAGGCGATGGGGGCCGCCTCGATCTCGCCCTTGTCGCGCCGTCGGCGCACGTCGTCGGGACCGAGGATGTCGTTCAGCGCCTCCCAGATCGGGGCCAGATAGGGATCCACCTTTTCATTCAGGTCGCCCGGCAGAAAGCCCAGCTTCTCGCCCGCCTCGACCGCCGGGCGGGTGATGACCAGCCGGTCCACCTGCCCGCGCCGCAGCAGGGATGCGCCATAGGCCGCCGCGAGGAAGGTCTTTCCCGTGCCGGCCGGGCCGACGCCGAAGGTCAGTTCGCAACGGCTCAACAGCGACAGATAGTTGGCCTGGGCCGCCGTCTTGGGGGCGATGGCGCCGCGCCGTCCGACCGGCAGGGCGATGGCGTCCGGGGCCACACTCCCCTGCCCGGCCCGCGGCTGGGCCGTCGCCGCGCCCAGGGCGGTGCGCACGTCGGCCTCGGTGATCTCGGCACCGGTCTCGGCGCGACTGGCCAGGGTCTCGATGACCCGCTTCGCCTGCGCCCGGTCCCGGGCCGAGCCGTTGATCGACACGCCGCCACCCGGCGTCTCGACCAGGACCTTGAAGCGATCCTCGATCAGGGCCAGATGCCGGCTGCCGGGGCCGATGACGGCGCGCAGGGCGTCGTCGCCCAGGGCCAGGAACTCACTCTCACGCGCCATCCAGTGCCATTTCCATCAGTCGGCCCTTCAGGGAATTCTGCTGGCCGTGTTCGATCAGGACCGGAACGATCCGGCCGATCAGATGATCCGCATCGTCGGCATGCACCGACTGTAGCCAGGGCGAGCGCCCGACGGCCTGCCGTCCGTGGCGGCCCGGCTTCTCGAACAGCACGTCGACCGTCCGCCCGGCCTTGTCCCTGTTGAACGCCAGCTGCTGCCCGGCCAGCAGGGCCTGAAGCGCGTGCAGACGCTCGCGCGCGATCGCGGCCGGCACCGGCCCGGCCATGGTGGCGGCGGGCGTGCCGGGCCGGGGCGAATAGGCGAAGGCGAAGGCCGAGGCGTAGCCGACGCGCCGCACCAGATCCATCGTCTGCTCGAAATCGGCGTCCGTCTCACCCGGGAAGCCGACGATGAAATCGCCCGACAGCGCCATGTCGGACCGGACCGCGCGGATGCGATCGATGAGCGCGAGGTAACTCGCCCGCCCGTGCCTGCGGTTCATCAGCCGCAGGACGCGGTCCGACCCCGACTGCACCGGCAGGTGCAGCCACGGCATCAGGGCGTCCAGCTCGCCATGGGCGGCGATCAGGTCGTCGGACATGTCGTTCGGGTGACTGGTGGTATAGCGGATCCGGTCCAGGCCGGGGATGTCGGCCAGCGCATGGGCCAGCCGCGCGAGGGTCGAGGGCGCGCCATCCGGCCCCTCGCCGTCATAGGCGTTGACGTTCTGGCCCAGCAGGGTGACCTCGCGCACGCCGCGCGCCGCCAGCTCGCGCGCCTCGGCCAGCACCGCCGCGACCGGTCGCGACCATTCGGCCCCGCGTGTATAGGGCACGACACAGAAGGTGCAGAATTTGTCGCAACCCTCCTGCACCGTCAGGAAGGCGGTCGGGCCGGTCACGCCGCGCGCCTGCGGCAGGGCATCGAACTTTTCGACGGGGGCGAAATCGGCCCCGATCCGCTCGCCCCGCGCCCGCGCCGTGCGGGTCAGCAGTTCGGGCAGCTGGTGATAGGCCTGCGGGCCGACGACGATGTCCACCGCCGGCTGACGCCGCATGATTTCTTCGCCCTCGGCCTGGGCGACGCATCCGGCGACAGCGATAATCATGCCCGGCTGACCGGCGGCCAGACGGTTGTCACGCAACTCCCGCAGCTTGCCGAGCTCGGAATAGATCTTCTCGGCCGCCTTTTCGCGAATGTGGCAGGTGTTCAGGATGACGAAGTCCGCGCTTTCGGCCGTGTCCGTCGCCGCATAGCCCAGAGGCCGCAGCACATCGGCCATGCGCTCGGAGTCATAGACATTCATCTGGCAGCCGTAGGTCCGGATGAACAGCCGCTTCGGCGCGGCCTGCCCGTCAGACGCCGACACGGACGGGACGAGGGTCTCGGTCATGCCGCTGATTCTAATCTGCCTGCGCGTGTCACGCCATGCCGCCGGCTTCCGGACCCGAGGCCCGTCAGCCTGCGTCCGAGGGATCGACGCGTGCGGCAAAACGTTTGAAGATCAGGCCGTCGCGCTTGCCCGGCTCGGCCCCGACGATCGGCTTGCCGTACAGTTCCAGCTTGTGGCCGATCAGTTCGAAGCCCAGCCGTTCGGCGATCTCGGTCTTCAGCCGCTCGATCTCGGCATCGAAGAATTCGATCACCTCGCCCGACCGCGTATCGATCAGATGGTCGTGGTGGTCGTCGCCCGCCTCTTCATAGCGGCTGCGGCCGTCACCGAAATCATGCTTCTCGACGACCCCGGCCTCCTCGAACAGGCGGACGGTCCGGTAGACGGTGGCAATCGAGATATGGGGGTCGATGGCGGCGGCGCGGCGATACAGTTCCTCGACGTCGGGATGGTCGTCCGCGTTCGACAGGACCCGCGCGATGACGCGCCTCTGCTCGGTCATTCGCATGCCGCGGTCGGCGCAGAGTTTTTCGATCCGGTCCATGGGCAGAGAATAGGCGGGCGACCGCGCTTAGGGAAGCCGTCCGCTCAGGTCGAGGGCCAGGATCAGGGCGTCGGTCCGCGAACCGTCGGCGCGGGCATAGTAGCGCGGTCGACGCCCCGCCTCCACAAATCCTGCGCGTTCGTAGAGCGCCCTGGCCGCTGCATTGTCTTCGGCGACCTCGAGAAACAGCCGGGTCGCCCCTTGCATCGCCGCGACCGACGCACCCCGGGCGACCAGGTCGGTGGCGATGCCGCGACGGCGGTCGGCGGGTCGCACGGCCAGCGTCAGGATCTCGGCCTCGTCGGCGACCGTCCGTACAAGGATGAAGCCGCCGGCGACTTCGGCCAGATAGACCCCGGCCTGGCCCAGCAGGATCTCGAATGCCGCCGGGTCCCACGGGGCGTCAAAGGCTTCAGCATGCAGCCTCGCCAGCCGCCCGGCGGCATCCCTCACCCCGGTCACGCGGGCCGCGCGGGCCGTGCCTGACCGGGCAGCCGGGTGGGCGGCACGGCGTCGGGCGCACGCAGGTACAGGGGACGCGGCGCGGCGGTCGCCGGATCGGCCGCTGCGGCCAGACGGGCCAGCGCCTCGGGGGCCGGTCCGGCCAGGGGAACGGCGGTCAGATGCGGGAAGGCCCCGGCGAACAGGGCCGCGCCGGAACCCACAAGACGCGCACCTGTGGGCATCCGGCCGATCCGCGCCGCCGCGACATCCAGCGACAGGGCTTCGTCAGGTCCCGACGCGATGCCGTTCTCGACGAACCGGGCATAGACCTGACCCCGCCGGGCGTCGATGAGAGCCGCGACCGGTCCCGGCCCGGCCGAGGCCGCCAGGGCCGCGAGACCCGAAACCCCGACCACCGGCCGATCCAGCGCCGCGCCCAGTCCCTGGGCGAAGGCCAGGCCGACACGCAGGCCGGTGAACGATCCCGGACCCACGGTCACGCCGATCCGGTCGATGGTGGCGAAACCCGCACCGGCCTCGCGCATCGCGTCGCGCGCAAAGCCCGCGATCCGCTCGGAATGGCCCTTGCTCATCAGCTCCGACCGCAGGCCCAGGCAGCGCACCGCCCCGGTGCCGGCCTCGAACAGTCCGACCGTGCACAGGCCCAGAGCCGTGTCGACGACCAGAACCCTCATACCGCCCGCCCTGGAACCGCGCGGCTCAGGCGTCCCGCGCCAGGGCCTGGACAATGCGGGCGACCGCCTTGCGGACCTCGCGGTCCTCGATCAGCGGAAAGCCTGCGACCACCGCGCGGCCGTCCACCGTGGCGGTGATGAACCGCAGCATGGCCCAGCCGTCGTCGCCCGCACCGCGCGCCGTCTCTACCGGCGGAAAGAAGGTCTCGACCGAGGTCCCCAGCACCGTCGCGGCCCGATGCAGTCGCGAGGCCGAAATGCGGTTCTGGCCGGTCTCGTATTTCTGAACCTGCTGGAAGCTGATCCCCAGCTGCTGCGCCAGGGCGCTCTGCGACAGGCCCAGCGCCGAGCGCCGCAGGCCGATCCTTGCCCCGACATAGGCGTCCACGTCGTCCCGCCCGCCGATCCTGGCCATGGCCATCCGCCTCCTGATCCACGCCATATGGTTTCACAGAAACGAAATCGTTGCAACCTGAGAGTTTCATGTCAGCGCTCCAGCCGCGCGATCACGGCGGAGACAGATCGCGTGTCGGCGCGCGCGATCCTCTCCTCGGCAGACAGCCCGCCGGGTCCGCCGCGCACGATCAGTACCTCGGCATCGGCACGGTCGTAGAGCCGCACCCGCGTCTCGCCCCCCGCCATCTCGATCACACAGCCCTGATCCCGACGCGGCCAGCGACCCGGCTCATATTCCAGCACCACGCCCGAGGCGGCCCAGGGCGCGAGATCGTCATTGGACAGCTGCACCTGCATGCGCCCGGGAGGCGACGGGGACGCAGCCCCGAAAGCCCGCTCCCGGCTGGCCAGACCGGACCGGTCTGCCGACGGCGACTCCGTCATTACGGGCGGCACAGGGTGGACAAGCGCCAGGGCCTCGGCCGTGGATCCCAGCGCACCGGTCAGGCGTCGCTGTACGTCGGGGCGGAACAGGCCGGGACGCTTGCCGGTTTCATACAGGCCCCAGCCCTGGCTGGTCATGCCGGCACGCTGACCGGCCTCGGCCTGACTCAGGCCCGCTTCGCGACGCAGGGTCGCCAGGGCCTCGCCGAGACGTCGGACGTCCTCATCGCTTTCAAACCGGGGCATACAGGGATGATGGCGCCGTCCCGTCCCGGAAGCGAGGACGAATTCGTTTCAGGGTCTGCGCGCCAGTGCCGCTGGAATTCACAGCACCTGTTCGACGCGGGTCACTTCGGGGACGTAGTGTTTCATCATCTGCTCGACCCCGGCCTTGAGGGTCATGGCCGAGGACGGGCAACCGGCGCAGGCCCCGCGCATGCGCAGGGTCAGGACGCCCGTCTCCTCGTCGAAGGCGTCGAACAGGATATCCCCGCCGTCCTGCGCCACGGCCGGGCGGACGCGGCTGTCCAGCAGCTGTTTGATCTCCGACACGATTTCTGAGTCCTCGACCGCCCCGGCGGCAGCCGATCCCGGGGCCGTGGCCCGCAGCAGGGGCGCGCCCGAGACGAACTGGTCCATGATGGCGGCCAGGATCGGGGCCTTCATCGCGCTCCACTCGGCCCCTTGGGCGTCGCGCGTCACCGAGACGTAGTCATAGCCGAAGAAGACGCCGGTCACCCCTTCAACGCCGAACAGGGCCTCCGCCAGCGGCGAGGCCGCCGCCTCGTCCGCGTTGACGAAGTCGGTCGGTGACTCGGCGACGTCCCGCCCCGGCAGGAATTTCAACACGTTCGGATTGGGAGTCGGTTCGGTCTGGATGAACATGACGCCTAATTGCGCCGCCCGGGCCGACCGTTCAAGACCCGGCCGCGTTCTCGCGCGCTCAGGCCAGGTCCTCGATATCCTTCTCGGTCAGCTCACCGGGCACGATCGTGACCGGCAGTTTGCGGCCGGTGAAGGCTGCGCCCTGTTTGACCACCGCCGTGACCAACGGTCCGGCCCCGCGCCCGCCGCCCCCGGCGGCCAGCACCAGAATCTTGATCTCGGGATCCTCGCCGACGACCTTGCGGATCGCCGCCTGGGCCTCGCCGCGCTCGATCAGAAGGACGGGCGTGGCACCCGAGCGTTCCGCCGCCTCCTCGGCCCATCTGTTCAGCGCGGTCTCGGCCTCGAGCCGCGTCTGACGCTCGATCTCCTCGCGCACGCCGGACCAGTGGGCGTCCGAAGCCGCGGCCGGGATCACGTGCAGGAGGGCCACCCGCCCGCCGGTGGAGCGGGCCCGCCGCGCCGCATAGCGCAGCGCCGCCTCGAACTCCGGGCTGTCATCGACCACGACCAGAAATTTGCGCGGCATAGGCCTCTCCCGGGCTGATCGGTGCGCGGAACCCGCAGGTCAGCGCCCCGGAACCCCTTACCCTGCTGCGGACGCTATCTCACGAATGGCGCTGTTGGCGATGGTCAGTTTGGCGAAGGTCCAGCCCGAGCCCGAGGCCTCGATCTCGTCAACGGCCGCGCGCACGCCCTCGACCGTGGCCTGACGCGGCCCGATCCAGGCATCGACAGCGGCCTCGGCAGTCGCCTCGCTGGCCCCCACGGAGACTTTCGAGGCCTTGGCGACGGCGCGGGTCAGCAACACCTGTTCGGCCATGAGATCCTCGATCAGCCGGCGTACCGCCAGCCGGTCGAAATGATCCACAGTTGGCACAATGCCTGCTGCGGCACGCAACCGGTCAAAGTCAAAGGCCGCCCCGACCTGATGGTAGAGCATGGCCATGGCGGGTTCGGGCCAACCGGCCTCCCGGGCCAGGTCGCCGATGTCTGACGTCGCGACCAGGGGGCGCAGCATGGCGAAGTCGCGCGCCATGGCCTCCGACGCGCCCAGACCCACGAAGGTCTGGACCCGGCTTTCCAGCCGTTCCTGCTCAAAGCGCGACAAAACGGCCCCGCCCGCCGCGCGCAGGGCGTCGGCCGCCGGACGATAGGCGGCCGCCAGACCGTCGACCGTGGTCCCCGGCCGCATGGCCCGGCGTGCCAGCCAGAAGGTCTGGCGCCGCAGCACGGTGGCGATCTCCTGATAGAGGGCCGTCTGGGCCCCGGCCGGGACTTTCAGATCCAGGGCCGACACCGCGTCCCACGCCTCATCGAGGCGGAAGACCTGCCGCGCCGCCTCAAAGGCGATGACCAGGGCATTGGTGTCGCATCGGGCCGACTGGCGCAGTCGCTCGGGGAAGGTCGGTCCGGCCATGTTGACGATCTCGTTCGACAGTATGGTCGAGACGATCTCGCGGCGCAGACGGTGCCGCTGCATGTCGGCCTCGTATTTCGCCAGGGGCGCCGGGAAATAGCGCACCAGGGTCTGTTTGAAGAAGGCGTCGTCCGGCGCGGCCGAGCCGACGATCTCGTCAAACAGCTCGAGCTTGGAATAGGCGGTCAGCACGGCCAGTTCCGGCCGGGTCAGCGCCTGGCCCGAAAGCTTCATCTCGGCGATCTTCAGGTCGTCCGGAAGACCCTCGACCTTGCGGTCCAGTTTGCCCCTCGACCCCAGCCACTGCATGAAGCGCTGCTCGGAATCGAGCGCGTCCGGTCCCTCGGCTTCCTGCAGCGACACGGCCAGGGTCTGGTCGTAGTTGTGGACCAGCACCTTCAGACCGACCTCGTCGGTCATCGAGGCCAGCAGGGCGTCGCGGTCGCCTGCCTTCAACGCGCCCGAAGCGATCGCCGCCCCGGTCAGGATCTTGATGTTGACCTCGTGGTCGGACGAATCCACGCCGGCCGAATTGTCGATGGCGTCGGTGTTGATGCGTCCGCCGCTTCGGGCGAAGGCGATCCGCCCCGCCTGGGTCAAACCGAGGTTGGCACCCTCCCCGATCACCTTGGCCAGCACCTCGCCGCCGTCGATGCGGATGGCGTCATTGGCCTTGTCGCCAACCTGGGCATCGGTCTCGGTCGGGGCCTTCACATAGGTGCCGATGCCGCCGAAATAGAGCAGTTCGGCGGGGGCCTTGAGGATGGCCTTCATCAGCGCCGCCGGATCGACCACATCGTCCTGGATACCCAGCGCCGTCTTGATCTCGGGGCTCAGCGCGATCGACTTGGCCGAGCGCGGGAAGACGCCGCCGCCCTTCGAGATTTTCGACCGGTCGTAGTCCTGCCAGGACGACCGCGGAAGTTTGAACATCCGCTCGCGCTCGATCCAGCTGGAGGCCGGGTCCGGCGTCGGGTCGATGAAGATGTCGCGATGGTCGAAGGCCGCGACCAGCCGGATCTGTTTCGACAGCAGCATGCCGTTGCCGAACACGTCGCCGCTCATGTCGCCGACGCCGACGACGGTGAAGGGCTGGCTCTGGATGTCCTTGCCCATCTCGCGGAAGTGACGCTTGACCGCCTCCCAGGCCCCGCGGGCGGTGATGCCCATGACCTTGTGGTCGTAGCCCACCGACCCACCGGACGCGAAGGCGTCATCCAGCCAGAAGCCGTAGTCACGCGACACGCCGTTGGCGATGTCGGAGAAGGTCGCCGTGCCCTTGTCGGCGGCCACGACCAGATAGGGATCGTCGCCCTCGAACCGGACCACCTGCGCCGGCGGTACCACAGCACCGGACTTGTCGATGTTGTCGGTAATGTCGAGCAGGCCCGACAGGAAGGTCCTGTAGGCGCGGATGGCCTCGGCCTGCTGGGCGTCGCGGTCGCCCCCGGCGCGAACGATGCCGGCCAGGTATTTCGGGAAGAAGCCGCCCTTGGAGCCGACCGGCACGATCACCGCGTTCTTGACCTGCTGCGCCTTGACCAGACCCAGGACCTCGGTGCGGAAATCGTCGCGGCGATCCGACCAGCGCAGGCCGCCGCGTGCGACCGGGCCGAAGCGCAGGTGCACACCCTCGATGTGCGGGGCCCAGACGAAGATCTCGCGGAACGGCCTGGGCAGGGGCAGATCGGCCAGTTCGCGCGAGGCGATCTTGATCGAGATATGCGGTTTCGGCCGGCCGTCCGCGCCGGTCTGATAGTAGTTGGTGCGCTTGATCGCCTGGACCAGCAGCGACAGACGCCGCAGCGCCCGGTCATGATCCAGGCTCTTCACGTCCTGCAGCAGGGTGTCGATCTTGCTGACCCAATGGGCGACGGCCGTTTCGCGACTGGCGGCGTCGCCGCCCTGCGCCAGGTCGAATTTCGCCTCGAACAGCGCCAGGATGGCCCGCGCCACGGCCGGATAGTCGCGCAAGGCCTCTTCCTGCACCGCCTGCGACGGGTCGAGCCCGGTCTGCTGGCGATAGCGGGCCAGGGTGCGGACCAGCGCAGCCTCCCGCCAGTCCACGCCCAGTTCCAGCACCAGCCGGTTGAAGCCGTCGCTCTCGGTCAGGCCCGTCCAGACGGCGGAGAAGGCGGCCTCGAACGGGCCCTTCACGTCCTCGAACTTCAGGTCGCTGCCGCGCGGGTCCTCCATCAGGAACTCGTGCACATGAATGTCGGCGTCGCCGGCCGGATGCAGGGCGTGCCCCCATTCCTCGAGCGTTTTCAGCCCCATGTCGGCCAGGATCGGCAGGACGTCCGACAACGGCACGGCCGCGCCCCGGCGATAGAGTTTGAAGCGGAGATTGAGCGGCCCGTCGCGCTCGGTACGGAAGGCGCGAACGACCACGGGGTCGCCACCGTCGTTCAGGCCCGAGTCGTTCAGGGCATCGACCGCCATCAGGTCGCGCACGGCCTCATCGGCGTCATAGCGGTCGCGATAGCCGGCACCGAACGCCTCGGCCCAGCGCGCACTCATCGGTCCGACGGCGACATCGTCCACATCGGCGGCGCGCAGGGCGGTTTCGAAACGGTCGACCCAGCTGCGACCGGCCTCGGCGACCGCGGCTTCCAGGGCTGCATGATCCGGGCACGGATGATTACCGGGGGTAATGCCGATGATATAGTGGATCCGCACCAGCGGCTGGTCCGACAGCTGCGGATACCAGGCCGACAGGCGACCGTCCCAGGCCTTGGCCAGAATTCCGCCGATCCGTTCACGGACCGACGCGTCGAACCGCTCGCGCGGAATAAAGGCCAGAATCGAGACGAAACGGTCGAACGGGTCCTTACGGGTGAACACCTTGATGCGCGGGCGGTCGTGCAGGTGGAGGATGCCGCGCGAAATCTCGAGCAGTTCATCCTCGCTGATCTGGAAAAGCTCGTCGCGGGGATAGTTCTCGAGAATATTCTTCAGCCGCTTTTCACTGTGGCTGCCGGGCGCCTTGCCGGCCCGGGTCAGGGCGTTGGCGACCTTGCGACGGACCAGCGGCACCTGGGTCGCGGTCTTGTCATAGGCCTCGGCGGTGAACAGTCCGACGAACCGCGTCTCGCCCGACGGGCGGCCGTCGGCACCGAACCGCTTGACGCCGATATAGTCCATGTAGGCGCGACGGTGGACCCGCGAACGGATATTGGCCTTGGCCACGGTGACCGGCTCGGACAGGTCGAGCTGCTTCTTCATCGACCGGGTCAGGACGGCGGGTTCGTTGGCGCGACGCAGCACCGTCTGCTCCGGATCCGCCAGTACGCCGAGGCCCGCCCCCGACTGCGACAGGGGGGCCTCGGCCTCGTAACCACCGTCCTTGTTGCGTGGGTAGTCGTAGTCGCGCGCGCCGAGGAAGACGAAATGGTCGGCCTGCAGCCAGTTCAGGAAGGCGAGGTTCTCGGCCAGAACCCCGGCATCGACGCCGGGGGGCGAGGCCTCGAGATGGCTGATAGAGCGCGCCATCAGGGCGTTCATCGCCGCATGATCCTCAACGGCATCACGCACGTCGGTCATGGTCTGGGCCAGAGCCTCGCCGAGGGCGTCGCGACGCTCCTGGGGCAGGGGGTCGACCACGACGATGATCACCGAAACGCGCGCGCCGTCGGTTTCCCCGCCGTCGCGGCCGATGACCGGATGGTACATGGAACGCACCGTCACGCCGGCCTCGGCCAGGGTCCCCATGACGCTGTCGACGAGGAAGGGCCGGTCGTCCTGAACGATCGCCAGGCTGTCGTATCCGGTCGGGCGGCCATCGACTCCGGTCAGCGGGCCCACACTGATCCGCGGCGGCTCGCCCGCGGTCCGTCCGTCAGCCGAACGCCAGACGGAGGCCAGCAGGGAGGCCAGATCGGGACCGCCCAGTTCCGGTGCCTCATCGGCGGCGTAGTCTTCCCATGCCTGGGCCAGATAGGATTTCGCGTCCGGACCCGGGGGACCACCGGCAGCCTCCCCGAAACCGGCCACCAGCGCCTCCAGCGTGATCGCCTGAGGAAGCTTGACAGCCGAATCGCCGGACATGGGCAGGTCTCTTGCAGTCGCGGTCGCATCATCGGCCGCCGGATGGGACGCCAGACTAGGCCGCTTCGCCGCCGGGGCAAGAGCACTGTCCAACGGCCGCCTGACTAGGACAGAGGGCCCGCCGCGGGAACCCCCAAAACGACAACGCCGGCTCCGTTTCCGGAACCGGCGCGCCGATCATCGGTCGCCTTGAGGGGTCTAGAAGCGAACGTTCATGCCGATACGGACGGCGTGCAGCTCCAGTTCGTCATTGCTGCGCGTCATGTCCGTCCCGGTCGTGTTCGGGGCCAGGATGAACGGGTTGGTGGAGGGGGCCGACCCCGGTCCGACCCGAACCACAGAGTTGTCCTGTTGCAGGTTCGAATAGAGGTACTCGCCCGTCAGCGACAGGTTGGGGGCCAGACGCCACTCGACGCCACCGCCCAGCTGATAGCCGTCGGCCTGGTCGTCGTCGTTCCGGACCGTGAAACTGTTGGCGGTATTGGTGGTGCGGAAGCTGTTCTTGACCTTGGCCGTCGCCGCACCGCCGGTCGCATAGAGCAGGGCCGGGCCGACCGGGAAGCCGATGCGCGCACGCAGGGCGGCCATGTTCTCGACCTGGCGCGTGAAGACATAGGCGGCCGGGGTCGAGCTGAACGAGGTGACGGAGTCTTCCACGTCCATGGCACTCAGTTCGCCGACCAGACCGACGACCACGCGGCCGAACTGCATGTCGTAACCGGCGCGGATGGAGGCCTCGACGCCGGTCGGGTCGACGTCGCAGCCGCTGTCCACGGCCTGGGCGGTCGCCGCGCCGTCACAACGGCCCGGAGCGAAGGCATTGGCACCGGTTGTGGTGGTGACGGTGTCGTTGAACTGGCCGTCGAGATTGCGATCGAAGACCAGGCTTTCGCCGGCATCCTCGTCATTCTCGACGATGCCGCCGGAGATACCGATGTAGGGGCCGCTCCAGTCGGGAGCGGATTGTGCCAGGGCAGGCGCGGCAACGCCGGCCAGCAGGATCGTCAGGGACGCAACGGACAGAGTCTTGATCATGGGGATTTCCTTGGAGCGTCGCGGCCGGGGGGACCGCGCTTCGCCCTTCCGCCGCCGCTAACGTGACGGCACCCGGCCCGTTCCCGCGGGATCCGGTCGGGCGGGATAAGCGGTTGACCCTGTGGCCGGGATGACGCGCCGGATCGCGGATACGACAAGGCCGCCGAACTTGCGTTCGGCGGCCTGCTACGGACCGGTGCCCGGGAGGGGGAGGGGTGGCACCGATCAGTCCACCGCGGCCTTGGGGGGGAGGGGAAGGGGCCGCGGCGACAGAACCGAAATAGGCGCCGGATGTGGCCAATCAAGGGCAGCCGGAGGGGGTCAGTCCCCGTCGGACTGCGGCGGGTTGACGCGGCCACGCCTCGCCCGTGCGGGCCGGGAGGGGGCTTCATCAGCATAGGGTTCGCCGTCACCGGACAACAGGATCGCCATCCATCGCGATCCACGGAACTCCGCCAGGATGGCCATGGCCATCACCGCCAGCGGCGTCGACAGGAACATGCCCACCACGCCCCAGAGCTTGCCCCAGAAGGCAAGGGCCAGCAGCACCACCACGGGGTCGATGTTCTGGTTGTCGCCCTGCATGCGCGGCTGGATCAGGTTGCCGCTGATGAACAGAATGGACTGAAGGCCGACCAGAAGGACCGCCGCCTGCCAGTAGGTGTCGAACTGGACGAGGGCGAACAACGGCGGCGCCAGACCGGCCACCGCCCCGCCCAGCACCGGAATGAAGGCGACGATGAAGATGACGAAGGTCCAGAATTCGGCGTTCTGAAGCCCGACCGCGCGCATCATCAGCCAGGCCGCGGCACTGATCATCGCCCCGGTCACGGTCTGGACCCAGATATAGCCCTCAACCCCGCCGCGAACCCTGTGGAACACTGCCAGCGCCTCGTCCCGGCGTTTGTTGTCCGGGAACATATTGACCATCTTGCGCCGGAAACCGCCCTGGGAGGCCAGCAGGAAACCCAGATAGACCAGAACGAAGAAGGCGCCCGAGACCACGCCCTGGGCCTGGCGCGCGACCACGGCGATATAGCTGCGCACGTCGAGCTGGGCGATCAGCTGCTGGGCGGTCGGAGGGTTGGCGACATTGAACATGCGCGCGCCGTCGATCAGGATCTGGTCGATGCGCGGACCGATATTGTTGCTGACCCCGTCCGCCTCCTGGAAGAAGCCCGCCGCGCCATTGATGATGATCCAGATCGAGGCCCCGAAGGCGGCGATCACCACCAGCAGCGCCGCGATCCCGGCCCAGCGCCGCGAGACCCGGGTGCGATCCTCAATGAACCGCTTCACCCCGTCGATCATGATCAACAGGAAGATGGCCATGGCCAGAGGCGTCAGGATGTCGGCCAGCCAGTAGATCGCGGCCCCCGAAGCGACGATGGCCAGGGTCACCACCGCATTACGCGAGACGGTCGGACTGGGAATGACGGAGGGGGCTTTCATGCCCGCATCGTCGGCGGCGTCGCCGGTTCGGTCAATCATCCTCGACAAGGCGCTTGAAGCCGGGTGCCGGTCGCGAGAGTGTGGCGCTCCATCAGGAGCCTTCCATGACCGACGCGCCCGGCCTCTTTCTCGGCCAATCCATCGACAGCGGGTCGAGCCTGCCGGAAATCCTTCTGCTCAACCGCGCCAACCGCCACGGCGTGGTGGCCGGAGCCACCGGTACCGGCAAGACGGTGACCCTGCAGATCATGGCCCAGGGTTTTTCCGACGCCGGCGTTCCTGTGTTCTGCGCCGATGTGAAGGGCGACCTGTCGGGCATCTGCGTACCCGGATCGCCGAACGAGAAACTGCTGGCCCGCGCCGCCTCCATGGGCCTGACGCTGCAGCCGAAGGCCGCGCCCGTCGTCTTCTGGGACCTGTACGGGCAGAAGGGCCATCCCATCCGCACCACCGTCAGCGAGATCGGGCCCGTGCTTCTGGCCCGGATGCTGAACCTCAACGAGGTTCAGGAGGGGGTCCTGGCGGTCCTGTTCCACGTCGCCGACAGCGAGGGGCTGCTGCTGCTCGACCTCGACGACCTGCGCTCCATGCTGGCCTATGTCGGCGAAAACGCGGACCGGATCGGCCGCGAGGTCGGCAATGTCGCCCCCGCCTCCATCGCCTCGATCCAGCGCGCCCTGCTGCAGCTGGAACAGGAGGGCGGCAAGGCCTTCTTCGGCGAGCCGGCCCTGCGGCTGGAAGACATGATGCGCACCGGGCTCGACGGTCGGGGCCAGGTCAATGTGCTGGACGCGACCCGGCTGATGAACAGCCCGCGCCTGTACGCGGCCTTCCTGCTGTGGCTGCTGTCGGAACTGTTCGAACAGCTGCCCGAGGTCGGCGACCCTGAAAAGCCGCGTCTGGTCTTCTTCTTCGACGAGGCCCACCTGCTGTTCAACGACACCTCGGACTCCCTGCGCGAAAAGGTCGAACAGGTCGTCCGCCTGATCCGCTCCAAGGGCGTCGGCGTCTATTTCGTCACCCAGAACCCGGCCGACATTCCCGACAGCGTCCTGGCCCAGCTGGGCAACCGCATCCAGCACGCGCTGCGCGCCTATACCCCGTCCGAGCAGAAGGGTCTGAAGGCGGCGTCCGAGAGCTTCCGCCCCAACCCCGCCTTCGATACCGCCGAGGCCATCCAGGGGCTGGGCGTCGGCGAGGCCCTGGTCTCGACCCTCGACGCAAAAGGCGCGCCCAACATCGTCGCCCGCACCGCCATCCGTCCGCCCGACAGCCGTCTCGGCCCCGCCCTCGAGGCCGAACGCGCCGCCGTCATGGCCGCCAGCCCGGTGCGCGGCCTCTATGAGACCATGGTCGACCGCCAATCCGCAGAGGAAATCCTCGCCGCCCGCCGTGGCGAACAGGATCAGGCCGCCGCCGACGCGAAACTGGCCGAGGCCCGCGCGAAAGCCGAAGCCGCCGCCGCGAAGGAGGCCGAAAAGGCCGCCGTCGTCCGCGAACGGGAACAGGCCCGCGATCAGGCCCGCTACGACCGCGAAGCCGCCCGCCCCCGCGCCGCCCCCCGTCGCTCGACCCGCGAGACCCCGATCGAGGCGGCGACCAAGTCGGTGCTGAGAACCGCAGGATCAACGCTGACGCGGGAATTGCTGCGCGGTCTGCTCGGCGGGTTGAGACGGCGGTGAGCCAGTTCTCCCTCCCCCTCCGGGGGAGGGGGTCGCGAAGCGACCGGGTGGGGGCGCCCCGGCAATCCAGACGCCGGCGCTCGCCCCGCCGAGCCCCTCCCACCCTGTCGTCGCTTCGCGCCGACATCCCTCCCTCAAGCGGGAGGGAGAACGCGACGGCTACCCCCTCGGGACCAGCCGCCACATCCTGAGCGGATGCCGCACGGCCCCGGCCTCGACGCCCGCCGCCTCGCCGCGGCCCATATAGAGGTCGGCCCGCACCGGGCCGCGGATGGCAGAACCGGTGTCGAGGGCCATGACCAGCCCCTGATAACTGCTCCGGGCACCGGCCAGATTGCCGCCGTCGGCGGAAATCCACACCGCATCGCCATAACGCCAGCTGGCCGGATCGACCGCGATCGCGCGCCGCGCGGGCAGGGGGATGCCCGCCGCCCCTTCGGGATCGCCGCCGTCATCGGGGTCCCGTTTGAAGAAGATGTAGCGCGCGTTCAGCGCCATGATCTCGCGGGCCTCGGCCCCCCGATGCGCCGCCAGCCACGCCCGGATGGCGTCGCCCGAGGTCCCGTTCGGCGGCAGCAGGCCGCGCTCGGCCATCGGCCGGGCGATGCCGGTGAAGGGCCGGCCGTTGTCGGCGGCATAGGCGGCGCGCACCCGCGACCCGTCCTCCAGCGTCAGATAGCCCGAGCCCTGGATCTGCATGAAGAACAGGTCCTCGGCCCGCATCCAGGCCAGCGGCGGCGCGCCTGACGCGGCCAGGGGATCCGCCTCGATCTCCGCCCGGACCGGCAGGGCCTGGCCGCGCGTCCAGCCGGATGGTCTCGCCAGCACAGGCATGTCGAACTCGGCGTCGGCCACGGAGCGGGCGGGATATTCGGGCGCGAAATAGGCGGTCAGCAGGCCGGGCCCGCCATCGGCCGTCTCCGCCGCCACGACCGTAAAGCCGGTTTCGAAAAAGGCCCGGGCCGCCGAGGGCGTGACCGGCTTCGACGTCTGTTTGATCAGCATCGCCCGGGCGCACTGGACGCGGGCGGCCGCTTCGCGCGCCACCGTGCAGCCCGCCGCCCAGGCCTCGAAGGCCGCGAGGTGATCCTCGTGGTCCCAGCCGGGCAGGGTGGTCGGGCTCAAGGCCTCGGCCGGGGCCGGAGGGGGAGAGACGGTCCCGGCCGCCGGCGGGGTGGCAACCACAGGCGGAGCGGCGGGCGTCGTGGCGCATGCCGCGAGCAGCATCGTCAGGGTCAGGGCGACGGCGCTGTTGTTGCCACCGGGAACTCGCCGGCGGCGCACGCCGCCGCCGGTCATGCGGCGGCGGGTTCGGTGCGGGCCAGGACCCAGTTGGGATCGCTGGCACCGAGCGTCCGCTCGAAGGTCCACAGTTCGGCGACGCGGCGTTCCTCGATCTGGGGCTCCGCCGCGGCGTCGGCCGGGGTCACCGTGTTGCGCAGCTCGGCGAGGAACCGGACCTTGGCGGTGGCGCGGTTGTCTTCCGCCGAGGCCTGTTCCAGATCGGCGCGGGCCGGATGGAGGAATTCAGCGACCTCGGTTTCGCCCCGGGCTTCGCGCGCCGCGATGCCGGACTCGAAGGACGCCATCACGGTCGGGGTCAGCAAGGGCTTCAGCGTCTCGCGGTCCCCGGCGGCATAGGCGCGCACGATGGTCTCATGCGCCTGCCGGGCCCCCTCGAGGAAGCGGACGGGGTCGAAATTGGGATCGCGCGCCTTCAGGCTGGCGATCGAGGCCAGGGTGACGGCGTCCAGCACACCGGGACGCGCGGCCGGCGGCTCGGCCCGGGCCGTGGCGGGGACCGCAAGGGGTTTGGCGCGCGCATCCTCTTCGGGCTGGCGACCGACCTTCTTGCCCAGCACATTGTAGAGCATGAACAAGGCCACCGCGGCGAGAACGGCGAAGATGACGATCTGGATCTGGACCGGCGGCACTGGCAATCCTTGATTGGCGTCCGCGAAGCGGCGGGCGCGGCGAGAGACGATTAGGGGCTGATATAGGGGCGCGCAACCTGAACCGCCCGTGAGCATGGGTGAGCGTCGTTGCCGCACCCTGAACCCCGTGCTAGTCGCCGGGCCTTCCGGGGCACCTGAAAGGGTGCCGTTCACCCTCTTCAGACAGACCCGACCGATGACCGACGCCGCTCCGCCTGCCGATCCTGTGGCCGCCGACGCCACGCCCCAGGGACCGCAGGGCCCGGGCTTCCGCATCGTGGCCCAGTACGTCAAGGACCTGTCCTTCGAGAACCCCAAGGCTCCCGACAGCCTGCGCGTTGACGGCAAGCCGGCCATCGACATGGGCGTCGAGATGAATGCCCAGGGTCGCCCCGACGGCCTGTTCGAGGTCGACCTGCGCCTGACCATCAAGGCGACCACCGACGCCATGACCGTCTTCAACGTCGAACTTCTGTATGGCGGCCTGTTCGCCCTGCAGGGTGTGGCCGAAAAGGACATCGAGCCGCTGCTGCTGATCGAATGCCCGCGCTATCTGTTCCCCTTCACACGCGAGATTATCGCCCGGGCCACCTCGGACGGCGGCTTCTATCCGCCCTTCATGCTGGATCCGATCGATTTCGCCGGCATCTACGTGGCCCGCCAGCAGTCCATCGCCCGCGGCCCGGCCGACGCCGGACAGGCCTGATCATTGGCTATCCCTCCCCCTTGGGGGAGGGTCGTCGTCGCATCGCGACGGCGGGGTGGGAGCGCTTCAGCGCGGCACCCGCGTCGCCTGGCCCCTCCCACCCGGCTT
Source organism: Caulobacteraceae bacterium (assembly GCA_965284385.1). Taxonomy (GTDB): domain Bacteria; phylum Pseudomonadota; class Alphaproteobacteria; order Caulobacterales; family Caulobacteraceae; genus Brevundimonas. The sequence continues at coordinate 1,540,677 of OZ260077.1, forward strand.
CGCCTGCGCCTCAGCCGCCCTCCCTCGGCGAGGGAGGGACAGGCGGGTCAGCCGGCCCCGACCTCCACCCCGTAGCCCTTCCACAGGGACCAATCCTTCAGGGTCGCCCTGAGGAAGGTCTCGTGCGCCGCCTGTTCGGCCTCGCCGCCGCGGGGCCCCAGAGGGCGGGGGCGGGGCGGGTAGCCGGATGCCGCATGGGCCGCCGCGGCGGCGCTGATCGGGCGCGAGGACGACAGGTCCAGCCGCCGCTCCTTGCCACCCTTGAGCTCCAGATAGACCTCGGCCAGCAGCCGGGCGTCGATCAGGGCCCCGTGCAGGCTGCGCTCGACGAGGCTGATCTTGTAGCGTTTGCACAGGGCATCCAGCGAGTTCGCCATGCCGGGAAACCGGGTCTGGGCCAGTTTGAGCGTGTCGATCCAGCGATCCTCATGGAACAGGGCGCGACCGCAACGGCCGAACTCATGATCGATGAAATTGCGGTCGAACTGGGCGTTGTGGGCGATGATCGGGGCATCGCCGATGAAATCACACAGGTCGATGACGATCTCGGCGAATTTCGGCGCGTCCCGGACCTTGTCATCCGTGATGCCGTGCACCCGGATGGCGTCGGCCGGAATCAGCCGCTCGGGATGGATAAGCCGGTGGAACGTGCGCCCCGTGGGCAGCAGATCCTCGATCTCGATACAGCCGACCTCGATCATCCGGTCGCCCGTTTTCGGGTCAAAGCCGGTGGTTTCGGTATCGAGAACGATTTCGCGGGACATGCCCCCTTAATGGGGCGGTTCGTCCACTTTCGGAAGACCGCGCCGATGTGCGGACCACGCCTCGGACAGAACCATCCCCACGATTTCATTGACCCGGGCCCGCGCTGCTTCCAGCCCTTCGCCGGTGTCGATCACAAAGTCCGCCCGGCGGCGCTTTTCGGCATCGGGCATCTGGCGCGCCAGGATCGCCTCGAAGCGCTCCCTCGTCATGCCGGGCCTGGCCAGCACCCGGTCCGCCTGGACCTCGGCCGGTGCCGTCACCACCACCACCGCATCGACGGCCGCGTCACCGCCGGTCTCGAACAGCAGGGGGATGTCCAGCACCGCCAGTTTGACGCCGCGCGCCTCCGCCGCCGCCAGGTCGTCCATCCGGCCGCGCAGCACCAGCGGATGGACGATGGCTTCCAGCCGGCGGAAGGCCTGATCGTCCCGCCCCAGCGCCTCGGCCAGCCGGGCCCGGTCGACGACGCCGTCGATCACCACGCCGGGGAAGGCCTCACCGACCGGGCCGACCGCCGCACCGCCCCGGTCATAGAGCCGGTGCACGGCGGCGTCGGCGTTCCAGATCAGGGCACCGGCGTCCGCGAACATCGCCGTGGTCGTCGACTTGCCCATGCCGATCGAGCCGGTCAGGCCGAGAACGATCATACCGCCTCTCCCAGGGTCGCCAGCGCCACGGCGCGCACATCCATCGAGGGGGGCGCGAGCCCGAACAGGGCCTGGAACGACGGTCGCGCCTGACCGATCAGCATGGCCAGCCCGTCCACCGTGGTCAGGCCCCGGGCCCGGCCATCCGCCAGAAAGCGCGTGAGCAGCGGCCGGTAAGTCATGTCCATCAGCACCGCGTCGGGCCGGAGCGCCTCGAGATCGATCCCGGGCTGTACGCTCAGGGCATTGACCACCAGCGCCGCCTCGCCCAGCGCCCCGGCCTCGATCACGGCCACGCCCAGATCATCCGCCAGGGCCCGGGCCCGCGACGCCGTGCGGTTCAGAATGCCGACCTCCGCCCCCGCCGCCTTCAGCGCCGCCGCCGCCGCCCGGGCCGCCCCGCCGGCTCCCAGCACCACAACCGCGCGGCCTTCGACCGTCAGAGCCGGGGCCTGTTCGGCCAGCGCGGCCATCAGCCCTGCGCCGTCCGTACTGTCCGCCCGGACCCGACCGGCCTCGAACACCAGCAGATTGGCCGAGCCGCAGGCCCGCGCCGTAGAACTGACCTCGTCCGCCAGCGCCAGGGCCTGTTCCTTGAACGGCGCGGTGACGTTCAGACCGCGCAACACCCCCCGGCGCCCCTCACTGACCAGGTCGGCGAAGGCCGCATGATCGGCCGGGCCAAAGGCGCGATAGACCGCGTCCAGACCGGCCGCCGCGATCCAGGCCCCGTGGATGACCGGACTCAGCGAGTGCGCGATCGGCTGGCCCGCGACACCCGCAACCATGGTCACGACCTTAGAACCCCGGCGCGCCGCAGTTCGGCCAGAACCGGCCACAAGGGCAGGCCCAGGACGGTGAAATAATCGCCCTCGACCGCCTCGAAAAGCTGCGACCCCATTCCCTCCAGGCGGTACGATCCGACACAGGCCAAGAGGGACTCACCCTCGGCGTCCAGATAGGCGTCAAGAAAGGCGTCGGAAAAATTCCGTACGCGCAAGGTCGTCGTATCGACACCGGACCAGACCACCTGTCCATTCCGTGCCAGCGCGGCCCCCGAATGCAGCTGGTGAACCGTGCCGCGCATCCCCGACAGCCGCGTCCGCGCCTCGGCCAGCGAGCCGGCTTTCGAGACCAGTCCGCCCTGGAACGACAGGGTCTGGTCCGCGCCCAGCACCCAGGCCTCGGTGTCATGCCGCGAGACGGCCAGCGCCTTGACCCGCGCCAGTTCGACCGCCAGCCCGGCGGCATCGGCCGGGTCATGTGTCGCCTTGACCGCCGCCTCGTCCACGTCTGCGACCTGGACCACGAACGGTACGCCGGCCCCTTCCAGCATGGCGCGCCGGGCCGAGCTCTTCGACGCCAGGATCAGCCGCTCGCCGGATACGCGCCCTCCGGGAGAAGACGGGACATGGGGCTGGCTCACCATGCGGCTCCCAACCGTCGGGTCCGGCGTTCGTTCAACAGATTGATGATCCCGGCCGCCGTCTCTTCCACCGAACGCCGGGTGACGTCGATAACCGGCCAGCCCCGGCGTTCGAAGGCGCGTCGGGCCTTGACCGTCTCGTCACGCACCGAGTCATGATCGATATAGGATGACGCCCGCGTGGCGTTCAGCCCGTCCAGCCGGTTCTTGCGGATCTGCACCAGTCGATCGGGCGATACCGTCAATCCCACGATCAGAGGGTTCTTCAGTCCCACCAGTCGCTCTCCGTCTTCCTGACCCGGCACCAGGGGCACATTCGCAGCCCGGATGCCGCGGTGGGCCAGATAGATGCAGGTCGGGGTCTTGGATGTGCGACTGACCCCGCACAGGACCACATCGGCCCCCTCCAGCTGGGCCGACGTGCCCTGGCCGTCATCATGAGCCATGGCAAAATCCAGCGCCGCGATACGGTTGAAATAGTCGGTGTCCAGTGCGTGCTGGGCGCCCACCCGCGTCGACAGGGCGGCACCGAGATAGCGCGACAGCGCCCCGACCAGGGGATCCAGCGCCGCGATCTGGGGCATGTCCAGCGTCCGGCAGCCCACCTCAAGCTGTTCGCGCAGATCGCGGTCAACCAGGGTGTGCAGGACCACGCCCGGCGAAGCGGCGATCTCCTCCAGCACCCGATCCATCTGCCTGTCGTTCCGCACCAGGGCATAGATGTGCTCGATCGGAATGACACCGTCGAAGCGCGCCACCACGGCCTTGGCCATGGCGTTCAGGGTCTCGCCGGTTGAATCGGACACGAGATGTACGTGGAAATAGGTCGCCAGCCGCGATGGAGCCGAGCCACGGCCCGCACCCGGCGTCATCGGTGGCTGTCCATATGTTTCAGACTCCTGTGGACGGACGGGGGCGCCGTTGGTCTGCGGCTGTCAGCTCTTTCCTATAGCCGGGCCGAACGGGGGCGGCGAGCGGGGATAGGGGTGGACAGGGGACTCACAGCGCGGCCGGTTCATCCCAAGGATCAGGCGTCGTCCATGTTCGCCTGTGGAGAGTCTTAACAAGACCTTAACGGCGCCCAGGCCCGATCCGGCCATCCGCGCCTGAAAGTCAGCCCCCGGGGCGTCACCGGAAACTATCCCCGCTTTCACCAGCCGGATGAGAGGCGGTGCACTGTCCGTGACCGTTTGGGCAAAACCCGTCCGCACCCGTCCGATAGACCCGCCTTATCCCCGCCATCCCCCGCCCTGCCTTCTACCTCCGAGTCTTCAAATCTTTTCTTGAGAAGGATTGGAGGGTGCGACACGGGCCGGGCTTGAGCCGGACACGAGCCAAAGGTAGGACCGGTGTCATATGACCGTCTCTGACCCCACACCCCTGCTTCTCAAGGTTCTCGCCGGAGAGACGCCGTCGCGTCCACCGGTCTGGTTCATGCGTCAGGCCGGGCGCTACCTGCCGGAATACCGGGCCCTACGGGCAACAACGCCGGACTTCATCTCATTCTGTCTGGACCCCGAAAAGGCCGCCGAGGCTACGCTGCAGCCGATGCGGCGCTTTGGCTTCGACGCGGCCATCGTCTTTGCAGACATCCTGCTGATCCCGAGGGCCCTGGGTCAGGAGGTCTGGTTCGAGGCCGGTGAAGGGCCGCGGCTGGGTGCATTGCCGCCGGTCGAGGCCATGCGGGACCTGACCGCGGGTGCAGGCGAGGCGCTGAAAGAGGTCGGCCAGACCCTGTCGATCGTGCGGGCGCAGCTGGAGCCCGAGCGGGCCCTGATCGGTTTCGCCGGGGCCCCGTGGACGGTCGCCACCTATATGCTGGACGGCGAGGCCCGTACGATCGGCAAGGGTGAACGGGCCCAGGCCCGAACCTATGCCTATGCCGAGCCCGAAAAGGTCGCGGCCGTGCTGGACGTGCTGGTCGAGGCCACGGCGCATTATCTGAAGATGCAGGCCGACGCCGGGGCCCAGGTGCTCAAGATCTTCGAGAGCTGGGCTGAGGGCCTGCCGGAAGACCTGTTCGAGACCCTGGTCCTGCGGCCGCACCAGAAATTGGTGCATCGTGTCCGCGAGCTCGGCGTCACAGTTCCCCTGATCGGCTTCCCGCGGGGATCTGCGGCCCTGGCCGAGCGCTATGCGGCCGAGGTCGATGTCCAGGCCGTCGCCCTGGACACCGCCTGCACGCTCGAGATCGGGCGTCGCGTCCAGGCGATCAAGCCGATCCAGGGGGCGCTTGATCCGCTGCTGCTGCGCGCCGGTGGACCCATGCTCGACCGCCGTGTCGATCAGCTGCTCGAGGCCTGGGGGCACGGTCCGTGGATCTTCAACCTCGGCCACGGCATTCTGCCGGACGTGCCGATCGCCCATGTCGAACAGGTGTTGAAGCGGATCGGCGCACAATGACCGCGACGTCCGGCGGACGCCGTATCGCGGTGGTCCTGTTCAATCTCGGTGGCCCCGACGATCAGGCCACGGTGCGACCCTTCCTGTTCAATCTGTTCAGGGATCCCGCGATCATCGGCCTGCCCGACCCGTTCCGCACCTGGCTGGCCGGTCTGATTTCCAGCCGACGCGAGACCAGCGCCCAGGCGAACTATGCCCTGATGGGCGGCGGATCCCCCCTTCTGGCGGAGACCCGAAAACAGGCTACGGCGCTTGAGCAGGCGCTGTCGGACCGGTTGCCGGCCGATGAGGTCCGGGCTTTCATCGCCATGCGCTACTGGTCGCCCCTGACGGAACAGACGGCGACCGACGTCGCGGCCTTCGCGCCGGATGAAATCGTCCTGTTGCCGCTCTACCCGCAGTTTTCGACCACCACGACCGAGTCCTCGCTGAAGGCCTGGCGCAAGGCCTACACCGGTTCGGGGGCCAGCCGGACCGTCTGCTGTTATCCGCAGGGTTCGGGCTGGATCGCGGCCCAGGCGGACGCCGTCCGGTCCAAGCGGGTCGAGGCCGGCGATCGACCGGTCCGCGTGCTGTTTTCAGCGCACGGCATCCCCGAGAGCCTGATCACGAGGAAGGGCGACCCTTACCAGGAACAGGTCGAGGCGACCTGCACCGCCATCGCCGCCGCCGCCGGCCTGGTCGAGCGCGATGTCGACTGGGCGATCTGCTACCAGAGTCGGGTCGGACCGATGAAATGGCTGGGCCCCTCGACGCCGGAAGCCATCGAACGGGCGGCCAGGGACGGGCTCGGCGTGATCGTGACGCCGGTTGCCTTCGTTTCGGAACATATCGAGACCCTGGTCGAACTGGACATCGAATACGCGGAACTGGCGCATCGGCTGGGGATCGAGACCTGGTTGCGTGCGCCCGCCGTCGGCGTTGCGCCGGTCTTCATCACCACACTCGCGGATGCCGCGGCCCAGGCGCTGGATCGCAGTGGCGTCGCGCCCTTCGGTCCGGGCTGCCAGGCGGACTGGAAGGCCTGTCCGCGTACCTGCGGGAAGAGGGCGGCCTGATGTTCGACGTCGTCCGGGGACTGCATATTCTTGCCGTCATCGCCTGGATGGCGGGCCTGCTGTTCCTGCCGCGGCTCTATGCCTATGATGCCGAACAGGCCGACAAGGCCGAGCCGCTCCGGTCGGAGATGCGGACCCTTCTGCGGGTGTGGCAGACCCGGCTGATGAAGATCATCCTGCGCCCGGCCATGGTTGTGTCCTGGGTTTTCGGCGTCTGGCTGATCGTCCTGCACGTTCAGGGTCAGGGCTGGCCCTTCTTCGCCCAGCCCTGGATGATCGCCAAGCTGGCAGGCGTGGCGGCCCTCACGGTCTGGCACGAATATCTCGGCATCGAGCTCAGGCGCGTGCAGGCCGGGATATCCACCCGGTCGGGGAAATTCTGGCGCATGACCAATGAAGTCCCCTTCGTGATCGCCATCGTCATGGTCCTGTCGGTGACGACAGAATGGACCTTCGGCTAGCCCGACACGCCAGGATCGTTCCAGGAGTCGGGGCAGAGACCGCCCGGTCCCGCTTGACCTGACCGGCGTCGCGTGGTTTCGCTGACCGCGAACCGCCCTGCATGGAGTCTGGGGCGGTCCCTCTCTTTGCGACGCCCGCCGCTCCGGCCGGGATGACCCGTCGCCTTCCCATCCGGCCGCAAGGCCAGACATTCCCAGCCGTCCATACCTCGCCGCTGGCGAGTGCCCGGACGCGCATGCTTGATGAAGACATCCATGACCGACGTCCGCGACACCGATCCCGCTGCTCCTGAAGCCGAAAACCTCGAGGGCGAGCAGCCGACGACGGAAGTCGCCGCCGCCGATCTGCCCATGGTCGACCAGGAGTCGGGCGACGACGAGGATGACGGCGAACCGATCGTCCCCAACGGCCGGATCACCCTGCAGGAACTCAACGACAAGACGCCCGAGGAACTGGTCGCCTTTGCCGAAAGTCTCGAGATCGAGAACGCCGGCAACATGCGCAAACAGGACCTGCTGTTCGCCATCCTCAAGACCCTGGCGGATGAAGAGGTCGAGATCATCGCCTCGGGCACGCTGGAAATCCTGCCGGACGGTTTCGGCTTCCTGCGCAGTCCTGACGTCAATTATCTTCCGGGCCCGGACGATGTTTACGTATCGCCGTCGCAGATCCGCCGCTTCGGCCTGCGCTCGGGCGACACCATCCACGGGGCCGTGCGCGGCCCGCGCGAGGGCGAGCGCTATTTCGCCCTGCTCAAGGTCGACACGATCAATTTCGAGGACCCGGAAACGGTCAAGACCAAGGTTCTGTTCGACAACCTGACGCCGCTCTATCCGGAAGAGCGGCTGCATATGGAGATCCAGGACCCGACGCTGAAGGACCGCTCGGGCCGGGTCATCGACATCGTTGCCCCGCTGGGCAAGGGCCAGCGCTGCCTGATCGTCGCCCCGCCGCGGGTCGGCAAGACGGTGATGCTGCAGAACATCGCCAAGTCGATCGAGAAGAACCACCCGGAAGTCTATCTGATCGTCCTGCTGATCGACGAACGGCCGGAAGAGGTCACCGACATGCAGCGCACCGTGAAGGGCGAGGTCATCGCCTCGACCTTCGACGAACCGGCCACCCGCCACGTCGCCGTCGCCGAAATGGTGATCGAGAAGGCCAAGCGGCTGGTCGAGCACAAGCGGGACGTCGTCATCCTGCTCGACTCCATCACCCGCCTGGGCCGCGCCTACAACGCCACCGTTCCGTCGTCGGGCAAGGTCCTGACCGGCGGCGTCGACGCCAATGCCCTGCAACGGCCGAAGCGCTTCTTCGGTGCTGCGCGTAACGTGGAACAGGGTGGCTCGCTGACCATCATCGCCACCGCCCTGATCGACACCGGCAGCCGGATGGACGAGGTCATCTTTGAAGAGTTCAAGGGCACGGGGAACTCGGAAATCGTGCTGGACCGCAAGGTCGCCGACAAGCGCATCTTCCCGGCCATCGATGTGCTCAAGTCCGGCACCCGCAAGGAAGAGCTGACCACGCCCAAGGACCAGCTGGCCAAGACCTATGTCCTGCGCCGGATCCTGAACCCGATGGGCCCGCAGGACGCGATCGAATTCCTGATCGACAAGCTGCGTCAGTCCAAGAACAATGCGGACTTCTTCCAGTCGATGAACACCTGATGCGGCTTCGGCTGTTTCACGTGAAACATGGAGCGGCGGCATGAAGGTCAATATCGAGATCGAATGTGAACCGGCCGAGGCGCGCGCCTTCCTCGGCCTGCCCAATGTCGAGCCGCTGAACGATCATCTGGTCGCCGAGATGAAGCGCCGTATGGACGAGAACCTCAGCGCCATGCAGCCCGACGAGCTGATGAAATCCTGGACCAGCTTCGGCATGCAGGCCCAGGACCAGTTCCGCAAATTGATGGAAGCGGCGGTCAAGCCGTGATCAGAGTCTCCTCCCCATCTTCGATGGGGAGGGGGACCGCGAAGCGGTGGAGGGGTTGCCTGCTCCAAGCGCCGGCGTCGCCCCCTCCGTCACGGCGCGAAACCGCGCCGCGCCACCTCCCCATTCGCTGTGCGAACAGGGAGGAGACGTGTGGCTGACACCATCTTCGCCCTCGCCACGCCTCCGGGTCGGGGGGCCATTGCCATTCTGCGCCTGTCCGGCCCGGACACCCCCGCAACCCTGACGGCCCTCGGTGCCGGCGGTCTGAAGCCGCGCCTCGCGTCCCTGCGCACCCTGGTTCACGCGGGCCGGCCCCTGGATCAGGCGCTGGTCCTCAGCTTCCCGGCCCCGAACAGCTATACTGGCGAGGACTGCGCAGAGCTCCATCTCCACGGCGGTCGCGCGGTGATCGAGGCCGCGAGCCAGGCCCTGATCGCCCTCGGCCTCCGCCCGGCCGATCCCGGTGAGTTCACCCGCCGCGCCTTCGAGAACGGCCGGATGGATCTGGCCCAGGCCGAGGCCGTGGCCGATCTGATCGACGCCGAGACCACGGCCCAGGCCGTTCAGGCCCTCGGTCAGCTGGACGGGGCCCTGAGCCAGACCTACGCCGGATTCCGACGGGACCTGCTCAAGGCGTTGGCCCTCGTCGAGGCCGAGATCGACTTTCCGGACGAGGAGATTCCCGACAACCTGGCCCGCACGGCCGGCCCGGTGCTGGACGGGCTGATCGCCGACCTGAGGGCCGCGCTGGCGGATGCGCGCCGGGGCGAACGCGTCCGCGAAGGCTATCGCATCGTCCTGATCGGCGAGACCAACGCCGGCAAGTCCTCCCTGTTCAACGCCCTGATCGCGCGAGAGGCGGCCATCGTCACCCCGATCGCCGGCACCACCCGCGACGTCCTCGACGCCGACCTGATCATCGGCGGCTATGCCGTCACCCTGTCGGACACCGCCGGACTGCGGGAGTCGGACGATCCGGTCGAGGCCGAGGGCGTGCGGCGGGCGCGGCTGCGCGCGGAACAGGCCGACCTTCGGCTGTGGGTTCTGGCCCCGGGTGATCCCGAGGGGGACGCATCCGGATTCGCCCGGCCCGACGATCTGGTGGTCCTGACCAAGGCCGACCTCGGCGGGGTGGAACCGCCCCCTGGCCGCGCCTTCCTGACCGTCAGCACGACCACGGGGGAAGGGCTGTCGGCTTTGCACGACTGGATCGCCGCCCGCCTGGCGCGCGACCTGTCCGGTGCGGATTTTCCGGCCGTGACCCGGGAACGGCACCGCCGCCGTCTGTCCGACGCCCTGATCGCCGTCGAAGCCGGTCGTCAGGCGCTGGACATCGCACCCGAGATGGCCGGCGAGGACCTGCGCCGGGCGGCGGAGTCGCTGGCCCGTGTGACGGGTAGCATTGGCGTCGAGGATATTCTGGGCGAGGTCTTTTCGACCTTCTGCATCGGCAAGTAGGAGCCGCCACCGCCCCATCGCTACGCGACGGAGAGGAGACATCCGGTGTTTCACGTGAAACATCGACCGCCCGCCGGTGGCGTTCGGGGCCCTTTTCCCCTATGTCCCCGGCCATGAAATCCTTCGACGTCATCGTCATCGGCGGCGGACACGCCGGCTGCGAGGCCGCGGCGGCCTCGGCGCGGGCCGGTGCCCGGACGGTGCTGCTGACGCAGAAGCTCGAAACCATCGGTGAGATGTCCTGCAACCCGGCCATCGGCGGTCTGGGCAAGGGCCATCTGGTGCGCGAGATCGACGCCATGGATGGCCTCATGGGTCGACTGGGCGATGTCTCGGGTATCCAGTTTCGTCTTCTGAACCGGTCCAAGGGCGCGGCGGTGCAGGGCCCGCGCAGCCAGATCGACCGCCGTCTGTATCGCGAGGCCATGCAGGCCGAACTGGCGGCGACCCCCAACCTGACCCTGATGGCCGGCACGGCTGAAAGCCTGAGGCTCGACGGCAACCGCGTCGTCGGCGTGGTCACGGGCGAGGGGACCGAGGTCCGCGCCGGTGCCGTGGTCCTGACCACGGGGACCTTTCTCAACGGGGTCATCCACAAGGGTGACCAGCGCATTCCGGCCGGCCGTCACGGCGAGGCCCCGTCGACCGGTCTGGCCGCCGACCTCTATGGTGCAGACCTGCAGATGGGCCGGCTCAAGACCGGCACGCCCGCGCGCCTCGACGGCCGCACCATCGCCTGGGACCGGCTGGAGATGCAGGCGGCCGATGCCGAACCCGTGCCGTTCAGCTTCCTGACCGACCGGATCGATGTCCCCCAGATCGCCTGCGGCGTCACCCATACGACCGAGGCCACGCACCGGATCATTGCCGACAACCTCGGTGACAGCGCCGTCTATGGCGGCCACCTGTCCGGCCGCGGTCCCCGCTACTGCCCCTCGATCGAGGACAAGGTGGTGCGGTTCGCCGACAAGACCTCGCACCAGATCTTCCTCGAGCCCGAGGGTCTGGACGACCCGACCGTCTATCCCAACGGGATCTCGACCTCGGTCTCCGACGCCACCCAGGCGGCCTTCCTGCGGACCATCCCCGGACTGGAGACGGTCGCGGTGTTCCGCTTCGGCTATGCCATCGAGTATGACTATGTCGACCCGCGCGAACTGACCCCGGCGCTGGAGGTCAAGAAGCGGCCCGGCCTGTATCTGGCCGGCCAGATCAACGGCACCACGGGCTATGAGGAGGCGGGGGCTCAAGGGTTGATCGCCGGCCTCAACGCGGCCCGTGCCGCCGCCGGATCGGATCCGGTGATCCTCCGCCGCGACCAGGCCTATATCGGCGTCATGATCGACGATCTGGTCACGCGCGGTGTGACCGAGCCCTACCGGATGTTCACCAGCCGGGCGGAATACAGATTGACGCTGCGGGCCGACAATGCCGATCAACGGTTGACGCCGCTGGCGATCGAAGCCGGGATCGTCTCGTCCCGTCGATGCGAGGCGTTCCGGGCCAAGGCCGCCCAGCTGGCCGAGGCTGCGGCTGTTTCACGTGAAACCCTGTTCACGCCCCAGGAGGCGCGCGCGCTTGGAATCACCGTCAACGCCGACGGCCAGAGGCGGTCGATCCGGGATCTCCTGGCCTTCCCCGGCGTGACCCTGGCGTCGTTCGAGGCCCTGCGTCCGGAGATCACCGGATGGTCGCGGCAGGTGCGTGAACAGGTCGAAATCGACGCCGGCTATGCCGGCTATCTGGACCGTCAGGCCTCGGACGCCGAGGCTCTGCGTCGCGAGGAGGCCCTGGCCCTGCCGGTGGACCTCGACTACGCCGCCATCGGCAGTCTGTCGAACGAGGCGCGCGAGAAACTCACCCTGGTCCAGCCGCGCACGCTCGGTCAGGCCGGGCGCATCGAGGGTATGACGCCCGGTGCGCTGACGGCGCTGCTCTCGCACGTGAAGCGGGCGAGGGTGGCGGCATGACGCATCACCTGTCTCCTCCCTGTTCGCGGAGCGAACGGGGAGGTGGCGCGCCGCGCTTGCGGCGTGACGGAGGGGTGCCCCTCCACCGCTTCGCGGTCCCCCTCCCCATTTCATGGGGAGGAGACAAGGGATGACGCCGTCCGAATTTCAGGCCCTGATGAAGGCCAGCCCGGCGCAGATGGCCGACCTCCAGACCTTCATCGAGCGCCTTACCGAGACGAATGCGGTGATGAACCTCGTCGGGCCCGACAGCCTGCCTGACGTCTGGAACCGCCACATATGGGATTCCGCCCAGCTGATCGAGATGAGGCCAGAGGCGAACACCTGGGCCGACCTCGGGGCCGGTGCCGGCTTCCCCGGCCTCGTCCTTGCCATCCTGCTGAAGGATCGCGCCGACAGCCATGTCTGGCTGATCGACAGCCTCGGCAAACGATGCCGCTTCCTGCAGGAGGTGGTGGAGGCCCTGTCCCTGCGGGCCACGGTCGTCAACGGCCGGGCCGAGGAGCAGAGGATCAAGGTCGATGTCGTCACGGCCCGCGCCCTCGCGCCGATGGAGCGACTGCTGGCCTATGCACAGCCTTATCTACAGCGCGGCGCACAGGGGCTGTTTCTCAAGGGGGAAAAGGCCGAGGCTGAGTTGATCGAAGCCCGCAAGGTCTGGCAGTTCGATAGTGACCTCTCCGTTTCGCGCAGTGACCCGCGCGGCCGTATCGTTTCCGTCCGGAGCCTTCGACGTGTCCCTCACCGGTAAGACCCGCGTCCTCGCTGTCTCGAACCAGAAGGGCGGCGTGGGCAAGACCACGACGGCGATCAACCTCGGCACCGCCCTGGCCGCGATCGGCGAGAAGGTGCTGATCGTCGACATGGACCCGCAGGGCAATGCCTCCACGGGTCTGGGTGTTCCACGTGAAACACGCCGGGTGACCATCTATGACGTCATCGTCGACGGACGTTCGGTCGACGAGTCCGCCGTACAGACCTCCGTCCCCGGCCTGCACATCATTCCCGCCGACGCGGATATGTCGGGTGTCGAGATCGAGCTGAGCCAGGCGGATCGCCGCTCGTTCCGGCTGCGCGACGCGCTCGTGGCGCAGGGGGCAGACGGCCAGACCCGGTATGACTATGTGCTGATCGACTGCCCGCCCTCGCTGAACCTGCTGACCCTCAATGCCATGGCCGCGGCGGATGCGGTTCTGGTGCCGCTGCAGTGCGAATTCTTCGCGCTGGAGGGCCTGACCCAGCTGATGAAGACCATCGAGATGGTGCGGCAGAGCCTCAACCCGACGCTGGAGATCCAGGGTCTGGTCCTGACCATGTACGACCGGCGCAGCGCCCTGTCGGGCCAGGTCGCCGCCGACGTGCGCAGCCATTTCGGCGACAAGGTCTATGAGGCCGTCATTCCGCGCAATGTGCGGGTGGCCGAGGCCCCGTCGTTCGGCAAGCCGGCCCTGATCTACGACCTGAAATGCGCCGGCAGCCAGGCCTATCTCCGCCTGGCCCGCGAGGTGGTGGCGCGCGAGAAATCACGCCGGCTCCAGGCCGCCTGACGATGAACAGAAGAACGGAATCAGTCTCTTGAGCGAACGTCAGCGCGGCCTCGGGCGGGGCCTTTCCGCCCTTCTGGGAGAACAGGTGGCCGAGAGCGCCCCGGTCGACGGCGCGCCCGCGCCCACGGGCGTGACCATGGCCCCGATCGAAAGCCTGAAGCCCAATCCGGATCAGCCGCGCAAGACGTTCAACAAGGACGACCTCGACGAACTGGCGGCCTCGATCCGCGACAAGGGGGTGCTGCAGCCGATCCTGGTGCGATCCCAGCCCGGCGAGGACGGTGTCTGGCAGATCATCGCCGGCGAGCGCCGCTGGCGCGCGGCGCAGGCGGCGCGACTGACCGAGGTTCCGGTCATCATCAAGGAGATGGACGACGTCGCCGTCTTCGAGGTGGCGATCATCGAGAATGTGCAACGCAGCGACCTCAATCCGCTGGAGGAGGCCGAGGCCTTCCGCGTGCTGATGGAGCGGTTCGGCCGGACGCAGGACGCGGTGGCCGGGGTGGTCGGCAAGAGCCGAAGCCATGTGGCCAACACCCTGCGCCTGCTGCAGCTGCCGGAACGGGTGCTGTTCTATGTGCGCGAGGGCAAGCTGTCGGCGGGCCACGCCCGGGCCCTGATCACCGCGCCCGATCCCGCCGACCTGGCCGACCGGGCCTATATGGACGGCCTCAGCGTGCGCCAGACCGAGGCGCTGGCGCGGCGTGCGGCGGAAGGGCCCCGGGCCCGCTCCGCCAAACGTCCGGCCGGGGACAGTGAGGGTGCCGCCGACATCGCCGCGCTGGAGCAGGATCTGGCTGACGCCCTCGGGCTGAAGGTGCAGCTGGCCGACAAGGGCGGCAAGGGCGAGCTGGTGCTGACCTATCGCTCGCTGGAACAGCTGGATGACCTGTGCCGACGACTGATGCGGGGCTGACCGCAACCTGTGCTAGGCTGCGGACATGACCGACAAGCCCAGCAATCCGACCGCCGAAGCCATGAAGAAGGCGCTTGCCGCCAAGAAGGCCGGGGGCGGTCCGTCCCACGGTGGACTGCACGGCTCGGCGCGGGCGGAGGAGAAGGCCCAGCAGGCGCGCAGCGCTGCCCTGGCCAAACCGGCCTTCCGCAAGGCGTCCAAGCGAGGCTAGGTCCGCGGGGGCTAAAGCCCCAGACGCCGCGCCCGGGCCGAGATTTCCAGCAACAAACGCTCGGCGATCAGCTGGTCCGGTGAGCCCGTGGTCTTGGTCGCCATGTCGGCGGTGTTGACGCTGTCCAGCACCCTGTCGAGGTCCTCGAGGCGCCAGCTGCGCGCCTGGCGCAGCATTTCCGCCTCCTGTTTCCAGAAGACGCCCGCCGCCTTGGCGGCCTCCCTGGGCCCGGAGCCGTTGGCCTGAAGCACCTGGATGCGGCGCAGCTTGCCGAGATGGATCGAAGCCTGTCTCACCGCCATGACAGGGGATTCCCCTTCGGCCAGGGCGCGACGCAGCCCGGACTGGGCAGGGGCGGGGCGGCCGCCGAACGCCTGGAGAGCTGCGTCCTGCAGCGAGGCGTCGGCCTCGACCCCCAGGTGTTGCTCCAGTTCCGCGACATCGATGGTCCGGCCCGAGCCGGGGCCGATGTAGAGGGCCAGCCGCTCGATCTCCTGCCGCATCAGACCGCGCTCGCGCGGCAGGCGGCTGACGAACCGGTCAAGGGCATCGCCGGTCAGGCCCACCTTGTCCGCCGCCAGGGCTTCCCGCGTCATCCGGGCGATGTCGCCGGTCTCATCCTCATAGCAGGCGATGCCGACGGCTTCCTTCGCGGCCTCGGCGGCCTTGCGCAGGGCGGAGTCGCGGCCGAGGGCCCCCGCCTCGATCACCAGCATGGCGTCGGGGTTGTACAGCCCCTCGGCATGGGCCTTGAGCGCCGCGGCCAGCATCTTGTCGATCGACGCCTTTTCGGACCCCAGCCGAACGCGCACCAGCCGGCGGCCGCCGATCATGCTGAGGGCCGTCAGGGCTTCTTCCAGCCGCGCCTCGTCGCCGTCGATGTCGCTGTCGGTCAGGACGGTGACGTTGAACGGGTCGTTCAGGTCGGGCGTGATCGCCCTGCACAGGATCGCGGCGCGCTCGGCCACGCCGGAGCGATCCTTGCCGTGGATGACGGCGGCACGGACACCCCGGTCCGGCGACGACAGGAACCGGTCGACCTCGGGTCGCTTGGCCAGGATCATCGCGCGACCCTCAAGGCCGGGCCGAGAGCGCCCGCAGGATGTCCAGCCGGATCAGGCGCGCCAGTTCGGCGGCGGCGCGCTCCTCGCCGTCCTGCTGGGCGGCGATCGCGGCATAGGGCTGGTCGGCGGCGGCGTAGGTCGTGGTCACGGTCTCGACGCCCGCCAGCGTGGACCCGCCGCTCGTGGGGGTCAGTGTCCAGGCCCCGCGCACGGTCAGTTCATAGCGGGTGGCCGTGTCGTCGATGCGGCGCCCCAGCGGCTTGCGTGATTGTTCGAGCACCGTCTGCAGCCGCCACAGCGGGGCCTGGGAGCCGTCGCGGCCCAGGGCGTCCTCCAGCTGCTCGCGGACGCGATAGCCGAGCCGGTCGTCCTGGGTCGTCACCGCGATCCGCGACAGTGAGGATCCTGCGCCGGCGTCACCGTACAGGGGCGTAAAGCCACAGGCGGACAGTCCCACGCACGAGACAAGCGCCAGGGCGAGGGCGCGCCTCATCCGACCACCAGATTGACGATGCGATCCCTGACCACCACGATCTTCCTCACCGTCTGACCCTCCAGCCGCGCCTGCACATCGGCGTCGGCCATGACGAGGGCCTCGACCTCGGCCGGTTCCAGGCCGCGCGCGACGCGAATCTCGCCCCGGCGTTTGCCGTTCACCTGGATCGGCAGGACCACCTCGTCGTCGGCCGCCAGGGCCGGATCATACTCCGGCCAGGGCGCGTTCAGCACCATCCCCTGTTCGCCGAGGCGCGTCCAGCATTCCTCGGCGAGGTGGGGGGTGAAGGGTGCGATCAGCCGGGTCAGGGCTGACAGGGCCTCGCGCCGTGCCGTGGCGCCGGCCTGCGGCGAGTCGCGCACCACGGCGACGAAGCCGTACAGCTTGGCGATGGCGGAGTTGAAGCGGAAGGCGGCGACGCCTTCCGACACGGCCTTGATCGCCTTGTGGGTCTCGCGGATCAGGGCGGCATCGGCGTCGGCGTCGCCGACCGCGTTCGGGTCAAAACCGTCGACCTCGGCCCAGACGCGCTGGACGAAACGGCCGGCCCCCTCGACCCCGCCGGGCGTCCATTGCACATCCCGCTCGGGCGGGCTGTCGGACAGGACGAAAAGCCGGCCTGCGTCGACGCCGAACGCCTCGACGATTTCCTGCGGGGCGACGACGTTCTTCTTCGACTTCGACATCTTCTCGATGTCGCCGATGATCAGGGTCTCGCCGGTCGAGCGCTGCACGGCCGAGCGTTTGCCGGCATCGTTGGTCAGGTCGACGTCGGTCGGCTCGACCCAGAGGCCGTCGGCGCGACGGTAGGTCTCGTGGACGACCATGCCCTGGGTGAACAGGCCGGCGAACGGTTCCCGGACCGACATCAACCCGGCGTCGCTGAGGGCGCGCGAGATGAAGCGGGCGTACAGCAGGTGCAGCACGGCGTGCTCGACCCCGCCGATATACTGGTCGACGGGCAGCCATTTGTCGGCGGCGGCGCGGTTGATCGGCTCGGCCGCCGTGGGGTCGGTGAAACGGGCGAAATACCAGCTGGAATCGACGAAGGTATCCAGCGTGTCGGTCTCGCGCACCGCCGCGCCGGCGCAGGTCGGGCAGGTGACGTGCTTCCAGGTCGGGTGGCGGTCCAGCGGATTGCCCGGCGTGTCGAAGGTCACGTCCTTGGGCAGTTCGACCGGCAGCTGGTCGGCGGGGACGGCGACGGGGCCACAGGCGGCGCAATGGATCACGGGAATGGGACATCCCCAGTACCGTTGCCGGCTGACGCCCCAGTCCCGCAGGCGATAGATGGTCGCGCCCTGGCCCTGGCCGGCGGCTTCGATACGGGCGATGGCGGCGGCCTTGGCGGGCTCGATCTCCATCCCGTCCATGAAGTCGGACTGGAACAGCCGACCTGGACCAACGTAAGCCTCGGTTCCGACGGAGAAATCCGGCTCGGCGTCGTCAGGTCTCACGACCGGGATAACCGGCAGGCCGTATTTGCGGGCGAAATCGAGATCGCGCTGGTCATGGGCCGGGCAGCCGAAGATCGCACCGGTGCCGTATTCCGAGAGGATGAAGTTGGCGATCCAGACCGGGACCGCGCGGCCGTCGAACGGATGGACGACCGTCAGCCCCGTATCGAAGCCGATCTTCTCGGCCTGCTCGATCTCGGCCTGGGTCGAGCCGCCCTTGCGGCATTCGGCGACGAAGGCGGCGGCCGCCGGGTTCGCCTCGGCGAGGGCGCGGGCGACGGGATGGTCGGGGGCCACACCCATGAAACTGGCCCCGAACAGGGTGTCGGGGCGGGTGGTGTAGATCTCCAGCCCGTCCGGCGCGGCGGCGGGCGCGTCGCCGGCCCATTTCCACGTCATCTGCAGGCCCTTGGACCGGCCGATCCAGTTCTCCTGCATCAGGCGGACCTTGTCGGGCCAGCGGCCTTCCAGCTCCTTCAGCCCCTCGATCAGGTCGTCGGCATAGTCGGTGATGCGCAGGAACCACTGGTTCAGCTTGCGCTTCTCGACCACCGCGCCGGAACGCCAGCCGCGGCCGTCGACGACCTGTTCATTGGCCAGGACGGTGTTGTCGACCGGGTCCCAGTTGACCACCGAGTCCTTGCGATAGACGAGGCCGCGCTTGAACAGTTCGAGGAACCAGGCCTGCTGTTTGCCGTAATAGGCCGGGTCGCAGGTGGCGAACTCGCGGCTCCAGTCCAGCGACAGACCCAGAAGCTTCAGCTGGTCGCGCATGGCGGCGATGTTGGACCAGGTCCAGTCACCCGGGTGGATACCGCGCTCGATGGCGGCGTTCTCGGCCGGAAGGCCGAAGGCGTCCCAGCCCATGGGGTGCAGGACGTCGAACCCCTGGGCGCGCTTCGAGCGGGCCACCACATCGCCCATGACGTAGTTGCGGGCGTGACCCATGTGGATGGCCCCCGACGGATAGGGGAACATCTCCAGCACATAGTATTTCGGCCGTCCTGTACCCTCGGTGGGGGTACGGAAGGCGTCAGCCTCGGCCCAGCGGGCCTGCTGGCGGGGTTCGGCGGTCTTGGGCTCGTATCGGGCCACGGTAATCCTTCAGGGTCGCTCCTGAAGGCGGGGCCAGAAGGAGGCGGTGTTGGCGGGGTAGGTTAGCCGGCGTTCTGGAGGTTGAGCTGCCGCGCCTTGGTGAGGATGGCGTTTTCCAGATCGGTCTCGGTCTGGGCGGCCACGCGCGCCGCGACCCACTGGCCGGTCGCATCGCGGACTTCCTTGGTCACCGTCACGTTCAGGGCGTCGGCGCGCAGACGGGTGTCGAGGATGAAGACGGTGGCCTTGAAGCGCTCGTTCGGCGTCGCGGGATCACTGTACCAGTCGTAGTTGACGACGCCGCCCCAGGGATCGGCATTGGCCAGGGGCATGAAGGCCATGGTGTCCAGGGTGGCGCGCCACAGGAAGGCATTGACGCCGATACCGGGCCTGGAAGCGGACTCCCGCGTCGGTCCGCCGCCGCCGAAGACGTCGCCCACTGTCGGTCCGAAGGGGCGCTCGGCCGAGCAGGCGCCCAGCAGCAAGCCCGAGGCGATGAGGGCGAACGTCGCGCCGCGAACCAGCACCATCGAGAAACTCCATTCGATCGAGACGTGGGGCGGACCGGTTCCACCCACGCGCCGGCCCGCCCGAACGTGGGTCAAAGCCTCAGCGAGGCTCTATAACACGGCGAAAAGGGGCGATGACAAGGCGAAGACGCGTCTGCCCTCCAAGGATTGTGTCTGGCAAGGCCTGTTCGCGCCGTGCGCGAGCTACGCAGCCGTGACGCTCGCGCCACAGGAGTCTCCGGAGTCGACGGGAACCCGGACCGGACGGCACCGTTTCGTTGACCGCGCCGACAACCGGTGTCTAGTGGCAGACGAGAGATCGCGACGGGATCCCCGTGGCGACGAAAAGGGCAGGACATGCGCACGAACAGCGCCGTCATCGCTGGGCTGGCTGCGGGGCTCACGCTCCTGGCTGTGGCCGACGTCGCGTCGGCCCAGACCGCTGTCCGCACCCGTGCGCCCGCCGTGACCCTGAGCGAAGCCCAGTCTGCCCGCGCGATCGCCGGGCCGTCGCGACTGCGGTTCACCGAGCGCGGCCGCTGGGGTCTCGACCTGAACATGAGCCAGCCTGAAACCCGCGACAGCAATGTCGGCGACGTCGAGGCCGGGGCCTATTACCGGATCAACCCGCGCCTGCGCGTCGGGGCCGCCGCCGGCCTGGCCGAAACGGACACCGATCCCGCTCGCGGACCGCAGGCCGAGCGCCGGTCGGCTCCGCGCTTCCGGCTGGAATCGATCTTCCGCTTCTGACGCCGCTCAGGGGCCGAAAGCGGCCTGTATCGACGACACCCCCGCCAGTCCGCACGCGCCCGAGCCGATGAGGCTCCGGGCATTCTGCGCGTCGATCCCTCCCAGGGCGTAGGCGGGCGCGGATACGGATACCGTCGCCGCGCGGAAACCCGGTACACCCAGGGGCGTCGTCGCGGCCGAGCGCCCGCCCGCCGCGAACACGGGCGACAGCACCCGGGCATCGAGGCCGGCGCGCTGCCGTGCCGGGCCGGCGTGCGCCGTGCCGGTGATCAGCCAGTCCGGATGGGCCTCTGACAGCGACGAGGCCTGATCCAGCGCCCGTTCGGGCAGGTGGACGCCGTCGGCACCCACGGCCGCGGCCAGGTCCGCATCCAGGCCGATCAGCAGCAGCACGCCCCGATCCCCGCTGGCGTCGCGCAGCCGCCGGGCCGTGTCGTGGGCTCCGGTCCTGCCGAAATGGCGGAACACCACGGCCGCGCCCGCGGGCAGGCGCGCCGCCGTCTCCCATGGGCGCGGGGTCCGGTCGGGATCGGTGAAGAACAACAGCGGCGGAAGGTCCCGGCTCCCCGGTGGCCGGCTGACTTTGGCGGCGTCGCGTGCGAGGACACGGGCGACTTCCCACAGGATTTCGGCGTCCGAGCGGTTCATGGCCTCCTCATCCCCCGATCAAGACGACGCGTCCAGCGTCGCCGGCCGCCTTGGAGGCATCCGCCGGCGAATGGCGGACGCCTGTCTGGCGGCCGGACGCGGGCCGCAGGACGTGATTCTGACCGCCGTGACCAAGACCCAGCCGCCGGAAGCGATCGACGCCATCCTCGCGGCCGGGCAGCGGGTCTTCGGCGAGAACCGCGTGCAGGAAGCGCAGGCCCGCTGGACGGATCGCCGGGCCGCGCTCCCGGATCTGGAACTGCGCCTGATCGGGGCACTGCAGACCAACAAGGCCGCCGATGCCGTCGCCCTGTTCGACGTCATCGAGACGCTGGACCGGCCCCGGCTGGCCGTGGCGCTGGCAACGGCCGCCGGCCGGGCCGGCCGGGCGTTGCGGGTGCTGGTCCAGGTCAACACCGGGGCCGAACCGCAGAAGGCCGGTGTTCTGCCCGACGAGGCCGACGCCCTGATCGTCCAGGCCCGGTCGCTGGGCCTGACGGTCGAGGGGCTGATGTGCATTCCGCCGGCAGACGAGGCCCCGGAGGGCCACTTCGATCTGCTGCGCCGGATCGCCCGCCGCAACGGACTCGCGGTGCTGTCGATGGGGATGAGCGGCGATTATGAGACCGCGATCCGCGCCGGCGCGACCCATGTTCGCGTCGGATCGGCGTTGTTCGGGGAACGAAACACCCTCCAAACCCCCTCTATGGACTGAAAACCGCTTCGCCCGGGTTCCGGCCCTTGGCGGAACGGGCAACGCTCGCCATTCTGGTAGTCATGCCCACGCCCAAGACCATCCTCATCATCGACGACGACGACGACCTGCGCGAGGCGCTGGCCGAACAGCTGGCCCTGCATGAGGCTTTCCGGCCGGTGCAGGCTGCGACCGCGACCGAGGGCGTCCGCATGGGCCGCGAGGTCCGGGCCGACCTGATCCTGCTGGACGTCGACCTGCCCGACATGGACGGCCGCGAGGCCTGCCGGTTGTTGCGCAAGGACGGCGTCTCGACCCCGATCATCATGCTGACCGGCCAGTCCTCGGATTCCGACACCGTTCTGGGGCTGGAGTCGGGGGCCAATGACTATGTCACCAAACCCTTCCGCTTCGCCGTCCTGCTGGCCCGCATCCGTGCCCATCTGCGCAGTCACGAACAGTCCGAGGACGCCGTCTTCCGGATCGGCCCCTATGAGTTCCGGCCCGCCGCCAAGGTGCTGATCGACGACAAGGGTCGCAAGGTGCGGCTGACCGAGAAGGAAACCAGCATCCTGAAATACCTCTATCGCGCCGGGGCCAAGGCCGTGTCGCGCGAGGAGCTGCTGACCGAGGTCTGGGGTTACAACGCCGGCGTCACCACCCACACCCTGGAAACCCACATCTACCGCCTGCGCCAGAAGATCGAGCCCGAACCGGGCCAGACGCGGCTGCTGCTGACGGACGCGGGCGGGTACCGGCTGCAGCCGTAGCCTAAACGTCCAGATCCACCGTCACCGGCGCGTGGTCGCTGGGCTGGGTCCATTCGCGGACCGTGTCGTGGATGCGGGCGCTGTCGGCCTTCACCGCCGGGGTCAGGCCGGGCGAGGTCCACAGGTGGTCCAGCCGCAGGCCGCGGTTCGACTTGCGGAAATCGGCAGCGCGATAGCTCCACCAGCTGGCCAGTTTCTGCGGTTCCGGGATCTGGTCGCGCACCACATCAGCGAAACCGCCGGCGGCCTGTAGTCGTCGCAGGGTCTCGACCTCCAGCGGGGTGTGGCTGACGATCTTCGACATATGGCGGTGGTTCCAGACGTCGTTCTCGCCCGGCGCGATGTTGAAGTCTCCGGCCAGCACCAGCGGCCGCTGTCTGTCGCGCCCGGCCATTTCGGCGGTCAGCCGCTCGTAGAAATCCATCTTGTGATCGAATTTCGGGTTGAGCGTCCGGTCCGCGACGTCGCCGCCCGCCGGAATGTAGAAATTCTGCACCTCGACGCCGTCGACCATGACCCCGACGCAGCGGGCGTGCTTCTCACGGCAGACATCGAGGACCGGCGCTTCCGTGATCGGCTTGCGGCTGGCGATGGCGACGCCGTGCCAGCCCTTCTGGCCGCCGATCTTCAGATGCGGCAGGCCCATGGCCTCGAAGGCACTGCGCGGGAACTGGTCCTCGAGGCATTTGATCTCCTGCAGACACAGGACATCGGTCCCGCTTTCGGAGACGAAGCGCGCGACCTGGTCGATGCGCAGGCGGACGGAGTTGATGTTCCAGGTGGCGATACGAAGCATCGGAGGTCTCTAGCGGGCGCGAACCCCGGCCGCTACGCGAAACCCCGGGCCACGTCGGGTCCAGGAGACGGAGCCTCCTGACTGAGGCCCGGGAAGAATGCCGGACAAAAAAGCGCCCGGTCGGGGGACCGGGCGCTGGAAGGTTTGTTTCTCGCCGCCGGGAAGGGGATGAAATCCTTGCGGTCAGGTCGACACCGGCCAACCTGTGGCCAATCTGCCACTCATCCTGAAAAATGTCAAACAGGGACTCGCCCGGGACGGGCGTCAGTTCCGGCGCGGTCGGCGGGTCGGGTCGCTGAGCTGGAACAGGCTGGCGGCGAGACCCGGCGCGGGCTCGAGCGAGGTCAGCTGGGTGCGGGTGCGTGAGCCCTGCGCATCGGTGATGGTCCATTCGTGCAGGCGCACCGGATTGCCGGCGAAGGACAGGATCACCGACCCGTCGTTCGGACGCCGGTCATCACGGGCTGTGATGGCGAAGGCCCCCGAGTCCATCCGGGTCACGCGCGAGATCTGCACGCCCTGGTCGAGGCGGACGTTGCGGGCCAGGAAGACCGACAGGGGCGTCAGCCGCAGCGGCACCTGACGGAAGACGTTGAGCCGCGGATCGTAGCGTTTGACGTTATTCCCGTCCGACACGACCAGCAGGCCGGCCGGGTTTGTGTATTCGAACCGCATCTTGCCGGGGCGCTGGAGCCAGAAGCGGCCCTCGCGGCGCTGGGCCCCCGTGGTCTCGACGAAATTGCCCTGGGCCGAGGCCAGGCCCTGCAGATAGGTCTGGGCCTGGGCCAGGACGGCGCGGTCGTCGGCCGAGAGGCCGGTCTGGGCGGCGGCGGGCATCGCCGCGACGGCGGCGAGGGCGGCGGAACCGAAAGCGAAGGCCCTTCGCGAAGGATGGGGGCGTGAGACGGTCATGGGGTCTTCTCCTCCGTCATCCCGGGCTCGATCCGGGATCGGGATGGTTGTTGATCATGCCGTCGTACGGACTGCGAAAGGCGCGGGCATGACCCCAGCCTGACCATATTCGGGCGCTGCGATGAAGCCCTGTTCATACGTGGTGGTTCCAGTTTTTTATCCCGCGCATCCCCGCGAAGGCGGGGACCCAGGCTTTGGCCTCGCCGCCAGTGTCAGCCTGATCAATGGTTCGTTCAAACAGCTTGCCGCCGCTCAAACCTGGGTCCCCGCCTTCGCGGGGATGCACGGGAGGGAGCGCGGGCTGCCAGCCCTCAGCCCATCGGCGGTGGCCCGGCCAGGATATCGCGCTTGCCCGCGTGATTGGCCTGGCTGACGACGCCTTCCTGTTCCATCCGCTCGATCAGGGAGGCGGCGCGGTTGTAGCCGATCTGCAGCCGGCGCTGGATGTAGCTGGTCGAGGCCTTGCGGTCCCGGGTGACCACGGCCACCGCCCGGTCGTAGAGGTCATCGCCGGACCCGCCGCCGCCCTCGTCGTCGAAGGCCGCATCGCCGTCGCCGTCCGGATCGTCGGTGATCAGGTCCAGATAGTCGGGCTCGGCCTGGCCACGCAGGTGTTTGCACACCTCGTCGACCTCCTGGTCGGTCACGAACGGGCCGTGCAGGCGGGTGATGCGGCCGCCGCCGGCCATGTAGAGCATGTCGCCCTGGCCCAGCAGCTGCTCGCCGCCCTGTTCGCCCAGGATGGTGCGGCTGTCGATCTTGGAGGTGACCTGGAAGCTGATCCGGGTCGGGAAATTGGCCTTGATGGTGCCGGTGATGACGTCGACTGACGGGCGCTGCGTGGCCATGATCAGGTGGATGCCGGCGGCGCGGGCCATCTGGGCCAGGCGCTGCACCGCGCCCTCGACGTCCTTGCCGGCGACCAGCATCAGATCGGCCATCTCGTCCATGACGACGACGAGGAAGGGCAGGGGTTCGGGGCGGATCTTTTCGGATTCATAGACCGGGCGGCCCTGGTCGTCGAAACCGGTCTGGACGGTGCGTTCGAAATGCTCGCCCTTGGCCACGGCCTCGCGGGCGCGCTCATTGTAGCTGGCGATATTGCGCACGCCGAGCTTGGACATGCGGCGATAGCGGTCCTCCATCTCGCGCACGGTCCATTTCAGCGCGACGACGGCCTTCTTGGGATCGGTGACGACCGGGGCCAGCAGGTGCGGGATGCCGTCATAGACCGACAGCTCCAGCATCTTGGGGTCGATCATGATGAAACGGCACTCGGCGGGCGTCATCCGGTACAGGATCGACAGGATCATGGCGTTGACCCCGACCGACTTGCCCGAGCCGGTGGTGCCGGCGATCAGCAGGTGGGGCATGCGCGCCAGGTCGGCGACATAGGGCTCGCCGCCGATGGTCTCGCCCAGGGCCAGGGGCAGCAGGTGGGCGGGCTTGTCGTATTCGGTCGAGGCCAGCAGATCGCGCAGATAGACGGTCTCGCGCCGGGCGTTGGGCAGTTCGATGCCGATGGCGTTGCGGCCGGGCACGACGGAGATCCGACAGGCCCGGGCCGACATCGAACGGGCGATGTCATCGGACAGGGCGACCACACGGCCATGTTTGACCCCCGGCGCGGGGACCAGTTCGTACAGGGTGACGACGGGGCCGGGGCGGATCTGGTCGATGATCCCGCGCACGCCGAATTCCTGCAGCACGCCCTCCAGCATCTTGGCGTTCTGCTTCAGCGCCTCCTCGTCGACCGAGGCGACGCGCTTGGCCGGCTTGGTCAGCATCGATAGCGGCGGCAGGGCGAAGCCGGTGTCGGGCCGGACGAAATCGAAGGCGGCCTGGCTGTCGTCGAGCTCGCGCTTCGAGGCCCTGGGGGCCTTGGCGGCGGCGACCCTGGGCTCGGGCGCGTCACGGGCGGGCACCGGAGCCTCCCGGGGCGGGGCCTCGCGGTCGTCGAGGCTGAGCGGTGCATAGTCCTCGGGCTCGGGCTCGGGCGCGGGCCGGGGGCGGGGCGGGGCCTTGACGGCGGCGCGCCGGGCCCTGGCGGGCGGGGCGGTGGGGCCCCGGCGGTTGCCGGCCCAATGCAGGGCGTCGGCGAGATCGGAGGTTCTCAGCCCGATCGCATAGCCGACGGCCCACAGGCCCGAGGGCAGGAACAGGACGCCGGCGAAGACCGGTGCACCGGGCAGACGCAGCGCCGAACAGGCCATGCGGATGAGACCGACGATGGCGTCGCCCCAGAGCCCGCCCAGCCCGGCGGCCAGTGGCCAGGCGGCGGGCGCGGCGAGGGCCGAAAGGGCGGCGGACAGGGCCAGGACGCCGCCGGCCGCGGACAGGGCCTTCAGCGCGGTGGGCTTGAGCCGCTGCTGGATCACGTCACCGATGGCCGAGGCCAGACCAAAGGCGAACAGCAAAAGCGCGGCGGGGAAGGCCGCCAGCCCCAGCGACTGCATGAACAGGTCGGCGAACAGGGCCCCGTTCAGGCCCAGCCAGTTGGTCGGGGCCAGCCCCGAAGCCGCATTGAGGCTGGGATCGGCCGGATTCCACGAAACCAGGGCGACCAGCAGCAGGGCCGCCAGCAGGGCCTGGAGCACGCCGCGAAACTTGATCGCGATGGGCGCGCCCCAGAGGATGCGGGCGCCGGACCAGGCGCGCTGGCCGATGGCGAGGGCGGCGGACATGCGGCAGGGAACTCCGGACGGGCGGGACAGACCCGTTGTTGTCACCCGGGCAGGGTTAAGAGGCTGTTTACCAGCGGCCTGAAACCGCGACCTCGCGGCACTGGACGCGACCCCCATCCGGCGCGACAACCGGCCCATGAGCACGACCGAACGACACGACGTCATCATCGCCGGGGCCGGCATGGCCGGCGCGACCTTTGCCCTGGCCGCGGCGCAGGGCGGGCTGAAGGTGGTTCTGGTCGATCCGCAGCCGTTTTCCCGGCAGCTGGAGCCGACCTTCGACGGGCGGTCGACGGCGATTGCCTTCTCGACCTTCCGGATGCTGGACGCCCTCGGCGTGGGCGCGGGCCTGCGGCCGCATGCCTGCCGGATGGACCGGATCCTGGTGACCGACGGACGGCGGCCGGGTGCGGCGTCGCGGCCCGCGGGCTCGGCCTTCCTGCGCTTCGACGCCGACGAGATCGGCGACCGCACCGACGGCGAGCCGCTGGGCTATATGGTCGAGAACCGGCGTATCCGGGCGGCCCTGAGCGAGGCGGTCCTGTCGGCCGGTATCGAGGTTCGGGCTCCGGCCTCCGTCGCCTCGGTCGAGGCCGGTCCGGGCCTGTCGACCGTGACCCTTGCCGACGGATCGCGACTGCAGGCACCGGTGGTGGTCGGGGCCGAGGGGCGTGGCTCACGGGTGAGACAGGCGGCCGGGATTGACACGGTCGGCTGGAGTTACGGCCAGAGCGGGGTCGTCGCGACGGTGTCCCTCGGCCGGGACCATGGCCATGTCGCCCATGAACATTTCCTGCCGGCGGGCCCGTTCGCCATCCTGCCGCTGACCGAACAGCGCGCCAGCCTGGTCTGGACCGAGACGACGCGCCGCGCCGAGGCCCTGAGAACCGCGTCAGACGCGGCCTTCCAGTCGCATCTGATGCGGCGCTTCGGCGACTTTCTCGAGGATGTGACGGTGGTGGGCCCGCGCTTCGTCTATCCGCTGTCGCTGCAACTGGCCGAGGCCCTGACCGGACCGCGCGCCGCCCTGATCGGCGACGCTGCCCACGCCGTGCACCCGGTGGCCGGACAGGGGCTGAACATGGGGCTGAAGGACGCCGCCGCCCTGGCCGAGGTGCTGATCGAGGCGATGCGGCTCGGTGAGGATATCGGCTCGGAGACGGTGCTGGACCGCTACGCCCGCTGGCGGCGGTTCGACAATGCCGTGCTGGCGGCGGGTTTCGACGCCTTCGTGCGGTTGTTCTCGAACGACCTTGCGCCGGTGCGGCTGGCCCGGGATCTCGGCATCGCCGCGGTCAACCGCATCGGGCCCCTGCGCCGCGCCTTCATGCAGGAAGCCGGCGGCGCGACCGGGGATTTGCCGCGGCTGCTCAGGGGTGAGGTGGTTTGATTGGCGGGTGGCTAGGGTCCGTACTCGTTTGCGGCTCGGCGCGATTTCTGGGTATGCCATTGGCTTATATGGCATTTTGACTCCGTCATCCTCGGGACAGGCCCGAGGATGACGGATGTTATCGGGTTATTGAGTCTCGACCCTAGCCGCCAGCCACTCAGTCCAGAGTCCGCGCCTCTTCCGGCAGCATGATCGGCACGCCGTCGCGGATCGGATAGGCTAGTCTGGCACCCTTCGAGACCAGTTCCTGGCGCGCGCGGTCATAGGTCAGCTTGCCGCGCGTGACCGGGCAGACCAGCACCTCCAGCAGGCGGGGATCGACCGAGGCGGGGGTGTGGAAGGTGTCGGACATGGGGGGAAGGTACAGGGAGGAGGGATCAGGGAACAGGGGTTAGGGCTTAGGCTTGGCCTGGAAGGTGCTCTCCTCCCTGATTCCTGCGACCTAAGACCTACGCCGTCCCTTCACTGCATCGATGGCGCGGCACCCTCGCCATCGGTGGCGGCGTCGATGGTCAGCAGGGCGGTCAGTACGCTGGAGCGGTCGGTCAGGCTGACGGCTTCCAGGAGCGCCTGCTTTTCGGGCGGGTCGAAGGGCAGGGCCATCGACAGGCTGTTGAT
This sequence comes from Caulobacteraceae bacterium, assembly GCA_965284385.1. GTDB lineage: Bacteria > Pseudomonadota > Alphaproteobacteria > Caulobacterales > Caulobacteraceae > Brevundimonas. The sequence goes on from OZ260077.1 coordinate 1,569,361, forward strand.
CAGGGCTTCGGGCGGGGCGGTCTCGGCGGTGTCCCAGTCGATGTCGAGCCCGCGCATCTCCAGATAGGCGCGCAGGGCGTCCAGCAGGCCGTCGCGGTCGAGACCCACGTCATCCACCGGCGGGACGTTGAGGTCGTCCTCGAAGGGGACGAAATCGGCGCGGATCTGTCGATAGGGCGTCTGGGCCGGCAGTTCCCGGGCCAGACGGAAACGCGCGCAGCCGGTCAGGGTGATCAGATAGCGGCCGTCCGAGGTCTCGGCGAAACTGGTGATCCGTCCGGCGCAACCGATCGACGACAGTTTGGGCAGGCTCGGCTCCCCGGCGAGGGGTTGAAGCATGCCGATGATCCGGTCGCCGGCCATGGCGTCGTCGATCATGTTGAGATAGCGCGGCTCGAAGACGTTCAGGGGCAGCTGGCCGCGCGGCAGCAGGATGGCCCCCGGCAGAGGAAACACCGGAATCACCTGCGGCAGATCGGCGATCTTGACGTATCCCTGAGCCACCCGGCCCTCCTAGGCGAACAGGATGGAGGACAGGCGGCGACGTCCGTCCCGTGCGATATCCGAGGCCCCGCCGGCGGCGTCGAAGACGACCAGCAGCTGTTTCCGGGCCGCCTGGTCGTTCCACTCACGGTCGGCGGCGACGATGGCCAGCAGGCTGTCGACCGCGCCCTTGAGGTCGCCCGCCGACGCCTGGGCCAGCGACAGGTCGTAGCGCGCCTGGTGATCGGCGGGATCGGCCGCGACCCTCGCCTCCAGTTCGGTGGCGGGGCCGGCCGGGGCGGCGGAGGCCAGCGCCAGCTGGGCGCGGACGCTCTGGACGGTCGGCTCGCGGGAGTCCGGCGACGCCATGGCGATGGTCTGACGGGCCTGATCCGTGTCGCCGTCGGCCAGATAGACGCGGGCCATGCCGGCAATGGCCTTTTCGTTGGCCGGCTCGAGCGTCAGCAGCTGGGCGAAGGCCTGGGCCGCGCCGCCGAGATCGTTCAGCGACAGGGACTCCTCACCCAGGGACAGCAGCTGTTCGATATCGGAATTGGCACTCTCGCCGCCCGTCAGCTTGTCGATGAAGGCCTTGAGCTGGCTGTCCGGCACCGCACCCTGGAAGCCGTCGACCGGCTGGCCATTGACGAAGGCGTAGACGGTGGGGATCGACTGGACCCGCAACTGGCCCGCATAGGCCGGGTTCTTGTCGACGTCGATCTTGACCAGTTTCACCGCCCCGCCGGCGGCGCGCACGGCTTTTTCGATCATCGGGGTCAGGGTCCGGCACGGTCCGCACCAGGTGGCCCAGAAATCGACCAGCACCGGCTGGGTCTTCGACTGCTCGATGACATCGGCCATGAAGCCGGCGTCGGAGCCGTCCTTGATCAGGTCATCCGGAAGCGTGGTGGGGTCGGCGAGGCTCATCGATCGGTCCTGTGGTCGGAAAGGCGAAAGGCTGCAAGCCACAGATGGTCGTGGCGACCTTTCGCCTCAAGGGGGTCAGGAGGGATCCGCGCCGGCGCCTGCGGGGCTCAGCTTCCAGCGGATCTTGGTTTCGGAGTCTGTGCGGGCCGAGCCGCGCACGACGATCTGCAGCGACCGACGGGTCAGGCCCTCGTCGATATGGACCGAGGGCTCGATGGCCACGTCCGGTCCGTCGGTCCGGAACCACCAGCCCCGGCCCGAATGGCCACGCAGCAGGATCGAGCGCCGGTCGCGGGCGAGGGAGGCCTGGACGCCCGGCTCCAGCTGGAAGCGGACGGCGTAGGGGGCGGCGATGGCGCGGACCACATCCCTCTGGCCGGGGGCAGGGTGCAGCCGCTCCTCGGCGCGCAGTTCGTCGAGGCGCTGGTCGAGATACAGGCGCCGCTGGTGCAGCAGGCCATGGTCGTGGACCCAGCCGTCGTGCTCGACCTCGAGCCAGACGGCGCCTTCGCCGTCACGCTGGTCGACGATGACGTGCAGGGGCCGGCCGACCAGCCGGTGGTCCAGCAGCTCACCGCGCCAGCCGCCGAGAGGTTCGCCGGTCGAGGTGTCGCCGAGGGTCAGGGTGGAATGGCCGGGTGCAAGCCTCAGGCCCTGCCGGTCGGGCATGCGCGGCGTCCAGCCACAACCGGTCACCAGCCGGTCCTTGCCGCAGACGATCTCCAGCGCCATCGGCTGGGCGCAGGCGGCGCTGGACCAGGCTCCGCGCGCGGGCGGCGCGACATCGGCGGCGATGGTCAGCAGGGGGCTGCGGATGCGGGCGATGCCGGCCACGGTTCCACCGGGAGCCTCGCCGGAGCCCTCGTCATGGGCGCGGCCGGCTGCGACCCGCGCCGGGGTCGAGGGACCGCCGCCCTGCATGGTGATCAGCCGGCCGTCGGGCAGGGTCTGCAGCCGGAGCGCCGCGGTCAGGCGCTGGATCGCGGACCGCACGGCGTCGGGTGTCGCCTCCGAAATCTGCGACAGGGCATCGTCCAGCGTCAGCAGGTCGAGCAACAGCTCGAGGCCGGCTTCGGGGCTGCGGCTGGCGTGGCCGCCATCGGCACCGACGGTGCGGTCCAGGGCTCCGCCCAGACCGTGCAGGGCTGAACGGCGCAAGGCGGCGCCGGGGGGGCCGGCCAGGGCGCAGCCGGCGACGGCAACGGCGGTCAGGCGCTCGGCCTTGCCGGCCAGACCGCCGGGCGGCCGCAGAAGCTGGCGGCCCTGGCGGCCGAGAATGTCAGCCAGTCTCAGCCGTTCCGCCTCGGTGGCGACCTGTCCCATACGCCGGGCGGCGCAGGCCAGGTTGAGCGTGCGTCGGGTCAGAATCTCCGGCCCCCAGGCGAAGGGGGACCAGCGCGCGAAGGCCGTCGCCCATGTCAGGGTCAGGCGCACCGCCTCGCGTCCGCCGCGCTCGCCCTGAAGCATCAGTGACGGCAGCCAGGCGAAACCGTGCAGGTCCACCGCGAAGGCGCGGCTGGGGCTGGGCCGGTTCCACGGGTCCTCGGGCTCGATGGCCTCGAGGCTGGAGCCGGCGAGGACGAATTTTCCGCCCAGCACGGCCTTTCCGGGGCCCGGCTCGACCGGCCGGAAATCGCGCGGTGTGGCGGCAAAGCCCTGGGCCGGGCGACCCTTCAGGGTCAGGCTGTAGCCGGGCAGGCCGTAAAGCTCGATCCACAGCTGACGGGTCAGCAGCCGGCCGATGACCGCAGGCCAGAGGCCGGGTCCGGTCGTCGCCCCGGTGACCCGGACCGGGGTCCGCATCGGGGCCCCGCGCAGGCCAGGGATGTCTCCGCTGGCGGGACTGTCGGCTTCAGGACGGGCGAAGGGGTTGAGCGGGCTCACGCGGCCTTCAACGCCTGGATATTGGCGGCATAGGCCGGGGGGCCGCCCCGGAACACGGCGGTCCCGGCAACCAGGGCATCGGCCCCGGCGGCGACGCAGGCCCCGGCGTTGGCGGCGGTGACCCCGCCGTCGACCTGCAGATGCGCCTTCGACCCGGCGGCGTCGAGCAGGGCGCGGGTCCTGCTGATCTTGCGCAGGGTGCTGTCGATGAAGGACTGGCCGCCGAAGCCCGGATTGACCGACATCAGCAGCACCAGATCGACCAGCTCGATGACGTCCTCGATCACTGCCAGCGGCGTCCCCGGGTTCAGCACCACCCCGGCCTTCGCGCCCAGCTGGCGGATACGGCCCAGGGTGCGGTGCAGGTGGGGTCCGCTTTCCGGATGGACCGTCAGGATGTCGGCACCCGCCTCGCGATAGGCCTCCAGCCAGGGATCGACCGGTGCGACCATCAGATGGACGTCGAACGGCAGCTTTGTGTGCGGCCGCAGGGCCTTCACCACATCGGGGCCGAGGGTGATGTTGGGCACGAAATGGCCGTCCATGACGTCAACATGGATCCAGTCGGCACCCGCCGCCTCGAGGGCGGCGACCTCCTCGCCCAGACGGGCGAAGTCGCTGGCGAGGATGGAAGGGCAGATCAGGGGCGCGGCCATGTCAGCGGGATAAGGCGGGTCGGCGGCGGGAGCAAGGCGTGGGCTTGGGTCGTTGCGTCCGCCGCGCTACACGGTTCGGTCATCAGCATGGCGGAGCGCCCCGATGAGTGAACATGTCGCGACCGTGGAATGGTGCCGGGGCGACCAGGCCTTCAGCGACAATCTCTATTCCCGCGCCCACGACTGGCGCTTCGATGGCGGGGCGGTGGTGCGCGGCTCCTCGGCCCCGTCCAGTGTGGCCGAGCCCATGTCCGACCCCGCGGCGGTGGATCCGGAAGAGGCTCTGGTGGCGGCGGTTTCGAGCTGCCACATGCTGTTTTTCCTCGCCTATGCCGGCAAGGCGGGGTTCGTGGTCGACGACTATCGTGACGACGCCGTCGGCCGGATGGGCAGGGACGAGCGCGGGAAGATATCCATCACCGAGGTGGTGCTGAGGCCCGCCGTCGTCTTTGCCGGCGAGAGCCGACCGGATGCCGCGACGCTGGAGGCGCTGCACCACCGCGCGCACGAGGCCTGCTACATCGCCAATTCCATCCGGGCCGGGGTCACGGTCGAGCCGCGCTAGACTCCGGGCTCAAGGACGGGCGGGGCCACCGCGACATCGCCCAGCAGGGCCGCGAAGCGCCGCACCGCCTCTGCGGCCAGTTCCGGGTGATAGCGCATCGGCCCCGCCGCCATGGGTTCGTCGAAGGCGTGGCTGGCGTCGGCGATCCAGGTCTCGACCTCGCCCCCGCAACGGCGGACCATGTCATGCACCCGCTCGGCGTTGCGGACGGTGGTCAGGTGGTCGGTGCGCGAAATCACGGCCAGGGTCCTGGGGCAATGCTGCCAGGGCCGCATCCGGTTGATCGCGCCGATGCCGACATAGGGATAGGCCAGATACGCGCCGATCACGCCGTCCAGCGAAACCGCGCCGGGGTCCTCGACGCCCAGCATGCGCCGTTCGCGCGGCGAACTCATCGCCTCCATGATGCCCCAGCCGCCGTGGCTCCAGCCGGCGAGCACGATCTTTGAAGCGTCCACGTCACGCCGTTGGGACACACCGTGCAGCGCCGCCAGAACGTCGCCGGCCCTCTGCCAGCCGTGCAACAGCAGGCCGGTGCAGACCGTGGCCATGGCGAAGAACCGGCTCCAGCCGCGCGGCGCATAGGAATCCACGATGACCGCGCGCCAGCCCGCCGCGCTCGCGGCCGCCGCATACCGGGGCAGATGCCCGCGCAGACCGCCGCAGCCATGGAACAGGATCACGGTCGGGCGCGGCCGGTCGTCCTCGGGACCGACGACGGTCGCGTACGGCTCGAGCATCGACCAGCGCTGGGAGAGGGTTTGCATGAGCGTGACCATAGCCGGAGCGACCGGTGCGTCGAAGTGATTAGTGGCTGGTGGCCACTCTCCGCCTCAGTGCCGGAAGACCCGCACGCCCGTAAAGGCCATGGTCACTCCGGCCTCGTCGGCGGCGGCGATGACCTCGTCGTCGCGGATCGAGCCGCCGGGCTGGATCACCGCCGTGGCTCCGGCCGCCACCGCCTCCAGCAGGCCGTCGGCGAAGGGGAAGAAGGCTTCCGACGCACAGGCTGAACCTTGCGCCAGCGAATGGGCCAGGCCCTTGGCCTCCCCCGCCTCGCGGGCGCGGATGGCGGCGATGCGGGCGCTGTCGCGACGGTTCATCTGGCCGGCGCCGATGCCGGCGGTCTGGCCGTCCTTCGCATAGACGATGGCGTTGGATTTCACATGCTTGGCCACGGTGAACGCGAACAGCATGTCCTCGATCTCCTGCGGCGTGGGTTGGCGGCGGGTGACGATCTTCAGGTCCGCGGGCGCGATACGGCTGCGGTCGCGCGACTGGACCAGGAAGCCGCCGGCCACTGAACGGAACACCTCGCCGGCCGCCAGCGGATCGGGCAGGCCGTCGGTCAGCAGCAGGCGCAGGTTCTTCTTGGCGGCGAAGATCGCCTTCGCCTCTTCGTCGGCGCCGGGGGCGATGACGACCTCGGTGAAGATGTCGGTGATCAGCTTCGCGTCGGCACCCGACAGCGGCCGGTTCACCGCGACCACCCCGCCGAAGGCCGAGACGGCGTCGCATTCCAGGGCGCGGGCGTAGGCGGCCGACAGGTCACTCCCGACGGCGACGCCGCAGGGGTTGGCATGTTTGACGATGACGCAGGCGGGACCGTCGAACTCGGCGACCAGCTCATAGGCCGCGTCGGCGTCGGCGATGTTGTTGTAGCCCAGTTCCTTGCCCTGCAGCTGGCGGGCGTGGGCGACGCCGGGGCGGATGTCGCCTGTGCGGTAGAAGGCCCCCGTCTGGTGCGGGTTTTCGCCATAGCGCAGCGTCTGGGCCAGTGAGCCGCTGATCGACTTGCGCGCCGGGGCGGCGTCGCCGACCTGTCCGGCGAACCAGGCCGAGACGGCGGCGTCATAGGCGGCGGTGCGGGCGAAGGCGCGGGCGGCGAGTCTCTGGCGCAATTCCAGGGTGGTGGTGCCGTCGGCCTTCAGGGCTTCCAGCAGGTCGGCCACCGAGGCCGGGTCGACGCAGACGGCGACATAGCCATGGTTCTTGCTTCCCGAGCGGATCATGGCCGGGCCGCCGATGTCGATGTTCTCGACCACGGCGTCGAAGCCGCCGCCGGACGCCACCGTGGCCTCGAACGGATAGAGGTCGACCCAGACGATATCGATGGGGCCGATGTTGTGGGTCGTCATGGCCTCGGCATGGTCGGCCGCGCCGCGCACGCCCAGCAGGCCGCCGTGGACCACGGGGTGCAGGGTCTTGACCCGGCCGTCCATCATCTCGGGGAAGCCGGTCAGCTCGGCCACGTCCTTCACCGGCACGCCGAAGCCGGCGATGGCGGCGCGGGTGCCGCCGGTCGAGACCAGCTCGACGCCCAGCCCGTGCAGGGTGCGGGCGGCGTCTTCCAGCCCGGTCTTGTCGCTCAGCGAGATCAGGGCGCGCTTCGGTGCCACGCGGTCCGGCGCGGGGGGAAAGTCGGGAGCGGCGGGCATGGCGGCGTCCGTATCTGGCGTGGGGGGGCGGGGGAGACGCGGGGGCTCTAGCACCGGACGCGCCGGGATAGAACCGCCGGGGTTGGATCAGGTCCGGGAAATCGTGGCAGCGACGCCGGGCGGGCCGGACGGATCCGGAAGATCCGCGTCACAATCACGATTGGAAGCGAACCGTTCGCTGCCTAATGTCCGGTTCAGGCACCGGCGTCACGCGTCGACGGGGTCGGTCGGCAGGGAGGGACCGCATGGCGACGCAGGAAGAAGGGACCCCGGGCGATGTGGATGGGAGCCCGATCGAACTCAAGATCCGGGAGATCGGCCAGTTGTTCCAGTCGCTGGACCCGCTGCCTTACCGCGAACGGGACCTGGACGCGGCGGTCGAGGAGTATGTTGTAGCCTGGGCCCGCGAACAGGGTGGGGCAGGGCCGATCCGTATCCTTGTCCATCTGCCTCCGGACCAGGCCGAACGGGAGGAGGCGGGACATATCGCCGACGCCATGCGCAATTATTTCGTCTATCGGGCCGAGGCCACCGGGTGGCAGCTGAAGGAGCTGTTTCGCGTGGGTCGCGCCTCGTTCGCCATCGGCCTGACGGTGCTCGCCCTGTGCATCGTCCTCGGCGCGGAGGTCAACAGCCGGGTCGGAGAAGGCTATGTCGGCCGCTTCTTCCATGAAGGCCTGATCATCCTGGGCTGGGTCGCCAACTGGCGGCCGATACAGATATTTCTGTACGACTGGTGGCCTTTGACCCGTCGTCGCCGGCTCTACCGGCGGCTGGCCCGGGCGACCATCGACCTGAAGCCACTGGAGGCGTGAGGCCGGCCTGCTCCCGGCCGGTCACCTCACGCGCGCTTCAGTCTTCCAGCTGACTGAAATCCACCACGATCGGCTCCCGCCCGATCAGCGACAGGAAGCGCCGGAAGGCCGCCTGCCCCAGCGCCGTCGTCGCCGTATTGGTCAGGGGGTGGAAATTGACGATGTCGGCGTCCCACAGGGCCTTGTCGAGGACGAGGGTCACCCGCCGGTCGGGGTCGTTGATAAGTCCCAGTGCTGTGACCGAGCCGCCACGCACGCCGAGGGCCTCATACAGCAGCCCCTCATTGCCGAACGACAGCTTGTCCGAGCCGATGGTCCCGGGCGTCCGCTTCAGGTCGACCACTGTGTCCTGCCGCGCCGAGATCAGCCACAGCCGGCCCTTCCTGTCCTTGAGGAACAGGTTCTTGGTGTGGGCACCCGGCATGGCGGCCTTGAGTTCCAGCCCCTCCTCGACGCGGAAGACGGCGGGGTGGTCGTGCGTCGTCTGCGCCACGCCGTTGGCCGCCATCCAGCCCAGCAGGCGGTCGCGATCAAACGCGGGCTCGGGTGTCGGCTTGTCCTGGGTCATGCGGTGCCGCTAGGGATGGAGACGTCCCTCGATACCGCCCGGAGGCTCCCTGTGGAACTCGAATGCTATCCGATGACGCCGCGGCCGCCCGACCTCGTGCCGGGGCGGCAGTCGCGCAACTGGATGGACGCCTTCGCCAGCCGGCATCCCTATCGCTGCCTGCCGCTGACCATGGCCAACACCACGGGGTGGGAGATCCTGTGCCCGCTGACCTTCACCGCCGAATGGAATGGCGGGCCCAGCCAGGCGGATATCGTCATCACCCCCGAGCGCCACAACTCGGACCTGACCCATGTGGTGACCTCGCATTTCTCGCGCGGGGTGCTGACCATGCATCCGCAGTATCTGTTCCGCACGCCGCCCGGCTGGGGCCTGCTGGCGAGCGGGTCGCCCAACCATGTGAAGGACGGCATCCAGGCGCTGACCGGGCTGATCGAGACCGACTGGCTGCCCTTCCCCTTCACCATGAACTGGATTTTCACCCGCCCGGGCAAGGTGAAGTTCGAGAAGGGCGAGCCCTTCTGCTTCATCACCCCGATCGAGCACCGCAAGGTCGAGGCCATGCAGCCGGTGATCCGCTCGCTGGAGTCCAATCCGGTCATGCACGGCCAGTTCGAGGCCTGGAACCGGGCCCGGACCGACTTCAACAAGCGGCTGGCCTCGGGTGATCCGGACGCGGCCAAGGAGGCGTGGCAGCGCTACTATTTCAAGGGCGAGATTCCCGAGGATCTGGGCACGGCCCCGGAGACGCACGTCAACAAGCGTCGGCTGAAGACGCCGCGGGTGGGCTGAAGGCGTGGCGACTGGCCCGTGATGGGTGGCGAGGAGGAAATCCCCCGGCAATCCAGCCAGTGGCCACCAGCCACTCGGATTACATCGGCCGGGTGACGCGCGGTCCGATGTTGGCGATCACCTCGCGGGCGTCGAAGGCGTTGGGATCGTTGGCCGGCTTGGTCCCGCGGCCCATGACGACCTCGGCCGAGGCCTCGAACCGGTCGATCTCCTGCACATCGAAATCGCGGCCGAAGGGATCGCGGCCGAACGGGTCGCTCCACGGACTCCAGTAGCCGCGACGGTAGTAGCGCCAGGAAGGACCCCAGAACGGGCTGTACCGGTCATAATAGAAGGGATCGGGCGTGGCCTGCAGGCGGACGTCACGATCGGTGGCGCGGTTGACGGTGGCGAACCAGTCATAGCCGTTCTCGGTGGTCACCTCGGCGGCGCGCAGCAGCAGGGCCATCTCGACCTGTTCGCGCGAGGTGACCGAATTGCCGGCGAAGCTGACGCGGTAGCGGTCGGCGTCGACGCGCTGTTCGGAATAGCCGAAGCGGCTGTTCACGCCGGCCGGACCGTAGGGCGTCGCCGTGACGCAGGCGGACAGGGCCAGGGCGGCCGTCGCCGCGAGGAGCACGGGCTTGAAGAAACGATGTCTCATCGGAACTCTCCTTGACGCGGCAAGACGCGCCTTGCCGGCTGAACGGGACCTGAACGGTGCGGGTTCCGTTCAGAGATAAGCCTTTATAATCGTGACACAATGAGGGCGGCAGCAGCCAACAGAAGCAGGCCGGTCATCAGGGCGAAACCCTTGCGAAAACGCGGCTCGCTCATGCGCCGCGCAAGGGCCGCCCCGCCCAGACCGTAGGCGGACATGGAAACCAGGTCCATGCCGATCGTGGCGACGGCGAACAGGGCCAGCTGCGGGGCCGCGGGGCGGTTCACATCGAGGAAAGGCGGCAGGACGGCGGTGAAGAACAGAACCGCCTTGGGATTGGCGATCTGGACCATGAAGCCGTCCACCAGGGCGCTGCGCCCCATTCTGACCATGGGCGCATCCGGGTCGGCGGCGGTCCGGAAGGCTCCGCGCAGGGCGTTGATCCCCAGCCAGGCCACATAGAGGGCGCCGCCGATGGAGATCAGCCGGAAGACCTGCGGAAAGGCGATGACCAGGGCTCCGAGGCCGAGGGCGGCGGCGGCGAACCAGACAAGGGTGGCGGCGTTCATGCCGACCACGCCCAGCAGCGCCCCGGCCTTGCCGCGCTGGACGCCGTTGGCGACCGAGAAGACATTGGCGGGGCCCGGCGTGATCGCCATCACCGCCATCACGCCGAGGAAGGTCAGATACAGGTGCGGATCAACAGGGAGGGTCACGCCCGTCCGTCCCGCGCCGGCCCCGCCGCGTCAAGCCCGCGGAAGGCTCACCAGCCCGTCGAGGGCCGGGTGTTGCCCGGTTGCTCCGGCGCACGTCTGCGACGCCGGCGCCTCGTCCCGGCGAACTGAACCCGGAAATCGCCGGCTGGAGACCGGGGGCCGATCAGTCGTTGTCGTTTTCAGCTTCTTCGGCGTCGGTGTCGACGTCGGGGGCGTCGGCGGTCACAGCCGCGTCGGCCGTGGCGGCGGCGATCTCGACCTCGGCCTCGTCCAGCGCGTCGATGGCCTCGCCGACGACGTACTCCGCCATCAGCCCGTAGGTGGCCATGTGTTCGGGGTCATGGGAGGCCCAGGCCCCGTTCGCGGCGATGCCTCGCGCGGCGTTCAGGGCCCCCGACGCCTCGACCTCGGCGAGGGCCTCGGAGACGATCGCATCCACATCGATTCCCGCCAGGGCCTCGGCGGCGATGGCCGAGGCGTGCCGGGTCGCCTCGGCGGTGAAGGCCGTGACGTCGGGCTGATACTCGGACCAGAGGGTGGCGATACGGAGTTCGCGCTGGGCCTCGGTCAGGCCCTTGTCCGCGGAGATGGCCTCGGCGCGCGCGCCGAAGGCCTCCATGCGGGCCTCGAAGGCGTTGGCGGCGGCTTCCAGCGCGTCCTCTGACGGGCCGCGCACATCGGCCGCGACGGCGACGGAGAGCGGCAGCAGGGCCAGGGCGGCGGCGAGGGAGAGGACCTTGATCATCGGAGGACTCCTTGAGCGGGTCCGCCCAAGGTCCTCCCGGGACGGCCCTGTCTCAAGTGAAATCGCGGTAAGGCGGCGGGCGCGCGCTCGCCGCCTTACCGATCAAGGGCTTACTGCGGAGCGGCGGGGGCTGCCGGGGCTGCCGGGGCGGCCATGATGCCGGCGCGGATCTGGGCCGGGGCCCCCCGGATCTGGGCGACGGCCATGGCGATCTGGGGCAGGGCCTCGGCCGGAAGACCGGAGGCCGGGGAGGCGGCAAAGGCCGCCAGCTGGTCGGCAAAGGCGTCAGCCCCGGCCTGGTGGCGCGCGACAATGGCATCGGCGTCGCTGTTGGCCTTGGCGGCGTCGGCACCGGCGGCCGTGCGGGCGGCCCGGAGCTCACCGGCCATGGCCTCGAGGTCGGCCTGGAAGGTCTGGCCGGCCGCCTCGATGGCGGCCTGGTCGGGGGCGGGTGCCGTCTGGGCGAAAGCAGGGCTGGCGATCGCGAAGGCGGCGGCGGCGGCGAGAAGGATACGCATGGCGAGGGACGGTCTCCGGAATGGGGTAGGGGTCAACTCTCGTCCAGGCGCGGCATGTTGGCAATCCGGACAGGCATCCATTCTAGCCCCGGTCGCGCGCATCCCGCTTGCCCAGCACCCGCAGGCGCAGGGCGTTCAGCTTGATGAAGCCGGCGGCATCCTTCTGGTCATAGGCCACGGCACCGTCCTCGAAGGTGACCAGCTCCTGGTCGTAAAGACTCTCGGCGCTCTCGCGGCCGATGACGGTGGCGTTGCCCTTGTAGAGCTTGACCCGCACCGTGCCCGAGACCTTCGTCTGGGAGTGGTCGATGGCGGCCTGGAGCATCTCGCGCTCGGGCGAGAACCAGAAGCCGTTGTAGACCAGATGGGCGTATTTGACCGCCAGTTCGTCCTTCAGATGCATGGCCCCGCCGTCGAGCGTGATCGACTCGATACCGCGGTGGGCAGCCAGAAGGATGGTCCCGCCGGGGGTCTCATAGACGCCGCGCGACTTCATGCCGACGAAGCGGTTCTCGACCAGGTCGAGGCGGCCGATGCCGTTGTCGTGGCCGTACTGGTTCAGGGCGGTCAGCAGGGTCGCCGGCGACAGGACCTCGCCGTTGATCGAGACGGCGTCGCCCTTTTCGAAGCCGATGGTGATGACCGTGGCGACATCCGGCGCATCTTCCGGCGACAGGGTGCGCTGGTGGACGAATTCCGGGGCCTCGACCGAAGGGTCCTCCAGCACCTTGCCCTCGCTGGACGAGTGCAGGAGGTTGGCGTCGACGCTGAACGGGGCCTCGCCGCGCTTGTCCTTGGCGATCGGGATCTGGTGCTTCTCGGCGAAGTCCAGCAGGTGTTCACGGCTCTTGAAGTCCCATTCGCGCCACGGGGCGATGACCCGGATGTCGGGCTCCAGGGCGTAGTAGCCGAGCTCGAACCGGACCTGGTCATTGCCCTTGCCGGTGGCGCCGTGACAGACGGCATCGGCACCGACCATGCGGGCGATCTCGATCTGGCGTTTGGCGATCAGGGGCCGGGCGATGGAGGTGCCGAGCAGATACTGGCCCTCGTACAGGGCGTTGGCGCGGAACATCGGGAAGACGTAGTCGCGCACGAACTCCTCGCGCAGGTCGTCGATGAAGATGTTCTCGGGCTTGATGCCCATCTTCAGCGCCTTCTCCCGCGCCGGAGCCAGCTCCTCGCCCTGGCCCAGGTCGGCGGTGAAGGTCACGACCTCCGCGCCGTATTCCGTCTGCAGCCATTTGAGGATGATCGAGGTGTCGAGGCCGCCGGAATAGGCGAGAACGACCTTCTTGGGCGCGGATTGGGTCATGAGAGGTCCTTCAGCGAACGCGGGCAGGCGTTTTCGGCGTCTGCGCGCGCTTAAAGGACCAGACGCCCCGCGATGCAAGGGCGGGAATGCGGCACCGGAGCCGGACGGCTTGAGGCAAAAACGCCTCGGGATTCCGTCCATGCCGGGAATCCGGCTCCAGCCTTCACTTCAGGCGACCCTCATCGCGATCGGGGCCGTACCTTCGATCCGTCGGGAATCCGGACGGGTTCCCGGGCGTGCCATTTGCTGAAGAAAGCGCCGAACGCGGGACATGGCCTCGACATCGCGTCCGTCGGAGCGGCGATCACCGCCCTGTTCGACCAGAATGGCCAGAATCTCCGCGGCCTCGCCGGGCGACCGGGGTCGGTGCCGGAGCAGGAACCGCTCGGCCGCGGCGTATTCGTCCCACACGGCCTCCGGATCCTGTTTCGTCCTTTTCCAGAAGGACATGGCGGTCTCATAGGTCCAGGCGTGCGGCATGGCGGGCTCCTTGAGGGCTGTCTCCAGCCGCCCTTGCGGTGGAGTGTGAGAGGAGGTCAGAGGGCCTGAGACGCCGCCCACCGCTCGTACCGGCGGGCGAAGGGTGCCTCGGCGACGCCGACGAGCAGCGCGAGTACGATGGCGGCGCTGAAATACCAGCCCAGCTCAACATAGGCCCGCCGCCAGATCGTCTGGTCCAGGAGGGCGATGAAATGGGCGAAGAAGCACAGAAACGCGAAGGCCGCGGCCCCATGCGCCCACCAGCGGCGGCTGCGCCACGCCAGCAGGAACAGCAGGGCGAACAGGAGGCCGTCCAGACACGCGACCCCCGCCCGGATGGCTTGCCAGACCAGTCCCTCGGCGAGACTGCTGAGGACGAAACCGCCCACCACCAGGCCCACACCGATCCGCACCGAGCGGTCGCCGAAGGCGAGTCCGACCGCCGAGACCGAGAGGGTCGCGAGCCAGAAGACCTGCTGCGCCGGAGTTCCGATAAGAGCCAAGATCTCACCAATGTTCATCCCCCGACGTTCGGCGCTTCCACTTCACCGTCAAGCGGCGTTGCGGGGAATTGCCCGAAGGTGGCCCGACAGCGGCACGGTATCTCCGTCGCCGGGTTTGGTGCCCGGACCGGATGCGACGGTCCAGGCGATCCGCATCGAGCGGGCGTCCCGGGCCATCTGTTTGTGCCCTTCAACCAGGGCGCGACGGGCCCGGGTGAGCCGGCCGCCGCATTTGGCGACCAGTTCCAGCGCTTCCTGACCGACGACGGCGGCCAGGTTGTGATCCATCCGGCCGCGGGTCATCAGCGCCGAAAGGTCGCCGATTTCCGCCACAGCGACGTCGACGGCGCGCTCGGCGGCGTAGAGTTTTTCGGCCATCTGGCGGCCCAGTTCGTTGAGTTCCGACATGGTTGGACGCTCCTCCGCGGATGCGGGATTTCGGGACGGGTTTTCGGGTCACTCAGCCCAGGCCGTGGAAGGCCTTGGACGTCACCAGGGCAAGCACCGCGAGCACACCGATCACCGCGAAGACCCGATGATGACGCTCGAGCTGACGATGCCGGGCGGTGTGGGGCGGTAGAAGGTGGGCGGTCGTGGGTCAGGTCCGGAGACACCGCCAGAAGAGCGGATTCCGGTCCCGTCGTGAATGCTCAAAGGATGACCGGTTTCTGACCAATTTCGCTTGAACTCGGCGACCGCATCCTGGCGTCTGGACACGCCCAGCTTGCGATAGGCGGATTGCAGCGTGTTGCTGACGGTCCGCTCGGCGACGCCGAGGCGCGCGCCGATCTCCTTGTTCCTGAGGCCCTCTCCCAGCAGGAGCAGGACGCGGACTTCTTGAACCGTCAGACGCACGATCGTTGCACCCACCCCTGGAGGCCGGAAGCTTTCCACGGCATTTGCGTCTTCGTCCAGACAGTTACCGTTGATGCCCGGATTATCGGCGGCGGATCGAACCCGGCATCAGCCCCACGGCCCCCGACCCGAGCGTCGCCCGGGGAGAGCCGGGTCCACCGGTTCCGGCGTGGCCGGTGCCACCGCAGACCCCGCCGCCGGCCCTCGCGACAGTCCCATCAGGGCTTCGACGCGATTGAGGGTGGCGGGATGGGTCGAGAACAGATGATCGGCCCCGCGCCCGGCCAGGGGGTTGATGATGAAAAGCTGGCCCGAGGCCGGATTGCGCTCGGCGACCGTATTGACGATCTGGCGGGCGGAGGCGTCGATCTTCTGCAGGGCTGCGGCGAGAGCCAGCGGGTCGCCGGCGATTCCTGCCCCGACGCGGTCGGCTTCATATTCGCGTGAGCGGCTGATGGCCATCTGCACCAGGGCGGCGGCGAGGGGCGCCAGGATTATCAGCGCCAGCATCCCGATGAACCCGCCCGGCCGCTCGCGATTGTCGCCGCCGCCGAAGAACATCGCAAAATTGGCCAGGGCCGAAATCGCGCCGGCGACGGTGGCCGTGACGGTCATGGTCAGGGTGTCGCGGTTCTTCACATGGGCCAGTTCATGCGCCATCACGCCGCGGATCTCGTCACGGTTCAGCATGTCCAGCAGGCCGGTGGTGGCGCAGACGGCGGCGTGGGCGGGGTTGCGGCCGGTGGCGAAGGCATTGGGCTGATCGTTGGGAATGATGGCGATCACGGGCCGGGGCAGACCGGCGTCCCGCGCCATCTGGACGACATCGGCGACATAGGCGCGGACGACGGCGTTGGGGTGGTGCTCGTCGACCGGCTGGGCGCGGTACATCCGCAAGACGATCTTGTCGGCATTCCAGTAGCTGACCAGGTTCAGCCCCCCGGCCATGACCACGGCGATACCCATGCCCGCCAGACCGCCGATCAGGTAGCCGATGCCGACGAACAGGGCGGTCAAGGCCGCCAGCAGGGTGAAGGTCCTGAGGTGATTCATCGTCGGATGGCTCGATCACGGCTGGCGCATTCGGGGCGAATGCCTAATTTGAGAAGGTAGACACCAAGGCTCAAGGCGAGGCTGCTGTGACCGATCATCCCACCCCTCACTCCGGCCCTGAGCCGGAGGCCCCGCCGGTCCTGAACCGGGACGTGCCGCACGCCACGCCCGACCGGCTGCTGAGCGAGGCCGCCCGCCGTGCCTTGCTGGAAGCCGCAGCGCGGCGGTCGGCGTCGCCCGAAGCCGCGGCCCCGCCCGAGCATGGCGGGCCGAGCGGCCCCGAGCCGACCCGTTATGGAGACTGGGAAAAGAAGGGACTGGCGGTCGATTTCTGACGCCGCGCCCGCCGTGCGGACACAGCGGCGGGAGAACAAAGGCGGCCGAACAGCGTTAACCGCATTGTTCAGAAAAGGCCGCCCCATGATCCGACCGCTCGCCGCCGCCGTGGCCCTTGCCACGCTCGTGCTCACCCCGATCGCCGGCCCCGGCATCGCTTCGGCCCAGACGTGGGGTCAACCCGTCTATCTCAACGCATACGGCCGACCGGTCGGCGGATCACCGCTGTCGGAGGTTGAAACACGATCCTATGTCGAGACCGGACGCCGGGCGGACGGCTATTCCGACCGGCCCCGGGTCTATGTGCCCGTGCCGGGATATGGCCGGCCGTACGGGGCCCATCAGCACGGCGACCGGTATCTGTCCCGGGGATACCACAGCGACGGTCATGACCGGCGATACGCCTCGGGCCATGGCTACGGCACCTATGGGTACGACCACGATCGATACCGTGATGGTTCGGGCCGATATGATCGGCCCCCGGCAACCGGCTATCGCGACGTGTGGGGCTACAATGATGACCGGGCCCCGACGTCGGCTCGCGGCAGGTCTGACGGAAGTCGGCACCGTGGTTCGCGCGACTGCGGCTGCGCCGACGTCTATTTCTACGACCGGTAGCTTGGCCGAACCGCCGCGGGTAACGTTAAATTGGCTGCCCTGAGGGGAAAGAACCGGTCCCGGTTTCGCCCCTGCGGTGCAATCCGAACCCTTTTCATTCCAGAGACTTACAACGGATCATCACCGGAGTGGGTCTCATGCGTATGCTTACCGTTGCGGCCGGCGCCGCCTTTCTGATCCTGGCCGCCAGCCCGGCCCAGGCGGGCGGCCCGACGCGCGGTGGCCATCCGGGTGGTGGGCACCCGGGCGGGGGTTGCGGAAGTTGCGGCGGTAGCGGTGGTGGCGGGGGTCACCCCGGGGGCGGTCATCCGGGCGGGGGCTATGGCGGTGGCGCAAACATCAATGTGAATGTGAACGCCAGTGCGAACGCCAACGCCTACGCCGGAGCCTCGGCCGGGTCGTATCTCAACGCGCGCACCTACAACGTCAGCGGTGCGCGGGGCATGGTCGGCGGCGGCGCAGTCTATGTCGGCGGCGGTTATGGCGGGGACGGGGGCGGACCCTGGAGCGGCCCGGTCTATTACAACGAGGCTGTCTATGAGGGGCGCGCCTGCGGGGCCGCACCCTTCGGCTATGTGCTGAACGGTTTCGGCCGCAACCAGCGTTCTGCGCCGGTTTGCGGCGGCGGCTACGAACAGCAGGGCGACCGGGGTGGACGCTATGGCTACAGCGAACGCCACGAGAGCCGGTACGAAGAGAGTCGCTACGAATCCCGTGAAGCCTACGCCGTCCATGAGGGCCGCATCGCCTATGCGGCGGAGGCGGGCTACGGGCGGCGGGAAGAGTCCCGTGAAGATCGGGGCGAGCGGTATGATGCCCATGGCGCGGTCGGCTACGACCGGAACGACAGGGGCGGACGGCCCGACTGTGGCTGTCGCGCCCACGGCCGTGACGGAGTGCCCTATGTCGCCCCGCCGGAGCCGGCCCCCTACGTTCCCGTGCCGGAACCCGTCTACGAAGCCCCGATGACTCCCGATGAATATTACGGCACCGGCGGGCAGACGCCGCCGCCGCCCCGTCAGCACTACAGCCAGGAGCCCGGCGAGCGGGGCTAGTGAACCGGGCCGCCGCGCATTTCGGCGATGATGGCCGCTGCCGCCTGGACCGGATCGGCCGCGCCGACGACGGGCCGGGCCACGACCAGATGGGTGGCTCCGGCCTGCAGGGCCTCGGCCGGGGTCGCGACGCGCTGCTGGTCGCCCTTGTCCGCGCCGGCCGGGCGGACGCCGGGGGTCACGATCAGGAAGTCAGGGCGGCCCGCCGCCGTGGCAATCTCGCGCACCCGGGCCGCTTCCAGCGGGCTTGAGACGACGCCGTCGACGCCGCAGTCCAGCGCCTGCCGGACCCGGCGCTCGACCAGATCACCGGCCGAAAAGCCGTAGCCGATATCAGCCAGATCACCGTCCGACAGGCTGGTCAGGACCGTGACGGCCAGAATCTTCGTCTGCGGGCCGGCTGCGTCGCGGCCCCTGACCGCGCCACGCATGACTTGCGGCTCGGCGTGGACGGTCAGCAGGTCGCAGCCGCCCTCGGCCACGGCCCGGGCCGCGCCCTCGACCTGGGCCCCGATGTCATGCAGCTTCCAGTCCTGGAACACAGCCTTGCCCTGCGCCCGCAGCGCGTGAGCGAAGGCGACGCCACCGGGTCGGGCGAGCAGGGTCAGGCCGATCTTGTACGACGCGACGGTCTCGCCCAGCCGGTCGACCATGGCGCGCGCCGCGTCGAGTGACGGCAGGTCCAGGCCGACGATGAGGCGGGAATCAGATTTTTCCGGGGACATGGCGTCGCTCCTCCTGAGCCGTTAGGGCTGGACGCGCGGTCGGGCGTCAGCCTTGATAGCCGCAGGATGTGAATTGAAGGGCGAGGTCAGCACATGGACGCGGTCGATCTGGGGGTCAACCTGTTCGTGGCCCTGTTCGCGCTTGTGGATCCGATCGGCAATATCCCGATCTTCGCCGCGGCGACGGCCGGCGCCTCCATGCGCCAGCGGCTCTCGGTCTCGGGCCTGATCTGCATCTTCATCGTCATCTTCCTGTGCTTCTTCTTCTTCACGGGTCTGGGGCTGCTGCAGTTCTTCGGCATTTCGCTGGCGGCCTTCCGCATCGCGGGCGGCATCCTGCTGCTGCTGCTGGGCCTCGACATGACGCGCGAGGACTTCCTCAAGATGTTCGCCGACCCCGATGCGGTGAAGGATGCGGCGAATGACAAGGGCTACGCCCGCCGCCGCTTCCAGCGGCTGGTCGTCCCCTTCGCCATGCCCCTGCTGATCGGCCCCGGTGCCATATCCACCATCATCATCCAGGCGGGCGAGGCCGAGAAGGTCGGGCCCGCCGGCCAGGCGGCCGGGCTGGCCGCCATCGTCGCCGCTGGTTTCGCCACCTTCATCGTCTTCACCCTGACCGGCCCGATCAGCCGTCTGCTCGGCGAGATCGGCATGGCCATCATCGTGCGGGTGCTGGGCCTGATCCTGTGCGCCCTGGCCATCCAGTTCATCCTCGCCGGCCTGTCGGAAGCCATTCCGGGCATGTTCAGCTCGATCGCCACGACGCCCTATCCGGAGGGCGGGCACTGAGGCGGATCAGATCCGCTTCAGCCGCTTCGCATGCCCGCCGACCATCCGCAGCGCCACGCGGTCGGGCAGATGTTTCGCGAGTCCGGCCAGCAGGTTGTTCATCACCCCCGGCGTGACCTTCGGGCGATTGGCCTCACAGGCCTCATAGCCCACCCGCGCGACGTGATCGGCGGTCTGCCACATCCAGCTCGGATAGGCTGATGACACCTGTTCGCGGGTGCCGTTGGCGTCGTGGAATTCGGTCAGGGTGTAGCCGGGGCAGAGGGCGGTGACGTGGACGCCGGTTCCGCGCAGCTCCAGATGCAGGCCCTGCGACGCCTTGATCAGGAAGCTCTTGATCGGCCCGTACAGGGTGTCGCCGCCGGTCGCGGGCATCTGGCCGGCGAGGGAGGCGACGTTGAGAATGCGGCCATGGCCGCGCTCGACCATGCCCGGGGCGAACAGCCGGGCCAGTTCCACCGGCGCGGCCAGCATGACCTGGATCATCGCCCTGTGCGCCGCCGGGTCGGTGTTCAGGAAGCCATCGGTTCGGCTGAAGCCCGCATTGTTGATCAGGCCGTCGACCGTCAGGCCCTTCGCCTGGATGGCGTCGAACAACCGGCGCGGCGCGGCAGGGTCGGCGAGGTCCTGGGTCAGGATGGTCGAGGTGGCACCGGACCGGGCCAGTTCGGCAGCCAGCGCCTCGAGCGGTGGCCTGCGCCGCGCCGTCAGGATCAGGTCCCAGCCTCTTGCGGCATAGATCCGGGCCAGGGCGGCCCCGATGCCGGCGGAGGCTCCGGTGATCAGGACGACCGGCCTCGGCCGTGAGGGCAGGCTCATCTCAGGCGGCGACCGGGCAGGACGCGTGCGGCGCGAAGGCGGCCAGCGACGCCGGTTCGTGATCCAGCAGGTCGGCGATGGTGATCTTTGACAGGGCGGCACCGGCGGCCTGGTCGGCGGCGGTCAGGGCCTTGGCGACCTGACGCGGAATGTGTTCGCTGACCGGACAGCCCTTGGCCCCGGCGGGGGGCGACCCCAGGTGGGCGCAGCCGTTGACGGCGCGCAGCACGGTCTCCAGCGAAATGTCCTCGGGCCGGTGCAGCAGCCAGGCTCCGCCGGACGCGCCCGGACGGGTGGCGATCAGCCCGGCCTTGGCCAGCAGGGCGGTCACGCGCCGGACCACGACGGGATTGGTCGGGATGGAGGCAGCCAGGATGGCGCTCGCGACCGCATCGGCGGGCGAGCAGGCACCCCTGTGGGCCAGATAGGCCAGGGCGTGGGCGGCGACGGGGAATCGTTGACTGTCTGACATGGTGTTGGCCTCAAGATAAGGCCTGCGGGCCGCTTTCACAAACCGGCCTCAGTCCCCCTGGCCGCGGCCCGCGACCTCGAGGGATCGTCCGACCCGGCGAGGCCCGGAACCTTCGCGCCCGCAGCACGATTGAACCGCGGATTGAAAGAGCTTAAAGGCTCGCCGCTCTTTGGATGGGAACCGCATGGAGCGGGGTCCCGGAGGAACTTCATGGCCGGGGTCTCTCCCAAAGGTGAAGACGGCGTCCCCGCCGCCGCCTCAAGCTCACCGACCCCCATCGACAAGGCGGTCGCCCCGGCCCATCCGCACCCCGCGGCGGCTGGCGAGGGCGGTCACGTCAAGGCGGGAAAATGGGGCCTGATCATCGGGGCCATCGGCGTCGTGTTCGGCGATATCGGCACCAGCCCGCTCTATGCGATGCGCGAGGCCCTGCATCACTCCAAGAGCGGCGGGACCGCTGACCTGGCCGTTCTGGGCGTCGTTTCCCTCGTCTTCTGGGCCCTGCTGCTGGTCGTGACGCTGAAATACGTGGTCTTCCTGATGAAGGCCGACAACAAGGGCGAGGGCGGTACCCTGGCGCTGATGGCCCTGGCCCAGCACGCTATCGGGCGCCGATCGGGTCTGATCTTCATCCTCGGCGTCTGCGGCGCGGCGCTGTTCTACGGCGACGGCGTGATCACGCCGGCCGTCTCGGTGCTGTCGGCGGTCGAGGGTCTGCGCGATGCGCCGGGCATTTCGGGCCAGCTGGACAGTTTCGTCGTGCCCATCGCCGCGGGCATCCTGATTGCCCTGTTCATGATCCAGTCGCGCGGCACGGCCAGCGTCGCCCGGTTCTTCGGGCCGCTGACCGCCATCTGGTTCCTGATCCTCGCGGGGCTCGGCATCTATCACATCTTCGACGACCCCACGATTTTCAGGGCGCTGTCGCCGCACTACGGCGTGTTGTTCATACTCGACAACGGGTTCCTCGGCTTCATCATCCTCGGCAGCGTCTTCCTCGCGGTCACCGGGGCCGAGGCGCTGTACGCGGACATGGGCCATTTCGGAAAATCGCCGATCCGGCAGGGCTGGATCTGGTTCGTGCTGCCGTGTCTGACGCTCAACTATCTCGGACAGGGTGCGCTGGTGCTCGACAACCGCGCCGCCGCCGCCAACCCCTTCTGGATGATGGTGCCCGACGTCGCCTACTGGCCGGTTCTGGTGATGGCCACCATCGCCACGGTGATTGCCTCGCAAGCGGTCATCACCGGGGCCTTCTCGGTGACGCAGCAGGCCGTCCAGCTGGGCCTTCTGCCGCGGATCGACATCCGCAATACGTCCGAGAGCCAGGCCGGCCAGATCTTCGTGCCCAGCGTCAACATCATGCTGATGCTCGGCGTTCTGGCCCTGCTGGTCACCTTCCAGACCTCGACGAATCTGGCGGCGGCCTATGGCATCGCCGTGACCGGCTCGATGTTCGTCGACAGCCTGCTGGCCTGGTTCATCGTGCGCAACATGTGGAAATGGAGCCTGCCGCTGTCGCTGGCGGCCATCACCCCGCTGGTGGCGATCGACCTGGTCTTCCTGACCTCCAACATGCTCAAGATTCCACAGGGCGCGTGGTTTCCGCTCGCCCTCGGCGGCGCGCTGATCGTGCTGATGTGGACCTGGGTGCGCGGGACCCAGATCCTGACCGACAAGACGCGCAAGGACAGTCTGCCGCTGACCGATCTGATCGAGATGCTGCGCGCCCGCCCGCCGCACCGCGCCCCGGGCACGGCCATCTTCCTGACCTCGGACCCCGATGTCGCCCCGGTGGCCCTGATGCACAATCTCAAGCACAACAAGGTGTTGCACGAGAAGAACGTGATTCTCACGGTCCGTACCACCGACCGGCCGCGCGTGCCGGAAGGTCAGCGGGTGACGATCGAGCCGATCTCCGACGATTTCAAGAAGCTGACCGTCAGTTACGGCTTCATGGAGCAGCCCAACCTGCCCAAGGCGCTGGGCCTGTGCCGCAAACAGGGGCTGAAGTTCGACATCATGTCGACCAGCTTCTTCCTCGGTCGTCGCTCGGTGGTCGCCTCGGCGTCGCAGGGCATGCCCCTGTGGCAGGACCGGCTGTTCATCTTCCTGACCCGCAACGCCGCCAATCCGACAGACTTCTTCCACATTCCGCCCGGCCGGGTGGTCGAACTGGGCACGCAGGTGGTGGTATGAGTCGTGGACCCGAGCAGGGCCGGAGTTCTGCCGCGCGTGGCCGCCGCATGGCCGACAAGGCGCGGGCCGGAACCCGGCCGCCGCGCGCGCCGAGGGTCGAGGTTGTCGACGACAGCGTCGACATCGGCGTCGAGGCACGGATCGCGGCGGGGGTCCTGCTGAACGCCGCCCTCGAGGGCCGGGGCGGGCTGGACGCCGCCCTGTCGTTCCGCGAGATCTCCAGCCTGCCGGGACCGGATCGGGCCTTCGCCCGCGCCGTGGCCATGGCCGCCCTGCGCCGGCTGGGCGAGATCGACCAGATTCTCGACCGCAAGCTGCAGAAGGGGCCGCCTCTGGCCGTGCGCACCATCCTGCGCGTGGCCCTGGCCCAGATGCTGATCCTCGAGACGCCGGCCTTCGCGGCGGTATCGACGGCGGTGAAACTGGCCGAGCGCGAGGTCAAGACGCGGCCCTACAAGAACCTGGTCAATGCCGTCCTGCGCGGCATCGACCGTGAAGGCCCCGGCCTGACCACGGCCGAAAGCAACCTGCCCGTATGGCTGGCCGCCCGCTGGCGCGCCGCCTACGGCGAGGCGGCGCTCGTCGGTCTGGCCCTGGCGGCGCGCGAGGAGCCGGGAACGGACCTCAGCGTCAAGCCGGAGGTCGACCCTGCCCTGGTGGCCGAGGCCGTCGAGGGCGAGGTCCTGCCGGGCGGTTCGGTTCGCACCGGGCGGCGCGGCGACGTGGCGGGCTGGCCGGGTTTCGACGACGGCGTCTGGTGGGTCCAGGACGCGGCCGCCGCCGTGCCGGGTCGTCTGCTGGCGCCCGCGGCCGGCGAAACAATCATTGATCTGTGTGCGGCCCCGGGCGGCAAGACGCTGCAGCTGGCCGCCTCCGGAGCCCGCGTCGTGGCGCTGGACCGGTCGGCGGTCCGGCTACAGCGGCTGACCGAGAATCTGGCCCGCACCGGCCTCAGCGCCGAGGTGGTCGCCACGCCCGCCGAGGACTGGGACGACGCGCGGACCTTCGACGCCGTCCTGCTCGACGCGCCCTGCACGGCCACAGGCACCTTCCGTCGTAATCCGGAGGTCCTGCGCGCCACCAAACCCGCCGACGTCGCCAAACTGGCCGATGTGCAGCACCGCCTGCTCGACGCCGCCGCCGATCGGGTCAAGCCGGGTGGACGGCTGGTCTATTGCGTCTGTTCGCTGGAACGCGAGGAGGGCGAGACCCAGATCATCGCCTTCCTGCGCCGCAACACCGCCTTCCGGACCACACCGGCCGTTCCCGCCGAGATCGGCGCGCCGGAACAGGCCCTGACGCCCGAGGGCTGGCTGCGCATCCTGCCCTCGATGTGGGCGGAAAAGGGCGGCGTCGACGGCTTCTTCATCGCCCGGCTGGACCGGATCGGCTAGCGCGGCGGCGGTGCCGGTGGCGGCGGTGAGGCCGGCATGGCCTGGACCGTGACCTCGCCGGCCTGTTCGAAGGTGATGGTGACCGTGGTCAGCACCGGAGCCGGCACGCCCGAGGCGAGATCGGTCAGTCGGGCCAGGACTCCCGTCCGGCCGGAGTGGATCGTCAGATCGCCGTCCGGCGCGCGTTCGCCGCGACCGTTGACGACCGGATAGACGCCGACGTCGCCGACCGTCCCGGAAGGCGTGGTCACAGACAGGATCCGATCCGTTCCGGAGCCGGCGTTATCGACCAGAACCGTCACCTGGCCGCCGAGCCCGCTGTTTGCCCGCCAGGCCATCATGCCCCCTTGCGACACGGTCAGGTCTCCGCTCCGGACGGACGTCGGTATTTCGGTCTTTGCGTCCTGCGCAAGAGGCCCGGCGACGAGGGCCAGGATCAGCTCCAGCATCAGCCTCTCCAGAAGCCCACGATCTTCTTGACCTCGTCGACGACCGGATCGGCGATGGCGGTGGCGCGGTCCGCCCCGTCCTTGAGCACGCGGTCGATCTCCGCCGGATCATCCATCAGCCGGCGCATCTCGGCGGTGACCGGGGCCAGCGAGGCCACGGCCAGGTCCGCCAGCGCCGGCTTGAAGGCCCCGAATCCCTGGCCGGCGAACTGCGTCAGCACGGCCTCGCGGCTCATGTCCGCGAGGGCCGCATAGAGTGTGACCAGGTTTTTCGCCTCGGCGCGGCCCTCGAGCCCCTCCAGCGTCTCGGGCAGGGCGTCCGGGTCGGTACGCGCCTTGCGGATCTTGGCGACGATGGTGTCGGCGTCGTCGGTCAGATTGATGCGCGACTGGTCCGACGGATCGGACTTGGACATCTTGGCCGCGCCGTCGCGCAGGCTCATGACCCGCGGAGCCGGCCCCTGGGTCAGGGGCTCGGGCAGGGGGAAGAAGCCGGGGGCGTTGAAGTCGGTGTTGAATTTCTGGGCGATGTCGCGGGTCAGTTCCAGGTGCTGCTTCTGGTCCTCGCCGGTTGGCACCTCGGTGGCCTTGTACAGCAGGATGTCGGCGGCCTGGAGCACGGGGTAGGTGTAGAGGCCGACCGAGGAGCGTTCCTTGTGCTTGCCCGACTTCTCCTTGAACTGCGTCATCCGGTCCAGCCAGCCGAGGCGGGCGACGCAGTTGAGGATCCAGGCCAGTTCGGAATGGGCCCGCACCGCCGACTGCGGCCAGATGATGGAACGTGCCGGGTCGAGGCCGGACGCCAGATAGGCGGCGGCGATCTCGCGGGTCTGGGCGGTCAGCAAGGCCGGGTCCTGCCAGACGGTGATGGCGTGCAGGTCGGCGACGAACAGGAAACAGGGGGCCCCCGAGTCCTGAAGCTGGGTGAACCGCTTCAGGGCCCCGAGGTAGTTGCCCAGATGCAGGGCTCCGGAGGCCTGGATGCCCGACAGGACACGGCGCGGGCCGGTGTAGACGGGAGCAGTTTCAGGGGCGGCGTCGGGAGAGGCGTCGGTCATGCCGAGGCGCAATGCCCGACCGTCGCCGAAGGAGCAAGCCGTTACTTGGCTGTTCGCCGCAGTAGTCCCTTCACTTCGGCCGGCGTGATGGCCCGGGTGGCGAAGGCCAGGACGACATAGGCCAGCCCCCCGGCGGCGGTGACCAGTAGCAGGGCGGCCTCCTTGGCCCCGACGCCGACACCCATGGCGGCGAGGATATCGGCCAGCGGCACCTCGATCCGGGAGCGGCCGACGGCGGCCAGGCCGACGACCAGTGCGAGGCCGGCGGCGGATAGGCAGATCCGGGTCAGCCGCGACAGCGCCTGGGGGCCCGGCCGGTAGTGTCCGCGACGCCAGAGGGTGACGGCCAGCAGGATCACATTGGTCCAGGCCGCGGCGGACACCGCCGCCGCAATGCCGGCTATGCCCCAGCCGAGCTTGAACAGGCCGATGGCGAGGCTGGCGTTCACCGCCACGGAGACGAGAGCGAAGACCATCGGCGTGCGCGTGTCGCGCCGGGCGAAGAAGGCGGGAGCGAGGATGCGGATCAGGACGAAGGCGGGCACGCCCCAGCCGAACTGGAACAGGGCGCGGGCCGTGTTGACGGCGTCGACCTGCAGGAAGGCACCGCGGGTGAACAGGGCGTCGATCAGGAAATAGGGCATGGCCATCAGGGCCGCGGCGGCGGGCAGGGTCAGGGCCATGGACAGGGTCAGGGCTTCGTCCATCGAGGCCTGCTGCTGGCCATGATCCTGCGACGCCACGGCGCGGGACAGGCGGGGCAGAAGGGCGATGCCGATGGCCACGCCGACGAGGCCCAGCGGCAGCTGGTACAGGCGGTCGGCCGTCGCCAGCCACGTCCGGCCGCCAGCCACGAAGCTGGACAGGTTGCCCGAGATGAAGACGTTGATCTGGGTCGCCGAATTGCCGATGGCGGCGGGAATAGCGGTGATGATGATGGCCTTGACCGCCGGGGTCAGCCGCGGCCAAGCCAGACGGATGTCGGCGCCCGCGCGGCGCGCGGCCCACCAGCACAGGCCCGCCTGTGAAATCCCCGCCACGAGCACCGCCCAGGAGGCGGCGTAGGCCGCGCCGACCTGGCCGCCCTGGGCCGGAATCACGGCGACCAGCATGATAAGGTTGAGCAGGACCGGATAGGCACCCGAGACGATAAACCGGCCGCGCGCGTTCAGCACGCCGCTGAGCAGGGCCGCCACCGCCATACAGGGCAGATAGGGCATGGTGATCTGCGTGAGGACGACAGCCAGCTTGAAGCGGGCCGGATCGTCGAGGAAACCGACGTTGATCACCGCCATTAGCCACGGCATCGCCAGCTGGGCGACGATGGTCAGGGCCAAGGTGGCGAAGGCCACCGCGGCCAGGGCGTCCGTGGCGACCTTGTCCGCCACCGCCTCGCCCTCGGTTTCGAGCGTCTTGGCGTAGGCCGGCACGAAGGCGGCGGCGAAGGCCCCTTCGGCGAAGATGCGTCGGAACAGATTGGGGAAGTTCAGGGCGGTGTTGTAGGCGTCTGCCGCCGGTCCGATCGAGGCGCCCAGCGCCGCCGAGATGACGACGTCGCGCGCGAATCCGGCGAAGCGGCTGACCAAGGTCAGGCCGCTGAAGATCGCCGACGACCGCATCATGCCGCCGCCCTTGCGCGCGGTGGTGCCCGATGCGGGCAGCTGGACCATGGGATCACTCGTCGCGGTGGCTGTGGGTACGGGCGGCGCGGCCTCCAGCGGTTCAGCGTCGGTGTCGGTCTTTCTGGCCATGCGAGCGCCTTAGCGCGCTTCCTGCGCGCGCGATACGGGGCGCTGCGCAGCCTGGTTCAACTTATCTCCTTCATGCCGCGCTATTCGGCATTCGATCTTGTTTCTCTATAGCGACACAACCTTAATTTGACGACCTGGTCGATTGTATGATCCTGTGGTTGTGCCGACGGTCGGCATGAAGAGGATGATGAAGATGACTGGAGTTGAACTGACATCCGGACAGATCGAACAAGTGTCCGGCGGCATGATGAATCCGATCCGCGGAATGATTCACATGTATAACGTAGTAAAAGATGCAGCCAAAGATGTAGACTGGGCGGGCGTCGTCGACGGAGTACGCGATAAGATCAATAGCGATGCGGACAGCCGTAACTTCTAAGCACAGTGTGCTGGACTAGCCCTGATCATTACATCTGATCGGTGAAAAACGGACTGGCCGGGCAATTGCGTCCGGCCAGTTCTAAATGGATATGGCCTTTACGCGGTTACGACTTTCGCGATAGGCGCCGAGCACAGCCTTTCGCCAGCGCTGTATCTCGGAGAAGCCCGTCAGACGGCCCTCTTGCCAGAACGTACTGCCGGGGCGAGTAGAGGGCGGTGCAACGCCTTCCGTCACTACGGCGGCGTGCAGACTGACGAACTGGTTCGTCCTCGATCCGGTCCGCCGTCCTACATGGCACCGAAGTTCTAGCGATCGTCAGGTTGGCCCCAACAACCAAGCGTACCTGAAGCCCACAACTATTCGCCCTTGGCGAATGCCTCCTGGACACCGCAGCCTTTTCCTAGCACCAATTTTTGAAATCGATCCAACGACAGGCACCCGACACGCCCTCGATTTCAAGCTCGGTGGGCTCGCGAAATTCCCATATTGCCCGGGCCGTAAAAGTTGACCGCGCCGCAAGGCTAACCTCCCCGCGTTGCGCGTTAAGCCTAACGGTGAGGAGTATTTCAAAGTAACCTTGGGACGTTTTCCTCGTTTTGCCTGTTATCGTGATACAGGCGTCAATCAGATCGGAATTGCTCTTGCGCCGATCGGCGGCGGCCGACTTCGGAGACGTCACGCAGGCTGGCGCGAACGGGGGCCGAGACGCGATGACCGGCGTGCCCGGTGAAGTCGAGGACCCGCTCCAGATCGGCGCGCAGGGAGTCCAGTTTCGGGCCCGGCTTCGGCTTTTGACCCGCCGAATCCGTGACGTAGAAGCTGTCGACCGCCCGTTCGCCGAAGCCGGCGATGTGGGCCGAACGGATCGACAGGCGGTGGATCGCAAGGGCCCGCGCCAGATCGGCCAGCAGGCCGGGGCGGTCGGCACCCGACACCTCGACCACGGCGGCTGTGGGACTCTCGTCCAGATCGACCATGGCGGTCGGTCGCACGTCGAAGGCGGCGCGGCGCGGATTGGGCGCGGCGATGGGGGCGGGCGCGATCGGCACCCCGCCGCGCGCCGCGGCTTCCAGCGCCTTGATCAGCATCGTCAGACGGCGGGGCTCGGCCTGGCCGTAGGGGGCCCCGCCCCCGTCCTGGAGCTCGAAGACGTCCAGCGCCGTCCCGTCTCCGGCGGTGGCGACCCGCGCGCCGACGACATCGGCCCCGGCGGCGGCAAGGGCGTCGGCCAGGTCCACGAACAGACCCGGCCGGTCGCGGGCGGCGACCGCCACGCGGGTCGCAGCGCGTTCGTCCTCCGCACTTCCCGCGATCGTGACGGCTTCGGCGGCGGCACCGTCCGTGCGGGCGCGGGCGACCAGATCGGGATAGTCGTCCACCGGATCGGCATGGGTGACGTCCTCGCCCCGGAACACCCCCTCGGTCCGATGGTAGAGGGCGCGGATCAGCCCGCCCTTCCAGGCGTTCCAGACCCCGGGGCCGACGGCGCGGATGTCGGCCACGGTCAGGATCAGCAGGGTTCTCAGCCGCTCCGGGTCGCCGACCAGTCTTGTGAAGGCGCGGACCGTCGCCGGGTCGGACACGTCGCGCTTCTGGGCGTAGTCGCTGAGGGCCAGATGGTTGCGCACCAGCCAGACCACGAACTCGGTCCGGCGCGGATCGAGGCCCAGCCGGTCGCAGGCGCGGCGCGCGGCGATGGCTCCGTCGTCCAGCTGGCCGCGGTCGCCGCCCTTGCCGACGTCGTGCAGCAGCATGGCCAGCATCAGGGCTTCGAAATCATCGATGCGGTGGACGATCTCGGTCGAGGCCGGGTGGTCGGCCTTCAGCTTGCCGCGCCAGATGTCGTTGATGATGCCGATCGCCTGCAGGGTGTGCTCATCCACCGTATAGGCGTGGTACATGTTGAACTGGGTCTGGCCGACGATCCGGCCCCATTCGGGCAGGAACCGGCCCAGCAGGCCGGTCTCGTTCATCAGGGTCAGCACACGATAGGGGCGCTGGCCGTGGGCCAGGACGTCGAGGAAGGCGCGCGTGGCCTCCGGGTCGCGGCGCAGCGACGGCGTGACCAGCGACAGGGACCGGCTGACCGCCGAAAAGGCGTCCGGGTGCAGGTCCAGATCGTGCTCATCCGCCGTGCGAAACAGCATCAGCAGTTTTTCGGGCGCCGCGGCGAAAACCTCGGGGCCGGTGACCGACAGCCGGCCGGCGTCCTCGATGAAGCCCTCGACGCCCAGCCTGCGTTTTCGCCCCGGGATCAGGCGCGACAGGCTCAGGGTCGGCTTTTGCTGACGCGCCTCCAGCTTGGCCGACATGGCGCGGGTCAGGGCACCCACGTCGCGGGCGACGAGGAAATAGCGGCGCATGAAGCGCTCGACCGCCGGCTCGTCGCCGCGTCCGCGCCAGCCCATCCGGCGCGCGACCTCGGGCTGGAAGTCGAAGGTCAGCTTCTCCTCGGGACGGCCCGCGGTCAGATGCAGATGCGCCCGGGTCCGCCACAGGAAATCGAAGGCTTCCTCGAAGGTCCGGCGCTCCCGGGCGGTCAGCAGGTCGTCGAGGACCCGCGCGCCCAGCGGACTTTCGGGGGCCAGGGAGCGGGCGATCCAGAACAGGGTGTTGAGATCGCGCAGACCGCCCTTGCCGTCCTTGACGTTGGGCTCGACGCGATAGCGGACGGCGCCGGATTTCTGGTGGCGCAGATCGCGCTCTTCCAGCTTGGCGGCGATGAAGGGGCGCGGGTCGGCCCGGGTTACAAAGGCCCGGAAGCGGACGATGAAGTCATCGGTCAGACGGTCGTCGCCCGCCAGGGGGCGCGCCTCGAGCAGGGCGGTCCGCACGGTCATGTCGGATCTGGCCAGGGCCAGGCATTCGTCGACCGAACGTGCCGACTGACCGACTTTCAGGCCCAGGTCCCACAGGACGTAGAGCATGAATTCCGTGACCTGTTCCGTGCGCGGATTGGATTTCCACGACCGCAGGAACAGAAGGTCCAGATCCGAGAAGGGGGCCAGCACGCCGCGGCCATAGCCGCCGACGGCGATCAGGCTGAGCCGCTCGGCCTCGGTCGGATTGGGGGCGGGATAGAGGGTCTGGGTGGTGAAGCGCCACAGGGCCGTCAGCAGTTCGTCGGCGGCGGCGGAATAGAGCCGGGCCACCTCGACGCCCTCGCCTCCCGCTTCGAGGCGTCGGGAGGCCTTCGCCCGGGCGACGTCATGACTTTCGCGCAGGACGCCGGCGACCGCCTTGCGAACATCGGAGGCGGACGCGGCCTCGATCAGCCGGTCGTCGAGGGCGGGGGTCACCGCCGACCCAGACCCTTCAGCCGGTACAGGGCCTCAAGCGCCTCGCGGGGGGTCAGTTCGTCGGGTTCGATGGCCTGGAGCGCATCCTCGACGGCGGACGATCGCGGCGGGGGGGGTGGTTCGGCGACCGCGAACAGCGGCAGGTCATCGAGACTGACGGTCGCACGTTTTTCGCCTTCCAGCCTGTCCAGCACCTCGCGGGCGCGGCTGACGACGGCGGCGGGTACGCCGGCCAGTCTGGCCACCTGGACGCCATAGCTGCGGTCGGCGGCACCGGGCGCGGCCTCGTGCAGGAAGACCAGGTCGCCGTTCCACTCCCGCGCGGTCATCGACAGATTGCAGACGTGGGCCAGCCGGGACTCAAGGCCCGCCAGCTCGTGATAGTGGGTGGCGAACAGGGTGCGGGCGCGGTTGCGGTCGTGCAGGGCCTCGGCCACGGCCCAGGCGATGGCGAGGCCGTCGTATGTGGCGGTGCCGCGACCGATCTCGTCGAGCACCACGAAACTGCGCTCCGTGGCCTGGGTCAGGATGGCGGCGGTCTCGACCATCTCGGTCATGAAGGTGGAGCGGCCGCGGGCCAGATCGTCGCCGGCACCGACGCGGCTGAACAGCCGGTCGACCACGCCCAGCCGCATCGACCGGGCGGGCACGAAGGCCCCGGCCTGGGCCAGCACGACCAGCAGGGCGTTCTGGCGCAGGAAGGTCGACTTGCCGGCCATGTTCGGCCCGGTGACGATCGACAGGCGCGCGCCCGTCCGTTCAGGATTGGTGGCGTCTGATCCATCCAGCCTGCAGTCATTGGGCGTGTAGGGATCGCCGTGCGCCTTCACCGCCGCCTCGACCACCGGGTGGCGGCCGGCCGTGACCTCGAAACAGGTGGTGTCGTCGACCCGGGGGCGGACAGCGCCGACCTCTTCGGCCCATTCGGCGAGGGCGGCATGGGCGTCGAGTTCGGCGAGGGCCTCGGCCACGGCCTGAAGCGGCTGGGCCAGGGACTGCACGGTCCTGCGCCAGACCTCGAAGGTCTCGCCCTCGATCGCCAGCGCCCGATGCCCGGCCTGGCTGATCTTCGCGTCCAGCTCGGACAGTTCGACCGTGGTGAAGCGGACCTGGTTGGCCAGGGTCTGGCGGTGGATGAAGGGGCTCTCGCCGCTCGGGCGCAGCAACGGTTCGGCGGCTTTTGCGCTCGTCTCGAGGAAATAGCCGAGGACGGCGTTATGGCGGATCTTGAACGGCACCCCGGCCTCGGCCACGGCGCGGGCCTCGAGGTCGGCGACGACGCGGCGGCTGTCGTCGCGCAGGCGGCGGGCCTCTTCCAGCTCGGGCCGGTAGCCGGGCGAGACGAAGCCGCCGTCACGGGCCAGATGCGGGGGCTCGGCCACCAGACCCTCGGCCAGATCGACCAGCAGCCGCCCCAGATCGGGCGACAGGGCCAGCCGGTCCAGGGCGGCGACGATCCGGGCGGGGGGGCCGGTGAGCGGATCGCGGGCCGGCGGGAACAGTGCGGCGATGCCCTCGGCGAGCGACAGACCGATGCGGATGGCGGCAAGGTCGCGCGGCCCGCCCCGACCCAGCACCAGCCGCGAGGTCGCGCGGGCGACGTCGGACGAGGCGCGCAGGCCCTCGCGCAGGTCGCGGCGCAGGTCGCGGCGCTCAACCAGCCATTCGACGGCGTCGAGTCCATGATTGATGGCGGCCGGGTCGCGCAGCGGACGGGCGATCCGTTCGGCCAAGGCCCGCGCGCCGCCCGCGGTGACCGTGCGGTCGATACA
Organism: Caulobacteraceae bacterium; assembly: GCA_965284385.1. Lineage (GTDB taxonomy): Bacteria > Pseudomonadota > Alphaproteobacteria > Caulobacterales > Caulobacteraceae > Brevundimonas. The sequence goes on from OZ260077.1 coordinate 1,602,435, forward strand.
GGCCAGCAGGGAGCCCTCGCGTTCGCCGCGCTGGGTGCGGTCGATTTCGAGGCTGAGCCGGGTCGCCGGGTCGATGGCGAGAAAGCCGCTGTCACCCGAACGGCGCGGCGGCGACAGGGCGGGGATCTTTCCGGCCTGGGTGGTTTCCAGATAGGCGGCGATCAGGCCCAGGGCCGAAACCTCGGCCTCCTCGAAGGCCCCGAAGCCGTCCAGCGAAGCCACGCCGTACAGCCGTTCGACGCGGGCGCGGGCCCCGGCCGGCTCGGCCAGGGCCTGCGGCAGGGCCTGGACCACGCCGCCCGAACCGTCGAGCGCATCCTTCGTCGCCGCATCCGAAAACAGACGGTCGGGCACCAGCACTTCGGACGGCCGGAACGAGGCGAGGGTCGCACCGAGGTCTTCCAGCGAACAGGCGACGGCGTCGACCGAGCCGGCCGACAGTTCGACCACCGCCACGGCGGCGCGGCCCTTGCGCACCGAGACGGCGGCCAGGCGGTTGGCCCCGCGCGCGTCCAGCAGACTGTCCTCGGTCAGGGTTCCGGGGGTGACGACGCGGACGATGTCGCGGTGGACCACGGCCTTGGAGCCGCGCTTGCGGGCCTCGGAGGGGGCTTCCAGCTGTTCGCAGATGGCGGCCTTGAAGCCCTGGCGGATCAGCCGCGCCAGATAGCCGTCCAGCGCATGCACCGGCACCCCGGCCATGGGGATGTCCTGACCCTGATGCTTGCCGCGTTTGGTCAGGGTGATGCCCAGGGCCTTCGAGGCGATCTCGGCGTCCTTGAAGAACAGTTCGTAGAAATCGCCCATGCGGAAGAAGACGATGGCGTCCGGCTGGCTGGCCTTGGCCGCCAGGAATTGCGCCATGACCGGCGTCGTCCCCTCGGTGGAGAGGGCCGGGTCGGCTTTCGGAGGGTGGATGAGGGGGGCGTTCATGGAAGGGGCGCAAGGTGAAGGATTGCGGCCCTCGCCTCAAGCGTCTTGGCTCAGGCCGCTTGCGCAAGCGGGGCCACGCTGCGACAGATATGGCAGGCGGTTAAGGGAACGCGGTGTGATGCCGCGGCTGTGCCCGCAACTGTAGGCGGCGAGACGGTCGATCATTCCGGGGCCTCGGCTCCGGCGTCACTGGGAAACCGGGAAGGCGCGATCCTCCGTTTTTGACCCGCAAGCCAGGAGACCTGGCCGCCGACGTCGCTCGTCCGCTGTCCGGGACCAGACAGAGGCGTGGGGCCAATCCTTCCGTTTAGGCGGAAGCTGTTCCGTCGAAGCGACCCGACCCCCGCGTCGCGCCCTGTATCAGGGCCGGGTCGGTCGCTTTCACCTGCCGCCGCGCAGCGCCAGCGCGGGGCCGACGGAGACCCGCGCATGACGCGATCCATCCTCTACGCCACGGCCGCGGCCGTGATGTTCCCCCTGTCCGCCTGGGCCCGGACCCCGGACACCCCCGATGCGGTGCTGCCCGAAGTGGTGGTCACCGCCACCCGCCTGCCGGCGATCGCCGCCGACACGCCGGGGGCGCGGGTGATCGACCGCGCGGTCATCGAACAGCGCGGAGCGGTCCTGGCCGCCGACATCCTGGCGGACGTGCCCGGTCTGTCGGTGGTGCGCGCGGGGGCGTTCGGCGGCGTCGCCCAGGTGCGGATGCGAGGGGCCGCGCCCGGAAAGACGCTGGTGCTGGTCGACGGCGTGCCGGTCAACGATCCGGCCGAGGTCAACGGGGCCTTCGATTTCTCGGGCCTTGAACTGGGCGACATCGAGCGGATCGAGGTCCTGTCGGGCCCGCAGTCATCGCTGTGGGGGTCGGACGCCATCGGCGGGGTGATCGCCTTCACGACGCGCGAGATCGACGGGCTGGCGGCGGATCTCGAGGCGGGCTCGTTCGCGACCCTGCGTAGCCGGCTCGCGGCGGGGGTTGCGTCCGAACAGTACGGCCTCGGGGCCTGGGTCTCGCATGTCGACACCGACGGCATTTCGGCGGCCGATGTGGCCGACGGCAATCCGGAGGCCGACGGCCTCACCTCGACGACCCTCGGGGCCAGGGCGCGATATGTCCTTTCGTCCAGGGTGAGTGTGGACGGATCGGTCCGCTGGACTGACGCCGACGCCGACATCGACGGTTTTCCGGCCCCGGCCTACGCCCTGGCTGACACCCTCGACACCCAGTCCAGCACGCAGTGGTCCGGCTTCGGACGGCTGCGGCTGAACGCCCCGGGTCTGGCGCATCAGTTCAGTGTTTCGGCTTCGAATATTTCACGCGAGACCGTTTCGGCCTTCCCCTCGGTCTTCGAGGCCGACCGGCAGCTGTTCCGCTGGCAGGCGGACGGGTCAGCGGCGGGGATCGACTTCGTCGTGGGGGCCGAGCGCGAGGACACGAAAGGCAGCCTTTCGTCGGGCCTGACCGAGGCGCTGGGCACGACCTCGGCCTTCGCCACAGCCCGGATCGCGCCGATGGAGCGGCTGAGCCTGACCGGTGCCCTGCGGTTCGACGGGACCGATGATTTCGGGTCGAAGACCACGGGCCGGGTGTCGGGGGCTTTCGACGCCGGGGCGGGGATCACCCTGTCTGCGGCTTACGGGACAGGATTCAAGGCACCGTCGATCAGTCAGGCCGTATGCGATTTCTGCTTTTCGGCCCGGCCCTTCCCGGTGCTGCGGCCCGAGACGGCCTCGGGCTATGAGGGTGCCGTCGGCTGGGCATCCGCGGACGGACGCATCGAGGGTCGGGTGACCGCCTATCGGCTCAACGTCGACGACCAGATCACCTATGTCTTCGACCCGCTCACCTTCGACAGCGTCTACGTCAATGTGGCCGAGACGGCGACGGACGGGGTCGAGCTGGAGGGCCGGGCACGGCTGGCAGGCGGGTTCGACCTGAGCCTGGCCTACGCCTGGACCGACGCGCGCGACGCCACGACCGGCCGCCGGCTTCTGCGCGTGCCGGAACAGTCCGGTTCGGCGACCCTGGGCTGGACCGGTGAGCGGCTGTCGGGCGCGCTGACGGTCCGCGGCGAGGGTGATCAGGACGACGCCGGCGGGGTCCGGAAGGGCTTCGTCACGGCCGGCCTGAACGGGTCATACGTCCTGACCGGCAGCGTCACACTGACGGCGCGGATCGAGAACCTGGCGGACGAGCGCTATCAGCAGGTGCTGGGCTATGGTGAGCCGGGGCGGTCCGGCTTCGTCGGGATCAGGCTGCGCTACTGATGCGAAGCGGGCCGGCGGCGCTCGCCGTCGCCGGCTCCAGCTGCAGGGCGGCCCAGTCGAGGTCCGGGGACGGGGCGTGGGTGGCGGCGATGACGGCGCGCAGCTCGGCTGCCGAGGCGACGCTGGCGACCACGGCCGAGACTTCGGGCAAGCCGAGTGCATAGGCCAGGGTGGCCTGCATCGGATCGACGCGCGCCTCGGCCAGCCGGCGGCGGATGCGCGACAGGGTCGGGGCGTGACGGTGCATCTCGACCGGCAGGGCCTCGCTGTTCATGAACAACAGGCCGTCGGCGAAGATCGAGGAGGCATGGACGGCCACGTCCAGGGCGGCCAGTTCGGACAGGACGCCGGAGTGCTGGGCGCGCTGGTCCAGAAGATTGCATTTCAGCTGGACGATGTCCGGCTGGAAGCGGCGGGCCAGCAGGGCCGGTCCATCATCGACCCCGGCACAGAAGCCGATGCGGCGGAACAGGCCGCGGTCCTTCAGGGCCAGAAGCCTGTCCCACAGGGCCCGGCCCTCGGTGCCGGCCAGGTCGCCGGCATGGGAGATCAGCAGGGCGTCGCCGCGGGGCAGGCCGAGGCGTTCCAGCGACCGGCGGGCGCGGGCCTCGACCCGGTCGACGCCGTCGCTGACCGGCAGGGTGCGGACCGAGACCTGGAAGGGCGACGGAAAGGGCCAGGCCTGGCCCAGCCAGCGTTCGCCGTCGCCGTCCGGCCGGGTGGCGATGCGGGTCACGCCGGAATCCGCGGCGGTCTGAAGCAGGAAACGCAGGGATTCCTCCCGGGCTCCGGCGGGCGCGGGAATGGCGCGCTCCGGCGCGTGCACGACGGCCAGAGCGAGTTTGTCGACCGGAGTCTGGGCGCGGCTTGGAATCACAGGGTGACTGTGACGGCGAAAGTTTAAGGCGCCCCTTCCAAGACCTTGCGCGAACCTTACCGGGCGAACGCCGGTTTCAGAATGTCCTTCCCCCGCTTGCGGGGGAAGTGTCGCGTCGATCGCGCAGCGATCCAGCGACGATGGGGGCAGGGTCCAGCAGAAAGAAGCAGGAATTCCCTCATCGTCCCTGCCCGGGCTGCGCCCGGGGACGGGACACTTCTCCCGCAAGCGGGAGAAGGATCAGTCGCTCGCCTGCGCTGTGCGCGCGATGTGACCCAACACGCCTTCGAGATTCTCGAACACATCCCTGGCGGGGATACGAAGCGTGGTTATGCCCCGGTCGAGCAGCCATGCGTCGCGCCGGGCGTCTCGCGATCCGGTGTTTTCGTGACTCGACCCATCAACCTCGACCGCCAGGCGAGCCTCGACACAGTAGAAGTCGAGGACGTAGGGCTCGACCGGATGCTGTCGCCGAAACTTCAGACCCCGTAGTTGCTTTCCACGCAGACCCATCCAGAGCGCTATCTCGGGAGGCGTCATTTCCCGGCGCAGGCTCCGAGCCCGATCCACAACCGTGTCCGGTCGACCTTCGGTCGGGTCAATTCCGTGACTGAGGACGCCAAGGACACCAGAGCCGTAGCGGGTGATTTTCGACTGCCCAACCCCTGAAATCTCGGCCAGAGAGTCGAGGTCGCGCGGCTGTTTGAGGGCGATTTCCAGCAGGGTCTTGTCCTGGAAAATCACATAGGGCGGCACGCGCTGTTCGGCGGCGCGGTCGCGGCGCCAGGCGCGGAGCGTCTCGAAGCGGGCGCGGACGTCGGCATCCATGGTTTCCAGCGCGGCGTTGCGTCCGGTGCGGACCCGCTCCTTCGAGCCGACCACGCGGGCGGGGGTCAGACGGACCTCGACGACGCGCTCGCCGCGATAGACGGCGCGGACGGCCTCGGGGTCGCCGATCCGGACCAGCGGTTTGCCGTCGTTGGGGTCTTCGACCAGAAGCCCCTCGAACATCAGGTGATCGACCACGTCGCGCAGGGTGTGCAGGGCGATGTCGGCACCGATGCCCCAGGTCGAGAGGGCCGTCTCCCAGGGCTGGACCTCCTTCGTCTTGCCCAGCAGATGGTCGAGAACGCGGGTCTTGCCGAAGCGCTCGCCCAGACGCTGCACCGCGGCCAGGGCTTTCTGGGCGGGCACAGTGGCGTCGAAGACGGCGGGCGGGTCGAGGCAGATGTCGCACACGCCGCACGGCCGGGCTTCGGTCTCGCCGAAATAGCGGCGCACGGTCTGGGGGCGGCAGGTGGCACCGTCCAGCATGGCGAACAACTGGCGCGCCTTGCGCACCTGCACGGCCTTGACCTCTTCGGCCATGGGGCGGCCGTCGAGCCGTTTCAGCGTCCAGGCGATATCGGACGGACCGTAGAGGGTGATCCCCTCGGCCGGTTCTCCGTCGCGGCCGGCCCGACCGATTTCCTGCCAGTAGGCCTCGAGCGAGCCGGGCGGATCGGCGTGAATGACGAAACGGACGTCGGCCTTGTCGACCCCCATGCCGAAGGCGATGGTCGCGACCATGACGGCCCCGTCTTCGGCCAGGAACCGCTCCAGCCGGCGGTCACGGTCGCGGGCGTCCATGCCCGCGTGATAGGCGATGGCGTTGGTCCCGGCGATCTTCAGGGCGTCGGCGACGCGCTCGCAGCCGTCGCGCGAGCCGCAATAGACGACGCCCGACTTGCCGCGCCGCGCCCTCACCAGATCGATGACGGCGGCGTCGGTTTTGGCCCGCGAGGCGTTTTCCTTGCGCACGGCCGAGAGCTGCAGATTCGGACGCGCGAAACTGTCGACAATGACTTTCGCCCCCTCCAGCCTCAGCGAGCGGACGATGTCGTCGCGGGTGCGGGCGTCGGCGGTGGCGGTCACGGCGATCCGCGGCACGCCGGGGAAGATCTCGGCCAGACGACCGAGCGTGCGATAGTCGGGGCGGAAGTCGTGGCCCCACTGGGAGACGCAGTGCGCCTCGTCGATGGCGATCAGGCTCAGCGGCAGATCGTGCAGCCGGTCGATCAGATGCGGCTGGGCCAGGCCTTCCGGCGAGACATAGAGCAGGTCCAGTTCGCCCGCCTTCGCCTGACGCCAGATGGCCGAGCGATCGTCCATGGAGACGCCGGAATCGAGCCGGGCGGCGGCCACGCCCTGCTGTTTCAGCGCCTCGACCTGGTCGGTCATGAGGGCGATCAGCGGCGAGACGACCAGGCCGAGGCCGGGCCGCAGCATGGCCGGGATCTGGTAGCAGACCGACTTGCCGCCCCCGGTCGGCAGCACCGCCAGGACATCGCGGCCGGCGAGGATTTCGGTGACGACCCCGGATTGCAGGCCGCGAAAGTCGCCGTGACCCCAGACCCGCTCCAGAGTCGCGCGGGCGTCCGCCAGCGTCGGCGCGGGCGGAACGTTCAGGATCGAGTCGGCGAACATCGCGGCCTTGTGCCTGATTTGTTCGCCTGTGTCAGCGGTGCCGGATCGCGTCGGTCATTTCTTGCCGGGGCGCGGGGCCAGGGTAGCGACAAGCGTCCCGGCGGGTGGCGGTGACAGCAGCGCTTCGGCGGGACGGCGGTCGAACAGCCAGTCGGCCCAGTGCGACACCGGCAGGGGCAGGACGCCGCGCGAATGATAGGGGGCGACATCGGGGCCCGGCTCGGCGGTCAGCAGCGAGAAGGCGTCGCCGTTCGGTCCGGCGCGCCAGACGGCGGCCAGGGCCAGCGGTTCGCCGTCCGCGCCCGCCAGCAGCCAGCGGGTCTTGGGGTAGGTCGTTCCGGTGAATTCGTAGAAGCCCGAGACCGGTACCAGGGCGCGACCGCCGGCGGGGCCGTTGGAGAAGCGCCGGCCCTCGGACCGGAAATTGATCACGGGCGGGCGTTTGGGAACCGGCGGCGGAAAGCCGAAGCGCATCGCGACCAGTTCGACGCCCGCTTCCATGTCCGCGCCGGGCCCTGCGTTCGCGCGCACCGCCAGGGTCGTGTCGGTGGGACGCACCTCATCGACCGGCTCGATGTTGGGGCGTCCGCCGTCGAAGGCCAGCGGTGCGCGCGCCTGCTCGAACAGACGGACCAGCTGGGTGAGGTTGAACCGGGCCTGGAAGGACGCGCACATGAGGCGAGGCTAGCGGCCCGAACGCCGGCGCGCCACGGCTCTGCACAAGGCGGCGGAAACCGACCGCCGGCCGGTGCCTGCGAGGAGAACGCACGGGCCGCCTTCGCGAGGGGCCGCAAAGCGTCTATGCACCGCCGCCATGACAATTCTTCTGTATGGCCGCCCGCCGGCGGTGTTCGATCCCCCCGGCGCCGCGACCCAGGTCTCGCCCCTGATCCCCGGCTCGACGCCGCTCGAGGATGTCGCGCCCGGCTCGGCCGACGAGATCATGATCTACGCCCCGCCCGGCGTTCTGGAACGCCGCTACACCCTGGCCCTCGCGTTGAAGGCGCTGAAGGTCGGGGGACGGCTGGACGCTATGGCGGCCAAGGACAAGGGCGGCGCGCGGCTGAAGAAGGAGCTGGAAGGGTTCGGCGTCGTGGTCGGCGAGAGCGCCAAGGCGCACCACCGGCGCTGCGTTGTCATTCGGCCGGAAACGGTGACAGGGATCGAAGAGGCCCTCACCGCGGGGGCTGCCCGTCTGGTCGAGGGGCTGGAGGCCTGGTCACAGCCGGGCGTCTTCGCCTGGGACCGGATCGACGCGGGCTCGCTGCTGCTGGCGCAGACGGCACCGGTGCTGAAGGGGGCCGGGGCCGACCTCGGCTGCGGTTACGGGGCCCTGGCGACGGTGGTGCTGGGCTCACCGGCGGTGACGTCCCTGCGGCTGATCGATCTGGACCGGCGCGCCATCGACGCCGCGAGGAAGAATGTGACCGACGCGCGCGCGCGCTTCGAATGGGCCGATGTGCGGACGCTCGAGGGGGCCGCTGATCTGGACTTCGTCGTCACCAATCCGCCGTTCCACGACGGCGGAGCCGAGGACCGGCGGCTGGGTCAGGCCTTCATCCAGAAGGCGGCGGGCATGCTGGGCAAGGGCGGGGTGTTGTGGCTCGTGGCCAACCGGCATCTGCCCTATGAGGCCGATCTGAACGCAGCCTTCAAGCGGGTGACCAAGGTCGCCGACGCGGGCGGGTACAAGGTCTATGAGGCGGTGAAGTGAAGACGCCGACCAGCCGCGTCGACAAGCTGCTGGGCTCGATGGGCTATGGCTCGCGGACCGAGATGGCGCGGCTGGGCAAGGCGGGCGGGATCGTGCTGGACGGCACCGACCTGACCGATGTGTCGAAGCGGATCGCGGTGACGCCGGACCTGCCGGCGCGGATGGAGATCGACGGCCAGCCGCTGGATCCGACCCCGGGTCTGGTGATGATGCTGCACAAGCCGCTGGGCATGACCTGTTCGCGCAAGGAGGACGGGGCGCTGGTCTATGACGTCCTGCCGCCGCGCTGGCGGCGGCGCGACCCGGCCATCTCGACCATCGGCCGGCTGGACAAGCAGACCACGGGCCTGCTGCTGCTGACCGACGACGGCGACCTGCTGCACCGGGTGATTTCGCCCAAACGCCATGTGGCCAAGGTCTATCGCGCCACCCTGGCGCGACCGCTGGCGGGGACCGAGGGCGACGTCTTCGCCGCCGGGGGGCTGGTGCTGGAGGGCGAGGACAAGCCGCTGTCGCCGGCGGTGCTGGAGGTGCTGTCGCCCACGGAGGCCCGGCTGACCGTGACCGAGGGCCGCTATCACATGGTGCGGCGCATGTTCGCGGCGGTGGGCAACCACGTCGAGGGGCTGCACCGCGAACGGGTCGGCGGCCTGGCCCTGCCGGACGATCTGGCACCGGGGGCCTGGCGGTTGCTGGATCAGGACCAGATCGATCTGATCTTCGCCTGAGCGCCTTATCACCGTGCACCCCGGCGAATGCCGGGGTCCAGATGACAGGTCGACTGTCGGGACATGGGTCGCCGGGTCCCGCTTCACGCATGGTGTGCGTGATCTGGATCCCGGCATTCGCCGGGATGCACGGAGAGTGGGAACCTCACGCGCGCCCCTGACTTATCGCTCCGCTTCCTGCGGAGAAAGCATGACCGGAGCCACGATCAAGAGAGACCTGCGGACCGGACGGTCGCTGTGGGCTGACAGCCCCGGGCTGGGCGTGCCGGTGCGGCCTTTGAAGACCGCCGTCTCGGTGGACGTCGCCATCATCGGGGCCGGGATCAGCGGTGCCTTCATGGCCCACGAACTGAGCCGCGACCACACCGTGGCCGTGCTGGACCGGCGGCCGCCGCTGACGGGCTCGACCGTCGCTTCCACGGCCCTGCTGCAATGGGAGATCGACCTGCCCCTGACGGCGCTGGCCGAAAAGATCGGCATGGCGAAGGCGAAGCGCGCGTACCTGCGGTCGCGGTCCGCGGTCGATGCCCTCAAGCGGATCGTGGCGGATGAGCGGATCGTCTGCGGGCTGAAGGACAAGGCGTCCCTGTATCTGGCCGGGGACGAATACGGTCATCGCGCCCTGGAGGCCGAGGCGGCGGCACGGGCGGCGATCGGGCTGGAAAGCGATTACGTCGGGCCGGCGGATCTGCGCGCGCGGTTCGGCATCGACCGGACGGGTGCGATCGTCAGCCAGGGCTCGGCCAGCGGCGATCCGGCGCGGCTGGCGGCCGGGCTGCTGCGGCGGGCACAGGCCGCCGGTGCCAGGGTGTATTCGCCGGTCGAGGTGGTCGAGGCCGCCAGCGATCCGGACGGCGTCACCCTGCTGACCGATGCCGGCCATGCGGTGCGGGCCAGGACGGTGGTGTTCTGCTGCGGCTACGAGTTTCCCAAGGGGGTGCCGACGCCGGGGGCCAGCGTCATCTCGACCTGGGCCATGGCGTCGAAGCCGCGTCAGCGCTGCCCCGCCTGGCTCAGGGACACGCTGGTGTGGGAGGCGTCCGATCCGTATCTCTATGTCCGCATGGGCGGGGACGGGCGGCTGATTGTCGGCGGCGAGGACGAGGCCTCGCCTGACGCCCATGCCGACCGGGCGAAGCTCAAAAGAAAATGCGAGACCCTTTCGGCCAAGCTCAAGGCGCTTCTGCCCGGGGTCGCGTTCGAGGTCGACTACAGCTGGGCCGGGGCGTTCGGCGAAAGCGCGACCGGCCTGCCCTCGATCGCGCCCGTGCCGGACATGGATCACGCCTGGGCGGTGATGGGGTTCGGCGGTAACGGCATCACCTATTCGGTGATCGCCTCGCAGGTCGTTTCAGCGGCGATCCGCGGCGGAACCGACGCGGACGCGGACCTCTACAGGCCTTGACCCCGGCGGGCTGCGGGGGCACCTGCGCGCCGATGAGTGCCCATGCCAAGATCTGCGGCCTGACGACGCCGGACACGCTGGACGCGGCCCTGGCGGGCGGGGCCGCCTTCGTCGGGGCGGTCATCTTCCCGAAGAGCCCCAGACACATCGACCCGCTGCATGCCGCGACCCTGTTCGACCGGGCCCGCGGAAAGGCGAGGATCGTGGCCGTGACGGTGGATGCCGATGATGCCCTGCTGACGGAAATCGCGTTGATCCTGAAGCCGGACCTGGTCCAGCTGCACGGCCATGAAACGCGTGAACGGGCCGAACAGGCGCGGACGCTGACCGGCGCGGGGATCATCAAGGTCCTGCCGATCCGCACCCATGAGGATTTCGCCGAGGCCGGGGACTGGGAGCCGTTCGCCGATCATCTGATGTTCGACGCCAGACCGCCCGAGGGATCGCATCTGCCGGGCGGGGTCGGCTCGCGGTTCGACTGGACGCTGCTGGCCGGCCGGGCCTTCCGTCATCCGTGGTTCGTGGCGGGTGGCCTGACCCCGGACAATGTGGCGCAGGCAATCCGGGTGTCCGGGGCTCCCCTGGTCGATGTGTCCTCTGGCGTGGAAAGTGCGCCGGGTGTTAAGGACCCGGCCCTGATCAAGGCGTTTCTCGACCGTGTCCGGGCCGCCTGATTTCCGCCGCTCCCCTGCGTGAAAGCTTCGTCCGTGAACGCCATCATCCCGAACCAGTACGCCATGCCCGACGCCGAGGGCCGTTTCGGCCCCTATGGCGGGCGGTTCGTGGCCGAGACGCTGATGCCGCTGGTTCACGAGCTGAACGCCGCCTATGAGGCGGCCAAGGCGGACCCGACGTTCCAGGCCGAGCTGGACGGCTTTCTGACCGACTATGTCGGCCGGCCCAGCCCGATGTATCTGGCCGAGCGTCTGACGGCCTACTACGGGGCCGCCGACATCTGGTTCAAGCGCGACGAGCTGAACCATACGGGCGCGCACAAGATCAACAACTGCATGGGCCAGATCCTGCTGGCCATGCGGATGGGCAAGACGCGCATCATCGCCGAGACCGGAGCCGGCCAGCACGGCGTGGCGACGGCGACCGTCTGCGCCCGCTTCGGCCTGAAATGCATCGTCTACATGGGCGCGACCGACGTGGAGCGGCAGTCGCCGAACGTCTTCCGCATGAAGCTTCTGGGGGCCGAGGTCGTGCCGGTGACGGCGGGCCGGGCGACCCTCAAGGACGCCATGAACGAGGCGATGCGCGACTGGGTGACCAATGTCGAGGACACCTATTATCTGATCGGCACGGCGGCCGGGCCGCACCCCTATCCGGCCATGGTGCGCGACTTCCAGTCGGTGATCGGCAAGGAGACCCGGGCGGCGATGCTGGCGCGACGCGGCAAGCTGCCGGACGCCTGCGTGGCCGCGATCGGGGGTGGCTCGAACGCCATCGGCCTGTTCCACCCCTTCATCGAGGATGCCGGGGTGCGGCTGATCGGGGTCGAGGCGGCCGGGCGCGGGCTGGACGGCCCCGACCACGCGGCCTCGCTGCAGGGCGGTCGCCCCGGCGTGCTGCACGGCAACCGGACCTATCTGCTGCAGGACGATGACGGCCAGATTCTCGAGGGCCATTCAATCTCGGCCGGGCTCGACTATCCCGGCATCGGCCCGGAGCACGCCTGGCTGAAGGACATCGGCCGGGCCGAATACCGCGCCGCCACCGACGTCGATGCGCTGGAGGCCTTCCAGCTGTGCTCGAAACTGGAGGGGATCATTCCCGCGCTCGAGCCCAGCCACGCGCTGGCCCGCGTGGGCGAGATCGCCATGGAAGTGGGCAAGGGCGGCGATGTCGTGCTGAATATGTGCGGGCGGGGCGACAAGGACATTTTCGCTGTGGCGAAACACCTGGGCGTGGAGTTGTAGACCTATGAAGATCGTGGTGATGGCCGCTGCCGCGGCCCTTCTGGCCGTTCCGGCGATGGCGCAGCAGGCCCCGGTGCCGTTGCAGGTGGCGATTCCTGAACTGGCGGCCGCGACCAGCGACCCGACCTGTGCGGGGAGGCCGGCGCTGGCTCAGCAGGCGTTTTGCGTGTCGACGACCCAGGCCGGTATCGGGGCCCTGGTCGATGTCTACAGCGCCGCCTTTGCCCAGCAGGGCTGGCTGGCGGCCGGGGGGGGCGAGAACCGGGTCGTCTACGTCAAACGCCGTCCTGCGGGCGGCTGTGACGGCTTCCAGATGATGGCTTTCGCGGATGATACCCGTCCGGCGGCACCGGCCGCCACCGCCTGGCTCGCCTTCGCCGCGATCCCCGGTGATGTCTGCGCTGCCCCGGCACCGGCTCCGGCCGCGACGCCCGCTCCGGCGCAATGACCACCGCCCGCATCGACGCCCGGTTCGCCGCGCTCAGGGCCGAGGGCCGGGCCGGCTTCGTCGCCTATGTCATGGCCGGCGACCCGACCCGTGACCAGGCGCTGGACATCCTGCGCGGCCTGCCGGCCGCGGGGGCCGACATCATCGAGCTGGGTTTTCCCTTCTCCGATCCCATGGCCGAGGGGCCGCCGATCCAGCGGGCCGCCCTGCGCGGGCTCAAGGCCGGATTGACGCTGAAGGGGACGCTGGCCCTGGCCGCCGACTTCCGCGCCGGTGACACGGACACGCCGGTGATCCTGATGGGCTATCTCAATCCCATCGAGACCTATGGCTACACGGCCTTTGCCCGCGATGCGGCGGCCCATGGCGTGGACGGGGTTATCGTCGTCGACTGCCCGCCCGAAGAAGCCGGGCCGCTCTCGGATGCGCTGGATGCCGCCCAGGTGTCGCTGATCCGGCTGGCGACTCCCACTTCGGACGATGCGCGCCTCAAGATCATCGCCGAGCGAACCTCTGGCTTCGTCTATTATGTCTCGGTCGCGGGCGTGACCGGGGTCAAGGAGGCGCAGGTCCTGTCGGTGGCACCGGCCGTGGCGCGCGTGCGCAAGGCCTCGGGTCTGCCGGTCGCGGTCGGCTTCGGGGTCAAGACACCCGAACGCGCGGCCGAGATCGCCCGCGTCGCCGATGCGGTGGTGGCCGGGTCGGTGCTGGTCGACGAGGTGGCGGCGGCGCTGGCGGCGAACGAACCCGCCGTCCCGCGCGTCCTGGCGAAGGTGAAGGCCCTTGCGGACGCCGTCCGGGGTGCGCGGGTCAAGGAAACGGTCTAAAGCGCGCCCATGGCTGACAAGATTCCTCCCAAACCCCAGCAAGAGAAGCGCGGCGGCTGGCTGAGCCGCTTCGCGCCCGGCGTTCGCAAGATCGTCAGCCGGCGCGACACGCCCGACAATCTCTGGGTCAAGGATCCCGACACAGGCGAGATGCTGTACCGCTCGGACCTGGAGACCTCGCTGTGGGTCACGCCGTCCGGCCGGCATATGCGCATCGACGCGCCGACCCGCCTGCGCTTCACCTTTGATGACGGGCAGTATGAATCCATCGACACGCCCGACGTGCCCGAGGATCCGCTGAAATTCTCGGACGGCAAGCCCTACAGGGAGCGTCTGGCCGCCGCGCGCAAGGTCGCGGGCCGCAAGGACACCATGGCGATCGGCTTCGGCGAGCTGGACGGCACGTCTGCGGTGGTGATCGTGCAGGACTTCAGCTTCATGGGCGGATCGCTCGGCATGGCGGCGGGCGAGGCCTTCATCGCCGCGGCCCGTGCCGCGATCGCACGGGGGGTTCCCCTGGTCTGCTACACCGCCGCCGGCGGGGCGCGGATGCAGGAGGGCGCGCTCAGCCTGATGCAGATGGCCCGCACCACCCTGGCCATTCAGGAGCTCAAGGCGGTCCAGCTGCCCTTCGTCGTGGTGCTGACCGATCCGACGACCGGCGGAGTGACCGCCAGCTACGCCATGCTGGGCGACGTGCACCTGGCCGAGCCGGGGGCCCTGATCGGCTTTGCCGGTCCGCGCGTCATCGAGGCGACCATTCGCGAGAAACTGCCGCCGGGCTTCCAGCGTGCCGAATATCTCCAGGAAAAGGGCATGGTCGACAAGGTCGTCGCCCGCGAGGATCTGCCGAAGGTCCTCGGCCAGATCCTGTCGATGCTGATGGGCGGCCGGAGAGCGGCTTGAACGTCCCTTCTCCCGCAAGGGGAGAAGGGTAGTGGACCCGATCTCCGAACGCCTGAGGGCGCGCCATCCGCAACGGATCGATCTGTCGCTCGAGCGGATGCAAATCCTGTGCGCCGCCCTCGGCGATCCGCAGGACCGGCTGCCGCCCGTGGTTCACGTGGCGGGCACCAACGGCAAGGGCTCGACCGTCGCCTTCATCCGCGCCATTGCCGAGGCGGCCGGGCTGAAGGTCCACACCTATACCTCGCCGCATCTGGTCCGGTTCAACGAGCGCATCCGGCTGGCCGGGCGGCTGATCGAGGACGCCCCGCTGAACGCCATTCTGGATCGCATCGAGGCGACCGGAACCGGGGCGACCGTGTTCGAGAGCACCACCGCGGCCGCCTTTGTGGCCATGAGCGAGGTGCCGGCGGACCTGGCCATTGTCGAGGTCGGGCTGGGCGGACGACTGGACGCCACCAATGTGATCCAGCGACCGTTGCTCAGCGTCATCACGCCGGTCGATCTGGACCATGCCGAATTCCTCGGGACCTCCCTGCCGGGTGTGGCGGCGGAAAAGGCCGGGATTCTCAAACCGGGCGCGCGCGGCCTGATCGCGCGGCAGACGGAAGAGGGAATGGCCGTCATCGCGGCGGCGGCACAGGCCGTGCGGGCCCCCCTGACGGTCATGGGTGTGGATTTCGACGCCTGGGCGGAACGGGGCGGCATGGCCTTTCAGGATCAGGAGCGGTTTCTCGATCTGCCGGCCCCGGCGCTGGTCGGTCCGTACCAGATCGCCAACGCCGGTCTGGCGGTCGCAGTGGCGCTGGAACTGGACCTGCCCGAGGCGGCGATCGACGAAGGGCTTCGGACCGTGCGCTGGCCGGCCCGGCTGCAACGGCTGACGGCCGGCCCCTATGGCGAGGCGGCGCGGGCGGCAGACGCCGAACTGTGGCTGGACGGAGGGCACAATCCGCACGCCGCCCGGGCCCTGGCGGAGGCGCTGGCCGAGCGTCAGGCCCGGGCCCCGCGTCCGCTGGCCCTGATCGTCGGCATTCTGGCCAACAAGGACGCGGGCGGCTTCTTTGAGGCGCTGAAGACCCTGGACGCCGCCGTCTTCACCGTGCCGTTCGACGGTGCCGCGGCCGAGCCCGACGCCCTGGCTGCCGTGGCGCGTGGCCACGGCCTTGGAGCGACATCATGCGGCTCGGTCGGCGAGGCCCTGGAGCGGGCGCTCAGGCTGGGGGCGGGCCGGGTGGTGATCTGCGGATCGCTGTATCTGGCCGGCGAGGTCCTGGGCGCGGCGCGGGAGACCTGGCCGGATTAGGGCTCAGGTCTTAGGGCTTGGCGGTCACGGCCTTGGGCCACGGGCGGCGCCCAGGAATCCGCAGCGCATCGACTGCTGCCGGTGACCCCTCTAAGCCCCAATCCCTAAGCCCTAAGCCCTGCGATCAGGCGGCGGTCTGACCGATGCCGGACTCCGCCAGCCATTCCAGGATCTTGCCCTTGGGCATGGCGCCGACCTTCATCGAGGCCATCTGGCCGTCCTTGAACAGCATCAGGGTCGGAATCCCCTTCACGCCCAGTTTGGACGGGATCATCGGACTGTCGTCGATATTGACCTTGGCGATCACGACCTGACCGGCCAGATCGTCCGCGATCTGCTCGAGGGCCGGGCCGATCTGTTTGCAGGGGCCGCACCACTCCGCCCAGAAGTCGACCAGCACGGGCGTGGAGGCCTTCAGCACGTCGGTGTCGAAGCTGTCGTCGGTGACCTTGATCGTGGCCATGGAAATTGTCCTGTCTGGAGCCATCTGGCGGCCCGCGAATATTCGGCCGGTCAGAGGAGTCTGATTCCGGCCTGTTGGCGACGATGTGGGATGTTCCGCGCCGCAAATCAACGCGTGGACGCAGACGACGGCCTCAACCGGCCAGGGCGGCCTCCATCAGGGCGGCGGGAACGGCCATCAGGCGCGGGCCGTCGGTCCAGACCAGGGCCGCCTCGACCGTGCGCCCGGGATAGAGGCGGGTCAGCACCGAGGCATACACCGCCATCTGCAGCACATAGGCCGGATCGGCTTCCTCGACCCGGTCCGGTGCCGGACGGTTGGTCTTGTAGTCGATGACCAGCACCCGATCGGGCGTGATCACCAGCCGATCGATGCGTCCCGCGACCGGGACATTACCAACCGATCCGGTGAGGGCGACTTCGGGACGGGAGCCTGGACCAAAGACGGGGGCGAAGCGGGCATCGTCGAGCACAGCGAAGGCGGCGGCGATCATCTCGGCGCGGGCCGGATCATCGAGGTCACGTTCGCGGGACAGGATGCGGCGGGCGGCGTCCGCTCGATCTCCCTCTGCGATGTCGGGCAGGCGTTCCAGCAGCCGGTGGATCAGGTCGCCGCGCCGGAACCGGCCCAGAGGCGCGCCCGGGCCGGCCGTCGTGGCCAGCGGTGAAGGGGCGGGGATGCGGATCGTCTCCTCCATCCGCGACGGCGAGGCGAACCGCGCCGTCGCGTCGGGCGCCGGCGCGGCCCGGGCCCAGGCCGGAAGGGTGACGGGGACCGGACGGGTGACGTGGCCGGACGCGAGGGTCCCGGGGTCGACGCCGAAGCGCAGCACGCCGTCCCCGATGTCGCGGGCGTTGAGCGGCTCCTCCGCGCCCAGTCGCTGGAAGGTTTCGGCGACGACGCTCCACCAGCTGCCGGCCTCGAATCCGGTCTCCTGCTTGCGCACCGCCCGGCCCATGATCACCAGCCGGTCCCGGGCGCGGGTCAGGGCGACATAGAGCAGGCGCAGGGTTTCAGCGTCGGTCCGGGCCACGCGCGCCTCGCGGGCGGCCCTCGAGGCCGGGCAGTCGTCCTTCGCCGAGCCGGGACACATCAGCCAGCCCTCGCCGTCCTCGCCGTCCTCGCCGGCGGCGGGCATCAGGGTCGGCCCCTGGGGTTTGGCCCGCGAGGTGGTGTCGGGCAGGATGACGATGGGGGCCTCCAGCCCCTTGGCACCGTGCACGGTCATGACCCGCACCTCGTTGCGCGCCCCCTCCATCTCGCGCTTGACCTCGACGTCGGCGATTTCCAGCCGGGCGACGCAGGTCTCCAGATCAACCCCGCCGCGACCCTCGGCGGCAAGGACCTGGGCCAGGGTCTCGTCGATCGCCTCCTCAGCCTCGCGGCCCAGCCGGTCGAGGATACGGGCGCGGCCCGAGACGCCGGTCCCGTCGACCCGGTTCAGCAGGCTGGAGAAGAAGGCGAACGGGTCGCGGTCGCGGGCGTCGAGGGCGGCCTGGACGAAGTCCCGGGCGCGGGACCATTGCGGCTGTTCCCCGGCCCGCATCTGCAGCGCGCGCCACAGCGTCCGGCCCTCGCGGCCTTCCTTGTCGGCCAGCGGATACAGGCTGTGGGCGTCGCCGAAATCGGTCACATCGCAGAAGGGGCTGCGCAGGACCTCGGCCAGTGACAGGTCGTCGTCGGGATAGAGGACGAAGCGGGCGACCGCGATCAGGTCGTCGAAGACGATGTGGCTGCTCAGTTTCAGCCGGTCGGCCCCGGCGACGGGCACGGCCTCGGCCTTGAGCGCGCGGATGATCTCCTCGAACAGGGCGTCGCGGCGGCGCACGAGGATCAGGAAATCGCCCCAGCGCGCCGGGCGCATGCCGTCAGTGGCCTCGCGATCGTGGACGGCGCTGCCGGTCTCGACCTGTTTGCGGATCTCGCGCGCCAGGGCCTGGGCCAGCTGTTTCCGGCCGCTGCGGGCGTCTTCCTTGTCGACGGGCGCGTTCCAGGCTTCGCGGTCCGGCGTTTCCGGATCGTGGAACAGGGGCCAGAGATCGACCGAGCCGTGCTGGTCGACGCGGGCGGGATGGTGGACCGGGATGTCGCCGCGGGTGCCGACGAGGGCGCGGGTCCGCTCGGGTCCCTGGAAGGCGGCGTCGACGAAGGCGAGGACCTCCTCGGTGGAGCGGAAGGAGGTGTCCAGCGGCACCTGTCTGAACGGTCGCCCGGCCCCGGCGGCCAGGGCGGCATAGGTCTGCGATTCCTGGAACAGCCGCTCCGGCCGCGCCCCCTGGAAGGAGTAGATCGACTGTTTCTCGTCACCGACGGCAAAGACCGTGCGGGGGATGCGGGGCGCGATGTCGGCCCGGCGCGGTGCGCCCTCGCCCGAGAAGAACTCCTCGGTCAGGGCCTTGAAGATGGCCCACTGGTCCGGAGCGGTGTCCTGGGCCTCGTCGACGAGAACGTGTTCGATGCCGCCGTCCAGCTTGAACAGCACCCAGGCCGCCGAGGATCGCTTGGTCAGGAGTTCGACCGTGCGGACGACGAGGTCCGGGAAGTCCAGTGCCCCTTGCCGCGCCTTGGCGGTTTCGTAGAAGGCGGCGTGGGCATGGGCCAGGGTCAGGGCCTTGACGGTGTCGTCGGCGACCCGCGCCGCCCGCATCCGGTCGAGGACGGCGCAGTATTTCAGCGACACGGAGTCGAGGTAGGCGGTCGAGGCCGCCGGCGCGCTTTTCGTCCCGAATTTCGTCCGCGCCTCGCCCTTCGAGTCGATGAACAGGGCCTTCATGGCGGCGATTGAGCTGTGCGGCGGAACCGTCTCGCGCATCAGGACCGCGATCTTCTGGTCGTTGGCCGAGCCTGTGGCGAAACCATCGGCCGCGGCGCGCCAGGCGGCGGGGTCGAGCCAGTTGACAAAGTCCGCTTCGATGATCGCCGGCGTCTCGCCCTCGACGGCCCCGGCGAGGACATGCGGACCGGGTGCAAAGCCTGAAGTCCAGCGCTCCACATAGTCGACCAGCTTGCCGCGTTCGGCCTCGATCATGGCCAGCAGGGCGTGGAAGGCCTTCCAGTCCAGCTCGACCGCGAAATGGGCATAGGCGGCCCCCAGCCGGCCTTCGGGCTCCACCAGGGCGGCGCGGGCCAGGTCCTCGCGGGCCTGGTGCGACAGGGCGATGGCGGCCTCGTTCTCCAGCACCTTGAAGGCGGGCGAGACCCCCGCCTCGATCGGAAAACGACGCAACAGCTTTTCGCAGAAGGCGTGAATGGTCTGGATCTTCAGCCCGCCCGGCGTCTCCAGCGCGCGGGCGAACAGGCGGCGGGCGTCGGACAGGTCGGCGGCGGTCAGGCTGGCGGCGTCGCGACCGTCCAGCGTGGCCAGATCGGCGCGCAGTTTGTCGTCATCCAACACCGCCCATTCGCCGAGTTTCTTGAACAGCCGGGCCTGCATCTCGGCGGCGGCGGCCTTGGTGTAGGTGACGCACAGGATCTCGCCGGGCGGGGCCCTCTGAAGCAGCAGACGGGCCACCCGGTCGACCAGGGTGGTGGTCTTGCCCGAGCCGGCATTGGCGGTGACGAAGACCGACCGGCCGGGGTCGGCGGCGGCGGTCTGGTTGGCGCGAGCCTGTTCGAGCGGCGAGAGGGTCATTCGGGGGCCTCGTCCTCGCCGCCGACGACGTGCCATTCCCAGACGCGGGCCAGATGGTCGTAGTTGCCACCGAAATTGCCCATGAACTGCGGCGCGGCCCAGGAGACATAGGGCCTGGTCTCATCGTCGAAGGCGGCGACGCCGTCGATCAGCCTCGCCAGTTCGTGCTCGGCCAGTTCGGCGGCGTTCCGCGGCTGGTTGCGTGTGGTCTTGCCCACATCGACCGCCTCGCCGGGCGTCTTGCGCCCCGTGACCTTGACGTAGAGCAGCTCGGAAGCGGGCGTCGGCGGGGCTCCGGGGAAGCCGCCGGCGGCCAGGATGGCGGCGGTCAGGGTCAGCTGGGGCGCGAAACCCTGGGCGACCTGTCTGGCGCTGGGGGTCGAGCCGGTCTTGAAGTCGATGACCGCCGCGCCCCGGGCGTCCAGCTCGATCCGGTCGGCCTTGGCCGTGAGGGTGAACAGGCCGAACGGCGCGGCAAAGGTCATCTGGCCGGTCTGTTCGATCAGCAGGTTGGCCCCGCGCGACCGGCGCTCGCGCTCCCAGCCGGCCAGCCAGACGGCGCAGTTGCGCGCCAGCGGCACCTCGCGGGCCATGGCGTGATCCTCGAAACCGGCGGCGTCCAGTTCCTCGCGCAGGAAGGTCTCGATCTGGTCGGCGCAGTCCTCGGGCAGGGCGTCGGGCCAGGTCGTGACGACCCGCTCGATCGCCCGGTGCACCGCATTGCCGCGGGCCATGGCCTCGGCCGAGGCTCCGGGGCGTTCCAGCTTCTGCAGACCGAGGATGCGCTGGGCATAGACGGCATAGGGGTCGCGCACCCAGCGCTCCACGCCCGTGACCGGCAGGCGGCGCGGACGTCGGTGAACGGGCGGCGTGGGGGCCGGGCGACGCGCGTAACGCGGTGGTCCCGGTGGCGGGACATCCAGGGCGCGTGCCGCGTCCAGCAGGACGGACGGTCGTTCAAGCTTGATCGGCGTGGCCGGCGCGTCGGCTCCCCGGGTCAGCATCTCCAGCCGCCACAGCCAGCGCGACTTGACGGCCGGCTGACCGCCCCGGCGTTCGGAATGGACCAGGATCGCCTCGTCGGCACAGGCGGCCTGGACGAAGTCCTGGGCGGTCTGGCCGAGGCGGCGTTCGGGCGGCGGCAGGCCGAGGATCTTTCGCATTGGCCGCGACAGGAAGGGATCCGTGGGGGCGGCATTGGGCCAGACCCCCTCTTCGAGTCCCGCCAGAATCATCCGGTCGGCCCGCACCAGCCTGGCTTCTATGGCCCCGAGGATGCGCAGGCGCGGCTGGTTCGCGCCGCCGGTCCGCACGGTCTCTTCAACCAGCAGGCCGCGGATCAGGTCGGCGAATTCGGCGCGCGACACGGCCCCCAGGGAGGCCCCGCCGTCGATCAGGCCGGCCAGAAGGGCGGCGGCGGCCTCGCCGTCGGGACCGGCCCAGGCGTCCTGACCGGCCAGGGCCTCGACGAGCCCGGTCAGGGCCCGTGCGGCGACGTCGAGCGACGCGTCGGGCGCGAAGGGCGCGCTGGCGGCGGCGGACAGACTCTCCAGTCGGTCAACCAGGACCGTGGCCGCGATCAGTCGGGCGCGGGTTCCGTCCGAGGGCGTATTGCCGTCGTCGCGGGGTTGACCGGCCCTGAGCAGGGCGCGGCGCAGGCGGGCCCAGTCCCGGTGTCGGGGTCCCCGCAGGGCATGATGCTCAAGCGCTGCCAGGGCCGCCGCGGCGTCGGTCTCGCCGAGGTCGAGCCGGGTCAGGGGGTGTTTCAGCAGGCCCAGCAGGGCGTGAGGGTCCAGCGGCGTCGCCACGAAACGGACGGCGAGGTCGATCAGACGCCCGGCGTCCATGCGGGACAGGGGCTGGCCGGACGAGACGTCGGCGATGATGCCCCAGCGCTCCAGCCGGGCGGAGACGCGGCGGCCGAGGGCGAGGTCCGGCGTCACGAGGGCGCAGGTCCGGCCAGACCCGTCAGGATTTGCGGTCTCCAGCGTCTCGCGCATCATCAGGGCGAGGGCGGCGGCGGCGTCTTCCTCGGCGCGGACGGTGACCACCGACAGGCCCTCCAGCCCTTGCGCGATCGGGTCGGCGGATTGCCCGCGGAAGGCGTCGGCACGCAGGGCACTGATGACGGTGCGCCAGTCGTCGGTGGCCTCGGCGGGGCGCAGGGCTTCGTTGAGCAGCCGCTGACGGGCGCGGCCGCGCGCCTCGGCGACGGTGCCTTCGGCGGGCCGGAACCACGGACGGACGGCGTCGCGTTCGGCGCGTCCGTCGAGCAGTCGCCACAGGGCGTTCTGCGGATGCTGTTCGTTCTCGCCCAGGGTGGCCCAGACGGCCGGGTCCAGATCCCGGTCGAGGCCGGGCAGGACCACGCAGCCGCGCGGCGCGGCGGCGACGGCGGCCAGCACATCGGCGGCGGCCGGGGCGGTGCCGGTCGAGCCGGCGGCGATGACGGTCTGGGTCGGCGGCCGCTCGGTCCAGGCCGTGGCCAGCAGGCGCAGCAGGCGGGCCCGACGCCAGGCCGGATCGACCAGCCCCATGGCCTCCAGCCGCTTCGGCCAGGCCTCGACGGCCAGGGCGAGGAATTCGGCCGACTCGCGCCAGTGTTCGGCCAGATCGCCCTCGACCAGGGTGGCGACCCGATGCAGGTCCTCGATCTCTTCCAGCTGGCAGGAATCGAGGAAGCCGCCGAGGGCATCGGCCATTTCGAGCGCGCGCAGCGGCGACAGGCCGGGCCGGAAATCCTCGACGATCATTCGCGCCATTTCGAAACGGCGCGTCAGGGGGGCGATGGCGGGCGGCAGGTCCAGACCCAGTTCGCCGGGGGCGAAGGGCGGCTCGTCCTCTTCCAGATCGCCGAGCGGGCGGACCTGGGGCAGCAGCAGGGGGCGTCCCCCGGCCTGTTTCGACAGGGCGGCCGTGAAGGCGCGGGCGGCGCGGCGGTTCGGCAGCAGGATGACCGCGTCGGACAAGGCCTCCGGTGGATGATCACCCAGCCAGTCCAGCACCCCGGCGGCCAGATCCTCGAGGAACGGCCGGCGCGCCTCGATCGCATACCAGCGCGGGGTGGACGGCGCGAAGGGGTTGAACCGAACGGTCATCGGGCGCCGACCGCTCGACGCGCGGCGTCTCGCTGCATGAGGCGCGAGGTCTTCATGCCGCTCCGGCCAGTCTCGCTTCGGCTTCGTCGCGGGCCTGCGGATCGCCGACGTGCATCCAGTCGCCGTCGAGGACGCAGCCGTGCAGGCGGCCCGCGGCGGCGGACCTGCGCCAGAAGCCGCTCAGCGAGAAGGGGCCCTCGGGGCCGTCAGCGACGTAGTCGGGGCGGCAGATGTGGACGCCCATATAGGCGAAGGGCGCGGACGGGGCGTCGCCGCGGAAGGTCAGCCTGCCGTCGTCGGCGAGGAAGACGTCGCCGTCGCCTTCAAAGCCGATCGAGCCTTCGCGTCTCGCGAGAAGAAGCGCGGCATCCATGATTGACGGATTCCACAGCCGCGCGAGTTGATTCAGTGCATCGCCGCGCGGGTCGGTCCAGACGCTGTCGATATTGGCGACGAATACCGGATCGGAGCCCAGCAGGGCCGCCGCCTTCTTCAATCCGCCGCCGGTTTCCAGCAGTTCGGCCCGTTCGTCGGAGATGACGATGTCGGGTCCGCGGCCGCGCGCGGCCAGATGGGACTCCAGCCGGTCGGCGAACCAGTGGACATTGACCACGGCGCGCTCGACCCCGACGTCCGCCAGCCGGTCCAGAACGTGATCGACCAGGGCCCGACCGCCCACCTCGACCAGGGCCTTGGGCCGGTCGTCGGTGAGGGGGCGCATGCGGGTGCCGAGGCCGGCGGCCAGCACCATGGCGGTCCTTGGCGTCGTCATCGGCGTGTCGCCTCCGGGACGTGATCATCGAACCAGCGCGCGACGGGTTCCAGCCCCGGCATCTTCAGATTGGCGTTCAGATGCGCCCACATGCGCGGCATGAAGGCGCGATAGCGCGGCTTGCCGTCGCGCACGATCAGGCGGGCGAAGACGCCGAGAATGCGCGCCTCGTTCAGCGCCGCCAGACCGGCGTAGTCGCGCCGGAAGGCCTCGCGGTCCGTGGCCGGGCGCAGGCTGAAATAGTGGTCGAGCGCCCTCGCCTCCAGATCGGGTGACACGTCGCGACGCGCGTCCTGCAGCAGCGAGTGCAGGTCCCAGGCCGGGTGGGCCCGGACCGCGTCCTGGAAGTCGATCAGACCGACGAGGCCGGCGCCGCTGCGGCCCGGCAGGCGGATCAGGTTTTCGGCGTGATAGTCGCGGTGCGCCATGACCGTCGCCCCCGCCGCGCCGCGCGCCGTGATGGGGGCCCAGGCGGCGCGCCAGGCCTCGATGGCGGCGGCGTCGAAGGCCAGGGACGGATCCAGCTTCGGCATCCAGTCCACGAACAGGTCGGCCCCGCCCTGAAGCGCGGTCTCGTCATAGGTCAACAGGGGCCAGTCGCCGGCGGCACCGGTCATGATGTCGGGGGCCGGGGCGTCGTGCAGGGTCGCCAGCGCCTCGACGGCGGCGAGATAAAGGGGCGTTTCCGGTGTTCCGGTCTCGATCACCCGGGCGAACAGGTCGTCGCCGAAATCCTCGAGCACGGCGAGGCCCGAGGCGGCGTCGACGGCGACGATCCCGGGCGCGGAAAGGCCGAGGGATTTCAGATGGGCGGCGACGGCGGCAAAGGCCTCGATCCGACCGGCCGACAGTCGGGCGACGGCGTTCCAGCCCTCGGCCCTGCGGCGCTCCGGCGACCAGGAAGGATCGGCGGGCGGGCTCTCGGCGGCCGGGGCCTGATCCATCAGCATCAGCCGGGCGCCGGACGGCGTGGTCAGTCGCTCATAGCGCCGCGTCGAGGCATCGCCGGGCAGGGGCGCGCGCGCCGCGTCGGACAGGCCGGCGGTCCTCAGAAAGTCGAGACGTTGTTGTTCGCGGTCAGACATGAAGGTCCTTCAGTTTCGTCTCCCACGCCCCTGCGCCAGAAACGGTCGCAACCCGTCCATCAGACAGCGCCGGACCGGCTTCGGAGAGGGTCACGGTCAGGATGTCGGGACCCAGCCATCGCGCCGGCTCCTCGCCCAGCCGTTCGGGCCACTCGATCAGGGCGCAGCCGTCGTCCAGCGCCTCGTCGAGGCCGATCTCTGACGCCTCTTCGGGCCGGGTCAGGCGGTAGAGGTCGAAATGGGCGACCGGCGGATCGCTTTCATAGAACTGCACCAGGGTGAAGGTCGGCGAGGGCACATCCTCGTCAGGCCGCGTCAGGGCACGGATGAGGCCGCGCGCCAGGGTCGACTTGCCCATGCCGAGTGGTCCGAACAGCAGCACCGCCTCGCCGGCCGCCAGCCGCGGCGCGATGGCGGCCCCGAGGCGTGCGGTGGCGTCGGCGTCTCCCAGCTGCAAGGAAACCGTCTCAGGCAAGGTCGGCGTCCGGCTGGCTGGGCAGGACCCGCTCGGTAAAGGCCTTGAGCCCGTAGGTCGCCTTGACCGCGTCGATGTCGAGACGCCCGGCCGCGACCGGTTTGCCGACCTTCAGCTGGAACGGCTTCTTCCGCTTGTTGAGCAATTCGTGGAACAGGGTGATGTCCCGCAGTTCGGGCGACACCCGGTCGAACAGGTGGAATAGGGTGGAATCGGGTCCCGCGACATGGACGGGCACGACCGGCGCATCATATTTCCGCGCCAGCGACGCCGCCGTCGGGGCCCATTCCGGATCGGTCAGGGAGCCGTCCTTCGCCACGCGCGACAGCCGGCCGGCGGGGAACATGACGACGCAGCGCTCTGCCTCGAAGGCCTCCCTCGCGGCCAGCAGCGTGGCGCGGGTCTTCTCGCGGGTGCGTTTGGCGACGACCCATTCGACGGGAATGACGGCCTCGCCCAGCCGGGGCGACACCCGCAGGGCGTCGGCATTGGCGAAGAAGACGGCGTCGGCCCGCCGGGCCCGGATGGCGTCGAACACGGCGATGCCGTCGGCGATGCCGGTCGGGTGGTTGGCCACGACGATGCAGCGGCCGGTGGCCGGAATGCGCCCGGCATTCATCACCGACACCTTCAGGTCCAGCAGGTCGCTCATATAGTCCAGGGCCTCGGCCCCGGAGAGGGGCCGGACGGCGTCGGCCATGCGAACGGCGGCGTGATAGTTGAGCAGCCTGTAGAGGAACGGCCGGACCAGCGGCCAGAGGACGGACCGGGTCAGGCGCGGTGCCCGCTCGGCGATCAGCACGTCGCAGACGTGCGGCTCCCGGCGGGTCAGCGTAAGGGCGGCGGTCTCGGTCATCCGATGCCGGTTGTCGCCGCTCGCAGCGCCCACGGCAAGCGGCTTCCGCCTCTCGGCCCGTGGTGCTACGCCAGCGCCCGAGACTGACGATACAGTCACGAGGAAACCGTCCATGCGTCACCGTTCCCTGCTCGCCGGCGCCAGCGCCGCCCTGGCCCTCTTCGCCGCCGTTCCCGCCCTCGCTGCAGCCCCGCCCGAGATCGTTTCTTCCGCCCCCGAGGCGACGGCACCCGCTGCGGACCCCTTCGACTACCGCGACATGATCTCGGCCAACCGGCTGGCCGATCCCCAGGTGTCGCCGGACGGCCGCTGGGTGGTCTATGCCGTGACCACGACCGACGTCGCCGCCAACCGGCGCGCCGGCGCGCTTTACATGATGGATCTGCGGGCCGGTGGCGAAGGCCGCAAGCTGGCGATCAGCGACGGCGGGGCCAACACCGCGCGCTGGGGATCGGACGGCAAACTGTATTTCCTCTCGGGCCGGTCGGGCACCAGCCAGGTCTGGCGCGCCGACGCCGACGGGACCAACCCGGTGCAGGTCACGGATCTGGCGCTGGACGTCAACGCCTACCGGCTGAGCCCCGGTGCGGACAGGGTGGCGGTCTCACTGGCCGTCTTCCCCGAATGCGGCGACATCGCCTGCGCGGTCGACCGGGCCAGGGCCGTGGCCGATGATCCCTCGACCGGCCAGGTCTATGACCGCATGTTCGTGCGCCACTGGGATACCTGGGCCGACGGCACGCAGAACCATCTGTTCGTCCAGTCGATCGGCGCCGAGGGTCACGCAACCGGTACGCCGGTCTGGGTGACCAGGGGCTTCGACGGTGACACCCCCTCCAAACCGTTCGGCGACGAGAGCGAGTTCACCTTCGCCCCCGACGGCCAGTCGATGGTCTTCTCGGCGCGTGTGGCCGGCAAGAGCGAGCCCTGGAGCACCAATTTCGACCTGTGGCGCACCAACGGCCTGTCGGGCGACGGCACGTTCGAGAACCTGACCGACGACAATGACGCCTGGGACACCGGCCCGGTCTTCTCGCCCGATGGCCGGACGATGGCCTGGCGCGCCATGGCCCGGCCCGGCTTCGAGGCCGACAAATTCGGCGTCTTCCTGCGCGACGTGGCGACGGGTCAGACACGCCAGATCGCGGCGAACTGGGACCGCTCGGCCGACACCCTGCAATGGTCGGCCAACGGAAACACGCTCTACACGACGGCGGGCGACGTCGGTCAGAACCGCATCTTCGCCATCGACACGCGCAATGGGGTCGTCACGCCGGTCACAGGGCCGGGACATGTGTCCGCCTTCGCCCAGACCCCGTCCGGCTTCGTCTTCGCCCAGGATTCGCTGACCCGTCCGAGCGAGCTGTTCGTGAAGACCTTCCTGGGTCGCGAGATGCCGCGCCGGATCACCAATGTGAACCCGCAGCTGGACGGCCAGACCTTCGGTGAGTCCGAGCAGTTCAGCTTCGCCGGCTGGAACGGCGAGACGGTCTACGGCCATGTCATCAAGCCCGCCAACTATGTCGAAGGCGAGAAATATCCGGTCGCCTTCCTGATTCACGGCGGACCGCAGGGGTCGTTCGGCAACGGCTGGTCGTTTCGCTGGAACGCCCAGACCTACGCCGGCGCGGGCTATGCGGTGGTGATGATCGATTTCCACGGCTCGACCGGTTACGGCCAGGCCTTCACCGATTCGATCAGCCAGCACTGGGGCGACCGCCCGCTGGAGGATCTGCAAAAGGGCTGGGCCGCCGCGCAGGAACGCTACGGCTTCCTCGACGGCGACAACGCCTGCGCCCTCGGCGCGTCCTACGGCGGCTATATGATCAACTGGATCGCCGGCAACTGGTCGGACGAATTCAAATGCCTGGTCAACCACGACGGCGTCTTCGACGTGCGCGGCATGGGCTATGCCACCGAGGAGCTGTGGTTCACCGAGTGGGAATACGGTGGCACGCCGTGGGAGAATCCGCGGGGCTACGAGCAGTTCAACCCGGTCCACCATGTCGAGAACTGGAAGACGCCCATGCTGGTGGTCCAGGGCGACCTCGACTACCGCATCCCGACCGCCCAGGGCCTGTCGACCTTCACGGCCCTGCAGCGTCGGGGCATCGAGAGCCGTCTGATCGTCTTCCCCAATGAGAACCATTGGGTGCTGAAGCCGGCCAACAGCCTGCAGTGGCATACCGAAGTGTTCGGCTGGCTGGACAAATACCTGAAACCTGCGCCGCAGTAGGCCGGAGCTGGCGTTCAGACGACAAAAGGGCGCGCCCCCGGCCCGGGGGCGCGCCCTTTTCCTTGATCGCCCTTCTAGCGAGCGGCGGCGTAGTTGGTCGCGGCTTCGCGATAACGGGCGTGCTCGATGGCGGTCATGCAGCGCGGCGTGTTCCAGGCCGGGTCGGACGCCCGTACCGACAGGACTTCGCGGGCCGTGACAAAAATCGGTGCCGCGCCGTGCTCGCGCGCGAAGGCGCGGCGCGTCGCCCCGTCGGTGGCACAGATCAGGACCGCGCGACCATGGGTCTGCGTTGACGGCTGGCCGGCGTCACCGGCCGTCGCCAGCCCGGCCGGAAGACTCGCGGCAACGGCCAGGGCCGCCAGGCCGAGAAGGGGGGTGAACGCGCGCATATCTGTCTCTCCCGAACGCCTGAAACAATCAGGACCCGGAGCAATAATGCGCCATTCTTTGCGATTGTAAAGGTTATGCGACGATTTGAAGGAAGAAGTTTGACGGCCAGGCCTCCCGGACCGCATGAGTCTTGAGACAGGGGAACACTCCATCTCCTGTCCCTGCCGAAAACTCATTTCGGCCGACCCTTCCGTATCGACGGTACAGTCTGCCGGGTTCGGGCCTTGAAACGCTGGCGCCTTCGGCCTCGATCGCGCGAGTTTCGGGGCGGCCTTCTCAAGGGGGACATGAGGACGCGGGCTCTTTTCACCGCCTGTCACCCATCTCGCCCCGGGAGTCTGTGTTCACAATAAACCTCCAGCCATACAGGTTTTCTCCCCTAACGCTCTGATATCGTTTCCGATTTCGAGACGGCAAGCGTCATTTCCCAGCCGCATCTACGCCCCGTGCGACACTCTCTCCGTCCCGTCGCACCGGGAGGCTCGCTCGGCCGGCGAACCGAAGCGGCGGCGGGAGCGGAGGGAGCGGGGCTCGCTGTGAAAGCAGCGGGGCCGGACCGGACCGGGGACCTCCTGAGGGTCATCCGGCCGGGGTGGAGGGCCGGGGGGGATACCCAGGTCGTTCCAGGGATCGGGATCGTCGCCCGACCTGCCCGCCGGAGGCGCTGCGGTAAGGCCCGAACACGGCCACCCGACGCAAGCTTCCGGAAAACCGTCCGCGCGGAGCGTCCTGTCTTCGTCGAAACGGTATTTTTCTACGCTTTTCCGGGCGAAGGCCCGGGCGCTCCGCCGAGTCTCCCACGCCCCTCGCGCCGTCCCCGGCCACGAGGCCGCACCGCCATGTCCAGACTCCGGCGGACATGAGCAGCCATTGGATTGACCGCTTCCGGAACCGCATGGGGCTTTCCGCCCTGTCATGCGTTGTGGGGGGTTCGTCGGAGTTTTCTGCTTGCCCAACCCTTTGAAAGACAACCCGAACTGGATTCTGGTGCGCGACCGTGCCCTGATCCCGGCGGGAGTCTGGGCACGCGACCGCCACGCCTGGGTCAGGGCACACGATCCGATCTACACCAGCTTCCGACGGCCGGGACGGATCGAGCAGACGGCCGCCGGCGTCACCCTGGGCCTCATCGCCCTGATCGTCGTCTTCCTGATGCTGTTCCAGTGGAACTGGCTGCGCGGCCCGATCGGCAGCTGGGCTTCGGCAAAATATCACCGGGAGATCGTCCTCAAGGGCGACCTGGACGTGACGCTGTTCAGCTGGACGCCGTCCGCCCACGTCCGCGACGTCCGCGTCGGCGGACCCGACTGGGCCCGTGACAGGGATACGCTGGTGCTCGACGACGCCATGGCGTCGGTACGTCTGGCCCCCTTGCTGTCGGGACGTCTGGAGATGCCCCTGGTCCAGATCACCCGGCCGCAGGTGGTGCTGATCGCGACAAGGGACGGTCGCAAGAGCTGGGAACTGAATCCGGACAGGCCGTCCACCGGCCCGTTGAAACTTCCGCCGATCAACCGGCTGATCATCCGCGACGGTCGCCTGTCGCTCGAGGAGCAAGGTCGCAATGTGCGTCTGGATGCCACGATCAACGCACGGGAAGGGTCCGATGGAAACGCGGGGTTCCATCTGTCCGGTCGCGGCACCATCAACCGCACACCGCTGACCCTTGAGGTGCGCGGCGGGCCCTTCATCAACATCAGGCGAGACCGGCCGTACCGATTCAGGGCCGCGCTCTCCGGCGTGGGCTCCACCCTGGTGGCCGACGGCGCGATCACCCGGCCGTTCGACCTCGGACAGTTCAACGCCACCCTCAGTCTGCGGGGGCAAAACCTCGCCGACCTGTATCTGCTGACCGGTATCACCGCCCCCAATACGCCGCCGTATCGACTGAGCGGCAAGCTGACCCGGGACGACTCTGTCTTTACCTTCAATGACTTCAGCGGCCGCGTCGGCTCGTCCGACCTGTCGGGCGACATCAAGGTCTACAAGGCCGGCGATCGTCGGCGTGTCGAGGCCGACCTGCAGTCCCGCCTGCTCGACATCGACGACCTGGCCACCGTTCTGGGTGGCACGCCCCGGATGACCGCCGCGGGCGATACCGTCATGACCTCGGGCGCGCCGGGCAAGCTGTTGCCGGACGCGCCACTCAGCGCGGACCGCCTGCGCGCCATGGACGGCACCCTGCGGTATCGCGCCACCCAGGTGAAGCGCAACGAACTGGACGTACGCAGGGTCAATCTGGGGGCCGACCTCAAGGCCGGCATCCTGAACCTCGACCCCGTCGCCTTCGATTTCAACCGGGGCGAACTCGACGGCACGGCGCGCATCGACGCCAACGGCAAGGTGCCCTATTCGACCGCCGACTTCCGCCTGCGCGGCTATCCGCTGGAATCCATCATTCCGGCGCGCAACGGGGCGCCCACGGTGACCGGCCGCGCCATCGGCCGGGCCAGGCTGGAGGGGGCAGGGGCCTCGATCCACGACTTTGCCGCCGGTTCAAAGGGCACGCTCAGCCTGGTGGTCCCCCAGGGCAGGATCCGGGCGGCCTTCGCCGAACTGCTGGGCATCAATGCCAGCGCCGGGCTGGGCAGGCTGCTGTCCGGCGACACGGGCGTGTCCGAGATCCGCTGCGCCGTCGCCGATTTCACCGTCAGCGGCGGCATCGCGACGGCCCGGACCTTCATCATCGACACCACCCCGGTTCTGGCGCGGGGGTCCGGCACGATCAACCTGGGCGCGGAGACCCTCAACCTGCGCATCGACGGCGACACCAAGAAGGCGCGTCTGATCCGGCTGTGGTCGCCGATCACCGTCAGCGGTCCGCTGACGGCGCCCCGGATCGGCGTTGATGCGGCCGCGATCGCGGGTCAGGTCGGGCTCGGCGCGGCGCTGGGCGCGCTGATCAATCCGCTCGTCGCCCTGTTGCCGTTCGTCGATCCGGGCCTGGCCAGGGACGCCAACTGCGGGGCCCTGATCTCGGGTGCCCGCTAATTTCTCGCGCCGTTGAGCCGCCAGGGCCTTCCGTGCGTATCTTGGCCTGTCCCCTGTCCACCCTTGCCCCACCCTGAAAGCTTGCATGACCCGCAGAGGCCTGTTCATCCCCGCCGTCGGCCTGCTGGCCGCAGCCTGTTCGCCGCTCGGCCTGTTGAACACACTGGCCCCGCGTGACCGGGGCGTGCGTCGGGTGGCCACACGTCTGTCCTATGGCGAGGACCCCCGCCAGAAAATGGATATCCATGCCCCGATTGAAGGCGGTGAGCGGCCCTGGCCGATGCTGGTCTTCTTCTACGGCGGCGGCTGGGACAGCGGCGAGCGGAGACTCTACGCCTGGGCGGCCCAGGCTCTGGCGGCGCGGGGCTTCGTCGTCGTCACGCCGGATTACCGGCTGGTTCCGCAGGTCCATTTCCCGGCCTTTATCGAGGATGCCGCGGCGGCCACGGCCAGGGCCGGCGAGATCGCGGGCCAGTACGGCGCCGACCCGGCCCGGATGGGGGTCATCGGCCATTCCGCCGGAGCCCATCTGGCGATGATGATCGCCCTGGACCGGCGCTATATGACCGCCGCCGGCGCGCCCGATCTGATCAAGGCGGCGGCCGGGCTGGCGGGGCCCTACGACTTCCTGCCCTTTGACGTGCCGTCGTCGCTCAATGCCTTCGGTCGCGTCGCCGATCCCACCCTGACCCAGCCGGTGACCTTCGCCCGCGCCGGTGCCCCGCCGCTGTGGCTGGGCCACGGCACAGCGGATGTGGTCGTCCATGACGACGACACCATCATCCTGTGCGACCGGATGAAGGCGGTCGGCGGTCGTTGCGAGGCGAAACTCTATCCCGGCCTGAACCACGCCGACCTGATCGCCACCTTCTCGCCCCTGTTCCGGAAGAAGGCACCGGTGCTGGACGATGTGACGGCCTTCCTGCAGCGCGAACTGGGATAGTGTCGGAGGCACGAGCGAGCACCGCCTCGCTCAAGCCGCAGGATGACGGCCGGCGACGGTCCGCGCCCAGCCGTGAACGACCGCGTCGCGATCATCGGGCCCCGAAATGTGCGAAGCTTGGCCGTCTCGCCAAGGTCATGATCTTCCGCTAGAGGAGGCCATGACAGAAACAATGACACCACAGGCGGCGCTGGACCGTCTTGAAAGCCTTTACAGCGACTCCGTCTCCAACCTGCGATCCGCGGTGGGGACCTTCCTCCGCACCGGCGAGCGCGCCGATCCCCAGGCCCGGGCCAGGGGCCTGTTCTCCTATCCCGAACTCACGGTCAGCTGGTACGGCGAACGACCGGCCAATCTGGAGCAGCGTGCCTTTGCCCGCCTGTCGCGGCCGGGCGTCTATTCGACGACCCTGACCCGGCCGGACCTGTACCGCTCCTATCTGCTGGAGCAGCTGACTCTGCTGGAGGCCGACTACGGCGCGACCTTTGACGTGCACCCGTCGGAGCAGGAAATCCCGTTCCCCTATGTGATGGACGGCTCGGGTGTCACCCTGGATCGCAGTCAGACGGCGGCCGTGGCCCGCTGGTTCCCGACCACCGACCTGGCCCATATCGGCGACGAGATCTCCGACGGGATGTTCGACCTGACGAAGGACTTTCCGCTGGCCCAGTTCGACGGCCTGCGCACCGACTTCTCGCTGGCCCGTCTGCGTCACTACACCGGCACGCCGGTCGAGGATGTGCAGAGCTACATCCTGTTCACAAACTACAACCGGTACGTCGACGAGTTCGTACGCTGGGCCTGCGCCCAGCTGCAGGACCCCGACAGCCCCTATGAGAAACTGGTCTGCGCCGGCGGCATCGAGATCACGCGCGACACGCCCGATCCCGAGACCGCCGTCATGGACGCGGCCTGGAAGAAGCACCAGATGCCCGCCTATCACCTGACGGCGCCGGGGCATCGCGGCATCACCCTGGTGAACATCGGGGTCGGGCCGTCCAACGCCAAGACCATCTGCGACCACCTGGCCGTCACCCGGCCTCACGCCTGGATGATGATCGGGCACTGCGGCGGCCTGCGGCCCAGCCAGAGCATCGGCGACTATGTCCTGGCCCACGCCTATCTGCGCGATGATCATGTGCTGGACGCGGTGCTGCCGCCCGACATCCCCATCCCCTCGATCGCCGAGGTCCAGCGAGCGTTGTATGACGCCGCCAAGATCGTGTCCGGCGCGCCGGGCGAAGAGGTCAAACGCCGGCTGCGTACGGGCACGGTGGTGACCACCGACGACCGCAATTGGGAGCTGCGCTATTCCAAATCGGCGCTGCGTTTCAACCAGAGCCGGGCCGTGGCCATCGACATGGAATCCGCCACCATCGCCGCCCAGGGCTACCGCTTCCGCGTGCCCTACGGGACCCTGCTGTGCGTGTCGGACAAACCCCTCCACGGCGAGATCAAGCTGCCGGGTCAGGCCAACCGCTTCTATGAGGGCTCGATCTCCGAGCATCTGCAGATCGGCATCCACGCCATCGACCTGCTGCGGGCCGAGGGCAACCGGCTGCATTCGCGCAAGCTGCGCGCCTTCGACGAGCCACCGTTCCGGTAAGGGCCGCGCTGACCTTCTCCCTCCCCCGAAGTGGGGAGGGTGGTCGCGGAGCGACCGGGTGGGGAATTGTCCAGACGCACCCCACCCTGTCGCCGCTTCGCGTCGACATCCCTCCCCATAAAGGGGAGGGAGAGTTTTGATGCCTACTTCTTCAGCCGCTTCGCATTGGCGACCGCGGTCCTGTGGATCGGACGCAGGGCGTCGGCGTGGCCCTTCAGCACCGCGCTGTTCAGGGTCAGCATCTGCGCCGCCGCGCGGCTCCACCAGCCGACGGCATAGCTGTACTGCGCCTGCATGGCTGCGGCGGGGGTCGAGGCGGACGCGATGGACGTGGCCGCCCGGGACGCCAGCCCGGCCTCGTTCAGGACGCCGGAGCCGACGCGGCCGCCGATGTCGCCGAAGGTCTTCGCCATGGCCGCCGCCGAGGCCGACAGCGCCTCGACCTTCTCGGTGCTCATCAACGACATTTCCTTGAGGTCGATCTTGCGTGGATCGGCCATGCCTGCGGCCATGATCTCGAGCCGGGCGTTGATGACGTCGCCGGCGGCCTGCAGCATCTCGCCACCGGACAGGGCCGTATTCGCGGCGCGGGCCCCGTCGCGCGTCAGGCGGCGGCCGGTCTTGATGGCTCTGTCGAACTCGGTCATTTCCAAGCCTTGGGCCGCTTTCAGACGCCCGGCAAGACCTCGGCCGTGAAGTCGGCCACATCCTTCAGCAGGGCGGGGACGGCGGCGTCGATAATGGTCTGACCCTTCTCGGGGCTGGCCTGGGCCGGGTCCGAGCCGATGCGGCCGTCGGGGAAGCGCGCCCGGTAGTCGAGGGCATCGCGGATCGGGCCGCTGGGCGCGATCTTCGGGCTGTAGTCGGCCGTCTTGATCCGGTCGGGATAGGCGGCCTGGGTCACGGCGATCTCGGACGGGGTCGCGTGCATGCCGTGTCCGGTCGGGAAGAGGCGGTTGCACAGGCTGTTGACCCCCGGCAGGTCCCACCAGTTCTTGAGCTTCAGCACGAAGGGTGGATGCTCCTCGACGAACGACCACTCGGCATAAATTTCGGCGAAGGTGGCCTCGATGGTGGCGACATTGCCGCCGTGGCCGTTGAGAAAATAGATCCGCTCGAAGCCGTGGCGGCTCAGCGACGAGACCCAGTCGGTGATGGCGGCCATGAGGGTCGAGGGCCGCAGGCTGATGGTGCCCGCGAAGGCCAGGTGATGCTGGGCCATGCCGATGTTGAAGGTCGGGGCGACGACCAGGCCGTCGTCCTGCCTCTCGGCGGCATGGGCGATGATTTCGGGGCAAAGCCAGTCTGTGCCGAGCAGGCCGGTGGGGCCATGCTGCTCATTCGAGCCGATGGGCACGACGACGGTTTTCGTCGTCTTCAGCCGCGCATCGATTTCGGGCCATGAGGACAGGTGGATCAGCATCGGCGGGCTCCGGAACGGTATCGGCGCGGTCTAGGCCGATTGGGTCGCCAGGCCAACCGTCTCAGACGGCGAAGGCGCGCAGGAAGCGCCGGGCCGCCTCGGCCGCCCGGGTTTCAACATCGAACCCCGGATGCGCCACACCCAGCACACTGCGCAGATGGCCGTGACCCATCACCATGCCCGTAAACATCTCGGCCGCCGCATCGGGATCCGGCACGGAGATCGTGCCGGCGCGGCCCTGTTCGGCCAGCCAGGCGGACAGGCGACGCAGGCCTTCCGCCGGTCCCGCCTGGTAGATGGCGTGGGCCAGTTCGGGGTCATTGGGCGACATCAGGGCCACCCCGCGCATCGAGGCACCCGCACCCTGCGCGATCAGCTTTTCCAGCATCCCCGCCGCCGTGGCGGTCAGAACCGTCACAGGATCACCGCCGCTCCTGAGCGGGGCGCTGATGGCGTCGGAGCGGCGCGAGGCCAGGGCCCGGGCGATCTCCACCTTGGACGGGAAGCGGTTGTAGAGGGTCTGGCGCGACACGCCGGCGCGCCGGGCGATGGCGTCCATCGAGGTCAGCCCCCCTTTTTCGGTGAACAGGGCGGAGGCGGCGTTGAGGATCGCCTCCGTCTTGGTCTCGTCGACCTGGCCCACGACGCGCGCCATCAGTGAGCGTCCACCGGTGGTGCGCCCGCGACGGGTTTCACGGGCCGCGACAACAGGGTCACAAAGGCGGCGAAGGCGCAGCCGACGGCCAGCATGGCGAAGGCGTCGCCGAACGCCATCGTTGTGGCCTGCAGGTTCAGCATTCCGTGCACCGCCTTCAACGCCGCGCCGGCCGGGTCAGCGGAGCCGGCAAACCGCTCCTGCATCCCCGCCAGCATACCCTGCATTCCGTGGTTGGTGACGGCGATATTCTGCGTCAATTCGCTCATGTGAGCGGCGGTGTTCCGGGTCAGGGAGGTGTTCAGCAGGGCCAGGCCAAAGGCCCCGCCGACGTTGCGCGAGAGGTTCACCAGCCCTGAGGCATTCTTGATCATATGCGGGGGCAGGGTCGACATGGTGACCTGCTGGGCGGCGATCATGGCCATCATCACCCCGGCACCGCGCAGCGCCTGGACGCCGGCGAACTCCCAGAAGCCCCACTGGCTGGTCACGGCGTGGGCATCCCACATGCCCCAGGCGCAGAACATGAAGCCGCCGAACATCAGGATGCGGGCGTCGACCTTGCGCACCAGACGGCCGGCGAAGGGTGCCGTGGCGAACATGGCCAGACCCGAGACCACCATGGTCGTGCCGACCTCGGCCGCCGAATAGTGCCGCACGCGTGACAGGAACAGCGGCAGCAGGAAGGTGCCGCCGAACAGGGCCGCGCCGACGATGAAGGTCATCACCACGCCGACCATGAAATTGCGGTTGGTGAAGGCGCGCAGCTCGACCACCGGATTGTGGTAGGTCAGCGTCCGCCAGATGAAGGCCGGGCCGGTGACGGCGGCCAGAACACCCAGCCACAGGATGGTGTCGTCCGAGAACCAGTCGTTCTTCGAGCCTTCCTCGAGCACGAATTGCAGGCTCATCAGGAAGCTGGCCATCAGCCCCAGTCCCCACCAGTCAAAGCCCTTGGCCAGCGAGGGATCGCCCTTGTCGAAATTGGCGTAGCGGCCGACCAGGAACAGCACCAGCAGGCCGGGGGGCACATTGATGAAGAACAGCCAGCGCCAGCTGAGCCATTCGGTCAGGTGGCCGCCCAGGGTCGGACCGACGGTCGGGGCCAGGGTCACGATCAGGCCCATGACCACACTGGCGGTGATGCGCTTGTCCGGGGGGAAGGCGGTGAAGGCCACGGCGAACACGGTCGGGATCATGGCCCCGCCGACGAAGCCCTGCAGCGCGCGGAACAGGATCATGGCGTCGATCGACGACGACAGTCCCGTAGCCACGCTCATCAGCATGAAGCCGGTGCAGGAAACGAGGAACACCTTCTGTGTCCCCCACAGCCGCGACAGATATCCCGACAGGGGGATCATCACGACCTCGGGAATCAGATAGGCGGTCTGGATCCGGCTGATCTCGTCGGCCGAAGCCCCGACGCCGGCCTGGATCTGGGGCAGGGACGAGGCCACGATCTGGATGTCGAGAATGGCCATGAACTGGCCGATCACCATGCCGGCGAAGCCGAGCAGCAGGATGGTCCAGTTGATCCTGGGTGCAGCCGGCGGGGCTCCGGACCCGACCCCGGCTCCAGCTCCAGCCCCGACCAATGCGGGGGCGGCGGCGGTCACTCGGCGCGAGCCCCTGTGTCGGCGGCGGCGACGGCGACCGTCCCGGTCGCCGCCTGGGCGAAGCTGAGTCCGCCCTGGCTCTTCAGATCGACCCTGACCTCGACC
Organism: Caulobacteraceae bacterium; assembly: GCA_965284385.1. Classification (GTDB taxonomy): domain Bacteria; phylum Pseudomonadota; class Alphaproteobacteria; order Caulobacterales; family Caulobacteraceae; genus Brevundimonas. The sequence goes on from OZ260077.1 coordinate 1,640,583, forward strand.
GACAGGCCGGGCCGCAGGGCGGCGGCGGAAGCGTGGTCGACGCGGATGCGCACGGGCAGGCGCTGGGTGATCTTGGTGAAGTTGCCGGTCGCGTTCTCGATCGGGATGAGGGCGAATTCCGACCCGGTCGCGGGCGCAAAGCTGTCGATATGGCCGGTCAGGGTCTGGCCGGGGAAGGCGTCGGCCATGATCTCGACGGACTGGCCGAGGCGCAGGCGGTCGACCTGGGTCTCCTTGAAATTGGCCACCACATAGGCGTCGCCCAGCGGCACGATCGACAGCACCTGACCGCCGGGGCGGACATACTGGCCGACGCGAACCCCGCGCGCACCGACGACGCCGCCGACGGGGGCCCGGAGGACCGTGCGGTCGAGGGCGATGCGGGCCTGTTCGACCTGGGCGCGGGCGACGTCCACGGCGGCGACGCTCTGGCTGCGGGTCGAGCCCAGCACGCCGGCGGTGCGCTGTTCGGCGACAAGCGCGGCCTGGGCCTCGGCGACCGAGGCCTGGGCGGTGCGGGCCCCGGCGCGCTCGGTCTGGATACGGGCCTGCGAGACCCAGCCCTGCTCGGCCAGCCTGCCGTAGCGGTCGACCTGCTGACGGGCCAGATCGGCCTGGGCCTGGGCCTGGGCGACGCCGGCGGCGCGCGAGGCGATCATGGCCTGTTCCTGGGCCGCGCGGGCGTCGACATTGCCGACCGCGGCCATCACCGCGGCCAGATTGGCCTCGGCCTGGGTCAGCGCCGCGCGGGCGTTGGCGTCATCGAGACGGATCAGGATCTGCCCGGGCTCGACCCGCTGGTTGTCGGCCACCAGAACCTCGACGACATAGCCGTCGATCTGGGGGCTGACCTCGGTGGTGTCGGCGGCGACGAAGGCGTTGTCGGTGGACTCCCAGCGCTGCTTGCCCTGCCACCAGACGAAGCCGCCGATGATGACGGCGACAAGGACCAAGGCCCCCAAGATCAAAGGCAGGCGTTTCTTGAGGGCGGGAGACAGGGCCATGGGGAACTCGGAGAACGGTGTCGGGGAGGACGGCTTAAAATGGACGATAGTGTCCAAAAATCAAGGACGCTTGTTTTGACGCGACAACACGTCTTGTTTCGCATCGTTTGGAGTGCCTGATGCCTGCGACCCGCCCGCCGTCTTTTGTCGATGTCGCCATCATTGGTGCCGGGGCCGCGGGCGTTGCCGCCGCCCGGGGGCTGGGCGGAGCGCCGCTGGACGTGGTGGTGCTCGAGGCCCGGGACAGGATCGGCGGCCGCGCCCAGACGGTCGACATGAACGGGATCGGCCTCGACATGGGTTGCGGCTGGCTGCATTCGGCCGACGAGAACGTTCTGGCGGCGCTGGCCGAAGATGAAGGCTTCAGCCTCGATCGCACCCCGCCGCCCTGGCGCAGCCAGGCCTTCAACCACGAGATGTCACCCGACGACCAGGCGGCGTTCGGCGAGGCCTTTGCCGCCTTTGAGGCGCGCGTGGCCGAGGCGGCCCGTCGCGGAGAGGAGGGCCCGGCCGCCGCCCTGTTCGATCCCGACGGCCGCTGGAATGGCCGGATCGACGCCATCTCGGGGGCGCTGAACGGGGCCCGGTTCGCCGAGGTCTCGATCCGCGACTATGACGCCTATCGCGACACCGGGGTGAACTGGCGCGTGGCCGACGGCTATGGCCGGCTGATCGCGCATCTGGGGTCATCGCGACCGGTGGTGTTCGATTGCCCCGTCAGCCGCATCGACCGGTCCGGACCGGCCCTGCGTCTCGACACGGCGCGGGGCCGCGTCGAGGCCCGGGCGGTGATCCTGACCGTCCCGACCAGCCTGCTCGCGACAGAGACGATCCGCATCGACCCGCCGGTTCCGGACCTGCCGGAGGCCGCGTCCGGCCTCCCCCTGGGGCTGGCGTCCAAGCTGCACATGACGGTGACCGGCGCGGAGGACTTCCCGCCCGACAGTCAGCTGTGGGGTCGCCGGGATACCGCCGACACCGCCGGCTATCACCTGCGCCCCTTCGGCCGGCCGATGATCGAGGCCTATTTCGGGGCCGACCTGGCCTGGGGGCTGGAGCGGGAGGGCGAGGCCGCCTTCTTCGCCTTTGCGGCGGACGAACTGGCGGCCTTGCTGGGATCCGGCATCCGCCGCCGCATCGCCCCGGTCGCCACCTCCCTGTGGGGGGCCGACCCCTGGGCGCGCGGGGCCTATTCCCACGCCCTGCCCGGCCACGCCGACGACCGCGCACGGCTCAAGGCCCCGATCGAGAACCGCATCTTCCTCGCGGGAGAAGCCACCTCCGAAATCTTCTACGGCACGGCGCACGGCGCGTGGATGGAAGGCGAGCGGGCGGCACGGGAAGCGCTGACAGCGCTGGGTCTTGAGCCCGACCGCCGCCCCGATCCGCGCGATCGCTCCTGATCCGTCATCCTCGGGCTTGTCCCGAGGACCCATGGCGGCGACAGTCCGGAACCTCGCCGGCTGACGACGTCACTCAGACGCCACGGTGCGTGCGAGGGATGACTGGGTCCTCGGGACAAGCCCGAGGATGACGGAGATTGGATGGCCAAGCCGACCCCCAAACGCCCCGCCGTCATGACCGGCGCGGTCATCCCGACGCTCGGCTGGCCGCCGGATGAGGATCGGGTCGAGGCGATCTTCGAGCGGCTGGCGGCCGTGATGCCCGAGCCGAAGACCGAGCTGACCTTCTCCAGCCCCTATACGCTGGTCGTCGCCGTCGCCCTGTCGGCCCAGGCCACGGACGTGGCGGTCAACAAGGCCACGGACAAACTGTTCAAGGTCGCCGATACGCCGGCGAAGATGCTGGCGCTGGGCGAGGCGGGGCTGGTTCCCTTCATCGCCTCCATCGGCCTGTACCGGAACAAGGCGAAGAACGTCATCACGCTGAGCCGGATCGTGCTCGAGCAGCATGGCGGCGAGGTGCCGCTGAACCGCGCCGACCTGCAGGCCCTGCCCGGCGTGGGGCGCAAGACCGCCAGCGTGGTGCTGAACGAGCTGGGGATCGAGGCCGCCATCGCCGTCGACACCCACGTCTTCCGCGTCTCCCACCGTCTGGGTCTGGCCAATGCCGCCACGCCCGACAAGGTCGAGGCCCAGCTGTTCCGCGTCGTGCCCGAGGCCTGGCTGCCCAAGGCCCACCACTGGCTGATCCTGCATGGCCGCTACACCTGTACGGCGCGAAAGCCGAAATGCAGCGCCTGCCTGATCAGCGACCTGTGTCCCTCGCGGCCCGATCTGGTGGCGATGGGCGAGGCGGTCTGACCTGTTCGGGCGGACTCAGAGCCGCGCCCGCACCGCCTCCGCGAACCGTTTCCCGCCCTCAGGCGCGGACGCGAGATAGAAGTCCGGTTCGATCAGTTCAGCCTCCATCAGCAGCCAGCCGCCGTCCGCGTCGGGGGCCATGTCGATACGGGCGTAGAGCAGGTCCTCGCTGATCGCGGCCAGGGTCGCTTCCGCCAGCGCCAGGGCACCGGCGGGCGGCTCGGCCAGGGCCACATAGCCGCCGCCGTACTGGACCTGGACCCGGAACTCGCCCGGGACCGGCCGTTTGTTGACGACATGGCTAAGCCGGCCGCCGAAGAACAGCAGGGAGGTCTCGCCCTCGGTCTCTATGCTCGGCAGATAGGGCTGGATCATCGCCGGGCCTTGCGGTGCGTCGGTCAGCCGGTCGCCGCGCGACAGCCGCAGTGTCTTCCATGCCCCGCCCGAGACGCGCGGCTTGACTACGATCTGATCGGTCCCAAACCGGTCGAAGGCAGCGTCGACATCGACCTGCGTCGGGCTCTCGACCCAGATGGTGTCGGGGAGGGCGATCCCCTTGTCGGCCAGACGCCCCAGATAGCTCTTGTCCGAATTCCAGCCCAGCACCGACGGCGGGTTCAGCATCCGAACCCCCGCGGCCGCCCAGGTCTCGCAGGCCTGCACCCAGCGGTCGTGGTCACGGTGATAGCCCCAGGCGATCACCGGCAGGATCAGAGGAAACCCTGTCAGACCCGAGGCGTCCGCGACATGGTCGGTCCAGGGCGTCGGAACCGCCTCAAGCCCGCCGGTCGCCAAGGCCTCGCCCAGTCGTGCCAGCACCCCGGGCCACTGGCCGGCGTAGGTGGGGTCGGATGGGTCGGGGGTCAGGACGGCGATCTCGGTCATGATCGCCTCATAGCGAACCGACGGCAATCACATAAGGCTTTCCTTATGCTTTTCGGATGACGGCGGGCCGGCTGTCCGCTATGGCCCCGCCCATGACCCAGAACCCCACCTATGACGTCTGTGCCGTCGGCAACGCCATCGTCGACGTGCTCGCTCCCTGCGACCCGTCCTTCCTGACCGCCCAGAACCTGACCGCCGGCTCGATGCAGCTGGTGGACGCGCAACAGAGCGCCGCCCTCTATGCCGCCATGGCCGCGGGCGTCGAGGCTTCGGGCGGCTCGGCCGGCAACACGGTCGCCGGTATCGGCAGTTTCGGCGGCCGCGCCGCCTATATCGGCAAGGTCGCGGACGACACCCTGGGCGGGGTCTTCACCCATGACATCCGCGCCGCCGGCGTCGCCTTCGAGACGCCCCCGTTGAAGGATGGCGCGGACTCCGGCCTGGCCACGGGTGTGTGCATGATCAACGTCACCCCCGACGGGCAGCGCACCATGTGCACCTTCCTGGGGGCCGCCAACCAGCTGGAGGCCGCCGACATCGACGCCGACCTGATCGGGGCCTCGGCCATCGTCTATCTGGAAGGCTATCTGTTCGACCCGGCCCCGGCCCGCGCCGCCTTCGAGGCCGCCGCCGCCGCCGCCCACACCGCCGGGCGCAAGGTCGCCATCACCCTGTCCGACACCTTCGTCGTCGCCCGCTGGCGCGCCGAACTGCTCGCCTTCATCGAGGCCTCGGCCGACATCGTCCTGGCCAATGAGGGCGAGCTCCACGCCCTGTTCGAGACTGAGGACTTCGACGAGGCGGCCGCCCACCTGGGCCGCATCGTCGACATCGCCGCCGTCACCCGCGGGGCCGCCGGCTCGGTGGTGTTCGGCAAGGGCGGCGCGGAACGGGTCGAGGTCGCCGCCTGTCCGGTCGACAAGGTGGTCGACACCACCGGCGCCGGCGACCAGTACGCCGCCGGCTTCCTGCTGGGCCTCGCCCGCGGCCTGTCGCTGGAAGACTCCGGCAAGCTCGGCTCGCTGGCGGCGGCGGAAGTCATCGCCCACTGGGGCCCGCGCCCGATGGTGTCGCTGGAAGGTCTGGCGCGGGACGCCGGGCTGCGTCTCTGAAGTGATTGGGGATTGGTGATTGTGGGCATGGGTTCTGGTCGCAATCACCAGCCACCAGCCACCAGCCACTCACCCCCGCCGGATCGTCACATACAGTGCGCCGTCCCCGCCATGATGGCGGGCGGCGGAGGCAAACCCCGAGACCACACCGCGCAACGCCGGGCCCTGTAGCCATTCGTGGACCGAGGCGCGGATGACCCCCGTGCCGCCGCGTCGGCCCTGTCCCGTCACCACCAGCACCGAACGATAACCGCGTGCCTGGGCCCCCTGCAGGAAGGCGGTCAGCGCGTCCTGGGCCTGGAACCGGCCATAGCCGTGCAGGTCGATGCGCGCCTCGATCGGATCGCGTTCGCGGGACAGCCGACGCTGGCGGCGGGGTTCCAGCTCCTCCGGATGACCGCGTGGGCGGGCCGGCGCGGCAACGACGGGCGAATGGAGCGGCGCTGCGCCACGCGCCCTCACCGGACCCTTCGGATGTGGGGCAGCCGGGGGATCAGCCACGGCAGCACCGGGAATGATCCGCGCCGCCTTCTTCGGTTTCGCAGGCGTGACCGAGCCCGTGACGCGGTCCCAGATGCGGCGGTCGTCCGGGCTCAGGTCGTCGCGCCGGCTCATGCCGTGCCGGGGGCGTTCCCGTCCGGATCCTCGTCCGAGCCGCTGTCCTGCGGCCCCGGGGCCTGGACCAGCAGGTCACCCGGCTGGCAGTTCAGTTCGCGGCACAGGGCGTCCAGGGTCGTGAAGCGGATGGCCCGCGCCTTGCCGGTCTTGAGGATCGACAGGTTCGCCAGGGTCACGCCGACGCGGTCGGCCAGCTCGGTCAACGACATGCGCCGCTCTAGGAGGATGCGATCTAGCTGGACACGGATTGCCATGGACGCTCTCTTAACCGGCGCACGTCGTGTCGAGAAGGGCGTAGCCTTCTGATCGCGCGGCCCATCAAATGGTCAGCTCGGATTCGCGGCGCAGGCGCGCGCCCTCGCGGAACACCTGGGCGAGGACGAAGACGACCAGGACGGAAAAGGCAGGGGTGACCAGATCGAACATGCTGGGCGGCTCCAGGGCACCGCGCACAAGCCGTGACACCAGGGTCTGACCGATCCAGGCCCCGCCGGTAACCACGGCCAGGATCAGGCCGATCTGCTTCAGGCGGCTGACGTTGGCGGGCTGGAAGGGGTCGCCGATGCGAAGACTGTGCACGATGCGGCGCAGATGGCGCAGGATCAGGGCGAAACCGCCCAGATAGCCGGTGATGGCTCCGACCCCGAACAGCACATAGGCTCGCGGCACAGGCACGCTGGTGCCGCCGTCGCTGGACGTCGCTGTCAGGCCCAGGGGGCCCATCGGGACGAAGACCATGAAGATGAAGAAGAGTGCGGCGGCCAGCGTCAGCATCGCCAGAACCCAGAAACCGACCCCAAGGGCGACGCCGAGCAGGCTGGACATGGATCCGGGGCCAATCGCCGGAAGGACAGGCGGGCGGATCCCGAGCGTGATCGTCTTCGGGAATCGCATGGTTCGAGCCTCGTTCAGGCCGGAGGTCGGGTCGCGGATGCCGCGCGGGGTCCGGCGAACCCACACGCGGTCTTATTCATCGCGATTGTCATGCCGATCGTCAAAGCTCCGGTGAGACATTCTTTCTGGCCTACCGCCCTTCGGGCTGCTTGAGGCCAGACTGTTTCGCAGGCCGCGCTGGGGCGGCTTGAAGCCTGACGTGGCTTACAGAGCCTGGAGCAGCGAGACGACCAGGGCGGTCGGCAGGGCGGCGAGCAGGAAGGCGTTGAGGATGCCGTGGCCAACCTTTTCGATGAAGTAGGAAGCGTTCATGGTGTTCATGGTCTTTCTCCGTGGGTCCTGAGTGAGGGATGTTTTCACCCCTCGTTCGTTGTGACGCTGCATCGATATTGCCGATTTTGGCTCTATCGGGGAACGTCGCGCCGTCCGTTCTTGAAGACATAGATAGGACGTGCGCTGATGTAAGTCATGTTACATATCGTTTAACGATATTAAACTTTGGCAATGGATTGTTGCGGAGCGGGTGATCGGGATGAAGGTAAGGCTTATCAAAGGGATGCGTCTGATTGTGGCGACCCACAATCCCGGCAAGGCGGTCGAAATCGACGCCCTGCTGGATGGACATTACGCCGTGGTCACGGCCGCCAGCCTGAACCTGCCCGAGCCCGAGGAGACCGAGAGCACCTTTGTGGGCAATGCGCTGCTGAAGGCGCGTCATGCCGCCGACCGGGCGGGCGAGGTTGCCCTCGCTGACGACTCGGGCCTGTCGGTCGCGGCCCTGGACGGGGCACCGGGTATATTTTCCGCACGCTGGGCCGGCCCTGAGAAGGATTTTTCTTTCGCCATGCGCCGCGTGGAAGAAAGACTCGAGGAGATCGGGTCCGACGATCGCCGGGCCTGGTTCACCTCCGCCCTGGCCGTGGCCTGGCCGGACGGGCCGGCGGTGGTGGTCGAGGGCCGGGTCGACGGGCTCCTGACCTTCCCGCCGCGCGGCGACCGGGGGTTCGGCTATGACCCGATCTTCATCCCGGATGGTTATGATCAGACCTTCGGTGAACTGGACCCGGTGCTGAAGGATTCCATCAGCCACCGGGCGGTGGCGTTCGCGAAACTGAAGGCAGCGCTTATGGAGTGAGTGGCGAGTGGCTAGTGATTGGTGGTTGGTGGCGACCGGCCCACCGTCGGCGACCACTGTCCGAGCACCGGTGCCGGCCACGGCCAATCACTAACCACTAACCACCAATCACTAGCCAGTGGCCACTCCATGTCCTCCACCCCCGCCAGCGACGTCGCTCTCTATGTGCACTGGCCCTACTGCGCGCGCATCTGCCCCTATTGCGACTTCAACGTCGTGCGGGATCGGGGGAAGATGGCGGAACAGGCGGCGCTGGTTCAGGCCATCCTCGCCGACATGGAGGCCCAGGCGGCCCTGACCGGCCCGCGCCGGCTGGCATCGATCTTCTTCGGCGGCGGGACCCCGTCGCTGATGGCACCGGATGCCGTCGCCGCCATCATTGCCCGCGCCCACGCCCTGTTCCCGCCGCGCGGCGATATCGAGATCACGCTGGAGGCCAATCCCACCGATGCCGAGGCCGACCGGTTCGCGGCCCTCGCCGCCGCCGGGGTCAACCGGCTGTCGATGGGGGTGCAGGCGCTGGACGACGCCGCCCTGGCCTTCCTGGGCCGCAACCACTCGGCGGACGAGGCCCGGCGCGCCGTGGCCGTCGCAGGCCGCGCCTTCGACCGGCTGTCGATCGATCTGATCTACGCCCGTCCCGGCCAGTCGATCGACGGCTGGCGCGCCGAATTGACCGAGGCGCTGGACCTCGGCTTCGAGCACGTCTCGCCCTATCAACTGACTATCGAGCCGACGACCGCCTTCGGCCGGGCGGTGGCCCGCGGCACCTGGACGCCGCCCGACGAGGACCTGTCCGCCGCCCTGTACGAGACCACCCAGACGGTGCTCGAGGGCGCCGGCTTCGACGCCTATGAGGTCTCCAACCACGCGCGCGGCGTCGCGGCCCGGTCGGCGCACAATCTCCATGTCTGGCGCGGTGGCGACTATCTCGGCCTTGGTCCCGGGGCCCACGGGCGGCTGACGCTGGACGGCGCGCGGACGGCGACGGTCGCCCACCGGGGGATCGCGGACTATGTCGCCGGTGTCGCGGCGGCGGTGCCCTGGAGCGAGCGGGAGGCCCAGTCGGTGCGGGACGCCGCCGAGGAGCGGATCCTGCTGGGGCTGCGCACGGTCGAGGGGGTGCCGTTGGCCTTGCTGGCCAGGCTGGGCCGGACCCCTGAAGCCGCACCCGTTTCGGCCTTGATCGAGGGCGGCTTCCTGTCCCTCTGCGACGACCGTATCGTCGCCACGGCATCGGGGCGTCCGGTGCTGGACGGCGTCCTGAAGGCCTTGCTGGTCTGAAGCGGGTTGCGGTCGGCCTTGAGCCGGACGCGCCCCGCTGGCACGGTCCCGGCCATGTCAGATTTCCCGCCCTTCCCGCCGACCGCTCCGCCGCCGCGCCCCGTCGCGTCAGGCCTCTATCTGGTGGCGACGCCGATCGGGAACCTCAGGGACATGACGCTTCGGGCGCTCGATGTGCTGGCCGCTGCCGACCTGGTGCTGGCCGAGGACACGCGCGTCACCGGCAAGCTCCTGTCGGCCTACGGGCTGAAGGCGAAGCTGGAGCGCTGCGACGACCATGCCTCGGCCCGCGCGGCCGAGGGGGCGATCGAACGACTGCGGGCCGGCGAGGTCGTGGCCCTGGTCTCGGACGCGGGCACGCCGATGGTCAATGACCCCGGCTTTGTCGTCGCCCGTGCCGTCATCGCGGCGGGACTGCCCGTGCATCCGATCCCGGGGGCATCCAGCCTGCTGGCGGCCCTGTGTATCGCCGGCCTGCCCGCCGACCGGGTGTTGTTCGCCGGCTTCCTGCCGCCCAAATCCGGGGCGCGCCGGTCGATGCTGGAGGAGGTGCGGACGGCGCGCCAGACCCTGGTCTTCTTCGAGAGCGGCCCACGGCTCGCCGACAGTCTGGCCGATATGGCCGCCGTGCTGGGGCCACGCCCCGCCGCCGTCGCCCGTGAACTGACCAAGCTGTTCGAAGAGTGCGTGCGGGGCACTCTGCCCGAACTGGCCGCTGACCCGCGCTGCCAGTCGCCCAAGGGCGAGATCGTGGTGGTCGTGGGGCCGGGCGAGACCGAGGTCGCGTCCGAAGCCGACGCCGATGCCGCCCTGACCGAAGCCATGACCCGGTTGCCGCCCGGCGAGGCGGCGGCGGAAGTCTCGCGGGCCCTGAACCTGCCGCGCAAGCCGCTCTACAAGCGGGCGCTGGAGTTGCAGGGCCGGTGAGACGGCCGAAACCTCCGACCCGGCTGACGGCCCCGAAGGTGGCGCGCGTCAAACGGGGCTGGCGGGTCGGCCTGGGAGCACAGGCGCATCGGGCAGGCCACGCATCGGAATGGCTGGCGGCGGCCCTGCTGATGGCCAAGGGCTATCAGATCCTCGGTTTCCGCTTGAAGACCCGGGCCGGCGAGATCGACATCCTCGCGCGGCGGGGCCGGGTCCTGGCGGTGGTCGAGGTCAAGCGCCGGGCCACGACGGACGCCGCCCTGACCGCGCTCACCCCGGATCAGTTCGACCGGCTGCTGGCGGCGGGCCGGGCGGTGTTGCGCCAAAGACCCAGCTTGGCCGGTCATCTGCTCCGAATCGATATGGTGGCGCTGGCTCCCGGACGGTTTCCGCGCCATCGTCGCGGTGTTGACGCCTTCGGGAGGGGCGGCGCATGACCCGCGAAGACGCGATAGCCCTGCTGAGCGAGGCCGGCCAGGCCGAGGATGAGGCCTTTCCCCTGCTCGAGGCGGCGATCGCCTGTGCCATCCATGACTATCCGTTCCGCGACCCGGAACCGGTCCGGACCCTCGCCAATCACGCCGCCGAACGGCTGGCCGAACGGATCGGCGGCGAGAGCCCTGACGATGCCCTGACCGAGACCATGGCCTCTGACCTGCGGCTGAACGGGGACCTGCTGCATTATGGCGATCCTGCCAATACCGACATCATCGACGTGGCCGAGCGCCGTCGTGGCCTGTCTTCGGCATTGGCCGTCTTCTACCTCGATGCGGCGCGTCGGGCGGGAATCAAGGCCCAGGGCGTCGACTTCCCGGGCCATTTCCTGTTGCGGGTCGAGACGCCCGAGGGGCCGGTGGCGCTGGACCCCTTCAGCCAGGGCCGGCTGGTCCTGCCGTCCGAGCTGTCGCAGCGCGCGCTCAGGGCCGGACTGACGCCCTATGTGGCAGACCGGCTCGATCTCCTGATGGCCCCGGTCAGCGAGCGGCAGGCCCTGATCCGGCTTCAGAACGTGCTGTTCGCGCGTGCCATCCGCGCTCGCGATTTCGAGGGTGCGGAACGCGCGGCCCTGCGCCGGGCCCTGCTGGATCCCGAGGATCACCGCCCGTGGCTGGACGTGGCCGCCGCGCGCGAAAAACAGGGAGCCCTGACCGGGGCGTTGCAGGCGCTGGCGCAGGCACGCACCAAGGATGATCCGATGGAGATCACCCGCCAGATGTCCGTCGACCGGGTCCGACTTCAGCTCAACTAGGCTGTCCCGAGTTCCGCAGGGCCCGTCGAGGCTGAACAGGCTTGCGCCGCTCCCCTGCGCTGCCCATTAGCCAAGGTCTGACGCTTGGAAGGACAGAGCATGTTGAGAGTCGCGATCCAGATGGACCCCGTCGAGGCCGTCAACATCGAGTCCGACACGACCTGGCTGATGATGATGACGGCCCAGGATAGGGGCCACGCCCAGTGGGTCTATGATTTCCGGACCCTGGCCCTGGAGGATGGCAAACTGTTCTGCCGTGCCCGACCGGTCACCCTGCGTCAGGTCGAGCACGACCACGTCCGTTTCGGCGACGAGGTCAAGCTGGACCTGGCCGAGGACATCGACGTCATTCTGATGCGTCAGGATCCGCCGTTCGACATGGCCTATGTCACCTCGACCTATCTGCTCGAGACGGTGCATCCCGGGACCCTGGTGGTGAACGATCCGGCCGAGGTTCGCAGCGCCCCCGAAAAACTCCTGGTGACGCAGTTTCCAGGCCTGACCCCCCCGACCCTGATCAGCGCCGATCCCGTCGCCCTGGTCGATTTCCACGAACGTCATGGCGATGTCGTCCTGAAGCCGTTGCACGGGGCCGCCGGCTCGGGCGTGGTCAGGCTCAAGGCCGGCGATCCCAATCTCGAGGCCCTGGTCGAGATCCATATGACCGGCAGCCGCGACCCGCTGGTGATCCAGAAATTCATCCCGGCGGTGTCGAAGGGTGACAAGCGGATCATCCTGATCGACGGCGAGCCGGTCGGGGCGATCAACCGCATTCCGGCCACTGGCCAGGTGCGCTCCAACCTGCGTGTCGGCGGCACGGCAGCACCGGTCGAACTGACGGCGCGCGACCGCGAGATCTGCGCCGCGATCGGGCCGACGCTCAAGGAACGGGGCCTGTTGTTCGTCGGCATCGACGTGATCGGCGACTATCTGACCGAGATCAATGTCACCTCGCCGACCGGGGCCCAGCAGTTGAAGCGGTTCACCGGCGTCGACGCCGCCGCCCTCATGTGGGATGCGATCGAGCGCAAACGGGGCGGCTGAAGCCAGGTCAGGGTTGTGGCCGGACATAGGTCAGGATTGCATTTGTCCTGAGTTCGTGTTTCGTTCCTTTCCGGCAGCGGGAGGGCGCGGTGGCGGCTCGGGTGGTGACGGTCGCGTTCGAAGGCGTCGAGGCCCGGCGCGTCGACGTCGAGGTGCAGCTGGTCGGCAACGACGGGCCGATCGTCTTCGCCATCGTCGGCCTGCCGGACAAGGCTGTTGCCGAGAGCCGCGAGCGGGTACGCGGGGCGTTCGCCGGCATCGGCCTGGCGCTGCCGTCGCGGCGTATCATCGCCAATCTGGCCCCCGCCGACCTGCCCAAGGAGGGCAGTCATTTCGACCTGCCGATCGCCCTGGCCCTGCTGGCCGCCATGGGGGTGATCACGCCGGATGCGCTGGACGGATGGGCCGCGGTGGGCGAGCTGAATCTTGACGGCCAGATCGCGCCCGTCGGTGGAACCCTGCCGGCGGCCGTCGCCGCCTCGGCCATGGGGCTGGGGCTGATCTGTCCGGAGGCCAACGGTCCCGAGGCGGCGTGGGCGGGCGACGTCAATATTCTGGCCCCGCGGTCGCTGATCGGTCTGGTCAACCATTTCAAGGGCAGCCAGGTTCTGCGCGCGCCCGAACCGGGCCCGGTGCGGATGGGCGTGGCGGTGCCCGATCTGCGCGAGGTCAAGGGTCAGGAAAGCGCCAAACGGGCGCTCGAGATCGCGGCGGCGGGCGGCCACAACCTTTTATTCGTCGGGCCACCGGGCTCGGGCAAGTCGATGATGGCGGCGCGCCTGCCGGGCCTCCTGCCACCCCTGACGCCGCAGGAATTGCTGGAGACCTCCATGGTCTGGTCGGTGGCGGGCCTGATCGAGCGCGGGGCCCTGACACGGGACCGGCCGTTTCGGGCCCCGCACCATTCGGCCTCGATGGCGGCCCTGACCGGAGGCGGGCTTAGGGCCAGGCCGGGCGAGGCGTCGCTGGCGCACAACGGCGTCCTGTTCCTCGATGAGTTGCCGGAGTATTCGGCCCAGGCGCTGGATTCCTTGCGGGCACCGCTCGAGACCGGTGAGATCGTCGTGGCGCGGGCCAATGCCCACGTCCGCTATCCGGCCCGCTTCCAGCTGGTCGCGGCCATGAACCCCTGCCGCTGCGGCCTGGGCGGGGCCGGGCGCGGGGCCTGCGGCAAGGCCCCGCGCTGCCAGCGCGACTATCAGAACCGCATCTCCGGCCCGATGTTTGACCGGATCGACCTGACCGTCGAAACGCCGCCGGTGACCGCCGCCGACATGGCCCTGCCGCCGCCGGCCGAAGGCACGGCCGAGGCCGCGGCCCGGGTGCTCGCCGCGCGGACGATGCAGGAGGACCGACTGCGGGCCGCCGGGGTCGATCCGGCGGTCGCCCGCGATCAGGCCGTCAATGCCCGCGCCTCTGCCGAGACGCTGGAGCGGTTCGCCACGCCGGACGCGGCGGGCCGGGCGCTGCTGATGCGGGCCGGCGAGGCCGGTGGCCTGACCGCGCGTGGCTGGACCCGCACCCTGCGTCTGGCGCGGACCATCGCCGATCTCGACGGCTGTGACGGCGTGCTGCGCCGGCATATCGCCGAGGCCCTGGTCCATCGCCGTTCGACCGTCGGTGCCCAGGGCGATTTCGAGCGGCAGGCTGCGGGCCGACGGGAGGGATCGTCGGTCTCCTGACGCCGTGACCGCCCGCAGTCCGGGGCGGCTCCGGTCGATGCCTGTTTAATCGTGCCGATTGAGCCGGCCTTAAGGGGTTCGGGTCCATGGTCATGGTCCAGGGAGGCAGCGTATGGCGGGCCAGCGTAAGAAATCGAGTCCAGGCGCGGCGGCGGACACGGCCTCGGCCGAGCAGCAGTTCCTGCGCCTCATGAGTCACGAGATGCGCACGCCCCTGAACGGCGTCATCGGCATGCTGGGTCTTCTGCAACGCACGCGGCTGGACGGTGCCCAGCGCGCCTATGCCGAGGCGGCGCGGTCTTCGGCCGAACATCTTCTGGGTCTGGTCAATGACCTGCTGGACTACGCCCGGCTTGAGGCGGGCAAGCTGGAGTTCGATGCCGCGCCGGTCGATCTCGAGGGGCTGGTCGGTGGCGTGGCCGAACTGCTCAGCCCCCGCGCTCATGACAAGGGGCTGGAAATCGTCTGGTCGGTTGCCGCCGACGCGCCGGACATCGTCGGTGACGAGGGCCGGTTGCGGCAGGTGCTGTTCAACCTGGCCGGAAATGCCGTGAAATTCACCGAGACCGGCGGGGTTCGCATCACTGTTGAGCGCGCCGACCAGGATGCCGCCCGGCCCAGGCTGGCCTTTATCATAGACGACACCGGCCCCGGCGTGCCCGCCGAGGCCCGCAAACGCATCTTCGAGGAGTTCGGCCATGTCGACGCCTCGGACGCCAGCCGTTTCGGCGGGGCGGGCCTGGGTCTGGCGGTCGTGTCGAAGCTGGCCGCGGCGATGCAGGGGATCGTCACGGTCGCCGACCGGCCCGATGGCCCGGGCGCGCGTTTCCGTTTTGAGGCAGACTTCCCCGTCGTGACAGGCGCGGACCGCGGCCGCCCGCTTCAGGGGCATGCCGTTCACGTCGTCAGTCCCGATCCGTTCGTGCGAGCCGGGGCCCTGGCCCAGATCGCTGCGTCCGGCGGACACCCCGCGGTCGGGGCGGACGTGGTCCTGATCGATCATGCGGCCCGCCTTCCAGGCTCTGCCATGGTCGCTCGCCCGGCACAGGGTCGCGCCATCATTCTGCTGAAGCCGTCGGAACGTGAGCTGATCGCGCGCTACAAGAGCGCGGGCTTCCACGGCTATCTGATCAAGCCGCTGCGTCGGGCCTCGCTGGCCGAGCGGGTCCTCGCGGCCGCCGGAACCCGGCCCGATCTGCAGCCCGGGTTGCCGCCCCCTTCGCCGTCCGAGGACGACCGCGTGGCGAGGACCCGGTTCACGGGTACGCGGGTGCTGCTGGTCGAGGACAATCCGGTCGGGTCCCTGCTGGCCGCCACCCTGCTGCGTCGCGAGGGCTGCGCTGTCGAGACCGCGGCAAGCGGCGACGAGGCCGTCGACGCCATGAAGCGCGCCCGCTACGACCTTGTCTTCATGGATATGAGGATGCCGGGGATGGACGGCCCCACCGCTGCCCGTGCCGTCCGTGCGGCGGGGGACAGAACGCCGATCGTGGCCCTGACCGCCCATGCCTTCGCCGAGGATCGGCGGGCCTGTCTCGAGGCGGGGATGAACGACCATCTGGTCAAGCCGCTGGAGCTGGATTCCCTGCGCGCCGCACTCGCCCGCTGGACGAACCGGGCGGAGCGCGCCAAGGTCGCCGCCGGATAGGGACGCGGTGGCGTCGCCTGCGAGGGACGCCACAGATGACCGACCGCTCCACGGAGGCCGCGCCGCGCAAGGCGACGACGAAGGACGTGATCAAGGCGCTGGGCCGGGGCCGCGTCCTGATCACCCTGCTGCTCGGCTTCGGCTCGGGCCTGCCCTTCCTGCTGACGGGTGCCACGCTCAGCCTCTGGCTGGCAGAGGGCGACGTGACCCTTTCGGCCATCGGCTTCATTTCGTGGGTCGGCCTCGCCTACTCCTTCAAATTCCTCTGGGCCCCGGTCGTCGACCGGTTCGACGTTCCGATCCTCGGCCGGTTCGGCCGGCGGCGCGGCTGGATGCTGTTGTCCCAATTCCTGGTCGGCGCGGCGCTGATCGCGATGGCGATCATCGGCCCCGAGGGCGGACTCGCCGCCCTCGGGGCCGCCGCCCTCGTCACCGCCTTCGCCTCCGCGACCCAGGATATTGTGGTCGACGCCTGGCGGATCGAGACCGCGGAGAACGACGAGGATCTTGGACTGCTGACCTCGGCCTACCAGCTGGGCTACCGGTTCGCGATACTGGCGGGCAATGCGCTGATCCTGTTCTTCGCGACCTGGTTCGGCTGGAACGGTGCCTACGGCATCTGGGGCGCGGCCATGTCGATCGCGATCATCGCCACCCTGTTCGCCAAGGAGCCGCTGGACCGGTCAGACATCGCGAACGCCACCGGCGGCGCGGCGCCGTGGACGCTGCGCGGCATGTACGACGCCGTCGTCGGTCCGTTCATCAACTTCCTGAAGACCCACAAGACGGCGGCCCTGCTGATGCTGGCGGCGATCAGCCTCTACCGGCTGCCGGACTTCGTCATGGGGCCGATGGTCGGCCCGTTCTACCTCGACCTGGGTCTGACCAAGGAGGCCATCGGTGCCATGCGCCTGAGCTTTGGTCTGGCGGGCTCGATCACCGGCATCGCGGCCGGCGGAATTTGCGCGCTTCGCTTCGGCTTCGGCCGGACGCTGCTGCTGGGTGCCCTGATCGGCCCGATGTCGAACCTCGGCTACACCCTGATGGCCATGATCGGCCTCTCGACGCCGATGTTCGCCGGCGTCCTGTTCGTCGAGAATTTCAGCGAGGGTTTGGCCGGGGCGGCGCTGGTCGCCTACATGTCGAGCCTGACCGGTATCGGCTACACGGCCACCCAGTACGCCCTGCTCAGCTCCTTCTATGCCCTGCTCGGGAAGTTCCTGAAGGGCTTCTCGGGTGTCGTCGTCGACGGCCTGCAGCAGGGGCACGACCTGATGGTCGCCTATGCCATGTTCTTTGCGGGAACGGCGGCGGTCGGTATTCCCGCCGTGTTCCTTTGCTGGCTGCTCGATCGCCGGAACCGCAGGCTGAAGGAGGCGGTCGGGGCGTCCTGACCGCCTAGCCCTCCGCCGCCGCCCCTTCGTCATAGGCGGCGAAGGTCGCGGCGGTGATGATCTCGCTGACCGAGGCCCCCAGGCTGACGATCTGGACCGACTTCTCCAGCCCCACCAGCAGCGGACCGATCACGGTCGCGCCGCCCAGCGACTGGACCAGCCGGGTCGAGATGGCAGCGGAATGGATCGCCGGCATGACCAGCACATTGGCGTGCCCGGTCAGGCGCATGAAGGGATAGGCGGCGCGGGCTTCGGGATCGAGGGCCAGCTCGGGCGGCATTTCGCCCTCGTATTCGAAATCGACGCCGCGCTGGTCGAGGATGCGGATGGCTTCGCGCACCTTCTCGCCCCGGTCGCCCGGAGGGTTGCCGAAGGTGGAATAGCTGAGGAAGGCGACGCGCGGGGTCTTGCCCAGCTTGCGGACGGTCGCCGCCGCCTGGATAGCGATCTCGGCCAGTTCTTCCGCATTCGGAAGTTCATGGATCGAGGTGTCGGCGACGAACAGGGTGCGGCCCTTGGCCAGCAGGATCGACAGGCCGATCATGCGGTTCTTGACGTCGAGGACGCGGCGGACCTCTTTCAGCACCATGTTGAAATTGCGGGTCACGCCGGTGACCATGCAGTCGGCCTGACCCCGCGCGCACATGGCGGCGGCGAAATAGTTGCGATCCTGATTGATCATCCGCTGCACATCGCGGCGCAGATAGCCGCGCCGCTGCAGGCGCGCGTAGAGCCAGTCGGTGTAGTCGTCATTGTGTTCGCTGACGCGGGCGTTGACGATCTCGATGCCCATGGCGTCGAAGTCGAGGCCGGCCTCGGCGGCGTTCTTGCGGATCAGTTCCTCGCGGCCCAGCAGGATCGGCGTGCCCAGCTCGGCCTGTTTGAAGCCCCAGGCGGCGCGGATGACCACGGTCTCCTCGCCCTCGGCGAACACCACCCGCTTGTTCCGTCCGGCGCGTACGGCCCCCGAGATGTTCTGCATCAGGGCGGCGGAGGGATCGAGCCGCGAGCGCAGCTGGGTCCGATAGGCGTCCATATCCTCGATCGGCTTGCGCGCCACGCCCGAGTCCATGGCCGCCTGGGCCACGAAGGGCGGGATGTACCAGATCAGGCGCGGGTCGAACGGCGAGGGGATGATGTAGTCGGGACCGAAGCGCAGCTTGCGGCCGCGATAGGCCATGGCGACCTCGTCCGGCACATCCTCGCGGGCGAGGGCGGCCAGGGCCTGGGCGCAGGCCACCTTCATCTCGTGATTGACGCGGCGGGCGCGCACGTCCAGCGCGCCGCGGAAGATGTAGGGGAAGCCGAGGACGTTGTTGACCTGGTTCACATAGTCCGAGCGTCCCGTGGCCATGATGGCGTCGGAGCGGACGGACAGGACGTCTTCCGGCGTGATTTCCGGGTCCGGATTGGCCATGGCGAAGATGATCGGATTGGGGGCCATGGAGGCCACCATCTCCTTGGTGATCGCGCCCTTGGCCGACAGGCCCAGGACCACGTCGGCGCCGACCATGGCCTCGGCCAGGGTGCGGTGCGGCGTATCGGTGGCGTGGGCCGCCTTCCACTGGTCCATGCCGCTGGGGCGGCCCTTGTAGACCACGCCGTCCCGGTCGACGATGACGGTGTTCTCGGCGCGCACCCCGACCGCCTTCATCAGCCCGATCGAGGACAGGCCCGCCGCCCCGGCGCCGGCGAGGACGACCTTGATGTCCTCCAGCTTCTTGCCGGTGATGTGGCAGGCGTTGATCAGGCCGGCGGTCGAGATGATGGCGGTGCCGTGCTGGTCGTCGTGGAAGACGGGGATGTCCAGCAGGTCCTGCAGTTCCGACTCGATGACGAAACATTCCGGGGACTTGATGTCCTCGAGATTGATCCCGCCCCAGGTGTCGCCGATGTTCTTGACGACGGTGATGAACTCGTCCGGATCGGTGGTCTTGACCTCGACGTCGAAGCTGTCGACGTCGGCGAAGCGTTTGAAGAGCACGCATTTGCCCTCCATCACCGGCTTGGACGCCATGTGCCCGAGGTTGCCGAGGCCGAGGATGGCCGTGCCGTTCGAGATGACGGCGACCAGATTGCCCTTGGACGTATAGTCGTAGGCCTTGTCGACATCGGCGGCGATGGCCAGCACGGGGATGGCGACGCCCGGCGAATAGGCCAGCGACAGGTCGCGCTGGGTCGCCATGGGCTTGGTCGGAGCCATGGAAATCTTGCCCGGCGTCGGGCTGCGGTGAAACTCCAGCGCGTCTTCGTCGGAGAAGGTCTGTTTGTCGGTGATGTCGGGCATGGACTGTTCCTAAGCCGCAGGACGGGCGGGGACAACCGTTGAGGGGGTGAACACCCTGTTCTCCCTCCCTCCCCGAGGGAGGGTGGCTGATCCGAAGGCGAAGCCGGGTGGGGGGGGCCGGGTGCGGGGAGACCCGGTGTCTGTGTCGCCGAGCCCTCCCCACCCCGTCGTCGCTTCGCGCCGACGACCCTCCCCCGGGGGGGGAGGGAGAACTTTGGCGCATGACTCTTCGCCGCCTGCTTCCAGACGGTGCGGGGAGGGCGCGGGGCGGCCGGGCCTCGCCCGGTGCTGTTTTAGAGTTACCGTTTCGACGAAGCCTGACCTTGGCCGCCCTTCTGGTCCGCCCGTGAAGCCACGGTCGGGAAGGGACGGCGCCGCCCCGCGCAGTCGTTTTCCACGCGCCGGCCGGCTGGCGGCCCTTGCTTCGGGCCTTGCCGGCGGCCCGGCCCGCCCTTGCAGGCAGACCGGACGGCGGAACGTGCTGACCCTGTCAGTAGCGGTTCCGTCCCCAGGCGCGCGGCGAGCAAACAGAGGCCATCCATCGACCTCCATGAGGACCCCCGGACTCTCCTCCGCCCGGGCTTCATCGCTCGACCACAGCCCGCCGCCATCGAGGAACGTGGATCCGACGCCCTCCCCACCGACGGGATGGGGGGATTATGGGCGGGGTTTCAGGGCGACTAATGATTCCGTTTGAGAATCTGTCAGAGCGTTGATCGGCAAGCATTGTCACACGCCAACCCGACCATGGGTCCGCGGAATGTGAGCCGAGCGACATACGCGTTCCTTCCCCCAATTCGGGGGAAGGGGGTGGTGGGGGACCGCGGCGTCACACTGACAGCGTGCCTGTCCGCTCGACCTCGACCGGACCGGTCATGAAGACGTGGTCCGTGGCCTCGTCCCATTCGATCTGCAGTTCGCCGCCGTCGACCGCGATGGTCGCCGCGCGGCCGGCCAGGCCGCGACGCGAGGCGGCGACCAGGGCGGCGCAGGCCCCGGTCCCGCAGGCGCGTGTCAGACCGGCCCCGCGCTCCCACACCCGCAGGCGGATGCGGTCGGGGGCGAGGACGTGGGCGAAGCCGACATTGACGCCCTCGGGGAAGCGCGGGTGATGTTCAATCAGTGAACCCATGCCGCGCACGAAGACGTCGTCGGGTTCATGGTCCATGAAGAAGACCACGTGCGGATTGCCCATGGAGACGGCACCGGGCGTGTGCAGCACCGGCGCGTCGATCGGGCCGAGCTGCAGCTCGATGCCACGCGTGTCCATGGCCTCGTCGAGCGGGATCTGTGTCCAGTCCAGACGCGGCGCGCCCATGTCCACCGTGATCCGGCCGTCCGCTGCACGCCGCGCCGTGGTCGCCCCGCCGAGGGTGTCGATGGTCACCTGATCCCTGCCGCTCGACTGCAGCAGCATCCAGCCGACGCAGCGCAGGGCGTTGCCGCAGGTCTCGACCGTGCCGCCGTCGGCGTTCCAGACCCGCATGAAGGCGTCGGCGGTGGCTGAAGGCTCGAGGGCGATCAGCTGGTCGCAGCCCTCGCCGGTTTCGCGGTCGGCAATGGCGCGCGCCTGATCGACCGTCGGCGCGAACGGCGTCTCCAGCGCATTGACGACGACGAAATCGTTGCCGGCACCGTTCATCTTGACGAAGGGTCGGGTCATTCAATGTCGCATATAGCGGTTGGCGGTTCCTTGCGCGAGCCGGCCGCGTTATCGCTGCGTCATGAGCCGAACCAAGCCCGCGCCCCGGCCCGAGCCTGTCGACCCGAAGACTGGCGGCCTGCGCCTTCGGGCCCGGCTGCGGGCGCTCTATCACGGCTCCTCGCCCGTCGCTGTCCGCTTTCGGCTGGCGGTGCTGATCATCGACCTCCTGATCATCGCCTTCTTTATCGCCGCTCCGCTGCTGCGCATGGAGGGGCTGATCTTCTACATCATCGACTATGTCATCGCGGCGGTGCTGCTCGCGGATCTGGCGGCGCGCGCCTCGGCCTATTCCAGCATCAGGGACTGGTTGAGGAAGCCCCTCGTCTGGGTCGACCTGTTCGTCTTTGCGACCCTGTTGTTCCCGTTCCTGTTCAACCTCGGCTTCCTGCGGGTGCTGCGGCTCTGGACCCTGATCCATTCCGAGTTTTTCTGGCGCACGATCGGGCGTCGCTATGACGACACCCGGGTCGAGGACGTGACCAAGGCCCTGGTGTCGCTGATCACCTTCGTCTTTGTCGCGACCGGCTTCGTCTACACCAGCTTCATGGGCCGCCATGACGGCATCAGCGGCTATCTCGACGCCCTGTATTTCACCGTCACCAGCCTGACCACGACGGGCTATGGCGACATCACCCTGCCGGGCGAGTGGGGCCGGATCGTCTCCATCCTGATCATGCTCGGCGGGGTGACCCTGTTCGTGCGGCTGGGCCAGACCCTGCTGCGGCCGCACAAGGTGCGGTTCCCCTGTGATCGCTGCGGCCTTCAGGTGCATGACCCGGATGCGGTGCACTGCAAGGCCTGCGGCAAGATCCTGTGCATTCCGGATGAGGGGGCGTGATTGGTGGCTGGTGATTGGTGATTGCCGTCTCACCGGTGGCGGAAGGGTGGTGCCGTCCGCGCCGTTGCGTCACGGCTGGCCCGCCACCAATCACCAGCCGCCCCTCAAGATGACAAAGCCGTAACCTCGGCCCGCCCTGGCTTGCCGCAACCCGACCCGCCGTTAAGGTGCCGCCCGAACATCCGTCGGGGACTCTATACGGGCCCCTATCGCGCGCCGCGCTACCTGAGGGGCCTAACGCCTATGATCCGCACCACCGCGCTCGCCGCGCTTCTCGTTTCCACTGCCCTTTGCACGAGCGCCATGGCCCAGACACCGACCCCGCCCAATCCGCTGCTGGCGGAGGGCGCCTTCGCCACCTCGGACGCGACCGATCCCTGGCTGTGGCTGGAAGAGATCGACGGCGAGCGCGCCATGGCCTGGGTCAACGCCCACAACGCCCATTCCCTCGGCGTGCTGCAGGGCGACCCGCGCTATGAGGCCCTGCACCGGCAGGCACTGGAGATCGTCCAGTCGCGCGACCGCATCCCGTCGCCGGGCTTCAACCACGACGGCACGATCGACAATTTCTGGCAGGACGCCGAACATGTGCGCGGCATCTGGCGCACGACCTCGCTGGACAGCTATCGCGCCGATGCGCCGCAGTGGGAGACCATTCTCGACATCGACGCGCTCGCGGCCTCTGAAGGCAAGAACTGGGTCTACAAGGGCGCGACCTGCCTGCCACCGAACGAGACCCGGTGCCTGATCTCCCTGTCCGACGGCGGCAAGGACGCGGTGACCATTCGCGAGTTCGACCGCACCACGCGGACCTTCGTCGATCCGGTATCCGGGGGCGGCTTCGTGCTCGAGGAGTCCAAGGGCGGGGCGTCCTGGGTGGACGAGGACACCCTGCTGATCGCGCGCGATTTCGGGCCGGGGACCCTGACCAGTTCGGGCTATCCGATGGTGGTCAAGGTGCTGACGCGGGGCCAGACCCTGGACCAGGCGCGGACGGTCTTCACCGGCCAGCCGACCGATGTCTCGGTGTCGGGCTCGTCCCTGCGCGACGCCGACGGCGTGGTGCAGGTGTCGTTGATCAACCGGGCCATCGGCTTCTATGACGGCGAAACGCATCGTCTGAACGCGGACGGCACGACGACGAAGCTGGCGCTGCCTTCGAAGTCGAACATCAATGCACTCGTCCGTGGACAGATGGTCTTCACCACGGACCAGGACTGGACCGCCCCCTCAGGTCAGGAATTCAGGACCGGCGATGTCATCGCCTATGATCTGGCGGCCTGGCTGGCCGACCCGACCGTGAGAGCGCAGCTGGTGATCCGCCCCGGGCCGCGTGAGGCCATCGAGGGCATTTCCAACACCCGCAACAAACTGGTCGTGGCCCTGTACGAAAACGTGCGCGGCTCGGTCTATGTCTATGAGCCCAATCCGTCCGGCGACTGGTCGCGGACGCGGCTGGACCTGCCGCAGAACGTCA
This sequence comes from Caulobacteraceae bacterium, assembly GCA_965284385.1. GTDB lineage: Bacteria > Pseudomonadota > Alphaproteobacteria > Caulobacterales > Caulobacteraceae > Brevundimonas. The sequence goes on from OZ260077.1 coordinate 1,664,030, forward strand.
GCGTCGGCGTGGGCTCGGCCAGCGAGCAGGACGACCAGGTGTTCGTCAGCGTCACCGGCTATCTGAACCCGTCCAGCCTGTATCTGGCCGACGCGGCGACGGGCGCGGCCGACCTGACCAAATCCCTGCCGGCCAAGTTCGACGCCACGGGCATGACCGTGGATCAGTTCGAGGCCCGCTCGGCCGATGGAACGATGATTCCCTATTTCGTCGTCCACAAGGGCGACATGGCCATGGACGGGGCCAATCCGACCCTGCTGTACGGCTATGGCGGCTTCCAGTCGTCGCTGCTGCCCGGCTATTCGCCCACGGTCGGCAAGCTGTGGCTCGAGCGGGGCGGGGTCTATGTCATCGCCAATACGCGCGGCGGCGGCGAGTTCGGCCCCAACTGGCACCAGGCGGCGCTGCAGGAGAACCGGCAGCGGGCGCATGAGGACTATCAGGCCGTGGCGCTGGACCTGATCGCGCGCAACGTCACCAGCCAGCCGCGGCTGGGCATCATGGGCGGCTCGCAGGGCGGGCTGTTCATGGGGGCGATGCTGACCCAGCGGCCGGACCTGATCAACGCCGCCGTCATCCAGGTGCCGCTGTTCGACATGCTGCGTTTCCACAAGCTGCTGGCGGGGGCTTCGTGGATGGCGGAATACGGCAACCCGGACGTTCCGCAAGAGCGGGCCTGGATCCAGCAGTATTCGCCCTACCAGAATCTGCGTGCCGACCAGCCCTATCCCGAGGTCTTCATCCATACCTCGACCAAGGACGACCGCGTCCACCCCGGCCACGCCCGCAAGGCGGCGGCGAGGCTGGAAGAGCTGGGCTATCCGGTCCTGTTCTACGAGAACACCGACGGCGGTCACGCGGCGGGGGCCAATCTGCGCGAGACCGCCCGGCGGCTGGCGCTGGAATACACCTATCTGACGCGACGACTGATGGACGTGCCGGCGCAGGAATAGGCCCATAAATATCCGCTCATCCCGGCGAAAGCCGGGACCCAGTGCTTTCGTGAAGCATCGGCGGCTGGGATTGGCGGACAGGCACACCGGCGGCGCCGATCGCCCACAGAACTGGGTCCCGGCTTTGGCTGCTACGCGCCGCCCTGCGGGTCGCCGAATGAGCGGAGTTGAAAATGCGTCACCTGATCCTGTCCGCCGCGATCCCGGCGCTGTTGCTGGCGGCCTGTGCGGGCGGCCCGGCGCAGATGGAGGTGCCGGCCCTGACCGTGGCCGATGTCCCGCGGCCGCTGCAGACCCCGCCGCCCCACATGCCGACCGACCTGAGCCCCGCCGGGGTCCGGGCCGCCGACGATCATCTGGCGCTGGAAGCGGTCAACGGGACCGAGGCCATGGCCTTTGTGGCGGGGGAAAACGAGCGGTCGCTGGCCGCCCTGACCGGCGACCGGCGCTATGAGACCTTCCGGCGGCAGGCGTTCGACATCCTGTCGGCCACCGACCGGATCCCGGGCCCGAGCTTCCTCGGCGAGGGGATCGGCAATTTCTGGCAGGACGCGGCCAATCCCAAGGGACTCTGGCGGCGCACGACGCTGGACAGCTATCGCGCGGCGAATACCTCGTGGGAGACGCTGCTCGACATCGACGCCCTGTCGCGCGCCGAGGGACGGGACTGGGTCTGGAAGGGCGCGGACTGCCTCGCGCCGGACGAGACGCGCTGCCTGATCAGCCTGTCCGACGGCGGCAAGGACGCGGTGGTGGTGCGCGAGTTCGACATCCCCAGCCAATCGTTCGTGGACGGAGGGTTCGTGCTGCCCGAGGGCAAGCATCGCCTCGAATGGCTGGATCGGGACACGCTTCTGGTCGCCACCGACTTCGGCCCGGGCACGCTCACCGAGAGCGGCTATCCGTTCATCGTCAAGTCGCTGAAGCGTGGACAGACGCTGGCGCAGGCCACCGAGGTCTATCGCGGCGACATCGGCGACGGGGGGTACGGGGTCAGCCCGTCGGTCTTCCGTGGCCGGACCGGCGCGGTCCAGGCGGTTCTGATCAGTCGCCCGCTGGACACCTTCCGCTCGGAAACCTGGGAACTGGTCGACGGCCGTCCGGTGAAGCTGAACCTGCCGGAACGGGTCAGCGTCTATGGCGTCCAGGGCGGATCGTTCATCCTGTCTCCGGATGAGGACTGGTCGCAGCCCGGCCGGCAGCACAAGGCGGGCTCCCTACTGGCGATCTGCATCCCCTGCGTCCGCGCCACGGACGGTCCGGTCGTGATCTCCAACCAGGTCGACACCATCTTCGAGCCGACTGACCGCCAGTCGATCGGCGGTGTGCGGGTCATGCACGACCGGGTCGTGGTGGCCCTCTCAGACAATGTCGTCGGGCGTCTGGCCGTGTTCCAGAACCGCGGTGAATTCGGCTGGCCCCGCACGGACATCGCGATGCCCGACAATGTCGACGTTTCACTGGGGGATTCCTCGAAATCGCGCGGCAAGTTCTTCGTCTCGACCCAGGGCTTCCTGACGCCACAGACCCTCAGCCTCGCGACGGTCACCGCGACGGCCGAGGTTGTCCGACAGGCCCCCGCTCGCTTCGACGCCTCGACCCACGTCACGGAACAGTTCGAGGCGACGTCGTCGGACGGGACGAAGATCCCCTATTTCGTCACCCGGCCGCGCGACATGGCGATGGACGGGTCGGCACCGACGATCCTGTTCGGCTACGGCGGATTCCAGGTCTCGTTCCCGCCCGCCTACAAGCCCGAGATGGGCAAGCTCTGGCTCGAGAACGGCGGGGTCTTCGTCCAGGCCAATATCCGCGGTGGCGGCGAGTTCGGACCGGACTGGCACCAGTCGGTGCTGAAGGAAAACCGGCAACTGGCCTTTGACGATTTCGCGGCGGTGGCCGCCGACCTGCATCGCCGCGGGATCACCTCGCCGCGCCGCACCGGCATCTACGGCCGGTCGAACGGCGGGGTGCTGACCTCGGTGTCGATCACCCAGCATCCGGCGCTGTTCAATGCCGCGGTGATCGAAAGCCCGCTGATCGACATGCTGCGCTATCACGAACTGCCCGCCGGGGCGTCGTGGATCGGCGAATACGGCGACCCGCGCATCCCGGAAGAGGCGGCGTATATCGCCCGCTATTCGGCCTATCAGAATCTTCGTCCGGGTGCGGACTATCCTCGCGTCTACATCACGACCAACACCCGCGACGACCGCGTTCACCCCGGCCACGCCCGCAAATTCGCGGCCCGGCTGGGCGCGATGGGCTATGATCACCTGTATTATGAAGAGACCTCGGGCGGGCATTCCAACGACGCCGATCCGGTGGCGAATGCGCGACGCTGGGCCCGGCACTATGTGTATCTGAGCCAGCAGTTGATGGATTGAAGAGGCGCGCCCGCATCCTATCCGGATCGTCATCCTCGGGCTTGACCCGAGGATCAGAGGCGGGTGGCGGGCTGGGCGAGGGAGACGGCCCGGCGATCACGCCCATGTGCCTTTTCGCCGTGCACCGAACGGTCTGATCCTCGGGTCAAGCCCGAGGATGACGGATTGGAAGGGTGATGCCGGTGAGACGCTCTCAGGCCGGTTCCAGCACCTTGGCCTTCTTGGGCTTGGCGACCTTGGCCGGTTTCTCAGCCTTGGGTGCCTTGGGTGCCTTGGCCGGCTTGTCCGCCTTCTTCGCCAGCTTGTCGGCCTTCTTCGCCTCGCGGGCGGCCTTCTTGGCGGCGCGGGCGTCGGCCTTGGCCTTGGCCGGGGCGGCGTCGGCCTCGCCGGCCAGTTCGGCCAGCAGGTCCAGGAAGCCGTCGCGCTTGCCCTTGGGCAGCAGGGCCATGATCCGCTTGTCGGCGGCCTCGACCCGGGGCCGGGCCGCGTCCAGCGCTGCCTGACCGGCGACCGACAGGCGCACGGCCTTGGCGCGGGCGTCGACGACCGACTTTTCGCGGTCCAGCAGGCCCTTGGTCGTCATGCGCGAGACCAGATCCGCCAGGGTCGAGCGGTCGATGCCGGTGGCCCGGACAAGATCGGTCTGGGTCAGGCCTGACTTCTGGCTGACGGCTTCCAGCACGGCGAACTGGCGCTGGGTCAGGCCGTCCGCGCCCGTCTCTTCAGAATAGATGTCGAGCGCCAGCTGCAGAACGCGGTGCATCAGATGGCTGGGCGACGCGCCCAGACTGCCGCCGCGCTTCGTCTTGTTTCCGGACTTGACCATGACCGTATCCCCTCGGTGTGACGCTATAGCTAGCAGCCGCGTTTTACGGTTTGACGACGGACGATAAGCTGACGGTCCGGACCATAGGCTACAGCCCGGGATCCGGCGAGACCGGGCCGGGTTCCTCATCCCTGATCATATGTTTCAGGATGTAGGGAATCTGCGCCAGGCCGAAGACGAGGGCGGCGGCCCAGATGAAGCCGCGGAAGGCGACCCAGGTGTCATCTGTCTGGGTGCGCCAGACGATCTCGTTGGTGATGGCGATGGTCGCGAAATACAGGCCGTAGCGCAGCGTCAGCCCCCGCCAGGCCTGGTCGGTCACCTTGATGGAGTCGCCGAGCAGATATTTGAACGGGTATTTGCCGAGCGGCAGGGAGCCCAGCAGGACGATGGCCAGCAGGCCGTTCTGTATGCTGAGCTTGATCTTCAGCAGCGACGGATCGTGGAAGAACAGGGTCAGGCCGCCGAAGATCAGGGCGAAACCGCCGGCCAGAAGCGGCAGGGGCGCCAGACGACGCTCGACCGCATAGCCGACAATCAGGGCGATGGCCGAGGCGGCGACCAGCACCCAGGTCGCCTGGACCAGGGCCTCGCGGCCGTCGAGGCCGCGGGCGCGCAGGATCACATAGGCCGCGGCGAAGGCGACCAGGGCCCCGAAGTCGACGGCCTGGCGGATCCACTGGCGGTTGGTCGACGGTGCAGGGGCGGGGGCGGGCGGGGTATCGGTCATGTCAGTCCTCGAGCCCCACCAGTGATCTTGAAAAGGCCCGCGCGTCGAAGGGTTGCAGGTCGTCGACCCCCTCGCCGACGCCGATCAGCTTGATCGGGGCGTCCGAGGCCTGCGCAACAGGGACCAGAACGCCGCCGCGCGCCGTGCCGTCCAGCTTGGTCATGACCAGGCCCGAGACATAGGCGGTGCGGCCGAAGATCTGTTCCTGGGCCAGGGCGTTGCGGCCGACGGTGGCGTCCAGCACCAGCAGGGTCTCGTGCGGGGCGTCCGGATCGATCTTTTTCAGCACCCGGACGATCTTGAGCAGTTCGTCCATCAGGGCAGACTTGTTCTGCAGCCGGCCGGCGGTGTCGATCAAAACCACGTCATACCCTTCGGCCTTCGCCTTCGTATAGGCGTCGAAGGCCAGTCCGGCGGGGTCGGCCCCGTCGCGGCGGCTTTCGAAGGTCGCGCCGGCCCGCTCGGACCAGACCTTGAGCTGTTCGCGGGCGGCGGCACGGAAGGTGTCGCAGGCGACGACCATGACCTTGGCCCCCTGGCCGGTCAGGTCGGCGGCGATCTTGCCCAGGGTCGTGGTCTTGCCCGACCCGTTGACCCCGACGAACAGGGTGACGAAGGGGCGTGGGCCGGCCAAAGGCTCGTAGCGGGCCTCGTGGTGGATCAGTTCGGCGGTGACGGCCTCGGCCAGCGCCTCCTTGACCTCGCGTTCATTGGCTCCGGCGCCGAAGCGGAGTTCGCGGAACCGGGCCACGATCCGGTCGGTCGCGGCGGGGCCGAGGTCGCTTTCGAGCAGATGTTCCTCAAGCCCGTCCAGCGCGGCCTCGGACAGGGGCTCCTTGATGAAGGTGGCCACGACCTGTTCGGTCATCTGTTTCGAGGAGCGGCCCAGCCCCTCGGTCAGCCGCGAGAGCCAGCCCTTTTTCGGCGTGTCATTCATGGTCTGGCTTTAGCGGGGCAATGCGGGCGCGTCACCTGAACCTGAAAAATACTCCGTGCATCCCGGCGAAAGCCGGGACCCAGTTCTTTGGGCGATCAAGCGGGGGAGTTGCCGCGAATGGCGATCCCACCCACTTTGCCTTACGAAAGCACTGGATCCCGGCTTTCGCCGGGATGCACGGAAATTCTGATGCCCAAAGCCCACCCGTTCCATTCCATCCGCACCCACGGCTTCGTCCGCGTGGCCGCCGCGACGCCGGTGGTGCACATCGCCGACCCGGCGGCCAATGCGCAGGAACACGCCGCCCTGATCCGTCAGGCCGGGGAACAGGGCGTGGACCTGATCGTCTTTCCCGAACTGGGCCTGAGCGGCTACGCCATCGACGACCTGCTGATGCAGGACGCCCTGCTGGCCGAGGTGGAGCGGCGGATCGCCGACCTGGCCGAGGTGGCCGGTGAGGCCGGCGTGGTGGCCGTGATCGGGGCACCGGTCCGCAACGGTGATGCGCTTTACAACTGCGCCGTGGTGCTGGGGTCGGGGGTGGTGCTGGGGGTCGTGCCCAAGACCTATCTGCCGAACTATCGCGAATATTATGAGAAACGCTGGTTCGCCCCGGCCGCCAGCCGGTCCGAGGACTCCGTGGTCCTGAACGGCGAGACCGTGGATTTCGCGCCGGGCCTGATCTTCGAGGCCGTCAACCGACCGGGCTTCGTCTTTGCCGCCGAGATCTGCGAGGATTTCTGGGCCCCGCAGCCGCCGTCGACGCGAGCGGCGCTGGCGGGCGCCCGCATCCTGCTGAACCTGTCGGCGTCCAACATCGTCATCGGCAAGGCTGATGAACGGGCGGTGCTGTGCGCCAGCCAGTCGATGCGGACGATCTCGGCCTATGTCTTCACCGCCTCGGGCTGGGGCGAGAGCACCACCGATCTGGCGTGGGACGGTCAGGCGACGATCCACGAACTGGGTGCGAAACTGGCCGAGGGCGAGCGGTTCGCGCTGGAGAGCCATCTGACCGTCGCCGACATCGACGTCGAGCGGATCGGCCTGGACCGGCTGCGCAACGGCACCTTTGCCGACTGCGCCCGGATCGAGGGCGAGCCGGCGACGATCGTGCCGTTCGAGGCCTCAGGGGGTCAGGGTCCGGGGGATCTGATCCGCCCGCTCGACCGCTTCCCCTTCGTGCCCGACGAACCGGCCCGGCTGGACCAGGACTGCTACGAGGCGTTCAACATCCAGGTGCAGGGATTGATGCGCCGGATGAAGGCGACGGGCAGCGAGCGCGTCGTCGTCGGCGTCTCCGGCGGGCTGGATTCGACCCAGGCGCTGCTGGTGGCCTGCCGGGCGTTCGATCGTCTGGAGCTGCCACGGTCAAACATCCTGGGCTTCACCCTGCCCGGGTTCGCGACCTCGGACGGGACGAAGTCCAATGCCCACGCCCTGATGAAGGCGCTGGGCGTCAGCGCCCACGAGATCGACATCCGCCGCGCGGCCGAGCGTATGCTGGCCGACATCGGCCACCCGTTCGCCATGGGCCAGCCGGTGCACGACATCACCTTCGAGAATGTGCAGGCGGGTCTGAGGACGGACTATCTGTTCCGGCTGGCCAACCAGCACGACGCCTTTGTGCTGGGCACCGGCGACCTGTCGGAGCTGGCCCTGGGCTGGTGCACCTATGGCGTCGGCGACCAGATGAGCCACTACAACGTCAATGGCGGGGTGGCCAAGACGTTGATCCGGCACCTGATTCGCTGGGTCGCGGATCGGGAGCACGCCGGTGCCGCCGCCGAGGTGCTGAACGCCATTCTGGACACGGAAATCTCCCCGGAACTGGTGCCGGCCGGGGCGGACGGGAAGATCCAGTCGACCGAGGCGACGGTCGGCCCCTATGCCTTGAACGACGTCTTCCTGTTCCACATCACCCGCTTCGGCCTGAAGCCCTCGAAGGTGGCGTATCTGGCGCATCAGGCGTGGAAGGATGCGGCGACCGGCCACTGGCCGGTGAACACGCCCGAAGACGAGCGGGTCGCCTACGATCTGGCGACCATCAAGGGCTGGCTGCGCAAATTCCTCATCCGCTTCTTCCAGACCAGCCAGTTCAAACGCTCGGCCCTGCCGAACGGACCGAAGGTGGTCACCGGCGGGTCGCTGTCGCCCCGCGGCGACTGGCGCGCACCGTCGGACGCGACGGCACGGGTCTGGCTGGATGAGCTGGACGCGAACGTGCCGGACTGAGGGCTTAGGGCTTAGGGCTTAGGTCGTAGAGAAAGTGCATCGGCGGCAGGCGAAAGCCCTAAGCCCTAAGCCCTAAGCCCTAAGCCCTAAGCCCTAAGCCCTAAGCCCTAAGCCCTAAGCCCTAAGCCCTAAGCCCTCCCCTCACGGCAACTCGCTCAAAAACGGAAAGATCGCCGCCTTGGCCTCGGGCTCGTCCAGCATGGGGGCGTGGCCGACGCCGGGGACCTCGACGAAATCCATTTTCGGCGCGCGCTTGCGCATCCTGGCCGCGATCTCGGGGCTGAGCAGGTCGGAGGTCTCGCCGCGCACCAGCAGGGTCGGCCGGCCCTTGGCCAGGCGGGTGAAGAAGGGCCACAGATTGGGGACCAGGGCCTTTGAACCGGCGGCCCGGATCGGGGCCATGATGTCGGGATCATAGTCCGGCACCGGTGTGCCCTCGGTGCCCATGCGGAAGGTGCGACGGGCGAAGGCGTCCCAGTCGGCGTCCGTATAGTGCGGCAGGGCGACCTCGTTCAGCTTGCGCACATAGGCCGCCGCATCGGCCCAACTTCCGATCTCGACCGGCTGGCCGGCATAGGCGGCGATGCGGGTCAGGCCTTCCCTGGCCACTTCCGGCCCGACGTCATTGATGATGGCGGCGGCGATGACCTTCGAGCGGACGGCGGCCAGGGCCATGGTGATCAGCCCGCCCATGGAGGTGCCGAGAAAGACCGCCCGCTCGATCCCCAGGTCCCGCATCAGGGCCAGCACGTCCTGGGCATAGTTGAGGGGCTGGTAGGTCATGGGGTCGGGCGCGCGGTCGGACCTGCCCCGGCCGCGCACGTCGATGGCCAGCACCCGGCGCCCGCTCTGGGCGATCAACGGCGCGATGGTCTCGAAATCGGCCGAGTTGCGGGTCAGGCCGTGGATGGCGATGACCGGTAGTTTCGCCGGGCCGGACGCCGCCGCATAGTCGCGGGCGTAGAGGCTGAGGCCGTCAGCGCTGGTCCAGCGGCGGTCTGCGAAGGTCTGGGTCATGCGAGGCTCCGGGGGGACGGACATCAGACTATTTCATTGCGGCAGGAAATCCCACAACCGCGGGCCGGTTTCAGTGTCCGAGCAGGTCGCGCACGAAGGCGTCGAGATTTCCGCCCTCAAAGCGGAAACCGGGCACGCCCGCGCGCCGGGCGGCCTCCATGTCGGACGGCTGGTCGCCGATCATGAAGCTTTTCGCCGGGTCGATATTGTGGTCGGCAATCGCCCTCAGGATCATGCCGGGATTGGGTTTGCGGTCCGGATGGTCGGGGTGGATATAGGCCTCGATGCGGCCCTCGGCATGGAAGGGGCAGGCGTAGACAGCGCCGATGATCGCGCCCTTCGCGGCCAGTTTTCGCATGATCAGGGCGTTGAAGGCCTTCATCTGCTCTTCGGTGAACAGGCCGCGCGCCACGCCCGACTGATTGGTGACGATGACGCACAGAAAGCCCAGCTGGGTGAGGCGCCGCACGGCCTCGGCCGCGCCGGGAACCAGGCGGAGATGCTCTTCCAGATGGGGATAGCCGGTGTCCTCGATCAGCACGCCGTCGCGATCGAGAAACACGGCGGGAACGCCGGAGGTCATGGTCGGTCCGCATACGGCACCGCAAGCCTTCGTTGCAACCCGTCACGCGAAGTGACGGCCGGCGATTTGGCCTGGGGGTCGGCGATTTGCTAGGAGGCGCGACCACCGCGTCTCCCCCGGGGTCGACGCGCCTTGCGCCGTGCGCGACCGGAGACCGTTCCGCCATGACCATTCCCTTCATCGACCTGCAGGCCCAGCGCCTGCGCCTGAACGGCAGGATCGAGGCCGCCGTGCAGGAGGCCGTCGTCGGCGGGGCCTGGGTCATGGGCCCGCAGGTGCGCCAGTTCGAGGCGGATCTGGCGGCCTTCGGTCAGGCGAAACACGCCCTCGGCTGTGCCAACGGCACGGACGCCCTGATCCTGCCGCTCATCGCCTGGGGCATCCGCACCGGCGACGCGGTCTTCTGTCCCAGTTTCACCTTTACGGCCACGGCGGAGGTCGTGCCCTGGCTGGGTGCCACACCGGTGTTCGTGGATGTCGACCCCCGGACCTTCAACATGGACCCGGTCCAGCTGGAGGCGGCGATCGAGGCGACCCTGAAGGAGGGCCGGCTGAAGCCCCGCGTGGTCATCGCCGTCGACCTGTTCGGCCAGCCCGCCGACTATCCGGCCATCAAGGCCATCTGTGACCGCCATGGCCTCAAGCTGATCGCCGATTCGGCCCAGGGCTTCGGCTGCACCCTTCACGGCGACCATCCGATCAAATGGGCCGACATCACCACCACCAGCTTCTTTCCGGCCAAGCCGCTGGGTTGCTACGGCGACGGCGGGGCGGTGCTGACCGACGATGACGACCTGGCCCAGGAAATGGACTCGCTGCGGGTGCACGGCAAGGTCGTCGCCAAGGACCTGAAGCCCGGCCAGAGCTTTGCCCACGATCCCAAATACCTGGCCATGCGGATCGGCATGAACAGCCGGCTGGACACCATCCAGGCCGCGGTCCTGATCGAGAAGCTGAAGGTCTTCCCCCAGGAGATCGAATGGCGCAACCGCGCGGCGGATCTCTACGCCGAACGCCTCGCGCCGCATGTGGCCAGCGTGCCGACGGTGATCGAGGGCGGGGTCTCGATCTGGGCCCAGTACACGATCGAACACGAGAACCGCGACGGACTGGCCGCGCACCTGAAGGGTCTGGGCGTGCCCACCGCCGTCTACTATCCCGTCCCCATGCACCTGCAGCCCGCCTATGCGCGGTTCTCCGGGGGGCCGGGCAGTTTGCCGGTCACCGAGCGGCTCATGGACCGGGTCATCAGCCTGCCGATGCACGCCGATCTCGACGCGGCGACGCAGGATACGATCGTCGCGGCCGTCGCCAGCTTCGGCTAAGGATCGCGCATGACCCATACCCTTCCCCCCCTCAAGGTCGGCGTCGCCGGCGTCGGCGTCATGGGCCGCAATCATGCCCGCGTGCTGTCGGACATCCGTGATTTCGACCTGACCGCCGTCTTCGATCCCGATGCGGCGACCGCCGACGGCGTCGCGGCCCTGTACGACGCGAAAGCCTTCACCACCGCCGCCGGCTTCGTCGCCGCCGGTCTGGACGCCGCCGTGGTGGCCACGCCGAATCGGCACCACGCCGAACTGGGCGTGGCCCTGCTGGAAAAGGGTATTCACGTGCTGGTCGAGAAGCCGATCGCCGCCAGCGTCGCCGATGCCCAGCGGATGATTGACGCGGCCAGGGCCAACGACCGCGTGCTGATGGTCGGTCAGGTCGAGCGGTTCAATCCGGCGGTCGATGCGGTCAAGCGCGCCATCGACGGCGACGACATCATCTCGATCCAGATCACCCGCGTCGGCCCCTTTCCGCCGCGCATGGGCGAGGTCGGGGTGGTCATCGACCTGGCGGTGCACGACATCGACATCATCCGCCACCTGACGGACTCCGAGATCGTCGAGGTCCAGCCGCAACTGGCCCGCACCAAGGCCGATCGCGAGGACACGGCCCTGCTGCAGTTCCGGCTGGCCAACGGGACCATCGCCCACATCACCACCAACTGGGTCACGCCCTACAAGGTCCGGACCCTGCAGGTCGCCACGGCCAACAAATTCGTCGTCGCCGACCTGATCACCCGTCAGGTCACGGAGTATTTCGGCCAGCAGCCCGACGGCTCCTACCAGACCCGCGCCGTCAACAGCTGGCCCGCCGAGCCGCTGAAGAAGGAGCTGGAAGCCTTCGCCCACGCGATCCGCACCGGCGAACCGCCGGCGGTGACGGGCGAGGACGGGCTGCGGAACCTCGAAGTGGCGCTGAGGTGTCTGGGCGAGGGTTGAGGCCACAGCGGTCACTCTGTCGCAGCAACCACGACCGGCCGGCACCGTTCCACAAGGCCTTCCAGCGCGTGACAGCGCCCCGAGCCCCAGGACGCGCCCATGGCCTATCGCAGCCTCAATCCGTTCACTGAGCAGACCGTCGCGACATTTGCGGAACACACCGACGCGGAAGTTGAGACCCTGCTGGCCGGGGCGCACGCCCTGTTCCGGTCAGGCTGGTCGCAGGGAGACGTCGCGCCTCGGCTGAAAGTCCTTCAGTCCATGGCCGGTCTGCTGACCGAACGGAGCGAAGATCTTGCCCGCGCCATGGCCGAGGAGATGGGCAAGCCGGTTGCCCAGGGAGTCCAGGAAATCGCCCTGTGCGCGGCTATTGCCGACTACTATGCGACCCAGGCGGCCGGTTTTCTCAAACCCGAGCCGCTGGAGAGCGATCTGGGCGAGGCCTGGGTCGAATTCCACCCGATCGGCGTCCTGCTGGCGGTCGAGCCCTGGAATTTCCCGATCTATCAGCTGATCCGGGTCGTCGCGCCCGCCCTGGCCGTCGGCAATCCGGTGATGTTCAAACATTCCAGTATCGTCCCTCGCTGCGCGGCAATGTTCCAGGATCTGGTGCGAGACGCCGGCGCGCCCGAGGGCGCGGTGACCAATCTCTATGTTTCGTCGGACAAGGTATCCGACCTCATCGGCGATGACCGCATCTAGGGCGTTGCCCTGACGGGGTCGGAAAGCGCCGGCAGCAAGGTCGCTGCCCGGGCCTCGGAGCAGCTCAAGACCTCCACCCTCGAGCTCGGTGGGAGCGACGTGTTTGTGGTGCTGGACGACGCCGACATCGATAAGGCGGTCAAGGCGGGCATTGAAGCGCGACTGTCGAACGCGGGCCAGGTCTGCACCGGGGCGAAGCGGTTCATCGTCCAGCGACCGGTGGCGGACGCCTTCCTCAAGGGGTTCGTCGAGGGCATGCACGGCGCGGTCGCGGGCGATCCGCTGGACCCGGACACGGTACTGGGGCCGCTGTCATCCGGAGACGCCCTGGACGGCCTGACGCGTCAGGTCGAGGCCGCGCTCGCCGGAGGCGCGCGGGCGCTGACAGGGGGACAGCCGATGGATCGGACCGGCTTCTTCTATGAGCCGACCGTGCTGGTCGACATCAGCCCGGACAATCCGGCCTATTACCAGGAGTTCTTCGGGCCGGTCGCCCAGGTGTTCGTGGTGGACGGCGACGACGCCGTCGTGGCCCAGGCCAATGACTCGCCGTTCGGCCTGGGGGGCTCGATCTTCTCGGGCGACATCCAGCGCGCGCGTCGACTGGCGTCGCGCATCGAGACCGGAATGGTCTTCATCAACACCGCGACCACCTCCATGCCTGAGTTGCCGTTTGGCGGGATCAAACGCTCCGGTTCCGGCCGTGAACTCGGCGAGGTCGGGCTCAAGGCGTTCGTCAACCGCAAGCTGGTCGTGGTCGCAGCTGATCCGGAGTCTCGCGCGAGCGTCGGCTAACCGCCCACCACCTGCATCCCCAGCCATTCCGCGATCAGGGCCGGCTTGTCGGCACCCTCGATCTCGACCGTGACCTCGTGTTTCAGCAGCCAGCGGCCACCACCCTTGTCCTCGGCGGACAGCAGTTTGAACCGACCCCGGATGTTCGAGCCCGCCGGCACCGGGGCGAGGAAGCGCAGTTTGTCGAAGCCGTAGTTGACCCCCATCACCACCCCTTCCAGCGGCGGGACGGCGTCATAGGTCATGGCCGACATCAGGCTGAGCGTCAGGAAGCCGTGGGCGATGGTGCCGCCGAACGGGGTCTGCGCCGCCGCGACCGGGTCGATGTGGATGAACTGGCGGTCTTCGGTGATCTCGGCGAAGGCGTCGATGCGGGCCTGATCGACGGTGATCCAGCGACTGACGCCGACCTCCTGTCCGATCAGGCCGGGCAGGTCGGCGACGGGGGTGGGCATACCCTGACGTTCGGTACGGCTCATGGGGGAGAGGTCCTCAGGCGATGGGGGTGAAACGGTCTTCGATGATGGCGGCGAACAGGGCCGGGTCGACATTGCCGCCCGACAGGATGATTGCAGTGGTCCGGTCCCTAGCCTCGACCTTGCCCGCCAGGACGGCGGCCAGCGACACGGCCCCGCCGGGCTCGACCACCAGTTTCAGCGTCCTGAAGGCACAGCGGACGGCCTCGGCCACCTCGGCGTCGGACACGGTCTCGACCCGGTCGACGCGGCGGTTGATGGGGAAGGTCAGTTCCCCCGGCCGGTCTGTCATCAGGGAATCGCAGATGGTGCCGTGGGCGGGAGCGTGGGTCAGCCGCTCACCGGCCGTGATCGACAGCTGCATGTCGTTGTAGTCGCGCGGTTCGATCGCGATCACCGGGGTGTCCGGCGACAGGGCGGCCATGGCCAGATTGATCCCGGCGATCATGCCGCCGCCCGAAGCCCCGCAGGCCAGCTGGTCCAGGGTCAGGCCCAGGGCCTCGATATCCTCCAGGATCTCCAGCCCGATCGTGCCCTGACCCTCGATGACGAAGGGGTCGTCGAACGGGCGCACGAGAATGGAGCCGCGGGTCCGGGCGATCTCCTCGCCGATGGCTTCGCGGCTTTCCGTATAGCGGTCGTACATCCGCACCTCGCCACCGAAGCCGATGACTCCGTCGACCTTCACCTTCGGGCTGTCGGCGGGCATGACGATGACGGCGCTGGTCCCCATCATGCGGGCGGCGCAGGCCACAGCCTGGGCGTGGTTGCCCGAGGAATAGGCCACCACGCCGCGCGTGAGTTCGTCCGGCGTCAGGCGGCTGATGCGGTTCCAGGCCCCGCGGAATTTGAAGGCCCCGGCGCGCTGCAGCGTCTCGACCTTGACCAGCACCCGGCCGCCGACGCGTTCGTTCAGCGCCGGGCTTTCGATCAGGGGGGTGCGGACGGCGTGGCCGAGCAATTGACGGGCGGCGTCGCGGACGCCTTCGAACGAAGCAGTGTGCATCATAGAGGTCTAGCGCGAAGCGTCGCTTTGATCACCCCTCCGTGCACCCCGGCGAATGCCGGGGTCCAGATCACAGGCGTGGGGTTTCTGCTACCTGACCACCGAGCTCTGGATCTGGATCCCGGCATTCGCCGGGATGCACGGTTTGAGGTTTGAGGTGGGCGTTCTAACGTCCCTCCATGAACCGCCTCATCCTCGCCATCGACCAGGGCACCACCTCCACCCGCGCCATCGCGTTCGAGGCCGCGCCCGAAGGCGGGCTGCGGCCCGTCGCCGTCAGCCAGGTCGCGCTCGCGCAGCATTTCCCGCGGTCGGGCTGGGTCGAGCACGATGCGGCCGAGATCTGGCGGGCGACGCTGGAGACCTGCCGCGCGGTCATTGCCACGGCGGGCGGGGTGGACCGGTTCGCGGCGATCGGCATCACCAACCAGCGCGAGACCTCGGTGCTGTGGGACGTCGCGACCGGCGAGCCGCTGCATCGCGCCATCGTCTGGCAGGACCGGCGCACGGCGGACGCCACCGCGAAACTGGCCGCCGCCGGGCATGAGCCGAGGGTGCAGGCGGCGACGGGCCTGATCCTCGATCCCTATTTCTCCGCCTCGAAATTCGCCTGGCTGCTGGACGCGGTCCCGGGCGCGCGGGACCGGGCGGCGAAGGGCGAGGTCAAGGTCGGCACCATCGAGACCTGGCTGATCTGGAAACTGACGGCCAGGAAAAACGGGGCGGGTGCCCGCCACGTCACCGACGCCACCAACGCCAGCCGCACCTCCTTGATGGACCTGGCCACGCGCCGGTGGCGGCCCGACCTCGCCGCGCTGTTCAATGTGCCGATGGCCGTGCTGCCGGAGATTCGCGGGTGCGCCGATCATCTGGGGGACTGTGAGCCGTCGCTGTTCGGGGCGGCCCTGCCCATCCATGGCGCGGCCGGGGACCAGCAGGCGGCGCTGGTCGGCCATGGCGCGCTCAAGGCCGGGGACGCCAAGATCACCTATGGCACCGGCGCCTTCCTCGTCGCCAATGTGGGGGCGGCCCCGGTCGCCTCGACCAGCCGGCTGCTGGGAACGCTGGGCTATGCCGTCGGCGACGACGTCGCCTGGGCGCTGGAGGGATCGATCTTCTCGGCGGGGTCGGCGATCCAGTGGCTGCGGGACGGGCTGAAGGTCCTCAGCGAGTCGGGCCAGTCCGAAGCGATGGCGCAGGGGCTGACGGACAACGGCGGCGTCTACCTCGTGCCCGGCTTCACCGGTCTGGGCGCGCCCTGGTGGGAGCCGGATGCGCGGGGCATTATCAGCGGCCTGACCCGGGACAGCGGGCCCGCCCATTTCGTCCGGGCGGCGCTGGAGAGCCTGGCCTATCAGACCCGCGACCTGCTGGACGCCCTGGCCCGGGACGGGGCCCCCCGGCTGAAGGTGCTGAAGGTCGACGGGGGGGTCACGGCCAACGCCTTCGCCATGCAGTTCGTCGCCGACATCTGCGAGGTCGAGGTTGAGCGGCCCGCCTTCCAGGAAATGACGGCCCTGGGCGCGGCCAAGCTGGCGGCGCTGGGCGTCGGTCTGATCGGCGATCTGCAGGATCATCCGGTCGAGGCACCCCGGCGCTGGAGGCCGCGCATGGCGGCCGCCGAACGCGATCGTCTGCTGAAGGGCTGGCGCGGGGCCGTGCGGGCCGCCATCATCGCCGCGAATCCGGATCCGACATGACCCCGCCAGACCTTTCCGACCCGTCCCTCTCCGACGCCCAGGCGACCTTCTCCGGGACCCGGGAGGTCGATCCCCGTTATGCCCTGGACGAGGCGGCGCTGGACCGCTGGCTGACGGCCCATGTCGAGGACTATGCCGGGCCGCTGACCTTGCGTCAGTTCAAGGGCGGCCAGTCGAACCCGACCTATGAGCTGGCCACGCCGGGGCGGACCTATGTGCTGCGCCGCAAGCCGCCGGGCACCCTGCTGGCCAGCGCCCATGCCGTGGACCGCGAATTCACCGTCATCTCCGCCCTGCACAAACAGGGGTATCCGGTCGCACGACCCTATGCTCTGTGTACGGACGATTCAGTGATTGGCTCCATGTTCTACGTCATGGACAAGGTCGAGGGCCGGGTCCTCTGGGATCTGAAACTGCCCGGGATGGAGCCGGCGCAGCGCCGGGCCATCTATGACGTCCAGGTGGATGCGCTGGCGGCCCTGCACGCCTTCGATCCCGTCGCCATCGGCCTCGGCGACTACGGCCGGCCGGGAAACTATTTCGAGCGGCAGGTCGGGCGCTGGACCAAACAGTACCGGGCGTCCGAGATCGAGCCGATCGCGGCCATGGACCGGTTGATCGAATTCCTGCCCGCGACCCTGCCGCCCGAGGGACCGACGCGGATCGTCCACGGCGACTTCCGTCTCGACAACATCATCCTGGCCCCGGAGGCCGCCGAGGTGCGGGCCGTGCTGGACTGGGAGCTGTCGACGCTGGGCGATCCGATGGCGGATTTTTCCTATCTGCTGATCGCCTGGGTGATCCCGGCGACCGCACGCAACGGTCTGGCCGGGGCCGACATCGAGGCGCTGGGCATTCCGTCGGTGGCTGAAACCGTGGACCGTTACGCCCGCCTGACCGGGGCGACGCCGGAAAACCTCGACTGGCTGTTCGCCTATAATCTGTTCCGGCTGGCGGCCATCTGTCAGGGCATCGCCGGGCGGGTGCGCGACGGCACGGCCGCCAGCGTCCACGCCCGCACCATGGCCGAACAGGTGCCGATGCTGGCGGCGGGTGCCTTGGGCTTCGCGAAAAAGGCCGGGGCCTGAGGCCTAGCGCGGCGGCAGGACGGCCCCGGTCAGGATACGCCGGTCGCCCTTGCCCTGAACCAGGATGGCGACCGCCTGATCGGGATCGCGCGTCGCGGGCAGGGCATAGAGGCGCGGCTGGCCGGTCCAGTCGCCCAGCGTCCTGACGGAACGAACGACATTGGTATGGCGCACGCTGCGGCCGCGGTTGTCGCCCCGGTCGATCTCCACCGTCTGCGGGCCGGGCGTATACATGACGGCCAGGACCTCCGCTCCGCCAGCGGGTGCCGGACCCGAGCCGACGCCGACCCGGTCGCCGCTTTCCCGGAACTCGATCTCGGGCGGGAAGACGCGGCGCGCGGCCTCTTCATTGATGGCGGACTGAAGGGCGGCCTCGCCGGCCCCCACGACCTGACGGCGGCCGTCGATGACCACCTGCGGCGTGGACACGTCGCGCAGGCGCAGCGGCCGACGGTAGGCGCGCTGACGCTGGGCGAATTCGGGTCTGGCGAAGGTGTCGTCCCAGCCGAGATAGTCCCAGTAGTCGACGGCCCAGGTCAGGGCGATGACCCCGGGCTCGCCGGCCACGGCCTCGAAGCGGGCGTTGGCCTCGGGGCAGCCGGCGCAGCCCTGGGCGGTGAACAGTTCGACGACGACGGGCTCGGGTGGCGGGGCGTCGCGATGGACCACGCGCCGCGCCGCCGGCTGGGCCCCTGCCCCTGCCGCCAGCAAGGCGGCCGCCAGGGCCGCCGCAGGGATGATCCAGCCCCTCGTGCGCATGGGCGAGAGGTTAATCACGGCAGGCGAAAGGACGCCGCTCATTTTCGCGTGAAGGCTGATCCGGCCGGGGGAAAACTAGACCCGGATATCCAGCAGGGCACCGGGCCGGGTCGGGCGCTCGTCGAAGGCGGCCGGGGTCGGCCGGGGCGCGGCGGCCCGCAGGTCGGGCGCGGCGGGGGCTCCCTGAACCTTGTCCAGCGCCGCCTTGAAGAAGTCCGAGCGTGAGGCGCGCGCGGGCGAAAGGCCGCCGGGCTGTGAGGGGAACAGGGAGATCGGAAGATCGGGTCGAATCGCGCTCATGCCGACAGGGTTAACCAAAACCGTCGGAAAGGGGTTAACGGCCCTCGCCGTCTCCCCGGGGGGTCGCGGTCGGCAGAGGACGCGGCGGGGCCTGGATGGCGGCGACCATCCGTTCGATCTCGGCGTCGTCGACCATCGGCCCGCTCGACTTGGCCACGACCTTGCCCATGGCGTTGACGGCAAAGGTCTCGGGCGCGCCGGTGATGCCCAGATCCAGCCCCGCCCGGCCCTCCTGGTCGACCAGCACCATGGCATAGGGGTCGCCCAGTTCGTCGAGGAAGGCGCGGGTATCGGCGGGCGCGTCCTTCCAGGCGACGCCGACGACGGCGACGCCGCGCGCCTTGAGCGCCATCAGCTTCGGATGCTCGACCTTGCAGGGCAGGCACCAGCTGGCGAAGACATTGACCAGCATCGGCCGGCCGACGCCGGCGGTCTTCAGATCGACCTGCCCGGGACCCGGCTGACCGCCCGTCAGGATCGGCAGGACGGTTTCCGGAATCGCCTGCCCCACCAGGGCGTCAGGCTTGATCGCGGGATCCCGCTTCAGCGACCAGCCGATGAACAGGACCGCCAGGGCCACCAGGACGACCAGCGGGATCAGCGAAAGCCAGCGGTTCATTCGGAGTGCGATGCCGGGCCTGGCGCGGCCGGGGCGCGGGGGGTGCGCCCGTCCGGGTCGAGCTGCTTCAGGGCCGCGTTCCAGCGCCGGGCGGCGATCACCGCGCGGGCGGCGAGGGCGGCGAGGACGATCGCGCTGATGCCCCAGGCGGGCCAGACGAAGCCGGCATAGGCCCCCATGTCGAGGTCAATCATGGTCAGGCCTCAAGAGCGCTGCGGGCGCGCAGGGTCACGACCCGGCGGCGCACGATTTCGGTGCGGATGGCGGTGATCCAGACGGCCAGGAACAGGACGCCATAGGCGGCCATCATCGTCAGCAGCGGGGCCAGGAAGACCGCGGGCATGGCCGGACCGTCGGCCCGCATCAGGGACGCCGGCTGGTGCAGGGTGTTCCACCAGTCGACCGAGAATTTGACGATCGGCAGATTGATCAGCCCGACCAGGCCCAGCACGGCCGCGGCGCGCGCGGCCTTGGCCTCGTCGTCGATCGAGGCGCGCAGGGCCATGTAACCGAGGTAGAAGAGGAACAGGATCAGCACCGACATCAGGCGCGCGTCACCCCACGCCCACCAGGCCCCCCACATGGGCTTGCCCCACAGGCTGCCGGTGACCAGGGCCAGGGCGGTATAGGCCGCGCCCGGCAGGGCGGCGGCGCGGGCGGCGGCGTCGGCCAGGGGATGGCGGAACACCAGGGCGAAGAAGCTGGAGACACCGAGCGCGCCGTAGATCATCAGCCCGACCGAGGCCGCGGGCACGTGCACGAACATGATCCGCACCGTGTCGCCCTGCTGGTAGTCCTCCGGTGCCGTGAAGGCGAACCAGGTCCCGACGGCCAGCAGAACGGCAGCCAGACCCCAGAGCGCGGGCGTCAGCGGGCGGGTGAAGCGCAGGAAACGGTCGGGATTGGCGAGGAACATCGGGACTTCTTTAATGCGCTATCGTGCGTCGCGCTACTTGGGTGCTGACCCTGTGCTAGAGCGTCGCGCCTGAACCGCGAAAGAGCCGCCATGACCGACGATGTGACCAAGGACTCCAACGGCAATATCCTGGCCGACGGCGACAGTGTGACCCTGATCAAGGACCTGAAGGTCAAGGGCTCGGGCGGCGTGACCCTGAAGCGCGGCCAGCTGGTCAAGAACATCCGCCTGACGGGCGACACCGACGAGATCGAGGCCAATGTCGACAAGGTGCGCGGCCTGGTGCTGCGGACCGAGTTCGTCAAGAAGGCCTGAGGTCCAGCCCCCACCCTTCCGTTCATCCCGGCGAAAGCCGGGACCCAGTTCTTTGGGCGATCGGTGCCGGCGAGTCTGCACGAGCCGCTGTCCCGAAGAGCCTGCCTCACGAAAGCACTGGGTCCCGGCTTTCGCCGGGATGAGCGGAAGGGTGGGGGCTAGCCCTGCGCGTTCCGGATCGCGGCGGCCGCCGCGAAGGGCGTGACCACGGTGGCGAACAGGACATAGGCGGCGAGGAAGGCGAGGGCGGGGGCCGGGTCGAGGCCGTTCGCGGCCCGCTCCAGGGCCCCCGCGCCGAACACCACCGGCGGAATGAACAGCGGCAGGACGACGACCGCGATCAGCAGGCCGCCACGCCGGGCACCGAGCGCCAGGGCGGCCCCCAGCGCCCCGGTCAGGGCGAAGCCGAGGCTGCCGATCAGGGCCGAGAGGCCGACCAGCGGGGCCAGGCCGGGCGGCAGGCCGAGGGTGATGGCGGCGAGCGGGGCGGTGATCGCCAGCGGAACCCCGACGGCCAGCCACTGGGCCTTGGCCTTGGCCAGCACAACCAGTTCCAGCGGCACGGGGCCGAGCGTGATCAGGTCCAGGGCCCCGTCCTCGTGGTCGCGTTCGAACAGCCGCTCCAGCGACAGGATCGACGACAGGGCCAGGGCCAGCCAGGCGATCCCGCCCGCCACCGGCTTCAGGCCTGCCGGATCGCCGCCGGCCGCCAGCGGCACCAGCACAGTCAGGCACAGGAAGAAGCCGCAGGCCAGCAGGGGCCCGCCGCCGCCCGACCAGGCCAGGGCGAGCTCGCGCCGCCACAGGTGGATCAGGGCCCTCATCGCCCGGCCCCGATGTCGAGCGCCCGGGCCGGAACGGGCAGGGGGTCATGCACGGCGGCGATGAGGCCGCCGCCCCTGTCGAGATGCGCCTGCATCAGCAGGCCGAGCGCGGCGCGCCAGCGGGCGTCCAGCGGGGCGAACGGCTCGTCCAGCAGCCAGATCGGGCGCGGCGCGGCGATCAGCCGGGCAAAGGCGAGGCGGCGCCGCTGACCCGCCGACAGCTTGCGCACCTCCAGGTCCAGCAGGGGCTCGAGCGCCAGCACATCGACCGCGGCGGCGATGCCGTCGGCGGTCGCGCCCGACCACTGCGCCTGGAAGGTCAGCTCCTCGCGGGCGCGGCGGCCGGTCTTGAGGCCGTCGAGATGACCCAGCCAGTGAATATGGTGGCCCCGGGCCCCGGCGGGGTCGGCGTCGGCGAAGGCGACGGTCCCGGCCTCGGGCCGGATGAAGCCGGCGAGGGTGCGCAGCAGGCTGGTCTTGCCCGCGCCGTTCGCCCCGGTCAGGGCGATCGCCTCGCCCGGGACCAGCGAGAATGACAGGTCGCGGAACAGAACACGTTCGCCACGGGAGACGGTGAGAGAGGTTGCGGTGATCATGTCATCTCCCTCCCCCGGGGGGGAGGGAGAGCGTTTGTGAGAACGTTTCGCAATACCCCTGCATCCATCGTGGATACATGGACCTTCTCCGGAACCCTCGCTATATGCGGGCTCGCCGCAGCAGGCGTTCGCCGCGCGCGTCGGGGACCTGTGTGCCCCGCCGTCGACCGCGCGAACGTGCAACCGGATTGTCGGGCGGCGTTGACCAGAGGAAGCCTCTCCATGCCGTCGAACGACAGCCTCAAGACCCGTCAGGACCTTTCCGTCGGGCGCAAGAAATACGCCTTCTACAGCCTTCCCGCCGCCGAGGAAGCCGGTCTGGCCGGGATTTCCCGCCTGCCGCGCTCGATGAAGGTGCTGCTCGAGAACCTGTTGCGCAACGAGGACGGGGTTTCCGTCACCGAGGCCGACCTGCGCGCCGTCGCCGCCTGGATCGACAACAAGGGTGCGGTCGAGCACGAAATCGCCTTCCGCCCGGCCCGCGTCCTGATGCAGGATTTCACCGGCGTCCCCGCCGTGGTCGACCTCGCCGCCATGCGCGACGCCATGAGCGCCCTCGGTGCCGACGCGACGAAGATCAATCCGCTGGTGCCCGTCGACCTGGTCATCGACCACTCGGTCATGGTCGACCATTTCGGCACGCCCGGTGCCTTCAACCAGAACGTCGAGCGCGAATATGAGCGCAACATCGAGCGCTACAATTTCCTGCGCTGGGGGTCTTCGGCCTTCAACAATTTCCGCGTCGTGCCCCCCGGCACCGGCATCTGCCACCAGGTGAACCTCGAGAATCTGGCCCAGACCGTCTGGACGCTGGAAGAGGGCAAGAAGACCGTCGCCTATCCCGACACCGTCGTCGGCACTGACAGCCACACCACCATGATCAACGGCCTGGCCGTTCTGGGCTGGGGCGTCGGCGGCATCGAGGCCGAGGCGGCCATGCTGGGCCAGCCCATCCCGATGCTGATCCCGGAAGTGATCGGCTTCCGACTGACCGGGGCCATGACCGAGGGCACGACGGCCACCGACCTGGTGCTGACCGTCACCCAGATGCTGCGCAAGAAGGGCGTGGTCGGCAAATTCGTCGAATTCTTCGGCCCCGGCGTGACCGCCCTGACCATCGAGGACCAGGCCACCATCGCCAACATGGCTCCGGAATACGGCGCCACCTGCGGCTTCTTCCCCGTCTCGGCCGCCACCATCGCCTATCTGACCGCCACGGGCCGCGACAAGGCGCGCGTCGCCCTGGTCGAGGCCTATGCCAAGGCCCAGGGCCTTTGGATCGACGAGACCTCGGAAGACCCGGTCTTCACCGACGTGCTGGAACTGGACATGGGCACGGTCGTGCCGTCGCTGGCCGGTCCGAAGCGTCCGCAGGACAAGGTCGAGCTGACCGTCGCCGCCCCCTCGTTCGAAACGGCGCTGGGCGAGGTCTTCAGCCGCCCGACCGACGCCCCGCGCGTCCCGGTCGACGGTGAGAAATTCGACCTCGGCGACGGCGATGTGGTCATCGCCGCCATCACCAGCTGCACCAACACCTCCAACCCGTCGGTCCTGATCGCCGCCGGTCTGGTGGCGCGCAAGGCCCATAAACTGGGCCTGAAGGTCAAGCCGTGGGTCAAGACCTCCCTGGCCCCCGGCTCGCAGGTGGTCACCGACTATCTGACCGCCGCCGGCCTGCAGGCCGATCTGGACGCCCTGGGCTTCAACCTGGTCGGCTACGGCTGCACCACCTGCATCGGCAACTCGGGCCCGCTGTCGGACAGCATCTCCAAGGCCATCAACGACAACGGTCTGGTCGCCACCTCGGTGCTGTCGGGCAACCGCAATTTCGAAGGCCGGGTGAACCCCGACGTCCAGGCCAACTATCTGGCCTCGCCGCCGCTGGTCGTGGCCTATGCCCTGGCCGGCTCGATGCGGATCGACATCTCGAAGGATCCGATCGGTCAGGACAAGAAGGGCAAGGACGTCTTCCTGAAGGACATCTGGCCGACCTCGGCCGAGATCGCCGCCATCCAGAAGAAGTCGGTCACCCCGGCCATGTTCGCCAAACGCTACGGTGACGTCTTCAAGGGCGACAAGCACTGGCAGGCGATCAAGATCGAGGGCGGCCAGACCTACGCCTGGGACGAGGCCTCGACCTATGTCGCCAACCCGCCCTATTTCGAGGGTCTGTCGATGGAGCCGGCTCCGGTCTCCGACATCATCGAGGCCCGGGTCCTGGCCATCTTCGGCGACTCGATCACCACCGACCACATCAGCCCGGCCGGTTCGATCAAGAAGACCTCGCCGGCGGGGGCCTATCTGTCGGGCCGCGGCGTCGACGCCCTCGACTTCAACAGCTACGGCGCGCGCCGCGGCCACCACGAAGTGATGATGCGCGGCACCTTCGCCAACATCCGCATCCGCAACAGGATCACCCCCGACATCGAGGGTGGGGTGACGAAACATTTCCCGTCGCAGGACACCATGTCCATCTACGACGCCGCCATGCGCTACCAGTCCGAGGGCCGGCCGCTGGTCGTGTTCGCGGGCAAGGAATACGGCACCGGCTCGTCGCGTGACTGGGCCGCCAAGGGCACCCGTCTGCTGGGCGTCCGCGCCGTGCTGGCCGAGAGCTATGAGCGTATCCACCGCTCCAACCTGGTCGGAATGGGCGTGGTGCCGCTGCAGTTCAAGGCCGAGGGCTGGACCCGTCTGGGTCTGACCGGCGAGGAGATCGTCACCATCCGCGGCCTGTCCGACGTCAATGTCGGCAAGCTGCGTCCGCGTCAGGACCTGTGGGTCGAGCTGTTCCGTCCGTCGGACGGCAAGATGGCCCGCTTCCCGGTCCGCTGCCGCATCGATAACCAGACCGAGCTGGACTATTTCAAGGCCGGCGGGGTCATGCCCTACGTCCTGCGCAACCTGGCGCGCGGCGACGCCGAATAGGGTTCAGACCGGATGAAACGACGAGGGCCGGCGGAGCAATCCGCCGGCCCTTTTTCGTTGCGGCGTTTGTCGCTGGAAGCGGACTCTCCGAATGGCGGCTATGGGGGGAAAGCGGACCTTGCAATTGACAGGGCAGGGTGGCCGTACAGCGCCCCGACCGGACATTCGGCCGTTCGCCATGAGGAGACGTCCAACGTGTCGACATTAACGTGACAGCTACGCCATCGTCGGGATGATGAAGGAACTGTCGGCATGCTCCAGATCACTGTCCGGCCAGCGGGCGGTGATGGTCTTGACCTTGGTCCAGAATTTCACGCCTTCCATGCCGTGCTGGTTGGTGTCGCCGAAGGCCGAGCGTTTCCAGCCGCCGAAGGTGTGATAGGCGACCGGCACCGGGATGGGGACGTTGATCCCGACCATGCCGACATTGACGCGGGCGGCGAAGTCGCGGGCCGCGCGGCCGTTCTGGGTGAAGATGGCGACACCGTTGCCGTACTGGTGCTTGGACGGCAGGCTCAGCGCCTCCTCGAAGCTGGCGGCGCGGACGATCTGCAGCACGGGGCCGAAGATCTCTTCCTTGTAGGACTCCATCTCCGGGGTGACGTGGTCGAACAGCGACGGGCCGATGAAATAGCCGCGCTCGTGCCCCTGCAGCGAGAAGCCGCGGCCGTCGACGACCAGTTCGGCCCCCTCCTGGACGCCCTTCTCGATCCAGCCCTCGACGCGGGCCTTGTGCTGGGCCGTGACGACGGGGCCGTAGTGGGCCCCGGCGTCGGTCGAGACGCCGACCCGCATGGTCGGGATCTCGGCCACCATCCGCTCGCGCAGTTCGTCCGCGGTTTTCTTGCCGACCGGCACCACCACCGGCAGGGCCATGCAGCGTTCGCCGGCCGAACCGTAGGCGGCGCCGGACAGATCCTTGATGACCTGATCCATGTCGGCGTCGGGCAGGACGATGCCGTGGTTCTTGGCCCCGCCCATGGCCTGGACGCGCTTATGGTTGGCCGCGCCGGTCTGATAGACATAGTGGGCGATGTCGGACGAGCCGACGAAGCTGACGGCGTGGACCAGCGGGTGCTCCAGGATGGCGTCGACCGCGACCTTGTCGCCGTGGACGACGTTCAGCACGCCCGCGGGGGCTCCGGCCTCCATCATCAGCTCGGCCAGTCGGACCGGTACCGACGGATCGCGCTCGGACGGCTTGAGGATGAAGGTGTTGCCGACGGCGATGGCCACGCCGAACATCCACATCGGGATCATGGCCGGGAAGTTGAACGGGGTGATGCCCGCGACGACGCCCAGCGGCTGACGCATCGAATAGACGTCGATGCCGGGGCCGGCCCCGTGGGTGTACTCACCCTTCAGAACGTGGGGGATGCCGCAGGCGAACTCGATCACTTCGAGACCGCGCTGGATGTCGCCCTTCGAGTCGGCGACGACCTTGCCGTGCTCGGCCGACAGCAGTTCGGCCAGTTCGTTCATATGGGCTTCGACCAGGCGCTTGAAGTCGAACATCACCCGCGCGCGGCGCTGGGGGTTGGTCGAGGACCAGCCTTCGAAGGCGGTCTGGGCGGCCTGGGCGGCACGGTCCATCTCGTCGACCGAGGCCAGCTGCACGCGGGCCTGGATCTCGCCGGTGTTGGGGTTGAAGACGTCGGAGAACCGGCCCGAGGCACCCGTGAAGCTGGCACCGTCGATGAAGTGGTTGATCTCGCGCATGGGTGGTCCTGTGATGCTGGCGATGGGATCTGTCATGTGATCGAGCCGCTCTCGTCCCTCCTAGCACGCAGTCCGTCATAATCAACACCATCGTTGACGAACATTGGTCATCGTGGCAACCTCGAGGGAGGGAGAGCGCTATGGTTGAAGCCGTTCAGATCGACGTCGTCGTGATAGGAGCCGGACTGGCTGGCCTGCGCGCCCTTCACACCTTCCGGGCACAAGGGTTCGAGGTTCAGGTGCTGGAGGCGTCCGACGAAATCGGCGGCGTCTGGAACTTCAATCGCTATCCGGGAGCCCGCTGCGACGTCGAAAGTTTCGACTATTCGTACCGCTTTTCTGAAGAGCTGGAACAGGAATGGCGATGGAGCGAGCGCTACGCGAAGCAGCCGGAAATCCTGCGCTATATCAATCACGTTGCCGACCGTTTTGACCTGCGCCGCTCTGTCAGCCTGAACACGGGCGTTCGGCGCGCAGAGCTGGACGCTTCCACGGGCCGCTGGCTGATCGAGGCGGAAGACGGGCGGCGCTGGTCCGCCCAGCGGTTTGTCATGGCCGTGGGCCAACTGTCGACACCCAAGGCGACGACCTATCCAGGACAGGAGACGTTTGAGGGGCAGATTCTGTACAGTGCCCGCTGGCCACGCGAGCCGGTCGATCTACGGGGCAAGCGGGTGGCCATTATCGGCACCGGTTCGTCCGGGGTACAGATGACACCGATCATCGCAGCCCAGGCCGAGCACCTGACGGTCTTCCAGCGGACAGCGAACTATTCCATTCCCGCCGCCAATGCGCCCGTTTCGGACGAGGAAGATCGGGCGGTGAAGGCCAACTACCGCACACGCCGCGAGGCCGCGCGGAACTCCCCCAGCGGCCTCGGTTTTGCGCCCGATCCCCGGTCCGCCGCCGAGGTCGATCCGGACGAGCGCGATCAGGCCTTCGAGGCGGCCTGGAACCGTCTGGGGTTTGGCTTTGCCCTCACGTTCAAGGATATCCTGCTGAACCAGGCCGCCAACGACATCGCCTCGGCCTTCGTTCAGAGAAAGATCGGCGAGCAGATCGAGGACCCGGCGCTGCGCGACAAGCTGGTGCCAAAAGGCTTCCCGTTCGGAACGCGCCGGCCTTCCGTCGATGGGGGCTACTTTGCCACCTTCAACCGGCCAAACGTGTCTTTGGTGGACATCAGCGAGACGCCGATCGAGCGCTTCACCCCGACAGGTGTTCGCACGACGGCGCAGGATATGCCGTTCGACGTGGTGATCTATGCCACGGGGTTCGACGTCTTCACCGGCTCGATCCTGAAGATCGATATCGTGGGACGGGCCGGCCAGAAGCTGAAGGACGCCTGGGGCGGCGGCCCTGCCAGCTACCTGGGCATCGGCGTCCACGGCTTTCCCAACCTGTTCTTCATCGGCGGACCCGGCAGCCCTTCGCTGCTGAGCAACGTCATCCTGTCCAGTGAGGAACAGATCGACTGGCTGGCGGCCCTGTTCGACACGGCGCGACAGCAGGGCGTATCCGAGATCGAGGCGACACAGGCGGCTCAGTCGGACTGGGTCGACCACGTCAACGCCCGCGCCCATGAGACCCTCTATATGAAGACGCCATCCTACTACATCGGGGCCGAGATGCCCGGTAAGCCCCGCGTCTTCATGCCTTACTCCGGCGGTGTCCGTGGCTATCGCCGCATCCTCGAAAAGGCGGCGGCGCAAGGCTACGACGGGTTCGACCTGCGCGGCAGAGAGACAATGCGTGCCGCTTCCTGACGGGTCACTGGACCCCGATCTCGCCAAATGGCTCGCGGACCCGCGCGTCGCCCTAAGCGTGCCCGCGGATCTGACGGCGTTCCGGTCGGGAGCCAACGGCTATCTCGCGCGTGCGCCCAGACCGGATGTCCACGCCGTCGAGGACGTGGAGATCACCGGGCCGGGCGGACCCCTGGCTCTACGCGTCTATCGGCCAGCGGCCGGGCCGGATCGGGCGATCGTGGTCTTTCTGCATGGTGGAGCCTTCGTTTTCGGCAACCTCGAAACCCACGACGCCGTGTGCCGACGCCTTGCCTTGAGCAGCGGTCTGACCCTGGTCGCGGTCGATTACCGGCTGGCCCCGGAGCATCCCTACCCTGCGGGCATGGACGACGCGGTCGCCGCCCTCTACTGGGTCAGATCGCGCTTTACCGGCCTCCCCGTCGCGCTGGCGGGAGACAGCGCAGGAGCCTGGCTGGCCGTGGCGACCGCGCTGGAATCGGCGGCCGTCGGACAGCCGGTCAAGGGTCTGGCCTTGCTGTATCCGGCGGTGGACCCTGGCTGCGCCAGCGCATCCCAGTTGGCTCTTGGGCAAGATCACATGCTGACGCGGACGTTCATGCTGTGGGCATGGCAGGCCTACGCCAGGGACGGCATGGTCGACCTGATGGGGGGTGATCTGTCGACGCTGCCCGCCACCACGGTCATTACGGCTGGCTTCGATCCCTTACGGGACGAGGGACAAGCATTGGTCGAGCGCGCACGGAAGACGGGCGTAGAGGTTAAGGCCCACCATTATCCGGACATGATCCACGGGTTCGCGGGCCTCCCACAGGGCAGTCGACGCAGCGACGACGCAATCGCGCGCCTTGCGGAAGGCCTTGTCGCTGCCCTGGTCTGAGCGGGGTCACACGCCCCTGAAGTCAGGCGGACGACGGGCAACAAAGGCGGCGATACCCTCCCGGCCCTCGGGCAGGCCGACGGCCTCGGCGATGCCATGTGCCTCCAGTTCCAGTTGCGTCTCCAGCCCGTTGGACAGGGCCTGATGCAGCAGGGCCCGTGTGCGGGCGAAGGCGCGTCGCGGACCTTGGGCGAGCGTCCCGGCGAGGGTGAAGGCCTGGTCCTGCAAGGCCTCGTCGTCAATCGCCCGGGTGATCAGCCCGATCCGCTCGGCCTCCACGGCATCGATCCGCGCGCCGGTCAGCGCCAGCCGCTGCGCCTGGCGGTATCCGACCAGGCGCGGCAGAAGCCAGGTCGCCCCGCCATCGGGCGTCAGGCCGATCGCGCCATAGGCCATAGCGAACTTCGCCGATCGGGCCCCCAGGGCGACGTCGCCCAGGATGGCCAGGCCAAAGCCGGCACCGGCCGCTGCGCCGTTAATCGCCGTCACCAGAGGCTTGTCCATCCGCGCCAGTCGCGCAACCGCCATATGCAAGGACGCGGTCAGTCCTTGCACGAGAGCCGACGCACCCGGACCGGCGGCCGCGAAGGCCTTCACGTCGCCGCCAACGCAGAATGACTTCCCCTGCCCGGTCAGAACCACCGCACGTATTCCGTCGTCGGATGCACAGGCCAGGGCGGCCTTCAGCAGGCTGTCGGCCATCTCCTGGTCGATAGCATTGCCGGTGTCGGGGCGCGAAAGACTCAGGACAGCGACGCGATCCCGAACCTCGATCTGGACAGCCTCGCTCATCGTTTCAGTACAATGGAGCCGCCGTTGGCCCCCAGGCCCAGCACGGCGGACATGGCGATGCGGGCACCCGGCACCTGACGCCCCCCGGCCTGGCCGCGGAGTTGCCAGCCCAGTTCGCAGACCTGCATCAGCGCCTGGGCCGTCGTGGCCTCGCCGAACGACAGGAAACCACCGCTGGGGTTGATTGGGAGCGAGCCGCCGATCTCGAACTCGCCATCCGCCAGTCGTCTGTCACTTTCGCCCGGAGCGTGGAAACCGAAGAACTCCGGCCATGCCAGAATGTGCCAGGCGGTATTGTCGGCGATCTCGATCAGATCGATGTCCCCGGGACCAATGCCGGCAATCTCCCAGCCGCGGCGCACAGCCGATACCACTTCGCTCGTATGCGGCACGCCGGACCTCGGCGTAGCGGACACCGTGGGGATTCGCGCCGCTGGATCGCCGAATGTCCCGGTAGCGATAGCGCTGGCCGCGACCTGGATCATGGGGCCGCCGGCACGCCGCGCCTGGGCTTCCGTACCCAGGATGACCGCGGCCGCTCCGTCGCTCACGGCGCAGATTTCAAGCAGGTGCAATGGATCGCTGACGACCGGCGACGCCAGCACCTCGCCCACAGTCGATGCGGTTCTGAAGCGGGCGTTGGGATTGTGTACCGCGTTGCGGCGCATCAGGACCGAGGCCGCCGCGAGGGTCTCTGCGCTGGTGCCGAAGTCATGCATGCGCCGACGGGTCTCCATCGCCCAGTAGGCCGGATTGGTCGCCCCCATGGTGATCCAGCGCAGATAATCGCTGTCGCTGATGTCGTCGGCGCTGCCGGGCGGCCGAGGAATAAACCCTTTGGGCATCCGCTCGGCACCCATCGCCGCCATCACGTCATACTGGCCGCTGGCGACCATCATGTGAGCTGTGTGGAAGGCAATGGCCCCGGCCGCACAGGCGCCGCCGACATTGATGCAGGCGATGCCTCGCTCGGCGACGGCCTGGACCGCCTCGTTGGCGTGAAGACCCCAGCCCATCCCGCCTTCGAACCGCGAACTGGCGGCGACCAGACCCTGAAGGTCTTTCCAGTCGAGGGCGGCGTCCTTAAGTGCCGCGCCCATGGCGTGGAGCGCGAGCGCGACCTGGGTCGTTTCAGGCCACTTGCCCCAGGGATGGGCCCCGACGCCGAGCAAATAGACCGGTCTCATGACACGGCTCCGCGCCCGACATCCGCTACGAAAGCGAGAGTCGTGACTTCGCCGCTCTCATTCGTGTTGTGCAGGGTCCGAACCGCGAGCCTGACGGGCATGCCGATATGGATGTTCTCAACTGGCACGGACAGCATCGCCATCACGCGCAAACCGTCCGCGAAATCCACCAGACCGATCGCATACGGTGCCCACGGTTCCATCTGGAACAGCGGAGGCGGGCGGTAATTCTGGACGGTATAGCTGTAAAGTTCCCCACGACCGCCAATCAGCGCGGGGGCGACGTGCGGGTCATCGCATTCGGGGTTCCGGCAGTTGGACGAAGCGGGGAAATATACCGCCCCGCACCCCACACAGCGGGAACCGTTCAGACGAGGGACCCCGGCCTCTACCTCGAACAGGCCTTCGACGACAGGGACGGCGGAAGGGGTCATTTCCGGAGCCTCACAGGGAAAGAATGTCGCGCGTTTCACGGAAGTAGAGGACGCCGGTTTTCACATCCTCGACCGTCACGGCATGGCGCACATAACGCCGCTCGCGCTTGACGTATTTGTCGGCCGCCCGCGTGGTGATGCGGACAGTAGCGCCGACAGGAATGGGCTCCAGGATTTCGGAGTCGTGGAAGGTGTGGATAGAGCCGATGGCGAACGGCCGAGCGGGATCGAACTGCACAGACAGCACGAAGTGGGACACCAGCAACGGGGGGACTATGGCCCCGCCGAAGGGCGATTCCCCCTCCGTCCGCCAGGTATTCATCTTCCAGCCCTCGTACCAGGGATTGAAGTCCTCCACGCCGTCCGCATAGAGGATGACCAACTCGGGCGTGATCTCGAGTTCGCGGACCAGTTCGTCGCCGATCTCGACCATATTCCAATAGGGCTCGGCGACGGAGGCCAGCCCGTCGATGAAGTCCCGTGTCTGCTCGATCTGGATCGGCGACATGGGCCGAAGGGCATCCGTTTGTGAAATGCTGCTCATTGTCCTGCCTGTAAGATTTCGGTTGCGGCGAGGGGCCGCCGATCAGACCCCGACATCAACTTCGACCCAGCCGACGGTCTTCTTCTCACCGGCCTCATTCCGGGCCCAGGTGTCGACGACGAACCGGTAACCGTCGCCTTTTGGAATCTTCTCGCGCACCACGCCGTGGGTGCTGATCACCTCGTCGGCGAGGGTCGAGGCGATATATTTGCAAACCACCCGTGCGTTGCGGAACAGGTCCTCGCCGAAGTGGTTGACGCACATCTCGGCGATGTAGGCGGATGACATTTCGCCGGTCTGGATCGGGGCGGCCAGCCCCGTCGACCCCGCATAGACCGGGTCCCAATGATTGGGGTTGAAACGCCCCCAAAGCCGCGACCCCATTAACTGGATCGCCGCCTTCTTCTTAAGGCTTTCCAGTTCGAAGCCGACAGGCGTTTCCGTCGTGATCCGATGCCGTGAGGCATCGCAGGGTGATCGGGAGGTCATGGGCGAGGTCTCCAACAACATGCGCCGCTTCTGCAACGGATCGACCGAGCGACG
Source organism: Caulobacteraceae bacterium (assembly GCA_965284385.1). GTDB lineage: Bacteria > Pseudomonadota > Alphaproteobacteria > Caulobacterales > Caulobacteraceae > Brevundimonas. Next base: position 1,696,854 of record OZ260077.1, read on the forward strand.
ACACTCGCGCGGAGACCCAGCACCGGAAGCGGCTTGACGCTGCACCACTTCAAATCGTTCGTCAACGCCTACGTTGATAGCTCCAGAGTCAGCTGTCACGTCATCAATTATTGCGATCAACGATTCTGTTGATTTTTGTCAACACCCCTATTGACAGTTGGTAAAACATGGGTCCCTCTGATGACGTCGCGAACAGGCCGCATCAGATGACCCGTCGACGACAAGGGCAGGAAACCCGGGGAGAGACATGAACAGGACGACCATAAAACTGGCGCTGCTGGGCGGGGCCGCGAGTTCAGTACTGGCTTTCGCCGCAGGGCCTGCCTTTGCGCAAACGATACCCGCCACACAAAGCGCTGAACCTGAAACCGCATCGCAGATCGACGACGTCGTGGTCACGGCCCGGCGACGCACCGAGACCCTGGTCAGCGTCCCCGTGGTCGTCAACGTCCTGACAGCCGAGGTGCTGGAGCGCAACCGGGCCGACAGTCTGGCGAGCATCGGCGAACTGACGCCGACAGTGATCGTCGGTGCATACAAGTCCAACGGCGGCGGTTCTGTCGGCATCCGAGGCGTCAGCTCGCCGGCCAATCAGACAGGGTTCGAGCAGGCGGTGTCGGTCGCTATCGATGGCGTACAGACCAGCGACGGCCGGATCACACAAGCCGGCTTCTTCGACCTGCAACAGGTAGAAGTGATGAAGGGGCCCCAGGCCCTGTTCTTCGGCAAGAACAGTCCGGCGGGAGTCATCTCCGTCAAGTCGGCGGATCCCACCGCCGACTTCATGGCCTCGCTTCGCGCTGGCTATGAATTCGTCGGCGACGAAGCCAGTCTGGAAGGCGTCGTTTCGGGCCCGCTCAGCGAGATCTTCGGCGCCCGTATCGCTGTCAAATACCGCAATCTCGACGGATGGCTGCGCAATACGGCCCAGCCGATCGCCAACCCCTTCTATGTTGCGGGCACCGGCGCGCCGATCGGTGCTGCGCAACTGCCCGGTGCCTCAGACAGGCGGCCCGGTGACGAGGAATTGCTGGGGCGTCTGACCCTGACGGCAGACTTCTCACCCAATTTTGATGCCCGGCTGAAGTTGTTCGCCAGTTCTTCCGAAGGCAGCGGCCCAGGGGTCGGCACACAGAACATTGGCCCCTGCACCGGCCCCAACCCGCGTGTTGCGGGGATCGCGGATCCCTCGGGCGACTGCGTCGCCGACCGCAACACATCAATTGGCGACCTGCCCGACGCCATCGCCCGCACCATGAGAGGTTACCGGGGCAGCGGCGCGCCCTATGACCAACTCGACATCGTGACCGGAGCACTGGACCTGAACTGGCGGTTCGGCGATCTGAGCCTTGCGTCCACCACAGGCTACAACAGGACCGAATACCAATTCCTCTCGGGACTGGATCAGACTGCCTATTCCCAACTGGCCTTCTACAATCGGCAGACCAACGAAGAGATCAGCCAGGAATTCCGGCTGACCAGCGACTTCCAGGGGCCGGTCAACTTCATGGTCGGTGCCTACTTCCAGCAGACCGACCTGTTCACCAACAACGACACCAAGCTGCGCGACAGCAACTACAGCGCGGCTTCGAACCGGTTCTCGACCTATGAGGATCTGGCGACGCAGCAGGGCGACACCCAATCAGTCTTCGGCCAAGTGCTGTGGGACGTCACCGACACCGTCGAACTGGCGGGCGGCCTTCGCTGGACCCGCGAAAGCAAGGATTTCCGCAAGCGCAATCTGTACGGCATCGGGACCTTCAATACGGCGGCCAGGGTCTACGCGGGCTCTGACACCGTAGGCGAGATCCAGGGGACTTTCGAGGACGAGAACGTCTCACCCGAGGTCACGCTTACCTGGAGGCCCGACAGCACCCATACGGTCTTCTTGGCCTACAAGACTGGCTACAAGTCCGGCGGGTTCGGCCTGACCAGCCCCCTGCAGGTGACCACGGTCATCGGGGATATCGACTTTGGTCCGGAAACGGCCAAGGGCTTCGAGCTGGGCGGCAAGGGCATCTTCATGGACGGACGGCTGCGCCTCAACGCTGCAGCCTTCGCGTTCGATTTCAGTGATCTGCAGGTCAATACCTACGACCCGGCGCGCATCGCCTACACAATCAACAATGCGGGCACCCTGGAGCAGCGCGGCATAGAGGCCGACGCCAACTTCTCGGTGACAGACACCTTCTCGGTTCGGGGTGCGATCGCCTACGTCAACGCCCAGTTCAAGGACTTCGTCGGCCAGTGCTACAGCTACGCCTTCCCCACAGGTTCGACGCGACCCACGGCGACCCCTCCGCCAAACTGCTCGTTCGTTAACACCACAAACCTGACCCTGCAGCAGGACTTCAACGGCCGCGCTCCGGCCCGCTCCCCGGAATGGGCGGGCAGCGCCGGCTTCACTTGGGACGTGCCGCTGGGCAGCTACAATCTCGGGGTCACGGGTGACACCTTTTACACCAGCGAATATTACGCCTCCGAAGCCATGTCGCCCGGGTCGATCCAGGACGCCTTCTGGCGCTTCAACGCTGGCCTGACCCTCAAACCCGCCGATGAAGCCTGGTCCCTGCAGCTGATCGGCCGCAATCTGACCGACGAATACTATCTCCAGTATGCCGCGGACCGGACCGGCGGCGCGAGCGTTCCGGGCGCGTTCGGCGAGCAGCGCGGCGTGGTCTCAAGAGGCCGCGAGATCGCCCTCCAGTTCTCGTACAACTTCTGATGGCTGCGGAACCGAAACCGGCGTCCGCGGCAAGGCCCGATCTCGGCTATGCCTGGTACACGGTTTCGGTTCTTACGGTCTGCTACACGCTGTCCTTTATTGATCGGCAGATTTTCGGACTGCTGGTCGGCCCCATCAAGGCAGAGTTCGGCGTGTCCGATACCCAGATCGGTCTTCTGAGCGGCCTCGCCTTCTCGCTGTTCTACACATTGGTCAGCCTGCCGCTGGGCAGGCTGGTCGACCGATACAGCCGTCGCATCATCATCGGGGCCGGTGTGTTCTTCTGGAGCCTGATGACCGCCGCCTGTGCGGTCGCCCCCGGATATGGCGGCCTTTTCCTCGCCCGCATGGGTGTGGGAATCGGGGAAGCCACCTTGGCACCTGCAGCGGTTTCCATGATTTCCGACTCCTTCCCGAACGATCGCCTAGGTTCCGCGATGAGCCTCTACGGTATCGGCATCTACCTCGGTTCGGGTCTGGCGCTTCTCCTTGGCGGTGCGGTAATCTCGGCCGTGTCACAGCTACCGGCGATCACACTGCCGGTGTTCGGAGAAATCGCCTCCTGGCGAGCGACCTTCATGATCGTCGGCCTACCGGGTCTGTTCATCGCATTCTGGGCTCTGTCGCTGCGTGAACCCGCCCGCAAGAACACCCTGAAGGCGGTGGACGGTCAGACTGCGCAACTGACAATCCGAGAAACGCTCGTAGAGGTCGGCAAGCGTTGGCAGGCCGTAGCCGGCATCGCGCTGGGCCTCATGTTCCAGGCTGTCGCGCTTTACTCCTACATGCTCTGGTCGCCTGCCACGCTTCAGCGCACCTTTGACTGGAGCCCACAGGTCACCGGCCTCGTTATGGGGATCGTAGTGCTGATCGGGGGCACGGCCGGCATGCTGGCGGGCGGCCGATTCAGCGATCGGGGCCTGCGCGGCGGACGTCGCGACGCGGCACTCCGGGTGGCGGCTCTCAGCTCGCTCGGAGGTTTCGCCGTCTTCGCTCTATTGGGGCTCGCTCTCCAAAATGACTGGGCCACAGTGAGCGTCTTCTTCCTCGGTGTGATCCTTTTGGCCATGCCCGCAGGTAGCTGTTACGCAGCGGCGCAGATGGTGTTTCCGAACCAGGTGCGGGGCCAGGTGATGGCGTTGATCCTGTTCATCGCCAACCTGGGTGGCCTGACAATGGGCCCGCTTCTGCCGGGCCTTCTCAACGACTATGTGTTTCGGGACGAAGGTGCGCTGGGTGTGTCCCTTGGCATCACCTTGGCCGTGTCGACGTTGGCAGCGGCGTTGGTGTTCAGCTGGGCGCGGCCTGCCTACCGGCGGCACCACGAAGCTTTGAACCCCTAACCGCACCGGCAAGGCCCGCCCCAGACAATGCCGCCCCCCCGCCCCCTTCCATCGGTTCAGGACCGCCAGGCGGCGCTGTCGCGGCGCTTCCGCGAATGGCGGCCGCTGACCTTGGCCGAGATGTTGGATGCCGCGGCAGAAGAATTCCCGGACCGTCCTTATCTGATCACCGACCAGCGGACCTGGACCTATCGGGAGATGGCGCAATGGGTGCGTCAACTCGCGGGCGGATTGGTCACCGCCGGCGTACGGCCGGGTGAGCACGTTGCCCTCGTCATGGCCAACTACCCCGCCTTCGGCGCATTGAAGTTCGCCATCGCAGCGGTCGGGGCCGTGGCTGTGCCGGTCAACATTCTCAACCGCCGCGACGAACTGGCCTATGTGCTGCGCCAGTCGCGGGCCGTCATGCTGGTCACGATGGACCGGTTTCGTGACCTCGATTACCTGGGGATGCTGGATGAGATCGCGCCCGGCTGGGAGACCGAGGGAGGCGGCACGGCCTTGCCCGACCTGCGCTCGGTCTCGGTCTTCAAGGCGGAGGGCGATGGACGACTGGGCGCGACCACGTTTGAGAATCTTCAGGGCGGCTCGGTCGATCTGCCCCGAGGCGACCCTTCGGCGCCCGCCGACATCATCTACACCTCAGGCACGACCGGTTCGCCCAAGGGCGTGGTGCTGACCCATGATATGCTGCTGCGCGCGGCCTTCGGCAGTGCCTATGCCCGTGCGTTTGAGGATGGGCGTCGCATCCATTTCAGCCTGCCGATGAACCACGTGTACGGCTATGTCGAAGGCCTGCTCGCGGCCCTGTTCGTAGGTGGGGCGATCGTGCCGCACCTGAAGTTCGATCCGTGCGAAACGCTGCGGGCCATCGAGCGCCACAAGGTGACCGACCTGCTGTTGATCCCGACGATGACGCTGGCCGTCCTGGATGCCCTGGCCGACACGCCGGTCGATACGGTGTCGCTCAAGGGGATGCTGTCCTCGGGAGGGCGCACCCCACCTGGTCTTTGGGACAGGATTCTGGCGACCTTCGACGGCATCGAGATCACCACCGGCTATGGCATGAGCGAATGCACAGCCTCGACCACGGTGACCCGGCCGGATGATCCAACCGATCGCCTGAAGACCACCAACGGTCGTCTGCGCGACGTAGGGCCGGCGGGCGATCCAGCCATCGGCAACCGCATCGTCGACTATCGCGTGGTCGACCCACAGTCCGGCGTGGTACTGGCGCCCGGTGAGGTCGGCGAGCTGATGGCCAGAGGTCCCGGCGTCACCACAGGATATTTCGACAAGCCCGAGGCGACCGCCGAAGCCTTCGATGCCGAGGGCTGGCTCCACACCGGCGACCTCGGCCGGATCGATACGGACGGCTACCTGAGCCTGGTTGGCCGGGTGAAGGAAAGCTATCGCTGCGGGGGCGAACAGGTCACGCCCTCCGAGATCGAGGACGTGCTGATGGGGCACCCTTCAGTCTTGCAGGCTCACGTGGCACCCGTGCCAGACGACCGCATGGGCGAGATAGGCATTGCCTTCATCGTGACACGCCCGGGATGCGTGCTGGAGCCTCAGGCCCTTATCAACTGGTGCGCCGAACGGCTCGCACGCTTCAAGGTGCCGCGCCATATCCTGGCGATCAAGGTGGAAGACGTGCCACTAACGCCGTCAGGGCGACCCCGCAAATTCCTGCTGTCGCGCCTGGCCATCGAACGTCTGGGCCTGTCATGAGCGAACCCTCCCGCGTCGCCCTCGTGACCGGAGCCGCGCGCGGCATCGGCGCCGCCATCGCCGAACGCCTGGCCCGGGACGGCTGCGATGTCGCCGTAATGGATCTTCAGACGCAAGCCTGCACTGACACCGTTCAGCGGATCCAGGCGCTGGGGCGTCGGGCCATCGCCGTGGCCGTCGATGTCTCCGACGAAGCGTCCGTCCAGGCCGCTGTCGTAGCGGCCGAAGCCGCGCTGGGACCGCCCGCCGTTCTGGTCAACAACGCCGGCGTCCTGCGCGAGAAGACCCTGGCCAAGATGACGCTGGATGACTGGCAGGTTGTCCAGGATGTCAACCTGCGCGGGGCGTTCCTGATGTGCCGCGCGGTCCAGCCCGCGATGCGCCGCGAAGGCCACGGACGGATCGTCAACCTCGCCAGCATTGCCGCCTTGGGCGCTTACGGACAGGCCAACTATGCCGCAGCCAAGGCCGGGCTGATCGGCCTGACCAAGACCTTGGCGCTGGAAATGGGCAAGTCCGGCATCACCGCCAACGTCGTCGCACCCGGCTTTGTCGTAACCCCGATGACGACTGCTGTAGCCGAACGGCTGGGGGTGACCTTCGAGGCGATGGTCGCAGACATTGTGCGCGACATCCCCGCCGGCCGCCCGGGCCAGCCCGAAGACATCGCCAATGCGGTCTCCTTCTTCGCTGACGCACGCTCGGGGTTTGTATCAGGTCAGGTGCTGTTCGTGGCGGGCGGTCCACGTGGTTGACGACCTCAACGGTTTGGACTTTCGGCAATCCATCGCTAATCAATCCCCTGACATGAGTCCGACAAGCGACAAGACCAGCGGCATCGGCAAACGCCGGAAGGCGGCAAAGGAAGAAAGCTCTGACGCTTACAAGCGGCGTCGCCGCGAGATCGCGGAGGCGGCCGTTCGCGTCTTTGACCGCCTGGGTCTGCAAGGCGCGAGCATCAGCGCCGTGGCTGCCGAACTCGGCATCGATCGCGCTTCGGTCTACTACTACATCTCGTCCAAGGAAGAGTTGTTCGACGAGGTGCTGCGCGCGGTCGCGGAACGCAACTCCCAGATCGCCACCGCTATCGCCGCCAGCACGCTGCCAGCGCCGGACAAGCTGTGGAATCTGATCGTCGCGATCATGGAATCGTACGGCGAGCACTATCCTTTGCTCTTCATCTATATTCGCGAGAACCTCGGTCGCGTTTCGGGCAACCGTTCGAAATGGTCATCGGACATGCGGCAGGTGAACCGCATCATCGAGAACGCCTTCATCTCGATCATCGAGGAAGGCTACGCCGACGGCACATTGCGCGACGTCGGCCCCTCGCGCATCGTCGCCTACGGGATGCTGGGCGTCGTCGGCTGGACCCACCGCTGGTTCCGCCCCGAGACCTCGCCCCAGAGCGCGCGCGAAATCGGCGAGACCTACGCCAACATGATGGTCTCCGGGATGCAGGCTTGATCTACTGCTGATCCCGATGCAGGCCTAACGCAAACATCGACAAGCGTTCAATGCTCGACATCGCAGCCAACCTCAGGCTCGCGTCGTCAGGCAAGTCTCAGAGTGGCGGTCCCGAAAGGTGACCTTCCGAGCGTCTCGGACGAGTCAGAGCCTTCCGACGCAAACGTCCGCTTTGGGTCGGGAGCCGACAGTCGCCTAGGGGTGGACAGCGGACGTTACGTCTTCCAAATCGCCGGACACGAAGGGCTAAGTGCACATGAGCGACCCGGATTTTTCGATCAGGCTGGCGGACGCCGGGGCAGACTACGAGGGTTTCGGTGCGGTCTGCCGTCTTTATGTCGATTGGTGCCGCGAGCGTTATCGCGACATGCCTTGGTTCGTCGAAGAGGTTTTTGGCTACCAATCGCTTGAGGACGAACTGAAGGTTCTCGCCGAAAAATATGGCCCGCCGAACGGGCGGACAATGGTCGTGGAAGTTGACGGTAAGATTGTCGCTGGCGGTGCATTCCGGCGCTCCTCCGCCGACATTTGCGAACTCAAACGCCTCTACGTGACCGACGCCACCAGAGGTCTCGGCGTCGGTCGCAAGCTGTCGAATGCTCTAATCGCCTTGGCTCAGCAAGACGGCTATGGGCTGATGCAGCTGGATACAGGCGACCGTCTGGTAGAAGCGATCTCGATGTATGAGTCGATGGGGTTCACCCACATTGCGCCCTATCAAGAATACCCTGACCGGTTGATGCCCTATCTCGTGTTTATGGAAAAACCGCTCTAGCGTCTTCCCCGCCAGAGTCCGCTATGGGTCGAAAGCAGCCCCAAATTTCTGGCCGGAAACCAGACCCTCAACCCCTGGACCTTGTCATCCCGGACGCCGCGACGCGGCGATCCGGGATGACAAGGTATTCCTACCCCGCCGTCGCGTTATGCGGGCCGCGATCGCGGGGATTGCGGCCGAAGGCCTGTTCGCAGACGGTGCGGCCGAAGGCTTCGGAGACCATCATCTGACGGTCGCCGAGGACACCGCCGAGGCGGCCCCGGGCGCTGGTCGCCACCGAGACGGGGAAGCGGCCGACGACGCGGTTGTCGTGGGTCGGATCGACGAATTCGACCGTTCCGGACAGGGTGTGGGTGCCCTCGCCGGTCAGCAGGGTCTGGACCCGGCCGGCGCGCTGCATCGCGTCGATGTGGACGCGCAGATTGATCGGTGCCGTGCCCCACATGCAGCGGCCCAGTTCCTCCCGGACCTCGGCCGAAAAGGTCTCGGCGAAATCGTCCTCGGCGTTCAGCCAGCCGGTCGACAGGGTGACGCTGCCGATCTGCGCGGTTTCCTGCAGACCGACGGGGAGGGCCAGCGGGGGCCCACCCTGCACGACCGGGGCGCAGGCGGCTGTGGCGGACAGGACGGCGAATGCCGCGGCGGCGATCAGGCTCTTCATCGGGCGTCTCCCTTTCGAGCGGGAGGAATTAGAGAGAACCTGGTTCGCTGGCCCGTTAAATCGCAGTAAGGTCGAACGCGTCATACGGCCCGCGACCGCAACTGACGCAGGTGTCTGCCACTGTGTCGGCCGATGACCTCAGCGACCCGATTTCAGACGATTCAGACGATTCAGACTCGGTTTTTTCGCTCTCAGGGTCTGAAAACCTCGACCCCGATCTCGCCGTTTGGGGTCAGCCAGGCGCGCTTCATGCCCTGGCTGTTGAAGGGGGCGGAGATATTGCCGTCGCGGTCGAGGGCGATCAGGCCGCCGTCGCCGCCCATCTCGCCGATCTCGTCGATCACGGCGCGTCCCGCCTCGGCCAGGGTCTGTCCCGTGCCGACGCGCCAGCTGACCTGGGCGCAGGCGGCGACGCGGATGAAATACTCGCCCTGGCCCGTGCCCGAGACGGCGACGCGGCCATCGGCCCAGCTGCCGGCGCCGGGGATGGGGGTGTCGCCGACGCGACCCGGCATCTTGCCGAACACGCCCGCCGTCGAGGTGCCCGCGGCCAGCCGTCCGTCCCGGTCCAGCGCGCAGCAGCCGACCGTGCCGTGGGCCAGCGTGCCGGGCGGGTGATTGTCCTCGCCCTGGCCGGCGCGGGTGAACCAGGCATCCTCGTCGCCGATCCTCTCCAGCCCCTGGTCGAGGGCGAACAGGGCCGCGCCCTCGCCGGCGAGCATGACGTGGGGGGTGCGGTCCATGACCGCGCGGGCGGCGACCACGGGGTTGCGGAAGCCCTGCAGGGCCGCGACGGCCCCGGCCTTGCGGGTCGAACCGTCCATCAGGCTGGCGTCCAGCTCATAGGCTCCGGCCAGATTGGGCGAGGCCCCGCGCCCGGCGACATAGAGGCCGGAGTCCTCCAGCAGGACCAGGGTCTCGACGACCACGTCCAGCGCACTCGCGCCCGCGTCCAGCCGGGCCTTCATGGCCTCGACGACCTCGCGCATATGGGCGATCTCGCGGTCGTAGTTGCGCTCGCGTCGAGCGCCGGCGCCGCCGTGAAGAATGAGGGCCGTCATACAGGGTCGTCTCCGGATCGCCTCTTTCAAACAGGCCGGACGCTGATTAGCCTTATGCCGACGCGCGCGCCACCGGGGCGGGACGCCTTTGCGAAAGACCCACCCATGCGCGCTGTCCTGTCCAAGGCTCCCGGCGGTCCCGAAACCCTGGTCGTCGAGGAGGTCCTGGACCCCCGGCCGATGAAGGGCGAGGTGGTCATCGATGTGCGCGCCATCGGGGTCAATTTCCCTGACACCCTGATCATCGAGGACAGATACCAGTTCAAGCCGACCCGCCCCTTCTCGCCCGGCGGCGAGGTCGCGGGCGTGGTCGAGGCGATCGGCGAGGGCGTGACCAACGTCCGCAAGGGCGACCGGGTCATCGCCGTGCCCGGCTGGGGCGGCATGGTCGAGCGGCTGGCGGTCCCGGCCGCCACGGTGATGAAGATCCCCGACGCCATGGATTTCAACACGGCGGCGGCGCTCGTCATGACCTACGGCACCTCCTACTACGCCCTGAAGGACCGGGCCCAGCTGAAGCCCGGCGAGCGTCTGCTGGTGCTGGGGGCCGCCGGCGGCGTCGGCGTGGCCGCGGTCGAACTGGGCAAGGCCATGGGAGCCCAGGTCACGGCCGCCGCCTCGACCAATGACAAGGTCCAGTTCGCGCTCGAGGCCGGGGCGGACAACGGCCTGATCTATCCCTCGGGCAAGATGGACAAGGCGGCGCAGAAGGAGCTGTCGGGGGAGCTGAAACTGGCCTCCGGTCGCGACGGCCCGGACGTGGTCTATGACGCGGTCGGCGGCGACTATTGCGAGCCCGCCCTGCGGGCCATGGACTGGAACGGCCGTTATCTGGTGGTCGGCTTCCCGGCGGGGATTCCGTCGCTGCCGCTGAATCTGACCCTGCTCAAGTCGGTGTCGGTGATCGGGGTGTTCTGGGGCGCGGCGGTGATGCGCGATCCGGCCGCCCATGCCGCCAACATGGCCGACCTTCTGCGCTTCTGGGAGGACGGCAAGATCCGCCCGCGGATCAGCCGCACCTACCCGCTGGAACGCGCCCATGAGGCCATCCAGGCGCTGGGCGACCGGGCTGTAATGGGCAAGGTCGTGGTGACGGTGGAACCCTAGTCGTCCCGCAGCCGCTCGAGCGCCGCCGAGGCCTGATCCCTGTGCCGGCGCTTGATATTGGCCCCCAGGGTCGCGATCAGGGCCGTGATGACCGCGGCGTCGTCGGTGAAGCCGATGCCGGCGAAGATGTCGGGAATGGCGTCGAACGGCAGGACGAAATAGGCCAGCGCCCCGACCATGATCCCCTTGGCCGCCGTCGGCGTCTCGGGATCGCGGGCGGCGTACCAGACGGAAAGCACCTGCCCGGCGAAAGGAATGCGCGAGGCCGTGCGCCGGATCTTGGGCCAGAATCCCTTCTGGACATGCACCTCGTTGACCCGCTGGACCGAGGGCACGAGGGCGCGTGACGGGTCGATGGCCTCGTCGGGCGTGACAGGTTTGGCTTTGGCGGACATGGCGGCTAAACCCCGCGGCAATCTCAAGGTTCACACAACATAGGGGCTAAGGCCATGAAACTCGACAGTGCGATCGCGGCGGTGGTGACGGGCGGAGCCTCGGGCCTGGGCGAGGGGACGGCGCGCGCCATCGCCGCGACCGGCGCGAAGGTCGCCCTGTTCGACATGAATGCCGAGAAGGGCGAGGCTGTCGCGAAAGAGATTGGCGGGATCTTCTGTCTGGTCGACGTGACCGACGACGCCTCGGTGGCCGCCGGATTCGCCAAGGCCCGTGCGGCCCACGGCCAGGAGCGGCTGACCGTCAACTGCGCCGGCATCGCCACGGGCCAGAAGACGGTATCCCGCAAGAAGGACACCGGCGAGATCCGCGCCCACGACATGGCCGCCTTCGAGCGCACCGTGCGGGTCAATCTGTTCGGCACCTTCCGCGTGCTGTCGCAGTCGGCGGCCGGCATGGTGACGCTGGAGCCCATGGCCGACGGCGAGCGCGGCCTGGTCGTCAACACCGCCTCGGTGGCGGCCCAGGACGGCCAGATCGGCCAGGCGGCCTATTCGGCCTCCAAGGGCGGGGTCTACGCCATGACCCTGCCGGTGGCCCGCGATCTGGCCCAGGAGGGCATCCGCTGCAACACCATCCTGCCCGGCATCATGTGGACGCCGATGATGGCCGGCATGGACCAGAAGATCCAGGACGCCCTGGCGGCCGCGATTCCCTTCCCCAGCCGTCTGGGCACCCCCGCCGACTATGCCTCGCTGGTGCTGGAGCTGGTGCGCAACGTCTATATCAACGGCGAATGCATCCGCCTCGACGGCGCCATTCGTTTGGCACCGCGCTGACGCGCGGGTGCGCTGCGCGCAGGACTGGACGCTCGCAATGCGGTTGCTCGCTGCCTGAACGCCGAATTCCGGGTTTAGGGACTTGCGAGGGACCGGGCCGCTCGGTATACGCCCGCCTCCGACTGAAGTGCGGGCGTAGCTCAGTGGTAGAGCACAACCTTGCCAAGGTTGGGGTCGAGAGTTCGAATCTCTTCGCCCGCTCCAGTCGACTTGAAGAGGCCCGGTCACGCGACCGGGCCTTTTTCAATTCCGCCCGGGCCGCGTGAGTGGGCCAGGGTCGGGGTCGGTAGCCGACCCTAGGGCCGATCCGGGCCTGCCTGCAGCCCCAGGGCCGTGCGGATATCGCGCCAGTCGATGTATTTGAAATTCTGGGTGCCGACGTCGTTGACGTCGTCCTGGACCACGACCAGTCCCTCGGGGAAGGCACCGACCGGCCCGCCGAGCGCCGCTAGACCATCGGTTCCGGTGACCTTGTCCACCGTCCCCTCCGCGACCACAAAGCGGCCGACATAGACGGGCGCTGCTCCGTCGATGCGCCAGACCGGGAAGGCCGAGTCGCCCTGGCTGGAGCCGATCAGATAGCGGGCCGCGCCGTCGGCGATGATGCTCAGGCCTTCCGCATCGGCGACCAGAAGGTCGCGGGCGATTCCCTGAACCAGAACGCGCCCGGGCCCGGCGGCGGGATCAAGCCCGTAACGCCACATGCCCACATTTTCCTCGGCCAGATAAAGCGCGTCCGTGGCCTCGTCGGCGGCGCAACCTTCCGAGATCGTGCCGATGTCGAACCGGCGCACCTCACGCGCGGCCGGCTGGCCCGCGGCGTCGGCGGTCAGGACGAACTGGCGCACCTCGCCCTCGTGCCCCACCAGAATGGCGTGGATCTCGGCACCCCGACGGGCGAAGCAGAAGCCATAGGGCTCGACCACGTCGGTCGCGATGGTTCCCCAGGGCCGTACGCCGTTGTCGCCGGTTGCCGCCGGGTCGAACAGGAACAGGGCGACGCCCGTCTTGCCGGGTGTCCGGTCGCTGGCCCCCAGCACCACCTGCGGCCGCCCGCCGACATTCAGGCCTTCCTGGGTGTCGACATTGTTCAGCAGGCCCTCGGGCAGGAACTGCAGGATCGTCCCGTCGAGGCCGTAGATATACAGGCCCGACTTCTTGTCCGTGCCCGCGACGAAGCCCGGGACCGGCGTGCCCTTGAAGATGATCGGCGTGGCGGAGGTCCAGATGGCCGGGTCGTCGGCGGCGTCCTGTCCCGCCGTGCCGACCGACGGGGTCTCCAGCGCGGCGTGAACGGGCACGCCCGGACCGACGAAGCCTTCGCCCTCGCCCTGGAAGTCGACTTCCGTGACGGCGCAGGCCGACAGCAGCGCAGCCGCGGCCGTGGCCGCAAGAGTCCGGATTCTCATGACGCCCCCGCGGATAACGTCGTCGCCTCAACATGGCGGATCGGACGGGTCAACGGTCCGCCCATGACGTTTCTGTGTCGAAACTCAAAAAACCGGTCCGTCGTCAGAACGTCTTTCATCTCGCTGTTCGCGAACCGACGAATTGTCTTCTCCGAACAGTCTTGGGGGCGTCGTCCCCCCAGCTTAGCAGCAGCGCCCAGAACCGACGGCCGGGGGGCCGATCGGACCTTGGGGATGCCTGCCATGAAACTCGGACTCTTGCTCGGTGCAGCTCTGGCACCGCTGACCTTCGCCGTTCCGGCCTTTGCCCAGACCGCGCCGCAAACGGCCACCGAGATCGACGAGGTCGTGGTGGTGGGTCGGCGACCGATCGCCGAGTCCGAAGCGGCCGCCCTGCGCACCCAGCGCAATTCTGACGCCCTCGTGTCGGTCGCCGCCTCCGACTCGGTCGGCCGCCTGCCGGACCAGAACATTGCCCAGGCCGCCGGCCGTCTGCCCGGCGTCGCCGTTCAGCGCGACCAGGGCCAGGCCCGCTACATCAGCCTGCGCGGCGCGCCGATCAGCTGGACCACCCTGTCCATCAACGGCATTTCGATCGTCAGCCCGGAGGGGCGGGACACGCGTTACGACAGCCTGCCTTCGGCCATCGCGTCGCAGATCGTGGTCCAGAAGGCCGTTACCGCCGACATGAGCGGCGAGACCGTCGCGGGCAATGTCGACATCCGTACCCGCTCGGCCTTCGACTATCCGGGCTTCCACGGCGCGGGCAAGATCGGTGGCGGCGAGAGCGACCTCGGCAGCCGCAACGAGTTTGAAACCCAGCTGGTGTTGTCTGACCGCTTCGTCTCGGACTCGGCGGGCGAGTTCGGCCTGCTGGTGTCCGGCAGCTATTACGACCGCGACATGATCACCGACAATTTCGAGAACGACTTCGAGCCGGTCGCCCAGGATCTGCAGCCGGGTGCTGCCGACCGTATCTGGGGCCGCGAGACCGAGAACAAACTGTATCGTCTGACCCGCCGCAACTACTCGGGTTCGGGGCGGATCGACTGGGCCCCGAACGATGACAACCGCCTGTTCCTCGAGACCATCTTCACCACCTTCACCGACGATGAGGCCCGCGACAACTACATCTTCGACCTGGACGACCGCCAGGCCGACCTGACCCGCCCGGCCACGCCGGTGTGCACCATCGCGACCAATCCGGCACCGACCAACACCGGCTATGCCGACGTCTGCATCGGCAACACTCCGCTGTCCGGCACGGTCTATGGCATCGACATCAACCAGCGTGCCACGCTGCGGGCCTTCGAGCAGTCGATCTTCACCAGCACCCTGGGCGGCGACCATGCCTTCAGCGACGGCTGGTCGTTCGACTGGCGGCTGAATTTCACCCGTGCCATCGACGATCGCTCGGTGGTCGGTGAGGCGCGTTACGACAGCCCCTCGACGCGGACCCTGCGCCCGACCGTGGTCTATGACTTCACCAATCCGCAACTGGCCCGGGTGCGCCTGTTCACCACCACCTCGGCGGCGGGCACCTTCAGCGCCGGTACGCCGGTCACCGACATTGACAGCTTCAGCCGCCCGCTGAGCTCGCTGCGGTCGCTTGACGCGGTCGACACGACCGAGGCCTACACCGGCAAATTCGACCTGCGACGCGAGCTGCCGATGTTCGGCGGTGATGCCCGCTTCACCGTCGGCGGTCAGTTCGACCAGCGCACCAAGGAGGCTGTCGAGAACGAAAGAACCCTCAGCAACGCCCAATCGGCTGCCGCCGGTATCTCGACGACCTTCCTGCCGGTCTCGAGCAACCGTCCGTTCGCCGGCGAGATTCCGCTCGGCTACAGCTTCCGCTATTTCGACATCCTCTCGATGCGAAACAATGTGCGTCTGGCCGCGCAGGCCGCGCCGTTCGTCTTCCTGCGCCCCAACTACTACAACGTCGAGGAACAGGTCACGGCGGGCTATGCCATGGGGCGCGTCGCCTATGACTGGGGCAGTGTGAACGGCGGCGTGCGCGTCGAGCAGGTCAAGAACACCGGACAGGCCTATGTCGTCCTGGGTGGCGTCAGCACCCTGATCGAGGTCGAGAATGACGAGACGCTGGTCTTCCCCAGCCTGCACATCAACTACAACCTGAACGAAGACATGAAGCTGCGGCTGTCGTTCAACAGCGGCGCGGCGCGGCCGGACTACGACCAGCTGCGTCCGAACTTCACCTTCAGCGACACCAACCTGACCGTCTCGGGCGGCAACCCCGAAGCCAGGCCGGAACGCGCCTATGGCGTCGACACCTATTTCGAATGGTATGTCCAGCCGCAGGGCTTCGTGTCGCTGGGTGCCTTCTACAAGAAGGTCGAGGACGTGCTGTTCGACGACGTGCGCCCGTTCGGCCTCGATGTTCTGGACAGCGGCGGCGTTGACCGCTCGGCCTATACCCTGAACACGATCACCAACGGCGGCGACGGCTACCTCTATGGTCTCGAGGCCGCCGTTCAGCAGCAGCTGGAGCCGTTCACCGAACAGTTCGGCCTGCCGGGCTGGGTGGGCGGGTTCGGCCTGTCGGCCAATGTGACCCTGAATGAAAGCGAGGCGACCGCGCCGGACGGCTCCAGGATCGCCCTGCCCGGCACATCGGACATCGTCTACAATGTCGGGGCCTATTACGAGAAATACGGCCTGTCGATGCGCCTGAACTACCAGTATCGCAGCGAATGGATCGACGCCTTCGGCCCGGCCTCGGACGGCGGGAATTTCTACTGGGCGACCGACGACGAGCTGGATTTCTCGGCGCGTTACGCCATCAACGACACCATCGAGCTCTATTTCGACGGCTCGAACCTGCTGAACGAGGCGGGGCGTCGCTACGTGCGCGACAGCGCCTATACGATCGAGTGGGAACGTTTCGGCAGCCGTTACGCCGGCGGCGTCCGCTTCACCTTCTGATCCAGGCGGGCCCTCGAGGGCCGCAAATGGAAGGGCCGGGCGGCGACGCCCGGCCCTTTTTTCGTCGGCGGCTGTCCCGCTTCGTTACAGTGACGCTGGACGCTGTGCCCAAGCCCGGCTAGGTCGCCTCGGGGGCGAAAGCGGACCGATACGGTTCGCCATTTGCAAGGTGTCTCCCGAACCGGCGCAAAGGCGCCAGAACGGGACAGTCGGGTCGCATGTTTCTCGAAGGCCAGGTCAACTGGGTGTGGGTATGGAGTGCCGCCGCGGCGCTCGGCTGGGTCCTGGCCCTGGTCGCGATCTTTTTCGCCCTTCGAAAGAGCACCCAGCATGTCAGCACGTCGGATCAGCTGGATCTGATCCAGCGCATGGCCGACGATTCCCAGAAGCGTCTGTTCGAGACGCTGAACGCCATTCCTGTGGCCCTGGTCGAGACGGACAAACAGGGCAAATTCGTCTTCGCCAATCGCGCCGCACACCAGTTGCTGGGACGCAAGGATGCCGAGTTGATCGGCTTGCGGTTCCATTCGGCGACCTGGGGCATCACCTTCCCGGACGGTCGGCCGGTGCCGCCCGATCTCCTGCCCACGGCACGGGCTCTGCGGGGGCAGACGGTCAAGGGCTTCCAGCACCTGCTGGCCAATCCCACCTCGCGTCGCAAGATGCTGGTCTCGGTGACGGCGATGCCGATCGAGAATGAGGTGGGCCAGATCACCGGCTCGACCGCCGCCATCGTCGAGAGCGAAGGTCTGCAGACGCCCGAAGTCGTGATGATCGAGGCCGCCCCTGCGGCCGCCGTGGCGTCCGACGGGCTGGCGCGCCGGGTGTTCGATGCCGCCTCCAGCGCCCTCGTCGTCATCGGTCTGGACGGACAGGTGCGTGACAGCAATCGCACCGCCCGGCTCCTGCTCGGCCAGACCGAGGCGGACGGTGACTTCGCCGATCTGTTCCTCGCCGACAGCGACCGCCAGCAGGGCCGGCAGGCCCTGAGGGCCGCCGTGTCCGCGCCGGCCGGCGAGGCCGAGCCGATCCTGTCCCGACAGGGCGAGGCGGACGGTGTTCGTTGGTCGATCCTGCCCCTGAGTAACGCCGACGGGGTCGTGGACGCCCTGCTGCTGGCCGGCGAGCGCGCCGATACAGCCCCGAACGCAGACACGATGGACCGCGACGACGTGCCCGTGGCCGGGAACGTCCCGACGCCCGACGCGTCTGCGGAAATCGCCGCCCTGCGCGAGGTGGCCGAGGCTGCGCGATCGCAGGCCGACGCAGCCCTGGCCGCCGCCGCCGCCGCGCGCGAGGAGGCGCAGGTCGCCCGCGCCGCGGCGTCAAAGGCCGAACAGGACGCCGAGATCCAGCTTCAGGGCGGTCGCCGGATGGAGAATGTCGGCCGCCTGACCGGTGGTCTCGCGCACGATTTCAACGCCCTGCTGGGTGTCATGACAGGGGCCCTGGACATGATGCTGCGCCAGGCGGACGATCCGGCCCGTGTCCGCCGCATCGGCCAGGCCGCGCTGGTTGCCGGCCAGAAGGGCGAGCTGCTGACGCGCCGCCTGACCGCTTTCTCGCAAGGCGATGACGAGCCCGTCCTGCGTGTTCTCGACGCCGGGGTGCTGCTGCGCGGCATGGAGACCCGACTGAGGGCTCTGGCCGGACCGGGCGTCGATCTGATGATCGAGGGACCCACCGACGAGGCGCTGGTCCGGCTGGATCCGGTTGCCTTCGAAGGCGCGGTCAGCGGGCTGACGCGGAACGCGGTCGACGCCGTCGCCGGCCAGGGCTCGGTGGCTGTGCGGCTGGAGACCCTGCTCGAGGGTGGCGTGCGGCTCAGCGTCCGCGACAGCGGTCCGGGCATGGACCGCGATCTGGCCGCCCGCGCGGTCGAACCCTTCTTCACGACGCGCGAGGGCGCGGCGGGTCTCGGCCTGTCCCAGGCCTATGCCTTCTCGCGCCAGTCGAGCGGTGTCCTGTCCATCGACAGCGCGCCGGGCGAAGGTGCGGAAGTCTCGATCACCCTGCCCAGCGCAGCCTGACGCCGGTCTCTTTCATCCATTCCCCGGACCGGTGTAAAGGTTAACGGGGGGCCGGGAGGGTCGACATGAAGCTGTTGCGTCTGATCGTGGGTCTGCTGGTGCTCGGCTATGCCGGGTGGCTGGCCTGGCCGTTCCTTTCACCCTTGCTGGAAGGGGCCGCGCCTGACGTGGCCGCTGCCCGCGTCGGCGCCGAAGCCTCCGCGGGCGGGGACCTGTTCGGCTTCCTCCCGGTCTGGGCGCTCTGGGCCGGTGCCGTCGGTCTCTATGTCGTTGCCGCGGTGATGCTGGGGGCCGGAAATACGCGCGCGGCCATCGCCTATTTCCTGGGCTTTGCCGCCGATGTCGTCCTGCGGCTGGCCATGGGCCGGCAGGGTGGGGCGGACGTCGGTGCCCGGTCCGGCGGACCCACGAGCATGGCCGCCCCTGACGGGATCAGCGGTCTGCCGGTCGATCCTGTCTGGCTGGTGCCGGTGGCGCTGGTTCTGCTGGGCGTACTGGTCGCGGTGGCCAGCCGTCGGGTCCGGCGCAAGCGGACAGCCGGCCATCTGAATTTCTGACGCCTGTCGAAGGCGCGTCGGGGAGCCTATATGCGGCGGCGCGGTTGACGCTCGCGGGCGGTGCCGTCAGGTTCCGCGCGCTCCCCCCCGCCCACGATCAGACCCGAGATACACCATGGCCGAAGCCGCCCCTTCCAGCACCTATGACGTGGTCATCATCGGCGGGGGACCGGGTGGCTACAACGCGGCCATCCGCGCCGGCCAGCTGGGGCTCAGGGCCGCCTGTATCGAAATGCGCGAGACTCTCGGCGGGACCTGCCTGAACGTCGGCTGCATGCCGTCCAAGGCGCTGCTGCACGCGTCGGAGCTGTTCGAGGCGGTGACCCGGGAATTTCCGACCCTGGGCATTGAGGTCGGAGCGCCGAAACTGAACCTGGCCCGGATGATGAGCCAGAAGCAGGAGAGCGTGAACGCCCTGACCAAGGGCATCGAATTCCTGTTCAAGAAGAACAAGGTCGACTGGATCCGGGGCCGCGGCCGCATTGCGGGCAAGGGTCAGGTCGAGGTCACGTCCGCCGACGGGTCAAAGACCTTGCTGACCGCAAGGGACATCGTCATCGCCACCGGCTCCGAGCCGACGCCGCTGCCCGGCGTGGCCTTTGAGGCGGACCGTGTGGTGGATTCCACCGGTGCCCTGTCGCTGCCCGCCGTGCCGAAACATCTGATCGTCGTCGGGGCCGGCATCATCGGGCTGGAACTGGGTTCGGTCTGGCGTCGACTGGGTGCCCAGGTGACCGTGGTGGAATATCTCGACCGTATCTCGCCCGGCATGGACAAGGATCTGGCGACCGCCTTCCAGCGCGTGCTGACCAAACAGGGTATGACGTTCAAGCTGGGAGCCAAGGTAACGGGTGCCAAGACCGGGAAGGACGGCGTCGAGCTGACGGTCGAGCCGTCCGCGGGCGGTGCCGCCGAGACGCTGAAGGGTGATGTGGTCCTGGTCGCCATCGGGCGCCGTCCCTACACCGAAGGTCTCGGTCTGGAGACCGTCGGGGTCGAGACCGACAAGCGGGGATTCCTCGTCAATGACCACTTCAAGGTCGCCGAGGGCGTCTGGGTCATGGGCGACGTCACCTATGGCCCGATGCTGGCGCACAAGGCCGAGGAAGACGCTGTGGCGGTGATCGAACTGATCGCGGGCAAGGCGGGTCACGTCGACTACAATCTGGTGCCCAGCGTGGTCTATACGGCACCAGAAGTCGCCTGGGTCGGCAAGACCGAGGACCAGCTCAAGGCCGAGGGCGTGGCCTACAAGGCCGGGAAATTCCCCTTTACCGCCAACAGCCGGGCCAAGATCAACCACGAGACGGACGGCTTCGTGAAGGTGCTGGCCGACGCGGCGACCGACCGGATTCTGGGGGTTCACATCCTCGGGCCGCAGGCCGGCGAGATGATCGGCGAGGCCTGCGTGGCCATGGCCTTCGGTGGGTCTTCGGAAGATATCGCCCGCGTCTGCCACCCGCACCCGACGCGCTCGGAAGCCGTCAAACAGGCGGCCATGGGGGTCGAGGGCTGGACGATGCAGGCCTGAGCGGGCCCGTCGTCACATTCCCGGGATGACGAGACGGTTCGAGGTCTGGCGTCGAAGGCCCTCGAAGGTCACGAGATTGGCCGGGAAATCCAGGGTGACTTCCCGGAAGCGACCCAGCAGGTCCGCGCCGATCAGCATGGCCGGCCGCCCGGACAGGCCGAGGGTCTCGAAACAGTGCAGGTCGGCGAACAGCATCGGCGTGGCCCCGAGCCGCTGGGGGCCGAACCGGAGATCATCGACCATCGCCAGGTCCGCGCTGAGGCTCTGACCCGTGACACCATAGATCGGTACCTCGCGGGCCGGGCCGCCGCCGTCGCGACGTCGGGCGGAGACCGCGCGCCGCAGTGCCTGATTGCCGATCGAATACTGGGCACCGCTGTCGATGAAGGCTGCCGTCGGCTGACCGTCCACGTGGATCCGGGTTATGATCATCTGGCCGAACCGGCCGCGGATCGAGCGCATGCCCTCGCGGCGCATGCGCGACCCTGTAACCATGTCGCCGCCCATGAGGATGGTCACGCCCCGGATATCAAGACTGGCGGAGCGGCGCACGACGTTGAATTTCAACCGGAAGCGATCCAGCACGTCCAGACCGATCAGGCCGTCCGCACCCAGCTGGTCGCGCGGGAAGACCGGGCAGGTCAGGCGGCGGAAGCCCAGCCCGCTGAGTTGCAGCCGGTCGACCGCCACGCTGCGGGTGATTCTGGCCTCGGTAATCCCGTGGACCAGGACGGGTGGCATCGGCCTCAGGCCCAGCCGGTCCGCGAGGGTGTCGGCGACAGATGTCGTTCCGGCACCGGTATCGATCACGAAGGTGAAAGGGCCGCGCCCGTCGATGAAGATGGCAGCACCGACGCGGGTGAACAGGTTGCTGAGCAGCTGGATGGGCTGGATTTCGGCCGGTTGTCCCCCGGTATCCTGCGCGACGGTGGACCGTGCGGAGACGCCGAGCGCACCCAGTCCGGCCAGCAATACGCGACGGTCGATGCCTGTCATACGGCTCACGCTCCGCGCCGTCCCCCCGGCGAACAGGGCCACACTGTAGGCTTGCGCAGCAGGCCCTGACCAGCCCGTGGCGTTCAGCGTCGCGGGTGGGCGGCGGAATAGGATTCAATCAGGTGTCTTGCGTCGACCGCCGTATATTTCTGGGTCGTCGACAGGCTGGCGTGGCCCAGCAGTTCCTGGATGGCGCGCAGGTCGGCTCCGGCACCCAGCAGGTGGGTGGCGAAGCTGTGACGCAGGGCGTGGGGGGTGGTCGAGGCGGGC
The DNA here is from genome assembly GCA_965284385.1 of Caulobacteraceae bacterium. Taxonomy (GTDB): domain Bacteria; phylum Pseudomonadota; class Alphaproteobacteria; order Caulobacterales; family Caulobacteraceae; genus Brevundimonas. Next base: position 1,718,698 of record OZ260077.1, read on the forward strand.
AGGCCGAGCCGGCCGCGAAGGCGCTGGACCATCGCCTGGACGTGACGCGGCGTCAGTGGCCCGCCGCGTCGCGCACGGAACAGGGCGTCCTCCGGTGCCAGGGGAAACGGCTGCAGCGCCAGATAGGCGTCCACGGCTGACCGCACGACCGGCAGGACCGGGGTCAGCCGGGTCTTGCCGCCCTTGCCGGTGATGCGCAGGCTCTCGGGAACCGGCGCATCGGCGCGGGTCAGGGACAGGCCCTCCGAAATCCGCAGGCCGCATCCATAGAGCAGGGTCAGGACGGCGCGGTCGCGCGCGGCCTCCCAGGGCGGGCTGTCCGGGTCCGCCCCGGTTTCCTGCATCAGGCCGCGCGCCTCGTCCTCGCTGACGGGGCGGGGCAGGGACGCCTTGACCCGGGGGCCGCGCACGAGGGCCAGTTGCGGTGCCGGCGTGGCGCAGCGGCGGTCGAGGAAGGCATGGAAGGCACGGATGGCCGACAGTGTCTGGCTGATCGATCGCGCGGCGAGGGGGTGATCGCCGCTCCGCCGCTCGGCCAGATGGGCGCGGACTTCGGCGGCGGTGACGGTGCCCAGGTCGGACAGTCGCTGGGGTTCGCCGCGATGGCGCTGCAGGAAGGCCAGATACAGTCGGCCGATACGGCCGTAGGCCTCCAGCGTATTGGCGGCCAGCCGACGCTCGTGTGCCAGATGTTCAAGCCACGCCGACAGGGCCTCGTCGGCGGTCAACCGGGCCCCCTTCAGCTGAGAATCGGCCATCGTTCAGCGGTCCGTTCCACCACCCGCGCAATGAAGGCCACGAGTTCGCAGCCCATGGTCGGGGCGAAGCCGTCCTCCTCCGACGAGCCGAAGGCGCAGAGGGCGTCGCGCGCCGGGACCCCGGCACCGGGGAACTGCGGGGCCATCCGGATCAGGGCGACCGATTTCACGTCCGCCTCGGCCGCGCCGAACAGGTTCAGTCCCGCGAAATTGGGTCCCAGCCAGGTCAGGCCGTGGTCGCCCAGCAGGTCGTCGACGCCACCCGCCTCGAGTCCGCGCCAGCCGAACGGCACGCCACCGGGTTTTTCCAGCGCAATGGCGGCGCCGGCGAGACCGAACCGCCCCTGCGCCACGGCGTCCAGGCGGCGGGCGAGATCGGAAGGATTGCGCGCCTCCATCAGATCGAGGGCGGCGACATGGGTCTGGGTCTGGGCGGCGAAATTGGCGCGGGCGATGGATTCGATGCGCTTGCGGGCGTCGGCCTCGCGCTCGGCGACCTCTTCCAGCCGGGTCAGGGCGGCGCGGCCGAACTCCACGACATTGCGGCCGTGAGGCTTGAGACCGACCTCTTCCAGCAGGGAGCGATCGTCCAGCAGGAACCGGGGGTTGGCCTGCAGCCAGGCGCGGATCTCCGGCCAGTGAGGCTCTTCCGGCTTGGACGAGAGGTCAGGCGAAACGCTCACAAACCTCTCCTTGAGGTCAAGACTACAGGATCGACTGACCGGTCTTGCCCCAGTCCGCCAGGAAGGCATCAAGCCCCTTGTCGGTTAACGGGTGTTTGACCAGCGCCCTGAAAACGTCGGCCGGGAGGGTCGCGGCGTCGGCACCGGCCACAGCGGCGGCGCTGACATGGTTCGGATTGCGCAGGGACGCGGCCAGAATCTGGGTGTCGAAGCCGTGTACGTCGTACAGCACCCGGATCTCCTCCAGCAGGCCGATGCCGTCCGCGCCGTGGTCTTCCAGACGGCCGACGAAGGGCGAGATGAAGGTGGCGCCGGCCTTGGCGGCCAGCATGGCCTGGGCGGCCGAGAAGCAAAGGGTGACGTTGGTCCGGATCCCCTTGTCGGCGAAGGCCCGGGCGGCGCGCAGTCCGTCCCAGGTCAGGGGCAGTTTCACCACGACATTGGGGGCGATGGCGGCGAGCTTGTCGCCTTCCTTGACCATGGTCTCGAAATCGGTCGCCACGGCCTCCGCGGAGATCGGCCCCTCGACGAGGGCGCAAATCTCGGCGATGACCTCGGCCATGTTGCGACCGGATTTGGCGATCAGCGAGGGATTGGTGGTGACGCCGTCCACCATGCCGGTGGGGACCATGTCCCTGATGACGGCGACGTCGGCTGTGTCGAGAAAGAGTTTCATGGGCGTCTCTCTAGCGGAGCGGGCCTCGCGGTGAAAGTCGCCAGCGTCCTTATCCCCCTGCCGGTGCCGGAGGCCTTCGACTACGAGGTGCCCGAGGGGCTGGACGTCGCGCGCGGCGATCAGGTCGCCGTGCCGCTGGGGCCCCGGCTGATACGGGGTATCGTCTCCGAGGCGCGCGAGACGACGGGCTCGAACCGGCGACTGAAGGCGATCGACCATCTGCTGGACGATCCGCGTCTGCCCGAACGCACGATGGATTTCGTCGAATGGGCGGCGCGCTGGACGTTGAGCCCGCCCGGCGAGATGGCGGCGACGGCGCTGAAGGGCCTGCGCGCGCCCCGGCCCCGACCCGAGCGGCGGGTGCGGCGGGTCGGCGACCGGACTCCCGCCCGGCCGACGGCCGCCCGCACGGCGGTGCTGGAGGCACTGGGCCAGCGTTCGATGCCGGGACCGGATCTGGCGCGGGCGGCGAAGGTGTCCTCGGGTGTGGTCAAGGGGATGGTCGACGAGGGCGTGCTGGAGATCATCGAGATCGAGGCGGTCGCGGCCTTTGAGGCACCCGATCCCGACCATGCCCCGGCGACGCTGAACCCTGACCAGGCGGCGGCGGCGCATGAGATGGCCGCCGCGACGGCCAGAGGCGGCTTCGCGCCCTTCCTGCTCGACGGGGTCACCGGCTCTGGCAAGACGGAGGCCTATCTGGAGGCGGTGGCGCGGACGCTGAAGGCCGAGCCGACGGCGCAGATCCTGATCCTCCTGCCCGAGATCGCCCTGACCCAGGCCCTGATCGCCCGCATTACCGACCGTTTCGGCGCGGCCCCGGCGGAATGGCATTCCGGTGTCGCCCCGCCGCGCCGGCGTCAGGTCTGGGAGGCGGTCATCGCCGGGCGCTGCAACATCGTGGTCGGTGCCCGGTCGGCCCTGTTCCTGCCCTATGCCAACCTGCGGCTGGTGGTGGTCGACGAGGAGCACGACGGCTCGTTCAAACAGGAAGAGGGGCTGGTCTATCACGGCCGCGACCTGGCCGTGGCGCGGGCGCGCATCGAGGGGGCGACGGTGGTGCTGGCCTCGGCCACGCCCTCGCTGGAGACGCTCTGGAACGCCCACCAGGGCCGCTATGCCTGGCTCAGGCTGGCGGCGCGGCACGGGGCGGCCGTCCTGCCGGACATATCGTTGCTGGACCTGCGCCAGAACCCGCCTGATCCCCAGACGTGGCTGTCGCAGCCCTTGCGCGAGGCCATCGGCGAGACCTTCGCGCGCGGCGAGCAGACCCTGCTGTTCCTGAACCGGCGGGGCTATGCGCCCGTCGTCCTGTGCCGGGTCTGCGGGCATCGGCTGACCGCGCCCGACACCGACAGCTGGCTGGTCGAGCACCGCTACACCGGGCGGCTGATCTGCCATCTGACCGGCTTCTCGATGATCCGGCCGAAACACTGTCCGGCCTGCGGGGCCGAGGAGTCCCTGGTCTCGGTCGGGCCCGGCGTGGAGCGGGTCGAGGAGGAGGTGCGCCAGCTGTTCCCGGAGGCCCGGACGGCGGTGTTCAGCAGCGACACGGCCCCGGATGCGAATTCGGCCCGGGCGCTGATCCAGCGGATGGCCGCGGGCGAGATCGATATTCTGGTGGCCACCCAGGCTGCGGCCAAGGGGCACAATTTTCCGCACCTGACGCTGGTGGGGGTGGTGGACGCCGATCTCGGCCTGCGCGGCGGCGACCTGCGCGCGGCCGAGCGGACCTTTCAGCTGCTGACCCAGGCCACAGGGCGGGCCGGCCGGGCGGATAAGCCGGGGCGGGCCATCCTGCAGACCTGGACGCCCGACCATCCGGTGCTGATGGCGCTCGCGGCGGGCGATCGTGATGCCTTCGTCGAGGCCGAACTGGCCGAGCGTGAGGCAGCGTCCCTGCCGCCGCACGGCCGGCTCGCGGCCATCATCCTGTCGGGCGAGAACGCCATGGCGGTGGAGAAGGTCGCTCGGGATCTGGCGGAGAATATTCCGAACGCCGAACGGCTGGAGGTCTACGGTCCCGCCGACGCGCCGCTGGCGCTGGTGCGCGGGCGCAGGCGCAAGCGGCTGCTGGTCCGGGCGGATCGCGACGTGGACCTGCAGGGCTTCCTGCGGGCGTGGCTGGCGCGTGTGAAGGTCCCGGGGTCCGTTCGGTTGAGCGTTGACGTGGATCCCTACAGCTTCCTGTAGGGCATCTCTCCCTCCCCCGAAGGGGGGAGGGATGTCGGCGCGCGGCGACGACAGGGAGGGGAATTGTGAAGCCGGGAGCCATCGGTGCAGGACCGGCGTGCCCCACCCGGGCTCCGCTTCGCTTCGCCGTCCCTTCCCATGAAGGGGAGGGAGAAGCTTACCGCGGTCCGGTCAGCCGGATTTCGAACAGGGTCGGCCAGTTCTTGCCGGTGACGAACAGCCGGCGTCCCACGGGGTCCCACGCAATGCCGTTCAGGACCGCGTCGGTCGGGTCGAGACCCGACCTGTCGGGCATCAGCCCGGTCAGGTTGATGACGCCCGTTACGCGGCCGGTCGCCGGGTCGATACGGACGATGAAGTCGGTCTGCCAGATGTTGGCAAAGACCTCGCCTTCGATCCATTCCAGCTCATTGATCTGACCCAGCGGTCGCCCCTGAAGGGTCACGGGCACGCGCCCGGTTTCGGCCAGGGTCACGGGATCGAGGAAGCGCAGCGAGGGCGTGCCATCGGACAGGATGAGGCGGTCCGTGTCATGCGTCAGGCCCCAGCCTTCGCCGGCATAGGCGAACTCGCCCTCGGGCTGGAGGGTCTCGGGGTTCCAGATGAAGCCCTTTCCGTCCTTCCAGGTCAGGGTCAGGATACGATCGCCGAAGACCGTCAGCCCTTCGCCGAAATAGGCGGGGTCCAGCTGGCGGCTTTGCAGGACCTGGCCGTCCTCCAGCCGGACCTCGCGGATCGTCGACGGCGAGCGCCCCGTGCTTTCCAGCAGGACGCCGTCGCGGAACACCAGCCCCTGGGTGAAGGCGGTCGGGTCGTGCGGATAGGCGTGCACGACCTCGAAGCCGTAGACCCGCACCGGGGAAGATTGGGGACCTCCCTCCGTCGCGGCGGGCGCTGTCGTCTGCGCCAGCGCCGGAGCCGGCGTCAGCAGCAAGGCGAGCGAGAGCGCCGCGGCCCGCATGGTCAGACGCCGGGCTCTGCGGTTTCCGCCTTGTTCAGCGCGATCTGACGGGCTGCGAGGGCAGCCTGCTTCTTGGCTTCGGCCCGTCGCGACAGCATGTTCAGGCCCTCGACCGCGGCCGAGAAGGCCATGGCGGTGTAGATAAAGCCCTTGGGCACGTGGGCTCCGAACCCCTCGGCGATCAGGACCGTGCCGATCATCAGCAGGAAGCCGAGGGCCAGCATCACGACCGTCGGGTTGTCGTTGATGAAATTGGCCAGCGGATCGGCCGCCAGCAGCATGACCGTAACGGCGACCAGCACGGCCACGACCATGATCGGCAGGTGATCGGTCATGCCGACCGCGGTCAGGATGGAGTCGATCGAGAAGACCAGGTCCAGCAGGATGATCTGGACAATCGCCGAGCCGACATTCGAGATGACCGCGTCGACCTTGTCCTTCTCCAGCAGGTCATCGCTCTTGGAATGGTCGACGCTGTGGTGGATCTCCTTGGTCGCCTTCCACAGCAGGAAGAGGCCGCCGGCGATCAGGATCATGTCCTTCCACGAGAAGGCGTTGTCCATGACCGTGAAGACCGGGGCGGTCAGGCTGACGATCCAGGCGATCATCGACAGCAGGGCCAGACGCATGATCAGGGCCAGGGAGATGCCGATGCGGCGGACCCTCTGGCGATGCTCCGGCGGCAACTTGTTCGAGAGAATCGAGATGAAGATCAGGTTGTCGATCCCCAGCACCACTTCCATCACGACAAGCGTGACAAGCGCCGCCCAGGCGGCGGGGTCGGAGAGAAGGGGAATGATGCTGTCGAACATGGGAGGCGCGGTCCTGACCTTGGCTTTGGAAGCGCTTGTAACGTCCAGTCAGCGGGTGCGGCAATGGCGCGCGGTCCGGCGCGATGTCGCGGGGGGCTGTTCCGGTGCGCCGGTCAGCGCTGCCCGGTCGGGGGCGGCAGATCGCGGACGAGGGCTCCGGCCCCGCCGCCGGCGATCACAGCTTGACGCACGGCCGCGTGGCTGGCGAAGCTCTGGGCCTCGACATAGATGCGGCCGGCCTGGGGATAGGCGGCGCGGATTCTGTGCTCCAGACGCGCGACCGTATCCTCGACGTCGCCGGCGCTCAGGTCGTTGCGGAAGTCCAGGCTGAGGGCGACCAGGATCTCGTTCGGCCCGAAATGCATGGTGCGGCAGTCATTCAGGCCGTCCACACCGGACTCGGCGCGGGCGATGGCAGCTATGCCTTCGCGGGTCTCCGGGTCTGCGGCTTCGCCGGTCAGCAGACTCTGGCTTTCAAACGCCAGGAAGGCGGCGGTCAGGGCCAGGATGACGCCGATGAGCACCGAGGCCACGCCGTCCAGTACCGGCAGGGCGAAGACGTGGCTGGCCACGACCCCGGCCAGAGCCACCACCAGACCGGCAAGGGCGGCGGTATCCTCGAACAGGACGGTGAAGACCGTGGGGTCCTTGGAGGAGCGAATGACGGCGAAGAAGGGTCGGCCCTCGCGCTCGCGGTTGAAGGCCCGCAAGGCCACCAGCCAGGACGCGCTTTCGAACACGACCGAAAGGCCCAGCACCACATAGTTGATCCACGGGTTCTCGATCTCGCCGGGATTCCGGATCCGCTCGACGCCGTGCAGGATCGAGATCACCGCGCCGACGCCGAAGATCAGCACCGCCACGACGAAGGTGTAGAAATAAAGCTGCAGACCGTGGCCGAAGGGATGGCTGTCGGTGGCCGGGCGCGCTGCCCGCTTCAGACCGATCAGCAGGATGATCTGGTTGCCGGTGTCGACCGCGGAGTGAATGGCCTCGCTCATCATGGCCGACGAGCCGGTGAGCAGGGCGGCCGCCAGTTTGGTGATGGCGATGGCCAGATTGCCCGCGAGCGCGGCGAAGATGACGTTTTTCGAGGTCGACGCTGCCATGCGGCCACAGCGCAGCTGCGGCGTTATCGTTCCGACCGCTTCTGTTGCGGTCAGGGGGTTACGATGCTATCAGGCGCCCGGCTGAGCCGGAGGGTGCGTTGCAAGACGTGCCCCCCAAGTGCTTTCTTCAAGCATTTCAGGCCTTTGATTGGTGCGCACTCCGCCGCCGGTCGCAAACCCGAACGCTAACCCGCGCGGACCTTATAAGTGGCTGACGATTACAGGACGACGGAAGTCGGCGAGCGCTACGCACAGGCGCTCTTTGACCTCGCTGACGAGACAGGCGTCCTTGACGCCGTGCGCGCCGACCTGGCCTCACTGCGCGCCGCGTGGAACGAGAGCGCTGACCTGCGCCGCCTTGCCCGTTCGCCGGTGATCGCTTCCGAGGACCAGCAAAAGGGTCTGGTCGCCATCGCCGACAAGGCGAAGTTCAATGGCGTGACCCGCAACTTCCTCGGCCTGCTGGGTCAGAACGGCCGCTCGCGCGACCTGACGGCCGTCATCGCCGGTTTCGATCTGCTGTATGCGAGGAAGACCGGCGTTGTCGCCGCCGAGGTGGTTTCGGCCCAGGCCCTGACCGCCGCCCAGATGAAATCCATCCAGACCGCGCTCCGCACCTCGCTGGGCAAGGATCCGGAAATGACCGCCCGCGTCGATGCGTCGATCCTGGGCGGCCTCAAGGTCAAGGTCGGCTCGAAGCTGTTCGACGCCTCGCTGAAGACCAAGCTCGACCAGATGAAGTTCGCCCTCAAGCGCGCGTGAGCGCGCTGACCACAAGCATGCGACGGGCCTGATCGCCCGGCCCCAAGAGACGATAACAGAGAGCCTGTCATGGACATCCGCGCCGCCGAAATCTCGGCCATCCTCAAGTCGCAGATCGCCTCCTTCGGCGTCGAAGCCGACGTGTCCGACGTCGGCCAGGTGCTGTCGGTCGGCGACGGCATCGCCCGCATCCACGGTCTGGACAATGTCCAGGCCGGCGAGATGATCGAGTTCCCGAAAGCTGGCGTGAAGGGCATGGCCCTGAACCTCGAGCGCGACAACGTCGGTGCCGTGATCTTCGGCCAGGACAACCAGATCGCCGAGGGCGACGAGGTTCGCCGTCTGGGCGAGATCGTCGACGTTCCGGTCGGCAAGGGCCTGCTGGGCCGCGTCGTCAACCCGCTGGGCGAGCCGATCGACGGCAAGGGCCCGATCCAGTTCACCGAGCGCCGCCGCGTCGACGTCAAGGCGCCGGGCATCATCCCGCGCAAGTCGGTGCATGAGCCGATGCAGACCGGCCTGAAGGCCATCGACACCCTGATCCCGATCGGCCGCGGCCAGCGCGAACTGATCATCGGCGACCGTCAGGTCGGCAAGACCGCCGTCGCCATCGACACCATCCTGAACCAGAAGAGCACCAACGCCGCCGCGACCAGCGAAGGCGAGAAGCTCTACTGCATCTACGTCGCCATCGGCCAGAAGCGCTCGACCGTCGCCCAGATCGTCAAGACGCTCGAGGAGCGCGGTGCCCTGGACTACACCATCGTCGTCGCCGCCACGGCGTCCGAGCCGGCCCCGCTGCAGTTCCTGGCCCCGTTCTCGGGCACGGCCATGGGCGAGTTCTTCCGCGACAACGGCATGCACGCCCTGATCGTCTATGACGATCTGTCGAAACAGGCCGTGGCCTATCGCCAGATGTCCCTGCTGCTGCGCCGTCCGCCGGGCCGCGAAGCCTATCCGGGCGACGTCTTCTATCTGCACAGCCGCCTGCTGGAGCGTTCGGCCAAGCTGAACGCCGACTACGGCTCGGGCTCGATGACCGCCCTGCCGCTGATCGAGACCCAGGCCAATGACGTCTCGGCCTACATCCCGACCAATGTGATCTCGATCACCGACGGCCAGATCTTCCTCGAGTCCGACCTGTTCTACCAGGGCATCCGCCCCGCCGTGAACGTCGGCATCTCGGTGTCGCGCGTGGGCTCCTCGGCCCAGACCAAGGCGATGAAGAAGGTCGCCGGCTCGATCAAGGGCGAGCTGGCCCAGTATCGGGAAATGGCCGCCTTCGCCAAATTCGGTTCGGACCTCGACGCCTCGACCCAGAAGCTTCTGGCCCGCGGCGCCCGCCTGACCGAGCTGCTGAAGCAGCCGCAGTACAGCCCGCTGACCATGGAAGAGCAGGTCGTCTCGGTCTACGCTGGCACGCGCGGCTATCTGGACGGCATCGCCGTCGGCGACATCGGCCGTTTCGAGAGCGAACTGCTGGCCCGCATCAAGTCGTCGAACGCCGGCCTGCTGGACGGCATCCGCGCCAAGAAGGACCTCACCGCCGAGCTCGAAGCCGAGCTGAAGTCGGTGCTGGAAGCCTTCGTCAAGACGTTCGCCTGAGCCCCGGCCGGATAGCGAGAGAGTAGCCCCGGATGGCCAGCCTCAAGGAAATGCGCAATCGGATCGGAAGCGTGAAGTCCACGCAGAAGATCACGAAAGCCCTGAACATGGTCGCCGCGGCCAAGCTGAAGCGCGCCCAGGACCAGGCCGAAAGCGCGCGTCCCTATGCCCGCAAGATGGCAGCGGTGATCGCCAATCTGGCGGCCGGTGTGTCGGGTGACGGCGCGCCGAAGCTGCTGGCCGGCACGGGCAAGGACCAGAAGCACCTCGTCGTCGTCGCCACCGGCGACAAGGGCCTGGCGGGCGGGTTCAACACCAACGTCATCCGGGCCGCGCGCGAGCGGATCAACAGCCTGATCGCCGCCGGCAAGGACGTCCGCATCATCGCCGTGGGCCGCAAGTCCCGCGACGGCCTGTCGCGCCTGTACGGCGACAGGCTGGTGAAGACCTTCGAGATGAGCGACCACAAGGTCGTGGGTCTGCCCGCCGCCGAGCCGATCGCGGCCCTGGTCGCCGAGGAGTTCGAGGCCGGCCACGCCGACGTCGTGACCCTGTTCTACAGCCGGTTCCAGTCGGTCATCGCCCAGGTGCCGACGCCGAAACAGCTGATCCCGGCGGTCGTCGACGGGGATGCCCCGCCGATCGACCTGAACGGCGCGACCTATGAGTACGAGCCCTCGGAAGAGGAAATCCTCGAGACCCTGCTGCCGCGCAACATCACGACCCAGATCCTGGCCGCCCTGTATGAGAACCAGGCCAGCTTCTTCGGGGCCCAGATGGGCGCCATGGACAACGCCACCCGCAACGCGGGCGACCTGATCAACGCCCTGACGCTGAGCTACAACCGCAGACGCCAGGCCCAGATCACCACCGAACTGATCGAGATCATCGCCGGCGCCGAAGCCCTCTGATCCGAACCCCGCCCAGATACGCCCAGATACACGCCAAGCACGACCTTCCGAACGGAACGAACCGATGACCGACACCACCGCCAAGAAACCCGCAGCCGCCAAGAAGCCGGCCGCTCCGAAGGCTCCCAAGACCGTTTCGGGGGCCGCCGCCGCCGCGACCGGAAACACGGTCGTCACCGCCGGCACCGGCGTCGGCCGGATCGCCCAGGTCATCGGCGCCGTCGTGGACGTCGAGTTCACGGGCCAGCTGCCCGCGATCCTGAACGCCCTGGAGACGCAGAACGTCGACCAGAAGACCGGCCTGCCCTTCACCCTGGTTCTGGAAGTCGCCCAGCACCTCGGCGAGAACATGGTCCGCACCATCGCCATGGACACCTCGGAAGGCCTGACGCGCGGCCAGGCCGTGATCGACACCGGCACCTCGATCCTCGCCCCGGTCGGTCCCGGCACCCTCGGCCGCATCATGAACGTCGTCGGCGCGCCGATCGACGAACAGGGCCCGATCAAGACCACCATGTACCGCCCGATCCACCGCGAGGCGCCTTCGTTTGAAGAGCAGTCGACCTCGTCGGAAATCCTCGTCACCGGCATCAAGGTCATCGACCTGATGTGCCCCTATACCAAGGGCGGCAAGGTCGGCCTGTTCGGCGGCGCCGGCGTGGGCAAGACCGTGACCATGCAGGAACTGATCAACAACATCGCCAAGGCCTACGGCGGCTATTCGGTTCTGGCCGGCGTGGGTGAGCGTACCCGCGAGGGCAACGACCTGTATCACGAGATGATCGAGTCCAACGTCAACGTGGACCCGGCCAAGAACGGCGGCTCGACCGAGGGCTCGAAATGCGCCCTCGTCTACGGCCAGATGAACGAGCCTCCCGGTGCCCGCGCCCGCGTCGCCCTGACCGGCCTGGCCCAGGCCGAATATTTCCGTGACGAAGAGGGCAAGGACGTCCTGCTGTTCGTCGACAACATCTTCCGCTTCACCCAGGCCGGCTCGGAAGTGTCGGCGCTGCTGGGCCGCATCCCCTCGGCCGTGGGCTATCAGCCGACGCTGGCCACGGAGATGGGCAATCTGCAGGAGCGGATCACCTCGACCAAGAAGGGCTCGATCACCTCGGTCCAGGCCATCTACGTCCCCGCCGACGACCTGACCGACCCGGCCCCCGCCGCCTCCTTCGCCCACCTGGACGCGACCACGGTTCTGAACCGCGACATCGCCGCCCAGGCCATCTTCCCGGCCGTGGACCCGCTGGACTCGACCAGCCGGATCATGGACCCGCTGGTCATCGGCGAGGAACACTACCGCGTCGCCCGTTCGGTCCAGGAAGTGCTGCAGCAGTACAAGGCCCTGAAGGACATCATCGCCATCCTCGGCATGGATGAGCTGTCGGAAGAGGACAAGCTGATCGTCTCGCGCGCCCGCAAGATCAGCCGCTTCCTGTCGCAGCCCTTCTTTGTGGCCGAGCAGTTCACCAACTCGCCGGGCAAATTCGTGTCGCTGGAAGACACGATCCGCTCGTTCAAGGGCATCGTCGCCGGTGAATACGACCACCTGCCGGAAGCGGCCTTCTACATGGTCGGTGCCATCGAGGAAGCCGTCGAGAAGGCCCAGAAGCTCGCCGCCGAGGCGGCCTGATCCATGGCCGGCAAGCTCAGCTTCTCGCTGGTCTCGCCTGAGCGCGAGGTCTTCAACGGCCTCGTCGATCAGGTCGACGCGCCCGGCGTCGAGGGCGATTTCGGCGTCCTCGCCGACCACGCCCCCTTCATGACCGCCCTGCGCGAAGGCGTGGTCACGGTCATCGACGGCGGTTCGCGTCGCCAGTTCCAGGTCCACGGCGGCTTCGCCGACGTGACCCCGGCCGGCCTGACCATCCTGGCCGAACAGGCCTCGGAAGTCGCGGCGGCGGCGTAAGGCTTGTCATCCCGGACGCGGCGAAACCGCGATCCGGGACGCGCCTGCTCCTGTGATCGTCCTCCCGGAAGGTGTGCAGCGCCTGTCCGGGAGCAACGTTGAAACCAACCGGCTCCCGGTTCAGCTCTTCGAGCTGCCCGGGAGTTTTCGTTTGTGAAGGCCTGCCCGTCCCGGCTCTCCGCTTCGCTTCGGCCGGGATGACAAGCCCTGCGAGGCTTGACCCACTGGCTCAACCTCCTAGATAGCCCCTGCAGACGAGGCCACGTCCTCGCCCCGGCGATCCTCGATCGCGGGCAAAGTCCGGGACGGCCCGGCCCTTTGCACGGAGGGTCGTGTCCATGGCCTGGACCTGGTTGATCATCGCCGGACTGCTGGAAGTCGTCTGGGCCTATTTCATGAAACAGTCGGACGGGTTCACGCGTCTGTGGCCCAGCGTGGCGACCCTGGCCTTCATGGGTGCCAGCTTCGGCCTGCTGGCCATGGCCATGAAGTCCCTGCCGATGGGCTCGGCCTATATGGTCTGGACCGGTATCGGCGCGGTCGGAGCCTTCATCGTCGGCGTGGTCGTCCTGCAGGAACATCTCAGCCTCATGCGGGTGCTGGCGGCGCTCCTGATCGTCGGCGGGATCGTGCTGATGCGTCTGGCCCCTGCGCATTAGCGGGGCTAGCCTCGGGCCATGCTCGAACTCCGTCCCAACTGCGAATGCTGCGATCGCGACCTGCCGTTCGACAGCGCCGAGGCCCGTATCTGCACCTTTGAATGCACCTTCTGCGCCGACTGCGTGGACGGCGCGCTGAACGGCATCTGCCCCAACTGCGGTGGCGGGTTTGTCGCCCGACCGATCCGGCCGGCGCATCTGATGGCGAAATATCCGGCCTCGACGAAACGGGTGCTCAAGCCGCAGGGCGGCGCGACGTGACGGCGGGCCGGAGGGCACCCTCCCGCCCGTGGGCCGCTATGGCCGCGGCCGCGGTCGCCGTGTCGTCGTGCGCGCATCTGAGCGAGATCGACGAGCCCCTGGTCATGACCGAACGGGTGGTCCGCGAGGTGTGCATCCCCTTCGTGGTCGACGGCATCGATCATGACGAGGCGGGGCGCCGACTCGGGGGCTGGTGGTTCCGGAATCCGCCAGACCCCTTCACTCCGTATCTCGGCGGACTCTTTCGTCAGGGCGATGTGACCATCAAGCTGGACAACGGCCGCTCCGCGCGCACGCTCGACGGTGCCCTGACGACCCGGCCTGCCCGGTCCTGCAACATCTGGCTGGGCCGCGGGATCGACGAGACGGCGCTGATTGCCGCCGTCCGGACCGCCGCGAACCGGCCGGCCGTGCAGTGGGCGGCGCCCGGCCAGGTGGATGGCTTCCGCCGGGTGATCGGCTGCATCCCGTCGGGCGCGGATCGGATCGCCGTCGTCAACGCCATGGTGTATCGCGACGGCCGCACGGGCGTGAGCGTGTATGAGACCAGCGCCGGTCCCCGGAACTGCATCGGCTGATCAGACCACCAGCGGCGCGAACACCGCGACGACCTGCTCATAGACCGCCCGTTTGAACGGCACGATCAGGTCGGAGGCGTCGCTGAGTGCGCCCCAGCGCCAGGCGTCGAATTCGATCTCGCCGTGCGCCTCGAGGTCGATCTCGGACTCGTCGCCGGTGAATCGAAAGGCGAACCAGCGCTGCTTCTGACCGGCCCAGCCGCGCGCCTGTTTCGAGCCGCCGTAGCCTTCCGGGAAGTCATAGACGATCCAGCCGTCGGTCGAGGCGATCAGCTCGGCGGAGACGACACCCGTCTCCTCGGCCAGTTCGCGGCGGGCGGCGGTCTCCAGATCCTCGCCGTCGTCGACCCCGCCCTGCGGGAACTGCCAGTTATGCGGCCCCCCCGTCCCGGCCCGGCGCCCGTACCAGACGCGGCCGTCCGGATGGAACAGGACGACGCCGACGTTGAGGCGATAGCGGGAGAGGTCCATGAGTGGCGAGTGGCGAGTGTCGAGTGGCGAGTCAAGGAGTCGAACGAGTTCCGGTTCAGCGAGTTCTCGTCACTCGCCACTCGTCACTCGCCACTGTCTCATCTTCCCGGCCGCTGCGTCATCGCCGAGGCGGGGGCCAGCTGCAGGCCGCGGGCGTCGAGATCGGCGGTCCAGCGGGCCACGGCCTCGACCGTGACCGGATAGCTGAAGCCGGTGCCGAGGGCCTGTCCATTGCCCTTGGCCAGGGCTTCGAGCGCATTCAGCTGGCCCACGATGGCGGCGGGGGTCTGTTGTTCGTCGATGATGCGGTTGGCGCTGGCGCGGGCCCAGGCCCCCGGCCGGCGGCTCATGGAGCCGTCGTCGAGGAAGGCCACGCCGCGCTGGCGCAGGATGCCGAGGAAGGCGTTCATGCCCGCGTCGGAGCTGGCGAAGCGGTCGCCCATATAGTTGGTAACGCCGAAATAGCCGGTGGCCCGGCCGAGCAGCCAGTTCATCCTGGCGGTGATGTCGGCCGGCTGGCCCGAGGCCAGCAGGGTGTAGGGGCCGGGGTCGTTGTCAGGATAGCCTGTGGGCTCCATCGGCATTTCCAGCATGACCTCGTGCCCCTGGGCGCGGGCCATGTCGATCCAGGTCTGCAGGCCCTCGGCATAGGGCACGAAGCTGAGCGTGACCTCGGCGGGCAGGCGTTCAATGGCGGCGCGGGTGGTGACGGCGTTGAGGCCGAGGCCGCCGACGATCAGGGCGACGCGCGGGCGGCCATTCGAACGGAACGGACGGGCATAGGCCTGGGCCGGGACGCGGCCGTCGCTGGCGATGGTCGGCAGGGCCCCGTTCGGTCCGGGCTGGCTGAGACCGGCGATGGGCGCGGCGGGCAGGGGCGAGGCAGCGACGCGCGGCGCGGTCACGGGTGCCCCGTTGCCGGACACGGTGGCCCCGTTCGGCAAGGTGATGACGGCCTCGCCGGCCAGGGCCGGATCGACGGCCGCGCCGCCGTCCGCCGCCAGATCCTGCCACGAACCGTTGGCGCCCATCGAGAAGGCTTCCAGGCCGGTCGGGACCGGGGCGGCGACGGGGGCTTCGCGCTTCAGCGCCGCGCGGGCCGAGGGGGCTCCGGCGCGGGGGTCGCCCAGCACGGTGATGAACAGGGCCGCGGCTCCGAGCAGCAGCAGCCCGGCCCCGGCGACGGCCACGGGCGGCTTGCTGATGAAGCGGAGAACGGGCGCGAGGTTTTCGCCCATCGAGCGGCGCGCCGGCGGAACTCCGGCGGTGGCGGCCAGGACGGATTGGCGTTTGGCGAACATGGGCAGACTGGACGCTTGATACGGGGTCCGCGAAGCGGACTCCTTCAGGCACCACAGTGGCGGGCGTCGGTTAAGAAAGCCTAACGCGATGCCGGCCAGGACACCCCTTCAGACCTAGTTCTCCGGGGCCGGATCCGGCTCGATGGCGGCCAGGGTCGCCCCGGGTTCGGAGACCACAATGCCTTCCGGCGCGGCGGCCAGCCGGGTCAGGTTGCCGCCGGCGCGCAAGACGTCGAAGGCGCGTTCCAGCTGGTAGTCCTTGTCCTCGGGCCAGGCGGCGCCGGGGGCTTCGCGCGGAATGTGCGGCCCCTTGCGTTCCGCCCCGATGGAGGCGTCCAGCGCCGTGGCATAGGCGGCCTCGGAGTAGATGAAGTTGGAGCGCGAGACGATCTTGGCCTCGGCCGCCGAGCGCGACACCTCGAGATCCGGCTCGATGCCGATCTTCTGGATCGAGGCTCCCGACGGCGTGTAGTAGCGCGCCGTGGTGATCGACAGTGCCCCGTCGGCACCGCCGCGCAGCGGGATGACGGTCTGGACCGAACCCTTGCCGAAGCTGGTCAGGCCGACCAGCGTGGCCCGCTGGTGATCCTTCAGGGCACCGGCGACGATCTCCGACGCCGAGGCCGATCCATAGTTGATCAGCACCACCAGCGGCAGGCCGCCGGTCTGGTCGCCCGGCCGGGCGGCGTACCGCTGGATCTGGTCCGCCTTGCGCCCGCGCTGGCTGACGATCTCGCCGCGTTCGAGGAAGGCGTCGGACACGGAGATGGCCGCGTCCAGCAGACCGCCACCGTTGTTGCGCAGGTCCAGCACATAGCCCTTGATGCCGGGGTTTTCGGTCTTGAGCCTGGCGATGGTCTCGCTCAGTTCGCGGCCGGTGTTTTCGTTGAAGGTCGAGACGCGCAGATAGCCGAAATCACCCTCGACCCGGCCGGTCACGGATTCAATCTTGATGACCTCGCGGGTCAGGACGACCTCCTTCGGCTCCTCACCGTCACGCAGGAAGGTCACCTTGACCGAGGTGCCGACGGCACCGCGCAGCTTTTCGGACACCTGGCTGACCGTCAGGCCCGAGGCGTTCTGGCCGTCGATGGAAGAGATGACGTCACCGGCGTTGACGCCCGCGCGGGCGGCCGGTCCGCCGTCCATGGGCGAGATGACCTTCACCAGCCCGGCCTCGGACTGGATGGTCAGGCCAACGCCCGAATAGGCACCCGAGGTGCGCTCCTGCAGGTCGCCATAACCGTCGGGCGGCAGATAGTTCGAGTGGGGGTCGAGGGCGGTCATCATGCCCTGCAGCGCCGCCTCGATCAGCTTCTTGTCGTCAACCGGCACGACATAGGCCTGTTCGACAATGCCCAGCACGTCGCCAAACAGGCCGAGCATGCGGAAGGCCTCGTTGCGCGGCGTCTGGCCGACCGCGGTGGCGGCCCCCACGCCGACCATGGTCACCATGGCGGCGCCAATCAGAAGCAGTTTACGCATGGGGTCTCTTTTCAACGGGCGGCCGGCCACCGCGAGCGCGGCGTCAGATACAGATACGGACCGCTCGGCGACGAAATCGTGGCCGGGCGGCGGTTGGCGGATAAAATCAGCGTCATCGCCGCTTGGGAAGCGGTTTCGCGGAAGGGGTGACTGGTGGCGGGCGATGGGTGGCTTCGGTGTCAGGTCGCCGCGGCGCAACCACGACATTCACCTGCCACCCGCCCTTACCGCAACCACGGGGCCGGATCGATCGGCCGTTCGTCGCGGCGCAGTTCGAAGGCGATTTCGCCGTCCGGGCCCGAGCGACCCAGACCCTGGCCCTCGGCGACCCGGTCCCCGGTCCTGACCGCCGCCTCGTCGAGGCCGGACACCACGGCACGCCAGCCGGGTCCCAGATCGAGGATGACCACCTGGCCCCAGCCGCTGAGCGGGCCGGCAAAGGCGACCCGGCCGCTGGCGGGTGCCCGGGCCTCGGCCCGGTCAGCGCGCCAGCGCCAGCCCGTCGAGCCTCGTCCGAAGCGCTGCGACGGGGTTCCCTCAACTGGTGGGGTCAGGGTGCTGCGCCCGGCGGGCAGGCGGGTGGCCGTGGGCTGGATCTCGGTGTCCGCGACCGGTACGGCGGCCCCCAGGGAACGCAGCCGGGCCTCGAGGGTCCGCGCGGCCCTCTCCGCGCCCTGGGCCTCGGCCCGCAGCACGGCCTGAAGCGCGGTCTTGCGGGCGGCAAGCGCTTCGATGCGGGCACGCCGGTCGCCCCGGGCACTTTCAGTGGTGAACAGCTGCTCGCTGTTCAGGGCAGCGAGACGCCGCACCCGGTTCACCTCGGCCTGCCGGTCCGCCAGCCCCTGGGCGCGGGCCTGCAGGGTGGGGGCCATGGCGCGGATCAGGATGGAGGCCCGTACGGTGTCGACCGCCTTGTCGGCAGGCACCAGCAGGGGCGGCGGCGGGCGGCGGCTCATCATCTGCAGGGCTGACAACAGCCGGCCCTGGCGGCCTCGCGCCTGCGACAGCTGTGTCACCAGCACCGCCTCACGTGCGCCGAGCTCGCGCAGACGGGCGCGTTGGCCGAGGATCAGCCGGTCATCCTCGCCGACCGAGGTGCGCAGCTGACCCAGCGAACGCTCCAGCATCGCCAGTTCGGTCGCGGCCTCGACCGCCTCGGCGCGGAGGCGGCGGGCGCGCGCCTGTTCATCTCGGAACTCGGCCTGAAGCCGTGCCACGTCCGGGGTCGGCGTGGCTCCGACCGGCAGGGCGGTCAGGCTCAGACACAGGATCAGGATCAGGATCAGCGCGCGCATCAGTCGCGATGATAGGGCGATCCGGCCAGAATGGTCACGGCGCGATACAGCTGTTCCGCCAGCATTGCCCGCGCCAGGGCATGCGGCCAGGTCTGCGGTCCGAAGGCGAGGGTTGATCCGGCGGCGGCGCGCACGCTGTCGTCCAGCCCGTCGGCACCGCCGATGGCGAACACCAGCCGCCGCTCGCCCCGGTCGCGAAGCAGGGCGATATGGTCGGCGAACGCCCGGCTGGAGAAGGTCTTGCCGCGCTCGTCGCAGGCGATCAGGTGCGCCCCTTCGGCGGCCTTGAGGATCAGTTCAGCCTCGGGCGCCTTGCCGGCCTTGCGCGGTTCCAGATCGACCAGCTCGAGCGGACCCAGCCCCAGGACCCGACCGGCCAGGGTCGCACGTTCGGCATAGTCGGCCGCCAGCACGGCCTCGGGCCCTCGCCCCGGCCTGCCGATGGCGATGACGGCCAGCTTCATCCGGTGATCAGGATATCAGGCGCGCGCGTCGACGCGGTGGCCGCTCTCGACCGACCAGATCTTCTCGATATTGTAGAAGGCGCGCACCTCGGGACGGAACAGGTGGACGATGACGTCCCCCGCATCCAGCAGCACCCAGTCGCAATGCGGCAGGCCCGAAACCTTGACCTTGCCCAGGCCCTGTTCCTTCATTGCGCGTTGCAGATGGTCGGCCAGGGCCCCGACGTGACGGTGGGACCGCCCGGACGCGATGATCATGGTGTCGGCCATCGGGCTCTTGCCCTTCAGGTCGATCAGGACGAT
The DNA here is from genome assembly GCA_965284385.1 of Caulobacteraceae bacterium. Classification (GTDB taxonomy): domain Bacteria; phylum Pseudomonadota; class Alphaproteobacteria; order Caulobacterales; family Caulobacteraceae; genus Brevundimonas. The sequence continues at coordinate 1,737,897 of OZ260077.1, forward strand.
GTCCTGGGCCTTGTCGTCGTCGAGACGCGACAGGATGACCTGTTCCAGATCGGTGGAGCCGATGGGAAGCGGAGCCTGGGGCCCATCGATCGGTGACCCGTCTTCGGAGCGGATGGGTTCGAATTCGTCCATCTCGTGCGCCGTGTTGGAAACGGCGTCTTGCGCGTCGTGCGCGGGCGAGGGGGTCAGCGGAAGGCTCCGGAGAGATTACTAAAGCGGAAGCCTATCACAAATGCGCGGCGGCGTCACGCGCGGCCCGCAGCGCGGTCGAGGACCGCGGATTCAGCGGTGCGGTGAGATAGGTCCAGGCGGGGGCTTCGAGGCCGGGCAGCAGGCGCGCACGGGCCGCCGGGACCCGGGCCGGGGCAAAGCGGGCGGCGGCGGGTGCCGTGCGGCTGTCGAGTTGGCTGCCCGGCCGGGCGATCACCGCCATGGGCATCATCCGCATGATGTCGGTCCAGCCCCGCCATCTGTGGAAGCTCGCCAGATTGTCCGATCCCATCAGCCAGACGAAGCGCACCCCCGGATGCCGCGCCGTCAGGGTGCGCAGGGTGTCGACCGTCCACTGGGTGCCGGCCCGGGTCTCGAAGTCCGAGACGATCATGGCGCGACCGTCGGCTGCCAGTTTCGCTGCCGCCCGCGCCGAGGCCATGCGCTCGGTCAGGGGCGCGGTGTCGCGGGCATCCTTCAGGGGGTTCTGGGGCGACACCAGCCAGACCACGCGATCCAGTCCCAGTCGCCGCATGGCGGTCTCGGCCACATGGGCGTGGCCGTCATGGGCCGGATTGAACGAGCCGCCGAACAGGCCGACCGCCATGCCGGGCTGCAGGTCCAGGCCGTCGCGCAGCGCCCCGGGGCGAGGCCCCTGGGCTTTCGGCGCGGGACCGGCGTGGAAGAAGGACAAGGCGGCGGGACTCGCGGGGCTTATGCTCAGGACGGAGCTAACACGCCCCGAGGTGCGGGGCTACGGTGCCCAGCCGCCGGGCGTTTCTGTCACGGTCTCGTCTTCCTCGGCCGGGGCGATTTCGCCACGGTCCCGGCGCACCTCGGTCCAGGCCGCGCGGAGCAGTTCGGTGACGCCCTCGCCCGAGACGCCCGATACCAGCACGGGCCGCCGCCCCGAGGCGGCTTCCAGCTCGGCCGCCTTTTGCTCGCGCGCCTCCGGCGTGAGGGCGTCGATCTTGTTCAGGGCCAGGACCTCGGCCTTGTCGGCGAGGCCGGCACCATAGGCCTCGAGCTCATGGCGGATGGTGTGATAGGCGCCGGCGACATCGTCCTGGGTCCCGTCGATCAGGTGGATCAGACAGCCCGAGCGTTCGACATGGCCGAGGAAACGGGTGCCGAGACCGGCCCCTTCCGAGGCCCCCTCGATCAGGCCCGGGATGTCGGCGATGACGAACCGCTCGGTCTCGGACAGGTCGACCACGCCCAGATTGGGCACCAGGGTGGTGAAGGGATAGTCGGCGATCTTGGGCCGCGCCGCGCTGGCGGCGGCGAGGAAGGTCGACTTGCCGGCATTGGGCAGGCCGGCCAGACCGACGTCGGCGATCAGCTTCAGCCGCAGCCAGATCCAGCGCTCCTGGCCCTCCTGGCCCGGATTGGCGTATTTGGGGGCCTGGTTGGACGGGCCCTTGAAATGGACATTGCCCCAGCCGCCGTTGCCGCCCTTGAGCAGCATCTCGGTCTTGCCGACATAGTCCATGTCCAGCAGCACCGTCTCCTTGTCGTCGTCCAGCACCTGGGTGCCGACCGGGACCTTGAGGATGACGTCCTCGCCCTTGGCCCCGTGCATCTGGCGGCCCATGCCGTGGGTGCCGGTCGGGGCCTTGAAATGCTGCTGGTAGCGGAAGTCGATCAGGGTGTTCAGCCCGTCGGCCGCGGTGATCCAGACGTTGCCGCCATGGCCGCCGTCGCCGCCGTCCGGCCCGCCGTTCGGAATGAATTTTTCGCGTCGGAACGAGACGCAGCCCGCCCCGCCGTTGCCGGAGCGGATATAGATCTTGGCCTGGTCGAGAAACTTCATCGCGGGATTTCTAAGTGGGCGCTAACGCTCGCCCCGGATCAGGTCCGGGGCTCGCTGCTTGAGCGCGCCTTATGACGCAAGAGAGCGGCGATTTACAGGCAGGGCCGAATGGAATGCCGGAACCAGCCGGCGGACCCGCATGCGGGCTTCCACTTCCGCGGTATCCGCGCACGCTTTCGCGAAACCCGGAGGCCGTCCCGCCCGATTCCGATCATGCCCCGGCCCAAGCCATCGAATGGGCCACAACAGCCGCGCGTATTGACCTCACGGTTTGACCTGCCATCTTTGTGGTGAAGGTTCCGTCGGGGAAGTCGGGTAATGCGAAGGCGTGTGGCTGGCGGCCTGCTGGCGGCGTTGATTCTGGCTCTGGCTGGCTGCGCCGGGGACGCCCGGACACGGCCCCGCCTGGAGCCGGACGTGGCCGCCGGCTCACGGAGCGGCACCATCGAGGTCGGTGTGGATCGGCGTATAGAGTTGCTGAGCGTCATCCAGCTGCTCAGCGGCTATTTCCTGACCACACAGCACGACACCACCTACAAGCGCGAAGTGGCGTCGTATTTCGCCCCTCACGCCAATCATCGCGCGGTGACCTTGTTCAGGGAGATGAGCGCGGGGGATTTTCGGTTCAGTGACGTGCCGGACGCAGTCTTGCGCTTTTCTCCGCCTCCCGCGCTGGACCAGAGGATGCCGATCACCCCCGCGATCGCGGCCGCGGCGGGCGGCGAGGCCCGTCTGCTTGAACTGATCGCCGCGATGCGGGATTTCGCCCAGGTCAGCGACTTCGAGAGCTTCTATCGCGCGCATGAGGGCGAATATGGCACCCTCGCGGACCGAGCGCGACCGGGCGTGACCACGCTTGGCCTGGACCTGCAGTCCTACACCGGCCAGCGGATCGACCACGCGACCGTGGTGCTCGGGCCCCTGCTTCACGACGGTGGGTTCGCGGCGCTTTACGACCTGCCGGCAGGACGGGCGGAGGCCTTTGCCTTTATCGGCCCCGTGACAGCAACCCAGGGCCAGCCGGATTTCGGAGACGAGCGGAGGCTCTCCGAGCTGGCCGCGCACGAGTTCGCGCATCTGGTGGTGAATCCATTGACCGCCGCATCCCGGGCAGACATCGACGCCAGCGCCGCGAATCTGACTCCCATCGCCCGCGCCATGCAGCGCAACGGGTATTCGGAGTGGCACGTCGCGGTCAGCGAGCATGTGATCCGTGGCCTGACCGCCCGGCTGATCGCGCGTCGCTGGGGGGAGGCGGAAGGCGAGGCGGCGCTCCGGAAGGAAGTCGAGGGCGGTTTCGCATACGCCCCCGCCGTCTACGCCGCGCTGCGCCGTTACGAAGCCGATCGGGCCACCTATCCCACGCTGGCGGCCTTTTATCCCGAGCTGATCGCGGTTTTCGCCGCTCCCCTGACAGGCTAGAGGCCGATATCCATCAGCCCGGCCCGCGCCCGTTCCGGTCGGCGGCGGACTACCCCTTGGCCCACACCCCGAACGGGTCGCTCCACGGCATGTCCAGCGCCTCGGCGACGGCCGGATAGGTAATCTCGCCCTTCAGCACGTTCAGGCCGCGGGCCAGGTGCGGGTTCGCCTTCAGCGCCTCGAGGCCCTTGTTCGCCAGGGCCAGGCCGAAGGGCAGGGTGGCGTTGTTCAGGGCTTCCGACGAGGTGCGCGGGGCCGCGCCGGGCATGTTGGCCACGCAATAGTGGACCACGCCGTCGATGACATAGGTCGGGTCTTCGTGGGTGGTGGCGTGGCTGGTCTCGAAACAGCCGCCCTGGTCGATGGCGACGTCGACCAGTACCGAGCCGGGCTTCATCTGCTTCAGGTGTTCGCGCTTGATCAGCTTGGGGGCCTCGGCCCCGGGGACCAGTACGGCGCCGATGATGACGTCGGCCTTGACCATCTCCTCCTCGATCGCGCCGATCGAGGAATAGCGGGTGATGACGCGGCCGTTGGTGACCTCGTCGATATAGGCCATCCGCGGGATCGAGCGTTCCAGCACCACCACCTCGGCCCCCAGGCCCATGGCCATGCGGGCCGCGTTGAGGCCGACGACGCCGCCGCCCAGCACGAGAACGCGGGCCGGGGCCACGCCCGGCACGCCGCAGAACAGCAGGCCCATGCCGCCGTTGTGCTTCAGCAGGGTTTCGGCGGCCGAGAAGACGGCGATGCGGCCGGCCACTTCCGACATCGGGGCCAGCAGCGGCAGGCCCTTGCGGTCGTCGGTGACGGTCTCATAGGCGATGGCGGCGCATTTCGAGGCCAGCAGGCCCTTCGTTTGCTCCGGGTCCGGGGCCAGGTGCAGGTAGGTGAACAGGATCTGGTCTTCGCGGAGCATTTCCCACTCGACCTTCTGCGGCTCCTTCACCTTCACGATCATGTCGTTGTCGGCGAAGACGGTTTTGGCGTCGGCGACGATCTTCGCGCCAGCCTTCTTGTAGTCCGCGTCGGTGAAGCCCGCGCCGAGACCGGCTCCGGTCTCGATCGAGACCGTGTGGCCGTGGGCGACGTATTCGCGCACCGCCGTCGGCGTCAGGCCGATGCGGTGTTCATTCTTCTTGATTTCCTTGGGGACGCCGACGCGCATGGGAGTTTCCTGTTCCAGAGGGGATGCGGGCGGGCTCTGCGGCCACCTCGCTTCGCGCGGCAATCTAGCGGCGGTTTGACCGCAGGTTCCTGTTCTTTTCAGAGACTGAACGCCATACACTCGCAGAATCTGCGAACGAGAGCCTCAATGAAGACGATTTCCGCCGTTGCCCTCGACGATACCGACCGAAAGATGATCCGGGCGCTTCAGGCGGACGGCCGCATGACCAACGCCGATCTGGCCCGGACGGTGAACCTGTCGGAGAGCGCCTGCCTGCGCCGGCTGAGGGCGCTGGAGAGCGAGGGCGTGATCAGCCGCTATGCCGCCATCATCAACGAGCGGGCCGTCGGCCTGCCGATCAGCGTCTTCGTCACGGTGACCCTGTCGTCCCAGGCCGAGGCCTCGCTGACGGCGTTCGAGACGGCCATCTCGACCGTGCCCGAGGTGGTGGAATGCTATCTGATGACCGGCGGCTCGGACTATCTGCTGCGGCTGGTGGTGCGCGATGTTGACGACCTGGAGCGGGTGCACTCGCGCGAGCTGACCCGGATACCCGGGGTGACGCGGGTGTCGTCCAGCGTGGCGATGCGGACGGTGGTCAAGCGCGGAGCGCTGCCGGTCTGAAGGGAGTCAGCCGCCCTTGGCCCCCGGGGCTGACCTTCGGTCAGCCGCCCTTGGCCATCGTGTCCTGGATGCTGATGATCGCCGGCGTCAGGATGACGATGAACAGCACCGGCAGGAAGAACAGGATCATCGGCACGGTCAGTTTGGCGGGCAGGGCGGCGGCCTTCTTCTCGGCGGCCGAGAGCCGCATCTCGCGGTTTTCCTTGGCCATGGTGCGCAGGGCCGACCCCAACGGCGTGCCATAGGTTTCAGCCTGGGTCATGGCGGTGGCCACGGACTTGACCCCGGGATGGTTGGTGCGTTTGGCCAGCCCCTCATAGGCCATGCGCCGGTCGGGCAGATAGCTGAGCTCGGCCGACAGCAGGGTCATTTCCTCGGCCAGATCGATGGACGAACCGCCGATCTCCTGGCTGACTTTCTGGATCGCCGCCTCGATCGACATGCCGGCCTCGACGCAGATCAGCAGCAGATCCAGCGCGTCCGGGAAGGCTTGCATGATCGAGGCGCGGCGCTGGGAAATGCGGTTGGCCAGAAAGATATTGGGCGCATAGAAGCCGATCACCGCGGCCACCATGGTCATGGTCACCCGAACCATGACGGTCAAGCCGAAGTCATTGAAAATGAACAGATAGAAGGCTGCTATCGCGAGGAAGACGAACGGCATGGAGAAGCGGAAGAAGTAGAAGGTCGTCAGTGGCCTTGGTCCGCGATACCCGGCCTGGGCCATCTGGTCGGCGACCTTGGGGTCCTCGAGCAGCTTGGTCAGGTTCAGCCGTTCCACGACCCGCTTCTTGAAGCCTTCGTCCGTATGCCGAAGCTGCTGGGGACCGGTGTTCTGGGACGCGATCGCCTGCCGCGAGCGGCGCTTCAGCTCCTCGCGGCGCACCGCGACGGCCTGCATCCTGGACTCCAGCTTCACACCCCCGCCGAACGACCCGAGCAGGGTCACCAGGGTGGCGAACACCAGCGCGCCCACGCCGAGGCTCAACAGGTTCTGGACGTTGGTGAAGAACTCAATCACGGGCCGGTTCCTAGAACTTGAAGGCGATCATTTTCTTCATCACGAACACGCCGAAGCTCATCATCGCCACGGCGATGAACAGCATGAACTGTCCGCGCGGGTCGGTGAACAGCTTGGCCATGTAGGCGGGGGTGGTGACGCTGACGAGGATCATCACGGCGGGCGGCAGGGAGCCGATGATGCCGGCCGAGGCCGTGGCCTCGGATGACAGCGCCTTGATCTTCTCGCCCATCATCTTGCGGGCGCGCAGGACGACCGAAAGATTGTTCAGCGCCTCGGCCAGGTTGCCGCCCGTCTTCTGCTGGATGGCGATGACGATGGAGAAGAATTTCAGCTCGGGCGTCGGCATGCGCTCGTACATCTTGTCCAGGGCCTGGGCGAGCGTCAGGCCCACGCCGACGCCTTCGACCAGCTTCTGGAACTCTGCGGCGAGTGGCTGGGGGCTCTCGCGGGCGATGATCTTGAAACACTCGTGAACGGGCAGGCCCGACTTGATCCCGCGCACGATCACATCGACGGCGTCGGCGAAATGGCTCGAGAATTTCTTGCGCCGCCGTTTGCCCAGCATCCCCACCCACCAGCGCGGCAAGCCCAGGCCGACGACGAAGGCAGCCCCCAGGGCAATGAAGATGTTCAGGCCGAACATGAGCGGCAGCAGGAAGCCGACCACGCCGAGCACGCCGTTGGTGATCCAGAAGGTCGACACCCTGGTGCTCATCCCGGCCTGTTTCAGCTTGGCGGACAGGCTGATGCGCGCCTTGCGTTCGGCCCGCTCGGCTTCCTGCAGTTGCTGCATGATCTGCTTGCGCCGGGCCTCCGGGGTGTTGGCGGCGGCGGCCTTCCTGGCGGCCGCATTGTTCTGTTTGGGCCCGCCGAAGCCCTCGGCCCGCTTGAGGGCGACGTCGGTGGAATCGCCGCCGCCGACGAAGGCCCATCCGAGGCCGCCGATGGTGATGAAGGCCAGGACGGCCGCGAGGATGGGAAGCATGGCCGCCTACTCCGCCGCGTCGAGGGCTTCCGCCAGCTCGCGCTCAAGGCCGTAATAGCGGGCCCGGTCCCAGAAGCGCGGGCGCGCGATGCCGGTCGAGCGGTGGCGGCCGATGATCTTGCCGTTCTCGTCCTCGCCGGTGATCTCGTAGACGAACAGGTCCTGGGTGACGATCACATCGCCTTCCAGCCCGACCACCTCGGTGATGTGGGTGATCCGGCGCGAGCCGTCGCGCAGACGGGCCGCCTGGATGATGACGTCGACCGAGCCGACGATCATCTCGCGGATGGTCTTGGAGGGCAGCCCATAGCCGCCCATGGTGATCATCGATTCCATCCGGCTGATGGCTTCGCGCGGACTGTTGGCGTGCAGGGTGCCCATGGAGCCATCGTGGCCGGTGTTCATGGCCTGCAGCAGGTCGAAGGCCTCGGGCCCGCGGACCTCGCCGACGATGATCCGCTCGGGACGCATGCGCAGGCAGTTCTTCACCAGGTCGCGCATGGTGATCATGCCCTGGCCCTCGAGGTTGGGCGGGCGGGTCTCGAGGCGGACGACGTGCGGCTGCTGCAGCTGCAGTTCGGCGGCGTCCTCGCAGGTGATGACGCGCTCGGTCGGGTCGATGAAGGCCGTCAGGGTATTCAGCAGGGTCGTCTTGCCCGAGCCCGTGCCGCCCGAAATGACGAGGTTGCAGCGCGACGCGCCGATGACGCCCAGAACGCGCGCGCCCTCGGGACTGATGGAGGAATACTCCACCAGATTCTTCATCGTCAGCTTGTCTTTCTTGAACTTCCGGATCGTCAGCGTCGGGCCGTCGATGGCCAGGGGCGGCGCGATGACGTTGACGCGGCTGCCGTCGGGCAGGCGGGCGTCGCAGATCGGGGAGCTCTCGTCGACGCGCCGGCCGACCTGGGACACGATCCGCTGGCAGATGTTCATCAGCTGGGCATTGTCGCGGAAGCGGACATTGGTCAGCTGGACCTTGCCGTTCACCTCGATGAACACGCGCCCGGCCCCGTTGACCATGATGTCGGCGATGTCGTCCCGGGCCAGCAAGGGTTCGAGCGGGCCATAGCCGAGGACGTCGTTGACGATGTCCTGGACCAGATGCTCCTGCTCGGCCACCGACATGGAGACGTTCTTGATCGCCACCAGTTCGGCGACGATGTCGCGAATCTCTTCCGATGCCGCCTTGGTATCGAGCTGGGCCAGCTGGGCCAGGTCGATCGTGTTCATCAGGGCGTTGAAGATGGTCGTCTTGGTGGCGTGGTAGTAGTCCGACTGCTCGCGGACGATCTCCGCGACGGCCTGGGCCTTCTTCAGCTGTTCATAGCCGGGCGTGGCCTTGGGGCCGGGGCCTTTCGAGGGTGTCGGGGCCTCGCCCGACGGCTTCGGGCGCATGGCCAGGGCATCCAGCCGGTCGGCGGCCGGTGAGGCCGGTTTTGCGGCGTAGGACTCGGCCTTGCGCGCCGCCGTCTGAACCTGGTCGGCGGTCTGCTCGCCGCCGAAGGTGAAGGCTTCGGTCTGGATACCCGGTGCGGGCTGCGCGGGTTGGGCCGCGGGCGCGGCGGGGCGCGGTGCCGTCGCGACCGTCCCTGGCTGACCTGTGCGTTTGCCGAACACCCGCTACGATTTCTTCTTGAAGAGGCCGCTGAAGATCGACTTGCCCTCGACCCGGGCCCTGGGGCCCGTCAGCATCGGCAGTTCCCGACGCGAAACGATCTGGGCCAGGGTCTGGAAGGCCTCTGCCGCCTTGGTCCGGGCCCCGGCGTCGAGGATCATCTGGCCGTTGTTGGCGGCGGCCCCGAAGGTCTTGGGATCGAACGGAATGATCAGGCTGGGGTGGACCCCGAGGGCCGCGCCGAAATCCTTGGCCGGAATCTCGGGCCGGCCCGGTACACCGACCTGGTTCAGCACCAGACGCGGCGGAGCGTCATTGGGGCGGCCCTGTTTGATCAGGTCGATCATGTTCTTGGCGTTGCGCAACGAGGCGAGGTCCGGCGTTGCGACGATGACGACCTCGTCCGCCGCGATCAGGGTGCGCCGCATCCAGCCGGACCACAGATGGGGCAGGTCGAGAACCACAAACGGCGCGGTCGAGCGGATCTGGGTGGTGACCTCCTCGAACGCCTCGGGCGAGATGTCCCAGTCGACATCCAGAGTCGCGGGGGCCGCGAACAGGCTGAGCTTGTCGGTGCAGCGAACCATCATCCGGTCCAGCAGCACGGGATCGAGACGGTCGGGCTGGGTCAGCGCGTCGGCGACGCCGCTCAGCGGATCCTGATTGAAGTCCAGCCCGGCGGTCCCGAACGGCAGGTCGTAGTCGACGATGACGGTATTGGCCCCGATCCGCTCGCTCATCGCATAGGCGGTGTTGTGGGCGACCGAGCTGGAGCCGGTGCCGCCGCGTGCGCCGACGAAGGCGATCGAGCGTCCGACGAAGGGCTGGGCCGGGTCCGCGAACAGTCCGCCGATCGCAGCGATCAGCTGCAATGGCTGGAGCGGTGCCACCAGATATTCACTGACGCCGCGGCGCATCAGCTCGCGGAACAGCAGGATGTCGTTGGTCGCGCCCACGACGACGACCTTGGTGCCCGAGTCGCAGACCTCGGCCAGCTCGTCGACTTCCCGCAGCAGGGTCTCCGGGTCCTTCATGCATTCGACCACGATCAACGGCGGGGTCGGCTCGTGCTGATAGGCCTCGACGGCGGCGGCGACGCCGCCGACACGGATCTGGGTGGTGGCACGCGACAGGCGGCGGTCCTGACCGGCGCGCTCGGCGGCGGCCAGGGTGTCCTGTCGCTCGGCGAAGACGTGAATGGCGATGCGCGGGACCGACACCTCGGCGGCGTGGGGCCCGCCCAGGGCAGGCGGCGAAAAGGCCGAAGCGGCCCCGGCGACCAGGTCGCCGACGGGATTGAACCCGTTGACGGCAGTTGCCGGCGCGACCTCGTTCCCGTGTGGCGGACTGAGGGGTTCCATGGCCGCGGAGGCCGGGGATGGCGACGTGAACTGGAGCGGTGGACGCTGCTCGATGACGGCCTCGCCGGCGAAGACCGCGACCTCATCGAGGTCCGTGATTTCGGCAGGGACCTGGGCGGCCGCCTCGGGCGTGACATAGCCCATGTCGAGATCGAACTCGTCGTCGAACTCATCGAAGGGCTGAGGGGCGAAGGCGTTGGTCATTACGCTATTCCACGGCCCTTGCGATCTGACCGTTCACGAGGGGCTCCTGCGGCGTCGAGCTGGCCTGTCCCTTGCGGTAGTTGTCGAAGACCACGGCCGCACGCCCGGAGTCGGCCGGAGTCATGGCCCGCGCCCCCATGATGTCGCGCGGATCTGCGATCTGGGCCGCCATATTGGCCGTGATGGCGCAACCCAGGCTACCCGTGCTCTGGTTTGAAAAGCGGGGACCGGCGTTGCGCGCAACGCCGGCGCAATCGGGCACCGCGGCGCGCACGGTTTCGAAGCTGGCCAGAACCGGGGCGCGGGGATCGGGGGCATTGTAGGCGGCCATCTGGATCTGCTCGCCGGGGACGCCGGCGGCCTGCAGGGCGGCGCGCACCGCATAGGCCTGTCCGGCCGCCGCCGCATCCTCACCGGACGGGGCCTCGACCTTGATCCAGCCCTGTCCGGACGCTCCGTAGCGGGCGGCGAGCTGAGCCACAGCGTCCCGCTGATTGGCCGACAAGCCCGCGTCGTGCACCGCGAGCGCGATGCGATCCAGGCCCGGCTCGACCTGCAGGCTGAAACGCGCCAGCGGCGTCATCGGGGCGGAAGGGTCGCTGCCCACCATGGGCGCGCAGCCCGCAGCGCCGAGGCCGAGAGCAAGGACCACCATGGCGGAAGCAGAGGCGCGCATCATCGGACTCCTCATTCGATCACATAGCCGACGGGTCCGCTCCAGCCCGCGTTGGACGCGGCCGTTGCGGTGCCGGTGGGTCGGTACTGCTGGTTCAGCTGCCCGAACAGCAGCGTCTGGGCGTCATTGGCGATCACCAGGCCGTCGGCCGGCGTCTGCATCCGGCCGGGCGAGGTCGGGGAGACGATGTAGGCTTCGATGATGATCACCAGCTCGGTTTCGCCGGAGAGATAATCCCGCGAGCGGAACAGGGCCCCGAGCACCGGCAGGCTGCCGATTCCGGGCAGCTGGTCGATGTTCTGGCGCGTGTCTTCGCGCAGCAGGCCCGCGATCATCATGGAACCACCCGAGGGCAGCTCCACGGTGGACGAGGCGCGACGAACGTTCAGGGCGGGAATGACGAGCGCGTCGGCACCGGTGCCGCCGAGCGTGAAGGCACCCGCCGAAGTCAGTTCCGACACCTCGGTCGACAGCTGGAGCGAGATCCGCCCCTGGGACAGGACGATGGGACGGAAGGCCAGTCGCACGCCGAAAGGCTTGAACTCCACGCCGATCGTCACCTGACCGGTGGTGGCGTCCACACTGCGTCCTGTGGGGACGGGGAATTCGCCGCCGGCCAGAAACTCGGCGTTCTCGCCATTGACCGAGGTCAGATTGGGTTCGGCCAGAATACGCACCAGTCCGGCGCGTTCGAAGGCGCGGATGCTGGTGGTCAGGCTGTTGCCGTCGCCGCTCCGGTCCGCATAGTTGAGGATAGCGCCGCCAAGCTGATTGCCGGACACGCCGAAGGTCGCGCCCTGGGTAAGGGAAAGGCCGTCGGCGACGTTGTTCAGGACGGCGTTGACGTCGAGTCCGAGCTGTTTGATCGCCGTGCGCTGCACCTCGATCACCCGGGCCTTGACCATGACCTGGTCAGAGCCGGCGATGGTCATCATGTTGATGACCTTTTCGGGGGCTGAAACGAAGGCGCGCGCGACCTGGGCGGCACGGTCGGCCTCACCCGGACTGTTGACGGGTCCGGTCAGGATGATGCTGTCGTTGACCGCCTCGGCGCGGACCGAGGATCCCGGCATGACCCGGCCCAGTGTGTCCTGAAGGGCAGAGACGCCGGCGTCCACGCGGATGCGCAGCGACAGGATGGTGCGGCCGGCGGCGTCCAGCACCACGGCGTCGGTTTCGCCGGGCTGGAGCCCGATGATGGTGATGCGGCGCGGCGAGTGCAGCATGGCCTCGGCGACCAGGGGATTCGGCACGATCACGTCCCGGGCGTCGGAAGGCAGGTCGATGGCCATCGACGAGCCGCGGGGCAGATTGATCAGCTGGGCACCGGAACCCATCGGCAGGGCGGCGCGGGACTGGGCCTGGGCGACGCCGGGCAGGGCCGGTGCGGCGGCGGCGACGCTCAGGCCGGCCAGGGCGATGGCGATCAGGTGTTTCATTGGACCACCACCACTTCCGGCGCACCGCCGCGGTAGACGCGGACGGCGGTTGACTGTCGGGCGACCGTTGCCACCCGGCCGGAGGGGCCGCCGGTGTCGGCATAGGAGCGAAGGACCAGACTCAGCTCGCCTTCCGACTTGGCCAGGGCCAGGGCCTCGGCGTCGCGGGGGCCGACCTCGAGGGTGGCCGTGGCACCGACGACGGCCTGTTCGTCTTCGCCGGCACGGGTCGACTGGTCGATCGCCAGGACCTTGACGTTCTGCATGACGGTCGAGGACGCGAATTTCGAGCGGTCGCTCTGCTCGGTGCCGACATTGCTGAGATTGGTCTCGCGGGTCAGCAGGACATCGACGCGGTCGCCGGGCAGGATGAAGCCGCCGGCGGCGGTCTCGACGGTGACCCGGATGGCCATGGCGCGCATGCCGGGCTCCAGATAGGCGGCCATATAGCCACTGTCGCCGGCGCGGACGATCTTGCGGCTGACGATGGGTTCGCCGGCGAGGATGGGTTCGCGGACCACCGAACCGATGTAATCCGCCTTGGCTCCGCCGGTCGCCAGATTGTTGGCGGCGCGGGTCACGGACGCGACGGCCCCTTCGGGCTTGTCCGCCGGCCTGGCGGCAGCGGCCTCGGCTTCCGCGGCGGGAAGGGGCACTGAGCCATCGGTGATGAAGGCCGGGTTGACCTCGTCGACAGGCCAGTCCTTCCAGTCGAGATCGCCGTCGGTCAGGCGCTGGCCGGGCTGGAGGTCCTTGGCGGCGACAAGAACCTTGGCCATGGGGCGCGCCGGAACGGCGGCGGCGGCCACGGCGGTCGGCGTTTTCGAGGGTGATCCCATGGCGCGCACGACCAGGGCCAGGCCGATGGCGGCCACGGCGGCGACGCAGATCACGATGATACGGGCGGGCTTCATCGACGGTCTCCGGCAGGATCGGGACGAACCGTTGAGTCGGTCCGGCGGCCCTCTACCGCCGAGGACCATGCCGGGACCCGGGTTAACGCGGGCCTAAGTGGCGACTATCCCGCGATAAAGGCGGCCAGAAGGGGCGAGGCCGGATAGGCCATCAGAGCCCCGGCGGCGATGGCGACGCCGTACGGAATGTCGCCTCTCGGCTCCATCAGTTGCACCACCCAGCCGGGGGCTCCGAGCAGGTAGGGACGGGAGTGGAAACGGGCGAACAGCAGCGCCAGACAGAACAGGCCGCCCATCACCCCGGTCCACAGCAGGAACATGCCGGACCCCGACAGGCCGAGCCAGAGGCAGGCCGCGGCCATCAGCTTGGCGTCGCCGCCGCCGATCCAGCGCAGGGCGAACATGCCGGCTCCGACCACCAGGGCCAGGGCGGCGATGCCCAGATTCGTGGCGACGGTCATGGGTTCGAGACCCACCATGAAGGCGACCGGGAAGAAGGCGAGCACCAGCAGGCCCGAGATCCAGTTGGGGATCTTCATCGAGGTCAGGTCCTTGAGTCCCGCCACGATGACGAGGGCCGGCATGACGGCGAGCAGGATCAGGGTAATGGTGTCCATACCGGCATCTGACATGGCTGCGGTTAAAACGGGGTTGCCGAAATATCGGCGCACAGACGCCAGAAGGCCGGGACGATCGTCCCGGCCTTCCGCGCATGGTCAGGCTTCTTGCCGCGTCAGGTGCCGGCGGTTCCGCCCATACCCGTAACGACGTCATTGAACTTGCCCTTGATCGTCGTGCCCAGGGCGGTGACGGCACTGATGATGACGACTGCAATCAGCGCGGCGATCAGCCCGTACTCGATGGCTGTGGCCCCGGATTCGTCAGACAGGAAATTCGAAACGAAATTTATCATGGCTTGCTTCTCCCGAGTTGTGTGGTCCCCGCTGCCGGCCTTGCGCTGGCATCTGACAGGCCCCGAACCAGGACAGGGTCGTCGAAGCTGGGTTAAGCCTCTGCTTAAGGATTTGTTTACCCGCGCGTTTACCGAAAAGCTTGTCGGGCAGGTCGCCGCCAAAGCAAAAGGGCCGGGGCGTTTCCGCCCCGGCCCTTCGCCGGTTTCAAGACGTTCGTCGGAGCCTTAGGTGCCGGCGGTGCCGCCCATGCCGGTGACGACGGCGTTGAACTTGGACTTGATGGTCGTGCCCAGAGCGGTCACGGCGGAGATGATGACGACGGCGATCAGGGCGGCGATGAGGCCGTACTCGATGGCCGTGGCACCCGACTCGTCGGACATGAATTTCGAAACGAACTTGGTCATTGGATTTCCCTCTTGATGGAATGAAGCGAGCTACTGAAACGGGGGGGAGCCGGTAGCCCGCTTGACCCCCAAACGCAGAACCGTTTTCGCCGATGTCGGTTAAAACTGCGTGGTCGGGCGTAGTTACCTGGAGATTTACTCTAATAAATCTGACGACGATCTCGAGCCGTCGTCCGCCAAAGCAAAAGGGCCGGGGCGTTTCCGCCCCGGCCCTTCGCCGGTTTCAAGACGGTCGTCGGAGCCTTAGGCGCCGGCGGTGCCGCCCATGCCGGTGACGACGGCATTGAACTTGGACTTGATGGTCGTGCCCAGGGCGGTCACGGCCGAGATGATGACGACGGCGATCAGGGCAGCGATGAGGCCGTACTCGATGGCCGTGGCACCCGACTCGTCGGACATGAATTTCGAAACGAACTTGGTCATGGCTGAATTCCTTCTGTGTTTAAGCGAGCAATCGTTGACACCACCGGGGTCGTCGGTTTTGCCCGCTTGACCCCTCTTGCATCCTCATCATGCCGACCACGCATTAAGGACGAGTAAAACGGCGGTGCTTTAAGTCGATTTCTTTATTGACACCGCGTTTACTATGATCTCGCTGCGCAGTTGCATGATTTCAGACTTTGTTGAGGTTTGCGGAGCAGTGTCCGAACCACGCTTACGCGCGCGCCCGTTCACTGGAAGTCGACGCCATGACCCGCCCAACAGTCTTCACGATCCTCAACCGGACAGGAGCCGTCCTGGCTTCGATCGGCATGCTGTCGGTACCGGCCGTGGGTGTTGCCCAGTCGGCGCGTCTGAGCGTCGAGATCGATCAGGCTGCACGGGTACAGCTGCGCGGCGCGGCCGGCTCGGTCATCGTCGGCAATCCGCAGATCGCCGATGTCACGGTGGTCGACGCCAACACCCTCTATATTACAGGCAAGGGCTACGGTGTGACCGAGATCGTGGCTGTCGACGCCATCGGCCGGACGGTGTTCCAGAGCGAGGTCGTTGTTACGGACGGGGCCGGTTCGGGTCGGGTCCGGGTCTGGCGCGGCGGGCAGGCCACCGAGATGGCCTGCGCGGCGTCCTGCTCTCCGTCGATGCGCGGCACCAGCGGCCCGGCAGCGCCGACACCGTAACGGCTGCGATCCCCATGCCATATCGCCCGCCAAATTCCCGAGGGCCGCGCCGAGGCTTCGCCCGCCGACTGCTCGTGGCGCGTGACGGATCGGCGGCGGTCGAGTTCGGCATGGTGGCGCTGCCGTTCTGCCTGATGATGTTCGCCATCCTCGAGTTGGGGATGGTCTTCGTCACCGACTCCATTCTTGAGAACGCTACCATCGAGACGGGCCGTCTGGTCCGGACGGGCCAGGCCAGCGCCCAGGGCATGACGGCGGCCCAGTTCAAGACCACCCTGTGCGGGCGGATGAGCATCTTCAGTACGGACTGCGCCGGGCGGTCGACGGTCGACGTCAGGGTCATACCGCAATTCAACACCGTCCCGCCCGATCCGATGGCGGGCGGGACGTTCAGCACGGCGGCGCTGACCTACAGCAACGGCAGTCCGGGCGACCTCGTTCTGGTGCGCGTCTGGTATCGTCAGCCCCTTCTGACGACCTTCATGGCCCAGGGACTGTCGCGCCTGAATGACGGCAACGCCATTCTGACGGCCACGACGGCGTTCCGGAACGAACCGGCATGATGCGTCGCGGACTTCTTTCTCGCCTTGCGGGCGACGAGAGGGGGCTCTCGGCGATCGAGTTCGCCCTGCTGGCCCCGATCCTGATCGCCTTCTATTTCGGCATGGCCGAGTTCTGCCAGGGGTATATGGCCCAGAAGCGGATGGGGCACGTCTCGGCCATGGTCGCCGATCTGGTGGCCCAGGAAGAGGTCGTCGCGACCGCGAACCTGGACGATATCTTCGACATCGGCGGGCTGATCATGAAGCCATTTTCGACCGCGGCGCTGAAGCAGAGGGTCAGCAGCGTGACGCGCACGGTGGGCGTGGCGAGGGTCGTCTGGAGCCGGGGGGACGGTATGGCCAGCCGGGCGGTCAATGAGGTGATCGTTCTGCCCGCTGACCTGATCGCGAACGGCGAAAGCATCATCGTGTCGGAAGCGACCTATGACTATGACTCGCCGGCCGACTATCTGATGCCGGGGATCACGCGCTTCTCGCATATCTACTATCTTCGGCCGCGCACCGTCGACAGCGTGACCTGCTCGAACTGCTAGAGGTCGATCAGGGCCTCGCGAAGGGCGCGGATCTTGACGTCGGTTTCCGCCAGTTCCGCTTCGGGTTCGCTGTCCGCCACGATGCCGGCCCCGGCCAGGGCGCGGAAGGTCCAGCCTTCGTCCGAGCGCTCGAAGGCGGCCGTCCGGATCAGCACGGAGGCCGTCATCCGTCCGTCCTCCTCGATATGGAACAGGCTGCCGCACCATGGGCCCCGGGGGGGTTCATGGGCGGCGATGACCTTCATGGCCTGATGCTTGGGCGCCCCCGTGATCGAGCCGGGAGGGAAGGTCGCCTGCAGCAGTCCGGTTGCCCCCACACCGTCCGCGGCGCGTCCGGAGATCGTGGACACCAGATGGTGGACGGTGGCGAGGCTTTCGATTTCAAACAGGCGTTCCACCGCCACCGATCCGGCCTCGCTGACCCGGGCGAGGTCGTTGCGCATCAGATCGACGATCATCAGGTTTTCGGCCCGGTCCTTGGCGCTGGCCTGAAGTTCAGCGGCGAGGGCGGCGTCGCGCCGGGGATCGGCATCGCGCGGCCGGGTGCCCTTGATCGGCCGGGTCTCGATCCGTCGGCTGGTCGGGTCGAAGGTCAGGAACAGTTCGGGCGAGTTGGAGACGACGGCCCGGTCGCCGAGACGCCAGAAGGCGCCGTAGGCGGCGGCCCTGTCGGCGAGACGCAGCATGACGTCGAAGGGGTCCGCGCCCGGGTTCAGCGGGCCGGACCAGGCCCGTGCGATATTGGCCTGAAACAGCTCGCCGGTGCCGATCCGGCCGATGACGTCGGTGACGGCATCGACATAGGCCCGGGCCGGGGCCTCGGCCTCGAAGCGTGCGGCCGGAGCCGACGGTGTTACGGGATCGCGTGCCCCCGCCAGCCAGGAGTCGGCGCGGTCGGCGGCGGCGCGGGCGGAGGCGGGGTCGTCGCCCCGGCCGATGACGGTCACGGTGCGGTCCTGGTGATCGAACGCCAGCATGGCCGGGTAGCGGGCCAGCATGAGGTCCGGCCAGACGGTCGGCCGCGGCCCGGTGGCGGGGCGGGCCCCGGCGTCATAGGCGATCAGGCCGACGACCCCCGTGACGTAGGGGGCCGCGCCGAGCGGCGAAACACCGCCGTCGGGAGCGAGGGGGCCGACGTGGATGTGATCCGGTTCGGCGGCGACCCAGGACCGGCGCCCCAGGACGCCGCCGTCCGACAGCAGGGCCAGCGGACCTTCGCGATGTCTCAGGCCGTTGGCGACCGAGAGCGGGTCCCGCCAGGGCCGGATGCGGGTTTCGCGGCTTCGGTCGTTCACGCCGCCAGCCGCGCGCCGATGCGGTCGCGCAGGGTGGCATCGACGCCGAGGGCCTGTTCGAGATAGGCGTCGACCGAGCCGTGGCGGGCGACGATTTCGGTCAGGGCGGTTTCCAGATAGGCGGGCTCGACCCCGAGGAAGGCGACGACCGCATCATGCGAGGCCGGGCGGCCCGTCATCGTCTCCAGTTGCCGGGCGATGCCGGGGGCGCGGCGATCCAGATCAACCGCCGTATTGGTCAGCAGATAGTCCGCCACCATGTCGTCCGGGTGAACCCCGAGCAGATGATGCGTCAGGGCGGCCAGCATGCCGGTCCGGTCCTTGCCGGCGGCGCAGTGGATCAGGACCGGAGCTTCGGTCTCTCCGAGGGCCTGGAAATAGCGGCTGAACAGATCCAGATGCGACGGTTCGAACGGCAGGCGGCGATAGGTGTCGGTCATGAAGCGCCGCCCGGAATCCGGGGTCAGGTCGGCGGTCCTGAGGAAGGTGATGTGCGGGGCCTCGCCCCCGTCGTCATGCCCGCTCTCGATCACCGCGCCGCTGAAGCCGGCGGGTCGTTTCGAGGGCTGGTTCCGGCGTTCCGACGGTCGGCGCAGGTCGACGATGACGCCGAGGCCCAGCGCGCCGAGGCGGTCCAGATCGGCCTCGCTGACCCGGGCCTGGTGGGCCGAGCGGAACAGCCGGCCGGGCGCGATATGGCCACCGCCCGCCGCGGCGTAATCGCCATAGTCGCGGAAATTGTCGAGGGCGTCGAAGCGGAGGATGCGGCCGGTCATGCCGTGCCTTCTAGCCGAGGCGCGGGCGTCTAACCACTCCTGCCGACCAGTCCCTGCATGGCGTCCAGATAGGCGACGAAGGCCTTGCGTCCGGCCGGGGTCATCGAGGCCTCGGTCAGGGGCTTTCGGCCCTCGAACCGTTTGGTCACGGCGACGAAGCCCGCGTCCTCCAGCTTGCGCAGATGGACCGACAGATTGCCGTCCGTGGTCTGCAGTCGCGCCTTCAGGGTGTTGAAGTCGGCACTGTCGACGCTGGACAGGACCGCCATGATCCCGAGACGGACGCGACCGTGGATGACCTCGTCGAGGCGGTTGATATCGAAATCGTCGGCCACGCTCAGCGCCTCGCTGCACGCATCAACAGGAAGCCGGGCAGGGCCATCAGCAGGAACAGGGCGGCGGCATAGGCGAGGTACTGCTCATCCTGTCCGGTCAGACTGGCCAGAAGCGGCGCCGCCGCGAACGAGGCGATGGCCAGGCCCCACAGCCTCCGGCTGCGATACATGGCCGCGCTGACCGCCCAGCCGATGCCGTAGAAGACCATGATGACCGACGACGAGAGCGACAGGGCGATCAGGGCTCCCTGCTCTCCCGTTCGCCAACCCACGGCGGCCATGGACAGGAACAGGGCGAAAATACCCCAGCCCAGCGAACTCCAGACGGTTCCGCTGGCACGGTTGCTGGCGGTCATGACGCCGCCGCCGCGCTTGAGGCGAGGGATGACGACGACGAGGGTGAGCAGAAACAGGGCGGTGGCCGCCAGCCAGCCGATGCCGATCGCCAGGCCGCTGGTTGGAAACACGCCGCTGATCTGGGCCCAGTGGAACAGACTGGCGGTGCCGTAGATCAGGCCGGCGCTCATCAGGATGGAAGCACCCTGCATGGGGGCGTCGGCACCTTCCTCCGCGAGTTGCCGCATCCAGGCGATGTCGGCGGCGGGGTCTTCGGCGGTCTCGGTCATGGGTCAGTCTCCGTCTGATGTCCCTTGGTCGCACATTCACTTTGTAATGTAAAGTTCTTGGTTGAGGGTTGTCGAGAGGAGCGGGAGGCGTGGGCGGAGCGTCCGGGCTCTCGCCCGGAGAAGATTGGAGAATACCGTTTCGGCGAAAGACGAACGCTCCGCGCGGCGGGTTTTCCGGAAGCTTGCGTCGGGTGGCCGTGTTCGGGCCTTACCGCAGCGCCTCCGGCGGGCAGGTCGGGCGACGATCCCGATCCCTGGAACGACCTGGGTATCCCCCCCGGCCCTCCACCCCGGCCGGATGACCCTCAGGAGGTCTCCGGTCCGGTCCGGCTCCGCCGGCTCGCGCCGACGGACCCCGCTCCCTCCGCTCCCGCCGCCGCTTCGGTTCGCCGGCCAAGCGAGCCTCCCGGTGCGACGGGACGGGGAGAGTGTCGCACGGGGCGTAGATGCGGCTGGGAGATGACGCTGGTGGTCGGTTTATGACGCGTAAAAACAGCAGGTTAGTTGGGCGAGGTCGTCTGGCTGGCGGCGGATGGCTCGCAGTGTCTCCTCCCTGTTCGCGCAGCGAATGGGGAGGGGGACCGCGAAGCGGTGGAGGGGTGCAGGCGGATCGCACGCGATCTGACGACGGAGCCGTGTTCCCTGTTTCGACCCCTCCACCCCTTCGGGGTCCCCCTCCCCATCTGCGATGGGGAGGAGATGGGGGTCCTGGGTCCCCGCCCTCGCAGAGATGCACGGATGGGGGGCTTCACGCAGTCCGGATCACGCTGTCCGGACGACACCGTCCCGGACCGTGACCGGCCATGGCGTCAGGCGCGCGCCCGCGCAGGGGCCGCCGACGCATTCGCCGGTCAGCGGTTTGAACACCGCCCCGTGCCAGCCACACAGGATCAGCGATCCGTCCGGCACCAGATAATGGTCGAGCTCGATGGCCAGCGGAAATCCCTGGTGCGGGCAGCGGTCGACATAGCCGGCCACCTGTCCGGCCTTGCGGACCACAAAGCCGTGGAAAAAGGCCTCGCCGATCTGCAGGACGAAGCCGCGTGAGCCGGGATCGGCGATGTCGGCCTCGGCGCAGAGAGCGACGTTCGCGGGCGTGGTCCAGACGCGGGCGCGCTCGGGGGGGCTTTCGGGCGGGCTTTCGGGTGGAGTGGGCGTCTCGCTCAATGCCGCTCGACCTTCAGCGGTCGGGACAGGAGGTCGTCGATCACGGCCTCGACGGTCGTCTCGCCGTTCAGCAGGGCGGCGACGGCCAGCGAAATCGGCATGTCGACGCCCACCTTCGCCGCCAGCTCGCGCACGGCCGGCGCGCTTTCATAGCCCTCGGCGACCGACCGCTTGCCGGCCAGCGCCTGTTCGACCGTCTGCCCCTGGCCGAGGGCGAGGCCCAGACTCATGTTGCGCGACTGCGGGCTGGAGCAGGTCAGGACCAGGTCGCCGAGGCCGCACAGGCCGGCGACGGTCTCGGCCTGACCGCCCAGGGCGACGCCCATACGGGTCATTTCGGCGAAACCGCGGGTGATCAGGGCGGCGTGGGCGCTGCGGCCCAGGCCCCGGCCTTCGGCCATGCCGCAGGCGATGGCCAGAACGTTCTTGATCGCCCCGCCGACCTCGGCCCCGATCAGGTCGGTGGCCAGATAGGGCCGGAAGCCCGGTGCGCAGAGGGTCCACATCAGCTCTTCACCCAGCGCCGCGTCGGCGCAGGCGAGGGTGACGGCGCTGGGCAGGCCGCGCGCCACCTCGCCGGCGAAACTGGGGCCTGACAGCACCGCGGCGGGGGCCTGCGGCAGGGTCTCGGCCAGGACATCGGTCATCAGCTTCAGCGAACCGCGCTCAATCCCCTTTGAACACAGGATCACCGGGACGCCGGCCCGGTGATGCGCGGCGAAGGCCGCGAGGGTGGACCGCATGTGCTGGGCCGGGGGCACGGCCAGAATGACATCACAGGATCCGAGGTCGGCCAGATCGGCCGTCACCGAGACCCGGTCGTCGAGGGTGATCCCGGGCAGGAAGGCCTCGTTGACCCGGTGCTCGCGGATGCTGTCGACCACCTCGGGCTCGCGCGCCTGGAGGCGGACATCCAGTCCGGCCCGAGCCGCGACCTGGGCCAGGGCCGTGCCCCAGGCCCCGGCACCGATCACGCCCGCTGTCTTGAATTGCATGGTCTTCCTCAGGCCTTGGCGCCCTTGCGGCCCGGCGGATGAACCGGGTCGGCGAGCGCACTCTGTTCGTCCAGCGGCCAGCGCGGCCGGGCGGCGGTATCGATGTCGGAGGTCAGGCCCTTCTGCAAGCGCTCGGCGCCGGCCAGGGCGATCATCGCCGCATTGTCGGTGCAGTAGGCCATGGGCGGTGCCAGGAAGGCGAAGCCGTTGGCGGCGGCCGTCGCCTCCAGCGTGGCCCGGACGGTGCGGTTCGCGGCCACCCCGCCGGCGACGACGAAGAGTCTTTGTTGTCCTGCCGTCTCGCCCGCGGGGCCCGGCTGTTCGAGGGCGCCCTCGTGGCGCTCGACCCAGGCCTTCAGCGCACGATCCGATCGCTCGCTGAGCTGGCGGGCGATGGCGGTCTGGACGGCGGCGGCGAGGTCGGCGCGGTCCTGATCCGTCTCGCAGGCCTGGGCCAGACGCGAGGCGGCCGTCTTCAGGCCGGAGAAGGAGAAGTCGCAGTCCTTGCGGCCCAGCAAGGCGCGCGGCAGCTCGATGCGCGCACCCTTCCCTGTGGCGGCCAGCGCCTCCAGGGCCGGCCCGCCCGGATAGCCGAGCCCGAGGGCCTTGGCGATCTTGTCGAAGGCCTCGCCGGCCGCGTCGTCGATGGTCGTGCCCAGCCGGCTCATGTCGCCGATGCCGCGCACCTCCAGCAGCTGGCAATGACCGCCCGAGACCAGCAGCAGCAGGAAGGGATAGGCGACCCGGGCCCCCAGGCGCGCCGATACGGCATGGCCCTCGAGATGGTTCACGGCGATCAGGGGCAGGTCGCGGGCGAGGGCGACGGCCTTGCCGAAGCTGAGTCCCACCATGACGCCGCCGACCAGACCGGGTCCGGCGGTGGCGGCGACGCCATCGAGGGCGTCCCACGACAGGCCGGCCTCCGTCATCGCCCGGCGGACGACGCCGTCGATCATCTCCACATGGCTGCGGGCGGCGATTTCCGGGACGACGCCGCCATAGGCGGCATGATCGTCGACCTGGCTGTGCACCACCGACGAGAGGACGGTGGCCTCTCCATCGCCCGACAGGCGCACCACCGAGGCGGCGGTCTCGTCGCAGCTGGTCTCAATGCCGAGCACCGTCAGGGACGGGACGCCCGGGGGGGCGTCGGTTGCCCGGTTCCGTTCGCTGCTATAATCGGCAGGCCTGTCCATCGGGTCGAGGTAGCGACCCCTCTCACCCGGCGCAACGACTCTCATGTCTCACCTCGTCCGCATCGGCACCCGCCGCTCCAAACTCGCCATGACCCAGTCGGGCATGATGCAGCGCGCCATCGGCCGGGCCCTGGGCGTGGCCGACGCTGACCTGGCCGAGGCCGTGCCGCTGGTCGAGATCGTCACCACGGGCGACCGGGTCCAGGACGTGCGGCTGATGGAGATCGGCGGCAAGGCCCTGTTCACCAAGGAGATCGAGGAGGCCCTGATCGACGGTCGCGTCGATGTGGCCGTGCATTCGATGAAGGACGTCCCGGCCGAGCAGCCGCACGGCCTGTGTATCGCCGCCGTGCCGCCGCGCGAGGATGCCCGCGACGCCTTCATCAGCGAACGCTTCGCCTCGTTCGCCGACCTGCCCGTCGGCGCGCGGCTGGGCACGGCCTCGCTGCGGCGGCAGGCCCAGGCGCTGGCCCTGCGGCCCGACCTGGTCATCGAGATGCTGCGCGGCAATGTCGACACCCGCCTGCGCCGCGCGGCCGAGGGCGAGTTCGACGCCATCATGCTGGCCGTGTCCGGTCTGAACCGGCTGGGCTTCGAGAGCGTGATCCGCGAACGGCTGTCGCTGGACGCCTTCCTGCCGGCTCCGGGCCAGGGGGCCCTGGCCCTGCAGACCCGCGAGGCGGATACGGGCGCCGCCTGGGTCGCGGCGCTGAACGATCCGCTCACCGCCCTGGCGGTGGCGGCGGAGCGCGGCGCGATGACGGCGCTCGAGGGCTCATGCCGCACGGCCATCGGGGCGCATGCCGAGGCTGCCGACGGCCGGCTGCGACTGACCACCGAAATCCTGGCCCCCGACGGCTCGGCCCGCTGGCGGCGCTCGGCCGAGATGGGCGACATCCACGCAGCCGACGCGATGACGCAGGCCCGGACCCTGGGCCTGACCCTCGGCGAGGCGGTCCGTGAGGCCGCCGGCGATCAGATGGTCACCTCCTGACGCCGCTGCGCCGCATCTGGATCACCCGCGCCGAGCCGGGCGCCGCGCGCACCGCCGACCGGCTGACGGCCCTGAATTTCGATCCTGTCGTCGTGCCCCTGCTGGCGGTCCGCCCGATCGGGACGGCCCCGCCGGACCTCGACGGGGTGTCGGCCCTCGCCTTCACCAGCCAGAACGGGGTCGCCGCCTTCGCCGCGCTGAGCCCCGCGCGGGATCTGCCGGTCTTCACCGTCGGAGAGGCCACGGCCGAGGCCGCGCGGGGCCAGGGGTTCCGCGCGGTCCGGTCCGCCGGCGGGGCCCTGGCCGATCTGGCGGCGCTGCTGATCGCCGAGGCACCGCGGGACGGCTGGCTGCTGGTGCCCGGCGCGCGGGAGCCGGCCGGGGACCTGGCGTTGCTGGCCGCTCCGGCGATCCGGGTCCGGGCCGTGCCGGTCTATGAAACCCTCGACACGGGTGCGGCGGCGCCCGGGGTGTTTGACGCCGTCCTCGTTCATTCCGCCCGGGCGGCGCTGGCCCTGCGGTCGCGCGGACCGTTCGCGGGGCAGATCGCCGTCGTGCTGTCAGCCGCCGTGGCCGGGGCCCTCGGCGACGGTTCGGGGCTCGAAATCCGCGTCGCGGCCTCGCCGGACGAATCCGCCCTGCTCGAGGCGCTTGGCAAGCCCGCGCACCGCGTATAAAGAGCCCCTCTCGCGCGGGACCATGTCGTCCATCGCGCCGAGGCCGCTTTAGCTCAGCTGGTAGAGCATCGCATTCGTAATGCGGGGGTCAGGTGTTCGAGTCACCTAAGCGGCACCACTCCTTACCGTCATGGCGCGCAGGGTGATCTGGACGCATCGTCCGGAACATCCTAGCTAGACGACAGTATCGGAGTGGTCATGTCCCAGGAGCCCAGCGCGCGCCAGGAAGAGTGCCTACGGCTGACGGCGTTCCTGACGGACAAGGAAATCGCCGTCCGCCTGGGGCTGGCTGAGGCCACGGTCAAGAAACATGTGCATGAGGGATGCCGCCGTCTGGGCGTGAACCGGCGCAAGGCGGCGCTGGCAATTCTGGAACGAAACGTACCAGAGGCTACGAAAGACCCCATGGCGGGGCGGGAGTCCTTCGGTGTCTCTGGGCCCGTAGAGACGGAGTCCGGCGATGTCATCACAGACCAAGACCCTTCCCCACTGGACGTGGGACGATCTGGAAGCGGCACTGGAGGGGTTCAGCCCCCTGGGACCCGGGGATCCGGTGCGGGCGCACCTGATGCGGGGACTGGCGGACGACGCGGAGCGGGCGAGCCCGCGGGAGCTGCTGCAACAGGTGCTGAGCGCGGGCTGGGTGATGGCCCAGGTGGGCGCCCAGAGTGGCGGCTCGGCTACCGGCCGCCGCCAAGAGGCCTAGGCTTTCGTATCCTGATCATCGTGCTGTCGGTCGTCCTGACCGCCGTCATGATGAAGGCCGTCGCCGACATGGTCGTCGCCTACACCAGCCAGGCTGCCGTGATTCACGACAATACATCCCCGCGGGCCCAACAGCCGGGTTGATCCGGCTGAATCGGAGGTTCCCAGATCACGGTCTTTCAACAAGCTCTTCTTGGGCTGGCCCTGCTCAGCCTGCCGCTGGCATGGCTTCAGGGCGGCCACCCCGAGCGTCTGGCAGCGGCGGCTCTCCTGATCGCGTTTGTGTCGACGATTCCGGGATCGGACCTCCAGCGGGGCGGTTTTTTTCCGATCGACGCGATCTTTGACCTCGGACTGACCCTCCTGTTCGGATGGATGGCGTTCCGGCGCGACCGATGGTGGCTTTTCGCCATGACCGGCGTGATGGTGCTGACCGTCATGGTTCATGTGTCGACGGTCGTTGTTCCGGGAATGGACTGGCGTGCCGCCATGTCCGCTCGCGTCGGCCTTGGACTGCTGACCTTCACCATCCTGTTTCTGGGGGTCGCCGAGTGTTGGCTTGCCGGAGAGGCACCGGTCAGCGCGCAGGCGTCCTGGCGACGACGGCTTCCAGACGAGCGCTAGGCAGTCCGCCGGAAACCCCATCCCGCAAACACGGCTGACCGCCTTGAACATATAAACATATCCTTATATGTCTGCCGGCGACCCCTGCCGCCGGAGTTTCGCCTTGTCCCGTTCGTCGTTCCTGTTCACGTCTGAAAGCGTCTCCGAAGGCCATCCCGACAAGGTCGCAGACCGCATCTCCGACACCGTTGTGGACCTGTTCCTGACCAAGGACCCCTATGCGCGGGTCGCCTGCGAGACGCTGACGACGACCAATCTGGTCGTTCTGGCCGGCGAGATCCGCGGCCAGGGCATCTGGAACGCCCGCCAAGATACCTGGGAGCCGGGCATTGAAGCCGAGATCGAGGCCGCGGTGCGCGCTGCGGTCAAGGACATCGGGTATGAGCAGGCCGGGTTCCACTGGGAGACGTTCGAGTTCATCAACCGTCTGCACGGCCAGTCGATCAATATCGCCGTCGGCGTGGATGCGGCCGGTAACAAGGACGAGGGCGCCGGCGACCAGGGCATCATGTTCGGCTATGCCTCGAACGAGACGCCCGAGCTGATGCCGGCGACGCTGCAGTACAGCCACAACATCCTGAAGCGCCTCGCCGAGGTTCGCCATGCCGGCGACAGGCGACTGGAGCCGGACGCCAAGAGCCAGGTCACGATCCACTATGAGGACGGCAAGCCCGTGCGCGCCACCTCGATCGTGCTCTCGACCCAGCACGCCGCCGGCCTGTCGTCCGCCGACGTCGCCGACATCGTCAAGCCGCACATCCTCGCCGTGCTGCCGGAAGGGTTCACCGACGAGAACACCGTCTGGCACATCAACCCGACCGGCATCTTCGAGATCGGCGGACCGGACGGCGACGCGGGCGTGACCGGCCGCAAGATCATCGTCGACACCTACGGCGGCGCGGCCCCGCACGGCGGCGGGGCCTTTTCGGGCAAGGATCCGACCAAGGTCGACCGCTCGGCCGCCTATGCCTGCCGCTACCTGGCCAAGAATGTCGTCGCCGCCGGTCTGGCCGACCGCTGCACCATCCAGATCAGCTATGCCATCGGCGTGGCCAAGCCCCAGTCGATCCACGTGGACCTGCACGGCACCGGCAAGGGCGCGATCACCGAGGCGGTGCTCGAGGACAGGATCCTGGGCCTGATCGGCGGGGCCACGCCGCGCGCGATCCGCGAGCACCTGGGCCTGAACAGGCCGATCTACGCCCGCACCGCCGCCTATGGCCATTTCGGCCGCGCGCCGGACGCGGACGGCGGCTTCAGCTGGGAGAAGACCGATCTGGTCGATCAGCTGAAGGCGCTGGCCTAAGGCAACCGCGGTCAGGCAACAGGCAACAGGTCGGCCGCTTCTGCTGCCTGTTGCCTGATCCCTCGCTCCGGCGGGGCGACCGGGCTATAGCGCCGGCCATGTCCCCTTCCGACGACCTTGCCCACCGCCCGCTCCGCTCGTTCGGCCGCATCAAGTCGCGCGCCATCAAGCCGCGCCAGGCGGCCCTGTTCGACACCCTGCTGCCGTCCATCACCGTGCCCGATCCGAAGGCCGGGCCGATCGATCCGCACGCCCTGATGCCGGAGGCGAAGGCTGTCTGGCTGGAGATCGGCTTCGGCGGCGGCGAGCATCTGGCGGCCCAGGCGGCGCGCCATCCCGACACCCTGATGATCGGCTGCGAGCCCTTCCTGAACGGCGTCGCCTCGGCCCTGCGCCATATCGAGGAGGGCGGGCTGAAGAACATCCGCCTGCACGCCGACGACGCGCGCGACGTGATGACGGCCCTGCCGGACGCCTCGCTGGACCGGGTCATGATCCTGTTCCCCGACCCCTGGCACAAGGCGCGGCACAACAAGCGTCGACTGATCCAGGACGAAACGGCGGCGGAGATCGCGCGCCTGCTCAAGCCGGGCGGACGTCTGCGGTTCGTGACCGACTGGAAGGACTATGCCGAATGGGCACTCGAGAAGTTCGAGCGCACGCCCGGCCTGGTCCGGCAGGTCGACCCGTCCGATGACGGGTTCAAGGCCCCCGCCGACCACGTGGTCACCCGTTATGAAGAGAAGAAACTGGGCGACACGCCGCCGATCTTCCTGGAATTCCTGCGGGTAGACTAGCGCCGCCACCCAGCTAGTTTGGGACTTGATCGGGAGGGGTTCCATGAAAGGGTCAACAGCGTGTTTGACGGCCTTGGCCTCGGCATTTTTTGCGAGCGCGGCTGTCGGACAGGACAACGGCGTTGGTCAGGTTGTCCAGGTGCGAATCGCCTGCACCGTCGTGGGGGCCGGTGCGCTTGAGCGCTGTGAAATCATCTCGCGCCTTTCAGAGGACCGTTCGTTTGATGCGCCCGCACTTCAGGCGGCGAGTCAGAGCGTGGCGCGTCGGCCGACCGAGATCGTTTCCGGCCGCATTCATTTTCCAGTCTTGCTGGAGCGCGAGGCCGACTACCAGGCCCGCACATCCGGCCCTCCGCCTCCTCCCATCATCGTGCCCCCGCCGACCATGGTCCCGGCGACCGTTCCCGCCGCGCCAACCGACCAAAGCGTGCAGGCCTGGGGTGGACTGGAATGCGTGGTGCGCGCCGATGGTAGTCTGATGCGCTGCTGGAAGGACGGCCGCCGTGCTCCGCAGGGCGTGCTGGCGGGCGAGGTCCAGCGCGTTGTCATCGCGGACAGTCTCGCAGGACGGCTTTCGGACCTGCCCGCGGCGCTTCCCGCAACACCGGCCGAGGTGCGCGCCAGTTGGCGGACACACGGAGAAGACTTCGGACGCACCGCATATTCCCAGGACTATGCGCCGGCATCGGATACTGGCCGTCTGGTCTGGGTGGCGTCTCTTTATCCAGCTCGGGCGTCAGCGGGATTCATCGGGAGCTACGACCTGTCCGAATACGACTGCGCGGGACGGCGGCTTCGGGTGTTGCTGAGCGCCAGCGCAAGCGAGGCCGGACTGACCGGATGGTCCACGGCGGAGCCGCGCGATTGGTGGGAGCGCGACAAGGTGAGAGGCTTCCTCGCCACGCTGTTCGACGCCTTCTGCCCGGCGGGAAGCTGACGGGCCAAGGGCAGCTTACGCCATGAAGAGAAGACGCCGGGCGACACCCTGCCGATCTTCCTGGACTTCAGGCGTGTTTGACGGCCGGGATCGTCCGATACAGGATACGGCCACGCTTTGAGCGGGGGACGCGCCATGACCTGGGTGGTCGACAATATTCAGGCCATTCTGGTGGTCTGCGGCCTGCTGACGGCGTCCATGCTGCAGTTCACCCTCATGCCGCGCCGGGCCGCGCGCTCGCTCTTTGGTGAGACCGTCGACGGCCCGATGGCCGATGTCGCGGTGCGGGGCTGGGGCCTGCTGATCGCCCTGACCGGCGGCATGCTGCTGTGGGCCGCCTTCCACCCGGAGACCCGGACCCTCGCCATCGGCGTCGCCCTGATCAGCAAGGTCTTCTACATGGGCCAGCTAATCGCCAGACGCGGCCGGTTCCTCAAGGGCATGGCCGGGATGACGGTCCTGCTCGACCTGGTCATGGCCGCCCTGCTGGCGACCTGGATGTGGGCCGAGCACGGCACCTGAGCGCCGGCCCACGGCTCTCGCCTTCCGCTGCAAATGGCGTCACAAGCGGGTCCATACCTGAACAGGACCGACCCATGAGCCTCGCCGTCGACACGCTTTCGACCTCCATGTTCCTGCGCGGCCTGAACGTCCTGTCCGGGCTGATCGATCGCGCCGTCGAGGCCGGTCTGGACGAGGCCGTGGTGATGGAGGCGCGTCTGGCCCCGGACATGCGGCCCTTTCCTGACCAGGTCCGCATGGCCAGTTTCTCGGCCCGCAGCTGCATCGCCCGACTGACCGACCAGCCGTGGCCGAAGACCGATGACGCGGAAGCCAGCCTGGCCGAGCTCAAGGCGACCGTCGCCCTGTCGATCGCCTTCATCGAGGGCGCGGAAGCCGCGGCCTTCGCCGGTGGCGAGACCCGCCGGATCGAGCTGCGCTTCCCCGGCGTCGAGCTCAATTTCGAGGGCGAGGGCTATCTGACCAGCTTCGCCCTGCCGAATTTCCATTTTCACCTGGCGATGGCCTACGCCATCCTGCGGCACCTCGGCGTGCCGCTGGGCAAGCGCGACTTCCTGGGGCAGCTGGCGCTGATCTGAGACCGGCTCGCTCCGGCCGATTGGCGAGGCCGTCGCCGGGAAGGACTTCCCACCCCGCCGACTTTGGCCTATACGCCCTCCCACATCGTTAGACCGGCGTCCTAACGGCGCCGTTTGAAGCGGCGGCCGTCGGGCCCGCCGCTTTTTGTTTGGACCAAGCCCTTTGAAGGCCAAGACCGCTGAAGACCGCGCTCTGCTGGAGCTGATCGAACCCGTGGCCGAGAGCCTGGGGCTCGATATCGTGCGCGTGCGGCTGATGGGCGGTACCCTGCGCCGCCGCCTGCAGATCATGGCCGAACGGCCCAGCGACCACGACATCGCCGTCGAGGAATGCGCCCGCCTGAGCCGTGCCGTGTCGGAGGTGTTCGACGCCGCCGATCCGATCAACGGCGAATATCTGCTGGAGGTGTCGTCGCCGGGCGTCGACCGCCCCCTGACCCGCCTGTCGGACTTCGACCTGTTCGAGGGCTATGAGGCGCGTCTGGAAAGCGACCGCATGATCGAGGGCCGCAAACGCTTCAAGGGCGTGATCGCGGGCACGGACGGCGAGAACATCGCCATGGATCTGGAAGGGGAGGAGGACACCGCCCTCATTCCCTTCGACTGGCTGGTCGACGCCAAACTGGTGCTGACCGACGAACTGATGAAGGCGGGCGCCGAGAAGCGCGCCGCCCGTAACGACAACACCGAGACCGAGGACTAGACCATGGCTGTCGCTGGCGTTTCCGCGAACCGACTTGAACTGCTGACGATCGCCGATGCGGTCGCGCGCGAGAAGAATATCGACAAGGAGATCGTCGTCGAGGCGATCGAGGAGGCGATCCAGAAGGGCGCCAAGTCGCGCTATGGGGCCCATCACGACATCCGCGCCAAGATCGACGTCAAGTCCGGCGAACTGGCCCTGACCCGTCACGTCACCATCGTGGCCGACGACTGGCAGCCGGAAGACGAGCTGGAAGAGTTCAATGACTCGGCCATGGTCCGCCTGACCGACGCGTCCAAGCGTGATCCGGAAGCCGTGGTCGGCAAGGAATATGTCGAGAACCTGCCGCCGTTCGAGTTCGGCCGGGTGCAGACCCAGATGGCCCGCCAGGTCGTCATGGGCAAGGTTCGCGACGCCGAGCGCGCCAACCAGTACGAAGAGTTCAAGGACCGCGTCGGCGAGATCGTCAACGGCACCGTCAAGCGCGTCGAATACGGCAACACCGTCGTCGATCTGGGCCGGGGCGAGGGCATCATGCGCCGCAACGACTCGATCCCGCGCGAGGTGTTCAACATCGGCGACCGGATCCGCACCTACATCTATGACGTCCGCGCCGAGGCCAAGGGCCCGCAGGTCATGCTGTCGCGCTCGCACCCCGGCTTCATGGCCAAGCTGTTCGCCCAGGAAGTGCCCGAGGTCTACGACGGCGTGATCGAGATCCGCGCCGCCGCCCGCGACGCCGGCTCGCGCGCCAAGATGGCCGTGCTGTCCAACGACTCCTCCATCGATCCGGTCGGCGCCTGCGTCGGCATGCGCGGCTCGCGGGTCCAGGCGGTCGTCGCCGAACTGCAGGGCGAGAAGATCGACATCATCCAGTGGAACGCCGACGAGCCGACCTTCATCGTCAACGCCCTGGCCCCGGCCGAGGTGTCCAAGGTGGTTCTCGACGAAGAGGCCGACCGCGTTGAAGTGGTGGTGCCGGACGAGCAGCTGTCGCTGGCCATCGGCCGTCGCGGCCAGAACGTCCGTCTGGCCAGCCAGCTGACCGGCTGGCAGATCGACATCATCACCGAGAGCCAGGACTCCGAGCGCCGCCAGCGCGAGTTCAGCGAGCGCACCTCCCTGTTCCAGGAAGCCCTGGACGTGGACGAGGTCATCGCCCAGCTGCTGGTCACCGAAGGCTTTGCCACGGTCGAGGATCTGGCCTTCGTCGAGCCGTACGAAATCTCGGACATCGAGGGCTTTGACGAGGACACGGCCGAGGAACTGCAGGCCCGTGCCCGCGACTTCCTTGATCGCCAGGCGGCGATCCTGGATGCCAAGCGCGTCGAGCTGGGCGTCGAGGACGGCGTCATGGCCGTGCCGGGCGTGACCGGTGCCATCGCCGTCGCCCTCGGCGAGGGCGGGGTGAAGACCGTCGAGGACCTGGCCGATCTGGCCACCGACGAGATCCGCGGCGGCTATGAGGTGAAGAACGGTGAACGGACCAAGGTCCCGGGCGTTCTGGAAAGCTTCAACCTGGCCCAGGAAGACGCCGAAATGCTGATCCTCCAGGCGCGTGTCGCCGCCGGCTGGATCGACGCTTCGGAACTGCCCCAGCCGCCGGAGCCTGAGTACGAGGAAGAGCTGCCCGAGGGTGAATACGACGCCGAAGCCGTCTTTGCCGCCGCACCGGAAGGTGCCGGGGCTGAAACGGTCGCCGCCGATGACGACGGCGGTGATGATGCGGAGGTCCTCGCCGGGGACCCCGAACAAACCCCCGACGCGTGATGGGAGACCGGATCGTTCATGAGTCTGCGCGAAGCGACGATCGATAGAGAGCGACGCGACCTGGTCACCCACCAGGTCATGGACGAATCTCGCCTGATCCGCTTCGTCGCCGCTCCGGACGGTTCGGTGGCCCCCGACCTGGCGCGCAAGCTGCCGGGACGCGGTCTGTGGGTGGCGGCGGATCGCGCCTCCATCGAGGCGGCGGTGAAGAAGAACCTGTTCTCGCGCGCGGCCAAGGCCCCGATGAAGCCTGCCGCGGACCTGGCGGACACGGTTGAGGCCCTGCTGGTGCGCCGCTGTCTGGACCAGCTGGGCCTTGCCCGGCGCGAGGGCGTGCTTATCTCGGGTTTCGAGAAATCCCTGGCCAATGTCCGGTCGGGCAAGACCGCCTGGATCATCGAGGCGGCGGACGGTTCCGCCGACGGTCGCGGCAAGCTGCTTTCGCTGGCGAAACACATGGCGCCGCCGCCGAAAGTCTGCGGCGTCTTCACGGCGGACGATTTGAGTTTGGCCCTTGGGCTGGAAAATGCGATACACGCCGTCCTGCTTCAGGGCGGGCGGGCCGATCGCTGGACCATAGAGGTCGAACGACTGGCGGGATTTCGACCGCTTCTGCCCCCGGAGTGGGGCGGAGAGCCGGCTGAGATGCCGAACAAGGTTTTGGACGGGCGGGGTTCTGCTTCCTGATCTGGGGGCAGGGCGACGCGCGGCTTTTTGTGTTTGAACGAGACGACGGCGGATCACCCGCTGTCCCGAGTAAAGCGACCGGATGACTGACGAGAACGACAAGACCAACGACGGCGCACCGCAGGCTCCGACCGGAACTCCGTCCACGACGGGTCCGCGCGCGCCGCTGAGCCTCAAGCCCCGGCAGGCGGGATCGGTTTCGACCGGTACCGTGCGCCAGAGCTTCAGCCACGGCCGCACCAAGACCGTGGTGGTCGAGACCAAGCGCCGTGCCGGTGCCGTACCCGGACACCAGCGCCCGCAAGGTTTTGACGTCGCCGCGCGTCCGCGCACCGACGCGCCTGCGCCCCAGGCCCCGCGCCCGGCCGCGCCGGCGGGCCCCGTCGGCGGCCGCCTGTCGAACGAGGAACAGGAAGCCCGCCGCCGCGCCATCGAACTGGCGACCAGGGCCCAGGCCCAGCGCGCCGAGACCGCCGCCGCCGAACAGGCGCGCCGCGACCAGGCCGCTCATGAACAGGCCGCCGCCACCGCCCGGGCGGCGAACGAGGCCCAGGCCGAAGCCGCCGCCGCCCGCGCCGCCGCCGAGGCCGCCCGCGCCGAGGCCGCGCAAGCTGACGGCCGCCGCGCCGCCGCCGATCCCGACGAAGCGCGCTCCGGCCGCGGTCGCGCCGAACGCTCGTTCCAGCTCCGGTCGCTCCGGTCGCGGCACCCGAGCCCGGTCAGCCCGCTGCCGCGCCGCGCCGACGCCCGCGCCCGCCGCGCCGGCCCGTCCGGCCCCGCCGGCGCGTCCGGTGGTCGACTTCGGCCAGCGCGTGCCCAAGGCCCCCAATCCGTCGCGCGCCCCCGCCGGTCCGGCCTTCGGAGGCCGTTCGGCCCGTGAAGAAGCCATGGGCGGCGGTGAACGCGCCTATTCAGACCGGCCCGCTCCGGCCCGTCCGTCGGGTCCCGCCGGTCGTCCGGCCGAACCCGTCCGCTATTCGGCCCTGACCCCGCGTCCGGCACCCGGTGCCGCCCGTCCGGGTCCGCGCACCGGCCCCGGCGGCCGCCCGACCCCGAACGCGCCGCCGGCCCAGGCCGAGGTCGCCCGCCCCAGCCGCGCGCCCGGCGGCGGCTTCGCCCGCCCGCTCAAGCCCGAGGATGACCGCGACAAGCGTTTCTCGGACGCCGGCAAGGCCGTCAGCCGCACCCGCGGCGAGCCCAAGCGCCGCGAAGGCCGTCTGACCATCCAGTCGGTCGCCGGCGACGGCGACACCGCCGAGCGGATGCGCTCGCTGGCCTCGGTCCGCCGCGCCCGCGAACGCGAGAAGGAAAAGCGCAAGGGCGGCTCGACCGACGCGCCCAAGACCGCGCGTGAAGTCGTCATTCCCGACATCATCACCGTGCAGGAACTGTCCAACCGGATGGCCGTGCGCGGCGTCGACATCGTCAAATTCCTGATGCGTCAGGGCCTGATGATGAAGATCACCGACGTGATCGACACCGACACCGCCGAACTGGTGGCCGACGAATTCGGCATGACCGTTCGCCGCGTCTCGGAATCCGACGTCGAGACGGGCTTCCTGTCGGACGCGATCGACGACGAGGCGACCACGCCGCGCGCGCCGGTCGTGGCCATCATGGGCCACGTCGACCACGGCAAGACCAGCCTGCTGGACGCCCTGCGCACCACCGATGTCGCTTCGGGCGAGGCCGGCGGCATCACCCAGCATATCGGCGCCTATCAGGTTCGCCTGCCGAGCGACGACCGCGTCACCTTCCTGGACACGCCCGGCCACGCGGCCTTCTCGGCGATGCGCGCACGCGGTGCCAATGTGACGGACATCGTGGTTCTGGTCGTGGCCGCCGACGACGGCGTCATGCCCCAGACCATCGAGGCCATCCAGCACGCCAAGGCGGCCGGGGCCCCGATCATCGTGGCGGTCAACAAGATCGACAAGCCGGACGCCAATCCGCTCAAGGTCGTCAACGAACTGCTGCAGTACGAAGTCATCGCCGAAAGCCTGGGTGGCGACACCCAGATCATCGAGGTGTCGGCCAAGAACCGCACCAATCTGGAGGGCCTGATCGACGCCATCCTGGTGCAGGCCGAGATGATGGACCTGAAGGCCGATCCGGAACGCTCCTCGGAAGGCGTGGTCATCGAGGCCAAGCTGGACAAGGGCCGCGGTCCCGTCGCCACCGTCCTGGTCAAGCGCGGCACCCTGCGTCGCGGCGACATCGTCGTGGCCGGCTCGGCCTGGGGCAAGGTCCGCGCCCTGCTCAACGAACGCAACGAGCAACTGACCGAGGCCGGTCCGTCGGTTCCGGTCGAGATCCTCGGCCTGAACGAGGCTCCCAGCCCCGGCGAACCTCTCGCCGTCGTGGAATCCGAGGCCCGCGCCCGCGAGCTGACCGAATACCGCGACCGGGTGAAGCGCGAGAAGGCCACGGGCGGCATCAACCAGGTCAGCCTGGTCGACATGATGTCCAAGCTGCAGTCCAAGAAGGTCTCGGAACTGCCGGTCCTCATCAAGGCCGACGTCCAGGGCTCGGCCGAGGCCATCGTCGGCTCGCTCGAGAAGATGGGCAACGAGGAGGTCCGCGCGCGCACCGTCTATTCGGGCGCCGGCGGCATCACCGAGAGCGACGTCCAGCTGGCCAAGTCGGCCGGCGCGCCGATCCTCGGCTTCAACGTCCGTGCCTCGAAACAGGCCCGCGACCTGGCCGAGCGCGAAGGCGTCGAGATCCGCTACTATGCGATCATCTACGACCTGCTCGACGACATGAAGGGCGTGCTGTCCGGCATGCTGGCCCCGCTGCAACGCGAAACCTTCCTCGGCAACGCCGCCGTGCTGCAGGTCTTCGACATCTCCAAGACCGGCAAGATCGCCGGTTGCCGGGTGTCCGAAGGCGTGGTCCGCAAGGGCGCCAAGGTTCGGATCATCCGCGACGACGTGGTGGTTCTGGAGCTGGGCACGCTCACGACGCTCAAACGCTTCAAGGACGAGGTCAACGAGGTCCCGTCGGGCCAGGAGTGCGGCATGCATTTCCAGGGCTTCCAGGACATCAAGGCCGGCGACTACATCGAGTGCTTCACGGTCGAAGAGATCAAGCGCACGCTCGACTAGGCTTCTCCCTCTCCTTCATGGGGAGGGATGTCGGCGTGAAACGACGACAGGGTGGGGTGCGTCAGTCGTTCCCCACCCGGTCGCTGCGCGACCACCCTCCCCACAAGGGGGAGGGAGAGCAGTGAGCGCCGCCTTTTCGCCTTACCTGTCGGAGATCAGATCGCATGCGCCGTTTCCTGATCGCCCTCCTGACCGTGTCTGCCATGGCTGGTCCAGCCTCGGCCGAGACGCGCTATCTCGCCTACAACGCCTCCGACCGGATCACCGAGGCCCTGACCCGAAGCATCACCCTGGAGGCCGAGCGCGGGTTGTTCGGTGCCATCAGCGTGCGCCGGATCCTGTCGTTCTCCCGGGGTGGGTCGGCCGAGGTCCGCCGCGGCGGTCCTGACGCCGTAAGGCGCGCCCTTCCGGCCGGATCCCCGGAAACCGCCGTCTATGCGATCGCCCCTGGGGGCGGTGGCCGGGCGCTGGGGCGAGCGCTCTGCCCCGGCTCGGACGAGGCCTGGATGGTCCTGGGGCGCGTCAGGCTGGCCCGGCCGCTGACTGTCCACGCCGTGGGGCGGTGGTCGGACGGCACCTATCGGCATTGTGTGACGCTGGCCTACGACTGGCGCGGCGAATGGACGGTTCCGCCGGCCGCCGGCGTCTCGGACGAACCGAACGCGCCTGTCGCGCGATAGGCGTTCACCTCTTCGCCCCGCCTCGCTAAGGTTGCGGCGATGCCCGCCGCCACCCTGCCTCGACAGACCGGACTGAAACGCCTCGCAGGCGGGCTGGCCTTCCTGTGTCTGGTGCTGTTCCTGCTGGCTGTCGAGAACCGCCAGGCGGTCGAGGCGTGGCGCGCCCTGCGCGATGAGGCCGCGCCGGCCGCGGGCCGTATCGCCGCCTGGGCGGGCCGGTTGCCGTCCGGGACGGCCGGCGGCCTGTCAGGCCTGAAGACGGCGGTCGTCGCGGACCCCCGGACGGCTGATCCGGGCGACGGGGTCCTGACCGGTGAGTTCGGCGCGGCCGATGAGGCGACCCGGAGCGCGACCGGTGCCGTCGTCTTCACCGGTGCCGAGCTGCGGTTCGACACGGGTGCCGCCTTCCGCACGCAACCCCTTCGCATCGCCTCGGCACGAGAGGCCTTCGTTGCGGGTCAGACCTTCGCCGACCGATGGAACGTTCCGGCGGATGCCCAGATCGAGCTGCGCCGCATCGTGCCCGCGGCGCGCAACCGGCCTGTCGCCGCCTTTGCACCGTGCGGCGACATCCCCGGCGTGGTCGCCCTGCTGCATCGCCGGGACCAGGTGGATATGATGGTGTTCCGGGCCCGGACGGTCGTGGGACCGGATGCGCCGCCGGGCGCGCTGTGCGGCGTCTGGAGTTTCCGTCAGAGATGAGCGGCGGTCGTCGCTCATGGGGCCTGACGCGTTTTCTGGCCGTCGCCCTGCTGGCGATCCTTGCGGGGGTATGGACATGGACCGCGCCGGGCAATCCTGACCTGTGGCCGGCCCGTGCCGACGAGGCGGGGGTCGAGGTTCATCTGCTGGACAACGGCTTTCACACCGATCTGGCGGTGCCGCGCCGGGCCCTTGAGGCGGGTCCAGGTCCGCTGGCCGGAGCCGTGCGCGGTCTGGCCCCGGGAGACTGGGTCCTGATCGGTTGGGGCGACGCGACGTTCTACGTCGATCAGAGTCCGATGGAGCGCCGGCTGCCGGATGGCCTGCGCGCCTTCTTCCGGCCCGGCAACGCCTCGGTCATCATGCTGGACCCGGTGCAGCGCGACCCTCGCGCAGCCTATGCGCCCGGAACCCGCCGCACCCTCCGTCTGTCCCGGGCCGGGTTTGCCGCCATGGCCCGTCATGTCGAGGGCTCTCTGGCGCTGGGCGGCGGCAAGGCGCGGCTGGTGGTCGCGCGCCCCGGGGACGATGCGCGCTTCTTCGCCAGCCATGAACATTTCTGGATCGGGCATCTGTGCAATCACTGGAGCGCGGGGGTGCTGAACGCCGCCGGCCTGCCGGTGCGGCCGCTTCGGTCGGTGACATCGGCCGAGGTGATGGCCACGATTGACCGCGCCGAATTGGACACCGCGCGCTCCCGGGACTAGACCGCGCCCTCTTTCAATTTTGCCGCGTCCCGAAGGTCCCGACCTCGACCCGCGCGGCATCGCTTTCAGGCCGGGTCCGATCCCCGGCGGGCGAAGAGGACAACAACCATGAGCAACCGCAAACCCAAGAAGCCCGCCGCCAAGGCCGGAACCGTCAGCCAGCGTCAGCTGCGCGCCTCGGAAATGATCCGCCATGCCCTGGTCGAGGTCATGCGCGAGAACGAGATCCGAGACCCGGCCCTGGTCGGGGTGTCGGTCACCGTCACCGAGGTACGGCTGTCGCCCGACCTCAA
Source organism: Caulobacteraceae bacterium (assembly GCA_965284385.1). Lineage (GTDB taxonomy): Bacteria > Pseudomonadota > Alphaproteobacteria > Caulobacterales > Caulobacteraceae > Brevundimonas. Next base: position 1,777,069 of record OZ260077.1, read on the forward strand.
GCATGCCACCTGTTTCGTCGAGCCCCTGGGTGCCGGCGTCGAGACGGCACCGGTCGCCGGCCATATCGACGAAATCGTCAAGGCGCTGAACGTCCACGCCAAATTCCTGCGCGGGGCCTTGGGGCGGCATATCGACATGCGCTTTACGCCCGACCTGCGCTTCCGCCACGACGAGAGCTTCGCCGCCGCCGAACGCCTGAACCGGCTGCTGGACGACCCCCGTGTGCGCGCCGACGTCTATGTCTCGCCGTTCGGGGACGACGACGCGGACGACAGCGACGGGCCGGACGGCCCTCAAGCCGTGCAAGGCGCGACAGGGCCAAAGGACGAGTCCTGATGGGTCGCCGCAAGAAGGGCGAGATCGTCAACGGCTGGGTCTGTCTCGACAAGCCGTTCGGCATGGGTTCGACCGAGGCGGTGTCAAAGGTGCGCCGGCTGTTCGACGCCCAGAAGGCGGGGCACGCCGGGACGCTGGATCCGCTGGCCAGCGGGATCCTGCCGATCGCGCTGGGCGAGGCGACCAAGACGGTGCCCTTCATGATGGAGGCGCAGAAGGTCTATCGCTTCACCATCAACTGGGGGATCTCGACCGACAGCCTCGACCGCGAGGGCGAGATCACCGCCCGCTCGGACGTGCGGCCCGACGTCGAGGCCGTGCGGGCGGCGCTGCCGGCCTTCGTCGGCGAGATCGATCAGGTGCCGCCGCAGTTCAGCGCCATCAAGGTCGACGGCCAGCGGGCCTATGACCTGGCCCGCGAGGGTGCCGAGTTCGAGCTGGCCAGCCGTCGCGTCACCATCCATGAAGCGGCGGTCACCGACGCGCCCGACGCCGACCATGTCGAGATCACCATGCGGACGGGCAAGGGGGTCTATGTGCGCTCGCTGGCCCGCGACCTGGCGATCATGCTGGGGGCCGAGGGGCATGTTTCCGCCCTGCGCCGCGAAAGGGTCGGGCCGTTCTCGACGGAAAACGCCGTCACGCTGGATTTCCTGACCGATCTGGTGCATAGGGACGCCGCCTCGGAAGGCTTGCTTCCCGTTGCGACCGCCCTGGACGACATCCCGGAGCTGGCCGTAACGGACCAGGACGCCTTCTCGCTTCGTCAGGGACGACCGATCGTTCTGCTCCCCCGACAGGTCGAAACGCTCAAGGGCCGCCTTCGGGACGGCTCCAGAACCGTTTCAGCCTTCCAGGGACAGACCCTCGTCGCTCTCGGTCAGTTGCGGGCCGGCCGGCTAGAACCCGACCGCGTTTTTAACCTCCTCTAGGAGCTCCCCCGATGTCGATTACTGCTGAACGCAAGAACGAAGTCATCGCCGATAACGCCCGCACCGCCGGCGACACCGGCTCGGCCGAGGTTCAGGTCGCGATCCTGTCGGAACGCATCGCCAACCTCACCGAACACTTCAAGACCCACAAGAAGGACAACCACTCGCGCCGCGGCCTGCTCAAGATGGTCTCGCAGCGTCGTCGCCTTCTGGACCACCTGTCGAAGGTCGATCGCGAGCGTTACACCGCCCTGATCGGCAAGCTGAACCTGCGCCGCTAGGCGCAGGGTTTGTGGAGGGGCCCGTTCGCGGGCCCTTTCTCTATTCCGCTCATCCCGGCGAAGGCCGGGACCCAGATCACAGACTCGATCTTCCGAGGCTGGCGATCTCCATCTGGATCCCGGCCTTCGCCGGGATGCTCGGTGAATACAAGGATGCGGAAGCATCCGCATGACGCGAGGGCCATACCGGTCCTCTTCTCCCGGGCGGTTCGCGATGGCGCGGACGCCCATGGACCGAAGGACTGAACGCCCGACGCTCCACCCACTGATGGGACCCCGCGCGGAATCCGCCCGCGGGATACGAAAGACGAAACATGTTCGATATCAAACGCAAGACGATCGACTGGGCCGGCCGCCCGCTGACGCTGGAAACGGGCCGTATCGCCCGTCAGGCCGACGGCGCCGTTCTGGCCACCTACGGCGAGACCGTCGTCCTCGCCACCGTCGTCTACGGCCGCGCGCCCAAGCCGGGCCTGGATTTCTTCCCGCTGACCGTCAACTACCAGGAAAAGACCTTCGCCGCCGGCAAGATCCCGGGTGGCTATTTCAAGCGTGAAGGCCGTCCGACCGAGAAGGAGACGCTGGTCTCCCGCCTGATCGACCGCCCGATCCGCCCGCTGTTCGTCAAGGGCTTCAAGAACGAGACCCAGGTCGTCGTCACCGTGCTGCAGCACGACATGGAGAACGACCCCGACATCGTCGGCCTGGTCGCCGCCTCGGCCGCCCTGACCCTGTCGGGCGTGCCCTTCATGGGCCCGATCGGCGCCGCGCGCGTCGGCTATATCGACGGCGAATACGTTCTGAACCCGACCCTCGACCAGCTGCCCGAGAGCCAGCTCGACCTCGTCGTCGCCGGCACCCAGGACGCCCTGATGATGGTCGAATCCGAAGCCAAGGAGCTGTCGGAAGAGATCATGCTGAACGCCCTGATGTTCGCGCATCGCGGCATGCAGCCGGTGATCGACGCCATCATCGAAATGGCCGAACACGCCGCCAAGGAGCCCTTCGACTTCCAGGCCGACGACGTTTCGGACATCGTCACCTCGATCCAGAAGATGGTCGGCGACGACATCAAGGCCGCCTATACCCACGCCGGCAAATACGAGCGCCGCAACGGCGTCGACGTGGCCAAGAAGGCCGCCGCCGCCAAGCTGGTGAAGACCGACGAGAACCCGGACGGCGTCGACTCCGCCCGGTTCGGCGTCGCCTTCAAGGAATGTGAAGCCCACGTCCTGCGCCGCGACATCATCGACAACGGCCACCGCGTCGACGGTCGCGCGCTCGACAAGGTCCGCGACATCGTCTCGGAAGTCGGCGTCTTCCCGCGCACCCACGGCTCGGCCCTGTTCACCCGCGGTGAGACCCAGGCCATCGTGGTCGCCACCCTCGGCACCGGCGAGGACGAGCAGTACGTCGACGCCCTGTCGGGCACCTACAAAGAGAAGTTCCTGCTCCACTACAACTTCCCTCCCTATTCGGTCGGCGAGACCGGACGGATGGGCGGCGCGGGCCGTCGGGAAATCGGTCACGGCAAGCTGGCCTGGCGGGCGATCCGCCCGATGCTGCCGAGCTCGGAAGACTTCCCCTACACCATCCGCATCGTGTCCGAGATCACCGAGTCCAACGGCTCGTCCTCGATGGCCTCGGTCTGCGGCGCCTCGCTGGCGCTGATGGACGCGGGCGTGCCGCTGAAGCGTCCCGTCTCGGGCATCGCCATGGGCCTGATCCTCGAGCCGTCGGGCGAGTTCGCCATCCTGTCCGACATCCTGGGTGACGAGGATCACCTCGGCGACATGGACTTCAAGGTGGCCGGCACGCGCGAGGGCATCACGTCCCTGCAGATGGACATCAAGGTCGCGGGCATCACCGAAGAGATCATGCGCAAGGCGATCGCCCAGGCTTCGGCCGGCCGTCTGCACATCCTCGACGAGATGGACAAGGCCATCGACGGCGCCCGCACCGAACTGGGTGAGTACGCGCCGAAGATCGAATCCATCAAGGTTCCGACCGACAAGATCCGCGACATCATCGGCACCGGCGGCAAGATCATCCGCGAGATCGTCGAGAAGACCGGCGCCAAGATCAACATCGAGGACGACGGCACGGTGAAGATCGCCGCCTCGGACCAGGAAAAGATCGACGCCGCCAAGGCCTGGATCACCTCCATCGTGTCCGAGCCCGAGCCCGGCATGATCTATTCCGGCAAGGTCGTGAAGGTCGTCGACTTCGGCGCCTTCGTGAACTTCTTCGGGGCCAAGGACGGCCTGGTCCACGTGTCCCAGATCAGCCTGGAACGCGTCGCCAACCCGGCCGACGTCCTGAGCGAAGGCCAGGAGGTCAAGGTCAAATTCCTCGGCATGGACGACCGCGGCAAGACCAAGCTGTCGATGAAGGTCGTCGATCAGGAAACCGGTGAGGACATCACCGACAGGATCAACGCCGAGCGCGCCGAACGCGGTGAACCGGCCCTGTCGGACGACACCGGCGGCCGTCCCAAGCGTGAAGGCGGTGGCGGGGATCGCGACCGCAGCCGCAGCCGTCGCTAGACCGCGGCGACATCGCTGAATGAAGGGGGCCCCGGTGGAAACACCGGGGCCTTTTTCAGACTCCGGGCGGCTCGAAAACGGGGTCTGAATCGTCTGAATCGTCTGAAATCCTGCCCGGGGTTGCCCGTCACCGTGAGGGGGCGGGGCAGTCTGGCACGGCCGCCGGATGCGGCGGGTTCAGGACGCTGGTGGTGGGGGGAGGGTGTTTCGGATCAAGGGGTTGGGGGTGTGAAGTCGTCTGGCTGGGGGTGGATCGCGTGCATCGTCTCCTCCCTGTTCGCGCAGCGAATGGGGAGGGGGACCGCGAAGCGGTGGAGGGGTGCCGGACCGCGCTCCCTGCTTCTACCCCTCCACCCCTTCGGGGTCCCCCTCCCCATCGGCTTCGCCGACAGGGAGGAGACGGGAGGTGCGGCGGCCCGGTTGTTCAGGTGCCATACTCAATGCACGGTCTTCCCGTGCGACGCGGTGGAGGTGATGCCGCTGTCGGGAGGGTGAGTCATGGACATCAGTCGGGAGCGGCGCGAGCGTTGGGAGCGTCTGACCAAGAACGACCCGTTCAACCGGTGGCTCCGGCCGCAGGTCACCGCCCCGGACGGCGCGCTGGACCTTGATGCGCTTCACGCCATCGCGCGCCGCTACGGCATTGATCGCCGCGAGCAGTACGCGCACCTGAACCCCGGTCAGGTGAGGATGAACCTCGGCAATATGCTGAGAAAGGCCGTGCCGCCGTCGGACTATGGGTCGGGGGCAGGTCCGACCACTTCGATCAGTGAGCTCGAAGCGGCACACGACCAATTCGCTACGGCGAGCGTGCGCGATCTGCTGAAATTGCACGGCTCGGTTCTGGATGAGCTTCGGCGTCGTGAGGTGGTGCGGACGTCGAACAGCCCGGTGGGCGATTACGCGGAGCTGTTGTTCGCGACGGCGTTTGGCTGGGATCTGGAGAGTTCTTCGGCGGCCGGTCATGACGCCACGGACAAGGACGGCTTGCGATACCAGGTCAAGAGCCGCCGTCTGACAAAGGCGAACGGATCCCGGCAGCTGAGCTTCCTGCGCCGGCTGCCGGAGAAGAAGTTCGACTTTCTGGCGGCGGCGCTGTTCGACGGGGCCTGCCAGGTCCAGCGCGCGATCATCCTGCCGCACGAAGGGCTTGAGGCGCGCTGCCGTTACAGCAAGCATGCGAACGGATGGTTGTTTCGACTGGAGGACAACTGCTGGGACATGGCCGGCGCGCGGGATGTGACGAATGAGATCAGGGCGGCTGCGGAAACGATCTGATCGGCGCGGCATGGCTTCCTTCTCCTATTGGGAGAAGGTGGCGCGAAGCGCCGGATGAGCGTCGGGTGGGTGAAGCGGCGAAGCCGGCCCCGGACAGCCGACCCTCACCCTTTCGCGCCAGGACGACGACTGCGCCGCCGTGCGCTCAAGCCCTCTCCCAAACGGAGCGGGCGCGGCCGCTCGAGGGCCATCCGCCATGCACGATCTACCGGTGCGATGCGGTGGAGTTGATACCACTGTTAAGTGGGTGAGTGACGGGATGGCGTCAGCCTAAGTATTCTAGATTGGAGGCCGCCGTTTCTAAACGATTTTTGTACGATCTCATTAGTTCCGTAATCTCAATGCGAGAAACTTCAAATTCATCGTATGTAACCGGAACGGATTGACCATGCGCAATAAAGTTACGCTTATCGCAAAGCTTAGTATTTATAAGATTTTCATCTATCACATTCATAAAATCTGAGATAGACAAATCGCGCGTTATTCTCTGCATGATTTCAAATCTTAGATTTGAGCCAGTAGCAACTTTAACAACGCTTCTCGCTTTTAACCGTCTTGACTGGTTAGAAATGTAGAACTCGATAGTTTTGGTTGCGTCAAATGTCTTTGAGTAACCTCCGGCTCCAATGTATAGAGGCTCTAAGAAATAACCGGCAATTGGTGCCTTAACATCTTTCACAGACAATTTTTGTGAAAAAATGTGGTGTATATACAATTCCGACGACCTTTTGATAAATCCCTCCCAATGTGAATAGAGGGCCGGTATTGAGGATCTTAGAGCTGCATTCTTCATGACCAGAGAAGAAGCTGTATCAATCAGATTCTTTACCGCCGAAAGCTCGCGCAAGCGCCATGCAAGCTCGACATCCAATGCTTGCTCAAGCTGATCAACTCGAACGAGGATCATTCTGGCTTGAACCACTCCGCACCGAAGGGGACGGTTTGCCGGATGCGGTCTGACCCACGAACGCCAGCACTGGTGAAGGCGTCCAAGTGACCGCCCTCCCACATTTCCTTGACCCGCCGGAGAACCCATCGGTCGGGCGAAGGCAGCGCCAGAATCTCTTCCAGGTTGGTCGCGACTCCAATGAAAATTGTTTCGAACGCGACACGGCCAGACCGGCCTCGGAACTTACCGTCTTCAAATTTTCTGAGAATGGCGCTGTCTATGCTGTGAAGAAGATCAGCAGTATCATCGAGACGTTTTAGGCCTGATTTGAAAGTATTTCTTTCTTCTCCTAGGAATTCTACTACCGACTTGGTGACAAATTCGTCGATGTCGAATCGTCTTTCATACTCATAGAAGACATGCGCAATAGCGCGGCAGTAATATCCAACATGTTCTTGCCGTGCCTCCGATTCTCCATTGATAGAAAGAAGAGATAGGAACTCAGCGCGCTGCGCGGAATCTGCAATATTTCTCTGCCGCTTCGGCGAATGCATAACCATTATGCAGGTTCGGATTTCTTGAGGGGTCAACAAGGACCCAGATCCGTTCAGCCGCTGGAACACGTCGAATTTGGACCGCTCGCTGCTCGACGCCTTAAGGATTTGAACGCCAAGCTTGGCGCGCTTTAGCTGGGTCTGAAAGCCCTTCGGCAAATACCGTGGGGCACCCAAGGAGATTGCCTCGGATTCGGCGACTGCAACGCCCTCAAGACCGCTTAGATATGCTGTCTCGACCAGTACGGACGCAGGTCGGAGTTTTCCATTTTCAGCCTGAAGCTCACCAAAAAACTCCAAGATTGTGGAAACTCGCTGAAGGCCGTCAATGAGTTCCCATTCGCCCGACGGTCTCTCGAACACAAATATCGGTGGAACAGGAATGCCGACCAACAAGGATTCAATGAGGTCGGATTTCTGCTTCACACTCCAGCGGAAGAGTCGCTGGAACTGGGGATTAATAACGAGCTCCCCTTCTTTGTAGATGCTCATTATTTCACCCAAGGACATTGGGTAGCTATCGGTCGCGACCGTGTGACGAGCGGTTTCGAGTTCGCCAATCAACTCCACCGCTTCCAAGGGAGAAGGTCTAGGGGCCATGGTCACTCCTTCGCTCGTCGGGATCACGGCGGCGCGCGGTGCCCGACCACCACATAACGCTGATTCCGACTTCTACGGAATTTTGCTTCCAAATATCGGTCAGGCGAGCCGACGCCGCCTAATGCACCCGCGCCTTCCCGATCTCCAGCCCCTCCGCCCCCGCTGACACGGCGATCACCGACCCGTCCTCGATCTCGCCCGCCAGCAGCTTCCGCGCGATCGGGTCGACGAGGTCCTTCTGGATCACGCGCTTCAACGGACGCGCCCCATACACCGGGTCGTAGCCCTTGTCGGCCAGCCAGGCGTAGGCGCTGTCGTCGAGGGAGATCGTCAGTCTCCGGTCGGCGAGGAGCTTTTCGAAGCGAGCCATCTGTATACGGACGATCCCCGACATCTGGTCGCGGCCGAGGCGGCGGAACAGGATGATCTCGTCGATGCGGTTGAGGAATTCGGGGCGGAAATGGCCGCGGACCTGGTCCATCACATAGGGGCGAACGCTCTCGACGTCGTCGCCTTCGCCCTGACCGGCCAGGGCTTCGGAGCCGAGGTTGCTGGTCATGATGATCAGGGTGTTCTTGAAGTCGATGACGCGGCCCTGGCCGTCGGTCAGGCGGCCGTCGTCGAGCACCTGGAGCAGGACGTTGAAGACGTCGGGGTGGGCTTTTTCGACCTCGTCGAACAGGATCACCTGATAGGGGCGGCGGCGCACGGCCTCGGTCAGGGCCCCGCCCTCGTCATAGCCGACATAGCCCGGAGGGGCGCCGATCAGGCGGGAGACGCTGTGCTTCTCCATGTATTCCGACATGTCCATGCGGGTGATGGCGGCCTCGTCGTCGAACAGGAAGGCGGCCAGGGCCTTGGTCAGTTCGGTCTTGCCGACGCCGGTGGGGCCGAGGAAGAGGAAGCTGCCCAGCGGACGGTTGGGGTCGTTGAGTCCGGCGCGGGCGCGGCGCACGGCATCGGAGACGGCCTCGAGCGCGGCGTCCTGACCGACGACGCGACCGCGCAGGGCATCCTCCATCTTGAGCAGTTTCTCGCGCTCGCCCTCCAGCATCTTGTCGACCGGGACGCCGGTCCAGCGGCTGACGACCTGGGCGATCTGTTCGGCGTCGACGACCTCGGGCGTCAAAGGTCCGGACCCGGACGATTCCGCGGCCTCGGCCTCGGCCAGCTGTTTCTCGATCTGGGGGATCTGGCCATAGGCGATCTCTGACGCGCGGCCGAGGTCGCCGGCGCGCTGGACGGCGGCCAGTTCGGCGCGCAGGCGGTCGAGGGTCTCGCGCAGCTGGGCCCCCTGGCCGACCTTCTCCTTTTCCGACTTCCAGCGGGCGGTCAGATCGTCCGACTGGCCCTCGAGGTCGGCGATCTCGTCTTCCAGTTTTTCGAGGCGGGCGACGGAAGCCTTGTCCGTCTCCTTCTTCAGGGCCTCGCGCTCGATCTTGAGCTGGACCAGACGGCGGTCGATCTCGTCGAGGGCCTCGGGCTTGGAATCGACGGCCATGCGGACGCGGCTGCCGGCCTCGTCGATCAGGTCAATGGCCTTGTCGGGCAGGAAGCGGTCGGTGATGTAGCGGTGGCTGAGGGTGGCGGCGGCGACAATGGCGCTGTCGGAGATGCGCACCCCGTGGTGGACCTCATACTTCTCCTTGATGCCGCGCAGGATGGAGACGGTGTCCTCGACGCTGGGCTCCTCGATGAAGACGGGCTGGAAGCGGCGGGCGAGGGCGGCGTCCTTCTCGACGTGCTTGCGGTATTCGTCGAGCGTGGTGGCCCCGACGCAGTGCAGTTCGCCGCGCGCCAGGGCGGGCTTGAGCAGGTTGGAGGCGTCCATGGCCCCGTCGCCCTTGCCGGCCCCGACCAGGGTGTGCATCTCGTCGATGAACAGGATGATGCCGCCCTCGGCCGCGGTGACCTCGGCCAGCACGGCCTTGAGCCGCTCCTCGAACTCGCCGCGGTATTTGGCCCCGGCGATCAGGGAGCCCATGTCGAGGGCCATGACGGTCTTGTCCTTGAGGCTCTCGGGCACGTCGCCGTTGACGATGCGCAGGGCCAGACCCTCGACGATGGCGGTCTTGCCGACGCCGGGCTCGCCGATCAGGACGGGGTTGTTCTTGGTGCGGCGGGCGAGGACCTGGATGGTGCGGCGGATCTCCTCGTCGCGGCCGATGACCGGGTCGATCTTGCCGTCGCGGGCGGCCAGGGTCAGGTCGCGGGCATAGCGTTTGAGGGCGTCATAGGCGTCCTCGGCCCCGGCGCTGTCGGCGGTCTTGCCCTTGCGGACCCCGGCGATGGCGGCGTCGAGCTTGTCCGGGGTGGCACCGACCGATTTCAGGACCTCGGCCGCGACGCCGCCCTCGCGGGCGATGGCGGAGAGCAGGCGTTCGGTGGTGACGAAGGCGTCTCCGGCCTTTTTCGAGGCCTCTTCGGCGGAGGAGAAGACCCGGGCGGTGTCGCCGTCGAGATAGATCTGGCCGTTGCCGCCGGTGACCTGGGCGCGCTTTTTCAGGGCGGTTTCGGTCGCGGCCTCGGCTTTCGCCGGGTCGCCGCCGGCGGCGGTGATCAGGTTGCGGGCGAGGCCGTCGCGTTCCTCCAGCAGCACCTTGAGCAGGTGTTCGGGGGCGAACTGCTGGTGCCGGCGGGCGAGGGCCAGAGACTGGGCGGACTGGACGGCCTGTTTGGCGCGGTCGGAATAGAGGTCGAGGTTCATTTCGGGTCGGTTTCCCCAGAGAGGCGGAGCTGACGTCTGGCCTGTCGCGCGTCGCGCTGCTTGAGGCCGATCGCTACGTCCTTGCAAGAAGCGACGCGTTGATCCGGGTCAAACGTGGGTGTGGCGGGCGGAGCTCACAAGGGGTGACGGCACGCGCCGGTCCCGCCTAGGATGAGAGGCTGAGGAGTTGTCCGTGTTCCCCCATTCCGCCTGGCCGGTCGACCCCGGCGTGATCGTCCCCTTCCTGCTGGCCGTGGCCCTGATCGAGCTGACGCCCGGGCCGAACATGGGCTGGCTGGCGCTGGTGTCGCTGGCGCGCGGGCGGTTGGCGGGATTCGCCGCGGTGGCGGGGGTGACGGTCGGGCTGGCGGCATGGATGCTGGCGGCGGCGTTCGGCCTGACGCAGGTGCTGCTGATCTGGCCGCCGCTGTTCCAGCTGATCCGCTGGGCGGGGGTGATCTTCCTGCTGTGGCTGGCGTGGGAGGCCTGGCGCGGCGACGGCGACCCGGCCGCCGCTGACGGGGACGACCGGCGGACCTTGCGGGGCCTGTTCCTGCGCGGGATGACGGGCAATCTGCTGAACCCCAAGGCGGCGGTCTTCTATGTCGCCCTGCTGCCGACCTTCATGCGCCCCGATCATGGATCCTTCCTGAAGCAGGCCCTGACCCTGGGCGGCCTGCATCTGGGTGTGGCGGTGGTGGTTCACGCCCTGATCGTGCTGGGCGCGGCGCGGGTCAGCGGCGCGGTTCTGGCCCACGCCCGGGGCCGCATCCTGCGCGGCATCATGGCCGGGGGCATTGTGGCGGTGGCCCTGTGGATGGCCTGGGAAACGCGGGCCTGAGTCGGGGGCTGAGGCGGCGATGGACAGGGTCCGCGCGGGCGGGCTAGCGTCGCCCCGATCCCTGTCCGGAGTGCCTGCCATGTCCATCCGTCTGACGCGCCGATCGGCCCTGTTCGCCTCCGCAGGTCTGGGCGGCACCGCGGCGCTGCTGCCTTCGGTCGGCTGGGCGCAGGCGGCCAACGACAGCGCGACGCTGGCCGATCAGGTCGACGCCTATGTGAAACGGGTCATGGCGGGCTTCCCGGACCAGCCGGCCGTGTCGGTGGCCCTGGTCAAGGATGGGCAGGCGGTGCTGACGCGCGGCTATGGCGTGCGGTCGGTCGGGGGTTCGGCCGTGGACGAGCACACCCTGTTCGCCATCGCCTCGAACACCAAGGCGGTGACCTGCGCGGCGCTGGCGATCCTGATCGACGAGGGCAAGGTCAAATGGGACGCGCCGGTGCGGACCTATCTGCCCGGTTTCGCCCTGTCCAAGCCCGAGCTGAACGAGATGGTCACGGTGCGCGATCTGGTCAGTCATCGGATCGGCTTCGGCCTGGGCGCCGGCGATCTGCTGTTCTGGCCCAACAGCGACCGGACGCGGGCCGAGATCATGGCCGCCGTGCCGCATGTGCCGATCGAGGACACGTTCCGGACCACCTACCACTACTGCAATCTGATGTTCGTGGTGGCGGGCGAGGTGGTGGCGGCGGCCTCCGGCATGGCGTGGGAGGATTTCGTCCAGACCCGGATTCTGGACCGGCTGGGCATGACCGAAACCCTGCCGCTGATGACCGGGGCGGACCCCGCGAAGTCGGCCCTGCCGCATGGGCGGGTCGGACCGCCGCTGCGCTATCAGGGCGAGATGCAGACCATCGGCCAGTCGATCCAGGAGGTCTGGAACTGGTCGTCCGCGGGGGCGGCCGGCGGCTTCGTCACCACCCCGGTCGACTGGGCCAAATGGATCGCGGTGCAGCTGGCGCGGGGCGAACTGCCGGACGGGACGCGGCTCTATTCGGAAGCGCGGGCCAACGAGATGTGGCGGCCCAATATCATCATCTCCAACTCGGCCGGGCCGACGGCGGAGTTGCCGGGACGGGCCATCGCCTCGACCTATGCGACCGGCTGGCAGGTGCAGGACTATCGGGGCGAGCGGATGATCACCCACGGCGGCGGGGCCCCCGGCTATGTCTCGGGCACGGTGCTGATCCCCGGGCGCAATGCGGGCTTCTCCTATTTCACCAATGCCGAGGAGAGTTTCCTGACCCGGGCCCTGCGCAGTGGGATCACCGACATCATCGTGGGCAGGACGGACTTCGACTGGGTCGCCGACGGGGTGCGGCTGAAGACTGCCGGCGATGCCAGATCCATCGCGGCGGCGGCGGAGATCGACGCGAAACAGGCCGCGGGCGCGCCGGCGTCGCTGCCGCTCGAGGCCTATGCCGGGACCTGGCGCGATCCCTGGTATGGTGACATCGTCATCGAAAGTCGCACCACCGGGCGGGGCCGCAACCGCAAGACCGGCCTCTGGCTGGCCTTCAGCCGCACCCCGGCGCTGAAGGGGCCGGTCGAGGCCTATGACGGCGAGACGATGCGGACGCGGTTCACCGACCGGCGGGAAGAGGATCTGTTGATCACCTTCACCCTGGCGGCAGGCGTGCCGGTCTCGGCGACGATGAAGGCGCTCAGTCCGGATGCGGACTTTTCGTACGACTATCAGGACCTGAGGCTGACGAAGGTTTGATTGCGGGCCTCGGTCAAACGAGTTCTGCGCCGACCGTCATCGTGCCAGGAGTCGTCACGGCTTGACTGTGCGGAAAAGTCCGGCAGGTCCCGTGCCATCTCCGTCAGGCATCAGGGAAGCGAGGACGCTGTCGCCGGCCGCGGCAAGTGAGAGCGTGTGCGTCCACAGCGCTACTTTGGCGCTTCCGTTTTCGAATGGACGGGTCAGGGTCGTCACCGTGGCGTCCTGACCGTCGCGCCGGGCCACGAGCCGCAGGGTGATATTGGTCGGGGTCACCCGTTGAACCTCCAGCCGAACCTCCATGGGACCGATCAGATCATCCGCGCTGGGCTGGATCTCGAAATGGTCCGCTCTGCCCGGAATCGATCCCTGAACGAAGGAGCTGGTCGAGAGCCAGGGTCGGGCCGATTCCGATACCCACGCGCGCCTGAGCGGATCTCCCTCGAGGAAGCAGAGGGATGGAGAGGCCCCTCCAAAGATCGTTTTGCGACCCAGGTCCCCGCACCAGGATCGAAAAACCGTACCGCCATCCGGACCGTCAGACACGAACTCCGTCATGTGCAGCACAGCTCCGGCCGGTACCTGTTCGCTGTAGACCGGGAACCTGATCGTCATGGGCCGGACAATCCGGGCGGTACGCGCGTGTTCGGCGACGCCGCTGAGCACGACACCACGTCGACGCACCGGAACTGTCGCCACAGACAAACGCTCCGGCACCAACCGAAGTCCGCCGATCACAAAGGGCGTCGGTCGGCTGGACGACGGCGCGGCGATCGCCGGCGGCGGCGATGCGTCCTGCGCAACGACGGATGTCGACACGGTGAACAGCGTCGCGATCCATACAGCCGGGCCCAGCAAGTTCATCTACTCCATCCTTTCGACAACGGCGTCCCGCCCTACATCAATCGACCGCCCTATTCCGACGAACGCGACCGGCTGGCCTCGAGGATCGCATGCGGCTTCGGTCGGGATTTGGGTGATCAGGCGGGTTCTCCCCGCGCCGCCAGACTCGCGGGCCCGGGCCCGGGGGTCAAGGGCGACCGGGGGTCCAGCAACACACCCGACACCGTCGCGGCCAGCAGGCGGGGGGCCAGGGGAAGGCGCGCGACCTTGCCCAGCACATGGTCGCGGACCCAGGGCAGCAGGCGGCCGTCGGCCTGGTAGAAGGGCGTGAAGCCCAGCGACAGCGCCTGGTACAGCCGGACATGCCAGCGCCGGGCGCGGGCATAGGCCGGCAGCGCATCGGCCAGGTCGCGGTGCTGCGCGAGGGCGTCGGCGAGGGCCTGGGCGTCGAGAAGGCCCATGTTCACCCCCTGACCCAGCTGGGGGCTGGTCGCATGGGCCGCGTCGCCCAGAACGGCCAGCCGGTCGCCGAACGGACGGGCCAGGGTGTGGTGGCCGTAGGCGGCCAGGCTCATCTGCTCGCGGTCGGTGATGGCGTCCATGACCGGGGCCAGCTCGGGCCACAGGCGCAGGCAGTGGTCCTTCCATGTGCCGAGACCCAAGGCATGCCAGTCCGGCCAGATCTCGGTCCTGAGGCTCCAGAAGAAGGTCGCCAGGGGCGCGGCCGGCGCGCCGGGGAGGGTGCCGCAGGGCAGGACTCCGAGCATCCGTGTCGCGCCCAGATAGACCTGCTGCAGGGCGGTCGGATCGAATGGCGCACCGGGCCAGGGAACGGTGGTCCAGAGCGCCCCCCAGGCGAGGTCGCGGCGTTCGGCCCCGAGGCCTGAAGCGATGGGCGACCGCGCGCCCGAGGCATCGATGACGAGGTTGAAGGCGGCGCTGCGCCGACCGGCGCTGTCGACCAGATGGCCCGCGTCGACGGCCACGATCTCGCGCCCGGTCTCGAAGTCGACGCCGGCCTCGACACAGGCGTCGTACAGGATGGCGAACATGGCGGCGCGGTGGATGCCGATGGCCTGACGCGGCTGTTTCAGGTCGCTGTAGCGAACGTCCAGAACCACCCGGCCACCCCGCGCCTCGCGACCGAAGATGTGGTCGATCGGCTGTCCGCAGGCCTCGACGGCGGGCGTCAGGCCCAGCCGGTCGAGGACGTGCAGTCCGGTGGGCTGGAGCATGAAGCCGGCCCCGACGGGGCGGGGCGTCTCGAACCGCTCGTGGATCATGACGCGGCGACCCTGCCGGGCCAGCATCAGGGCGACCGCGAGGCCGGTGGGGCCGGCCCCGATCACGGCGATGTCGGTGGCACGGGCGCGACGGGGCGGCGGGGGAAGGTCGAGGGACTGTTCCCGGGCCCGCCGTGTTTTCCGGGTTTTCGGGACCTCCGGATCCACAGCCTGTCCCCGGACCGGCCGAGGGTCGGGCCGGGGAGCGGCCGGGGGAACGGCCTTCTTCGCCCGCGGCCTGCGCGGTTTCGGAGGCGGCTCGTCCGTCACGCGGGGATGAGTTCGATCACGTCGAGATTGGACTCGGCCTGGGGCCAGGGCAGGACGAGGCGCCAGCGGCGGTCACCGATCCGCTCGAGGACGGCGATCAGGTCGCGGTCGGGGCGCTGGCCATAGGAGTTGGCGGCGGGCTCCTCGGCGAGGGCCAGCGACCCCAGCATGACCATCTGGCGGTCATTCTCGGGGAACAGCAGGCCCGACGGGCGCTGACTGCCGGTCAGTTTGGAGAATTTCAGGCCGCGCGGCGTCTGTTCGATGCGGCAGGCGAACCAGCCGTAGACGACATAGCCGAGACCCTCTTCGCCGCCCTGGGAGCCCAGTTTGACGGTGCGGCAGCGATAGTCGCCCGCCGGCGGGGTCACGGGCGCGCGGCGGAGGGCGGGATCGATCAGGTCGCCGACCGCGCGCAGGTCGCCCGAGCCGGTCTGGCGGCGCGCCTGCTGCAGGGCCAGTGACCAGGCGGCATCGCGGCGGGCGTAGCGGTCACGGTCGGTCGAGGTGACGATGCCGCGCCAGTCGCGCAGGGCCGCCGTTGATCCTGAAGGTGGGGGCGGGGGCGGCGGGGCGCTGGCGCAGGCGGTCAGGGTCAGCGCCGCGAGGGCAAGCAGGGCCGGGGATCGCGACAGGCGGGACATGGGCGCTCCGGTTCGGGTCGGGCGCTCTTTGGGCCAGTCCGCGAAGGCGGCGTCAAGCGCGCCTTCGCGGGTGGGGTGGATCAGTCCCCGGCGGGGGCCTCGACCTTGCGACGCGGGGCGCGGCGCTTGGGTGCCGGCGTTTCTTCGGCGGAGGCCTCGGCGGGTGCGGGGACCGCCGGAGCCGGGGCGGTCGGCCGGGTCAGGAAGCCGGGCAGGGCCGAGGGACCATCCTCGGTCGCCACGCCCGCGTCGCGACGCGGGCGGCGCTCGGGGCGCTCGGCGCGTTCCGGGCGCTCGGCGCGGGCGGGACGTTCCGTGCGTTCGGTCGTTTCGACGCGCGCTTCGACAGGCTCGTCGGCGGCCGGGACCGGTGCATCGCCGTCGGCCTGGGACTCGCTCCCTTCGCGGTCGAAGCGGGCCCCGCGCTCAAGCTGGCGGCGCTCCCAACGTTCGCGGCGGGTTTCGCGGCGGCTGCCGTCGGCATTGGTCGTGGCCTCCCCGTCGGGACGGGGCTCGCGGGGTTCACGGGTTTCGCGGTCGGGGCGGGGCTGGTCGTCGCGGTCGCGCCATTCGCGGCGGGGCTGCTCCGACTGCCTGTCGTTGGGGCGGTCGTTCGGGCGGTCGTTGAAGCGATCGTTCTGGCGCTCCTCGTTCTCGCGCTGGCGGGCCTCGATCTGGGCGACGCGGTCGGCCTCGACCTTTTCGGCGGCCATGATGGCCGCGGCCTGGGCCCCGGTTTCGTCCTCGAAATCGATGTCGAAGCCCTGGCCGGCCAGCTCGCGCTGGGCGATCTCGCTGACGGGGCGCGACGGCTGGAGGGCGCGCAGGACGCGGAAATAGTGTTCGGCGTGCTGGGTGTAGTTCTCGGCCAGGACGCGGTCGCCGGCGGCCGAGGCGTCGCGCGCCAGCTGCATGTAGCGCTCATAGACGGTCTGGGCGTTGCCGCGGACCTTGATATTCTCGGGGCCCTGGGAGTCCCAGGACCGGTTCGGATTGGTGGCGTTGGCGTTATTGTTGCCGCCGCTGCTGCTCCCGGGCTTTCTGTTGCGTCCGCGCTGACGCTTCATGCCCTTGAAATCTCTCATCGGACGCTCGTGCTTTGTATGAGGGACGGTCCGGGGCGAGAGCCGCGGGCGCTGTCCGTTGGGTCGTTCCGCTTCGTTCCGGGGCCAATCCCCGCTGACGATGTGATCGGAAATCCGTCGCCGCCCCGTGGTCCGCCGGGCGACCTGGCCCGACCGTCACTGCCCTGATGCGCGCATGGATGGGCCAGAAGCGGACCAAGGCGTGCGTTTTGGGTGGGAGACAGACGAAGACTTAGCGCGGGCCGGGCCGGTTTCCAAGGAGATTGTTTGCCGCGCCTACATCTTCGGAATCGGGTTGGTCCGGGGGTCCGGACCGTTGGTGACCACGCGGTCGCGGTCGGACAGGTCCTTGACGACGATGACGCCTTCGAAGCCCGCCGCCTCGAACAGGGCCTTGACCTGCGGGCCCTGGTCCCAGCCGATCTCGACCGCGAAAATGCCGTCGGGCCGCAGGATGCGGCGGATCTCGGGAGCCAGCTCGCGATAGGCGGTCAGACCGTCGGGACCGCCGTCCAGCGCCAGATGCGGATCATGCTCGCGGACTTCGGGGTCGAGGCCCGGGATGTCACCCGAGGGAATATAGGGCGGGTTGGAGACCACGAGGTCGAAGCTGTGGTCACCGAAGCCGGCGGCCCATTCGGTGCGCAGGAAGGTCGCGCGATTGTCGAGTTCGAGATTGGTCGCATTCTCTTTGGCCACCGCCAGGGCCTCGAAGGAGATGTCGGTGCCGACGCCGCGCGCCCCGGCCCGCTCGGCCAGGGTGGCCAGCAGGATGGCACCCGAGCCCGTGCCCAGGTCGATCATCTCGAAGACCTGGTGCGGGGGGTAGGCCAGCATGACGACGTCGAGGATGGCCTCGGTGTCCGGGCGGGGGCTGAGCACGTCGGGGGTGACGTTCAGCATGATCTTCCAGAAGCCCTTCTTCCCGAGGATACGCGACACGGGCTCGCGACGCAGGCGGCGTTCGACGAAGGCGTCGAGGGTGGCCTGCTGGTCGACGGTGACGAGGCGATAGGGGTCGGCGAGGATGTCGGTGCGGGTCGCGCCGGTGGCGACCTCGAGCAGAAGGCGGGCGTCGATCGACGGGCTGTCGATGCGACCGGCCTTGAGGGCGGCAGTGGCGGCCTTCCAGGCGGCGACGAGGGTCTGGGCGGGGGTCGGTTCGGTCATGTCATCTCCAGGCGGTCGCCGACGCGGACGCCTCCGCCGGAGGCGATCGTCGCATACAGGCCGCACCAGCGGTGGCCATACTGTTCGAACAGCGCCGGGACCAGATCGAAATCGCGCAGGGCGGTCTGCGGATCGACATGGGTGGCGGCGCAGCGGACGATGGGTTTCACCCCGGTCAGACGCGCGGAACCGAGGGTCAGTTCCCGGTCGGTGCCACCGTTCTCGATCCAGGCCGGCCAGCCCTCGACCCAGACGTTGGCGCGGAAGCGCAAAGGGTCGACCGGCCGCCCGACGCGGGCCTCGAAATCGCGCACGCTGGCGAGGTTGAGGATCGAGACCCGGCCCAGCGGGTGATCCATGAACCGGTGGTCGAGCCCTTCGGCCGAGACCAGTTTCAGGGGACCGGACACTGCGTCGCCGAGGACATCGGCCAGCCAGGCTTCGAACATGGCGCGGTCGGCGGGGTCTTCGACGGCGATCGCCAGAGCGGGGTGGCCCCCGGCGGCGACGTGCAGGACGCGGGAAGCCTCATTCCAGCGGGTGCGCACGCCGGCCACCCCGGCGGTCCGCATCAGGACGGTGAATTTCTGCTTGGGCAGGTGGTCCGGCGCGGCGCGGTCGAATCCGGACGGGCCGTCCTCGACGGCGAACATCCGGTCGCCGGGGAACCAGCCGCCGGTCGGCAGGTCGGCGGCTTCCAGCGGTTCGGGGGTGAAACCCTTGACCGGATGCCGCCACAGGGCGGTGACGACGCCGGTCGGGGTTTGAATCGCGGGGGCGGGCATGGTCCAGTCGTGCCGGAGCGGTCCTGTCGGCGCAAGCCACCGGAACGCCCGTGCCATGGAGCCGTTGTCGCGACGATGCAGAACCGATCAGGACAGAAGGGCGGGCTGGGCCTGTGGGGGACGCTGGGGGCCCTGGCGGGCGGACTGGCCGCCGGAGCCGGGGCCGCGCACCTGCTGTACTCGCGCGGACACAAGATCGGGCTGGATCTGCGCAAGGAGCGGCCCGAGCCTGCGCCCCCGCGTGCACCGACGCCGGAGGAGTTCGAGGCGAAGGAGCCCGGTCGCGGCCGACTGGCGCAACGGCCGGAGCATATCCCGCACAAGGGCTGGACCGACATCTTCTGGCGGCTGGGCGTGTCCTATTTCGGCGACCGGATCGGCTTCCTCTCCGGCGGGGTGACCTTCTTCGTCATGCTGTCGCTGTTCCCGACGCTGGCGGCCTTCGTCACCCTCTACGGCCTGTTCGCGGATCCGGCGGACGCCTGGGGCCGGCTGCAGTTCCTGTATTCCTTCCTGCCCTCGGGCGTGGCGCAGTTCCTCGGCGCCGAGATGCAACGGCTGGCCGAGAACACCACCACCACCCTGACCTTCACCCTGGTCTGGACCCTGGCCCTGTCGCTGTGGACGGCCAACGGGGCGATCAAGGTGCTCTTCTACGGGCTGAACGTCGCCTATCACGAGGTCGAGCGGCGCAACATCGTGCACTACAATCTGATGTGCATGGGATTCACCGTCTCGGGCCTGCTGGCGGTGCTGGCGACCGCGGCCCTGGTGGTGGGTGTTCCCGTGGTCCTGGGTGTCCTTGGCCTGGCGGATGAATGGGCCCATCTGGCCCCGCTGCGCTGGCCCGTCCTGCTGCTGGCCTATGTGGCGATCCTGACCGTGATCTACCGCCACGGTCCGTGCCGTCAGAAGGCGCGGCTGCGGTGGCTGACCCCCGGTGCCATCTTCGCGGCCCTGCTGAGTCTGGTGCTGTCGCTGATCTTCAGCTGGTATCTGCAGACCTTCGTGCGCACGGCCTATTATGGCCCGCTGGCGGCGATGATGGGCTTTCTGCTGTGGACCTGGCTGACGGTGCAGATCGTGCTCATGGGGGCCGAGCTGAACGCCGAGATCGAGCACCAGACGGCGATGGACACCACCACGGGCCAGCCGGCGGCGATCGGCGAACGCGGGGCGGTGGTGGCGGATACGGTGGGGCCCAAGCGCGGTTCGCCGGCGGCGCTGGCCTTTACGCTGAAGTACGCGGAGGCGCTGTCGGACCGGCTGTTGCGGCGGCGGATGAGGAAGGGGTGAGACAGCGGCCTTCACCCTCCCCCGGAGGGGGAGGGTGTAGTCAGTGCGAATATCTTACCCGAACTCCGCCTCCAGGTCCGCCAGGCGCGCGGCCTGGTCCTCGGCGATGAGGGCGTTGAGCAGGGGGTCGATGTCGCCCTCGAGGATCTGCGGCAGGCTGTGCAGGGTCAGGCCGATGCGGTGGTCGGTCACGCGGCCCTGGGGGAAGTTGTAGGTGCGGATGCGTTCGGAGCGGTCGCCCGAGCCGACCTGCGACTTGCGGGCGTCCGAGCGGGCGTTGTCCTTCATCTGGCGCTGCATGTCGTAGAGGCGGACGCGCAGGTTCTTCATCGCCTTGTCGCGGTTGACGTGCTGCGACTTTTCCGAGGACGTGACCACGATCCCGGAGGGGAAGTGGGTGATGCGGACAGCGGAATCGGTCTTGTTGACGTGCTGGCCGCCCGAGCCGGAGGCGCGGAAGGTGTCGATGCGGATGTCCTTGTCCTGGATGTCGATCTCGACGTCCTCGACCTCGGGCAGGACGGCGACCGTCGCGGCCGAGGTGTGGATGCGGCCCTGGGCCTCGGTCGAGGGCACGCGCTGGACGCGGTGGACGCCGCTCTCGAACTTCAGCCGGCCGAAGACGCCGTCACCGGTGACGGTGGCGATGATCTCCTTGTAGCCGCCGGCGTCGCCCTCGGTGGCTGAATCGAGCTCCACCTTCCAGCCGCGGTTGGCGGCGTAGCGCGAGTACATGCGGAACAGGTCGCCGGCGAACAGGGCCGCCTCGTCGCCGCCGGTGCCGGCGCGGACTTCCAGCACGGCCGAGGCGTTCTCGTCGGCGTCGCGCGGGGCCAGCAGCAGGGCGACGTCGCGCTCCATGTCCGGCAGGGTGTCCTTGAGGACCTGCAGCTCGTCGGCGGCCATGTCGGCCATTTCCGGATCAGCCGCCATGGCTTCGAGGTCGGCCATCTCGGCGCGGGTCTTCGCCAGGGCCATGACCGCGTCGGCCACCGGCTTCATCTCGGCGTGCTCTTTCGACAGGCGCACGATCTCCTGGCCGTCGCTGGCCGCGCCCATACGCGCCTCCACCTGGTGGAAGCGGTCGAGCACCTGATCGAGCCGGGCCTGGGGAAGTCGCAAGGGGATAGAGTCCTGAAATCCGAACGGGCCGGACGCATAGCCCAGTGCATCCCCGGCTGTCGAGGAAGCCGCTCCCGGCGGGATGGCGCGATCGTTACTCGGCCTCACAAGCCTGTCAGATCGCTTTCGCCAGGGGCCTGCGGTGCCTAGCTCAGTACCTGGCGACAGGCAGAGGGCGCATGTTTGACGGAACGCTGAACGCGACGATAGGCGATGGAGCTGAACTGGACCGGCTGCGGGCGAGGTACGACGGTCTGCTGGCCGACCCGCCCGCCCGGCCCGCGGATGAGGCGCTGGCCGAACTGGCGGGCATGGCACGGATCTTCGATCTCGATGGGTCGCGGCCGCCGGCGGAGGTGTGGCGCGACCTGCGCGCGGTGCTGTCGCGACATGGCGGGCCTCAGACAGCGACGCCGAACGCGGTTCCAGCGCAGGTGCCCCTGACCCTGATGATCGTCGAGGACGACCCCGGCATGGCATCTGACCTGACCGAACTGCTGGTCGTGGCGGGGCATGGCGTCGTGGGGCCGTTCCCGGATGCGGCATCCGCGGCAACGGCGGCGGGGCTCCACAGGATTGACCTGGCCCTGCTGGACATCAACCTCGCCGGGGACGGCGACGGGGTGGATCTGGCGCGGACGCTGACGCGGACCTGGGGTGTTCCGGTCATCTTCCTGACCGGAAATGTCGAGGCGGCGGCCCGGCACGCGCGCCTGGCGGCGGCGCTGGTGCTGAAACCCTACGGCGGCCGGGATGTGCTGGACGCGATCGCCCGGACGGTCGCCAGCGGGTCCGTTGTGGTCTGAGTTGGCAACCAAAAGTGCGGCCAAGCCTTGCGGGAACGACCTGGTGTTTTTGTGGACTGAATGGAAACCTTCCTGCTCTTCTTTGTGGTCGGCCTGGTGGCGCAGTCCGTCGACGGTGCCCTGGGCATGGCCTACGGGGTGATTTCGTCGTCGGTGCTGCTGGCCTTCGGCGTGCCGCCCGCCATGGCCTCGGCGAGCGTGCACGGGGCCGAGGTCTTCACCACCGCCGCCTCGGCCGGCAGCCATGTGGCGCATCGCAATGTGGACTGGCGGCTGCTGGTGCCGCTGGCGATCGCGGGGGTGATCGGGGGCTGTCTCGGGGCCTATGTGCTGACCGGCATCGACGGCGACGTCATCAAGCCCTTCATCATCGCCTATCTGGCCGGCATGGGGGTCTATATCCTGTGGCGTGCGGGACATGACATCGCGCCGCGCTACATCCGGTCGTGGATGGTGGCCCCCCTGGGGCTGGTCGGCGGCTTCCTCGACGCCATCGGCGGCGGCGGCTGGGGGCCGACGGTGTCCTCGACCCTGGTCGGGGCCGGGCAGGAGCCGCGCCGCGCCATCGGCACGGTCAATACGGCCGAATTCTTTCTGACCGTGGCGATCAGCGCGACCTTCGTCTGGGCGCTGCTGTCGGGTCACTGGGCCGAGGCCGGGGCGCTGGAACATCATGCCGCGGCCGTCGGCGGTCTGGTCGTCGGCGGGCTGGTGGCGGCACCGTTCGCGGGAGTCATCACCAAGCGCGTGCCGCGCCGCATCCTGACCTATGGCGTGGGCGGACTGTTGCTGGCCGTGGCCGGATTCCAGGGGCTGCAGCTGGCGGGGGTGTTCACCTGACACGAAAAAGGGCGGGACCGACGCTCGCCGGTCCCGCCCTCTCCACCCCGCTTCCTTCCGGTCAGCGCGCGGTGGCGCGGAACCGCTGCAGGAACTGTTTGATGTTTTCCTTGATAGATTTTTCGTTCGCAATGCGCAGGCGTTCGACGGCGGCGAAGGCGTCGCTCATGGTTCCGGTCCCGGTCGCCGAGACGGTGTCGTTGAAAACGACCCGCCCGTTGCTGGTCACCGAGTACTGGATGCGGCTGGTTACAGACAGGTCGAGACCCATCATGGGCTGCTGGAGTTCGACCATGTTGGCCGTGACGATCATGTTCGGACCTTCGGTACCCATGTAGCCGGCGGCGGTCAGCGAGGCTTCCAGCGCCGTCTTCAGGTCTTCGTTTGAGACCTGGGCCGTCCACAACGGATTGGTTTCCTCTCCGCCGCTGACAATCACCGAGGTGACCGAACGGTAGCCCAGATCGCCGGTGGCAGCGGTCAGACCCGACGTGGTCGGAACGATCATGAGCTCGGGACGCGACGGTGAGGCGCATGCGGCCAGACCCATCAGGGAGCCAACCGCTGCGACGAGAGCAACCCGGTGCGCCATGGCGAAAGCGCGGCTCATTGCGGCCGGCTCGAGGCAGCGGCCGCAGCGGCGGCCCGACGCGAAGCCTCGGCCTGCTCGGCATCCCAGCGCGCCTGTTCGGCGGGCGTGCGCAGGGTCACGACCAGGGGGTTCGGGGTCAGGTCGTTCATGGCCCCCGAGGAGGCGTCGACCACGCCACCGATGATGCCACCGAAGATGACATTGCCGGCCATGCCGGCCGCGCCGCCGCCCGAGACCCCGCTCTTGATGTCGTGGGTCTGGGTTGCATAGCCGTCCATCGAGACGGTGGCGCGGAACTCGTCCTTGCGGGGCATGCGGAAGGTGCAGGGCGTGGCGTCGCACTGGAAGCCGTTCGACGTCGAGACACGGGCCCCGGGCGGCGTGCTCTCGACGGTGAACTCCTGGCTGGAGCCGCGGGTAATGGTCGCGCAGGCCGGAAGTGAGAGTGCAACGCCGACGAGCGCGAGCGCTCGCGCGCCAAGGCGCACGGAACGGTTGGAAATCATGGAAGCCCCCAAAGGAATACTGGCCCGCCCCCGGCGGACCTGCCAGAGATTTGGCATCCTCGACCGTCACCGTCAATCACCCGTGCGTGATCACGTGTTTCAATCAGGCCGGGTGCCCAGGAAGCTCGCCCGCGCCTCGATCACCGCGTGAAAGGCGGCCAGATGCGGTCGCCCGGTGCGCCAGTCATAGGCCGGGTGGCGGAAGCCGATCCAGGCCACGGCGACGCCGGCGGTGATGACGCCCATGTCGAGCCGGGCGGCGTCGGGACGGGCGGCCTCCAGCGCATCAAGGGCGCGGCCCATGTTTTCGGTCCAGCGGGCGATCCACGACGGGGACCGTTCCTGTTCGGGGCGGCGCATCTCCAGCACCAGCTTGACCCCCATCTCGAGTGCGGCGTCGGCCTGGGTCTCCATGCGGCGGACCCGCAGCCGCTCCGGTCCCTCGGGCGGCAGCAGGCGCGGCCCGGAGCCGAGCGCGTCGAGATATTCGCAGATCACCGGACTGTCGCTGATCGGCAGCCCGTCTTCGGCGATCAGGGTGGGCACCTGGACGATCGGATTGGAGGCCAGCAGTTCGGGGGCATTGGCGTAGGGATCGACCGCGATCTCCTGGATCCGCTCGATCAGGCCCTTCTCGCGCGCGACGATCCGGCATTTGCGGGCAAAGGGCGACGGGTGGGTGATGTAGAGTTTCATGGCGGTCATCGACGTTCCAGCGAGACACCGGCGGGCGCGGACAGGGCGTCGAGGCGGGCGCGGGCCGCGGCCTCACCCAGTCCGTAGGATTTCATGAAGTCGGTGCTGGCCTGGACGATCAGGTCGAAATCGGGCTGGTCGGCGTTGGCCACGAGGCTGTGGTCGCCACCCTCGAACACCAGCAGCATCTTGTCGCCGGGGGCTGCGCGGTCGAACGGACTGCGGTGGGCGTGCCAGTCGGTGACATAGCCCTCGACCAGGTCGGCGTCGCCGGTGATCATCAGGGTCGGCGTCTTCAGTGCGGCATAGGTGTCGGGACCGATCACGCCCGCCAGGTCGCCGGCAGACGAGAAGGCGACGACCGCCCTGACGTCGGGGTCGCCCAGCGGACCCGCCACGGTGACGGCACCGCCCTCGATCAGGGACATCAGCGAGCCGAAGGAGTGACCCGCGGCGATCAGCGGCTTGCCCGCATGGGTCTGGCGCACAAAGCCGCGCACCACGGCCAGGTCGACGATGCGGGTGGAGAAGGCGGCCTGTCCGTCATAGCTGGCGCGCGCGGGATGGCGCGCGGAGTCGACGTGCAGGGGCGCGACGACGGTGAAACCCGCGTCGACCCACCGCGCCAGGATGCGGCGGTAACTGGCGGGGCTGCCGCCGAACCCGTGACTGAAGATGACCACGCCGCGTTCGTCGGCGGCCTGCCAGACGCTGACATCGATCTTGCGTCCGTCCGGGGCCGGAAGTTCGACGTGGCTCGCGGCGGCGACAAACGGGTTGGGCGCGGCGACGGCGGCGGGCGCGGCCTGGGCCAGGACGGGCGCGGCCGGGGCGAACGCCAGCAGCAGGGTGAGTGACAGACGGGCAAGCAGGGGACGGGCGAACAGCGGGCGGGAGGTCATGGCGGCTCTCGGGTCAGGGGGGCCGACCTGCCTAGACCATTTTTGTTTCAGGTCGAACCGACCTGAATCCAAAAAATGGTCCAGAATCAATCCGGAGCGAAATCCGAGCCTTGATCGACTGCGTCCATCAAGGCCGATTTCGCTCTGGCCGATGCCGCGTCTGACGCCAACGGAAGACTATCCGGCGGGCTCGAGGACCTGGGCCGAGGCCTCGAGCGCCCGCGCAGCGTCCAGTTCGGCGGCCTTTTGTTCGACCAGATGGACGATCTCGTCGATCATCCCGTCATTGTGCTGTTTGTGGGCCATCTTGCCGTTCAGATAGACCATGCCGGAGCCGGCGCCGCCGCCGGTGAAGCCGACGTCCGTGTACAGAGCTTCGCCCGGTCCGTTGACGACGCAGCCGATGATCGACAGCGACATCGGCGTGGTCACATGGGCCAGCTTTTCCTCGAGGATGCCGACGGTCTCGATGACGTTGAAGCCCTGACGCGCGCAGGAGGGACAGGCGATGATGTTGACCCCGCGGTGGCGCAGGCCCAGCGATTTGAGGATGTCGAAGCCGACCTTTATCTCTTCCACCGGGTCAGCGGCCAGCGAGACGCGGATGGTGTCGCCGATGCCGGCCCAGAGCATGTTTCCCATGCCGATGGCGGACTTGATGGTGCCGGAACGCAGGGGGCCGGCCTCGGTGACGCCGAGGTGCAGGGGGCAGTCGATGGCCTCGGCCAGCTGCTGATAGGCGGCCACGGTCAGGAAGGGGTCGGAGGCCTTCACCGAGATCTTGAACTCGTGGAAATCGTGGTCCTGCAGGATGCGGGCGTGATTCAGGGCGCTCTCGACCATGGCCTCGGGGCAGGGCTCGCCGTATTTCTCGAGCAGTTCGCGCTCCAGCGAGCCGGCGTTGACGCCGATGCGCATTGAGCAGCCGTGGTCCTTGGCGGCCTGGATGACCTCGCGGACGCGGTCGGGCGAGCCGATGTTGCCGGGATTGATGCGCAGGCAGGCGGCACCCGCCTTGGCCGCCTCGATGCCGCGCTTGTAGTGAAAATGGATGTCGGCGACGAGCGGGACCTTCGCCTCCCTGGCGATGGTGCGGAAGGCGGTGGTGGACTCCTCGTCGGGGCAGGACACCCGGACGATGTCGGCCCCGGCCTCCTCGAGCTGGCGGATCTGGTCGAGGGTCGCCGCCGCGTCCGTGGTCGGCGTATTGGTCATCGACTGCACGCTGATCGGGGCGTCGCCGCCCACGGGCACCGAGCCGACCATGATCTGGCGGCATTTGCGGCGCTCGATGTGACGCCAGGGACGGATATGCGAATGGTCAGCGCTCATGAGGCCGCAACATAGGCCATCGATTGCGGCATGGCCACGACGGCGGCCCCGAGATTCAGCCGCCGGCGGTGGTGGTCATGGCGGCCTCGACGGTCGCGGCGCGTTCCCGGGCCTCGATCCCGGCGGCCTGGGTCCGGGCGGCGACCTCGACGGCGGCCTGCCGCGCCAGGGTCTGGGCCCGGACGTTGAGCTGGGCGAGCGGCGTCTGTTCGGCCGTGAGCGTGCCGCCGTGCTCGCCGTTCAGATAGACGTCGAAATCCGCGAAATCCGAGGAGGCGTCGACCATGGCGGTCAGGCCCACCGGCGCGCGCCAGGCATCGCCCGCGGCCAGTTGTCGCGCGAACAGAACCCGGCCGTCGGCCATGCGGATGACCAGGCTGGCGGCCTTGCGGGCCTGGATCACCACCTGGGACGCGCTGGCCGAGGCCCCGTAGATGGCGCCCCGCGGATTGAAGGCGCGCTGGACCGGCGAGGCGGCGGCGGCGGCGGCGAGGGCCTCGGCGGAGGCCGGATCGACACCGGTCAACTGGGCTTCGAGGCCCGGCGTCACATAGAGGGCGGGAATGGTCTGGTCGGGCGGAGCCGGTTGCGGCGCGGACAGGCGCAGGGACTGGCCGGGCACGGCGCCCAGGGTCCAGCTTTCGGGGACCGAGGCGATGTCGGACGGCTGGGGTGCGCGCATCAGGCTGACACGCTGGAAGACGTTCCAGCCGACCACGGCCAGGACCAGGGCCAGGCCGGCGGCGATCAGGCGCGGCGAATAGCGGCGGACGTCCTCGAAGGCGACGCCGACCGGGGCCTGGAGCGGCACCGAGGGGTCGGGGGTCTCGCGCTTGAAGCGTTCGACCGCGAGCTGTTCGTCAAGGCCGAGGGCGTCGGCATAGGCGCGGACATAGCCGGTCGAGAAGACGCGGTTGGGCAGGGTCGAGAAATCGTTCTGTTCGAGGGCGGTCAGGTAGCGGGCGGGCACGCGGGTGACACTCGACAGCTCGGCGAGGGACCGGCCGGATTGCTCCCGGGCGATCCTCAGGCCGTCGCCGAGAGTCGGGGCGTCCGTGATCGACGGCACGACATCCCTCCAGTCGGGATGAGCCCGGAACTCGTCGGACCCGCTCCCCGTATCCAGCGCCATTGAACCAGACCCCACACTCGGCGCGCCCGGGGTGTCCCCTTGCGCTACCGTACTCGAACTCCGGGCGTGTATCATATCGGGATGACAGTTCGGGCCTGCCCCCGCAGACCCCCCGGCTTCGGCTTGTGGATAACTCATTTGAGCTGACCGATCAACGATTTGTTAGGCGTACCGGCCGGGCTCGGCGCGGGACGATCAGATCGTGACGTTCAATTTCCGGGCCAGGGACTCCAGCTCGCCCCGGACCGATCCGGCCGAGGAGCCGAGAAGATTGGCCATGCCCCTGCGCGCGGCGGTCAGATCCGCCGAGAGGATCATCCGCTTGACCGGCCCGACGCCCTCGGCCGGGGCCGACAGCCGGGTGTAGCCGAGGGTCAGCAGGGCGAAGGCCTCCAGCGGCTTGCCGGCCAGTTCGCCACAGACCGAGACGGGCGTGCCGGTGTCGGCGCATTTCCTCTGGATCTCGGCCAGGGCGCGCAGGGCGGGCGGCGACAGCGGGTCGTAGCGGTCGGACACCAGCGGGTTCGTGCGGTCCGCGGCGAACATGTACTGGAACAGGTCATTGGTGCCGACCGAGACGAAATCCGTCAGCGGCAGCAGGGCGTCGAGGTGCCACAGCAGGCTGGGGCACTCGATCATGGCCCCGACGCGCAGCAGGGCCGGCAGGGCGCGGCCCCGGCGTTTGGCCCAGGCACATTCCACGTCGACCAGTTCGCGCGCGGCCCGGAACTCGTCGACCGTGGCGATCATGGGGAACATGACGCGCAGCTCGCGTCCCGCAGCGGCGGTCAGAAGGGCGCGCAGCTGCAGCCGCAGCAGGCCCGGCCGGTCGAGGCCGAGGCGGATGGCGCGGCGTCCCAGGGCGGGATTCTCCTCCCGCGCCGTTTCCAGATAGGGCAGGACCTTGTCGCCGCCGATGTCGAGGGTGCGGAAGGTCACGGGCCGGTCACCGGCGGTGTCCAGCACCAGTTTGTACAGCGCCGTCTGGCTGGTCAGTCGGGGCAGCTCTTCCGACACCATGAACTGGAACTCGGTGCGGAACAGGCCGATGCCCTCGGCGCCGGTCGCGTCGAGATTTTCGAGATCCACCGCCAGTCCGGCATTGGTCAGGACGGTGATCCGGGTCCCGTCGAGGGTGACCGCGGACACGTCGCGCAGCTTGGCGAATTCGGCCTGACGGGCGCTGCGGACCAGCATCCGGGACTGGACGGCCGCCAGCATGTCGGGCCGGGGCCGCAGATAGGTCTCGCCGGTCTCGCCGTCGACGATGACCAGATCGCCCTCGGACAGGCGGTCGCGCAGGCCCATGAGACGGCCGACGCAGGGGATCTGCAGGGCCCGGGCGACGATGGCGGCATGGCTGGCCGCCGATCCCTCCTCGAGCAGCAGCCCCTTCAGCTTGTGGCGCGGATACTCCAGCAGGTCGGCAGGGCCGAGGTTGCGGGCCACCAGAATGGCGTCGTCAGGCAGGTCGCGCTCGCCGGGCCTGTCGCCCGCGAGAACCCTCAGAAGCCGGTTCGCCAGGTCCTCGAAATCGTGCAGCCGCTCCTTGATGTAGGGGTCACGCGCCTGGGCGAAGCGGGCGCGGTGCTCATTGCGGACCCGGTCGACGGCGGCTTCGGCGGTCAGGCCCGTGCGGACGGCCTCTTCCAGCGACCGGTTCCAGCCGCGGTCGTCGGCGAACATGCGGTAGGTTTCCAGCACCTCGAACGGCAGGCCGGCCAGCTTGCCCTGACCGCCGTCCAGCAGGGAGTCGATATTGGCCTTGAGCGCGATCAGGGCCTCGCGCAGGCGGATTTCCTCGACCTGCTGGTTGTCCGCCAGCAGGTTCTCCGGCGGAACCGGGGCCTCGTGCAGGATGACGTGGCCATAGGCCAGGCCTTCGGCGAAACGCTGGCCCTTCAGCGTTTCCGGCCGGTGGGGAGCGACCTCGATGTCGCGCAGCTCGTCCTGGGCCAGCAGCTCGCCCGAGGCCACGGTCTCGGCCAGGACCATGGCGATGGTCTGGATGTCCTCGACTTCCTCGTCGTCATAGCGCCGCTCGGAGCGGTTCTGCACGACCAGGACGCCGATGGCCCGGCCGCCGCGCAGCAAGGGGGCTCCGAGGAAGGCGTGATAGGGGTCCTCGCCCGTCTCCGGGCGATAGGCGAAGCTGGGGTGGGACGGGGCGTCCGACAGGCTGATGGGCGCGGCGCTGCGGGCGACCTCGCCGACCAGGCCCTCGCCGGGACGCAGGCGGGTGGTGTGGACGGCGGCGGGGTTCAGGCCCTGGGTGGCGAACAGCTCGAGCTCGCCCGAGGCCCGGCGCAGATAGATGGAACAGACCTCGGCGACCATCGACTGGGCGATGGTGCGCACGACCATGTCGAGCCGCTCCTGCGCCGGAGCCGCTCCGGCCATGGCCTCGCGGATCTGGCGAAGGAGGTTGCGCGGCCCCCTCGTCGTCAATCCGCCCACCGGCATGCCGTTTTCGCTCCTACAGCCGAACGCCGACGCGCGCGGCGACGGCTACGGTGACACCATACAGAACTACGGTCAGTGCGCACCCGGCGAGAAGCGCGGGCCAGAAACCGACGCCGCGCCGCAACAGGGCCGGGATCAGCAGGAACATGGGCAGGGAGGGGATCACATACCAGAAGGTCGCCTGGGCATGATCCGCCAGACGGTTGACGTCACGGGTGTCGCGCCAGAGCCAGATCATGCCGAGCACCGAGACCAGCGGCAGGGACGCGAACAACGCCCCCAAGGCGGCGTTGCGGCGGGCCGTCTCGGACACCAGCCCGACCAGCGCCCCGGACAACAGGGCCTTGATGACCCCGTACAGCATCAGACGGTTTCGAGACCGTAGGCCGCGTGCAGCGCACGGACGGCCAGTTCCGCATAGGCGGCGTCGATCAGCACGCTGATCTTGATCTCCGAGGTGGAGATGGCCTGGAATTTCACGCCCTTGTCGGCCAGGGCCCGGAACATGGTCTGGGCCACGCCGGCATGACTGCGCATGCCGACACCGACCACCGAGACCTTGGCCACATCCTCGTCGACGCGCAGCTCCTCGAAGCCGATCTCTTGCTGGGCGGCGCGCATCAGGTCGGCGGCGCGGGCGGCGTCCCGACGGCCCGTGGTGAAGGTCAGGTTGACCGCCCCCTCACTGCGCGCCTGGCTCTGGACGATCATGTCGACGTTGACGTTGGCCTCGGCCAGCCGGGTGAAGACGTCGGCGGGGGCCTCGACCCGGTCGGACAGGCCCAGCAGGGTGATGCGGGCCTCGTCGCGGCTCATGGTGACGCCGGACACGATGCGTTTTTCCACGATTTCCTCCTCGTCGCAGATCAGGGTGCCGGCATGGACGGGCAGGGCGCCGTTCTCGTCGGGTTCGATAAAGCTGGATAGCACACGCAGCGGCACCTGTTTGGCCATGGCCAGTTCGACCGACCGGGTCTGCAGCACCTTGGCCCCCAGCGAGGCCATCTCCAGCATTTCCTCGTAGGAAATCTTCTCGAGGCGGCGGGCGCGGCTCTCGATGCGGGGGTCGGTGGTGTAGACGCCGTCGACGTCCGTGTAGATGTCGCAAGGGCAGTTCAGGGCGGCGGCCACCGCCACGGCGGAGGTATCCGAGCCGCCCCGGCCGAGGGTGGTGATGCGGCCGCTGCGACTGACGCCCTGGAAGCCGGGCACGACGGCGATCTCGCCCTTGTCCATGGCGGCCCCCAGAACCTCGCCGGGCACCTCGTCGATGCGGGCGCGGCCGTGGGCGTCGTCGGTCAGGATGGGAATCTGCCAGCCCATCCAGGTGCGGGCATTGAGGCCCATGTTGCGCAGGGTCAGGGCCAGCAGGCCTGCCGTCACCTGTTCACCCGAGGCGACGACCACGTCATATTCATCGTCGGAAAGCGCAACACCGGCGCCCGGGCGGCCGGCACCGTCCGTCCAGGCGACGAGCTCATTGGTCTTGCCCGCCATGGCCGAGACGACGACGGCGACCTGTTTGCCGGCGGCCGCCTCGGCCGCGACGATCCGGGCCGCACGTCGGATGCGCTCGAGGTCGCCCATGGACGTGCCGCCGAACTTCATCACCAGGCGCGTCGTGTCTCGCCGCGTTTCGTCTGGCCGCGTCATCGTGGCGGATCGCCCCATCTTGCGTGAAAGGCCGCGCGGGTTCATCCCTCGGCCCATGGCCGCTTCTAACGACCCGGTATCGGCGCGCAAACCCCAAAGCCGTCGCGATTCCAGCGATGAGGCCGCCGGGCCGTCGATCGATCCCGCCGATGTGGCGCGCTTTTCCGCCCAGGCGGCGGAATGGTGGGACGCGCGCGGTCCGTTTGCGCCGCTGCACAAATTCAATCCGTCCCGACTGGCCTTTGTCCGCGACCGGGCGGCCGAGCGCTTCGGGCGCGATCCCCGGTCACGTGCGCCGTTCGCGGGCCTGACCCTGCTGGACGTCGGCTGCGGTGGCGGACTGGTCGCCGAACCGATGTGCCGGATGGGGTTTGAGGTCACCGCTGTCGATGCCTCGTCCGAGAACATCGGCACGGCCCGGGCCCATGCCGAACAGCAGGGGCTGGATATCGCCTACCGCGCGGCGACCGTCGAACAGCTGGAGGCCGAGGCCGCCGGTCCCTTTGACGTGGTCCTGACCATGGAGGTGATCGAACATGTGGCCGATCCCGAGGCCTTCATCCGGGCCTGTTCGCGGCTGGTGAAGCCGGGCGGGATGATGGTCGTGGCGACCCTGAACCGGACCCTGAAGTCGCTGGCGCTGGGCAAGGTCGCGGCGGAATATGTGCTGCGCTGGGTCCCGGCGGGCACGCACGACTGGAACCAGTTCCTGAAGCCGGACGAGATCCGGCTGATGCTGTCGCAGGAGCCGGTCGCGGTGACCGGGCCCTATGGCCTCGCCTACGATCCCTTCACGGACCGCTGGAGCGAAGGTGACGACGCGGGCGTCAACTATATGATGCTGGCCACGCGCGACTGAATGCCGTTCATCGGGGGTTCATCGACCTGACCTCGAAGTAACGGGACAGTGAAGCTTCACGGTGGGATGACTGGTGTGTCTTCCAGCCCCTGAACCCGGAGCCCTTTCATGAAACGCCTTCTGATCCTCGCCGCCCTGTCCGCCAGCCTGATGACCTCGGCCTGCGTCACCGTCATCGACGCCAGCGACGACGCCGACATGGCCTGGCATGGCGAGAACGCCCAGCCGTTCGACGCTGCCCGCGACGCCTGCCGTGCCTCCACCGGCCGGGGCCTGCGCAGCGACGCCTTCCGCGCCTGTATGGCCGACAAGGGCTGGACCCGCAGCTAGACCGTCAGATCCCGGATCATGTAGCGGGCGTCCGGGCCATAGCTGGCCAGTTTGGCCGACATGGCGGGACTTTCGACGACCGCGAAGCCGCGCCTTTCCCAGAAGGGCGCGGCGTCGTTGACGGCGACGAGGGCCAGCGCCGGCCAGCCCCCGGCCCGCGCCTGATCCGCCAGCCGCTCGACAATGATCGGCGACCAGCCGCCGCCCCGGACATCGGGGTGCAGGGCCAGATCGTGCAGATACAGAACCTCGGCGTCCGCCGGGATCGACTCGATCAGCGTATTCAGCGCGGGGGCCGCTCCGGCCCGCCAGGGATAGGCGACCAGATAGCCGCGGGGCGGACCGCCTTCGTCGGCGAGGACGAAACACCCGGACGGATTCAGTGCCAGCCGGTTCTCGAAACAGTCGCGGCCCTCGAAATGATCGGGGAAGCCGATGACCGCGATCCCGGCGACGGCATCCAGATCGGCCTCCGCCATCAGCCGCCAGCGGAGGCCGGTGCGGCTCAGAGGGGACAGCGGGTGTTCAGCGGGACCGCCCTGAAATGCCATTCCATGCTCCGGGCCTGCCCGCCGATTTCGCCCTCGATCCGGGCCTTGAGGGCGTCGCCGTCGCGTTCATAGATCATGCGGGTGGGAAAGTCGTTTTCGGCATTGGCGAAGACCGCGCGGGTCGGACCGGTTTCGGCCACGACGAAGACCGTCGGTGGCGAGCCGCCGGGCTGGGCGACATAGGCGAAGCCCTGCGGCGTCGGGCCGATATGCGAGACCTCGAACGAGGCGCGCCCGCGCTGGACGGTGACGGCGTGACCGACGCTGAGGCCCCCGCGTGGATCGCTCCAGGTCTCGGAGGCCTCGCGGCCGCCCGAGCAGTCCAGCCAGTAGCCGGCCATCCATGACAGGTCGGGCGAGGCGACGGGCGCGGCCTGGACCAGGACGGCGGCGAACAGGGCGGACAGCATGGGGAATCCCTCGGGTTGGCGACGATCCGCCGACCCTAGTGCGGCGACAGCGGCCCGGTCTTGTAGGATTGCGACGCGAGGCTGCGGGCCAGGCCGATCTGGTCCCGGGCCCATTCCGTGGCAGTGCAGCCGAGAAAACGGCGAAAATCCCGGGCCATCTGCGGCTGGTCGAAATAGCCGGCCTCCAGGCCCGCTTCCAGCCAGCCGACGGCCGCCGGTCCCCGGGCGGCATGATCGAAGACGCGGCGAAAGCGCAGGATCGAGCGCAGCATGCGCGGCGGGACGCCGACGCGGTCAAGGAAGCGGCGCTGCAGGGCGCGTTGCTCGCCAGCCGGGCGAGCCGGCGTCGGTGCGTCGACCGTCGCGGCCTCGATTCCGGCGCGCACGACCGGGTCCAGGGACCAGCTGTTGCGCCGGCGCTGGTCTTCCAGCCAGCGAACCATGACCTCGACCTGCCCGGCCGGATCGCCGGCGGGAGGCGCCAGGCCCGCGAGCCGCGCGACCATGTCCAGCCGGCGGTCGGTGGCCCCGGCGAGAGTCTGGCCCAGCCAGTCGCGCGCGCCGTCGGGTTCGAACCGGATCGCGACCAGTTCGACCGGTCCGGCCGGACGCAGGGCCAGCGGTCGGGTCATCTGGCCGGCGAAAAGGGCCCGGGGCTGAAGCCGGAAGACGCCGTCGTCGCCCTGTTCCTCATAGGGCGAGCCGATGTCGAGGATCAGTTCGGGGCAGCCGTCGGGGGCGATCCGCTGCACGGTCGGATCCGGATCCGGGGCGGCATAGGTCCAGATCGTGCGGACGAAGGGGCGCAGGGATGCGGGCGGCGTGTGCTCGTGATAGCGATCCCGCCCGGCCACCTCAGTTCAGCTTGTCCGGTGCCGGGGGAAGCGGGGGCAGGGGCGCGCAGGGGACGCCGTCGTCCTTGAGCTTCTTCACCTCGGCGGGCGTGGCCTCGCCATAGATCTCGCGCTTTTCGGACCGGCCCTCGTGGATGTCGCGGGCCTCGCGGGCGAAGGCGTCGCCGACATAGTCGAAATTCTGCTCGACATGACTGCGCACCTCCCGGGCCGCCTGCATCATCATGCTCTGCATCTTCTCGAGGTCAGGCCGGGACGGGGCTTTCTTCGTGCCCGCGACGGCCGGAGCCATGATCTGTTTGGACACGGCGTGCGAACCACAGAGGGGGCATTCGACCAGCCCTCGCGCTACCTGGTCGTCATAGTCGGTCGAGGTGCCGAACCAGGCCTCGAAGCCGTGTTCATGCTCGCATCTGAGGGCGTAGCGGATCATGTCGCCACCGGGGTCCGGACCGGGGCGGGGGCCGCGAAATCGCGATCGTGGGTCAGCTGGGGGATGGCGTCGCGGGCGCGGTCGACGGCGTCGAAATCCAGCGTCGCGAACAGGACGCCGGGTTCGTCGTGGTCCAGCCTGGCCGCGACCTCGCCCCACGGCGCGACCACCGTCGAGCGGCCCCAGGTGCGACGGCCGTCCTCGTGCGTCCCGGCCTGGGCGGGGGCCAGGATCCAGCAGCCTGTCTCTATGGCGCGGGCGCGCAACAGCGTCTCCCAGTGCGCCTCGCCGGTCGGCACGGTGAAGGCGGCGGGCACGGCGATCATGACCGCCCCCGCCCGGGCCAGGGCCCGGTACAGCTGCGGGAAGCGGATGTCGTAGCAGATGGTCAGACCCAGCCGGCCCCACGGCGTTTCGGCCACGACCGCCTGTTCGCCCGGCCGGACCGAGGCGCTTTCGCGCCAGCGTTCGCCGGTCGGCAGGTCGACGTCGAAGACGTGCAGCTTGTCATAGGTCGCGGCGATCTCGCCCCGGTCGTCGATCAGCAGGGAGCGGTTGGCGGCGCGGTCATCGCCCGCATGGCCCGACCGGACGATGGCCGAGCCGATCAGCAGCCAGACGCCCAGTTCGCGGGCCAGGTCCCGCAGATTGCCGACCGCCTCGTCCCGCTCCTGGGTGGTCAGGGCGGCCGCACGCCGGTCCTTGTCCCGGATCAGGAAATTGGTCGCTTCCGGGGTCAGGATCAGCCGGGCTCCGCCGGCCGCCGCGTCCCGGATCAGGGGCTCGACATGGGCGAAGGCGGCCGAAGGCGAGGCCGGGGTCCGGGTCTGGATCAGGGCGATCGGAAGCGTTGTCATCAGGCCTCGAGCAATGGGTCCAGGCCGCCCTTGCGGTCAAGGGCGTGCAGGTCGTCCGAGCCGCCGATGTGTTTTCCGTCGATGAAGATCTGCGGGAAGGTCATCCGTCCGCCGGACTTCTGGATCATTTCCTGCTTCTTGGCCGGATCATTGGAGGCGACGATCTCGGCATAGTCCGCGCCCTTGCGATCCAGCAGGCCCATGGCGGCGATGCAGTAGGGGCAGCCGGGTTTGGTGTAGATGACGACGTCGGACACGGGGGCGAATCTCCTGAAAGCGGTTGATGCCTACATAGGCAGTTCCCGGACGGTTCGCACCCGGGCGACGACCGCAAGGTCGACGGCGCGCGCGCCGGCCTCGATCAGGGCGCGGGCGCAGGCCTCGGCGGTGGCCCCGGTGGTCAACACATCATCGACCAGAAGGATGCGGCGGCCCTTGATGCGGCGGCGACCCTCCTCAGTGACGGAAAAGGCCTTGCCGACGTTCAGGCGGCGACCGCGGGCGGACCTTCCGCCCTGTGAGGGGGTGTGGGTCTGCCGGGTCAGGGCGTCCGGCAGGTAGTCGAGACCGGCCTGACGCGCGAGCGGCCGGGCGATCTCGGCGGCCTGGTTGAAGCGCCGCGACAGCAGCCGGAACCGATGCAGCGGGACCGGGGCGACGGCGTCGGCCCCGGCCAGCAGCGGCGCGGCCGCCCGGCTGACCCAGCGCGCGAACAGCGGCGCGAAGGGCTGTTGGTCGCCGTGCTTGAATTTCAGGATCAGGCCGCGCGACGCCTCGTCATAGACGCAGGCCGCCCGGGCCCGGTCGAAGGCGTAGGGGCGGGCGAGACAGGCGGCGCAGCGGGGCGCGGCAAAGGCCCCGCCGTCCATGTCGAACGCCGCGCCGCAGCCGTCGCAGACCGGGTCCTCGAGGAAGACCACGCGGCTCCAGGCGTCGGGCGTCAGGCCGTCGGAGGCCGTCGCCTCGGGACTGTCCCAGGCCAGTGGCGGCAGCAGGAGGTCGGTCAGGCCGCGCCCCAGCGACCGCGCGCCGCGCGTGATCTGCAGGCCGCCCGCTTTCAATCGGTCGCGCCAGCCCCCATCCTGCAGGTTCATGAACGCCTCCTCCGGTCCACCCCGCATCTTCGACGTTCCGCGCCGTACGGCAAGGCTTGCCCGCAGCGAAAGGACGATCGCGCGTGCCGACTTCCTGCATGCGCGGGCCGCCGACAATGCCGTGGGCAGCCTCGAGGCCCTGTTGCGCGACTGGCCCGGGGTGCTGGATCTGTCGGCCCATCCCGGTGCCTTCGCCGGCGCCCTGACGGGCAGCGCGGCCGAGGGGCGGGTGGGGCCGGTGGTCGCGGCGGGCGACCTGGCCGCCCGCGCGGGGCCCGGAAACGATCCGCTGGACGTCGCCGACGCGTCGCAGGACCTGATCGTCTCGCTGATGAGCCTGCACTGGGCCAACGATCTGCCCGGTGCCCTGACGCAGATCCGGCGGGCGCTGAAGCCGGACGGGCTGTTTCTCGGCACCCTGCTGGGGGCCGGGACGCTGAAGGAGTTGCGCGCGGTCCTGACCGAGGCCGAGCTGGAGGCACGCGGCGGGGCCCAGGCACGGGTCTCGCCCTTCGCCGACGGCTTCGACGGCGCGGCCCTGTTGCAGCGGGCCGGATTCGCCCTGCCGGTGGCGGATGTGGACCGGGTGACGGTGCGCTATCCCGATCTGCCGGCGCTGGTGCGGGACCTGCGGGCCATGGGGGAGACCAATGTGCTGGCCGGACCCCTGCGTCCGCTGACACGCGGCATCCTGGGCCGGGCGGCGCAGTTCTATGCCGAGCGGTACGGCGAGCCCGACGGCCGCATCCCGGCGACCTTCGAGATCGTGCATCTGGCGGGCTGGGCCCCGCACGAAAGCCAGCAGAAGCCGCTGGCGCGCGGCTCGGCGAAGATGCGGCTGGCGGATGCGCTGGGCGTCAGGGAGCAGACGGGCGAGGAGTGATCGGCCTCAAGTAGCCCGAAGGGCGGTAGGCGAGGAAGGAAGCCTCAGCCGCCCATGGCCGTGCGAAGCTTGTCCATCGCGGTGTTGAAGATGCCGCTGCTCGTGCCGCCGAAGGCTTGCAAGGCCCCGAGGATGACGAGGAACATCAGGGCCAGGATCATGCCGTATTCGACGGCCGTGGCCCCGCTCTCGTCGCGCCCGAAGCGGGAAAGGAAGCGTCGCAGCATCGGCCCCCTCCTTTTCGGCGGCTAGAGCAGGTCGCGCAGCCAGGCGACCAGCGGTTCGTCGGCCGGAGGCATCGGATAGTCGGCCATCTGGTTCGGCCGCACCCATTTCAGCGCCGCGTGCTCGCGATTCTGAACCACCCCCGACCAGCGTCGGCACAGGTACAGTGGCATCAACAGGTGAAATGAATCGTAAGCGTGGCTGGTAAACACGAACGGCGACAGACAGGCCTCGGTCACGTCGATGCCGAGTTCCTCGTGCAGTTCGCGGATCAGGGCCTGTTCCGGCCGTTCGCCGGGCTCGACCTTGCCGCCGGGGAATTCCCACAGGCCGGCCAGTTGCTTGCCCTCGGGCCTCTGCGCGATCAGCACCCGGCCGTCCGCATCGATCAGGGCCACGGCGACGACGAGGATGGTGGGCAGGGTCATTCCGAATGATCCCGCATCAGGCCGTCGAAGTCCGGAAATAGAAGAATCCAGCGATGCCACCGGCGATGATCATCATCGCCACCCAGACGAGGGACGAACCCGATCGGCCGAACAGAAGGAGGGCGACGCCACCGGCCCAGACGCCGCCGCCAACTACCGCGCCCGCCACGCCATTCAACGCCAGACGCTCGAGAGCCCACCGCGTCGGCAGACCCACAACCAGAATGCCCATGAAGAAGGCGATGAATCCTACAAAGAAGGCGTATCCGGAAAAGATCAGCAGGTTGCCCAAAGCATAGGGCAAGTCCGCAATGGAAATCTCCGGGGCAGGCCCGATCAACGTGGCTGCAAAGAGCGGGACCATCGCCAAGGCGCCGGCGAGCGCCGCCCATACCGTTCCATGAAGGTGAGCGCCGAAAGCGCGTCGGGGTCCGGCCACGTCGCTCAATCATCAGCTCCGATAATCGCCGTTGATCTCGATGTAGCGTTTGGTCAGGTCGCAGGTCCAGACGGTGGCCGAGGCGCGACCGGAGCCGACGTCGACGGTGATGTCGATCTCGGCATTCTTCATGTAGGCGCTCATTTTCGCCTCGTCATAGGTCGGCGACGGGGCCCCGTCGACGGCGGCGACATGGGGGCCGAAACGGATCGCCAGACGGTCGCGATCGACCGGCTCGTCGGTCTTGCCCACGGCCATGACGACGCGGCCCCAGTTGGCGTCCTCGCCGGCGAGGGCGGTCTTGACGAGAGGGCTGTCGGCGATCGACTTGGCCAGTTTCCGGGCCGAGGCCGGGCTGGCCGCGCCGTCGACGGTGATGCGAACGAATTTGGTCGCGCCCTCGCCGTCGCGAACCAGCTGGTGGGCGAGGTCCAGCATGACCCTGTCCAGGGCGGCCGAAAAGTCCTTGAGCCGGCGGTCGCCGACCCGGCCGATGCGCGGCGCGCCGCTCGCGCCCGTGGCGAACAGCAGGCAGGTGT
The DNA here is from genome assembly GCA_965284385.1 of Caulobacteraceae bacterium. Lineage (GTDB taxonomy): Bacteria > Pseudomonadota > Alphaproteobacteria > Caulobacterales > Caulobacteraceae > Brevundimonas. Next base: position 1,817,079 of record OZ260077.1, read on the forward strand.
CATTGGTCGAGGTGTCGCCGTCCACGGTGACGCTGTTGAAGGTCGTGCGGACGTGCAGGCCGAGCATGGCCCGCAACACATTGGGATGAATGTCGGCGTCGGTGACGATGAAGCCCAGCATGGTGGCCATGTCCGGGGCGATCATCCCGGAGCCCTTGGCGATGCCGGCGATGCGGACGGTATGGCCGTCGATGCGGCATTCGGCATACGACCCCTTGGGGAAGGTGTCGGTGGTCATGATGCCCTGACCCGCGCGCGCCCACTGCTCGGTCGGGTGCAGGTCGGTATCCAGCGCCGTCTCGATGTCCTTGAGGCGGGCGGTGATCTTGCGGTCGTCCAGCACCACGCCGATCACCCCGGTCGAGGCCAGCATGACGTCGCGCTGGCGGCAGCCGAAGCGTTTGGCGATCCCTGACGCCGTGCGGCGGGCCGCATCCGCCCCGGCCTTGCCGGTGAAGGCGTTGGCGCAGCCCGCGTTGACCACCAGGGCGCGGACGTCCGTGCCGCCTTCGTGCGCGTCCAGTTGCCGCTTGCACCAGTCCACCGGGGCCGAGCCGATCTTGTGGCGCGTGAAGACCCCGGCGCAGGTGGTGCCGCGGGCGAAGCGGAAGACGACCAGATCGTCGCGCTCGTGCTTGTAGAAGCCGGCCCGGGCAGTGGCGATCTCAACCCCGCCGATGGGCGGAATGGTCGGAAAGGGAACGGCCAGCGGCGAAATCTCGAGGCCGGGCTTGCCCGGCGCGGCGGTCGTCATCGGCTTCGGTACCGGCGTGGTGGCGCGCTTGAGAGCGGTGGCCAGCGGATCGAAGGCCTTTTCCAGCGCCTGTTCAATTTTCTGCCCGGTCGAGGGGCGGCCGGGTTCGGTCGGGCGGCTCATGAGGCCTTCCCCGTGGCGGCCGCGGGTGCCGCAACGGGAGCGGGGGCCGGGGTGGCCGGTCGCGGAGCCGAGGCCGGTTCCTGGGATCGGGTCGGGTCGCCTTCCAGCAGGACATCGACCTTCGCCTTGCCGCGCAGCTGCTCCAGCAACTGGCGCACGCCCTCATAGGTCAGATAGCGCACGATCTGGGGGCGGGCCTGTTCCAGCGTCGGCGGCGTCTCGCGGCGGCGGTCCTCGACGCGCAGGACGGCCCAGCCGCCGTCGGTCTGGAACGGTCCGACCGTCGAACCCGCCGGCTTGCCGCGCAGGGCATTGGCATAGGCCTCGGGCATGACGTCGAGGGTGCGATAGCCGAGGTCCCCGCCGGAATAGCGGGTGGCGTCGTCGATCGAGCTCTCGGCGGCCACAGCCTCAAAGGCCGAGCCCTGGGCCAGGATGCCGATGACGGCGTCAGCCTCGGGCCGGCTGCGCGAGAGGATCAGACGGACGCGGACCTCTTCGGACGTCTGCGCCAGCCGCACCTGTTCCTGGTAGATGGTCTCGACCGCGCGGTCGGAAATCGTGCCGTTGACGACGGTCTCGACCAGCATGTCGCCGAGGATGCGTTCGCGGGTCGCCTCGAGCCGGCGCTGCGCCAGGGCGGAGTTGTCCAGACCGCGGCGGTCGGCCTCGGCGGCCAGCAGCTTCTGGTCGATGACCTCGTCGAGCACGCGGCGGAACAGGTCGGACGTGACGTCCAGGGGCTCGCCCTCGCCGACCAGGCCCTGGGCCACAGCCTCGCGCTTGACGTCGGAGGCCCAGATGGTCTGGTCCTGGACCCTCGCCACGGCGCGGTCGCCGGGCTCGGGCGGTCGATCGGAACCCGGCCCCTTGCCGCAGGCGGCCACGCCGAGCGACAGGGCCATGCAGGCGGCGATCAGGACATGGCCAGCGAGGGCGGGGGCGAAGGGGGTGGAAAGCCTCATCGGGGCGCGCTCCGTCACGAGGCGGGAAAGGCCCTCGCGTTGACAGGGATAAGGCCGGTGCTTAAGTCCCGCCTGCGCCCAAGTCGAGGGGTTTTCGAACGTTCGCGCGGCCCTCGCGCGCGCCTGTGACAGGCGCGCCGGGCCGACGACGCCGGGAGCCCCGAGGAAACGTCATCGCCGCTTCTTCGGCACCCTTCAGTACCAGAGCCCCTGTGGCTCGCCCGCCTTCGGATCATTCATGTTCGGCATCGCCAAGAAGATTTTCGGCTCCTCCAATGACCGCAAGGTCAAGGACTTCATGAGCCGGGTCCAGAAGATCAACGCGCTGGAGCCGAAATATGCGGCGCTGAGCGACGACGAACTGCGGATGATGACCGAGACCTTCCGCGACCGGCTGGCCGGGGGCGAGACGCTCGACAAGGTCATGAACGAGGCCTTCGCCGTCGCGCGCGAGGCTTCCAAGCGGGTGCTGGGCCAGCGGCAGTATGACGTCCAGCTGGCGGGCGGCATGATCCTGCACAACGGCGGTATCGCCGAGATGCGCACCGGTGAGGGCAAGACGCTCGTCGCCGTGGCGGCGGTGTATCTGAACGCCCTGTCCGGCAAGGGCGTGCACGTCATCACCGTCAACGACTATCTGGCCCGGCGCGACGCCGAATGGATGGGCCGTGTCTATCGCTTCCTCGGCATGGAGGTCGGGGTCATCGTCAACGGCCTGTCGTCGGGACAGCGCCAGGCGGCCTATGCCGCCGACATCACCTACGGCACCAACAACGAATTCGGCTTCGACTATCTGCGCGACAACCTGGTCTATGACCGCAAGGAGATGGTGCAGCGCCCGCACCATTTCGCCATCGTCGACGAGGTCGATTCCATCCTGATCGACGAAGCGCGCACGCCGCTGATCATCTCGGGCCCGACCGAGGACCGGTCCGACCTGTATCTGATCGTCGACGGCATCATCAAGGACCTGATCCAGGACAAGACGACCTACGACCTCGATGAGAAACAGCGTCAGGCGCTGCTGACCGAGGAGGGCTCCGAGAAGATCGAACAGATCATGGAAGACCGCGAACTGTTCGCCGCGGACACCACAGGCCTGTACGACGCCGCCAACATCACCCTGGTCCACCACATCAACCAGGCCCTGCGCGCCAACACCCTGTACCAGAAGGACAAGGACTACATCATCAAGGCCGGCGAGGTCATGCTGATCGATGAGTTCACCGGCCGGATGATGCAGGGCCGCCGCCTGTCCGAGGGTCTGCACCAGGCCATCGAGGCCAAGGAGGGCGTGAAGATCATGCCCGAGAACCAGACCCTGGCCTCGGTCACGATCCAGAACTATTTCCGCCTCTACGAAAAGCTGTCCGGCATGACCGGCACGGCGGCGACCGAGGCCCAGGAGTTCCTCGACATCTACAAGATGGATGTCCTGGAAGTGCCGACCAATCGCCCGGTCAAGCGTATCGACCACGATGACGAGATCTTCCGCACCGAGGCGGAGAAGAATCTGGCCATCGCCGGCCTGATCGCCCAGTGCCACCTGCGCGGCCAGCCCATCCTGGTCGGCACGGTGTCGATCGAAAAGTCCGAGACCCTGTCCGAACTGCTGCGGACCTATGAGCACAAGGTCGAGACCGGGCGCACCCTGAAGCCGGCGTTCGTCGGCAAGGACAAGGAGGCGGCCAAGATCGGCGACGCTGCCTACGACATTACTTACGAGGTCCAGCTGCGCGGCATCCCGCACAGCGTGCTGAACGCCCGCCAGCACGAGCAGGAAGCCTATATCGTCGCCGACGCCGGCCTGCCCGGCGTGGTGACCATCGCCACCAACATGGCCGGCCGCGGGACCGACATCCAGCTGGGCGGCAACCTGGAAATGCGGCTGCAGAAGTGGCGCCAGGAAAACCGCAACATGGCCGTCGAGGTCACGCCGGAGATGGAAGCCGCGGAAGAAGCCCGCCTGAAGGCCGACATCGCCGTGCAGAAGCAGATCTCGCTGGCCGCCGGCGGTCTGTTCGTGCTCGGCACCGAGCGCCACGAGAGCCGCCGCATCGACAACCAGCTGCGCGGCCGGACCGGTCGTCAGGGCGACCCCGGCACCTCGAAATTCTTCCTCTCCTGCGAGGACGACCTGCTGCGCATCTTCGCGGGCGACCGTCTGGACGCGATCATGCGCAGCTTCGGCGTGGCCGAGGGCGAGGCGATCAGCCACCCGTGGCTGAACCGCGCCGTCGAGACGGCCCAGAAGCGGGTCGAGACCCGCAACTACGACATCCGCAAGAACCTGCTGAAATACGACGACGTCGTGAACGACCAGCGCAAGGCCGTGTTCGAACAGCGCCAGGAGTTCATGGACTCCGAGGATCTGTCCGAACTGGTGGGCGAGTTCCGCAACGACGTGATCGCGGACCTGATCGAGAAACATATGCCGCCCAAGGCCTATGCCGAGCAGTGGGACATGGACGGGCTGGACGAGAAGGTCCGTTCAACCCTCGGCCTGGAGCTGCCGCTGCATGACTGGGCGGCCGAGGAAGGCGTGTCCAACGAGGAGATCGAGGAGCGGGTTGTCGCCGCCGCCGACGCACGCGCGGCCGAACGGATGGAGCAGATCGGGACCGAGCAGACGCGCGGCCTCGAGAAGCAGTTCCTGCTGCAGATGATCGACATGCAGTGGCGCGAGCATCTGGTCCATCTGGATCACCTGCGCGGCGTCATCGGCCTGCGCGGCTATGGCCAGCGCGATCCGCTGAACGAGTACAAGACCGAGGCCTTCAACCTGTTCGAGACGCTGCTCTATGAGCTGCGCCACAATGTCACCCGCTGGCTGATGACGGTCGAGTTCCGCTTCGACCAGCCGGCCCCGATGGAGATGCCGGAATTCCAGGAAATCCACCTGAATCCCGGCACCGGCGAGAACGAGATGGCCAATCCGCTGGCCCAGAACCCGGAAGGCCAGCTGACGGGTGACGATCGTGCCCGCCTGCCGGTGGACCTGCTGCCTGCCGGCTGGGCCCGCACCCCGCGCAACTCGGACTGCCCGTGCGGCAGCGGCCGGAAGTTCAAACACTGCCACGGTGCCCTGGTCTAGCGTTTGACCGGCTGGAGGACCGGGGTCGCAGGGCCCCGGATCCGGACCTGAGGCCGCCTGTTTGACGACCGGGGATATCCGGTGTCCCGGTTAGGCTGTATGACAGGCGGACGCGATCGCCAGCATGGAGGCCCGCGATGATTCTGGCGCTGTTGTTGGGTCTTGTCGCCGGACCGGTGCCGCAGAGCGAACAGGCCTTGCTCCGCTCCTGCGAGATGACCGGGGAGGGCTGGGTCTGCGTCTATCGCATCCCGCCGATTACCGCCGTGCCCGAGCCGGGCGCGGTCGTCACGAACCGGACCCTGCAGATGGAAATGGCCGCCCCGCCTGCGGTGCCGGCGCCCGTCGCTGTCGATCCGGCCGCGGTGGAAGCCAACCGGCTGATGTTGCGCTGTGCGGAGGCCTCGTGGCTGTCTCTCTGCACCCCCGGCGACCGCCGGCAGGCCCGGCTGCTCAAGGACGCCGCCGATCGTCGCGCCGCCCTGCAGCATGAGGTCGGACGCCTGCTGGGCGAGCAGCAATGCGATGCGGCGGTCCGTACGGCCCTGCGCGCCGGCGATCTGGCCATGGCCCGGGAGGCGCGGGATTTTTGCCAGGCGGGTGTGCCTGACGCGGCCACTCCGGTCAGCCCGTAAAAATCCCGGCTGGACCAGGTCCAGCCGGGAGTCGCAGGGCGCGTTGAGAGGTGCGGATCAGTTGGCGGGCGGGCAGCCGCCGCTGTCGCAACCGACGTAGTGAATCTCGGGCGGCTCGACCGTGACTTCGGACGGCCGGACATGAACATCGGGCGCACGCAGATAGATCTGGGGAGCGGCGATGCGGATCGGCGGCGCATCGACCCAGACCGGGGGGGCCTGGATATCGATCCGCCCTGACGGGACCAGGACCGGTCGACCGTAGATGCGGATGCCCGGACCGCCGGAGTAGCTTACGCTCCAGGGTTGCACCGGGCGGTAGAAATCCGCCTCATGCTGGCAGGTGCAGGGATCATTCGGCGTGTGCACATGGTCGCGACAATCCGCGGGCGGTGGCGGCGAGTCATAACGACTGTGCTGCTGTGCCATGGCCGTACCCGGCAGCAACAGCAGGGCACCCGCAGCGGCGGCTACAGTACGTTTGATCATGCTCGACCCCCTGAGAAAACCCGACCCCCGCCGGACCCTGAAGATCATTGTTAGGTCAGCGTTTACCATATGACAAGGCTCACTCGCCTCTCAGGTGAGTTGTGCGACTGGCGTGCCGGGCGGCCGCGTGCGACATCCGGATCATGTCGTACAAGACCCTTTTTTCGCGCGCCCTGTCGCTGGATCCGGAGCGGCTGCATTTCGCCGCGCACAGCCACCATCTGTGGCCCGACGCCAGTTTCGACGCCCAGGTGCAGGCCTGGGTCGAGGCCAACCGGTTCGCTGACCGGAAATGGGACCTGATCTTCGGCGAGGTGATCCCCGGGGCCCAGGTGCAAGTGGCGCGCGAACTGAACCTGCCCGATCCGGACACGGTGGTGTTCGCGCCCAATACCCACGACCTGCTGTTGCGGATCGTCTCGGGCCTCGAGCGCAAGCCCGTGCGCATCCTGTCGACCGACGGCGAATTCCATTCGTTCCGGCGTCAGGCCGAGCGCTGGGAAGAGGCGGGGGAGGCGCTGGTCACGCGCGTCGCCCTGGAACCGTTCGAGACCTTTGACCGGCGGTTCCTCGCGGCGGCGACCGCCGGCGGCTTCGATCTGATCGTCGTCAGCCAGGTCTTCTTCCGCACCGGCCAGGTGTTCGGCGGGATCGCCGATCTGGCGGCGCTGGCGAACCCGGCCGGGCCTTGGGTGTTGGTGGACGGCTATCACGGCTTCATGGCCACGCCGACCGATCTGGGGGCCGTGGCGGACCGGATCTTCTATCTGGCCGGGGGCTACAAATACGCCATGTCCGGCGAGGGTGTCTGTTTCCTGCATGCCCCGGACGGCTATTGCCCGCGGCCCGTGATCACGGGCTGGTTTGCGGAATTCGGCGAGCTGTCCGGGCCACCGGGCGGGGTTCAATACCGCCGTGACGGCGGCCGCTTCTGGGGGGCGACCTTCGACGTCTCGCCCCTGTACCGGTTCAACGCCGTACGGGCCGTGCTGGAGAAGGCGGGACTGACCACCGCTGACATCTCGGCCCATGCACGCGAGCTGATGCAGCAGTTCCAGACGGCGGTCGCCGATGGCGAGGCCGGAAAACTGTCAGAGGGCGAACTGATCAATCCGGTGACGGACGACGTCAACCGGGCGCGCTTTCTGGCTTTCCGTCATGACAAGGCCGCCGACTGGCGGGCCCGGCTGCTCGACGCCGGTGTCGTCACCGACGTGCGTGACGACGTGATCCGCTTCGGCTTCGGCCTGTACCAGGATGCGGCGGACGCTCGCCGGCTGATCGAGATCTGCCGGCGAGTGCTCTAGGCGCTACCAGTCCCCCAGACCGGGGCAGTTTCCGATCGGGGTATAGACCGCGTAGGGCGAGGTCTCGCCGGTCACCTGCGGAGTCATGATGATGTTGTTGTTGAGGCAGTACTGCTGGTACTCGCCGACCTGATCCGTGTGGCTGGCATCACTGTAGAATGCGACGTGGTAGTAGAGGCTGGATCTCGCCGTGGCGGCACCGGACAGGGCGGCGGCGGCGACCGCGAGGGCAAGAGCTGTTGCGATCTTCATGGCATCCTCCTTTCAAGCCATGCCCGTGCATGGCTCGAGGAAGGTAACGTCGCCAGGGCGCAATCTTAAGTAATAGATCGTTTCGCGCGTTCAACTTTAAGTGATGATTGGTGCAAACGCGTCAGAAGAAGGTCGTATCGTCCGCCTGTTTCGGCTCAGGTGCCTTGCGCGGGACCGGGGGCGTGGCGGCGGGCGGCGTAGCGGGCGCGGCCCCCGGGGCGGGTGCCGTTGCCGGAGCGCCGCCGGGCACGCCGGGCAGGGTCGGATAGGGCAGGCTCTCGGGACTGCCGTCGCCGGGGTAGGCGACAGGCCCGGCCGGATCGCCGGGCGCGACACCGGGCGTCTCGATCCGGTCCGGCGCGCCGAGGTCGTCGCGGATGAAGGTCCAGGACCGGCTGTCGGAACAGGCGCAGGCCTTCATGAAGCCCTCGCGGTCGCGCCAGATGACCACCGGATAGCCGGTATGCAGGCCGTTGCCCTTCAGATGGCCGGCAAGGCTGGCGACAAAGGTGCGCCCGGCCTCGACCACGGCCCCGCGCGCCAGATTGCCGTCGGCTGGAGGAATGCCGGCGGCCGTCCAGTTGCGCACCGGGGTGGCGGTCCAGCGCTGATAGAGAGTCCAGTCCCGCGTCAGCCAAAGTTCGGCGACGGTGGCGCGTTCGGCGGCGGTGGACTGGGCGAGGCCTTCCCGGTCAGGCCGCGCGAAGACGATCACACGGGCCTCGACGCCGGCGGCGCGCAGCTTGGGCGCCTCCTCCAGCTCGTAGCGTTGCATGGCGGCCGAGTCACGGTAGCCGATGATGTAGAGCGGCTCACCCCCGCCGCCGGCCGAAACCCAGGAGGATTCGTCCAGCAGGCGCTGGATGGCGGCCTGGTCGCGGCTGACCGTCACCGGCTGGAAGCGGGCGTAATAGGTCCAGTAGGCCCAGTAGCCGACGCCGGCGAGGATCAGGCCGATGAGGGCCGCCAGGGCCGACCAGATGAAAAAGCGACGCATGCGGGGGACGCTCCAGCTCCACGGTTCGGAGAGGTTAACGCCTAGCACCGAATTGGGTTGTCGCGCACGCCTGTGAGGCGAGCGGTCAGTCGGATGATCGCATGGCGGCGACCGACCAGCGGACGATGGTCTTGTCGGACTGTTCCGCCCCGAGCCGGTCATAGAACCTGCGGGCGGCGAGGTTGTCGGTTTTCACCTCCCATCGGGCGGGAAGATCCAGGCTGATGGCGATTTCAGCGAACCGTCGCATCAGCGCCTCCCCGACGCCCCGGCCGCGGACAGAATCGTCCACGAAGATGTCGTCGAGGTTGAGATAGTCGCCGGCGCGCCAGATGCCGTAGGGCTGCGTCCAGGAGAGGTAGCCCACAGGCCGACCGTCAACTTCGGCCAGCAGGCATCTGATCCGGGGAGCCGCTCCGCCCAGCGCGCTTTCCAGACTCGCAGGCGTCGCCGCCAGCCAGGGCGTCTCGCCCTGATGCTCCGCCAGCGCGAGCATCAGGGCATGAATACGGGCGGCGTCGGCAGGCCCGGCGGATCGGATGGTCGGCACCATCACCCCATCGTCGGGATGACGAAGCTGGAGTCCGCATGCTCCAGATCGCTGTCGGGCCAGCGGGCGGTGATGGTCTTGACCTTGGTCCAGAATTTCACGCCTTCCATGCCGTGCTGGTTGGTGTCGCCGAAGGCCGAGCGTTTCCAGCCGCCGAAGGTGTGATAGGCGACCGGCACCGGGATGGGGACGTTGATCCCGACCATGCCGACATTGACGCGGGCGGCGAAGTCGCGGGCCGCGCGGCCGTTCTGGGTGAAGATGGCGACACCGTTGCCGTACTGGTGCTTGGACGGCAGGCTCAGCGCCTCCTCGAAGCTGGCGGCGCGGACGATCTGCAGCACGGGGCCGAAGATCTCTTCCTTGTAGGACTCCATCTCCGGGGTGACGTGGTCGAACAGCGACGGGCCGATGAAATAGCCGCGCTCGTGCCCCTGCAGCGAGAAGCCGCGGCCGTCGACGACCAGTTCGGCCCCCTCCTGGACGCCCTTCTCGATCCAGCCCTCGACGCGGGCCTTGTGCTGGGCCGTGACGACGGGGCCGTAGTGGGCCCCGGCGTCGGTCGAGACGCCGACCCGCATGGTCGGGATCTCGGCCACCATCCGCTCGCGCAGTTCGTCCGCGGTTTTCTTGCCGACCGGCACCACCACCGGCAGGGCCATGCAGCGTTCGCCGGCCGAACCGTAGGCGGCGCCGGACAGATCCTTGATGACCTGATCCATGTCGGCGTCGGGCAGGACGATGCCGTGGTTCTTGGCCCCGCCCATGGCCTGGACGCGCTTATGGTTGGCCGCGCCGGTCTGATAGACATAGTGGGCGATGTCGGACGAGCCGACGAAGCTGACGGCGTGGACCAGCGGGTGCTCCAGGATGGCGTCGACCGCGACCTTGTCGCCGTGGACGACGTTCAGCACGCCCGCGGGGGCTCCGGCCTCCATCATCAGCTCGGCCAGTCGGACCGGTACCGACGGATCGCGCTCGGACGGCTTGAGGATGAAGGTGTTGCCGACGGCGATGGCCACGCCGAACATCCACATCGGGATCATGGCCGGGAAGTTGAACGGGGTGATGCCCGCGACGACGCCCAGCGGCTGACGCATCGAATAGACGTCGATGCCGGGGCCGGCCCCGTGGGTGTACTCACCCTTCAGAACGTGGGGGATGCCGCAGGCGAACTCGATCACTTCGAGACCGCGCTGGATGTCGCCCTTCGAGTCGGCGACGACCTTGCCGTGCTCGGCCGACAGCAGTTCGGCCAGTTCGTTCATATGGGCTTCGACCAGGCGCTTGAAGTCGAACATCACCCGCGCGCGGCGCTGGGGGTTGGTCGAGGACCAGCCTTCGAAGGCGGTCTGGGCGGCCTGGGCGGCACGGTCCATCTCGTCGACCGAGGCCAGCTGCACGCGGGCCTGGATCTCGCCGGTGTTGGGGTTGAAGACGTCGGAGAACCGGCCCGAGGTCCCCGTGAAACTGGCACCGTCGATGAAGTGGTTGATGTCGCGCATGGTCGGAAACGGTCCTGGAAAACTGCAAGCGGCGTGTCGAATGGGCAGCGGTTTAGACCCTGGCCCGCGCGGGCGCCAGCGCCTCGGAGCCTGATCGGCTGAGGTGGAATCACTTCGTGATTCCGCCGATGCCGTGAATCAGGCTCCTGCATCATTCTGGAGCGAAATCTGAGCCTTGTCGGAGAAGGTCCGACAAGACCGATTTCGCTCTAGACGGCTGCGTCGAACAGGGCGTCGCGGGCGACGTCGGCCTTGAGCATGGGGAAGAAATGGGTCCCGCCCGACACGGTCTCGACCGTGACATGGGGCAGGCCTCGCGGATGTTCCGCCACATGGCAGGTCGAGCCGGTCTCAGCCCTGAGAATGCGCACCGGGCGGTCCAGCCGCTTCAGGGCGCGCCAGGGGTCGTGGCTCTGGGCCGCATAGTTTGACGCCTCCCATGCCGGGTCGCAGGCGAGGGCGAAGCCGTCCGCCGTCTCGACCAGGCCGTCGGTCAGATAGTCGGCCAGCATCATCTCGGGCCAGCCCTTGAAGGCCCCGCGACCGGAATAGGCGGTGAGGGCCTGTTCGCGGCTGTCGAAGACGGCGCGGCGGCGCAGGGCGTTCTTCACCAGCGGGATACGCGAGGCGAGACGGTCGAGGAGCGGCAGGTGGAAGGCGGCGACGGCCAGCCGGCTCCAGATCACCGGGTCGAACAGCACCAGACCGGCGACCCGTTCGGGGCGTTCGGCGGCGGCCAGCAGCGCCGAGGTTCCGCCCATGGAATGTCCGGCGAGGACGACCGGCGGGCCGTTCAGCGCGTCGAGCAGGGCGACCAGATCGTCGCGGTGGTCGTGCCAGTGCCGCCGTCCCGCCGTCCCGGTGGGCAGCCGGGTCATCCCATGCCCCCGCAGGTCCGGTGCCCAGATGCGCAGGCTGCCCGACAGGGGGGCCAGCAGGGTGCGGCAGGTCATGGCGTTGAAGCCGTTGGCGTGGACGAAGACGAGGTCGACCGGACGTTTGGGGTCGCCGAAATCCAGCACACTCATGGGCCCGTCGCCCCACCGGTTCGATACCGGCAGGCTCAGGCGACGGGGCGGGGAGAGCCGGATCGCATCCATGGGGAAGAGATAGGCCCTGGCGCCCGGCGGCGCCAGTTCACCTGTGGGAAGGATCAGCCCGCGGCGCAGGCCGGACAGCGGCCGTGGGCCTCGATCGTGGTGCGGGTGATGGCGAAGCCCGCGGCCCTGGCGGCCCGGCCCAGGTCGCCGGCGACGGGTGCCGAAACCTCCCGGGTCGCGCCACAGCAGTCGCAGATCAGGAAGGCGGCGGCGTGGTCGTCGGTCCCCGAGGTGCAGGCCACATAGGCGCTGATCGAGGCGATGCGGTGGGCCAGGCCCTTGCGCTCGAGGAACTCAAGAGCCCGATAGACGGTCGGCGGCTTGGCCGGCTGGCCGTCCTCGCCGAAGCGGGCGATCAGGTCATAGGCCTTGACCGGCTCGCCGGCGGCCAGAAGCAGCTCGAGCACCCGCAGCCGGGCCGGCGTCATCCGCTCGCCCTCGGCGGTCAGACGGCGATCGGCCTCGCCCATGGCGCGGGCGACATCGTCCGCCTGCGGCGGCCCGTCGGTGTGGTGGTGATGGCAGTGTTCGCCCATGCGCCAGAGCTAGTCCCTCGCGTCGGCCCTCGCAACCGGGGCGCTTGACGTCATGTGATGTTATCTCGTAACACCAGTGCCTACGTCAGTAGGGATGGCTTCATGTCTCTCGCCCTTGTGTCCCGCGCCGCCCTTGTGACCGCTCTCGGCTGGAGTGCCCTGGCCGGGGCCGCCGCGGCCCAGTCGGTGCCCGCGCAGGACCCCCGCGAACCGGCCGTCGCGCTGGACGACGTCATCGTCACGGGCGCGCCGTTCGGGATCAGCGCCCGGGCTACGACCATTGCCACCACGGTGATCGACGAGGAGGCGCTGGCCACCGCGCCGGCGGCGTCGCTCGGCGATCTTGTCAACGGCCTCCCCGGGGTCCGTTCGACCGACTTCGCCCCCGGTGCCAGCCGGCCGGTGATCCGCGGCCTGAGCGGCCCGCGCGTCCAGGTCCTGACCAATGGCATCGGCCTGATCGACGCCAGTTCGGTGTCGCCCGACCACCAGGTCGCGACCGACCCCGCCGAGGCCAACCGCATCGAGATCGTGCGCGGTCCGGCCACCCTGGCCTATGGCGGCACGGCGATCGGCGGCGTGGTCAACGTACTGGACAACCGGATCCCCACCGAAATGCCCGAAGGCCTCGATGGCCTGATCGCCGCCCAGTCTTCGAGCGTCGACAGCGGCTGGGCAACGTCCGGCCGGCTGACCTTCGGCCTCGGTCCGATCGCGATCAATATCGACGGGGTGAAGAAGCGTTCGGACGACTACGACATTCCCGCGCCCGCTCTGTCGCAACGCAAGGCGGACGCCGACGGCGTCTCCCGCGGACCCGGCGGAACCCAGCCCAACAGCTTCTCCGAACTGGACAGCTGGGGTGCCGGTGCCTCGTGGATCGGCGCGCGCGGCTTCATCGGGGCCTCGTACAAGGATCTGAGCAGCACCTATGGCACGGTGGCCGAGCCCGACGTCTTCATCCAGCTGGAGCAGACCCGCGAGGATGTGCGCGGCGAGCTGCGCTTCGACGGCGGCCCGTTCCAGAAGCTGACGGGGTCGTACGGTCACGCCGACTATACCCATACCGAGTTCGAGGGGCCGGGCATGCCGGGCACCATCTTCCAGTCGGACGGCTGGGAGGCGCGGTCCGATCTGGTCCAGCAGACGCGTGACGGCTGGAACGGCGCGGTCGGGGTGCAGACCCTGTCGCGCAGCTTCGCCGCCATCGGGGCCGAGGCCTTCGTGCCCTCAAGCCGGATCGAGGAAGCCGGCGTCTATACGGTTCAGCGGCTGGACCGCGCCGGCTGGGGGCTGGAAGGCGGCCTGCGCCATGATCGACGCTCGGTGACGGCGACGCCGCTGTCGGGTGGTCCGGAGATCTCGCGCGAGTTCGGCAACTGGTCCGGGTCGGTGGCGGCCTTCATCAAGCCGATGCCCGATCTGTTCCTGGGCCTGAGCCTCGCCCACAACGAACGCGCGCCGTCCGAGGTCGAGCTGTTTGCCGACGGCCTGCACGTCGCCACCGGCGTCTATGAGCGGGGCGACGTCGCGCTGGACAATGAGACCGTCAATACGCTGGAGGGCACGATCCACTATGCCACCGGCCGCTTCCGGGGCGACCTGCACGTCTATGCCTCGTCCTACGACGGCTTCATCGACGAGCGCGACACGGGCACGGTGTTTGTGGACGGTGGCGAGAGCTTCCCGATCTTCCAGTTCGTCCAGACCGGGGCCGAGTTCCGCGGTTTCGAGGCCGAGGGTGAATACGATCTGTGGACCAGCGGCGACCGCTCGCTGAGCCTGGAAGGGGCCGTCGACTTCGTCGACGCCCGGACCGATCAGGGCCCGGCGGCGCGGATTCCGCCCTACAGTCTGACGGGGCGGCTGAAGTGGGCCTCGACGCCCTTCGACGCCTCGCTGGAGGTTCGACGCGTGGGCCAGCAGGACCAGCTGGCTGCCTATGAGCTGGGGACGGACGGTTACACGATGGTCAATCTGTCGGGTGTCTGGCGGCCCTTCGCCGACAAGGCCGTCACCCTGTTCGCCGAGGGTCACAACCTTACGGACGTGGAGGCACGCGAGCACGTCAGCTTCCTCAAGGACGTGGCTCCCTTGCCGGGCCGGAACCTGCGCGTCGGGGTCAGTTACCGGTTCTGAGGCCCGGTCCACCGCGCCCGGCGCGCGCGGCGCGACCGGGTTTGCGGCTGCAGGATGACTAGGCTAGAAGCGCGCTTTCCCAATTTCAGAGTCCGATCGCGTCCATGACCGATACCACTGCCGCTACCGCCCTGTCGGGCAATGTCCTGTTCTATGCGCAGCCCGAGCCGCTGTCCCTGGAAGCCCATGGCAAGCTCGGCGTCGACCCCGTCGACAAGCCCTACGGCTTTGTGGCCCAGACCAATCTGGTGCCGGTGATGGTGACCGAGTTCGCACCGGCCGCCCTGTCGTATCCGGTCATCTTCGTCGGCGAGAACAAGCAGCCCGTCGCCGTGATGGCCTTGCGTGCCGGCGAGAACCTGTTCGTCAGCGCCGACGGTGATTTCCGCGCCGAGGCCTATATCCCGGCCTATGTCCGCCGCTATCCGTTCGTCTTCGCCAACGATGATGCGCAGAACCGCATGATCCTGTGCGTCGACCGCGCGGCCCCCTTCATCAAGGAAGGCGGCGCGACGCCGCTGTTCGTCGACGGCCAGCCGTCGCCCTACACCCAGCAGGCGATGGAGTTCTGCAACAATTTCGAGCAGGAGCGTCTGCGCACCGAGGCCTTCCTGGCCCTGCTCAAGGACCTCGACCTGCTGGACACGCGCGAAGCCGTGTTCACCCCGCGCAACCCGGACGGCACTGCCGCCGCGCCGCAGAAGATCGCCGAATATTTCGCGGTGTCCGAGGACAAGCTGAAGGCCCTGTCTCCGGAGAAGCTGGCCGAACTGCGCGACAATGGCGCCCTGGGCCAGATTTACGCCCACCTGGTCTCGCTGCTGGGCTGGGATCGCCTGATCGCCATGGCCTTCCAGCAGGCCGCCGCGTCGCAGCCGGCCGCCGGCAACGCCTGAAGCGGGTGGTGAGTGGCCAGTGGCTGGTGAAGCCCGCGCCCCTCGCCTTCGGAAGAGTGAAGAAGCCCCGCCCGGTTCGTCCGGGCGGGGCTTTCTTCTGGCGCTCGAGCATTCCCGGGGTTCAGCTGGCCACCAGCCACCAGCCACCAGCCACCAGCCACCAGCCACTCCTGCCGCGTCAGCGGCGGGCCAGCAGCGCCCGTGTCAGACAGGAGAAGACCAGGCGGCCGGCCTCGTCGAGCAGGTCGTGCTGGGCGATGACGATACCCTTGTCGTCGCCGACCGGATCCTTGCCCATGACCGTCATCCGGCCGCGCATCAGTTCGCCGGCCGGAGGATTGCGCATGAAACGCAGGCCGTCGACCGCCAGCACCTTGGACTGGGCCCAGCCCGAGGACCTGTCGGCGAAGACCCGGCTCCACAGGGCGTAGACCATCGCGTCGGGCGCGCCGTAGGCGATGTCCCAGCCGGGCGAGAACCGTTCGACGAAGACGTCCATCGCCGCCGCGTCCACCATACAGGCCCCGAGGGAAATGACCTCGCCGACGCCCATATCTTCGAAATGCACGAGCAGGGGTTCGGTCATGTCAGGGTCCCGTCAGCCCGCCGGCTCTTCCGATACGCGGACCAGCAGCTTGCCGTCATGGTCGCCTGTGAACAAGCGGTTCAGCGAATCCAGGGCACCCTCCAGACCGTCATCGACGTGGACCTTCCACTTCACCGTGCCATCGGCCAGCCAGGGGCCCATCTCGGCGACCATCTCGCGGCCGCGGTGAGCATAGTCCAGGACCAGGAAACCCTGGACGTTCAGGCGGTGCGTGATGATGCGCGAGAAATTCGGCGATGGCGGCATCTTCGTCGCATTATAGGCCGAGATCAGTCCGCAGACGGCCATGCGACCATGGACTTTCAGACGGTTGAAGACGGCGATCATGATGTCGCCGCCCACGTTCTCGAAATTCAGGTCGATGCCGTCCGGGGCCAGGCGATCGAGCGCCTCGCCGACGTCCTCGTTCTTGTAATCGACCGCGGCGTCGAACCCGAGCTCTTCCGTCAGCCAGCGGCATTTGTCGGGGCCGCCGGCTATGCCGATGACGCGACAGCCGCGCGCCCTGGCGACCTGGCCCGCGATCGAGCCGACCGCGCCGGCGGCAGCGGAGATGACCATGGTCTCGCCGGCCTTGGCCTTGAGTACGTCGGTGACGCCGAAATAGGCCGTCATGCCGGTCATGCCGAGCACGCTGAGGTTGGCGGTCAGGGGCAGGCCCGGTGCCCGGTGCACCGGACGCAGCTCCATTTCACTGACCACGGCATAGTCGGACCAGCCACCGGACAGGGGGGTGACGATGTCGCCGGCGCGGAAGCGGCTGGAGCGGCTCTCCTCGACCACGCCCAGCGTCAGGCCGCGCATCACCCCGCCGAGCGGGACCGGCGGCAGGTAGCCTTCGGCATCATTCATCCAGGTGCGGTTGGTCGGGTCCAGCGACAGATAGACGGTGCGCACGAGCACCTGGGACTCGTTCAGGGCCGGCACCGGTGCCTCGACCAGCTCCAGATCGCCGGGCTGGATCAGGCCCTTCGGACGCTGACGCAACACCCACTGACGATTGATGCGGGCCATGGCGGTTCTCCGGGTTTCTTCTGGACGCGCGCATAGTCAGCAAGCGGGTTCGCCTGTCCAGCCGAGCCAGGAAAAAAGGCGGACCGTTCCCGGCCCGCCTTGAAGTCGTGTCATCGGGAATAAGGCGCGGAGGCGACAGACTGACTTTCGTCAGTCTCGGTCGGGGGGGGCGTCGTCGCCTCCGCCTCCCAACAACGGGCGGCAGGGCGTCGGGTTCCGAGAGGCAGCGAAGTTTCCCCGTCCCGCGGCAGGAGCCGGAACGGCAAGGCTGCGGGACGCGTTCAACCAGCCTATTCCTGCATTGGACGGAGCGTCGCCATGACCCATGAATCCCCCCACGACAAGGCCGCCGACGCCGTTCACGAGGGCCGGCCGGTGGCGGCGAAATATGTCCGCGGAGGAGGGCCAGGTCGCCGTATCCTGACCATACTGGTGATCTCGGTCGCGGCCGTCAGCATCCTGTTGCTGGGCATGTGGCTGGTCAGCCAGGGCGGCTTCGCAAGAACCAACGCCAATGTCGGCAACCAGGCGGTCGACGCCCAGGCCTTCCAGGGTGACGCCGTCAGGCCGCCCGCAGAGGCAGAGGCAGAGGCGGCTGCGGCCGCCCAGAATAGCCCGGCGCAGCGATAGGCAGTAAAAAAGCCCCGGTCCTTCGACCGGGGCTTTTTCATTTGTCCCGGGGACGGTGCCTCAGGCGGCGGCCTTGTGGCGCGACGGATGGAAGAACAGCGCCTGGCTGATCGCCGCCTTCACCGTTTCAGGCTGGAAGGGCTTGGTGATCAGGAAGGTCGGCTCGGGCCGTTCGCCCGTGAGCAGACGCTCGGGGAAGGCGGTGATGAAGATCACCGGCACGTCGATCCGCTTGAGGATGTCCTTGACGGCGTCGATGCCCGACGAGCCGTCCGCCAGCTGGATGTCAGCCAGCACCAGGCCGGGACGGTGGCGGGCGACGGCGTCGACGGCCTCGTCATGGGTCGTGGCCGTGCCGGTAACGCGATGGCCGAGTTCCTTGACCAGGCTTTCGATGTCGGCCGAGATGATCGCCTCGTCCTCGATGATCAGCACGTCGGTGGCCAGTTCGGCGTCGATGTCGGACTGGGCTTCCGAGATCAGCCGCTCGACGTCGAACGCGTCGGCATCGAGGATCTGGGCGGCTTCCGACGGCGTGAAGCCCTCAAGCGCCGTCAGCAGGAAGGCCTGACGCGAGCGAGGGGCGATGCGCATCAGGCGGCGAGAGGCGTCGTCAGCGCGTCCTTCGAGACCGCTCTTGTCTTCCAGCTGGGCACCGGTGGTGGTCCAGATGGCGTGGAAGACGTGATAGAGGGCGACCCGGGGGGTCATGTCGGCCGGCAGTTGCCGTTCGCCGGCGGCGAGCGCCTCAAGCGCGACCCGGACATAGTTGTCCCCGGTTGTCTGATCGCCGGTCAACGCGCGCGCATAGCGACGGACGTACGGCAGGTGCGGCGCAAGGCGGGCCAGAAGGCTCATTGATTCAATATCCCCGACAGAAGAGGTTCCGACCATTTAGAACCGCAACGGGTCCCGTAACGTATCAAATGCGCCACGGTTCCCGTTGCGACCAACAAGCTTGAGCATTATTCTGCCGTGACCCAGGAACCGGCCTTGCCGGGCGGCGTTCCTCACGTCGCAACAGTCTTTTCGTCAGGGTGGCGGCCGTTTCTTCAATGACAGATAATTCCAATCCTCCGGGCAAGGTCCCGTCGAAGGGCGGCGCGAGTCTGGAGGAAGCTCGCCTTCGCCAGCAGGCGATCGGCGTCAAGCTGCGCCATATGTTCGATGAGATTGTCAACGAACAGGTTCCGGACGAGTTCCTGGACATCCTGCGTCGCGCCGACGAACGTTCGTCGGGGGGGCAGGAAGTGAGCGGTGCGACCCGTCCGCCGCCCAAGCCTGCTTCAGCCGACGACAAAGCGTTCAAGGAACAGCTGGTGGCGCTGATCCCGCATCTTCGGGCGTTCGCCCGCACGCTGACGGGTGATCCGACCGCGGCCGACGATCTGGCCCAGGACGCCATGATGAAGGCCTGGGATGCCCGGGCCAGCTATCAGATGGGCACGAACATGAAGGCCTGGACCTTCATGATCCTGCGCAATCAATTCTATTCCGAGAAGCGTCGATCGTGGCGCCAGTCGCAACTCGACCAGGAAGCGGCCGAGCGGACGCTTGTGGCCGTCGATGATCCGGAAGCGCCGGTCGCCCTGGACGAGCTTCGCCTCGCCCTTGCGACCCTGCCCGAGGAACAGCGCGAGGCGCTGATCCTCGTGGGTGCCGGCGGCTTCGCCTATGAAGAGGCCGCCGCGATCTGCCAATGCGCGGTCGGCACGGTGAAAAGCCGTGTGTCACGGGCCCGCAAGGCGCTGCAGGCGACGCTTGAAAAGGGCGGCTACGCCCGGGACGGGCGTGCGGCGGGTGACGCCATGCGTTCGATCCTGGCGGCCGCTGATCGCCTGAGCGGCGTCCGGCCGGTCTGACCGGGTGGTCCGCTTCGGACGATCGCTGACCCAGCGGATGAACCGGACCCCGGGTCCGGCGCGCCGGCACGGTATTCGTTTCCGCCTCGGCCTGGTCATGGCCATAGCCCTGCTGCCTATTCTCCTGCTGGGGGCGTTTCAGGCCCAGTCTGCGTTCCGGGCCCAGGATGTCGAGCGACGGTCCGACCTGCAGCTTGCGGCGGAGCGGACGGCCTCGAGCGCGAAATCCCATCTGGACAGCACCGGGGTGCTGCTTCAGGCGCTTCGTCCCGGGGCGCTGGAGGTGTTCTGCGAACCACGTCTGACAGACCTGGTCGAACGGCTCGAAGATCTCGACGGCCTCGCGCAACTGACCCGGACGGGTTCGACGGTGTGCGCCTCGCGCGGACTGAGCCAGGCCGCCCCCGCCTGGCTGTCACGGGCGTCGGACAGCCCCTGGTTTCTTCGGCTCAAGAGCGGCGAGGGTGTCGTTCTGGCGCGCGCGCCCGCCATCCCGGGGCAATCCCCGGGCTTGATCGTCGCCATTCGCCTGGAGCGGCCGGCCGGCACCTTCGACGGGGCCATGGTCGCCCTGATCCCTCTTTCCAGTCTGCAGCCGGACGTCGACGACCCGTCCCTGCCCGAAGGATCGGAAGCCGCCCTGACCGACGGCGAGGGCCGTCTGCTCACCGCCAGCGACGCCGGTGCCTTCACCCTGTCGGGCGGCGAAAACCTCAAGGGCTGGGTGGGACGCGCGCGGTCCGGCGCTTCCGGCCTCTTTGAGGCGAATGACGCCCTCGGCCGGAATCGTGTCTATGCCGGAGCGGCCCTGGCCGGCCGGGATGTTTATGCCCTGCTGTCGGCTCCGGCACCCGGCCTGTGGTCCTGGGCCCGCCTGAACCCCGTCGCCGCCCTGCTGGTGCCGCTGCTGGCCTGGTTCATCGCCTTCGGCGCGGCGATGCTGGTCAGCGAGCGGATCGTCATCCGCTGGCTCAACTATCTCGAACGGATCGCCGCCATCTATGCGCGGGGACGGTTCACCGTGCGTCCTGTGCAGGCGATGAATGCGCCGGCCGAGATCCGGGTCCTGGCCTCGACGCTCGACGAACTCGCCAAATCGATTGTCACCCGCGACGCCGCCCTGACCGCCTCCCTGGCCGAGAAGGACGCGCTGATGCGCGAGATCCACCACCGGGTGAAGAACAATCTGCAGATCATTTCCTCGCTGCTGTCGATGCAGCAGCGCGCCCTGACGGACCCGGCGTCCAAGGCGGCGGTGGGCGATACCCGCCAGCGCATCTCCGCCCTGGCCCTGATTTACCGCACCCTCTACCAGAGCGATGACCTGCGCTACGCCGATGCCCGGATCTTCCTGACCGAGCTGGTCGGCCAGCTGGTGGCCAGCGAGGCCGGGCGCGGTGTGGTGGTGACGTCATCAATCGAGGCCGATTCCCTGGTCGTCGATCCCGACAAGCTGGCCCCGCTGGCCCTGTGGCTGGTCGAGGCGGTGACCAACGCCCAGAAACATGCCTTCGCGGGTCGGGGCGGTGATCTGAAAGTGCGGTTCACCGTCCGCGGCGACACCAGTGTGCTCGAGGTCCAGGACGACGGACCGGGTGTCAGCAAGACGTTCCGGGAGGGTGTCGGACGGACCCTGATGGGGGCCTTTGCCAAACAGCTGAGGGGCACAGTGGAGATGACCCCCGCGGCCGGCGGCGGCACGATCGCCCGGCTGACCTTCGCCACGCCCGAGGCCGTCATCCCGACAGACCCGGGTGATCTGGGAACCACCGACACGCCGTAGCGTTGATACGGGAGACGCCGACCTCCCCGGCATCACGGAGTTCATGCCATGCGCAAGATGTTCATTCTGTTCGCCGCCGCCGCCGCGCTGACCACCGCCGCCTGCAACACCGTCGCCGGTGCCGGGCGCGACACCACCGCCGCCGGCCGTGCCGTCACGACGGCCGCGGAAAACGGCAAGTAGCAGCACACAGTTCCCGACCGCGCTTCCCCCCCGACCCGCGGATCGGTTGAAGAAGGCCCGCCAGCATCCCCCCGCTGGCGGGCTTTCGTTTGTCTGGCCCGACCCGAACGGCCGCATCTGTTTGCGCGCCGGGCGAGGGCGGCTAGCATCTCGCTACAGGTGCCCGTAGAGACGCCGGACTGACACTCGGGGGAGCGATCAATGACGGATGCGACAAGGGCCAGGCCGGAACCGGGCCTGAAGACGGTGGTGAGTGCCTCGGCGGCGGGCACGGCGTTCGAATGGTACGACTTCTTCGTCTTCGGCTCGCTGGCCACGGTGATCGCCCGCCATTACTTCGCCGATGCCGGCGAGACGGTCGCCTACATCCTGGCCCTGCTGACCTTTGGCCTCGGCTTCGTGGTCCGGCCGCTGGGCGCGCTGGTGTTCGGCTGGTTCGGCGACCGGACGGGGCGCAAGGCCACCTTCCTGGTCACCATCACGCTGATGGGCCTGGCCACCGTGGCCATCGGCCTGGTGCCGGACTACGGCCAGATCGGCCTGGCCGCGCCGATCCTGCTGCTGGTCATGCGGGTCCTGCAGGGCTTTGCCCTCGGCGGCGAGTATGGCGGGGCCGTCATCTATGTGGCCGAGCATTCGCCCCCCGCGAAGCGCGGCCTGCTGACCGGCTGGATCCAGACGACCGCCGCCTTCGGCCTGATCGGGGCCCTGACCGTGATCCTGATCACCCGCAAGATCATCGGCGTCGAGGCGTTTGACGAATGGGGCTGGCGCATTCCCTTCATCCTTTCGGCCCCGATGCTGGCCGTGTCGCTCTGGATCCGGCTGAAGCTGAACGAGAGCCCGGCCTATACGCGGATGGAGGCCGAGGGCGGCGAGCGCCGGGCCCCTTACAAGGAGGCCTTCTTCCAGTGGGGTAACGGCCGGTTCGTCCTGATCGCCCTGTTCGGCATCATGATCGCCCAGGGGGCGGTCTGGTATTGCGGCTATTTCTACACCCGCTTCTTCATGGAGCGGGTCCTGAAGGTCGACACCAATACGGTCGACCAGTTGCTGCTGATTGTGACGATCCTGTCGGCCGGCATGTATGTCTTCTTCGGCTGGCTGTCGGATCGGATCGGCCGCAAGCCGGTGATGCTGTTCGGCATGATCCTGGCGCTGGTCGCCTTCTTCCCGGGCTTCCACGCCCTGACCAAGGCCGCCAATCCGGCCCTGGCCGAGGCGCAGGCCTCCGCGCCCGTCACCGTGGTCGCCGACCCGGCCACCTGCGCCCTGCAGTTTGATCCGATCGGCAAGACCGCCTTCTCCAGTTCCTGCGACATCGCCAAGGGCGTGCTGTCGAACGCCGGGATCAGCTATGCGAACGTCGATGCGCCTCCCGGCACGACCGCGCTGGTCCGGGTCGGTGGGGCCGAGGTTGTTTCTGTCGAAGGCGGCGGGATGGACAAGGCGGCGCTGAAGGCGGCTCGCACGGGCGTCGAGACGCGGATCAAGGCCGCCCTCGTCGACGCGGGCTATCCGGCCAAGGCTGACCCGGCGCGGATCAACATGCCGCTGGTGGCCGGCATCCTGTTGATCTTCATGATCGCGGCCACCGCCCTGTACGGCCCGCAGGCGGCGGCCCTGGTCGAGCTGTTCCCCACGCGGGTGCGCTATACGGCGATGAGCCTGCCCTACCACGTCGGCACCGGCTGGGTCGGGGGGCTGCTGCCGGCCGCCAGCTTCGCCCTGGTGGCGGCGTCGGGGAATATCTATTTCGGCCTCTGGTACTCGGTCGCCTTTACCGTGGTCGCCGTGATCGTCAGCCTCATCTGGCTGCCGGAAACAAAGGGGCGCGATCTGCACACCGTCGGGACCTGACGCGTTCCCGTCTGCGTTCCCTTCCCTGAATTGGACGAAGCCATGAACGCCCGGGCCCGAAACGCCGGCCGCGCCCTTAAGCGGGGCCTGACCGCCCTGATCTGGCCGCTGACCCTGCTCACCGCCGGCGCGCTGGCCGGCGGGGTGGCCGAGACGGCGGTCGGGCGGTTTCAGGCCTATCCGCTGTATGGTCTGCTCCGACCGGTGGCGGACCTGCTGCTGGTCATCGGCGGTGTGTGGCTGGTCGTCGGTCTGGTGCGGTCGGGGTTCACCCGGCCGCCCGGTCGGCGCTGAGCGTCAGGTTTCGGCGGCGGACTTCCAGCCTTCGGCCACAGCATCGACGGCGTGCCGCAGGCGGGCGCGGTGCCTGTCGAAGAACATCTCGCCGCGCAGGCCCGAGAAGATGAAGCCGTTGGCGACGATGCAGCTTGAGGGATCCTCGAGCGGCTGGATCTCGAAATAGCGCACCGTGCGGAACCACAGGCCGCGGGGCTCGGCCCAGACCAGCTGGGAGTAGGGTTGCCAGTCGCCGACGCGAACTGCGGAGCGGCGTTCCGGCAGCCCCTCGATCCGTTCGTTCAGGCTGATGCCGCCGCCGAAGGCAATGGTGCCTTCGAGGCCGGTCTCGACCGGGTTCCAGCGGTCCCAGCCGGGCAGGTCCGCGATCAGGTCCCAGATGCGGTCAGGTGTGGCGCGCACGCCGATGCGGCGCTCGATACGGGCGATGTCCATGGGTGCGATCTGACACGGCTTCCGGCCCGAGAAAAGGCCGGTGTCTCAACGATTGCCTTCGGGACCCGGCTGGGAGGCGGGGGGCGTGTCCGGCGCGGGCGTCTCGTCGCGATCGGGCAGGTCGGGCGGACCGGTGCGCAGCCGCGGGCTGATGAAGCACAGGGCGGTGGCGGCGGCCAGCAGAACGGCATTGGCGATGAAGGGGCCTGGCTCGGCCAGTTCATACAGGGCCACGCCGATCACCGGCGGCCCGAGGAAGCTGATGCCGGCCAGCGACATCATCAGCCCGGCCACCGCGCCCTGCTCGTGTGACGTGACCGAAAGCGACGAGCCGGCCGTGAAGCCCGGGCGGGCGAAACCCAGGCCCATCGACACCACGGCATAGCCGACCACCACGCCGTAATAGCCGGGCGCGGCGATGCTCATCAGGTTGCCGACCAGCGCCAGACCGGCCCCCCAGCGCATCAGGTCGCCCGGCTGCAGTTTCAGCAGGGGGATCAGCCCCC
Source organism: Caulobacteraceae bacterium (assembly GCA_965284385.1). GTDB lineage: Bacteria > Pseudomonadota > Alphaproteobacteria > Caulobacterales > Caulobacteraceae > Brevundimonas. Next base: position 1,841,598 of record OZ260077.1, read on the forward strand.
ACTGGGCCATCAGCGTGGCGGCCGCGCCGGCCAGCATGGCGATGCCGATGAAGGGCTGGGCGTCGTGCGCGGCGATCCCCGTCGCGGCCATCTCGTCGATGATATGGAAGCCGAGTACCGAGATGTTCACCGCCTGGGCACCGGTCACCAGCAGGCCGTAAAGCAGATAGTCCCGCACCCTCGGGTCCTTCCACAGACCCTTGCCGGTCTCGCCGCGGTGCCCGCCGGTCGAGGGAATACGCACGACCTCGCCGCTGGGCAGTCTGCGCCAGACGATGACGAGGACGACCGCGCCGAACAGGGCGAAGGCGTACATGGGACCCGCCAGTCCGACGAGCGGCAGGACGAAGAAGGGGGCCAGGGCCGGGCCGATGACCGTGCCCAGCCCCTGGGCCGACGCGAGCAGGGACATGGCCTGGGTGCGCTGCTCCGGCGTGGTGCGGTCGGCGACATAGGCCTGGGAGGCGATCGGGGCGGCCGAGCCGAATACGCCGTAGATGGTGCGCGCCACCGCCATCAGGGTGAAGGCCAGCCCGGCTCCCAGCCACTGCTCCAGCCCCGAGGTCGCGGCCAGGCCGAAGCCCGTCATGGAGAGGACGAAGCCGCCCAGCCCGATCAGGATGACCCGCTTTCGTCCCACGGTGTCCGACAGCCGGGCCCAGAACGGCGAGGCGATGGTCCACATCAGGGCCGAGATGGCGAAGGCCCCGGCGACCAGGGTGTCGGCGAGGTGGAACTCGCGGCCGATGGCGGGTAGCACCGACTGCAGCGCCATGTTTCCCGCCGCCGCGATCAGGCTGACGGAGAACAGGATGGCGAAGGCGGGCGAGCGGAGGTTCACGTTGAAGCCATAGACCCGTCGCGGGACGCGGTCACCCTTCGCCGACGACCTTGAAGCTGGGCTTCAGCCGGCGGTCGTCGTCGAGCCCCAGCCGCGCCTTGACCTCGAAAAGGTCTGCGCCGGCGGGAACGATCAGCAGCGCCTTGGGCCGGGCCGTGTTGATGGCGACGACCGCATGCTTCGGGCAGACGTCGAAACAGTCGGTCTCCTTGACCACCAGCTCGGCCTTCTTGCCTTTTCCGGCCTTCAGATATTTGCGCAGGGCCTTTTTCAGGGTCTTGTCGCCGTCGGGGCCGAAGCCCTTTCCGTCCAGCTTCTTCGTGCATTTGCGGCAGACCAGAACCACGTCGCGCCATTGGGTCTTCGCGGTCTTGAGGGCCATGAGCCAGAGATCACCTGCTCCGGCCTCTTGCGCAAGGGCGATGCGTCCGCGCACGGTGTGACCTCGGTATCCGGGGACCCATGATGACCATCCAACGCCTGTTCGCCGCCTCCAGCCTGGCGCTGGTCCTGTCCGCCGGTCTGGCGCATGCCCAGACCGCTCCGGTCCCGCTGGACCGCGTCGAGGCGGCGGTCGCGGCCGAGATGCCCCGGGTCGTCGCCTGGCGGCGGGACATCCACGCCCATCCGGAACTGGGCTTCAACGAGACCCGCACCGCGGCCCTCGTCGCCCAACATCTCCGCTCGCTGGGTCTGGAGGTCCGGACCGGGGTGGGCAAGACCGGAGTCGTGGGCGTGTTGCGCGGAGGTCGGCCCGGACGGACCGTGGCCCTGCGCACCGACATGGACGCCCTGCCGGTGCTGGAGGCGACGGGCCTGCCGTTCGCCTCGACCGCGACGGGGACCTATCAGGGCAATACGGTGCCTGTGGCCCACGCCTGCGGCCATGATGCCCATATCGCCATGCTGATGGGGGCCGCCGAGGTGCTGGCGGGCATGAAGGCCGATATCGCCGGGACCGTGGTCTTCATCTTCCAGCCGGCCGAGGAGGGCGCACCTCCGGGCGAACCCAAGGGCGGCGCGGCCCTGATGATCGAGGAAGGCGCGCTGGACAATCCGCGGCCCGACGCCATCTTCGGCCTGCATGTCGTGCCGGGGCGGCCGGGGACGGTCTTCTATCGGCCGCAGGGGTTCATGGCGGCCTCGGACCGGGTCGACATCGTCCTGCACGGCCGCCAGACGCACGGGGCCTGGCCGTGGAAGGGCGTCGACGTCATCGCCGTGGCGGCCCAGATCATCCAGACCATCAACACCCTGACCGCCCGGACGATCGATCCGACGACGACGCCGACCGTCTTCACCATCGCCACGGTCGACGCGGGCGTCCGCTACAACATCATCCCGGAAGAGGCGACGCTGTCGGGCACGCTGCGCACCTTCGACATCGCCCAGCGCGACGATCTGGTGCGGCGGGCGGGCGTGGCCATCGACAATATCGCCGAGACCTTCGGCGCGACGGCCGAGTTCAAGGTCCGCCAGAACGCGGCCCTGGTCTATAACAACGAGGCCCTGTCAGCCTGGCTGGCCCCGGTGCTGACCGAGGCGGCGGGGGCGGGCAACGTCAATGCGGCCAGCCCGCCGACGACAGTGGCCGAGGACTTCAGCTATCTGTCGCAGGTGGTTCCCGGCGTCTTCTATCACCTCGGCGCGTCCAAGGACGGGGTCGATCCCAATACCTCGCCGCCGAACCATTCGCCCGGGTTCGACGTCAATGAGGCCATCCTGCCGCTGGGCGTGAAGACCCATGTGCTGAGCGCCATCCGCTTCCTCGAGCGGCCCGCGACCTGACAGAGGCGGCGGGGCGGCAACCATGTTTCTCAACACCCCGGCAAGACCGGCGGCGCATCCTTCCGCGTTGTTCGAGGAGGCTGTGATGAGGCAATTGCCGGTCCAGATGCCGCCCATGCGGTTGCAGCGTCGTGGCGGACCGCTGCGCGAGATCTTCTACTTCCTCGTCGCTTTCGCAGCGATGTTCGGGGCCGCCCTGCTGGGGCTCGACCTCTTGTTCTAGAGCTGCCTTGTCATCCCGGACGCCGCGAATGCGGCGATCCGGGATCACAAGCGACGGCTAGGCCCGCGCGAAATACGTCCGGATCACCGCCCGATAGACTCCGGTCAGCGCCTCGATCTCGGCCACCGGCACCCGTTCGTCGATCTGGTGCATGGTCTGGCCCACGAGGCCCAGTTCCAGCACAGGACACATGGCGCGGATGAAGCGCGCGTCGGATGTGCCGCCGGTGGTCGAGGCCACGGGGCGCCGTCCGATCGTCGCCTCGACCGCATCCTGCACCCCGTCGATGAACGGCCCCGGCCCGGTCAGGAAGGCGTTTCCAGAGCACAGGTGCTCGAGGCTGATCTGAAGGCCCGACGCCGCCTGGGCCTCGCCCGCCATGGCGTTGAGCCAGGCCATCAGCTCGTCGCCGGTGTGGGTCGGGTTGAAGCGGATGTTCAGCCGGGCCTTCGCTTCGGCCGGGATGACGTTGGTCGCCGGATTGCCGATGTCGATGGTGGTGATCTCGAGGTTCGACGGGGGAAACTCGGGATAGCCCTCGTCCAGCGTGTGGGCGTCCAGCGCGGCGAGCAGTTTCGCCAGCACCGGCGCGGGATTGGCGGCGCGGTCGGGATAGGCGACGTGGCCCTGTTTGCCCTGGACCGTGATCCAGGTGTTGAGCGAGCCGCGCCGGCCGACCTTGATCATGTCGCCCAGCAGCTGTGACGACGACGGCTCCCCGACGACGCAGGCGTCGATGACCTCGCCCTCGGCCATCAGGGTCTCGACCACCCGTTTTGTGCCGTGCAGGGCGGGGCCTTCCTCATCGCCGGTGATCAGGAAGGACAGGGAGCCGGGCACCTCGCCCTCGGCCAGACTGTGGGACACCGCCGCGACCCAGGCCGCGATGCCGCCCTTCATGTCCACCGCGCCCCGCCCGTAAAGGATCCCGTCCCTGACCTCGGCCTCGAACGGGCCGGAGGACCAGGCCTCGGTCGAACCCGTCGGCACCACGTCCGTATGGCCCGCGAAACAGAGGTTGGGCGAGGTCGTCCCGCGCCGGGCATAGAGGTTCTCGATATTCTCGAAAAGCATCCGCCGGCAGTGGAAGCCCAGCGCCGTCAGGGCGCGTTCCAGCACGTCCATCGCCCCTTCGTCCGCGGGCGTGACCGAGGGCTTGCGGATCAGGTCCCGGGTCAGGGCGACAGGATCGATAACGGGAGTTGATGCGGCGCTCATAAGGCTGTGCTTTACGGGTTTCGGACGACCGCGAGAAGGCTTCCCCATGCCGCAGATCGACATCGACAGCGCGCCTACCGGACACGGCACGGGCTATCCCGAGGAATTCGCCGGACCCTGCAAGCCGCGTCGCCGCTGGCGGCTGGGCGATGCGGTCGGGCTGGACCAGTTCGGCGTCAATCTGCTGCGCCTGCCCGCCGGTGCCTGGTCCAGCCAGCGGCACTGGCATGAGGGCGAGGACGAGTTCGTCTGGGTCGTGTCGGGCGAGGTGGTGCTGGTCGAGGGCATGCCGGGGGAGCCAGGGGTCGAGACGGTGCTGCGCGCCGGCGACTGCGCGGGCTTCAAGGCGGGCGTACCCAACGGCCACAAGATCGAGAACCGTTCCGGTGCCGAGGCCGTTCTGCTCGAGGTCGGAACCCGGACGCCGGGGGGCGACTCGGGCGACTATCCCGATCTCGACATGGTCTTCCGCGAGGCCGGCTATTTCCATCGTGACGGCACCCCCTATCCGAAAGTCGACCGGCGAACGTGACTGAACCCCTCGAGACCCGCGAACCGGTCCAGCCCTCCCCGCCCCACGACGGTCCCGCCAGTCCCTGGTCGATCCGCGACTTCCGCCTGCTGTGGGTCGGGCGGGTGGCGGCGGTGCTGGGCATCCAGATCCAGTCATCGGCCCTGTTGTGGCAGGTCTATGAGATCGCGCGGCGCGACCATCCGGTCGCCGAGGCCAGCCTGTATCTGGGGCTGGTCGGCCTGTGCCAGTTCCTGCCGCTGCTGGCGCTGACCCTTCCGGCCGGGGCCATGGCCGACCGGCGCGACCGCAAGAATACCGTCACCCTGTCGATCATCGTCGAGGCCGGTTGCGCCCTGGGCTTTCTGGCCATGGCGATCCACGGCCATCCGCCGCTGTGGGGACTGCTGGCGGTGGCCGCCGTATTCGGCGCGGCGCGCGCCTTCCTGGCTCCGGCCAGCCAGGCCTTCCTGCCGATGGTGGTGGGGCGGCGCGCCCTGCCGCCCGCCATCGCGGCGCAGTCGATCGCCTTCCAGACAGGGGCCATCGCCGGCCCGGCGCTGGGCGGCGTGCTGGTCGGCTTTTCCGTGCCGGGGGCCTATGGCGTCGCCCTGGCCATGTTCGCGGTCGGCATCGCCAGCCTGCTGCTGATCCGCACGAGCGGAAAGCCGGCCCCGTCCCCGACCCACGTCTCGCCCGTCGACCAGGTCAAGGAAGGCCTGGCCTATGTCTGGCAGACCAAGATCGTGCTGGGTGCCATTTCGCTGGATCTGATCGTGGTGCTGTTGGCCGGGGTCGCCCTGCTGACGCCGATCTTCGCGCGCGACATCCTGCATGTCGGACCGCAGGGCTTCGGCCTGCTGCGGGCCGCGTTCGGGGCGGGGGCCCTGCTGGTGGCCCTGTATCTGAGCCGGTTCCCGATCGTGAAACACGCCGGCAAATGGATGTTCGCCTCGGTCGCCGTGTTCGGCGTCTGCACCCTGACCTTCGGCCTGTCGACCAGCGTCTGGCTGTCCGGTGCCGTGCTGTTCCTGGGCGGGGCGGCGGACATGATCAGCGTCAATATCCGCCAGACCCTGATCCAGCTGTCGACGCCCGATCACATGCGCGGGCGGGTCAGTTCGGTGTCGATGCTGTTCATCGGGGCCTCCAACGAACTGGGCGAGGCCTATTCGGGTGTGGCGGTGCGCTTCCTCGGGCCGATTGGCGCGGCGGTGTACGGCGGGATCGGGGCCCTGGCGGCGACCGGGCTGTGGGCGCGGTGGTTCCCGGACCTGCGGAAGGCGGACCGGCTGGAGTAGGTGTTCTCCCTCCCCTTTATGGGGAGGGATGTCGGCGCGAAGCGGCGACAGGGTGGGGTACGTCTGGACAATTCCCCACCCGGTCGCTGCGCGACCACCCTCCCCATGAAGGGGAGGGAGACGAGACCTTCACCCCCACGGCCGGAAATGTTTCGACAGCTTCAGCCCCTGTCGCTGGTAGTGGCTGCCGCCTTCGCCATAGAGGCGGGTGGGGCGTTCCGTGAGGGGCTCATAGACCAGTCGGGCGACGATCTGGCCGTGCTCGAGCAGGAAGGGCGTGTCGTGGGTGCGGACCTCGAGCACGCCCTTGGAGCCCGCGCCGTGGGCCTCGTCGGTGCCGAAGCCGGGGTCGAAGAAGCCGGCGTAGTGGACGCGGAACTCGCCGACCGACGGATCGATCGGGGTCATTTCGGCGGCCTGGTCGACCGGGATCTCGACGTCGTCGGACGAGGCCAGGATGTAGAATTCGCCCGGATCCAGCAGCAGCTCGCCGCGGCGCAGGGTCAGGGGCTCCCAGAAGTCGCGCGGGTCGTGGCCGTCGATATTGTCGAGGTCGATCACGCCTGCATGGCGGCGGCCGCGGAAGCCGACCACGGCCCCGTCGCCGCCCTGAAGCTCGACGCCGACACTGCGGGTCTCGAGCTTGGGCGGTTCGCCGGCCTTGAGCCGCAGCTGGTTCAGACGGGTGCCGGGACGGACGAGGATGGGGAAGGTCTGGGGCGAGATTTCCAGATACAGGGCACCCTCATAGCCCTCGGCCACGTCGTCGAAACTGGCACCGCGATCGGTCAGCAGGCGCACGAAGACGTCGACCCGGCCGGTCGAGCTCTTGGGATTGGCGCGGGCGATCAGGCCTTTCGGCAGGCTCAGCCGTTCCTGCAGGCGGGCGATATAGACGCAGCCGCGCTCCAGCACGACGCCGCCGGACAGGTCGATCCGGTGCATGGAGACGTCGGCGATCCGGTCCTCGACCGTGCGTTTCCCCGGCAGGAAGGAGGCGCGGACACGCCAGGCCTGGTCGGACAGGCGCAGGTCCAGACTGGCCGGCTGGACCTGGTCGGCGTCGAAGGGGGTGTCCGAGGCGATCGCGCCGCCGGCGATCAGGGCCTCGATGGACTGGCAGGGCAGGATGCCCGGAGTGGTGTGTTCATAGGACTGCATCTGTCCGGCTTACACGATTTTTCGCCGTGTCTCCCCTGTCCAGCGGTGCACGGCGGTGCTTGACGTGGGGACGGGTTGCTGGACCATGGCTGCATGCACGACACGCCCGCCTATGAAGCCGAAACCGACGGGATCCTGGTCCGCGTTCGCCCCAGCTATCTGGCGGGTCAGTCCGATCCGGAGGCCGGCCGCTGGGTCTGGGCCTATCAGGTCGAGATCGTGAACCTGAGTGCCGTCCCGGTGCAGCTGATGGCGCGGCGCTGGGAGATCACGGACGCCCTCGGTCACGTCGAGGAGGTGCGCGGGCCGGGCGTGATCGGCGAACAGCCGACGATCCAGCCCGGCGACAGCTATTCCTACGCCTCGGGCTGCCCGCTGGGCACGGCCTCGGGCTCGATGGTCGGGGGCTATGCCATGACGGACGACGCGGGTCGTTCGTTCGAGGTGGCGATCCCGGCGTTCAGCCTGGATGTGCCCGGGGACCGGCGGGTTCTGAACTGAGTGATTGGTGGCCAGCCACCAGCCATCTGAGCCTCCGCGTCGCGGAGGCGGGGGTGAGGGGCTGCGTCAACCCGGAAAAGCGCAGCCCCGCCCCTGCACTTGAGGCCGCATGCGGGTGCGGCCTCAAGGCGGAGGGCGGCTCTCTAGGAGCCGTTCATGACATTTCTTTGGGCGCTGACGGCGATCGCCTGATCGAGCGCGAGAAATGAATTGTTCCGGACGCGGCGCTCAGGCAGCGAGTGACCGCGTCGCGAGCGCTAGCGCCCCTTAAATGTAGCGCCGCAGCGAGCGGGCCAGATCGGTCGCCCCGCCGCGCTTCATCGCCGGCTGATAGGCGACGCGGGCGTGTTCGACGCAATAGACGCCTTCCGAGGCGCGGCGGCCGCAGAAGCTGAACTCGGTCGAGGACGGGTCGCCGATCGGCCATTTGCACATGTGGGCGCCCAGGGTCATCACGGTGGCGGTGCCGGGCAGGTCGGGCATGGCGACCGGAAGCTGGGCCGCGGCCGGACGGGGCTGGACCGCCTCGATGCGGCGCGGAGCCGACGGGGCCTGGGTCGGCTGGGCGGCGGGGCGCGGACGGGACGGGCGGAAGGTGGCGCGGGCCGGCTGCGACGGCGCGGCGCGGCCCGACAGGCCGAGGCGGTGTACCTTGCCGATGACGGCGTTGCGGGTAACGCCGCCGCCCAGCTGTTTGGCGATCTGGCTGGCCGACTGGCCCTCAAGCCAGAGTTTCTTCAGCGCGCCGACGCGGTCTTCTGTCCAGCCTGCGGTCATAGCCAACCCTCCGGGGTCTCGGATTCAATATATGGGGTCCAGACGTCCCTCCCGGGGTCTCGACCTACCACTAATCGTAAACGAGCCCTTACCAGACGCAAGATGTGCGAATCAGTCCGTCCACAGGAACCAGATGTAGGGATGGTTAACGGGGAGAGGCATCAGGCAGCAGGCATCAGAACGGTGGGCCGGGCAGCGGGATCGGCCATCCGCTGCCTGTTGCCTGTTGCCTGATCACCCGCCTTGCCGCATCTCACCCCCCATGACCGACCTGAGCTCCACCCGACCCGCCGGACTGCCCCAGCCGCGCCGCTATGACGGCATCAACTGGATCGGGGTGCAGACCCTGTACCTGCGGGAGGTGCGGCGGTTCTGGAAGGTCGGGGCCCAGACGGTGGCAGCGCCGGTGGTGACCACCCTGCTCTATATGCTGGTCTTCGTGGTGGCGCTGAAAGGGGCCCGGCCGCCGCTGCACGGCACGCCGTTCGCGGAGTTCGTGGCCCCGGGCCTGATCATGATGGCGATCCTGAACAACGCCTTCGCCAACGCCAGTTCCAGCCTGATCCAGGCCAAGATCATGGGCACATCGACCGACTTTCTGACCCCGCCGCTCAGTCCGCTGGAACTGACCATCGGCTTCTCCCTGGGGGCGGCCACGCGCGGCATCGCGGTCGGGCTGGTGACCGCCGTCTGTGTGCTGCCGTTCGCGAAGATGGGCGTGACCAATATCGCCGTCATCCTGTGGTTCGGCCTGACGGCCTCGCTGATGATGGGGATGCTGGGCGTCTTCGCCGGTCTCTGGGCCGAGAAATTCGATCAGCTGGCGGCGGTGCAGAATTTCCTGATCATGCCGATGACCTTCCTGAGCGGCACCTTCTATCTGGTCGACAACCTGCCCGAGCCGTTCGCGACCATCAGCCATTTCAACCCGATCTTCTACATGATCGACGGCTTCCGCTCGGGCTTCATCGGCCACGCCGAGGGTAATCTGTGGGTCGGCGTCGTGATGAGCGCCGTGCTGACCCTGGCGATGTCGTGCGCCTGCTGGGCGGTGTTCAGGTCGGGCTGGCGGCTGAAGAGCTGACCGACGGGCGGTGTTGACTAAGTCCGCCCTCCGTCCGACAAGTCCTGACCCTTTTCTAGCGGTCCCGACGCTTTCCGGCGCCGGGGCCGTCTCGCTTTTGGAGGCCTCCCCCGTGTCCACTGAACATCTGATGGGTGTCTATAATCGCGCGCCGCTGGAGGTGGATCGCGGGCAGGGCGCGCGTCTGTGGGCCACGGACGGGACCGAATACCTCGACTGCGTCATGGGCATTTCGACCAACGCCCTCGGTCACGCCAATCCGGTCCTCGTCCAGGCGGTCAAGGATCAGGCCGAGAAGCTGTGGCACGTCTCCAACATCTTCAAGATTCCGGGGCAGGAGGCCCTCGCCGACGCCCTGTGTGAAAAGTCGTTCGCCGATGTGGTCTTCTTCACCAACTCGGGCACCGAGGCGGTCGAATGCGCGATCAAGACGGCGCGCCGGTATCATTTCGCCAACGGCCAGCCCGAGCGGATCGACATCTACGGCTTCGACGGCTCGTTCCACGGCCGCACCTACGGGGCCATCAATGCGGCCGCCAACCCCAGCTACACCAACGGCTTCGGCCCGCCGATGGAAGGCTTCCACCAGCTGGTGTTCGGCGATCACGAGGCGCTCAAGGCCGCCATCGCCCATCCGAACACCGCCGCCATCATCGTCGAACCGGTGCAGGGCGAGGGCGGTTGCCGCGCCATTCCCGAGGTCTGCCTGCGCGGCCTGCGCGAGATGTGCGACGAATACGGCGTCCTGATCATCTTCGACGAGGTCCAGTGCGGCATGGGCCGGACCGGCAAGCTCTGGGCCCACGAATGGGGCGGCATGGCACCGGACATCATGGCCATCGCCAAGGCCCTCGGCGGCGGCTTCCCCATCGGGGCCTGCCTGGCCACGACCAAGGCGGCCACGGGCATGGTCGTCGGCGTTCACGGCTCGACCTTCGGCGGCAATCCTTTGGCCATGGCCGTCGGCGGTGCCGCCTTCGCCGAGATCTCGAAGCCCGAGACCCTCGCCCACGTCAACGAGATCGCCGGCTATCTGAAACAGCAGCTGCACGGGCTGAAGGAGCGCTTCCCCGATGTGATCGTCGAGGTGCGCGGCAAGGGTCTGCTGATGGGCATGAAACTGGTCCCGAACAACCGCGAATTCATGGGCTGGGCCCGCGACGAGGCGCATCTGCTGATCGCCGGCGGCGGCGACAACCTGGTCCGCATCCTGCCGCCCCTGAATTTCACGCTGGACGAGGCGCGTGAGGCTGTCGAACGCCTCGAGAAGACCTGCGAGTTTGCTCGCGGGAAGATGGCCGCGGCGTAACAGTCAAATCCGCTCCTCCCCGGCGAAAGTCGGGACCCGGTCCAGTCCGGCTTTATGCCGGCGCACCGGGATTGGCGGTCAATCCTCAACGGGTGGCATCTGTCATCCAAAGCACAGGGTCCCGGCGTTCGCCGGGATGAGCGGAGATCAAAATGGTCCGCCACTTCCTCGACATCCATCGGCTCGAAGCCGGGGAGCTGCGCGCCATCCTCGACGACGCCCATGCCCGCAAGGCGGCGCGCAAGGGCTGGCCGAAGGGCCGCGTCGATGCCGATGCGCCCGCGAAGGACCGCGTCCTGGCGATGGTGTTCGAGAAGAACTCGACCCGCACCCGCTTCAGCTTCGACGCCGCCATCCGCCAGCTGGGCGGGGACTCGATCATCGCCAACGCCGGTGACATGCAGCTGGGCCGGGGCGAGCCGGTCGAGGACACCGCGCGGGTCCTGTCTCGCATGGTCGATGCGGTGATGATCCGCGCCAACAGCCACGAGGACGTCGAGCGCTTCGCCCGCGTCTCGACCGTGCCGGTGATCAACGGCCTGACCGACCGCTCGCACCCCTGCCAGATCCTGGCCGACCTGATGACGATCGAGGAGCATCGCGGGCCGATCGCCGGCAAGACGATCGCCTGGGTCGGCGACGGCAACAACGTCTGCCACAGCTTCATGCATGCGGCACCGAAACTGGGCTTCCACTTCAACGTCGCCTGTCCCGCCGACTATCACCCCGATCTGCATGACCTCGCCCGCGGCGGCGATCATGTGACCCTGACCAGCGATCCGCGCGAAGCGGTCGCCGGGGCTGATGTGGTCGTGACCGACACCTGGGTCTCGATGGGCGACGGCGACTATGAGGCGCGGCTCGAGGCGTTCGAGGGCTATGGCGTGGACGACCGGCTGATGGAGGCGGCGAATCCGGATGCCGTCTTCCTGCACTGCCTGCCCGCCCACCGCGGCGAGGAGGTCACCGACGCGGTCATCGACGGCCCGCGCTCACTGGTCTGGGATGAGGCCGAGAACCGCATCCACGCGCAGAAGGCCGTGCTGGCGTGGTGTTTCGCGGGATAGGGCTCGGTGAGTAGGGCTTAGGGCTTAGGAAGCGAAGCGCGGGCCTGCCGCGCTGCGTCCCTGAAACCTAAGCCCTACGACCCAAGACCTCACTGCAGATTGACATCCACGACCCCGCCTGCGTCCGGCAGCGTCTTCGTGATGTTGGCCCTGGCGATTTCGTAGAAGAATTTGAAGGCCCCGCCTTCGCTGACCCAGATCCGGCCGTCATCGGCCTCGAAACGGAGCAGGGTCAGGTGGGGGTCGTCCTTGCCCTCGGGGTACCAGGCGGCGAGGATCGGATTCCAGTATTTGTCGATCAGTTCGGGATTCCGCGGCGCGATCGAAAGTTCGCCGTGGATGCAGGCCCAGACGTGCTGGTCCTTCGAACCGTAGTGGAACATGGCGCTCTGGCCTGAACCCACGCCGGCGTCCCTGGCGAGGTCGGTATCGTCGCGGGTGAAGAACCAGATCGTCCCCGTCTCCTCCTCGCGGAAGGCCGTCATCGGCTGGGCGTGATAGCCGGGCTGGTCGAGGCCGAGCAGGCCGGTGCTGGATTTCCTGAGGTGGTCCCAGAATTCCTTCTCGGCGTCGGCGGCGGTCAGGGTCTTGTCGGCCATGGGGTGGTCTCCTTGATCGGGGGTCGATCAGGAATGGCCGGAACACACCCCGGTTCCCGGCCGGCACCAATCGGCCGCAGCCGTTGCCGTGTGCCTCAGTACGGCCTTTGCGGCACGCCGAGCAGGCTGCCGAGGTGAATCAGCAGGATGAAGATGCCTGTCCCGGCCAGCAGCATGATCAGTCGCCAGGGGATCATGCGCACCCCGCGACTCGGATCCCAAGGCCTTGCGCCGCGCCAGCCGGCGAAGACCGCGAGGGCGAGGGCCGCGCCGATCAGGGCCAGGGTGAGCGTCATGTCCATGGCCGCGAGGTGGCCTGCCGGGCCCCCTGACGCAAGGGCTCAATCCTTGCCGGGAGGTTAATCTTCACGCCGCATTAACCACGTCGGCCCGAAACATTCCTCGGGTATGGGTGCTGTCCACAGGAAGCTGGGGATGACCCTACATCTTGGGGTTAACCACGCGTTTACACGCATCATCTTGGCGTCTAGCGTTCGGCAACAGGTCGGGAGGCGAATCAGTGAGCGCAGCCGCGCCGTGGAGCGTAAAGGGCATCGAGCCCAAGGCGCGCGAGATCGCCAAGGACCTCGCCCGTCGCTCCGGCATGACGCTGGGCGAGTGGCTGAACACGATCATCATGGAAGACGGGGATGACGACGAGGGTGTTGTCCCCCTGTCACGTCGACCGCACGCCGCCGACAGCTATGAGCGCCGCGGCCGCAGCCGCCGTATGGACGACGCCTACGGCGGTGCCGACAACCAGCTGGACCGTCTGGGGGCCTCGATCGACGCGATCGCCGCCCGTCTGGAAGCCGCCGAGCGCCGCTCGACGATCGCCATCCAGGGCGTTGATCAGGCCGTATCGGGCCTGGTCCGCCGGCTGGACAGTCAGGACCAGAACGACAAGACCCACGGCCGCCGCATTGACGACATCGCCGAGGAGCTGCGCGAGGGTCATCGCCGTCTCCGCCGCTTCGAGCAGGAGGTCGGGCCCCAGACCGCCGAGACGTTCGGCAAGGTCGAGACCACCGTGGGGGCCCTCGCCGGGCGACTCTACGACATCGAGGAGCGCCAGCGCTCGGGCGTCAACGAACTGCGGCAGCGCATGGACGCCGTCGAGAAGGCCGCCGGACCCGGCGTCGGTGCCGACCTGCTGGCCCAGGTCGGTCAACGGCTGGATCAGGCCCAGACCCGGACCACCGAGGCCCTGCGCGGACTGGAACGCTCGTTCGCTGGGTTGGACCAGCGCCTGCGCGCCACCGAAGGCCGGGTCGAGCCCGAGAGCGCCCGTGAAGCCGCCCGTTTCGAAAAGCTGGCCGAGACGCTCAGCCGCCAGGTCGAGGGCAACCGCGCCGAGATGATGCGGCGGCTCGACACCGCCGAGACCGAAGGCCGGATGGACCGCATCGAGCGCGCCGTCCTGTCCATCGGCGACCAGGTCAAGTCGTCCGAGGAGCGCTCGGCCAAGGCCGTCGAGGCCATGGGACGCGAGGTCCTGCGTATCGCCCAGAACCTGAACGGCCGGGTCCAGTCGATCGAGACCGCGGTGCCGCTCCAGCTCGAGCAGCTCGGCCAGGCGCTGGGCCGCAAGATCGAGGGCGATGTGGGCCGGCTGGCCCAGGGACTGGATCAGAAGCTGACCGTCGCCGACGACCGCCACGCCCTGGCATTGGAAAAGCTGGGCGGCGAGATCACCCGCATTTCCGATCGTCTGAGTGAACGCATCGCCCAGTCCGAGCGCCGCTCGCAGCAGGCGCTGGAGGATATCGGCCGGAGGCTGGCTGACAGTTCGAGCAAGATCGAACAGGGTTATGATCGCGCGTCCGGTGAACTGGCCGAACGGATGCGGCTGTCCGAAGAACGCACGGCGGCCCTGATCGCCGAGGCGCGCGGCAATATCGAGCGCCGGGCCGAGCCCGCCCGGGCGGCCGCAGCGGCGGTGGTCGAGCCTGACTGGCGCGCGGCGGCCTTCCCGGATGCGGCCTTCCCCGACGCCGACCTGCCGGGCCCGGTAACATCGTCCGGTGCCTTTTCCGCAGCGACATTCGACGACCCGGTCTATGTCGAGCAGCAGGCCTGGTCCGCGGACCTTGGTCCGCCCGAGCCCGAGTTCGAGCTCGGGCCTGAACCTGAACCGGCCGCGCCCCGTGAAGAGGTGCTGAGCGCCGACGCCATCTTTGATGCCGTCATGCGCGGGCCGCGCGTCGAGGCTGATGCGCCGGTGATGCCGTTCGGAAGTCGACCCGCCGATCCGGTCGCCCTTGAGGAGCGGACGTTCGCGCCCGTCGTCGAGCGGACAGCGCCGCCGGGAACCGAGCCCGCGTCCTTTGCTTTCGGCCAGAATTTCGGCGGGGCCGACGTTTCGGACGCCCTGGAGGCCACGGCCCCGACGGCGTTCGACTCCGAGCATGACGACTTCGCCGGCGAGACCGATTTCGTGAACCCGCGCGCCCTGCGCGCTGCAGCCGCCCAGGGCCGCGCCTCCTCCACCCGTCTTGCGATCGATGCCGCCCGCGCCGCCATGGCGTCGCCGGAAGCGGCCGAGCCTCCCGCCCGGACCGGTTTCGGCCTCAAGCGCGGCGGCAAGTCCAAGCTGCAGGAGCGGCTGGACAAACAGGCGTCGCGCGGCGGCAGCACGGTTCGCAAGGCCCTCGGTGCGTCGGCCATCGCCGTTCTGCTGACGGGTGGCGGTGCGTATGCGACAGGCCAGCTGACGGGGTCGGGCCTGAACATTCCCGGCCTGAACCTGCCCGGCCTGTCGGGCCAGCCCGAGGTCCAGCCCGTCGCGGCCCTGGCCGTGCTGCCCGCGGCGGCCACGCCGGAGGATCTGGCCCGGGGGGCGGACCTGTATCAACAGGCGGTCGAGCTCCTGGACGCGGACGCGGCCAGCGGCGTCGATACGCTCAAACGTGCCGCAGCGACCGGCTACACCCCGGCCCAGCTCCACCTGGCCAGCCTCTATCAGGATGGTGCCAAGGGCGTGCCGGTCAACCTGCGCGAAGCCCGTGTCTGGGCTCGCCGCGCGGCCGATGGCGGCGACGCCAAGGGCATGCACGCCTACGGTATGTATCTGTTCGAGGGCACCGGCGGGGCACTGGATCACAGCGAGGCGCTGGTGTGGCTGACGAAGGCGGCAGAACGTGGCCTCGTCGACAGCCAGTTCAACGTGGCCAAACTCTACGAAACCGGGGACGAGGCCATTCAGGCGGATCCGGCCCGGGCCTTCAAATGGTACCTGATCGCGGCGCGCGCCGGCGACGGCGATGCCCGGTCGGCCGCCGAGCGTCTGGCCAAAACCCTTCCCGCCGCGACCCAGACGCGGGTCCGCGCCGAGGTCGACAAATTCCAGGTCGAGCCACTCGCCTGACACGGTACCGCTACGCTTTTCTGACGCATCGGGTGGCGGGGACCGCCCGCTGCGTCTAGGACACTCAGACTTCCGTTGTCGCCTGACCGGCGCCTAGCTTCAGTTCCAGCCGAAGGCGCGTCCTTTGGATATCTATCTGCCGATCGCCGAGGTTTCGGTGAACTGGCCGTTCCTGGTCCTGCTGGGCGCGACGGTCGGATTCGTGTCCGGTCTGTTCGGGATCGGCGGTGGCTTCCTGATGGCCCCGATCCTGATCTTCCTGGGGATCCCGCCGGCCGTGGCGGTCGCCAGCCAGGCCAGCCACGTCGTGGCCTCCTCGACCTCGGGCGTGATCAGCTACACCAGCCAGAAGGCCGTCGATTACAAGATCGGCTCGCTCATGGCCGCGGGCGGGGTGCTGGGCGCGCTGCTGGGCGTCGAGCTGTTCCGCTATCTGCGCCTGCTGGGCCAGGCCGACCTCGCCGTCGCCCTGTCCTATCTGCTGTTCCTCGGCGCGATCGGCACCCTGATGCTCTACGAGAGCCTGGGCCAGATCCTGCGTCGGGTGCGCGGCGAGGTGGCCCCGCACAAGGAACGCCGCCGGCCGCTCTGGCTTTACGGCCTGCCGCTGAAGATGCGGTTCCCGCGCTCGGGCCTGTATATCAGCGCCATTCCGCCGTTCGCCCTGGGCACCTTTGTGGGCGTCATGTCGGCGATCATGGGTGTGGGCGGCGGCTTCATCCTGGTGCCGGCGATGCTCTATGTGCTGCGGATGCGGGCCGGGGTGGTGGTGGGCACCAGCCTGTTCCAGATCATTATTGTCACCGCCATGACCACCATCCTGCAGGCCGGCCGCAACCAGACCGTCGATATCGTGCTGTCGACCCTGCTGTTGCTGGGCGGGGTGGTCGGGGCCCAGTTCGGGGCCCGACTGTCGGGACGGTTCCGGGCCGAGGAGCTGCGCGCCCTGCTGGCACTGATCGTGCTGGCGGTCGGCATCTATATGGGGCTGGAACTGTTCGTGCGACCGTCCGACCTGTTCGCCTTCGCCCCCGGCATAGCGCAGTGAGGATCGCCCGATGATCGCCCTGCCACCACCCCCTCCGGCCATATCGGCCCCCGCGCCGGAGCGTTCGACCAGCACGACGGAACAGGTGCGCGTCGCCGCCGCCATGACCGACGCGCGGGTCATGGTGGATTCCAGTTTCAGCGGAGCATCGATCGTCCTCTATGGCGCGGTCTTCAATCCCAGCAGTGTCCCGGCCGATGTGGTCGTGGTCGTGCGCGGACCGGACGGACCGGTGCGTCTGGTCAAGAAGACCCGCAACACCGGCGTCTGGCTGAACAGCCGGCCGGTGCTGTTCGAGGGCGCGCCGGGCTTCTACATGACGGCCTCGACGCGGCCCCTGTCCGACATCGCCGACTTCGGCCAGCTGCGCCGACTGGGCGTCGGCGTCGATCACCTGCGCATCAACGCCCCCGACGAAAGCCGCACCGTCACCCGCTACGGCGTGCGTGATGTCGTCGTCAGCCGGCTGGGCGAGGACTACCTCGACTACCGCCGCGCCGTGATCCGGCTGCGCGAGGCGGCGGCGCTGTACAATACCGACCCCGAGGGCGTGGAGTTCGTCGACCGCGGCCTGTTCCGCGCCGAGGTGAAACTGCCCGCCGTCGCCCCGACCGGCCAGTATTTCGCCGAGGTCTGGCTGTTCCAGGACGGTGAACCGGTGTCGGTCAGCAACCTGACCCTGACGGTCGAAAAGGTCGGGTTCGAGCGCGACGTCTTCGAATTCGCCCACCGCCGCCCGTGGACCTATGGCCTGCTGTGCGTCCTGCTGGCGGCTTTCACGGGCTGGGCGGCGAGCCGGGTGTTCCGGCGGCCGTGATCTCGCTCACACCGTGCCGGCCCGGCCGCGCCCGGTTGACGGGAAGGGAATACAAGATAAGGTTGTAGAACACTGTTGGCTGAACTTGAGGGCAGGGTTCATGAAGCGTTTCATTGGAGTTTTCGGCCTGACGGCTTGCGCCCTTGGTGCCTGCAGTTCCGATCCGAAGGTCGACACAGCGCGGGACGGGTACCGTCGCCTCGCGGTCGCAGAGGCGGGACCCGGGGCTGAGGTTCTGGCTGTCTGCGGCCCCTTCCGTCCGGCCGAGGGAGGGCGTTCGGACATCGCGCTCCCGGCGGACGGCAAATTCATCGCCTTCATCGAACGCGCCGACGACACCCTGTTCGTCCGGCGGCCTTTCTCGCTCGTGGCCAATCCGCCGGTTACGCCCGATCCGGACATGGTCGCGGTCGATGCGCAGGGGCGGCCGATACCGGCGTCGGCATCGGCCAGGAACACCCTGTTGCGGGAAAGGACCACCACGCCCTGGAGCGCCAGCTTCACAGCGGTCGTTTGGCGCGCGGACGCGCAGGGCGCTCCCCTTGGCGACGACCGGGAGACCTACGCGTTTTCAAAATCGTGGTTTCGTAACGGGATCAGGGCCGCCGTTACGATCGGCGGCCGGACGTCCGCTTTCATCGCCGACTGCGGCTAGGCCCGGAACCGCCGGCGCGTCAGCGCGCCGCGAACTCGCTCAGCGCGTCGATCACGGCGCGGTTCTGGTCATCGGTCCCCACGGTGATGCGCAGGCAGTCGGGCAGGCCGTAGCCGCCGACCGGCCGGACGATGATGCCTTTTGAATTCAGGTAGTCGTTGGCGGCGGTGGCCTGGGCGGCGTCACGGAAGCGGACCAGCACGAAATTGCCTGCCGAGGGGAAGACGTCGAAGCCGAAACCGCGGATGGCCTGGGTCAGGCGCGGACGCCAGGTCTCGACCAGGTCGCGGGACGCCTTCTGATGGGCCTCGTCGCCGAGCGCGGCGACGGCGGCCTCGATCCCCGGGATCGAGACGTTGAACGGCAGGCGGATCCGGTCAACCGCTTCGGCCACCTTCAGCGGCGCATAGCCGAAGCCGATGCGCAGACCGCCGAGGCCATGCAGCTTGGAGAAGGTCCGGGTGACGACGATGTTGGCGGCGTCGCGGGCGAGGGGGAAGCTGGTCTCCCAGTCCGGCTCGGCGACGAATTCGGCATAGGCCTCGTCGATGACCAGCAGGACGTCGGGCGACAGGCCCTCGTGCAGGGCGCGGATTTCGGCGGCGGTATTGTAGCTGCCGGTCGGGTTGGACGGGCTCGAGACATAGACGATGCGGGTGCGCTCATCGACCTCGGCCAGGATGGCTTCGGGCGTGAGGCGGAAGTCGGGCTCGGGTGCCAGCTTGACCGAGGCCTGGTTGGCCAGGGCGCTGATGCGATAGGCGAGGAAGCCGTATTTGCCGCTGACGATATTGTCGCCCGGCGTCAGATAGGTCTGGTTCAGCAGGGCGAAGACCTCGTCCGAGCCGTTGCCGAAGATCAGCCGTTCGGGCTCCAGCCCGTGGTGCTCGGCCACCGCGTCACGCAGTTTCGTGGCCCGACCGTCGGGGTACATGTGGATGTTGGCGACCGAAGCCTCATAGGCGGCGCGGGCCTTTGCGCCGGCCCCCAGGGCATTTTCGTTCGACGACAGCTTCATCGGCGTGGCCACGCCCTCGATGCGCGACTTGCCGCCGACATAGGGGGCAATGTCGAGGATGCCGGGCTTGGGGGCGGGAGCGGTGTGGGGCGCGTCGGTCATGAGGGCTTTCAGAATACGGGCGCGGCGCCGATCACGCCGCTGAGGCCGCCGGGTGCCGATGAAAGCCGCCCGTCCTCGGCCTGCACATAGCCCGCCAGCATGAACAGCTTCAAGCCGCCCGCAGCCATCAGCGGGCTGGCGATCAGGCCGGCGGCGGCGAGGGCCTCGATGATGGCGGTGCCCGGGGCGGCGCTGTCGGTGGTCCAGAAGGTGCGGTCGTCGCCCGTCGGGCCGGACCGGGTCTGTTGCACCAGAAGGGCGCGCGGGAGGCCGTGACGGTCGTCGGGCAGGGCCCCCACAACCCTCAGGGCGGGCTCGGCCAGCAGTCGGCCCCACCATCCGGACGACGGCGACAGGTCCATCAGGGCGCGGGCCCCCTCACGCACGACGGCCAGCGCCTGGTCCGGATCGGCGGCGGTGCGGGCGGCCAGGCCGTAGCGGTCGGCGGCGAGGGTCTGGCTGGCCGAGCCCCACACCACCAGCGGCGCGCC
Organism: Caulobacteraceae bacterium; assembly: GCA_965284385.1. Classification (GTDB taxonomy): domain Bacteria; phylum Pseudomonadota; class Alphaproteobacteria; order Caulobacterales; family Caulobacteraceae; genus Brevundimonas. The sequence continues at coordinate 1,861,476 of OZ260077.1, forward strand.
TGAGGCCGCGTCGATCCGCCCCAGCACGGCGCGGAGGACGGCGGCTCCGGCAGGGGGCTTGCCCGCCAGCGTCTGTCGCAGCGCGATGGCGTCAGCGTCGACAGAGGGGCGTGGGCCCGCCGCCAGTCGGGCGCGGACGGCGTCGGCCAGCGCCCGGTCGAGGTCCAGCCGCCCGGCGTCGGCCTCGGGCTCGATCAACGGCCGCGGCGGCATCAGAACAGCTTCGGGGCCGGGGCCAGGGCGAACGGCCCGAGCCAGGTCCGGCCGTCGCGGAAGCGGATGACCAGATCGACGCCCCGGTCGCCGGAGACGGCGGTCGCCGCCGCGGCCCCCGCCGCGCCGAGGCGGTCGACGGCACCGGTCTGCGACCGGGCCAGACCGGCGATGGCGGCACCCGGCTGCTCGGCCTTGAGAGACACCTCGCCCACCAGCCGCCCGTCTGAGTCGGCCGAGAGGCCGGCGCTTTCGACGTAGGCGCGGCTCTCGCCGGCTTCCAGTTCGCCCTTGATGGCGTTGAAGCGCCCGTCCGAGGCGGTCCAGGCGGCGAAGACGCCGGCGCTGTCCATGCCGCTGAGGCGGCTGGCGTTCAGGATGGTGCCCTCGATCCGCGCCGTCAGACGGCCCTGTCGCGTCACCCCCTCGACCGGGCCTCCGGGACGGCCGCGCGCGTCGACCAGTTCGAAGGCCACGTCCATCTCGTCGGTGGCGGCGCGGCCGTTGGTCAGGTGTGGCCGGACATTGAGCAGCACCCGGTCGGCCGAGGCGATGGGGAAGGGTTGCGCCTCACGGTGGGCGGTAAAGGTCGGGCGGATCATCTCGATCCGCAGATCGGGAAAGCGTTCGCGCAGATGACTGACGCTGAGACGCAGGCCGTCCCCGGCGATCCCGACCTTGCCCTTGTCGGCACGGCTCAGGGTCAGACCGTCGGGTGCGATGACAACCCATTTGTCGGGATTGTAGGCACTGGCCTCGGCGATCAGTTCCGGGGCCGCGATCCCGTGGCCGGAGGGGGCCATGATTTCGGCGTGCGGCAGCGACACCCGCGCCCGGAACGGCCAGCCGGTGATGGTTCGCGAGGCCGAGCTGATGCGCCAGCCGTCCTGGCGCATGGCCACGATCTGCGCATCCAGCCGGGTCTCGATCTGGTGCGTCAGATAGAACCACCAGCCCGTCCAGGCCGCCAGCAAAAGGCCGACGATGATGAAGGGCGTGGCCAGGCTGCGGCGGGAATGGCGGGTCGGTGTCGGGTGTGTATCGGTCATCAGGGCTCCGTCTAGTCTGCCTTGAGGAACGCGCCAACCTGTTCAACGGCCTCGGCCAGTCCCATGCGCTGGACCTCGGTCCCCGGCGGCAGGCTGGCGAACAGCCGGGTCGGGGCGGCGGCGTCCAGCATGACGAAGACGCCCTTGTCGTCGGCGCGACGGATCAGGCGGCCAAAGGCCTGGGCCATCTTCGCGCGGGCCAGGGCATCATCGAAATTGCGCCCGCCCGCGCCCTCGCCGCCGAAGCGCAACCGGCGTGCCTTGTGAAGCAGGTCGGGCCGGGGCCAGGGTACGCGGTCGAAGGCGAGGATGCGCAGGGACCGGCCCGGCACATCGACGCCGTCCCGCACCGCATCGGTGCCCAGCAGGCAGGAGTCCTGTTCGGCGCGGAAAACATCGACCAGCGCCCCGACTTCCAGCGGGTCGACATGCTGGGCGTAGAGGGGCAGGCCCGCCTTCGCCAGATCCGGCCCCAGCCGCTCATAGACCGCCTTCAGCCGGCGGATGGCGGTGAACAGGCCCAGCCCGCCGCCCCCGGCCGCGAGAAACAGTTCGCGCATGGCCGCCGCGGTCTGGCGGGTGTCGTCCTTGATCAGGTCGTTGACGACAATGACCCGGGCGTTGGCGGCGTAGTCGAACGGGCTTTCGACCTTCAGCGTCCGGGCCGGCTCGATCAGCCGGGCCGAGCCGGTGCGCAGCCGGGCCATGTCGAAGGGATCATCCGCGTTCGGATCGGACAGGGTGGCGCTGGTCACCAGCACGCCGTGCGCGGGCATGATGACCGCGGCTTCCAGCGGCACGGTCGGATCGATCCAGTGGCGGCGCAGGGCCACGTCCATGATGCGGCCGAAGGCGGCCTCGGCCGACAGCCAGTCGAGGAAGTCGGGGTCCGGCTCGTCCGACGAGACCTCGAGCGCCGCCAGCATGGAGCGCCAGCCGGGCAGGGTCATGCGGGCCCTGCGGTCGAGACCGCGAAGGGCCCCCTCGATCCGGGCCCGCGACGCGCCGTCGAGGTCCGCCGCCTCGTCGTCGAGGATGTCTTCCAGATGGCGCGACAGGGCCAGCAACGGGGCCTCGACGGCGGCCAGGGCCTGGGCGGCCTCGCGCGCGGCCTCCAGCACCGGCTCGGTGACCGGGCGCAGGGAGCACTCCATGCCGAACTCGACGCCGCTGCCCGAAGCGTTCTCCGATGTCCGCGCCCGGAGTTGCTCCAGCGCGGCCAGCAGGAAGCGCTCGATCGGCCCGACCGGATTGACCTCGCCCGAGGCCGGGGCGATGCGGCCCGACACGCCCTCGCCCGGCAGCTGGGCGGCGGCGCGAACGGCGTCCTGAAGGGCTTTCGTGGCCGCCTCGTTGTCGGCGCACAGGTCGCCCAGCCGCTGCTCCAGACCGCGCCCGCGTCGCCCGCGTCCCTCGGGCCCGCGCAGCCAGCGGCGCAATTCGGCGGCCTCCTGGCCCGACAGGCAGGCCGAGAAGGCGCTGTCGGCGGCGTCGAACAGATGGTGGCCCTCGTCGAAGACGATGCGCTTGAGCGCCGCCGTCTCGCCGTCCTGTTTCAGCCCGCGCGCGGAGCGGGCGCCGTCGAAGGCGGCCTGGGTCATGACGAGGGCGTGGTTGGCGACGACGAGGTCGGCCCGGCGACTGGCGCGGATGGTCTTCTCGACGAAACAGGTCCGGTAGTGGGGGCAGGCGGCGTGGACGCATTCGCCGCGCCGGTCGACGAGGTTGGCGGCGCTGGCCTGATGGCTCGGCCCCGTGGCGAACAGGCCGGGCAGCCAGCCGGGATAGTCGCCGCCGGTCATGTCGCCGTCGCGCGTATGCATGGCCCAGCGGCTGACGAGCGCCATGCCGACCAGGTCGCCGTTGCCCAGCTGGGCCGCCTGCACCATGTCCTGCAGGTTCAGCAGGCAGAGGTAGTTTTCGCGTCCCTTGCGGACGACGGTCTTCTTCTTGCGCTCGACGGGGTCCGGCCACAGGGCGGCACTCTCACGGTCGATCTGGCGCTGCAGGGCGCGGGTGTAGGTCGAGACCCAGGCCGCGCCCTGGTTGCGCTCGGCCCACAGGCTGGCGGGGGCGAGATAGCCGAGGGTCTTGCCCGTACCGGTGCCGGCCTCGGCCAGCAGGAAACGCGGACGGCCCTCCTCATTGCGCGGCGAGAAGGCATAGGCGGCCTCGGCGGCATAGTCGGACTGGGTCGGCCGGGTCTCGTCGAGGCCCGAGGCCTGGAGCAGTTTCTCCAGCCGGATGCGGGCGGATTCGCTGTCGACGGGGGCCGAGCCGGCCTCACCGCGCGGGGCCTCGTCCTCCCATTCCGGCAGGCGCGACCAGACGTCCAGCCCGCTGCCGCGATGATTGCGGTCGCGCACCGGCAGGTGCTGCAGGGCACCCGTGACTCGCCACGCCCAGGACCAGCCGGCGCGGCCCAGGGTCTCGGCGAGGGTGAAGGCGGCCTCCCGGTCGGGATAGGCCGGGTCGGCCAGTTCGCGCAGCAGGCGGTCGGCGGCGTGGCGCAGGGCCTCGGCCTGGGCCTCCGCTCCCTTCGGTTCGCTCATCCCCATGGCCAGGGCCAGACCACTGGGCGAGGGGGCGCAGAAGCGGGCGGGCCGGACGAAGGCGAACAGCTCCAGCACGTCCAGCATCTCGGCCGAACGGGCCGGCGGGGCGATGCCGAGACGGCGGGCGGTCAGGCTGGCGTGGGCGACCATGACCGGGGCGGTGGTGAAGGTCCCTTCTGCCGCGCCCCGCCCGATCCTGCGCGCGCCCTCGCCGTCGCAGATCGCCCCCGCGCCCGGCGGAATGGCGAGCGCCGGCGGCAGGGCCAGCCATGGCTCGGTGCCCGTCAGGGCGGAGGCGGAGGTGAGGGAGTCAGTGGACACAGCCGATAGATAGCGGTTCGGGACGTGAAACGGAACGGGAACATGCTATAGGCGCGATGTGACGTCGCCGCCCGCTCCCGTAACGCTTCCCCCCCTCTTCGCCGACTGGTTCGCGCGGCGCGGCTGGTCGCCTCGTCGGCATCAGTTGGAGATGATTGCGGCGGCGCAGGCCGGGTCGCACGCCCTGCTGGTCGCCCCGACCGGGGGCGGCAAGACGCTGGCGGGATTCCTGCCGTCGCTGGTCGAGCTGGCCGAGCGCGGGCCGAGGCCGGCGTTCGGGCCGGGCAGCGGGGTTCACACCCTCTATCTGTCGCCGCTCAAGGCCCTGACCACGGATGTCGAGCGCAATCTGATGACTCCGATCCGGGAGATCGGGCTGAACATCCATTTCGAGAGCCGCACCGGGGATACGAAACAGTCGAAGAAGCAGCGCCAGCGCGAGACTCCGCCGGACATCCTGCTGACGACGCCCGAACAGCTGGCCCTGTTCTGTGCCTGGGACGGAGCGCGGGCCTATTTCGCCGATCTGAAATGCGTGGTGCTGGACGAGGTCCATGCGATCTGGAGCGGCAAGCGGGGGGATCTGTTGTCGTTGGGTCTGGGACGGCTGCAACAGTTCGCGCCGGGGATGCGACGGGTGGCCCTGAGCGCGACGGTGGACGATCCGGAGATGATCGCGGGGTGGCTGAGGCCGGGCCCGCCCACGCTTCCTTCTCCCCTCGAGGGAGAAGGTGGGCTGCGCAGCAGCTCGGATGAGGGGGCTGTTTCCGTTCGCACCCCTGCCGGTGATGAGCGTGGGGCTGCCAGCCCCCTCATCCGGCCCTCCGGGCCACCTTCTCCCTCAAGGGGAGAAGGGGTCGTAATTGTCCGCGGTGACCCCGGCGCTCCACCGGTGGTCGATGTGCTGGTCAGCGAGGGCCGGGTGCCGTGGGCGGGCCACACCGGCCAGCACGCCATCCCCGAGGTCTATGAGGTGATCAAGGGCGCGGGGATGTCGCTGATCTTCGTCAACACCCGCTGGCAGGCCGAGTTCGTGTTCCAGCAGCTCTGGGCCATCAACGACGACAGTCTGCCGATCGGCCTGCACCACGGCTCGCTGGCGGCGGAACAGAGGCGCAAGGTCGAGGCGGCGATGGCGCGGGGCGATCTGCGCGCCGTGGTCTGTACCTCGACGCTGGATCTCGGCATCGACTGGGGCGACGTCGATCTGGTGATCCAGATGGCCGCGCCCAAGGGGGCGTCGCGGCTGGTGCAGCGGATCGGCCGGGCCAATCACCGGCTCGACGAGCCGTCGCGCGCCCTGATGGTCCCGGCCAGCCGCTTCGAGATGCTGGAGTGCCAGGCGGCGCGCGAGGCGGTGGCCGAGAACACCTTCGACCGGGAGCCGGTGCATACGGGCACGCTGGACACCCTGGCCCAGCACATCATGGGCTGCGCCTGTTCCGAGCCCTTCGCCCTGACCGATCTCTATGACGAGATCACCGGCTGCGGCCCCTATCGCCACCTGACGTACGAACAGTTCGAGGCGGTGGTCGATCTGGTGGCCACCGGCGGCTATGCCCTGCGCACCTATGAGCGGTTCGCGCGGATCGTCCGCACGCAGGACGGCCGCTGGACGGTGCGCAATGCCCAGACGGCGCAGCGGCACCGGATGAATGTCGGGACCATCGTGGCGGCCGCGACCCTGAACGTGCGGGTCGCCTCGCGCCGCGGCGGGGCGTCGAAACAGCTGATCGGGGGCCGCAAGGTCGGCGAGGCCGAGGAGAGCTATTTCGAGCAGATGTCTCCCGGCGATACCTTCGTCTTCGCCGGTCAGGTCTGGGCCTTCCAGGGCATCAACGGCATGGACGCCCTGGTGACGCATGCCCAGGACAAGGACCCGAAGATCCCCTCATGGGGCGGGTCGAAATTCCCCATGTCGACCTCGCTGGCCGTCCGGGTGCGGGCGCTGATCCAGGACCGCGACCACTGGCGGGTGCTGCCGCCCGATGTGCAGGAGTGGCTGGAGCTGCAGGCGGCGCGGTCGGTCATTCCGGACGCGCAGACCCTGCTGGTCGAGACGTTTCCGCGCGGGTCCCGGCATTTCCTCATCGCCTATCCGTTCGAGGGCGGGCTGGCGCATGCGACCCTGTGCATGCTGCTGACGCGGCGGCTGGACCGGCTGGGGGTCGGGCCGCTGGGTTTTGTCTGCACCGACTATTCGCTGGCCATCTGGTCAATCAAGCCGATGGACGGCCTGGACCTCGACGCCCTGTTCGAGCCCGACATGCTGGGCGATGATCTGGAAAGCTGGCTGGAGGAGAGCTTCATGATGAAGCGCAGCTTCCGCAATTGCGCCCTGATCTCGGGGCTGATCGAGAAGCGCCAGCCGGGCAATGAGAAGACCGGGCGTCAGGTGACCTTTTCGACGGACCTGATCTACGACGTGCTGCGCCGCCACCAGCCCGACCACCTGCTGCTGCAGACCGCCCGCGCCGATGCGGCCGCGGGCCTGCTGGACGTGGCGCGGCTGGGACAGCTGCTCGAGCGGATCCGCGGGCAGATCCGGCATGTGCCGCTGGAACGCCCCTCGCCCTTCTGCGTGCCGGTGCTGGTGCAGATCGGGCGCGAGCGGGTCGGCGGCGGCCAGGCGGCCGAGATGATCCTGGACGCCAGCGCCTACGGCTTCGACGAAGCCGATCTGATCGCGGAAGTCATGGCGGATGCGCCCGGGCTGGAGGGTGTGGCGTGAGCAGGATTCACGTCTCCCTTCCCCCCTTGCGGGGGAAGGTGGCCCGTCAGGGCCGGATGGGGGGTGTGTCGGCGGCCCGCTCATCGTCCGACCGCCGGTGTGCTGAACCAGACCCCCCATCCGTCTCGCTCCGCGAGCCACCTTCCCCCGCAAGGGGGGAAGGACGATGAATGCCGCCTTGAGACATCTCCTCTCCCCCGCTCGCTGCCCCAGCGGCGGCCTGCGCGTCCATATCGAGGGCGAACCCTGCGTGCTGCGCTGTTCGGGGGCGCTGTGGGTGCTGAACCATCGGACCCTGATCGCCGCCGACCTGCATCTCGAAAAGGGCTCGGCCTTCGCCGCGCGCGGCCAGATGCTGCCGCCCTACGACAGCCGGGCGACGCTCGACCGGCTGGAAGCCGAGATCGAGGCCCTGTCGCCGGCCGCGGTGGTCCTGCTGGGGGACAGCTTCCATGACTCCAGGTCGATCGGCCGGATGGCGGCGGACGACAAGGCCCGGCTGGATCGGCTGGCCACGGGTCGCGACTGGGTCTGGCTGGAAGGCAACCACGACATCGCCGCGCTCGCGGGGGCGATGGACGACCTGGTCGGCGAGGTGGTCGAGACCATGGCGCTCGGTTCCCTGCGCCTGATCCATGAGCCGCAGCCGGGCGTGCAACCGGGCGAGATCGCCGGTCACCTGCACCCGGCGGCGCGGGTCGCCGCCCACGGACGCGGCGTGCGGCGGCCGTGTTTCGTGACGGACGGGCGTCGCGCGATCCTGCCGGCGTTCGGGGCGTTCACCGGCGGGCTGGATGTGCGCGACCCGGCGATCGCGGGACTGTTCGAGGAACCGCCTATGGCTGCGGCGCTGGGACGGGACCGGGTGCATGCACTGGCATGGGAGGCGCTGCGGTAGGATCCCGGGAGAGCAGCGCGTTCGACGCCCCCTCCAGCTCCCGCTCCAGCCGCTCCATGAATTCCGCCCGCTTCAGCCCTGCGGGGATCGCCGGCAGGAACTCATAGACCACCGTCCCCGGATAGCGGCGGAAGCCGTGGGCGGGCCAGTGGACGCCGGCGTTGGTGGCCATGGGGGTGCAGGGGCAGTCGAGGTCGCGGTAGAGGGCGGCGATGCCGGGCTTGTAGTCGGGCGCGGCCCCGACCGGGGCGCGCGTGCCTTCGGGGAAGATCAGCATCTGGCGGCCCTCGGCGAAGCGCAGGCGGGCCTGCCGGACCATGTCCTTCAGGGCCTTCGAATGCGCCGAACGGTCGACGGCGATCATCTTTGTCTTGACCGCGAACCAGCCGAAGAAGGGCAGGGGGGCCAGCTCCTTCTTCATGATGAAACAGTTGTCCGGCAGGAGGGCGAAGGGGGCGATGACGTCCAGCATCGACTGGTGTTTGCCGGCGATCAGGCAGGCCCCGACCGGCATATGCTCCAGACCCCGGAACTCGACCTTGACCCCGGCGATCCAGCGCAGGCCGAACAGGCAGAATTTCGCCCAGTTGCGGACCACCCACATGGCCGGGCGATAGGACATCAGCAGGGCCGGCGACAGGCCGACCGAATACAGCACCAGCGACAGATACAGCCAGGCGACGAACAACAGTGACCGCAGGGTGGTCACGTCAGGCGGCTTTCTGGACGGATTCGTCCGAGGGGGCCGGGTCCGCCGCCGGCCGCTCGCCGCCGATCATGGCCCGGCCGAGGGCGGCGAGGTATTTGACATACTCAAGCGTCATCCGCCGGGCCGTGACGGCGGCCTTCCACCAGCGTGAATTGTCCAGCGACGGCGTCTCGACCGCATAGGGGGTCAGGCGGACGCCCGGCGCGGCGGCGCGGATCTCGGTCAGGGCGCGGGGCATATGATAGTCCGAGGTGACCACGATCAGGCTGTCATAGCCCTTGGCGTCGGCCCAGGCGGCGATCTCCTGGGCGTTGCCGATGGTGTCCTCGGCCTCGAAGCCCAGGTCGACGCAGCAGTTGAACAGTCTGTTGGAGCCCGGGGTCAGGGCGCGCAGTTCCTGGCGGCGAACCTCGCGGTTGACGCCCGAGATCAGGACGCGCTCGCCCTTGTCCTGTTCCAGCAACCGGACGGCCGCGTTGACGCGCTCGGCCGACGGGCCGGTCAGGGCCACGATGGCGTCGGCCCGTTCGGGTTCGGGCGCGGGGGTATAGCCGCGCACCCGATCGGCGAAGGCGAACAGGCCGATCAGCCAGATCAGGGCCAGAATCGCGATGAAAGTCAGAAACTTCATGCGCTTAACCTAGTGACGCCCCTTCAATCGCGCCAGCGCTGTGAAGCGCGCCGATGCAAGCGCCACCGTAGCGGCCAGCAGCGGGCATGGCGAGAGGAGCAACAGATCGCTCCACATCAGGGGCAGGGCGGGCGTCACGCCCTCGGCTCCGCCAAGAAACCGCAGGCCGGCGACCAGCACCATGGCGGCCAGGGCCCCGATCCCGCCAGCCGCCGCGGCGAGCAGGCCGTAGCGCGTCTGGTACAGGCCGGCGATAGCGCTGTCCGAGGCCCCGTTCAGGCTCAGGGTCTGTATCACCCCGGCCTGGGCCGCCATGCCGGCGCGGGTGGCATAGGCCACCGCCGCTCCCGCCGCACCGGCGGTCAACCCGAAGGCCGCCAGGGCCAGGACGGTGATCAGGGCGGCGGACCGCTCCACCTCGCCGCGCCACAGGCTGTGGTCGTCGACGGTGGCGTCCAGCCCGGCCGAGGCGAGGGCCCGGCTCAGGCTGACGGCACTGGCCGGCCCGGCCCTGTCCAGCCGCACCGTGACCAGATGCGGGATCGGCAGGTCGGGCAGGACGGCGTCCCCCAGCCAGGGGCGCAGCAGGGCCTCGGCCGTCTTGCGGTCCATGGCTTCGGCCTCGGCCACGCCGGGGACACCGGACAGGGTTTCGGCGGCGCGGGCGGCGGCCTCGGCTCCGGTTTCGCCGACGCGGGGCCGGACCTGGACCGTGGCCTCGGAGCGCAGCTGGCGCGCCCAGCCGTGGGCGGCGCGGTCGGCGGCGGCCGCGCCGACGGCCGAGAGACAGGCCAGGAAGCACAGCACGGCAATCAGCGACACCAGCCACGGCTCGCCGCCCGCATCACGCGGCAGCAGGGCGGGGCGACGGGCGAACAGGCGGCGGATCATCCCTGCCCCCCGCTCAGACGGCCGCCTTCGAGGCGCAGCACCGTGGCACCGGAGCGTTTCGCCAGGGCCTCGTCATGGCTGGCGATCAGGACGGTCGCGCCCAGCCGGTTCAGCGACTGGAACAGTTTCAGCAGCCGCTCGCCCATCTTCGCATCGACGCTGCCGGTCGGTTCGTCGGCCAGGATCAACTCCGGCCCGGCCACCACGGCACGGGCGATGGCCAGCCGCTGTTGCTCGCCGCCCGACAGCGCGGGCGGCCGGTCGTTCATCCGGTCCCCGAGGCCGACCCAGTCCAGCATCTCCGCGACATCGGCGGCATAGTCCTCCGCGCGTCCCCCGGCGAGCCGCAGCGGCAGGGCGACGTTCTCGAAGACGGACAGGTGGTCCAGCAGGCGGAAGTCCTGAAACACTACGCCAATGCGCCGCCGGAACGCGGGCAGGTCGCGGCGGGGGGCCTGGCCGGCGTCCTCGCCGAACAGATGCAGGCTCCCGGCATCGGGTCTTTCCTGCAACGTCAGCAGTCTCAGAAGGGTCGACTTTCCCGCTCCGGAGGGCCCGGTAAGGAAGTGGAAAGAGCCCGATGGCAAGGTGACGTTAACGTCCCGCAGCGCGCGGTGCGTCGCCGCATAGCCGAACCCCACGCCAGACAGGCGGACGGTGTCGGTCGCGGAGGCGGATGGTGTGGCGCGGCGGGGCTGGACGGGCATCGATTTTGGGTCAGGACGCGGTTCGCACCGCGACGGGAGGGGGCGAAGAGCCTCGCAGTCAGCCGACATGATACTGACCTGCCCGTCCTGCGCCACCAGCTATTTTACCCCCGATGAGGCGATCGGGCCCGGCGGCCGCACCGTGCGCTGCAAGGACTGCAAACATACCTGGCGGGCCACGCTGGACGAGCCGCTAGAACTGTCCGTCTCGTCGGTGCCCGCCGAGCCCGCCAGTTTCGCCCCCGGCGAAGAGGCCGAACCCGAATCGCTCGCACAGACCCCTGCGCCCGAACTGCCCAAGGCTTTCCGGGCCCGCGCCGAACAGCAGCGTCGCCTGCGCCGCGCCGCGACGCATGGCGTGGTCTGGGCCGGTATCGCCTCGGGCTTCGCCGCCCTTCTGGCGTCGGCCTGGCTGTTCCGCGTCGATGTGGTCGAGATGGCCCCGCGCGCGGCGGCCGCCTATGCCGCCGTCGGCCTGACGGTGAATCCCACGGGCCTGGATTTCGAGGCCATCACCGCCAGACCTCTGCCCAATGACCCGGGCAAGGTGCTGGTCTCGGGCGCGCTCAGGAACGTGCGAGACGATGAGCGCACCGCCCCGCCGGTGCGGGTGGCCCTGCTGGACGCCCAGGGGGCCGAGATCGGCCATGCCGTGGTGCGGATCGACGCCGCCCCGGTGCTGCCGGGCAAGGTCCAGGGTTTCGCCGCCGTGATCGCCGACCCGGGGGCCCGCGGGCAGGGTGTCGGCGTTGATTTCGTGCTGGATGCCCCGTCGGCGCGCCCGGAGCCGGCCCACGCCGCGCCCGTTCGATCCGACACGCGTCGCGCCGCACCGCCCGCCGTCCATGAACCTGCCGCCGCGCCGCTGCACGAGGCAGAGGCCGGCCTGCGCCCCGCCCTGTCGCCCGGGGCCACGGCACCGATGAACATGTATCCGATCGACGCCGTTCCCGCGGTGGACACGCAGGGGGTCGAGGCGGTATCCGCCTCGAATGGCTGACTCCCCCAAGCCCACCATTCTTCTGCCCGAAGCCGAGGTTCAGCGCATCGTCGCCGACCTCGCGGCGCAGATCGCCCCCGTGATCGACGACGAGACGGTCGCCGCCGTCCTGCTGACCGGGGGGCTGTGGTTCGCCGCCGACCTGACCCGGGCCCTGTCGCGCCTCGGCCGCAACGTCCGCTTCGACGCCCTGTGGCTGGCCTCTTACGGAGACGAGAAGGAAAGCCGGGGCCGGATCGACGTCTATGCTGATTTCCAGCGCCCTATCGCCGGTCGCCGCGTGCTGATCGTCGACGACGTCTTCGACACCGGCCTGTCGCTGGCGGAGGCCGTGCGGATCACCCGGGAGAAGGGGGCGTCGGAGGTATTGACGGTGGTCTTCGCCAAGAAGCCCTGGCCTTTGCCGCGCGCGCCGGAACCGGACTTCGTCGGCTGGGAGGCGCCGAACCGATTCCTCGTCGGCTACGGACTGGATCACGCCGGGGCCCTGCGTGGCCTGCCGGACGTGTGCGCGCTGGACTAGAGCCAGTCGGCCTTGGGCTCCCGTTCCAGCATCTCGTCATACGTCGGCCGCGCCCGCACCACCGCCCAGCGCTCGCCGTCGACCAGCACTTCAGGGACCAGCGGCCGCGAATTGTACTCGCTGGCCAGTACCGCCCCATAGGCCCCGGCCCCCATGAAGGCGACCAGATCGCCGGCCTCAAGTGGCGGCGACAGCCGGTCGCGGGCGAAGATGTCGGTCGACTCGCAGATCGGCCCGACGAGGTCATAGGCCAATGGATCCCCCGCGCGCGGCCGCACCGGGACCAGGTCGTGGAAGGCGTCATAGAGCGCGGGTCGCATCAGGTCGTTCATGCCCGCGTCCAGCACGGCGAACCGCCGGCCGTCGCCGCGCTCGTTGATCTGGATCACCCGGCTCAACAGGATGCCGGCATTGGCGGCCAGCAGACGGCCCGGCTCGAACGCCGCCTCGACCCCCAGTCCTTCCAGCACGCGCGCGCACATGGAGGCGTAGTCGGCGATCGACGGCGTGTCTGTCTGGCCGTGATAGGGCACGCCCAGTCCGCCGCCGAGGTCGAGTCGGGTGACCGAATGGCCGTTGGCGCGCAGGGTCAGGACCATCTCGCGCAGGGTACGGAAGGCGGCGTCCATCGGTGCCAGCGACATGATCTGGCTGCCGATATGGCAGGCCAGCCCGACCGGCGTCAGATGCGGCGAGGCCGAGGCGCGGGCGTAGAGGTCGATCGCCTCCTCGACCGGCACGCCGAACTTGTCGGTCGCGCCACCGGTGGTGATTTTCGCATGGCCGCCGGCGCCGATTTTCGGGTTGACCCGGATGGCGATGGCCGGGGCTGAACCCTTGGCGGCCGCGATCGCGATCAGTCGCTCCAGTTCCGCGCCGCTCTCGACATTGATCTGGCGCACCCCGACCTCGATGGCGAAGGCCAGTTCGGCGTCGGTCTTGCCCACGCCGGAGAAGACGATGCGGTCCGCCGGGATCCCGGCCTTCAGCGCCCGCCGGATCTCGCCCTCGGACACGGTGTCCGCGCCGCAGCCCAGCCGGGCCAGGGTCGCCAGCACCGACAGATTGGAGTTGGCCTTGACCGCGAAGGCGATGAGGGCGTCGCCCAGGGCACCGCGATGTGCGTCGGCCGCCGCGCGCAGCAGGCTGTAGTGCCGCGTCAGGGTCGCGGTTGAATAGACATAGGCCGGCGTGCCAACCGCATCGGCGAGCGCCTCCAGCGGCACGCCTTCGGCATGAAGTGCGCCGTCGATGCGGTCGAAATGGTGCAAGGGCTAGCGGTTCGGCTGGGCGCCCGGGCCGTTGTACGGGCTGGTCGGACCCCCGTCGATCGGCTGGGTGCTGGGCGGACGATAGACGGTGGCCGGCTCGGGCAGGGCCGGCGCGCGGCCGTCGCGCTGGCTGCGCTCCGTCTGCTTCGCCGGCGGGGCCTCGAGATCGGCCATGCGGCCGCAACCGGAAGCGGAGAGGGCGAACAGGGCGAGCACGCCCAGGCTGACGATCGATTTCATCCCAATCCCCTACGCGAGACGCGTCTTCCAGTCGGCGATGCGCGCGCGGACCTGTTCCGGCGCCGTGCCCCCGAAGCTCTGGCGGCTGGCGCAGGAAGCCTCAGGGGTGAGCACCTTGTAAACCGCTTCCGTGATCCCGGGTTCAAGTGATTGCAGTTCGGCCAGCGGCAGTTGCGACAAATCCACGCCCATGGCTTCCGCCCGCTTCACCGCGGCACCGGTGACATGGTGCGCCTTGCGGAACGGCAGGTTCAGTTCGCGCACCAGCCAGTCGGCCAGGTCGGTGGCGGTCGAAAAGCCCGAGCCGGCGGCGGCGCGCATCCGCTCGGTGTTCGGCTGCAGCGCTGAAACCATGGCCGTCATGGCCCCCAGGGCCAGGGTCAGGGCGTCGAAGGCCTCGAACACCGGCGGCTTGTCCTCCTGCATGTCCTTGGAATAGGCCAGCGGCAGCCCCTTCATCACCGTCGACAGGGCCACCAGGGAGCCCATGATCCGGCCTGTCTTGGCCCGCACCAGTTCGGCGGCGTCCGGGTTGCGCTTCTGCGGCATGATCGACGAGCCGGTGGTCAGGTCGTCGGGCAGGGTGACGAAGCCGAACTGGGGCGTCATCCAGATGACGATCTCCTCGGCCAGGCGCGACAGGTGTCCCGCGCAGATCGAGGCCGCGGCCAGACTCTCCAGCGCGAAATCGCGGTCGGACACAGCGTCCAGCGAATTGCCCATCGGCCGGTCAAAGCCCAGCTCGGCCGCCGTCATGTGCCGGTCGATGGGGAAGGGCGAACCGGCCAGGGCCGCGGCCCCCAGCGGGTTTTCGTTCATCCGCCGACGGGCATCGGCGAACCGGCCGGCGTCGCGGCCGAACATCTCGACATAGGCCATCAGATGGTGGCCGAAGGTCACCGGCTGGGCCGGTTGCAGATGGGTGAAGCCGGGCATCAGGTCAGCGGCGTGCTGTTCCGCCCGGACCAGCAGGGCCGACTGCAGGCCCTTCAGCTGGTCGACAGCGGCGTCGCAGGCGGCGCGGACCCACAGGCGGAAGTCGGTCGCCACCTGGTCGTTGCGGCTGCGGGCCGTATGCAAACGCCCGGACGGCTCGCCGATCAGCTCGGCCAGCCGCGCCTCCACATTCATATGGATGTCCTCGAAGGCATCGCGGAACGGGAAGGTGCTGTCGCGAATCTCGCCCTCGATGGCGTCCAGCCCGCCCAGAATGGCGTCGGCGTCCGCCTGGGTCACGATGCCGCGCACGGCCAGCATGCGGCAGTGGGCCCGCGAACCGGCCAGATCCTGGGCCCACAGCCGGCGATCCACGCCGATCGAGACATTGATCGCCTGCATGATATCGGCCGGTCGCGCCGAGAAGCGCCCGCCCCACATGTCTTGACCTTCCGCGTTCGGATCGGCTTTGGTCGGGGCGGAGGATTCTGGATCGGACATGAAGGTCTCGAAGGCGGTTCTGGGCGTTGCGGCGGGCGTGCTGCTGATCGGTGTGATCGGCGGTGCCGCGCTGCTATACGCCAAACCCGGCGGGATCGACAAAGCGCCGCCGCCCGCGGCCGCGAAAAGCGACCTGGCGCGGTTCGCGCGCGGCTCGATCGCCGCGCTCGAGACGCCCGCGGCGCTGGAGCCGGCACCCGCCTATGTGTTCAGGACCCGCGACGGTGCCGAGGCGCGCCTGTCGGATTTCCGCGGCAAGGTGGTGGTGGTCAATGTCTGGGCCATGTGGTGCGCGCCCTGCCGCACCGAGATGCCCACCCTTGCCCGGCTGGCCGAGACCTATGCCGGTCGGGACGTGGTTGTGCTGCCCATCAACGTCGACAACGACGCCGACAAGATCGCGGACGCGCGCAGCTTCATCGACGTGCACGAACCGCTGCCGCTCTACAGCGACCCCAAATTCCAGCTGCCGTTCGAACTGCCGGGCAAGGGCAAGATGCCCCAGACCGTGGTTCTGGACCGGCAGGGCCGGATCCGCGCGCATTTCTCGGGCGAAGCCGACTGGGCCAGCCCCGAGGCCCGCGCCCTGATCGATGCGCTGCTGGCCGAGCCGCGCTAGGCCCTGACGGGGACGGCACCGTCGCGTCGCCCCCGGTTCCGGAACGGTCAGTTGCCCCGCGTGTCCGTCGCCGTCTCTGCCTTCTGATCGTCGGCCTTTTCCGCCAGCTTGTCGGTGGCCTCGTCGACCTCCTGCGCGGCCTCGCCGGCTCCGGCCACGATGGCCGAGCCGAGCTGGGACGCTTCTTCCTTCAGCGCGGCCCCGGCCTTTTCGGCCGCCTGCCCCGTGTCAGCCGCGGTGGCATTGGCATCCGCCTGGGCGTCATCCTGCTCGGCCTGGCTGCAGGCGGCGAGGGACAGGGCAGCGAGGGCGGCGAGTGTGATGGTCTGGATGCGCATGGCAAATCCCTGTTCGGCGTTGAACCTCGGCGGTAAACGCGGGGGACCGGATGCGGTTGCGCGGACCAGCCGGACCGGCATCCGGCGGGAGAGACATCCCGGGTCTTGATGGACGGGGTCCATCGAGACCGTTGTCGTCCTAGGCGGCGGCGTCGCCCCAGACGGCCCGCAGACGCGCCGCGCGGCCGCAGAACCGGCTGTAGCCGCCGTACCGCACCGGATTCAGCCGCGCGAAGTCCTGGTGATAGGCCTCGGCCGGCCAGAAGCGCGCGGCGTCGCGCACGGGAGTCGTAAAGCGGGCGGCACCGATCCGCGCGGCGGCGGCGCGTCTGGACGCCTCGGCCGCGGGCTTCTGGGCCGCCGTGGCGAAGACCGCCGTCGCATAGGATGGCCCCTGGTCGCAGAACTGGCCGTCGGGATCCGTCGGATCAATGGTCAGCCAGAACCGGTCGACCAGTTGTCGGTAGCTGATCCGGGCCGGATCAAAGGTGACCTGCACGGCCTCGAGATGGCCGGTGCCGCCGCGGACCACCTGTTCGTAGCCTGGATTGGCGACCTGGCCGCCGGCAAAGCCGGACACGGCGGTCACGACCCCGGGCATGTGTTCGAAATTCGCTTCGGTCGACCAGAAACAGCCGCCCGCGAAGACAGCGACCTCGCGCCGGCCGCTGTCCCGGGCCTGGGTCGCCGGGGCGGGCGTGGCGGCCGGAGTGGAGGGCGCGCTCTCCGCGGGGGCCCCGGGCGAGCAGGCGGCGATGGCGAGCAGAATCAGGCTGGCGAGGGCGGGGCGCGACATGGGACGTTCTCCGGCGGGGCGGGTCGGATGCCACCGTCCAGCACATACGACTCCCGGCGGTTCGAGGTTTCAAGACCCCTGCAAAGCAAAACCGCCGGCCCCTTTTGGGGACCGGCGGCTCTGTTGTCTGGCCGATCGGCCTTCCGGGTTTAGCGGAAGTTGATGCCGATGGTGGCGCGACGGTTGAGGGGCTCGCGGACACCGTCGGCGGTGGCGCGGGCCAGGGCGGTTTCGCCCTTGCCGTCGAGGGAGATGACGCCACCGTTGACGCCCTGGGCGACCAGCGCATCGGCAACGGTGCGCGAGCGGCGGTTGGACAGGCCGACGTTATAGGCGGCGGAACCCGAGGTGTCGGCGTGGCCGACGACCAGCACGCGGGTCGGACGGCCCGACTTGGCGTAGTTGGCGGCCTGGGTGACGACGGAGGCGGCTTCGGCCGTGAGGTCGGAACGATCCCAGTCGAAATAGACCACGAACTCGCGCGCGGCCGGCACCTGGACCACCGGAGGCGGCGGCGGGGGCGGGGGCGGCGGGGGCGGGGGCGGCGGCGGGGGCGGCGGGGGCGGCGCGATATAGGCCGGCTCGTCGGCACCGAACGCATAGCGCAGGCCCAGGGTCACGGTGTGGCTGTCGTCATAACGGCCCTGGTAGGGGCCGATGGCCGCCGGGGCCGACGAGACGAAGGTGTTGAACTCCATGTTCGACACCAGGTAGCGGTAGGTCAGGTCCAGGTGGGCGCGATCGCCCAGCGCCAGGGCCAGGCCGGCGATGCCTTGCGCGGCCAGTTTGGTGGAGCTGTCGTCCGCGCCGACGCCGACGGTGCGGTTGCCGCCGAAGGTGCCGAGGAAGTTGGTGTCGACGCGGTTGACACCCGCGCCCAGGCCGATGAACGGACGCAGGGCGTCATCGGCGCTGCCGAAGTCGAACAGCACGTTCATCATCAGGCTGGCGGCCTTGAGCTCGCCATCCGGAGCGTTGCAGGCACCCGAAGCCGGAACCACGTTGCAGACGCCGCTCGGAATGCCGGCAACCGGACGAACGATCGACTCAATGTCGTTCTGACGGTAGCCGCCCTCGAGCTCGACGCGCCAGTTCTGGTCGAACCGGTAGCCCAGACGCGCGAACGCGGCCCAGTCGTCCTTGGTCTCGATGTTGAACAGCGGCCCGATCGTCTGCGACCGGGTCTCCACTTCGCCCAGCGAATGGTAACCGGCGTCAACCGCCCCGTACCAGCCGTTCGGCTCGGCCGCCGCAGCGCCGGCTGACAGGGCCAGAGCCCCGACCGCGCTGGTGGCCATGATGAAAGTCTTTACGCGCATGGGTGGATGCCCTCCGCAGCCCAAATGAATTTGTTACGACGATGGTGGCCGCCGCTGAGGTGTCTTAACAGCCCCGTTCGCCGAGGTCGAGATGGCCCCGCCGATAACCGGCCAGCGTGGCCATATAGCTACAGAGCCGGAAGTCGGAAAAACTCTGCAATTCAAGGCAGACGTGCGCCGTGCGTCGGGCCGCCGCCGGTCCGGCCGGCCCCCTCGCCGACGATGCCGGACTCTCCCGGGGCTGTCGAACCCGACGGTCGAGCCGCGGGACCGTGCGTTCAATCCCGGTGCCGGAGCGACGCGGGCTCCGCCGGCCCGGACCCTGTGAGATCCCGTTCGCCGCGCTCTTGCGGGTCCAGGCGAACGGGAAGGGCGCAGCGACCCTCCCGTTTCATGATGACAGCGGGCGGCCTTGGCTTTACGGACCCGCTCATCATGGACGAGACCGAACGGCAATCCGAGGACAGGGGCTGGGACACGGCGAAGACGCTGGCCGAGGCCCTGCCGTACATCCAGATCTATGACCGCAAGACGGTGGTGATCAAATATGGTGGTCACGCCATGGGCGAGAGCGCCGTGGCCAAACAGTTTGCCGCCGACGTCGTCCTGTTGAAACTGATGGGGGTCAATCCGGTCGTCGTCCACGGCGGCGGGCCCCAGATCAGCGCCATGCTGGACAAGGCGGGCGTCAGGTCCAGCTTTGTGGACGGGCTGCGCGTGACCGACGCCGACACCATGCAGGTGGCCGAGATGGTCCTGTCGGGGGCCGTGAACAAGGAAATCGCCCACTGGATCACCATGGCCGGGCGTGAGGCCGACGTGCGTGGCATCGGCCTGTCCGGCAAGGACGCGGGCCTGCTGACGGTCGAGAAGACCAAGCGGACCCGGCGCGATCCCGACAGCATGATCGAGCACGAGGTCGATCTGGGTCTGGTCGGCGAGCCGACGAAGGTCGACCCCAAGCTGATCGTGCGTTTGCTGGAATCCGACGCGGACTGGGTGCCGGTGATCGCGCCCATCGGCGTGACCGAGGACGGCCGGACCTTCAACGTCAACGCCGATACGGTCGCCGGGGCCCTGGCGGGATCGCTGAAGGCCAAGCGGATGCTGCTGCTGACCGACGTCGCGGGGGTCAAGGGCGCAGACGGCCAGATCATCCGCCAGATGACGGTCGGCGAGGCCTCGAAACTGATCGACGACGGCGTCGCCACCGGCGGCATGATCCCCAAGCTGCAGACCGCGATGGCTGCCGTGCGCGACGGGGTCGAGGCGGTGGTCATCCTCGACGGTCGTCGGCCCCATGCCATGCTGGTCGAACTGTTCACCGAGCACGGGGCCGGCACCCTGGTGAAGGCGGAATGACCGCGGAGCCGCTGCGGGCGACCGAACCGGGGGCCGATCTGCGCCATATCCGCAGCTGGATCTTCGATCTGGACGACACCCTGTATCCGCCCGAGAGCCAGTTCATGCGGCTGATCCAGGGGCGTATCAATGACTATGTGGTCCGCACCTCCGGCCTGCCCGCGGACGAGGCGCTGGTGGTGCAGAAGGGCTATCTGAGAGACTATGGGACCTCACTGGCCGGGTTGATGGCCCACCACCGGATCGACCCCCACGACTTCCTCGCCGAGGTGCATGACGTGCCGCTGGACGTGCTGACGCCGGACCCCGGCCTGCGCGCCGCCCTGGAGCGGCTGAACGGGCCGCGCATCGTCTTCACCAACGGGTCGACGGCCCATGCCCGCCGCGTGATCGAGCGGCTGGAACTGGTGGATCTGTTTGACGGCCTGTTCTCGCTCGAGGACGCCGACCTGATTCCCAAGCCCGATCCGCGCACCTTTGCCCGCATGACCGAACGGTTCGGGATCGCCCCGGCCTCGGCCGCCTTCTTCGAGGACACGGCGCGCAATCTTGAACCGGCCCACGCCATCGGTATGACGACGGTTCTGGTCGGTTCGCGTACCGTCGGCACTGATCTGGCCTTCGTCGATCACCGGTCCGCCTCGCTGGCCCCCTTCCTCGCCACCGCCCGCCTGCCCGGAGACGCCTGATGCTGGATCGCGCGCACCTTGAAACCGCCATCGAGGCCGCCTGGGAGGACCGGGCCGATCTCTCGGTCTCGACCCACGGCGACGTCCGCAAGGCGGTCGAACAGGCCCTGGGGCTGCTGGATTCGGGCGAGGCCCGGGTCGCCTCGCGCGGGGCCGACGGGGTCTGGACCACGCATCAGTGGCTGAAGAAGGCGGTCCTGCTTTCGTTTCGGCTCAATCCGAACGTGCGCATGGGCGCGCCGGTCGGGGCGACCATGGGGGTCACTGATCCGACGCCCGGGCCTTACTGGGACAAGGTCCCGGTCAAATGGGCCCACTGGACCGAGGCCGATTTCGAGCGGGCGGGCTTCCGCGCCGTGCCCGGGGCTGTGGCCCGCCAGGGGGCCTTCATCGGCCGCAACGTCGTGCTGATGCCCAGTTTTGTGAACATCGGGGCCTATGTGGACGAGGGTTCGATGGTCGACGCCTGGGCCACGGTCGGTTCCTGCGCCCAGATCGGCAAGAACGTCCACCTGTCCGGCGGGGCGGGCATCGGCGGGGTGCTGGAGCCGCTGCAGGCCAATCCGACGATCATCGAGGACGGCTGTTTCATCGGTGCCCGCGCCGAGGTGGCCGAGGGCGTGATCGTGCGCGAGGGTGCCGTCCTGGCCATGGGCGTCTATCTGTCGGCCTCGACGCGCATCATCGACCGGGCGACCGGCGAGGTCTTCCGCGGCGAAGTCCCGGCGTATTCGGTGGTGGTGCCGGGTGCCGTGCCCGACCCGAAGGGCGGGCCGTCACTCTATTGCGCCGTGATCGTCAAACGGGTGGATGCCCAGACGCGGGCCAAGACGGGCGTGAACGAACTGCTGCGGGACTGATCAGCGGGCCGCCAGCCGCACCAGCTTGCCGTTCTGTTCGTCGGTGATGGCCCAGACCGCGCCGTCGGGACCGACCGCCACATCGCGGATCCGCTCGCCGAGGTCGGTCAGCAGCCGCTCCTCTCCGACGACCCTGTTGCCCTCGATCACCAGCCGGGCGATGTGCTTGTCCTTCAGGATGGCCACCAGCAGATTGCCGCGCCAGCCGGGGAACATGGTGCCGTCATAGAGCGTCATGCCGCCGGGCGCGATCGAGGGGTCCCAGTAGTAGACAGGCTGTTCGGTGCCTTCACGGGCCGTGTCGCCGGCGTTGATCGGCGTGCCACGGTATTCGATGCCGTAGGCGGCGTCCGGCCAGCCGTAGTTGAGCCCCGACCGGTCCAGATTGATCTCGTCGCCGCCGCGCGTGCCGTGCTCGACGGTCCAGACGGCACCGTCGGCGGCGACGGCGATGCCCTGGACATTGCGGTGGCCCAGCGACCAGATCTCCGGCAGGGCACCGGCGCGGCCGACGAAGGGATTGTCGGCGGGCACCGAGCCGTCGGCATTGATGCGGATGGTCTTGCCCATGTGCGAGCCCAGGTCCTGGGCCTGGGGCCGCATCGGTGCGTCGGAGCGTTCGCCGAGGGTGATGAACAGATGTCCCGCGCCGTCGAAGGCCAGGGACGAGCCGAAATGCTTGTCGCCGTCATAGGTCGGCAGGGCGTGGAAGAGCACCTGGACGCCCTCGACCCGGGCCCCGTCCCCGGACAGTCGGCCCCGGGCGACGGCGGTGGCGTTGCCGCCCTCGCGCGGTTCCGCATAGCTCCAGTAGATCAGCCGGTCGCGGGCGAAGGTCGGACCGACCGCGACATCCAGCAGGCCGCCCTGGCCCCGCGCATCGACGGCGGGCAGTCCCGCGACCGGCGCACCGACCGCGCCCTCGGGCGTGATGATGCGCAGACGGCCGGGTCGTTCGGTGACCAGCCAGCGACCGTCGGGCAGCAGGGCCAGGCCCCACGGATGCTCCAGCCCGGCGGCCACGATGCTGTGGGCCATGGCTGTTTCCGTGCGCACGCCCGGCGCGCGCGTCTGACCGGCGAAGGCGGGCTGCTGGCTGGTGCCGTTGGCGGGACGGGTTTCCAGCGGCGCTCCCGCTGACGCCGGGACGGTGTCCTGTCCATTGGCCCCGCAGGCGGCGAACAGGGTTGCGGCGGCGACCGTGGCGGCGAGGGGGAGCAGACGCATGGGAAATCCCTTGAATGGAACAACGAGCAAACGGCCCGGCCAGCCTAGCCGCATTGCTGCAGCGTCGTCATCGTCCATCGCGCCGCACCCGTCGTCTGATCGACTTGAATCCGCCGGCACCCGCCTATATACGCACGCCTCTTCCGGCGGACAGACCAGTTCCCGCCGGGACTCGAGCAATCGGGGCTGGGTAGCTCAGCTGGTTAGAGCGGTGGATTCATAACCCACAGGTCGGCGGTTCGAGCCCGCCTCCAGCCACCATTCCCCGCACCCGTGCCGGGGCCGCTCGACCTGTTTTCTCCACAGCCAAACGACCCACAGCAGTGTGTCTCCCGTGTCACCCGCGCGGGCTGTCATATCACTGTCACACGAATGTCGTCCCACTTTCCGATGGCACGCCTAGAGGGGGCGGGATTTCCATCGGCTACCGCCGGTCGCAGGGCGTACGCGCCCATCTTCATCGAGGACAGATGACAATGACGAACCGCAAACGCGTGTTCTGGGCCACCACGGCCCTCTTCAGCGGCCTTCTGGTCGCCGGTGCCGCCTCCGCCCAGTCTTCGGGCACGGTCGCGACCGAAGGCACCACCGAACTGGACACCGTGGTCGTCACGGGTTCGCGCACGCCCGCCATCACCGGCGTCATCGCCCAGACGGTCCCCAAGACCCGCTCCAGCATCGGCCAGGAGTTCATCTCGACCCAGACCTCGGGCCAGACGATCCTTCAGAGCCTGAACCTGGTTCCCGGCCTGAATTTCGTGAACAGCGATCCCTACGGCAACTCGGGCGGCAACATCCGCCTGCGCGGCTTTGACGGCAACCGCGTCTCGCTGACCTTCGACGGCATGCCGCTGAACGACACCGGCAACTACGCCGTGTTCACCAACCAGCAGCTCGACGCGGAACTGATCCAGCGCGCCTCGGTCAACCAGGGCACGACCGACGTCGACAGCCCGACCGCCTCGGCCACCGGCGGCACCATCGCCTTCCTGTCGGCGCGTCCGCTCGAAGAAGCCGGCTTCCAGGTCAATGCCTCGATCGGCGAGAACAACTACGGCCGCGTCTTCCTGCGCGGCGACACCGGCACCTTCGGCCCGTGGGACACCACCGCCTACCTCGCAGCCTCGTACACCAACTACGACAAGTTCCGTGGCCCGGGCGAGCTGGAGAAGAGCCAGATCAACGGCAAGATCTATCAGGACCTCGGCGGCAACGGGAATTTCGCCAGCCTGGCGGGACACTTCAACCGCAACCGCAACGCGGCCTTCTTCAACAACTACACCCTGGCGAACTTCGCCTCGGGCGTTGAGCCGCTCGAGAACGACATCGCCTGCTTCCGTCCCCTCGGCGTCAACGGCACGGTCCAGGACGAGAACAGCCAGTCCTCGCGGATCCTGTCCAACGGCTCGGCCGCCACGGGCAACTGCACCAGCGCCATCGCAAACCGCATCAACCCCTCCGACACCGGCAACATCCGGGGCCAGTTCAGCTATGCGCTGACGGACAACCTGCGCTTCACCTTCGACCCGTCCTACCAGTACGTCCTGGCGACGGGCGGCACGACCACCAGCCTGCTGAGCGAGCGCGACGACCGGCTGGACCAGAATAGCCTGAACAACGCCACCATCACCCCCACCCTGTGCGCCACCGCGCCTTACAATACCGGCGGCCGTGACCTGAACGGCGACGGCGACACTTGCGACAACGTTCACGTCTATGCGCCGTCGCTGACCAATACCAACCGCTACGGCATCAGCTCGTCGCTGATCTGGGACCTGAACGACAGCAACCGCATCCGCGCCGCCTATTCGCTGGACTACGGCCGTCACCGCCAGACCGGTGAGGGCACGTTCATGAGCCGCAACGCCGAGCCGGCCAGCGTGTTCAGCACGACCGGTGCCGAAGATCAGGCCGTCACGGGCCGCGACGGTTCGATCTACCGCTTCCGCGACCGTCGCTCGGTCGCCGAGCTGCAGCAGTTCGCCGTCGAGTACATCGGTGACTTCTTCAACGACTCGCTGACCGTGAACCTCGGCGTGCGCGCGCCGCAGTTCACCCGTGAACTGAACCAGTACTGCTTCTCGCAGAACGGCACCTCGACCGTCCGCTGCACCACCGAAACGCCGCTCACGTCGGCCTTCGTCAACGGTGTCCTGACGCCCATCACCAACGGCAACGTTACCTTCTCCAGCACCACGACGGGTTCGGGCGCTACACTGAACTCGACCCAGTTCATCCGGCCCTACCAGGCCGAGCTGAAGTTCGACGACGTCCTGCCGAACGTCGGCGCCGTCTACCGGTTCGGTGAAGGCCACAGCGTCTACGCCAGCTACGCCGAAGGCCTGTCGGTGCCGCGGACGGACAACCTGTACCAGCCGATCCGGAACGTGACGGACAACTCGATCGACTTCTCGGCCGTGCAGCCGGAAACCACCAAGGCCTATGACCTGGGCTATCGCTTCCGCGACTCGCGCCTGATCGTCCAGGCCGCCCTGTGGTATATCGAGTTCGAGAACCGCATCGTGAACTCGCTGGACAACGATCCCGCGTCGCCGACCTTCGGCTTCACCGTCGACCGCAACGTCGGTGCCGTGAAACAGCAGGGCTTCGACGGCCAGGTCGGCTACATCTTCTCCGACAGCTTCGCCCTGAACCTGTCGGCCTCGTATAACGAGAGCGAGCTGCAGGACAATCTGCTCATCGGCAACTTCAACTGCACCTCGGCCAACCAGGTCTCGGGCTCGACGCCGGTCTGCCCGGTGGCACCGGGCTTCACCGCGATCCCGCTGCTCCTGCCGACCAAGGGCAAGACGCTGGTCGAGACCCCCGACTGGACCTTCTCGGCCCGCGGCGACTGGGATGTGACCGAAGATCTGTCGGTCGGCCTGCAAGCCAAATACGTCGGCGAACGGTTCGCGACGGACATCAACGACGAAGTCTCCGACTCCTACGTCGTCGCTGATCTGGACGTCCGCTACGACCTGACCGACCGCTTCGGCATCCGTGGTGCCTATGTGCAGGTCAACATCAACAACCTGTTCGACGAAGAGTACCTGGGCAACATCTCGACGGGCAACAACGCCCTGCCGTACGTCGCCACCACGGACCCCCGCGTGCCGACCGCGACCGCCAATCGCACCGGCTTCGCCCGGACCTACTCGATCGGTTCGCCGCGCAACGCGCAGATCACCCTGGGCATGAAGTTCTAGACCTTCACGCCTGACACCACGACGAACGAGGGCGGCCTGTTCACAGGCCGCCCTTTTTCCATGGGCCATCCCTTGCTGCCCATGCGTTGAAGTCGGACCCTGCGCCCCCTATCTGGCGCGATCGGTCATTCGCCGATACGAGGCCCCATGAACCACGCACCCATCCCTGCCGAATGGTCGCCGCACCGCGCGATGTGGGTCGGCTGGCCCAGCCATGCCGAGCTGTGGGAAGACAACCTCGAACCGGCCCAGGCCGAGGTCGAGGCCCTGGTCCGCGCCCTGGCCGGCCCCGGGCGTGAGACCGTCAAGCTGATGGTCGGCAAGGCCGAGGCGCTGGACGACGCCCGGGCCCGTTTCGCCGGGGTCGCCAATGTCGAGATCATCGACGGCCGGTTCGGGGACATCTGGCTGCGCGACACCGGGCCGATCTTCGGGGCCGGCTCGGCCACGGCCGCCGCCTTCCGCTTCAACGGCTGGGGCGGAAAGTATGAACTGGAGCACGACGACACCGTCGCCGGCCAGATCGGCACGGCCTCGGGCGTTCCGCTGGAGCGGCACGATTTCATCCTCGAGGGCGGGGCGCTGGACCACGACGGGCAGGGGACCATCGTCACCACCCGCCAGTGCCTGCTGAACCCCAACCGCAACCCCGGCTGGACCGAAGAGAAGGCCGAGGCCGCGCTGGCCGGTGCCTTGGGCGCGAAAAAGGTCCTTTGGCTGGGCGACGGCCTGCTGAACGATCACACCGACGGCCATGTCGACAACCTCGCCCGCTTCGTCGCCCCGGGCATCGTCGCCTGCCCCGTCGCCTGGGGCCGGGGCGACCCGAATGACGAGGTCTATGACGCCATCGCCCGGACCTTGTCGGAGATGACGGACGCGACCGGCGCCCCGCTGAAACTGCTGCGCCTGCCGTCGCCCGGCTTCATCGGCGACGAGGACGAAAAGCCCGTGCCCGCCAGCCACATGAATTTCCTCATCGCCAACGGGGCCGTTATCGTCCCCACCTACGGTGACGACCGCGCCGCCGACCTGGCGTGCCAGGGTCTGGCCACGGTCTTCCCGGACCGGAAGATCATCCCGTTGCCGTCCATCGCCATCCTGTCCGGCGGCGGATCCTTCCACTGTATCACCCAGCAGGAGCCGGCATGAGTGGCGAGTGGCGAGTGGCGAGTGGCGAGGTCCGCCACTATCGCGACCTCCTCGTCTGGCAGAAATCAGTCACCTGGGTTGAGGCTATCTATGCCGCGACACGCGCATGGCCACAGGACGAGCGGTTCGGCCTGATCAGCCAGGTGAGACGCGCCGCAGTCTCGGTGCCCTCCAACATTGCCGAAGGCTGTGCGCGCCGAAGCACCGGCGATTTCGTGCGTTTTCTGTCGATCGCGCGGGGTTCGCTTGCGGAAGTCGAAACGCAGCTCATCATCGCGACGCGGTTGGGTTATCTCGACCCTGCCGCGGAGACATCGCTGCTTGAGGCGGCAGACGAACTCAGCCGGATGCTGGCCGGCCTTATCGCCAAGCTGGAGGAGCGCCGGACATGACCTCACTCGCCACTCGCCACTCGCCACTCGCCACTCGTAAGATCACCGTCGCCGCCCTGCAGACGTCCTACGGCGAGGACCTGCAGGCCAATATCGACAAGACGATCGACCTGATCCGTGACGCCGCCTCGAAAGGCGCGCAGGTCATCCTGCCGAGTGAGCTCTTCCAGGGGCCCTATTTCTGTGTCTCCCAGGAAGAGAAATGGTTCGCCACCGCCCATGCCTGGCGCGAGCACCCCTGCGTGACGGCGCTCCAGCCCGTGGCGGCCGAACTGGGCGTCGCCATTCCGGTCTCGATCTTCGAGCGCGAGGGGCCGCACTATTTCAACTCGATGGTCATGCTGGACGCCGACGGCCGGGCGCTGGGCGTCTATCGCAAGAGCCATATCCCGGACGGCCCCGGCTATCAGGAAAAATACTATTTCCGGCCCGGCGATACGGGCTTCAAGGTCTGGGACACGCGCCACGGCCGCATCGGCGTCGGCATCTGCTGGGACCAGTGGTACCCCGAAACCGCCCGCGCCATGATGCTGCAGGGGGCCGAGGTGCTGTTCTATCCGACGGCCATCGGCTCGGAGCCGCACGACAAGGAGCTCGATACGGCAGAGCCCTGGCGGCGGGCCATGCAGGGGCATGCCGTCTCCAATGTGGTCCCGGTCGTCGGTGCCAACCGCACCGGGCACGAGCAGGTCACCGAGGCGGGACAGGTCTTCTACGGCTCATCCTTCATCGCTGACCATCGCGGCGATCTGGTCGAGAGTTTCGGTCGCGATGACGAGGGGGCCCTGGTCCACACCTTCGACCTCGACTACGTCGACCGGCACCGCGCCGCCTGGGGCTTTTTCCGCGACCGGCGGACGGACCTCTACGGCTCGCTGGTCGCGCCGCGTCCCGCCTGACCCAGCGCCCGTCGTTCGGCGGCGCAGCCGGGACTGGTCAGGCCCTCCGCCCGGGCGGCGGCGACGTCCGCGCGCGCGGCCTCCAGGTCGGCGGCAAAGGCCGCTGACCGGGCCTCGGCGGCGAACAGGCGCCGGCCCAGCGCGGCCCCGTCCGTGACGTCCCCCGGCCAGTTCATGCGGCAGACGACGCGACTCAGGCCGATCTCGCGGCCGATCCGGCGCGCGCCCTCGGCCCGGTCCGGCGCGAGGGCCGCGAACAGGTCTCCATAGGCCGAGCCCACCACCGCGGCCCCCGCGGGCCATGACGACGTGTCGCGGACGGCGTCATTGACCCGCACACAGGGCTGCAGCCCCGCGACGGCCTTGATCGGACGCGGACGGGGGGCCGTTTCCGCCAGGATGCGCGTCAGGCTGTCGGCGTCCGTCAGCAGCCGGTTCATCAGCCGGGTCAGCGCCGGGCGCGGGGCTCCTGCCAGCCTGGTGCCCAGGACGCAGTCGAAATGCTGGGCGGCTTCCGGCGGTCTCAGCTCCGCATGGGCGGTGGCCAGCCACCAGCGGTCCGTTCCCGATGGCTCCGGAAAGGCACCGGCGGGATCCCATGGTGCCGGGAGGGGTGTGGCCTCCGCCAGCGACCGGATCGAAGCCGCGTCGAGATAGCCCGGGGCCGCCGCTATGGGCGCGGGCGCGCCGGCCGAGGCGCAGGCCCCCAGAAGCAGGCAGGCCGCCAGCGCCGCCTCCCGGGTCACCCGCCGGCGGTCCAGTCCAGCTGCACGCTGGTCGTTCCGCCGTCCACCGGGGTGGCGACGACACGCAGCAACTTGCCGCTGTTGTCCTCGGCCGCGGCCCCATAGGCCCGGGCGTCGCCCTGGTTCATGGCCATGACCGAGGCCAGGCCGGCCGCCTCGGCGGTCTTGCGGTAAAAGGCGATGACCGCGTCTGGCGTCGACGCCGTGGTGAAACTGACGATGCCGCCAGGGCCAGCGGGACCCTGGGCGACGGTCGCGGGCCCCGTCGGGGTTCCGCCCGGATAGATGACGGCGAATGCCGGTGCGCCGGTCGCGGCGGGCCGGGCGGCGACCGCGGGCGGTTCCGGGGAGGTTGTCGCGGCGACGGGGGCCGCGCGCGCAGCCGCATCGGCCGCGGCGTCAGCGGCGGCGGCGGACTCCGGCGCGGGGCTTTGACCACAGCCCGCCATCGCCAGGACCGCCGTCAATCCGGCGGCCGCAAACATGCGCTTCATCCCGTATCGTCCTTGAAAAGACTGTGTTGATTGCCCGCACCGTGACCCAAGCCTGCGGCGGCGGCAAGGCGGGTTCTGGCCTTCGGCGCGGCACGCAGGGACGCAGGGGTCAGCCGGTGGCCGCCCCGGCCTCGCCCGGCTTGCCCGCGGCTGGACCGGCAGCCGGCCCGGTCCCGTCCGCGCCGGTATTATCGGCCGGCTTCGGGTCGGCGGAGGCCATGCCCTCGCGGGCCAGCGTTGCGTCGATGGCGTCCTGATCGGGGTCGTCGTCCGACCCCGTGGCGGCTCCGCCCTGCAGGGATCCGGCGCGGGTGTCCGAGCCCATGCCGGAGCCCGACAGCGCCTCGTCCAGGCGTTCGGTTCTGCGGGCCGCATCGGGCTGTTCGCCCATGTTTCCGGCCGCGCGGGCCTCCCGGGTCTGGTTCTCGTCGGTCATGGCGAAGCTCCTTCGGCAAGGGAAGCGGGCCTGCGCCACGACGGTTCCCGAACGAAAAGAGCCGGGATCGAAATCCCGGCTCCCGTTGTCGCTTCGGATCTGGCGCGGCCTATTTGCCGAACAGCTTGTTCCAGCGGCGCTTGTCGCGGTTCTTCCACGCCCCGCGGTGGAAGGCGTCGGAACCGATCAGCGGCACCACGGTGGTGGCTTCGGCGAAGACCATCTGTTCGTGCGTGGTCTGGACCTTGCCCCAGGAGGCGGCTTCCTTGAGCGTGGAGGATGAACAGGCCCCGTCGCGGACGTCGGCGACCGTGATCTGGACCGCATAGCGGTGCATCTCGGCCTCAACGCCGAGGATCTCGGCGCAGACGACGGTGTCCTGGGCGAAATTCTTCGGCACGCCGCCGCCGACCATGAACAGGCCGGTGACGCCCGCGGCGATCTTGACGTCGGTCAGTTCGCGGAAGTCTGCGACCGCATCGATCATCAGATACGGCTTGCCCTCGGCGATCCGCTCCTTCTGGTGCTTGACCAGACCGAAGCCGGCCGAGGAGTCGACGAAGGCCGGGCAGAAGATCGGCACGCCCTCTTCATAGGCCGTCTGGATCAGCGAACCGGGCTTCTTCGCATTCCCCTCGCTCAGCCATTTGCCCATCTCCCAGATGAACTCGCGCGAGGAATAGCCGCGCGGCTCCAGCCGGTTGCAGATCTCCAGGATGGTATGATCGCAGGCCTGGAGCTCTTCCTCGTCGATATAGGTGTCGTAGATCCGGTCGATGTAGTTTTCGCGCAGGACGTTGTCGTCCACCTCGCCCGCAGCCTGGTAGTGTTTGAAGCCCAGGGCCTCGAAGAAATCCATGTCGACGATCGAGGCACCGGTGGCGACCACGGCGTCGATCATGCCGAACTTCACCATGTCACGGTACACATGCATGCAGCCGCCGGCCGAGGTCGAGCCGGCCAGGATCAGCCAGGGCGAGCAGTCCTTGTCCTCGATGGCCATGTTGAAGATGTCGGCGGCCCGGGCCGTGTCCCGGCTCGAGAATGACATCTTGCGCATGGCGTCGATGATCGGACGCGCATCGAACGAGGTGATGTCCACGTGCTCCACCGTGTTCTGGAGCAGCTGGGCCTTCTGGTTGGTCTGAACGGGAGCGTTCATTGCAAGGGTTTCCCTTTGGTTTGAGCGCCCGTCGTCAAAGAAAACAGCGGCCCGGACGGAGCGACGGGCCGCTGCTGATTACAACGCGAAAGCGACGGTTTAGCGCCGCTGCTTTTTCCGCTGGCCGGCCTTGCCCTTGGGACGGGACAGGCGAACGACCTTGCGTGCGGTCTCTTCCGCCGTGGTGCGCACGGTCGGAATGGACCGCGGGGCCAGGCCGTAGAGCGAGGCCATCGGCGCGTCCCCGACCATGGCGAGGTCGTGCTCGCCATAGCCGTTGAAGCCGGTGGACATGGCGACACCGTAGGCACCGAGCATGCCGATCTCGATGAAGTCGCCTTCCTGCACATCGGCCGGCAGCCAGAACGGGCCGGGCATGTGGTCGATGGAGTCGCAGGTCGGGCCGTAGAAGCGGAACGGCTTCAGGTCGGCCGACGCATCTCCGTCCCGGACCAGCTTGGTCGGGAAGGGCCAGCGCGAATGGGTCGCATCGAACAGCGAGCCGTACGAACCGTCGTTCAGATACAGGGCGTCGCCCTTGCGCAGGTCGACCCGGCACAGCACCGACGAGCTTTCGGCCACCAACGCCCGGCCGGGTTCGCACCACAGTTCGGTGGTGTGGGTGACCGGCATCTCGGCAAAGCCGCGGTGGATGGCGTCGGCGTATTCGCTCATGTCCGGCGGGACCATGCCCGGATAGACCGAGGGGAAGCCGCCGCCGACATCGACGATATCGACGATCACGCCGGCGCGGCTGATGGCGCGACCGACCTGGGCCATGGCGGCCTCATAGGCCGACGGGCGCATGCACTGCGAACCAACGTGGAAACAGACGCCCATCAGGCCGTCGACCACGGCCTGGCGCGTGGCCAGCAGCAGGGACGGGGCCTGGTCCGGCGAGACGCCGAACTTGCCCGACAGCGAATAGGCGGCACCATCGGCCGAGACCGTCATGCGGACCAGCAGGTTCAGGTCGGTCGCATTGCCGGTGGCGTCGAGGATCTTCTGCAACTCGTCATGGCTGTCCAGCGAGAAGGTGCGGACGCCGTGATCGAAATAGGCGCGGGTGATCGCGCCCCGGCTCTTGACCGGGTGCATGAAGGCCAGTCGCGCGTCTGCGCTGACCGAACGGACCAGTTCGATCTCTGACAACGATGCGACGTCGAACGCAGTCACGCCCGCCTCGACCAGGGTCTCGATGACCCAGCGCGAGGGATTGGCCTTCACAGCATAGAAGACGTCGGCCTTAAGATTATCCTGGAACCAGCGCGCCGCTACGGAAACTGAACGCGGCCGCACGAGTGCGACGGGACGTTCAGGGGACCGCTCGCGGACCAGGTCCAGGGGAAATGGATACGTGCGCAATTCACGTAAACCCCTGTAATTGTTAAACCCAGCCGGCGTTAGCAGCGCATAGTGTCAGACCACGGGGTCCGCCGGAAGCCGCGATGTAGGGTCACGCGACTGTCATGTAAAGCGGTTTTTTTCGGGCTGGCGTTGAGTTTGCAGGACAATCGTCCGGGTGCTGAATGAGCGGCGCTCCGGTCTCCCTGCCTGCCGCCCGTGACGGCCCGTCCGGTCAGGCGACGCCACGGAGGACGCCTGATCTTCCTCGCGGAGGGAAAGAAGGGCCCTGGCGGCGGCGGGCGGGGTGGCGACACCGACGCTGCGGTGCGGTCCGTATGCTGTTCTGCTGGACGAAATCCTCGCGGACGTGCCATTAAGACTTGCCTCGCGGGCCTGATCGGGCCATGCGGCGCGCCCTTGCAACCGCTTCAGCGTGTCCATGACCTCTGCCACAGCCGCCGTCGCGTCCGTGAAGGACGTGTCCAAGACCTTTGGTGCCCGAAAGGCCCTGAACGGCGTGTCCGTCGAGGTCGGGGCCGGAGAAATGGTGGCCCTCATCGGCCCGTCCGGGTCCGGGAAGTCGACGCTCCTGCGCTCGATCACCGGCCTGCAGACGATCGACTCCGGCAAGGGCGTGATCACCGTCTTCGGCGAATGCGTCCAGAAGAACGGGCGCACGACCGGCGCGACCCGCGCCGCGCGTCAGAAGCTGGGCATGATCTTCCAGCAGTTCAATCTGGTGGGCCGGCTGTCCCTGTTTTCGAACGTCATGCTCGGTGCCCTCGGTCGGCTGCCCGCCTGGCAGGGCTTCCTCGGGGCCTGGCCCAGGGCCGACAGGCAGCGGGCCATGGCGGCCCTTCACCGGGTCGGCGTGTCCGACTATGCGGCCCAGCGCGCCAACACCCTGTCCGGCGGCCAGCAGCAACGCGGTGCCATTGCCCGGGCCCTGGTCCAGGGTGCCCAGGCCATCCTCGCCGACGAACCCGTCGCCTCGCTGGATCCCGTGTCCGCCCGCAAGGTGATGGAACTGCTGGTCGAGCTGAACAAGCGCGATGGACTCGGTGTGATCGTCACCCTGCACCAGGTCGACTATGCCATCCGCTACTGCGATCGGGTGATCGCCCTGAAGGCCGGCCAGATCGTCTATGATGGCCCGGCGACCGGCCTCGACACCAAACAGCTTATCGACATCTACGGTCCCGAGTTCGAGGACGCGTTCTGGGAAACCAAGGCATGACCGTCACCCGCCGTCTCGGCCTGATCGCCGCCACTGCCGCTGCCATGCTCGGCCTCACCGCCTGTGGAGGCGGGGACGACAAGTCCTCGGCCGCACCGACCGAACTGACCTTCTCGATCCTGTCGGCGGAAGGCCAGGCCTCGGCCGGCCCGCTGTGGCAGCCACTGCTGGACGACATGTCCAGGGCCATCGGCGTGCCGGTGAAACCCTATTTCGGCTCGAACTATACCGTCCTGGTCGAGGCCATGCGCGGCAACCAGACCCAGGTCGCCTGGTTCTCCGCCAAGCCCGCGGTCGAAGCGATCGACCGCGCCAACGCCGAGGTCATCGCCCGTACGGTCAACAAGGAAGGGCTGGACAGCTACCGCTCGACCCTGATCGTCCGCGCCGGCTCGGGCATCACGCTGGAGCAGGTGCTGGCCTGCGGCAAGAAATACGATTTCGGCATCGGCGACGCCCAGTCGACCTCGGGCACGCTGGCCCCGATGGCCTTCCTGTTCAATCCGCGCGGCGTGGTCCCGGCCCAGTGCTTCAAGACCGTTCGTTCGGCCAACCACCAGTCCAACGCCTTCTCGGTGGCTTCGGGCGTGCTGGATGTGGCGACGTCGAACACCGTCAACACCGTCTTCATGACCAAGCAAAACCCGCAGGTCGCCGCCCAGATCCAGGATATCTGGCAGTCGCCGCCGATCCCCGAGAGCGGCATTCTCGTGCGTGAGGATCTGGATCCCGCGCTCAAGGAAAAGATCCGCAGCTTCTTCCTGACCTATGGCCAGGGCGAGGGTGTCGAGGCGGACCGTCAGCGTCAGGTGCTGTCCGGCCTCGAATACTCCCGCTTCAACGCCGCCGATGACGGCTATCTGAACCCGATCCGCGAAATGGTCGCCGACCAGCAGCTGAACGAGGCCAGGGCCAAGGGCGACACCGCCGCGGCCGCCACGGCCGAGCGTGAACTTCAGCGCCTGCGCAGCCTGCGTGAGGTCCAGCCTTGACCGACAGTGCCGTCCCGCCGGCCGCGACCGCGATTCCGAAGCCGCCGTCCAAGCCCCTAGGCTCCTGGCTGCTGGACCTGCTGATCTGGGGCGGCGTCGCCGCCGTGCTGATCTACAGCGTCAAGGCCGTGGATCTGGGCAACCTCTCCAAGCTGTTCACCAATTCCGAAGCGACGCAGAATTTCGCACGGGAGCTGCTCAAGCCCGACTTCACCGACTGGCGCATCTTTGTCTCCAAGATGTGGGAGACGGTCCAGATCGCGCTGTGGGGCACCTTCCTGGCCGTCTTCGCCGCCATTCCGATGGGGCTGGCCGCCGCCCGCAACATCGCGCCGGTCTGGGTCGTCACGCCGGTCCGCTGGCTGATGAACATGCTGCGGTCCATTCCGGACCTGGTGATCGGCCTGCTGTTCGTCGTGGCCGTCGGCCTGGGGCCGCTGCCCGGCGTGCTCGCCATCGCCCTCAATACCGCCGGGGTTCTGGCCAAGCTGTTCTCGGAGGCCGTCGAGTCGATCGACAAGGGCCCGGTCGAGGGCGTGCGCGCCACCGGCGCGTCCAAGCTGCACGAGATCGTCTGGGGCGTGATTCCCCAGGTGGCCCCGCTGTGGACGTCCTTCGCCCTGTACCGTTTCGAGTCCAACAGCCGTTCGGCCACCGTGCTGGGCCTGATCGGGGCGGGCGGTATCGGTCAGGTGCTGTTCGACCGGATGAACGCCTTCGACTTCCGTGACGTCTCGGCGATCGTCATCGTGGTCGTGGTCGCCGTGACCCTGATCGACATGCTGTCCCAGGCCATGCGCAAGCGGCTGCTGTAACCGTCGCTTGACCGCCCATTGAAAAGCCCGCCACCGCGATCGCGATGGCGGGCTTTTTGTTTCCCGGACCGGATCAGGCCGGCCGCAGATCCGGCGGCGTGGCCTCTTCCGTCAGGATGCGGATGGCCTCGTCCAGCGACACCACCTCCTGCGCCTGCGAGCCCAGGCGGCGGATGGCGACGGTGCGCTGTTCGGCCTCGTTCTTGCCGACCACGGCGATGACCGGAACCTTGCCGACCGAGTGTTCGCGCACCTTGTAGCCGACCTTTTCGTTGCGCAGGTCGAGGTCGGTGCGCAGCCCCGCCTTGCGGAAGGCGGCCTGGACCTCCCGCGCATAGTCGTCGGCCTCCGAGACGATGGTCGCGACCACGGCCTGGGTCGGGGCCAGCCACAGGGGGAAGGCCCCGGCGTAGTTCTCGATCATGATGCCGATGAACCGCTCGAACGACCCCAGGATGGCCCGGTGCAGCATCACCGGCCGGTGCTTCTGGCCGTCCTCGCCGATGTATTCGGCGTTCAGGCGCTCGGGCAGGACATAGTCGAGCTGCAGCGTGCCGCAGGTCCAGGTCCGGCCGATGGCGTCCTTGACGATGAAGTCCAGCTTGGGCGCGTAGAAGGCCCCGTCGCCTTCGGCGATGACCGGATCGACCCCGGCCAGGCGGGCGGCCTCGCCCAGCATGGCTTCGGCCTTGTCCCAGAACTCGTCCGAGCCGGCACGCACGTCCGGCCGGGTCGCCAGGGCGATTTCGTGCGTCTGCATGCCAAGGTCGGCGTGGATCACCTGGGTCAGGCGGATGAACCGTTCCGTCTCCTCGACGATCTGGTCCTCGCGGCAGAAGATGTGGGCGTCGTCCTGGGTGAAGCCGCGCACCCGCATCAGCCCGTGCAGGGCCCCCGACGGCTCATAGCGGTGGCAGGCCCCGAACTCGGCCATGCGCAGCGGCAGTTCACGATAGGACCGCTGGCCCTGGTCGAAGATCTGCACGTGACCCGGGCAGTTCATCGGCTTGAGGGACAGGGTCTCGCCCTCGACCGTCTCGCAGACGAACATATTGGGCCGGTATTTTTCCCAGTGGCCTGACTTCTCCCAGAAGGTCCGGTCCAGCACCTGGGGCGTCTTGACCTCCACATAGCCGGCGGCGTCCAGCCGGCGGCGCATATAGGCCTCGAGCACGCGCCACAGCTCCCAGCCCTTGGGGTGCCAGAAGACCATGCCCCGGCCTTCCTCCTGCATGTGGAACAGGCCCATGGCCTTGCCGATCTTGCGGTGGTCGCGCTTCTCGGCCTCCTCGACGCGCAGCAGATAGGCGTCCAGGTCCTCCTTCGAGGCCCAGGCCGTCGCATAGATGCGCTGCAGCTGCGGATTGCGGTGGTCGCCGCGCCAGTAGGCACCCGCCAGCTTGGTCAGTTTGAAGGCCTTGCCGACGAATTTGGTCGAGGGGAAATGCGGCCCCCGGCACAGATCGACCCACGACCCGGTCCGGTAGGTCGTAATGGTTTCGGTACCCGGCAGGTCGCGTATCAGCTCGGCCTTGAAGGTCTCGCCCTTGCCTTCGAACAGGGCGATGGCGGCGTCGCGATCCCAGACCTCACGGACCAGTTTCTCGTCGCGGTCGACGATCTCGGCCATCTTCTTCTCGATGGCGGCGAAGTCGTCGGTCGAGAACGGCTCCTCACGGTGGAAGTCGTAGTAGAAGCCGTCCTCGATGGCCGGGCCGATGGTCACCTGGGTGCCGGGGAACAGCTCCTGCACCGCCTGGGCCAGCACGTGGGCGGCGTCGTGGCGGATGGTCTCGAGCGCCTCGGGATCATCGCGCATGATCAGCTTGAAGTCGCCGGAGCCGCCCAGGGGGCGATCCAGGTCGCGCTGCTCGCCGTTCAGGGCGACCAGGGCCGCGCGCTTGGCCAGAGACGGCGAGATGGAGGCCGCGACGTCACGGCCCGTGGCGTCATCGGGATACTGGCGTGCGGCGCCGTCGGGGAATTTGAGATCGATCATGTCTTCGTCTTTACAGGCGGCGGAACCGGGTCATAGCCCGACTGGCCGAAGGGTTGGCATTTGCAGAGGCGTCTGAGCGTCAGCCATCCCCCCTTGACCGGTCCATGCTGGATCAGCGCGTCCCGGCCATAGTCCGAACAGGTCGGCAGGAACCGGCATTGCTGCCCGATCAGGGGTGACAGCGTCAGCTTGTAGCCACGATGGGCCAGCCGAACGCCGCGTTCATAGAGATTTCCGCCGGAAGCCATGTCGCCGCGCTTATCCCCCGCAATGGCTGAAGGGGCAACGGGCCTAGGCCGCACCGGCGAGGCTAGTTCGTGTATCGGGGCTTTTGCGGGCCAGAGCCTGCCCCATCGCGTCCACCGTCGCCTCGATCGCGACCATGGTCGAGGCGTGGCGGGCGGGATAGTCAGCCACCTGTTTCAGGGCGCGCAGGCCCTCGAAACGACCCGTCGGACCGTCGCCGCCAACCTTCAGCATGGCCGACATCGCGTCCCGTGCCGCGACCAATTCCTCCAGCGAGGCCCCGATCACGCGCTCGCCGAGCACGCCGGCGGCGGCCTGACCGAGGGCGCAGGCCTTTACATCCTGGGCGAACGCCAGAACACGCCCGGCGTCGTCCAGCGTCACATCGACGATCGCCTTCGACCCGCACAGTCTGGCGACCCGCTCGCCCGTGCCTTCAGGCAGGGCCAGCCGCCCGCTATGCGGCAGATTGGCCGCCAGCTTGAGGATGCGCGCGCTGTAGAGCTCGTCGATCATGAGCCGAATATAGGGGATCAGCCGCCCTGGAGCGAGCCCCAGGTCCGGGCCTGATCGACGCCGGTGCCGTTGGCCCGGTCCCGCAGCCATTGCAGATTGGCGTCGGCGGCCTCGGGCGGCAGGTCGCGGCGCAGGATCTGTTCCGCCTCGGCCATCTTGCCGGTCAGACCCAGCACCATGGCGAGGTTCAATCTCACCTTCAGCGACGCGCCGGGCTGGGCAGCCGCGCGGCGCAACAGGGGCTCGGCGGTGGCGGCGTCGCCCTTGGTCATGGCCGACATGGCCATATTGGTCAGGACGGCGGGGTTGTCGGGCGAGATCGCCAGAGCCTGGGCCCAGGCGGCGCGGGCGTCATCGGGCCGGCGGACCTGTTCATAGGCCGTCCCCAGCAGCGACCAGACCTGCCAGTCGCCCGGACGGGCGGCGCGGGCCTGTTCGAGGGCGGCGACGCCATAGAAGGCCTGACCCCGCGCCAGATGGGCGCGTCCCACCTCCAGCATGGCGTCGACGTTTCCGGGCTGGACCACCAGCACGCCCTGGGCGATCTCGGCGGCCTGATCGTATCGGCCCAGATCGCGCAGCGCCTGCGCCGCCTTAACCCCGGCGACGGGGTCGCGCGGATCGATGTCCGCCTGGTCGGTCCAGAACACCGACCGGCTCAGGGCGTCGGATCGGTCATAGGCCGCGCGCACCTCTGCGCTGGCAGGCTGGCGCGGCATGGCGGCGACCGGCGGCTGGGCGGGAGCCGGCGTCTGGACGCCGGCCTGCGCCGTGACCGGGTCGGCCAGGGCCGGGCCGGCGGCGGCCGAAAACAGGACGAGGATTGCGATAGAGGCGGTCGTGCGCGACATGGAGGCGCTCCGGAAGGTTCGAGGTCCAGACTCGGCTCTTCGCGTCAATCCTTGGTTAAGATCGGCCGCCGCCGGCCGGAAAGGCCGTCGTCCATGTCCGCCCTGCACCCCGACCTGCTGACCACCGAGACGGAAGGGGCCATTCCCGTGCGGTTCGTCGGGCCCGCAGGCCGGATCGACGGGACGACGCGCGGCTGGGCCGATGCCAACGGCTTCAAGGGCAAGCCCGGCCAGATGCTGGTCGCGCCGGACGGCCGCGGCGGGATCGCCGCCGTGCTGGTCGGTGCCGGCGAGACCTTCGATCCCATGTCGGCGCGGGCCTTGCCGGCCAGATTGCCGCCGGGCCTCTATCGTCTCGAGGCGGAACCCGACGACGCCCGCAAGGCCGCCCTGGCCTTCGTGCTGGGGACCTATGTCTTCGACCGCTACAAGCCCCGCCCCGACCGCGACCCGGTGCGGCTGGTGGCCCCCGAGGGCCTCGATCTGGCGGCGACCCTGCGCATCGCCTCGGCCTGCGCCCTCGCGCGCGAGATGGTCGACACCCCGGCCGCCGACATGGGCCCGCTGCAGATCGAGACCATCGCCCGCGAGATCGCAGCAGAGTCCGGTGCCACCATCTCGGTCGTCACCGGCGACGCCCTGCTCGAGGAAAACTACCCCGCGGTCCACGCTGTCGGTCGCGCCGCCGCGCCCGATCGCGCGCCCCGCGTCATCGAGATCGGCTGGAATCTCGACCACGCCGACCTGCCGCTGGTCGCCCTGGTCGGCAAGGGGGTGGTCTTCGATTCCGGGGGCCTCGACATCAAGCCCGCCGCCGGCATGCGCAATATGAAGAAGGACATGGGCGGATCGGCCCACGCCCTCGCCCTCGGCCGGCTGGTGATGCAGGCGGGCCTGCCGGTGCGGCTTGTGGTGCTTGTCGCCGCCGTGGAGAACGCCATCTCCGCCGACGCTTTCCGGCCCGGCGACATCCTGAACAGCCGCAAGGGCCTGACCATAGAGATCGGCAACACCGACGCCGAGGGGCGGCTGATCCTCGCCGACATCCTCACCCGCGCGGGCGAGCACTTCCCCGACCTGACGCTCGATTTCGCCACCCTGACCGGCGCGGCGCGCGTGGCCCTCGGCCCCGAACTGCCGCCGCTCTATACCGACGACGAGGCCCTCGCCGCCGACCTGCTCGAGGCCGGCCGCGCCGTCGGCGATCCGCTGTGGCGCATGCCCCTGTGGCCCGGCTATCGCGCGTCCATCGACAGCGAACTGGCCGACGTCCGCAACGACTCCGCCGGCTGGGCCCAGGCCGGGTCGATCACCGCCGCCCTGTTCCTGCAGAAATTCGCCCCGACGACCGGCGCCTGGGCCCATATGGACATCTTCGCCTGGAACCCCCGCGCCCGCCCCGGCTGGCCCGAAGGCGGCGAGGCCCAGGCGCTGAGGGCCTGCTACGCCATGCTGAAGGCGCGGTATCCGACGGCTTGATCCGACCATCCCGGTCGTTCGTCGTCGACGGCCTTGCGCGCCGGACGTGACCGGGGGCGGCTCAGTCGCGGCTGTCGCGTGGTCCGACGCCTGACGAACAGGAGGATCTCGCCGGACAGGGCCGAGACCCGCGCTCGCGCCACCCTCAGTCCGTTCGCGCCCAGCACGGCTCCGGCGATCAGCAGGGCGTCGATGAAGACGCCCACGTCGAACACCGCGAACCAGACCATGAGATCCGGAAGCATCAATCCGAACAGGCGCACGCCGTCCGCCCTGAACAGCAACGCCAGCGTGAGCCCCGCGGCCGCCAGCAGGACGAAGAAGACTGTCTTGCCCCGCCGGAGGCGATTGAGTGCGCGGGCGGGGGTCTCGACCAGCCCGCGTCTCAGGGCCCGGCCGGGCGCGCTGTCCGGGGACGCCAGCATCACGGCCAACGCCAGCGTCACCAGCCCGGAAATGATAAGCATCTGCCCCTCCGCGATCGCGAAGGTCTGAACTGGTCCTTCACAGGCTTGTTTCAAGATGTGCGTCGGTCGGTCCGCCATTAACGGGACTTTCGCCTTCGTACGGCAGGATGCTCCCTCAATCGGACGAGCCCACGTTTGACCGCAGCTGCCGCCAGCCTTGATCCCCGCACCACCCTCGCCCGGCCCGATCTGGCCGAGCAGGCGCTGGAGGGAATTGTTCGCGCCTCCGCCTTCCGCGCGGTACGGGCAATGCATTGCGCAATTCCGGTCGCCGACATCCACGCCGGGGCCACGGCCGGCGAGCATCCTGTCGACCAGTTGATCTTCGGCGAGGCCTTCGATGTGCTCGACACGCGCGGCGACCGGGTCTGGGGCCGGGCGCGCCGGGACGGCGTCGTCGGCTGGATCGAAGCCGCAGCCCTGGCCGAGGGCGCACCGCTTCCGACCCACTGTATCGACACGGTCGACGCCGACCTGCCGCTGAACGCCCTGGTCGCCGGCGCGCATGCGGGCGCGGCCGCGATCGGTACCTTCGCTGTCGACGCCCTGGCCCTCGCACGGCAGTTCGTGGGCGCGCCGCATCGGCCGGGCGGCCGGACGCCGCAGGGCACCGATTGCTGCGGCCTGGTCCAGCAGGTCCTCTACGCCTGTGGCCGTGCCGCGCCGCGCTATTCGGACCAGCAGGCAGAACTGGGGGTCGGCGTCCCGATCTCCGAGGCGCGCCGTGGCGATCTGGTGGTCTGGCTTTCACCGGGCGAGGGGCCGTGGAACGGCCATGCCGCGTTCATGCTCGATCCGGATCACGTCCTGCACGCCACCGGCCATCACGGTGCCGTGGTCATCGAAGCCTTCGCCGCGGCTGACGCCCGGCATCGCGGAACTGACGGCGCAGAGCCCGTCATCCGCCGTCTCTGACGATCAGAGAAAAGGGCGGCCCGAAGACCGCCCTTTCCCTTCATTCCAGGTCGATGACCGTCAGATATCAGGCCGGCGGCGTGGCAGGCGCGGTCGCCGCGACCGGTTCAGCCGCAACGGCGGCTGCAGCAGCATCTGCGGCGGGTGCCGCGCCTTCGGCCGGAGCCGCCGCGGGGGCAGCGCCGGGCTGGCGGGCGGGATCGGGTGCCGGGATAGCCATGCTGCCCGACCCCTGGCTGCGCAGATAGGCGATCAGATTGGTGCGGGTGGTGGTGTCACGAATCCCGGCGAACGACATCTTGGTGCCCGGCACGTACTTGCCGGGGTTCGTCAGGAACTGATCCATCTCGTCATAGCCCCATGCCGGTGCCACGCCCTTGTGGGCGGCCATGCCCTCGGAATAGGCAAAGCCGGGCATGTGCATGACCGGACCGCCGACCACACCGTAGAGGTTCGGACCGATACCATTGGCCCCGCCGGCGACGTTATTGTGGCAGGCCTGGCAGCGCGCGAAGGCGGCTTCACCGGCCGCGAGATCGGCGGCCGGAAGCAGCGTGCCCCAGTCGGGCGGCAGCACGACCTCGGCGGGCCCGGCGGCGGCCGCTTCCGGCGCGTCGACGAAATAGCCCATCTTTTCAGGGGTCTCGCTGTGATAGATCGCGCCGGTCACCTGCTGCACGCCGATGATGACGAGGGCGGTCGCCAGGGCAGCGCCCAGAATCTTGTTGAACTTCAGATCGCCGCTCATGCGCGTCGTCTCTCTTTTTCATTGGCCGTAACGGGGCGGTCGACCGGATCACCGGCAGACCAATTCTTGCGTGGTGGTCTTCTACACGCTAGCGCGGCCTTCGCAACCGGCGGAAGGTCGCCGGAGCGTCGCACCCTCACCTGCTCCAGGACTGAATGTGAATCCCCTGATCCTCATCCCCGCGCGCATGGCCGCGACCCGCCTGCCGAACAAGCCGCTGGCGGACATCGGCGGCAAGGCCATGATCGTGCGGGCCTATGAGCAGGCGGCGCTGTCGGGCCTTCCGGTCGCCGTGGCGGCGGGAGACCGGGACATCGTCGATGCGATCGAAGCCATCGGCGGTGTGGCCGTCCTGACCGATCCTGACCTGCCGTCGGGATCCGATCGTATCCGTGTCGCGCTCGACGTCATCGATCCGGAGGGCCGTCATGACGCCGTGATCAATCTGCAGGGCGACATGCCCTTCGCCGATCCCGGGCTGGCGACAGCCTGCGCCGCCCTGCTGCATGGCGAGCCCGCCTGCGACATCGCCACCCTGATCGCGCCCGAGGCCGACGCCTCCGACCGGACCAATCCCGATGTGGTCAAGGCGGTCATCGCCCTGTCCGAAGGCCAGCATCACGGGCGCGCCCTGTATTTCACCCGCTCGACCCTGTTCGGCGATGCGCCGGTCTGGCGGCACATCGGCCTCTACGGCTACCGCCGCGCCGCGCTCGAACGCTTCTGCGCCGCCCCGCCGTCACCCCTCGAACGCCGCGAGAAGCTGGAACAGCTGCGCGCCCTGGAAATGGGCCTTCAGATCTGGGCCGCGGTCATCGCAGAAGCGCCGCTGTCGGTCGACAATCCGGATGATCTGGCGGCGGCGCGGGCGCTGGCCGGGAGGGACTAGGGATTAGGGATTAGGGATTAGGGCTCAGCTACGCTCGGATTGCATTCAGCATGCGCGCGCCAGACATGGACCGCGCCAACAGGTCATCCATCCCTAATCCCTAATCCCTAATCCCTCACTCGATCTCAAACCCGTCCACCCACGCCTGCAACAGCGTCCGGGCGATGGCGAATTTCGGCGGTGGTTTGATCGCGGGATGCGTCCCCGCCAGACAGGCCCGCGCCTCGTCCCGGGTCAGCCAGGCCACCGCCTCCAGCTCGGTCTGGTCCGGATGGGCGTCCATGCTGTCGACCTCGGCGATCAGGCCGATCATCAGCTGTGACGGGAACGGCCACGGCTGGCTGGAGTGATAGCGCACCGCCGTCACCGTCAGCCCCGCCTCCTCGGCGATCTCCCGGGCACAGGCCTCCTCGATGCTTTCGCCGGGCTCCAGAAAGCCCGCCAGCGCCGACATCCGCCCCTCGGGCCAGGCCGCCTGACGCCCCAGCAGGCAGATCGGCTCGGCCCGGCCCCTGAACACCGGCAGCATGATCGTCACGGGATCGACGCGGGGGAAATGCTCGACGCCGCAGGCCGGGCAGATCCGCTTCCAGCCGCCGCAGGCATTCCGGCTCTCGACGCCGCAGGCGGCGCAGAAGCCGTGCCGCCGCCGCCAGTCGAACAGGGATTTCGCTGCCCCGGCCATGGCGGCGTCCGCGCCCGACAACAGGGCCGCCGCCTCCCGCATCTCATGAAAACCGCCCAGCCCGGCCAGCGGTCCCGCCGCCGGATCGGACGAGCCCTCGATTTCCACCGCGAAACACGGCGCGCCCTTCCACAGACCGAGGAACAGCTCGCGGTCAGGAACCACGGCCCGCGCATGGGCGAGCGCCAGCCATGCCAGCCGCGGCTCACCCGTCTCCACAAGCGGCCGCCCCTCCCAAAGCACCATGGCCATGGCGTCGGGGCTCGCCGCCTGTTCCGCCAGCCAGTCGGGATCGTTGCGAAGATCACCGGCCCGATCGAGCGGATTGCCGGCGAAGGTATTGAGCGCGGGGAGGGGCATGGCTCTCATCTAGCAAGCGACCGCTTGCATCCGCGAGCCGGAATCGTCATATCGATCTCGGAGATCGCGGGCGAAGGTTTCGCCAAT
Source organism: Caulobacteraceae bacterium (assembly GCA_965284385.1). GTDB lineage: Bacteria > Pseudomonadota > Alphaproteobacteria > Caulobacterales > Caulobacteraceae > Brevundimonas. The sequence continues at coordinate 1,905,985 of OZ260077.1, forward strand.
CTGGTCAGGGCCGGAAGGCAGCAGCCACAACGAATTCCCCTTCGGGTCGCGGTCTCCACTTCCTTTCTTGGTGCGCTAACGCTCGGCTCGCGGAGCCTCGCTGCTTGAGCGCGTCTGTCTCCTCCCCACGCAGTGGGGAGGGGGACCGCGAAGCGGTGGAGGGGCGCCGACCGCCCACAGCTCCCTTCCCTGAGCCCCTTCGCTCCCGGCACGCCTCGCGCTAAGAGGGACCCATGAGCGACGCCGACCCGAGTCTCGATGGCCCCCCGTGGGACGATGACGCACCCGACGCGGTCGAGCGCGATCCCGATACCGACGACATGTTCGGCTCGCCCGAACCCGCCGGCATGCGTGAGGCCGAGGCCGCTTCCGCGCCTGTCGCTGCGACCGAGCCCGCGCCGAAGCCGACGCCGAAAAGCGCCCTGGCGCCCGCCGACTCCGGCCCCGCCGCCCATGTGGACGACGGCTCGGCCTATACCGTGCTGGCCCGCAAATACCGGCCGCACACCTTCGAGGACCTGATCGGCCAGGAGGCCATGGTCCGCACCCTGACCAATGCCTTCTCGACTGGCCGCATCGCCCACGCCTTCATGCTCACGGGCGTGCGGGGGGTCGGCAAGACCACCACCGCCCGCCTGCTGGCCCGCGCCCTCAACAACGAGACCGACATCATCGACCGCCCGTCGCTGGCCCTGACCGACCACGGCCGCCACGACGCCTCCATCATGGCCGGCCAGCACATGGACGTGGTCGAGATGGACGCCGCCTCCCACACCGGCATCGACGGCATCCGCGACATCATCGAGAGCGTCCGCTACGCGCCGGTCGAGGCGCGCTACAAGGTCTACGTCCTCGACGAAGTCCACATGCTCTCGAACCAGGCCTTCAACGCCCTGCTGAAGACGCTGGAAGAGCCGCCGCCGCACGCCAAATTCATCTTCGCCACCACCGAGATCCGCAAGGTGCCGGTGACCATCCTCAGCCGCTGCCAGCGGTTCGACCTGCGCCGCGTGGAGCCGGAAATCCTCGTCGAACACCTCGCCCGGATCGCCGACCGCGAGGGCATGAAGATCGAGCAGGACGCCCTGGCCCTGATCGCCCGCGCCGCCGAGGGCTCGGTCCGCGACGGCCTGTCCCTGCTGGATCAGGCCCTGGTCCAGGGCGACCGCGGCGAGACGGTGAAGACCGAGGTCGTGCGCGACATGCTTGGCCTCGCCGACCGCAGCCAGACCATCGCCCTGTTCGAATCCATCATGGCCGGCCGCACCCCCGAAGCCCTGGAGCTGTTCCGCACCCTCTACGGCTACGGTGCCGATCCGGTGCAGATCACCAACGACCTGCTGGAACACTGCCACGCCGCCTCGGTGGCCAAGATGCTGGGGCCGCAGGCGACCCGCCTGCCCAACGACCAGGCGCAGAAGCTGACGGCCCTGGGCGCGGTGATCTCGGCCGGCACCCTGGCCCGCGTCTGGCAGATGCTGCTGCGCGCGCTGGACGAGGTCCGACGCGCCCCCAATCCGGCCGACGCCGTCGAAATGGCCATCGTCCGCCTCGCCTACGCCGCCGACCTGCCGGGACCGGAGGAGGCGCTGAAGGCCCTGCGCGACGGCGAGCCCATGCCCGGCGGCGGCTCCGCCCCGCGCGGACCTTCCGGCGGCGGCGGAGGGGGTGGGGCCTCGGCCCAGCTGGCCCCCCGCCCGGTCGCCGCCCCGACCCTGCCGGACCCGCAGTCCTTCGAACAGGTCGTCGCCCTGATCGGCGAACGGCGCGAGGTCGGCCTGCAGATGGACGTCCAGCGCTACGTCCGCCCCGTCGCCTTCAAGCCGGGAGCGATCACCTATGAAAGCCTCGACGGCGCGCCGATGGACCTGGCGCGCAAGCTGGCCTCTCGCCTCAAGGACTGGACCGGCCGCACCTGGCTGATCGCCGCCAACGGCCAGGGCGGCGGCGAGACCATGATCGAGACCGACCGCCGCAAACGCTCCGAGGAGCGCGCCGGCGTCGAGGCCGATCCCTTCGTCATGGCCGTGATGGGAGCCTTCCCGGGCGCGAAGATCGGCGAGATCAAGACCTTGGCCCCGGTGGTAGAACTGCCGGTCATCCCGGATGAGACGGCGGACGAGGACTGAAGGGTCTGCAAGCGCGGGTGGGCGTCGCCTTTGGGCGGGCGGCGATTAAGTCGTCTGAGATGGCTGAGATAGGGCCCGAGGCTCGTCTATCACCACCGCATAGGAGTGGGCGCTTGGTTCTTGGCGCTTTTGAGCAATAACCTCGGCGACGTTGACGGGAACCCTGTGGACTGGAATGAGGGAGGACATGTTTTTCGTCGCCTGTACGTTCACGAATATTTGCCCCGCCAGAAGGCCTTCGCGCGCCTTATCTGAACGCCTACGCCATAGGTCGAAAATTCTCTTGTGGTGCTTGTCCGCGACCGGTCCCCAGTGCGCGGCCCAGAAGTCCCAGACTGCCTGACCGTAGGCGATCGCCTGATCGTCCGTGCAAAAAACACCCTTGTGAACGACGTCGTTGCGCAGCCCGACCTGCTTCTGCGAAAAGCGGGCCGGTGGCTTTCCGAACTCCGAAGCCCATAAGCCAAGGAACATTCCGAGCTGACGCTCGGAGCTTGCTGCGACCTGCTTCCACGTCCCTTCTACAGTGTCTTCGTCGCACCCCTGACTTGCGAGCAGGGTCTGGACGACGCTCTCATATGTTCGCTCGAGACAGCCGGTGAAATCGAGAATAGCCTCTCGGAGAAAGCCTTCGGTCAGCGCCTGTAAGCCGGCCTCGAAAAGTAGCTCGAATTTTTCGTGCCCGTGAAAGAACACGGTCGTCGCGCCGCATTCACAAACATAGGTGTGGGTGCGGATTTCCACGACCGCGGTGCGATCCAGGAAGGTGTGCTTGCTCTGCTGACAGGCTACACATCCGGTGGGCAGAAACTGAATTTTGTCGGCTCCTTTTAGGTCGCCCAATGCTGCGCGCCCGACTAGAGGCCGAAGGTGATCTTCTCGCTCAATAATGTCGAGCTCTTGAGCGGTGGACGCCACAACAAACCTCTGACTCTTGGCCTCACAATACCTCTGTCGCCTCCTCGAACGCCAGTCGCGGCGACGCGGGAAAAGTCCCTCGTCCGCCCCGTCGCCTTCAAGCCGGGAGCGATCACCTATGAAAGCCTCGACGGCGCGCCGATGGACCTGGCGCGCAAGCTGGCCTCTCGCCTCAAGGACTGGACCGGCCGCACCTGGCTGATCGCCGCCAACGGCCAGGGCGGCGGCGAGACCATGATCGAGACCGACCGCCGCAAACGCTCCGAGGAGCGCGCCGGCGTCGAGGCCGATCCCTTCGTCATGGCCGTGATGGGAGCCTTCCCGGGCGCGAAGATCGGCGAGATCAAGACGCTGGCGGCTCCGGTGGAGTTGCCGGTCATACCGGACGAGGCGGGGGAAGAGGACTGAGGCGACGCCGGGGGCGGAAAAGACTTCCACATCCATGGCTGACCTCGTCTGCAGACCTTTCATCCCGGGACGGTCTTGGACGCTCGTGTCGATTTTTGCAGCGCGATTGCTCCTGTCAGGGGCGAGCTGGACCGGCGAGCGCGTTCATGGGGCGTGTTCGCTGCGAGGCCACGGTCGCCCTGCCCCCGAACTGACTGAAGCGCGCGGCGCCACGACCAGTTGGGGGCTCTGAAACGAAAGCCGACTGCGGTCGGTCGCCTCGGTGTGGCCGTTTGCGCTAACCGGTCAGGGCGCGGTGGGGACCGCCGGGGCAAGGGTCTGGATGACAGCCCGGGCTGCGGCCTTGACGGCTGCGTCGCCGCCCATGGTTTCAGCGGCGTTGGCCACGGCGAGCACACCGTTTTCACTGCCAGGGAACAGGGCTACGAACGCGAACCAGTTGCCGTCGGAACCGCCGTGGGTGAGCACGGGGCCGGCCCGGCCGGCGATCTGCGGCGGCACGCCCCAGCCCATGGCGACGATGGAGTCTCCCTGCGGCGTGTGCATCAGCCGATAGGTTTCAGGCTTGAGCAGCTTGCCGCGCCCTGCTTCGCCAGCCATCTGGTCGATACAGAACCTCGCCCAGTCGGCCAGGGTCATGCGCAGGCCACCCGCAGGCAGGATCATCTGCGGGTTTCCGTCCGCGGCCACGGATACGCGCCCATCGATATGGCCCGACGTCTCCCCGGCGTCGGGGATCTGGTTGAAGACGGCGGTGGTCATGCCGAGAGGGCCGAAAACCTCCTCCTGCATCAGAGTCTCCCAGGATTTTCCGGTCGCCTGTTCGGCAATGGCACCCGCCAGGATCAATCCGGTGTTGGAATAGCTGGGCTCGCCGCGAACGGGGCCGACGGGCGCATCCGCCACGGCGACCCGCAGATAGGCCATGCGTTGTTCGTGAAGTGGTCGGGTATCGGTGAAGAAGGTCCGGAAAAAAGCTTCGTCGCTGTGGTTCTCGGGCAGGCCTGCGCGATGCGACATCAGATCGACCAAGGTCACGTCGCGATATTCCGGTCGCATCTCCGCCACGAGGTCGGGCAGCATCTCCGACAGGGGAGCCTCCCAACTCAGCACGCCCCGCTCCACCAGACGGGCGATAATCGTGACCGTCATCGCCTTGCTGTCGGACCCCAGGTTCCAGAGGTCGTCGACGGTCGCCGCCGAGTCCGATCCCAAAGCGTCAATCCCCGCCACCGCCTGATCGACGACCGCGCCGTTACGGATGACCAGCACGCCGACGGCCGGGACGGTCTTGCCCTCCATTGCGGCTGCGAGGGTCGCAGGCAGGTCCGGTGCCCCCGCAGTCTGCTGGGCCAGCGTCGGGGTCGCGGCCAGGGCGGCACCGAAACAGAGTAAGAGGGCGATACGGGTCATGGGAGCTCCAACTGTGGATCCCATGCTCTCTCCGTCGCGGGTGGATGAAGCAAGTGTAGTATTGGTCATGAACTGCCATTCATGAAGTAAAGTTCATGAATGGAAACTAATACAAGGACAGGATTTCATGCCTCCCGGGGAAGAGGGGTGCCGTACCACCTTCAAAGATGTTCGGCGCACCCGCTCCCTGACCCGCCATTATCATCACTGTATACTACAGAATCCGGGCCGCTTCCTCGAAGCTCAGCCGGGGCGAGCGCGGGAACAGGTTCTCGTCCGTGCCGTAGCCGAGATTGACGATGAAGTTCGGCTCCACCGTCGTGCCGGCGAAGAACGCGGCCTTCACGCCCTCGGCGTCGAAGCCCGACATCGGACCGACGTCGAGACCCAGGGCCCGCGCCGCCAGCATGAAATAACCGCCCTGCAGCGAGGCATTGCGGAAGGCGGTCTCGCGCGCGGCGGCCGGGTCCGCGAACCAGTCCTTCGCACCGGGCGCATGCGGGAACAGCACCGGCAGGGTGTCCGCGAAGGCCAGATCCTGGCCGATGATCACATTGACCGGTGCCTGCAGGGTCTTGGCGCGGTTGCCTTCCGACATCAGGGGCGAAAGCCGCGCCCTGGCCTCGGGCGAGGTCAGGAAGACGAACCGGGCCGGGGTGGCGTTGACGGCCGTCGGGCCGAATTTGGTCAGGTCGTAGAGCCTGCGCAGCAGGTCGTCGGACACCGGGCGGTCGGTCCAGGCGTTGCGCGTGCGGGCACCGGTGAACAGCTGGGCAAGCGCCGTGTCCGCCAGGGGCAGGTCGCGGGCGGGAACGGAATCGAAGGCCATGGCGGACGTCCTTATTCGCAACAGTAGGAGGTGCTAAATAGAGCCGCCCGGCATGGGTTCAAGGGCATTCGAAACAAATTCTGTTCCTGTTTTTCAGGCCTGTGCGAAGCCGGGCACAGCGCCTATCCTGAGGGCATGAAAGACCTCAACGCCCTCATGCAACAGGCCCAGGCGATGCAGCAGAAGCTGCAGGACGCCCAGGCGAAAATGGCCGAAACCACAGCCTCCGGCACCTCCGGCGGCGGCCTCGTGACCGTGGCTCTGAAAGGTGCCGGCGAGATCACCGGCGTGACCATCGACGACAGCCTGCTGGTCCCCGGCGAGGGCGAGATCCTCGCCGACCTGATCGTCGCCGCCCACGCCGACGCCAAGCGAAAGCTGGACGAGGCCAACAGTGCCCTGATGCGCGAGGCCGCCGGCCCCATGGCCGGGATGAACATCCCCGGCATGCCCAAGCTGTTCTGACTTGGCCGCCTCGGCCGGACCCGAGATCGAGCGGCTGATCTCGCTCCTGGCGAAGCTGCCGGGCCTCGGCCCCCGCTCGGCCCGCCGCGCGGCCCTGGCCCTGCTCAAGAAGCGGGAGCAGTTGCTCGTCCCGCTCGCGGCGTCGCTGGCCGAGACGGCGGCCAAGGTGACCTCGTGCAGCGTCTGCGGCGCGCCTGACACCCGCGATCCCTGCTCCATCTGCGCCAACGGCAACCGCGACAACACCCTGATCTGCGTCGTCGAGGAGGCCGGGGCCCTTTGGGCCATGGAACGGTCGGGTGCCTTCCGCGGCAAATACCATGTGCTGGGCGGCCTGCTCTCGGCGCTGGACGGCGTCGGGCCGGACGCGCTCCGGGTCGCCGAACTGGTCGGGCGGGTGCGCGGCGGCGAGGTCGCGGAGGTGGTGCTGGCGCTCCCCGCCACCGTCGACGGCCAGACCACGGCACACTATCTGGCCGAGCGACTGGCCGACACCGGCGTGATCATCACCTCCCTTGCGCGGGGAGTCCCCGTGGGCGGTGAACTCGACTGGCTGGATGACGGCACCATCATCCAGGCGCTCCGGCAGCGGCGACCAGCCTAGGGGCCCTGGTCAGCGGACCTTCAGGGCCCGACATCCCTGATCTCGCGCCGGGCCGTGGCCCGATAAAGGTTGCTCAATCTCTTCTGTGTCAGATGAAGGATTGGGTATCTGGATTTCCAAGATGTGGTGCCGCGCCATCCTGCCTTTTATGGCCCTCCTGCTCGCGGGGCTCGTCGGCTTTCCGGCCTGTGCAACGGCACCGGGCGCGCTGACACCGCCGGCTGCGGAGGCGGAGGCACTGGCCCGGTTCGTAGAGCGCCGGGCGGCTTCTACCAGCTTTTCCGAGCTTGAATCCTTCGGCGACCGCGCCCGCGCGCGCAACGACCGGGAAGGCCTCAATCGCCTCTACCACGTCACCTGGACGATCCTGAACCAGGGCGATTTCGAGCGCGCCACGGCGTGGAACAATCGTCTGGCCGAGGCGGCGCGGGCCCAGAAGGATGAGCGCTATATCGACATCGCCGCCCTGAACGCTCTCTCCATTCGTTACGACAAGGGCGAAACCTCTGTCGCCGCCGGACTGGAAAACTATGCCAGAAACGGGCGCGACTGGTTTGTCCGGGCCCATGGCGCGCGACTGGCCGCGCTTAATCTTGTCGATCAGGGCCGGATCGGCGAAGGCCTGCAACTCCTGACCGACGCCCAGGCCGCCATTCCCGACCGCGACCCCTATGCCGACACGGCGCACGCGGGAATCTGGGAAGTCGTCGGCATGGGGCTGAAAGACATCGGCGACGTGGAGGGCGCGACCGCTGCGTTCCGCAAATTCGAAATCGACTATTCCAACCCGGCCTATCCCCGCCCGGATTTCGACAGCCTGTATAATCTGGCAAAGATGGCCATAATCATGGGCGATCTCGACCGCGGACGGTCCTTTGCCGCGGCCCACCATGCCGCCGCGACGCGGTCAGACCTTCCGGTCCTGATTGTCTACGATGCCGCCCTGTGCGCTCTGGTGGCCGATGCCGGCCGGCAACCGGCCGGGGTGCTGGCCTGTCTGAAACCTTATGGTGAAGGCCTCGGAGACGCAGCCTCTCTGGCGCTGGACGTTCTTCCGCTGCGCGCCCTGGCGCGTGCCAGGACCGGCGATGTGGCGGGCGCGCAGCGTGATCTCGAAACCATGCGAAGACTGGATGCTGCGGCCGGTCACGGTTCGCGACTGCGCGAGGTCGAAGCCGAGATTCTGCTCGCCCGGGGACAATCGGCTGAAGCCTTCGCCCTCCTGCGGACCTACAGCGCCGATGAGACCGTTGCGGCCGCCCGGGCCTTCTCCGTCGGAGTCCATCAGGTCACCGGAGACATGCAGCAGCAACTCGCCGACCGGCGCGCGCAACTGGACAACGCTCGCGCCAGAACGCGCCTGCAATGGCTGGTCATCGCCGTCGGGGTGATCTTCCTGCTCTCGGTCCTGGCGGGCCTGGCCTGGCAGATGCGCCAGGGCAGGAAGCTGAAGGTCGCCCAGCAGCGCGCCGAGAGCGCGAACCGCGCCAAGTCCGAGTTTCTGGCCAATATGAGCCACGAGATACGCACGCCGTTGAACGGCGTCGTTTCGATGGCTGACGCGCTTTCGCGACGGGATCTGGACGACAGCGCACACCAGATGGTGGAGCTGATCCGGTCTTCGGGAGCGACGCTGGAGCGGCTGCTGAGCGATATCCTGGACAGCGCCAAGATCGAGGCCGGTCAGGTTACGCTGGAAACAACGGTCTTTGATCTCAAGCACGCGCTCAACGATATCGCCTTGCTCTGGCGCGCCAAGGCCGAGGACCAGGGCGTGGCCCTTGTCTTTGAGATGGATCCTGCTGCCCCGAAGTGGGTGGCGGGCGATCCGGTGCGTTTGCGGCAAATTCTCACCAACCTCGTCTCCAACGCCCTGAAATTCACCGAACGCGGCACGGTGACCCTGACCGTGTCCGCCGTGCCGGGAGACCGGATCAGATTTGCCGTGCGCGACACCGGTATCGGCTTTGACGATGAACAGCGGGCCCGTATCTTCCAACGCTTCCAGCAAGCAGACGGGTCGATTACCCGGCGCTACGGCGGCACCGGTCTGGGACTGGCGATATCCACGGCGCTTGTGGCGCTGATGGGGGGAGCGCTGGATTGCGACAGCGAGCCGGGCCACGGATCGGTCTTCACGTTTGACCTCGATCTCCCGCAGGCCGCGCCGCCTGTCGCGGCACCCGCGCCTGTAACCGCGGCCACAAGCCTCGCGGGACTACCCCTCAGGGTTCTCCTGGCCGATGACCACCCGGCCAACCGCAAGGTGATTGAAATCATGCTGGGCGTGACGGAGATGAAACTGGTCACGGTGGAGGACGGTCTCCAGGCGCTGGATGCCTTCATTGAGGGCGAGTTCGACATCGTCCTGATGGACATGCAAATGCCCGTCATGGACGGTTTGACGGCCACAAGCTCCATCCGCGCCTTCGAGGCCAGTCAGGGCCGGGACCGGACGGCTATTGTGATGCTGACCGCCAACGCCATGGCCGAACACGTCGCCCAGAGCCTGGCCGCCGGGGCCGACGGCCACCTGACCAAGCCGGTCACCCTTGCCGGGCTGTTCGCCGCCATGAGCGCCGCGCTGTCGGATGAAGGCCGGCGCGAGGCGGCCTAGGATCTCCAGGATCGCCGCCGGTCCGGGGCGGAGTGGATCACGGTGTCCGGTCTTGCGAGCGAGATATCCACCGGTCCCTCCCGGGCGATGGCGGGCGCGACCGACTCCCTCTAAGGAACGGAGCATGAACGCTTATCTGGCTCTCGCCGCCGCCGCCGCCGCCGTCGCCGTGATCGCATTATTCTGGGCCCTGATGGAGCGCCGTCGCGCCTCCGCCGCCGATGCGCGCGCATGGGAGCTGCGCGAGCGCTATGCCGAGTCCGAGGCCCGCATGCGGCTGTTCGAGGACCAGGCCGCGACCTCGACCGAACTGCTCCGGGCCCAGGCCGCGCAGTCTGCCAATACCGTAGCCGAGGAGCTGCTGAAGCGTACCGACGAGACCTTCCGCACCCGCGAGGAAATGTCCCGGCAGCGGATGGAGGCCCAGCTCAAGCCCGTGGCCGACACCCTCGCCAAATTCCAGGAGCATGTCGCCGCGCTGGAGAAGGTCCGCTCCGAGGAGACCGGCGGACTCAAGGAACAGCTGGCCCTGCTGATGACCGCCTCGACCGCCACGCGTGACGAGGCCCGGCGCCTGACCGAGGCCCTGCGCGGCAACACCGGCCGCCGCGGGCGCTGGGGCGAACAGACCTGCCGCAATGTGCTCGAGGCCGCCGGCATGGCCGGTCGCTTCGACTTCGAGGAACAGTCGTCCAGCGCCGACGACGCCGGCCGCCAGCAGCGCCCCGACTTCGTGGTGCGCCTGCCCGGCGGCGGCATGTTCGTGATCGACGCCAAGGTCTCCCTGGCCTTCGGCGACGAAGCCGACGGCGACGAGGAGGCCCAGGCGAAGGCCGCCTCGCTGCGCACCGCGACCAGTATGAAGACCCACGTCCGCCAGCTGTCGTCCAAGGCCTATCAGGACCAGTTCAAGCCCAGCCCCGACTTTGTCGCCATGTTCGTGCCCGGCGACGCCTTCCTCGCCGCGGCCCTCGACCACGAGCCGGACCTGATGACCACCGCCATGGCCTCGCGCGTCGTCATCGTCACCCCGACGACCCTGTTCGCCCTGTGCAAGGCCGTCGCCTACGGCTGGCGCGCCGAGGAGCAGGCCAAGAACGCCGAGGACGTCGCGAAACTGGGCAAGGAACTCTACAAACGCCTGTCGGTGATGGGCGGCCACGCCGCCGCCGTCGGCCGCGCGCTCGATACGGCCGTCGGCAAATACAACCAGTTCGTCGGCTCGCTGGAGAGCCAGGTCATGGTCTCGGCCCGCCGGTTCGAGGACCTTCAGGTCGACCATGAAGGCAAGGAGTTGGTGGAGCTGCCGCCCGTCGACCAGTCCCCCCGCGCCCTGAGCCGGCCGGAACTCGTCGCCGCAGAAGCCCGACCGACCGCCCTGCCCAAGGCCTGACCGCGCCGTGGACAAGCACGCTTGACATAGCGGTTCGGTGATGTAAAACACCCTTGTCAAATCGACAGGGAACCTTGTCATGAACGACCTCTCCAGGCCCAGGCGTCCGCACGGACCCGGTGCCTATATGCTGGTTCTCGGTGCCTCCCTGGTCCTGGGCGGCCTGGCGGGCGCGGCCAGCGCCATCTTCGGCGATCAGCCGGGGCCGGTCGGCACAGCCGTGACCGCGGCCCTGGTGACCGCTGCGATGGCGGTGGGCTTCACGGCCTGTCTCTGGTGGTGGCGGGGCATCGATGAGGCGGCTCGCGAGGCCCACAAATGGGCCTGGTGGTGGGGTGGATCCGGCGGCATGGCCGTCGGCTCCGTGCTGTTGCTGACCCTGATGCTGCGGGCCGAGGAACAGCCGCTTCCCGCCGGCTTCGGCACGGCCCCCGCAGACCTCTTCATCTCGGGCATGATGTGCATCCTGTTGTTCCAGCTGGCGGGCTATTCGCTGGCCTGGGCCGGCTGGTGGCTGAAGCACCGGTGAGAGCGGCGTCATGAACAACCGCCTCAAGGTCCTCCGGGCCGAACGCAACTGGAGCCAGGCCGATCTGGCCGACGCCCTCGGCGTCTCGCGCCAGACCGTCAACGCGCTCGAAACCGGCCGCTATGACCCATCGCTGCCGCTCGCCTTCCGCATCGCCAGGGTGTTCGCCCAACCCATTGAATCCATCTTCACGGAGGACTGAGCCATGAACGTCAGTCTCGAAACTCCCCGTCCCTCGCTCCTGCGCAAGACGGCCCTGTTTATGGTCCTTGCCGTCCTGGGGGGCTTCGTCGGTTACGGAATCGCGACCCTCACGGGCGACGCCCGGACCGTCTGGCAGGACCAGCTGGCCCTGGCCATGGCCGTCATGACGATCACCACCGGCCTGATCAGCGCCTTCATGGTGGCGACCCGTCCCGCGACGGTGCCCAGGGGTTGCGGCATGTTGCAGGTGATCGTCATGCTGCTGGCGGGTACCCTGTTCCTGCTGCCCATGTTCGGAACCGCCGTGGCGACACCGGAGATGATCTTCGGTGCCGTCGTGATCCTGCTGGTGCTGCAGAGCTTCGCCAATCTGATGCTGTGGCGCGCCGCCGATGAGATGCTGCGCCGGGTCATGTCAGAGACCAGCGCCATGGCCTTCTGGGCCCTGCAGCTGTGCCTGTTCGTCTATGCGGCCGCTGAACGGCTGGGGCTGGTCGATACCGTCTCCGGCTGGGGCCTGATGGGCATATTGATGGGCGTCTATTTCATCGCCTCGATCATCGCCGCCGCCCGCCGCGGCCTGCACTGAGCTGTCCTCACACAATCGCCTTCCACCCCCTTTAATGAGTGTTTCCATGACCGTTTCCGACCGCCTGAAGACGCGCGCCTCCGATCTGGCCCGCACCACCCTCGGAGCCGTGCTCGGCCTTGGCCTCGCCGGTGCCGTCGCCTTCCAGCCCGCACAGGCCTTTGCCCAGGCCGTCCAGTCCGCGCCCGCCGCCGCCGCCGCGCCGCGGGCCGTACCCCAGGCCCAGGGCACCGGACCGGCCCTCTGGGTCATCCGCGACGCGGACTCGACCCTCTATCTGTTCGGCACGGTCCACGTCCTGCGCCCGACCACGGCCTGGGGATCGGCCCGGGTGGACGCCGCCTTCGCCAGCGCCGACCAGGTCTGGTTCGAGATTTCCAATCCCGACGACCAGGCCGCCGTCATGCCTCTGGTCCAGCAGTACGGGCTGTCGCCGGACCGGCCCTTGTCCAGTCTGCTGACGCCCGCGGAGCTGGCCGCGCTGGATGCGGCCGCCACCGGAGCCGGGGCGACCGCGGCCCAGCTCGACCCCCTGCGACCGTGGCTGGTTGGCCTGACCCTGTCGGTCGCGCCCCTGGTCAAGGCCGGCTACGATCCGCAATCGGGTGTCGAACTCATTCTGAAGGCCCGCGCCGAGGCCGCCGGCAAGCCGATCCATGGCTTTGAGACGATCGACAAGCAGATCGGCATGCTCGCCGGCCTGCCGGAGGCCGACCAGCTGGCCTTCCTCCGCTCTGTTCTTGAGTCGTACGAGGACGCCACGACCGAACTGGATCAGCTGGTCGATGCCTGGGCCACGGGCGACGTCGCGGGCATCGAGCGTCTGGGCGTGATCGAGATGCGCGAGGAAAGCGAGGCGATGTACGACGCCCTTCTGGTGCAGCGGAACACGGACTGGGCCGGTCAGATCCAGACCCTGCTGGCGGGTTCCGGGACCGTCTTCATGGCCGTGGGGGCTGCCCACCTGGCCGGCGAGGACAGCGTGCAGGAAATCCTCGAGGCCCGCGGCGTGGATGTTGAGGTGGCCCGATGACGGACCAGCCTCAACCTTCGCCCGCCCCGACCAACCCCCGGTGGGTGCGGATCACGGTGATCTGCCTGATCGCCCTCGTCTGGGTTGCCGCGGTCTTGGCGATCATGCGCGGCCAGTCCTGGGTCGAGGCCGGGTTCACGGCGCTGACCAGCACCTTCCTGCTGTCGGCGGTGGACATCGGCCTGAACCTCAACCGGAAGCGCGGAGGCCGCTCATGAAGGGGCTCGCCGTTGCGGTATTCACCGTCGCCTTCCTCGGCTGGGCCTGGCTGGAATTCGCCTCCGACCGGCCCGCCGACGGGATCAAGGAGATCCTGTTCTGGATCGGCATGGGCGCCGTGCTGGTCAGCGGCTGGGAAGGCCGGAGCCGCGCCCCGCGCTGACGGGGACGGCTGGAGCGGGCGGCGGGAATCGAACCCGCACGAAAAGCTTGGGAAGCTTTCAGGCTACCACTACATCACGCCCGCGGAGCCGCCGCAGCCTTAGGGCCAACGGCGGACCGCGTCCAGACGGGACGGCTCAGTCGGCGCGATAGACGACGACGCCGTCGACCACGGTCAGGGTCGCCTTGCCTTTCGGTATGTCGGCGAAGGGCGCGGTCATCAGGTCGACGTTGAAGGCGGTCAGGTCGGCGCGCTTGCCGACCTCGATCGTGCCCAGTTCGGCCTCGCGGAAGCTGGCGTACGCGGGCCAGAGGGTGAACATCTTCAGGGCGGTGGCGCGGTCGACCGCCTCGTTCGGACGCCAGTCGGGGCCCTGGTTGCCCTCGAGATCGCTGCGGGCGACGGCGGCGTAGAATTCGATCAGGGGCGCGCCGCGCTCGACCGGGGCGTCAGAGCCGCCGACGACGATGACCCCCATGTCGACCAGGCTGTGCCAGGCATAGGCCCCGTCCAGCCGGGCGTCGCCGAGGCGGGCGGGGGCGAAATACAGGTCGCCGATGGCGTGGCTCGGCTGCATCGAGGCGATGATCGGCAGGTCCCTGAACCAGTGATAGTCGGACGGCCGCAGGATCTGGGCGTGTTCGATGCGCCAGCGCACGTCCGGGCCGTTGGGGCGGTCGGCCGGCGGGACCTCGCGCAGGGCTTGGTCGTACCACTGGGCCACGGAGGCATTGCCGCGGTCACCGATGGCATGGGTGGCGATCTGGATGCCGCCGCGCAGGGCCGCCTCATACAGGGGCACGATCTCCGTGCCGGTGATCTGCATCAGGCCGGTGGTGTCGGGCCGGTCGGCATAGGGTTCGAACAGGGCCGCGCCGCGCGAGCCGAGGGCCCCGTCGGCATAGTATTTGACCGCCCGCGTGATGATACGGCCGTCGGCGACGCTGCGCGGGCCGCCCGCGATCAGGGCAGCGGCGCCGTCGGGGGTGACGCTGTTGTAGATGCGCAGCGGCGCTTCGCCCGCCTCGGCCATGGCCTCCAGCAGGGGGATGTCCTTCCACGGCGCGCTCATGAAGTGGACCCCGGTCCAGCCATAGGCGGCCTCGACGCGGAAGCCGGCGCGATAGGCCTCGCGCAGGGCCGCCGGATCAGCCTGGGGCATCAGGCCGGCGACCAGCTGTTCGGCGGCGTCAACCAGCAGGCCGGTGGGCTGGCCGTCGGGGCCCTTGAGGATTTCGCCGCCCGACGGAGCGACGGTCGAGGCATCGATGCCGGCGGCGAGGAGGGCCGGCGTGGAGGCGACCACGGCATGGCCGTCGGCCCGGCCCAGCAGAACGACCCGCCCCGGCGCGGCGGCGTCGAGGTCGGCGGCGGTCAGGAAGCGGGCCCCGTTGGCGGATTCGGGCCAGCGGGTCTCGATCCAGCCGCGCCCGACGATCGGGCCCTCCGGGTGCGCCGCGGCCCAGGCCGTCAGCCGGGCCATGGCGTCGACGACCGAGGTCGAGCCTTCCAGGTTCAGCGTCAGCTCGCGCCAGCCGATCCCGTCGAGATGGGCGTGGCCGTCGGTGAAGCCGGGGAACAGGAAGGCCCCCTTGAGATCCAGCGTTTCGGCGTATTCGACTTCCGGGGCACCCGAGGCCGGGCCGACATAGGCGATCCGCCCGTCCTGGACGAGGACCACCTCGGCGGTCGGCTGTCCGGCGACGCCGGTATAGATCGTACCGCCCCGGATCAGCAGCTCCTGCGCCTCGGCGCTCCAGGCGACGGAACCGAGCAGAAGGGCGAGGGTGAGGGGACGGATCATGCGGACGCTCCGGAGGCTTCGGACGCAGCGGTGCAGCCGCATGTCCGAGGGGTCAAGGCGCAGATTCAGACTCCGGCGAGAAAAAAACAGGTCTGAATCGTCTGAATCGTCTGAAATCCGCCTCCCCATATCGAACCTGGGAACCCTGACACGCGTCTGCGTCAGCTTCGGTCGCAGGCCTGCAATCGAGGCAAGGGATGGCCGGGAGCCTCAACCTCTCCCTCCCCATGAAGGGGAGGGAGAAGGGCTTGTTCTAGGCCGCCGCCTTCTGCCTGCCTTCGAAGTTTCCGTAGAAGGTCTCGCCCTTGGCGGCCATGTCGCGGAGCAGCTGAGGGACCTTGAAGCGGTCGCCGTATTCGGCGGCCAGTTCGTCGGCCTTGGCGACAAAGGCCTTGAGGCCCGTCTGGTCGATGAGGGTGATCGGCCCGCCGGTCCAGGGCGCGAAGCCCCAGCCGAGGATGGCCCCCAGATCGGCCTCGCGCGGGTCGTCGATGACGCCCTCTTCCCAGCACCGCGCGACCTCGACGGCCTGACGGTACAGCAGGCGGGTCTTCAGCGCCTCGACATTGGTCAGGGCGTCGGGGCTTTCGCCGAAGCCGTCGGTCTTCGTCGTCGGAGCGAGCTCTGACAGGCCCTTCCACAGCGTCTTGGGCGTGCCCTTTTCGGCCGGGTAGTCATAAAAGCCCATGCCGTTCTTGCGGCCGAACCGTCCGCCCTCGACCATGGTGGCGACGATGTCCTCGCCCGGGTTGGGGACGTATTTGTCGCCGAGGTCGGCGCGGGTCTGTTTGCCGATCTTGTAGGACAGGTCCAGCGCGACATCGTCGTGCATTTCCAGCGGGCCGCGCGGCATGCCGGTCATGCGGCCGACGTTGTCGATCAGGGCCGGGGCATATCCCTCCTTCAGCATCGCCATGCCTTCGGTCAGGAAGGTGGAGAAGCAGCGGCTGGTGTAGAAGCCGCGGCTGTCGTTGACGACGATCGGGGTCTTTTTGATCTTCAGGACGTAGTCCAGCGACTTCGCCAGGGCCTCCTGCGAGGTCTTTTCGCCCATGATGATCTCGACCAGCATCATCTTGTCGACGGGCGAGAAGAAGTGGATGCCGATGAAGTCCTCGGGACGGATCGAGGCCTCGGCCAGGCCCGTGATCGGCAGGGTCGAGGTGTTGGAGCCGAAGATGGCCCCCGGCGCCAGCTGGGCCTCGGACTTGCGGGTGACGTCGGCCTTGATCTCGCGGCTTTCGAACACAGCCTCGACGACCAGATCCGAGCCCTTCACATGGGCGTAGTCGGTCGTGGCGGTGACCATGGCCAGGAGGGCGTCGTGCTTCTCCTGGGTCATCTGGCCGCGCTTGAGGCGTTTGCCCAGCAGGTCGGCGACGTGGGCCTTGCCCTTGTCGGCGGCTTCCTGGGTCTGGTCGATCAGCACGGTCTCGATGCCGGCCATGACCTGCACATAGGCGATGCCAGCGCCCATCATGCCCGCACCGAGGACGGTGACCTTCTTCGGATCGGATTTCGGCACGCCGGCGGGGCGCACGGCCCCCTTGTCGAGCTCCTGCTTGGACAGGAACAGGCTGCGGATCATGGCCTGGGCCTGCGGCGTCATCAGGGTCTTGATGAAGTAGCGGGTCTCGATGCGCAGGGCCGCATCCATGGGGACCTGAACGCCCTCATAGACGGCCTTCATCAGGTTCGTCGCGGCCGGATAGTTGCCGTAGGTCTGCTTGCGGATCATCGCATTGCCGACGAGGAAATTCTGGATGCCGGCCGGGTGGTAGGGGCCGCCGCCGGGCAGTTTGAAGGACTTGTCGTCCCACGGCTGGACGGCCTTGCCGCCGCCCTTGATCCAGGCCTTGGCGGCCTCGACTTCCGAGCCCTTGGCCACGACCTCGTGGACGAAGCCGGCGCCCCTGGCGTCGTTCGGACGGAAGGACTTGCCCTCGGTCATGGCCATCATGGCGGCCTGGACGCCGATCAGGCGGGTCAGCCGCTGGGTGCCGCCGCCGCCGGGGAAGAGGCCGACCTTGATCTCGGGCAGGCCGAGCTGGATCCTGTTGTCGTCGCCGACGACCCGGTAGTGGCAGGCCAGCGTCAGTTCCAGACCGCCGCCGAGCGCCAGGCCGTTGATCGCGGCCGCCACCGGCTTGCCGCAGGTCTCCAGCGCCCGCAGGGCACCGTTCAGCTTCCAGCCGGCGTCATAGGCCTCCTGCAGCGAGCCACCGGCCAGCATGCCGCCGGCCATGTCGCCCAGGTCGGCACCGGCGCAGAAGCCGCTCGCCTTGCCCGAGGTCAGGACCGCGCCCTTGATGGCGTCGTCGGTCTTCACCCGCTCGACCCACTGCGGGATCTCGGCCATCACGCCCGAGGTCAGGGTGTTCATCGACCGTCCGGGGACGTCGAAGGTGATCAGGGCGATGCCGTCGGCGTCGACGTCGATCTTGAAGTTTTCCATGCTCATGATCCTCAGACGCGTTCGATGACGGTGGCGGTGCCCATGCCGCCGCCGATGCACAGGGTGATCAGGGCGGTCGACTTGTTCGACCGCTCCAGCTCGTCGAGGGCGATGCCGGTGATCATGGCACCCGTGGCCCCCAGCGGGTGGCCCATGGAGATGCCGCCGCCGTTCACGTTCATCTTAGAATGGTCGATGTCGAGCGCCTGCATGTAGCGCAGCACGACGGCCGCGAAGGCTTCATTCAGCTCCCACAGATCGATGTCCGCGGTGGTCATGCCCAGCTTGCCCAGCAGCTTGCGAGTCACATATTCAGGTCCGGTCAGCATGATCGACGGCTCCGAGCCGATCGAGGCACCGCCCAGGACCTTGGCCCGCGGCTTCAGGCCCAGGGCCTTGCCGGCTTCCAGCGAGCCGATCAGCACGCCGGCCGAACCGTCCACGATCCCCGACGAGTTGCCGGGGGTGTGGACGTGGGTCATGCGCTCGACCTCGGGGTAGCGCTGTCCGATCACGGCGTCGAAGGCCATCTCGCCCATCATGGCGAAGGACGGGTTCAGCGCACCGAGGGTCTGCATGTCGGTCGAGGGGCGGATGGTCTCGTCGCGGTCGAGGATGGTCAGGCCCAGCTGGTCCTTGACCGCCAGCACCGATTTCGAGAACCGGCCGTCGGCCCAGGCGGCGGCGGCGCGCTTGTGGCTTTCCATCGAATAGGCGTCGACGTCGTCGCGGCTGAAGCCGTATTTCGAGGCGATCATGTCGGCCGAAACGCCTTGCGGCACGAACCAGGTCGGGAAGGCCGAGGAGGGGTCGACGGGCCAGGCACCGCCGTCCGAACCCATGGGCACGCGGCTCATCGCCTCGACGCCGCCGCCGACGGCGAAATCGGCCTCGCCGGACTTCACCTTGGCCGTGGCCATGTTCACGGCTTCCAGGCCCGAGGCGCAGAAGCGGTTGATCTGCACGCCGGCCACCGTCTGGGCCCAGCCGGCGGACAGCACGGCGGTGCGGGCGATATCGGCCCCCAGCTCGCCAACGGGGGTGACGCAGCCGAGGATGACGTCATCGACCTTCGACGTGTCCAGGTCGTTGCGGTCGCGCAGGGCTTCCAGCACCTGGGTCGCCAGCGACAGGCCGGTGATCTCGTGCAGGGAGCCGTCCTTCTTGCCCTTGCCGCGGGGGGTGCGCACCGCGTCGTAGATATAGGCGTCGGCCATGGGAGCAGGTCTCCAATAAGGACGGATTCAAATGTGCCCGCCACAAACCCTACGTTTACGTCAACGTCAAGTATTTCATGATCCGGACATCGTCGGCGATTGCGCTGTGTCCGGTCCCGAACACCGTCTTTCGAGAATGACTCTCAGCTTTCGGGTCCAGGGAACGACCGACGGGATCTGCGGATTAGGCCCTCGGACACGCTGGCTGTCAGGAGGAGAATACCATGGCCCAGACCTACGAACAGATGGATGCGATCGCCCTGCTGAAGGCCGATCACCGCAAGGTGGAGGAGATTTTCGCTGCCTTCGAGAAGGCAACCTCGAAAGCCAAGAAGCAGGCCCTGGCCGAACAGGCCTGCCTGGAACTGAAGGTCCACACCGTGATCGAGGAAGAGGTCTTCTATCCGGCCTGCCGCGGCCAGATCGACGAGGACCTGCTGAACGAGGCCTATGTCGAGCATGACGGTGCCAAGCTGATGATCAACGACATCGAGGCCGGTGGCCCGGACGAGGATTTCTACGACGCCAAGGTCAAGGTGCTGTCCGAGATGATCGAGCACCATGTCGAGGAAGAGGAGATGCGTTCCGAGGGCATGTTCGCCCAGGCTCGCGCCGCCGGGCTCGACATGGACGCCCTGGCCGACGCGATGCGCGCCCGCAAGGCGACGGCAATGGAGGAATTCCAGGCTGGCAAACCCGCGGTGACCCTGACGCTGGAAGGCGATGACACCGAAAAGGCGCTGCTGGATCGCCCGATGGACGCCGACGCCCGCTAGCCGACGTAACCGGCCTGCATCAGTTCGGCGATGTGGACGATGGCCAGGGGCCGGCCGTCGTCCACCACCAGCAGGGTGGCGATCCTGTTCTGGGTCATCAGGTCGACCGCGTCGCTCATCCGCGCATCCGGGCCGATGACCTTGGGGCTGGGGCTCATCACATCGGCGGCGGTCAGGCCGGTGAGGTCGCGCGAGAAGGCCCGGCGGATGTCGCCGTCGGTGACGATCCCGGCCAGCCTCCCGTCCCCGGTGAGCACGGCGGCGGCACCCTTGCGGCCCTCCGTGATGGCCGAGACGACCTCGGCGAAGGTCGCGGTCAGGAGCACGGTGGCGGGGGCCGGGGGACGGTCACCCATCCAGTCGCGCACGCTCTGCAGACTCATGCCCAGCTTGCCGCCGGGGTGATGCAGCCCGAACGCCTCGGCAGTGAAGCCGCGACGGTCCATCAGCACCATGGCCAGGGCGTCGCCGAGGGCCAGGGTCATCAGGGTCGAGGTCGTGGGGGCGAGGTTGTTGGGACAGGCCTCGGCCACCTGCGGCATGGTCAGGCAGACGGCGGACGAGCGGCCGAGAAAGCTGGTGGGGCGCTGGGTCATGCCGATGACCGGAATGCCCTCGCGCTGGCAATAGATCAGCGGGTCGCGCAGTTCGCGGCTTTCCCCCGAGTTGGAGATGGCCAGCAGGGTGACATCCTTGCGCAGCATGCCGAGGTCGCCGTGGCTCATCTCGGCGGGATGGACGAAGAAGGCGCTGGTCCCCGTCGACGCCAGGGTGGCGGCGATCTTGCCGCCGATGTGGCCCGACTTGCCCATGCCGGTCACGACCAGATAGCCGGGGCGGGACAGGATGACCTCGCATGCACGGGCGATGCTGTCGTCGAGGCCGGTTTCCAGCGCCTGGAGCGCGGCGATGTTCAACTGGATCACCGCGCGGGCACGGGCGGTGATGGCGGCGGTGTCAGCGGGCGGGACAGCATCGGTCATCCGCCGGAATTGGCCCATCCCGTGCGGTTTCACAACGCCCCGGCCTCCGGCGAACCATGCTGCAATGCGAAAGAAATGAACGCCGGCGGACAACCATCCGCTCCGGGGCGCGTTAGCGTCACCATGGGGACGTCCGATTTGACCAGCGACGCCGCGACCAAAGGTGCCGCTCCGCTCTTGCCCGCGCCGCCCCGCCGCCTGCCGCGGCCCGCGCTGTTTCTCGACATGGACGGTGTCCTGGCCCCGCTGGCCGAGACGCCGGACGCCGTGGTGCCGGACGCCCGGCGCACGGCGGTCCTGCGCGGCCTGAGCGACCGGCTGCACGGGCGCGTCGCCATCATCAGCGGCCGAACCATCGCCGAGATCGACCGCATCGCCGAAAGCGCCGCCGCCTCGGCCTCGGGCGTGCACGGGCTTGAGCGCCGGCGCGCCGACGGCTCACTGGAGCAGGCCAAGGCCGACCCGGCCGTGCGCGACGCCGTGGCGGCCTTCCACCAGTTCGCCCGCACCCGCCCCGGGATCATCGTTGAGGACAAGGCCGTGTCCGCCGGCCTGCACTATCGCCAGGCGCGGGGTGAGGCCGGGGCCGTCGGGGCCCTGGCCGAGCGGCTGGCCGAGCAGAGCGGGCCTGACGCTGCAGGCCGGACATCTGGTGGTCGAGCTGAAGACACCGGGGACGGACAAGGGCACGGCCCTGACCGCCTTCATGGCCGAGGCCCCGTTCAAGGGGGCCGTGCCCGTGATGCTGGGCGACGACCTGACTGACGAGGACGGCTTCCGCGCGGCCGCGGCGCTGGGCGGCTTCGGCGTGCTGGTCGGGCCGCCACGCGGGACCGCCGCCCGCTACAGCCTGCCGGACGTCGAGGCTGTCCTGGTCTGGCTCGACCGTATCGAGGAAACCGCATGACCCCCAACCTCGATCTGGCCCCCGTCGGGAACTGTTCGATCAGTGCCCTGATCGACCGCAACGGCCGCTACGTCTGGGCCTGCGCGCCGCGGGTGGACGGAGACCCGGTCTTTTCGGCCCTGATGGACGGGTCCGAACCGGACCACGGCTTCTGGGACATCGTGCTTGAGGGCCTGAAGACCGTCGAACAGGCCTATGTGCGCAACACGCCGGTCCTGAGGACCGTCCTCACCGCCGAAGACGGGGCCTCGGTCGAGGTCATCGATTTCGCGCCCCGCCATCCCAAACACAGCCGCACCTACCGACCTCTGGCGTTCGGCCGGATCGTCCGTCCCCTGAGCGGATCGCCGCGCATCCGGGTCCGCCTGCGCCCCTCCGCCGGCTGGGGCGCGCGTCGGGCCGAGACCACCCATGGCTCCAATCACATCCGCTATCTGTGTACGGACGTGACCTTCCGCCTGACGACCGATTGTCCGGTCTCCCACATTCTGAACGAGCGCGTCTTCCGTCTGGAGGGGCCGCAGGCCTTCTTCCTCGGCCCGGACGAGGGCTATGACCAGGACGTCGGCCCGGGCGTTTCGGGGGCGCTGGACCGCACCGTGGCCTATTGGCAGGACTGGGTCCGCACCCTCTACCTGCCTCTCGACTGGCAGGAGGCGGTGATCCGCGCGGCGATCACCCTCAAGCTCTGCGCCTATGAGGAAACCGGCGCGATCGTCGCGGCGATGACGACCTCGGTGCCCGAGTTTCCCGAGAGCGGGCGCAACTGGGACTATCGCTACTGCTGGATCCGCGACGCCTACTATGTGGTGCGGGCGCTGAACCGGCTGGGTGCGGTCGACCTGCTGGAAAACTACCTCGGCTATCTGCGCAACCTCGTCGACGCGTCCGGCGGCGGACACGTCCAGCCGGTGTATGGCGTCGGGCTGGAAGAGGACATCGACGAGCGGATCACCGAAACGGTCGCCGGCTATCGCGGCATGAAGCCCGTTCGCATCGGCAATCAGGCGCGCGAGCATCTGCAGCATGATGTGTACGGACAGATCGTCCTGCCGCTGGTTCAGGCCTTCTATGACCAACGGCTGCTGCGGCCCGGCACGATCGACGACTTCCATGCCCTGGAAAAGGTCGGCGACCGCGCCTTCGCCATGCACGACCAGGTCGACGCGGGCCTGTGGGAATTTCGCACCATCGCGCGGGTGCACACCTATTCTGCCGTGATGTGCTGGGCCGCCTGCGACCGGCTGGCCAAGGCCGCCGGGCACATGGGGCTGGCCGATCGGGTCGCCTTCTGGGACGAACGCGCAACGATCATCCGGGACCGGATCGAAAAGGAGGCCTTCGTCGAGGACGAGGGCCGGTTCGCCGCCAGCTTCGGCAATCGCGAGCTCGACGCCTCCCTGTTGCAGATGACCGACCTCGGCTTCCTCGACGCCCGCGACCCGAGGCAGGTCGCGACCTTCGACGCCATCGAACGCGACCTGAAGAAGGGCCCCTATCTGTTTCGCTACATCGAGCCGGACGATTTCGGCGAGCCGGAAACGGCCTTCAACTTCTGCACCTTCTGGTTCATCGAGGCCCTGCACCAGAACGGCCGCGACGCGGAAGCGCGCGAGATCTTCGAGGAGATGTTGAGCCGCCGCACCCACGCCGGCCTGCTGTCCGAGGATCTGTCGCTGGGCGACAAGGAGCTGTGGGGCAACTATCCGCAGACCTATTCCCTCGTCGGCATCATCAACTGCGCGGTGCTGCTCAGCCGGTCCTGGACCGACGCGCGGTGAGGGGCCTCACGACATCGCGTTGCGACCGTGCGCGGGTCGAAGGCGTTGTCCGTCCATGAGCCGGCTGATCGTCGTTTCCAACCGCGTGTCCGCACCCAGGGACCCCGCCGCAGGCTCGGCCGGCGGTCTGGCCATGGCCTTGTCGGCGGCACTGCGGAAATACGACGGCCTGTGGTTCGGCTGGTCCGGCGAGACGGTCGAGCATTTCACCGGCGAGCTGAAGATGGAGGATCGCAACGGCGTGACCGTCGCCCTCGTCGATCTGGAAGCCCAGGATGTCGATGAATACTACAACGGCTACGCCAACAAGACGCTGTGGCCCCTGTTCCACCATCGGGTGGACCTGACGGCCTATGAGCGGTCCTACGGCGAGGGCTATGAGCGTACCAACGCCCGGTTCGCCGAGGTCCTGGCCCCCCTGATCCAGCCCGATGACGTCATCTGGATCCACGACTATCACATGATCCCCCTGGCCCGGGATCTGCGCCGGCTGGGGATCACCAACAGGATCGGCTTTTTCCTGCACACGCCCTGGCCGGCGCGGCAGCTGCTGGTCACCTTGCCGCATCACCGGCGACTGGTGGAGACGCTGTTCGACTATGATCTGATCGGGTTCCAGACCCGTGAGTGGCTGGATCTGTTCCGGGACTATGTCGCGTCCGAACCCAGCGTGAACGGGAAATTGCTGCCGAACGACGCCCTGGAGGCCTTCGACAAGACGGTCCAGGCGGGGGTCTTCCCGATCGGTATCGACGTCGAGGGCTTTATCGCTGCCCGCAACTCGCCGCAGGGCAACCGGACCTATGACCGGATGGCGGCCTCGGCGGCCTTCCGCTCGCTGATCGTCGGCGTCGACCGGCTGGACTATTCCAAGGGTCTGGAGGAACGGCTGCTCGGCTATGAGCAGTTCCTGGAATCACACCCTGCCATGCGGGCCAAGGTCCTGCTTCTGCAGGTCACGCCGATTTCGCGCGACGACGTGGACACCTACCAGGATATCCGCGGACGGCTGGATGCCCTCGCCGGCCGGATCAACGGCGAATACGCCGACATGGACTGGCAGCCGATCCGCTACATCAACCGCACCTATCGCCGCGATCAGCTGGCCGGGATCTATCGCGCCGCCCGGGTCTGTCTGGTCACACCGCTGCGGGACGGCATGAATCTGGTGGCCAAGGAATATGTCGCCGCCCAGAATCCGGACGATCCCGGCGTGCTGGTCCTGTCGCGGTTCGCCGGTGCCGCCGAGCAGATGGGCGAGGCCCTGCTGGTCAATCCGTTCAGCCGCGAGGAGTTGTCAGACGCGATCCAGTACGCCCTGACCATGCCGCTGGCCGAGCGCAGGCGGAAATGGGCGTGTCTGATGCAGGTGGTGCGCGACACCGACGTGGGCTTCTGGCGCGACGACTTCGTCTCGACCCTGCGCGCCATCGAGCGCCCGGCCATCGGGAACGGCGCCGCCGTTCCCGCCCATGCAGCCTGAAACCAGAGGGTCTAGTAGATCTCGAACAGCCCCGCGGCCCCCATGCCCCCGCCGATGCACATGGTGACGACGCCGTATTTCGCACCGCGCCGCCTGCCCTCGATCAGGACGTGGCCGGTCATCCGGGCCCCCGACATGCCGTAGGGGTGACCGATCGAGATGGCACCGCCCGAGACGTTCAGCCGGTCATCGGGGATGCCCAGCGTGTCCTGGCAATACAGCACCTGGGCGGCGAAGGCCTCGTTCAGCTCCCAGATGCCGATGTCGTCGATGGTCAGGCCGTGACGCTTCAGCAATTTGGGCACGGCATAGACGGGGCCGATGCCCATTTCGTCGGGCTCGCAGCCGGCGACGGCCATGCCGCGATAGGCCCCCAAGGGTTGAAGCTGGCGCCTTACCGCCTCGCCGGCCTCCATGATGACGCAGGCCGAGGCCCCGTCCGACAGCTGGGAGGCGTTGCCTGCCGTGATGAACTCACCCTGCTGGATTACTTCACCGCCGCCGAAGACGGGCTTCAACGATTGCAGACCCTCCAGCGTCGTATCAGCCCGATTGCCTTCGTCCCTGGACAGCGTGATCTCCTTGGACGCTGTCTGGCCGGTCGCCTTGTCCATCACCAGCATGGTGCTGGTCATCGGGACGATCTCGGCGTCGAGGCGGCCCTCGGCCTGGGCCCGGGCGGTGCGCTGCTGGGATTGCAGGGCGTAGGCGTCCTGGCGGTCGCGTGAGATCCCGTAGCGGCGCGACACCACCTCGGCCGTCTCCAGCATCGACATATAGATGTGCGGCGAGAGGGCCAGCAGCGCCTCGTCCTTCATCCGGGACAGGTTCATATTCTGGTTCTGGACCAGGGAGACAGACTCCAGCCCGCCCCCGACGGCCATCTTCTGCTGGTCGAAGATCACCTGTTTGGCCGCCGTTGCGATGCCCATCAGGCCCGAGGCGCACTGGCGGTCCAGACTCATGCCCGGAACCGACGACGGCAGGCCGGCGGCCAGGGCGATCTGGCGCGCGACATTGGTCCCGGTCGAGCCCTGCTGCAGGGCCGCGCCCATGATCACATCCTCGATCTCGGCGGGATCCACGCCCGACCGCGCCACCGCGTGGCGGACGGCGTGGGCTCCCAGCTGCTGGGCCTGGGTGTCGTTGAACGCCCCGCGATAGGCGCGGCCGATCGGGGTGCGGGCGGTGGAGACGATGACGGCTTCGCGGGACATCTTCGATGGTCTCTCTATAGGGCGCTATCGCTCGCGACGCGGTCGCTCGCTGCTTGAGCGCGGGTGTGGGTCCGACCCTAGGCGGTTGCCGTCGGGTCAAGGCAAGGGGTCAGCCTTGCGCAGCCTGTGCCTTGGTCAGTTCGATCATCCCCTGGGCCGCGCCCATCTCAGGGACGATCTCGCCGGTGCGGTCCGAGATGTCGGCGAACCGGGCGGCGACCTGTTCCGGCGCGTCCTCGCCGACGGCCCGGATGCCCTGGGTCAGGGTGATATAGGCCCGCTCGAACCCGCCCGCGCCCGCCGTCAGGATGCAACGGCTCGGCGCATCCTCGCTGACCAGATAGAGCAGGCCCGGCGACACCGTATCCGGCCCCAGCAGGTCCAGCGGCAGGCGGGCTCCGAGATCCTCGGTCATGCGCGTATGGGCCGTCGGGGCCAGGCAGTTGACCCGGATGTCGTTCTTCGCACCCTCGATCGACAGGGTCTGCATCAGGCCCACCAGGGCCATCTTGGCCGCGCCATAGTTGGACTGGCCGAAATTGCCGTACAGGCCCGAGGATGAGGTGGTCATGACGATGCGGCCGTAGTTCCGCTCACGCATGATGTCCCACACCGCCCTGGTACAGATCACCGCGCCCATCAGGTGGACGTCGACGACGAAGCGAAAATCCTCCAGCTCCATCTTGGCGAAGGTCTTGTCGCGCAACACACCGGCGTTGTTGACCAGGATGTCGACGCGGCCCCACTGCGCCATCGCCGCCTCCACCATGGCCGTGACCGCCGGCGCATCCGTGACCGAGGCCGCGTTGGCGATCGCCTCGCCGCCAAGAGCGCGAATTTCCGCGACGACGGCCTCCGCAGCCGTGGCGGAGCCTCCCGAACCGTCCCGCGCGCCGCCCAGGTCGTTGACCACCACTTTTGCGCCGCGTTTGGCCAGGGCGAGGGCGTGTTCACGCCCCAGACCCCCTCCGGCTCCCGTCACGATGGCCACCCGGCCCTCAAACCCAATCGCCATGTCGTGCTCCTTGTCTGCGGGAATCTATCGGGAAGGTGCTTCGATACGGGAAACACCGGCCCAATGTGTTGAAACGGCGCCACAGTCGCCGCATTCGTAGCCAGAATACGGAACCGCGACCGTACATTCTCGTTCGGCCTCGGGAGCGTCCCGTATACATGGGTCTTCGGGCAAACAATGAGCATGAGGGATATGATGAAGGTGAAACTTCTCGCCGGCGTCGCGATGGCGGGGCTGTTGTCAGCCGGCGCTGCGGCGGCCGAGCCGAACGGCTGGTACGGGGCGGTTGACGCCGGTTACCATTCGCTGGGCGAAGTGGAGACCCGGTCGCAGACGATCGGGCCGCTGTTCAACATCGAGACCAAGGACGACTGGGCCGCGTTCGCGCGTCTGGGCTACCGGTTCGACCAGAACTGGCGCGTCGAGCTCGAGGGCGGCTACCGTCAGAACGACATTGAGTCGATCGTTCGTCCGGTTGCCGGCATTCCGAGCGGCGTCTGCAACGTGGTTCCGGCTTCGGGTGCCTGCAACGCTCCGGATGGCGAGCTCAAGGCCGCCAGCCTGATGATGAACGTGCTGTTCGACTTCGGCAGCGCCGATGACGCCCTGCGTCCGTTCATCGGCCTGGGCGCGGGTGTCAACCGCGTCGACACCAACTTCCTCGGCACCTTCGGCGGCAACCGCACCGTCGGCGTCGGCGCGGACGACAGCTCCACCAAACTGGCCGCGCAAGGCATCGCCGGCCTGGCCCTGGCGCTGGGCGATCGCGCCCACCTGGACCTGACCTACCGCTACCTGGTGTCGAACATGGAGTTCAACACCTTCGTCTCGTCGGCCCCGGCGGCCATCGGCCCCTACCAGGGCCGTTATGACGACAGCCACACCGTGACCCTGGGCCTGCGCTATGCGTTCGGTGCCGACGAGCCGGCCTATATCGCGCCGCCCCCGCCGCCCCCGCCGCCGCCCCCGCCCCCGCCGCCCCCGCCCCCGCCGCCGCCTCCGGTGGTCCAGGTGCCGGCCGCGCGCGAGTTCGTGGTCTATTTCGACTGGGATCGTTCCGACCTCACGGCCGAAGCCGCCTCCGTCGTCACCCAGGCCGCCAACTACGCCAAGTCGGGCCGTCCGACCCGCGTGCTGGTCGTCGGCCACGCCGACACCTCGGGTTCCGCCGCCTATAACGTCGGCCTGTCCAACCGCCGCTCGCGCACCGTTGCCGATGCGCTGGTCGCCCAGGGCGTCAACGGTGGCGTCATCTCCCTCGACGGCAAGGGCGAAACCGCCCTGGCCCGCGCCACCGCCGACGGTGTCCGCGAGCCCCTCAACCGTCGCGCCACCATCGGCATCAACTTCCGCTAAACCCGGAAGGCCGATCGGCCAGACAACAGAGCCGCCGGTCCCCAAAAGGGGCCGGCGGTTTTGCTTTGCAGGGTGCGGGGTGGCCAAGGCGGCGGCCGCTCGCTATCCCGGGCCCCTGTTTCAAGGATGACCTTCCATGCGCGTGGCGATGATCGGAACCGGCTATGTGGGGCTGGTCTCAGGGGCGTGTTTCGCGGACTTCGGCCATGAGGTTGTGTGCGTCGACAAGGACGCGTCCAAGATCGAGCGGCTGGAGCGGGGCGAGATCCCGATCTTCGAGCCGGGTCTGGAGGATCTGGTCGCCGCCAATGTGCGGTCCGGACGGCTGTCGTTCGCCCTCGACGGAGCGGCGGCGATCCGCTCGGCCGACGCGGTGTTTATCGCGGTGGGTACGCCGTCGCGGCGGGGCGACGGTCATGCCGACCTGTCCTTCGTCCATGCCGCCGCCGAGGAGATCGCCGGCCTGATCGAGGGTTTTACCGTGGTGGTGACCAAGTCGACGGTACCGGTCGGCACCGGCGACGAGATCGAACGCATCATCCGCGAACGCCGTCCGGACGCCGATTTCGCCGTGGTCTCCAATCCGGAATTCCTGCGCGAGGGGGCCGCCATCGAGGATTTCAAACGGCCGGACCGCGTCGTCGTGGGCACCGAGGACCCGCGGGCCCAGGCGGTGATGCGCGAGCTGTATCGCCCGCTGAACCTCAACGAGACGCCCATCCTGTTCACCGGCCGGCGCACGTCCGAACTGACCAAATATGCGGCCAACGCCTTCCTGGCGATGAAGATCACCTTCATCAATGAGATGGCGGACCTGTGTGAGGCCGTCGGGGCCGATGTGCAGCAGGTCGCGCGCGGCATCGGCCTGGACAAGCGGATCGGCGGCAAATTCCTGCACGCCGGCCCGGGCTACGGCGGCTCGTGCTTCCCCAAGGACACCCTGGCCCTGGTGCGCACGGCGACCGACGCGGGCGCGCCGGTGCGGCTGATCGAGACCACGGTGGCCATCAATGACGCGCGCAAGAAGGCCATGGCCGGCAAGGTGGCCGCGGCCCTCGGCGGTGATATCCGGGGCAAGACCGTCGCCCTGCTGGGCCTGACCTTCAAACCCAATACCGACGACATGCGCGATGCGCCGTCGCTGGACGTGGCTCCGGCCCTGATCGGCATGGGCGCGACGGTCCAGGCCTTTGATCCGGAAGGCATGGACGAGGCCGCCCGACTGCTGGACGGGGTGGTGTTCAAGGCCGGCCCCTATGACGCCGTCGAGCACGCTGACGTCGTGGTCATCCTGACCGAATGGGACCAGTTCCGGGCCCTGGACCTCGACCGCGTCAAACTGCTGATGCGCGAACCGGTGATGGTCGATCTGAGAAACGTCTACCGGCCCGACGACCTGCGCGCCCGCGGCTTCCGCTACGTCTCCATCGGACGGGCCTGAACCCGCGAACGAAAACGCGGGCCTAGCGCAGGGCGACGCGCGTGAGGGCAGCGGGCTGTTCCGCGGCCATGGCACTGCCCTGCGGCATCAGCGTGCGGCCGACGCCGATGACCACGGTCGCCGTCAGCACCGCCGAGACCGCCGCGATGGCAGCCAGTTTCACGCCGTCGGTGAATTCCTGATGGTTCGGACGCAAGCGATTCCCCCGCAGCGAGTGCGGTTCGTATCCAGCATCTGACGCGCTGCGCCGCAAGTCACGGAACGGCGTATGCCGGAAAAAAGGGACGAAGCCGAGGCTCCGTCCCTTGTCTTCCTGGTTGCGCTACCGCCCTTCGGGCTGCTTGAGCGCGATCCTCGTTGCGCTACCGCCCTTCGGGTCGGTTGAGCCCGGTCCTGGTTGGGCTACCGCCCTTCGGGCTGCTTGGGCCCGGGTCGAGACTAGCCGCGGAACGGGCGGATCAGGATTTCGACCCGGCGGTTCTGGGCCTTGCCTTCGGCCGTGGCGTTGGAGGCGATGGGCGCGCTTTCGCCGCGACCGTCGACGAACAGGCGATCGGCGAGAACGTTGCGGCTGACGAGGGCCTGGGCCACCGACGAGGCGCGCTGACGCGAGAGGTTCAGATTGTAGTCGTCGGCCCCATCGGAGTCAGCGTGGCCGACAATGTCGATGATCGACTGGTCGTAACGGTTCAGCACGCTGGCGACGTCGTCGAGGGTGGCGTTGAAGCGCGGCGTGATGCTCGACTGGTTGGAGGCGAAGGTGACGTCCGACGGCATGCGCAGGACGAGGTTGTCACCCTGGCGCGCAACGCCGACGCCGGAGCCCGACAGTTCGGCCTCAAGCTCGCGCTGCTGGCGATCCATGTAGGAGCCGACGGCTGCGCCACCCAGGGCCCCGATGCCGGCCCCGATCAGCGCGTTCTTGCGACCCTGTTCGGAGTTCGACGTGTTGGTCAGATAGCCCAGTACCGCGCCGCCGAGCGCGCCCGCGATCACACCGGTGCCGGTGTTGTTGCGCCGCGGAGTCGAGCTGTAGGGGTCCATGGTGGTGCAGGCGGTGCCGCCGAGCAGGATGGCGATGCCGGTACCGGCCATAAGAAGCTTGCTGCGCATGTGGAATATCCCTGTCAGATGAAAGTGGTCTGGCGCCGAAACGCGAGCCTACGGTGAAGGTTCCGATCTGTACGGTGGATGAACGGTTCGCCGCGGCTTTGCCAAGGTCCCGGCTTAGGGGGTAAGGAACCGACCTGTCGTTCCTGCGAGGCCTGCCGTGACCGCGACCCTGAATCCCGATATCGCCCCGACCGCCAGCCGTGCCATCGAGCCGGTCTCGATGAGCCTGTACGACGCCGACTTCCAGGCCTTCGCCGACAGGCTGGGGGCGTCGTTCAAACGCTATGGCTTCGCGGTGATCGCCGATCACGGCCTGGACGAGACGGTGATCGAGGCCGCCATTGACGATGCCAAGACCTTCTTCGCCCTGCCGGAGGCGACCAAACGCCAGTACCATCAGCCCGGCACCGGCGGAGCGCGCGGCCTGACCCCGTTCGGGGTCGAGGCAGCCAAGGGCGCGGCCACGGTGGATCTCAAGGAGTTCTGGCACGTCGGCCGCGAACTGCCCGAGGGGCATCCCTATCGCAAATATATGCGCGACAATGTCTGGCCGACCGAGGTCGAGGGCTTTCGGCCGCACCTGTATGGCATGTTCGCTGCCATGGATGACCTGGGCCGCAAGATCCTGCGCGCCATCGCCCGCTATCTGAAGCTCGGCGACGGCTTCTTCGAGGACAAGGTCGAGATGGGCAACAGCATCCTGCGGATGCTGCACTATCCGCCGGTGCCGGCCGGCGCGTCGGGCGTGCGGGCGGGTGCCCATGAGGACATCAATGTCATCACCCTGCTGCTGGGCGCCGAAGAGGCCGGGCTGCAGCTCAAGGACGCCGACGGCGAATGGCTGGATATCGCCCCGCCCCCGGGGGCCCTGGTGGTCAATATCGGCGACATGCTGCAGCGGCTGACCAACCACGTCCTGCCGTCGACCAGCCACCGGGTGATCAATCCCGCGCCGGAGCGGGCCAGCTTCGCCCGCTATTCCACGCCCTTCTTCCTGCATTTCAACCCGGACTTTGTGATCGAGACCCTGCCGGGCATGATCTCGCCGGAGAACCCCGACCGTTACGCCGGCAAGGCGATCATGGCCGAGGACTTCCTGACCGAGCGGTTGAAGGAAATCCGGCTCATTTGAGCGCGCTATCGCTCACCGCGCGGCGGCTCGCTGCTTGAGCGCAGGGCGGCTATCGGGATATCCGGAGCTGGGTGATATCCCGCCCGATGGCGTTGAAGGCCTCGGACAGTTCGGTCCCGCTTCCGGCATTGTAGAAGCCGCTGGACGTCGAGGCGCAGTATTCGAGCAGGCTTTCGGCGCCGCCACCGGCGGTGATCTGGAATCCGACCGTATAGACGACGATCCCCTTGACCTTCATCGCGTCGCACAGGGCCCGGCTCTGGGCGTAGGGTTCGCCATTGTCCGGATCGCAGTTGTTGCTGGCCGAGCTCGCGGCATTGTAGCCCCGGGCCATCACCCCGTCACAGTAGGGGGCATTGAACTCGCCGTCGGTCATGATGATCACGGCCTTCAGCGTTTCGGCGGTGTTGTAGGCCGCGCCGGCCGATGACGACCACAGGGAGCCGAAATTGGGCGACACCATATACCAGCCCCAGGCGATGCCGATCTGGCCGGCGGTCGAGCCGCTCACAGCCAGTGCGTCAATGTTCGCCTTGATGCCGTTGATGCTGCTCGACAGCGGCTGGATCGTGCTGCCCAGGCATCCGCCGCTGATGTCCGGATAGTTGCGCCCGACCCGGGCAGAAGCGGTCGTGGCCGCGTCAGTATAGCGCTCGCTCCCCGTCCGTTCCGTGACGCAACTGCTGATACGGTGCGTCGCCAGATTCAGGTCCTCGTTCTCGAAAGCGTAATAGGTGCAGCCGGGTCGGGCGCACCATGACAGGCCGCCCGAGGTGTAGGGAGTCAGGGACTGCCCGTCGGGCGGATCGATCGTAAAGGTGTTTGTGGTCACGTTGCCGACCAGGAAGGTCTTGCCGTTGATGACGCTGTTACCGCTCGTGTCCAACATTCCCACGATGTCCGTGAAGTATACGTAATCGTTGTTCGCCAGTTGGTGGTTGTTCGAGGTGACCGTGATGGAACAGTCGTTGTTCTGGCATTTCTGAACCCGGCCGGTGCTGCCCGAATGGGTGCTGTAGGTCCGGCCATCCACCCTCGTGGTGCCGTTGATCGCATAGAGCTCGAACGTGTTGGTCGTCTTGTTCTTGACCATATAGGGCTTGTTGTTGAGCTGGGTCATGCCGGAGACGCCGGTGATCCAGACCACGTCATTGTTGGCGAAGCCGTGCCCGTTCGAGGTGATGACGACCGGCCGGGCCTTGGTGGCGGCTGTGATCGTCTTCTGGGTGCCGGTGAAGTTGATGACCGCGCCGGTGATGTTGGTCGATCCGGTGACCGAGCCCCGCACGGCGTTCAGATAGGTCCCGGGATTGACCGAATAGGACCAGGGCACCAGGGCGACCTTGGAATAGTAGGGCGTCTGGACGGGCTGGACGATCAGATCGACCAGGTCCTTGGCCGCCGCTTTCAGGTCCAGCAGTTTCTGGCCGCTCATGGAGCCGGAAACGTCCAGCGCCAGCGACACCTCGATATTGCGTGACGACCGGTCGACCTCGGAATGGGCCCCGACCGGCAGGGTATCGTCCATGAATTTGCCGTAGGGCGGCAGGAAGATGTTGGCGACGAGCGTCGTCACATCGACCTTTGAGCTGGCGACCACGACGTCGTCGCCGTTCAGCACGAAGCTGGTGTCAGCCTCGCGCAGGGTGATGCCCGGATAGGCCTTCAGATTGGCTCTCAGGGACGCCAGCCCGACGCGCTGAAGGTCGGTATTGGCGGTATAGGGCGAGCGGGCGGCCGAGAGGGTAGCGGCATCCAGCGCATCCTGAAGATTGACGCGCACCGTCGAGGCGCGGTGGATGTCCACGCCGCCGACGGTCATGAGAATGAGCACAGGCAGGCTGAGGCCGAACAGCATCGCGACATTGCCGCGGGCGTCGTCGGCCATGCGGCGGGTGAACGCCCGCAAGGACCGGCCCGCGCCGTTGATCCAGGTTCTCAGCCCCATCGCCGCATCCGCCGTCAACCGCAGGCGCAATCCGCCCACGCTCATCCGGCCAAAAATGAACCCGTTCGGTTAAGAGAAGGCCCAATGCCAAAGGTTAATGGCTCCGCTGGCCAGTGAGCCGGTCAGGTCGTCTCCCAGCCGCAATGCTTGCCGCGGTTCCGGGCTGTCAGCCAGGTGTTCAGCGGGGCGAAATAGGCGGCCACGGCCGATGCGTCGTTTTCGCGCTGGCCGGTGAAGGCCTGCATGGCTTCGGGCCAGGGGCGGGACTGGCCCATTTCCATCATGGCGTTGAAGCGCGCGCCGACCTCTTCGTTTCCGTACACGGAGCAGCGGTGCAGCGGCCCGGTCCAGCCGGCCTGCTGGCAGGCGGCGCGGTGGAACTGGAACTGGTAGATGTGGGCCAGGAAGTAGCGGGTGTACGGGGTGTTGCCGGGGATATGGTATTTTGCGCCCGCGTCAAAGGCGTCGGCCGGACGCGGTCCGGGCGGGACCAGGCCCTGGTATTTCAGCATGTTGGCCGACCAGGCGTCATTGTATTCTGCCGGGCTGGTCTCGCCGCTGAAGACGCCCCAGCGCCAGCGATCGACCATCAGGCCGAAGGGCAGGAAGGCGATCTTGTCGAGCGCCATCTTGAGCAGGAAGGGGATGTCCTCCGCCTCGCCCGGCACGGTCTGCAGCAGGCCGATCTGGTTCAGATAGGTGGGGGTCAGGGCCGACAGGCCGACGAAGTCGCCGATGGCCTCGTGGAAGCCGTCGTTCGCCCCGTTCTTGAACAGGAAGGGCTGATCCTTGTAGGCGCGCTGATAGTAGTTGTGCCCCAGCTCATGGTGGACCGTATAGAAGTCCTCGCCATTGACCTCGGTACACATCTTGATGCGGATGTCGTCGCGGTTGTCGAGGTCCCAGGCCGAGGCGTGGCAGACGACTTCGCGGTCGCGCGGGCGGGTGATCTGGCTGCGTTCCCAGAAGGTCTCGGGCAGCTCGGGCAGGCCCATGGAGACGTAGAAGCCTTCGCCGGTCTCGACCATCTTGCGGGCGTCATAGCCCGAGGCGACCAGCCGCTCGGTGAGGTCATAGCTGGAGGTGCCGCCGGTGGCCGGGGCCACGACGTCATAGATATTGCCCCACTGCTGCGACCACATATTGCCCAGCAGGTCGGCGCGGATCGGGCCGTGGTCCGGCTGGACCGCATCGCCATATTTGGCGTTCAGGCGGCCGCGCACATAGCAATGCAGGTTTTCATAGAAGGGTTTGACCTGTTCCCACAGGCGGTCGGTCTCGGCGGCGAAGGCGTCGGGCTCCATGTCATAGCCCGCGCGCCACATGGCCCCTGTGTCGGCGAAGCCGAGCTCGGTCGCGCCCTCGTTGGCGATGGCGACCATGCGGGCGTAGTCGGGGGCCATGACCGGCGAGATCGTCCGCCAGCCCTCGTACAGGGCCCGGGCCTCGGCCGGATCGCGGGTCGTGGCCAGCAGGGCGGAAGCCTCATCAAGGGTGATCTGACGGCCCTGGTATTCGAACTTGCCGACCGAATAGGTCGAGTCGAGCCGGGTGGTGATCTCGGCCAGTTCGCCGGCCGCGCCGGGGCGGTTGGGGGCGGGCAGGACGATGCCGAGGCGCAACAGGTTGAGCTTGCGGCGGACGTCGTCGGGAACCTGAACGTCGTTGAACGCCGCCGCGCCGTTGGCCAGCTCGACCTGCAGCTCGGTGTATTCGGCGTTGACCCGGCTCTCCAGCCACATGGTGTCGTGGGTGATGTTGGTGGCGCGGGTCCACTGGATGCGGGCGGCCTCCTCGCTGAGGGCGGCGAGCCGGGTCTCGGCGTCGGCGACGAAGGCCGTGGCCGTTTCCGCCGTGACAGGCGGGGCCATAGCAGACTCCGAAACCGCCCCCGGCGTCGTTCCGGACCCGCCCATGGCGTCGGTTGAGGCGCAGCCTGTCACGGCAGCGAGGGCGCAGACGGCGGCGGCGGACATCAGGGTGCGTTTCATGAGCTTCCTCCTCGCGCGGTTCGCCCGCGTCGTTCGGGCGGCAGAGGACGGGACCCGGGCGACGCCGTCAAGCGTGGCTTTCAGCCCAGAACGCAGGACGCCAGACCCTGGTTTCGCACCGTGCCCATGGCGGCCTGGATGCGCGACGTGCGGCGGCGGACATAGGGGCCGGGCGAGGAGGCGCTGTAGCGACGCGGGGAGGGCAGGATGGCGGCCAGACGCGCGGCCTCGCGGGCGCTCAGGTCATCCGCCGACTTGCCGAACCAGTGCTGCGAGGCCGCTTCGGCCCCATAGACGCCCGGGGCCCATTCGGCGACGTTGAGATAGACCTCCATGATCCGCCGCTTGCCCCAGACGGTCTCGATGGCGACGGTGTAGCCGGCCTCCAGCCCCTTGCGGATCCAGTCGCGGCCCGGCCAGAGGAAGGCGTTCTTGGCCGTCTGCTGGCTGATGGTCGAGCCGCCGCGGATCCGCCCGCTGCCGCGTTTTTCCGATCGGGCATTGGCCTTCAGCGCGCGTTCGATGGCTTCCATGTCGAACCCGCGGTGGGCGCAGAAGGTCGAGTCCTCCGAGGCGATCACGGCCTCGACCAGACGCGGTGAGATCCGGTCGAGCGAGCGCCAGCGGTAGTCCCAGCCTTCGCCCTCGATCAGGCGGGTGGCCATCAGAAAGGTCGCGGGTACGGGCAGGAACCGCTGCAGCACGAGGCCGCCGGACCCCAGCAGGAGCAGCAGCAGGAACAGGGTCAGCAGCGGCCGGCCCGTCTTCGTGGTCTTGGTCAGCCCCGACATGGGGGGATGGTGGCGCGAGGGACGGCGGCTTGGCAAGCGCTCACGCGGTGGCGACGCCGGCGTTGCCGTCCTCGTCCGCCCAGGCGACGCGCGTGGCGTCGGCGCTCATGGCCAGGGCGGTGATCGGCGCGCCGCGCTCGGCCTTGAGGAAATCCAGGCCCTGACCGGCAGGATCGGCCAGCCAGACGCGGCCGTCATTGAGGCCCGCGGCCAGAAGGCCGTGCTTCGGCTGCGAGGCGACCAGGGCGACCAGGCTGCCCTCGTCGAAGCCGATCTCGGTTGCCTCGCGGCCCATCGGGCCGTTGGAACCGACGAAGGGCCACAACACCGCCCCCTGCGCGCCCGACGTGGCGAGCAACTGGCCGTTGGACAGGAAGCTCATGGCCTTCACCCTGGACGGATAGCCGCCCATCCGCATGTCCTTGGCATCCTTCAGCCGCCAGCCGTGCAGCTGGGCGTCCTGCATGGCGGTGACGACGAAGGCTCCGTCCGGGGAAAAGGTCACGGCGGTGTGCGAGCCGGCCCATTTCAGCAGGGTCGGCTTCTGCTGCGCGATACGCGCGAACCACAGGGCCGCCCCGCCGTAGGTCGAGGTGGCGATCCGTCGGCCCTTCGGCTCGAAGGCCACGCCCGAGACGGTGCGCTCATGCTGGAAGTCGCGGCGGAAGCCCGCGTCCTTCGCGTCGATCACCGACAGGGTCTTGCCGGCCGAGAAGGCGATCAGGCCGCTTTCGGCCGAGGCGTCGACGGCGTCGATCCACTGACCCTTTGCGGTGGCCAGCACGCCGGCCTCGCCGCGCCGATGCCAGATCAGCCGGCCGTCGCCGCCGCCGGTCAGCACGCCGTCACCGGATGGATGGGAGACGGCGCACAGGATGGCCCCGTCATGGGCGGCGCTGAACGCGCCGTCCTCGAACCGGACCGAACCGTCGCCAAAGGCGAAGATCGCACCCGTGCCGTCAAAGACGATGGCGGTGACCTGGGCGTCGAAGGTGAAGGTGGGCATCAATTTCAATCCGCTCATCCCGGCGAAAGCCGGGACCCAGTCCTGTGGGCGATAGGTATCACCGAGTCAGCCTCGACGTTGATCCTGCGCACCGGCGTCTCACGAAAGCATTGGGTCCCGGCTTTCGCCGGGATGAGCGGAGCGGGGCATCAGGCCGCGCAGGCCTCGAACCCGGCCCGGATCGCAGCTTCGTCCAGATCGCGACCGATGAAGACGGCGCGGGACCAGCGGCGCTCGGTCTCGCCCCAGGGCTTCTGCAGGTCGCCCTCGAGGATC
This sequence comes from Caulobacteraceae bacterium, assembly GCA_965284385.1. Classification (GTDB taxonomy): domain Bacteria; phylum Pseudomonadota; class Alphaproteobacteria; order Caulobacterales; family Caulobacteraceae; genus Brevundimonas. The sequence continues at coordinate 1,944,190 of OZ260077.1, forward strand.
ATGTGCACGGCCTGGAAGACGAGGCGGCGATCCTCGCCGTGGACGTCGATGATGCCCTTGGCGCGCAGGATGTTCTGGCCCTGCTCGCCCAGAAGACGGTCCAGCCAGGCGGTGAATTTCGTCCCGTCCATCGGCCGCTCGAGCGACAGGGAAATGCCCTTGATGTCGTCCTCGTGGGCATGGCCCCTCGCGCCTGAAGACGGGGCACCGTGCTGATGGTCGTGGTCGTGATGCGCGTGATCATGGTCGTGATCGTGGTGGTCGTGGCCACAGTGCTCGTCGTGGACGTGGCCGTGCTCGCCATGGGCCGGATTGGCGAACTCGGGATTGAGGTTGAGGATCCGCCCCAGGTCAAAGCCGCCGAGGCCCAGCACCTGGTCCAGCGGAACGTTGGCGCGCTGGGCGCGGGTGATCGGGGCCAGCGGGTTGAGCTTGCGCAGACGGCGCTCGACCTCGACCAGCTCGGCCTCGGTGACGAGATCGGTCTTGTTGAGGATGATGCGGTCGGCGAAGGCGACCTGTTCGCGGGCTTCTTTTGAATCGTCCAGCCGGGCCATGACGTGTTTGGCGTCGACCAGGGTCGTGACGCTGTCCAGCTCGGTCTTCGCCTTGACGTCCTCGTCGACGAAGAAGGTCTGGGCCACCGGGCCGGGGTCGGCCAGGCCGGTGGTCTCGACAATGATGGCGTCGAAGGCGGGCTTGCCCGGACGCTGGCGCTTCATCAGCCCGGCGACCACGCGGATCAGGTCGCCGCGCACGGTGCAGCAGACGCAGCCGTTGTTCATCTCGAACACGTCCTCGTCGGCCCCGACGACCAGGTCATTGTCGATGCCGATCTCGCCGAACTCGTTGACGATGACGGCGTAGCGCTTGCCGTGATCCTCGGTGAGGATGCGGTTCAGCAGGGTGGTCTTGCCGGCACCGAGGTAGCCGGTGAGGACGGTGACGGGGATCTTGCCGGAAGCTGTGTCGGTCATGGGCGGCTAGATGGCGGCTGCGACGCCGGATGGGAAGGGGTCAACAGGTCGGGCAGTCGGGCAGGGGGGCGGACTCGAGCTGCAGGGTGGTATGGCTGATCCTGAAGCGGCGGCGCGCCATGGCCTGCGCCTCCGTCAGCAGGGCCGAGGCGTCGGGCCGGTCGTGACACAGGTGGGCGGTCAGGGCCGTCTCGGTGGTCGACAGGCCCCAGACGTGCAGATCGTGTACGGCGCTGACGCCGGGCAACGACAGGAAGGCGGCGCGGATGGCCTCGACGTCGGTGCCGCGCGGGGCCGCGTCCAGCGCCAGGTTGACAGAGTCCTTCAGCAGCCCCCAGGTGCCCAGCAGGATCACCACGACGATGCCGAGACTGACCAGCGGGTCCAGAATCGACCAGCCCGTCATCCAGATGACCCCGCCGGAGATCACCACGCCGATCGAGACGGCGGCGTCGGCCATCATATGCAGATAGGCGCCCTTGGCGTTCAGGTCGCTGTGCTGGTCCCGCATGAACATCAGGGCGGTGCCCAGGTTGATGACGAATCCGATGGCCGCGACGACCATGACCAGACTGCTCATCACCGGGGCGGGCTCGGCCAGACGACGCACGGCCTCGAAGGCGATGGCACCGCAGGCGAAGATCAGCAGCAGGGCGTTGGCGAGGGCCGCCAGGACGGTGGCCTTGCCGTAGCCATAGGTGTTCTGCGACCCGCTGGCCCGCCGCGCCAGCCAGGCCGCGCCGCCGGCCATGGCCAGACCCAGGACGTCCGACATGTTGTGGCCCGCGTCGGCCATGAGGGCGGTCGAACCACTGAACAGTCCGGCCCCGAACTCGATGCCCACGAAGGCCAGGTTGACGACCAGGCCGACGGCGTAGCGCCAGTCTCCGGTGTCGACCGGCCCGTGATGGTGGCCGCCGTGGCTGTGATCCGGGGCGTGCTCGTGCGCATGATCATGCGAATGATCGTGGTCGTGATGGGCGTGCGTCATGGGCCCGTCTTAGTGCTGGTGGGTCAGAACAAGAAGACCGATCACGATCAGGGCCCCGCCCAGCACCGCGCCTTCGTAGCGGGCCCAGCGTTCCAGCCGCAGCACCGACCAGCCTGCGCGGGCCAGAAGGGTGAAGACGGCCATGCCGCCGACGGTGCCGAGGGCGAAGGCGACGGTCAGGGCGGCGAGGACCGCCAGACCTTCCTCGGCCTGGGACAGATAGATGGGCAGCAGCACCTCGCCGGGCGACACGGCCATCATGGCCACCAGACCCCAGAAGGCGGCGGCATGGGACACGGTCGGCTCGGCCAGCTCCAGCGGTGGCCCGCCCGCGGGCACGGGGCGTCGGATCAGGGCCCGGCTCAGATAGAAGGTGCCGAACAGGAGCAGCAGCACGGCGGCCAGATGCGGCAACAGGCCCGAGATCCACTGGTCCACGGCCAGGCCGGCGGCGACGACGAGGCCACCGACGACGGCCGTGGTGACGATGTGCGCCAGGCCGGCTGCGGTCACGGCCCCCAGCATCCGGGACAGGGTCCAGCGCTGCGCCCGCCCGACCAGCACGAACGGCAGCCAGTGGGTCGGCAGCGCCGCATGCAGGAAGGCCGTCACAAAGCCCGCGCCCAGAAGCGACAGGATCACGGGCTGCTCGAAGTCGGACGGCGTCATTCCTGCCCCCATAGCCTGTTACTTTATAACAGTCGAGAGCAAATCCTCGTCTGTGGGGGCGGGGGGCTGTCTGATGAACGCCAGCGGTCTGCCCGTGGCGGTGGCGGCTGGCGGCCGAAAGGGCGACAATGGGCAGGACGACACCGGACGGGGCGACCGTGGCCAGAAGGCCGATCGACATGGACGTTTCTCCCGGAAGCAGGCCGGTTGAAGCCTCGGCGGGGCGGGTGGCAAGGTCTTTGAGGACCGCGCGGGCGCTGTTTTTCAGGCAAATCGCGTTGACTCGGACACCCCTCTGCGTCTATGTCGCCGCTCTTCGCCCGAGGGGGTCCCCCGTCGGGCTTATTCTTTTTGCGTTTCGCTGAGGCTTCAACATGTACGCGGTGATCAAGACCGGCGGCAAACAGTACCGGGTTCAGCCGGGCGACGTCATTGTGGTCGAGAAGCTCGACGGCGATGTCGGCTCCGACGTGTCGTTCGGCGACGTGCTGATGCTGGGCGGCGAAAAGGGCGTGACCCTGGGCGCTCCGATGATCGCGGGTGCCGCGGTCGCCGCGACCCTGGTCGAGACCCGCAAGGGCGAGAAGATCAAGATCTTCAAGAAGACCCGTCGTCAGGGCTATCGCCGGACGAACGGTCATCGCCAGATGGAAACCGTCCTTCGCATCACCGGCATCGACGGTGCCGGCGAGAAGGCCAAGTGGGACGGCGAGACCTCGCTGATGACCAAGGCCGAGATGAACCTTCGCGCTCGTGGCCTTGCCCCGCGCACCGAGGAAACCGACGCCAAGCCGGCCAAGGCCCCCAAGGCCGCCGCCGCTCCGAAGGCTGCAGCCGCTGAAAAGCCGGCCGCCGCCAAGAAGGCTGCGCCCAAGGCCAAGCCCGCCTCCACCGACGAAGCTTAAGAACAGTTAGAGACAGGGAGCAGACCTATGGCTCACAAAAAATCCGGTGGTTCGTCGCGTAACGGTCGCGACTCCGAGTCGAAGCGCCTCGGCGTGAAGAAATACGGCGGCGAATCCGTGCTGGCCGGCAACATCCTCGTGCGTCAGCGCGGCACCACCTTCCACCCGGGCGACAATGTCGGCCTGGGTCGTGACCACACGCTGTTCGCCACCGCGCACGGTGCCGTGAAGTTCACCAAGAAGGCGAACGGCCGCTGCTACGTGTCGATTCTTCCGACCGCCACCGAAATGCCGATGGCCGCCGAGTAGCGCGAAAACCGATTGAAACCCGGATCGCGCAAGGCTCGAGAGCCGCGATCCGGACCAGGGAATTATTTCCGCGGGGAGTCTGGATCACCAGGCTCCCCGTTTTCGTTTTCCCCGCCTCGAAGCCGTCCGAGCCCTCCAAGGAGGCGGCAGATCGAACGAGGCCCGTGTCATGTGCGTGATTGAACCCTCTCCCGTCGTCGAGACGCGTCGCCTGTCCCTGCGCAGCCCGGGGGCCCAGGACATCAGCCGTCTGGCGACCCTCGCCAACGACCTGGACGTGGCGCGCATGACCCTGCGTATGCCGCACCCGTTCGGGGTCGACGACGCCGAGGCCTTTGTGCTGCAGGTGGCGGGGCAGGACCCCGCCCGTGCGCGCACCTTTCTGATCGAGCATGAGGATCACGGTCCTGTGGGGGTGATCGGCCTGTTCGAGGACAGGGATCCGGCACCCGAGATCGGCTACTGGATCGCGCGGCCTTTCTGGGGCCGGGGTTATGCGACCGAGGCGCTCCAGGCCGCCACGATCTGGGCATCGAAGGCCTGGAAGCGCCGGGCGCTCATGGCCGGGCATTTCAGCGACAATCCGGCTTCGGGCCGGGTGCTGGAAAAGGCCGGCTTCCTCTACACAGGCGAGGTCCGCAAGGGCTTCAGCCGCGCGCGGGACGCCGAGGCGCTGTCGCGGCGGATGGTGTGGCTGGCGTAGTTGATTTTCTCCCTCCCCCTTGTGGGGAGGGATGTCGGCGCGCAGCGCCGACAGGGTGGGGAATTGCCAAGCCGTTCGCGGTCGGTGCGGGACTGGCGTTCCCCACCCGGTCGCTGCGCGACCACCCTCCCCATGAAGGGGAGGGAGAGCGCGTGGTCCTAGCCGAACAGCGTCGAGCCGAACACGGCGGCCATGGCGATGGCTCCGCCCGCGACGGCCACGACCGCGCCGGCGATGAAGGCCGCCCAGGTGCGGGCGGCGCGCTTGCGGCGCAGGCCCGAGGTCTTGACCGACCTCAGCATCACACCGGGCTTGGGCCCGAAGACTTCCGAGCCTGAAATATTGTGCTGGGACATGAACGCGCTCCCTGATCCACCGCCCCTTGCGGGTTCGCAAGACCGAAGCGGCCCGGACAAGGCGAAACAATGGCGAACGCCGGTCACCCACTGTTCCGTGATCGGATAACCTGTCATCCGGTGGCGGATCAGCCGCAGTAGATCAGCCGGCCGCTGTAGGCCCGGTAGAAGCCCGTATAGGGATTGTAGGACCGGTAGGTGGCCCGGCACCAGTCGGCACGGTTGCCATAAGAGCCGCTCGATCCATAGCTGTGGCCTCCGGCGGGATAGACCAGGTCGGGCCGACCATAGGCTCCGTACCAGGCCGCTCCGCCCCGGGTATGGTCGGTGGCCTGGCCATAGGCGGATCCGTAGCCGCGGCCGCGGCTCGAATAGCTGTAGCGACCATGGCCGCCGTCATGCCCGTACCGGTCGTGGCCGTAGCCCTCCCGCCCGTACCCGGCGAGCTGGCGATAGTCCCGGCGGGCCTCGGGGCTGACGCGGGCGCGCTGGTCGCGCCAGCGTTCGCCGCAATCGCTTCGGCTGGCGTCCCAGAAGGCGTCGCAACGGTAGTCGCCCGGCCGGTCCAGCTGGCTGCGCCAGTCAAAGCTCGACGGCACGGCGTTCCCGCCGCTGCTATGGGTCAGGCCATGGGAACCACGGCTGCCGGAGCCGCTGTAGCTGTAGCCGCCGTCATAGGTTCCTCCCCACGACTGGGCCGCGGCCGGCGCGGCGGCGAGGGCCAGACCGGCGGAGATGAGCAGGGTGAGGCGGCGCATGGTTAACTCTCCGAAGCGGCCAGGTACGCGGCCCCAAAGACGACGGTTACAGGTGGGCTAGAGGGTGACGGAGACGCGGCCCCCGCGGGTGGAGACGCGCTGCATCAGCACGACGCGATCGCCGCCGGCGCTGACCGGAGCGATGACAAACCAGTTTCCGTCGGGCAGACCCGAGAACTGGAAGCGGTTGTCCTGGCAGGTCTCCTGGCGGACGAAGGAGCGGTAGTCGGCGTTGGGATCCGCGACGGTGCGGGCGCGCACGACGGCCTCGGGAATCGCGGCGCGGTCGGTCGAGCCATACAGGGTCTGGAAGCGGGCGCGCGTGTAGGGTGTGTCGGGCGTCAGGGCGACCGAACCGGTGCAGGCGAAGGCCTGGCCTTCTCTCCGGTAGACGACGCGGCCGTCGATCGACGCGCGGCCCGGACGGGCGGACCAGGCGAAATCGTCCGCGCGGAAGGCGCTCGGCGAGGGGCCGGGGCCATAGCCGCCCGGGGCGACGGTCTCGCAGGCCGCCAGCGAGGCGGCCACGGCGGCGATGGCGATCAGGTGGCGGGCAGACATGGCTCTCTCCGTAGGCTCGCGGGTCGAACAGCGCGATCAGACGCTGAACGCCGCGATAAGGTCAAGGTTGCGAGGCGTTCGGCTGTGGGCCAAAAGCGCGCATCAACCCGGCACAGACCGGGTATAGGGACCGCTCATGACAGTCACATTCGACGATATTCTGGCGGCGCAGAAGCGCATTGCCGGCCAGGTGGACCGGACGCCCGTGCGGCATTCGCGCCGGCTGTCGCAGCTGACCGGCACCGAGGTCTGGGTCAAGTTCGACAATCTGCATTTCACCGGCAGCTTCAAGGAGCGCGGTGCCCTGAACCGGCTGCTGCAGCTCACGCCCGCTGAGCGCAAACGCGGCGTGGTGGCGGCCAGCGCCGGCAACCACGCCCAGGCCCTGGCCTATCACGGGGCGCGGCTCGGCGTGCCGGTGACCATCGTCATGCCCGAGGGCACACCCTTCACCAAGGCGGACGGCACCCGGGCGCACGGCGCGACGGTGGTGATCAAGGGTCTGGACTTCACCGGCTCGACCGAGGAGGCGCACCGGCTGCGCGAAGAACACGGCTATGTTTTCGTTTCGGCTTTCGACGATGAGGGCATCGTCACCGGTCAGGGCGTCTGCGCGGTCGAGTTCCTTGAAGACGCGCCGGACCTCGACGCCCTGATCATTCCCATCGGCGGCGGCGGGCTGATTGCAGGCTGTTCGGTCGCGGCGAAGGCGATGAAGCCGGACATCCGCATCTTCGGCGTCGAGGCGGCCATGTACCCCTCGTTCGCCGCCAGACGCCGGGGCGAGGTCGCCAGATGCGGCGGCCAGACCATCGCCGAGGGGATCGCCATCAAGGCTGTGGGCGACATCCCCTTTGCCCTCGCCGATCCGTTGGTCGAGGATGTGCTGGTCTGCGAAGAGGCGCATTTCGAGACCGCCGTGGCCTATTATGCCACGCTGGAGAAGACCGTCGCCGAGGGCGCTGGGGCGGGCGGGCTGGCCGCGCTTCTGGCGTATCCTGACCGTTTCCGCGGCATGAAGGTCGGGCTGGTCCTGTGCGGCGGCAATATCGACGCGCGGATGCTGGCCGTGGTCCTGAACCGCGAACTGGTGCGCGAGAAGAAGATGATCGTCTATCGCATCCTCGGCGACGACCGGCCGGGCATGCTGTCCAAGATGAGCGCCGTGATCGGCGGCCTGGGCGGCAATATTATCGACGTGGTGCACAACCGGCTGGCGCTCGACGTGCCGGCCAAGGGCGCGGAATTCGACATCATGGTCGAGACGCGTGGCACGGATCACGCGGACGAAATCAGGTCTGGACTGGAAGAGGCGGGATATGAATTACGGATGGGCTAGGGGTGCCTCGGCGCTGGCGATGATGGCGATTCTCGCCGGGCCGCTGGCCGCCTGCAATCGCGAACCGGCCGCGCCGGACGAGAACGCAGCGCAGAATCTGCGGGCGTCCGAGTTCTTCATGACCTCGAACGCCAAGGCTGACGGGGTCAAGTCCCTGCCGTCCGGCGTCCAGTACAAGGTGGTCCGGTCCGGTCCTCCCGGCGGAGAGCGGCCCGATCGCAACGATCTTGTCCGCGTGGACTATGAAGGCACGCTGACGGACGGGACGGTGTTCGACAGCTCGTTCCAGTCGGGCCAGCCGGCGGTCTTCACGGTCTCGGATGTGGTGCCGGGCTGGACCGAGGCGCTGCAGCAGATGCGGGTCGGTGACGAATGGGTCGTCTATGTGCCGCCGGCGCAAGGTTACGGCGAACAGGGCCGCCCGGGCATTCCGTCCAATGCGGTGATGGTGTTCCGCATCAAACTGCTGGACATCGCCAAGGCTCCGGGCGGCGAGCGCGGCGGTCAGATCGGGATGGGCTAGGGGGCAGACCGGAGCTGCTGAACCGCCCATTCCGCCGCGTCGCGCACGACAGCATTCGGGTCGTCCAGCAGACGTTCCGCCACCGGGATCAACGCCGCGTCGGCGCTGTTGCCGATGGCGTAGAGGACGTTGCGGATGAAGCGGTCGCGACCGATCCGCTTGACGGCGCTTTTCGAAAACAGGGTCCGGAAGGCCGCGTCGTCCAGGGCGGCCAGATCGGCCAGACGGGGCGAGACCAGGCCTTCACGCGCCTGGACGCGCGCCTCTTTCGAGGCGGCAGCGAACTTGTTCCACGGGCAGACCGCCAGACAGTCGTCGCAGCCATAGATCCGGCTGCCGGTGGCCGCCCGGAACTCGACCGGCCAGGGACCGGCGAATTCGATGGTCAGATAGGACAGGCAGCGCCGCGCATCGAGCTGGAACGGGGCCGGGAAGGCCTTGGTCGGACAGACGTCCAGACATGCGGTGCAGGTGCCGCAATGTTCGCCCTCGGGCGGGTCGGGCTCCAGGTCGGCCGCGGACAGGATGACCCCGAGGAACAGCCAGTTGCCATGGTCGCGGCTCAGCAGATTGGTGTGTTTGCCCTGCCAGCCGAGGCCCGCACGCTGGGCCAGCGGTTTTTCCATCAGGGGTGCGGTGTCGACGAAGACCTTGACCTCGCCGCCGGTGCGCGCCGCGACCTGTCCCGCCAGTGTCTTCAGCCGGCCCTTGATGACCTCGTGATAATCGTCGCCCCGCGCATAGACCGAGATGTAGCCGGCGGACGCATCGGCCATCCCGGGCAGGGGGTCTGTCCCGGGGCCGTAGTTGAGGCCGAGGACGATGGCGGTTCGGGCCTTGTCCCACATGGCGGTGGGGTGGGCGCGGCGCTCCAGCGTCGTCTCCATCCAGCCCATCTCGCCGTGGCGGCCCGCCTCGACGAAATGCGCCAGTCGCTCACCCGCGTCCCACGGCTCGGAGGCCGAGGCGAAGCGGCAGGCGTCGAAACCCAGTTCGGCGGCGCGCTCGCGGATGAAGGGACGGACATCGACCGGCATGGACTGCCTCTCCCACACCCCGTCGGCGCTGGCGAGCGCGGAGGCGGGTTTCAGAAATCCAGATCGGCGTACCAGGCCGAGCCGGCGACCCCGGGGAAGCGGTCGGTCAGCAGGGGGCGGAAACAGGGCCGGGATTTCAGCTTCATGTACCAGGTCTTCAGTCCCGGCCAGCTGGCCCACGGGACTTCGCCAAAATAGTCCAGCACGGACAGATGGGCGGCGGCGACGAAATCTGCCTGGCTGATCCGGCGTCCGGCCAGCGCATCCCGGTTCGCCAGCAGGTCTTCCAGCATGGCGAGGTGCGATCTCAGGGCCTCGCGGCCGGCGCGCAGGGCGCGGGCGTCGGGCGAGCCAAGACGCAGCAGGGGTTTCTCCATCCGTTCGTGCAAGAGCACGGCATTGACCTCATCGGTGAAGCGACGGTCGAACCAGGCCACCAGTCGGCGTGTCTCGGCGCGCTCGCCGGGATCGGCCGGCATCAGGAAGGGTTCGCGCGAAGCGTCCTCCAGCCAGCCCAGGATGGCGGCGGGCTCGCACAGGGTCAGGGACCGGCTGTCCCCGGTCACACGCAAGACCGGAGGCATGCCGGACGGATTCAGACCCGCAACAGGGCAGTCGGCCTCCCACGGCCGGACGAGGGTCTCGGTGAAGGCTTGCTTCGCTTCGCCCAGCGCCAGGCGCGCGGTGCGGGAGCCCGGATCGAAGGCGAAATGATACAGGACGCAGGCCGACATGGGCTGTTCATGCGCACGAGGGCGTTAAGCCCGCGTTAGCCACACTCAGGCCCAGGGGCCTTTCCTCGCTTTCGCGATCGGGGTGGATGTCGTCGGGCCCGCTTCGGCGGGGGTCTCGGCGAAGACGCCGCCGTGGATTTCGGCGCGACCGCGCGGGTCGGGATGGATCAGGATGTCCGCCCGGGGCCAGCCCGCCAGCAGCCGGTTTTCAGCCTCGACAAGGATCGTGTGGGCCGCTTCGAGCGTCAGGTTCGGATCCAGGTCGACGTGCATCTGGATCATGATGACCGAGCCGGCCATGCGCGTTCTGAGCTGGTGCACGCCGGAAATCCGCGAATCCGCGAGCACGGCCGTGGTCATGGCGATGCGGTCGCTTTCGGGCAGGGCCTTGTCGACCAGGTGATCGGCGGAGGCTTTCAACATCCCCAGCGCGCCCCAGAACAGCCAGACCGCCAGGACCAGACCGGCGGCGGCGTCCAGCCCGGGTGCCGACAGGAAGGTGCCGGAGATCACCCCGATCAGGACCACGACATTGGCCGCCAGATCGGAGGTGTAGTGGGCCCGATCTGCCTTCACCGCCATTGAACCGCTGCGCCTGATGGCGCGGCCCTGCATCCAGACCAGCCAGCCGGTCAGGGCGATCGAGATCAGGATTACGAGCACGCCCCAGTAGCCCGAGGTGACCGGCCGGGGATCGAAGAGGCGCTGCAGGGCTTCCCAGCCGACGAACAGGGCCGAGGCGAACACCAGGCCGGCCTGCACCATGGCGGCCAGGGCCTCGCCCTTGCCGTGGCCGTGGCGGTGATCCTCATCGGGCGGGGCGGCGGCCCAGCGCACGGCGAAGAAGACGCCGAGGGAAGCGACCAGATCGAGTGCCGAGTCCGCCAGCGAGGCGAGGATCGACACGGACCCCGAAGCCCCGAGGGCGAAGGCCTTGAGCGCGATCAGCACGACGGCCACGCCGACCGACAGCCGGGTGATGGCCCGGGTCGCCGAATGTGAGTCTTCAAGCGCGCTGGCGGCCTGGTTGATCGGGGCGGGCGAGGTCATCGCCGTCTTGTCGCGGAAAGGCGTGTCCCTGCCAAGGGCCGGGGGGCGGGTGCGTCCAAAGGGATCGCGCGCCGCGCGCCTGTCGACGGCGTTAGGGTCATCGTCACGAAAGAGCCGCATCCTTGGGTGCCGATGGACTCCGCAGGGTCGAGGCATCAGGGAGGCTGGCGTGCACATGACGGACACGGCCCACTGGATCGGGCGAAGCGAGGCCCTGGCCCGGCTCGGGGTCAAGTCACAGACGCTCTATGCCTATGTCAGCCGTGGCCGGATCGCGGCCAGGCCCGACCCTGAGGATTCCCGTCGCAGCCTCTACGCCGCCCATGACATCGCCCGTCTGAGCGGCGATGTCGTCGATGCCGCTGATACGGCCGTCTATCGCCGCATGCCCGGCGGCGCGTCGCGCGGAGAGGCCGATGTCTGCTCGTCCCTGACCGTGATCGCCGGCGGGCGGCTGTTCTACCGCGGGATGGACGCGGTCCAGCTGGCGGACTCCGCGACCCTTGAGGATGTCGCGCGGCGCCTTTGGGACGCGCGGGCGACCAATCCCTTCGCCGAGGTCCGGCCGCGGGTCGGCGCTGTGCCCGGCGGGTCGATCCGCGCGCGCCTGTTCGCGGCCCTGGCCCGGCGTGCGGAAGAGGATGCCGATCCCCGGCCGCGCCCGGTCGAAGAGCTGCGGCTGGAATGCGCCCGCGTGCTGGACGAGGCGGTCGACGCCGCCGTCGGCTCGGGACCGCGTCTGTTCCTGCACCAGAGGCTGGCGCGCAGCTGGAAGACACCGGAGCGGGACGCCCATCTCATTCGAAGGGCGTTGGTCCTGTCTGCCGATCACGAGATCAATCCGGCCGTCCTGGCCACGCGGGCTGCGGCCGACGGGGGCGCGGCACCGGCGGGGGCGGCCATGGCCGGACTTGTGACCCTGGCCGGCTCGCCGATGATGGCCGAGCTGGCGCGCGCCTCGGACTGGATCGTCGCGGTGCGGCGTCAGGCGGTCGACGCCGCGCGTCGGGCCCAGGAGATGGGGCGGCTCGTCGGGTTCGATGCCCAGGATGATTACCCGGCCGGTGATCCCCGCGCCGCCGCCCTTCTGGCCTCCGCCGACCTGCCGGCGGATCTGGCGCGCGCGGTGCAGGAGGGCGAAGCGGCGACGGGTCGGCAGGCGAATTTCACGCTCGCCCTCGCCGTGATCGCGCGGCGGCTGGAATTGCCGCGGGACGGGGCCGCTGACCTGTTCCTCCTGGGTCGTCTGGCGGGTCTGCTGGGCCATGCGCTGGATCAGGCGACGAACGGCTCGCCTATCCGCGCGCGCCTGCGCTATGTGGGTCCCGAACCGGGCGCGCACTGATCGCCCATATCGAGTTTGACGGGGCGTTCATGGCGGACTGGTTGGCGGCGATTCTTCTCGGCCTAGTCGAAGGACTGACCGAGTTCATTCCGGTGTCGTCCACTGGCCATCTGCTGCTGGCCAAACAGGCGCTGGGTCTGGCCGACGAACCCTGGAACACCTTCATCGTCATGATCCAGCTGGGGGCCATCCTGGCGGTGGTCGCGGTCTATTTCGTCCGGCTCTGGAAGGTGCTTCTGGGTCTGCCGGGCAAGGATCCGGCCGCGCGGCGCTTTGCCATTTCGGTGCTGCTGGCCTTCCTGCCGTCCGCCGTTCTGGGCCTGCTGCTGCACGACTTCATCAAGGACGTCCTGTTCAATACCACCATCGTCTGCATCAGCCTGATCGTCGGTGGTGTGGCCCTGATCGTGCTGGAACGCTGGTCCGACGCGGGGACGATGGGGCTGCGGCGAAGGGTCAGGGACGGGGTCGTCACCCTGGAACAGCGCGACCTGGCCGAGGATGCGATGACGCTGTCGTGGAAGACGGCGATCGGCGTCGGCGTGTGGCAGTGCCTGTCGATCATTCCCGGCGTCTCGCGCAGCGGCGCGACCATCGTCGGTGGCCTGCTGCTGGGCGTCGACAAGAAGGCGGCGGCCGAGTTTTCCTTCTTCCTGGCCATCCCGACCATGGTCGGTGCCTTCGCCCTGGACTTCTGGGAGAGCCGCGACCTGATCACCGGCGACGTCGCCGGCCTGATCGCCATCGGCTTCGTCGTCTCCTTCATCAGCGGCCTGTTCGTGGTCCGCTTCCTGGTGGATTTCGTCGGTCGCTACGGCTTCGCGCCGTTCTCGATATGGCGGATCGTGGTCGGGTTCGTCGGGCTGATCGCGATCTGGGCCTACGGCTGAAGGGTCAGCCGGCCGCTGCGTCGGCGAACTGTCCGCCGCGGCGATAGCGCCACAGATAGGAGGGGACGATGGCCTCCACCCCGGTCGGCTGGATGCCCAGTTCGGCCAGACCCTCGGCCCCCTCGGCGACGACATTGTCGGACTGCAGGGACACCACCTGGTCGTAGGTCAGAACGGGCGCGATCCCGACCATGGCCGTCATCTGGGCCAGGGAGCCGATGGCGCGTGCCGCGAAGAAGGGCAGCGGGATCAGGGCGTTCGAACGGTAGGTCTCGCGCAGGATCAGCTTCAGGACCGCCTCGAAGGTCATGATCGCCGGCCCGCCCAGCTCGAAGGTACGGCCCGCCGCCTCGGGCAGGACGGCCGCGCGGGCGATGGCCTCGGCGACGTCACCCACATAGACCGGCTGGAATTTCGTCTGGCCGCCGCCGATGAGCGGCAGGAACGGCGCAATCTGGGCCATCCGGGCAAAGCGATTGAGGAAGTCATCGCCGGCCCCGAAGACGATCGACGGACGGATCACCACGGCGTCCGGCACGACCTCGCGCACCGCCATTTCGGCCGCGGCCTTGGACAGGGCGTAGTCGGACGGGCCTTCGGGGCTCGCGCCGATGGCCGAAACCTGGACCAGCCGTTTGACGCCGGCCGCGGCGGCGGCCTCGGCAATGTTGCGTGACGTCCCGACGTGCATCGCGTGGAAGCTGCGGCGGCCTGATTCGTACAGGATGCCGATCAGATTGATGGCGGCGTCGGCACCGTGCAGGGCGGCGGCGACGTCCTCAGGCCGGGTCGCGTCGCAGCGTACGGCCTGGATCTGGCCCACCGTGCCCGAGGTCTGCAGCTTCCAGGCGCGATCGGGGCGGCGCACCGCGACACGGACCCGCCAGCCCCGTTTGGCCAGGGCGCGCACCAGCTGGCTGCCGACGAAGCCTGAGCCGCCGAAAACGGTAACCAGGCCGGGGGCGACTTCGCTCATGACAGAGACTCCAACAGGCGGCGGCGCGCGGCGGCACAGCTCGCGCCGGGCCGGGATTAGACGATGGCCGCGGGCCTCGCAACGCAAAGCCGACAAATGCCTGTTGACCCGCTGGGGGGGCTGCCTTAAGGGTCCGCGCCTTCCGGACGAACAAGCACGCGAGTGCCGAGACGTCTGGGCCCAGGTGGCGGAATTGGTAGACGCGCTGGCTTCAGGTGCCAGTGACCGAAAGGTCGTGAAGGTTCGAGTCCTTTCCTGGGCACCATTATTTCAGACGGCGTCGCGCTTCGGTGCGGCGCCGTTTGTGTTTTGGGCCTCCCCGAGTGGCGAGTAAGGGGATCATGACGGGGTGCGCAGGGCCGGCGCATTGGCTGCAGACCGCCCGCTCGTCACTCGCCACTCGCCACTCGCCACTCGCCACGCTACTTGAGACCTGAAAGGGTTGCGCATGACCGTCCATTTCCACGAAGGCGACCTGCCGAACGGCCTGGATCTGGGCCCTGAGGTCGCGATCGATTCCGAGACCATGGGGCTGCGCTTCCGGCGCGATCCGCTGTGCGTGGTCCAGCTGTCGGCCGGTGACGGCGACGCCCATGTCGTGCGCATGGCCCGGCCGGGCTACGACTGTCCCAACCTGAAGCGGCTGCTGACCGACCCGAAGGTGCTCAAGCTGTTCCATTTCGGCCGGTTCGATATCGGCATGTTCCAGCTGCATCTCGGGGTCGAGACGCGACCGGTCTATTGCACCAAGATCGCCTCCAAACTGGCCCGGACCTATACCGACCGGCACGGGCTCAAGGATGTCGTGCGCGAGCTGGTCGGGGTCGACCTGTCCAAGGCGCAGCAGTCCAGCGACTGGGGCGCGGCCGAGCTGTCGCCCGCCCAGCTGGAGTATGCGGCGTCGGACGTCCTCTATCTGCACGCGGCCAGGGTGAAGCTGGACGAGATGCTGGCCCGCGAGGGCCGCGCCGAACTGGCCCGTCAATGTTTCGACTTCCTGCCCAGCCGTTCGGCCCTCGACCTCGCGGGCTGGGACGAGACGGACATCTTCGCGCACACCTGATGACAGAGCCCGCCGACATCCGGGACCAGGCCGACGAGGCGCGTGTCGCCGCGACGGCCGAGGCGTTTCGCGCCCGGTCGCGGCGGGTCAAGCTGCTGCGCCGCGTCCTGCCGGTCGCGATCATCGTCCTGGCCGGCGGCACCCTCAGCTGGATCGTGCTGCGCAGCGTGATGTCGGGCGTCGAGCGCAAGGCCGGGACCAGCCGCGAGGTCCGTCTGGACAGCGCCATGTTCCACGGCCAGGACGCCGAGGGCCGCAGTTTCATGATCGGGGCGAAGAGCGCGGTGCGCGACGCCCGGACCGGCCAGTTCCGGCTGATCGGCCCGGCGATGAGGCTCAACCTCGGCGGCCGCAAGGTCACCACCCTGACGGCGGACGGCGGCACCTATAACGAGGCGGGCAAGACCGTCACCATCGGACCGAACGTGCGGATCTCGGACGGCGGCTCGGGCTTCACCCTGGTCACGCCGGAGGCGGTGGTGGACACATCGACCGGCATCGTAACCGGATCGAAGGGCGTTCAGGGCAGCGGCCCGCTTGGAACGATCACCGCTTCGTCCTATGTGATCTATGAACAGGGCGAGCGGGTCGTGTTCAGGGGCGCAGGCGATAACAAGGTGCGCGGGACCATCAACCCGGCAGGTTCGGACAGATGAGCATGATCAAGATCCTGACCACAGCCGCCATGGCACTGGCGCTGGCGGCCATACCGGCGACCGGCGGTGCCCAGACCCAGACCGGGACACCGGTCGCGAGTGGTGATGCGGTGGCCTATGGCGCGGACGCCGGCGAGTATACGCCCGCCGGCTTCGCCCTGCGGGGACGGGCCGAAGTCGTGCAGGGCCAGAACCGTCTGCGGGCCGACTCCATCAACGGCTTCGTCACCGCGGGCGACCTGCGTCGGGTCGAGGCGTCCGGCAATGTCTATTTCGTCACCCCCGACCAGACCATGCGGGGCGACCGGGCGGTCTACACCCTGGCCAGCAACGAGGTCGTCGTGACCGGGGACGTGATCCTGACCCAGGGCCAGAACGTCCTGACCGGTGGCCGGCTGGTCTATAACACCCGCACCGAGACCGCCCGCATGGAGGGCACGTCCAACGGGCGAATCCGCGGCGTCTTCTATCCCCAGAACAGCGGGAACTGAGCCGCCGGCTCGGACTGATTTTGGCGCGCAAGGAACTCTCAGCCCTCAATGTGATCGAGGCCCCGGTCGAGCCGGCGGCCGCGCCCGCGCGCGCCACGGGCCTGAGGGTTGAGCACATCGCCAAGTCGTTCGGGCAGCGGCAGGTGGTGCGCGACGTCTCCCTGCACGTCCAGCGCGGCGAGGTGGCGGGCCTGCTGGGCCCCAACGGTGCCGGCAAGACCACCTGTTTCTACATGATCACCGGCCTGATCCCGCCCGATACCGGCTCGATCTGGCTGGACGGCGAGGACATCACGGCCCAGCCGATGTACCAGCGCGCCCGCATGGGGCTGGGTTATCTGGCGCAGGAGGCCTCGATCTTCCGCGGCATGACGGTCGAGCACAATGTGATGGCGGTGGTGGAACTGCACCACACCGGCAAGGCGGCCATCGCCGAGGAAACCAGTCGCCTGCTCGAGGAACTGCGCATCGACCACCTGCGCCACGCCCCGGCCTCGGGTCTGTCGGGCGGTGAGCGCCGAAGATGTGAGATCGCCCGGGCCCTGGCGGGCAAGCCGTCCTTCATGTTGCTGGACGAACCCTTCGCCGGCATCGACCCCCTGGCCATCGCCGACATCCGCCAGGTGATCCGCTATCTGGCCGGCCAGGGCATCGGCGTGCTGATCACCGACCACAATGTCCGCGAGACCCTGGAAATCATCGACCACGCCTCGATCATCTCGGGCGGGGCCGTGCTGTTCGAGGGCAAGGCCGAGGACGTGATCCGCGACCCGGAAGTGCGCCGGGTCTATCTGGGCGACATGTACGGCTGAGGCCGTCTTGCCGATTATTCACTGGCGAACGGTCATGAGACCCGGTTTCATCGGGTCCGGTTCGAACAGGATGCCGCGCATGACAGCGCCGAGACCCCCCAAGAAGAGCGAGACCCTCGAGGTCCGCCTGCCCCATCAGACCAAGACCGCCTTCATGGCGCGCTGCCGTGACGACGGCCAGACCGCCAGCGAGGCCGTGCGGGGCTTCATAGAGGCGGAACTGGTCCCGGGTTCCCGCCGCGTCCGCTTGCGGCTGTGGCAGATGGCGGCGGCGGCCGCCGCGGGTCTGGCGCTGGGCGCAGTTGCGGCTCCGTCGCTGGCGCGCACCGTGCCGGCGGATGATGCGGCCTTCGCCCGGATGGACCAGAACCATGACGGGGCGGTCAGCCTTTCGGAATTCCGGCACCGCTAACGGACGCGTTTAAAGAATCGCCCGGGCTGGAGGTTGAACCAGGTCCAGGGCTTGAACAGCCCCGCGCCGGGACGCCACGACGCCACCACCCATTCCGCCCGACCGACGATGTTTTCCGCCGGCAGCAGGCCGACGCCGATGTTGGCGGGGAACCGTCCGTCCAGCGAGTTGTCCCGGTTGTCGCCCATCATCAGATAGTGGTCCGCCGGGACGAGGAAGGCCGGGGTGTCATCCGCAGGCGAGCCCGGTCCACCGTCGTAGGTCATCCAGCTCCGCCCGTCCGGGAGGGTCTCCCGGACCCGTTGAACCTGCCGCGCCGGGTCGTCGTGATCCTGAACCGCGCCGGTGGCGGCCTGGACGACAGCGCGGTCGTTGACGAAGACCTGCCCGTAGCGCACCTGGACCCGGTCGCCGGGCAGGCCGATCAGCCGCTTGACCCAGACCTGCTGCCGGTCGCGGGGAAGGCGAAACAGGACGACGTCGCCGCGCGCCGGATCCCGTCCGAACAGCCGTCCGGAAAACAGCGGGAGATTGAAGGGCAGGGAGGCGCGGCTCCAGCCGTAGGGGTATTTGGACGTCACCACATAGTCGCCGGTGACCAGCCCGGGCTCCATCGAGGAGGAGGGGATGGTGTAGGGCTGGAACCCCACGGTCTGGATCGCCATGGCGATCAGCAGGCCGGCGGCCACGGTGCGCGCGGCGTCGAACAGGTCGGCGGAGCCGGTGGAGCTGGGGGAATTTATCATGGCCGACAGCAGGCCTGACGCACTCTTTCACGCCTAACCGTTTTCGGTCCGGACAGCGCTGAAAGATGTCCGGACAGTCCTCAGGGGTGGCCCAGACTCAACCGGCTGACCAGCACCGCCGCCCGTTGCGACTGGCGCACCAGACTGTCCAGATCGATCCATTCTCCCTCCGCATGGGCTCCACCGCCGGCGACGCCGAGGCCGCCGAGGGTGTCCACGTCCGCGGCCACGAAACCGCTGTCCGCGGCACCGCGGCGGGCGGGATCGTACGCGGCCATCTCGGCCAGGCCGAGGTCGCGGTTGACGGCGTTCAGACGGGCCAGGAGGGCGCGGTTGCCCTCGGTCGGGGCCATGGGCGGATAGCCGCCCTCGCCGAAGACCAGTTCGGCGTCGGTGCGCGGCAGGTGGGTTGCGACGATGGTCTGCATGCCCGCCCGGATCCGGTCGTCCTGTTCGCGGGTCAGGGTGCGCAGGTCGCCGCGGGCGATGGCGGTCGAGGCCACGATATTGGTCTTGCCGGAGGCGGTGGCATTGACCCCCTCTGCGTCGATCGCGGCAGGCGTACCGCCGGCGATGACGCCGACGTTGTAGGTCAGGTTCGGCTCGGGCAGGTCGCGGCGGAAGCCGTCGAGGATGCGGGCCAGCTCATAGATGGCACCGTAGCCGAGGGCGTCATTGAAGATGCCGCTGGAATGGCCGGTTCGCCCGGTCGTCGTCAGGGTCCAGTTGGTCGAGCTGCGCCGCGCAATGGTGCCGAACTCGGCCCCGTCGTCGAGGGCGAGATTCTCGAACTCCAGGGCAAAGGCCGCGGCCTGCCCGGCGGCAATCAGGTCGCGTCGGGCGACGGAGGACGGCGCGCCGATTTTTTCCTCGTCCCCGGTCAGGACCACGGTGACATTGGAGCCCTCCAGCGTGCCCGCCGCCTGCATGGCGCGCAGGGCCGCAATGATGACGACCACCCCGCCCTTGTCGTCGCCGATGCCGGGGCCCGTGGCGCGCGCGCCGCTCCGCTCGAAGCGCTGGAAGGGGCTGTCGACCTCGAACACCGTGTCCAGATGGCCGATCAGAAGGACGTTGCGGCCGGGCCCCGCATGGGTCGCGATCAGATGTCCGGCGCGGCCGGTTTCAGCCATGTCGACCCAGCGGACGTCGAAGCCCAAGGGCTCCAGCTCGGCCCGGACCCGGTCGCCGACGATCCGCACCCCGGCCAGGTTCAGCGTGCCGCTGTTCTGGTTCACCAGGGTCTCGAGCAGGGCGATGTGGCGATCGTGCTCGGCGACCACCGTCTGCATCATCGTCTGTTCGACGGGGCTCGGCTGCGCCAGGGCGGCGGCCGGTGCCAGAAGAAGCAGCAGGGCGGTCAGGATCAGGCGCATCGGGGCTCTCGCTCGGGACGGACAGGACAGGCCCGGACAGGGGAGCAAAGCGCGGGCGGCAGGTCCAGCAGTTTAGAACGCCGTTAACCGGTCAGGCCACAAGGTGGCCGCAGCAAGTTTCGGGCCACGCCCGGGGGCAGGGGAAAAAGAACGGTGCTCGGGCAAAGGCTGGAGATACGGCAGGGCCAGGGACTGGTCATCACGCCCCAGCTGCAGCAGGCGATCAAGCTGCTGCAACTGTCGAACCTCGAGCTGGACGCCTTCGTCGAGGCCGAGCTGGAGCGCAATCCGCTGTTGCAGCGCGAGGATGCCGAGCCGGGCGGCGAGGCCGATGCCCCGACCGCGGTCGAGAGCCATGACGCGGCCGAGATGAGTTTCGACGAGGGCCGGGTGACGGATGCGGATCGCACACTCGATGCGCGCTCCGACGACGTCTATGGCGACGCCAGCCCCGGCGAGCGCACCTCGGACCGGATGGAGGATGTCGGCGTCGGCGAGGCCCAGGTCGGGCTGAACGACTGGTCCCGCGCCGGCTCGGGCGGCGGCCTGCCGGACGGCGAGGGCCGTGAGCAGCCTGACAGCCGCGAGATGACCCTGTGGGAGCATCTGCAGGCCCAGGCGTCCCAGGCGGCCTTCTCGCCTTCCGACCACGCCATCGCCCTGACCCTGATCGACGCGGTGGACGAGGGCGGCTATCTGCGCGGCGAACTGGCCGAGACCGCCGAGCGGCTGGGCATTTCGCTGGACCGGATCGAGGCGGTGCTGGCCGTCTGCCAGGGCTTCGAGCCGACGGGCGTCATGGCGCGGTCGGTGCCGGAATGCCTGAAGCTGCAGCTGATCGAGCGAAACCGCTTCGATCCGGCGATGGACTGCCTGCTCGCCAACCTCGACCTGCTGGCCAAGCGCGATCTGACGGCGCTGAAGAAGGCCTGCGACGTCGACGCCGAGGATATGGCCGAGATGATCGCCGAGCTGAAGGCTCTGACGCCGCGCCCGGGGGCGGGTTTCGGCGGCGAGCCGGCGCAGACGGTGATCCCCGATGTGCATGTGCGGGCGGATCCGGCCGGCGGCTGGAAGGTCGAGCTGAACTCCGACACCCTGCCGCGCCTGATCATGGACAAACGCTATCATGGCGTGGTGGCGGCGGGCTCGCGGTCGGACGTGGAGAAGAGCTTCGTCGCCGACTGCGCCGCCCAGGCCAGCTGGCTGGTCAAGTCGCTGGACCAGCGCGCCAAGACCATTCTGAAGGTCTCGTCCGAAATCGTGCGCCAGCAGGACGCCTTCCTGGCCTTCGGCGTGGAGTTCCTGCGGCCGCTGAACCTGAAGACCGTGGCCGACGCCATCGGCATGCATGAATCGACGGTCAGTCGGGTGACCTCGAACAAATACGTCTCGACGCCGCGCGGCGTGTTCGAGCTGAAATTCTTCTTCACCGCCTCGATCCAGTCGTCCGACGGGGGGGCCACCCATTCGGCCGAGGCCGTACGGCACCGGATCAAGGTCATGATCGACAGCGAGGGCCGCGACGGCGACGTGCTCAGCGACGACCGGATCGTGGAGATCCTCAAGGAGGCGGGGATCGACATCGCCCGCCGGACCGTGGCGAAATATCGCGAGGCGCTGAGGATTCCGTCCTCGGTCGAGCGCAAGCGGATGCTGAAGGTTAGTTAGGGCGTTTGGGGTCTCCCTCCCCGAAGCGGGGAGGGACGGCGAAGCGCAGCGGAGCCCGGGTGGGGGACCCCCGTCCCGCACCGGCGGTGCCCGGCTTCAGAATTCCCCACCCTGTCGCCGCTGCGCGCCGACATCCCTCCCCATGAAGGGGAGGGAGAACGCGTCCGGCAACCTTCACCACATTTCGGTGATCGGCGTTGACACCAATCGCAGACCGTCGCGTTGTATCGACATGCAAATCCAGGTCAGTGGCAAGCACGTAGATGTCGGCGACGCGTTAGGCTCGCGCATCTCCCAGGAACTTCAGGACGGGATCGGCAAATATTTCGAACGCGGGGCCCAGGAGGCCGAGGTCGTGGTGTCCAAGGACGGCCACGGCTTCAAGGTTGACTGCTGGGTGCGTCTGGCGTCCGGAGAAGCCATCGTCACCAGCGGTCTGGGCGGCGACGCCCACGGGGCGTTCTCCGATTCGCTCGAAAAGCTTGAAAAGCGGGTCCGCCGCTACAAGCGCCGGCTCAAGAACCACAAGGCCGGCCCGCGCGGCCTGTCGCCCGAGAAGACCGAGAACGCGGCTCGGGACGTGGCCCGCAGCATCGTCCTGCGCAGCCCGGATTCGGTCGAGGATGACGCCTTCGGCGACGCCGGTGCCCCCGACGAGCCGCCGCCCGTGGGTATGGTCATCGCCGAAACCGAGACGGAAATCCGCACCATCACGGTGGGTCGTGCTGTGCTGGAACTGGATATGACCGGCTATCCGGTGGTGCTGTTCCGCAATGCGGCGCACGGCGGCATCTCGGTCGTTTACCGCCGGCCGGACGGCAATGTGGGCTGGATCGACCCCGAGCGAACCTCGAAGTCGATCAATGGTCACGGTTCGGTAAAAGCTAGTAGCGTATAGCCTTCCCCAATCGAGGCGGGTGGTCTAAACGGCCCCCGCCCATTCGGGATGTATGGGCAGAGTCGGGAACTCCTCATGGACATCGGTGAATTGCTGGCGGACGGCGACGTCGTCCTGCGCAGCGGCGCGTCGTCGAAACGTCAGGCCCTGCACACGGTGGCCGAGGCCGCCGCCCAGTCTCTGGGCCTGCCGGACAATCGTATTCTCGAGGCCCTTCTGGAGCGCGAGGCCCTGGGCTCGACCGGTCTTGGATCGGGCGTTGCCGTGCCGCACGCGCGGCTCGAGGGCATCGAACGGGTGACCGCCGTGTTCGTGCGTCTGGACACGCCGGTCGCGTATGGGGCCCTCGATGATCGCCCGGTGGACCTGCTGTTTGCGCTGTTCGCGCCGCCGCGGGACGGGGCCGATCACCTCAGGGCACTGGCGGCGGTCTCGCGCGCCCTGCGGTCGCCGGCCATGCGCGAGCAATTGCGTCAGGCCCGCACCCCGGACGCGATCCGCGCCCTGTTCGTCAGGGGCGAGGTCCCCGCCACGGCGGCCTGAGCATTCTTTGTGCGCTATCGCCCCGCGCGCGGAGCGGTAGCGCCCTTCCATCAGTGAACGGACACCGGCTCAAGCTCGTGGGCGACGGCGGCGGCGAAGGCCGTTTCGCGGTCCAGCATGACGGCCAGCCGCTCGCCGTCCGCGGCATGGACCGCGAACAGGGTGGCCCCGGGATCGATCGTCAGGCCTTTCGACTGCTCGGCGACGACCTCGGCCAGCACATCGGCGGCGCGGATTTCGCGCACATAGACCAGGTCGGGCGCGCCCAGGCCTCTGAAATCTTCCTTGGTCATCGTCATCGGCGTCATCGAGACCGCCTCCTTGTACTGAACGAACGCCCGGGGAGGACGAATGGGTCCGGCCCCGAAAGCGGCGACCGGAGAAACACGGGTTCTTAGCCCGTGGTGATGGGAATGCGCCGGACGGTCGGCAGGTCTTCGGGTCGGCGCATGTCGACATGCAGCAGGCCGTGCTCCAGCCGCGCTTCCTCGACCTCGAGCCCGTCTGCCAGGACGAAGCTGCGCACAAATCCGCGGCCGGCGATGCCGCGGTGGAGGAAGGCCTGGTCCGCCGTCTCCGAAGGCTCGCGCTTGCCGGCGATGGTCAACTGGCGCCCCTCGATCGTGACGGCCAGATCCTCGGGTCCGAAGCCCGCGACGGCCAGGGTGATGCGGACGGCATGATCGCCGCGCTGCTCGACATTGTAGGGCGGATAGCTGTCGGCGGCGGCGCGGGCGGCGCGGTCGATCATCGCCCGGGTATGGTCGAAGCCCAGCAGGAAGGGGCTGTCGAACAGGATGGTTCGCGTGGTCATCGTCTCATGCCCCCGAAGCAGGCCTTTGGCCGTCTGCGCCTCCCGTCATCGGCGAGGCGTCGACCGTGGTGTGCAGATGGGGCGGGCCGCGGCAGAGATCAACCGGGGCCGGATGGGACGAAGGCCCCGCGGTTTCCCGCAGGGCCTTCGATGGTGGAGCTTAGCGGAGTCGAACCGCTGACCTCTTGCATGCCATGCAAGCGCTCTACCAGCTGAGCTAAAGCCCCGAACCTCAGGCGCTGGGCCTTTCGGTCGGATCGCTTGGGGGCCGGGAGGCCCTGCTGCGAGGCGGCGGAACCTATGTCAGGGCCTGATCCTGATCAAGCCCGGTTTCGCCATTTATTTTCGTCGCCCCCGGACCGGCGAAAACCGGTCCGGGAACGGCCCGAAAAATACCTATTCGTCGTCCTTCGGCGTGATGATTTCGTCCTCGAAGCCATCGTCGTCCTCGTCCTCGATGAAGGGGACGGAATCGTCGTCGTCGTCCGCCAGGACGTCGTCGTCCTCGACGGCTTCGCCCATGCCGGATTCTTCGGTGGGATCGACCGGAGTTTCGTCGTCGTCGTCCGGGGTCAGGATCGGCTCGTGGCCTTCCTCGTCGATCTCGGGCGTCGCGACGGTTTCTTCTTCCTCGTCCTCGTCGCCGTCGGTCTTCTTGTCCTTGACCTGATCCTCGTCGGTTTCATCGGCGGCATAGCCGGCCGGCCGGCCGCGACGGTTGCGCAGTTTCAGCGCCTCCTCCGGATCGAAATCGGTCGCGCATTTGGGGCAATGAGCCGGGCGGCGGCCCAGGTCATAGAATTTGGCCTGGCAGTTCGGGCAGACCTGCTTCTGGCCCAGTTCGGGTTTGGCCACGGTGGAAAGACCTTTGGCGGGAGTGGAGAAATGGGGCGGCTCCCTTGCCACCCCCGGAGGCCGCTGTCAAAAACCATCTCCGCGCGGCCCCCCCGACACTGGGCCCGCTGAGCCTCCCGGAGACCGCAAGGTGTCGACTCCCAGCCATCTGACCGCCCGCCGCAGCGCCCCGCTGAACGGCGTCGTGCGCGCCCCGGGCGACAAGTCGATGTCTCACCGCGCCCTGATCCTGGGGGCGATGGCGACCGGCGTCACCGACATCGCGGGCCTTCTGGAAGGCGACGACGTTCTGGCCACCGCCCGGGCAGTCGAGGCCTTTGGCGCTGAGGTGGAGCGGCTGGGCGAGGGGCGCTGGCGGGTGACGGGCCGGGGCGGGTTCAAACAGCCGGCCGGCGTCATCGACTGCGGCAACGCCGGCACCGGCGTGCGGCTGCTGATGGGGGCGGCGGCGGGCCATGCCGTCACGACGACATTCGACGGAGACGCCTCGCTGCGGAAACGGCCGATGAGGCGGGTCACGGGGCCGCTGGCCGAGATGGGGGCACGCTTCGACTGGCAGGCCGTCGAGGATCGCCTGCCGGTCCGGATCAGGGGCGGTGGTCTGACGGGCATCGATTATGAGCAGACCGTCGCCTCGGCCCAGATCAAGTCGGCGATCCTGCTGGCCGGGCTGAACGCGGATGGCGTGACCACGGTGACCGAGCCCGAGCGCAGCCGGGATCATACCGAGCGGATGCTGCGCGCCTTCGGCGTCGAGGTCGGGGTCGTACCGATGGGGACGGGCTGGCGGGTCAGCCTGAGGGGCGGGCAGGCCCTGACGGGAACCGCCGTGTCCGTGCCGGGCGATCCGTCCTCGGCGGCTTTTCCGCTGGCGGCGGGACTGATCGTTCCGGGGTCCGAAGTGACCGTCGAGGGGGTGATGCTGAACCCCCTGCGTACCGGCCTGTTCGAGACCTGGCGCGAGATGGGGGCGGATCTGACCGTCTCGAACCGCCGCATGGCGGGCGGCGAGGAGGTCGGGGACGTCACGGCGCGGCACTCGGCTCTGAGGGGCATTGTCGTGCCGCCTGAGCGTGCCGCCTCGATGATCGACGAATATCCGGTGCTGGCCGCCACCGCCGCCTTTGCGGCAGGGGCGACGGTGATGCGCGGCATCGGCGAGATGCGGGTCAAGGAGAGCGACCGTATCGCCCTGATGGCGGCCGGACTGATCGCCTGCGGCGTCCGGGTCGGGGAGGAGCCGGAGGGCTTCACCGTCTTCGGCGGGCCGGTGCGCGGCGGTGCGACGGTGACCACCCACGGCGACCACCGCATCGCCATGAGCCATCTGGTGCTGGGTCTGGCGGCGGACGAGGCGGTGACAGTGGATGAGCCGGGGATGATCGCGACGAGCTTTCCGGACTTCCTTGAGTTGATGCGCAGCCTCGGGGCGGATATCGCAGCGTCCGAATGAACGCTTCCCTCATCATCGCTGTCGACGGACCCGCCGCCTCGGGCAAGGGCACGATCGCCGCGCGGCTGGCGCGAACCTGGGGCCTGCCGTTCCTCGACACCGGTCTGCTGTACCGCGCCGTGGGGCTGGGTGTGCTGGATGCGGGCGCGTCGCTGGACGACGCCGCGGCGGCCGAGGCCGTGGCCCGGGCGCTGAAGGCCGAGAGCCTGCAGGACACCGACCGGCTGACCAGCGGCGACGCCGGCGAGGCGGCCAGCCGGGTCGCGGGCTATCCGGGCGTGCGGGCCGCCCTGCTGGAATTCCAGCGCGCCTTTGCCGCCCAGCCGGGCGGGGCCGTGCTGGATGGACGCGATATCGGCACCGTGATCGCCCCGGAGGCGCCGGCCAAGCTGTTCGTGACCGCGACCCCCGAGGTCCGCGCCCTCCGCCGCTGGAAGCAGTTGACCGGACGTGGCGACGCCATCGTCTATGCGGACATGCTGGCCGACATCGTGCGCCGGGACGAGCGCGACGCGGGCCGTGGGGCGGCCCCGATGGTCCAGGCTCAAGACGCCGTCTTGCTGGACACGACCGATATGGATATAGAGACCGCCTTCGATGCGGCCCGCCGTATCGTCGAGGCGGCGCGTGTCCGGCACGGTCTCTAGGGACCCCAAGGCAAATCCAGCGCGTCATCCTCGGCTTCCGCGGGCGTCCTGACCTTCACCGGCCTCGCATCCCGACGACCTGATCCTGCTTTTCAACCACCTCGCGCGGGGCCCTTCGGTCGCGCGCCATAACCGTTAGAAACCCAACCCACGCATGACTGACACTAGCTTCTCTCCCTCGCGCGATGATTTCGCCGCGCTGCTCGACGAAACGCTTCAGGGCCGCGACCTCGGCGAAGGCCAGGTCGTCCACGGCCGCGTCGTCGGCATCGAAAAGGACATCCTGATCATCGACGTCGGTCTGAAGACCGAAGGCCGCATCCCGGCCCGCGAGTTCGGCATCGGCGAAGGCGCCGTCATTCCGAAGCTCGGCGACAATGTCGAGGTCTACCTCGAGCGCGTCGAGAACGCCCTGGGTGAAGCCGTCATCAGCCGCGACAAGGCGCGCCGCGAAGAAGCCTGGACCCGTCTGGAAGTCGTGTTCGCCGAAGGCCAGCCGGTCAACGGTGCCATCGTCGGCCGCGTCAAGGGCGGCTTCACCGTCGACCTCGGCGGTGCCTCGGCCTTCCTGCCGGGCTCGCAGGTCGACATCCGCCCGGTGCGCGACGTCGGCCCGCTGATGGGCAAGGAACAGCCCTTCGCCATCCTGAAAATGGACCGTCCGCGCGGCAATATCGTCGTCTCGCGTCGCGCCATCCTGGAAGAAGCCCGCGCCGAACAGCGCACCGAACTGGTCGGCCAGCTGCTGGAAGGCGAAGTCCGCGAAGGCGTGGTCAAGAACATCACCGACTATGGCGCGTTCGTGGACCTGGGCGGCATCGACGGCCTGCTGCACGTCACCGACATGTCGTGGAAGCGCGTCTCGCACCCCTCGCAGGTCCTCGCCGTCGGCGACACCGTCAAGGTCCAGATCGTCAAGATCAACCCGGACACCCAGCGCATCAGCCTCGGCATGAAGCAGCTGCAGACCGATCCGTGGGACGGTGTGGAAGCCAAGTATCCGGTCGGTGCCAAGATGACCGGCCGCATCACCAACATCACCGACTACGGCGCGTTTGTTGAGCTGGAAGCCGGCGTCGAAGGCCTGGTGCACGTCTCGGAAATGTCCTGGACCAAGAAGAACGTCCACCCCGGCAAGATCGTCTCGACCTCGCAGGAAGTCGATGTGGTCGTGCTGGACGTCGACGCCTCCAAGCGCCGCATCTCGCTGGGCCTCAAACAGGCCCAGGACAATCCGTGGGATGCCTTCGTGGCCGCCAACCCGATCGGTTCGACCGTCGAGGGCGAGGTCAAGAACGCCACCGAGTTCGGCCTGTTCATCGGCCTGGACAACGACATCGACGGCATGGTCCACCTGTCGGACCTCGACTGGAACGTCTCGGGCGAGGAAGCCATCCAGCGCTACCGCAAGGGCGAAACCGTCAAGGCCAAGGTGCTGGACGTCGACGTCGAGAAGGAACGCGTCTCGCTGGGCATCAAGCAGCTGGGCGGCGATCCGATGGAAGGCGACACCTTCAAGAAGGGCCAGCAGGTCACCGTCACCGTGACGTCGATCGAGACCGGCGGCATCGAGGTCAAGTTCGGTGAGGACGACGCCCCGGCGACCGCCTTCATCCGCAAGTCCGACCTGTCGCGCGACCGCAACGACCAGCGCACCGAGCGTTATTCGGTCGGCGACCGCGTCGACGCCATGGTCACCGGCATCGACAAGGCCTCGCGCCGCGTTTCGGTGTCGATCAAGGCCCTGGAGATGAAGGACGAAACCGCAGCGATCGAACAGTTCGGCTCTTCGGACTCGGGTGCTTCGCTGGGCGATATCCTGGGCGCGGCCATGCGCGAGAAGGCCGCTTCCAAGGACTGACATCCTTTGTGATCTGATTATGGACCAGGCGGCGGGAGCGATCCCGCCGCCTTTTTCATGCACGGAACACGCAGATTTATGAGCGTTAACGGACATTTCGTCCGCGAATCCGCATCTCGGGGCTTTTTCCCCTGACAGGTGAAGGCTAGGGTGGGGTTGCATCCTGCGCTCGGATGCACCCGTATGGGCCTCGGAAGGGCTGAACAGGGCGGGGGCCTTGCTATGATAAAGTCTGAGCTGATCGAAAAGCTCGCGGCCGAGAACACCCATCTGACCCATGCCGAGGTCGAGCGGGTGGTGAATATCGTGCTCGGCCAGATGGTCGATTCTCTGGGCGACGGCGGTCGTGTGGAACTGCGCGGTTTCGGCGCGTTTTCCGTGCGGTCGCGACCGGCGAGGGCCGGGCGCAACCCGCGCACCGGCGAAACCGTCGATGTGCCGGCCAAGGCCGTGCCCTTCTTCAAGAGCGGCAAGGAGCTGCGCGAGCGGCTGAACGCCGGCGACGCCTGACCCGGAGCGTGACGATGAGTCTGGCCACCGAATTCAAGGAGTTCATCTCCCGGGGCAATGTCATTGACCTTGCGGTCGGTGTGATCATCGGGGCGTCCTTCGGCAAGATCGTCACGAGCCTGGTTGAACAGGTGGTCATGCCGCCGATCGGCCTGCTGCTCGGCAAGGTCGATTTTTCCAAGCTGAAATGGGTGCTGGCTCCTGAGGACCTGTCCACCGATGCGGTCGAGGAGGTGGCGATCCAGTACGGCGCGTTCATCAACACCCTGATCCAGTTCGCCATTGTGGCGGCTGTGGTGTTCCTGGTGGTCAAGGCGATCAACAGGCTGCGACGCGAGAAGGCCGCCGAACCTGAAGTCGCGCCCGTGCCGACGGCGACCGAGGCGCTGCTGGCCGAGATCCGCGACGCGCTGAAGGCGCATCCGCGCGCCTAGAGCATTTTTGCCCCGGGTCGAATCGACCTGAATTCACCAACGGGTCGGGTCTCCATCAAGACCGGTGTCTCACTGGAACGCTTTCAGGCGTTCGGTGCCATCACCCACCCGGCCGCCGGCGTGCGCCCGACGGTCGGCCTGGAACGGCAAGGGTCTCAGGCACATGGCGTAGTCGCCGTCATAGGGCGTCGGGGACCAGAGGGCCGGATCGGGACCGTCCGGTGCAAACCGGACGTGGCAATGCCCCCAGCCACCTTCGCGTCGCGCCCGTCTGCCGAGGTGGCCCAGCCTGTCCAGCAGGTAGGGACTGACGGTCTGGATACGCAGCTTGGCCGCGCCCATCTGTCTGGCCGCCGCGATCAGACCCTGCATCAGCGCGGGAATGGCTTCGACGTCGCCGGCCAGGGCTTCCAGGTCCAGAATTTCCAGAATCGGGGCCTCGAGGATGTTGGCCTTGGCCATCATCGCCATGGCGTAGCCGGTGATATCGCGCCCGCGACTGAAGGCCAGGATCAGCGGCGGGGCGGTGAGGTCGGGGTCGCTCAACCGCCATCCGAGTGTTTCAGGGCTCCGGTCAGCCAGCAGGCGGCCCTCGGCGCGCAGGGCGTCCCAGAACGCGCCATACCTTGATCCGTCCCGGAGCTCGCCCAGCACCGCCACGCCCGTTGGCAAGGTCAGGCGCGGGGCCCTGTCCAGCCGGTCATGCATCAGTCGCTCGCCCCACCCCGAGACGGCGTCGGGTGCCAGCCGGTGCGCGGCGCGATACAGCCGTCCCAGCACCAACGGAACCGGATCGACAATCCAGCTCAGTTTCAGCGAATGGGTCTGTTCCGGCCAGGCGCGCATGCCGTGGCGGGCATAGAGCGGCTGGGACGTGCTGTTGGCGTTGAAGACCCAGGCGGCGAACACGCCCGGCTGGCGGGCGAAGGCATCCAGCATCTGGCGGCTGGTTCCCCGCACCGGCGGCGTCACGATAATCGAATAGGCCGTCGCGCCATACATCGGCTGATCGCCTGACCAGAATCTCTGGACCAGGTTGCCGACGTGGCCCGCAGGAAGGCCGTCCGGACCGTCGACGACCCAGCCGGCGGGCGCATTGATCGCGGCGCGGGCCGGATTTTCATGGAGCCATCGCCAGCCGGCCAGCGACCTGGGCGGCCAGCCGACGTGACGATGCAGCGCCTGGATGGCGGGAAAATCACTGTCCGATATCGGCCGAATGGGCATTCCGGAGGTTCGTCTCTTTATGGATCGCTGGCGGTGGATCCGGCGATTCCCCTGCATCCTCCGGGCCATTTGAGCCCGCCAGGAACATAAAAGGGCTCGGCTGCGATTCCTGTTTGACTCCGTTGTCAGTTAGAACAAAGAGTGAACAACTGGATTTCCGGACCCTCATGACCGCCTCGCCCCTGTCATCGCCCGACCTGTTTCCCCGGCGGCCCGCACCGCTGGAAGAGGCGTGCGCGGCGGGGCCCAGGGACGGGGCGGCGCTGATGCTGTTCGCTCTGTCACGCCGGCTGGAGGGGGACGAACGGCCCGTGCTGATGACGGCGACCCGGGCGTGGTTCAGCGAGCAGGGCCGGCCCCATGGTCCCGGCCTGCCGGGCGTTTCGCTGATCCTGGCCCCCGTGGCGACGGCGGCCGAGGCGCTGTGGACGCTGGAGCAGGCCTTGCGGTCGGGTGCCGTATCCCTGGCCCTGGGGGCGGTGGATGAGGCGACCCTGACCCAGACGCGGCGGCTGGATTTCGCCGCCAGACAGGGCGGCTGCGTGGGGCTGATCCTGCCGCGCGGGCTGGACGGGCTCAGCGCGGCGCGGCGGCGCTGGCGGATATCGACCCGGGCCAGCGGCGTCGATCCGGATGACGTGAAAGCACCCGGGCCGGCGCGGCTGGCCGCCGAACTGGTGCGCGGGCGCGGCGAACGCCCGGGGGCGTGGATGCTGGAGCAGGATGATGAGACGCATCGTCTCCGTCTGGCTGATCGACTGGCCGATTTCGGTCTGGCGTCGATCGGCCATGCGGGCGCGTCGTCCGGCCTCGCCGCCTGACCTCGCCCTCGACCCCAAAACCCCGTTCGCCCTGATCCTGAAGAACAACCGGGGCGCGGCGATCCTGCACGCCCTCAATCCGGCGGCGCGGGCGGCGGGTCTGCGGCGCGGCCAGACCCAGGCCGACGCCCTGGCCATGATCCCGCACCTGATCTGCAAGCCCGCCGATCCCGAGGCCGACGCCCGCGCCCTGACGGCGCTGGCGGTCTGGGCCGAGCGGTGGTCGCCGTCGGTCAGTATCGACCCGGGGCGGGAAGGCGCGGGGTATGAAGGGCTGGAGGGGCTGTTCCTCGACCTCACCGGGGCCGCCCATCTGTTCGGCGGCGAGGCGGCCCTGCTGGCGCAGATCGGGGACCGGCTGGCCGGGGCCGGGTCGCGGGCGCGGGCGGCCATGGCACCGACACCCGCCGCCGCCTGGGCCCTGGCCCGCTGGGGTGGGGCTGAGGGCGACGGCTGCATCGCCG
The DNA here is from genome assembly GCA_965284385.1 of Caulobacteraceae bacterium. Taxonomy (GTDB): domain Bacteria; phylum Pseudomonadota; class Alphaproteobacteria; order Caulobacterales; family Caulobacteraceae; genus Brevundimonas. The sequence continues at coordinate 1,976,067 of OZ260077.1, forward strand.
ATGATGAGACCGTGCGCAGCCTGCTGGCTCCCCTGCCGGTCGAGGCCCTGCGCATCGACGACCGCACGCTGGCGCAGGCGCGGCGCTTCGGCCTGAAGCGGATCGGTGACCTCTATCCCATGCCCCGGGCGGGGCTGGCGCGGCGGTTCCGCGACGGGGACGGCGTGGGTCTGGTGCAGCGGCTGGATCAGGCACTGGGCTTGGCGGGCGAGGCCCTGACACCGGTGCGGCCGCCGCCGAAATATCGGGCCTGGCAGGCCTGGATGGAGCCGGTCGGCGACATCGAGGGGGTGGAGGCGCGTCTGACGGATCTGGTCGCCGACCTGTCCGCGCCGCTGGTGCGCGACGGGCAGGGCGCCAGGGCCCTGACCCTGACCGGTTTCCGCTCGGACGGCGGGACCACAGGCCTGTCGGTGCGGATGGGTCGGCCGGGGCGGGATGCGGGGATCTGGCTGCGGCTGTTCCGCGAGGCGGGGCTGGGGCGGCTGGAACTGGGCTTCGGCCTCGACGCCCTGATGCTGACGGCCGACGAGGTCGAGGCGATGACGCCCCGGCAGGGGGCGCTGGAAAGCGAAGCCGAGGCGAAACAGGCCGAGAGTCTGGCCGCGCTGATCGACCGCCTGACCGCGCGCCTGGGCGAGGCGCGGGTGCTGACGTCCGAGCCGGTCGACAGCTGGATCCCCGAACGCGCCGAACGATGGCGGCCGGCGCTGGGACGCGGCCCGACGGCCCGGGCGGATGCGGACGCGCGTCGCCCCATCCTGCTGCTGGACCCGCCCGAGCCGGTCGAGGCCCTGGCCGAACTGCCCGACGGCGCGCCGGTGCGCTTCATCTGGCGACGTCTGGCGCGGCGGGTCGTCCGCTCCGATGGCCCCGAGCGGTTGTCGCCCGAATGGTGGCGACCCCGGCCCGACGACCGGCAGGTCCGCACCCGCGACTACTACCGCGTCGAGGATGACGCGGGGGCCCGCTACTGGCTGTTCCGCGAGGGCCTGTACGGGCGCGAGTTCGCCGGTGCGGCGGAAGAGCGCGCGCCGTCGTGGTGGATGCACGGGGTGCTGCCGTGAGCAGCCCGGGCCCGGGCTGGGACGGCCGGTATGCCGAACTGGGAGCGATGACGAATTTCAGCTTTCTGGAGGGGGCATCGCATCCGGGTGAACTGGCGATGCAGGCGAAATCGCTGGGACTGGCCGCCATCGGCGTGGCCGACCGCAATACGCTGGCGGGCATGGTGCGGGCGCTGATGGGGGCCGAGGCGGTGGACCTGCCGCTGGTGATCGGGGCGCGGCTGGGGTTCACGGACGCAAGCGAGCTGATCGTCTTCCCGCGTGACCGCGCCGCCTACGGCCGCCTGTGCCGGCTGCTGTCGCTGGGCAAGAGCGAGGCCGTCCCCCAGGCGGGGGTCGATCCCGACGCCGAACGGATCGAAAAGGCCGAGACACGGCTGACCTTTGAACAGGCGGTAGGGCTGGGCGAGGGGATGATCGCCCTTGTCCCTGCACCCGAAAAGCCGGGCGCCGCCTTCGAGGCGCGGCTGGCAATATGGCGAAAGCGCTGGCCGGACGACCTGTATCTGGCGGCGGCCCCCCTGTGGCGGGGCGATGACCGCAAGCGGCTGAACCGGCTGGCGGCGATGGCGCACCGGACGGGCGCGCCCATGATCGCCACCAATGCGGTGCTGTATCACCACCCCGACCGGCGGATGCTGCAGGACGTCCTGACCTGCATCCGCGAGGGCACGACCATCGACAGGGCGGGGCGGCTTTTGCAGGCCAACGCCGAACGGCATCTGAAGCCCCCGGCGCAGATGGCGCGGCTGTTCCGGGGCCATGAGGCGGCCCTGGCGCGGACCATGGACGTGGCGCGGGCCTGTACCTTCTCGCTCAGGGAGCTCAGCTATCAGTACCCGGACGAACCGGTGCCGGCGGGCCATTCGCCGCAAGGCTGGCTGGCGCGGCTGACGCTGAAGGGGGCGAGGGCGCGCTGGCCCGGCGGGGTGCCCGACCGCATCCGCGCCACCATCCTCAAGGAGCTGAAACTGGTGCGGGAGCTGGGTTACGCGCCCTATTTCCTGACCGTCCACGACATCGTCGCCTGGGCGCGGGCCCGACCGGATCCCATCCTGTGCCAGGGGCGGGGATCGGCGGCGAATTCGGTGATCTGCTTCTGCCTCGGCATCACCAATGTCGATCCGACCAGCCAGGACATGCTGATCGAGCGGTTCATCTCGGCCAACCGCTCCGAGCCGCCCGACATCGACGTCGATTTCGAGCACGAGCGGCGCGAACAGGTGATGCAGTATGTCTATCAGCGCTATGGCCGCGACCGGGCGGGGATCGTGGCGACGATCATCCACTACAGGCCGCGTTCGGCGATCCGCGACGTGGGCAAGGCGCTGGGCCTGACCGAGGATGTCACCGCCCGCATGGCCGACACGGTCTGGGGCTCGTGGGGAGCCGAGGTGAAGCCCGACCATGTCGACCGCGCCGGGCTGAGCCGGGACGACGTGCGCCTGGGTCTGGCGCTGGACCTGACGGCGGAACTGATCAGGTTTCCCCGCCATCTCAGCCAGCATGTCGGCGGCTTCGTGCTGAGCCAGACGCCGCTCATCGAGATCGTGCCGATCGGCAATGCGGCCATGGCCGACCGGACCTTCATCGAATGGGACAAGGACGACATCGACTTTCTCAAGCTGATGAAGGTCGATGTGCTGGCGCTGGGCATGCTGACGGCGATGAAGCGGGCCTTCCGCATGATCGAACAGACCTATGGCCGTCCCTTGCCGGATACCGCGGCCGTGCCGAGGGAGCGGCGGGGGGTGTACCGGATGCTGTGCCGGGCGGATTCGGTGGGCGTCTTCCAGGTCGAGAGCCGGGCGCAGATGTCGATGCTGCCGCGCCTTAGGCCGAAGGAATTCTACGATCTGGTGGTGCAGGTGGCGATCGTCCGGCCCGGCCCGATCCAGGGCAGGATGGTGCACCCCTATCTGCAGCGCCGGGCCGAGCGGCGGGCGGTGGAGGCGCGCGGGCAGGTCTATGCGTTCGACATGCCGGGATCGACGGCCGACCCGCAGGAGCTGAAACGGGTCCTGCGCAAGACCCTGGGCGTGCCCCTGTTCCAGGAACAGGCGATGAAGATCGCCATGGTGGCGGCCGAGTTCACCGGCGAGGAGGCCAACGGCCTGCGCCGCGCCATGGCCACCTTCCGGCATGACGGGACCATCGGCAATTTTGAGGACAAGATGGTCGGGCGGATGATCGCGCGCGGCTATGATCCCGAGTTCGCCCAGAACTGCTTCAACCAGATCAAGGGGTTCGGGGAGTACGGCTTTCCCGAGAGCCACGCCTGTTCCTTCGCCCATCTGGTCTATGTCTCGGCCTGGGTGAAATGGCTGTACCCCGATGTGTTCGCGGCCTGTCTGCTGAACAGCCAGCCGATGGGCTTCTACGCCCCGGCCCAGATCGTCCGCGACGCGCGCGAGCACGGGGTCGAGGTGCGCCATCCGGACGTGAACGCCAGCGCCTGGGACGCCACGCTCGAGAAACGCCCGCGCCGGAAACGCCATGCGCTGCGGCTGGGCCTGCGCTCCATCGACGGGTTCAAGACGGTCTGGGCCGAGGCGATCATGGCGGCGCGGGCAGACGGCCCGTTCGCCGATCTCGATGACCTGCGCCGCCGCGCGGCCCTGACGCCGTCGGCGCTGGATCGGCTGGCCGAGGCGGATGCGTTTGGATCGCTCGACCTGACGCGCCGGCAGGGACTGTGGGCGGCCAGGGGGGCGGCACCGGCGTCATCGGCCCCCCTGTTCGAGGCCATGGGGCTGAACGAGGCTGACGGCCGCGTCCCCGAGGCCCTGCCCGTGCTGGCCGCGTCGGAAGAGGTGGTCAGTGACTATCAGACCCTCCGCCTGTCGCTGAAGGGCCATCCGGTCAGCTTCCTGCGCGAACGGCTGGCGCGGGCCGGGGCGCTGTCGGCGCGCGACTATCCGGCGCGACCCAACGGCCGGCGGGTCGCGGTGGGCGGCGTGGTGCTGGTGCGCCAAAGACCCGGCACGGCCAAGGGCGTCTGTTTCATGACCCTCGAGGACGAAACCGGCGTGGCCAATCTGGTCGTCTGGCCCGATGTGTTCGAACGGTTCCGGCCGGTCGCTATGGGCGCGCGCATGGTGCTGGCCCGGGGCAAGGTGCAGACGGCCGAGGGGGTGACTCATCTGGTGGTTGAGGATCTGGAGGACTGGACCCCCATGCTGGGGGACCTGACGCCCGATTCCGCGCCGGGATCCGGCCATGCGCCGGCGCGGGGACGGCATCCAAGGGATGTCAGGGTGCTGCCGGGGTCGCGGGATTTTCACTAGACGGGTGACACGGCAACGACGGCTGCCCGCGCGCTGCGGATGTCGCCTGCGGACATCAGCTGGCTGTCGACGCCGACAGGTGCCCTGTGGCCGACCGTGCCAGCCTCTCGAGATTGGCAGCCGCCGGCCATGCCCGATTGCGCAGGTCCAGCAGCACCGCCATCTTTTCGGCCTCGTCCGGCGTCACCGCCTTGACCACCTTGGCGAAGCCGTCGAGGCGGCTCTCCCGTATCCAGCGACGCAGCTCCGGCTCGCTCGACCAGACCAGCTGGTTGCGCAGATTGGCCAGTTCGGCCTGCGGATAGTCCGCGACCTGATCGGGCAGGCCACAGGTGGCGCACAGCTCATTCTGGCGGGCTTCATCGGTGATGTGGACCTCGACCCAGGCGGCCAGGGCGGCGCTGAAGGTCGGGGCGGGCACCCGAACCATCTGCAGGGTGATGCGGTCGCCGTCGAAGATCGGCACCGGCGGGCGACGGGTGATGGCCGAGGCGGTGCAGTCGATATACAGGGCCCCCGCCTCGACCGGGACAAAGGCGTCGTCGAAGCGCAGTCCCCCGGCCTCGATCGCACGCACCCGGCCATGGCGGAGGACATCGGTGATCCGGCGCAACGTCTCGACCTCGCCGGTCGAAATCGTGGCGTAGTGGAACATCTGCGGGCGGACCGACCGGTCGATCCGCAGCATATTGCCCGCCGCCTCCAGCTGTTCGAACAGGGCATCGACGGTCGGGGCCGTCGCGAAGGCCTCGTAGGCGCGGGCCTGGGCCCCGATCGACTCATGGAAGAACTCAGCGCCCGGCTGGGTGGTCAGACGGTTGATCAGCCAGGACTCGCGCGGCCGGACCCAGGCGATCCGATCCGCCGGCACGCCGGAGCCGATCAGCCAGACCCCGACGTCCATGGCGGTCTTGCCCGCCCCCAGGATGATGTAGCGCCCGGGGGTCGGCCCACCCTGCTGCGCCAGATGGGGCAGGGCGTTCGGCGTCACCAGCCGCACCCCGTCGGCGACGCTGAAGCCCGGCGTGTGGGTCGAGGGGACGGAGGTGCCGAACCAGGTCGCATCGACCGTCTTGCACCGGACCTGCACCCGGGTTTCCTCGCCCGTCAGCAGGGAGACCATGCGTCCGTCGCCACGCCAGTCCGTCATCGGATAATAGTCGACGCGACCGCTGGCCAGCAGTCGGCGGCGCATCACGGCGTCGAAATAGCCGCACACCTCCGGGCCGGACGCCAGCTCGTACAGACCCGCATTGAGCCCGTGCGTGTCCTTCAGCCCCGACCCCAAAGGCAGGGAGTTGACGCCATAGAAGGCCGAGGGCTGGTGCAGGGCCACGAAGGCATAGGCGTCGTTCCAGTGACCCCCCGGCTTGCCATGCCGGTCAACGATGGTGATCCGGGCTTCGCTTTCCGTCAGCAGGGTGTCGGCGAAGGCGAGGCCCACGGCCCCGCTGCCCACGACCAGATAATCCGTCTCGATCGTCTTCGGGTCTGTCATCCGGCCTTGCTCCCCCGGCCCCCCGGTCTCATCATCCCTAGCGACCGGCGTTATCGTCCACAACCCGCCGGGCGGACAGGTCAGAAGAGGACGCCGGATGCAGGACTGGGACTTTCTGATCGACCGGACGGACCTGTCCCTGACCGAGGTTCGCCCTCTGCCAGCGCCGGACTCGGTCACCCTGGAGGACGGCGAACTGGTGCTGCAGGTCGAACGGTTTTCCCTGACCGCCAACAACATCACCTACGGCGTCTACGGCGATCGTCTCGGCTACTGGAGGTTCTTTCCGGCGGAGGGAAACCAGGGCCGGATTCCGGTCTGGGGCTTTGCCCGGGTGCTGCGTTCGACGGTCGATTCGATCGCCGTGGGCACCCGCCTGTTCGGCTACCTGCCGATGTCGACCTGGTGGCGCACACGGCTGGAACGCAAGGCCTGGGGCGTGGTCGATGTGTCGCCGCATCGTGCCGATCTGCCGTCCGCCTACAATAGCCTCATCGAAGCCGCGCCCGGCCCGCTTGACGACCAGATCGCGCTGCTGCGCCCCCTCTTCCTGACCGCCTTCCTGCTGGACGACTATTTCGCTGATCAGGGGGATTTCGGCGCGACCACCTTCATCCTGTCCAGCGCCTCCAGCAAGACCGCGCTCGGCCTGGCCTGGCTGCTGGCCCGGCGCGGTGTGCGTGTCGTCGGCCTGACCTCAGCGCGCAACACCGGCTTTGTCGAAAGCGTCGGCTATTTTGCAGAAACCCGGACCTATGACACGCTCGTGGATAACCCGGTTGAAGGGCGCGTCGTGTTCGTCGACTTCGCCGGTAGTCCGGAGGTGGTGGCCGCGGTCCATCACAGCCTCGGCGAACAGCTGGTTCACAGCGCGGTCGTCGGCAGCACCCATCAGGCCGGAGGCGCGGTCGGCCCGGGCCGACTGCCGGGACCCAGACCTGTCTTCTTCTTCGCGCCGGACCGGGTGCGCCAACGCATCAAGGACTGGGGCAGCGAGACGTTCAACGCCCGGGTACAGGCGGCGCTGGAAAGCTTTATCGCCGCCAACGGCTGGTTGCGGGTTTCGATTCATGAGGGCCCGCAAGCCCTTGAAGCTGTCTATCAGTCCGTTCTTTCCGGCCAGGCCCGCCCTGAAGAGGGGAACATGGTGTTGCCCAGTCCCCATGCCGGGCCCTGACGGACGCATCACCCGTGACCCGGACCCCCTGGGCTCGACGCGGCTCAGACGGCGGCGAGACGACAAGGGACCGACCTGCCAGTGAGCAGACAGGCCGGTCGGGCGGCCTAATCCCGCCGATGGTGCCGCCATTTCCAGATGCGATAGCCGACAATCGGCGCGAACCCGCAGACGAGGGCGGCGGCCAGCACCGTCCAGAAGGCACCGCCGAGGCCGTATTCACCGATCAGGGCACCGACCCCGGCGGCCAGCACGGGCCCCAGCCAGGGCAGCCAGGCCGGCGGGCCGAAGCGGAACTCAGGCATCCACCTTGATGACGCCGCGCCGGATCTGGTCCAGCTCGATGGAGTCGAACAGGGCCTGGAAATTGCCCTCGCCGAACGCCTGGTTGCCCTTGCGCTGGATGATCTCGAAGAAGATCGGACCGAAGGTGTCCTGGGTGAAGATCTGCAGCAGCAGGCCATCCTCGTCGGAGCCGTCGATCAGGATGCGGTTCAGCCGCATGCGGGCGACGTCGTGGCCGTGGCCCGGAAGGCGTTTGTCGATCAGGTCGAAATAGGTCTCTATCGTATCCTGGAAGGGAATGCCGCGGCGCTTCAGCTCTTCCACCGTCTCGAAGATGTCGTCGGTGGCGAGCGCGATATGCTGGATACCCTCGCCATTGTAGCGACGCAGGAACTCCTCGATCTGGGAGTTCTCGTCCTGGCTCTCGTTCAGCGGAATGCGGATGGCGCGGTCGGGGGCGATCATGGCCTGGGACAACAGGCCGGTCGCCTTGCCCTTGATGTTGAAATATTTCTGCTCTTCGAAATTGAAGACGTCGCCATAGAAGCCGGACCAGGTGCGCATCTGGCCGCGACGCACATTGTGGGTCAGGTGGTCGAGCATGTGCAGGCCGACGTTGTTCTTGCGCTCGGCCTCTTCCCAGCCCTCGATCTCGTCCCAGCCGTCGTACAGCGAACCGCCGTCGCCATACTGGTCGACGAGGTAGAGCAGCGAGCCGCCGATACCCTGCAGGATGTAGGGATAGCCACCGCCGAGCGCGCCGCCGTCGTGGTCTTCGGCCGGACGGCCACCGCGCGCCACGGCACCGTCGAAGGCGGCTTTCGCGTCGCTGACCCGGAAGGCCATGCCGTTGGCCGACGGGCCGTGCTCGGTGGCGAACGCGCCCGCCTGTCCCTTGGGCGACCGGTTGACCAGCAGGGTGATGTCGCCCTGTTTGAGGCGCACCACGTCATTGGCCGGGTTCACATGGGTCTGGGTGAAGCCCATCAGCTCCAGCCGGGCGATCATGGATGCGGGATCGGGGCCGGTGAATTCAACGAACTCGAAGCCGTCGACGCCGAGCGGGTTTTCCGTGTCGAGCCGGGCGGCGGCGTCGGTTTGGGCGGCGTCATGCATGGCGCGTCTCCTGAGCGGTGCGGCGTTGATCGCCGTGTTGGGCCGGAACCTAGTGATCCGCGATGGTTAAGCCAAGCAGCGGCTGGTCACATGCGCGTTGGTCGTCCTTCCCCCATTTCGGGGGAAGGTGGGCCGCGGAGCGGCTCGGATGGGGGCTCTGTCGGGCGCGCCGTCCCTCGTGCAAGGACTTCGCCGCCGCCAGCCCCCGTCCGTCAGGCTTCGCCTGCCACCTTCCCCCGTGAAGGGGGAAGGAGTCGGTCTCACGGCCTTCCCACCACCGCATCGACGGAATTGGTCGTCACCGGGTGATAGCCCTGTCGGGCCCGGGCATAGAGCGGTGTGGCGATGGCCCGGCCCCAGTCGCCCTCGGCCCACAGGCTGGTGAACAGCGGCAGGACGAATTTGCGCCGCCCCTGGGTGGTCAGGAAATGCTCCAGCGTCGGCACGGCGGGCTGGTAGCGATGCTGGACCGCGATCTGCAGCCAGGCGAAGACGACCTCGGCATTGCCTTCCTGACGCAGGTTCAGCGTCGCTTCCAGATCGGCCAGTTGGGCCGTCGTCAGCCAGTCGGCACCGTCGACCCGGGCGGCCGGACGCCAGGCGAGGAAGCGCTGCCGCTCCTGCGTCGACCAGCCGGCCCAGGCCACGGCCGAGGCAGGGCCGCCGGCATGGAAGGCCAGGGCCCCGGTATCCACGGGAACGAAGGCGTTGGACACCGGGGCTTGCCAGTTCGACGGCATGCCGGGCTGGTAGATCCAGGCGTCCATCAGCAGCTGATCCTCGAGCGCGCGGGTCGTGACCAGATGGGTACGGATGTCCTCGAGGAACAGTTCGGTGGTCATGGGGCGGAAGGCGTTGCGCTCGAAATAGCCCTTCAGCCAGGCGTCGAACCGCGCCCGGCCGACGAGGCGCTCGATGGTGAACAGGAAGGCGGCACCCTTTTCATAGGCGACGTCGGTCAGGCCCTCGTCGGGATCGCGTCCCTCGAGGTCGAGGTGCAGCCGGGTGTCGGCCGGCGGCAGGCCCGCCATCTCGGTCTGCAGGTCGCCCCAGCCGAGGGCGCGCAGCATCAGGGCGCGGTCCTCGCCATAGAGGGCCTCCATGATGCGGTTCTCGAAATAGACGGTGAACCCCTCGTTCAGCCACATGTCGTTCCAGGTGGCGTTGGTCACCAGATTGCCCGACCAGCTATGGGCCAACTCGTGGGCCACCAGACTGACCAGCGACTGGTCGCCGGCGATGATGGTCGGGGTGGCGAAGGTCAGGCGCGGATTCTCCATCCCGCCAAACGGGAAGGATGGCGGCAGGATCAGCAGGTCGTAGCGGCCCCAGCGATAGGGGCCGTACAAGCCCTCGGCGACGTCCACCATTCGCCCCACGTCCACGAACTCTGCTTCCGCCGCGTGCAGCATTGACGGTTCGGTCCACACGCCGGTGCGCTCGTCGATCGGGGCGAAGGCGAGGTCTCCGACGGCGATAGCGATGAGATAGGGCGGAACCGGGTTGTCCATTCGGAAGCGCCAGCGGAACCCGCCGCCTTCCGCCGACCTGATCTCGTCCTTCAGCAGTTCGGCGCTCATCACGGCGTTCATCCCGGGCGGGGTCGTGATCGTCGCCTCCCAGGTCTGCCGGATGCCGGGGCTGTCCTGTGTCGGAATCCAGGTGCGGGTCAGGATCGCCTGGCCCTGGCTGAACAGATAGGGCTTCTCGCCCCCGGCCGTCTGGCTCGGGGTCAGCCATTGCAGGGCGGCGGCATCCGGGCGGGTCGAATAGGCCACCACGACACGGCGCGTCTCGCCCGCCGCCAGGGCCGGGAAGCGGATGGTCAGGGGCTGACCCTTGATCGCGTCACTGGCCCCGGTCTCGTACTGCAACGGGGCACCGGCAGCGTCGGTGACGTTGCGGATGTCGAGGTTCTTGACGTCCAGCACGACCTCATTGGCACCGGGCGCGCCCTGGATATCCAGCGCCGCCGTGCCCGACAGGGTCCGGGCGGCGAAGTCGGCGGCGAGGTCGAGGGCGACATGGCGAACCCGGGCGATGTCGGGCCGGGCATAGGAATGGCTGTCGCGGGCGTATTCGATCGGGGCGGTCGCCGAGGCCGGCAGCGGCGGCATGTCCGGGCGAGACGCCGTGACAGGGCCTGACATGGCGGCACAGCCTCCCATGGCAGTGGCGAGGGCGAGCGCGGAGACCAGTCCAAACGTGCGGATCATCGGGAGTCCTTGACCAAGGGGCCCGACGCCCTTGTTCGGACGGTCGGGTGGGGTTCGTTTCCTGCCGGGACAACGCTCCGGCAGGCGAAAAAGATCAAGAGGGGGACAGAACCGGGACGAGGTTTCGCGCCTTGAACAGCCGGCCCCGCTCGGCGATCAGGACGCAGACCAGCGACGTCAGTCCCAGCGAGACGAAGCCGACGGTCATGGGCACGGCCGAGCCGTTGAACTGCTGACCGATCAGGAAACCCAGGGTGGCTCCGCCCGTTGTTGAGATGAACCCCTGGGCCGACGAGGCCGTGCCCGCGATATGGCCCATCGGCTCCATGGCCATGGAGCCGAAATTGCCGGCGATGAAACCGAAGCAGAACATGGTCAGGGCCTGCAGGACGGCAAAGGTCCAGATCGTTTCATGGCCGGTCAGGGCGACCACCGTATGGATGCCGGACATGGTGATGAAGCCGAGCAGGGCCGTGTGCGAGATCAGACGCGAGCCCAGCCGTTCGACCAGCCGCGCGTTCAGCAGCGAGGCCACGGCAATGCCTCCGGCGACGGCCCCGAAGACGAGGGTGAACAGCTGCGGTTCGTGGAAGACGTCGAAGAAGATCTGCTGGCTGGAGTTGATGAAGCCGAACAGCGCCCCTGAAATGGCGGTGATGGCCAGGGTGTAACCGATCGACTGACGGTTGGTGAACGCCTCGCGGAAGGCCGAGGCGACGCGGCCGACCTCGATCAGCATCCGGTCCGCCGGGTGCAGGGTCTCGGGCAGGCGGATGGCAGCCCAGACGGCGAAGGCGGCACCGCCGGCGGCCAGGACGCCGAACACCCAGGGCCAGGGCGCGACGCTCAGGATCGCCTGACCCAGGGTCGGGGCCAGAATCGGCACGCCGAGGAAGACGAGGAAGCTCAGCGACATGACCCGCGCCATGGTCCGACCGGCATAGCGGTCGCGCACGATCGAGACGGCCAGCACGCGCAGGGCGGCCGCGCCGACGCCGGTGCCGACACGCGCGGCGATCAGCAGTTCGAAGGTCGGCGAAAAGGCCGCCAGCACGCTGAACACGACATAGAGCGACAGGCCGACCATCAGTACCGGCTTGCGGCCATAGCGGTCCGCCAGCGGTCCGTAGATGATCTGGGTCACGCCGAAGCCCAGCAGATAGGCGGTGATGACCCACTGACGACCGTTCTCGGAGGCCACGCCCAGCGCGTCGCCGATCGCGGGCAGGGCCGGCAGCATGGAGTCGATGGCGAGGGCGTTGAGCGCCATCATCATGGCGATCAGGGCGACGAATTCGGGGAAGCCCGGCCCCTTGAAGGCAGGTGCGGTGGGTACGGCGGCAGACGCATGCATCGGTCGCAGATGGGGCCGGGGCATGGGCGCGCAACCGCCGGGACGCAAATAGCCCTGACGAAAGCCGGCTGTGCCGGTTGCCCGTCACGGGGTTGATCGGGTTTTTGTTTCGGATATTCTGGAAATATGGAAATAACCGACGCCGTGAAGAGCCTCTCCGCCCTGGCCCACGAGGGTCGGCTCAAGGTCTTTCGCCTGCTGGTATCCGCCGGGCCGTCCGGAATGGCCGCCGGCGAGATCGCGCGCCGCGTCGGGACGCCGGCCAACACCCTCTCGTCCAATCTCGCCCTGCTGGCGCAGGCCGCGCTGGTGCAGTCGCGGCGGGACGGGCGGTCGATCATCTATTCGGCGCGATTCGAGCGGATGGGCGCGCTGATGGCGTTCCTCGCTGACGATTGCTGCGGCGGGGCGGCCGAAGTCTGTGCCCCGGTGGCTGCAGCCGCAGCGCGATCGCGCTGCGTTTCCGTGGAGGCTTGAGACATGTCGGTCTTTGAACGCTGGCTCAGCCTCTGGGTCGCCCTGTGCATCGGGGTCGGAATCGGCCTCGGCTGGCTGGTCCCCGACGTGTTCGCCGCCATCGCCCGGATGGAGGTGGCGCGGGTAAACCTTCCGGTCGCCGGCCTGATCTGGCTGATGATCACCCCCATGCTCCTGCGTGTCGACTTCGCGGCCCTCGGTCAGGTGGGGCGGCACTGGCGCGGCATCGGCGTGACCCTGTTCGTCAACTGGGCGGTCAAGCCCTTCTCCATGGCTCTTCTGGCCTGGCTGTTCATCGCGCTCCTGTTTCGGCCGTGGCTGCCGGGCGACCAGATCGACAGCTATATCGCCGGTCTGATCATCCTCGCGGCGGCACCCTGCACCGCCATGGTCTTTGTCTGGAGCCGACTGACCCACGGCGAGCCGAACTTTACCCTCAGCCAGGTGGCGCTGAACGACGCCATCATGATCGTCGCATTCGCCCCGATCGTCGGCCTGTTGCTGGGGCTGGCGGCCATCACCGTGCCGTGGGCGACACTGCTGATCTCGGTCGGCCTCTACATCATCCTGCCGGTGATCGTGGCGCAGTTGGTACGGCGCACGGTGCTGGCGCAGTCGGGCGACGCGGGGCTGGAGCGGCTGCTGACCCGGCTCGGCCCGGTGTCGATCACCGCCCTGCTGGCCACCCTGGTCCTGCTGTTCGGTTTCCAGGGTGAACAGATCCTGGCCCAGCCGCTGGTCATCGGCATCCTCGCCGTGCCGATTCTGATCCAGGTCTATTGCAACGCCGGGCTCGCCTACTGGCTGAACCGGGCGACCGGCGAGGCGCACTGCGTGGCCGGGCCCTCGGCCCTGATCGGGGCCTCGAACTTCTTCGAACTGGCCGTCGCCGCGGCGATCAGCCTGTTCGGCCTGCACTCGGGGGCCGCTCTTGCGACGGTCGTCGGCGTGCTGATCGAGGTGCCCGTCATGCTGTCGGTCGTCTGGATCGTGAACCGTTCGAAGGGGTGGTACGAGGCCGGTCCGGCCGTTCGCCGCAACGCCGAAAAGGAGCGTTAGATGTCCGACAATTTTTCCGTCACCGTCTTCCACAATCCCGCCTGCGGCACGTCGCGCAATGTCGTGGCCATGGTCGAGGCCGCCGGCTACCGGCCCGAGGTGGTGGAATATCTGCAGGCCGGATGGAGCGCCGGCCAGCTGCGTGATCTGTTCGCCGAGGCGGGGCTGACGCCGCGCGCGGCGCTGCGTGAGAAGGAGGCCGCCGCGATCGATCCGGGGCTGCTCGGCCCCACGACCCCGGACGACACCATCCTGGCGGCGATGCTGGCCCATCCGGTCCTGGTCAACCGCCCCCTCGTGCGCACGCCGCGCGGTGCGGCGCTGTGCCGGCCGTCGGAGCGGGTTTACGACCTGCTGGACCGACGGCCGGACCGCTTCGTCAAGGAAGACGGAGAGGTCGTCACCCTCGCCTAGCGACGGGGGTCAGTCCGCGCGGGGCGTGGGCCAGACCGCATGTCCGGCGCGTTGATACTGCACCGGCATGTCTTGCGGCACGCCCAGGGCGGCTGCGGCGTGGTGGCCCCAGTTCGGATCGTCGAGCGCAGCGCGGGCGATGGCGATCATGTCGGCGTCTCCGGCGGCGATGATGGCCTCGGCCCGGGCCGGGTCCAGGATCATGCCGACGGCGATGACGACGGCTTCGGGCACGGCCTGTTTGACCGCCCGCGCGAACGGCACCTGATACCCCGGCTCCGTGCCCGGAATAGGCGCCCCGGCGACATTGCCGCCCGAGCTGACGTGCAGATAGTCATAGCCGATATCGTGCAAGGCACGAGCGAAGACCTGCACCTCCGCGATGTCGACGCCCTCGTCGACCCAGTCGGAGCCGTTGAAACGGACCCCGAGGGCCCGGGTTCGCGGCCAGGCGTCCCTCAGGGCCTGCGCCACCCGCAGCGGGAACCGCATCCGGTTTTCGGCCGACCCGCCATAGTCGTCGGTCCGCCGGTTCGACACCGGCGACAGGAATTCGCTGAGCAGATAGCCGTGGGCCGCGTGCAGCTCGACCAGGTCGAAGCCCGCGCGTTCGGCGCGACCCGCCGCCTGGACGAAGGCCGCGATCACCCGGTCCATGCCAGCCTCATCCAGCTGTGTCGGCTGCTGCCAGTCAGGCTTGAAGGACACGGGCGAGGGCGCGCATGTCTCCCATGCCTTGTCCGCCGGTGCCGGGCCGCCGCGATCGATCCACGGCGGATTGGTCGAGGCCTTGCGACCTGCGTGGCCCAGCTGGATACCGACCGGCGTGTCCGAATAGGTGCGGATGTCCGCCAGAATATGGGCGAAGGCCGCCTCCTGGGCGGCGTTCCACAGACCGGTGTCGGCCCAGGAAATCCGTCCCGCGGCCTCCACGGCCGTCGCCTCGACGATCAGCAGCCCGGCCCCCGAGATTGCGAGCCTGCCCAGATGCTGGCTGTGCCACGGCTGCGGCACGCCCTCGACCGCGGAGTACTGGCACATCGGCGCGATCACGATGCGGTTGCCGAGGGTCAGGGGACCGACCGTCTGCGGCGCGAAGAGTGGGCTCATGGGGACCTCGTTTGTCGGGTCCGTAGCTGGGGCTGTTGCAGACGATAACAAGCCTTGCCCCGGGGCAGATCTCGAAAATAGTCGTGGACTGAGGCCCGGCCGGCCGGGCGATGGTGCGGGTGGCCGGGGTCGAACCGGCACTCCTTTCGGAACTGGATTTTGAGTCCAGCGCGTCTACCAATTCCACCACACCCGCGTGCCGTGCGATGCCGAGGCACCGTGGTCGAAGTGACCTATCCGCTCGCCCCGCCGTCGGCAAGCATCGGGCGTTGCGGCGGGTCGAATGAATCGCCACCGCCCCTCTTGCGTTTCATCATGGTGTAACGCATCTGCCTTGCATGAGCGCGCATTCCTCAAGCCTGCCCGACCTGGCCGTCGTCTATGAACACCCCCAGTGGTTCGAGCCCCTGTTCGAGACCCTGGACCGGCGCGGGGTATCCTATGTGAAGGTCCCGCTCGCGGGCCATGTGTTCGATCCGGCCGGGTCGCCGGCACCGGCGCGGGTGGTGTTCAGTCGGGTCGCGATGTCGTCCTTCCTGCGCGAACCCGAACATCCGATCTTCTACGCCCGGAGCCTGTTCGCGCATTGGGAGGGGCAGGGGACCCGCGTCGTCAACGCCTCGGCCCTGGAGATCGATACGTCCAAGGCGCGGCAGATGTCGTTGATCGCCCGCCTGGGCCTGAAGGGACCTGCGACGCGGGTCGCGCACCGTCAGGCTGACATTCCGAGGGCGGCGGAAGGGCTTCGGTATCCGGTGCTGGTCAAGGCCGACATCGGCGGGGCCGGCGCGGGCATCACCCGTTACGAGACACCGGAAAAGCTCGCCGAGGCGGCCGGAGAAAAATGGTGTCCCGTCGGGGTGAACGGCATCTCGCTGGTGCAGGAATATGCGCCGCGCCGGGGCGGCCGGATCACCCGCGTCGAGACGCTGAACGGCCGGTATCTCTACGCCATCGACATCGAGAGCCCGGGGGACGCCTTCGATCTGTGCCCGGCCGACGCCTGTCTGGTCAGGCCCGGCGCGCCGACCCTGACAATGACGAAAACCACCCCGCCTGCGGAGATTATCGATGCGGTCGAGCGGCTGGCCGTGGCAGGGGGGCTGGAGGTCGGCGGCATCGAATATCTGATCGATGATCGCGATGGCGCGGCCCTGTTCTACGACATCAACGGCCTGTCGAACTTCGTCGCGAAACCGATGGAGGTTCTGGGCTTTGATCCGCACGACAATCTGGTCGACTGGCTGGTCGGCATCATCGACCAGGAAAGGAAGGCTGCGGCATGAGGTACGGCTACTGGGCTCCCGTCTTCGGCGGCTGGCTGCGCAACGTCGACGACGAGCGCGCGGCGTCGTGGGAGAACCTGTCGCGGCTGGTGCGGCGGTCGGAAGAGATCGGCTGGGACCTGACCCTGATCGCCGAACTGAACCTGAACGACATCAAGGGCATCGAGGCCCCGGCCCTGGACGCCTGGTCCAGTGCGGCGGCGCTGGCGGCGGTGACGAAGACCATCGAGCTGATGGTGGCCGTGCGTCCGAACTTTCACCAGCCGGCGCTGTTCGCCAAGGCGGCGGCCAATATCGACCGGATCTCGGGCGGGCGGCTGGCGCTGAACGTGGTCTCGTCCTGGTGGGCCAAGGAGGCCGAAAGCTATGGCCTGCGGTTTGACCAGCACGATGATCGCTATGCGCGGACCACGGAATGGCTACAGGTCGTCGATCGTCTGTGGACAGAGAAGCGCACCGATTTCGAGGGCCGCTACTACACGCTGAAGGACGCCATTGTGGAGCCCAAGCCGACGTCGCGTGCGGCCCGGCCGCGACCGGTCATCTATGCCGGCGGCGAGTCAGAGGCGGCCAAGACCCTGATCGCCAAACACTGCGACGCCTATGTCATGCACGGCGACGAGCCCGAGCATATCGCCGCCAGGGTCGCCGACATGAAGGCGCGCCGCGAGAGCTTCGGCCTGCCGCCGATGTCGTTCGGCATGGCGGGCTATGCGGTGGTGCGCGACAGCCAGGCCGAAGCGGACCGCGAGCTGGAACGCATCACCACCATTCCCGGACTGGCCGAGGGCACGCCGCCCCCCGGCTTCGCCAATTTCGACCAGTGGCTGTCGGGCACCGAGCTGGAGCGCGAGCTGAAGATCCGGGAATACAGCGTCTCCAACCGTGGCCTCCGTCCGGGCTTCGTAGGCACGCCGGAGATCATCCGGGAACGGATCGCAGAGTTCGAGGCCGCGGGGCTGGACCTGCTGCTGCTTCAGATGTCGCCGCAGGAAGAGGAAATGGAGCGGTTCGCCGGCCAGGTCATCCGACCCTAGCGCGCCGCGCGGCGGCGCGTTCCTCGCGTTCCCGCGCCCGGTTCTCGCGTCGGCCCTGCTCTTCTTCCCGGGTCTGATAGCCGTCGGTGACGTAGTTGACCTTGTAGAGTACCTGACCCGGCGGCACCGGCGCGCCCGGTTCAGCGAGGTTCTGCACGCGCGCGCGGCGGGCTGAGGACAGGGTGGATTCGCCGAACCGTCCACCACGTGGATGCTCGGACTCGATGGTACAGTCGCGAAGGGTGCCGTCGGGATTGGTCAGGCAGGTGATGACGGCGAATCCGCGCGCATAGTCTGTGACCGGATAGATCGGCCTCGGCCGGACGGCCCAGGTGATGTTCCTGGGTACGCCCTCTTCCGGCAAGGCGTCCAGCTCGGCGTCCCGGGGGTCGACGAGCGGCCGCCCACAGGTCGTCAGCGTCTGATCGACGGCCCCTGACGAGGCCGGGAGGTCCAGGTCATACAGCAGATTGCGTCCACCCTGGGCTCCGTTGGGAACAAGGATGCGCAGCCGTCCACCCGCTCGCATCCGGCGCGCGAACGGTGCCGGAAGGTCTGCCACTGCGACGGTGTCGTCGGTCGCGACGCTCCACTGGCTGTCGAACAGTTCGTCCTCGCCGAACGCGATCCGCAACGGTCTGCGGGTTGCTCTTCCCGCCGGCGGCAAACCGGTGACGATCGTCTCGAATCCGCCGTCAGCGCAGCGCGTCGCGATGGTCACGCCGTTGTCGAAACTTGTGTAGGCGACCACCAGCTTCTTGCGCGGGTCGTTGATCAGATCCCAATCGCGGGGTGCATCCTGAGCCAGCGCCGGCAGGGCCGTTGCGCAGATGAGGAGGGCGGCGAGGGAACGCTTCATGACAACAATCCGGACGGGTCTCCAGACACAACCTTTTGGCGTCCGGCGCGTCCGGTCAAGCCCTGATTGAGAGAGCGCCGGTATCGTGGGTCACGCCGCAGTCTCCACATGGTCGTCGGGCCGCCCCGCCATGATCCGGCGCGCCCGGATGACCATCTCGATGCGCTGGACGATGATCAGGCCCCCGGCCAGCAGCAGGAAGGCCTGTTCCACGGCGACGACGTGCAGGCCGAGGCTGTCGGCGTGACCTTCCATCCACGGGCGGGCGAAGGACCGGACGGCGATCAGGGCGATGATCAGGATGATGCCCAGCGGCGAGGCCTGGGCCTTCAGCACGCCGTCGGCTTCCTTTTCGATCACCACCATCCGCCCACGCCAGTAACCGCCGATCGCACCCAGTACGGTACCACCCGCCAGCAGGGCCCAGTCCGCCGGACCATAGGGGGTCAGGTCCGCGCCCGGGGCCTGACGCATACCCCAGAGACCCAGGCCGATCAGGACGGTGAAGACCGCCGGCAGGATCCACATCAGGTCGGGACGCAAGGTCCGCTTCTGTCGATTGCGCAGCAGGATCACCACCAGCGCGATACCGATCCCGATCAGCGGGCCGTATTGTTGCGGTGTCATCGGCGGTGTCCCCCCGGCCCGAAAGAGGCCGCACAGCTTTCGGAAGCTTAATCCCTCCCGCGCATCCGTAAAGCGCGCTCGCAGCCTCTGATCCGGAAATCGGAGGCCGGGATGAAACGTGTGATGCTGGCGGTACTGTCGGGTGTGCTGCTGTCCTGTCAGGGACCGGCGGCGGTGTTGGCGCATGAGGCGCGGCCGGACGCTGCCGGGTCGAGCGGCGCAATGGTGCGCCCCGACTCACCCGGCGGCGTGACACCCGAATCCTCTCTGGTTCGCCCCGGGATCACAGGGCGGGGGCCTGATGTCCGTGCGGAACCGGTGAACGCCGCCGCTGACGGTTGCGCGCGTACAGCGATGCTGAAAACCTGGACCGTGCCTTCAGCCCGACGCTAGTCGCCGTTGCCCGCCGGCAGCCGACTGGGCGCTGGAGTCAGGCCGGGGCCATTGTCAAAAGAATAGCGGGTCACAAAGGTAATCCGGCGGCCGGCGATGCTGCCGATGGAGCCCGCTGAAGCGGCGACTTTCGCGGTCTGGTGGGTCCCAAGGGTGGCAGCGCGACCGAAACCGCTTCCTTCCGGAAACTCACTTTCGGCCGTGCAGTCCCTGAGCCCGCCGTCCGGGCGAACATAGCAGCTGATGGCGGCGAGTCCGCTGCCGTAGCGGGCGCGATCGGGGAAATTGATCTCCGGCGATCTGACCCAGACCATCCCCGCGAAATCGGCACCGCCGGGGGCGGCGACCTGTCCAGCTGGCTCGAGGTCGTGGCCGCAGGCGCGGAACACCTGGCTGATTGACGAGTCTGATGGGGGCAGATCGACGACGAAACGCCGCGCCGTTTCACCGTCTTGCGCCGTGATCGAAAGGCGGCCGCCCCGGCTCAGTCGGGTCGCGACCGAGCGCGGCCAGAGGGCGAAGGCTGAGCTGCTGTCGCTTCCGGAAATCCAGCGCGACTCCGTTTCGGGGTCATCGCCCATGCGGTACCGAAGCGTGCGTTCTCCCGACGCGAGAGGCAGTCCCGACAAGATCACGCTGAGGTTCGTGTCCATGCACCGGACAGCGACACCGAAATTCGGGAACGTCACCGCGGCGATCGAGAGCTTGCGCGCCGGGTCGGCACCAAAGTCCCAGTCCTCTTCCGCATCCTGCGCGGCTGACGGACCGTTCGACAGTAGAAGGAAACAGGCCAGCACGGCCCGAACTGTCGCTCCAGCCTTCACCCGCGATCTCCCCGTATTGCGTTTCTGATGACGAAAACGACCCCTGCCGATCAGGGTGTAACCCCGTTGACTCAAGCCGCCGCCACCACCTGCTCGATAGCGCCGAAGATGGAGTGGTGTTTGTCGTCCAGCATCTCGATGCGGACCGTGTCGCCGGCCTTGAGGAAGGGCGTCTCGGCCTGGCCGCGCAGGATGGTCTCGACCGTGCGGACCTCGGCGATGCAGGAATAGCCGAGGCCACCCTCGGCAACGGGCTTGCCCGGGCCGCCCCCGGCGTCGCGGTTCGAGACCGTACCCGAGCCGATGATGGTTCCGGCGCACAGGGCGCGGGTTTTGGCCAGATGGGCGATCAGGGTGCCGAAGTCGAAGGTCATGTCGACGCCGGCGTCGGCCTTGCCAAAGTCCGCGCCGTTCAGCTGGACGCTGAGTTCGCCCTTCAGCTTGCCGTCGGCCCAGCGGTCGCCCAGCGCCGAGGGCGTGACGAAGACAGGCGACAGGGCCGAGGCGGGCTTGGACTGGACGAAGCCGAATCCCTTGGCCAGTTCGGCCGGGATCAGGTTGCGCAAGGAGACGTCATTGACCAGGCCGACCAGGCGGATGTGGCCGAGGGCTTCCTCGCGCGAAACCCCCTGGGGCACGTCGCCGGTGACGACCACGACCTCGGCCTCGAGGTCGCAGCCCCAGCTTTCGTCGGCCAGGGGGATGGGGTCGCGCGGGGCCAGGAAGCCGTCCGAGCCGCCCTGGTACATCAGCGGGTCGGTCCAGAAACTGTCGGGCATCTCGGCGTTGCGGGCCTGACGCACGAGGGCGACGTGGTTCACATAGGCCGAGCCGTCGACCCACTGATAGGCGCGGGGCAGGGGGGCCGCGGCCTCGCGCTCATGGAAACGGCCGCGCGGCACCCCGCCGTGTTCGAGGCTTTCCGCCAGGGCCAGAAGGTCGGGCTCGATACGTTCCCAATTGTCCAGCGCGGCCTGCAGCGTCGGCGCGATCAGGAAGGCATCCGTGAACCAGTGCAGGTCGCTGGAGACGAGAACGAGGCGACCGTCGCGGCCGTGCTTGAGCGAGGCGAGTTTCATGGCTCAAGGTCTAGGCGGTTTTGTCCGGCGAGGAAACCGGCCCCGGAGGGCTAATGAGCGGCGCGAGTTCCGCTGATCTTGCCGGCGACGTGAGGCGCGTTACCGTGCGTCGACAGTTCGGCATGGGCGTCGCGCAGGTCGCGGACCCGCTTCTGGCGGAGGCCCCAGTAGTCATTGAAGTTGCCGACGGCGACCCGCAGCGCGTCGTTGCGCTCCTGGACGCTGAGGCCCTTTTTCCCTTCGTGTGTCCCATGGCTGTCGTGGCCGCCCGTATGGCTGTTGTCGGTGTTCACGATCACGGTGACGGCCCCGACCGGGGCCGGTCCCGGCTCGGGATGACCGGGCTTCTCACCATGGCCCGCACCATGGCCATGGCTGCCGGGTGGCGTGTGCGGAGGTTCAGCGGCTTCGCCTTTCAGGCCCAGGTCGAGCGCCTTGATCGCCTTGCCGGCACCGCCGGCCAGACCCAGGGTCTTTCCCAGTCTCCGGTCGATGGTTCGACGCAGGGCCGCGGCCTGGGCGGGCAGTGAGTCGCCGTCGGCCTTCATCGCCTCCTTGGCGGCAGTGTCGATCTCTTCCCAGATCGAATCCGCGGCATCCCCGCGGGAACGCCCGGCACGTTGGCCGAAATACCAGCCGATCAGCAGGGCGGCGGCCAGCGCCAGCAGGATGGCACCCCAGAGGGCCGGATTGGCTCCGATCATGATCGGGGCATCCAGGGGGGCGTTGGCCGGGTCGGCGTTGGCGAAGTCTGCGCCGTAGGACATGCTGCTCCCCCTTGATGGCCGTGAACCGTTCGGCGCGCATCTTGCCCCGACCGTGACGCTTGGCAACGACAAAGGTTAATGGCGTGACGGATTCTCGCCAAAGGCGAGCGATCAGCCCGGCGGGGTGATCAGCGCCTTTGATTCGGCTCCGGTGCGAGCACCGATGTCGCGCACCTCGACCTCGACGACAATCGCGCCCTCGGGCTCGTGGGCCCAGAGGTAGCGGCGCTCGACCTCGACCTCACGGCCTGAAGGGGCGGTGCCGACGAAACTGTCGCCCCAGGGCGTGATCTTGACCAACTCGGGCCAGATCAGGCTGCAGGCCTGGTCCAGCTCTTCGAGGGCCATGGCCGAAAGCTCGTCATCGCTCACAGCCATCGGCGGACCGCCTGGCGATAGGCGTCATAGGCGGCCCCGAATTTGGCGGACAGATACCGTTCCTCGCGCTGGATGACGAAACGGTCGACCATCAGCAGACAGGGGACCAGCAGGAGAAGCGCGATCCAGCTGTCCATGGCGATGGCGAGGCCAAGGTAGGTGACGGCGAAGCCGACGTAGATCGGATTGCGACTGAAGCGATAGGGGCCCTCGATGATCAGGGCGGTCGACGGCTTCCACGGTTCGACCGCCGTGCCGCGTCGGCGGAACAGGCCCGCCGCCATGCCGTCGAGCAACAGGCCGCCGACGATCAGCGTCAGGGCCGCGCCGCGCCGGGTGGCGATCTCGAGTTCAAATCCCGCAGCCAGCCAGCCGAACCCGGCCGCGACGAGTTCGGGCCGGGCACCCAGGGCGCTCACACCCCATCCCGCCAGCAGAAAGCCGAGATAGATCAGCGGTGGCGGGGCGATGACGCCGGGGTGGTCGGTGTTGGCCATCAGATCGTCTGTCCCTGCGGCGCGGTGAAGGTCGATGCGGGCGCGTCTCCGGTGTTGATGACATCCGACGGCTCGAAGATCAGCACTTCTGCCTCATCATCAGCACCCGTGCGGTGCTCCACCCCGCGCGGTACGACGATGAACTGGCCGGGCCCGAGCGTCTCGACCCGGTCGCGGAACTCGACGCGGAAGCGGCCCTTCCAGACAAGGAACATCTCGTCGGCCTCGGCATGGCGGTGCCACGGAAAGACGCCCTCCACCTTGACCAGCCGCACATCCTGGCCGTTCAGCCGGGCGGCGACCCGTGGCCGCCAGTGATCCGAGAAGCCGGCGAACTTCTCTGCCAGGTCGATGGCCGAGTCCGGGTTCATGGCCGCAGGGCCTCGTCGCCATAGATCGCGACCCGGGCCGGCTCGCTGGAGGACACCGCCCCGCGATACATGCCCGAGGTGGTCAGGGCGAACGCCGGGCGACCCGCTGCATCCATGACGATCACACCCCCGGAGCCGCCCAGCGACAGGGCATCCTCGACCTCGGCCTGACCGGCGGCCTGGCCCGTGGCCCCCGCGTGAATGCGGGCACAGATGTCACGGGCGACCGAGGCGCGGATGTAGAATTCGCCGTCGCCGGTCGCCGAAACGGCGCAGCCGTCGCGGTTGGAGGCATAGGTGCCCGCGCCGATGACCGGCACGTCGCCGACCCGGCCCCAGCGTTTGGCGGTGGTGCCTCCGGTCGAGGTGCCGGCGGCCAGATGGCCCTGGCTGTCCAGCGCCACGGCCCCGACCGTTCCGAATTTCCGCTCGTTCAGCGGCGGGGCGACCTCCGCCATTGCGCCGGGCGCAGGCGCGGCGGGCGCTCCGGCGGGCCGTTCCGGGATCGGCAGATTCTGTGCCCGCAAGGCCGTCTCCAGCCCCCGCCAGCGGCGCTCGGTGAAGAAGAAGGACGGGGCGACCTGCTCCAGCCCGACCGAGGCGGCGAAGCTGTCGGCACCCTGTCCGATCAGCATGACGTGGGGGGACTGTTCCATGACGGCGCGGGCGGCGGCGATCGGATGGCGGGTGGTGGTCAGGCCGGCGACGGCCCCGGCGCTCAGGTCCGCGCCGTTCATCACGGCGGAGTCCAGCTCGTTGCGGCCGGCGGCGGTGAAGACCGCCCCGCGTCCGGCGTTGAACAGCGGATCATCCTCCATCAGCTGGATCGCGGCCTGGACGGCGTCCATCGCGGTGCCGCCGTTCGCCAGCACGGCCGACCCGGCCTCCAGCGCCCGGTGCAGGGCAGCGCGGTAGGCGACATCCTGTTCCGGCGTCAGGCTGGCGCGCTCGATCACCCCGGCCCCGCCGTGGATGGCGAAGGACCAGCGCGGTGCTTCCCGGGCGGCGGCGGGCGCGGCGAACAGCAGAACCGCCAGCGCGGTCGGGATCAGGCGGGCGAGGGACATGGTCGGCCTTTCGAAAACGAACGCCGAGCCTCGGGCAAGCGCGGCCCTAACTCAAGGGGTGACCGCAGCAGGGACAGCCATCGACCTCGACGCCGAACAGGGCGCGGATGCGGTCGGGGGCGAGGGCCTGGCGCGGTGCGGCCATTTCGGCCTGGTCCGGCCCCAGCGCCAGCACCCGGTCGGCGCGGGCGGCGAAGGGTAGATGGTGGGTCGAGGCGATGACGATCCGGCCCTCGGCCGCCAGCGACCGGATCGCGGCCTCGACCGCGCGGGCGTGGGCCGGGTCCAGCAGGGCCAGCGGTTCGTCGAGCAGACACAGACGCGCGTCCTGCACGAACAGCCGGGCGATCAGGACCAGCTGCTGCTGGCCGCTGGACAGCCGGTCGAAGGGGCGGTCGGCCAGGTCGCCGACCTCCAGCCGGTCCAGTGCCGCCCGGGCCGCCTCCATGTCCCCCGGGGCGAGGCCTGATGACCAGCGGCGTAAATGCGCCCGTCCCAGCGCGGTGACATGCAGGGCCGTGAACCCGGCACCGACCGCGCCGGGCGGCGGCAGATAGGCAGCCCGGGGTCGGGCGACCGAGCCCGACAGCGGTGCCAGCAGGCCCGCGAGGGTCTTCAGCAGCGTGGTCTTGCCCGCGCCGTTGGGGCCGATCAGGGCCACGATCTCGCCCGACCGGATCGTCTGGTCCAGCGGCGGCAGGCGGAAGCCCTTGCCGCGCCGGCCCGGACGTCCGGCCACCAGTCCTTCGAGGTGCAGCTCGCTCATGATCGCCTCGACGTCAGGACGAACAGCAGCAGGAAGGCGGGAGCCCCGATGGCGGCGGACAGCAGGCCGACCGGGATCTCGGCCGGGCCGAAGGCGGTGGCCAGCCGGTCGATGACGAGGGCGAACAGCGCACCGATCGCCATGGAGGCGGGGATCAGCTGCCCGGCCCGCTCGCCCACGATCAGGCGCGCGGCATGGGGGGCCAGCAAGCCGATCCAGCCGACCACCCCGGCCACGGCGACGGCCGCCGAGGTCATCAGGGCGGCGGCGGCGAGGGCCGTCAGGCGCAGGCGTCGTGCGGGCAGGCCCAGCGACTGCGCCTGCTCATCGCCCAGCGACAGGACGTCCAGCCGGAAGCCGAGCCGGAGCAGTATGGCCGCGCCGAGGCCGACGGGTGCGAGGGCGATCAGCGCCTCGACCATCGTGGCGCGGGTGAACGAACCCAGCAGCCAATAGGTGATGGCGGGCAGCTGCGAATAGGGCTCGGCGACGATCACCACGAGACCGAGCCCGGCGGAGGCGAGGGCTCCCGCGACCACGCCGCACAGGATCAGGGCCAGTCGGCCATCGCCGCTGCGGGTCAGGGCCGCGCACGCCAGGGCCAGCGCACCAGCGGCCAGACCGCCGGCGAAGGCCGCACCCTGGACGAGGGCCGCCCCGGCCCCGGCCAGTAGCGCCAGGGCCGCGCCGAGGCCGGCCCCGGACGAGACGCCCAGCAGATCGGGCGCTGCCAGAGGATTGCGGAACAGGATCTGGAATCCCGCCCCGGCTCCCGCCAGGGCCGCGCCGCAGGTCAGGGCCGTCAGCAGGCGCGGGCCACGCAGGGCCAGGGCCAGTTCGGCATCGGGTGCGCCGTGGCCGAACAGGGCCGACACCAGCCCGGCGGGGGGCACGGCGAGCGGGCCGGTCGACAGCACCATGACGGCACCGGCGAGGGCGAGAAGGGCAAGGCCGCATCCCGGCAAGACGGCTTTCAGCCGGCTCAACTGATCCAGCTCGGACGCGGGATTTCGGACGGGGCCATGCCGTACATCCGACGGCTCAGTGAGGCTGCGGTCAGGATCGACCCCTCCGGATCGGCCAGCCAGGCACAGCCCAGCAGACGGTTGATCGAGGGGGGGCGGTCGATCCAGCCGAAGGGTCGGTCCGGCAGCAGCAGAAGGCGACGGCGTCCCCCGCCGCGGCGTCTGCGCCAGACCGGATCGGCGCGGGCGGCTTCGGCGAAGGCGGGGCTGAGGGTCACGATCACCTCGGGATCCCAGGCGGCGACCTGTTCGCGGGTCACGCCGCCGATATCACGCGAGCCTTCTGCGACATTGGTCCAGCCTGCGCCTTCCAGCACCTCGGTGGCCAGGGCTCCCCGAAACCCCGTTTCAAGCCCGTTCGCGCCCCGGGCATAGTAGAAGCCGGGGCCCGACGGTGCCCGGCCCCAGCGCTCCAGCACGGCTTCGGCCTCATCGGCCAGTTCGCCCGCGGCGGGTCCGGCGTCGAGCAGGCGCGCGGCCTCGCGAATCGCCGCCGGTATGCGGGTGAGCGCGCCGTCGATCAGATGCCAGTCCACACCCAGACGGGTCTGCATCCCCTCCGCCAGCGTGCGGTATTCGGGATCGGTGTCACCATAGTCGATGATGAACCCGGGCTTCAGCGCGGCGATGGCTTCCAGACTGGCCGGCCGGCCGCCGCTGGCCATGGCGCCCAGTTCGGGCAGGTCGGTGGCCAGGGCGGGCAGCATGGCCAGGGCGGCGGGAGCCGGCTTTCGCGGCCATCCGGCCAGCCTTTCGCGTGCGACCGCCCAGACCAGCAGCGCCGCCGGCGCGCCGGCCGCGACGACATCCCGCGCCCCGACCCCGACGGCGGACGGGCCGCGCGAGCAGGCCGAAGCTGCCAGCACGCTACCCAGGCCGACCAGGGCTGACCTGCGTGTCGTGTTCATCCACCGCTCCATACCGCCGAATCCCGACATCGTGCCGTTGCACTGCGACGGCCGCCACCTTGCCGCCAATTTACCCTTAACTCTTGTTCGGGCTTCCGCACCGTGCTGGTTATGCGCCTTTCGCGCGTCAGGTGGGGCGCAGCAGCAAGGGAGTGAGCCGTTGAGTACGACGGACGCAGGGGGCGCGGTTACACCGCGCATCGGGATTGAAGCCCGGACAGTCGCAGGAGCACGGGCATGAATATCGTTATCATCCTGGGCCTGATCATTACCTTCGCCACCGGCATCCCGGTGCTGCTGCAGATTCTGAAGGGCCACCCGCGCGGCCTGATCATCCTGTTCTTCGCCGAGATGTGGGAGCGGTTCTCCTACTACGGGATGCGCGGCATCCTGATCTTCTTCCTGACCCAGCATTTCCTGTTCGATGATGCCATGGCGGGGTCGACCTACGGATCCTACACCTCGCTGGTCTATCTGCTGCCGCTGGTCGGCGGCATCCTGGCCGACCGCTTCATCGGCACGCGCAAGGCCATCGCCTTCGGTGCCCTGCTGCTGGTCGCCGGCCATGGCCTGATGGCCTTCGAGGGCCGTCCCGCGACCGAAACCCTGACCTACGGCGGTCAGACCTATGAAATCTCGGCCGAAGGTCGCGGTGCTGACCGGGACGTCAACATCGTCATCGATGGCCAGAAATATGCCTTCGGACCGGCCGAAGGCGGCGGCATCGCCGTGGCCGGCATGCCGGCAGCATCGCCCCTGCCCGCCACCCTGGCGGAGGGGTCGTATGTCATGACCCAGACGCGTGACATGAACGGCGTCAACGTCTTCTACCTCGCCGTCTCGCTGATCATCATGGGGGTCGGCTTCCTGAAGCCGAACATCTCCACCATCGTCGGACAGCTGTATCCGCAGGGCGACCCGCGGCGCGATTCCGGCTTTACCCTCTACTATTACGGCATCAATCTCGGGGCCTTCTGGGCCGCCGTGCTGTGCGGTTATCTGGGACAGACGGTCGGATGGTGGGCGGGCTTCGGCCTGGCCGGCATCGGCATGGCCCTGGGCTGGGTGGTCTTCATGCTCGGCAAACCCCTGCTCGAGGGCAAGGGCGAGCCGCCCAACCCCGAGATGCTGAAGCGTCCGATGATCGGCCCGCTGAACCGCGAATGGTCGATCTATCTGCTGGGCACGCTCGGCGTCGGTCTGATCTGGTTGCTGGTCCAGCGGAACGCCCTGGTGGGCTCGGTCCTGACGGCCGCGACCGTGGCCTCGCTTGTGTTCATTCTCTACGTCATCATCAAGGTGTGCCAGACCAAGGCGCAGCGCGAGCGGATGATGCTGGCGGTCGTGCTGATCTTCGGGTCGGTGGTCTTCTTCACGCTGTTTGAACAGGCGGGCACATCGCTGAACCTGTTTGCGGACCGCAACGTTGACCTGAGCCTGACCCCGACGGCGTTCCAGTTGCTGGGCGTCACCGTGGGTACGCCGGCCCAGCTGGCGGCCGCGGGCATTGCCCCGCCCACCGGCTTCTGGGTCGACGCCACCATCACGGCGGCACAGACCCAGTCGTTCAACGCGGGCTTCATCCTGATCTTCGCGCCCATCATGGCCGCGCTGTGGGCCTTCCTTGCCAAACGCAATATGGACCCCAATCCGGTGATGAAATTCGGCCTGGGCATCATCCAGGTCGGGCTCGGCTTCATGGTCGTGGTGTGGGGCGCGGGGATGGCCGATTCGGCCTTCCAGATGCCGATCATGCTGCTGGCGCTGCTCTATCTGTTCCACACGCTGGGCGAGCTGTTCCTGTCACCGGTCGGCCTGTCCGAGATCACCAAACTGTCCATGCCCTCGGTCGTCAGCTTCATGATGGCCGTCTGGTTCCTGGCCAGTTCCATCGCCCAGTTCGTGGGCGGCTGGATCGCGGGTCTGGCCGGCACGGAGACCGTCGGCGGTCAGGTGCTGGACCCCGGTCTGGCCCTGCGCACCTCGCTCGAGATCTTCGAGAAGCTCGGCTGGGGCGGCATCGCCATCGGTGTGTTCTTCATCCTGATCAGCTTCCTCATCAAGGGCTGGTCGCATGGAGCCAATGACGCCGGAAACCATCCCGCGACCGACGCGACGAAGGTCTGATCCGGGCGTTCGTGCCAACAGAAAGGGCGGGGCCTCGCGGCTCCGCCCTTTTTCGTGCGCGGAGGAAGCACACGACCGTTGAGGGGATGTGGGGACGCCTTGTTCAGAAGGTCTTTCTGATCTGGACGAACAGCCAGGGACTCATCTGCGTCCTGCGCACCTCGCGGAACGCCAGGGGGGCAGTGTCGCGCGGCCCGGAATGGATGTCGCGATCATAGCCCTGGCGACGGTTGGTGGCGTTGCCGAGATCGACGCGGACGGTCAGGTCGGCGCGCGGCTTCCACTGACCATAGAGATCGACGTCGGGCTCGGCATAGGACCGCCGGATCTCGCGCACGCGGAAGGCCGTGCCCTTGTCCACATTGCAGCCGTGCTGGAAGCCCCACGACCAGCGGCCGCCGCGAAGGTCCTGGTTGAAGCTCACTCCGCAGCCGAAGGCCTGGTTGCCCTGGAAGCGCCGTTCCTGGCCCGTCACCGGATCGATGACGGACGTCTGCGACCAGCTGCCACGCACCTGCAGGCGGCCGTTGGGCACGCCCAGATCGTCCATGGGCAGGGTCAGGCGGGTCTGGAAGAAGTTCGACCGGCCGTTGCCGATGTTGCCGACGCCGTCGAACCCCCCCGTCAGGGGAATGACATCCACCACATCCTTGATCTCGGCGTGGCTGAGGGTGAAATCGAGCACGCCTTCGCCCCTGAAGCGACGCTCGTAGATCGCTTCGATTACGGTGGACGTCTCCGGCTCGAGATCGGGGTTGCCGCCCTCGACCTGGCCGATGTCGATGTCGGCCGAGGCGACGAAGTCGCCGAAGTCCAGCTGTCCCACCTCCTGTTCCGCCCGGAAGCGGAACTGGTGGCCCGCCCACGGCGTCCAGGTCAGCTGCAGGCGCGGCTTGGGGAAGACAAAGGATTTGGACTGGTCGCTGTCGCCGGACTGGCTGATCTCCGAGACCTCGACCCGAACGCCCGCCTCGAGGGTGAATTGGGTGCTCGGCCGCCAGGTGGTCTGGCCGAACACCTCGCCGCGCAGCTCCTCGACGCGGACCGAGGCGGACGGCAGGGGAATGACCACACCGTTCTCCTCGAAGGCATTCTTGCTGTCGAGGAAGTTGAAGGCGACCTCGCCGCCGGTTTCGACGGCGAACCGGTCGTCGGGCCGGTAGCGCAGGACGGCACGGGCAATCGACTCGCCAGCCGTGGCGTCGTTCGTGAAGGTCGAACTGCCACCGCCGCCCGTTGAAACGCCGGTATAGGCATCCGTGGAATAGCGTTGCAGGCCGGTCAGCTCGAGGCCGAGGCGTGGGCTCAGGTCGCGGGTCCAGTTGATGCCGATCTCGCCGTTGACCGAGTCCGAATCCTCGTCGTTGAAGCTGTTGGTTCCGGTGCCGGAGCGGATCAGCAGGTCCTGGGTGTTCTCGTGTCCGAACCAGCTCAGCAGACCGTTGACCTTGAGCAGTCCGCCGCCGGCGCGGCGCTGGACGGCCCCGGTCGCGCGCACGGTGCGGATTCGATCCCACAGCGCCAGATCGGCGTCCTGGATCAGGTTGCCCGCCGGGTCATGGCGGCGGCGGAATCCGTCTCCGGTGCCGTCGGTGCGATCCGAGAAGGCGTTGATCGAGCCCTCGATCTGGTTGTCGCCCTCGCGCCGCGACCAGCGGGCGGCGACCACGGGGCCGATGTGGCCGTCGGGGTAGAAATAGGCGTTGGTCTCGATGACCTGCTCGGTGACCACCGTGCGGACCAGGACGACATTGGCGATCACTGACCGGCCCTGCATGTCGATGCCCGGCGCGCCGCCACGGATCAGTTCGATGCGGGCGACGCCGGCGGCGGAGATACGGCGCAGGATCTGCTCCAGATCGTCGCTCTTGGTGGAGGGGCGGACGCCGTCGATCAGCACATTGCCGGCAGCCCCGGCGAAGCCCCTTGTGCCGCTGTCGCCGCCGTCCAGACCAAAGCCGGGCAGGCGGGAAATCATGTCCAGCGCCGTGTCGGGACGGGCGTCGGCGAAGAACAGCGGTTCGAACAGCAGCACGCCCTGCCGGTTGGCGTCGCCCTCGGGCGCGCGGCTCGCAGGACCGGTGGGGATCGGTGCCTGTGCCGCCGGCGGCGCGATCTGTGCCGTTGCAGGCGCAGCCAGCGCGCACAGGGCCGCACCCGCCAGCCAGACTGCTTTTCTCATTGACCCTCTCCCCGTTGCGGCACAGGTGCGCGACCGGCCGCCGCGGCTCCAGTTAAAAGCGGGACAGGTAGATTAATTCGGCGACAGGCTTGGGGCACCTCCGGGGCCATCGCGTCCCCTGGCCCGTGGGCCTAGAACGTCTTGCGCAGCCGCAGCGAGACGAACGTCCGCGGGTCGATATAGCGGTTCTCGACGAAGGCGATCGGCCGGGCCGCCGTGCGGGCGGCGAAGACCGTGCGCTGGACCTCGAAATCGTCCCAGACGTTGATCTGGGCACGCAGCGACAGGGTGGCCGTCGGCTTGTATTCGGCCCAGAACTCGAAATAGTTCACGCCGCTGAATCCTGAAGTCTGGTCCGGATCGAAGCTCGTCTGGCTCAGCTTGGCGATATAGGCCCCGCCCCACTGAAGTTTCCACGACGCAATGTCCTGGGCGACGGTGAAGGTGGCCTGTGACGGGCGCACGCCGGAGATGGCGCGGGTTTCGCCCGTCGTCGGATCGGTGACCTCTGTGTGGCTCCAGGTGTTGCGGAAGCCCAGCCGGCCTCCGCTGAAGCCGAATTTGTCGGTCGGTACCAGGATGTTCAGGGCCAGCTGGTCCAGGGTGCCGTCGCCGATGTTGCCGACCGCCGAAAGGCCGCCGTCCAGCGGGATCACGTCGATGGCGTCGACGATCCGGTCGTGCCGAAGGCCAACGCTGACGATCCCGTCGGTCCAGAAGCGCCGCTCATAGGTCGCCTCGGCGATCCAGCGCTGCTCGGGCACCAGGTCGACATTGCCGCCCAGCACATTTTCCTCGTCCAGGTTCGACGACGCGGCGAAGTCGCCGAAATCGAGCTGGCCCAGCTCGCGTTCAAGGCGGAAGCGGAACTGGTTGTTGGCCATGGGCGTCCAGGTCGCCAGGGCGCGGGGTTTGGCGAAGAAGAAGCTCTTCTCCTGATCGGCGTCGCCGGACTGGGTGATGGTCGAGGCCTCCAGGCGCATCCCGCCTTCGAGGGTCAGGGTGGGGCGGATCCGCCATGTCGCCTTGCCGAAGGCTTCGCCGCGCGTTTCCTCGACCGTGACCGAGGCGGAGGGCAGGGGGACAGCGACGCCGCCGACGGTGAAGGCCTGTTCGGTCTCCAGCATGTTATAGGCGACCTCGCCGCCGCCCTCGAAGGTCAGGGCGGCCGACCGCTCGAAGCGCAGCAGGCCGCGGGCGATGGTCTCGGATGCATTGCCCTCGGAGATGAAACGCTGTTCGGGGCTGTCGACGCCGCTCACGCGGGTCCGCGAGGTCGAGACGTTATCGAAATCGTTGAACTGGTGGATGAACCGGGTTTCCAGGTTCACGCGCGCGCTCAGGGGGCGCGTGTACACCACCCCGAATTCGCCGCCGGTGCCGTCTTGCTCGAACAGGTTCTCGCGTCGGGTCGTGGGCGAGGTTTGCAGGTTAATGCTGTGGTAGTCGTTGACCCCGTATCGCGCCGTCAGATCGACCTTGCCGCTCATCAGGGGCGTGGCGAAATTGCCCCGGATCGAGGTGCCGCCGCCGAACTGGTTGTTGAAGAAATCCTCCTGGCGGATGATGATCCCGTTGGCATCGCGCCGGATCACCGGGCCCACGCCGTCCGCGTCGCTCATCGATATCCCGTCGCTCAGGGTCACGCCCCAGGTCCGTTCGCCCTCCTTGGCCGTGAACTGGTAGGAGCCGCCGAAAAGGTCCTGGCCGCCGGCGAAGATGTTGCCGTTCAGGGTGAGCACCGACTGCCGGCTGGACTCGGTTCGGGTGATGACGTTCACGACGACCGCAAAGCCCTGCATGTCGATGCCCGGCGCGCCGCCACGGACCAGTTCGATACGCTCGACCTGGCTGGCCAGGGTGCGCGAGAGGACGGCCGAGCCCGTATCGTTCTTGGAGGCCGGTCGCGAACCGTTGAGCAGGACGTTGCCGACCGAGCCCTCGAAGCCGCGGCTGCCGTCGCCGTCGACGACGCTGAAGCCGGGAATCCGGCCCACCATGTCCTGGGCCGTGTTGGGTCGCTGGTCCGCAAAGAAGTCGGGGGTGAAGACCAGAACGCCTGGCTGGTTCGCATCGGCCCGCGCCGCGGCGTGGGGCGCTTCCGGAGCCGGAGCGGGGGCCTGGGCTGACGCGGCACCGGCCGCAAGCAGGAGCGCCGTCGTCGCCAGCAGAACGGTCTTGGTCATTGCAGGATTCCCCTCGTCGTGTGGCGAGAGGTGTGACCGTCTGTCGCGGCCGTCTCCAGTTACAAGACAGACAGGTGGATTAAATATTCGCCATCATTACATGTCAGTAAGATATAAGTACCTTTTCCGCCTTCTTTGTACTTGAGATATCAATGATCAGGTGGGGATGTGATCATGTCTTGTAAAGTCGCGGCAGCCGTTGCTGCCTGTGCCCTCGCTCTCACGTCTGCTTCGGCGCAGGCGCAGACGCAGACCGGGCCGGAGACCGAGGCGACCCAGCTGGACGATGTGGTCGTGCTGGCCCGACGGTCCCAGACCCCGATCTGGGAAGTCAGCCGGGGTGACCGGTCGCTGATCCTGGTCGGCGGCATCCGGGGTCTGCCGAGGGACTTCGCCTGGAACCCCGAAGGACTCGAGGCGGCGACCGCGCGGGCGGACCGCATCCTCTATCCGCCGGAGGGCCGCGTATCGCCGGCTGACATCATCCGGCTGATCTTTCGGGCCCGATCGATCGCGCGCCTGCCGGAAGGCACCACGACGGCCGACTGGCTGCCCGCAGGGACCCAGGCCCGGCTCCAGACCATCATGGCGGACGAGCGCAATGAAGACTGGCGGACGCAGGGCTTCCTGCTGATGCAGTTCGACCTGCTGCAGGACAAGGCCGGTTTTCGGCGCAGCGGCCGCGACGTCGAGGACGTGGTGAGGCGTGCGGCACGCGGGGAGCGCATCAAGGGCGAGTCGGTCGGCTTCGTTCGGGGCGACGAGATCGTGGACAACCTGATCACCGCCTCGCCTTCGGCGTCCGCCCCCTGTATCGCCGCGGCGGTTCTGGCGGCGGAGGCGGGTCCGACGGCCTTTCTGGATCGCGCCGAGGACTGGCGCGGCCTGCGGGTTCCGGATGTGATCGCCAATCCGCTCGATGTGGCCCTGGGCCAGTGCTGGCCGTGGGGCGATCCCGAGATCGGGACCCAGCTCCGGGGGCAATGGCTGACGGCCCTGTCGAACGCGCTGGACCAGCCCGGTGTCACCCTGGCGGTCGCCCCGCTGCGACTCCTGGCCGAGCCGGGCGGTGTTCTGGACGGGCTTGAAGCGCAGGGGTTCGAGGTGGTGGGGCCCGAGTGGAAGGGACCTGCGCCGGAGTGACCGGAGTCGCAGGTCCGGCCATTTCAGACTCCCGGTCGGACGAAAACCGGGTCTGAATCGTCTGAATCGTCTGAAATCCGGAAGCAGTGAACGGTACCATCGCGTCAGACGAGAATGTCAAAGACCCGCCCGGATCCTGGCACGCGCCTGCGTCAAAGACGGTCGCAGGATGGATGCTGTGCGTGTCAGACCGCCGTGCCGCCCACCGTCAGGCCGGTGATCTTCAGACTGGGCTGGCCGATGCCGACGGGCACGCCCTGGCCGCCCTTGCCGCAGACTCCGACACCCGGGTCGAAGGCGAAGTCGTCGCCGATCATCTGCACCCGCTGCAGGGCCGTGGCCCCGTCGCCGATCAGGGTAGCCCCGCGCACCGGGGCGGTGATCCGGCCGTCCTCGATGAGGTAGGCCTCGGTGCACTGGAAGACGAATTTGCCGTTGGTGATGTCGACCTGGCCGCCGCCGAAATTGGCCGCATAGAGACCGCGTTTCGTCGAGGCGATCATGTCGGCCTGTTTGTCCCTGCCGCCTTCCATGAAGGTGTTGGTCATGCGCGGCATGGGCATGTGGGCGAAGGACTGGCGCCGGCCGTTGCCTGTGGCGCGGGCACCCAGCTGACGCGCCGACATCCGGTCGTGCATCAGCCCGACCATGATGCCGTCCTCGATCAGGACGGTCCGTGAGGTCGGCGTCCCCTCGTCATCGACCGACAGGGACCCGCGGCGACCGGCGATCGAGCCGTCGTCGACGACGGTGACGCCCGGCGCGGCCACGCGCTTGCCCATCATGCCGGAGAAGACCGACGATCCCTTGCGGTGGAAGTCGCCCTCGAAGCCGTGGCCGATGGCCTCGTGCAGCAGAACGCCGGGCCAGCCGGCACCCAGAACCACGTCCATCTCACCGGCCGGACAGTCCACGGCCTCCAGATTGACCAGGGCCTGGCGCAGGGCCTCGTCGACCTGGGCCTGCCAGCGGTCGGGGGCGATCCAGGTCTCGAAGCCCGCGCGGCCGCCGGCCCCGGCCGAGGCGCTCTCGCGCTTGCCGTCCTTCTCGACCGTGATCGAGACGTTCATCCGCACCAGAGGACGAAGATCGCGCACCAGCCGGCCGTCGCCGCGCAGGATCTCGATCTGGCGGCGCTCGCCGACAAGGCTGGCCGAGACCTGCACGACGCGCGGGTCGCGGGCGCGGGCCCAGGCATCGATCTCGCACAGCAGGGCGATCTTGTCGGAAAACGCCGGCGAGGCGAGGGGGTCGACCGCATCGTAGAGCTGCTGGTTGGTGGCGCGGGGGGCCTCGGCAGTGACCCCGGCATGGCCGGATTTGGCGAGGGAAGCGCTGTCGGCGGCGCGGCGGATGGCGGGGCCGCTGATTTCGTTGGCGTGGGCGTAGCCGGCGGTTTCACCCGCCACGACCCGCAGGCCGAAACCCTCGCTGGCGTCCCAGGCGGACGACTTGAGCCGGCCGTCGTCGAAGACGAGGGATTCGCTCTCCGACCGTTCGAGGAACAGTTCCCCGTCGTCGGCCCCTTCGAGCGCACCTTGCAGGATGGAGAGGGCTTCGTCGGCACCGATAGCGGCGCTGTCGAGGATGGCGGGGGGCGATACGAGGACGGTCATGGCTCCTAAGTAGGGGCTGACCGCCCTCGCGTCACCGGGTCAGTTCTGGCTGATGTCGCCGGAACCCGAGATCGACTGCTGCAGATTGGCCGGACGGCGGGTCAGATCGACGTCGCCGGACCCGGAGATATCGATGCGGGCCGAGCCGGTGGGGCCGACGCTGACATCGCCGGAGCCGGACGTATCGACGTTGGCGTCGGTGGTCCGAAGCGCCGACAGATCCGAATCGCCGGATCCCGAGATGTCGATGGTCGCCGTCTGCGTCTGGCCGGCCGCGTCGACATCACCCGAACCCGAGACGGTCAGGGCGAAGGTCGGCTGGTCATAGGCGCGGATCGACAGGTCGGCGGAGCTTTCGAGGTCGAAGGCCTTCACCGACGGGGCCGTGATGATCACCCGCATGCGGTCGTGGACGTTCCAGCCGAACACGACCTGGTCGGTGTGCTCGTCCGTGCCGGTCCATGTCAGCCGGCCGTCGATCAGGGTGACGCGGTCGACCATGGACTTCTGGCCGGTGACCACGACCGAGGGCGTATCCCCCTGCATGTAGACCACTTCGCCGGGGACCTCGACCGTCAGCCGGTCACCGCCGGTCCAGGTCAGGTTGCGGGTGACGGACGGGCCGTCGTCGCCGCGCTGGAAGTGGACGGTGCGGTCGCCGCCGTCGTCGGGAAAGGTCCAGGTCCAGCCGTGGCGGGCCAGGTCGTTGCCGCCGATGGCGGCGGCGCCGGACAGGGCAGCGACGCAGAGCACCAGACTGGCACCCGTGATGATGAGAAGCGTGCGGATCATGTCAGGTCCTCCCTCAGAACTTGCCGTCGGCCGGGGTCTGTTCCCCGAGCGCCGGCTTCAGCAGGCGATAGTGCAGGCGCGCGTACCAGACGGTCGCGTTGACCAGCAGGATGGTGGCGATGGCGGTCAGGGCACCCAGGGCGGTGGCGCCGGCCATCATGCCGAGACCGCCGAGGATCGCCGTGGCGACGCCTCCCGGGAAGCCGGCCACGGGCCCGGCGATCATCACCACGCCCCCGCCGATGAAGACGCCGACGGCGGCCATGAAGAAGCCGAACAGGACCCCGACCACGCTCATGAAGATGGGCAGCAGGATCAGCAGGTCGATCGCGCCGAGACCCAGGACCGCGAACACGGCTCCGGCGGCGGCCGACGGGTTCTTTTCCTGATGCCAGCGCTGGGCTCCGGCCTCGGCGCGCAGTTCGCGGGCCAGGCGGTCGGGATCGCCCAGGGCGGTCGCGACCTCGGCTTCCGAGCGTCCGGCGGCGGCACCGTCCTCGAAATGGGTCTCATAGTCCGAGGCGATCTCGGCGGCGGCGGCGGTCGGCATGCCGACCAGTCCGCGGCGCAACCGGCCCATGAATTCGGCGCGTGTCATAGTTCAGCTCCCTTGTCGGCATGTGTCACGGCCGGCGCGGCGGCGGGGGCCGCACCGTCGAGAACGGATTCGACCGCACGGGCAAAGGCCCGCCATTCGGCCGTCTGGGCCTCCAGGGCGGCCCGGCCGCCGTCGGTCAGGCGATAGTATTTGCGCGACGGCCCGGACGCCGATTCGACCATATAGGTCTCGACCTGTCCGTCGGACTGCATCCGCCGCATCAGCGGGTAGATCGTCCCTTCCCCCATATCGATCGCGTCGGACAGGGTCGCGGCGATCTCATAGGCATAGCTGTCATGCCGGTTCAGGAGCGCCAGGACGCATAGCGTCAACACCCCTTTCTTCAGCTGTATCTCGATTGTTTCGGGCACCTGGCGTCCTCCTTCGATGACCAAGACGTATCGCAAGGTATCTTGTAAGACAAGGTAGCTGTCATAACATGACGGCGATTTAATCTGCGGACGGATGGCCGCAGCCGCGCGCAATCTCATGCTGATCGCTTGGCAATCGCCGGACAGGGCGATATGCACCGCCGGCAGAACGGCTCAGGACACCATGTCCGGGCGCCAGCTTGCGATTGTCTCGCAAGCGTTTGCGACGAAGCGGTAATATGAGGATGTTTCGTATGGGGATGGGCACGCGGGCCCGGGCGTCGATCGGCGGTGGTCTCACCGCCCTGTGCCTGGCCCTATTCTCGGCCACGCCGACCTGGGCGCAGGACCTGATGGGTCAGCCGACGGACGGCGGCATCGGTCTGCAGCCGGCGGCCTCGCCGCTGAAGGTCGAGGCGATCTTCTTCCACGACGTGATCCTGATGCCGATCATCACCGGCATCACCCTGCTGGTGCTGGGTCTGATCGTCTGGCTCTGCATCCGCTACAACAAGAAGAGCAATCCGGTTCCCGCGAAATGGAGCCACAACACCCTGGTCGAGATCATCTGGACGGTGCTGCCGGTCCTGATCCTGGTCTTTATCTCGCTGTTCTCGTTCCGCCTCCTGTTCGCCTATCACGACATGCCGACGCCGGACCTGACGGTGAAGGCGACCGGCAACCAGTGGAACTGGTCCTATGAGTATCCGGACCAGGGCATCG
The DNA here is from genome assembly GCA_965284385.1 of Caulobacteraceae bacterium. Taxonomy (GTDB): domain Bacteria; phylum Pseudomonadota; class Alphaproteobacteria; order Caulobacterales; family Caulobacteraceae; genus Brevundimonas. The sequence goes on from OZ260077.1 coordinate 2,014,749, forward strand.
CCGAATACGTCTCCAGCATGCTGCCCGAGGACGAGATCGCGGCGCGCGGCATGCCGCACAGCCTGTACCGCCTGGCCGCCGACGAACCGATCGTGGTGCCGGTCGGCAAGACCGTCCGCGTGCTGGTCACCGCCGCCGACGTCATTCACGCCTTCGCCCTGCCGGCCTTCGGCCTGAAGACCGACGCCGTCCCCGGCCGGGTCAACGAGACCTGGTTCCGCGCCGACCGCGTCGGCACCTTCTACGGCCAGTGCTCGGAGCTTTGCGGGTCCGAACATGCCTTCATGCCGATCCAGATCAACGTCGTCACCCAGGCCGAGTTTGAAGCCTGGGTCGCCTCCAAGGGCGGGTCGATGACGCCGAAGACCGCCGAACAGGCCCCGGGCGGCACGACCGCCCAGGTCGCCGCCGGCACCACCGGAGCACCGACGGTGACCGACGGTGCCGTCGCGGCCCCGACCTCCGTCCCGACGGCCGCCGCCGCCGCCCAACCCGCTGCCTCCGCCCCGGCTCCCGCCGCGGCCCCGGCGGCCCAGTAACGATACGCGAGAGCCCACAGACCATGGCCACCGCAGCCGAAAACCTCGCCCATGACCACGACGGTCATGACGACCATGACCACAAGCCGGGTTTCTTCACCCGCTGGTTTCTGTCGACCAATCACAAGGACATCGGCACCCTGTACCTGCTGTTCGCCATCATGGCGGGCCTGGTCGGCGGTGTCCTGTCCGGCCTGATCCGCCTCGAGCTGGCGGAACCGGGCATCCAGTATTTCGTCCAGGGTGGCCTGGTCGACAAACTGGGTATCGTGGAGGCCTCGAACCACGGCTACAACGTCACCGTCACGGCCCACGCCCTGATCATGATCTTCTTCATGGTCATGCCGGCCATGATCGGCGGCTTCGGCAACTGGTTTGTTCCGATCATGATCGGCGCGCCGGACATGGCCTTCCCGCGCATGAACAACATCTCGTTCTGGCTGCTGGTCGCTGCCTGGATCCTGCTGTGCCTGTCGATGTTCGTCGACGGCGGACCCGGCAAGGGCTTCGGTGGCGGCTGGACCATCTATCCGCCGCTGTCGACCAAGGGCCACACCGGCCCGGCCATGGACCTGGCGATCTTCTCGCTGCACGTGGCGGGGGCCAGCTCGATCCTCGGCGCGATCAACTTCATCACCACCATCTTCAACATGCGCGCCCCGGGCATGACGCTGCACCGGATGCCGCTGTTCGCCTGGTCCGTGCTGGTCACGGCCTTCCTGCTGCTGCTGTCGCTGCCGGTCCTGGCCGGTGCCATCACCATGCTGCTGGCCGACCGCAACTTCGGCACCACCTTCTTCGATCCGGCCGGCGGCGGTGATCCCGTCATGTTCCAGCACCTGTTCTGGTTCTTCGGCCACCCCGAGGTCTACATCCTGATCCTGCCGGGCTTCGGCATCATCAGCCACATCGTCTCGACCTTCTCGAAGAAGCCGATCTTCGGCTACCTCGCCATGGCCTATGCCATGGTCGCGATCGGCTTCGTCGGCTTCATCGTGTGGGCGCACCACATGTACACGGTCGGCATGAGCGTGAACCTGCGCGCCTATTTCATCGCCGCGACCATGATCATCGCGGTGCCGACAGGGGTGAAGATCTTCAGCTGGATCGCCACCATGTGGGGCGGCTCCATCAGCTTCAAGACGCCCATGCTGTGGGCGATCGGCTTCATCTTCCTGTTCACCCTGGGCGGCGTGACCGGCGTGGTCCTGTCCAACGCGGGCATCGATTACAGCCTGCACGACACCTACTATGTGGTGGCCCACTTCCACTATGTGCTGTCGCTGGGTGCCGTCTTCGCGATCTTCGGCGGCTTCTACTACTGGTACGAAAAAATGTTCGGCGTGAAGTACAACGAGTTCCTCGGCTGCCTTCACTTCTGGATCATGTTCGTCGGCGTGAACCTGGTGTTCTTCCCGCAGCACTTCCTGGGCCTGCAGGGCATGCCGCGCCGGTACGTCGATTACTCGGACGGCTTTGCCTACTGGAACATGGTCTCTTCGATCGGTTATGCGATCACGGCCGTGGGCGTGCTGGTCTTCCTGATCATGCTGGCCGAGTCCGCCATCCGCCGCCGTCCGGGCGTCGCCAATCCGTGGGGCGAAGGCGCCACCACGCTGGAGTGGACCCTGTCGTCGCCGCCGCCGCACCACCAGTTCAACGAACTGCCGGTGGTCAGGACCGACGAACACTAGGACCGGACATACCGGGACAGACATACCGGGGCCGCTCTTTCAGGTGAAAGGGCGGCTTCCGGGTTTTTGAAAGCACCATGACCGAAACCACGTCTCCCCCCGCGATCTCGATGGCCCGGCCGGAAGACTTCTTCCAGCTGCTGAAGCCGCGCGTGATGTCGCTGGTGATCTTCACCGCGGTGACCGGACTGGTCGTCGCGGGCGGCGACATCGACTGGATCTCCGCCGTCATCGCCATCCTGTGCATCGCCGTCGGCGCGGGCGCGGCGGGCGCGCTCAACATGGCGATGGAGGGCGAGATCGACGCCCTGATGCGGCGCACCCGCGGACGGCCGGTCGCAGCGGGTCGGGTCGGCAAGAATGATGCGATGACCTTCGGCGTCATCCTGTCGATCTTCTCGGTGATGCTGCTGGGCATGACGACCAACTGGCTGGCCGGCGGCCTGCTGCTGCTGACCATCGTCTATTATGCCGCCTTCTACACCCTGCTGCTGAAGCGCCGGACGCCCCAGAACATCGTCATCGGCGGCGCGGCGGGGGCTTTTCCGCCCGTGATCGGCTGGGCCGCGGCGACGGGCCATGCGCCGTGGCAGGCGTGGCTCCTGTTCCTGATCATCTTCCTGTGGACCCCGCCGCACAGCTGGGCCCTGGCGCTGTATTCGGCCGGAGACTACGCCAAGGCGGGCATTCCGATGATGCCGGTGGCCCGGGGGGCGAAAAGCACCCGGCTGCAGATCCTGCTCTACAGCCTGGTGCTGGTGCCCGTGGCCGTCGCGCCGGGCCTGACGGGCCTGGGCGGATGGCTCTATCTGGCGGTGTCGGCGACCGGAGGCCTCGGCTTCCTGTTCCTCGCGGTGCGTCTGTTCCGCAGCCGCGCCGGGGACCAGCCCGACAAGGCCGAGGCCGTGGGACGAGAGGCCGCATTGTATGACGTGCGCGTGGAGGCCAAACCGGCCCGTAACCTGTTCGCCTTCTCGATCCTGTATCTGATGGCGCTGTTCGCGGCCCTGCTGGTCGAGAGCGTCGCCGCCATCCCTGGACTGTAACGACCATGAACCGCCTGACCCCGGACCAGCTGAAAGCCCGCACGAACCGCAACAGGGCCATTGCCGGCGTCCTGGTGGCCTTCATCGTGCTGGTGTTCGGCGTGACGGTGCTGAACCTCAAGCGCAATATCGACGCCCGCAAGGATGCGATCGCCGCGGGCCGCCCGGTCGGCTACGCCGGATGAAACTGTCCCGAAACGCTATCGCCCTGGTCTGCGCCGCCGGAGTCATGGGCATGACCGGCGCGGCCTTTGCGGCTGTGCCCCTGTACCGGATGTTCTGCCAGGTCACGGGCTTTGACGGCACGGTCCGGCGGGCCGAAAAGGCACCGGATCAGGTGCTGGACGAGACCGTCCTGATCCGCTTCGACACCAATGTCCGCGGCCTGCCGATGACGTTCCGCGCCGAACAGGTCAGCCAGCGGGTCCGTATCGGCGAGACGGGCATCGCCTATTTCGACGTGACCAACACCTCGAACCAGCCGATCCATGCCAAGGCCGCCTACAATGTCGTGCCGGAACGGGCGGGACCCTATTTCCAGAAGCTGCAGTGCTTCTGTTTCGACGGCCAGACCATCGCGGCCGGCGAGACCCGGAAATTCCCTGTCCAGTATTTTGTCGCACCCGATCTGGCGACCGACGCTGAAAGCCGGGGCGTGGGCGAAATCACGCTCAGCTACACCTTCTATCCTACCAAGGACTTCGATCAGGCTGCAAACAGCGGTTCTGCTACTGGCGCGGCCGGATAGCCGACGCTATAGCCTCCCTCCTACGACTCTCGACAGTTTCAAGAGACCCTGATGGCCGACGCCCACGCCGCCCCGCATCACGACTACCACCTGGTGAACCCCAGCCCGTGGCCTCTGGTCGCCTCGCTCGCCGTCACGGTGATGATGGTCGGCGCGGTGGTCTGGATGAAGGGTCTGGTCACGGTTGAGCCGGATGCCGCCATGTCGGTGGCCGGTGCCCTGCTGGCCAAGGGCGACAAGGCCCTGTTCTTCGCCGGCCTGGCCGGCGTGCTGGTCGCGGCCATCGGCTGGTGGGCCGATGTGATCAAGGAGAGCCAGGCGGGCGATCATACGCCGGTCGTCTCGATCGGCCTGCGCTACGGCATGATGCTGTTCATCGCGTCGGAGATCATGTTCTTCGCGGCCTTCTTCTGGATGTTCTTCGAGATGGCGGTCTTCAACGAAGCCCGCGCCCATATTCCCGAGATCAGCGGCTGGGCCGATACGGCCAAGGCCTGGTCGACCTGGCCGCCCAAGGGCATCGAGACCCTGGATGCCTGGCAGCTGCCGCTGCTGAACACCGTGATCCTGCTGCTGTCGGGCACCACAGTCACCTGGGCGCACCATGCGCTGCAGGTCGGCGACCGCAAGGCGGCCAAGATCGGCCTGGTGATCACCGTGGTGCTGGGTGCATTGTTCACGGCCGTGCAGGTCTATGAGTACCAGCACATCCTGCATGAAAACCTGTTCTTCAACGCGGAAGCCGCCAACTCGGGCCTGTACGGTTCGATCTTCTTCATGGCGACGGGCTTCCACGGCTTCCACGTCCTGCTCGGCACCATCTTCCTGCTGGTCTGCCTGCTGCGCCTCATGGCCGGCCAGATGACCCCGCAGAAGCATTTCGGCTTCGAGGCGGCCGCCTGGTACTGGCATTTCGTGGACGTGGTCTGGCTGTTCCTGTTCGCCTTTGTCTACGTTACCTTCGGGTGACCGACGGCCCCACAGGGGTTGATCTTCCACCGGCGCGGATCGACCCGATCCGCGCCGGTCTTCTTTGTCGCTGTCCCAACTGCGGCAAGGGCCCGCTGTTCGCGGGCTTTCTGAAGGTGGTCGACCGCTGCGCCGTCTGCGGTTTCGACTTCACCCGCATGAACACCGGCGACGGCGCCGCCATTTTCATCATGCAGATCGCCGGCGGGATCGTGGTGTTCGGGGCCCTGTTCGTGCAGGTCGCTTACAACCCGCCCATCTGGGCCATGCTGGTCGTGGCCCTGCCCCTGGTGCTGGCGCTGTCCCTCGGGCTGATGCGGCCGGGCAAGGGCGTGATGATCGCCCTTCAGATGCGCAACAAGGCCGGACAGGCGAGCCATGACGACTGAGCCGACCCGCGCCCGGTTTCCGTTCGGCCTCACCCTCGTGGCCGCGCTCGCCTTCGTGTTCCTGTGCGGCCTGGGCGTCTGGCAGGTGCAACGGCTGCAGTGGAAGGAAGGCCTGATCCGCCAGTCGGAGGCCGCCGCCGCCCTCGGGCCCGCGCCGCTGGCCGAGGTTCTGGCCGCGCCCGACCCCGCGTTCCGCAAGGTGGCGATCGACTGCCCCGGACTTTCCACCGCGCCCTATGTCGAACTGCAGACCATCCATGACGGTGTATCCGGCGTGCGGCTGTTGTCGCTCTGCCGTCCCCCGGACTCAGCGGAGGTGTTTCTCATCGACCGCGGCTTCGTCGCCGGAGAGGTCTCGGCCCGACCCCCGGTCGCGGAGTCCGTCACACCCGTGCGGGTCACCGCCGAACTCCGCCAGACGCCTCCGCCGGGCCCCATGGCCCTTGCGGTCGACAAGGGCCGGTTCTTCGCCCGCGACAATCCCGCCATCGCCCGGGCCCTGGGCGCGACGGCCGTCAACCCCAACACCCTGTTCGCCGTCACATCCGCCAATCCGGAATGGCTGGCGCTTCAGCCCTCCGCGCCCCCCGCGGCCTTCTCCAACAGCCACCTCGGCTATGCCCTGACATGGTTCGGTCTGGCGCTGGCCCTGGCGGGTTTCTACATCGTGCTGCTCCGTCGAAGGCTCACCTCCTGACCGCCACCCTGCACACCCTTTCGAATGGCGTCCGCGTCGTCTGCGATCCCATGCCCGGCCTGCGCACCCTGGCCCTGACCGTCGCCGTGCGCGGCGGAGCCAAATGGGAGACCGAGGCGACCTCGGGCTGGTCCCACTGCCTCGAACATCTGGTGTTCAAGGGCGCGGGCGACATGGGCGCACGCGAGATCGTCGAGCGGATCGAGGCCGAGGGCGGATCGCTGAACGCCTCCACCGGTTATGAGCGCACCAGTTTCGAGGTGCGGGCGCTGGACGGGTCGCTGCCACTGGCCATGCAGGTGGTGTCGGACCTGGTGTTCCGCCCCACCCTGGATGCCGGCGAGATCGAACGCGAGAAGGACGTGATCGCCCAGGAGATCGCCGAGGCGTTCGACACGCCCGACGACCATATTTTCGAAATGGCGCAGACGAAGGCGTATGCGGGACAGCCGCTGGGCCGGCCGATCCTCGGCTCCGTGAAAAGCCTGAAGCCGATCACCCGCGCGTCGATCAGCGAATGGCGCGCCCGGCTGTATTCGCCGGACCGGATGGTGGTGGCGGTGTCCGGTGCCGTGAATGAGACCGAACTGCTGGCCCTGGCCGAGCGCTGGTTCGGGTCGGCGACCGCCACGCCCGCCGCCGCGCCGGACGTCCCGCGCTTCACCGGTGGAGAGGCGACCCTGTCCCGGCGGATCGAACAGGCCAATATCGTCTTTCAGCTGCCGGCACCGGCGGCGGGCGACCCGGCCTATCCGGCGGCGCGTCTGATGACCGAGATTCTCGGAGGCGGCATGGCCTCGCGCCTGTTCCAGAGCGCCCGTGAAGAGCGCGGTCTGGCCTATGCCATCGACGCCTATCACGAGCCCTATGAGGATGCCGGCATTCTCGGCATCTATGCCGGTGCCGCCGCCGAGCGGGCGGTCGAGCTGGCCCAGGTCTGCGCGGCAGAACTGAAGGCGCTGGCCGAGACCGGGCCGACCGCGGCGGAGCTGTCGCGCGCCAAGGCGGTGATGAACGCCGGCCTGTGGATGTCGGATGAAAGCCCGGCGGCCCGGGCCGGGCGGGCGGCCGCCCAGGTCCTGCTTTTCGGTGCCCCTGTGTCGTCGGAGCTCATGGCCGAACGGATGCTGGCCCAGTCGGTGGCGGACGTGCGCGCCGCCGCCGCGGCCTCTCTGGTGGCCGGCAGGACTGCGACGGCGGTGCTGGGGCCGAAGGCGGCGGCGTCCGCCGGCGTGGCCTTCCGCGAGGCCCTTTTCGCGTGAGCGTCTGCCCGCTAGTCTGGGCCCATGGCTCTGCTGGACTGGATCAATGAGACGACCGGCCCGGTGCTGAAGGGAGCGGGTGTGACGCTCAGGGCACCGCGCGCCTCGGACCATGAGGCCTGGGCCATGCAGCGCCAGGCCAGCCACGCCTATCTGCAGCCGTGGGAGCCCAGCTGGCCCGAGGACGACCTGACCCGGGCGGCCTTCAAACGGCGATTGGCGATCTATGCCCGCGAATCGGAGGCCGGCAACGCCTGGCCCTTCTTCATCTTTGCCGATTCGGATCAGGCCCTCATCGGGGCCATTACCCTGTCGAATATCCGGCGTGGCGTGGCTGAAACCGGCACGCTGGGTTACTGGATCGGTCAGTCCTTCGCGGGCCGGGGGTATGCGACCGCGGCGGTCCGGACCATGATCGGTTTCGCCTTCCACGATCTCAACCTGCACCGGCTCGAGGCGGCCTGCGTGCCGGGCAATGCCGGCTCGCGCCGCGTCCTCGAAAAGGCGGGTTTCGCGCTCGAAGGTGAGGCCCGGGCTTATCTTAAAATTAACGGCGCATGGGCAGATCATCTTCTGTTCGGCATCGTGAATCACGGAGCCGGGCGCGGCGGCTGATTCCGGTCGTCCAGACGGGACCCTTCAGGCGTTGAACACTCGCTCCAGAAGTCTGGCCTGGGACGCGACGACCGCCATCGAGGCGCTTGCCGCCGCAGACTCGGCGCTGTGGATATGGACCCCGGCCGAGGACCAGATGCGGTTCACCGGCGCGACCCGGGCCCTGGGGCTGGGGCCGCTGGCCCCGGAGTGCTCGGGCGCGGCCTTTACGGCGGTCGCCATCCCGCAGGACCGGTCGCTGGCGGAAAAGATCCTGAAGCCGCAGGCCGAGGGAACGGAGGTCGCGGTCCGGCTGCGCATGCGCGATGCCGAGACCTGTATCTGGCGCGGAGTCTGGCTGGAGGACGGCCTGCGCGCCGCCGGTGTCGTGGCGCTGGAGGCCATGTTCACGGCCTCGCATCGCGATCACCTGACCGGGCTGCTGGACCGCCGGACCTTCCTGGCGCGCGCCGCCGAAACCCTGACACAGCCCGGCGACTATGAATTGGTGGTGGCGGACGTCGACCGTCTGCGCCGTCTGAACGAGGCCCTGGGCCATGCACGGGCCGATCTGGTGCTGGCGGCCCTGGGCGCGCGCCTCAACGCAGCCTTCGCCCATGACGCCAATGCCGCCCGCATCGGCGAGGACGAGTTCGCGGTGCTGGCCCCGCGCGGGTCGGTGACGGTCGCCGAACGCGTACGCGAGGCGCTGGAACAGCCTCTGAGAGTCGCCGGCTTCGACATCTATCCGACCGTGTCGATCGGCTCGGCGACGGCGGAGGGCGGGCCGGATGCGGCCGATCCCGCCGAACTGCTGCGCCGTGTCGAACTGGCCGTCGAACAGGCCAAGACGGCCGGTCGCGGCGGCGTGGCCGCCTATGGCAAGGCGCTGGAAAGCGACAGCCTGTCCCGGCTGGCGCTGGAGGCCGATCTCAGGAATGCCCTGGTCCGGGGCGAGATCGAGCCCTTCTATCAGCCGATCGTGAACCTGCTGACCGGGGCCGTGGCCGGGTTCGAGGCCCTGGCCCGCTGGCGTCACCCCAAGCGCGGTCTCGTGCCGCCCGACGAATTCCTCGGCCTGGCCGACGAGATGGGCCTGATGAACGAGCTGGGCCTGCTGATGATGACCTCGGCGTCACGTCAGCTGGCCGAGTGGCTGACGCGCCATCCGGCGGCGGGGAAGCTGTTCTGCAGCGTCAATCTGTCGGTCGGCGAGATCGAACGACCGGACCTGGTCGATGATGTGACCCGCATCATCGCCGAGGCCGGCCTGCCCAAGGGCGCGCTGAAGCTTGAGGTGACCGAGGGCGACATCATGCGCGACACCTCGCGCGCGGCCGACACCCTGACCCGGTTGCGCGAAGCGGGGGCCTCGCTGGCGCTGGACGATTTCGGCACCGGATTCAGCTCCCTGACCTGGCTGGCCAAGCTGCCGTTCGATACGCTGAAGATCGACCGCTATTTCGTTCTGACCATGGACAAGGACGAGGGCTCGGCCAAGATCGTGAAATCCGTGGTCAATCTGGGCCGCGACCTGGGCCTGGACGTGGTGGCCGAGGGGGTCGAGAACGCGGGCCTCGCCAAACTCCTGCTCGACGCCCAGTGCCACTACGGCCAGGGCTTCGGCTATGCCCAGGCTCTCCCGGCGCAGGAGGCGGAGGTCTATCTCAACGAGTCGCTGGCCGACGGGACAGCACCGATCAAGGCGCGGTCGGCCTAGGCCCGACCGCTCTGCCCTGACAGCTGCGCCGGATCGACCCCGAGCCCCGCCAGCGCCTTGGCCCATTTGCCGTCGTAGTCGACGTCGAAGATCAGCTCCGGATCGGCGTCGGCGGTCAGCCAGACGTTCTCGCCCAGCTCATCCTCCAGCTGGCCCTCGCCCCAGCCGGCGTAGCCGAGCAGCAGTACCGACCGGTGCGGTCCCGTCGCCGGGTCCACCATGGCCGCCAGGGCCTCGCGCGTACCCGTCATGGCCAGACCCTCGGCGAAGGCCAGCGAGGCGTCGTCGATCAGCCAGTCGTCGGTGTGCAGCACAAAGCCGCGCTCCCGCTCCACCGGCCCGCCGATCAGCACCTGTCGCCCGGCGGCGGCCTCCGGGGCCTCGGTCGCCAGCTTCGTCAGCACCTTCTTCAGGTTCACGCCGGGCGCGGGCCGGTCGAGCCTCAGACCCATGGCGTGATCCGGGCGGTGGGCGCAGATCAGGATCACGGCGTGCTCGAACCGGGGGTCGCTGATGCCCGGCATGGCCACCAGCAGCCGCCCGACCAGGGATTGGAAATCGTCCATGGTCCTATCATCGGCACGCCGGGCCGCGGGCGCAAGGCGGCGTATGGCCACGAGCCTGTTGGCGTCCCGTGCGGCAACGCCTATCTGGTCGGCAGCGTTACCCTCTCACCCCCCACCCGGAGCCTGCCCCCATGACCGTCCAGATCGGCGACCGCATCCCCTCGGCCAACCTGACCCGCGCCACCGACGACGGCCCCAAGCCGGTGACCACCGACGACATCTTCGCCGGCAAGACCGTGGCCCTGTTCGCCGTCCCCGGCGCCTTCACCCCGACCTGTTCGGCGCGCCACCTGCCGGGCTTCAAGGATCATCGCGAGGAGATGGTCGCCAAGGGCGTCGACACCATCGCCTGCGTCTCGGTCAATGACGCCTTCGTCATGGGGGCCTGGGCCGACAGCCAGGGAATCGGCAAGAACGACATCGTCATGCTGGGCGACGGCAATGGCGACTTCACCCGCCAGCTGGGCCTGTCCATGGACGCCAAGGGCTTCGGCATGGGCGAGCGCTCGCAGCGCTATTCCATGCTGGTCAGGGACGGCGTGGTCGAGCAGCTGAACATCGAACAGGGCGGTGAGTTCAAGGTGTCGTCGGCCGAGCATCTGCTGGCGCAGCTCTAGCCTCTCTCCGTGCACCCCGGCGACTGCCGGGGTCCAGATCACGAACGCGGTCGATGGGACTGACCGATCAATTCTTCTGGTCCGCCTTCGGCTTCAGCCATCTGGATCCCGGCAGTCGCCGGGATGCACGGTGATGGGTCAGGAGCCTCCCCTGAAACAGGGGTCTCAGGCGGCGACGGTGTCCGCCTGCGCAGCCTCGTCCGGCTGGGCCATGGTCATGACGTGGGTGATGGCCCCCAGCAGCATCGGCGGCGTGATCGGCTTGGGCACGAAATAGGTCATGCCCGCCGCCGTGCAGGCCGCAATGTCCTCGGCTGCCGTATCGGCGGTCACGGCGATGATCGGCACACCGGCATTGGGCCCGGCACCGGCGCGGATGCGGCGGGTAGTCTCGCGACCGTCCAGCTCCGGCATCCGCACATCCATGAAGATCAGGTCGAAGGCCGTGTGCTCGCAGATCGCGAGCGCGGCCATCCCGTCGGCGGCAGTGGCGATGTCGCAGCCCAGGGGCTGGAGGATCAGCTGGATGGCGCGGCGGTTGATGTCGTGGTCGTCGACGACCAGCACCCGCATCGGCCGGCCCTCGTCGTCATCGTCCTCGTCCGGCTCGGACACGGACTCGACCATCAGGGAGGCGGGGGCGGGCGGTGCCTCGAACAGGGGCCGGGGTGCGGCGATCTGCTCGGCGGCGGCCGAGCGGCGACCGGACAGGGCGAGGGCGACCGCGTCGCGGCTCTGCTGGTCCAGGGCCGGCGTGGCCGAGGCGACGGCCTCACCCGGCAGAAGGTTCAGCGACAGGGTGAAACGCGCCCCGGCACCGGGCTCGCTGCGCGCCGTCAGACGCCCATCCATCAGTTGAACCAGCTGTTGGCTGATGGCCAGTCCCAGGCCGGTGCCGCCGTGGACGGCACTGACCCCGGCAATCGTCTGGTCGAAGGGCGTGAACAGCCGCGCGAGCTGGTCGGCGGTCATGCCCGGACCGGTGTCGGCGACCTCGATCAGCACCGCATGGCCGGTGGGCTCGTCCGCCCAGGCCTTCAGGCGCAGGGTGATCGAGCCGGTGTCGGTGAACTTCATCGCATTGGAGATGAGGTTGTTCAGGACCTGGCGCAGACGCATCGGATCGCCGCGGACCGCCTGCGGGATCGAGGCGGCGCCCTCGACACGGATCTTGAGCCCCTTGGCGCGGGCCGGGCCGCGCCAGAGGCGGACCGTCTGGCTGAGAAGTTCGCGCAGATTGAAATCGATATGGTCGACCGTCATGTGGCCGGCGTCGAGCTTGGCGTGGTCCAGCAGATCGTCCAGCAGCGCCTTCATCATGAAGCCGGCGTCGGTGATCAGCTGCGCCTGGGACCGCGCAGAGGCGTCCATCGCGCCGCGCTCGAGTTCGCTGGCACCGGCCAGGATGGCGCTGATCGGGGTGCGAAGATCATGCCCGATGGCCGCGAGGAAGGCGCTGCGGCCCTCCATGATGCGTTCGGCGTCCATCCGCTTCTGATCAGCCTCCACCCGTGCGGCACTCTCGGCCAGCCGGGCGATGTTCATGCGCTGCCAGGTCGACAGGCAGTAGGTGACGAAGACGCCCACGGCGATGGCGGCCGCGGTGACGAACCCGGTCGAGGCACCGTAGATGGCCATGAACACCGGCGTGGACGCCAGATAGAGAAACTGGACCGAGGCGGTCATCAGCATGACGGCGCGCGATCGCGGCGCGTTGATTACGGAATAGATGGCACCGGCCGACAACAGCATGGCGGCGCAGATTCCGCCCATCGGGCCGCCCAGCAGCCACATCGGGATCGACAGGCTGCCAAAATAGGCGGCGTTGAGCAGCAGCATCAGCCAGCCGGCGACCTTGCGCATGCCCTTCAGCTGGTCCGTTCGCCCGCTGTTGACCGGCGAGAAGACCCAGACGTCCAGTCCCTGAACGATGAAATAGCCGATGACCCAGCCGACGCTGAGCGGCCAGCCGAGCATGGGGCTGAAGATCAGCGCGCTGGCCGCACCCATGCCCAGCCGCTGCAGCAGCGCCTTGCGCCGCTGACGAATCGCACTGGCCCAATCCCCCGCCGTCGCAGAGGTTCGAGCTTGCGTTTCGGCCGTTGCGATCGCCATGCAGTTCCCCGAACGAGACGTTTTCGTCCCGGAGGTCACTATGCCGATGTTGCCCTAACGCTCCGTCAACGGGCGCTGGACGCGGCTTCGATCACTGTGGAAAAGCCGTCCGCCCGCAGCCGCTCCGCGAGATCCCGCTTGATGCGGCCGACGAGGCCGGGCCCCTCGTAGATCAGGGCTGAATAGAGCTGAACGGCGCAGGCACCGGCGCGAATGCGGGCGTATGCCTCGGCTCCGGAGCCGATTCCGCCCACGGCGATCAGCGGCAGACGGCCGGCCGAGGCTTCGGCGGCCGCGCGCAGGGCGGCCGCCGCCCGGGCCCCCAGCGGGGCACCGGACAGACCGCCGGCTTCATTGCGGTGCCGTGAACGCAGGCTCTCCGGTCGATCCAGCGTGGTGTTGGAGACGATCAGGGCGTCGATACGGTGATCCAGACTGGCCTCGACGATCAGGGCGATCTCGTCAGCCGTCAGATCGGGTGCGACCTTGAGGAAGACGGGGGTCGGATCGCCGGCGCGAGCCTCGTTCAGCCGACCCAGCAGGTCGTCCAGCGCCGCCCGACCCTGCAGGGCACGAAGGCCCGGCGTATTGGGCGAGGAGACATTGACGGTGACATAGTCGCTGAGTCCGCGCAGTCGCTTCAGGCCGGTGACATAATCCGCCGCCTTGTCCGCGGTGTCCTTGTTGGCCCCCAGATTCGCGCCCACCACGACCGCAGGCGGCCTGTGCGCCAGACGGTCGGCGAAGGCCTCGAGGCCGAGGTTGTTGAAACCCATCCGGTTGATGATCGCCCGGTCCTCGGACAGGCGGAACAGGCGCGGCTTCGGATTGCCCGGCTGGGGCAGGGGGGTGACGGAGCCGCACTCCAGGAAGCCGAAGCCCAGTCGCGAAAGACCGCGCAGGGCCTCACCGTTCTTGTCCAGCCCGGCGGCCAGCCCGACCGGATTGGGCAGGTCGAGACCCGCGAGCGTCGTTCGCAGGACCGGGTCGTCAGAGGGGGGGGATGGCAGGGGCACCATCTGGAGCGCCCGGATCGCCAGGCCATGCGCGACCTCGGGATCGAGCGTCCGGATGAGAGCGGCACCGAGATCGGTCACGGCCATCCCGTGGCTCCGTCGTCAAAGCGCATGAGACCGTCGGCGTCCACCGACAGGGCCCGCTCCCCGGTCGCGGCGGCGACGGGCAGGGGCGCGTACAGATGCGGGAAGAGGGCTCCGCCGCGCGACGACTCCCACTTCAGGTCATCGCCGAGACCCGAGAGATCGACGGTCACCAGGACCAGGGCGCTGCGGCCCGCATAATGCCGGCGCGCGGTCTCGACCAGTTGATCGGCACCCGACATATGGATGTAGCCGTCCGCCAGATCGACGGCCGAGCCGGCATAGATTCCCGCGGCGCGGGCGGCCGTCCATTCCGCCTCATCGACCAGTTTCCAGGCGACGTCGCTCATTCGCCGGTCAGGTCGCGCGGCTGCAGGAAGCCCTCGAAGGTGCAGCGCCCGGCCACATCCACGGTGAAGATGGCGGCGGCACCGGGCGGAAAGCCGCCGCTCATCCGATCCAGCACCGACGGCGAGGCCGCGCTTTCGACCAGATAGTCCACGGCCAGCAGATGAACGCCCGGATTGTGGGCCACGACCATCAGACAGCCCGCCTCGTCCTCGGCTCCCTCGATGTAGTGGCGCAGGGTGTCGGAAGCGGCGTTGTAGAGCGGCTCGTCCTCGCGCACCTGAACATCGCCGAAGGCGTCGTGCAGCAGGTCCCAGGTCTGGCGCGTCCGGGTCGAGGGCGAGACGAAGGCAAGGTCAGGCCGCATGCCGCGGCTCGCGAGGGCCCGGCCCATGGCGGCGGCGTCGGTGCGTCCCCGTTCGGCCAGCGGCCGGTCACGGTCGCGCCCCGAGGCGGAGGTCTTTTCCGCCTTGGCGTGGCGCATCAGGATCAGTCGCTTCATGACCCGGGCTTTAAGGGCGTTCGCGCATTCCCGCCAGATCGTCGCTGGTCGGATTCCGGCGGGGCGAGCGCGTCGCGGGCTGCGGCTGCAGGGCGGGGGTCAGAACCGGCACCGTCGCCACCGCCCCGCCCGGGCGGATGCGGGCATAGGCCTGACGGGTCGCCTCCAGCAGAATGACCCCGGCTGCGCCCGGCATGACCCGCTTGCCGATCTGTTCAAAGCCGTCGGCCAGCGGCAACAGCGGCCCCCACGGCGGGACGTAGAGGGTCTGCGACCAGGCTGTCGGTTCCAGGCCCGCGTCGCGAACCAGCCGCTCGAGCTGGCCGCGCGTGAAGGGCCGGCCATGACCGAATGGCGTCGCCTCGGCGCGGGCCCAGAGTCCCCCCCGCGCCGCCGCGACCAGGATGATGCGGCCGGCCGGCGACAGGGCGCGTACGGCCTCGGCCATCAGGGCCCGGGCGTCGTCGGCCTCTTCGAGGGCGTGGACCACAAGGATACGGTCGAACGCACCGGCGGCGAAGGGCAGGCGGCGATCCTCGACCAGCAGGGTCCGGTTCTTGCCGACCGACGGCCACAGCTCGACGCCCTGACCACCCGGCATGGCCGCGACCACGCGCCGCGCACCGACGAAGGCGTCCAGCCACGGCGTCGCATAGCCGAGTCCCAGGACATCGCAGTTGGTGGCCTCGCCCCAGGCGTCGTCCAGCCGCCGCGCCAGCAGGCGGCGCGCGAGGGCCCCGGCCGGCTCGCCGTAGAAGATGCGAAGGTCCTCGATACTGCGCCGCATGCCGCCAGCATAGGCCGGGTCGGAGCAGGCTGCTAGGATGTGCGCATGACCCTCGACGTGCGCCTCTTCCCCTGCCTGAACGACAACTATGGCCTGTTGGTGCGGGACGCCGGCTCAGGCGTGGTGGCGACCATCGACACACCGGACGCCGACGCCATTCTGGCCGACCTGGAGCGCTCGGGCTGGGGCCGGCTGGACCTGATCCTGAACACCCACTGGCATCCCGATCACACCCAGGGCAATGCGCGGCTCAAGGCCGAAACCGGCTGCGAGATCGTGGGTCCGGAAGAGGTGCGCAGGGCCGCGCCGCTCGACCGGGTCGTGGCCGGTGGCGACACCGTCATGCTGGGCGAGACCGTGCTGGAAGTCACCGACACGCCCGGCCACACCCTGGGCCATGTCGTCTACCGCTCGGTCGCCGACGCTCACGCCTTCGTGGGCGACGTGCTGTTCAACCTGGGCTGCGGCCGGCTGTTCGAGGGCACGCCGGATCAGATGTACGCCAGCCTTCAGAGGCTGGCAGCCTGGCCGGACGAGACGATGATCTGGTGCGCCCATGAATATACGGCGGCCAACGCCCGCTTCGCGCTCAGCCTCGATGACCGGCCTGAAATGGCGGCGCGCGCCGAAGAGATATTCGCGATGCGTGAGCGGGGCGAGGCGACCGTGCCCACTACGGTCGGCGCGGAAAAGGCCTGCAATCCCTTCCTGCGCGCCGCCGACGTCGCGGACTTCGCGGCGCGCCGGGCCGCGAAGGACGTCTTCAGGGGCTGACGACCGACCTTAGCGACGGGCAGTCGGGGCCGGTGTGAGGAAGGCCTCGACCACGCGCGCGGAAGAGGGCCGGCCCGCCACGCCCTGGACGGGCGAAACCACGATCCGCAGATCACCCCGGGCATAGGTCACCGAGGCACGCGGCCCGTCGACGATGGTGATGCTGCGCAGCCGTTCCAGCGACGCCCGGGCGGTCGGTGAGCGGGCAATCCGGAGGGCGGCGTCCGTCGACAGGATCAAGGCCTCGACGGTCAGGCTTTCGGCGGCGGCGTCGGTATCGACATTGATCTCGATCAGCCGCCCGAGCGACTGGCTGAGCATGGCGCTGCGCCGGGTCATCAGCTGGAACATCTGCGCCGGGCCGAGGGTCGGGGGGGTCAGGCTCTGGCCGGGGCCGGACAGGGAGGCAGGCGATCCGCCGGGAGCGCCCGGCGTATAGACGGTCATGCCGCCGCCGGGGGTGACCCGCAACAGCTGGTCGCCGGCGTCGTTGCGATAGATGACGTCGCCGCGCGGGGCGGCGCTGGGGCGCAGCACCCAGGTCTCGTCGCGTCGGTCAAAGCGCAGCAGGGGCCGTTGGCCGGACCGGTCGAGGATGAAGGCCTCGCCCGATTCCGCGACATAGCGGCCGGTGGGGGGCAGGGGCCGCGAGCCGCCGCCGCCGTTTCGCAGCGACTGGCTCTGCTCGGCCTGGGCATTGCCCCGGTTTTGCGCCTGGGCCTCGGAATCGAGCGCGCTCAGCAACAGCGCCGCCGCCGCGAGGGCAATCGCCATCGCGGCCGGAAGCGGCGTTCGCGCCGTTCTGGACCCTGCCGTCAACTCCATGGTGGCCAGTGGTGCAGCGGCCCCGCGGCGGATTTTGGGCAGGTCCGGATCAGCCGACCAGATACTGACCGCCGTTGAGGGACAGGGTGCAGCCTGTGACATATCCGGCACGTTCGCCCGACAGCCATGACACCATGTCGGCGATTTCCTCGCCTTTTCCGAGTCGCCCGACCGGGATCTGGGCGATGATCCCGGCCAGGACCTTTTCGTCCATGGCTCCGACCATCTCGGTATCGATATAGCCGGGCGCGATGCAGTTCACCGTCACCCCCTTGCGGGCGTTCTCCAGCGCCAGGGCCTTGGTGAAACCGATCATGCCGGCCTTGGCGGCGGAATAGTTGGTCTGGCCGATCTGGCCCTTCTGGCCGTTGATCGAGCTGATGTTGACGATGCGGCCGAAGCCGCGGTCGCGCATGCCGTTGATGACCTGGCGCGTCATGTTGAAGACGCTGTCCATGTTCACGCGGATGACGTCGGACCACTGGTCCGAGCTCATCTTGTGGAAGAAGCCGTCGCGGGTGATGCCGGCGTTGTTGATCAGCACGTCGATGGGGCCGAGGTTCGCCTCCACGTCGGCCACGGCGCGGGCGCAGTCGTCATAGGAGCCGACATTGCCCTTGACCACCATGACACCCAGTTCGCGGGCCGTGGCTTCGGCGGCCTCCGCATTGCCGGAATAGCCGCAGGCGACGGCCATGCCGTCCTCCTTCAGCCGCTGGGCGATCGCCTTGCCGATGCCGCGGGTACCACCCGTGACCAATGCCACTCGAGCCATGTGCGTTTCCTTGTCCCTGACGGCCGCGTCTGACGCGCAGCCTGTTCGGGAACCGGTGTAGCCGGATGCTTGTGGCGCGGGAAGGGTGGCTGGTGACTGGTGATTGGTGGCTGGGCGACGCGGCGATCCCGCCACCAGCTACCAGCCACCAACCACCCCTTCAGATCCTCGCCATATCCAGCACGAACCGGTAGCGCACGTCGGACTTCTCCAGACGGGCATAGGCCTCGTTGATCTGGTCGGGGGCGATCACCTCGATGTCGCAGGCCAGGCCGTGCTCGGCGCAGAAGTCGAGCATCTCCTGGGTCTCGCGGATGCCGCCGATCAGCGACCCGGCCACCGACCGGCGCCGCCACAACAGGCCCATGGCATAGACAGGCAGGCCTTCTGTGGTCAGGCCCAGCATGACCATGGTGCCGTCCCTGGCCAGCAGGTTCACATGGCTGGCGATCTCGTGCGTGGCCGAGACGGTGTTGATGATCAGGTCGAAGCTCTCGCCGGCCGCCTGCATCGCCGCCTTGTCGGAGTTGATGAGGAAATGCTTCGCCCCCATCCGTTCGGCGTCGGCCTTCTTGCGGTCCGAGGTCGACAGGACGGTGACCTCGGCCCCCATGGCGGCGGCCTGTTTGACGGCCATGTGACCGAGGCCACCCAGGCCGACGACGGCGACCTTCGAGCCGGGTCCGATCTTCCAGTGGCGCAGCGGCGAATAGGTGGTGATGCCGGCGCACAGCAGGGGCGCGGCGGCGTCCAGCGGAATGCTGTCGGGGATGGTCACGACATAGTTCTGGTCGACCACGATGGCGGTGGCATAGCCGCCCTGGGTGATCTTCTGGCCCACGGCGGCCCCCTTGGGATCCGGCGAGCCATAGGTCTGGGTCATGCCGGGGACGCAGTACTGCTCCTCGCCCTCGAGGCAGGGTTTGCACTGGCGGCAGCTGTCGACCATGCAGCCGACGCCGACCCGGTCACCCACCTTGAAGCGGGCGACATTGCCGCCGACCGCCGTCACCACGCCGGCGATCTCATGGCCCGGCACAATGGGATAGGTCGTATTGCCCAGGTCGTTCTTCACGATGTGCAGGTCGGAGTGGCAGACGCCCGCGAATTTGATCTCGATGGCCACATCGTCCGGACCCGGATCGCGGCGGTCGAAGTCATACGGCGACAGCGGTGCGTCGCTGGAGGTGGCGGCGAAGGCGCGGGTGGCGATGGGCATGGGGGCTCCTGAAAAGGCCTCGTTCAAGTGTGGGAGCCAGGGTCCGGATGCAACGCCTCAGCCCAGTTTTTTGATCAGCGCCTGGGCCGCCACGGGGTTCCGCACCTTCGCCCCGGCGATGAAATAGGCGAAGACGTCGCCGCGTCCGGCCCAGTCGCGGGTCTGCGCCGCGACCGCGTCGAGCTCGGCAGAGGTCATGCCGGTGGGCTCGTCCGCGCGGCTGGACATCAGCCGGGCGTAGGTGAAGTCGGCGGTCGGCTGGTCGATCCGCGGCCATTCCGGCGCCTCGTCATCCACAGCGTAGATGATGGCCGCGCCGTATTTCGCCGCGAGATCGTAAAATTGCGGGGTGTCGAACGTCGGGTTCCGGACCTCCAGGGCGTGGCGCAGGCGCACCCCGTCCTGTTCCTTCGGCAACAGCTTCAGGAAGCCCTCGAAATCGACCGGGTCGAACCTCTTGGTGGCCATGAACTGCCAGTTGATCGGGCCCAGCTTGTCGCCGAGGGCGCTCAGCCCCTGACCGAGAAACCGCTCCATGGATTCGCCCATCTCCGACAGGATCTTCCGATTGGTGCAGTAGCGGCTGGCCTTGACCGCGAAGACGAAGCCGTCAGGCGTCTCGTCACGCCACTTCATCCAGCTGTCCGGCTTGAAGGTCGAGTAGTAGGTGCCGTTGATCTCGATCGAGGTCAGGGCGCGGGAGGCGAACTCCAGCTCCTTCTTCTGGCTCAGCCTGTCCGGATAGAAGACACCGCGCCACGGCTCATAGGTCCAGCCGCCGATGCCGACGCGAACGGGATGGGTCATTGGTCTTCGGCTCCAAAATTGCCCTGCCAGTCTTCCAGCCCGTGGCGGATGCGAATGATCAGAACGCCGCCGGCTTCGCCGAGATCATACAGGATCACGTGCGACCGATACGGCCAGGCCCGAACCGGCGGATCAATCCCGGTTCTCAGTCGAGCGATCTCGGGGAAGTCCGCGATCAACTCCAGGGTCTCCAGAAGACCGTCTATGTATCGATCGGCCTGAGACAGACCGAACATCTCGAACCCTTGGCGATAGATGGCAGCGAGATCGCGCCTGGCGTCCTCGCTGACTTCAAGCCGCGTCAAGTTTCGTCCGCTTGAGCAACTCGGCCCGCACTTCGTCGACGATTTGACGCGGCGTCTGCTCGCTGATGCCCGATGCCCGGCCTTCGTCCACAAGCCGCTGCCAATGCGCGATCTTCTCGGCCTTGACCTGCTCTCGTCGGATCAGGTCGCGAACCACGTCGCTGGAGTTGCCGTAGCGGCCGCTGCGGGTCTGCTCCTCGACCCAGGCCTTCATCTGGTCGGGCAGGGAGATGTTCATGGTGGCCATGGGCGGCGCTCCTTCAGCGCCAAACGTCCCCCCAAATGGCAATCCTTGTCAATCGGCCGTGAAGCGGATCGAGCGCACCGCCGCTTCGGCGGCCTCCAGCCCGTTATCGAAACCGCTGGAGGAGATCACCACGGACTGCGCCCCGTCGCTGACGACGGCCCACAGGCATTCGCCGGCGGCGGCGTGGAAGCCGGTTTCCGGGTCGCTGATCCCGCAGGTGACCACGGCGCGCAGGCCGGGCCGGCCGTTGACCTCGAATGGCTCGACCGCGACGGGCTCGAACCGACCGTAAGTAGTCATCAGCCGCCCTTCGGCATCACGCACGAAACCGGCCTCCGCTGCCGCGACGGCCTCGAGCGCGCCCGCGTGAACCTGGACCGTGAGCAGGTCCCGCATGAAATCCTCGGCGGCCGGATCGAACAGGATCATGCAGCGCGGCGTCTCCTCATCGCAGGGACGCATCTGCAGACCGACGGCCCGGTCGAAGGCGACGCCAGGAGCCGCGGGCAGTCGGGGAGCCGCCTGGGGCGCTTCAGGCGCGGCGACCGCTGCGGGCTCCCGGCATCCGGCCATCCCCATTGCGGCCACAACCGCGACAAAGCCCAAACCGTTCATGACCCGCCTCCCGCCTGTTGCTGCCAAGCCTGTCCCCGGTGAGGCCGGCGATCAAGGCCTCAGTAGGCGAAGTCCCGGTACATCCGGCTGACATCGCCCTGCCACTCGCCGTGATACAGCTCCAGCAGCCGGTCGGCGGGGGTGATGCCGCTGTCGGCGATGTCTTCCAGCTCGGACAGATAGCCGCGCTCGTCGACCATGCCGCCGCTGAAGCGGGCGCGGGTCTTCAGACCCTGTTTGGCGATGGCCACCATGTCGACGGCGATGTCGCGCACCGACCGGCCCGCGACCTCGGCCCTGAGGCCCAGCCGGGTGACGTCGCGGCGCAGGCGTTCGTGGTCGGCGATGTCCCAGTCCTTGACCAGGTCCCACGCCGCCGCCAGGGCACCCCCGTCATACAGGATACCGGCCCACAGGGCCTGGAGCGCGCAGATCCGGCTCCACGGACCGCCGTCGGCGCCGCGCATCTCGAGATAGGATTTCAGCCGCACCTCGGGGAAGAGCGTCGTCAGATGGTCGTTCCAGTCCTTCAGCGTGGCGCGTTCACCGGGCAGGGCGGGCAGGCCGTCGGTCATGAAGCCGCGGAACGACTGACCCGACAGGTCGACATAGGTCTCGCCGCGCTTGGCGAAATACATCGGCACGTCCAGCGCATAGTCGGCGTAGCGTTCGAAGCCGAAGCCGTCGCGGAAGACGAAATCGAGCATGCCGGTGCGGTCGGGGTCGGTGTCGGTCCAGACATTGGCCCGCGCCGACAGGAAGCCGCTGGGCTTGCCCTCGATGAAGGGCGAACAGGCGAACAGGGCGGTGGCGATCGGCTGCAACGCCAGGGAGGTGCGGAATTTGGCCACCATGTCGGCCTCGGACTCGAAGTCCAGGTTCGACTGGATGGTGCAGGTGCGCAGCATCATGTCGAGACCCAGCCCCCCCTTCTTCGGCATGTAGGCGCGCATGATGGCATAGCGGCCCTTGGGCATGACCGGCACGTCCTCGCGCCGCCACAGCGGGTCGAACCCGGCCCCGATGAAGCCCAGGTTCATCTGGTCGGCGACCTGTTTGACCTCCATCAGATGGCGGCCGGTCTCGTCGCAGATTTCGTGCACATCCTTCAGGGGCGCGCCCGAGAGCTCGAACTGGCCGCCGGGCTCCAGGCTGATGGAGGCGGTCATGCCGTCCGCATTCTTGCGCTCGAGGGCGATGACGTAGCCCGCCTCCTCGACCGGGGACCAGCCGAACCGCTGCAGGCCGGTCAGCATGGCCAGGATGCCGCCTTCGCCCTCATAGGCCGGGCGGCGCAGGGAGGTGCGGTCGAAGCCGAATTTCTCGTGCTCGGCACCGATGCGCCATTGCGCTCTTGGCTTGGCCCCCTTCGACATGGCGCCGATCAGGTCTTCCCGGGAAAGCGGTTCAGCGTCGGCCATGTGGATCTTTCAGCCCCAGAAGCCCGAAGGCTGTCGTGGCGGCTAGATGGGGCGAAACGGCGCGATGCTCAAGAGTTGTCGCGATGGACCGGGCCGTGTTTCCGCCGGAACGTCAGCGGTGTCATCACGCTGACGAAGAAGGCGATCGACCAGCCGAGCAAGATGGCCCCCGCCACGCCCTCCATGGCCCCCAGCAATCGCCACTTCGGTGCCATCAGTTCGTCGCTGTAGCCGATGGAGCCATAGCTGATGCTGGAGAAATAGACGGCCTCGCGCAGGTCCGGCACCGCGCCGATCAGCCGGTACACGGCGGCGTACATCCAGATCTCCACGCCATGGATGACGAACAGGCCCAGAACCACGGCAATGGTCAGCAGGGCGTGTCGCCACAGCGGTCCCTCGACATAGGACCGGCCCGCCCGGATTTCATAGATTTCCAGGGCCCGCCCGAGGCTGAGCAGGCCGAAGCCGTGCAGGCTGACGGCGGTCAGGGCCAGAATCGTGGACAGGGCCAGTTCGTTGAACATGCCGTATCCTGCACCCAAGCCGTCGGCCCGGCTAGCGGTCCCAGTCGCCCACCGCCGCCTGCCACAGCGTCAGGGCGGCGACGGCGGCCGTGTCGGCGCGCAGGATGCGGGGCCCGAGGGAGACGGCGGTGGTGAAGGGCAGGGACCGCAGGCGATCCCGCTCCTCGGGCGAGAAACCGCCCTCCGGACCGATCAGGACGGCCCACGGGCCTTCGCCCGCCGCGTGCAGGGCGGGGCCAGCCGGCTCACCCCCCGTCTCATCGCAGAACATCAGCCGGCGCTGCCCGTCCAGGCCGTCCAGCAGGTCCGCCAGCTTCACCGGATCGTCGACCATCGGCACGTCCAGCCGCCCGGTCTGTTCGGCGGCCTCGATGGCGATGGCGTCCAGCCGGTCCATCCGCACATGCGAGGTCTGGGTGCGGTGGGTGATCACCAGCCGGATGCGCCGCACCCCCAGTTCGACGGCCTTTTCGACCGCGAACTCCAGGGCGCTCTTCTTGACCACGCTGATCAGCAGCTCGACGTCGGGGCCACACGATTGGGTCCGCACCTGTTCGTCCGCGCGCAGAATGACGCCCTTCTTGAGGACCTCGGTCAGGGTGCAGCGCCACTCACCGTCGCGACCGTTGAAGACCAGCAGCGCGTCGCCGATCTTCAGCCGCATGACCTGGGTCAGGTAACGCGACTGGTCGAGCGACGGAGCCAGGGCGGCGTCGGGGGACAGGTCACCCGCTACAAACAGACGTACCAACCCAACCTCCGCTCATCCCCGCGAAAGCGGGGACCCAGTTCTTTCGTCGCGCACCTTGGCGGCTGCAACCGATTCAGAACAGATCGTCGAACAGATCACGCCAGCCCGGATTTGTCTTTTCGATCAGTTCCAGCTTCCAGACCCGGTTCCATTTCTTGATCTGGCGCTCCCGGACGAAGGCGGCGTGGCGCGTCTCATGCCATTCGTACCAGACTAGCGTCGCGCAACCGTATCTGGCGGTGAATCCCCTGAACACCTTGTCCCGATGCTGGGCCGTCCGGACAATCAGCGAATCCGTCGACCCCGTGTAGAGCGTGCCGTTCCGTCTGCTCGCAACGATGTAGGTGTAAAACGCCACAGTCTGCCTCGTGAAAGGACTGGGTCCCCGCTTTCGCGGGGATGAGCGGGATGAAAATCTATCCTACAGCGTCCGCGCGATCAGCAGTTTCATGATCTCGTTGGTCCCGCCGTAGATCCGCTGCACCCGCGCGTCCTTGTACAGCTGGGCGATCGGGTACTCGTTCATATAGCCGTAGCCGCCGTGCAGCTGCAGCATCTCGTCGATGACCTCGCCCTGGATGTCGGTGACCCAGTATTTGGCCATGGAGGCGGTGACGGCGTCGAGCTCGCCCTTGAGCAGCAGGCCCATGCAGTGGTCGACGAAGACCTTGGCCACCGTCAGCTTGGTCTTGACCTCGGCCAGTTTGAACTGGGTGTTCTGGAAGTCGATGACCCGCTTGCCGAAGGCCTTGCGCTCCTTGACGTAGGCCAGCGTCTCCTGAAGCCCGCGCTCGGCCGCGGCCACGCCCTGGACGGCGATGTTCAGCCGCTCCTGCGGCAGCTGCTGCATCAGCTGGATGAAGCCCTGGCCCTCGCCGCCGCCGATGATGTTCTCGCCGGGGACCTTCACATCGTTGAAGAACAGCTCGGAGGTGTCATTCCCCTCCATGCCGATCTTGTGCAGGTTCCGGCCGCGCTCGAAGCCCTCGGCACCGTCGGTTTCGACGATGATCAGGCTGGTGCCCTTGGCCCCCTCGGACGGGTCGGTCTTGGCCACGACGATGATGAAATTGGCCAGCTGGCCGTTGGTGATGAAGGTCTTGGACCCGTTCACCACATACTGGTTGCCCTGTTTGACGGCGGTGGTCTTGATCCCCTGCAGGTCGCTGCCCGCACCGGGTTCGGTCATGGCGATGGCCCCGACCAGTTCGCCCGACTGCAGCCGCGGCAGCCAGCGCGCCTTCTGCTCGGCCGTGCCGTAGTGCCAGATGTAGGGCATGACGATCGCATTGTGCAGCGAGATGCCGAAATGGTCCGCGCCCTTCCAGCCCAGCTGGCGCATCAGCACCACCTCGTGCCGGTAGTCGCCGCCCATGCCGCCGTCTTCCTCGGGCATGGACAGGCCCAGCAGGCCGGCGTCGCCGGCGTCGTTCCACAGCTTGCGCGGCACCGATGAATTGGCCAGCCAGGACTGCACCGCCTCGGGCGCGGCATGCTCGTCGATCCATTTGCCGACGCTGTCGGAGAAGAGGGTGATCTCCTCTTCCTGCATGAAGGCGGGCTCGGGGACGTTGAGGACGTTCATGGGTTTCGCTCAGCTTCTCCCTCCCTCTCCGAGGGAGGGTGGCCGCGAAGCGGCCGGGTGGGAGGGGCCGGGCGACGAGGGCGCGGCTGGATTGCCGAGCCCTCCCCACCCCGTCGGCTTCGCCGACGACCCTCCCCCGGAGGGGGAGGGAGATCATCAGTGCGTCTCTAGAACGCCTCGGCCGGCATTTGCATCAGCACTTCGGCACCGGTCTTCATCTTGATCAGATGGGCGCCCGTATCCGGCAGGATGCGTTCGACGAAATAGCGGCCGGTCATCAGCTTGTTGGCGTAGAACGGATCGCTGGTCCCCTCGTCGACCTTGGCCTGCGCCGCCTTGGCCATCTGGGCCCACATATAGGCCAGGGCCGTCAGGCCGAAGATGTGCAGATAGTCGGTCGAGGCCGCGCCGGCATTGTCCGGGTTCTGCATGCCGTTCTGCATCAGCCACATGGTGGCCTCCTGCAGCTTCTTCTTGGCGTCGGTCAGGCCGTCGACATAGGGTTTGATCGGGGTCTCGCCGCCGTTCTCGGCCACGAAGGCGTCGATATCGGCGAACCAGCTCATGATCGCCCGACCGCCGTTGGCGGGCAACTTTCGGCCTACAAGGTCCAGCGCCTGGATGCCGTTGGCACCCTCGTAGATCATGGTGATCCGGGCATCGCGCAGATACTGCGACGCCGCGAAATGTTCGGTGTAGCCGCTGCCGCCGTGCACCTGCATGGCGAGGCTGGCGACGTGGAAGCCCTTGTCGGTCAGATAGGCTTTCAGCACCGGGGTGATCAGACCCATGTAGTCATGGGCCTTCTGCGCCTCGGCCGCGTCGTTCGAGTGCTGCAGATCGGCCTGGAGCGCGGTCCACAGGGTGAAGGCCTGGCCGCCTTCGACGAAGGCCTTGGCCTCCAGCAGCATGCGGCGCACGTCCGGGTGGACCATGATCGAGTCGGCCGGCAGTTCTGGGCTCTTCGGCCCGGTCAGGCTGCGACCCTGCAGGCGGTCATGGGCGAATTCCACGGCGGCCTGATAGGCGGCGGTTCCGATCGACAGGCCCTGCAGGCCGGTGCCGAGGCGGGCCTCGTTCATCATCACGAACATGGCGGCCATGCCCTTGTTCTCGGTCCCGACCAGCCAGCCCTTGGCGTCCTCATAGGCCATGACGCAGGTGGCGTTGCCGTGGATGCCCATCTTGTGCTCGAGGCCGGCACAGGCGGCACCGACGTTGCGCTCGCCCAGGCTGCCGTCCGCGTTGACGAAGACCTTGGGCACGACGAACAGGCTGATGCCCTTGATCCCCTCCGGCGCGCCCTCGATCCGGGCCAGCACCAGATGGATGATGTTGTCGGTGAAGTCGTGCTCGCCCGAGCTGATCCAGATCTTCTGGCCGGTGATGTTGTAGCTGCCGTCGCCGTTGGGCACGGCCTTGGTGCGGATCAGGCCCAGGTCCGTGCCGCACTGCGGCTCGGTCAGGTTCATGGTGCCGCCCCACTCGCCCGAGGCCATCTTCGGCAGATACATGGCCTTCTGCTCGTCCGAGCCGTTGGCGTTCAGGCCCCAGTAGGCCCCCGCCGTCAGGCCCGGGTACATCGAGAAGGCGGCGCTGGCGGCGGCGGTCATCTGGCCGAAGGCCATGGCCACGACCGACGGCATGCCCTGACCACCGTGTTCCGGCAGGGCCGAGAGGGCGGGCCAGCCGGCCTCGACCATGGCCTTGTAGGCTTCCTTCCAGCCGGTCGGGCCGGTCACCTTGCCGTCCACCCATTTGCAGCCTTCCTGATCGCCGACGCGGTTCAGGGGGGCGATGACCTCCTCGGCGAATTTGGCGCCTTCCGCGAGGATCTGGGCGACCAGATCGGACGAGACGTCGGCGAAGCCGGGCTGGTTCGAATAGCGGTCGATTTCCAGCACCTCGTCCAGAATGAACGTCAGGTCGCGGACAGGCGCCTTGTAGGCCATGATCAGGCTCTCGCTTTGAAGGGCTGGTGGTGGGGATCGGGGTTCAGCCGGGCCTTGAGCAGGCTGGCATATTCTTCGGCACCCGGCAGCAGGTCGGGCCGGTGCTCGCCGAGCTTGCGCTCCATGACGGCGCAGGCTTCCTCGGCGGTCTCGATGGCGGCGTCGAGGTCTTCGCGCTGCTGCTTCAGGGCCGCGATCTGGGCGCGATGACGGCGCAGGGCGACGGCCATCTGATGGGCGTTGTGATCATCGTGGTCGTAGAGATCCAGCATCTCCTGGATTTCCAGCAGGCTGAAACCGATGCGCCGGCCGCGCAGGATCAGCTTCAGCCGGGCCCTGTCGCGGGCGTCATAGACGCGCGTCTGACCCTTGCGGGCGGGCGTCAGCAGCCCCTTGTCCTCATAGAATCGCAGGGCCCGCGCCGTCGCGCCGAACTCGCGGCACAACTGGCGGATCGAATAGGTGCGATGATCGTCGGCGGTCGCCATGGACACGTCATAACTTGACGTGCACGTAAAGGGAAGCCTTTAGGTCGGCATGGCTCGCAAACACGTCAACCTCGGCTCGGCTCCGGACAAGCGCGATCTGCCGCAGAAGACGTGCGTCGTCTGCGGCCGGCCGTTCTCGTGGCGCCGCAAATGGGCGCGCGACTGGGAAGGCGTGAAAGTCTGCTCGGACCGCTGCCGGGCCGCGGGACCGAAGGCCTAGCGGACCTCGCGGGCCCGGAACCAGAGTACGGGCACGGTCATGGCGATCAGGATCAGATTGGTGATCGCCGGCCCGGCGTCCATGCCGACGGCGTGGAGACCCAGCATCGCCGTCTCCAGCGCCAGCAGACCGCTTGTCGCCATGACCAGCAGCGGGCGTCCGTGTTTCCACGACACCAGCGGGGCCAGAACCAGCAGGGCCAGGATGATCTCGGCCAGGCCGAGGCCACGCACCAGGTTCGGTGCCACCAGCGCAGGCCAGCGCATCAGATGGACCAGATTGTCCATTGGCTCGCTGAGCTTGGCGTAGCCGGCGGCGACGAAGAACATCGCGATCCAGCCCTGGAGCGTCCAGAGGGTCAGGTTGCGGTAGCTCTGGTTCAGGCGGGCGCGGGCGGGGGTAAGGGTCCGGGTCGACATTTTCGGCACGCCGGGGAGGGCGCTCTCTTGATTTGCAACAGTCGCGATGTCGGATCGCGTGACCCGTTCCGCAAGAGCGCGAAGCGTGAGCGTAACCATCCGTGACCGCCTTCTGCGAGAGCTACGGGGCCAAAGCGTGGCCGTATGCATAACTCCCTGTAATGCGGGCGTGGTTGCAGTGGGGTTAAGGCCGGGGTCGGGGCAGGGGGGCTGGACCCCGTTGTCATCCCGGACGCCGCCACGCGGCGATCCGGGACGGGACGCAACACTCCACCCCCTCCATCCTCCCGGACAGCCCGGAGGGCTGAGCCGGGAGCAGGGCGGCGACCAACTCGTCCGCCTTACCCTTGTCCCGGATAGCGGCTGACGCCGCTTTCGGGACGGTCGTGAGGTTGGCATCACCGTCCCGGCTCTCCCCCCCGGCTTTCGCCGGGGTTCGGCCGGGATGACAAGTCCGTCCCGATTCCCGCCGGTTCAGCCGCGCGCTTGCCCGGCCTCACGCAGGCGACCCAGTTTGGCTTCGAACGGCCCCCAGTCGTCGTCGGCCTCGATGGCGGCCCAGATCGCCTCGACCTCGTCGATCAACATCTCTTCGGGCTCGGGCCGGGCGAACACCGGATGCTCCAGCCGCTCCGGCCGGTCGGGCGCGTGCTCGAACAGGGTGAAGCGGAAAGCGTCAAACGTCTCGCCCTGCCAGAGTTTGCCGCGCGGTCCGCCGAGGGCGCGGGCGGACGACGCAAAGCCGCAGAACCAGTCGAAGAACAGCGGCTCCCAGCGCAGGGCTTCGCCGCCCTCGCGCAGCAGTGCCAGGGTCGCGTCCAGCAGGCGCTGGTCCGCCGCCTCGCCGAGACTGATCACCCCCAGCCGGGCGAGGAAGGCGGCGCGCAGCTCGCGGATGTAGGCGGGCCCGAACCCGTTCAGCGCCTCCGTCAGGGGTTCTGCGTCGGCGGCCAGCTTCAGGGCCCCGCCCAGCTGGGTCAGGGCCCAGAACACGGCCTCCGGCTGACGCGCGAAGGCATAGAGGCCGGAATGGTCGAAATAGGCGGCGGTGAACCCGGGCTCATAGGACGGCAGGAACCGCCACGGGCCATAGTCGAAACTCTCGCCCGTGACGTTGAGGTTGTCGGTGTTCAGCACCCCGTGGACGAAGCCGGCGGCGATCCAGCGCGCGGTCAAACGGGCCGAGGCCTCGACCACGGCGCGCAGCAAGCCGGGCGTATCCCCCGGCGCGACCGTCGGGTGGTAAAGTGACCGCGCATGTTCGACCAGGGTCTCGACCATGTCCTTGCGGCCCAGATACGCCGCCCGCTGGAACGTCCCGAAGCGGATGTGGCTGTGTGACAGTCGCACCAGCACCGCGGACCGCGTCGGTGACGGCTCGTCGCCGCGTTGCAGGGCCTCGCCGGTCTCGATCAGGCTCAGGGCGCGGCTCGTGGGTACACCCAGCGTCTCCAGCATTTCCGCGGCCAGGATTTCCCGAACGCCGCCCTTCAGCGTCAGCCGCCCGTCCCCGGCCCGAGACCACGGCGTCTGACCCGATCCCTTTGTGCCCAGATCAAGCAGCCGGCCCCGATCGTCGCGCATCTGTGCTGCCAGAAAGCCGCGCCCGTCGCCCAGATCGGGGTTGTAGGTGCGGAACTGATGGCCGTGATAGCGCATGGCGATCGGTCCCGGCTGCCCGGGCAGGGGCTCGAACCGGCCGAAATGAGCGGTCCATTCAGCGTCGGTGAGGGTGTCGAGGCCCACGGTCGCTGCCGCCCGGTCGTTGCGGCGGCGCAGGAGGGTCGCGGGAAAGTTCGCCGCCCGGGCGGGATCGCCGTATTCATCGCCCAGATCGGCGAAGCGGGGCTCGGGGTGATAGGCGGCGGATGTCGGCATCCGCCGCAGATGCCGTTTCGAATCTTCGGGCGCAATGGTTGAACCCGGCGCGCCGACCTCTATGGTCGTCCGCAGAGATCAGGCTGCCTCGCGCAGCCAGGCCGGCGCTCCGTTCAAGGGGCCGAATCCGGTCCGGCGTCCGTCGATAACCTGACGCCACGACAGACCTTTCCGATCCGGAGGCGACCGTGGCCCGAAACCTGACTCTCGACTTCCTCAAGACCGAGGCCGGCTCCGGCACCGTGCTGGGCCTTGCGGCCCTGGCGGCCCTGATCGTCGCCAACTCGCCCTGGTCCTCGGCCTATTTCGGCTGGCTGAAGAGCGAACACGTCCTGCAGATCGGCCCGTTGCTCCTCGAGATGTCCATTTCCGAATGGATCAAGGAGGGGCTGATGGCGATCTTCTTCCTCGTGGTGGGGCTGGAGATCAAATACGAGATCCTGCGCGGCGAGCTCAGCGATCCGCGCAGGCTGGCCACGCCGGTGCTGGCCGCGGCCGGCGGCATGCTGGCACCCGCGCTCGTCTATCTGGCCGTTTCCGGCGTCATGGGCGGGCCGCACGGCGGCTGGCCGATCCCGCTCGCCACGGACATCGCCTTCGCCCTGGCCGTCTTTGCGATGGTGGCCCGTAATCTGCCGTCGTCCTTGCGGGTCTTCCTGCTGACCCTCGCCATTGTCGACGACTTGGGCGCGATCGCCCTGATCGCCGTGCTCTTTTCCGGCGGAGTCAGTCCGCTGCCGCTCGCGGCGGTCGTCGCCCTTCTCGTCGTCGGCTTCTTCGTGGCGCGGACGCGCAAGATCCCGGCCCCCTTCTGGGTGCTGGGATTCGGCGTGGTCTGGTATCTGACCGTGCGGGCAGGGCTGTCGACGTCCCTCACCGCAGTCGCCTTCGCCGCCATCGTCCCCGTCGTCGACCGCCGCTGCGACGGCCAGAGCCCGTTGCAGGAGGCCATGCACGATCTGCATCCCTATGTGGCGTATCTGGTTCTGCCGCTGTTTGCCTTCGCCAAGGCGGGCGTCAGCTTCGCCGGCCTGTCGCTCGACCAGATGCTGGCCCCGCTGGTCCTCGGCATCGCCTTTGGCCTGTTCGTCGGCAAACAGGTCGGGGTGCTCGGCGCCGCCTGGCTGGCCTCGGCGCTGAAGATCGGCCGCAAGCCGACCGGGGCGACCTGGCTGGAAGTCTATGGCGTCAGCCTGCTCTGCGGTGTCGGTTTCACCATGAGCCTGTTCATCGGTGCCCTGGCCTTCCCCGGCGCGATCGACTCGCCGTTGCAGGTCGAGGTCAAGCTGGGGGTCCTGCTGGGATCGCTGGTCTCAGGAATTACCGGTGCCGTGGTTCTGGCCGCGGCGGCCCGACGGCGCAAGATTTTGGCTCCAGAGGGTCCAGATACTCCCGCCGGGTAGGTGAATATTGACGCAGCGTCATGGGTTTCTGTCGCTTTTGCGTCACACTGGAGCTTTCGCCATGGCCGAAATGGGGCCGGTAACGGCCCTTTGCCTTGTCGCTGAGTCCGGCTTGGACTACCCTGAGTGCTGGATTTCCGCACTCCGTCAAGAAGAGCGCGGGCCAGGGATCAGGAAACGCCGCGATCGCCGTCATTGACGGGGCTCCGGCCCATGTCGGGGAGCGACCATGCGCCTTACCAACCTTCTTCGTACCACCGTGTCTGCCGCCGTCGTCGGTGCCTGCGCTTTCGGCTTCGCCGGGGTTGCTTCGGCCCAGTCGACGCCGCAGGACGCGCCGACCACCATCGACGACATCATCGTCACCGCCCAGAAGCGCGAACAGAACCTGCAGGACGTGCCGATCGTGGTCACCAGCCTGTCGCAGGAAGTGCTGCAGAACGCCGGTGTCCGTGACATCAAGGACCTGCAGATCCTGACCCCCGGCCTGACGGTCACCTCGACCTCGTCGGAAGCCTCGACCACCGCCCGTATCCGCGGCGTCGGCACGGTCGGTGACAACCCCGGCCTGGAAAGCTCGGTCGGCGTCGTCATCGACGGCGTCTATCGTTCGCGCAACTCGGTCGGCTTCGGCGATCTGGGCGAGCTGGCCCGCATTGAAGTTCTGAAGGGTCCGCAAGGCACGCTGTTCGGCAAGAACACCTCGGCCGGCGTCATCAACATCATCACCGAAGCCCCGTCGTTCACGCCCGGCTTCAATGCCCAGCTGGACTTCGGCAACTTCGGCCGCCTGGGGGCCTCGGGTTCGGTCACCGGCCCGATCAGCGACAAGCTCGCCTTCCGCCTGTACGCCGGCCGCAGCGTCCGCGACGGCTTCATGAACATCGATACCGGTGACGGCCAGCGCGCTGAACGCACCGACAACAACTCCGACTACGGCACCGTTCGCGGCCAGCTGCTCTGGCTGCCCAACGACAACGCCTCGGTGCGGCTGATCGCCGACTACAGCACCCGCGACGAGTTCTGCTGCGTGGGCGTGAACATCCGCACCGCCAACACCTATCCCTTCGTCGACGGCCTCTCGACCGGTACGGGCCAGCGTCCGCCGGCGGCTGGTAACGGCGCACTGCCCTTCTCGCGCAACGCGTTTGCCAACCGTTCCACGGCCCAGGAGATCGAAGACAAGGGCGTCTCGATCGAAGCCAACTTCGACATGCCGTCGATGTTCGGGGGCTCCACCCTGACGTCGATCACCTCGGCCCGTCGCTGGTCGACCTCGAACGGCCAGGACGCTGATTTCAGCGGTGCCGACTTCGCCTACCGCGTTCAGGACGGTGACTTCGGCGTTGTCATCGACAACATGACCCAGGAATTCCGTCTGGCCGGCAAGACCGACCGGCTGGACTGGCTGGTCGGTGTGTTCGCGACCAAGGAAGACATCGAGCGTCGCGACAGCTTCTACCTGGGCGATGACTACACGCCGCTGCTCTCGTTCCTGCTGTCGGCTTCGCTGAACGCGTCCGTCCCGGCCTTCCCGATCAGTCCGTCGACGATCGGCTGCTACACCCGCGTCGGCCAGACCTCGCCGGGCTTCCAGGGTTGCCTTGCGACCGGCGGCACGGCACCGTCCGGAGTGAACGCTGCGACCGGTATCGGCTTCACCGTCGGTCAGACCTTCGAAGACGTCTACAACCAGGAATCCACCTCGTTCGCGATCTTCACGAACAACACCTTCAAGGTCACTGACGCCTTCGATATCACCCTCGGCCTGCGCTACACGATGGATGACAAGAGCCTCGACGGCCAGCAGCGCAACATCAACGGCAATGGCGCGACCTGCAATGCCGCCCTCGCCAACGCGGCCGCCATCGGTGGCGTGCTGGGTGCCTCGACCTCCAGCATCCTCGGCCGCTTCTGCCTGCCGTGGACCAACTCGGCCTACAACAACCGCAACATCTCGGAATCGCATGACGACGGCGAACTGACCGGAACGGTGAAGGCGGCCTACCGCATCAGCCCCGAAGTCATGTTCTATGCGTCGGCGGCGCGCGGCTACAAGAGCTTCGGCTACAACCTGGACCGCGTGCAGAACGGCATCACGCCGAACGCCTCGACCTATTTCCCCTCGGAAGTGGTCGACAGCTACGAAGCCGGCGTGAAGATGACGCTGCTGAACCGGACCCTGCTGCTGAACGCCACCTACTTCGACCAGACGTTCGACAACTTCCAGCTCAACACCTTCCTCGGCACCGCCTTCGTGGTGGAATCGATCCCCGAACTGACCTCGCGCGGCGTCGATGCCGACATGGTCTGGTTCTCGCCGATCGAGGGTCTGAGCTTCCAGGGCGGTCTCACCTATACCGACGCCCAGTACGGCAACTTCGCGGCCGCCGATCTGGTGACGCCGGGCAACTTCCCGCAGCTCTCGCTGCTGCCGGGTGCCCGCGCCTCGTTCGCACCGGAATGGTCGGGCACGATGTCGATGAACTTCCAGCGTAACCTCGGTAACGGTCTGCGCGGCGGGTTCAGCCTCTCCGGCAAATATATGTCGGACTACAACACCGGTTCGGACCTGCTGCCCTTCAAGCAGCAGGACGCCTTCGCCACGCTCAACGCGCGCATCACCCTCGGCACCGAGGACGAGCGCTGGACGGGCGAGTTCTGGGTCCAGAACCTGACCGACGAAGAGTACACCCAGGTCGCCTACAATGCCTTCCTGCAAGGCAGCGCCTTCCAGTCCACCGTTCAGGCGACCGGAAGCAACCCGGGCACCTACTACGACTCGGCGAAGGACACCCAGACCTACAACGCCTTCCTCGGCGCGCCGCGCACCTACGGCGCGACCCTGCGCTTCAAATACTAGACCGCTCGCCGCAAGGCGGACGGATCAACCGGCCGGGGGAAACCCCG
The DNA here is from genome assembly GCA_965284385.1 of Caulobacteraceae bacterium. Classification (GTDB taxonomy): domain Bacteria; phylum Pseudomonadota; class Alphaproteobacteria; order Caulobacterales; family Caulobacteraceae; genus Brevundimonas. The sequence goes on from OZ260077.1 coordinate 2,049,563, forward strand.
GCCGGTTTTGTTTTGTCCGGACGACGTCGGTCCCGGCCTGCGATCAGACCCGCCTTTCACCGACATCGTGGCAGCGGTGGGTGCCCGCTTCAGGGCTGCCCGGGTCCGTGGCGATCCGCTCAGGCCCGGAACGGCCGCGCCTGCCCCGGGGCGGCGCGGGAGTGACGGGTCATCCGGACAGGCGCGGAGACAGGGGGGCCGGGCCCGTCCGGCCCACCTCCCGTCGCCGCGGCTGCCCGGTGCACCCCTGCCGCCGCCAGACAGGCTGGGTCTCCGGCGTGAAGCCTGATGGCGGGCCGCTGAAGGCCGCCGGCCTCGCGGCCCCCTGTCCCTGACCCGGCTCGCTCGCGGCGGCCGGTGGCGGCGGCTATTCCGCCGCCGGCTCTTCGGCCGCGTGCTGATGGTGGAAGCGGCGGGCCATGAACCGCTCCAGCCGGATTTTCAGGCCGTCGATCAGGCTGAACACCACCGGCACGAACAGCAGGCTGAGACCGGTTGAGGTGATCAGGCCGCCGATCACCGCAATGGCCATCGGCGAGCGGAAGGCGGTGCCCTCACCGATGGCGGCCGCGATCGGCAGCATGCCCAGACCCATGGCCATGGTGGTCATGATGATCGGCCGGGCCCGCTTGTGCGCGGAGTCCATCAGGGCCTCTCGACGCGCCATGCCGTCCCGCATGGCGATGATGGCGTAATCGACCAGCAGGATGGAGTTCTTGGCGGCAATGCCGGTCAGCATGATCATGCCGATCAGTGCCGGCATGGACATGGACTTGCCGGTGAGCCAAAGCGCCAGGAAGGCCCCCCCGAACGACATCGGCAGGGCCGCCAGAATGGTGATCGGGTGCAGGAAGCTGCCGAACAGCAGCACCAGCACGACGTACATCAGTACGATGCCGGTCAGGATCGCGAAGCCGAAGCCCACGCCGAGTTCCTGGAAGCTTTCTGCATCGCCGGACGGCTGCTGCAGCACCCCGTCGGGCAGTGCCCGCATGGTTGGAAGCTGATTGATCTGCGTTGTCATCTCGCCAAGGGTCGTACCGGCCAGCTCGGCCGTAATATTGGCCACCCGACGACGGTCCAGCCGGTCGATCTGGTTGGGGCCGGCCCCGAAGGTGACGTCGGCGACGGAAGACAGCGGCACGACGCCGCCCGAAATCGTCGGCACCTTCAGGTTCTCGATCACGCCCAGATCGCTACGGAAGCCTTCGTCCAGCATGACCCGGATCGGCACCTGACGGTCACCCAGGTTGAATTTCGGCAGCAACTGGTCTGCGTCACCCAGGGTGGCGACGCGGGCGACCTGGCTGATGGTCTGGGCCGATACGCCCTGAAGGGCAGCGATATCCGACTTGGGCGTGATCAGGATTTCAGGACGCACGAGGGCCGAGGACGACACCACATTGGCCAGACCTGGCAGTTCACGCATCTCACGTTCGACCCGTGCCGCCACCTCTTCGAGCGTAGCGGGGTTGTCACCGACCAGGGCGATGCTGATCAGGCCGGAGCCACCGCCGGCGACGCCGAACTGGATCCGGGCCCCCGGAACGCTCTTCAGCTCCTGGCCGATTTCGCGCTCGAATTCCTGCTGTGTCAGCTTCCGGTTCCAACGGCTGACCAGGTTGACGGTCATATTGGCCTTGCGAACCTCGCCGGCGCTGCCTCCACCACCGGGCCCGAAACTGACCGTCGCAGAGCCGACGGACGAGAACACCGATTCAACCTCGGGCCGGGCATCGAGCAGGGCCGTGATACGGCCGACCGTCTGGTCGGTCTCCTGCAACGTGGTCCCGGGCGGCAGTTGGACCGTGATGTTTGACCGTCCGACGTCTTCCACCGGAATGAACTCGCCCGGCAGCTTGGTCACCAGGAAGCCCGAGAAGGCGAAGAACAGCGCGCCCATGCCAATGACCCACAGGCGGTGATCCAGCAGCCGGAAGACGATCTTGCGTCGCACCCAGCTGCCGCGACGCGAGGCATGGTCCTCGTGGAGCGCCGGCGACGCCGAACTGCCAAGGCACCAGGCCAGCCAGCCCAGGAAGGGGGTCATCCAGAACGGATCCTTGTGTTCCTTGCCCTGGTCGCGCTTCAGCATATAGGCGCACATCAGGGGGGTCAGGGTCCGGGCCACAAGCAGCGAGAACAGAACGCTGACGCAGGTGGCGATGGCGAAGGATTTGAAGAATTGGCCCACCACGCCCGGCATGAATCCGGTCGGTGCGAACACCGCGACGAGGGTGGCCGTTGTGGCCAGCACCGCGAGGCCGATCTCGTCCGCGGCCTCGATCGATGCCGGATAGGGTGCCTTGCCCTGGCGGATGTGGCGAACGATGTTCTCGATCTCGACGATCGCATCATCCACCAGGATGCCGACAGTCAGCGACAGGGCCAGCAGGGTCACAATGTTGAGCGACTGGTTGGTCAGGTCCATCACCCAGAAGGTCGGGATCAGCGACAGGGGCATGGCAACGGCCGTGATCAGCGTGGCCCGCCAGTCCCGCAGGAACAGAAACACCACGACGATGGCCAGCAGGGCCCCGAGCAACAGCGCCTCGACCGAGGCGTGGAAATTGTTGATCACGTCCGAGGTGGTGTCGGAAATCTTCTCGAAGGTGACATCCGGCCGTTCCCTGTCGAGCGCCTCTATGGCCTTGATGGAATTCTTGTAGACATCGACCTCGCTGGAGCCGATCGAGCGGATCACGCCGAAGCCGACCACTTCCTGGCCGTTGAAACGGGCCCGCCCGCGGGCTTCTGACCATTCGTCGGTGACCTCGCCCAGATCATCGAGGCGAACGGTCCGTGACCCGACTGAAATCAACGTCTCGCGCAGCTGTTCGACGGTGCGGGCTGAGCCGACGGTACGGATCGCCTGTTCCTCGCCCCCGATCTCGCCGCGACCGCCCGGGAGGTTGATGTTTGTGGCGCGCAGCTGGCTGGAGACCGCCGCCGCGGTGACACCGGCGGCTTCCAGGCGGTCGGGGTCCAGCTTGATGCGAATCTCGCGATTGACCCCGCCGTCGCGGTTGATCTGGCTGACCCCCGTTACCGACAGCAGGCGTTTTGACACCGTATTGTCGACGAACCAGCTCAGCTCCTCGGGACTCATGGCCGGAGCGCGCACGACATAGTTGATGATCGACTGACCCGTGAACTCGACGCGCTGGATGATCGGCTCCTGCACGTCGGCCGGCAGGTTCTGGCGAATTCCGGAGATGGAGTTCCGGACGTCGTTGGTCGCCTTCTCGAGGTCAACGCCGAGCTCGAACTCGATCGTGGTCGTCGAGACGCTGTCGCTGACGGTTGAATTGATCTTCTTCACCCGCCCCAGACTGGCGACGGAATCCTCGACCAGGCGCGTGACCTGGGTTTCCAGCTCGGTCGGTGCCGCGCCCGGCTGGATCACCGACACCACGACGACGGGCAGGGCGATGTCCGGGAAATTATTGGTCCGCAAATTGAAATAGCTGATCAGGCCGGCCATCGTCAGGACGATGAACAGCAGCACGATCGGGATCGGGTTCCGGATCGACCAGGACGAGATATTCTGAAAGCCCATGGCGCGGCCCCTAGTTTCGGGTCGTGTCGGCGGGTTGGGCGGCGGGTTGGGCGGGCGCGGGCGTGGCCGTTCCGACCGTGACCAGATCCCCCTCGCCAAGGAAGCCTGCTCCGTTGATCACGACGCGCTGACCGGCCTGGACCGCGCCCGTGACGGCGATCAGCTGGCCGGCCCGCGCGCCGGTGCCGACGGGGACAAACCGAACCGCATCGTTGCTGCCGATGACATAGACTCCGGCCTTGCCTTCGCGGAACACGATGGCGGCGGCGGGCACGACCAGCGCGGGGCTGGCCCCGACGTCGATCTGGGCACGAGCAAAGTTTCCGGCTTTCAGCCCGCTGCCGGATGTCAGCGTGACACGCGCGACACCCAGTCGCGTCTGGCCGTCAACCTCGGGCGTGACGATCCGGACCGTGCCGGTGCTCCGGCCCTGTTCGGCGCTGATCAGCGCCGTCTGACCCGCGCGGACCAGCGGGAGGTCCGTTTCAGGGATCTGGGCGTCCAGCTCCAGCCGGCCGTCGCGAACAATGCGGAACAGTTCGCTTCCAGCGGTCACGATCTGACCGCGCGTGACGTTTCGGCTCAGGACCTGCCCCGACACAGGGGCCCGGACGGTCGCCTGCGACACGCGGGTCCTGGTCTCGGACAGCGAAGCCTGGGCGGCGGCGACATTGGCTTCAGAGGAGCGCTGATTGGCCAGCGCCGCATCCAGCGACGCCTGGCTCAGGAAACCGCGCCCCTTCAGTTCTTCAGCCCGTGTCAGGGCCGCCATATCCCGTGCGAGATTGGCCTGTGCCAATTGCAGGCCAGCCTGCTGCTGCCGCATCTGGGCCCGCAGCAGGGCGTCGTTCATCTGCACCAGCGGCTGGCCCTGGCGGACGAAACGTCCCTCGTCCACATAGACCGCCGTGGCCACCATCCCGCCCGTCTCGGCACCGACCGGCACCTCTTCCCAGGCTGAAACCGTACCCGAGGCGTTCACCACGCGGGGCAGGGCCGTCAGCACGATCGTCGCGGCCGTCACGGTCTGTCGCGATTTTGGACTTGCCGCAGTGTCCTTCTTGTCGCCGCCGCCGCAGCCGGCCAGCGCCAGCGCAGCCGCGACAGCCAGCACCATCCCGAGAGCGGGTTTCGCAATCGCCACGTCGTCATCCCCTGTAGAGACCCGTGCGGGAGCACACGGGCCGTGTCCGTCCGGAAGCCGGCCGGCAAGCCGTTGGCGGCTTCTTATCGCGTAAGCCGTCCCGTCTCCAACGAGAGATCGGCGTGTTACCCCGAAGTAATGCCGCGGGCCCTTCAGGCGAGAGGTGTTCGCCTCTGCCGGAAAATTGCTTTAGAGGCGCGAGCCATGACGACCCCTCCCATCGAACGCATCCGCAATTTCAGTGTGGTGGCCCACATTGACCACGGCAAATCCACCCTGTCCGATCGCCTGATCCAGGTGACCGGCGGCCTGACCGCGCGCGAAATGTCGGCGCAGGTTCTGGATTCGATGGAAATCGAGAAGGAGCGGGGGATCACCATCAAGGCGCAGACCGTGCGCCTGAACTACAAGGCCCGCGACGGGCTCGACTATGTCCTGAACCTGATGGACACGCCGGGCCACGTCGACTTCGCCTATGAGGTCTCGCGCTCATTGGCCGCATGCGAGGGCAGCCTGCTGGTGGTCGATGCGTCGCAGGGGGTCGAGGCGCAAACGCTCGCCAACGTCTATCAGGCCATCGACAACAACCACGAGATCGTCCCCGTCCTCAACAAGATCGACCTGCCCGCGGCCGAGCCCGAGCGGGTGCGCCAGCAGATCGAGGACGTCATCGGCATCGACGCCTCCGACGCCGTCCTGTGCAGCGCCAAGTCGGGCATCGGCATCGAGGAGGTGCTGGAGGCCATCGTCACCCGCCTGCCGGCCCCGAAGGGCGACCCCAACGCGCCGCTGAAGGCCCTGCTGGTCGACGCCTGGTACGACCCCTATCTGGGCGTCGTGGTGCTGGTCCGCGTCTTCGACGGCACGCTCAAGGCCGGCCAGCGCGTCAAGATGATGCAGCACGGCTCGACCCATCTGGTCGACCGCGTCGGCGTCTTCCTGCCCAAGAACACCCCGGTCGACCAGCTCGGCCCGGGCGAGATCGGCTTCTTCACCGCCCAGATCAAGGAGGTGGCCGACGCCGCCGTCGGCGACACCATCACCGACGAGAAGAAGCCCACCGCCGAGGCCCTGAAGGGCTTCAAGGACGTGCAGTCCGTGGTCTTCTGCGGCCTGTTCCCGGTCGACGCCGCCGATTTTGAGGACCTGCGCGCCGCCATCGGCCGGCTGCGGCTGAACGACGCCAGCTTCACCTTCGAGATGGAGTCCAGCGCCGCCCTCGGCTTCGGCTTCCGCTGCGGCTTCCTCGGCCTGCTGCACCTCGAGATCATCCAGGAGCGGCTCAGCCGCGAGTTCAACCTCGACCTGATCGCGACCGCCCCCTCGGTGGTCTACAAGATCGGCCTGCGCGACGGCACCGAGATCGAGCTGCACAATCCGGCCGACCTGCCCGACGTGATGCAGATCATGGAAATCAGCGAGCCGTGGATCAAGGCGACCATCCTGACCCCCGACGAATACCTCGGCGGCGTCATCAAGCTTTGCCAGGACCGCCGCGGCTCACAGGTCGAACTGTCCTACGTCGGCAGCCGCGCCCTGGTCATCTATGAGCTGCCGCTGAACGAGGTCGTCTTCGACTTCTACGACCGGCTGAAATCCATCTCCAAGGGCTATGCCAGCTTCGATTACGAGCTGACCGACTACAAGGTCGGCGACCTGGTCAAGATGAGCATCCTGGTCAATGCCGAGCCCGTCGACGCCCTGTCCATGCTGGTCCACCGCGGCCGGGCCGAGACGCGCGGCCGGGGCATGGTCGAGAAGATGAAGGAGCTGATCCCGCCCCACCTGTTCGTCATCCCGATCCAGGCGGCCATCGGCGGCAAGATCATCGCCCGCGAAACCGTTCGCGCCCTGCGCAAGGACGTGACCTCCAAATGCTACGGCGGCGACGCGACGCGGAAGAAGAAGCTGCTGGAGAAGCAGAAGGCCGGCAAGAAGCGCATGCGCCAGTTCGGCAAGGTCGAGATCCCGCAGGAGGCGTTCATCGCCGCGCTGAAGATGGATGACGATTGAGGGGGGGCACGCCGGCCTCTTGTCATCCCGGACGCCGCGAGGCGGCGATCCGGGACGCTCAAATGCAAACACTCCATTCTCCCGGACGCTGCTTCAGCAGCGAGCCGGGAGCCGGGTCAGGATTCAGCCCGGCCCCCATCCTTCACCCACACAATCGCGCTGCGATTTCCGGTTGGGCCAGATCGGCTGGTTTTCCGACGTCAGCAGCCACGGCCCCGCAGACGAGATCACTGCCCTGAGCGAACGCGCCATGCGCGGTCTGGCGTTCGGGGGGCGAGGTGTTTGATGTGAGCGTGAGCAAGCCGGGCGGCGAGAAGGGCGTGGGGGTGGAGTTCGGCTACGGGCTTGGGGTGACGGGTTCCGCGGAGAGCGAAGCCCACGCATAAACCAACTTACGATAGGTATTGATTTTGCCGGGCATACCCTGCTCTCGTAGCAACGGCCATACGAGGGCGGGGAATGTCATGAGCGAACTTGTTACAAGTATCGGTATTCCCGACCTAGTTGAAAAGCTTCGAGCCGGAGAATATCTGGTTCCGCGATTTCAGCGCGAATTTGTCTGGAGTACAGCGGATATAATCGATCTGCTTCATTCAATCATCGACTCCCGTCCGGTCGGGATGATGACATTGTGGGAGCAGCCGGATGACTCGGGTTTGGAGTTGGAACACGTTTCGCTCCCCGAAAACCCTTCTGATATCGAACGCGGCCCCGTCGCCTATTTTGGCGAACCAGATGATCGAACAAACAAGTCGTTCGCCGTTCTAGACGGCCGCCAGAGATCAACCGCTATTGCGATGGCTTTCGGGGGACTCAGAAGCGCCTCGAAAAAGAAACACGCGGGTAAATTCTACCTGAATGTCAATGCTGATGAGGCCAACAAAAGGATAATTTTCAAAAAGCTTACAGAAGTTGAAGCAGAGGGGCTCGATACTCCTGCTAAATGTATTTCTGAAGGACTTTTCCCGTTTGAATTCGACTCTAAATTTGGGGAAGATATATCTGATCAGTGGATAAAGTACGCAAGAGATTTGATTGATCGTCGATTCTATAAGGACGGAATACTTCCAACGCAGGATATAATCGACAAAAGAGCCCAAATACTAGACGCGGCGGTAAAAGGAATAAAAAGCACCTCGCTCGCAATATACATCGTTCCTAAGAAATATGACTTGGGAACTATTTGCGAAATTTTCGAGAAGCTCAACACGACGGGGACAAAGGTTTCAACCGTCGATCTCATACATTCTTGGGTTTACTCTGACACCAGTTCAGACGCTAGCGGTCCGATACTGCTTCGTGAGTGGATGCGGGAGCTGGGCCAGCTGCCAGATGGTGCTGGCTGGTCCGAGCCTGACGATCGGCCAGAGCTAATCGCCCAGTTCGTGACCGCGACCTATATCGCCGAAAAGAACCCTTCCCCGCCTCGCAAGGTCGGAGGACGTCAAGCCCCCGTAGCCTCGGTCAAGTCTGCGGATTTGCTGGCTACGCCAACGCAACACTGGCGAGACGTGATTGGGAAGACGCCCGAGTTCGCATCGTACATCGCCGATTTTCAGATGTGCGTCGCCCGAAACCGATTTGGCATGCGAGCCTGTCCATACCCTATCAGCGCCGCGATCTACATTGGCCTGAAATGGACAAACAAGGTGGACGGGCGAGGCTGGAGTCCTGACGCTATCGACTCGATCTACCGAGCGTTCTTCTGGCGCAATACGCTGGCGACGCGGTACGATCAGGGCTTCCTCACCAAGATGGCGGCAGATCTCAAGCTTCTCTCCGAAATCCTCGACGCTCGCACCACTAGCTCAAATTTCGGCGAGTGGGCGACCTCCGCGTCAAACAAGCTGACCCTGAACGAGCTTCCCATCGTCGGTGAGGACTGGCTTCGGACCAAACTCCTAGACCCGAAGCCCGCCGGTGCTCTCGGGAAGGCGCTGGTGCTTCCGGTACTAACGCGGCCATCGGTCGACCTCCTCGACCCTTCGAAATCTATCGCATTTGATCGAGCAGCGGGACCGGTAGAAGTTCATCACCTTTTCCCACGCGCCTGGGTCAGGCTCAACGTTCCCGGCCCAACCTTAGACGTTTGGCGCCGAGACGGGCGGGGGACCGTAGAGGCGGTCGCAAACCTCACTCCAATGCTGAGTTCCAGCAACTCCACATGGACTGCAAAGGTGCCGGGCAAAGCCATCGCTGATGCGGGAGTTTCGCCAACCACTCACGGGCAGGTGTTGGACACGCATTTTCTGAGCGGTCCGTCCTACGAGAGTCTCATCCACCCGACTGAAGGGCTTCCAGAATTTTGGGAGCGTCGCGCAGCGGCTATAGCCAAAGATCTCTACGGTCGAACCTTGGTCCAAGGGTAGGCTGGGTGCGGTTTCCGAGAAGGGACTTAAAGCTATCGTGGTTCTACTTCTGCGGCTGATCGGGCCTTGAATTCGCCCCGCGGATTCGAAATCGATCCTTGCATGGCCGATGATCCATCCAGACAATGGGAAGGTTCCGATCTACCCCCCGATTGTCTCTTGTGGTTGCAAGATGTCGATCGGATCATGAAGCGTGACTACTGCATAGACACCTCGGATGCTGGAGCGGACCGCGAGCAAATCATTCGCTATTGGAAGTCTGGTGACACTGCGGAAGTGTTCGTCGATTGGTTCGCCGAAAAATACGACCTGATCACGAGGGAGCAGTGGGACCCATTTTGGGTCTTCAGGCGGCCACCGCAAACCTAACGACAGAACCGTCCGTTCAAGAAGAGTCTTCTTCCCTATCGCTTCGTCGCCCACATCGACCGACGTCATCTGACGCTGCGCGACGCCTTCTCCCCTTGGGCGAAGACCCCAACGATGATGCTCCGCTTACAATCCGCGAACTCATAGTCGGGTTGGCACCAAAATCCCCCGCCCCTCCAACGCCCTGACGATTTCCCAAACGGAATCATTCGTCGCCCTCAGACCACCCCTATAATTCCCTCATCCCGTCGGTGGGGAGGGCGTCGGATCCACGTTCTCGATGGCGGCGGGCTGTGGTCGAGCGATGGAGCCCGGGGGATGGATACTCCGGGGGTCCTTGAGGACGTCGATGGATGGCGTCCACCTGCTCGCCGCGCGCTTCCCGTGCGGGCTGCTGACGGCGCATTCGCTGTCATGTCCGCCGCGCGTCGTTGCCTGCAAGGGCTTCGGCGTGATCCGGCGAGGTCCGAAGTCAGGGCCGCCAACCGGAGGGCGCGTGGAAAACGGCCGCGCGGGGCGATCTGTCTCGTCGAAACGGTACAAACACATAGCACCGGGCGAGGCCCGGCCGCCCCGCGCCCTCCCCACCCGCCTGGTCCCAGGCGGCGAAGAGTCATGCCCGCGTGTTCTCCCTCCCCCTCCGGGGGAGGGTCGTCGGCGCGAAGCGACGACGGGGTGGGGAGGGCTCGGCGAAACCAGCGCCGGTGCTCCCCTCGCCAAAGCGCCCCCACCCGGTCGCTTCGCGACCACCCTCCCCCGGGCGGGGGAGGGAGACCGAAAGGACCCGCCATGAAATCCCGTCTCGAAAGCCGCGCCCGTCGCGCCGTGCCGCCCGCGCGGAAGGCGCCGCAAGAGGCCCGGCGCAACAGCCCCGAGGCCGTGGCGGCGCGGCTGTTCGACGGGATCGAGGGGATCGAGATCGCACTGGGGGGCGATCTGGAGGCACTGGCGAAGCTGGCCACCGTGACCTCGGGCCGGGCGATGACCGGGCGGCTCTGGAGCGAAGCCCGGGCGCTGGCGGGGCTGGCCGAGAGTTATTCGCGGCTGGGCGAGCGGGCCGCGGGGGCCCGGGGCGGGGGCGGGTCGATCGCGACCATCGACCTGGGGCTGCTGCTGGAGATCATCGTCGATCCGGACGGGGCGGTGACGCAGCGGTTCGCGCGCAAGGGCGACGGGGCGAACGATCCGGACGCGGCCCTGAAGGCGCACTACTGGACCTTTCAGGCCGCGCGGCACCGGGCGGTGTCGAACAACATCCGGGAGCTGATGCTGCGGGCCGTCTATGCCGAGAAGCGGCTGGGCGAACTGGGGCATCCGGCGCGGGTGAACGTGACCGACGTCGAGATCGAGGCCTGGGTGCGGGACTGGCTGTCGGCGCCGCCCAGCGAGGCCAATCTGGACCGGCGCACGAAGATCGGCGAATGGCCCTGGCGCTGAGTGTCCCGCCCGCCCCCCTGTCCCCGGCTGTCGGGGCCCGCATATTTCGGTGGGGCGATTGCGGGCGGGCGTGTAACCCTGTGGGCCTCCGCGCCGTAGATGAAGCCGAACGTGCTGGATCGGGAAACGCAACTCAAAGCCCTGATGCTGAAAGGCCTCGACGGTGACGCGCGGGCCTGGCGCCTGCTGTTGTCAGATCTGGCCGCGCATCTGCGGCCGTTTTTCAAACGCCGCCTCTTCCACGGAGAGAGCGATGCGGAGGACCTTGTGCAGGAGACCCTGATCGCCATTCACGGCAAGCGCGCGACGTGGGATCGCGGCCAGCCGTTCACGGCCTGGGCCTTCACCATCGCCCGCCACAAGCTGATCGACCACCTGCGCCGGCAGGGGCGGCGGCTGACCGGGCCGCTGGACGACGCCGCGGAACTGATCGCGGACCATACGGTCGAGGACGGGGTGGCGCGGCGCGACCTGTCGCACTGCCTGTCGATCCTGCCGGCCCGTCAGCGGGCCCTGATCCACGACGTCAAGGTGCAGGGGCTGAGCATGGCCGAGGCGGCCGAGCGGCACGGCTATTCCGTGGCGGCCGCCAAGGTCAGCATCCACCGCAGCGTCAAGACCCTGACCGGCCGGTTCGCCGGGGGTGGGAAAGGGGCTGGTGATGAAGACGGATGACCTGATCACCGGGCTGGCGCTGGACCTTGCGCCGACGCGGCCGGGGCAGCTGGAGCGGCGGCTGCTGGGCTTCATGCTGCCGGCGGCGGCGGTGGTGCTGGCCGGCATCCTCGCCGGGCCGGGCCTGCGGGCCGATCTGGCGGCGGCGGTCGCCGGGCCGACCTTCTGGCTCAAGGCGGCCTATACGATCGCCCTGGGGGCGACCGGCTTCCGGCTGCTGGACCGGCTGGGACGGCCGGGGCGGTCGGCGCGCGGGCCGCTGGTGCTGCTGGGGCTGATCGTCGGGGTGGCTGTGGCGGTGGCCGGGATCGAGCTCGCGCTGGCGGCGCCCGCGGCGCGGATGGGGCTGATCATGGGGCGTTCGGCCCTGGTCTGCCCGGTCTATATCCTGGGTCTGTTCGCCCTGGGCGCGCCGTTCATCTTCTTTGCCGCGCGGCGGTTCGCGCCGGTGCGGCCGGGCGCGGCGGGGGCGGCGGCCGGGCTGGTCTCGGCCGGCCTGGCGACGACGCTGTACGGCCTGCATTGCCCGGAATACAGCGCCGCCTTCGTGGCGCTGTGGTACAGTCTGGGGATCGCCCTGTCCGTCGGCGCCGGGGCCCTGATCGGCAAGGCCGCCTTCCGCTGGTAGGCCGCATGAACGCTTTGTCATGCGGGACCCGGTTGTGATGGCCGGCCAGCCGGAGCATGGTTCCCCAAACCATTCGGGGGAGGTGGCGATGCGTATCCGTTTGATGCTGGCCGGCGTGGCGGCCGCGGGCCTGATGGCGTTTCCGGCCATGGCCGAGGACGGCCAGTACGGGCCGCAACTGACCCGCATCCTGGCCGAGGCCGCGACCGGCACCTGCCTGGCCGAGCTGATGCAGGAGGCCCTGCTCAACACCTGCAACGCCCAGGTCAGCGGCATGGCGGCGGGGCTTTCCGCCCTCGGCGCGATCGAGGCGATGACCTTTGTCCAGGCCGAGGAGACGCCCGAGGGCCGCGTCGAGATCTGGAGCGTCAAATACGCCGGCGGCCGGACCCTGAACTGGGTCATCGGCGGTCTGCAGGACGGCAAATTCAGCGCCGTCGGAACGCGGGCCTAGGCCGCGCTGTTGCACAGTCTTGCAGGTCTGTGGCTGGCGGGCCTGATCGCGGTTCAGCCGGGGGCCCAGCCGCGGCCGCAGACGCCGATCTTTCAGCCGGGCGCGCCGGGGGCGGCGTCGCGGGTCATCACCGCCGGTGAAGCCGTGGCGCTGGGCCGGACCAGCTACACCCCGGCCGATGTGGGCTTCATGCAGCATATGATCGTGCACCACGCCCAGGCGGTGGAGATGGTCGGCCTGTTGCAGACGCAGGGGGAGAAGGCGACCGTCCAGCGGTTGGGGCAGCGCATCGCCCTGAGCCAGGCGGCCGAGATGGCGCTCATGCGCGACTGGCTGACGGCGCGCGGCCAGCCGCTGGAGATGGCGGGCATGGCCGGCATGGATCATGCCATGCACGCGGGTCACGCCATGCCGGCCAGCGACACGCCGCTGATGGCCGGCATGCTGTCGCCGGCGCAGATGCAGACCCTGGCCGCGGCACGCGGGCCGGCCTTCGACCGGCTGTTCCTCGAGGGGATGATCCAGCACCACCAGGGCGCGCTGGACATGGTCGACACCCTGCTGGCCACGCCGGACGCCGCCCAGGACCCGATGCTGTCCGACTTCACCTCCTCGGTCGTCGCCGATCAGTCGGCCGAGATCCTGCGCATGCAATCCCTTCTGTCTGACCTTTGAACCCCCTTCACGAAAGAGCGGCCATGAACGTTCGCAGCCTTCTGCTTTCCTCCGTCGCTGCCCTGGGGCTGGCGTTCGCGGCCACCGCCGCCGCCGCCCAGGCGGGCCAGACCATCGAGGCGGACGCGCGCACCGCCCTGTCCACCGGCCTGCACGACGCCGGTCAGGCGGCCTCCGGCATGGTGCTGGAATCCTCGATCGAGCCCGCCCCCGGCTTCTTCGATCCCGAGGCCCTGTTCGCCCCGCCCCAGACCGAGGCCGAGGGCGAGGCCTTTGCGGCCCGGATGCGGGACCACCCGCCCCGCTACGGCCCGCTGGCGCTGGCCAACAGCGACATGGCGATCTCGCATGGTCGGCTTTTCGTCGGTAATTTCAATGGCTTCAACGCCTATGACATCTCTGGCGGCACGCCCCGGCTGGTCATGTCCGTGGTCTGCCCCGGCGGCCAGGGCGATGTCTCGGTGCACGGCGATCTGCTGTTCATGTCGGTCGAGCAGAACCGTGGCCGGCTGGACTGCGGCACCTCGGGCGCCGAGGGCGACGTCAACGCCGAACGCTTCCGCGGCGTGCGCATCTTCGACATCAGCGACCTGAACGCCCCGCGCCAGATCGCCGCCGTCCAGACCTGCCGGGGCTCGCACACCCACACCCTGGTCCCGAACCCGACCGATCCGCGCAGCCTGTATGTCTACAACCAGGGCACCTCGGGCGTGCGCAAGACCGGGGAACTGGCCATCTGCTCGGACGGCCAGCCGGACACCAACCCGGACACCGCCCTGTTCTCGATCGACGTCATCAAGGTGAACCTCGACCGGCCGCAGGACGCCGCCATCGTCAACCGCCCCCGCATCTTCGCCGACGCCAGCGGCCGCGTCGCCGGCCTGTGGCGCGGCGGGGCCGCCGGCCTCGCCAGCCAGCGCACCGCCCAGACCAACCAGTGCCACGATATCACCGTCTATCCCGAGATCGGTCTGGCGGCCGGTGCCTGCAGCGGCAACGGCATCCTGCTGGACATTTCGGACCCGCAGAACCCGACCCGGCTGTCCGACATCTTCGACCCCGACATGGCCTACTGGCACTCGGCCACCTTCAACAACGCCGGCGACAAGGTCGTCTTCACCGATGAGTGGGGCGGCGGCATCGGCGCGCGCTGCCAGGCGACCGACCCGGCCACCTGGGGCGCCAATATGGTCGCCACCATCGACAACCGCACCCTGACCGGCCGCAGCTTCCACAAACTGCCCTCGGCCCAGGGCGCGACCGAGAACTGCGTCGCCCACAACGGAAATCTGATCCCGGTCCCCGGCCGTGACCTGATGGTCCAGGCCTGGTACCAGGGCGGGGTCTCGGTGATGGACTTCACCGATCCGCTGAAGCCGGTCGAGATCGCCTGGTTCGACCGCGGCCCGATCGACGCCGACAAGCTGATCGTCGGCGGCTCATGGTCGGCCTACTGGCTCAACGGCCGCATCTACAGCAGCGAGATCGCGCGCGGCCTCGACGTGCTGAAACTGGTCCCCGGCGACCAGCTGTCGGCGGCCGAGATCGCCGCGGCTGAAAGCGTCATGGCCGACGAGATCAACCCGCAGACCCAGACCCGCTTCGCCTTCGCCGACCACCCGGACGTGGCTGAGGCTTATCTGGACCAGCTGGCGCGCGCGCCGGGTGCCGACACGGCCCTGAACGACCGCATTCGCGCCGCCGTCGGCCAGTGGCGCGCGGGCCGCGCCGATCGGCGCGGTTCCGCCTGCCTGGCCACGGCCCTGACCGCCGCGGCGGACAAGGCCACCGGTGCCGACAAGGGCCGGATGACGGCGCTGGCGGCCATGTTCGGACGTCGGGCGGGGTAGAGGCACCAAGCCCGGCTGAGCCGCCACCGTCATGAACCTGCGCGCCTCGTCGGCCGTAGCCGCCGCCGGCGTGGCTGCGGGACTGTGGCTGGCCGCCGCCGTGCTGTTTTCCCCGTGGCTGCTGCTGTTCCCGCATCACAGGATGGTCGGCGAGACGCCGGTGTATGCGGCGGCACCGATAACCCCGGGGATGGAGGGCGTCATCCGCCGGGCCGACGCCCGGCTGCGCACCAGTCCGCTGTACCGATCCGGGGTTTCGCGGCACCCGGTCTATCTGACCGACGGTGGTGTCCGCTGGCGCATTCTGGCGATCGGTTCAGACAAGGCGTCCGCCCTGACCCGGGGCTTGCTCGATGGGGTCGTGATCAACCGGTCCAGCATCGAAGAGGACTTCGTCTGGAGAAGGCGCTCTGCGTCTCGCCGAACGCTTTCCGGCGTCATCGCCCATGAAAAGACACACAAACTGATCCGCGCCCGGTTCGGCAGCACTGTGTCCGCGACTTACCCCCGCTGGCTGATCGAGGGCTATTGCGATCACGTCGCCGGCGAAAGCAGCCTGACCGATGATGAGGCGGCCCGGATGGTTGCGGCGGGCCAGATCTCCAGCACCCTGTTCTACTATCAGGCCCGCAAGCGGGTGGGGGCGGCGCTGGTGGCCAATGGCGGGTCTGTGGATGCGCTGTTCGCGGCGGCGCGGCCGTCGTGACTCAGGTACCCCCGACCGGTCCGGGACCTTCGGCCGGCCGGAACAGCCTCCGTCCGCGAACGTTGTGCATCGGAACCGAAAGGGTTTCCCGTGTACAAGCTTGTTCCGATTACCTCCGCTCTTCTCCTCGCTCTGGCCGCGCCGACGGCGGTGTTGGCTGACCCCGGCAACGGCAAGGGCGGCGACAAACAGGAGCATGGGCAGCGGGGCGGCGATCAGGAGCGCGGTCATCGTGGTGGCGGTGAAGCGCGCGGCAATGGCAACGACGGCGGCAATGGCCGCGGCGAGGCGCGCCGCGCCGAGCGCCCCGACATGCGGTCCGATTTGCGCCCCGATATCCGGATGGCCGACGTCGTTCGTGGGAGCCGCAATGACGATCGTAACGAGGATCGCCGTGACGATCGGCGTGACATCCGGCGCGCGGTCGAGCGTGAGGTGTTCCAGACCCGCGACGGTCAGCCCGTGGTGTATTTCCGCCGCGATGATGACCGTGGCCTGATCGCCGGCTGCCCGCCCGGACTGGCGAAGAAGAACAACGGCTGCCTGCCCCCGGGTCAGGCCCGCCAGATCGCCCGCGCCGTCGGAGCCGACCGTTATGACTGGATCTGGCGCGGCCGCGACGACGCCAACCGCTATGAGTATCGCGACGGCTATCTGTACCGTTCGAACCCGCAGGGATCACTGCTGGGCTGGCTGCCCGTGCTGGGCGGAGCGCTGTCGCCCGGTTCAGCCTGGCCGAGCCAGTACCAGTACCAGCCGGCTCCCGACTATTATGAGAGCTATTTCGGCCTGAACCAGAACCAGGACTACCGCTATGCCGACGGGGCGCTGTACGGCGTCAATCCCCGGACCAATACGATCAGTCAGGTCGCCGCCCTGCTGACCGGCCAGAACCTGGGCGTCGGCCAGCGCCTGCCCACCGGCTATGACATCTACAATGTGCCCTATGCGTACCGTGATCAGTACACGGACAATGCCACATCCATGTACCGCTACAACGACGGCTATGTGTACCAGGCCGATGCCAAGACCCAGCTGATCACGACCGTGATCCAGCTGCTGACCTGAGCCCCGACGACACAGGGACCATGACCATGAAAACGAAGATGCACTGGGCGCTCGCGCCCCTCTGCGTGATGACCCTCGCCGCCTGTGGCGGGGGCGACGGCAAGGCCGACGGCACGGCGGCTGCCACGCCCTCGAACCGGACCCTGGCCGCGACGCTCAAGGGCGACCGGGCGTTCGGGACGCTGGAGCGGGTGCTGGACAACGCCGCTCTCGGTGCGGTGCTGGAGGGTAAGGGGCCCTATACGGTGTTCGCCCCCTCGGATGCGGCCTTTACCGCCTCGGCCGGCGATCTGGGCGATGAGGCCATGAAGGCCCAGGGGGCCGCCCTGCTGCGCGCCCACATCGTTCCGGGCACCCTGACCCGCGCCGACATCCGCACCGCCATTGAGAGCGGCAGCTCGGGCACGGCCGAGATGCGCACCATGGCCAACAGCCTCCTGACCTTCTCGATGGACGGTGACGCCCTGATCGTCACGGGGGACAACGGCGCGCGCGGCCGCCTGACAGGCGAGGAGACCCTGGCCAGCAACGGCGTGGTCCAGCCGGTGGACGCCCTGCTGGTGAAGGCGGCGGGCTAGGGGGCTGGCTCCCCGGACGGCGTTTGACGTCGACGCGGACACGCTCGCACCTCCACCCCGTTGACCCGCCCGCCGGCGCGGTCGACCCTGCGCGCCGCTCCCGCCCCCGAAAGACACCGCCATGCCCGCCGACGCCAAACCGCCCCGCCTTGCCGTGCTGATCGACGCCGAGAATGCCTCGGCGCGGATCGCCGAGGCGCTGTTCACAGAGATCGCCACCCTGGGCGAGGCCTCGGCGCGGCGCATCTACGGGGATTTCGCCAGTGCCCAGATTGCCGGCTGGACCCGGGTGCTGGCCCGGTTCGCCATCCAGCCACAGCAGAATTTCGCCAATACCAAGGGCAAGAATTCGGGCGACATCGCCCTGGTCATCGACGCCATGGACCTGTTGCACTCGGGCCGGTTCGACGGCTTCTGCCTCGTCTCGTCGGATGCCGACTTCACCCGGCTGGCGTCGCGCATCCGCGAGGAGGGGGTCGATGTGTTCGGCTTCGGCGAGCAGAAGACGCCAGAAAGCTTCCGTCAGGCCTGCACCCGTTTCATCTACACCGAAAACCTGAGCGCGCCGGTGAGCGAGGCTCCGGCCCCCGCGGCGGGCGGGCGCCGGGCCGAGACGGTCGCGGCACCGGCACCGGGCAAGCGCAAGCCGGTCGAGGCGGCCCGGCTGATCGCCACGGTGATCGCCGACATGGAAGAGGACGGCGACGGCTGGGTCACCGCCGGCGGCATCGCCAACCGGTTGAGGAACGCCTATCCAGACTTCGACCAGCGGACCTATGGCCACGCCAAGCTGTCGGACCTGATCCGGGCGACCGGGCGGTTCGAGGTCGAGACCGGCTCGGGCGGGGCCATGCGGGTGCGCGACAAGGCCTAGGGTCGAGGCGTCAGCGCACGCCCAGCAGGTCGGTCCAGCGCCAGTCGCCGCCGCCCAGCGCCAGCCGGGGCGCGCCCGGACCGTCAGCCAGGGCGATGACGGCGAGGCCGCGCATGGGCCGGGTCCGGCAGTCGCGCGGCGAGAAGGCAATCTCCAGCGCGATGGCCTGACGCACCCCGGCCAGACCCTTGCCGGTCTGGGCCGGATCCTGGATCCAGTCGCCATTCCAGACCAGGATGGCGCGGCCCGAGGCGGGCATGGCACGGTAGGCCCGGACCACGGCGGCGCGGACCTCCGGATCGGCTCGCAAGGCGTCCTGCAGCCGGCGGACCATGTCGCAGGCGCCGCCGGTCCCGCCAGAGCCAGACCCGCCAGAGCCGGTGCCCGCGCCCTGACCCGTCCCGGCCCCGGGCGCGCCGGCCAGCTGGGCCTCGCCGAGGGTGGCCATCGACGCGACCACGGGGGCGGGGCTGGCGGGCAGCGTCGGCACCTCGGGCGGCGGGGGCGTGCGGACCGGACGGGGACGCGGTGCCGTGCGCGCCGGGGGGAGGCGCGGCGCGGCGGTCGAGGGGGTGGGCGCGGCGGGCGTTGGCTTGACGACGACCGGGGCCGGAGGCGGCGGCGGGGGCGGGGGCCGGGTCAGGGTGACGACCACGGCGTGCGGTTCGGGTGCGGGTGCAAGAATTGGGATCGTCTCCGCGCGGACGGAGACGAGGGCCAGCAACAGGACCAGATGGGCGGTCAGGCTGAGGGCGACGGCCGGACCCCAGGCCCGCAGCCCTGGCGCGGACCGGGCGGGCCGGCGGGCCGCGGACGACAGGCTGTCCGGCGATTCTCTTGTTGGCGTCTCGTGGCCTGGTCGCACGGGAGGGTCTTGTCCGGCGGGCCCGGTTGCGCCCGCGATGCCTTCAAGACCACCCCTCCGCGTCAACAAGGTGGCACGGCGAAGGCCTCTCCGGACGCGGCCCCCCGCACGGCTCAGCTAACGGTCAAGGTGACGCGTTTTGGCCCCGGGCCGGCCATCACTCCGCCGTCCGGGTTACGGCACGGTCATATCCGCGCACCGATGCGGGAGCGGCGCCCCGCCCATCAGGAGACGACAATTGACCCGAACGAAACTCAGGACGGCGGCCATGACCGGCGTGGTCCTCGCCCTCGGCCTCGCGGCCAGCGGCTGCGCCAGCCACAAATTCGTGCGTGAGAATCTGGCCGTGGTCGACACCCGGGTGACCCAGGTCGAAGGCACCGCCGGACAGGCGCTGGAGCGCGCCAATGCGGCGCACAAACTGGCCGAGGGCAAATTCCTCTATGAGGTCGTGCTGTCGGACGACTCGGTGAAATTCCCCACCGACCGCCACGCCCTGTCTCCCGAAGCCGAACAGCGTCTGGCCGCCCTGGCCCAGCGCCTGAAGGGCGAGAACCGCAACGTCTACCTGGAAATCCAGGGCTATACCGACGCCAGCGGCGACGCCGAATACAATGAGCAGCTGGGCGAGGCCCGGGCCGAAGCCGTGCGTCGTACGCTGAGCCGGCAGGGCATCGCCCTGAACCGCATGGCGACGATCTCCTACGGCGAGGAGTCACCGGTGGCACCGAACGAGACACCTGAGGGCCGGGCGCAGAACCGGCGCGTGGCGATCGTCGTTCTGAGCTAGGGCGAGCCTCGGGCGGCCGGTTGGACCTGCGGGCCCGGTCGCCCCTCGGGGTGGCCGGGCGGAGGGTGATTGGCGTCTGGTGATTGACGAGGGGCGGCGGCTCGCCTCTTGTGTCTGCCCCATCGATCCCGAGTTGACCATGACCGACGCCCAGCCTCTCGTCTTCACCGACAATCCGATGAACCCGCTCGAGGAGGCCCTGTACGAGGGGCTGGCCGATGCGTCGCGGATGGGGATGTTCGAGCGGCTGATGCTCGAGGCCGACCTGTACGCCGTGCCCGAGCCCGGCAGTCCGGGCGGGACGCCCGGCGATGACGGGGCCAAGGTGCTGCGCCAGGGCGAGCAGCTGATCCTGCGCGGCGTGGTCCTGAACGACGGCACCAATACCGTGACCCTGTTCACCGATCCGCAGCGGGCGACGATGATGTTCGGCGAGGATACGCGCATCCTGGCCATGCAGGGCCGGACCCTGTTGGGTATGCTGAAGGACGCCGTGGTGCTGCTGAACCCCGACGGCGGCACGGGCCTGCGGATGAACCCCGACCAGATCAAGACGGTGCTGGAGCACGAACCGATGCGCCCGAAACTGCGGCCGTCCGGCCGGGTCGAGCTGCACGCGGTCGAGCCCGTGAACGAGCCTGTCACCCTGACCGCCGCCCTGCGCACCGCCTTCGGGCCGCCGATGGTCGAGTCCCTGTGGCTGGCGCGCGCCATCTGGCCCGATATCGGCCAGATCGGCTGGCTGGTCGACATCCGCACGGACCAGCCCGCCGACGCCATGACGGCGCTGGTCGAACGCGCCGTGCGCGGCCTGCAGTTCGGCAATGAGACGCTCGACGTGTCGGTCGGCAAACCGGGCGGCGAGCCGGGCATCGGCCTCAGGCTGGTCTAGGGGTCGGACGCCCTGGCGATTGCGTGTGGTCGACGTCTGCCCTCGGCGCGCTCGTCCCGGTTTTCACAGGGATGTGCGGTCCGGAGTCCGGTGCCCTGGACCGGCCCGACGTCGACCCGCGAGTTCCCTCAAGCCCGCAGCGTCAGAAGCGGACAACGGTCCTGACCGCCGTACCCTCGGCCAGCTGGTCGAAAGCAGAGTTGATGTCCGACAGCGGAACGGTCCCGCTCAGCAGCCGGTCGACCGGCAGACGGCCTTGCCGGAACAGGGCGACATATCTCGGGATATCGCGGCTTGGCACGCAGGTCCCCATGTAGCTGCCCTTCAGGGTGCGCTCTTCAGCCACCAGAGATACGACGTTGACGGCCAGGACGGCCTCGGGCGGCGGCAGGCCGGCGGTGATGGTCGTGCCGCCGCGCCGGGTCATCCGCCAGGCGGCGTCCAGGGCGCGGGCCGAGCCGGCCATCTCGAACACGAAATCGGCCCCGCCACCGGTCAGGGCACGGACCTGATCGACGGCGTCGCCGGCGCCGGCATTGACCGTCTGCACCGGGCCCAGCGACCGGGCCAGGGCCAGCTTGTCCTCGCTGAAGTCCACCGCGATCACCGGCCCTGCACCTGCCGCGAGCGCCCCCAGCACCGACGACAGCCCGACACCGCCCAGACCCACCACGATCACACTCTGTCCGGCCCGGACCCGCGCCGTGTTGACCACCGCCCCGACTCCGGTGAGCACCGCGCAGCCGAACAGGGCGGCGTGCTCGAACGGCAGGTCCCGGTCGACCTTCACCAACGACCGCCGCGAGACCACGGCGTGGGCCGCAAAGGCCGAACAGCCGAGATGGTGATGGATCTCGCCGTGACTGTCGTGGAGGCGTCGTCCCCCGCTCAGCAACTCGCCCTTGCCGTTGGCCACGGCGCCCGGCTCGCAGAGGGCCGGTCGCCCGCCGGCGCAGGGGTCGCAATGGCCGCAGCTGGGCATGAAGACCGTGACCACATGATCCCCGACCTCAAGATCGGTCACACCCGCGCCCAGCGCCTCGACCACGCCCGCGGCCTCATGGCCCAGCGTCATCGGCAGTGGTCTCGGCCGGTCACCGTTGATGACGCTGAGGTCGGAATGGCAGAGGCCTGCCGCCTTGATCGCCACGCGCACCTCGTCCCGACCGGGCGGGTCCAGTGTCACCGTTTCCAGGGACAGGGGCCGACTGTCTGAATAGGGACGGGCGGCACCGGTGGTGCGGAGAACGGCGGCGATCGTCTGCATGACCGGGAGCCTAGACGCTTGACGCCGCCCCCGCCAAGCCCAAGGCTGGGACTCAATGAAGCGCGCCAACCGCGCTCAGGCAACGAGCGACCGCGTCGCGAGCGCGGGCGCAACAGGGGAGAATTCATGACCGGAACGATCGAACGGACGAAGCGGAACGACTATCGCCGGTTCCAGGCCATTTCCACGCGCTGGATGGACAATGACGTCTACGGCCATGTGAACAACGTCGTCTACTATTCGTGGTTCGACACGGCGGTGAACCGCTTGCTGGTCGTCAACGGCGTGCTGGACATCCACCACGGCGCGACCATCGGCCTGGTGGTCGAGACGGGCTGCCGCTATTTCTCGCCGACGGCGTTTCCGGACGAGATCCAGGCAGGCGTTCGCGTCGCGCACGTCGGCACCAGCTCGGTCCGCTACGAGATCGGCCTGTTCCGCAACAATGAGGAAGACGCGGCCGCCGTCGGGCATTTCGTCCACGTCTATGTCGACCGGAAGACGGAACGGCCCGTGCCGGTCGACGACAAGATGCGCGGCTTCCTGGAGAGCCTGAAGGCCTAGTCTTCCAGCCGACCCATCAGCGCCAGAGCACCCACGGCGGTCAGGACGCCCAGGGTGAAGGCGGCGATGATCGAGCCGGTGGCGACGGCGGTCGAGACCTGGACGGGCCGGGCTTCGTACCATTCGACGATGTCGGCCTCGTCGAGGTCGTCATCGGCATAGGCTTCGGCATCGTAAAGGACGTCTTCGGCGGTCATGGAAACGGCTCCGGTTCGGATGCAAACAGAATGTGCCGGGGCGGTGACGGTTCCGGAGCCGTGACACCGCGTCCGCCATCGGCTAGATGCCCTGCCTCGATCCATGCCGTCCACGCTCATGCAGTGAGCCGCCGCGCGGCGAACGACAGCGCCCAATCAAGAGAGCTTCATGGCCGGCCATTCCAAATACAAGAACATCATGCACCGCAAGGGACGCGCCGATGCGGTGCGCTCCAAGCTGTTCTCCAAACTGTCGCGCGACATCACCGTGGCAGCCAAGCTGGGCATGCCGGACATCAACATGAACCCGCGCCTGCGGCTGGCCGTCAACAACGCCAAGGCCGAGAGCCTGCCGCGCGACGTGATCCAGCGGGCCATCAACAAGGCCGCCGGCGGCGACGTCGATACGATGGAAGAGGTCCGCTACGAGGGCCGGGGTCCGGGCGGCGTCGGCATCATCGTCGAGGCCCTGACCGACAACCGCAACCGCGCCAACTCCAATATCGGCACGGCGTTCAAGAAGAACGGCGGGGCGCTGGGCGAGATGAACTCGGTGGCCTTCATGTGGAACAAGGTGGGCCGGATCATCTACAAGGCCGAGGCCGGCACCGAGGACGCCGTCATGGAGGCCGCCATCGAGGCGGGTGCCCAGGACGTCGAGAGCGATCTGGTCAAGCCCGACATCTATGAAGACGCGCCCGGCCACACCATCTGGACGACGTTCGAGGACCTGAACGAAGTGGCCGAGGCCCTGTCGAAGATTCTCGGCGACGCCAAATCGACGGCGCTGGTCTGGCGGCCGCAATCCGAGGTGCCGGTCACCGGCGAGGCGGTCGGCACCCTGATGAAGCTGCTCGACGCGCTCGACGCCGAGGACGACGTCCAGAATGTCTATTCGAACGAGGACATCTCGGACGAGGACATGGCGAAGTACGCGGGGTGAACGGAACGGCGGGCGGCCGGGCGGGTTAGGGCAGGCGAACCGCAACGCTTGCCCACGGACCCTTCATGGACATCACCCAGCTGATCCTCGACGACCACGCCGAGCAAAGGCGTCTGTTCGCCATTCTCGAGCAGATCGATCCAGAGAATGTCGGTGCCCTGACCAGGGTCTGGGGCCGGCTGTCGGCCTTCCTCGACGTCCACGCCGAGGCCGAGGAGCGGTTCTTCTATCCGGAGCTGATTAAGGTCGGCACATCGGCCAACGACGCCGAGGGGACCGACGCCGGGCCCGAGACCGAGGACGCGATCGAGGACCACAACAAGCTGCGCGACGCGGTCAGGGCGGTGGCGAAATATCCGGTCGGAACCGGGGCCTGGATCGAGGCCGTGGGCAAGGCCAATGTCGTCAACTCAAAGCATATGGGCGAGGAGGAGCGGCAGGGTCTGACCGATTTTCGCCGTCATGCCAGCCTGCAGACCCGCCACGATCTGGCGGTGCAATTCGCCGCCTTCGAGGCCGGCCATATCACCGGGATCAAGCCGGTGAACAAGGACCCCGAGGTCTATGTCGAGACGCATGGCTGAGGCCGCGTCTCAGCGCTGCATCGCATAGGCCTTGACCAGGTCGAACAGGAAGTCGCGGCCCTCATAGAGACTGCGGACGCGGATGCGTTCGTTCAGGCCGTGGGTCCCGCCCCCGTCGGGGTCGTAGAACAGGCCGGTCACCCCATAGGTCGGAATGCCGGCGGCGTTGGTGAAGCGCCCGTCTGTCGCCCCCGTGGCCATGGAGGGGATCACCGGCACGCCCGGCCAATGCCTGGCCGCCATGGCGACGATCGGATCGAGAATGGCGGGTGTCAGCGGCGGGGGCGGCGAGACCGGGTCGGGTTCGCCGACCGGGGTCACGATGATGCCGGGATCGGCGATCATGCGGTCCAGATCGGCTTTGACCTCGGCGGCCGTATGGCCGGGCAGGATGCGACAGTTGACGTTGGCCCGGGCGCGCTGAGGCAGGGCGTTGGGCGCATGGCCGGCGTTGACCATCGTCGGGGTGCAGGTGGTCCGCAGCATGGCATTGAAGGCGGGATCGGCGGCGGACAGCCGTCCGGCGGCGGCTGCATCTGGCCGTTCGGCCGCGACGGCGTGCATGTCGGCGGCGAGGCCGGGCGTGATTTCCGCCATGGCGACCAGATAGGCCCGGACCGTGGCGTTGATCTCGAGCGGGAAGGGCTGGTCCCACAGACGCACAAGCCCGTTGGCGAGGCGGTCGATGGCGTTGTCCGGCAGGGGCCGCGACGAGTGGCCGCCAGGATTGGTGATCTCCAGCTGGAAGTCCTGATAGACCTTTTCTCCGGCCTGGATTTCGAGGGCGATACGGTTGCCCTGGTCGTCGAGCCGGCTGCGCGCGCCCTCGTTCAGGGCGAAGCCGGCGCTGAGCGCGTCGGAATGGGTCTCCAGCAGCCATTCGACGCCGTTCCAGACGTCCGGGGTTTCCTCGCCGCAGGTCAGGGCGATCTTGATGTCCTGCCGCGGGATGAACCCTTCGGCCTTGAGGCGGACCAGGGTGTCGACCCAGACGGCGGCCTGGGCTTTGTCGTCGACCGCGCCGCGAGCGTAGAAATAGCCGCCCTCCTCGACCAGGGTGAAGGGATCGCGGGTCCAGTCGGCGCGGTTGGCCTCGACCACGTCGATGTGGGCCAGCAGCAGCATCGGGGCGGCGGCGCGGTCTGAGCCGTGCAGGATCGCCGACAGATTGCCGTCCTTGGGACGCCCGGCAGGAACCAGCACGCGCACGTCCGCGGCGGGGTAGCCGGCGGCGAGCAGGCGGGCACCCATCCGCTCGGCGGCGAGGGTGCAACTGCCCTCGGACAGGGTGGTGTTGGTCTCGACCAGTTCCTCATACAGGTCACGGAAGGCGGCCTGATCGGGCCGGACGGCGGGCGTCTGGGCGTCGGCCTGGAAAACGCCGACCGCGAAGGCGGCGACGGCCGCGGCGGCGACGACGGCTCCTGCATTGGTCATGACTGGTCCCTCCCGATTCCCCGGCCGACGCTATACGGTTTTTGTTGCAGGTCGAATCGACCTGCCTCGAGAAATGGGTCTAGCCGAGGAAGCCCAGGCCGCGCGTGGGGAAGTTTCTCAGGTTCGGGAAGATGGAATCCAGCCCGGCCTCCGACACCCCCAGCCAGCGACCCATGGTGGCCGCGTACTGGTCGACCGAGGTGGTCGGAATCAGCGAGCCGCGGGAATTATCGGGGTTGTTGAAGGTTCCCAGATCGACGCCGAGTGTCGGGTACTGGCCGTAGATGTCGCCGCCCCGGACACTGCCGCCCATCACGAAATGGTGGCCGCCCCAGGCGTGGTCGGTGCCGTCGCCATTGGTCGTGAAGGTGCGCGAGAAGTCCGAGGCCGTGAAGGTGGTCACGGCATTGCGCATGTTGACCCCGCCGATACTGGCCAGGACGCTGTCGAAATAGGCCATGCCGTGGGCGACCTTGGCCAGGTTGTTCGACTGGGCCGTGTTCTGGACATCGTGCGTGTCCCACCCGCCGAGGCTGACAAAGAAGACCTGCCGGCGCACGCCGGTCGAGCCGGAGGCGGCGATCATGCGGGCGACCGTCTGCAACTGGGTCGCCAGGGTGTTGGTCTCGGTCGCGCCCGTGATCGGATTGACATAGGCCGTCGGTGCCGGGATGCCGGTCACGACGGGCTGGGTGAACAGGCCGTTGATCGTGGTCGCCGCGCCGATCGACCGGTTGGTCACGGTGGCGTAGTCGGCGGCGAAGAGACCGGCGGCGCTCTGGTCCTGGATCAGCGACCGCACGCGCGAGGGGGCCACGGTCGATCCGAACAGCGAGGCCCCGGCCTGGCCGTTGATGACCACGGCCGGCTGGGCCGCGGTGGTCATCTGGTACTGGATGACGTTCTGTCCGGACAGGAAGACCGCGTTGCCGGCCGTCGAGATGGCGGTGAACAGGGTATCGGTGCCGTTCATCCCCGCCAGCATATCGCCCATGCGCCCGCCCCAGCCCACGCGGGCCCCCTCGGTGACGCCGGCCTGCCAGGTCGATTGCTGGTCATTGTGCGAGAACAGATTGGCCGGGAAGGCGACGGTGCCGCCCTGGAACTGGGCCTTGGTGATCGGCCGGATCAGCGTGCCGACATTGGCCACCACCCCCAGACGCCCCGCGTCGAACAGGGTCTTCAGCGGTCCCAGGAAGGGATGCAGGGCAAAGGTTCTGACCGTGGCGTTGGTGCCCGCCGGGATCGGGTTCGGGGTTCTGGGCACGATCGGCAGCACCCCGCCCCAGGCCTCGGGAGAATCGGCGGTGGCCACGCGCCCGGTGACCGACGATGTGGCACCGACCGGTGTGGGCGGCGTACCCGGCGGCATCAGGGCGATCGGGGCGTTGCCCGTATTGCGGGCCGAGAAATAGCGTCCGAAGGAGTCCGTGTCGGTCGCCAGCACGGTATTGTGGGAGTCATTGCCCCCGAACAGGAAGATGCAGACGAGGGCGCGATAGTCCGGCGCACTCTGCGAGGCGGCCGAACCGGCGGCGGCCATCTGTATGGCAAACGGGGCAGCAGCGCCGAGGATCGACAGGCCGCCTCCGACCCTGAGCAGGTGGCGGCGGCTGGGAGAGAAACCGGTCATCGTGTCGTCCTCACCGCTGGATCAGATATTCGGGCGAGACCATCGTCATATAGACGGCCAGTCTGGCGCGATTGAGCAGGGCTGCGTCGATCTGGGCCTGGGTGGAACCCGCCCCGGGGATGGCGACGCTGTTGATGCTGTCGGTCAGGGCCGTCCGCAGGCCCGAGGACATCTGGCCGTACAACAGCATCCGATCCATGCGGTTGACCAGCGCCACCGCGTCCGCCGCAATCGCGACCTCGGACACATAGGCGGACCGGACGTCGGTGGAGGTGCCGATGCCCGTGCCGATCGCCGTCTGCATGGTGTTGGCGTAGCCGGCGACGGTCACCTCGTCGACGATCTGGAATTCGGGTGCAGTCAGTCCGGCGGTTCCCAGCCGGGTGTTCGGCGGGATATAGCCCGGCCGGTAGAAGTTGAAGACCGAGGGTGAGGCGAGCGCGGACTGTCCGAGGGAGGTTGTCGCACTGGTCGAGTTGAGCAGATAGCGGCCGCTGACCGACGTCGCGCCGAACGTCCGCATCCAGTTGGCCATCCGCACCATCGGCTCGCGCACCTTGCCGAACGAGGGGCTGGCGGCGACGGAGACGTCGCGCGCTTCCGTGTCCAGCAGGATGGCCCTGACCACCGCCGCCATATCGCCGCGCACGCCCGCGCCATTGTTGTTGAAGACGGTGGCGACGCGCTGGACATAGGCCGGGCTGGGGTTGCTGGTGACCAGCCGCTTGATCAGCTGCCGGCCGATGAAGGGGCCGACGTTGGGATGGTTGAAGATGGTGTCCAGGGCGAACCGCAGATCACCGGGACCGTCGGATGTCGTGCTGACGCCGAGGAAGGTCTTGGTCGAGGTGGAGTGGAACGCCGGATAGAAGATCATCGAGCGGGCCGAGGCGTCCGGATCGCGGTTGCGGCCGAAGAAGGTATTGTTGCTCGGTGTCGGCGAATACCAGCTCAGGCCGGTGAAGACCTTGGCCAGGCCCGAGATGTCGGCCGCGGTATAGGCGGGGATGGGCGCACCGCCGCTGGTCCGCACCGTGCCGTCGATGTTGAGCTCGTCCACGCCGATGGTCATCAGCTGCATCACTTCGCGGGCGTAGTTCTCATCCGGATTGCGACCGGTCGCGGGGTCTTCCTTCTGATTGGCCAGGTGGGTCAGATAGACCCCCATCATCGGATGCAGCGTCACCTGTTCCAGCAGGGTGCGGAAATTGCCGAAGGCGTTGGCTCCGAGCATGTCGTAATAGGCCCCGGCACCGCGGGTATCGACATTGGGATCGACCATCGAAATCACGAAGATTTCCGACAGCGCCAGCTTCATCCGTTCGCGCAGCTGGCTGTCACCGGTGGCGGAATAAAGCCAGAAGCTCTCGTAGAAATTATTGGCGTTCAGCGTAGCCGTCGGCGTGGTGAGCCGCAGTTGCGCCAGCCGGTTGTCGAGATAGTTCAGATGCGACGGCGACGTGGTGGCCATCTGCTGATCCAGCCAGGCGCGATAGCCGAGCAGCTTGACCGTGGCGATATCGGAGTCGGTCGCCCCGAACGTCGTCTGGGTCAG
The DNA here is from genome assembly GCA_965284385.1 of Caulobacteraceae bacterium. Lineage (GTDB taxonomy): Bacteria > Pseudomonadota > Alphaproteobacteria > Caulobacterales > Caulobacteraceae > Brevundimonas. The sequence continues at coordinate 2,078,689 of OZ260077.1, forward strand.
GAACCGGCCGGCTTCGGCGTCGGAAATGCTGATGGCGGTCGGGGGTGGCGACGTCGTCCCGGGAGCCTCGCCGCCCCCGCCGCCGCATGACGTCAGCGCCACTGCGAGAACGGCCGGTGCGATGATCGCGCGCAGCTTGCGCCAGATGGACCCTATAGACACGACATCCCCCCACAGAGCCGACGTTTTCGAACGCTACACGATTTCGAACGTGACGGAACACCGCAATCCGTCGCCCATTCGGGGTCGAGGGAGAAGACTGGAGGCCGGTCATTGTTCGTCAACCTCGTTTGAGGCATGAATGGAACGAATGACGAACACCCTGATTCCTGACGGATCGACCCGGATCCTTGGACTGGACCCCGGCCTGCGCCGCACCGGCTGGGGCGTGGTGGTGGCCGAGGGGTCGCGACTGCGGTGGGTTGCCCACGGGGTGGTGACGCCGCCCGAAGCTGCGCCGTTCAGCGAGCGGCTGCTGCATCTGCTCGAGGCGGTCGGCGCGGTCTGCGCCGCCCATGGCTGCGACGAGGCGGCGATCGAGGAGGTGTTCGTCAACATGAACCCGGCCTCGACGCTGAAACTGGGCCACGCCCGGGCGGCGGTCATGCTGGCCCCCGCCCGCTGCGGCCTGCCGGTCGCGGAATATTCGCCGAACCTGATCAAGAAGGCGGTCGTCGGTGCCGGCCATGCCGACAAGAGCCAGATCGCCTTCATGGTCAAACGCCTGCTGCCCCAGTCCTGCCAAGGGGGGGCCGGCGACGTGAAGGCGGACGCCGCCGACGCCCTGGCGGTGGCCATCACCCATGCCCAGCTGCGCAAGCGGGCGCTGCTGACGGCCTTGCGGGGTGCCGCATGATCGGCCGTCTGAGAGGGCTGCTGGCCGAGGTCGAGCCGGATCACTGCCTGATCGACTGCGCCGGGGTGGGCTATGTCGTGGTCTGCGGGGCGCGGACCCTGCAGCGGCTCCCGGCCCCCGGCGACGAGGCGACCCTGCAGATCGAATCGACCTGGAACGCCGAGAGCGGTCCCCGCCTGTACGGCTTTCTGTCCCGCGACGAGCGCCGCGCCTTTCGCACCCTGACGGATATTCAGGGCGTGGGCCCCAAGGCGGCGCTTTCCGTGCTCGACGTCCTGCCCCCCGGCGACCTGGCAGCGGCAGTGGCGCGCGAGGACAAGGCGGCGGTCGCCCGGGCCAATGGCGTGGGCCCCAAACTGGCGCTGCGCATCGTCACCGAGCTGAAGGGCAAGTCGCTTGGCGAGGTGTCGTTCACCCCCGGCGGGTCGGGCGTGCATGTCGAGTCCGCCCCCCCGGTTCCGAGCATCACCGGCGAGGCCGTGTCGGCCCTGCTGGGTCTGGGCGTGGCCGAGGTCAACGCCCGCCGCGCCGTCGACCAGGCCCTGATCCGGCTGGGCGAGGAGGCGGATCTGTCCGCCGTCATCCGCGCCGCCCTGCAGGAGCTGGGGCGGTGAGGGGAAGGGAGTGGCGAGTGGCGAGTGGCGAGTGGCGAGGGGTTCCGGGCGGCCTGGCGGGACTGCGCGACGATCTTGCGGCTGAATTCTCGCCAGATGGATGGCCTGCTCGCTACTCGCCACTCGCCACTCGCCACTCGACCCCATCATGACCGACGACCGCATCATCTCGCCCGAACCCGCCCCCGGCGAGGGTCACGACCGCGCCCTGCGGCCGCAGACCCTGTCGGAGTTCGTCGGCCAGGAGCAGGCCAAGGGTAATCTGAAGGTCTTCATCGACGCCGCCCGCGGTCGGGGCGAGTCCCTGGACCACGTCCTGCTGTTCGGCCCGCCCGGACTGGGCAAGACGACGCTGGCGCAGATCGTGGCGCGCGAGCTGGGCGTCGGCTTCCGGGCCACTTCGGGCCCGATTCTGGCCAAGGCCGGCGACCTGGCCGCCATCCTGACCAATCTCGAACCGCGCGATGTCCTGTTCATCGACGAGATCCACCGCCTCGCCCCGACGGTCGAGGAGATCCTGTATCCCGCCATGGAAGACCATGTGCTGGACCTGATCATCGGCGAGGGGCCGTCGGCGCGGTCGGTGCGGATCGACCTGGCCCCCTTCACCCTGGTCGGGGCGACGACGCGGGCCGGCCTGCTGGCCACGCCGCTGCGCGACCGGTTCGGCATCCCGCTGCGGCTCGAATTCTATACGCCGGACGAGCTGGTGCGGGTCATCACCGGGGCGGCGCGCAAGATGGGCGTGGCGATCGACGACCCGGGCGCGCGCGAGATCGCCAGCCGCTCGCGGGGCACGCCGCGCGTGGCCGGGCGGCTGCTGCGCCGGGTGCGGGATTTCGCCGGGGCCGAGGGCGCGCCGGTGATCGACCGGCTGGCGGCGGCGCGGGCGCTGGCGCGGCTGGAGGTCGACGAGGCCGGGCTGGACGCCAATGACCGCCGTTTCCTCAGGGCCCTGATCGAGAACTATGGCGGCGGCCCGGTCGGCATGGACACCCTGGCCGCGGCGATCGCCGAGGCCCGCGACGCGGTCGAGGACGTGATTGAACCCTATCTGCTGCAGCAGGGCTTCATCCAGCGCACCCCGCGCGGACGGATGGCCTGCGCCAAGGCCTATGCCCACCTCGGCCTGACCGAGCCGCCGAAGGCACCGGAGCCGGGCGGGCTGTTCGGCGGCAAGTGATCCGATTTCGTGCCGCCGTTCATGCCGGCTTTCGCCGGGCTGCACGGAAAGGGGAGTGGCCTCTTCACGCCATCCCCGAAGCCCGTCATGCTTCGGCGTGAAGGAGACGGCATGGCGCGAAAGGCGATCCGGACAGAGCGGCTGATCGCGGTGCTGGGCATCGCGGTTCTGGTGCTGGGTGCCCTGGCGATCTGGGTGGCCACGCGCGGGTCGGGCCCGGGCTTCGTCCAGGAGCCGCCGGCCAAACGGGTGCTGCGGCAGGCGCGCGAACAGCTGGGACGCACCGCCGAGATTCGCCTGCTGGACGAAGGGCGCGGCCGCGTGGTCTGCGGCTATGTGGGACGCCGCGGCGAAAGCGGTGCCTGGAGTTTCATATCGCGGCCCAACCGGATCATGATGAGCGACGACCCGCTGGCGACCGAATTCCAGGCCATGCTGCGCGCCGACTGCCCATCCCTGCCCAAGCCGCCGACGCCGACCCCATGACCGACGCCCCCACCGCCGGCCGTTTCGAGGGCCGCGAGCACCGGTTGCCGGTCCGGGTCTATTATGAGGACACCGACTTCACGGGTCTGGTCTATCACGCCAACTATGTGCGCTATTTCGAGCGGGGACGGTCGGACTGTCTGCGGCTGATGGGCATCGGCCACACCGACCTTCTGGACGGCGACCAGCCGACGGCCTTTGTGGTCACGAAGATGGGGCTGACCTTTCTCAAGCCGGCGCGCATCGACGACGCCCTGGTGGTGCGCACCCACTATGATTCGGTCAGGGGGCCGCGCCTGCTGATCTCGCAGACGATCACGCGCGGTGACGACCTGCTGTGCCGGGCCGAGGTCGAGGTGGTCTGCATTCACATGGACGGCCGGCCGCGTCGGCCGACCAAGGCGCTGGTCGAGAAGGTCGGGCCATGGCTGGCGCGCGAAGCTTGACCATTTCGCCCGCCTGACGCGTGCAGAGAGGTGACGTCGCGGCCACACCTCGCTAGACCCGGCTCAGACCGCCACACAACCGCCACGCCCGTCCGGTGCACAGGGATGGACAGACGGAAGGACGCTGAATGACCACTGCCGCTGACGCCTCGATGCTGAACCCGCTGGCCCTGTTTCTCGAGGCCGACCCCGTCGTCAAGGCGATCATGGTCGGGCTGGTGGTGGCGTCGCTGTGGTCGTGGGCCGTGATCATCGACAAGGCCTTCCGCTTTTCAAGCCTGAACCGCCAGGCGACCAGCTTTGAGGACGCGGTCGGCTCGGGTCGTTCGCTGGAGGACGTGGCCGCCCAGGCGGGACCCAATCCCGCCCATCCCCTGCCGCGTATGCTGGTCGTCGCCCTGGCAGACTGGCGCGAGGCCCGGACGCGCGGGCCGCTGACGGAAAACCAGGCCAATCTGCTGATGTCGCGCATCGACCGGGCGCTGGACAGCCTGATCGCGCGCGAGAGCCAGAGGGTCGAAGATGGCCTCGGCGTGCTGTCGGTGGTGGCGACGTCCTCGCCCTTCATCGGCCTGTTCGGCACGGTCTGGGGCATCATGAACGCCTTCGGGGCCATCGCCTCGGCCGGCAATACCAATCTGACGACCGTGGCTCCGGCCATTTCCGAGGCCCTGTTCGCCACGGCCCTGGGTCTGGCAGCGGCCATCCCGGCCTATATCGCCTACAACAAATTCTCGATCGACGCGGGCAAGTTCACCGGCCGGCTGGAAAGCTTCGCCGATGACCTGCAGGCCGCGGTCGCGCGTCGGCTGGGCAGCGGTCCGGCCAGCCCCGCGCCGCAGCCCGCCCGGGAGCTCTGAGTCATGGCGCTGGCAGGTGGCGGCGGGGGCGGGCACGTCCGGGGCCGCAGACGGCCGCGCAAACGGCCCATGAGCGAGATCAACGTAACGCCGCTGGTCGATGTGATGCTGGTGCTGCTGATCATCTTCATGATCTCCGCACCCCTGCTGACGACCGGGGTCGAGGTCGAACTGCCGAAGACCGAGGCCAGCGCGGTCGACACCAACCAGGAGCCGGTGGTGGTCTCGATCGACCGCGACGGGGCCATCTTCGTCGCCGACAGCGAAGTGCCGTGGGACCGGCTGGTCCTGGCCGTGGCCCGGGAAGGCGGCGAGGGGGCTCGCGAAAAGCCTGTGTTCGTCCGGGCCGACGGCCGGGCACCCTATCAGGCCGTGGCGCGAGTCATGGCGCGCCTGTCCGGTGCCGGCTTCACTAAAATGAACCTGATCACCGACACCTCGGCATCGGGCGGGAGCTGAGACCCTGGAACGGCCCGGCCCGGCCCTGATCGGTTCCGTCCTGCTGCACGGCGGGGCCATCGCCGCCGTACTGGCGGCGGGCCTGCTCGCGCCGCGCACCGAGCCGCGTCCGGTCATCACCGCCGTTCCGGTGTCGATCGTTTCGGACATGGTGATCGAGGCCGCGGCGGCGGATAATCCGAGCGAGGAATTGGTCACCGAGGACGCGGCGACGGCCCCGGTCGCCCCGCCGCCCGAGCCCGTTCCCGCACCGCCGGAGCCGAAGCCGGTCCCGCCGCCCGTGCCGACCCCGCCCCCGGTGAAGCCCGCCCCGACCCCGCGACCGACGCCGCCCCGGCCGACCCCGCCCCGGCCCACGCCGCCGCGTGCAGAGCCGACCCCGCCGCGGCCGACCCCGCCCCGCGCCCAGCCGACCCCGCCGCGCCCGACTCCGCCGCGTCGCGAGGACACGCTGGACCTCGATTCCCTCGCCGGCCCGCCGCGTCCCGCGACCCGGCCCGGCGTGCGCCCGGCCACCGGGCAGCAGGGGCAGGGCTCAGCCCCGCGGGCCACGGGACCGCAGGTCACGGCCATCTTCAACCAGGTCTATCCGAACTGGATCCTGCCCTGCGACATCCCGGGTGCCCGCGACCTGCGCATCCAGATGGACGTGACACTGGACGCCCGCGGTCGGATCATCGCCGGTCCGACGCTGCTGGGGGCCCGTTCCGACCCGGTCTGGCGCGCCGCCGCGGACGGCGCTGTGCGTGCGATCCGCCAGACGGCCCCCTTCGATGTGCCCGCAGGCTTCGAGGGCGGGCCCTTCCGCCCCACGTTCGTGACGGAACGAGCCTGCGCCAATCGCTGAAGAACCGGGACCGGGCCTGAAAGTCGCCCCAATCACCGCCATGCTGGCAATATGCGTCCGGTCTGGCGATAAAGACCGGCGTAGGTTTGAAACTGCGGGAGCCCCTGATGCGACTGAACCGACTTCTGGCGACCGTCGCCCTGGTGGCGATGACGGCGACCTCGGTCACGGCGCAGACCCCGCCCCCGCAATCCACCGACCCCGTCGAGGTCGAGATCGATCAGGGCGTGCTGCGGCCGCTGCAGATCGCCGTGGTCAATTTCGACGGCCAGAACGGTGCCGACCTGGGCGGGGTGATCCGGTCGGACCTGCGCCGCTCGGGCTATTTCGAGCCGATGGACCCGGCCGGCTTCGTCGAGACCGGCCTGACCCTCGCCAACGCCCCCAACTTCCCGCAGTGGACCTCGATCGGAGCCCAGGCGGTGCTGTACGGGGCGGTGACGCCGCGGCCCGACGGCCGCAACGACTTCGGCTTCCGCCTGTACGACCCCTACCGACAGTGCCAGCTGGCCTCGTACCAGTTCACCGCCACGCCCGAGCAGTGGCGGCGGATCGGCCACAAGATCGCCGACCTGATCTATCAGCGGATGACCGGCGAGACCGGCCTGTTCGACAGTCGTGTGGTCTTCGTCTCTGAAAGCGGGACCCAGCTGAACCGCCTGTCGCGTCTCGCCATCTCTGATCAGGACGGGTTCAACCCGGTCTATCTGACCGGCGGCGACGAGATCATCATGTCGCCGCGTTTCTCGCTGAGTGACCCCAACGAGATCACCTATGTGGCGCTGGGCAAGGATTACAGCCGCATCTATCTCTACAACCTGTCGACCGGCCGGCGCGAAAGCCTGGGCGAATTCGACGGTCAGGTGCTGGCACCCCGCTTTTCGAACGACGGGTCGAAGATGGCCTTCTCGATCATCCGGGGCGGCAATACCGACGTCTATGTGATGGATCTGTCCAGCCGCCAGGTGCGGCGTCTGACCAGCGATCCCGGTATCGACACCTCGCCCTCGTTCAGCCCCGACAACAGCCAGATCGTCTTCACCTCGGATCGCTCGGGCAGCGCCCGTCTGTACGTCATGCGGGCCGACGGCACGGGCCAGCGCGCGATCGCCCGGGGCGGCGGCCTGTACACCGCGCCGAACTGGAGCCCGCGCGGGGACCTGATCGCCTTCACCAAACAGGGCGGCGGCCGCTTCTCGACCGGCGTCATGAATTCGGACGGCTCGGGCGAGCGCATCCTGTCGTCCAGCTATTTCGAGGAGGGGCCGTCCTGGGCCCCGAACGGCCGCTACATCATGTTCGCGCGTCAGTCGCCCGGTGGCGACACGCGTCTGTGGACCGTCGATCTGTCCGGTCGGGTCGTGTCCCAGGCCGGCTACAACGGGCGGGGGTCGGACCCCGCTTGGTCGCCGCTGCTGGACGAACAGCCGTCCAACCTCGGCGGTGGCGGACCCGACGGCTGTCCGACCTGAACACAAACAGGAGCCGTCCGGCTCAATCCCTCGTTATCGCGACTGGCGAAACCGGTGGCGCGTCAGTACCAAGCGTTTAAAGCCAAGCTCGAGGCCCAGGCCTCACCTGAAGGAGACGACCCGATGATGAAGCCCTCGACCCTGGTCCGTCTGGCCGCCGTCGGCCTGGCCGTGACAGCGATCGCCGCCTGCACCCCCCGCCGTCCGGTCGCAACCGGTGCCGGCGAGACCGTGCCTCCGGCCGCGAACGAGCAATACAACCCCGGCCCCCGCGGTCCGATCTCGGGCGGCAGCATGGGCGCAGCAGCCCCGGGCTCTGAACAGGATTTCGTCGTCAACGTCGGCGACCGGGTCTATTTCGATCTCGACAGCTATCAGCTGCGTTCGGAAGTCTATCCGCGCATGGATGCCCAGGTCGCCTGGCTGCAGCGCTATCCGAACGTGACCGTCCGCATCGAAGGCAATGCCGACGAACGCGGCACCCGGGAATACAATCTGGCCCTCGGTGCCCGCCGCGCCGAGTCGGTGCGCAGCTATCTGGTCGAGCGCGGCGTCAATGCCGGCCGGATCGACACCATCAGCTACGGCAAGGAGCGTCCGATCGCGGCCGGCTCGACCGAAGAAGCCTTCGCCCGCAATCGCAACGCCCACACCGCCATCGTCTCGGGCGCGACCCGCTGAGTGGCCTTCCGTCCCACCGCCCGGGCGGTGGGACGGAGACCTTGAACCGGCCCCAATGGGGTGGGACGATCACCATCATGCTCAAGCTGCCCGCCGCCTCCCGTTCGCGAAACGCCCTGATCTCGGTCCTGGGCGTGATCCTGATCGCGGGGACCACGACCGTTGTCGCCCAGACCGCACCGCTCGAGCCGGTCCAGTGGGACAAGCGGCGGCTGGACCAGCTGGACCGCAACGTCCGTCGCCTCGAACGTGCCGTGACCCAGCGTAACGCCGCGGGCCAGCCAGTGATCATCGAGCCCGATCCCGAAGTCATCGCGCTGCAGGGCCGTGTGGGCCTGATGGATCGCCGGCTGTCGGACATGGAGGCGACGGTCCAGCGGGTGAACGGCGACCTTGAGCGCCTGACCTTCCAGCTGGACGAGGCGACGCGAGACAACGCCGCCCTGGGCACCCGCGTCCGCGATGCCGAAGGGCGCATCCGGGCCATGGAACTGGCCGCGGCCCGCGAGGCCGAGCTGAGCGCGCCCATCCCGACGACATCCCCGACCGGCGATGCTGTCCGTGACCTGACCGCCGCCGCCCGGCTGGCGGCTACGGATCCGGCGCGCGGCGACCGGGCCCTGCAGACGGTCGTCCTCGCCTGGCCCGACACGCCCCAGGCCCAGGAGGCCAGCAGCCGTCTCGGCGATCTGAGAGTGGCGGGCGGCGACCCGGCGGGGGCCGTTTCGGCCTATGCCGCCGCCCTGCGCGGCTGGCCGACGACGTCCTGGGCTCCGGCCACGACGCTGGAGCTGGCCAATGCGCTCAATGCCACCGACCGCAAGGCCCAGGCCTGCACCGCCCTGACCGAGTTCGGCCGCCGCTATGCCGAGGCTGCCGCTCCGGCCGTGCGCGCGCAGGCGGCCGAGGCCCGGACCCGCATCGGCTGCGCGGCCGCGCCCGCCACCACGCCGCCGCCGCGGCGGCCGGGCTGATCCAGACCTCTGACGACTGGACCGGGCCGGTTCTGGCCCGCCTGTCCGACCGGCTGGAAAGTGACGTCGATCATCCTGTCGCCCTGGCCCTGTCGGGCGGTGGTGACTCGATCGCCCTGCTGCAGGTCGCCACCGACTGGGCCAGGGCCCACGGACGGAGGCTCCTCGCCCTGACCGTCGACCACGGGCTGGGCCCCGACAGCGCGCGATGGACCGCCTTCGCCGAAGCCGCCGCACGCGACGCGGGGGCCGACTGGCGCGGCCTGGCCTGGGCCGGATCAAAGCCCGCCACAGGCCTGTCTGCCGCCGCCCGCAGGGCCCGACACGGCCTCATCGCCGACGCCGCCCGCGAGGGTGGGGCGCGTGTGATCCTGTTTGCCCACACCGCCGACGACATCGTCGAGGGTGATCTGATGCGGGCCGGGGGCTCGACGCTGGGGCGGTTGCGAGACTGGTCGCCGTCCCCGGCCTGGCCCGAGGGGCGCGGGCTGATGCTGTTGCGGCCGATGCTGGACGCGGGGCGGGCCGGGGTGCGGGATTGGCTGGTGTCGCGGCATGCGGACTGGATCGATGACCCCGCCAATGACGATCCGAAATACGCCCGGAGCCGGGCGCGGGCGGCTCTTCGCCTGTCGGGTGAAGCGAGCGCCCGGCGGGCCGGCGGCGAGGCCGCTCCCGGACCCTTGACCCTCACCCCCGAGCGCAAGGACGACGGCGGCGACGCCGTGAGCACAGGCCCGCTCCCGACGGGAGAAGGGTGGTTCCAGCTTCCCCGGGGCATCGACCCTCGCGCGCTCGCCGCCGCGCTCGTCTGCGCCGGCGGGGGCGATCGCCTCCCGCGCGGCGACCGGCTGACCGCCCTTCTGACCCGCCTCGGGTCAGGCGAGAGGTTCACCGCGACGCTCTGCGGGGCCCGGATCGCGGCGGACGGCGATCATGTCCTCGTGACCCGCGAACCCGGAGAGCTGACGCGCCGCCCGCCGCCGGCCCTGCCGCTTGATCCAGGGCGCGAGGTCGTCTGGGACGGGCGTTGGGCCGTGACGACGGCTGACAGCGGCTGGTCCGTCGTGCCCGCTGCGGGGCGCAGCGCCGCCCTGTCCGGCGCTGATCGCGCCCTCCTGAAAGCGCTGCCGGCCGCGGCCCGCGGTGGCCAGCCTGTGCTGATCCGGCACGCCGGCGGTGCCCCGGTTCTTGCAGGGACGGCCGCGAAGGCACGGTCCCTGGTCGAGGAGAGACGGGCGCTGGCGCTGGACCGAATGACGCATGAAAGGGACCTTCGCCACGCCATCCATGGCGCAACGAGCCGGAACCTCCTATTTTCGATCTGACACAAGCGACAAGGCGCGGTTGCGCCCAAGGGACGAGCGAGCATGAACCTGCGCAATCTGGCCATCTGGGGCGTCATCATCCTGGGCGCCATGGCCTTCTATGTGGCCGTCAGCCGCCCGGGCGGGATCACGGCCCCCGCCGGGACGAAGGCCGCCGCCGAACGCCCGGTGGAGATGACCTATTCCGATCTGCTGAAGGCGCGCGACGCCAACGCCATCGCCAGCGTCGAGGTGCGGGGCGAGACGGTCAAGGCGACCCTGAAGGACAATCGCGTGGTGACCACCACGACGACCCTGCCCAACGCCGACCTGATCAACAGTATCCAGGCGACCGGCGCGGCCGTGGACGTCAAGTCGACCCGTCAGTCCCTCTGGGTCAGCGCCCTGATCGGCCTGCTGCCGTTCGTCCTGATCATCGGCCTGTGGATTCTGATCATGCGCCAGATGCAGGGCGGCGCGCGCGGGGCCATGGGCTTCGGCAAGTCCAAGGCCAAGCTGCTGACCGAGCACAAGGGTCGCAAGACCTTTGACGATGTCGCCGGCGTGGACGAGGCCAAGGAGGAGCTGCAGGAGGTCGTCGATTTCCTGAAGGATCCGGGCAAGTTCCAGAAACTGGGCGGCAAGATTCCCAAGGGCGCCCTGCTGGTCGGACCTCCCGGCACCGGCAAGACCCTGCTGGCCCGCGCCGTCGCGGGCGAGGCGGGCGTGCCCTTCTTCTCGATCTCGGGTTCCGACTTCGTCGAGATGTTCGTCGGCGTGGGCGCGAGCCGCGTGCGCGACATGTTCGAACAGGCCAAGAAGAACGCCCCCTGCATCATCTTCATCGACGAGATCGACGCCGTCGGCCGTCACCGCGGCGCCGGCCTTGGCGGCGGCAATGACGAACGCGAACAGACGCTGAACCAGCTGCTGGTCGAGATGGACGGCTTCGAAGCCAATGAAGGCATCATCCTGATCGCCGCCACCAACCGTCCCGATGTGCTGGACCCGGCCCTGCTGCGTCCCGGCCGCTTCGACCGCCAGGTCGTGGTGCCGAACCCCGACGTCAACGGTCGCGACCGGATCCTGCGCGTGCACATGAAGGACGTGCCGCTGGCCTCTGACGTCAACGTCAAGACCATCGCCCGCGGCACGCCCGGCTTCTCGGGTGCCGACCTGGCCAATCTGGTCAATGAGGCGGCCCTGATGGCGGCCCGCAAGGACCGGCGCATGGTCACCCACCGCGACTTCGAGGACGCCAAGGACAAGGTCATGATGGGTGCCGAGCGCAAATCCATGGCCATGAACGAGGAAGAGCGCCGCCTGACCGCCTATCACGAGGGCGGCCACGCCATCGTGGCCATGAACGTCAAGATGGCCGATCCGGTGCACAAGGCGACCATCGTCCCGCGCGGCCAGGCCCTCGGCATGGTGATGCAGCTGCCGGAAGGCGACCGCTATTCCATGAAGTATCAGCAGATGGTCGATCGCATCGCCATCATGGCCGGCGGCCGCGTGGCCGAGGAGCTGATCTTCGGCAAGGAGAACATCACCTCGGGTGCCAGCTCCGACATCCAGCAGGCCTCCAAACTGGCCCGCCGCATGGTCACGCAATGGGGCTTCTCGGACATCCTGGGCACCGTCGCCTATGGCGAGAACGAACAGGAGGTCTTCCTCGGCCACTCGGTCGCGCGCAGCCAGAACGTCTCGGAAGAGACGGCCCGGATCATCGATTCCGAGGTCAAGCGTATCGTCGGCGCCGGCTGGGACGAGGCCCGCCAGATCCTGACCGACAAGGCCGCCGATCTGGAGACCCTGGCCCAGGCGCTGCTGGAGTACGAGACCCTGTCCGGTCAGGAGATCAAGGACCTGCTGGAGAAGGGGCTCGCCCCCAACCGCGATGAAAGCAACTTCCCCAACGCCGGGCCCTCGGTCTCGGTGCCGATCACCCCGGTGTCGGACGGGACGAGCGTCGAGGTCCAGACCGTCCACTGATCGTCTGAACCAAAGAACCCGCCGTGGGCCAGGCTCGCGGCGGGTTCTTTCTGGTGAACTTGTTTGCATTATAAACAAGTCTATGAGATATGGCTTTCATCAAGAGGGGAGCTGCAGCCATGTCTTCATCCGAAACCGACCCGTCCGGGCGCCTGCACGGCCTCGACGCGCTGCGGGGAACCGCCCTGCTGCTGGGCGTCGTCCTGCACGCGACCATGGCTTATTTCCCGGTGACGATCTGGATCGTCCCCGACACCGTGAACTCGCCGGTCGCCAGCGTCCTCTTCTTCGCCATCCACCTGTTCCGGATGACCAGCTTCTTCCTGATCGCCGGCCTCTTCGCCCATATGATGCTGGGACGGCGGGGCACCCTCGGCTTCATCAGGGACCGGCTGTCGCGCATCGCCGGGCCGCTGTTCGGCCTGTGGTGGGTGATCTTCCCGGCCTTTATCGCGGTGATCGTCTGGATGGCGGCCATCCGCAACGGCGGGTCCATCCCGACCGACGGTCCGCCCCCACCGGGACTGACGCTGCAGAATTTCCCCCTGACCCACCTGTGGTTCCTGTGGATGCTGCTGATCCTCTACGCCGCCGCTTTGGTCCTGCGCGCGCCCTTCGCGATGGCGGATCGCAACGGGACATGGGGCCGGTTCGTCGACCGGATCACCGGGGCCCTGATCGGCCCGTGGAGTCCGGCGCTGATGGCCGCGCCCCTGGCGCTCGCCTTCTGGCTGGCACCGAACTGGTTGCCCTTCTTCGGCATACCGACGCCGGACACGGGACTGGTCCCCAACCCGGTCGCCCTGACGGCCTTCGGGTCCGCCTTTGGCCTCGGTTTCCTGCTCGACCGACGTCGCGATCTCCTGGTCCGCATCGAGCGGCTGTGGCCGGTGTTCACGGTGGTGGCCCTGGGCGTCGGGACGGCGGCCATGGTCATGGTCGGCGGACCGGTCCCGGACCTGACGCCCGTCACCGATCCGGATCTGAAGGCCCCGCTGGCGGCGGTGATGGCGCTCGCCGTCTTCGCCTCCACCTTCGCGGTGCTGTCGCTGGCCCTGCGTTTCGCCTCAGGCCATAGCGCGGTCCGCCGCTACCTCGCCGACTCGTCCTACTGGGTCTACATCGTCCACCTGCCTCTGGTCATGGTCGGACAGGTCCTGCTGCTGGACGCGCCCCTGCCGTGGTGGGGAAAGCTTCTGACCGTCGTGGCCGGAACCCTGGCCGTGGCCCTGACGACGTATGAGCTGCTGGTGCGTCACACCTTCGTCGGTCGCTGGCTGAACGGCCGCCGCATTCCCTGGCGGCGTCCCCGGCAAGCGGACCTCGCACCCGCCGAATAGCTTGCCAAGACCCACCGGCTCGTCCACCCCAGGGGCGAGCCGGCTCCGGAGAATCGTCATGCCCGCCAAGCCCCGCCTGCATTCCCCTGAGGACGACCTCGCCTTCATGCGCTCGATCGTCGAGGGCGCGGGACGCCCGCCGATGACCCTGGCGGTCTGCTATCTGGCCGGCGGACTTCTGTACGGCCTGCAGTGCCTGTTCCACGTCGGACAGGCGACCGGGCTGATCCGCTGGCCCGACCTGGTCAATCTCGCCTTCGTCGTCGGGATCACCGGTACCTTCCTGTCGATCCTGACCTGGGCCATCCTCAAGGATCGCAAGGACGGCGGCTCCAATCGGGGGCCGATGGCGAGCCGCACGCTCAACGCCGCTTTCAGCGCCACGGGCATGGCCAATTGCGCCGTCATCATCGTTTTCGGCGTGGGCGCATACCGCGACCAGGACTTCGCCATCTGGCTCTATTACGCGGCCATCGTCTTCGCCCTGCAGGCCGCGGCCTGGTACATGGCCTGGACGCTGAAGCGGAAGGGCTGGATGCTGGCCACGGCGCTCGGCGGCTGGGCCACCGCGGTCGCGCTCGGCGTTCTGGTGCGCGAACCCATCTGGTATCTCGGCGTCTGCACCGTCGCCCTGTTCCTGCTGTTCGCCCTGCCGGGCTGGATCCTGTTCCGCGACGCCCGCGTCGCCCCGAAGGGGTCCTGAGCGCGTCATGGGTCTGGCCGATCTCGGACGAATCGACGAGGTCATCCACGGCCGCATGCGGCTGGGGATCATGGTCTATCTGGCGGACGCCGACGCGGCCGACTTCACCGAGCTGAAGACCGTGCTCGAGGCGACCCAGGGCAATCTGTCGGTGCATCTGAAAAAGCTGGAGGAGGCGGGTTTCGTCGCCATTGCCAAGAGCTTCAGGGACAACAAGCCCCTGACCCGGGTGTCGATCACCCCAGAGGGCCGGAAGGCGTTTTCGCTCTATCTCGACGCACTCGGCAGCCTGATCGGGGGCAGGGACGCATGACCGGCCCCCGCGTCATGGGCATCGTCAACGTCACGCCGGACAGCTTTTCCGACGGCGGCCGACTGTCCACGGTCGAGGCGGCCGTGGCGCACGGGCTGCGGCTGGTCGAAGAGGGCGCGGACATCCTCGACATCGGTGGCGAGAGCACCCGGCCCGGGGCCGGGCCGGTTGCTCCCGCCGAGGAGATGGCCCGTACCATCCCCGTGATCGCCGGCCTTCGGGCGGCCGGTTGGGCCGGACCGGTCAGTATTGACACGATGAAGCCGGACGTGGCGCGCGCCGCCGTCGCCGCCGGGGCGACGCTGTGGAACGACGTGACGGCCCTCGGCTTCGCGCCCGACAGCGCCGCCACCGCTGCGGAGCTCGGCTGCGAGGTGGTGCTGATGCATATGCAGGGCGAGCCGCGGACGATGCAGGCCGATCCCCGCTATGACGATGTCGTCACAGAGGTCGCCGGCTGGCTGATCGCCCGGGCGGAGGCGGCGATGGCCGCCGGCGTGGCCCGCGGACGGATCCGGCTGGATCCCGGCATCGGCTTCGGCAAGACGGTGGCGCACAATCTGGCGCTGACCGTCCACCTCGACCGCCTGATCGCGGGCGGATTTCCCGTCCTCTACGGGGCCAGCCGCAAGCGGGTGATCCAGTCGATCGACCCGAAGGCGAGCGATCCGGGCGACCGGCTCGGCGGGTCGCTGGCCCTGGCGCTGGAGGCGGCGCGGGCCGGGGCGTCCATCATCCGCGTCCACGACGTGCGCGAGACGGTACAGGCGCTGGCAGTCCAGGCGGCGGTGATGGCGGCGGCCGACCCTAACTGACTTGTCCGTTCGGCCGCTCTGCCGCATGGGAGGGACATGCCCGACCAGCCCACCTATCGCGGACGCGTCCTGATCATCGCCGGTTCGGACTCCGGCGGCGGCGCGGGGATCCAGGCCGACATCAAGGCCGTGACCATGCTCGGTGGATACGCCGCCACCGCCATCACCGCGATCACGGTCCAGAACACCCTGGGCGTTCACGGCGTGCATCCGCTGCCGCTGGATCTGATCGAGGCGCAGGCGCGGGCGGTGCTCGATGACATCGGTGCCGATGCGATCAAGACCGGCATGCTGGGCTCGACGGCCGTGGTCGAGCGGGTGGCCGCCATCCTCGACTCATCCGACGCCCCCGCGGTGATCGATCCGGTCATGATCGCCAAGGGCGGCGCGGCCCTGCTGGCGGATGATGCCGTGGCCGCCGTGCGGTCGCTGATGGTTCCTCGCGCGGCCCTGCTGACCCCCAATGCGCCCGAGGCCGAGGCCCTGACCGGGATCGCCGTCACCGACCTCGACGGCCAGCGCCGCGCCGGTGAGGCCCTGCTGGCCCTGGGCGCAAGGGCGGTGCTGATGAAGGGCGGCCATGTGCCGGGCGCGACCGTCATCGACCTGCTGCTGACCCCGACCGGCGAGACCCTGCTGGAAGGCGAGCGGTTCGAGACCCGCAACACCCACGGCACCGGCTGCACCCTGGCCAGCGCCTGCGCGGCTGGGCTGGCGAAGGGTTTGCCGCTGGAGGCTGCCGTGGCCGAGGCCTGGGCCTATGTCGCCGAGGCCATCCGCCGGGCGCCGGGACTGGGCGGTGGCCACGGACCGCTGGACCACGGCTGGCCGCTGAGGAAAGACCGATGAGCGATCTGGAAGGGCGGCTGGTCGGGATCGTCCGCGACGACCCCGGTCTGATGCATGTGCTGAAGGGCGTGAGGAGTCAGAACCTGCCGGACTGGCGGGTCTTCTCCGGTGCGGTCTACCAGAGCGTCTGGAACGCCCTGACCGGGCGACCGGCGGGGTATGGCGTCCGCGACTACGACGTCGGCTACTACGATCCGGACACCCGCTGGGACGCCGAGGACGTCATCATAAAACGCGTCGCGGCGGCCTTCGACGAGCCGTTCCGCAGCACCGTCGAGGTGCGCAACCAGGCGCGGGTGCCGATCTGGTTTCCCGCCCATTTCGGCGAGCCCTATGAGCCACTCTCGGGCACGGACGAGGCCCTTGAGCGGTTCGTGGCCCCGGCCTTCGCCGTCGGGGTGCGGCTGGAGGCGGACGACGCGATCAGCGTGGCCGCGCCCCTCGGGCTGGACGACATCTTCGCCCTTGTCCTGCGGCCCAATCCTCATCGCGGCTTGGCTCGGGACTGGCCGCGCGTCGTCGAGCGGGCGCGTGCGCGGTGGCCGGAACTGACCATCATCGAACCGGAGACTCTCTGAATGCGCCAGTGGACCGTCGACGCCTTCGCCTTCGAACCCTTCAGGGGCAATCCCGCCTGCGTGGTCGAGCCTTTCGACCATTGGCCCGACGCGGGCTGGATGGCGGCGCTGGCGAAGGAGAACAACCAGGCGGAGACGGCCTTCCTGCTGAAGACTGCTGACCCCGCGCGATTCGGCCTGCGCTGGTTCACGCCGGGCATGGAGGTGGACCTGTGTGGCCATGCCACCCTGGCCTCGGCCCATGTTCTGCTGGCCGAGCTCGGGCTGGAGGCCGGGGCCCTGACCTTCGACACCCGCTCCGGGCCGCTGACCGTGAGCCGGACGGGCGAGGGTTACGAGATGGATTTTCCCGCCGATCCGCCGCGCCGGACGACGGTGCCTGAGGGTCTCGTCGAGGCCCTGGGTGTCACGCCGGTCGAGGTCCTGGCCGGGCGTTATCTGGTCGCCGTGCTGGCCGATGCCGCGGCGGTGCACGCCATCATGCCGGATATCCGCGCCCTGGCAGCCATTCAGGGCGAGGCCGGCGAAGTCGGCCAGGTCATCGTCTGTGCCCCGGCGGACGCTTCAGACGATGTCGACGTGGTCGACCGCTTCTTCGCGCCGGGCTGCGGCGTGGTCGAGGATCCGGCGACCGGCTCGGCCCACTGCATCCTGGGGCCTCTCTACGCCGACCGGCTGGGCCGCAAGGTCGTGCGCTTCCGTCAGGTGTTTCCGGGCCGGGGCGGCGATATCGAGACCGAGGCGGCGGGCGACCGGGTTCTGCTGCGGGGCCGGGCCGTGACGGTGATCGAGAGCCGGCTGCGGCTGAAGGCCTGATCCCGGACAAGGAAAGGGGCGCGACCCTTTCGGATCGCGCCCCCTGGCCCTCCGGGGAGGGAGGTCAGGTCCTAGTGACGACGGTTGTCGTTGTCGCGGCGTTCGGCGCGCACCTGCATCGCAAGGCGGTCATAGCGGCGGTCCAGCTCGGCGCGCTCGCGGGCCGAGAAGCCCCCGCGCTGATAGCTGTATTCAAGCCGGACCAGCTGGTTCAGTTCGGCCCGCAGCCGGGTCGCTTCACGGCGGCTCAGCTGGCGATTGCGCTCGCCCTGGTCGATGCGGCGATCCAGCTGGTATTTGCGTTGCGAGATCGACTGCCAGCCGCCGCGATTGTCGCGCTCATAGCGGTCACCGCGATCCTGCTCATAGCGACCGTTGCGATCGTCACGATGCTGCGGACCGTAGTTCTGGGCCATGGCGGGGACCGCGACGGAGGCCGCGGCCAGGGCGATGGCGGGGATCAGGAATCTTTTCATCGGTCGTCTCCTTGGCGGTTCACGCGGACCGGGAGGCCGGCGTTGATGTGGAGAAAACCATTTCCGGAATGAGCCATGCCTGAACAGCCAGGGTCAGCTCCCGTTCATGTCGATGGCACCGCGTGCGGGCCATCCCGTCCCGGAAGGCTGCATCGGCGACCGGAAATGACGACCGGGCGCGATTGAGGGCGGGGCGACATGGTGAAATATGTCTACACTGGCCGTTCAGGCGGCGTTCAGAGCCGCAGCCCTATATCGTCTCGCATGAACCGGATTTGTACATTTCTGATCGCCGCCGTGGTCGCCGCCGCGCCCCTGTCGGCGTCGGCGCAGGACCGCGACGGCCGGGGTGACCGCGAAACCGGTCGCGACCGCAGCGAGCAGACGCGCCCGGCGGCACGACAGATCAGCGTGTCCGAGGCCCAGGGCATCGCCGAATCGCGCGCCCGCGGTGCCACCTTCGTCGGTTATGTCGGCACGCGGGGCGGCCAGTATGTGTTCCGCTTTGACCGCGACGGACAGCTGTTCGATATCGCCGTGCCCATGACGGGCCGATAGGGAAGCCGAGATGCGTGTCCTGCTCGTTGAAGACGACGTTGACCTGTCGCGCCAGTTGAAGACCGCCCTCGGCGACGCCGGCTATGCCGTCGATCATGCCGCCGACGGGGAGGAAGCCCATTTTCTCGGCGACACCGAGCCCTATGACGTTGTCGTCCTCGACCTCGGCCTGCCCAAGATCGACGGCGTCTCCGTGCTGGAGCGCTGGCGTCGGGACGGCAAGACGACGCCGGTGCTGATCCTGACCGCGCGCGGTGCCTGGTCCGACAAGGTGTCGGGCTTTGACGCCGGAGCCGACGACTATCTGACCAAGCCCTTCCATACAGAGGAACTGCTGGCCCGCCTGCGCGCCCTGCTGCGTCGCTCCGCCGGCATCGCCTCGGCGACGCTGTCCTGTGGCGGACTGCGCCTCGACCCGCGCGCCGCCCGGGCCACGGTCAACGGCGAGCCGTTGCGGCTGACCTCGCTGGAATACCGGCTGCTGCACTATCTGATGATGCATCAGGGCCGGGTCATCAGCCGGACCGAGCTGGTCGAGCACCTTTACGATCAGGACTTCGACCGGGATTCAAACACGATCGAGGTCTTTGTCGGCCGGCTTCGCAAGAAGATCGGTTCGGACCGTATCGAGACGGTGCGCGGGCTCGGCTATCGCCTGACGCCGCTGCCGGGTGAGTCCACCGAAGGGTGACCGGGCTGTCGGGGGGCACGACAGGAACCGAAGAAGCGGCACCGGAGGCCCGGAGCTGGGGGCGCTGGTTCGGCCGTCCGGGCCGCAGCCTGACCCGGCGGCTGATCTGGCTGGCCTCGCTGTGGATCGTACTGGCGCTGATCCTCGCCGGCTGGGCCCTGACCAGCCAGTATCAGGAGAGCGCGCTGCGGCGGCTGGGCAATATGCTCGGCCAGACGATCGACGAGGTGGTCCTGGCATCCAATGCGGGGCCGGGCGGCGTCGAAGTGGCCGAGATCAAGGACGCCCAGACCCTGCGGCCCCTGTCCGGAAAATACTGGGCCGTGGCCGAGCCGGACGGGCGCGGCGGACTGAAGGTGCTGGCGCGTTCGCCCTCGCTGGCGGGGGAATCGCTGTCGGTCCCGTCCGACCTGCCCGAACGGCTGACCGACGCCTTCGGCCAGATGATCAGCTACAATGCCGACGGTCCCATCGGCCGGCCGCTGCGGGTCGCCGCCAGCATGAAGCGGTTGCCGGGACGCGCCGCCCCGGTCGTCTTCATGGCCGGGATCGACCGGTCCAGCATCGACAATGATACGCGCCAGTTCGCGACCTTTACCTGGACCGCCCTGTTGATCCTCGGCCTCGGGCTGGTCCTCGCCGTCTTCATTCAGGTGCAGATCGGCCTGCGGCCGCTGTTCGAGCTGCGCAACGACATCGCCGACGTTCGAAAGGGCCGGATCGCCCGCATCGCCCGGCGCTATCCGCTCGAGATCCAGCCGCTCGCCGAACAGGTCAATCGCCTGCTGGATCAGAATCAGGAAACGGTCGAGCGCCAGCGCACCCACGTGGGCAATCTGGCCCATGCCCTCAAGACGCCCTTGTCGGTCATGCTCGCAGAGGCGGGGAGCCAGACCGGTGACCTGCCCGACATGGTGCGCAAACAGACCGAGGTCATGAAGGCCCAGGTCGACCATCACCTGCGCCGCGCCCGCGCCGCCGCCCGCGCCCAGCTCCTCGGCGAGCGCACGCCGATCGCCGAGGTGCTCGACGAACTGGCGGTGATGCTGGAACGGGTGTTCGAGACCAAGGGTGTCGAGATCGACTGGCGCGCGCCGGACGAGCTGGGCTTCCGCGGCGAGCGCCAGGACCTGCAGGAAATCCTCGGCAATCTGATCGAGAACGCCTGCAAATGGTGCGGTCACCGCGTGCGAATTTCCGCCGGACCGACGGGTCTGGGACAGATGGTGGTCGTGGTCGAGGACGACGGCCCCGGCCTGCCGGAAGAGCAGCGCGCGGCCGCCCTGGAACGGGGTGCCCGGATGGATGAGACCACGCCGGGGTCGGGTCTGGGCCTCTCGATCGTGGTCGAGCTCACGCGGGCCTACGGGGGGCGTATCACCCTGGCCGACAGCGATCTGGGCGGCCTGAAGGTGTTGCTGGAACTGCCCGCCGCCGAGGCCTGAAGCCGGCTCCGCGAACAGCGCTTGTTAACCCTGGCCGGGCAGTATGCGCTGCGGCCGGCGTCTTCCGGCCCAGGGATTGCCGCATGTCCGGGCTGACCGTCGCCCATAAAGTCGCGATCGCCGCCATGCTTGAGCTGTGTCCCGACGACATGCTCAGGTCTGTTGCAGGCGCGGTCGCTTCCTTGCCGGGAGGCAAGGCCGCGGAATTGCGAATCATGCTCGCCGGTGAACAGCGGGACCGGGTCCGTCGCCAGTTCGTCATGTCCCCCCTGGTTCCGATGTTCCGGCCCCGGCCGGATGGTGTCGAGGCCCTGACCTTCCCGCCCGCGGTGCTGGCTCGCCTGTGGAAGGCGGCCAGCAGTCGTGAACCGGAACTGCTGTCCCGTCTGGACGGCGATGAACCTTCCGTCGTTGTGGCCGACCGCATTTGCCTCGCCGCTGCCGCGGCCGTGCGCGATCAGCCCGGATTGATCTGGCCTGGCGGCGACGATCCTGCCCGACTGGCCGCGATTGACGATCTCGCCGCCTGCCTCGATCTGGCCCATCTGGCCCGCCGCGGCCTGCCCTCGCTCGAGGTCTGGCTCAAGCGCCCGGACGGCGACCAGATCGCCGAACTGCGACTGCTGCTGAAGGACTGCGCCGACATCCGGCAGGACGGGGCGCCGCGGGTGCTGGAAATCCTGTTCTCGAATCTGGATGACGCCGTCCTCATCCTGCGCATCCTGACCCAGACGTCCCGCGCTGTGGATCAGGAGAATTTCCTCAGCGCGTCTGAACTGGCCAGCTTCGTCGACCGGTTGATTGCCGGCGTCGATCTGCGCGCCGCGCGGATCGCCGCCTTCAAGCCGGCGGCCGATATCGTGCGGGTCGAGGATGTCATCACCGACCTGACCTGGTGCGCCAATGTGCTGGGCGAGCTGGACGTGACGCTGACGCTCAATCCGAAGAGCCCGTGGGGCAAGGCGGTCCGCGACGGCCGTGTGGCCATCGCAGGGCGTCTGTCAGCGCTGCTGCGGGCCGCCGACAAGGCTGTGGACCAGGCTCTTCCCATGGAGCGTGTGCAGACGGCGGGCCGGATGACCCGCAAGTCACCGCAACTGGATGCGCCCGTCGCCAGTGACAGCATTCTGGCCGCGCGCAACCTGCTTCGGCTGGTCGGTTCGGTGCGGGGCCCGGCCTCGACCTTCGGCTGCGAGGCCGACCGGAAGATTCTGGTCGAGGCCCTGACCGGGCGACTGAGCGACTATGCCGACCAGGTGCTGCGCATGGTCAATGACGCAGAGGTCCCCGATGAGGCCCGCGCCCTGGACAGGATCGACTTTGTCGCCCGGTGCCTCGACCTGATCGCCGCTCACGAAGCCGCCCGCACGGTGCGGCGTCGGGCCGCGGTGGCAGGACGCCCTCCAGAGGGTGGCGAGGCCTCGTCGCGGGCCGCGTGATCGGCTACATCGACGGGCGATGACGTTCTTCTGGATCATGACCGCCCTGTTGACCGCGCTCGCCGGCCTGCTGATTCTGGCCGGCGGGCGGCGCGGTGCCGACGCCGGCGAGGCGGTCGCGACGCTGACCGCAGGGGCAGAACTGGCTGAACTGGATCGTTTGAAGGAGCGCGGCCTGCTGGACGAGGCCGGCTGGACCTCCGCCCGCGCCGAGGCCGGGCGTCGCATCCTCGCGGCCGAGCGCGAGTCCGTGCCGGTGCAGGCGGGATCGCGGGACCGGTTCTGGGTTCTGGCCGGTGTGGCGGCGGCGGCGGCGGGCGCACTGGGCCTCTATGCGACGTTCGGGACCATCGGCCTGCCGGACCAGCCCTATGAGCGCCGGGTGGACGAATGGGCGACCCAGCTCGACACACTCGAGGCCCCGCAGATCGCGGCCGTGGCGGCGAGGGTGGTCCGCGAGCGACCGACCGACCATCAGGCCCTGATCATGCTGGGGGCCTCCCGGTTCGAGGCCGGCGATCCGATCGGTGCGGCCTCGGCCTTCCGCCGGGCGCTGGCGCTGAAGCCGGACGATGCGCAGAGCTGGTCCCGGCTGGGGGAAAGTCTGGTTCGCGCCAATCAGGGCCAGGTCGACGGTGATGCCGAGGCGGCCTTCGTTCAGGCCCTGCGGCGTGACCCCGGCCAGTTGGGCGCGCGCTACTTCCTCGGCCAGGCGGCGATGTCGCGCGGTGACTGGGCGTCGGTGCGCACCATGTGGACCCCGGTGATCGCCGCGCTGGATCCGGCCGATCCGCGCCGGATCGGCCTTGAGGCGCGTCTCGCAGCCATGGAGGCCGCAACATGAGCTGGCTGCCGAAATCTCCCAAGGCGCGCCGTCGTCTCTGGGTCGTCGTGGCGGTGACGCCGGTTCTGGCACTGGCCATCGGCCTGTCGCTGTATGCCATGCGTGACAACGTCACCTTCTTCTTCTCGCCATCGGAAGCCACGGTCGACCGGGCCCCCCCGGGCCGGGTCGTGCGTCTCGGCGGTCTGGTCGAGACCGGCAGTGTCTCGCGGGGAGGCGGTGGCGAAGTCGCCTTCGCCGTCACGGACAATGTCGCCACGACACGCGTCGTCTACCAGGGCGACCTGCCTGATCTGTTCCGCGAGGGGCAGGGCATTGTGGCGCAAGGGGCCTTCCTTCCTGACCGCTCGTTCCGCGCCACCCAGGTCCTCGCCAAACACGACGAGAACTACATGCCCCGCGAAGTCGCCGAGCGGCTCAAGGCCAAGGGCGAATGGCGGCCTGATGGCGCGCCCGCCTCCGGGATGCCGCCTTCATGATCGTAGAACTGGGCGCTTTCGCCCTCGTCCTCGCCCTCGTCCTGTCGGTGTTGCAGACTGCCCTGTCCGTGGCCGGCCGGATACGCCGCAGCCCGGTTCTGGCCGGGGCGGCCCAGGGGGCCGCCATCGCCGCTGCCGGCTGCGTCGCCGTCGCCTTCGGCGCGCTGATCCTTGCCTTCGCCGTGTCCGATTTTTCCGTCGCCAACGTCGCGTCCAACAGCCACACCGACAAGCCGATGCTGTACAAGGTGGCGGCCGCCTGGGGCAGCCACGAAGGATCGCTGATCCTCTGGTGTCTGGTGCTGACAGTGTTCGGCGCGGCGCTGGCGCGGGGCCGCAATCTGCCGTTCGGCCTGAAGGCCTCGGCCGTGGCGACGCAGGGGCTGCTGGGCGTCCTGTTCCTGGCCTTTGCCGTCTTCACCTCCAACCCGTTCGCGCGGCTGAACCCCGCGCCGTTCCAGGGCCAGTCGCTCAACCCGCTGCTGCAGGATCCGGCGCTCGCCTTCCATCCACCGCTGCTCTATTGCGGCTATGTCGGGTTTTCGGTCTGTTTCTCGCTGGCCGTGGCCGCCCTGGTCGAGGGTCGCGCCAACGACAGCTTCTGGCCCGCCTGGGGCCGCTGGGTCCGGCCGTGGGCCCTCGCCAGCTGGGCGTTCCTGACCGTCGGCATCACCCTCGGCGCCTTCTGGGCCTACTATGAGCTGGGCTGGGGCGGCTGGTGGTTCTGGGACCCGGTCGAGAACGCCAGCTTCATGCCCTGGCTGGCGGGGACGGCCCTGCTTCACAGCGCGGTGGTGACCGAGCGGCGCGGGGCGCTGGCGGGATGGACCACCTTCCTCGCCCTGCTGGCCTTCACCTTCTCCATGCTGGGGGCCTTCCTCGTGCGGTCGGGCGTCCTGACCAGCGTCCACGCCTTTGCCGTCGATCCGAAGCGCGGCCTGATGCTGCTGGCCATCCTCGGGGCGACCTCGGGTCTGGCGTTCGCCCTGTTCGCCTGGCGCAGCCCGCGTCTGAAGGGCGGTGGTCAGTTTGCCCCGGTCAGCCGCGAAGGCGCGCTGGTGCTGAACAATGTGTTCCTGACCGCCGCCTGCGCCACCGTGCTGCTGGGCACCCTTTATCCGCTGATCCTCGAGGCGGCCAACGGCGCGACCATCTCGGTCGGTCCGCCCTATTTCGCCCTGACCTTCACGCCGCTGATGGCGGTCGCCTTCCTGATCCTGCCCGCCGGGCCCTTGCTGGCCTGGAAGCGCGGCGACCTGAAGGGGGTCGGCCAACGGCTGGCCGTCGCCGCGGGCCTGGCCATTCTGGTCGCGCTGCTGGGCTGGATGGTCTTCGAACCGCGCAAGGCCCTGGCCGCGGCGGGCCTTGGACTGGGCGGCTGGCTCATCCTCGGGGCGTTGGCCGAGATCGCCGAACGGGTCCGGCTGTTCCGGGTGGGTCCGGCCGAGAGCCTGCGTCGCGCGCGCGGCCTGCCGTTCGGGGCCTGGGGCACCGTCCTGGCGCACGCCGGGCTCGGCGTCTTCGTGCTGGGGGCGGTGGTCGAGACCGGCTATCGCGTCGAGGCGGCGCGGACCGTGGGCCTGGGTGAGACCGTCACGGCCGGGCGCTACAGTGTGCGGCTCGACAGCGTCCGCATCGTCGAAGGCCCCAACTACCTGGCCGAGCAGGGCAAGCTGACCGTGACCCTGGACGGCGGCGGTGCCGCGCGCGCGATCACGGCCGAACGCCGCTTCTTCCCCGCCGGGGGCCAGACCACGACCGAGGTCGGTCTGGATTTCCGGGGGCTGGACGACGTCTATGTCGTGCTGGGTGATCGCGGCGAGACGACCGCCGGTGCCCCGGCCTGGAGCGTGCGCGTCTGGTGGAACCCGTGGGCGCGGCTGATCTTCCTCGGCCCCGCCATCATGGCGCTGGGCGGCCTGCTGTCCCTGATGGACCGGCGGCTGCGGCTGGGCCTCGGCCAGCGCAAGGCGGCGGCATGAAGCGCGCCCTGCTGATCGCCCTCGCCGCGGTCGGCCTGATGGCGGCCGAGCCGCCACCGATGCCCGACCGGCCCTTGCCGGACGCCACCCAGGAAGCGCGCGCCCGGGCCCTGTTCGCCGATATCCGCTGCGTCGTCTGCCAGCATGAAGCCATCTCCGACAGCCCTGCCGGGATCGCCGCCGACATGCGCCGGCTGGTACGCGAGGAGATCGCCGCCGGCCGCAGCGACGCGCAGGTCCGCGACGACCTGGTCCGGCGTTACGGCGACTTTGTCCTGTTCAAGCCGCCGGTGCGGGCGGGGACCTGGCTGTTGTGGTTCGGGCCGCTGGCGGTGATGCTGGCGGTCGGGGCCGGCTTGCTGGCAGCCGCGCGCCGCCGCCGCGACGAAACGCCGGTGCTTTCGGCCGATGAAGAGGCGCGCCTCGCCGATATTCTCGCCTCGGAGGACGTTCGCCGCGATCCTGACGCAAAGGCGTCTGACGACTGACGTCCTGCGGGACCTATCATCGCGCGGTGCGTTGGTGAAACGACCCACCGTCCTATATTCATTGTCGCAACGGGCGGTCTGACGCCCGAGAGGATCGCAAAGAACTCCATGATGAAGCGCAAGGAATTCATGCTGGGGGCCGTCGCCGGCCTCGCCTTCGCCGCCGTGGCCACCGCCGGCGGCGTGATCGACTGGCCGACCGCCGCGGCCGGCCCCGTCGCCGGGGTCAGCGGACGACTGGCACCCAGTGCCGGAACGTCGGGACTCGCCTTCGCCCCGCCGCGTGGCGCGCCCCTCAGCTTCGCCGACATCTTCGCCCAGGTGGCACCGGCCGTGGTGCAGATCGACGTCAAGACGCGGGTGCCGCGTCAGAACATGATCGCGATTCCCGGCACGCCCTTTGCCATCCCCAATCCCAACGGCGGGCCAGAGGGTGAGGACGGCACCGACGGTGCCGACGGCGACGGCAGCACGACCGCCCTGGGGGCCGGCTCCGGCTTCTTCATCGCCGCCAATGGCTTCATCGTCACCAACAACCACGTCGTCGCCGACGCCACCGAGATCAAGGTCAAGCTGGCCGACGGGCGCGAACTGGACGCCCGCCTGGTCGGTCGCGACGAGAGCACCGACCTGGCCGTCATCAAGGTCGAGGGGACGGACTTTCCGTTCGTGAATTTCGAGGAAACGGCCCAGCCCCGCGTCGGCGACTGGGTCATCGCCGTGGGCAATCCGTTCGGTCTGGGCGGCACCGCCACGGCCGGCATCGTCTCGGCCCAGGGCCGGAACATCCCGGACCCCACCGCCAACTACGTCGACTTCATCCAGATCGACGCCGCGATCAACCGGGGCAATTCGGGGGGGCCGACGTTCGACATCTATGGCCGCGTCATCGGCGTGAACTCCGCCATCTACTCGCCGACGGGCGGATCGGTCGGCATCGGTTTCGCCATCCCCGCCGCGGTTGCCAAGCCGATCACGGATCAGTTGATGCGGGGTGAATCCGTCGAGCGCGGCTATGTCGGCGTGACCATTGCCGGCGTCAGCGCCGACATCGCGGCCGCCCTGGGCCTGCCCAACACCAAGGGTGCCCTGGTGGTCGACTGGACGCCGGATGCGCCCGCGCAGCGGGCCGGCCTGAGGTTCGGCGACGTCGTCACCGAAATCGACGGTACCCCGGTCGCAACCAGCACAGAACTGACCCGCCGCATCGCGACGATCCGTCCGGGCGAACGGGCCCGCCTGACGGTCGTCAGAGACGGCCGGCCATCGACCATTACCTTGTCGCCCATGCGCCGACCCGGCGAAGCGGATCTCCTGGCGGCCCAGGGCAAGGCGAGCGTCGAGCGTCCGGCTCTCCGCGGGTTGAGAAGCCTTGGAGAATCCATTCTCGGACTGTCGCTCGCGGACTCCAGCGAGACCCTTCGGAAGTCAGGCGAGGTCGCTGACCGCTATCGGGGTCCCGTGGTCGTGGCGGTGGCTCCGTCCGCGGCGTCGGACGCGGGCGTTCAGCCCGGCATGCTGATCCTTGCCGTGAACAGCACACCGGTCTCGTCGGTTGCGGAAGTCCGCGCCGCCGCCGCCGCCGCGCGTCGCGCCGGCCGTGAGAAGGTGCTGTTGCTGGTCGGGACGACCCGGGGGCCGGCACCGCTGGTCGTGACACTGTCACCGGAGTAGCAGTCTGCACGCTCCGGACGGGTGTCTGGCACAAGGCCGGTCCGCCTGACCGTCCGATCAGCGCGGGTGAGACTCGCCGTCCTCTCGAGGGGGCGCGTCAGATGCCGCGAGTCTGAACAAGCCGTAACTGCCCCCATCGCCGCCGATGCGCTAACATCGGCGGCGATTCTCGCTTTGGGGGACTGATCCATGCGCATTCTGGTGGTCGAGGACGACGCCGAGGCCGCGACCGCGATGGTCCGGGGCCTGACCGAGGCCGGTCATGAGCCCACCCACGCCGTGGACGGTGCCTTCGGCCTGCTGGAGGCGCAGAAGGGCGGCTATGACGTCTATGTCGTCGACCGCATGATGCCGCGTCTGGACGGGATCGGCATGGTCGAGACCCTGCGACGCGACGGCGACCAGACCCCGGTGCTGTTCCTGTCGGCGCTGGGCGAGGTCGAGGACCGCGTCACGGGCCTGAAGGCCGGGGCCGACGACTATCTGGTCAAACCCTATGCCTTTTCCGAACTGGTCGCCCGCGTCGAGGCCCTGTCTCGCCGCCGCGAGACCGGCTCGGTCGCGACCATGCTGAAGGTCGGTGATCTGGAGATGAACCTGATCTCGCGCGTCGTGCGCCGTTCGGGTCAGGAGATCGACCTGCAGCCGCGTGAGTTCCAGCTGCTGGAGTTCCTGATGCGCCATGCCGGCCAGTCGGTGACCCGCACCATGCTGCTGGAGAAGGTCTGGGAATATCATTTCGACCCCCAGACCAATGTCATCGACGTCCATATCAGCCGCCTGCGCGCCAAGATCGACAAGGGCTTCGACCACGCCATGCTGCAGACGGTGCGCGGGGCGGGGTATCGGCTGGAGCCGTAGGCGGGCAGACGCCATATTCTCCCTCCCCCTCCGGGGGAGGGTGGTCGCGAAGCGACCGGGTGGGGAGGGCTCGGCGACATGGCGATAATTGCCCGGGCTCGCGCTCTGCGAAAGAAGATGACGCCGGCGGAGGCTCGCCTTTGGGTTCGGCTGCGAGATTTGCGAAGCGAAGGGCTTCATTTCCGCCGCCAATCCCCTCGCCGCGGTTATATTCTGGACTTCGTCTGCCTCGATCGCAGGCTGATCGTGGAAGTGGACGGTGGTTCGCATCACGATGAAGATCGGGCGCGGAAGGATCGGGTTAGGGATGTTGTTTTGGCGCGAGAAGGCTTTTTGACGCTGCGATACGCAAACGAGGCCGTGCTTTTCGACATCGAGCGGATCGTCGAGGAAGTTCGGGCCGGTTGCCGAGCCCTCCCCACCCGGTTGGCGCGTTGCGCCAACCACCCTCCCCCGGCGGGGGAGGGAGAAGACGATCTATGAAACTCCCCTCCCTCCTTCGCCGCACGCCCTTCCGGCTGACGCTGCTGTTCCTCGCCCTGTTCGCGGCGGCGGCCAGCGCGATCCTGGCCTATGTCTACGTGGCCTCGGCTGACGAGGCGCGGACCAAGGCCGAGCGTGATGTGCGCGGGGAGATGCAGGTGCTGACCGGTATCTACAAGGCGCGCGGTTTCGACGCCCTGAACCGGGCCGTGATCGACCGCACCCTGCGCGACAGCAGCTTCCTCTACCGGCTCGAGCCGTCCAATGGCGACTGGTTCGCCGGCAGCCTGACCGTCTTCCCGATCGAGACGCTGAAGCAGGACCAGCAGTGGATCTCCTTCCCCTTCACCGAGACGGATGCGGAGGGTCGGGTCCGCCGCCCGCAGGTGCGGGGCGTCCAGACCCGGCTGGACGGTGACGGGATGTTGTTCGTCGGGGCCTCGCTCAGCGACACCGAGGCCTATCTCGCGCGTCTGACCCGGGCTTTGTGGGCGGCCATGGGGATCGTGCTGCTGCTGGGACTGGGCGGCGGGGTTCTGGTCAGCCGCAACCTCGAGCGGGCCATGGGCCGGCTGGGCAAGGTCGTCACCGCCGTGCAGGAGGGCGATCTCAAGGCCCGGGTCCCGGTGCGGAATTCCGGCGACGAACTGGACGAACTGGGGGCCGGGCTGAACACCATGCTGGACCGGCTGGAAGGATCGATGGCCTCGATCCGGCACGCGGGCGACGCCATCGCCCATGACCTGCGTTCGCCCCTGACCCGGATGCGGGCCAAGCTGGAAGTGGCGCTGATCGACGCCGAGGCCGGCCAGATGGACGGGGTCGACGCCGTGCAGCTGGCGCTGGACGAGGCCGACAGCCTGCTCAAGACCTTCAACACCGTCCTGGCCATCGCCCGGCTGCAGGCGGCCGCCGGCCGGACGCCGGACCCGAAGCTGTTCGACGCCGCCGACCTGGCCACCGACATGGCCGAGCTGTACGAGCCGGCCAGCGAGGACAAGGGGCTGGAATTCTCGGCCGAGATCGAACGCGGCCTGATGATCCAGGGCAACCAGCCCTTCCTCGCCCAGGCCCTGGCCAACATCATCGATAACGCGATCAAATACACGCCGACGGGCGGGGCCGTGATGCTGCGGGCGCGCCGCCGCTCGTCGGGCGAGATCGAGTATTCGGTGACCGACACCGGCCCGGGGGTCCCCGAGGCAGACCGCGAACGGGTCATCGAACGGTTCGTGCGTCTGGACAACAGCCGCACAGAGGCGGGGTCGGGCCTCGGCCTCTCGCTCGTCGGGGCGGTGATGGAGGCTCACGGCGGCCGCATATTGCTCGATGAAGGCCCCGGCGAATACGGGGGCTTCGGACCCGGCCTGCGGGTCGCCCTCGTCCTGCCGGCGGCCGAATGACCCACGCCCTCGGCCCGCGGCTGCGCGCCTGTGGCCCCGTAGTCGACGCGGACGCCGCCGGGCGCGCCCGTGAGCGTCTGTCGGATGCGGCGGCCGAGGGCTGCTGGACGTCGGCCCTGGAAGCGGTCTGGCCGGCCCTCGCACCCGCCTTTTCCGCCTCTCCCTATCTGTGCGGACTGGCCCGGCGCTGGCCTGACCGGTTGCGGGCGATCCTGGAGGATGCGCCCGACGCGCGGCTGACGGAGATCCTGACCCGGACCGCGGCCCTGACCGGCGGTGCGGACGAGATCCGCGCCCCCCTGCGGCGGCTGAAGGGCGAACTGCACCTGCTGACCGCCCTGTGCGACCTCGGCGGCGTGTGGGATCTGGACGCGGTGACCGGTGCCCTCAGCCGCTTCGCCGACGCCTCGACCCAGGCCGCCCTGCGCGCCATCGCCCACGATCAGCGCGAGCGGGGCAAGCTGATCTCGGCCACCGACGATCCGCGTGGCCCCATCCCCGGCCTGTTCGGCCTGGCCATGGGCAAACACGGCGCCTTCGAGCTGAACTATTCGTCCGACATCGACATCAGCCTGTTCTGGGAGCCCGAGGCGCTGGAAAGCGCCCTGGCCGAAGGTGTCGAGCCGCAGAAATTTCTCGACCGCGCCGCCCAGGCCTTTTCGGCCCTGATGCAGGAACGGACCGGCGACGGCTACGTCTTCCGGGTCGACCTGCGGCTGCGGCCCGATCCGTCCTCGACCCCGCCCGTCGTCGCCGTGCCCTTTGCCCTGTCCTACTATGAGGGGGTCGGCCAGAACTGGGAGCGGGCGGCCTTCATCAAGGCCCGGGCCATGCTGGGCGACATCGGTGCCGGCCGCGACTTCCTGAAGGCCCTGACCCCGTTCATCTGGCGTCGCAGCCTCGACTTCCCGGCCATCCTCGACATCCAGTCGATCAAACGCCAGATCCACGTCCACAAGACCGGCGAGGGGCTGGATGCCGCCGGTGCCAATCTGAAACTGGGCCGCGGCGGCATTCGCGAGATCGAATTCTTCGCCCAGACCCAGCAGCTGATCCTCGGGGGCCGCGATCCGGCCCTGCGCAATCCCCGCACGGTCGAGGCCCTGGCCCTGCTGCGCGACGCCGGCCATGTCAGCGCCGGGGCCTCCGCCGAACTGACATCCGCCTATGACACCCTGCGCCGGCTGGAGCATCGGGTGCAGATGCTCGATGACGAGCAGACCCACATCCTCCCCGTCGATCCCGCGCGGCGAGCCGCGGTCGCGGCCCTGGCCGGACAGGGGGATCTCGTGGCCTTCGACGCGGGGGTCGAGGCCCTGCTGGTCGGGGTGAACCGCCGCTATGGCGAATTGTTCGAGGGCGAGGAGGCTCTGTCTTCGCCCTATGGCTCGCTGGTCTTTACCGGGGTCGAGAACGATCCAGAGACCCTGCTCACCCTCGAGCGGATGGGGTTTGCCGAGCCGGCGGGCGTCGCGGACACAATCCGCAGCTGGCACCACGGCCGCATCCCGGCGACCCGCTCGGCGCGGGGGCGCGAGCTGTTCACCCGTCTGGCCCCCCGTCTGCTGACCATGCTGGCCGACACCGGTGCGGCCGACGCCGCGTTCCGGCGGTTCGCGGTCTTCTTCGCCGGCCTGAGCGCGGGGGTGCAGGTCCAGGCCCTGTTTCTGGCCCAGCCGAGACTGTTCGAACAGGTGCTGGGCGTCATGGCGTTCGCGCCGCGTCTGGCGCGCACGCTGGGGCGTTATCCGGCGGCGCTGGACAGTATGCTGGATGCGCGCTTCGCCCGGGGCATCGACGAGGATTCCGGCGTCGCTGCCCAGCTGCTGGCCGACACGGCCGCCGCTCCGGACTTTGAAACCGCCCTCGATGTGGCGCGACGGATGCACCGCGAACAGATGTTCCGCATCGGCATTCACATCCTCACCGGCCGCGCCGACCCCGGTGCGGCCGGTGCAGCCTACACCGCCGTGGCCGACGCGGTGATCGCCGCCCTGGCGCCTGCCGCCATGGCCGAGGCAGTGCGGCAGGGCGGGGCACTGACGGGCGGGGCGGTCGCCGTGGTCGCGCTCGGCAAGGTCGGCTCGCGCGAGATGACGGCCGGCTCCGACCTTGACCTGATGACGGTCTATGACGCGCCCGCGGATGCGGTCTCCGACGGCAAGGGATGGGCCCCGGGCGTCTTCTATTCCCGCTTTACCCAGCGGCTGATCGCGGCCCTGTCGGCCCACACGGCCGAGGGCGGCCTGTATGAGGTCGATATGCGGCTGCGCCCCGGCGCGGCCAAGGGGCCGGTATCGCTGCGCCTTGAGGCGGTTCAGGACTACTACGCCACCGAGGCCGACACCTGGGAGTTCATGGCGCTGACGCGGGCCCGGATCGTCTGGACCGATGACGCCGCCTTCGGCGTCCGGACGGCGGCCGCGATCGAGGGAATCCTGCGCCGACCGCGTCCGGGCGTGGATGTGGCGGCGGACGCCCGGCGCATGCGCGACCTCATGGCGCGCGAGCGGCCGGGGCAGGGGGCGTGGGACCTCAAACTCTCTCCCGGCGGCCAGGTCGATGCCGAATTCGTGGCCCAGGCCCGCCAGCTGGCCGGCGCGGCGACCGGGGGCGCGCTGACGGTCTCGACGCTGGAGGGGCTGACCGGTGAGCCGGCCCTGGCCGAGGCCTGGCGGCTGCAACAGGCTCTGAACCAGATTCTCAAGGCCGCGTTCGACGACCAGCCGGATCCCGAACTGGAGCCCGAAGGCTTCCGGCGTCGCCTGGCCGGGGCGGCGGGCACCGCGGATCTGGAGGCGCTGAAGGCGCATCTGGCACAGGTCCGGACGGCCGCCCGGGCGGCGTTCGAATCGGCCCTTCCGTCGAACCGCGACGGAAACTGAGGCGGCGACCGTTCCAATCTGCGGGCTGGTACAAACAGGTCGCCTCCGGCGGCCGTGGAGATCATCATGACGAAGAAGACGCTTCTGGTCGGCGGCCTGGTCGCCCTGACAATGACAGCGGCCGGCGGCATCGCCCTGGCCCAGCAGGCACAAACCCCGCCGGCGCGTGCCATGCAGGCTGACGGGAACGGCGACAGCCGCATCAGCCAGGCCGAATTCGTCGGCCAGCGGATGCAGCGCCTGACCGCCGCCGACACCGACCGTGACGGGTCGGTCACGCCGGCCGAGCGGCGCGCCGTCGCCCAGGCCCGGATGGCCGAACGCGCCGATACCCGCTTCCAGCGGCTCGACGCCGACCATGACGGGACCCTCAGCCGCGCCGAGTTCGACGGCCAGCGCGCCGCCCGCATGGAGGCGCGCCCGCACCGCGCGGGCCGTATGCATCCCGCCGCGGCCCGCATGGCCCATCGCGGCCAGCGCCTCGACGCCCGCGGTCCGGTCTCGATCGCCGAGGCCCAGGCCAGGGCCGAGCAGGGTTTCGCCCGTCTGGACGCGGATCACGACGGTTTCATCACCCCGGTCGAACGCCAGGCCGGCCTGCGGGCGATGCGGGAGCAACGTCGGGAACGGATGACCGAACGTCGCGCCGCGCGTCAGGCCGGCATGCAGGCGTCGCCCGGGACGCCCGCTTCGGAGTAGGGTGATGGTCGGGGCGACGGTCACGGACCGAACGACCCTTTTGCGGATGATGGAAGAGGGCCGGTTTGGCGCTGATCGCCGACCCCGACGAGGAACTGGTGCGCCGCGTGGGTCAGGGCGATCCCGCGGCCATCCAGGCCATGGTGGCGCGCAAGCTGCCCCGGATGCTGGCGCTCGCCCAGCGCATGCTGGGCGATGCCGCCGAGGCCGAGGACGTGGCCCAGGACGCCCTGCTGAGGGCCTGGAAACAGGCTCCCCGCTGGAAGCCAGGGCAGGCGAAGTTCGACACCTGGCTGCACCGGGTGGGTCTGAATCTCTGTTACGACCGGCTGCGTCGTCGTCGCGAGGTTTCGACCGGTGCTCCTCCCGACCGGCCCGACGACGGGCCGTCTCCGGACCGGGGTTTGTTGGCGGCGGATGTCGGCGGCCGGGTCAATCTGGCGTTGGCTCGTCTGCCCGAACGTCAGCGAGAGGCGCTCGTCCTGTGTCACTATCAGGAGCTGACCAATATCGAGGCCGCGGCCCTGATGGAGGTCAGTGTCGATGCGCTGGAAAGCCTGCTGTCGCGTGGACGGCGGGCGTTGAGACTGGCCCTGGCCGATATTCGGCCCGGTGCTGAAGGAGCATGAGCGTGATGACGTCGGAACGGTTCCTCGCCCTGGTCGCGGCCTGGGGTGCAGATGCGCGCCGCTGGCCGGACGGCGAGCGCATGGCGGCGCAAGCCTTCGTCGCGGCGAATCCGGAAACCGCGGGCGCGGCCCTGGCCGAGGCCGATGCGATCGACGCCCTGCTGCACCGTTCACCCGCGCCCCGGCTTTCCATGGCCCTGCGGGACCGCGTCATCGCCTCGGCGGCCGGGGCCGGGCTGACGCCGCGTCGTGAAGGCCGTCGCTGGCTCGACCGTCTGACCCTCGTGCTCGGTGCCGGCTGGGCCGCCGCCGCCTGCGCCGGGGTCGCGGCCGGCGTCATGCTGACCACTCAAATGACCGCCGACGCCCGGGCTGATGCCGTTCTGTATCAGGCGTCGCTGATGGGCGTGGACGACACCGAGGTGCTGGGATGACGTCCAGAACCCTGAAGCTGGTCCTGGCCGCGTCCGTGGCCCTCAACCTGTTTGCCGTCGCGGCGGGTGCGACGCTTTATGTCACCCGCGTCGGGGTCGAGCACCAGGTCGACGCCCAGCGTCGGCCGCCCCGCACGGGCTCGCCCATGATGCTGGTCGGCCAGCTCGATCCGGCGGTGCGTGACCGCGTGCGGACCACACTGCGCGCCTCGGCCCTGTCCGTTCGGCCTGATTTCGAGGAAGCCCGCGAGAAGCGCCGCGAGGCGGTCCGCATTGCTTCGTCGGATGCCTTCGACAGCGGCCGGGTGACGGCCCTGCTGGCTGAGTCACGCGAGGCGGAGCTGCGCGGGCGCAGCCGTCTTGAAGGCGACGCCGTGGCTGTCCTGGGCACGCTGGAGACCCGGGACCGCAAGGCCTTGTCGGAAATCCTGACCCGCCGTGGCCGCGTCGGGGTGCGCCAGGACCGGCACCGCGCGGCAGACGCACGCGCTTCGACCCCGGCCAACTGACCGGCCTCAGGCCGCCCGGGCCTGAACCGTCCGGACGCTGCCGGGCCGACGGACCGGCAAGACGAAGCTGACCGTGGTGCCGCGCCCGGGCTCGCTGGCGATGCTCAGCGTTCCACCATGAAGTTCGATCAGCGACTTGGTCAGGGCGAGGCCGAGACCGGTCCCTTGCGTGGTCTTGGAGTGCTGGCCCTCGACCTGTTCGAACGGTCGCGCCAGCCGGTCCATATCCTTTTCCGCGATGCCGATGCCCGTGTCGGTCACCGCCACCCGGACCCGGTCGTCGTCCTCGCGCGACAGGGCCACGACGATGTCGCCGCCCTCGGGCGTGAATTTCACGGCATTGGAGATCAGGTTCAGGACGACCTGTTTCAGTCCCCTGTAGTCGGCATCGATCTCGGGCATCTCGGGTGCATCGACCAGCAGCTTCAGGCCGGCCTCCTCGATCTTGCCGCGCATCAACCGCGTCGCGTCCTCGACCACGTCCTTGAGCGACACGGCCTCATAGTGCAGCGTCAGCTTGCCGGCCTCGATCTTGGCCATGTCGAGAATGTCGTTGATCAGGCTCAGCAGATGCTGCCCGGACTTGAGGATGTCGGCAGCATAGCCCTTGTATTTCGGGTCGCCCAGCGGACCGAACATCTCGCCCGCCATGATCTCCGAGAAGCCGTTGATGGCATTGAGCGGGGTCCGCAGTTCGTGGCTCATATTGGCCAGGAACTCCGACTTGGCCTGGTTGGCAGCCTCGGCCCGGGTCATGGCCACTTCGTACTTCCGCGCCAGCAGGGACAGCCGCTCCTCGCGGTCTTCCAGCTCGGTGATGGTGACATGCAGCCGTTCGCTGGCCCGCTGGCGCTCGGCCTCCTTGTGCTTGATGGCCGTGATATCGGCCGCCGTCACGACCGAACCGCCGTCCGAGGTGAACCGCTCGACCAGCTGCAGCCAGCGTCCGTCATTCAGCTCGACCTCGCGCGCACCGGCACGGCCACCCGTGGCCGGCTGGTCCGAGGTGATGGCAAGGGCGGCGATGCGGTTCAGATCCTGTTTGAACGCCCCCCGCCGGACCACGCCGTCCTCGAAGGCGAAGGCGTCCTGGAAGGCCCGGTTGGACAGGATCAGCCGGCCGTTGCGGTCGAACAGGACAAAGGCGTCCGACACACTTTCGATGCCGTCGCGAAGCCGGCTTTCGGCCGCCTGGGCCTGGGCCTTGGCCCGGCGGGCCTCGGTCGTGTCCAGGGCCACGCCCAGCACGCGGGTGAAGCCCTCCTCGCCGCGGTCCCCGCGGGCCTGACCCCTCGCGTCGATCCAGCGGGCCTTGCCGTCGGCGTCCGGCACCGGAAAGCTGACGTCGAACGTGCCGAAGATCTGGGCCTGACGCACCGCGTGAAGCACGGCCTCGTGATAGCGGGGATGGATCCGTGACAGCAGGTCCGCGCTGGACACCGTTCCACGCTGATCCAGCCCCATCAGCTTGGCCATGTATTCGGATATGGTCACCAGGTCGCTGTCGGTGTCCCACTCCCATAGGCCGCAGCCGGTGGCCTCGACGGCACCACGGAAGCGCTGTTCCGAGGCTTCCCATTGGCGGCTGATGCCTTGCTGGCGACGTTGCAGCAGCAGGGCCATCAGGACGACGAAGGCCCCGATGCCGACGGGTGCCGTCAGAACCCAGACGTCGTCGAGCAGGGCCCCGGCCCCGACGGAGATCGGCGTCGAGGCCACGGCGATCAGGCCGGTATCTCCGACGGGCACGCCGGTGCGCCGAATGGCGCGACTGCCGCCGCGCAGGGTGACGCCCCGGCCGTTCGCATCCACGGGCGCAGCCTGCAGGCCGAGGTCGCCGGGGGTCATCTGCGGGCTGAGCATCACCACGTCGGGTGCGGACAGGATCGACAGGTTGACGTCGTCCTGAGGCTCGAGGGTCGGCAGCGCCGCGCGGCCGACCAGTCGGCGCCCGCCCGACAGCGGGCTTGAGACCAGCACGGCCCGGCCGCTGCGGGACAGCTGCGGCTGGCCGGGAGCCGCAGCGAAGGCACCGGCCTCGGCACCCGTGACGGCCGCGGCCCGCCCGTCGGCGTTGAGCACGGCGAATGCGCCGTCCGGCGCCGCGGTGCTGGCGGCCTGCAGCATTTGCGCGGTTGTCTCGCCGCTTCGGGCGGCGACTCGCACCGCGAGCTGGACCGGCGCGATCCGGGTTTCGAGGTCCAGGGCCAGGATGCGCGCCTCACGGTCCACGGCGCTCAGGCGCAGGGCATCCGCCTCCTGGCCGGGGCGGGCAATCTCGCGCGCGAACAACAGCACATAGGCTGCTACGGCCAGGGTAACGGTCAGCAGGCCGATGCGGACCCAAGGCGGCACGCTTCTGCGCCGGTCCGCCGAACGCCGTCCTTCGCTGGTTATGCGGCGCTCGTTGCCCCGCAAGGCGCTCTCCCGACAAATCGACGACGATCCCGGGAATCTAGGCTGCGTCGCGGATTCCTGTCGAGCCTTGGTTGGGAACGATCAACGGTTTCAGGCGGCGCGTGTCTCGCGCGGTCCGGCCGCGCTTGCGGCGTTCGTCGGCGAACCCAGCACGTCCGTGACGGTTTTCAGGACGGAGCGCGCTTCGCGGGCGAGTTCCCTCAGTTCGGGGGGCGCGTCGTCCGGGGCCTCGTCGACCGAGGACAGCAGGCGCTCGGCCAGGGCCATAAGCCGGGGTGCCGCCGCGATCAGCCGGGCCTGGCATTCGATCTGGTCGGGGTCGCGGTCATATTCCGCGCCGGGTACGCGCCAGCCGCCCCAGTCGGCCTTGTCGGTCACGACCACGGGATAGGTGCCCGGGAAGGGATGATGCGGACAGTCGTCGGCGGTCTGCCATTTGTTGCGGGCGCGCATCAGCCGCCACGTCTCGCCCTGGTGGGTGGCGGGATCCTCGGTCGGCAGCAGCAGTTCGTGGCCGAGGAACTCCCGCCCGAGGCCGACGTCATAGGTGACACGGACGGGTTCCTCGAACCCCTTGGCCCAGACGGGCTGGACCTTCTCGATCTGGGCCCATGCGCCGACGCATTCGACCCAGACCTTCTGGCCCTTCTGGAATTGTGCGCGCGCCACAGGCCTCTCCTGATCTTCAACCGTCAGGATGCCCCGGGGCGAGTGAACAGCCGGTTCCGCGACAGGGTGAAGCGGGCGTAAACGTCCGCATTGCCCTGGCCAGGCGTCAGGTGCGGGAAATCTCTTCCAGCGCCTCGCCGGCGTATTTTTCCTTCACCCGGGTCGACAGATCGCCCAGCGAGACGACGCCGACCAGACGGCTGTCCTTGTCCAGAACCGGCAGGCGGCGGATCTGGTTCGTGCCCATGGCGTCCAGGACGGTCTTCAGGTCGTCGTCGGCGAAGGCGGTGTGCGGATCGCGGGTGATGTATTCCACCACCGGCGCGCTGGGGGCGGCCCCCTGCGCCAGCGCCCGGATCACCAGATCCCGGTCGGTGATCGTCCCGATCAGCGTGTCACCGTCGGCCACGGGCATGAAGCCGAAGTCGCCGGCCGCCATCCGCGCGGCAATGTCCTGGACCGTGTCGCCGGGACGGGCGACCTGGACATCCTTGCTCATGACGTCACGAATTTTCATCGGGGTCTCTCCTGCGGTGGGGCTGTCGTGAAAACCCCCGCACCGGCCGCCGGTTCCCGTTCAGCTAGCTGACTGCCAGACAACAGGGCCCTCAGGATCGTGTCAGCGGCCGCGTGGTTTCCTGCGCCCACGGTCCGCTTCGGATCGGAACGATGAGGAACAAGACCATGAAAACCGCCATGATCCGGAAGGCCCTGCTTTCCACGCTTGCGGCGACGGCGGTCATGACGGCCACGCCGGTGCTGGCCCAGAACGTGACCTTCTCCGTCGGCGTCGGCTCGCCCGGCTACGCCCAGGGCTACGACCGCGGCTACGGCTATGACCGCGGCGACCGCCATGACCGCGGTTACGGCTATGGCAACGCGCTTCAGGTTCGGGCCCAGCGTCTGGAGCAGCGGATCAACCGTGTCGCCTACAACGGCCGCGTCAGCCGCGGCGAGGCCCGGCGACTGGGTTGGGAGATGCAGCAGTACCGCAGCCTGGAGTGGCGCTACGGCCGCGATGGCCTGAGTCGTCACGAGTATGCGGCGCTCAGCGACCGGCTGGACCGCATCGAGGTGATGCTGCGTCAGGAACGCCGCGACCGATGGTAGGCAGCGCGCCGTGAAGAGGAAGGCCGCCCCGGCGACGGGGCGGCCTTTCGTTTGTCCGGCTCTGCCGTTATGCCGCTCGCTCGAACCGGAGAGCGATGATGACGGCGGCGAATGAGGCAAGGGCCATCCTGAAGCGGCTGGGCGTGGACGACGCCGTCTGGGGCGGCTCCCTGCCGACCCGCTCGCCGATCGACGGGTCGAGCGCGGGCGACTTGATCCAGGCTCCCGATCTCGACGGCCTTGCGGCCCGCTCGGTGGCCGCCTTCCATGCGTGGAAGCGTGTTCCCGCCCCCCGTCGCGGTGAACTGGTCCGCCTGCTGGGCGAGGAACTGCGCGCGTCGAAGGACGATCTGGCCCGGCTGGTCACGCTGGAAGCCGGCAAGATCGTCTCCGAGGGCCTGGGGGAGGTCCAGGAGATGATCGACATCTGCGACTTCGCCGTCGGCCTGTCGCGCCAGCTGTACGGTCTCACCCTCGCCTCCGAACGCCCCGGCCACCACATGCGCGAGACCTGGCAGCCGCTGGGCCCGGTGCTGGTCATCTCGGCCTTCAACTTCCCCGTTGCGGTCTGGGCGTGGAACGCCTGTCTGGCGCTGGTCTGCGGCGATCCGGTGATCTGGAAGCCGTCCGAAAAGACACCGCTGACGGCGCTGGCCACCCAGGCCATATTCGACCGGGCCGTGGCGCGCTTCGGAGACGCGCCCGAGGGTCTGTCGCAGCTGGCGATCGGCGGTCGCGAGGTCGGGGAGACCCTGACCGCGGACCCGCGCATCGCCCTCGTCTCGGCCACCGGTTCGACCCGCATGGGCAAGGCCGTGGCCCAGACCGTCGCCGCCCGCCTCGGCCGCAGCCTGCTCGAGCTCGGCGGCAACAACGCCATGATCGTGACGCCCAGCGCCGACCTCGACATGGCGGTGCGCGCGATCGCCTTCTCGGCCGTCGGCACCTGCGGTCAACGCTGCACCAGCCTGCGCCGACTGCTGGTTCACGAGAGCATCGCCGACGGCCTGATCGCGCGCCTCAGGGCGGCCTACCAGACCCTGCCCGTCGGTGATCCGCGCGAGGACGGGGTCCTGGTCGGCCCGCTGATCGACGAGGCGGCGGCCCAGGGCTTCAAGACCGCGCTGGCCGAAGCCGTCACACAGGGCGGCAACATCGAGGTCGGTGGCGACCGTGTGGAACGGGACGGCGTCTATGTCCGCCCTGCCATCATCCGCATGCCGGCCCAGTCGGCGGTGGTCCAGCACGAGACGTTCGCTCCGATCCTCTACGTCCTGACCTGGTCCGACTTCGATCAGGCCGTGGCGATGCAGAATGCCGTGCCCCAGGGCCTGAGCTCCTGCGTCTTCACCGACAGCGTGCGCGAGGCCGAGGCCTTCCTGTCGGCCTGGGGATCCGACTGCGGCATCGCCAACGTCAACATCGGCCCGAGCGGAGCCGAGATCGGCGGGGCCTTCGGGGGCGAGAAGGACACCGGCGGCGGGCGCGAGTCCGGCTCGGACGCCTGGAAGGCCTATATGCGCCGCCAGACCCAGACGGTGAATTTCAGTCGCGAACTGCCGCTGGCGCAGGGGGTGAAGTTCGAGGTGTGACAGCCCCGCCGTCGATCCACGAAGCCCAATCCGCCTGAACGTCGGGAACCGTCCGGGGCAGGGTCGGGTACCGCGTTTGCGAGCCGAGCCAGGCCTCGAAGTCCGTGCCTGCGGCCACGACGCGACTGATTTCCGAGAAGACCGCCGCGTCGCCCGTGCGAGCGATCATATAGTCAGCGAACACCCGGACCTGATTGTAATAGGCCTCACTGGCGCTGGGTCCGCTCCGCACCCTGACGGTGGCGGTAACAGAAGTGGCCGCGGCCGCGTCGCTCGGTGCCGTCGCCTGGACCTGCGAAGGGTGCCGCCTCTGCAGGAAATGGCCGAGGTCTCCGATCGCCGACGAGGCCGAACGGCTGCTCGGCTCCAGCACTGTCCAGCCCTCTGCAAACAGCCTGCGCCGGCTCTCCCCGAGGGTATCGCCTTCCGTCAGGACGGCTGCGGTTTCGTCCAGCCAGTCCGGGGCCGGGGTGCCGTAGCCGTCCGGGGTGCTGTCGCTGTCGCGCCAGAAGGCCGCCTCATACCAAATATGGCCCAGTTCATGGGAGAGGATGCCTTCCTGCTTCATCTCCTGCGACGCCAGCACTGCGGCCGTCTGCAGCCGCAGCGCGGCCTCGGCCTCCTCCGAAAGCGCGCCTCCGCCGCCTTGGGCCAGCGCATTCTGCCGGAGCGCTGCCGACAAGAGCTCACCTAGCTTGGCCGGAGACGGCCACGCCAGAACGGTGGCAAAGCCCGCATCCCGCAGGGCCCCTAGCGGAGGCTCGTCCTCGAAATAGAAGACAAGATAGGGTGCCGGGTCCTCCGCGAAATGATGCCTGAACCGTGGCGCGGCCGCCTCGGCCCGGGCGAGCAAGAGGTCTGCTCCTTCTTGGGTGGCCGACAAGGAGGTGCCTGAGCGGCCCTCGGCGCAGGCGGCGTAATGCGGGGCCGCCGCCAGCGCTGCGGCGCACGTCCCGCCTTGTGAGGCCAGAGTCAGCAGAAAGACGGATTCAAGCAGCATTCACAGCGCCCTGTCCTTGCTGCTCAGCCTAACCTTGGGTGGAGTCTCTCGCAAGAGTTGGCGATTTGAACAGCGCGTCCTCCAACGCCCCCTCCAGCGCCTCCGCCAGGTCGCCCTTGCCCACAATCTCGACCCTCTCCAGCCCCAGCCAGCCGGCCATCCGCCGCAGCGCCGCCGCCAGCCGCGCCGGAGTGTCCGCCGTCGCGTCCGGCTCGCGCCAGGCCGCCTGAACCAGCAGGGTCGCGGCCTTTCGATCCGACTTCAGGTCCACCCGCGCGGTGATCGCCTCGTCCTCGAGGAAGGGCAGGACGTAGTAGCCATGGGCCCGTTTGTGGGCCGGGGTGTAGATCTCCAGCCGGACCTTCACGCC
Organism: Caulobacteraceae bacterium; assembly: GCA_965284385.1. Lineage (GTDB taxonomy): Bacteria > Pseudomonadota > Alphaproteobacteria > Caulobacterales > Caulobacteraceae > Brevundimonas. Next base: position 2,121,421 of record OZ260077.1, read on the forward strand.
GAACAGCCGCTCGGTGCGGTCGCGGGTCCAGATCAGATTGTCGAACGGCGACAGCAGGGCCGCGCCCGTGACCTTGCGCGGGGCCTTCGCCCCGGCGGCCAGATACGCCGGCTGCCGCCAGCCTTTCACCGCGACGGGCGTCAGTTCACCCGCCTCGACCAGCTCCGCCACGCGGTCCCGCGCATCGGCCAGGGGCAGGCGGAAATAGTCCCGCAGGTCCGCCGCCGTGGCCACGCCCATGGCCCGCGCCGAGATCCGGACCAGTTCGCGCTGGGCATCCACCTCGGTCGGCGTCGGCAGGTCGATGATCCGGGCGGGCAGGGCGCGTTCGGTCAGGTCATAGACGCGCTCGAAGCCGTTGCGCGTCTTCGTGGTGATCATCCCGGCCCAGAACAGCCACTCCAGCGCCCGCTTGCCGTCCGACCAGGACCACCAGCCCGGCGCGCCGCGAGGGCCGGTGGCGAAGTCGCCGCCGGTCACCGGCCCGCGCCGTTCGATCTCGGCCAGGACGCCGTCGATATAGTCCCGCTTCTCGCGGCCGAACCGCGACAGGCCGGTCCACATCGCCCCGCCGCGCGCCCGCTCCATGCGCCAGCGCAACAGCGGCTGGGTCTCGAGCGGCAACAGCGACGCCTCGTGTCCCCAGTATTCGAACAGGCCGGGGCGCGCCCCCCAGGCCTCGGTCTCCAGCGCTGCGCGCGGATAGTCCCCCAGCCGCGAGAAGCCGGGCAGATAGTGGGTCCGCGTGACGACATTGACGCTGTCGATCTGGATGACGCCCAGCTTCCGGGCGATGTCGCGGACATGGCTGCGGCCGGGGGCCGCCGGCTGGGCGCGGCCGAACCCCTGGGCGGCCAGGGCGATGCGCCGGGCGGTTTGGGGGGAGAGGGTTTCGGTCACGCGCCAAGCCTAGCGGGAGTCTCCGCGAGGCACACTCTACTCCGCTCATCCCGGCTTTCGCCGGGATGACCGGATCGTTTTAAGGCACCGTCCTTGCCGGCAACCCCTGCGCCGCCCGGATCATCTGCACGAACTCAGCCCGGTCGCCGTAGGGATCCTCGCCGCGCGCGCCCTGCGCCTGTTCGAGGATGTCGTTCCAGCCAAAGCCGTCCGCCATCCACGGATCGCCGCGCAGCTTCTGGCCGAAGGCGGCCACGGCCATGGCCCAGCGCGTGCTTTCCGGCGGCCGGGCGCTGACCCGGTCGCCGCCCGCGTTGGACAGCACCTGCTGCATCACCCGCGAGTCCCGCTCGCCAGGCAGTTTGTAGCGCACCTGGACGAAACCGACCTCGCCGTCGGGATCGCCGCCGCCCGTGCCCACACTGTTGCGGTTCTCGGGATAGCGCCGCTCGCCCATCTGGCTGGGCCCGCCCACCGGTGTGATCTCGTACAGGGCCGTAACCGAGGCCCCGGACCCCACCTCGCCCGCGTCGACGCTGTCGTTGTTGAAGTCCGCCTCGTTCAGAAGGCGGGTCTCATAGCCGATCAGCCGGTATTCGCTGACCCGGGCCGGGTTGAACTCGACCTGGATCTTGACGTCGTCGGCGATGGGGAAGGCTCCCCGGTCGAAGGCCGGGCCGAACAGGCGGCGCGCTTCGCCCAGATCGTCCACATAGGCCGCCACGCCGTTGCCGGCCTGGGCGATCGTCTGCATCCGCGCGTCCTGATAGTTGCCGCGCCCGAAGCCATAGACCGACAGATAGATGCCGGTGCCGCGCTTGCCGGCGACATAATCCTCGATCCGCTGGTCATCGGTGACCCCGACGTTGAAGTCGCCGTCGGTGAACATCAGGATGCGGTTGACCTTGTCGCGCCCGAAGGCGGCCTCGGCCTGTTGATAGGCATTGACCATCCCCTGCGCCCCGGCGGTCGAGCCGCCGGCGTTCAGCGTCTCCACGGCGCAGCGCAGCTTCAGCTTCTGGTCGCCGGGCGTCGGGCCCACCGCCGTGCCGACATCGGAGGCATAGAAGGTCACCGCCACCCGGTCCTGCGGTCGCAGCCGGTCGATGATCAGGTTCATCGACTTCTTGGCCAGGGCCAGCTTGTCAGGCGTCTGCATCGAGCCCGACACATCGACCATGAAAGTGAGGTTCAGCGGCCTGCGTTCGGTCTCCGGCAGCTCATAGCCCTGCAGGCCGATGTGCACGATCTGCCGTCCCGCCGACCAGGGCGAGGCCGCGACCGCCGTGCTGATTTCGAACGGCCGGCCGGCCGAGGTCGGGCGGGCGTAGCCATAGTCGAAATAGTTGATCATCTCCTCGACCCGCACGGCATCCGCGGGCGGGGCCCTGCCCTCGTCGATGAAGCGCCGCACATTGGAATAGCTGGCCGTGTCGACGTCGATCGAGAAGGTCGAGACCGGCTCGTCGGCGACGCGATGCACCGGGTTCGGCGTGGCGTCGGGATAGCGTTCGGTATCGGGCTGCGGGGGCTGGCCGACGATCACGGGGGACACAGAGGCCATCCGGTCCGCGCGGCGCGACGCTTCTGGCACCGCGACGCCCGGCGGAGGCGGAACATAGGCCGGGGCGGGCAGCGGTGGGGGCGGCGGCGGCGGTGCCGTTGGCACGGGAGGTGGCGGGGGCGGACCGCCCGGGACCGCACCGGCGTTGATGCGCGAGCCTGTCACGACCACGTTATCCACTCTCGTACGATCGGGCACGACGAAGCCGAACGGCGCGCAGGCCGCCGGCGAGACGACTCCGTCCGACGGCTTGTCGGGATCGATCGTGTGCCCGCCGGACTGCGCCATCGCAACGGGCGCTCCGGGAGAAATCAGGGCGACGCTCAGGGCGGTGACCAGCCCCTTCTTCAGCGCAATGACGGACATCGGATCATCTCCCTCGGGGTTTCGGAAGGGCATGAGGCCAGCCCGTCTCGGGCGAAACTGTGGCGCTCTCGGCGGGTCAGGTTCGACAACCGCGGGGTGGCGCAACGGCGCATCACCCCCCACTATCGCCGCTCGCGCCACAGGGGGACCGGCATGCACGAGACGACCAGCATGGGACTGGGCCACGCCGTGGCCCTGCTGGCCGCCATGGTCGTGGCGGCGACCCTGTTCAGGCGCTTCGGCCTCGGCTCGGTCCTCGGCTATCTCGCCGCCGGCCTGCTGATCGGCCCGTCGGTGCTGGGGATCGTGCGCGATCCGGAGTCGGTTCTGCACGTCGCCGAGCTCGGCGTCGTCATGTTCCTGTTCATCATCGGCCTGGAGATGCGACCCGCGCGGTTGTGGAGCCTGCGCAAGGATATCTTCGGCCTGGGGGCCGTGCAGGTTCTGGCCTGTGCGGTTCTGCTGACCGGACTGGCGATCTTGGCGGGGCTGGCCTGGTACGCCGCGCTGATCGCCGGCTTCGGCTTCGCCCTGTCGTCCACGGCCATCGTCATGCAGTTGCTGGAAGAGCGGAACGAGAATGCGGACCCGCCGGGCCAGCGCATCGTCTCCATCCTGCTGTTCGAGGATCTGGCCATCGTGCCGCTGCTGGCGCTGGTCGCGGTTCTGGCCAGTGCCTACGGCGCGGCGGTCGAAACCGGCTATCCGATCTGGATGACCATCGGCCTTGCGATCGGGGCCGTGGCGCTGGTCTTTGTGGCCGGGCGCTGGGTGGTCAATCCCTTCTTCCGCCTGCTGGCGCGCTATGGCGGTCGCGAGGTCATGACCATGGGCGCGCTTCTGGTCGTCCTCGGGGCAGCCTGGGCGATGAACCTCGGCGGGCTGTCCATGGCCATGGGAGCCTTCCTGGCCGGCGTCCTGCTGTCGGAATCGACCTTCCGGCACCAGCTCGAAGCCGATGTCGAGCCGTTCCGGGGCCTGTTGCTGGGCCTGTTCTTCCTCAGCGTCGGCATGTCGCTGGACCTGCGGGTCGTGGTGGCCGACTGGGCCTGGGTGCTGGGCGGTCTGGCGGCCTTCATGACCGCCAAGATGGTCGCGGTCTATGCGGTCGCGCGGCTGAAGCAGAAGCACGGCGAGGGCCTGTTGCGCGCCGCCTTGATGGGCGAGGGCGGAGAGTTCGCCTTCGTCCTGTATTCCACCGCCTTTGCCGTCGGCCTTTTCGACGCCCGGACCGCGGCCATCCTGTCCGCCATCGTCATCCTGTCGATGGCCCTGACGCCGCTGCGGGTCATGCTGGCGGACCGGCTGCGGCCGGATGAGACGCTGTCCGTGGAAGACGCCGAGGGCGTCGACCATGCGAGAAACCTGCGCGAACGCGTTCTGATCATCGGCTTCGGTCGCTTCGCCCAGGTCGTGTCCCAGCCTCTTCTGGCCCGCGACGTCGACGTCTCCATCATCGACATGGACATCGAGATGATCCAGGCGGCCGGCAAATTCGGCTTCAAGGTCTATTACGGCGACGGCTCGCGCCTGGACGTCTTGCGGGCGTCCGGGGCCGCAACCGCCGAGACCATTCTCGTCTGCGTCGACAAGGCCGAGGCCGCCGACCAGATCGTGGCCGTGGTCAAGGAGGCCTTCCCCCTGACCAAATTGTTCGTCCGCGCCTACGACCGTGGGCATTCCATCCGGCTGGTCAATGCGGGCGTCGAGTATCAGATCCGCGAGACCTTCGAGAGTGCCCTGGTGTTCGGCTATCAGGTTCTGATCGATCTGGGCTTCACCGGGGATCAGGCCCGCGAGACCGTCGAGGATGTCCGCCGCCGCGACGAGGAACGGTTCACCCTGCAACTGTCGGGCGGCCTGCAGGCCGGCCGCGCCCTGATGCGGGGCAATGCGGTCACGCCCCGGCCCGAGCCCTACGTCAAGCCCCGGCGCGAGGGTCAGGCCCTCAATGAGGAGGCCGCCGAGGCGCTGGAGGAGGAGGGGCGGCAGAAGACCGTGGCCTGAAGGTCGCCTCCGCCGCCGCTTTGGTGTAGAGCCCGCGCCCGATGAACCGCCGTCTTTCGATCGCGCCGATGATGGACTGGACCGACCGGCACTGCCGGGCGTTCCATCGCGCCCTGACGACCCGCGCCGTTCTGTACACCGAGATGGTCACGGCCCCGGCGATCCTGCACGGCGATCACCAGCGGCTGCTGGGCTTCGATGCGGTCGAACATCCGGTGGCCCTGCAGCTGGGCGGTTCCGACCCCGACCAGCTGGCCGAGGCCGCCCGCATCGGGGCCGCCTTCGGCTACGACGAGATCAATCTGAACGTCGGCTGCCCCTCCGACCGGGTCCAGTCCGGCCGGTTCGGGGCCTGCCTGATGCGCGAGCCGTCGCTGGTCGCCGACTGTATGTCGGCGATCAAGGGGGCCGTCGATGTGCCGGCGACGGTCAAATGCCGCATCGGCGTCGACGATCAGGATCCGTCCGTGTCGCTGTTCGCGACCGTCGACGCCTGCGCCGCCGCAGGGATCGACACCTTCATCGTCCACGCCCGCATGGCCTGGCTGAAGGGCCTGTCGCCGAAAGAGAACCGCGACGTGCCACCGCTGGACTATGCGCTGGTGCGCCGGCTCAAGCGCGAGCGGCCGCATCTGTCGATCTCGATCAACGGCGGGATCACCTCACTGGACGCAGCCGAGGCGCATCTGGACGATGGTGACGGCGTCGCCCTCGACGGTGTCATGCTGGGCCGCGCCGCCTATCACGAGCCGGCGATTCTGGGTCAGGCCGACCGCCGCCTGTACGGCGCGACGACGCCCGATGTGGACGCCTTTGCCGCCGTCGACCGCTATCGTCCCTATATGGCCGCCCGCCTGGCCGAGGGGGTCCATCTGGCGGCCATGACCCGCCATATGCTCGGCGTGATGCACGGCCGCGCCGGGGCCCGGGCCTTCCGGCGCATCCTGACCGTCGAGGCTATCCGCCCCGGTGCGGGACTGGAGGTCGTGGACCAGGCCGTGGACGCGGTTCGCGAGGCCGAGGCCCGGCTGGAGCGGCGCGGCGAGGCGGCCTGATGCAACGGAGTCACAGCCCGCGCCGATGTGGTGCCCGGCTCGCCTGACGGGGGAACACCACGGCACCGCTTCGCATTGATCGCGTCAGGAGACGCTATCCATGATCAAGATCCCCAACGGCAAAGCCGACCTGCGCCTGGTGTCCGCCGAGTCCGAAATCTATGACCTGATGCGTGCGCCGGAGACGACCTCTGGACGCGTCAAACGGCTGCAACTGGAAGCCCGCGCCCTGGCCGTCGAACAGGTCGAGGCGCTGGAGCGGGTCCTGATGCAGGCCGCTGTGATGGCCAGGGAGATTGCCGAAGGCGGCGACGCCTATCCGGTCGGGGCCCGTGAACTGGCGGGCCGACTGTCTTCGGACCTGCCCGCCAGGGCCGAGACCCTGAAGGCCATCGTCGGCCGTATCCTCTAGGTCGGCCGGGGGTCGTTGCGGTCGCGAATGCGCCGCGCCAGCCGGAAGACCACGATCGCCAGCCCGATCAGGACGATCGGAATCAGGATCGGGGCAAGGAAGGCCACGATCACGGTGAGAAAGGCCAGCACGTCCTCGATCAGCGACACCACCGGATTGCCCAGCCCGCCCGTCGTGGCGGTCGAGCCCACGCGGACCCCGGTCTGCGCCGCATTGAAGGCCAGCGCCGCCGGCGCGCCGACGATCAGGCCGGCGATGGCCGCCGCCGCCGGGTCCACACCCCAGAACACGCTGCCCGCGGCGACCGCGCCGGCGACCGGCCGGGTGACATAGCCGACCGCATTCAGCGCATGATCGATCGCCGGCACCTTGTCGCCGGCGAACTCGGCCACGGTCGCCGTGGTCAGGGCGGCGATGGCGGGCCACGAGACCAGCCAGTCCATCTGGTCGATCAGCCGCACGCCGAACATCTCGAACCGGGCGGCCAGGGCCAGCATCAGCAACGGCAGGAAGGTGCGCAGTCCCGTCGCCGAGGCCAGGCCCAGACCCAGCAGGGCGGGCAGGACCCAGGTCTGCAGCGGCCCGGCGACGGCGCTCACGGAAGACAGGTCGAGGTCAGTCATGCGGCGGCTCCGTGTCGTCGAGGATCACAATGCGTGGCCACGCCCGGAGGCTCCATAGGCTTCTGAATGAGCCAGTCCGAGGCACCCCGTCCTGGACAGTCGGCGACGGTGCCGGCAGCCGGTGACAATCCCGTCGCCTGTGTCTCAGGCGGTCACGTCCTTGAACTCCGGATGCCGCTTCATCCAGGCGACGGCGTAGCTGCAACGCGGTTCGAGGCGCAGCTGCCCTGCACGCGCATGTTCGGCCAGCGCCTGCATGAACCGGCTCGCCGCGCCCGAGCCGCGCAAGGCCGGATCGGCCTCGACGTGCAGGATGACCCGCGTGGATCCCCGGACCGCATAGTCGGCGAAAACGGTGCGCATCTCGCCCCCGGCGTCGGCGAACCCCTGCTCGAACCTCTGATCGGCGCGAACGTCGCGGAACTCGGTCATGGGCACGCTTCCTTGCGTCGAACAGGGGTCATGGCACCAACACGAGGCTGATCCGGCCGTTCCCGGAGCGACCGGCGAAATGTCAATCCAGCCGGTCGAGCCCCTTCAAGGGGCTTCGTCGCCGACCAGACGGATCAGTCCGATGATGCTCCTGATCGTGAACCAGACGGTCAGCAACAGCAGGCCCAGACCCAGGAGCAGACCGAGGGGGATCAGGACGATGCCGGTCGCCGGGGCGGCCAGGAAACTGACCCCGCAGATGCCGATGGCGGCCCACAACAGGATCGTCCACCAGAAGACCGACCAGAACAGGCTGATCTGGGCATCGATATGGGCGCGGGACAGGCCGCTGGACCCGCTGCGACCGGCATAGGCGACAATCAGGCCGACGATGACCAGCAGATTGGCGCTGGGCAGGGACAGGATGTACAGGCCCCAGGCGATCAGGGCCGCCGGCTTGCCCTCGGACTCATGGCCCGGGCCGTAGGTGGGTTCCCGGTTCGACCCGGTTTTCGCATCGGCCATCGGCTCAGTCTCCGTCAGATCCACCAGCCGCGCGGATCGGCGATCGCGCGGCCGGACTTGAGGGCCCAGACGCCTGAAGCGCCACGAAGCACCAGCCACAGCGCCAGAAGGAACAGGATCGGCACGCCGAGGGCGAACGGTGCCGCCAGAAGAATCAGGCCTGCCACGGTCGCAACGGCAGCGGCCCACAGGGTGCGCTGCTGATAGATGAAGTGCGAGGACGACAACGGGTCGCCCGGCCCCGCCCGGCCGGTCACGGCCAACAGTCCGATCGCCGCCGACACGCCCATGGTCGGCACCGCGAACAGGATCAGGGCATAGACGGCATACAGCCCCATGCCGCCACCCGGCAGGTCTGCGCCCGGGTCGCGGCGGCGGCGGCGCGTACGGGGCCCGGGCGTGGGCTCGAACGCGGTTCGGGGCCTGGCCGGCGGCGCGGTCGTCCCGGCCGGTTCCGGCGCGGACGCGGCAAGGGCGGACTCCGGTTCGGGGCCTGCGGGGGGCGATGTCCGCACGGTCGGCGTGTCGAACAGGTCCGGCTCCGTCTCGGGCCCGGGCGGTTCCGCTTCCGGCTCCGCCAACCGGGGCAGCTCCGGGTCGGGCTCCGCGATTGTTTCCGGTGTCGGCGCATCTTCCGGGACCGGCGCGCGCGTACGGCCCTGCAGCGACGCCGGCGAGGCGAAACCGATCAGGTCGTCATGATCATCAGAATTCGAGGGATCGCCCGGTTCGGCCATCAACGGGTCCTTGTCGTCAGGTCCAAGTAATGACGGCCCCTCGCGTCACGCGCAACCGCCCAGTCAGGGCCGCCCGTCAGCGCGACAGCGCGACCTCGCAGCCCGCCGCCGCGGCACCCTGCAGTGCGCCCGGCTTCTCGATCCGGACGCTGCACCGCCGCACGCGGCTGTCGTTCAGGCAGGCCGTGGCCAGACGCTGGGCAAAGGTCTCGACCAGTCCGACATGGCCTTCGGAGGCGATGGCCCGCGCGGCGGCGGCCACGGTCTCGTAGTTGACCGTATCGCCCAGACGTTCGATCGGCACCGGCGACAGATCCAGCGTCACATCGATGACCAGCCGCTGCAGCCGCCCCAGCTCGTGATCATGGATGCCGATCCCGGCCTCCAGCGTCAGGCCGCGCACGAACACCGTCAGCCCCTCCAGTCGGGGGGCACCGGCTCCCGTCAGGGGCAGGGGGGTTACGCTCACGGCCTACTCCACGATGTCCGGCGTGTGCCAGGCGAGATGCTGGCCGCCGTCGACGGCGATCATCTGGCCCGTCACCAGTTCGGCGTCCACCAGCCAGCGCACCGCCGAGGCGACCGCTTCCGGGCTGCCGGCGCGTTGCAGGGGCACGGCCTGGGCCTCGGCCTCGAACTCCGCTGCGGTCTGGTGCACCGAGGGCAGGGTGGGGCCCGGGCCGACGCCATTGACCCGGATATGCGGTGCCAGGGCCTGGGCCAGGGTCCGCGTCGCCCACCACAGGCCGTTCCGTGACAGGGCGTAGGAGATGAAGCGCGGATCGGGCTTGAGCACCCGCTGATCCAGCAGATTGATGATGGACGACCCATCCGGGGCCTGGGCCGCGAAGGCCTCGGCCAGGACGATCGGCGCGCGCAGATTGGTCTCGATATGGGCGTCCCAGGTCTCGCGGCCCAGGGTCCCCACCCGATCGTCCTCGAACACCGAGGCATTGTTGACCAGCACGGTCAGCGGTCCGCCGATGGCATCGACCGCGGCGGGCACCAGCGTCCGCACCTGCGTCTCGAGGCCGAGATCGGCCTTCACGGTGGCGGCCCGGCGTCCCAGGGCGCGAATCTCGTCGGCCACGGCCTCGGCCGCCTCACCGGACGATCGGTAGTGGATGACGACATCGAAGCCCGCACGGGCCAGCTCAAGCGCGATCGCGCGCCCGATCCGCTTGCCGCCGCCCGTGACGAGCGCGGCACCGGCCCGCCCGAAGGGTCGGTCGGGACCGTCAGTCAACCTGGCCGAACTCGACGAAGTTGATCAGGGCCAGAACGGCGACGAAGCCGAGAATGATGTAGAGGGCCAGCATGGAAACGCTCCTTGTTGGGCCTGCCAATAAAGGCCCTCGGTCCGCTGTTCAAGAACGTACGACGGCTTATCGTCGCCCCATGACGACGTGGCGCACCCGCATCGGGCCCTTCACACACCCGCTGTTCTTCGCCTGATCGCGGATGAGCCGCGGCATGGCTGTCGGGTCCGAGGGGCGCGTCCTGCTGGCCGGACACACCTGGCCGCACGATTGGTGGCTGCCCGGCGGCGGCGTCGAGCGCGGCCGGGGGAGGTGTGCCGCGAGGCCGAGGTCAATCCCGTCTGGTGACCCTGGGCCGGCTGATCGCCCTCCCGGCGAAGATCAGTGCCAGACCGACGGCTATGGGTACGCCGCCGAAAAGCAGCAGGAGACCGAGCGCGCTGACCAGTCCGTCAAGGCCGTCGCCGCTGCTGCTCAGCATCGAAACCAGAAAGACCAGCGAGCAGGCACCGGCGGTCAGGGCGATCAGACCCCCGATCCCCATCAGCAGCCAGCCGAAAAACCGCACCGCAGGACCGCGTTCACCGTCATGTGTCATCGCGCCATTCTCCCCCTCGCCAAGGCCTGTGCGCCCGGTGCGCCCGGGCGGTAGAAGGTGTTGTAGGTGTCGAATGGAATGATCTGTCCATCCGGCTGGACGAAATGGACGCAGGACCGCTTGACCGTACCGATGTCGAAATTGAACCGGTCCAGGAACTGCGACACGACCACCCGGAAAGTATCCGCATAGCCGACCGACTGCGGCACGGCGGCCTCGGGCAGGCAGCACAGCAGGGCCGACAGCTTGTCCGAGGTGTCGGTCTGGGCCGTCGACAGGGACAGCAGGTCGAACACCCGCTTCTGCAGCTCGGGATAGGCCTCGAAGGTCACCGTATTGGGCGCCGCCGCCACCAGCAGCTCGCGCGGGATCAGCGAGGTCACGGGCACGACCTTCTCCCCGTCGCGCAGACCGTAGCCGATGCAGATCTGGTCCGGATTGCAGGGCAGGGGGATCAGGTCCTCGAGGGCGAACACCCCGGCCTCGGCGATCCGGCGGCGGACTTCGGTCAGGACGATACGGTGCGTCTTCGGATCGAAGCCGTCGTTGCGGCCGGCGTCCTGGATCGGCTGGAAGGTCACGCCGCGCACACAGCGCCATGTCAGGGCGAAGCGGACGATGTCGGCGATCTCGTCGTCATTGACCCCCTTCTTCAGCGTCACCACCAGGGTGGTCGACAGTCCGACCCGCTCCAGCGCCTCCAGGGCCTCCACCCGGATCGCCCGCAGGTCGGCCCCGCGCAGGTCCATCAGGGCCTCGCGCTTCAGGCTGTCGAACTGCAGATAGACCTCGAACGCCGGGGCGTATTCAGCCAGCCGCTCGGCGAAGGCCGGCTCGCGCGCAATGCGCAGGCCGTTGGTGTTGATCATCAGATGCCGGATCGGTCGCCGCTTCGCCGCATCGAGAATCTCGAAGAACTGCGGATGGATGGTCGGCTCGCCGCCTGACAGCTGCACCAGGTCCGGCTCGCCTTCGGACGCCACCAGCACGTCCAGCATGGCCTCGATCTCGGCCAGCGATCGATGCCCCTCCCGCTTCACCGAGGAATCGGCGAAACAGACCGGACAGGTCAGGTTGCAGGCCTCGTTGATCTCGATGATGGCGAGGCAGGAATGCTGTTCGTGGTCGGGGCACAGGCCACAGTCCCAGGGACAGCCGTGATCGGTGCGGGTCTGCGGCGAAAACGGCCGGTCGCCGGGCTTCAGCCAGTCCTTCTGGCCCTTCCAGTAGGCGACGTCATCGGCGATCAGCGTCTTCTGCACCCCGTGTTCGCGGCAACGCTTCTGGTAGAAGACCTTGTCGTCCTCGATCAGGATCTTGGTCGGGACCAGGCCGTAGCAGACCTCACACAGGCTCGTGGTCTGGCCGTGGAACAGATAGGGCGCGATCTTGCGCGGCGTGATCTCCGCCATCGGGGTCAGCGCGCCGGAGGTCCCGTCCATACATCACCACGCCATAGACGATCAGCGCGACGCTGATCAGGTGGAACAGATTGAACGGTCCCGTCAGGGTTGGATAGGGCTTGAGAAATTCCCAGACAAAACGCTGCGTCCCGTACCAGACGCACAGGACATAGAAACTGCGTCGCATCGCCCATGGCGACCGGCGGGCCAGCCCGGCAATATAGACGGCCAGAAAGGCCAGCATCGCCAGCGACTCATAGATCTGGACCGGGTGCCGCGCCACGCCGTCGCCGAGGTCGACGCTCCATGGCAGAGTGGACGGCACCCCATAGGTCCGGTCAGACAGGCCCTGGAAAAGGCAGCCCAGCCGCCCCACTGCGATCCCGAGGGCGAACGGTCCGGTGAACAGGCCGCCGGTCGATCCGCGCACGCCGCGCGCCAGCTTGTAGAGCTCGACCCCCACCACCGCCCCGGCCAGCGCGCCGATGACACTGTGCGAAAGGCTCGGCGTCGTGGACATCAGCGTGTTCAGCGAACCCGACAGCCAGGCCCCGATCGCCGCGCCTCCGGCCAGACTGGCCGCATAGCCCGGTCCGACCGCCCGCGCCGTCCGTTCGGCCAGTCCACGCAGCCGCCAGCGGTAGAGCAGCAGGCCGAGGCCCGCGCCGGCGGCCCAGCCGAGCAGGTCGAACAGCAGGTGAATGCCGGGCAGGGTGGGAACGACCGTCATCCGCCGAGCAGGCCACGCCCCTCGCTGCGCCGCAACCGTGATCGGCCCTGCCAAGCCTCGCCGCCGCGTGATATCGACACCCCATGAACCCCAATCTCTTCGCCATGATCGCCGTCGTCCTTGCAGGCGGGGCGACCGCCCTGCAGGCACCGACCAACGCCAAACTCATGGGGGCCGTCGGTTCGCCGGTGAACGCCGCCTTCGTCTCCTTCGCCATCGGCACGGCGGCGCTGGGGATCCTCGCCGTGATCCTGCAGTCCAAGCCCGATGTCGCGGCGGCGCGCGGCCTGCCCTGGTATGTCTGGATCGGCGGCCTGTACGGCGCGATCTTCGTCGTTGCGGCGGCCTGGGGCGTGCCGCGTCTCGGTGTGGCCCTGACCATCACCCTGATGGTCGCCGGCCAGTTGCTGATCGGCATCGTGCTCGACCATTTCGGGGCCTTCGGGACGCCACAGCACCCGATCAGCTGGGGCCGGGCCGCCGGCGTGGCCATGGTCCTGGCCGGTGTTCTTCTGGTGCGGCGCAGCTGAATTGTAACCTGTCGCGCACGGCGGACGAAACGGTGGTCGAACCCGGAGCCGCCCGCATGACCACCTTTTTCGCCCCTCGTCCCGAGACCACCCTCGACGGCCGCGCCGCCCTGCGTCTCGGCATCGTGCTGATCCTGCTGGTCTTCGGCTATATGAAATTCCTGCCCTATGAAGCCGAGGGCGTGGCCGGGATCGCCCGGGACTACTGGCTGTTCAGCGGGCTGTATCCGCTGGTCGGGGTGGCCGGGGCCTCGATGGTCATCGGGGTGCTCGAGGTGACCGCCGGTGTGCTCATCGCCCTCGGCGGCCGGTTCCCCGGGGCGGGCCTGGTCGGCGGCCTCATGGGCGTGGCGACCTTTGTGGTGACGCTGAGCTTCTTCTTCACCGCGCCGGGTATCGTCGAGGCCGGCTACAGTTTTCCGGCCCTCGGTTCGACGGGCCAGTTTCTGGCCAAGGACATCGGTCTGCTGACGATCTGCGTGTTCCTGACACTGGATGCCCGGGCGCGCCTGATCGCGGCCTGAGGGCGCATCGCCGCTTTCAGGGGGATGCGGGCGGAATTTGCCCTATATTGCCGGGGATGACCGAGGAGACGATTCCCGCCGAGCCCGACGCCCTCAAGGCCGCCGATCTGATCCGCGACGAGGCCCGTCGCGCGCCGGACAAGCCGGGCGTCTATCGCATGTATGGCGAGGACGGGACCTGCCTCTATGTCGGCAAGGCGAAGTCGATCAAGAAGCGCATCCTCCAGTATGCGCAGGGCCGCTTCCACACCCAGCGCATCGGCCTGATGGTCTCCCTGACCCGCTCGATGGAGCTGGTCATCACGGCCTCCGAGACCGAGGCCCTGCTGCTCGAATCCAGCTTCATCAAACAGCTGAAGCCGCGCTTCAACGTGGTGCTGCGCGACGACAAATCCTTCGCCGAGCTGATGATCCGCAAGGACCACCGCGCGCCCCAGGTCCGCAAGCACCGCGGGGCGCATACGACGCCGGGCGACTATTTCGGTCCGTTCGCCTCGACCTGGGCGGTGAACCGCACGCTGAACACCCTGCAGAAGGCCTTCCTGCTGCGGTCATGCTCCGACAGCGTCTATGAGTCCCGCACCCGGCCCTGCATGCTGCACCAGATCAAGCGCTGCTCCGCGCCCTGCACCGGCCTGATCTCGCTCGAGGCCTATGGCGACCTCGTCGGCGAGGCTTCGGACTTTCTCAAGGGCAGGTCCCGCGCCGTGATCGCCCGGCTCTCCGAAGAGATGAGCGCGGCCGCCGAGGCCATGGACTATGAACAGGCCGCCCGGGTCCGCGACCGCATCCGCGCCCTGTCGGCCATCTCGATGGAGAATTCCGTCAGCGCCGACGGCGTGGCCGAGGCCGATGTCTTCGCCCTCTTCTCCGAGGGCGGACAGGCCTGTGTCCAGGTGTTCTTCTATCGCGGTGGTCAGAACTGGGGCGGCAGGGCCTATTTCCCGCGCGTCGACAAGGCCGACACCGATCCCGAAATCCTCGCGGCCTTCCTCGGCCAGTTCTACGAGGACAAGCCGATCCCGCGCCTGATCCTGTCCAATGTCCGCCCGCATGAGCTGGAGCTGCTGGAAGCCGCCTTCTCGATGAAGGCCGACCGGAAGGTGGACATCGCCCGCCCCCTGCGTGGCGACAAGGCCGCCCTGGTCGACCACGCCCTGACCAATGCGCGCGAGGCGCTGGGCCGCAAGATGGCCGAGGGATCGGCCCAGGGCAAAATCCTCGACGAGGTGTGCGAGGCCTTCGGGCTTGAGGCCCGGCCCGAGCGCATCGAGATCTACGACAATGCCCATATTTCGGGGACCAACGCCGTCGGCGGCATGGTCGTGGCGGGGCCCGAGGGCTTCCAGAAATCACAGTACCGCAAATTCAACATCCGCGGCGAGGACCTGACCCCCGGTGACGACTACGGCATGATGCGCGAGGTCATGCGCCGCCGGTTCGGCCGGTTGGTGAAGGACGAGGACGCGGGGGAGGAGGTGGTCCGCCCCGACCTGCTGCTGATCGACGGCGGCGCCGGGCAACTGGCCGAGGTGCTGGCGGTTCTGGCCGATCTCGGGCTGGACGACATCCTCGCCGTCGGGGTGGCCAAGGGCCCGGATCGCGACGCCGGCAAGGAGCATTTCTTCATGCCCGGCCGGCCGCCCTTCATGCTGCCATTGAAGTCGCCGGCCCTCTATTACATCCAGCGCCTGCGCGACGAGGCGCACCGCTTCGCCAACGGCGCCCACGCCAAGCGTCGGTCCATGGACATCAAGAAGAATCCGCTCGACGAGGTCGAGGGCGTCGGCCCGGGCCGCAAGAAGGCCCTGCTGCACGCCTTCGGCTCGGCCAAGGGCGTGGCCCGGGCCTCCGTGGTCGATCTGGTCAAGGTCGCCGGGATCAACCAGCCGCTGGCGGAACGGATTTACGGCTTCTTCCATTCCTCGCCCTGATGAAGCGGGAACCCTCCGTTCCCGGCCCCCCTCCCCGGACGGGGGAGGAATGTCTATACGAGCCCCATGCCCCAAAGATCCCGTGCCGCCCTCCTGTCTGGATATAGCCGCTTCCGCGAGGAGCACTGGCCCGAGGCCAGGGCCCAGTACGAGGCGCTGGCCCAGGAGGGTCAGAGGCCACACACCCTTGTCGTCGCCTGCTCCGACAGCCGCGCCGACCCGGCCCTGATCTTCGACACGGCCCCCGGAGAGCTGTTCGTGGTCCGCAACGTCGCCAACCTGGTCCCGCCCTATGAGCCCGACGGACTGTTGCACGGCGTCTCGGCGGCGCTGGAATTCGGGGTCAAGGTGCTGAAGGTCGCGCGCATCATGGTCATGGGTCACGCCCGATGCGGGGGGGTGGACGCCATGCTGAACGGCTCCCCGGCCGACTGCCAGGATTTTGTCGCGCCCTGGGTGGCGCAGGGCGCGCCGGTGGTGCGGCGCGCCTGTGAGGGCTGCCCGCCCGACCAGGTCGAACAGGTCGCCGAGGAAGCCGTGGTCCGCCTTTCACTGGACAACCTGCGCACCTTCCCCTGGATCGCCGAGCGCGAGGCGGCGGGAACCCTGGTGCTCAGCGGCGTCCATTTCGGTATCGCCGACGGCATCCTCCGGGCGCTCGAAGGCCCCGGCCGGTTCGAGGCCCTGGGTTGAAGTTCGACCGCATCGCTCGCTTCATGCAGCGAAGCGTGGCAGATCGCGTTGAAGGCAGCGGAGCCCTTTCATGACCCCTACCCACGCCAATCCCATTCCGAACATCATAACCGGCCTGCGCCTGATCGCGGGGGTCATCATGTTCCTGATCCTGGCGGGGGCCGCGCCCCAGGGCGTTCCATTCCTGTCGGAATATCTGAGCCCCGACGACCAGTTCCGGTTCGGCCGGACCGCCTTCGTCATCTTTGTCGTCGCCGCCTCATCGGACTGGATCGACGGTTACCTGGCGCGCCGCTGGCATGCGACGACCCGTTGGGGTGCCATTCTCGATCCCATCGCCGACAAGATCCTCGTGACCGGGGCGATCCTGGGCGTGCTGGCCTGGGGGGCCCTGCCGCAGATCGCCATCCCCTGCGGGCTGATCCTGTTCCGCGAGTTCGCCGTTTCGGCCCTGCGCGAGACCGTCGCCGGCAAGGTCAAGCTGCAGGTCACCCTGCTGGCCAAGTGGAAGACCACCCTGCAGATGGTGGCCCTGGCCGCGCTGCAGTTGGTGCTGCTGTGGGACGGGTTCGGCCTGCCGCTGGAATGGCAGCCGCCGTTCCAGACCTTCGCCTATGTCCTGATCTGGGCCGCTGCCATCGTCACCGTCTGGACCGGCTGGCAGTATTTCTCCAAGGCGCAGCAGAAGATGAGCCAGCTGTAGGTCTTAGGTCTTAGGGCTTAGGGCTTGGGCGCTCCGAGCAAAGCCCTAAGCCCCAAGCCCTACGAACTCACCGAACCCCCAGCTCCCGCACCAGCCCGTCCATCCCGTACACATCGCGCAACGCCGTCGTCACCGCGCCGGTGGTCACGATGACCGAGCGGTTGACGTTGCGGTCATAGCCGTAGGCGTTGCGCTGGGTCAGGACGGTGGAGTCGAAATTGGCGCCCAGGATCTCGCCGGCCGCATTGACGACGGGCGAGCCGGAGGACCCGCCGATCGTGTCGGATGACAGGCTCATGTTCAGCACCGTGTCGCCGTCGATCCGGTCCCGGGCCGCCAGCAGTCTGGGGGCGACATCGAACGGTGCCGCGCCGGTCGCCCGGTCCCAAAGGCCGTTGAAGGTCGTGAACGGACCCCACCGTTGCCCGGGAACGTCCGAACCCTCGATCTTGCCATAGGTCAGTCGCAGCGTGCCGGTCGCATCCGGGTAGACGGCGTCGCCATAGGCGGCGAAGCGGGCGGCGGCGAGCCGTTCCGAGGCGCGGTCGGTCGGGGCCTGGACCCGCGCCTCCCAGTCCGAGCGGACGGCGCGGCTGTTGTCCTGCATGGCCAGGACGAACTTGATCATCGGATCCGTCGAGGCGCGGATCGCCTCCATGCCGCCGTCCCACAGGGCGCGACGCACGGCCGGGTCGCCCACCGTCGTGCCGGCGGTCAGGCGGGCCGACTTGGCCTCCGGCGATTCCGGCCCCAGCAAATCGCGAACGCGCGAGTCGTCGACGGTCAGCCATTCGCGGGTCTTGGACAGCCACCATTCCATCCGGACCTGATCGAGCGTCGGATAGACCGGCCGCTCGGCGAACAGGCCCGACTGAACGGCGGCCAGCCGGCTGTCCGCGAACTCGGGCAGGCGCTCGGCCGAAGGCCTGGCCCGCTCCTGCGCCCCGCGCACCAGCGTCCGGGCCCAGCTGAACAGCTGTGATCCTCCGCCGGCCTGGGCTTCCAGCATCGCATAGGCCGGATAGAGTTCGCGCTGGATCGGCTGTACCGCCGCCAGATCGGCCCAAGGATCGCCGACCCGCGCGGTCAGGGCGGCGTCCGCCGCCACACGCCGCCGGAAGTCCGCCTCGCCCTCGGCCCGCGTTGCCATGAAGGCGGGATCGACCAGCGCCCGCATCCGGCCCAGGCCGCGCTTGTAGGTGTTCTCCAGCCCGACGATCGGGTCCATGGCGATGAAGGCGTTCTCATCGCTCTCTTCCGAGAACCGGATCAGCCGCCCGCGCAGTTCGGATGCCAGCAGCTGGTCCATCGGCAGGACCACGTCGCGGACGCTGAACAGCTGGTCCCGGGTGAGCAACCGCTGGGTCGCGCCCGGGCTTCCCGAGACGAAGACCGGCGTGCCTTCGACCGGCTGCGAGGCGTTCCACGCGAAATGGGTCGGCGTCGCCGCCGGGGCATTGTTCTCGTACAGGCGGATGAAGGCGGCATCGATGGCGAAGCGGGGGAAGCTGAAATTGTCGAGGTCCCCGCCGAAGGTCGCCGCGCGGTCCTCGGGCGCAAAGGCCAGCCGGACATCGGCGTATTTCTTGTAGGTGTAGAGCTTGAACTGCCCGCCCCGGTACAGGGTGACGACCTGGCAACGTTTGTCCGTCGCGGCACCACAGGCTTCCTGTTCAATCCGGCCGGCCTCGGCGTCGCGCGCCCGGGTGAAGGCCTGGCCCTCAAGCCCCGCGCCCGCCGCATGCATCCGCGCGGTGACGTCCGCAATGTCGGTCAGGATCTCGGCCGTGCCGCCGGGGCATTTCAGCTCCTCCTCGCGGCTGCGGGGGGTGAAGCCCGTCTCGGCATAGTTCACCGCCTGGGTCGACAGATTGGCCACGCAGGTGGCGACGCAGTGGTTGTTGGTCATCACCAGCCCGTCGCCGGAGACGACGCCCGCCGAACAGCCGCCGAACTTCACCGACGACAGTCGAACCTTGTCGAGGAAGGCTTGGTCGATGTTTGTCCCCAGCGTCTGGTTGGCGCGGGCGATCGGGAAATTGTCGAAGGTCCACATGCCTTCTTCCGCCCGGGCGGCCCCGGCGGCGAGGGTCAGAAGGGCAGCGGCGAGGGTGGGGGTGAGGCGCATATCTTGTCTCCTCCCCATCGCCCGCGATGGGGAGGGGGACCACGAAGTGGTGGAGGGGTCGACGCGCCTGCGCTGACCCCTCCGGTTGGCTCTGATTTTACGGTACCCTACGAAGTGCGGATGAGGAACCAGCCCCTCCACCACTTCGTGGTCCCCCTCCCCATTGGCTTCGCCAACAGGGAGGAGACAGAAGTTTACCGGACCCCCAGTTCTTCCAGCAGGCGCGGGCTCGGATAGATGTTCCGCAGCGCCTCGGTAATCGCCGCCGTCGACACCGTCACCGTCCGGTTCAGTTCGCCGTCATAACCGTACGAACCGCCCAGCGAATGGATGTTGCCGTCAAAGGCCGCGCCGATCACCTCGCCGGCGGCATTGATCACCGGCGAGCCGGAGTTGCCGCCGATGATGTCGTTGGTCGAGGAGAAGTCGTAGACGGTGTCCTTGTTGACCCGGCTTTCGTTGTCGATGAAGGCCTGGGCCGCGTTGAACGGCTCGGCCCCCGTGGCTCGCTCGTAAAGCCCGCCCATGTAGGTGAAGGCCGGCACGGTCACGCCGCGATAGGTCCAGCCCGCGACCTGGCCGTAGGACAGGCGCAGCGAGAAGGTGGCGTCGGGATACAGGTTGGTGCCGTAGACGGCGAACCGGGCCTGGGCGACCTTTTCGGCCGCGCGGGCGGTCGGTGCGTTGACCTCGGCGGCCCAGCGGTCGGCGATGGCCTTGGCGGCGTCGTCATTGGCGATGACAAAGGCCAGCAACGGATCGGCCTCGGCCAGTTGCGCCGTCGTCATGCCGGCGGCCTGGGCCCGGAAGGCGGCGTCGCCCATCCGCGTATTCGATATCAGCCGGTCGGCCAGGCCCTCGGGGCTTTCGCGGCCCAGCATGGCTTTCACCTGCGGATTGTCGACCGTCAGATATTCGCGCGTCTTGGACAGCCAGTAGCGCAGGCGGATCTCTTCCATGACGGTCGCGATCGGCGTCTCCGCACCCATCGCCGCGGTCATGCGGGCGCGCTGCACGTCAGTCATCGTCGTGCTCTTCGACGCGCGCACGATCGACCGGGCCATGGCGTAGAGGGTCGAGCCGCCACCGGCCGACTGTTCCAGCTGGCGGAAGGGCAGGTAGAGGTCGCGCGCCGTCGCCTGGACACGCTCCAGATCGCCCCAGGGATCGCCGATCTGTTGCACCAGGGCGGGATCGGCCGCGACGCGCGCGCGCAGTTCGGCCTCGGCGGCACGCTTGGCGTTCATGAAGGCCGGATCGGTCAGGGCCCCCTGCTGGCCGTAGGAGACCTTGAAGCTGTTCTCGAGGCCGAAGATCGGATCGAACGACAGTCGCTTGGCCTCATCGCCGGTCAGCGAATACTCCAGCAGACGCCCGCGCAGTTCGGAGTTCTGGATCAGGGTGACCGGCAGCTGCTGGTCGCGCAGTCGCTCCAGCTGGCTCATGGTCAGCAGACGCTGGGTCGTGCCGGGGTTCCCCGCCACAAAGGTGACGTCGCCTTCCTTCGGCGGGTTCGGATTCCATTTCAGGAAATTCGGGCTCTCGACCGGCTGGCCGTTCTCGTAGGCGCGCAGGAATCCGGCATCGAGGGCATAGCGCGGGAAGTTGAAATTGTCGGGGTCACCACCGAAGAAGGCGGCCTGGTTCTCGGGCGCGAACACCAGTCGCACGTCGTCATATTTGCGGAACTTGTACATGGCGTAACGGCCGCCACGGTAGAAGCTGATGACCTGGCAGCTGAATTTCGTATCGCCGGCGCAGGCCTCGGTCTGGATCCGGTCGGTCTCGGCTGAGCGGGCGGCGTTGAAGGCCGCGCCTTCCAGTCCGGCCCCGGCACCCAGAACCCGGTCGGTCACATCGACGATGTCGACCAGCACTTCCGCCGTCTGGCCCGGACAGCGCTTCTCTTCCTCGCGCGTGGCGGTCATGAAGCCGTTCTTCACATAGTCCTGCTCGGGCGAGGACAGTTCCTGCGAGCAGCCGACCACGCAGTGCCAGTTGGTCAGGATCAGCCCCTGGTCCGAGACGAACGAGGCCGAGCAGCCCTGGATGCGCACCGCGGCGTTCCGGACCCGGTCCAGCCAGGCCTGGTCGATGTGGGTGCCGTATTTGTCGTTCACCGTCTGGATCGGGAAATTGTCAAAGGTCCACATGCCTTCATCGGCCCGGGCCGGGGTCGGGGCGGCGGTCAGGGCCACGGCGGCGGCGAAGACGGCCAGCGAGGCGGTCGCCGAGACGGCTGCGCGAAGCGAACGAAGCGGCATTCTGCGAAATCTCCCAAAGTCCGGCGTTGATCGCCGACGGTTGACGCTACCTAGCCCTGATGAACCGATCGCGTCCATCGCCTCAAGCGCCGCACACGAAAGCGTAACGTGGGTCGCCTTACCTCGATTTAACTTGGTTCCGACCGTTTGCGCCGTCACATAGCGGTAACGCCTCGGGGGTCTGTGCTTACCAATGTCGCTCGCTCTGTCCACGCTGCTCTATGAATGGCGGCGCTATATGGCCGCCGTCATGGCCCTGGCCCTGTCGGGTCTGCTGGTGCTGGCCATGACCGGTGTCTTCATCGGCATCGGCAAGGGGTTTACGGCCACGATCGAACGATCCAGCGCTGACATCATCATCATGCAGCCCGGTGCCAAGAGCCTGATGGGGGGGCCCTCCGGCGTGCCGCGGCGCTTCATTCCGCTGGCATACCGCAACCCGCAGGTGATCGAGGTCCAGCCCCTCGACGGTGCCGGCGGCTCGTTCCAGTCGGTCAAGAATGTCGATGCGACGATGTCCCAGGCCGAACGTGCCCGTCAGGGCGCGCCGAAGCAGGAGTTCGTCCAGGCCAGCATCATCGACACCACGCCCGGAGCCGTCACGATCCCCACCGACTATTCCCCGGAACTGGTCGACGCCCTGCGCCAGCCCTACACCGTCGCGATCGACGAAACGGCCCTCGCCAAGCTCGGGGTCAAGCTCGGCGACAAGGCTCTCTATAACGGCCAGACCGTCACCGTGGCGGGGATCACCCGCGGCTATCCCAACATGATGAGTTCCACGATCGTCATGTCCCGTGACACCTTGCGGATGCTCGGCCAGGCTGACACCGGCCCTCGCGTCGGTCCTCTGATGGTCAAGCTGCGTGATCCGGCCCAGGCCGAGCGCGTCGCCATCGAACTCAATGCCCAGGGTGACGGCCAGTGGAAGGCCTGGACCCGGCAGGAACTGGCCGACGCCAACGCCTCGGCCATGTTCGAGGAAGGCATTCTGGTGATCATCATCGGCGGCTGCGTGGTGCTGGGCACCATCATCGGCGTGGCCATCACCTGGCAGACCCTGCGCGGTGCCATCATGGCCAATATCAAGGAGTTCGCCGCGCTGCGGGCCCTCGGCGTCGGCATGGGGTCACTGAACCGGATCGTCATGGAGCTGAGCTTCTGGGTGGGGCTGGTCGGCGTCGGTGCCGCCATCGGCCTGACCGTGCTGGTCCAGATGCTGGCGGCAGCCAATGCCGTGATCATCGCCCTGCCGCCAAGCCTGCTGATCATCGTCGGCGGCGGACTGGTCGTCATCGCCATGCTGTCGGGCCTGCTGTCCCTCGGCATTCTCAAGAACAGCCAGCCGGCGGACCTGCTGCGATGAGCTCGACCAAGACGCACGGCAAACACGGCGACTTCGCCATCGAGGCCAAGGGCCTGGTGAAGCGTTTCAAGTCAGGCAAGTCCTTCGTCGAGGTGCTGAAAGGCGTCGACTTCGACGCGCGCCACGGCGACCTGACCATGGTCATGGGCCCGTCAGGCTCGGGCAAGTCCACCCTGATCGCGGCCTTGTCCGGCCTGCTGCGACCGGAAGAAGGCCGGGTCGACACCCTCGACATCGACGATCTGTGGAAATTGTCTCCCGGGAAGATCGACAGGTTCCGCCTCGACAATTGCGGCTTCATCTTCCAGGGCTTCAACCTCTTCCCCGCCCTGACGGCCCTGCAACAGGTCGAGGTGGTCCTGAAATTCCAGGGACTGTCGAAGGGCGATGCCAAACGCCAGGCGACCGCGACCCTTCAGGAGGTCGGCCTCGGCAAACGCCTGCACCAGCGCCCGTCGGCCCTGTCAGGCGGCGAGAAGCAGCGCGTCGCCATCGCCCGCTGCCTGGCCAAGAACCCCCAGATCCTGTTCGCCGATGAGCCGACGTCCGCGCTCGACGGCGAGAACGGCCAGATCGTCATCCGGCTGCTGCGCCGCGCCGCCACCGAACACGGTGCCGCCGTCATCTGCGTGACCCACGACCCCCGCCTCGAGGAATGGGCCGATCGAGTCATCAAGATCGAAGACGGCGTCATCATCGACGACCAGAGACGTATCCCCAATCCCGACGCCACGCTCGCTTCGCACTGACGAGACCAAGGACCTTCGACATGCCCGCCTTCCTCAAGAACAAATGGCTCTGGATCGGCCTGGTGCTGATCATCGTGCTCATTGTCGGCTTCAACGTCATGCAGGGCGCCGGCAAGGCGAAGAAGGCCGAGGAAGAGAAGGCCAACGCCCAGAAGAAGATCGAAAGCCCCTATGCGGCCATCGCCAATGGCAAGGTCGATATCGAGGGCGGCATCATCCAGATCGCGGCCCGCCGCGGCGGGGTTGTGCGCGAGGTCCTGGTGCAGGAAGGCGACCGCGTCGTCGCCGGCCAGATCCTCGCCCGGCAGGAGGATGACGAACCCCGCCTGGCGCTGCAGAGCGCCAATGCCGACGTCAACCAGGCCGAAAGCCAGCTGCGGCTGATCCAGGTCGACATCCGCACGGCCCAGCGCGAATATGACCGCCTCGAGAAACTGGTCGCGACCAATTTCGTCGCCGCCCAGCGCATGGATCAGGCCCGCGATTCCATCGCCCAGGCGCAGGCCCGTCTCGGCTCGGCCCAGGCCGCGGTCCAGACTGCCCGCGCCCGCCGCGACCAGGCCGCCTACAATGTCGAACTCACCGTCATTCGGGCCCCGCAGGACGGCCGCATCGTGCGCCGCTACGCCAACCCCGGCGCCGGGGCCTCGACCCTGAACGTGTCCAACATGTTCGACCTCGAGCCCGACGCCCCCCGCATCGCCCGCGCCGAGATTGTCGAGAGCGACATCCCCAACATCACCCCCGGCCAGGCCGTCGAGATCACCCCCGAGGGCGATCCGTCCAAGGTCTATGTCGGTGCCGTGCTGCGCCGCGCCGCCGTCTTCGGTGCCCGCAAGCTGGCCTCCGACGATCCCTCGCAACGCTCGGACGAGCGCGTTGTCGAGGTGGTGGTCACCGCCGGCGACGCGCCCCTGCTGATCGGCCAGCGCGTGCTGGTCAAATTCATGAAGCCCGGCCAGACCGCCGGTGCCCCGCGCGCCGTCGTCGCCGGCGTCCCCGCCAGCCGCGCCATGCAGGCTCCGGCCACGGCGGGCTAGCGACGAGGGATCAGGCGGCGGTTCGGGCCGTCGCCTGCGCCTGTTCACCCAGCCAGCGGATGACGGTCCGCGACGCCCGCCTGGTTTCCCTGCCGCTCCGGATCGCGCCCAAGGCCCCGCCATCGGCGACGAAGCCGAAAGGCGCGACCAGCCGTCCGGCCGCGATGTCTTCGGCCGCGATTATCCACGGCAGCACCGCAGCCCCAAGTCCCGCCGACGCCGCGTCCAGAACGAAATGCAGATGGGTCAGGGTGCGGATCGGCCCGCGAGGCTCCGGGTGACCAGTCAACCTCGACCATTCCGCCCACCCGTGCATTCGGGTGCGCGCCACCAGACGCGGGGCCGTGGAAAGATCACCGGCCGCGACCGCCGGCGTGCAGACCAGACCGATCCGGTTTTCCGCCAGCCGCACCACCCCGGCATCGTTCAATGCGGAACCGTCCAGATAGCGAACCATCAGGTCGGCACCGCGCTGCCGGGTTGCCGTGGGTGGCAGGTCCGTAAGGTGCAGTACGATGCCTGGACAGTCCCGCTCGAAGGTGGCCAGCCGTGGGATCAGCCATTTGACCGCCAGACTCTGGTGGATCGCCAGATGAACCTCGGCGGCGTCGCGCACCGCGCACACGGCGGCTGTCAGGGTGTCGAAGCCGGCCTCCAGTCCCGCCTGCAACGCCTCGCCCCGGACGGTCAGGCGCAGTTGGTGTTTCGGCCCCTCGAAAAGCCGAACCCCCAACGCTGACTCCAGCGCCTTCACCTGCCGGCTGATCGCGCTGTGAGTGACGTTCAGCTCCGCCGCCGCGCGGGTCGCCGAGCCGGTGCGTCCCATCGCCTCGAACGCCCGCAACGCATTCAGCGAGGGCAGGGCTGTTCGGGGTGTGAGGTTTTCGAACATGCAAAGCTCGATATGTCGCTTTCGGGCCGAGTGCAATCCGGCGATTGCGGCCCATGCCTCTGCGCTCCCGTCTGATCGTTCCCGTTCTCGGCCTCGGCCAGGTCGTGGCCTTCGCCTCCAGCTACTACCTGCTGGGCGTCCTCGCCGATCCGATGGCGCGGACGATGCGGCTTGAGCCATCCGCCGTCTTTACCGCCCTGTCCGCCGCCTTCCTGATTTCGGCAATGCTCTCTCCATGGGCGGGGCGATGGATCGAACGCCGCGGCGGGCGTCACGTGCTGGCATGGGCGCATCTCGCCTTCGCCGCCGCCCTGCTGACCATGGCTCTGTCGCCGTCAGCCATGGCTTTGATGGCGGGCGTCGCCGCCCTCGGGGTCGGCATGTCAATCGGCCTCTACGGCACGGCCTTCGCCATTCTGGTCGAGTTGCACGGGGCGGCGGCCCGCCGCTCGATCACGGCCGTCTCGCTGATCGGCGCGCTGGGCGGCGGTCTCGGTTGGCCCATCAGCCGCATGATCGTCGAGGCCCGGGACTGGCGCGTTGCCTGCGCCGTCTGGGCGTTGGTCCATCTGGCGCTGTGCCTTCCGCTCACTTTGGCGGTCCTGCAGCGGTGGCGCGCCGCAACAAGCACCATGGCCGCACTGGAACCGATCCGGTGGGACCGGCGGATGGTGCAGATCGCCGCCGTCTTCGCCGGTGGATGGATGGTATCCACCGCCATGGGCGCGCATCTGCCCCGCCTCCTGGGCCAGCTTGGTCTCGGCACCGGACAAGCCGCATGGGCCGCCGGATTGATGGCGGTCAGCGCCATCGCGGCGCGTCTGTTCGACCTCGTGATCCTGCACCGGTCGCATCCGGTGGCGACAGTGCGGCTCGCCTGTCTGTTCCATCCGCTGGGCGCGACGCTGGCGGCGTGGGGCGGCACGCGCCTGGCCCCGCTGCTTGCCGTGGGGCAGGGGGCCGGCAATGGTCTGCTGTCAGTGGCATCGGGCACTCTGCCGCTGCACGTCTTCGGGCCTGAACGATACGCGGCCCGGCAGGCGCTGCTGCTGACGCCGGCCCGCTATCTCCAGGCACTGGCCCCCGCCGCCTACGCCTTCGCCCTGGACGCGTCGCCACAGGTGGCCCTGGCCGCCTCCAGCCTCGTGTGCCTCGCCATGTGCGCCCTGACCGTCGGGCTGGGCCCTAGCGACCGGTGAAATCCGCCGACCGTTTCTCCAGTGCCGCCGTCACGCCTTCGAGATGGTCGTCGGTGAGGTGCGCCAGCGCCTGCATCGAGGCGGTCATCTCCAGAATCTGGTCGAAGGTCGCGTCGCGACCCTGACGCAGCAGGGCCTTGGTCATGCGCAGGGCCTGGGGGGCGCGGGCGGAGACCTCGTCCGCGATGGCCATCGCCTCGTCCATCAACCGGTCCGGCGCGACCACCCGGCTGACCAGCCCCCACTCCAGCGCGGTCGGGGCATCCAGCACCCGGGCGGTGAACAGCATCTCGGCGGCGCGCGCATAGCCGATGTTGCGCGGCATCAGCCACGCCCCGCCGTCGCCCGGCAGAATGCCCAGTTTCAGGAAGGGCACACCGAAGCTGGCGGTGTCCGAGGCGATGCGGATGTCCGCCAACCCGGCGATGTCGCAGCCCAGACCCATGGCCGGCCCGTTCACGGCCGCGATCAGCGGAACCTCCAGCCCGTAGAGCGCGCGGACGATCCGGTGCACCACCCGGCGGTAGCGTTCGCGGATTTCGGGGCCCGAGCCGGAGAACATGTCACGCCGGTCCCTCATCGCCTTCAGGTCGCCGCCGGCCGAGAAGGCGCGGCCGGCCCCCGTCAGGATCACGCAGCGCACGGACTGATCCGCGTTGACGCTCTCGCAGGCGGCGGCGAAGGCGTCGCCGTCCTCGAGATCGGGCAGGGCGTTCAGCCGGTCGGGCCGGTCCAGGGTCCAGATTTCGACATGGGCGCGGCGCTCTCGGCGGATCAGGGTCATGCGTCCGATGTGCCGCAACCGGGTCGTCCCGGCAATCGCGGTCGCCCCTGATCGTTCAAAATGCGGGAGAATTGAAAAAGCCCCGGCCTTTCGAACCGGGGCATACTCAACCGGTTCAAACCCGGTGGCCGGATCATGCCGGCGCGAAATCCGGGTCTGGACGCGATCGGGTCCGGACCGGTTTCGGTCTAGCGGCGCTTCTCGATCTTGATCGGGACGAAGTTCGACGGGTGGCTGACCACGCGATCGCCCGCCCCGTTGGTGTTCTTCGTATTGACCAGCATCCCGCCCCAGAGGGCGAATGACATCATGGCGTGCTGGAGGTTGCGGTCTCTGTCGTTCATCCTGGCGTCTCCTTTCGATGGAACGATGAAAAGAGACGCGTCGTGCTTTTCGGGAATCTCACCGTCATAGTCGTTTCGCGTCATCCTCAACCTAACCTTCACCATCGATAATTGCAATGGTTTTTACTCCGGTGCCGGATCATATTTCGCAATCATGTCATCGACTGTGACCCAGACCCCGGAACCCGCCCGGGGCACCATGGCCTCGCCGTGCGTCAAGGCCTGCATCGTCGACGGTGCCTCCAGCCTCTGCCTCGGCTGTTTCCGCACCCTGTCCGAGATCGGTGGCTGGAGCGGGATGACCGACGCCCGTCGCGCCGAGATCATGGCAGAGTTGCCGGCGCGGGCGGGGCGGGGTCGTCCTTAACCCCCCGCAAACCATCCCCCTTCACCGCATCCAAACGGGCCTGTGCGATACCCGAGCCGCCGCAGAAGCGGCGCTTCAGGACGAGCTCGTATGCGTTTCGACCTTTCTTCCCTCGGCATCATGGCCGTCGCCGTCGCCTCGGCCCTGACCACGGTGTGGGGCATGGATCAGGCCGGCCTTCGCGGGCAGGCCGAGGCTGCGATCTTCCCCACCGCTCATGCCGCGTCTCTGGCCCCCGCCCACGGTGCCCCCGCCCAGGTCCTGAAGGGGCTTGACGGCCATTACTGGGCCGACGCCCTGATCGAGGGGCGCGCCGTCCGCATGATGGTCGACACCGGGGCCAGCGTGGTCGCCCTGACCCGGGTGGATGCCGCCCGACTGGGGCTGCGTCTGAAGCCGGACGATTTTTCCGGCACGGTCATCACCGCCTCGGGTCCCGTTCGCGCCGCGCCCGTCGAGCTTCAGACCGTCGCCGTCGCCGGGGCCCGCGTCGAACGCGTCCAGGCCCTGGTGGTCGAGCACGGCCTGCCGCACTCCCTGCTGGGCATGAGTTATCTCGGGCGGCTCTCGGGCTTCACAGCGACCCCGGCCAGCCTGACGCTGCGTCCCTAGAGCGCCTTCACCACCACCGACAGCGCCGTGGCCAGCAGATAGACGGCGAACGCCTTTCGCAGCACCCGCTTGTCCAGCGAATGAGCCAGTTTCGCGCCCCAGGGCGCAACCGCCGTCGTCAGCACCGCCATCACGATCGCGCCCGGAACGTTGACGTAACCGAACGAGAGCGGCGGCCGCCCCGTCGCGTCCCAGCCGAACACGACGAACCCCAGCGTCGCCGCTGCTCCGATGGCCACGCCGAACCCCGAGGCGGTCGCCACGGCCTGGTGGATCGGGCGGCCGCACAGCGTCATCATCATCCCGCCGAAACTGCCGCCGCCGATCCCCATCATCGCCGACAGCCCGCCGATCAGACTGCCGACCCCGCGGCGGGCCCAGCCCGTCGGCAGGTCGTTGCGCAGGGTGAAGCGCTCGGGCAGCAGGCCCAACTGCGCCGAGATCAGCACCAGACAGACGCCATAGACGATGGCCAGCCCCTGCATCGAGGTGAGGCCGGCGATCGCCGACCCGACCAGGGCTCCGATCCCGACCCATGGGGTCCATGTCCTGAGCACCTGCTCATCGACGGCACCGTGGCTGCGGTGCGCCTTGAGGGACCGCCAGCTGGTCGCGACGATGGTCAGCAACGAGGTGCCGATGGCCGTGTGCAGATTGCTTTCGCCCCCCACGCCCAGCACCGCGAAGGCATAGAAGACCGCCGGCACGATCACCGTGCCTCCGCCGACCCCGAACAGGCCGGCGACGATCCCCCCGGCCAGCCCGGCCGCCACCAGGGCGCAGAGCAGAAGCAGCAGGTCGGACAGGGGCAGGGCGGTCATCGGCCCTGTCTAGGCTGACTCGCCGCGAAGGGGACCGGGACCTCGCCGCAACCTTCCCCGACGAGCGCCGTTCTCTGCGCACAGGGACACACCCGGAAAGACACCCCCATGACTTCGATCAAGCTCCTCGCGGCCTCGGCCATTGCCCTCACTTTGGCCGCCGGCGCGGCCTCCGCACAGACACCCTACAGCGCCACGCCCTATGGCCAGAGCCCTTATGGCCAGACCCAGACCCAGTCTGATCCCATCAGCGCGATCCTCGGTGCCCTGTTCGGCGACCGGCTCGGCGTCTCGGGCACCCTGGACAGTGAATGGGCGCGCGGACGCCGGCCCCTGAACACCAACCGCGCCCAGTTCGAAAGCCGTCTGGACGCCGACGTGCGCTCGGGTGCCATCTCGTCCTCGGCCGCCAGAAGCCTGAATGCTGAATATGCCGATCTGGTCCGGCTGGAGACCCGCTACACGGCCGATGGACGGGTCACGACGCAGGAGCGGGCCGACCTGTCGGAACGCTATCGCGCCTTTGCCACCCGCTACCAGGCCGGGGGCCAGGGGGGCGGCTATGACGACGAGGATCGCTGGGCACCGCTGATCGACGGCCGGGCCGCCTTCGACGCCCGCGTCGACGCGAGCTATCGTAACCGTACCCTGTCCCGTTCGGACGTGACCCGCCTGCGCTCCGACTATGCGGCCCTGATCCAGCTCGAGACCTCCTACGCCCGCGACGGGATCAGCGCCCGCGAACAGTCCGACCTGCAACTGCGCCTTGACGACCTCAACCGCCGCGTCGGCGACAACTATGACGGTGGCTACGGCCCGGGCGACAACTACGGATCCGACCCCCGGGGGGCGCAGATCGAGGCCCGCATCGCCGCCGGCGAACGCAGCGGCGCGATCAGCCGGACCGAGGCCGCCAGCCTGCGCCAGGAACTGCGCGACCTGACGCGCCGCTGGACCGAACTGGAAGCCCGCGTCGAACAGGCACGGCGCTGATCTGACGGTGGGGGTGCTGTTCCTGCGAACAGCGCCCCCACGCTCTCATTCCGTCAGCCAGAACAGGGTCTCGACCGTGGTGCCCAGTGCTCGTGCCAGACCGAGCGCGAGGATGGTCGAGGGCACGAAGACGCCGTTCTCGACCGTATTGATGGTCTTGCGCGACACGCCGGCGCGTTCGGCCAGTTCGGCCTGGGTCAGGCCGGCGGCGGTGCGAAGCTCCTTCAGGCGTGAGGCGAGACGCGGATCACCCATCCTGACCGGCCTCGCGGTCCAGCCAGGCGAACCGGACGCCGGCGGTCGCGCCCGCGGCGGCGAGGGCCACCAGCAGGGCGATGGCGCCATACTCCGTACTGATCATGAACAGCGCCAGGGCGATCGTGGCTCCGGCCATCAGGACGAGGAAGGCCGTGGTAATGGCCCGCGCCCGTATGACTACCGTTAACTCGTCCTCGAGGAGCCGCCGGTTCTGCCGGGACTGCCCGTCCCAGCCCATGGCGATCGCCGCCGTCAGCCAGGCGTAAAGCACGGGGAGCATGATCGACAGATAGTCCCGCAGCTCGCCCTGCCCGTTTGCGACGTTCCGGACCGCGTCCAGAGCCAGCGCCAGAAAGATCAGCGCCACCACCGGGAAGACGAACAGCTGGCGGGACCTCTGCGCCTGAAGCCGGTCGCGCTGGCCTTGCGGAGCTTCGGACATCCAGCTTTGATCGCCCGGTCGCATCCGCCAGGCGAAGATCGCGCCGGCCAGGATGAAGCTGAACCCCAGCCCGGCGAGCACGCCCCAGGCGGTGGCTTCGTCGCCGTTCTGCCCTCGTCCAAAAAAGAATCCCGCGGCCATC
The DNA here is from genome assembly GCA_965284385.1 of Caulobacteraceae bacterium. Lineage (GTDB taxonomy): Bacteria > Pseudomonadota > Alphaproteobacteria > Caulobacterales > Caulobacteraceae > Brevundimonas. Next base: position 2,152,817 of record OZ260077.1, read on the forward strand.
GCCGGCACGCCGAGACCGGCGAGTGCGAGCGCCGAATAGTATTTCCGCACCCGCTTGCGCCCCGCGGCCGCCCGTTCCTGATCGTCCATGTCGATACCCCAGAACACTATGTCACCTTGGGGTTACATATCACCTATGGGTTACATGGAGTCAAGCCGGTCAGATCAGCAGCGCCCCCTCGTGCCGCAGCAGCCAGGTCTTGCGCTCCAGCCCGCCGCCGAAACCGACCATGGCCCCGTCCGCCCCCACGACCCGATGACAGGCCAGGACCAGCGGGACGGGATTGCGGTTCAGGGCCACGCCCGCCGCCTGCGCCGCGCCCGGCTCACCGGCGCGTTTCGCCATCTCGCCGTAGCTGAGGGTCTGGCCGGCGGGCACCGCAGCCAGCGCCCGCCACACCCGGGCCTGGAAGCCATCGCCTGCGATGGCGCCCTTGAGCGACCATGGGACTCTGGTCAGGGCCGCGCGGTCCCCGTCGAAATAGTCGGCGATCCCGCGCGCGACGGCCACCGGGGTCTCGCCGTCGCTCATGGCCGCGCCCGGATACTCCCGCCGCATCGCCTTGATCAGCCCGGCCTCGAACGACAGCCCGCGCAGGGATCCCGCCCCGTCGCACGCCAGCGCCAGCGGCCCGATCGGGCTCTCCACCCGGGACAGGGTCAGCTGGTCAGGAGCCCCGCTCATCGCACCCCGGCCATCAGGGCGTTCAGCGCGCCATAGTCCATCGCTGCCGCGATCTGGGCCTCGGACCGCCCGTCGGCCAGGAACGCCCGCGTCAGGGTGGCGGCGGTCTGATAGGCTGCCGCCGCGATGTTGGAGCCGGCGCTCAGCCGACGCACCCCCAGCGCCTCCAGCCCCGCCGCATCGGCCAGCCCGGGGCGTGCCAGCAGGTTCAGCGGCAGGCCCTGGTCGACCAGGGCGCGGATCGTCTCCGGATCGGTGACGCCCGGCATGAACAGGCCGTCGGCCCCCGCCGCGCGATACAGGGTGGCGCGCGCCTTCGCCGCCTCCAGCCGCCCCTCGGCCGGCCCGATCCCCCTCAGCCACAGGTCGCATCGGGCGTTGATGAACAGGTCCGGTCCCACCGCGGCCCGGACGGCCGCGATCTTGTCGGCCAGCAGCTCCGGCGCGTCGGCACCGTCCTCGATATTGATCCCCGCCGCCCCGGCCTCGACCACGCGCCGTACGAAGGCCGCGGCCCCCGCCGGCGTGTCGGAAAAGCCCGCCTCGCAGTCGGCGCTGACCGGCGTCGTCCCCGCCGCCCGCACCATCCGCGCCAGCGCGCCGAGCAGCTCACCTTCCGGCGGGTTGGCCCCGTCCGGCCAGCCCAGGGCCCAGGCCACGCCCGCGCTGGTCGTCGCCACCGCCCGGGCCCCCGCCGCCACCGCCAGCGCCGCCGACGCCGCGTCCCAGGCATTGGGCAGGATCAGCAGGCCGGACTCATGCAGGGCGTGGAAGGGGCTCATGGCGCGGTCTCCGGTTCGGCCGCGATCATGCCCCGCCGGCCCGCCGTCGTCTCGCGGTTTTCGGACCGGAACACGGGACAGCGCGCGGCGTTACGGTCAAGCTGGTCGCCGCACTCCGCGCCGTCCCGGTCAGGACAGAGCCCATGGTCAATCGCAGCGCCGGCCTTCCCCTCACGGCGCCCTCCGTGCCCCTGTTCGCCATCGCCGTGATCCTCGCGATCCTCGCCGTGCTGGCCCACTACGGCGGTGTCGCCGTCCCCTTCATCAGCGCGCACGTCTTCGACACCCTGGCCGTCGCCTTCGCCGTCCTCACCGCGGGCGTTCTTCTCCGCGGCGCATAGCCCGCCACTAGCCGAGCCGGGGGTCGGCACCTAAGTTCCGTTCATGAACCGTTCCAGTTCGCCCCCCAAGGGCTCCGCCCCGCGCATTACGAAACCGGTCCACGTCCGGGGCGAGTCCCTGGCCGAGGCACCCGCCGCCTTCCTGCGCGACGACGAGGGCAAGGGCCCCCGTATGCCGGTCAAGACCCCGAACATGCCGATGTTCGCTCCCGTCACCGGTCCGCGCCTCACGCCCGAGGAGGCTCCCGGCAAGCCCAGCGACTGGGTCCCGCACCGCCCTGACCGGCCGGAAGGCCGCAAACACATCCCCTTCCGGCTGGAGACGAAATACACCCCCGCCGGCGACCAGCCCGCCGCCATCAAGGAACTCGTGGCCACCGCCGCCACCGGCGAGCGCGACCAGGTCCTGCTGGGCGTCACCGGCTCGGGCAAGACCTTCACCATGGCCAAGGTCATCGAGGCGACCCAGCGCCCGGCCCTGATCCTGGCCCCCAACAAGACCCTCGCCGCCCAGCTCTATTCCGAGTTCAAGAGCTTCTTCCCGGACAATGCCGTCGAGTATTTCGTCAGCTATTACGACTACTATCAACCGGAAGCTTATGTCCCGAAATCAGATACTTACATCGAGAAGGACTCGTCCATAAACGAGCAGATCGACCGCATGCGCCACTCGGCGACGCGGGCGATCCTCGAGCGGGACGACGTCATCGTCGTCGCCTCGGTCAGCTGCATCTACGGCATCGGCTCGGTCGAGACCTATACGGCCATGACCTTCACCCTGAAGGTCGGCGACCAGATCGACGAGTCCAAGCTGCGCGCCGACCTGATCGCCCTGCAGTACAAGCGCAACGACCTGAATTTCGACCGCGGCATGTTCCGCAAGCGCGGCGACACGATCGAGATCTTCCCGGTGCACCAGGAAGACCGGGCCTGGCGCGTCCAGCTGTTCGGGGACGAGATCGAATCCATCCAGGAGTTCGACCCCCTGACCGGCAAGAAGACCGCCGACCTGGCCGAGATCACCGTCTACGCCGCCAGCCACTATGTCACCCCGCGCCCGTCGCTGAACCAGGCCATCACCGGCATCAAGGCCGAGCTGAAGGAGACGCTCGACTGGATGGTCGAGAACGGCAAGCTGCTGGAGGCCCAGCGGCTCGAGCAGCGCGTGCGCTTCGATCTGGAGATGATGGAGGCCACCGGCTCCTGCGCCGGCATCGAGAACTATTCCCGCTGGCTGACGGGCCGCAGCCCCGGCGAGCCGCCGCCCACCTTCTTCGAATACATCCCCGACAACGCCCTGCTGTTCGTCGATGAGAGCCACGTCACCGTCGGCCAGATCAGCGGCATGTACCGCGGCGACTACCGCCGTAAATCCACCCTGGCCGAATACGGCTTCCGCCTGCCCAGCTGTATCGACAACCGTCCGCTCAAATTCGACGAATGGGACGCCATGCGGCCCCAGACCCTGTTCGTCACCGCCACCCCCGGCCCTTGGGAGATGGAGCGCACCGGCGGTGTCTTCACCGAACAGGTCATCCGCCCCACCGGCCTGATCGATCCCCCGGTCGAGATCCGCCCGGTCAGCGGCCAGACCCGCAACCAGGTCGACGACGTCATCGACGAGGTCAAGGCCGTGGCCCGCGCCGGCTATCGCTCCCTGGTCACCGTCCTGACCAAGAAGATGGCCGAGGACCTGACGGAATACATGCACGAGCAGGGCGTCCGCGTCCGCTACATGCACTCCGACGTCGACACGATGGAGCGGATCGAGATCCTGCGCGACCTGCGCATCGGTGCCTTCGACGTCCTGATCGGCATCAACCTTCTGCGCGAGGGCCTCGACATCCCCGAGTGCGGCCTGGTCGCCATCCTCGACGCCGACAAGGAGGGCTTCCTGCGCTCCGAGACCAGTCTGATCCAGACCATCGGCCGCGCCGCCCGCAACGTCGACGGCCGCGTCATCCTCTATGCCGACCGCATGACCGGCTCGATGGAACGCGCCATCGCCGAGACCAACCGCCGCCGCGAAAAGCAGGAGGCCTACAATCTCGAACACGGCATCACCCCGGAGTCGGTCAAGCGCGACATCCGCGAGATCATGGCCAGCCCCTATGAGTCCCGCGCGCTCGACAAGCTGACCGCCCCGGGCATGAAGGAGGAGTCCCGCCCCTTCACCGGCTCCAATTTCCAGGCCGCCCTCAAGGACATCGAAGGCCGCATGCGCAACGCCGCCGCCAACCTCGAGTTCGAGGAGGCCGCCCGCCTGCGCGACGAGATCAAGCGGATGAAGCTGATGGACCTGGAGTTCGCCAACGAGGTCCTGACCGCCGAGGGCGAGACGGTCGACAAGTCCGCCCCGAAACGCTGGCGGGCCGACGCGGCGGCGGAGAAGGCGGAGGCGTTCCGGAAGGGAAGGCTGTAGGGGGGGGGCGGCATTGCGCTGCCGTCGCCAGGCCAAGCAGATGAAGCTGATGGACTTGGAGATCGCGAAGGATATGGTGGGCCTGAGGGCGGCTCAATCGCCGGAGGGATCGGGTTTTGCCAGCACCAGTTGTCGCCATGTTGAACATGAAGGGGGGCGTCGGAAAGACAACTATCGCTGCCCACATGTCTCGAGAACTGCACAAGAACAAAAAGTTATCGACATTGCTGGTTGATCTAGATCCTCAGTTCAATCTGACACAGCAGCTCGTGAACGAAGTCACGTATGAGCAGCACCTTGTTGCGGGCCGTTCGATAATGCGGGCTTTTGAGCCGGCCCCGGCTCAAAATTTCTTCGACATAAACACAACTGATGATGCGCCGCCTACGGCACGCAGTATATCTACAGTCCTCTATCACTTCCCGACATTAAAAGACAAAACGCTAAGTCTTATTCCGGGGTCGTTTGACCTAACAAAATTCAGCCTGATACCAGATGCTGATAAGTTGAAGCATGCTCATGCGCACTTCAAAAGATTCATTAGCGCGGCAAGGAAGGATTTCGATTTCATCATCCTCGACATGAATCCTAGCTCGTCGTTCTTGACGGCCGCCGGCTTGGCCGTAGCGACGGACATTCTTGCTCCTGTTCGCCCGGACAAATATTCAATACTTGGCCTTCGTTTGGTGAAGCGATTGGTTGAGCATCCTTCGTTCCAAAATAAGCCAAATATTCATGCCGTCATGAACGTAAAATCAAGAACATCGCCAATCACTCAGATTGAGAAAGATATTCGGGTTGATGATTATTTTGGAGATCGATTGTTCTCGAACAGAATATATTATTCCGGTTTGCTTGAAGCGCGTTCGGACTACACGGGATTTGCATCGGACAAGAAGGTAAAAAACCGACTGACGGTTGCGGATGATCTAAAGCTGCTCGCCAACGAATTGTGTGAAAAGGTCGGCCTGTGACGTTCCCGAGATATATGGATACTCTCGTCTTGCTCGTTGCGGCGAGGCTAAACGTCAACGACGTCCGGGAATTCTACGACCATATAACTGGCATATCGGAAGAGGATTTCGTCCGGGATTTTCGCCATGCCCAACGCGCATTGAGAAAATTGGAGGATGATCAAGTTAGCCCCGGCCGCAGGATGGACTTGATGGATGAGTCAAGTGCGGTGAGGGCTCGACGTGATGTTGCTCGACTGCTTGAAGGGGCGAAGTTGGGGCCTCGGGAAGCTGTACCGGCGCTGGTTGATCAACTGGCCAGGATGGGAGCCGTCAGGGATACAGACATTCTGCGCTTTAACCCAAAGGAGGGTTTCGCCCGGTGGTTCCAGAGAGCGTATGATCTCGTAGGTGGATCTAGTTTGTTGAAGGCAGCGATTATTATCACCGCGAATAGGGACCAACAAAGCATCCCGGATTGGACCTTAAAAGGGTCATGAGTGTAATCGCGATCTCCAAGGAACGTATCGAACTAAATCTTCCGGGCTATGACCAGGCGATTAATTCGGTTCTTGCCGCGACCCCGCTCTCTCAAGCGTGGCTGAGTCACTACCTCCCGCTCTCAGAGGACAATCCAGCAAAGCCGCTGATATCCGGTTCGAAGGTGGCGCTCTTTGAGGCGGCTGCATCGTGGGCTGTAGGGCTAAATCGCGGCGCTGCTGCATCCCTCCGCACCTACATGGAGAACGCCTTTGCTTGGCTATACTATAAAGATCATCCCATCGAATTTGCCTTAGTAGATCGACATGAAGACGATCTGATGCTTCCCAAAGCTGTTCGTGCCTATGCAGGGAAAGTAGATAAGGGATTTGATGCCGCGAATTCGGTTTTGTCGAAGGCCGCTGCTAGGCCGGACGACTATTACTATACTAACGTATCCGGGTTCATTCATGCTCACCCGGCGATTATGGCGGGGGTGATCAACGTGGCAGACGCAGCCATGTCGCATCCGCCGGAGCCCCAGTTCTTGAACGTTTGCCGGTATGCGGACGAGTTCATTTCGGATTTGTATTTGGCTAGGTATCGCTTCCACTGGGACTCGATTCCCGAACCTGTTCAACAGAACGTCGCACTACGCCTAGGGGACAAACTGCCGAAATTTTTGGCAATGTAGTTCGAGGGCTACCGTATCCAAAAGGCTAACCCCCTGACCCGCCACCCGCTACGGTGGCCGTATGGGGCAGGACGACAATCACTGGTGCGAGCTCGGCTTCGCCGAACCGGCCGTCGTCTTCAAGGGGCCGACCCAGACCGCGCGCTCGGTCACCGGGGCCTGGGTCGCGCTGCACGGCTTCTGTCCCAACTGCGCCGCCGACCGCCTGCCGCAGCTGCCGAATAATTCGCCCGTCGCCGACGTCCGCTGCGACGCCTGCGGCGAGGACTATGAGCTCAAGGCCAGGCGCGGAAAGCCGGGGCGCTCCATCCCGGACGGTGCTGATCCTCTTTCCGGGCATCCCCGCGAGGGCGGGGACCCAGGCTTGGGCCGCGCCGCCGGTGCCGGACCGGGCGACGGTTCGTTCAGACGGGACCGCTGTCGCTCAAACCTGGGTCCCCGCCTTCGCGGGGATGCACGGGGTGTCGAACCGGCACTGTGCAGGCCTTGCGACCGGCGGTCGCGGGAACCGAACGCCGATCTGCAACGTTCAGTGTGACCGAACGCGGCGTGCGCGGCGTTCAACAGGTCGAAGGAACAGGGATGACCGTCGAAAAATCCAGCCTGCCCCCGCCCCCCCGCCCGCGCGGCTTCGCGGCCATGTCGCCCGAGAAGCGGCGGGCGATCGCGGCCATGGGCGGGGCCAGCCTGGCCCCCGAGCAGCGCTCGTTCGCGCGCAATCCGGACCTGGCGCGCACCGCCGGCCAGAAGGGCGGGCTGCACCGGGTCGGGAAGCTCAAGGACTGAGGCGGGGAACCGGGCCCGCGGTTTCTCCCTCCCTCCCCGAGGGAGGGATGTCGGCGCGCAGCGGCGACAGGGTGGGAGGGGCCCGGCGACGCAAGCGCCATGCCTGTCTCGCCGAAGCGTCCCCACCCGGTCGCTGCGCGACCACCCTCCCCCGGAGGGGGAGGGAGATATTCCTGGACCCGCCCGCTATACCCCTCCCATGCCGTCCTCCCGCACCTCCGCCCTGCTGGTCCTGATCGCCTCGGCGTGCGTGCTGGCGTTCGCGCCCATCCTCGTGCGGCTGACCGAGACCGGGCCGGCCGCCGCCGGCTTCTGGCGCTTCGCCTTTGCCCTGCCGCTGTTGTTGCTGCTGACCGTCCGACCCGCCGCCCTCGGCGGGGGCGGGGAGGGCATCGGGCGGCCGTCGAAATGGATGGCGCTGGCGGCGGTCTTCTTCGTGCTGGACCTGTCGTTCTGGCACTACGGCATCGTCATGACCTCGGTCGCCAATGCCACGGTGCTGTGCAACCTGACGCCGGTGGTGGTGACCCTGTTCGGCTGGATCGTGTTCAGGGACCGGCCGCGCCGCCTGTTCGTCGCCGCCATCGGCCTGGCCATGGGCGGGGCCTTCGCCATGTCGGCGGGGGCGGACGGGCACCAGGGCAGCAATCCGCCGCTGGGGGACCTGTTCTCCCTGTCGGTGGCGCTCTGGTACGCGGGCTATTTCCTGGCCGTGAAGGCGGCGCGGGCGACGGCCGGGGCGATGCGGATCATGCTGTGGTCGACGGGGCTGGGGGCCCCGCTGCTGCTGGTCGTGTCGCTGGGGCTGGGCGAGGATCTGTGGCCGGCCTCGGCCGCGGGCTGGGCCGCCTGCGCCGCCATGGGGGTGATGCATGTGCTGGGGCAGGGGGGCGTGGCCTGGTCACTGGGCCGGCTGCCGGCCTCGCTGACGGCGGTGACCATCCTGGTCCAGCCGGTGGTGGCCTCCGCGCTGGGCTGGCTGATCTTCCACGAGACCATGACGCCGGTGCAGATGGTCGGCGGGGCGGTGGTGCTGAGTGCGATCGTCCTCGCACAATGGTCCGCCCGAACGAAAGCGGGCGCGGAACCCGAAAGTCCCGCGCCCGTCTCGTAAAGCGTTTCAGTCGTCGATCAGAGCAGTTTGAGATCGATCGCCGACGTCTTGCCGCGCTGGGATTCCAGCTCGTATTCGACCTTGGCGTTTTCATCGAGGCCCTGGAGGCCTGCCTTCTGGACCGCGGTGATGTGGACGAATACGTCCTGACCGCCGCCGTCGGGCTGGATGAAGCCGAAACCCTTGGTCGGGTTGAACCACTTGACCGTGCCGGTCGCCATTTTAGCGTCTCCGTGAACGCGCTTGCCAGGCAGGCGTCCCGACGGGACACCCGTCAGCCCATCTGGACGAGCTCATTCAGCGAAGGAGCGCTGCGCGGGTGTGGAGGCCGCACGAAATCCGGACTGCGGGCAAACTATTCTCGCGCAATCCGTGCCCGGTCAACCCGATTCAGCCGGGGCCAACCGCCACGCCCCGGCCGGCGTTCTTCGCCTGCTGTTCAGGCGACGGCCCCATGGCGCACAGGGGCCGGGGCGCGCCGTCCAGATGCAGGTGGTTGGCGTGGGCGTCGTTATAGTCGGGCGTCAGCACGGTCGAGAATACCCGGCAGGCCCCGTCACGAATACGTCTGAGGAAGGTCTGCCCCTCCGCCCCGGTGGGTCCGCTGCCCTTCCAGTCGGCCAGGACGGAGACCTTGCGGCCGTCGGCGAGGGTCATGCCGCCGATGTCGAGGGCATTGGCCCGGGCATGCTCGCTGGGCCGGGCCGACAGGTCGGTCTGGCCATAGATGCGGCGACAGGCATAGGTGCCGACGTCATTGATCCGGGTGACCCGGCTGCCGAAGGTCTCCAGCGCCGCCGGCTGCAGCACCTGGCGGTCCCAGATGACGTAGCGCACGGCCAGGGGGCATTGCATCACGGGGTTGCCCGCCAGCGGCGTGACGTCCCCGCCGGTGATCCGCACCGCGCCCCGCACCAGGCAGAAGCCGCCGTCGTCCCTGTCCCCGGCCCGTTCGACGGTCACGCCGGCCTCGCGCAGCACCTGGATACAGGCGTCGGTGACGGCGGTGATTTCCTCGGGGGCGGCGGTGCGGGCCAGTTCGAAATCGGCCACCTTGGCCCCCGTCGCCTGGCCGATCGGATGGCTGAGATCCAGCGGCTTCCACGGCAGGTCCTGGCCGGGGGCGAAGGCGTTCAGCAGGGCGAACGCGGCGCACAGGCCGAGCGTCAGCTCCCACATCAGGTTCCAGAAATCGGCAAAGTCGCGTTTCATGTCCCGCCAGTCTCGGCTGGACGGTGTCGCAACGCAAACCCTCAGACGTCAGGCCGCGGCATGATCCGCGATCAGCCGCTGGATCATCTGCTGACAGGCCGTCCGGCCCGCCGCGCCGTCGTTCGACACGGCGACGAAGCCGAGGCCGCGCTGCGGGGCGAGCAGGACCGAGGCGTACCACATCGTGTTGGACCCGTCGTGGGCGAGGGTCGGCCCCGGCCCGCCCTGACCGGCCCACGGCTGTCGGCCAACGCCCCAGCCGGCGGCATAGGCGGGCGGCGGACCCGCCGGCGGCGTGGTCAGGACCCGCAGGCTGTCTGCGCCCAGCCAGGCCGGGGCCCCGCCCATCATCGCCGCGAGGAAGCGGCCATAGTCCGCCAGCGTCATATGCGCCGTGCCGGCGGGGCCGAGCGCCATAGGGTTGTCGGCACCGGGACTGGCGGGGTCCATGGCGATGCGTTGCTCGCCCATGGTGCGATGGCCCCAGGCGTTGGGGCCCGGGGGCGGACCGAAGCCGGCCGAGCTCATGGCCAGCGGCCCGAACAGCTCGGCGCGCATGACGTCTTCCCAGGACTGGCCCGTGATCGCCTCGATCGCGGCCCCCAGCAGCACATAGTTGGCATTGCCGTAGGCGAAATTGCCGGGCGTCCCCGTCGGCGGCTTTGACAGCGCCTGGGCGACGATGGCCGCGCGCTGCTCGGGCAAGGTGCGAGGGTCGGCGCGGGCGGTCATCAGCCACGGCCGGCCCATGACCTCGGCGTCCGGCAGGCCCGCGCGGTGGTGCATGACATCGTCCAGGGTCGTCCCGCTCCAGGCGGGGTCGACGGTCACGCCCGGAAACGCCTCGGCCAGCGGCAGGGCCCAGCGGGCGCGGCCCTGTTCGACCAGCCGCGCGAACACGGCCGCCGTCATGGCCTTGGTGTTGGATCCGATGTGCCAGCGCTCGTCCGGCGTGGCGGCCCCGGTCTCGCCCGAGCGCCGAACACCGCGCACGCCGCTCCAGCCCAGGCCGTCGCGGCTGATGATCCCGGCCGCCAGCGCCGGCGGGGCGGTCGCGGCGAAGACGGCGTCCAGCGCAGCGTCCGCGGCGGCGTCGATGCGGCGGGAGCGGGCAAAGGCCGGGGCCGCGGTCAGGGCCGGCAGCAGGACGAGGCTGCCCAGCAGGGCGCGGCGCGTGGCGATCATGGGAACCCCCTTGTCTTTTGTCCTGTGTATCACCCGTGCGCCGCACTGCCCATGAGACCGACGCCAGGCTTGCGGCGCATGCCGGGCGGTCGTGCGACACGGGTGAAACATGACGGAGATATTGCCGCTGTCCGGATGCGCGCCCATGGTGGCCGGATGGGAAAGACCGACGACTATCAGACCGAACTCGAGCGTCTGCAGCTGAAGCTGGTGGAGGCCCAGGCCTGGGCCATCGACCAGGGCCTGAAGACCCTGATCGTTTTCGAAGGCCGTGACGCCGCCGGCAAGGACGGTTCGATCACCCGGATCACCGAATATATGTCGCCCCGGCAGACGCGCATGATCGCCCTGCCCAAGCCCAGCGACCGCGAAGCGACGCAATGGTATTTTCAGCGCTATGTGGCCCACCTTCCGGGGGCCGGCGAGACGGTGCTGTTCAACCGGTCCTGGTACAATCGGGCCGGAGTCGAGGCGGTCATGGGCTTCTGCACACCGGCCCAGCACGCCCAGTTCCTCGAGGATGCGCCACGGTTCGAACGGACGCTGGTCAATTCGGGGATTACCCTGATCAAGCTGTGGCTCGACATCTCGAGGGCCGAACAGGCCGAGCGGCTCAAGGAGCGGGTCGAGGATCCCCTCAAACGCTTCAAGATTTCGCCGCTCGACGCCGAGGCCCAGAAAAACTGGGACGCCTATTCCGCGGCCCGCAACCGGATGCTGGCCGAGACCCACAGCGACTGGGCTCCCTGGACGGTCATCGCCACGGATCACAAGAAGACCGCGCGGCTGAATGTCATCCGCCACGTCCTGAACCGGCTGAACGCGCCGGGTGTTCCGGCGGAAAGGCCCGACCCGGATGTCGTCTTCCCGGGCGACGAGGCACCGGGCCGGTTGTTCGACTAGAATCCGGGTTCGGCGCGCAGCGTCCGCGGGTCCAGCCCTTCGGCCCTCAGCCGGGCCAGGGTGACGGACTGGTCGCGCTTGGCGTAGCGGCGGCCGTCGGGACCGGTCAGCAGCCGGTGATGACGATAGACCGGGGTGGGCCAGCCCATCAGCGTCTGGATCAGCACCTGGACATGGGTCGCCTCGAACAGGTCCTCGCCGCGAATGACGTGGCTCACCCCCTGGAGGGCATCATCGTGCGTCACGGCCACATGATAGGCTGTACCGGCGTCCTTGCGGGCGAGGATCACATCGCCCGCGGTCTCGGGTCGTGCGCGGATGAGGCCGCGTTCGCCACCGGGACCCTTGCCCTCCTCCTCGAAGCCCAGCGTGTCCCAGGCCTGGCCGCCCAGCAGGTCGCGCGCCCTGTCGAGGGACAGTCGCCAGGCAAACGGACGTCCCGCGGCCAGAAGGGCGGCTTCTTCGTCGGCTGCATGCGGTCCGGGTCGGACCGCGTCAGCCGCTCCGTGCGGGGCGTCGCCGATGGAGTCGAGGATGTCCTTGCGGGTGCGGAAGCATCGGTAGAGCAGACCCCGCCGGTCCAGGGATTCAACGACCCCGGCATAGTCAGCCAGATGGTCCGACTGCCGCCGGACCGGCTCCTCCCACGCGAGCCCGAGCCAGGCCAGATCCTCAAGGATGCCGGTTTCGAACTCGGGCCGGCAGCGCGTCGGATCGATATCCTCGATCCGCAACAGGAACCGGCCGCCCGCCGCACGCGCGGCTGTCCAGGCCGACAGCGCCGAGAAGGCGTGGCCCCGGTGCAGCCGGCCGGTCGGGGACGGGGCGAAGCGCGTGGTGAACATCGGCCATCCATAGCGGGAACCGGACCTGATCGTCAGGGGGGCGGACCGCGTCGCTTGCCGCCGCTGCCGGCGACCGCCAGGGTCGGTCATGGCCCTTGCTCCCACCCCCGACCAGGTCGCTGACGCGCGTCAGGCCCTTGCCTTGCTGGATCCGGCCCTGGCGCGCGCCCATGCCCGGACGCCGGTGTTCGAGTGGCGGCGGCGCACCGGCGGTTTCGAGGGCCTGTTCCACATGATCGTCGATCAGCAGGTTTCGGTCGCCTCGGCCGCTGCGATCTGGGCGCGCGTCGTCGCGGGCCTCGACGGCGACGTGACGCCGGACAGGGTGCTGGCCACCGATATCCAGACCCTGCGCGGCTTCGGCCTGTCGATCCAGAAGGCGACCTATGGCCACGAGATCGCGCGGGCCGAGGCCGACGGTCGCATCGACTTCGATCACCTCGAACGGCTGTCCGACGATGAGGCCGTGGCCCGGCTGGTGGCCATCAAGGGCGTCGGCCGATGGACGGCCGAGACCTTCCTGATGTTCTGCGAGGGCCGGCAGGACGTCTTCCCCGCCGGCGACATCGCCTTGCAGGAGGCGATGCGCTGGGCCGACCGGTCACCGGTTCGCCCGCGCGAAAAGGCGGCCGCGGTCCGGGCGGAGATGTGGCGACCGCATCGCAGCGTGGCGGCACATCTGCTCTGGGGATGGTATGGAGCGGTCAGGCGCGGCGAGGTCGCGCTGGAGGATCAACCCTCTCTCAAGCAGGCGAGCGCCCCGCGCGAGACGAAAGAGAGCCAATAGAGTGACGCCCATCGTCGATCCCGGTCTGGCCAATCCGGAAACGGTCCTGGGGGCCCTCGATTTCGCGGGCGTGGCCGTATTTGCCGCCACCGGCGCGCTGGCGGCGGCGCAGCAGAGGCACGACCTGGTGACCTTCGCCTTCTTCGGCGCCATCACCGGTGTCGGCGGCGGGACCCTGCGTGACCTGCTGATCGGTGCACCGGTCTTCTGGGTGCAGGACTGGCGTTACATCGCCGTCTGTCTGGTGGCCTCGGTCGCGGTCTGGATGGTCGGGGCGCGACCCTGGCGCTTCCGGGCCCTGCTGTGGCTCGATGCCGTCGGCCTGGCCGCCTATGGCGTGATGGGCGCGGCCAAGGCCGAGGCCTTCCACGCCGCGCCGCTGATCTGCGTCGTCATGGGGGCCCTGACGGCCTGTTTCGGCGGGGTGGTCCGCGATCTTCTGGCCGGGCAGCCTTCGATCCTGCTGCGGCGCGAGATCACCGTCTCGGCCGCCCTGCTGGCTGCCACGGTCTTCGTCCTCGCCCGCGTCCTGGGCCTGGACGCCTGGCCCGCGGCCCTGGTCGCCGCCCCTTGCGGCTTTGCCCTGCGCGCCGGTGCCCTGATGTGGGGCTGGAGCCTGCCGGCCTTTCCGGGGACCCCGTCGCGCGGCTGACCGTTACGGAACCGTCGCTGACCGGTCATCGCCAAGCCGTCGAATCGGGACTAGGCTTTGAGCTCAGACAGGGAAGGAGACAGGTCTTCAGTCCGCTCGCGTCCATGTTCCTCTCCCCGGCGGCGAGGGCCTGATGCAGGTCCTGAGCCGCCCTCCGTCCGGCTGGCCCGCGCTGGTGCTGAACGCCGACTTCCGTCCGCTGTCCTACTATCCGCTGTCGATCTGGCCGTGGGAAGAAGTGGTCAAGGCGGTCTACCAGAACCGCGTCGATGTGGTCTCGACCTATGACAAGGTCGTGCGCAGTCCGTCGATGGAGATCGTCCTGCCCAGCGTGATCGCGCTGAAGAGCTATATCGACCAGGACCGTCAGCCGGCCTTCACCCGCTTCAACGTCTTCCTGCGCGACGGCTTCGCCTGCCAGTACTGCCGGGCCACCGAACAGCTGACGTTCGACCATGTCGTGCCGCGATCGCGCGGCGGCCGGACGACCTGGGAGAACATCGTCGCCGCCTGTTCGCCGTGCAATCTGCGCAAGGGCGGGCGCACGCCGCAGCAGGCCGGCATGCCCCTGCGCCGCGCGCCGCACCGGCCGAACGCCTGGCAGCTGCAGGAATACGGACGCCGGTTCCCGCCGCACTATCTGCACCAGAGCTGGCTCGACTACCTCTACTGGGACATCGAGCTGGAGCCCTGATCGGAGGAGGCGGAACGGGGGCTGAAACGACACGTTGACGTCGGGCCTCCGCTCCGTCAGTCGAGACCTCATGAAAATCCGCGTCCGCGCCGAACTGGTCTATCGTTTCGATCCGCCGACGGATGCGATCTACAAGATCCAGGTGGCCCACTGGCCGGGCCAGACGGTGATCGATGAGACCCTCGCCACCACGCCCGAGATCGACTTCATCCAGGACCAGGACGAGGAGTTCGGGGCGCGAACCCTGCGGGCCCATCTGTCGGGCGAGGTCGCCCTGATCTATACGGCGGTGGTCGACAACGGCGTGCTGAAGGGCCTGCCGCCGGTGACGGTTCAGCATGACTGGAACGATCTGCCGGCCGAGGTGCTGACCTATCTCCACCCCAGCCGCTATTGCCCGTCGGACCAGTTCGGACGGTTCGCAGAGCGCACCTTCGGCGGCACGGTGGGCGGCGACCGGGTGCTGAAGATCCTCGAGTGGATCAAGGCCGAGATCGACTACGAGCCCGGCTCCTCGGACAGCGAGACCACAGCGGCGCGCACCTTTATCGACCGCGCCGGCGTGTGCCGCGACTTCACCCATATGGGCATCACCCTGTGCCGGGCCTCGGGCATTCCGGCCCGGGCGGTCAGCGCCTTCGCCCATCAGCTGAACCCGCCGGACTTCCACGCCATCTTCGAGGTCTGGCTGTCGAACGGCTGGTGGCTGGTCGATCCGACCGGCCTGGCCCCGGTCGAGGGGCTGGTGCGCATCGCCTGCGGTCGCGACGCTGCCGACATTGCCTTCCTGACCACCCAGGGGTCGTGCCGGATGGTGCGTCAGTCGGTGACGGCGGAAGCGGTCTAGTCGGGCGAACCCGCGGCCTGCCAGGCCTCGATGAAGTCCAGCCGACGCAGCACCCTGTTCTCCGGGTCGATCAGGATGTGGTCGGTCGGGCGCGCGGCGATGCGGCCCCGGCCGCCGGTCATGGCCACCGTCTGGCGGCGGCCGTCGATCTCGATCTCGACCGGCATGGGGAAGACCCCGCCGTCGCCCGTGACCCATTCCAGCGCCAGTCCGTCACCCTCGCGCGTCTGCTTCAGATCGGGCAGGGCGGCCTGGTACAGATAGCCGCGGAAGAACCAGGTCAGATCCTGCCCCGTCTCTTCATTGACGATGGCCAGCAGCTCGTCGGTCGTGGCGTATCGGGGCTGGAACGACCCCAGGCGGGGGTCGGCTGAACCATAGACCAGCCGCGTCACCGAGCGGAAGAAGGCCTCATCGCCGATCAGCATGCGCAGCGAATGGGCGATCAGCGAGCCCTTGTTATAGATATCCAGGCCCGGGCCGACGTCGCCCTTGTAGACCTCGTCCTCGGACTTGATCGTGCCCGAGACGACGGGGAATTTGTTGACCAGGTCGCGCCGCTGCTCCAGCAGGCTGGCCTGCATGAAGCGGTCGCCGTTCAGCCAGCGGTCGAACAGCGGCTGCATGTAGGAGCCCAACCCCTCGTGCAGCCACATGTCGTCGGCGTTCCGGTTGGTCAGCTGGTTGCCGAACCACTCGTGGCTCAGCTCGTGATGCAGCAGCCAGTCGAAGCCGCGGCCGTCCAGCTTGTAGGCGTTGCCATAGGCGTTGATGGTCTGGTGCTCCATGCCCAGGTGCGGGGTCTCGACCACGCCCATCTTCTCGTCGCCGAAGGGATAGGGGCCGACCGTCGCCTCATAGAAGTCCAGCATCGGCGCGAACTGGGCGAACAGGGCCTGGACCTTGGCCGGGTCGTCCGAACGCAGGTGCCAGTAGGACAGGGGGATCACATTGCCGAACCGGCTGCGGTAGTCGGCCTTGACCTCGTCATAGGGGCCGATGTTCAGGGCGATGGCATAGGTGTTGGGGTGGGCGGCGCTCCAGTTCCAGGTGGTCCAGCCGTCGCCGTGGTCCTCGGTTCCGAGGAAGCGTCCGTTCGACGGGGCCGACAGGTTCGACGGCACCATGATGTGCAGATCGACCCGTCCGGGCTCGGCCAGCGGGCTGTCGATACAGGGCCAGAACAGGTCGCAGCCCTCGGGCTGGACCGCCGTGGCGATCCACGGGGACCCGTCCGCCGTATTGGCCCAGACGAAACCACCGTCCCACGGGGCATGCGGGGCGACGCGGGGCCGGCCGGCATAGGCGATGCGCACCGAGACCGTCTGGCCGGCGGCGAGGGGGCCGGGCAGGGGGATGGTCATCCGGCCCTCGGGATTGGTCCAGTCGCCGGCGGCGACCTCGCCGCCCTCGACCTGCACCGAGGAGACGGTCAGCAGGGTGTCCAGCTCGACCACCACGGCACTCACCGGTGCGGTGGCGGTGAAGTCCAGCACGGCGACGGCGTCGATCGCCTTGTCGTCGGGGATGACCTTGATCGACAGATCGGCCCTGTCCAGCCGCAGGGCCAGCTGCTCAGGCGTGCGCGGCTGGTCGGTGCCCAGGGTGAAGGCCGTCGATTCGCGCTCGGCCGTGACGACGACGGCGGACTCGGCCGACGGGGGCACGCCCGTCGTCACGGCCGGGGCCGTGGCGCAGGCCGCGAGGGCCAGAAGGGACGCGCCGGTCAGGGCGGCACGGACGGCGGTCATGGACACGAACGGCTTCCCCCGGAACAACCGCTCCAGCCTGTTACAGCCGCGCCGGCGGTGCAACCCGAAAGCCATCCGCCTGGTCACCCCAGGACCGCTCATTCCCGCGAAGGCGGGGATGAGCGGAGCATGAGTACGCTTGATCACGATCGAGTGGGGATACTGTCGCTCGAGAGGGCCAGACAGTCCGGCTCGCGGCCTTCATTGACGATCCAGTGGCTGCCCCACCTCCGTGCACCCCGGCGAATGCCGGGGTCCAGATCAGGGAGTCGCACGGCAGGGGTTTCGCACCTGACCCGCTGTCGGATCGCTTGTGTTGGCCATCTGGATCCCGGCATTCGCCGGGATGCACGGCGAAGTGTTGCCGGTGCGCAAGATGAAACCCGGCCAAAAGAAAAAGGCCGGTGTTTCCACCGGCCTCTTCAAATCCTGTTGTCGTCGCCCGATCAGGCGGCGGCGGCTTGCTCGGCCAGCTTGGCCTTCACCTGGCGCTTGATGCGCTGGGCGGCGGTCGAGAGTTTCTCGTCCCTGGCCTTGACGATGAACGGGTCCAGGCCACCCTTGAAGTCGAGGGTGCGCAGGGCGGCGTTCGAGATGCGCAGGCTGAACGACTGGCCCAGGGCTTCCGAGGCGACCTTGACCGTCTTCAGCGACGGCAGGAAGCGGCGCTTGGTCTTGACGTTCGAGTGGCTCACGCTGTGGCCGACCATGGGGCCGATACCGGTGAGTTCGCAGCGACGCGACATCTGACTATCCTTGACGGAGCGGCCGGCAAACGGTGCGGACGCATGAAACAGAGGCACGCCGGAACCGGGGTCCCCGCGCGAGAGGGGGCCGTATAGTGGAAGTCACCGCGCCCCGTCAAGGCTTCCTCAAGGCTTGTGGCGGCACCGGGTCCGTTCAGCCCCTGTTCAATTCCCGCCATATATTGCCTCTACGTATGCAGTGAAGCGTCACTGTCGAGGGTCTGTCCCATGAAGCTGTCCGTCCTGATCCGCACCGCTCCCGTCCTGGCCGGCGCCCTGCTGCTGGCCACGGCTCCGATGGCGCGCCCGGCCCCGCCCGTCCAGGCGGCGTCGCAGCCCGTGCTGCCGGGTTACTGGGAATATACCGCCCGGGCGCTGGGTCAGGGCGATACCGAAACCAAATGCGTCCGTCCCAGCGAGATCAACCGCTTCTTCGGCGGCCTCTCGACCCGTCACTGGCAATGCACCTATCCGGTGCGCGAGGTCGGGGCCGGCAACGCCCATTTCGAAGGCGTTTGTCAGGACAAGAAGGGTCGGCGCGTCAACGTCCGCCTGACCGGGACCTACCAGCCGGAAAGCTTCTCCTTCCGCGGCGGAGCCCAGCTGGCGCGGGGCACGCCCTATATTCCGGCCAGCATCCGCGCGCGCCGGCTGGCGGCGCAATGCCCGGCGAACGCCGAATATTTCTAGGGGACCGTCAGACCTCGCCCACGCGCGCCACGACATAGGTGTGCTGGTCGCCCGAGGGCAGGGTCAGGCTGACGTATTCCCCGGCGACGAACCGTTCTTCGCCGAAACGGAAGCCGCGCGCGTCTCCGGCGTCGCCGCCGTCCAGATCCAGGGTCCAGCGGCCGCCGGGGCCATGCTGCAGGCGGCCGGTCCCGACCGTGTCTCCGCCCGAGAAAGACCGCACATGTCCGCGCCCGGGCTCGGCCCGCAGGGCGTCGCCGTCCAGTCGACCTTCGGCGTCCAGCGGGGCTACAATGTCATAGCCCTCGGTCGGATCGCCGGCCGGGTGGCCGCTTTCGCGCGCGAGCTCAAGGCGGACATGGTAGAATTGCGTCATGGAGTCGCTCCTGCGGGACCGGATGTGAGAGACCCGAAGCATCGCGTGCGCTGAGGGCCTGCGCCTTGCTCTGGATCAAACCGGGCGCGGGAGGCTTGTGCTAGAGGCGGCATTGTCGCGGCCATGACGGGAGATCAGGATGAAGACGGGTCGACCATGGATCCTGCTGGGCACGCTGGTGCTCGCAGGCTGCGCCGGCCAGGCCGTCCGGCAGGACAGGACCGAGCCCGTCGTCATGGGATCGGCGGACCGGGGCGCGATCCTCGTGCGCCAGAACTGCGCGGGCTGCCATGCGGTCGAACGCTCGGGAACCAGTCCGATGGCCGCCGCGCCGCCGTTCCACACCATGGGCACGCTGTACCCGGTGCGGGACCTGCAGGAAGCCTTCGCCGAGGGGCTGGTCACCGCCCACCCGGCCATGCCGGCCTTCGAATTCGAGCCGACGCAGATCTCGGATGTGATCGCCTATATCGAAAGCGTGTCCGGGACGGGCCCGGGCCGGTGAATTGAAGAAGGCCCGGGAGCGATCCCGGGCCTTCGTTTCGTTTCGCGGTCGTGTCCCGGATCAGGCCGCTTCGGCCTCGGCCTCGGCCTCGGCTTCTTCAGCGGCTTCGGCGGCGGCGATGACGGCCTTCTTGGCGCTCAGCGACTTGGCCAGAAGCTGGACGGCGGCTTCCTTGTCGATGCGGTTGGCGGCGGCGACCTCGCGGGCCATGCGGTCCAGTGCCGATTCATAGAGCTGGCGCTCGGAATAGGACTGTTCCGGCTGGCTGTCGGCACGGTGCAGGTCGCGGACCACCTCGGCGATCGAGATCAGGTCACCCGAGTTGATCTTGGCTTCGTACTCCTGGGCGCGGCGCGACCACATGGTGCGCTTGACGCGGGCGCGGCCCTTGAGGGTCGTCAGCGCCTTGGTGACGACGTCGTCGGCGGCCAGCGAGCGCAGGCCGGCCGTCTTGGCCTTCTTGGTCGGGACGCGCAGCGTCATCTTCTCGTGGTCGAAGGTCACGACATAGACCTCGAGCGACATGCCGGCGATTTCCTGGGTCTCGACGGCCGCGACCTTGCCGACGCCGTGCGCCGGATAGACGACCGCGTCGCCAACCTTGAATTCCAGACCAGTCTTGTTCGTCATGTCATTCCTTTCCCGGCGCAGGGAGGATGAGACGGAAACGCCAGTGACGGCTGCGCTCTCCAGCGACGGCGAACCGTCGGCGGCGCAGCGGATATCAGTCGTCAGGAGCGGAAACGGATCACCAAACCTCTGGCCGACCCCGTCTTCATGGACGGAGTTCTGTCGCAAACGCGGGCGGCGCGAGAAAATCGCTTACCGCCCGACCCAATGACAGGAACCTATCACAAAATTGCGGAATTTCAAAACGTCCACGGCGTCAGCGAACGGAGGAGTGCAAATCCTCGCCGTGTCCGTGCGATCCGCGACCTCGCGGCACGGCCGGACGCGCAGACGTCGCTCAGGAACCCTTGCCGGGTTTCTCGGAGAAGTATTTCTCGAACTTGCCGGTCTCGCGCTCGAACTGTTCGGCGTCGGCGGGCGGCGTGCCCTTGACCGTGATGTTGGGCCAGACCTTGGCGTATTCCGAGTTGACGATCAGCCATTTGCCGTCGGGCTCGTCCTCGGTGTCGGGCTTGATCGCGTCGACCGGGCATTCCGGCTCGCAGACGCCGCAGTCGATGCATTCGTCCGGCGCGATGACGAGGAAATTCTCGCCCTCATAGAAGCAGTCGACCGGGCACACCTCGATGCAGTCCATGAACTTACATTTCACGCAGGCGTCGGTGACGATGTAGGTCATGGGCGGTGAGAAACGGGCTTCGCTTGAGACGGGGACGGGAAGCGCAAATGACCTCGCTGGGCAACGCTGTCAACCGGGCGGGCGTCGCGGGCGTCGATTGGGCGACACGGACCGGATCAGCAAACGCCCCGGCGGCCCGACCGGCAAGGGCGGATCGGCCATGGCCAGGGCGGCGTCCAGCAGGGCGGCGATGGCGGGATGGTCCAGATACGCCGGGTCGGGCAGGCGAACATGCCGCACCCGGGCACCGCCGCCCTTCAGCAGACCCTCGGGATCCGGAAGGCGCGGGCCGTCCTTCAGGAAACAGAGGGTACACCAGCGCGGGAAGACCGCGATGGAGACGATCGCGTCCGACGGCCGATCGGCGGGCATGAAGCCGATCGCCAGGGCATTGTAGTTGTCATAGACCATGACGGTCGCGGTCGGCATCCGCGCCCTGAGCCGGGCCACGCAGGCCGCGCCCCGGGCGGCCACATCGGGCGTGAACTCGGCCAGCATGGCCTCGAGCCGCTGTTCGGGTGTGGCGTCTGTCATGGCGGACCTCTCCCGCGGACAGGATGCCAGCTTTCCCGCCCGGCGTCAGGCCCCGGGGCCGGTCGCCTCACCCGACAGGCTGTAGAGCGCCCGGGCCTCCGCCGCCGGGCCGCGGCGCTCGCCCAGCGCCTCGACCTTCAGATCCGTCAGCCGCCCGCCCAGGGCGAAGACCAGACGGTCGCCGACGTGGACGCAACGGCTCGGCTTGTCGAGCCGGGCCTCGACGCCATGGTGGGTCAGCCGCACCAGGCCGCGCTCGACCATGGCCGCCGCCAGGACGCGCGATTTGGCGAAGCGCGCCCGCCACAGCCAGATGTCGATGCGGCAGCCGGTGTCCGGCGGGCTCAGCGGGGTCTTTCCCATTCCATGACCAGAAAATTGGGGGCCCTGAGATAGCGGTCGGCCTTGTCGCCCCGGATGGTGGGCCTGGGCTCGGAGAAATGTCGCAGGGTGAAGCCCTGGTCGAGAAACCCCTGCATGTAGACGCTGAAGGGACGGTGCCAGTTGACGATGGAGATGCCCCGCCATTCAGTGCGCACGGGGCGCTCGTCCATATAGTGATCGATGCAGAAGCGCCGGGTCCCGTCCGGTTCATGCGTCCAGCCCAGGGGCACGGCGGCCGTGTTGAAACCCTGCAGATTGGCGATCAGCACCCGTCCGCCCGGACGGACCACCCGCCAGGCTTCGGCGATGGCAGCCTGCAGGTCCGCCATGTCGATCAGCGACAGGTAGAAGACCGCCAGATCGACCGAGGCATCGGCCAGATCCATCGCTTCGGCCCCCGCGATCCGATAGTCGCCGGCGGGGTCGAGATCGCGGGCGCGTTCGATCAGGGCGGCGGTCGGATCGATGCCGATCGTCCGGATGCCCCGATCCCGCATCATTCGGCAGAACCGGCCCTCGCCGCAGCCGATGTCCACCGCCGTCTTGACGCGGCCGGCGTCGAGTCGCGCCAGCATCGGTGCGTCCAGCACGTACCGGCGCCCCCAGTCGCCGTCGTCGCCGATGACCGCGATCCACGCCTCCGCGGACCGGTCCCAGCCTTCCGTCACGTGTCCGTCCCCGACGGACTTGCGATCCCGGCCCGGGGTGTCCTGGCCCGGCGTCGACGCGCCGGACGTCGGTCCCGGGTCTCTGCCGCAGGCCGGGTCAGGGCTGAAAGCGCCGCAAACGGCGAGTCCTTGATCGGGCGGGTCGCGCGCTCGGGACTGTCGGCCTGCTGGGCCCGGGTCGATTTCAGGGCGATGAACAGGGCCCTGGCCTGATCCTGCGTCAGGCCCAGGACCGCGATATCGGCGTCATCGATCGTCCCCTTGCCGCGCGCCCGGGCTTCGGTCATCGCCTCCAGCATCTCGACCGGCGCGGACCAGCGGCCGGCGGCTCTCAGGCCGAGGGCCGACAGCAGGCGCGGGGAGGGCGGCGGCTCGGGCAGCAGGGTGAGCGCCGCGGCCGAGGGCCGGAACGGCTCGCGCGCCATGAACGCCTGGGCCATGGCGCGGGGGCGCTCCTTCAGCAGCGCCGGCAGCCAGACCGAATGCACTCCCAGCCGGATGCCGAACGTCTTCAGCGTGCGCCGCTCGACCTGGCTGAGCGCGGTCAGGTCGCGCTCGACCTCGCGCCGGTCCAGGACACCGCCGGACTCCAGCAGGCGGAAGGCCAGGCCGCGCGGCAGGCCTTTCAGCGCCCCGGTCTCGATGGCCGACTTCAGGCGACGCAGCGGACGGAGCACCCGTCCCGCCTCCGCCGCCAGCCAGGCCTCCAGCCGCCGTTGCGCGCGGTCGCGTCCGGCCGTCGGGCCGAGTTCGCCCAGCAGGCGGACCCGGGGCGCGAACCAGTCGCCGCCGGTCAGCTGGCCGGCCTGGACGCCGCGCCACAGGATCGCGCCGTCGGGCGTGATCCCGAACGCCTCGTCCGCGTCCGCCGCCAGCCGCCCCAGCCGCCGCGCGATCTCGGGCGTCACCGCCTGCCGTGCCGCGTGCCGCAGGGCCCGGTCCTCCAGCGCCGACGAGCCCTTGTCGATCTGGAAGTCGACGCCGGTCAGCCGGCCGACCGCATGGCCCTCGACGATCACCGCGCCCTCCGCGTCGACGTCGGCGACCGCGTCCTCGCGCACGTTCAGCGCCCGCATCAGGGCCGTCGTGCGCCGGTCCACGAACCGGGCCGTCAGCCGCTCGTGCAGCACGTCCGACAGCCGTTCCTCCAGCGCCCTGGTCCGGTCGCGCCAGCCCTGGGCCTGGTCCAGCCAGTCGGGGCGGTTGGCGATATAGCTGAGGGTCCGCACCCCGCTGAGCCGCGCCGACAGCTGGTCGATCTGGCCGTCGTCCCGGTCCAGTTCGGCGAAGCGCGGCGCGATCCAGTCGGCGGTCAGCCGCCCGCGCTTGCCGGTCAGGGCCTGGAAGATTTCCTTCGACAGCCGCCCGTGTTCGTCCAGCGTCGTCTTCTGGAAGTCCGGCAGCTGGCACGCTTCCCACAGCCGCATCAGGGCCCCGCGCGAGCGGCCGATCCGTGCCACCTCCTCATCCTTGACCAGGCGGCGCAGCAGGGTCTCGTCCAGCGCCGGCTGGGTCAGGTTCAGGCCGGCGCGGCCCGGCGTCACCACCAGCGAGCGCAGCAGGTCGGGCAGGGTGTCAAAGTCCAGCCGGGCGTTGCGCCATTCCGCGCCCTCGACCGGATCGAAGCGGTGTTCGACCACCTGTTCGACCAGGTCCGGGTCCAGCTCCAGCGACTCGCCGGTGACGCCGAAGGTGCCGTCGCGCAGGTGACGCCCCGCCCGTCCGGCGATCTGGCCGATTTCATGGGCGTGCAGCCAGCGGGTCCGGCGGCCGTCGAACTTTCTCAGGCCGGCGAAGGCGACATGGTCGACCTCCATGTTCAGCCCCATGCCGATGGCGTCGGTGGCCACCAGGAAGTCGACCTCGCCGGACTGGAACAGTTCGACCTGGGCATTGCGGGTGCGCGGGCTGAGCGAGCCCATGACCACGGCTGCACCGCCACGCTGCCGCCGGATCAGTTCGGCGATGGCATAGACCTGGTCGGTGCTGAAGGCGACGATGGCGCTGCGGGCGGGCAGGCGGGTCAGCTTCTTGGAGCCGGCATAGCTGAGCGTCGACAGCCGGTCGCGCTGCACGATCTCCACATCGGGCACCAGCGCCCGGATCAGGGGGGCCATGGTCCCGGCCCCCATGAACATCGTCTCGAACCGGCCGCGCGCATGCAGCAGCCTCTGGGTGAAGACGTGTCCGCGCTCGGGGTCGGCGACCAGCTGGATTTCGTCGACGGCGAGGAATTCGACCGACCGCTCCATCGGCATGGCCTCGACCGTGCAGACGAAATAGTGGGCGCGCGGCGGGACGATCTTCTCCTCGCCCGTGACCAGGGCCACGGCGGCCGCGCCGCGCCGCTTGACGATCCGGTCATAGATTTCGCGCGCCAGCAGCCGCAGCGGCAGGCCGATCATGCCCGAGGCGTGGCCCAGCATCCGCTCGACCGCCAGATGGGTCTTGCCGGTATTGGTGGGGCCCAGGACCGCGACGACGCGCGAGGGGGCCTGACCGGAGGGGCGGTCGCTCATGATGGACCCATGGTGGCGACTCTCCGCAGGTTCCTCAAGCGGTCCCGGGCGCGCAGGCTGGCACGATCTCGCATTTGCCTTGCGCCGCGCGGTGCCGGCTGACCATCTGGAGACCGTCCCACCGGAGACCCATCCCTTGAGCGAAGCCGCCCCCCGCCCGTCCGCCCGCCCGATCGCCTGGCCCCTCCTCGTCCGGCAGCTGCATCTTTGGCTGGGCATGCTGATCGCACCCAGTGTGCTGATGTTCGCCTTCAGCGGAGCCCTGCAGATTTTCCGGCTGCAGGAGGCGCATCCCGGCTATGCGCCCGCGCCGGTCGTCGAGCGCTTGGGCCGGTTGCACAAGGATCAGGTGTTCGAGGTCGCCAGGAAGCGGCCGGAGCGCGCCCCGACCGCCGCGGCTGCCGCAAGCGCGCCCCCGGGCGCGGAGGCCACACCGGCCCGACAGGCCGAAAGCAAGGGCGAGGCCCGACCCGGTCCGACGCTGTCGAAGCGGCTGCTCCAGTGGTTCTTCACCCTCGTGTCGGCGGGCCTGTTCGTCTCGACCCTGTTCGGGATCTGGATGGGTGTCACGACCGGTCGCTGGAAGGTCAGCGCCCGTTGGCTGCTGGTCGCGGGCGTGGCCGTTCCGGCGATCCTGATCCTGTTGTGAAGGGTTCGCCGTCAGGCGTTAACGCCCGCAACGGATCAGCTGGAACAGGGGCGAAACGAATCAGGACCGAATCACCGACACGGTCAGATTCGGGGTTTGTTCACCCCAACATATTGTATCTTAAGACGGATTAACCACAATCAAGAACCGTGGTGTTCCAGCGCCCGGCGCGGCGGGGTCGGAAAATTGGAAAAGCGGGGGGCCGCAAACGCTTCCCCGCCGCGCCGTCACCCGCTAGGTGAGCCTGCGTGGCCCCGTAGCTCAGCCGGATAGAGCAAGGCTTTCCTAAAGCAGAGGTCGGGGGTTCGAGTCCCTCCGGGGTCGCCACGCCGCCTGTTTCGTCACCCGGGATCAATGCACGGACTCCCGGTCGCCGGAGCGGTTCGACAGGGGATGTTCCGCGCCGACCCGCGGTCTGAAGACGGCCGGGCGGAAGCATCAACCAGGTTTGTGCCGCCTGACCGTCGGTTTCCTTGACCGGTTCCGATCACGCCCGGAACATCCCGGGTCGATGTCCGGATGCAGACCTTGTGGCGAGGCGGCACCTTGTTCGACCCGCCCGGTCTGATCATACGCTAGGGGAATCTACCTAGCCCGGGGTTAGGTCAGGATTACGAATTCGGCGTTATCCATCCTGTCTGGGGGTCCCGACGCAGGCCCCCGGACAAGGTCATCATGAAGCCAACACTCTCCATTGGCCGGCTGCTGCAATCCCTGGTCGGCCTGATGGCCATCGTGGTGATCGGCATATGCGCCGTTGTTGCGAACCATGCGTTCGAACGCCGCCAGAATGCCGAGAATGTCGTGCGCGTCGTCGAGACCTCGCGCGATCTGTTCACGGCCAAGCAGAGCATTCGTCTCGAGCGCGTCACCGTCAATACCGCTCTGCTCATGCCGGGGGTGGCCGACGAAGAGACCCGGGCCACGATCGCCGCCCGGCGCGCCCAGGCCGAGGCCGCCCTGGATGCCGCCGTGGCCAGGCTTTCGACCGCCTCGACGGACCCGCGGCCATTGCGGCAGCTCCGCAGGCTCCGGACCAGTTTTGACCGATTGCGCGTGTCGGCCGACGCCGGCCTGCTGCTGCCGAGGGATCGGCGGGCCGCCGGTCTGAGCGCTGCCTGGATGTCGACCGAGGCTGAGCTGGTCGATGAGATCAACCGCCTGTCCGACGCGTTGTCGTCTGAAGTCGGCGGTACCGACCCGTACATCTTCGAGATGATGAAGATCAAACAGCTCGCCTGGGCCACCCGCGACGCCGCGGGCGAGGACCGGATGCGCATTGGTGAGGCACTTGCGAACGGCCGGGGTCTGCGTCCCGATCAGGTCAAGCAACTCGACCTCCAGACCGGTCGCGCCGACGGCACGTGGGACCTGATCCTCGGCGAGCTTGCAGCGGGGCCGGCCGCGCCCCGGCTCGCGGCCGCCGTTGCGGCGGCCGACAAGGCCTATTTTGCCGAGCTGCGTGTCAAACGAAACGCCCTGGTCGCGGATCTGGTCGCCGGCCGGCCCGTTTCGATCTCCGGCACTGACTGGGTCAGCCTTTCCAACCCGGGTCTGCAAGCCCTGGTCTCCCTGGCCAATACAGCCCTCGATCTGGCGGACGAACATGCGAAGGGCGAGGCGCAAGCCGCCCTGGGGGACTTCCTGGCCGCCATTCTGGTGATCCTGCTGGCTGTGGGTTTCACCTTCGTCGCGGGCCTGGTGATCATCGGGCGGGTGGTGCTGCCGGTGGAGCGGATGACGGACATCATGGCCCGGGTCTCCAAAGGCGATCTGATGTGCGAAATCCCCTATGCGGAGCGCGCGGACGAGATGGGCGGGCTGGCCCGGGCCCTCGGCGTCTTCCGTTCCAATGCGCTGGAAAGGTGCCGCATGGAGGATGAACTGCTCAGCAGTCGCCTCGAGAAAGAGGCCGCCGAATCCGCCAACCGGCTCAAGTCGCAGTTCCTCGCCAACATGAGCCATGAAATCCGTACGCCCCTGAACGGCGTGCTGGGCATGGTCCAGGTCATGGAGATGGACAAGACGACGCCCCTCCAGGCCGAACGCCTGCGCACCATCCGCGAGTCCGGGGGGGCCCTGCTTCATATCCTCAACGATGTGCTCGACTTCTCCAAGATCGAAGCCGGTCAGCTGGAGCTGGCACCGGTGGAGTTCGACATACAGGAGGTGGTCAGCCAGGCCTGCGGAACCTTCGCCTACACCGCAGACGTCAAGGGCATCGACCTCGGCTATCGGGTGGCCGAGGATGCGGCCGGTCTCTGGTTCGGCGACCAGCTGCGCATCCGCCAGATCCTCATCAACCTGTTGTCCAATGCCCTGAAATTCACCGAAGAGGGCGCGGTGTCCGTCAGCGCGGAACTGTGCGGGGCGGGGCTCGCCCTTACGGTCCACGACAGCGGCATCGGCGTGTCCCCCGAGGCCCTGCCCAGGCTGTTCGAGAAATTCTCCCAGGCCGATGAATCCAGTACGCGCCGGTTCGGCGGCACCGGCCTTGGGCTGGCCATCTCCGGCGAGCTGGCCCAGCTCATGGAGGGCACGATCAGCGTGGAAAGCCAGCTGGGTGTCGGCTCCAGTTTCCGGGTTACCCTGCCGCTGCAACGCGTTGCGGCCGCGGGCCGGCCGAGGCGTACGAGGCCCACCGAAAGCCGCCCTCCGTCTGCGGCGCGCGCGGGCCGACCGGTCCGGGTTCTCGCCGCCGAGGACAATCTGACCAATCAAAGGGTCCTGGCCGCGCTCCTCGCGCCCCTCGACCTTGAGCTGACCATCGTCGACAACGGCCGCCTCGCCGTGGAGGCCTGCCAGACGGGGGGCTTCGAAATCGTCCTGATGGACGTGCAGATGCCGGAGATGGGCGGCGTTGAGGCGACCGTCCTGATCCGCGCCGCCGAGGCCGCCCGGGGCCTTGCGCCTGTCCCGATCATCGCCGTATCGGCCAATGCCCTGCGGCATCAGGTGGACGAGTATCTCGCGGCCGGCATGAATGGCCATGTCGCCAAGCCGATCGATGCGGCGACGCTGTACGGCGCGATCAACAAGGCCCTGGCGGACGTGGCGGCCATCGCGGCCTGAGCGCCGGGGACAGCGGTCGTCCTCGACGCCGAACCTGTGTACAGGCTGAAGCACGGGTCAGCGCCGCGCGAGACGAACCATGAGCGATCACGAGTCGGGAAATCGCAGACCCAGCCTGCTCGGCCGGCTGGGTCCGGGCCTGATCACCGGAGCCGCTGACGATGACCCGGGTGGCGTCGCCACACACTCCCAGGCCGGCGCGACCTTCGGCCTGAACATGCTCTGGAGCGTGGTGCTGGCCTATCCGCTGCTGGCCGGCATTCAGCAGATCGTCGCCCGGATCGGCCGGGTCACCGGACACGGTCTCGCCGCCAATATCCTGCGCGCCTTCCCGGCCTGGCTGCTGGCGATTCTGGTGCTGCTGCTGCTGGTCGCCAATACGATCAATATCGCCGCCGATGTGGCTGCCATGGCCGCCGCGGCGACCCTGATCGCGCCGGGCGTCGACAAGGTCATCTACGCGGTCGGCTTCGGCCTCGTCTGCGTGCTGCTTGAGATCTTCATGAGCTACAAACGCTATGTCGGCGTGCTCAAATGGCTGACCCTGTCCCTGCTGGCCTATGTCGGTGTGGTCTTCACGGTGAAGATTCCCTGGGCCGAGGTGGTCTGGCGTTCGTTCGTTCCCGAGATCGTGCTGACGCCCGCCTTCATGACCATGGTGGTGGCCGTGTTCGGCACCACGATCAGTCCCTATATGTTTTTCTGGCAGAGCTCGCAGGAGGTCGAGGATCTGGGTCCGGACCCGGCGGCGCGCTCCCTGCTCAACACCCCCGAACTGGCGGACAGCGAGTTGCGCCGGATCCGGCTGGATACCTGGACCGGCATGGCCGTCTGCAGCCTGATCGCCTTCTTCATCGTCCTGACGACCGCCGTGACCCTGCACGTCAACGGGGTCACCCGTATCGACAGCGCAGCCCAGGCGGCCGAGGCGCTGCGTCCGATCGCGGGCGACATGGCCTTCTGGCTGTTCAGCCTGGGCATCATCGGCACGGGTCTGCTGGCGGTTCCGGTGCTGGCAGGCTCGGCCGCCTATGCGATTTCCGAATCCTTCGGCTGGCCGATGGGTCTGGACCGGAAGCTGGGCCAGGCACCGGGTTTCTACGCCATCATCGCGGCGGCGACCCTGGGGGGGGTGGCGCTCAGCCTGACCGATGTGGACCCCATCCAGGCCCTCGTCTGGAGTGCGGTTCTCAACGGCCTGGTCGCCGTGCCGATCATGGCGGTCGCGATGATCCTCGCCTCGCGCAAATCGGTCATGGGGCCGTTCGTCATCGGCCGGACCCTGAAAATCCTCGGCTGGACGGCGACGGCTGTGATGGCGGCCGCGGGCGTGGGGATGTTCCTCGCCTGAGGCGGAGGCCCCTAACGCTTGCGCCTGATGATCATCACCGCCGCCATCGTCAGGATGACGGCTGGCACGAGGATCAGCAGCCACGACAGGATTCGGGTGACTTCCATGGACGGACTCCCTGGCACGGAGGCACGACGGCCAAATGGCCGTCCGGCCAAGGTCCCGGTTCACCTGCATAGTGCAAACCGGCCGCCGGACCGAGCCCTCCGGCCTAATGAAGTCTGATGATCGGCGGAGCGCCGTAGGTATCGAGGAAACGCAGG
Source organism: Caulobacteraceae bacterium (assembly GCA_965284385.1). Classification (GTDB taxonomy): domain Bacteria; phylum Pseudomonadota; class Alphaproteobacteria; order Caulobacterales; family Caulobacteraceae; genus Brevundimonas. The sequence goes on from OZ260077.1 coordinate 2,183,015, forward strand.
ACGGCGTCCTGGGCTTCCCGCGCTTCGCGCTGCGCCCTCTGAAGCTCGCCGACCATGGCCTGGCTCTCCGTGTCCAGCCGCGTCGAATAGGCAGAAAGCCACGTCCTCGCCGCCGCCGTCGAGCGGAGATTGTCGAGCCCGGACGTATCCTCGCCCGGTCCCATCATCCCGCGGATGGTCGCCACGGTGCTGGACAGGCTGAGCACCCCCTGCAGCATGTCGAGCTGCTGCATCATGCCGTTCGCGCGCTCAATCCTCGCCAGTTTCGCGGACAGGTCCCGGTCGATGCGCCGCGCTTCGGCCTGCTGGCGGTTCATCGTGTCCTGATGCTGGGCCAGCTGCGCGCGCTCCTGGCTGGTCTCCATCCGGGTCCGCAACCGGGTGATGGCGCTGTTGATCGCTTCACGATCCCGGGCCGCCCGCACCTCGGAGACCACCGTCTGCGAAGCGAGCGCGGTCGCCGTGTCGCGCCACAACTGGCCGGACAAATCTCCGGGGATGATTCCGAACTCGATGCGGTCCTGACCCAGGCCCATGAACGGGCGGTGCTTCGAGGCCCAGACGACGTAGGACTTCGAGGACGAATAGGTCAGGCCCCGCGGTGCGTCCTGCTGAATGACGCCGTTGGCGAGGCACAGGGTGAGGGCGTCCGCCGGCGTCATGGCGGAACCGCATCGGCCGGGACTGGACAACATGCGCACCTGTCCCTCGGCGTTCACGAAGGCGCGCACGACCAGCAGATACCCGTTCTGTCCGGTCCAGGTGAGGTCGGTGCGGATCTCGTTCCGCATCGCCTCCAGTTCGCCATCGACCCGGCGCTCGAACGAATTCTCGATGATCCCGTCCTGGATCGAAACCAGGGCGTCCAGCAGGTCCTCCATGGCCTCGGGATTGTGCAGGATGTTGCCAACCTGCGCCGTGGCGGAACCGGTGGCCAGCAGGACGGCGAGGGCGGCGCAGGCGAGGAGCCGTCTCAAGAGACCAGGCTCCGGTAGAGGCGCATCTGGGCGTCGACCTCGTCCAGCGTGGCGAGCGCCGCGGCGCACTGGCCGGCGCGGCCGCGATAGTAGTTGGCCTTGTCGATCGCCTCGACGAAGGCGGCCCGCCGGGCGTCGAACCGGCCATGGAAAGGACTGGTCTGGTTCTTGATCGCCGTTTCGCTGAGCCTTTGGTCCAGAAAGTCATCGAGCAGATTGTTGGACCAGGGCGCGGCGACCTGCGTCGTGCAGACATCGCCTTCCCAGGGCGCGATGACCCCCTCCCACTTCATCCGGTAGTCCAGCAGTCTGACGCCCAGCACGGGGTCGGGAACGAGGGCCAGTTCCCGCTCCGTGCCCCAGCCGACCGGACAGAAGGCTCTCAGATTGCTGGCGATCTGCGCGGTGGGTGCATACGTCGGATTCGGTCCGGAAATCGTCAGCGAACAGATCACGTGACAGGGGTCCCTTACCCGCCCCGGAATCTCTGTCGCGGCCGAGCCCATCTTGGCATTGTCCAGCGGCAGGTGTCGGCCGAGTTCGCTGGATTTCAGGTCTTCGATGATGGCGTCGTGCCGGGTCACGCAATCGGTGATGGTCGTCCAGATCGACCCGGCGTCCTGCGACCGCATCGCCTTGATCCAGGCGACATAGTCGTCCAGGGCCGCCAGAATCCGGGCGCGCCCATTGCCCAGCAGGCCCAGGGTGGCGACCTCCAGACCCAGACCCAGCGCGGCGATGCCGGCGGCCTCGGGGCCACGGCCCTCGGGGAGGAACGACAGGGTCGAACGATTCTGGGTGGCTGTGTTCAGGATGTCCGAAAGCTCGTTTCGGGCGTTGGCGGTGGCGATGTAGGCCGGATCGGTTATCCGGGCCCGGCTCAGGGTCGCGAAACGGCCTGCCGCCCCGGTGATGTTCGAGATCAGCTCATCCCTGTACTGATAGCGCAGCAGACCGGTGACGATCGTCGGCAACTGGGCCACGTCGATCTTCAGCCTTACCAGCGACGTCTGGATATCGCCCAGCTGGGTGATGATCAGGTTCAGCTTGGCGTTTTGCGCCTGCATCATCGCCTCCAGCCCGTTTCCGGGCGAGGAGAAGGATCGCATCAGCGAGATCGCGGCGTTGGTCGCGGCCATGACGGTGACGGGGTCGACCCGGACGCGGGCGGGCGTCGAGCCCGGGAAGCCCAGCCAGACCGCGGCCGAGGCCGCCGACAGGCCGAACAGTCTCCTGCGGGAAAGGTGATGTCCCGGGCCGTTCGGGACGTCCAGGCCAGTGTTCTGATCCATCCGCACCGCATCCCTCAGCCGCCGGTGCGGGCAGCCTAGTCAGGGACGCCGGACGGGTCCATAGCGTTGTTCGGCGAAACGATTTTCAGTCTGTTTTTGCAGCGGCTAGCGCCATTTCGAGCCTTCGCCGTGTTTTCCGTTGCTGTCGAACACCGGCGGTGCGGCCTTGTGGATATATTGTTCCGACACCAGCCAGCCCTTCAGCGGTCGCAACACACCGAGGCAGCCGATGACCAGCAGGGGCATGGTCACCACCATATGCACCCAGACCGGGGGATGGACGGTGAACTCGAACCACATGAACAGCCCCATGCCGACGATGCCCACCAGGGTCATGCCGAAGAAGGCCGGGCCGTCGGCCGGCTCGGCGAAGCTGTAGTCCAGCCCGCAGGCGGGGCAGGCGTCGCGGATGGTCAGGAACCCCGTCAGCAGCGGACCCTCGCCGCAGCGCGGGCAGCGGCAGCGCAGGCCGGTGGAAAGGGTGTTGAGCGGCGGGTACTGGAGATCGGTCATATTGGGGTCCTGACAGGAAACCAACGCCCATGTCGGCGCGAAGCTCCATTGCCGCAACCCGTGCTGATGTCGCGGGACGGTCCGGTCAGGGCGTCGGCACGCCCCGGGTGGCATTCCAGACGAAGACGAACGCCCGCTGTTCCGCCCAGGTCTGACCCTCGACCCGGTCGCCCGCCAGGCAGGCAGCGGTATGGTAGGGCCCCACGCCGTCGGTGGTGCGGAAGGACACGCACACCCGACCGTTCTGCGCCTTCCAGCGCCCGGCCTCGATGGTGCTGTCGTAGAAGTCGCCGCTGACCGTGCCGTCGGCTTCCAGCGTCAGGTTCATGGCCTTCACATAGGGCTGGGCCGGATCGGCCGACAGATCGACGGCCCAGCCGCCGTTCATGGCATCGGGCGTCGGCCCGGCCAGCTGGACGAGCGTCGCGGCGAGGAGGGACAGCAAGGTCATCGACGACTCCCGGGTTTCGCTACAGCTACGCTGGAGCGAACCGCCCGGACGCGGCCCGACCCCGTCCGGGGTTGAGGGTGTGCGGCCGGCCCTCGTGCGGCGGGCTGGTCGGGCTGGTAGCTCATTCGGAACCCGTGTTTTTTGATTTCCCGTGTTCGATCCGGTCACCAACCGTTAACCGCGCTGTAAGGCCGTTCGCGCGAGGGTGCGCGCGTATGTCCGGGGTCCCCGTCAGCAAACGTGTTCTCAGAGCCACCGTGGCCGTTGCCGCGGCGGGCGCGGTCGTGCTTGCGCCCATGGTCACCACGGCCCAGGAGGCCGCAGCCCCGGTCGATCCGATCTCGATCCGCATCGGGGCCAATGCCGAATTCACCCGCATCGAATTCGCCGGCGTCATCGGCGCGCGCTCGCGCGTCCGGCGCGAGGGCCGCGACGTCATTGTCCGCATCGGCTCAACCGCCGCGCCCGACGTCTCGAGGCTGAAGGTCGATCCGCCCAAGGGCGTCGAGAAGGTCGAGACCCGCGCGGTCCAGGGGGCCACCGAACTCGTCCTGACCCTGGCCGAGGGGGCCGACGCCCGCAGCGGCACGGCGGACGGTGCCGTCTATCTGAACCTGTTCGCCTCCGCCCCGGATGCGCCGCCACCGCCCGCCGCGACCGCCCGGGCCGTGGCTGTGGTCGCCCGGGCCACGCCCGCCAAGGTGTCGCTGGCCTTCCAGTGGGACGGCCCGGTCGGTGCCGCCGTCTTCCGCCGCGGCGGGGCTGTCTGGGTTGTGTTCGACACGCCCGCACGCCTCGACATGTCCGGTGCCCGGCAACTCGGCCCCGTGTCGGACGCGCGCTGGATCGCCGGCCCCGACCACGTCGCCGTGCGGATCGCCGCCCCCGAGGGCCTGGCCGTGTCGGCCGTCGCCGACGGTTCGACCTGGACTGTCGTCATCGGTGGCCAGCCGGTGGCCGTCGAGGGCGTCAGGGTCGACCGCGACGACAGCGGCGAGCCCGTCCTGGTCGCGCACATGGCCGGTGCCACCAGGGCCGTCTGGCTGACCGACCCGCTGGTCGGCGACCGCTTCGCCGCGGTCACGGCCCTCGCCCCCGGCAAGGGCTTTGCGGACCGCCGCCGGACGGTCGATCTGGCCCTGCTGCCGACCGCCCAGGGCCTGGCGGTCGAGACGAGTTCCGATGACCTCGGCATCCAGGCCGACGGCGATCTGGTCACCTTCAGCCGCCCCGCCGGCCTGATCCTCTCGCCGCCGTCCGCCGCGCTGGATGCTGCTTCCGAAGAGAGCGGCGCGCCGCGCCGGGCGAAATATCCCGGCTTGATCCTGTCCGAATGGGCCGAGGCCGGTCATGCCGGCTTCTCCGCCCGCTACCGCCAGCTGCAGGACGCCGCCGCCCAGGAGGCCATGGCGGCCGGTGACGACCCTCGCGCCTCGGCCGAAGCCCGGCTTGCCTTCGCCCGTTTCCTGGTCGGTTCCGGTCTCGGTTACGAGGCCGTCGGCATCCTGAACGCCATCGTCACCAAGGCTCCCAACATGATCGGGGAGCCCGAGCTTCGCGGCCTGCGCGGCGCGGCGCGGGCGTCGATCGGCCGGATGGAAGAAGCCCAGGGCGACTTCGCGGCCTCCGCGGTGGCCGGCGATCCGGCCTCCGCCATGTGGCGCGGCTATATCGCCGCCAACCAGGGCGACTGGGCCGCGGCCCGGCAGGCCTTTGCGGCCGGAGCGGTGGCCGCCGATGCCTTCCCCGCCGCCTGGCGCGCCCGCTTCGGTGCCGCCCATGCGCTTGCGGCGCTGGAGACCGGGGACCTGCCGGCCGCCCGTGCCCTGCTGGCCTACAGTTTCAGCCAGGAGGCCCCCGCTGCCGACCAGCTGACGGCCCGCCTCGTCCAGGCCAGGCTGTTCGAGCTGGACGGCCAGTCCGATCGGGCCCTCGCCGTCTACAATGCCATCAGCAAGGCCCCGCTGGACGCCATCGCCGTCCCGGCCAAGCTGGGCGTGGTGCGCCTGTCCCTGGCCAAGGGCCGGATGAAACCCGACGCCGCCGCCACCGAGCTCGAAAGCCTGCGCTGGCGCTGGCGCGGCGATGCCACCGAACTGGCCGTCATCCGCCAGCTGGGGCAGCTCTATCTCTCACAGGGCCTGTATCGCGAGGCGCTGACGGCGTTGAAGGGCGCAGGGCCCGGCCTGAACCGGCTGGACGAGGCCGCCGACATCCAGGCCGATCTGGGCAATGCCTTCCGCATGTTGTTCCTCGAGGGCGGGGCCGACGGCCTGCAGCCGGTCCAGGCCCTCGGCCTGTTCTATGATTTCCGCGAACTGACCCCGATCGGTGCCGACGGGGACGAGATGGTGCGGCGGCTGGCGCGCCGGCTGGTGGACGTCGATCTGCTGGACCAGGCCGCCGAGCTGCTGAAATACCAGGTCGACAACCGGCTGGAAGGCGTGGCCAAGGCCCAGGTCGCCACCGATCTGGCCACCGTCTATCTGATGGATCGACAGCCGGAGCCGGCGCTGCAGGCGATCTGGGCCTCGCGCAGCACGCTTCTGCCGAGCGCGTTGAACACCGAACGGCGGGCGCTTGAGGCCCGCGCCCTGACCCAGCTGGGCCGCTATGACCACGCGCTGGAGGTGCTCGGCACCGACGCCTCGCCCGAGGCCCGTGACGTGCGCGCCGAGATCTTCTGGAAACAGCAGAACTGGCTTCAGGCTGCGGCCCTGTACGAGGCCCGTCTGGGCCAGCGGTTCGCGGATCCGGCGGCCCTGACGGGCGATGAGGAGGCCCGTCTGATTCGCGCCGGGATCGGATATTCGCTGGGCCGTGACCCTGCGGGGCTGAGCCGGCTGTCGCGAAACTATCGGCCGTTCGTGGCCGGCGCGAAGTCGAAGACGGCCTTGTCGATCGCGCTGGATGAAGACGGCGTCGATCCGGGCGATTTCGCCGCCCTGACGGCTTCGGCCGACACCTTCGCCGGATGGGTCTCCGCCATGAAGGGTGATCTCAGGACGAAAACGGGCGGGAGCCGTCCTGCGGCGCCCGCCCGTCCTTCAGCTGCGGCGGCGACCCCTGTGAGGTCCGCCGCCTAGGACTTTCAGGTCCTAGCCGTTCACGGCGTCCTTGAGCGGCTTCGAAACGCGGAAGCGCACGGCCTTGGAGGCGGCGATCTTGATGGTCGCGCCGGTGGCCGGGTTGCGGCCTTCACGGGCGGCGCGGGCGGCGGTGTCGAACACGCCCAGGTTGGAGATGCGCACATCGCCGCCGCCGATCAGCGACTTGTGGATGTTCTTGACGAGGGCGTCGAGCATACGGCCCGCGTCGGCCTGGCTGACGCCGGCGTCCTTGGCGACGGAGGCGATGAGTTCTGCTTGGGTGGTCATGTGGGTCGTTTCCCGATGAAAGCTCGCCCCGATCCAGGGGCGATGACGGACGGATTGACGCCGTTTTTTCTTCCCTTGGCAAGCGACTTCGCCGCTGTAAGTCCCACGGGGTGGGGATTTATCCGGTACCGGACGCTCGCTGGAAGCTCTCGACCAGGCTTCCGGCGACCAGTCTCCAGCCGTCCACGAGCACGAAAAAGATCAGCTTGAACGGCAGCGAAATCACCACCGGAGGCAGCATCATCATACCCATGGACATGAGCACGCTGGCGACCACCAGATCGATCACAAGGAACGGAACAAAAAGGAGAAATCCGATTTCAAAGGCCTTCTTCAGCTCACTGATCATGAAGGCCGGCGTGACCACCCTGAGGGGCAGGTCGGCGGCCGCCGTGGGAGCCTCCAATTTGGACAGCCGGACGAACAGCGCCAGGTCGTCCCGGTCCACCTGCGCCAGCATGAAAGTCTTCACAGGTTCTGATGCCGCATCGAAGGCCTGGGGCAGTTCCATCTGCTGGTCCAGCAGGGGGCGGATGCCCGAATCATAGGCGTCCTGCCAGGTCGGAGCCATGACGATGGCGCTCAGGAACAGGGCCAGCGACACCAGGACGGCGTTCGGCGGCGACTGCTGCATGCCCAGCGCGGTGCGCAGCAGGGACAGCACCACGACGATTCGCACGAAGCTGGTGGTCATGATGACGATCGAGGGCGCCAGCGACAGGACGGTCATCAGACCGACCAGCTGCACCACCCGCTCGGTCAGGCCGGCACCGGTACCCAGATCGACATTGATCGCCGCCCCGGGTCCGCCGGCGGCCGCGATATCCTGGGCCAGGGCCGCCAGCGGCCACAGCAGGCAGGCGAGGGTGGTAATCAGCGACAGCAGCGCGGCGCGCTTCAACTCGGCCCGGGTGGGCAGCCCAAACACAGTCAGTTTCTCCCTCCCCCTCCGGGGGAGGGTCGTCGGCGCATCGCGCCGGCGGGGTGGGGGCGCTTCGGCAGGACGCGCACTGGCGTTGGCGTCGCCGAGCCCTCCCCACCCGGTCGCTGCGCGACCACCCTCCCCCGAGGGGGAGGGAGAGTGTCAGCGCCCTTCACGTCGTCGCCTCTGGCCCGCGCGGTTCAATCAGCTCGCGCCCCTCGCCGAGAATCAGCAGCCGCTCTTCATCGTCAATCCTGACCAGAACCAGCCGTCGGGCAGGGTCCAGCATCAGGGTCTCGATCACCTTCATCCGCTTCTCGCCCCGTTCGGCGCTGAGCCGGGCGAGCAGCTGCGGCAAATAGCGGCGCGCGCCCCAGGCGGCGAGGCCGATGATGCCCAGGGTGATGGCGAGCGCGAACATGGCCCGCAGCAGGTCGAGGAAATTCATGCGCCAGCCTTCGGCGATCATGGTTAACGGTGCGTTGAGATAACCCGGCGTTAACCATGCAGGCGGCAGTTTCTGCCCATCTCGGAGGGGCGATTCACGCCCGGGGGGTGTCGACCGTGGGTTTCACCGACCTGCCGCTGCTCAGCCAGATCAAGGGTCGCCTGTCCTGGCTGGACGAGCGCCAGCGCGTCATCGCCCAGAATGTCGCCAATGCGGACACGCCCGGCTATGTCGGCCGCGACCTGAACCAGCCGGCGGATTTCGCTGCGGCGATGCGCGGCGGCGGCGGCGTGACCATGACCCGCACCAGCGCCATGCATATCGCGCCGGCGGCTCGCACCGCCCGGTTCGAGACGAAGTCCGCGCCTGATTCCGAGACGACGCTCGACGGCAACTCCGTCGTCGTCGAGGAACAGATGCTCAAGATGGCCGAGAGCCGCATGGCCTATGACGCCGCCATCGGCCTGTATCAGAAGTCCATGCAGATGCTGCGCATGGCCGCCCGCGCCCCCGGCCGATGAGGAACTGACCGATGCCTGACCCCATTCCGCCGCGCAACAGCACCATGGCCGTCGCCGCCAGCGCCCTGAAGGCGCAGCAGTCGCGCATGCGCGTCATCGCCGAGAACATCGCCAACGCCCAGTCGACGGCCCAGGTCGCGGGCGGCCAGCCCTATCGCCGCCAGATCCCCGTCTTCCAGGCGCGCGAGATCGACGGTGCCACCGGCGTCACCCTCGCCGAGGTCCGGCCCGACATGGGCGACTTCAAGAGCGAATACGACCCGTCCCATCCGGCCGCCAACGCCCAGGGCTATGTGCTGCGGCCCAACGTCGACACCCTGGTCGAGGCGATGGACATGCGCGAGGCCCAGCGCGCCTACGAAGCCAATCTGAACGTCATCGAGACCGCGCGTTCGATGGACAGCCGCACGCTCGACCTGCTGAAGAAATAGGGCCTGATCGATGAACCCCATGATGGCGGCCAAGGCCTATTCGGCGATCCAGGACGGGGCCATGCCGACCGCCGGCGGCGCGCCTGTCGGCCAGTCCGGCTTCGCCGACATGCTGTCCAGCGCCATGGGCAACATGACAGCATCGACCCGGGCCGCCGAGACCCAGATGGCCTCGACCGTCCAGGGTCAGGGCAGTTTGATCGACGTGGTCACCGCCGTGTCGTCGGCCGAGGCCTCGCTGGAAACCGTCATGGCCGTGCGCGACCAGGTGATCCAGGCCTACCAGGAAATCATGCGGATGCCGATCTGACGGCCTTCAGCCCGGCGGGGCGCGCCCCCTGAGCCACGGCGACAGGACCCATGTCTCACCCTTCGAGAGACACCACGGGCTGCAGGCTCGCCGGTGCGCGACGCGAGCGGCCCTTCAGCCAGCCGCGAATGCGGGTCTGGATCGGTGTGTCGATCACGACGTGGAAGGCCCAGGCAAAGGCGAAGGCTGCGACCACCCCCCCGACCCACAGGCCCCACTGAACGGGTACGGGCAGGGCGAAGCGGGCGATGGCGACATTGGCCACGCCGAACCAGGCGATCCGCACCACCTCATTGGTGATGAACATCGAGAACGACACCTGGGCGGCCTTCTCGATCCATTTCGAGGGGCGCGGCGTGGGCGTCGCGCCGGCGGCCAGGATGATGGTCGCGATACAGGCCAGCGAGACCAGGGCGTGTTTGTCGAAATACTGGACGAAGGCCAGCAGCAGCGCCGCTGCGATCCCGGCCCATCCGGCCAGTCTCGGCGCGATCCAGACCTTCTGCGCGAACCAGGCCAGGGCCATGCCGAGGAAGAACAGGGGCAGGGCACGGAAGAAGCCGAGGCCCAGGGGCATCTGGTAGACGGGATAACCCAGCAGGCTCCACGTCAGCTGGTTGGCCAGCAGATACAGGCCGACGCCCAGGGCCAGCACGCTCCACGGCCCCAGCCGCACCAGACCCTTGAGCATCCACGGGAAGGCGAGATAGCAGCCGATCAGCGCCGAGATCGACCAGCTGGGCGCGTTCCAGCCATAGCCGCCGGGCACGCCGAACGCCTGGACCAGCCCCATCTGCGCCGGCAGTTGCGACCAGTCGAACCATTCCGGCGCGCGCGGGGGAGCCCCGAGGGCGGTGCCGCCGACGACCAGGGCCACCAGGCTCAGCCCCATGATGATGTGCGCCGGCCAGACCCGCAGGAACCGCTTGGCGAAGAAGTCGCCGGCCGATATCCGCCCCCCGGCGACGGAAGCCCCGTAGACCCGCATCAGCACATAGCCGCTGTCGATGATGAAGAAGTTGGTCAGCAGGAACCCGCCCCGCTCGAACACGGGATGCAGCCCCTCGGCCAGGGCCACCGGACCCGCGCCCTGGAAGTGATGCAGGATGATCAGTGAGGCCACAATGAAACGCAGGGCATCGAGCCACCCGCCGCGAACGATCGGCGTTGTTTCATTTCGGGTCGAAATCGCGGTCCAGGCCATGAAAAACCCCACTGATGAGGCGAATTCCGCAAGGACCGGGCCGCGGCGTCCCTGCCGGGTGCCGGGCCCGTCTCAGCCTCGCACCAGCCTCAGGAACTCCTCGCGGGTCCGGGGGTCGTCGCGCACCACACCGCTCAGATGGCTGGTGGTCAGGGTGGTGCCGGGCGCGTTGACGCCGCGCAGGGTCATGCAGCTGTGCTCGGCCTCGATGACGACACCCACGCCCTGGGGCCGCAGTTCCTCCTCGATCGCCAGTGCGATCTCGGAGGTCATCTTTTCCTGGATCTGCAGCCGTCGCGCATAGCCGCGCACGACCCGCGCCAGTTTGGAGATGCCGACGACCCGGTCGGTGGGCAGATAGCCGACATGGGCCACGCCCACGACGGGCAGCATATGGTGTTCGCAGAAGCTGACGAAGCGGATGTCCTTGAGCACGACCAGCTGGTTGTAGCCCCCGACCTCCTCGAAGGTCCGTTCCAGATAGGCGCGCGGCTCGACCTCATAGCCTGCAAACAGCTCCTTGTAGGATCGCGCCACACGGGCCGGCGTGTCCTGCAGCCCCTCTCGCCCGGGGTCGTCGCCGGCCCATTCGATCAGGACGCGGACGGCGGCTTCGGCTTCGGACTGCGAGACAGGAGGTCGGGTCATAGGGCGCTATACCTCTCCCTCCCCTTCATGGGGAGGGATGTCGACGCCCCCGGGTCCGACCAAAGGTCGGCCCGAGGACAGGCTTGGCGTCGACAGGGTGGGGTGTGTCGCGCGTTCCCCACCCGGTTGCTGCGCGACCACCCTCCCCATGAAGGGGAGGGAGAACGCAGGCTCACTAACCCCTCGTTAACCACGCTCCCGGCATTTTCTGCCCGGTATCCCGGAGTATGATTTCGATGAACGGCGCGGAAGTTCTGGATGTGGGCCGTGACGCCCTGTGGCTGACGATCCAGCTGTGCCTGCCGGTGCTGCTGGTCGGCCTGGTCGTCGGCGTGGTCATCGGCCTGGTCCAGGCCCTGACCCAGATCCAGGAACAGACCCTGATCTATGCCCCCAAGATCATCGCCATCTTTGTGGCCCTGCTGCTCTTCCTGCCGCTGATGGGGGCGCTGCTGGGCGGTTTCATGCGCCAGATCGCCGCCCGCATCGCGGGCATGTGATCGCCTGACCGGTGGAGCCCTACGCCACATCGGACCAGGTCTGGCAGGGCGCGCTGATCTTCGCGCGGATCGGCGCGGTCCTGATGATGCTGCCCGGTATCGGCGAAAGCTATGTGCCGCCGCGTATCCGCCTGTCGCTGGCCCTGGTCGTGTCGCTGGCGTTGTGGCCGGTGATCGCCGGCGTCCTGCCGGCCCTGCCCGCCACCGTGGGGGGCATGGCGGGCTGGATCATCCGCGAGGTGATCGTCGGCCTGATGATCGGCGGCCTGCTGCGCAGCTTCACCACCGCCCTGTCCACGGCCGGCGAGATCGTGGCGCTGCAGACCACCCTGGCCTTCGCCCAGACCGCCAACCCCCTGCAGGCCGCGCCCGGCGCCACGCTGGCGGCCTTTCTGATGCTGCTGGGCACGACCCTGGTCTTCGCCACCAACACCCATCACCTGTTCATCGCCGGCCTGGTCGGCTCGTATGAGCTGATCGCACCGGCGCGGCCGCTGATCACCGGCGATTTCGCCGAACTGGCCATCCGCACCCTAAGCGACAGCTTTACCCTCGGGGTGCAGCTGTCGGCCCCTTTGCTGGTGTTCGCCCTGATCTTCAACATCGCCTCGGGACTGATCGGCCGGGTCATGCCGCAGTTCCAGGTCTTCTTCGCCGCCGCCCCGCTCAGCATCATCCTGGGCCTGTCGGTCTTCGCGCTCAGCCTCGGCGTGCTGGGGACGGTCTTCATCGACCGCTACCGCGCCCTGGCCCAGCTCTTCGCGGCCGGATCGGGAGGGACCGCCGGTGGCTGAAGGCGCCGATCCCGAGTCGAAGACAGAAGAGGCGACACCTCAAAAACTCGAGGACGCGCGAAAGAAGGGCGACGTCGCCAAGTCGCCCGACGTCGCCTCGGCCCTGTCGCTGGCCGGGGCCTCGGCCGCTGTGCTGATGACCGGCGGCTATTTCGCCACCTCGATGGCCGAGCAGTTGCTGCCCTTCATCGCCACGCCCCACAAGATGCTGGGCGGGCTCGAGACCGGGGCGGGCGTCGAGATCGGGGCCATCGCCCTGTGGGCCGTCGCGCCCTTCCTCGGCGTGGTCATGCTGGCCACCATCCTCGGCGGGGTCGGCGGCAATGTGGCCCAGTCCGGCCTGATCTTCAGCGCCCAAAAGCTGAAGCCTGACTGGTCAAAGGTCAGCCCGATGGCCGGGTTCAAACGCATCTTCGGTCCCGACGGTCTGGTGCAGTTCCTCAAGACCTTCATCAAGTTGCTGGCTGTCGGCTTCATCTGCTGGATGGTGCTGAAGCCGCATTTGCGGGATCTGGAGAATATGGCCGCCATGCCACCGGCCATGATCCTTCCGGTCGCCCGCGACCTGGTCGTGGCGCTGATCGTGGCGAATCTGATTCTGCTCGGCTTCACCGCCGGGGCCGATTTTCTCTGGCAGAAATACCGCTTCGCCGAGCGGATGAAGATGACCAAGGAAGAGATCAAGGAAGAGTACAAACAGTCCGAGGGTGACCCGCACGTCAAGGCCAAGCTGAAGCAGATCCGGGCCCAGCGCAGTCGTCAGCGGATGATGCAGAACGTTCCCAAGGCCACCGTCATCATCACCAACCCGACCCACTATTCGATCGCCCTGCGCTACGAGCCGGGCGAGGGCGATCCCGCACCCATCTGTGTCGCCAAGGGTGTCGACGCCCTCGCCATGCGGATCCGCGAGGTCGCCCGTGAGCACGATGTCCCGATCGTGGAGAACGTGCCCCTGGCCCGCGCCCTCTACGCCGCCGTCGATGTCGACGAGACCATCCCCCGCGAACATTTCGAAGCCGCCGCCAAGGTCATCGGCTTCGTCATGCAAAAGCGGAAGAAGCGTTGATCGTTCAAGGGTCTTAACCCGCCATTTACCATGGGCCCGGCATTTTCTGCCCAGCGGACCTCCAGTCGGTACCGTGAGTATTCGGGGCGGGACGCGTGGGCGGCTTCACGGCGGCATTGCAGAGATTCGGAATCGGTCGGCTGACCGTGGTGCTGGGCGTCGCCGCCGGCGTCGCGGCCGTGCTCGTCGCCGTCATGCTGCGTATCGGCCAGGCCCCCGATGCGCTGCTCTATTCCAACCTCGACCTGCGCGAGGCCTCCGAGGTCACCACGGCCCTCGACGGTGCCGGTATCAAATATTCCTCGAAAGGTGACGGTTCGACCATCTTCGTCAGCCGCGACCAGGTGGGCGATGCCCGGATGCTGGTCGCCGGCAAGGGCCTCGTGACCTCGGGCAGCGTCGGCTACGAAATCTTCGACAACCAGTCGGTGCTGGGCCAGACCGAGTTCCAGCAGAACCTGAACGAAAAGCGCGCGCTGGAAGGTGAACTGTCGCGGACCATCATGAGCATGCGGGGCATCAATTCGGCCCGGGTGATGATCGCCCTGCCGCGCCGCGAGCTGTTCCAGTCCGACGCCGCCGACCCGACGGCCTCCATCGTCGTCGGCGTGACCGGCGGGCAGCTGTCGGGTGCCCAGGTCCAGGCCATCCGCAATGTGGTCGCCTCGTCGGTGCCGAACCTGAAGCCGGAAAAGGTCACCCTGACCGACACCTCGAACCGCACCCTCGCGGCCGGCTCGGACTCCGAGAGTTTCAGCGCCGCCTCGGCCCAGGACGCGCAGGAGACGACCGAGTCCCGCCTGCAGGCCCGCATCAAGGACATTGTCGAGGGCGTCGTCGGTGTCGGTGGGGCGCGGGTCCAGGTCACGGCCGATATCGACCACAGCCGTTCGACGACCCAGGAACTGCGCTATGATCCGGATGGTCAGGTCGTCCGCTCGACCTCGACCAACGGAACGGAATCCAGCGACACCACGCCCCAGTCTGACGGCGGTGCCACGGCCACCAACAACATCCCGGGCGGTGCCGCACCCGCCACGGCGACGGCCGGTTCGCGCGACACCGCCAATACGGAAACGACCAACTACGAGATTTCCAACACCACCACGACCACGGTGAAGGAAGCCGGCGAGATCAAGCGTCTGGCCGTCTCGGTCGCCGTCGACGGCAAATGGACCCCGGGGGCCAACGGCGCGGCCCCGACCTATGCCGCCCGCACGCCGGCCGAGATCGAGCAGATCAAGGCCCTGGTCGCCGCCGCCGTCGGGATCGACGCGACGCGCGGTGACAAGATCGAGGTCCTGAACGCCCGCTTCAACCGCGACCTCGCCGTCGTGGGCGGCGAGGAGGCGAAATCCTCCCTGTTCGACTTCACCAAGAACGACCTGATGCGCGGCGTCGAACTGCTGGTGCTGCTGATCACCGGCGTGCTGCTGATCTTCTTCGTCCTGCGGCCCCTGCTGAAGACGGCGACGGGCGGCGGCGGCCCGATGCAACTGGCCGGTGCCATGGGCGGCGGCTCGGTCGCCTCCCTGCAGACCAGCGCGGTGATGGGGGCCGGCGGCGCGATGCAGCAACTGTCTGGCCCTCCGTCCGAGATGGAGCAGCGGCTCGACATCGCCCGCATTGAGGGTCAGGTGAAGGCGTCCTCGGTCAAGAAGGTCGCCGATTTCGTCGAGAAACACCCTGACGAATCCACCTCCATCCTGCGCAGCTGGGTGCACGAAGGCTGATGTCAGCGCGCCTCGTCAACAAGAAGCCGGCCGTCGAGGACGCCAGAAAACTGTCGGGGCCCGAGAAGGCGGCCGTCATCCTTCTGTCCCTCGGCGAGGACCACAATCGCCTTTGGCAGAGCCTCGACGACGAGGAAATCAAGGAAATCTCCCAGGCCATGGCCAGCCTGGGAACGGTCACCTCCGCCGTCGTCGAGGAGCTGATGGTCGAGTTCGTCTCGGGCATGAGCGGCTCGGGCGCGGTCATGGGCAGTTTCGAACAGACCCAGCGTCTGCTCGCCTCCTTCATGCCCACCGAACGGGTCGAAGGCCTGATGGAGGAGATCCGCGGTCCCGCCGGCCGGACCATGTGGGACAAGCTCGGCAATGTGAACGAGGCCGTGCTCGCCAACTATCTGAAGAACGAATACCCGCAGACGGTCGCGGTGGTGCTGTCCAAGATCAAGCCGGACCACGCGGCCCGGGTGCTGACCAGCCTGCCTGAGGACTTCGCCCTCGAATGCGTCCAGCGGATGCTGCGCATGGAGCCGGTGCAGCGCGAGATTCTCGACAAGATCGAACAGACGCTGCGCACGGAATTCATGTCGAACCTGGCCCGCACCTCCAAGCGCGACAGCCACGAGATGATGGCCGACATCTTCAACAGCTTCGACCGCCAGACCGAGGCCCGCTTCATCGGCGCGCTGGAGGAACGCAACCGCGAGGCGGCCGAACGGATCCGCGCCCTGATGTTCGTCTTCGAGGACCTGTCCAAGCTGGACCCGGGCGGCATCCAGACCCTGCTGCGCGCGGTCGAGAAGGATTCGCTGGGCCTGGCCCTCAAGGGATCGTCGGAATCCCTGCGCGAACTGTTCTTCTCCAACATGTCGGAACGCGCGTCCAAGATCATGCGTGAGGACATGGAGTCGATGGGCCCGGTCCGCCTCAAGGACGTCGACCAGGCGCAGATGGCCATGGTCCAGGTCGCCAAGGACCTCGCCGCCAAGGGTGAGATCATGCTGGTCGGCCAGGGCGGCGATGACGAGCTGATCTACTGAAATGACCCACCAGCCCCTCAGCACCCCCTTCGCCTTCGACACCGAGTTCGACGCCTCGGGGGTGATCGTCCAGACCTCGTCCTTCCGTCCGACCAAGCGGTCCTACGCCCCGCTCGAGGTCGATGCCCTGATCGCCCACGCCCGGCTCGAGGCGCGGACCGAGGCCCTGGCCGAGAGCGCGAACGTCCAGGCCATGGCCCTGTCCGCCATCGGCCAGGCCCTGGACGCCGCTATTCCCGCCCTCGCCCTCGTGTCGCAGGCGCATCGGGAACAGGCGGCCGAACTGGCCCTGTCGGCGGCGCGCGTCGTGGCGGCCTCGGCCCTTGACCGGTTCCCCGCCGCACCGCTTCAGGCCGCCCTCGAGGCCCTGGGCCAGGAGATCGACGCCTCGCCGCGTCTCGTGATCCGCACCGGCGACCTCGACGACACGACCCGTGCCCGCATCGAACAGCTGTGCACCGACGCCGGCTTCTCGGGTGTGGTGGCTTTCCGCAATGAGCCCGCCATGCCCGCCGCGGCCTTCCAGCTGGAATGGGCTGACGGCCGCGCCGCCTTTGATCCTGCCGACGCCTTCGCCCGCATCGGCGAGGCCCTGCACTCCGCCCTGGCCGCCGAAGCCGGCCACGCTGAAGCCCTGACCCCCGAAACCTCTCTGGAAGGAAGGCCGTAATGGCGTCCGACACCATGTCCCTGGAGGAGTTCCCGGACTCCACCGCCATCACCGTCAGCGACGAGGGGGTCGACAAGACCGCCAGCGATCTGGCCCCGGTCTTCGACGTTCCGGTCAATATCTCGGCCGTGCTGGGCAAGGCCCACATGTCGGTGGCCCAGCTGCTGAAGCTGAACCGCGGTTCGGTGCTGCAACTGGACCGCAAGGTCGGCGAGGCGATCGACATCTTCGTCAACAACCGTCTGGTCGCCCGCGGCGAGGTCGTCGTCGTCGAGGACCGGCTGGGCGTGACCATGACGGAAATCATCAAGACGGAAGACAGCAACGCCTGATCGGCGTCGCCTGGTAGAGATTGAAGGAGAAGACCCATGCGGCTTCTGGTGGTTGGCAGGCTCAGCGGACAGCTGGCGACGGCAGTGAAGATGGCCATGGCGCACGGCGCCAAGGTCAGCCACGTCGAGCGCGGCGATCAGGCGACGGAACAGCTGCGCCGGGGGCAGGGCGCCGACCTGCTGATGGTCGACTACCGCATCGACATCGCCGCCCTGATCGCGGCCAATGAGGCCGAGCGGATCCATGTGCCGGTGGTCGCCTGCGGCGTCGACGCGGACGCCAATGACGCGGCCAACGCCATCCGCGCCGGGGCCAAGGAGTTCATCCCGCTTCCGCCCGAAGCCGACCTGATCGCCGCCGTCCTGTCCGCCGTCGCCGACGACGACCGCCCGCTGATCTCGGCCGATCCGTCGATGAAGGCCGTGGTCATGCTGGCCGACCAGGTCGCGCGTTCGGAAGCCTCGATCCTGATCACCGGCGAAAGCGGCGTCGGCAAGGAGGTGATGGCCCGCTATCTCCACACCGGCTCCAAACGCGCCGACCGCCCCTTCATCAGCGTCAATTGCGCCGCCATCCCCGACAACCTGCTGGAGTCGGAGCTGTTCGGCCACGAGAAGGGGGCCTTCACCGGGGCCATGGCCCGCCGCATCGGCAAGTTCGAAGAGGCCGACGGCGGCACGCTGCTGCTGGACGAGATCTCCGAGATGGACGTGCGTCTGCAGGCCAAGCTGCTGCGCGCCATCCAGGAGCGGGTCATCGACCGCGTCGGCGGGACCCGGCCGGTGCCGGTCAACATCCGCATCATCGCGACCTCGAACCGCGACCTCGCCAAGTCGGTGGCGGAAGGGACCTTCCGCGAAGACCTGCTGTACCGTCTGAACGTCGTGAACCTGCGCCTGCCCGCCCTGCGCGAGCGGCCCGGCGATATCGCCGTCCTGGCCGGCCATTTCGTCAAGAAATACGCCGCCGCCAACGGCGTGCCCGCGCGGCCCATCTCGGCCGAGGCCCATCGGGCCCTGGTCTCGCACCGCTGGAACGGCAACGTCCGCGAGCTGGAAAACGCCATGCACCGCGCCGTGCTGCTGGCGGTCGGGCCCGAGATCGATGTCGAGGCCATCCGCCTGCCGGACGGCCAGCCGCTCAGCGCCGGATCGCACGGCGCGGCGGCCTATGACGCCAGCCCCGCCGCCCGCGCCGCCCAGACCGCCGACGCCGTCACCCGCGCCCACGTCGGCCAGACGGTGGCGCAGATGGAAAAAACCCTGATCCTCGACACCCTGTCGCACTGCCTCGGCAACCGCACCCATGCGGCGACCATCCTCGGCATCTCGATCCGCACCCTGCGCAACAAGCTCAACGAATACGCCGACGAGGGCACCCGGATCATCGCGCCCCAGTCCGGCATCGCCGCCGCCGGCTACGCGGCCGCCTGAGCATGACCCTGGGTACGGACCGCAGAAGCGTCCTGACCGGCCTCGGCGCCCTGGGCGTCATGGGCTGTTCGCCGGCCCCGGAGACCGCGCCGGTGCAGCAACCCGCCCGGCCGTCGGTGCGGGTCCGGATCGGGACTATCGACTTCTCCGCCCTGGAGCGGCGCAACGGCGGCCGTCTGGGCTTCGCGGCGATGAACATGGCGACCGGCCAGGCCGTCGGCTGGCGCGAGGCCGAACGGTTCGTCTACTGCTCGACCTTCAAGATGTATCTGGCCGCGGCCACCCTGCTGCGTGTCCAGGCCGGCGACGAGCAGCTTGACCGGTTGATCCCGGTCACCCGCGCCGACATGGTCAACCACGCCCCGGTGACCGAGCCCGCCATAGGCTCAAGCCTCAGCGTCGACCGCCTTATGCAGGCCGTGGTCGAGGTCAGCGACAACCCCGCCGCCAACCTGCTGCTGAAGGCGAACGGCGGGCTCGAGGCGATGCAGAATTTCTACCGTTCGATCGGCGATGACAGCACGCGCGTCGATCGCTTCGAGCCTGAAATGAACCGGCTGGATGGAGACAGGGACACCATCCGGCCCGCGCAGTCGGTCGAGAACCTGAAGCGCCTGTTCCTGGCGGCGGCCTCGCCGCTGACGGCGGACTCGCAGGCCCGGCTCCTGCGCTGGATGGTCGATTCCCCGACCGGAGCCGACCGGCTCAAGGCCGGCGTGCCCGCCGGCTGGCGCGTCGCGCACAAGACCGGCACCGGCGGCTACGGCCCGACCAACGACATCGGCCTGCTCTATCCGCCGTCAGGCGCGCCGGTTGTTGTCGCCGCCTATTATCACGCGACTTCGGCGTCTTCCGCCGCCTCCAACGAGGCCGTCATTGCCGAGGCGACCCGCATGGCCCTGCGCGCCCTCGGCCACGCGGTGACGTCATGACGGACATCCCCGCCTCGGTGATGATGAAGGACGGCATGGCCCGTCCGACCGGCCGCGACATGATGGGCTGGGTGGCGCGCGGCGAGGTGGCCATGGCCATCGGCGTCATCGGCGTCATCCTGCTGCTGATCCTGCCGGTGCCGAAATTCCTGATGGACCTGCTGCTGGCGGTTTCGCTGGTCTCGTCCGTGCTGATCCTGATGACGGCCGTGATGATGAAGCGGCCGTTGGACTTCGCCATCTTCCCGACGGTGCTGCTGGTCTCCACCCTGTTCCGTCTGGGCCTCAACCTGGCCTCGACCCGGCTGATCCTGACCCATGGGCATGAAGGCCACAGCGCGGCGGGTCAGGTGATCGAATCCTTCGGCGCCCTGATGATGGGCGGCAGCTTCATCATCGGCATCATCATCTTCGCCATCATCCTGGTGGTCAATTTCGTGGTCATCACCAAGGGCTCGACGCGGATCGCCGAGGTCTCGGCCCGCTTCACCCTCGACTCCATGCCCGGCAAGCAGATGGCCATCGACGCCGATCTGTCGTCGGGCCTGATCACCGAGGACCAGGCCAAGCTGCGCCGCAAGGAGCTGGAGCAGGAATCGACCTTCTTCGGGGCCATGGACGGTGCGTCCAAATTCGTCCGCGGCGACGCCGTGGCCGGCCTGATCATCGTCTTCATCAACGCCATCGGCGGCATTCTGATCGGCACGCTCCAGCACGGCCTGCCGATCGGCGAGGCGGCCAACACCTATGTCGCCCTGACCATCGGCGACGGTCTGGTGACCCAGGTTCCGGCCATCGTCATCTCCATCGCCGCCGGCTTCCTGGTGTCCAAGGCCGGGGTCGAGGGCACCGCCGACAAGGCCCTGGTCGCGCAACTGGCCACCAACCCCGTCAGCCTGGGCGTCGTCTCGGGTGCCGCCGGCCTGATCGGCCTGATCCCCGGCATGCCCCTGCTCCCGTTCGCCGCCCTGGCGATCG
The DNA here is from genome assembly GCA_965284385.1 of Caulobacteraceae bacterium. Classification (GTDB taxonomy): domain Bacteria; phylum Pseudomonadota; class Alphaproteobacteria; order Caulobacterales; family Caulobacteraceae; genus Brevundimonas. The sequence continues at coordinate 2,203,588 of OZ260077.1, forward strand.
GCGCGGGCTTCATGGCGTGGAAACTGGGCCGCGAACGGCTCAAGCCCAAACCGACCGAGGCTGAAATCGCGGCCACCGCCGCCGGGCCCCGGGAGGAGGTCGAGGAACCGATCGGCACCGCCCTGACCATCGACGAGGTCAAGATCGAGCTGGGCTATTCCCTGCTGTCCCTGATCAACGATCTGGAGGGGCGTCGCCTGACCGACCAGGTCCGCGCCCTGCGTCGCTCCCTGGCCCAGGAATATGGTTTCGTCATGCCGTCGGTCCGCATCCTCGACAACATGCGACTCGGCACCCAGGGCTACGCCATCCGCATCAAGGAGATGGAAGCCGGGCAGGGCGAGGTCCGTCTCGGCTCGCTGATGGCCATGGATCCCGCCGGCCGCCAGGTCGAGCTGCCGGGCGAACACACCCGGGAGCCCGCCTTCGGCCTGCCCGCGACCTGGATCGATGAATCTCTGCGCGAGGAGGCCACCTTCCGCGGCTACACCATCGTCGATCCCTCGACGGTGCTGACCACCCATCTGACCGAAATCCTCAAGGAGAACATGGCCGATCTGCTCTCCTACGCCGAGGTGCAGAAGCTGCTGAAGGAACTGGGGACCGAAGAGAAGAAGCTGGTCGACGAACTGATCCCCTCGGTCGTCACCGTCACCACCCTGCAGCGGGTCCTCCAGACCCTGCTGCGCGAGAAGGTCTCGATCCGCGATCTGGGGGCCATTCTGGAAGGTCTGGCCGAAGCCGCGCCGCACACCAGTTCGGTGACGACCCTGGTCGAACACGTCCGTGGTCGTCTGGCCCGCCAGCTGTGCTGGCAGCACAAGGGCGACGACGGTGCCCTGCCGATCGTGACCCTGTCGCAGGAGTGGGAACAGGCCTTCTCGGACGCCCTCGTCGGCCAGGGCGAGGACCGCCAGCTGGCCATGGCCCCGTCACGCCTGCAGGACTTCATCCGCGCCGTCCGCGATGTGTTCGAGCGCGCCGCCATGTCGGGAGAGACGGCGGTCCTGCTGACCGGCCCGCAGATCCGTCCCTACGTCCGCTCGATCATCGAACGCTTCCGCGGCCAGACGGTGGTGATGAGCCAGAACGAGGTCCATCCCCGGGCGCGCCTGCGGACCATCGGCACGGTCTAGGTTCTTTCCTTCTCCCCTTGCGGGAGAAGGTGGGTCGCGGAGCGGGCCGGATGAGGGGTCTCACCGACGCCAGCCGTAGCTCAAGCCGCGCAGCTTCCGCTCATCAAGTAAATTCACAGACAGGCCTCCGACAGCGTCATCGCCTTTACTCGCAAGCCTAAGCCCCGGGGTCCGTACTCATTGTCGGCTCGGTACCGATGCGGGCTATGCTTTTGGCTTATCTGGTATTTTAACTCCGTCATCCTCGGGCTTGTCCCGAGGAGCCATCGTTCGGCGAGCTCGGAACTGCGATCAGGAGAAGCCGTCCGGCGGGTTGCGAGTCTTCGACGACACGTGCGGCGGCCAAATGGGTCCTCGGGACAAGCCCGAGGATGACGGATTGTATCGAATCCTTGGGTCTGGACCCTGAAGTGCTCAGGATCACATCCTGGCCAGGTCGCTGGCTGCGTTGATGGCTGCAAAATCGGCGCGGGAAATGCGGCGGAAGCCGTCAGCCACCGCGTCGCCCCCTCCGTCACGGCGCTCCGCGCCGCGCCACCGCCCCACAAGGGGGGAGGAGAGGTCTTACTCCACCTCCGTCCAGCCCCCCGACGATGCCGTGCGGGCCGCGTCATTGGCCGGCCGGGCCACCAGTCCGGACTGGGTGATCCAGACCTCGTATTTGGCCCCGTCGGCCATCGGCATATAGGCGCCGCCGCCGTACAGGGTGTCGACTGCATCGACGTATTTGCGATAGCGCCGCGCCGAATCCCAGGCGCTGATCTTCCACGGCAGCCAGGTCAGGGAGGTGTCGCCGCCCGCCAACGGATGAACGCTGCGCGGGGCGTTGATTTCCTGCTCGGTCGACTGATACCGCCCCGAGAGCCGGTCCAGCCGGTACTGGGCATCCAGACCGAGCACATTGGCCCACGGCTTCCATTTCAGCACCTGGGCCTCGATGCGCCACTCGTCGCCGTGCAGGGGATACAGATTGGTGGCCGCCGGCGCATGCTCCCCGCGGTCCGGCTGGGTCACCGTGGCCTCGAAATACTGCGGGCCGAGCTGGCGCGTCTGGATCATCGCCACCGGCCGCTCATAGGTCAGGCGGCCATAGGTCTGGACATCCAGGGCCAGCAGGGAGGCGATGAGCGCCGCCGCCATGAAGCCCGCGCCGCCGGCACCCACGAGGAAGCCGCTGAAGATCCGGCCCTTGAAAAGCGCGCCCAGCCCCCTGATCAGCAGGCCGACGCCGATCAGTCCCACCACCACCGGAACGATCCACCACCACCATACCATGACACTGTTCCTCGATCCTGACGGATCACCATTACCCTAAATCGCCGGAGCGGTTCGTGTTTCTCCCCCGACGCGACTGGACACGGCCAAACGCGCCGCTAATGCTCCCGCCCGATGATCCCGGCGCTGCGCCCCACGCTTCAGGCTCTTGGCCAATTCCTGCGCGCACCTTCGCTCGGACGGACCGTTGTTGCCCTGCTCACCGGGGCCATCGCCCTGTTGCTGATCGTCAATGTCGCCGTCTTCGTGATGCTGGAGCGGACGCGGGACTTCAACGACACGGTCGACCGGGGCCAGCGGGTCCGCCTGGTCGCCAACGAAGTCATGGCCCTGTCGGTCGACGCCGAGACAGGTCAGCGCGGCTTTCTGCTGACCGGGCGGGCCGAGTACCTCGAACCCTATACGAACGGCGTGGCGCGCCTGCCTGAAAAGCTGGGGGAACTGGCCAGTCTGACGGCCGGCGACACGGATCTGTCCCCCCGGATCGAACGCCTGACGGACCTGTCCCAGCAGCGCATCGACGTGATCGACCGGACCATCGCGCTGGGACGGATGGGACGCCTCGAGGACGCGGTCGCCGTCATCCGCGAGGGAACCGGCAAGCGGGTGATGGATCAGATGCGGGCGGACATCGCCGCCATCGACGAGGTTCAGGCCACCCGCCTTGAATTCAGCACGCGCCAGACCGAATGGGCAGCCGGCGCGACGGTTCTGGTCAATGCCCTGGCCGCTGTGCTCATCCTGGCGCTGGCCGGGGTCAGTGGCTGGCTGATCCGTCGTTATGTGCTCGAGATCCAGGAGGCACGCGATGCCCTCGACCGGATGAACGCCAGCCTCGAGTACAAGGTGCGCGACCGCACCTTCGAACTGACCCGGGCCAACGACGAAATCCAGCGTTTCGCCTACATTGTCAGCCATGACCTGCGCGCGCCCCTGGTCAACGTCATGGGCTTCACCTCGGAGCTGGAACAGGCCGGAAGGATCATCGACCTGCAGATGACCGCGGTCGAGACCAGGGCGCCGAAACTGGTCGAGCAGGACGCCCTGACGGCGGTGCGCGAAGACCTTCCCGAGGCGATCGGCTTCATCCGGGCCTCGACGGAAAAGATGGACCGGCTGATCAACGCCATCCTCAAACTGTCCCGCGAGGGCCGCCGCAATCTGCTGCCCGAGCGACTCGACATGACCGCCATGGCCCAGGGCGTCGCCGACAGCGTCCGCCACCAGACCGAGGCCTCGGACGCCACGATCGTCATAGAACCGCTGCCCCCGATCGAGAGCGACCGTCTGGCGATGGAGCAGATCCTCGGCAACCTCATCGACAACGCCGTCAAATACCTCGCGCCGGATCGCCCGGGTCGCATCGTGGTTTCGGGCGAGGCGGTCGCCGACGACTGGATCATCTACCGCATCGCCGACAATGGGCGCGGCATCTCGGATCGCGACCACGAGCGCATTTTTGAACTGTTCCGCCGCTCCGGCAAGCAGGACAGGGCTGGCGAAGGGCTGGGCCTGGCCTTCGTGCGCAACAGCGTTCGCCGCCTCGGCGGCGATATCACGGTCGAGTCAGAGCTTGGAAAGGGCTCGACATTCATACTGAAACTCCCCACACGCCTCGTCCTCGCGGAGGCTGGAGACGACTGATGAGCACTGCCGTGAAAATCGTGATGATCGAGGATGATCTCGGTCACGCCAAACTGATCGAAAAGAACATCCGTCGCGCCAATATCGCCAACGAGATCGCGCATTTCGCGGACGGCGGATCGGCCATCGACTATCTGTTCAGCGAGGACGTGCGGCTGAACGGGCCGATGCTGATCCTGCTGGACCTGAACCTGCCGGACATGTCGGGCACCGACATCCTCGAACGGGTCAAGAACGACAGCCGTCTGAAGCGCGCGCCCGTCGTGGTCCTGACCACGACCGACGACAAGACCGAAATCCAGCGCTGCTACGACCTCGGCTGCAATGTCTACATCACCAAGCCGGTCGACTATGAAAGCTTCGCCGGTGCCATTCGCCAGCTGGGCCTGTTCATGTCGGTCATGCAGGCCCCGGACATAGAGTGAGCGCATCGTGACGACGCGGCACGAGGTCATCCGCCTGCTCTATATCGACGACGACCGCGGCCTGTCGCGGCTGGTCGAGAAGGAGCTGGGCCGCCACGGCTATGCCGTCACCTGCGTCTCGGACGGGGATGCGGGGCTGGACATCCTCGTCGCCCGTCCGACCGATTTCGACGTCGTCGCCCTCGACCACTACATGCCCGGCCGCGAAGGGCTGGACGTCCTGCCCGAGATCATCGCGCTCGAGAACCCGCCGCCCGTCGTCTATGTCACCGGAGCCCAGGAGGGCCGCATCGCCGTGGCCGCCCTGCGGGCCGGCGCCGCTGACTATGTCATTAAGGACGTGTCCGAGGACTTCACCGCCCTGCTGCGCAACGCGCTGGAGGAGGCGGTGTCGCGCCGCCGGCTGCAGCGCGAGAATGACGCGGCCCAGGAACAGGTCCGACTCGCCCGCGACCGGGCCGAAGCCATGCTGCGCGAGGTCAATCATCGGGTCGGCAACTCCCTGCAGCTGGTGTCCAGCTTCATGTCGCTGCAGCTGCGCCACCTCGCCGACGAAGGGGCCCGTGCCGCCCTGAAGGAATCGCAGGCCCGGATCGAGGCCGTGGCCCACGTCCATCGCCGCCTCTACACCTCCGGTGACATGTCCTCCGTGGCGATGGACGAATATCTCGAGGGCCTGATCGACGAGCTGGGCAAGACGGTGGGTCCGGGAGACGCCTCGCCGAACCTGAACCTCCAGGCTGCGCCGATGCGGGTCTCGACCGACCAGGCCGTGTCCCTCGGCGTCATCGTCACCGAACTGGTCACCAACGCCGTCAAATACGCTTACGGCCCCGGCCAGGGGGGAGAGATCCGGATCATCCTTGCCCCCGCCACCGACGGCCGTGCCCTGCTGACGGTCGAGGACGACGGGCCCGGCCTGGGCGACGGCAAGGTCCGCGGCACGGGACTGGGGGGCAAGATCATTACGGCCATGGCCTCGGGCCTGCGCTCGGTGGTCGAATATGACGGCGAGCATCGCGGTGTCCGGGCCCGTCTCGCCTTCGATCTTTGACGCCGGAGGCGCGTGACCCGGCGATGCTGCAATTCGGTTCGCGCGATCCCCGACTCGACTACGCCGCGCGTCCGACGGCGTTCGGCCTTGTGTTCCATGAGGCGAAACTGGCCTGCGTGCGCGTCGACCGGGGAGAGGGCAGCTATTTCGACCTGCCCGGCGGGGCCGTCGACGGCGAGGAGACCGAGGAACAGGCCCTCGTTCGGGAATTCGTCGAGGAAACCGGCCTGTCGGTCCGGCCGTTCGCCCGCATCGCCGAGGCGGCCCAGTATTTCCGCAAGTCCGACGGGGTGCCGCTCAACAACCGGGGCGGCTTCTGGATCGCCGAGCAGCTGTCGCTGGATCCCGCCGCCAGGGTCGAGGCGGATCATGAGCTGGTCTGGCTCCACCCGCACACGGCGCTGGCGCGGCTTCGCCATGACGCCCATGCTTGGGCGGTGACGGTCTGGCTGCGACGTCAGGGCCAGCTTGGCCATACGGAACGGCTTGCGGCGTCGACCGCTGATCCTGTCGAAGGCACCGCCGCCCGTGGCGGGGCTCTGTCAGGAGAGATGTCCATGGCCGATCATGATCGTATCGAAGGCGCCGCCAAAAACCTGGGCGGCAACATCAAGGAAGCCGCCGGCAAGCTGACCGGCGACGAGAAGCTCAAGGCCGAAGGCCGCGCCGAGCAGGTCGAGGGCAAGATCCAGAACGCCGTCGGCGGCCTCAAGGACACCCTGCGCGAAGACAAACGCAACTAGCGTCCGCTTGCCGGATCAGACCGAAAACGCCGTCCGCATCGCGGGCGGCGTTTTCATGTGCGTCGTCCTCAGAACCGGGCGCTGAGCGTGACGCGCCCGTTCAGGGGCGCGCCCGTCGAGATGTTGTTGTTGTTGTGCGCGTCCGGGAAATAGCTCCGGTCGAACAGGTTCTCGACATTGACCTGCAGCTGAAGCGTGTCGCTGAGGTCGTAGAAGACCGCCGCATCGACACGGGTGAAGGCCGGAAGGCGGGTCGTCGCCGCCGATGTGCGGATCGCGGCATACTGGCTGGACTGGTGAACCACGCCCAGACCGAAGCCCAGCCGCTCCGTGACGTCGTAGCGGTTCCACAGGCTGAACTGATGCTCCGGGACCTGGGCGAGGCGGACCGTGTCATTCCCCTTCAACGCCGCGTCCTGGTAGGCATAGCCGGCGGCCACCTGCCAGTTCGAACGGATCCGACCGGTCGCGGCCAGTTCAATGCCCTGTGTCCGGGTCTCACCGACGTTGATCGTCGTCGTCGGATTGGTCGGGTCGGGCGTGGTGGCGTTGGTGCGATCCAGCTGGAACAGGGCGGCCGTCAGGTTCAGGTTCGGACGGACGTCCCACTTCACGCCTACCTCATGGTTGGTGAATCGCTCCGGCTCGAGGTTCTGCTGGGTGGCTGACAGGGTCAGGAACTGGTCGCCCGAACGCGGCAGGAACGACTGGCTGAAGCTGCCATAGATCGACAGGCTGTCCTGCGGCTTGAAGATCACGCCGATCCGGGGCGAGACCTTTTCATCGACCCGCGCGAACGGCCGGTCGGGATCGGGCTGCAGATCGACGCCCTCGATGTCGAAGCGGTCGAAGCGCAGGCCCGTGACGATATCGAACCGCTCTCCCAGGCTGATCTGGTCCTGCACATAGGCCGAGACGGACGTCACATTCGAGACCGTGTCCCGGTTCAACGCCGGGAAGCTGACGGTGGGAAACACCGGATTGGCCAGGTTGAAGGTCGCGTTGGACAGCACCCCGTTGCGGCGCTGGTTGGTCGAGTCCTGGTCGCCGTATTCGAGGCCGAACAGGACCTTGTGCCCGACGGTACCAGTGGTCAGGTCCCAGACCAGACTGCTCTGCAGCAGCAGGTTCCGGCGTGTCGTGGGGTCGGTGTAGGCCGACAGGGGCACGGTGCCGGTCTGGGCCGTGGCGGGGCCGTTGGCGAAGACGTTGGTGTAGACCTTGTCGTAGTCGCCAAACAGGACGGTCGTCGAGAAGGCCAGGTCGGGGGTCAGGGCACCGTCGATGCGTCCCTTCAGGATGTGGGCCTCCAGCGTCGTGCGATTGACGCCCGGGACGCCGAAGAACTGGTCGCGATAGCCCGTGATCGGCGTACCCCCGAGCGACGGCACGCCCCGGTCGGTGACACGGTCGTCATGGACGTATTCGTAGGACAGCCCGGCCCGCCAGCCGGCCCCGAAGTCCTTGGCGACATAGGGGTTCACCGCGTAGCGCTCGCCCTCGTAAACGTCGCGATGGTTGGCCAGGTCTTCGTAGACGGCGTTGACGCGCAACGCCGCGCTGTCGCCCAGCGGCGTGTTGACGTCCGCCGACAGATCCCAGGCGCCGAAACTGTTGGTGCTGGCCCGAGCGCCGGCAAAGGCCCCGCCGGCGCCGGGCGTCTTCTGAACGCGGTTGACGATGCCGCCGCCGCCGCCCCGGCCGAAGATCAGGGCATAGGGGCCCTTCAGGACCTCGACCCGCTCCAGATTATAGAGCCCGCGATAGTATTGGGTGTCGTCGCGAACCCCGTCGAGGAAGAAGTCTGCCGAGGTGTTCTGGCCGCGCAAGGTGATCTGGTCGCGGTTGCCCTCGCCCTGGCCGAGGGTGACGCCGGGGACATAGCGCAGCACCTCGCCCAGGCTGCGGACGGCCTGGTCATCCAGTTGCTGGCGGGTGACGACGGTGACGCTTTGCGGCACGTCCAGCAGCGGCGTGTCCGTCTTTGTCGCCGTCACGGAATTGACCGCGACATAACCCCGGCTCTGGCCGGTGACGAGGATTTCGCTCAGCGTCGTGTGGGCCTCCTGGGCGACGGCGGTGCCCGGCAGGGCCAGGATCAGGGCGGAGGACAGCAGGCGGGTACGCATGGCGGAACGATCTCACAGCGAAGAAGGCTTTTCGCTATATTGAGAATCACTCGCAGTCGCAATCGCAATTCCGTCGGCCCGACGATCTCCCGGTGGGCGGCTTGGGTTCAATCGATATTCAGACGTGGGTACCCCGCCATCCCCCCGCGTCATTCCGGGGCTGGGACCGGCGTAGCCGGGACAAGAACCCGGAATCCAGGTGTCTGGACGCCGCCGGCCGCCCCGGGTTCCAGTGATGAGTCCAGCCCCCTGGATTCCGGGTTCCGCTCCGCGGCCCCGGAAAGACGGTGTTTGATGGACGATCAGCGGGTCTGTTGACTGTCGATTGACCCTAGTCGTTGCCGCCCAGCCGGATCCTCAGACCCTCCTGAGTCGGCGCGCGGCCGTCGGCGGGCCGGCAGTCCTCGGTCCAGGCCACGCCGCCACCGGGTCTGGCGTTGGGTCGGGACGAACAGGTCGTCTCCTGCGGCGAGACCACCGGGCGCGCGGGCCGGTCCGGGGCCCCGCATTGCAGGGCGTAGCGGTCGCCCGCTGCCTCCTGCCGGCACGCGTCGGGCGCACCCGCGGGGGCCAGTCCGGGCGGCAGGGCGTCGCCCAGGTTGGCGGCCAGGGCGATCCGCACCCGCGCCTGACAGGCCTCCATCGTCTCGGACGACTTGCGGACGAACGGGCTGCATTCGGCCCGTTCATAGCCGTAGGGGTCAGCCCGGGCGCTGTCCGGGATGGCGGGAATCTCGACCGCCGCGACGGGCGGCGGTGCGGGTGGCGCTTCCCACACGACCTGACCGGTCGCGGCCTGTTGCAGCATGACGGCGAACACGAGTGCGAGCATGGCGGATCCCTCAGGACAGTGGCCGCCAGCCTAGCCTATTTGGCCAGGGCCCGCATCGCCTTCTCCAGGCCCTCCAGCGTCAGCGGATACATCCGCTCGTCCACCAGTTCCTTCACCATCCCGACCGAGGCGGAATAGCTCCAGTACCGCTCCGGCGACGGGTTCAGCCATGCGACCTTGTCCCACTGCTGCGTCGCCCGTTTCATCCAGACGGCCCCGGCCTCCTCGTTCCAGTGCTCGACCGAGCCGCCGGGCATGGTCACCTCATAGGGGCTCATGGTGGCGTCGCCGACGAAGATGGCGCGCCAGTCGCCGGGGTATTTGTTGAGCACCTCCCAGGTCGGGATCTTCTGCTCGTGCCGACGCCGGTTGTCCTTCCACACGCCCTCGTAGAGGCAGTTGTGGAAATAGAAGAATTCCAGATGTTTGAACTCGGTCTTCGCGGCCGAGAACAGCTCCTCGCACATCTTCACATGGGCATCCATCGACCCGCCGATGTCGAGGAACAGCAGCACCTTGATCGTGTTGCGCCGCTCGGCCCGCATATGGATGTCCAGCCAGCCCTGACGCGCCGTGCCGTCGATGGTGGCGTCCATGTCCAGCTCGTCCTGCGCCCCCTGCCGGGCGAACCGGCGCAGGCGGCGCAGGGCCACCTTGATATTGCGGGTGCCCAGTTCGACCTGGTCGTCCAGATTGCGATATTCGCGCTTCTCCCAGACCTTGACCGCGCGGCCCTGTTTGCCCGGCCCGCCGACGCGGACGCCCTCGGGATTGTAGCCGCCGTGGCCGAACGGGCTGGTCCCGCCCGTGCCGATCCATTTGCTGCCGCCCTCGTGCCGGCCCTGCTGTTCCTCAAGCCGCTGCTTCAGCGTCTCCATCAGCGTGTCGAAGCCGCCCAGCGCCTCGATCTGCGCCTTCTCCTCGTCGGTCAGGTATTTTTCATTGAGCAGCTTCAGCCAGTCCTCGGGCACGTCCAGCGAAGGCTCGTCGCCCGCGCCCACCGTCTCGATCCCGGCGAACACCTTGCCGAACACCTGATCGAACCGGTCGTAATGTTTCTCGTCCTTGACCAGTACCGCCCGCGACAGATGGTAGAAGTCATCGACCTTCCGCCCGGCCACATCCTTGTCCATGGCCTCCATCAGATGGAGCCATTCCTTCATCGACACCGGAACCTTGGCGTCGCGCAGCGCGGTGAACAGGGGAAGGAGCATCAGGAGCAGGCCTCACTTGAGTCCATTGATCCTGCGAGCAGAGCGGCGACGTCTGGCACATTCACGCTGGCGATCGACCACAACAAAGCCGGCTTCAGGGTCTCATAGCCATGTGCGAGACGATTGCGAAGATTGACCAGGTCCGGCCAAGGCACCGTCGGCAAACTGGACTTGATCTCCGGGCTCAGAAAACGCGCGCACTCCCCCAGCCTCAGCAGATTCATGCAGACGGCGTCGTAGACAACGGTTTGCTGCAGAAACTCCGGGGCACCGCCTGCCTCGATGTAGGCGGCGATGCGCTGGGCAGCATCAAGCATTTCAGACATGAGCGCCGGATCCGATTCGTCAGACAACGATCAAGTCCCGCTGAACTGTCGTCCTGACATACGGCCGCATCACTTCCCAGGAGCAGAACTCTACGCGGGTGGCGAGTTGGTCCCCCAGAAGTCTTTCCGTGGTCAGGAATTCAAGGCCCATCGGCCTCGACGTATCCACCAGCAGGTCCACGTCGCTGTCCGGCCCCGCCTCGTCGCGGGCATAGCTGCCGAACAGGCGCACATTGACGATGCCCTGTTCTTCCAGCCAGGGCTTCAGTTCGCGCAGCTTGATCAGCAGTTCGTCGCGGGTCATGCCGCCAGCATAACCTATCCCCGCCGCAGGATGAACTCGTCGTCCAGCCAGCTGCCCACCGGATATTGATACCCGCCCGCCTTCGCGAATCCATACGCCGCATACAGCTTCTGCGCCTTCAGGTTCCCGCTCCAGACGCCGATCCACAGCGGCCCGTCGGTGTTGGCCTCCATCCAGTCCAGGGCCACGTCCAGCAGCTTCGTTCCCAGCCCCAGTCCCTGCGCCGCCTTCGACACATACAGCCGCCGCAGCTCCGCATGGCTCGGCCGGGCGTCCGGATGGGGCAGGGTGTTCGGGCCCGTATTGGCGAAGGCCAGCAAGGTGCCGTCCCGCTCGGCCACCCACCAGGCCGCGCCCGGCTCGTTCAGCTTCGTCCGGATGGTGTCGGCGCTGAAGCTGGCGTCCAGAAAGGCGGTCAGGTCATCGGCCGGATAGGGGATGGCGAACCCGTCGACGAAGGTGTCGATGAAGGTCTGACGGCCCAGAATGCCGAGGGCTTCAGCGTCGGCGTCAACAGCGGGGCGGATCACGGCGTTGGTCATGGCCCCGCTTTCACCCCGTAGACCTCCAGACTCAACCCCCATTCCGTGCATCCCGGCGAATGCCGGGATCCGGATACGATGTCTCGGTGGTCGGTCCATCGGGCACATTGATCGCCATCGGTCCGCGTTTGTGATCTGGATCCCGGCATTCGCCGGGATGCGCGGGGTTGGGGTTGAGGCGGGAGGTCTCTATCCTCCCCATCATGAGCGTCGCCCTCTTCACCCATCCCGACATGATCGGGCATCGCCCCGGTGCCGGTCACCCCGAGCGGCCCGAGCGGCTGAAGGCCGTGCTGGATGCCCTGGACGATTCGGACCTGTCGCTCGACCGTCGCGCCGCCACCGAGGCCGCCGTCGCCGACCTCGAACGCCTGCATCCCGCCGACTACGTGGCCCGTCTGCTGAACGCCTCGCCGGCCGCCGGCCTGAACCAGCTGGATGCCGACACCGTCCTGTCGCCCGGCAGTATCCGCGCTGCCCGCCTGGCCGCCGGCGCGATCGTCGACGCCGTCCGCGCCATCGCACGGGGCGAGACCGACCGCGCCTTCGCCGCCGTCCGTCCGCCCGGCCATCATGCCGAACCGGACAAGGCCATGGGCTTCTGCCTGTTCTCCAACGTCGCCGTCGCCGCCCGCGTCGCCCAGGCCGAGGGTCTGGCGCGCGTCGCCGTCATTGATTTCGACGTCCATCACGGCAACGGCACCCAGGCCGCCTTCGAGACCGACGCCAGCCTGTTTCTCGGCTCGATCCACCAGATGCCCCTCTATCCGGGCACGGGGGCGGCGTCCGAGACCGGGGTCGGCAATATCGTCAACGCCGCCGTCCCGCCCCATGCGGCCCGTGAGGCCTGGCGGGCGACCTTCTCGGGCGGCCTCATGCCGTCGCTGCAGGCCTTCAATCCCGACCTGATCCTGGTCTCTGCCGGCTTCGACGCCCACCGCCGCGATCCGCTGGCGCATCAGAGTCTGGAGGCGGACGATTTCGCCTGGGCCACCCGGGCCATTCTCGAGGTCGCGCGTTCGTGTTGCGGCGGCAAGGTTGCAGCCTCGCTCGAGGGGGGTTACGACCTAGAGGGGCTGGGCCGTTCCGCGGTCGCTCACGTTCGGGCCTTGGGGGAGGAATAAGGACGTTTCGCCAAAGGCTTACTTGTCCGCAAATCATGCCCGCCCCCGCCCGAGACTCATTGATGGCAGACCCGCCGCTTCCCGTGACCCGACAGCCGCCCCGCGCGGCCCTGGTCTCGGTGCGGCCCGGCGCGATCATCCTGGCCCGCCACGGCGAGCCGGCCCTGTCGCGCAAATGTCTGCTGACCTCCGACCAGTACCGCGACTGGTGGGCGAAATACGAAGTCGGCGGCCTGCGCGCCGGCCAGACGCCTCCGCCCGAACTGCTCGCCACCGCCGAAGGGGCCGGGGCCATCTATGCCTCGACCCGTCCGCGGGCCCAGGAAACCGCCGCGGCGATCGCGGCCGGCCGCGAGGTCATGTCGGACGCCCTGTTCATCGAAGCGCCCCTGCCGCCACCGCATTTTCCGTCGTGGTTCAGGCTGCCGCCCAAATACTGGGGGGCCGTCGCGCGGTTCTGGTGGCACGCCTTCAACCATCATGACGGCCAGGAAACCCGCCGCCAGGCCGAGGGCCGCGCCGAAAAGGCCGCCCAGGCCCTGATCGCCCGGGCCGAAAGCGGTCAGGACGTGCTGGTCCTCGCCCACGGCTATTTCAACCACATGGTCGGACGCCGCCTGCGCGCCGACGGCTGGGCCCTGGTCCACAACCAGGGCTTCAGATACTGGTCCCAGCGCCGCTACCAGAAGCCCTGACGCGAGGATGAAGGCGATGAGACGGCGATCCCTGCTCACCGGCGCCCTCTGCCTCGCCACATTGATCCTGGCCCCGGCCCACGCCTGGGCCCGGGCCGACGGTCAGGCGGCGGTCCGGGTGGCGATCGAAACCAGCGCCGGAACCATCCTCGCCGAGACCGACCCCCGGGCTCCGGTCACCTCGGCCAATTTCCTGCGCTATGTCGACGAAGGCCGTTTCGATGGCGTGACCTTCTATCGCGGCATGGTGCTGGGCCCCGCGGCGGGCCTGATCCAGGGCGGAACGGGTGGCGCGCCGGAGCGGGTGCTGCCGCCGATCGCCCACGAACCGACCGGCGAAACCGGCCTCAGCCACACCGACGGGGCCCTGTCGATGGCCCGGTTCGATCCGGGCACGGCGACGGGGGACTTCTTCATCATCGTCGGCAACGTCAGTTCGCTGGACGCCGGCCAGTCCGCGCCGGGCGATCCGGGTTTCGCCGTGTTCGGCCACGTCGTCGCGGGCATGGACGTGGTCCGCCAGATCCTCGCCGCCCCCAAATCTCCCACCGAGGGTGAGGGCTTCATGCGCGGCCAGATGCTGGACCCGCGTATCCGCATCGTTTCGGTCCGCCGCGTCGAGGTCGCGGCCTCCGAATAGCAAATGCAGACGCAGGGCGCTTGAGACCGGAGCCCGCCGCCTCTAGGGTCACCGGCGATGACTGACGCCGCGCCAATTCCCGCCGATCTCAGCTTCGAGGACGCCCTCCAGCGCCTTGAGGCCATCGTGTCCAAACTCGAGTCGGGCCAGGCCCCGCTCGAGGAGTCGATCGCCCTGTACGAAGAAGGGGCGCGGCTGAAGGCCCATTGCGAAAACCGGCTGAAGGCGGCCCAGTTGCGCGTGGAGAAGATTGTCGTCGGCCCTGATGGCCAGGCGAAAGGCGTCGAACCCGCCGAGTTCAACTGATGTCGGCCCCGGCTGCCCCGATCACGTTCGACGACTTCATGAAGGTCGATGTGCGCATCGGTCAGGTCCTGGCCGTCGATCCCTTCCCCGAGGCGCGCAAGCCGGCGTACAAATTGACCATCGACTTCGGCCCGGACGTCGGCGTGAAAAAGTCTTCCGCCCAGATCACGCGCCACTACACCCGCGAGGCCCTGGTCGGGCGCAAGGTCGCCGCGGTCGTCAACTTTCCGCCGCGCCAGATCGGACCCTTCATGTCCGAGGTGCTGACGCTGGGCTTCCCCGACGCGGACGGGGAGGTCGTTCTGGTCGGCGTCGACCGCGAGGTCGAGATCGGCGGCAGGCTGTTTTGACGATGCTCGCCGCCAACTCCCCCGAACAGGGCGTGATCGACCGCGTCGCCGAGATCGCCGACCTGGTCACGGTCGCCCTCGACGAACTGCTGCCCCGCGCCAGCGGCCCGGAATCGCGTCTGACCGAGGCCATGCGCTACGCGGCCCTCGGCCCCGGCAAGCGCTTGCGCCCCTTCTTCGCCCTTGAAGCCGCCAATCTGTTCGACATCGAGGAGCGGCCGGTGCTGCGCGCCGCCTGCGCCCTGGAATGCGTTCACGCCTACAGCCTGATCCACGACGACCTGCCCTGTATGGACGACGACGACATGCGTCGCGGCCGCCCGACGGTGCACAAGGCCTATGACGAGGCGACCGCCGTACTCGCCGGCGACGCCCTGCAGACCGCCGCCTTCGACATCCTGCTGCATCCCGACACCCACGACGACGCCGAGATCCGCTGCGAGCTGGCGGCGCGCCTGTCGCTGGCCTCGGGCGCGCGCGGCATGGCCGGTGGCCAGATGATCGACCTGCTGGGCGTGCGCGACGACCTCGGCGGGGTCGCCCGCATGCAGCGGCTCAAGACCGGGGCCCTGTTCACCTACGCCTTCGAGATTCCGCTGATCATCGCCCGCGCCCGCGAACTGCATCGTCAGGCCCTGACCAGTTTCGCCCACGACATCGGCCTGGCCTACCAGATCGTCGATGACCTGCTGGACGTCGAGGGCGACGAGGACATTCTCGGCAAGGCGGCCAACAAGGACGCGGCCCAGGGCAAGACCAATTTCGTCACCCTGCTGGGCGTCGATGCGGCGAGACACCGCGTCGCACATCTCGCCGACCAGGCCCGTGCCCACCTGGATGTGTTCGGCCCCGACGCAGAAATCCTGAAGGCCAGTGTGGACTTCGTGCTGAAACGCAAGTCTTGATAGAAGGCACGTCCGGCCCGCCGGGTGTGCACAGACCGTCCACGCCAGAGTCCTTGATGTCCGATACGCCGCTACTCGACCAGGTCCACCTTCCCGCCGACATGCGGGCCTTTGACCTGCCTCGTCTGAAACAACTCGCCGATGAACTGCGGACCGAGACTATCGACGCAGTCTCGGTGACCGGCGGTCACCTGGGCGCGGGTCTCGGCGTGGTCGAACTGACCGTGGCGCTGCACCATGTATTCGAGACGCCGAAGGACATCCTGATCTGGGACGTCGGCCACCAGTGCTATCCGCACAAGATCCTGACCGGCCGCCGCGACCGCATCCGTACCCTGCGCATGCCCGGGGGGCTGTCGGGCTTCACCAAGCGCAGCGAGAGCGAATACGATCCCTTCGGCGCGGCCCACGCCTCGACCTCGATCAGCGCCGCCCTCGGCTTCTGCGCCGCCCGCGACCAGAAGGGCGAGACCAACAAGGTCGTGGCCGTCATCGGCGACGGCTCCATGTCGGCCGGCATGGCCTATGAGGCCATGAACAACGCCGCCGAGACGACCAAACAGCTGGTCGTGATCCTGAACGACAACGACATGTCGATCGCCCCGCCGGTCGGCGGTATGAGCGCCTATCTGGCCAAACAGGTCTCGGGCGGCGCCTACCAGAATTTCCGCCGCTTCGGAAAATCGGTCGCCGAACACCTGCCGCGTCCGTTCCGCAACGCCGCCCGCAAGGCCGAGGAATACGCCCGCGGCATGATCGTGGGCGGCACCTTCTTCGAGGAGCTGGGCTTCTACTACATCGGCCCGGTCGACGGCCACGACATGGACAATCTGGTCCCCATCCTGCGCAACGCCGCCGCCATCACGGACCGGCCGGTGGTCGTTCACGTCGTGACCCAGAAGGGCAAGGGCTATGCGCCGGCCGAGTCCAGCGCCGACAAGCTGCACGCGGTGGTCAAGTTCGACGTCGTCTCGGGTCAGCAGTCCAAATCGGTGTCCAATGCGCCCAGCTACACCAAGGTGTTCGGGACCGAGCTGATCAAGCGGGCGCACCTCGACCCCACCATCGTGGCCATCACTGCCGCCATGCCTTCGGGCACCGGGCTGGACCTGTTCGGCCAGGCCTTCCCGACCCGAACCTATGATGTCGGCATCGCCGAACAGCACGCCGTCACCTTCGCCGCCGGCCTCGCCGCCGACGGCATGAAGCCGGTCTGCGCCATCTATTCCACCTTCCTCCAGCGCGGCTATGACCAGGTCGTCCACGATGTGGCGATCCAGAAGCTGCCGGTCCGTTTCGCCATGGATCGCGCCGGTCTGGTCGGGGCCGACGGCTGCACCCACGCGGGCAGTTTCGACATCGGCTTCATGGGCGCCCTGCCGGGCATGGTGCTGATGGCCGCCGCCGACGAGGCCGATCTGGCCGCCATGATCGCCACCAGCCTCGAGATCGACGACCGGCCCTCGGCCTTCCGCTATCCGCGCGGCGACGGCATCGGCGTCGAGATCCCGGACCTGGCCGCCCCGCTCGAGATCGGCAAGGGCCGGATCGTGCGCGAGGGCACGACCGTCGCCATCCTGTCGCTGGGCACCCGCCTGCAGGAAGCGCTCAAGGCCGCCGACGCCCTGGCCGCGCGCGGCGTCTCGACCACGGTCGCCGACGCCCGCTTCGCCAAGCCGCTGGATGCCGACATGATCCTGCGCCTCGCCCGCGAGCATGAATGCCTGATCACGGTCGAGGAGGGGGCCATGGGCGGCTTCGGGGCCTTCGTGCTCCAGCTTCTGGCCGAAAAGGGCGCGCTCGACGCCGGCCTGAAGATCCGCACCCTGTGCCTGCCCGACGTCTTCCAGGACCAGGACAACCCGATGGCCATGTACGCCACCGCCGGGCTCAACGCCGAACACATCGCCGCCGCCGCGCTACAGGCCCTCGGCGTCGAGGCCACGCGCGCCGTCCGGGCCTGATCGCTGCATCAATTACGGCTGCCTGATTCCGTGCATCCCCGCGAAGGCGGGGACCCAGGCTTGAGCCACAACAAGATCGGCTGGGTTAGCCGGCGCTCATTCATGCGCCGGCGGTGAGGCCAAAACCTGGGTCCCCGCCTTCGCGGGGATGCACGGCATTGGGTCCCCCCCACGCAACCCCCGCCCGCCGCGACCGTTCTGACCCGGGGCTTTGAGGGTTGAGTCAAATGTCCATGCGTATCCTTTCGGCCGTCGCCGCCCTGACCATGGGCGTCGTCCAGCCTGCCGCCGCCCAACAGGCGGAGGCACCGTCCGACGGACCCATCGCGGTGATGCGGGCCGGCGACACCGCCATGACCTGTCCGCAGATTTCCGAAGAGGCCGCCGGCCTGAGTGAACAGATGGGCGGCGCGCCCGGCGGCGGGCTGTTCCGTGCCGTCGGCGGCGTGGCCCAGGCGGGCGCGGCCCTCGTCATCCCCGGCGCGGGCCTCGTCATGGCCGGGGCCGACGCCCTGACCCGGCCCGACCGCGAGCGCAAGGAAGCGCAGTCCGCCGCCGTCCGCCACCGCTGGTACTATCTGAACGGCCTCTACGCCGGTCAGGCCTGCCAGGCCGCGACCGACGCGGCGGGCCCGACCCCGGCCAGTCCCGCGGATGCGGCACCGGCGGCGCGTCCGGGGAACTGACGGCTGTGAGGCCTTCTGGCCTGTGGCCGGCTTGAGCCCCGGGCCCATCCGTGCATCCCCGCGAAGGCGGGGACCCGGGACACCTCCCGTCTCCTCCCTGTCGCCGGAGGCGATGGGGAGGGGGACCCCGAAGGGGTGGAGGGGTGCCGGCCCGCGCTCCCTGCGTCTACCCCTCCACCGCTACGCGGTCCCCCTCCCCATTCGCTGCGCGAACAGGGAGGAGACACTGCGAACTATCCACCGCCAGCCAGACGATCTCGACCAACTAACCCGCTGTTTTTACGTGCGATAGCCAGACAACCAGCGTCATCTCCCAGCCGCATCTACGCCCCGTGCGACACTCTCCCCGTCCCGTCGCACCGGGAGGCTCGCTCGGCCGGCGAACCGAAGCGGCGGCGGGAGCGGAGGGAGCGGGGCTCGCTGTGCGAACAGCGGGGCCGGACCGGACCGGGGGCCTCCTGAGGGTCATCCGGCCGGGGTGGAGGGCCGGGGGGGATACCCAGGTCGTTCCAGGGATCGGGATCGTCGCCCGACCTGCCCGCCGGAGGCGCTGCGGTAAGGCCCGAACACGGCCACCCGACGCAAGCTTCCGGAAAACCCGCCGCGCGGAGCGTTCGTCTTTCGCCGAAACGGTACTCAAACTTTCTCATCCGGGCGAAGGCCCGGGCGCTCCGCCATGCCTCCCGTTCACCGACCGCGACAGCGGGCGGCGAAGACGCCTGCGCCACGCCTCGAACCCTTCAGGAGCCCTCATGCCCCAGCCCCGCACGCCCCGTCCCGACCCCGGCCCCGAAATGTCGCCCGCCCGACGCGCCGCCATGATCGCGGACCTCGACCGGCGGCTTCGTGACCTGCGGCGGGTCTTCATTCAGAATAAGTGGCGAATCCGGCAGCAGGAGCGGGCCTGCGGCCGCCCCTCGATCGGCCTGCCCCTCGTCTGGACGACGGAACCGAAGGTCACACCCCGGTACGGACGCAACAATCCCTTGAGATATCAAAAGACTAATGAGGCAGATGACCGCCTTGACCAAAGCGGGTCGCGCCTATAGGTTCCGCGCCGAATTCAGACCCCCTTCGAGGCCCGCCTTCCGGCGTCAGCATCGAGGCGCTGAGGCCATCATGTCCCTGCCAACGGAATCGCGCGAAGAGGCGATCAAACGCCTTAACACCAGCGCATCCGACCTGGAGGCGCGCACCGCCCGGCAGATCTCTCACGAGGCGGCTGGTCAGGCGGCGGCAGGACAGGCCTGGAAGATCCTCGCCGACCTGTTCGGTGGTGTCTTCGTGGGTCTGGCGATCGGCTTCGGGATCGACCGGTTCGCCGGCACGACGCCCTGGGGAATCATCGGCGGTGTCCTGTTGGGCTTCGCCGTTTCGGTGTGGATGGCGTGGCGCACGGCGCAGCGTCTGATGGCCGAGGCAAAACAATATGGGGAACCACAGTCGGTTCCCTTCGACGACGAAGACCAGGGAGTCTGATCGCCCGATGGCCGATCCGCTACACCAGTTCCAGGTTACACCCCTGCCGGGTCTCGACTTCGGCGAAGTGACTCTGCCCGTCGTCGGTACGGTGCATCTGGCCTTCACCAACTCCCACCTGGCGATGACCATCGCCTTCCTGCTGGTCGTCGGCTTCTTCCAGCTGGTCACCTCGGGGGCCAAGGTCGTCCCGGGCCGTGGTCAGGCCGCGGGCGAGACCCTGTTCGGCATGATCGACGGCATCGCCGACTCGATCATCGGCCACGAGGGCCGCAAATATTTCCCGTTCGTCTTCACCGTCTTCACCTTCGTTCTGGCGATGAACCTGCTGGGTCTGTTCCTCAGCTTCACGGCGACCTCGCAACTGGCCGTCACCGCCACCTTCGGCGTGATCACCTTCGCCCTGGTCGTGATCATCGGCATCACCAAACACGGCTTCAAATTCCTCGGCCTGTTCTGGCCCATGGGCGCGCCCCTGGTCATGCGTCCGGTGGTCGGCCTGATCGAATTCTTCTCCTTCCTGCTGCGCCCCCTGACCCTCACCCTTCGTCTGTTCGGCAACATGATGGGCGGCCACGTCGCCCTGAAGGTGTTCGCCGGCTTCGTCGTCAGCCTCGGCGGCATGGCCGCCGCCGGCGGTCTGGGTCTGCTGGGCCTGCCGGGTGCCGCCCTCTCCCTCAGCCTGGTCACCGCCCTGACCGCGCTGGAGTTCCTGGTCGCCTTCCTCCAGGCCTTCGTCTTCGCCGTGCTGACCTGCGTCTACCTGAATGACGTGGTCAACCTGGGCGACCACCACTAACCGCCCCCTTCTTCTCCAACCAACCAACTCTCACAGGACTGAACACCATGGTTGATCCGCAAATCGCCGCCGCCAACGCCGCCGCCATCGTCTCGGCCGGCAACGCCATCGGCGCCGGCCTGGCCATGACCGGCATGATCGGTGCCGGCATCGGCGTCGGCAACATCTTCGGCAACTTCCTGTCGGGTGCCCTGCGCAACCCGTCGGCCGCCGGCTCGCAAATCGGCAACCTGTTCGTCGGTGCCGCCCTGGCCGAAGCCCTGGGCATCCTGTCGTTCGTCATCGGCATCCTGCTCTGGACGTCGGCGAGCTGATTTCGTCGAAACGGCGCTGACGCGGTCCGGGTGATCCCGGGCCGCGCCGGCTCCCACAGACGTTCTCGATCGCGCGAAAGACCAGGCGACAGATGACCATGACCCCCCAAGCCGTTCTGCCCTCAGACGCGACCGCCCCGGTTGCGATCGAGGACACGCACGCCTCGACCGAAGCCGCCCACGGCGAAGGCGGAGGCGGCCTGCCGCAGTTCGAGTTCCAGCACTGGTTCGGTCAGATCGTCTATCTGATCTTCCTGTTCGCCATCCTCTACTGGCTGATGGCCAGGGTCTTCGTGCCGCGTCTGCGCGGTGTGATCGACCAGCGGGCCGCCACCATCTCCGACGCCGTCTCGGCCGCCCGTCAGGTCCAGGCCGAGGCCGCCGGCCAGGCCGAGGCCGCCAAGGCCGAGGTCGAGGCCGCCCGTGCCTCGTCCCGCTCCATGGCCGCCGCCGCCAAGGCCCGCGTCATTGAACAGGCCAACATCCGGGCCGCCGAGGAAGAAGCCGTCGTCAACGCCCGCATCGCCGAGGCCGAGACCGCCATCGGCAAGACCCGCGACGCCGCCATGACCAATGTCGCCTCGATCGCCTCGGACACGGCCGCCGCCATCGTCGAACGCCTGACCGGCAAGGCCCCGACCGCCGCTGAAGCCGCTGCCGCTGTGAAGGGCGCCGCCTGATGGAATTCTTCAACCCGCATCTCTACGACCTGGCCAACCCGGAACTGTGGGTCGCCGCCGGCCTGTTCCTGTTCATCGGCCTGTGCATCTTCGTCGGCGTGCCGAAACTGGTCGCCGGCCAGCTGGACGCCAAGGCCGCGAAGATCCAGGCGGAACTCGACGAGGCCGCCCGTCTGCGCGCCGAGGCCGAAGCCCTGCTGGCCCGGATCCGCGTTGAAAAGGCCGAGGCCGAGGCCCAGGCCGCTGACATGCTCGCCGCCGCCGAGGCCGACGCCCGTCTGATGGAAGTCGAGGCCAAGGCCAAGCTCGAGGAAACCCTGGCCCGCCGTCAGGCCCTCGCCGAGCGTCGCATCGCCCAGGCCGAGGTCCAGGCGTCTGCCGAGGTCAAGGCCGCCGCCGCCGACCTGGCCGCACGCGCCGCCGAACAGATCCTGGCCGCCCGCCTGGCCGGCCAGAAAAGCGACCCGTTGCTCGACGCCGCCATCGCCCAGATCGGCGCGCGCCTCAACTAGGCACGGTCGATCCGGGGACGCCGTCCCCTCGATGTAATCCGGACGAAAAACGCCCCGCCGGTCTCCGGCGGGGCGTTCGTTCTGTCAGTGCGCGGCCGCCGCGCCCGACATCGTCCGGACCCGTCTGTCGCGCCGGACCAGCCGACCGTAGATGTTGCCCAGAACGATGCCGTAGATCGCATGGGTCGCGATCATCCAGGCGAAGGTTCCGAAGCCGGCCTGCATGAAGAACAGCCCGACGGGCCGCCCTCCCAGCGCGCCGACCGCCGGGGCCACCGTCAGACCCATCAGGATGAAGGCCCCGATGGCAAAGACGATGCCCTTGGTTTCCGGCGTATCCGTCGGCAGCCGCGGACAGAGCACGCCGAAAGCAGGGCCGAGGATCAGGGCCCCGACGAACAGGTGAGCCGCCCAGCCGACGGCGATGGTGTCTGGCATCTGCAGCATGACGGAAAGCAGTCGCGGGAAACTGGCGGCCCAGGGGCCCAGCATCATGTTCGCGACCTCAAGCAGTGAGACCACGATGGTGGCCGCGAGACCGGCGACCACGCCCTTCTGTACGCGTGACATCATGACCGTTAGCGCCTCCCAACGCCTCGTGTGGTTCAGATTACGCGAGGGAGAGCATACGCCTGTCTGGCGGAACGGCGTTCACATTGCCGTGCGTGGTTTCAGGTGGTGAACGGGACCCCGGTCAGGGCCTCCGACGCTGCCCACAGTCCGGCCGCGACCACCAGGTCCAGCGCCTGGGCCTCGATCTTGCCGGGTCCGGGCGGCCCCTTCATTTCCCGCAGGTCACGGGGTCCGTAATAGGCCCCGCCCGTCACGTCCGCGGCCGTCGCCGCCATCAGGATCGGCAAGGCCCCGTCGGCGGCGGAGTGGCTGAAGAACGGCTCGACAAAGGGCCGGTACAGGGACTTCAGAACCGTCCTGGCGACGGCGGACCGGCTCATCGGGCCACTGGCGATCAGGCCGGTTCGGGCATAGCCCGGATGGGCCGCCACACTGGTCAGCCCCCAGCCGTTCGCGCGGCTCCGGCGGTCCAGCTCCAGCGCAAACATCAGCATGGCCAGCTTGGACTGCGCATAGGCGGGCCAGGGCTTGTAGGCCGTCTCGAACTGCAGGTCGTCGAGCTGGATCCGGCCCTGCCGGTGCACGATGCTGGACAGCTGGACCACCCGGGCCCGCCCACGCCGCAACAGGGGCAGCAGGCGCGCCGTCAGGGCGAAATGGCCGAGATAATTCGTCGCCAGCTGGGTCTCGAACCCGTCTTCGGTGACCGACCGCTGCGGCAGGGCCATCACCCCGGCGTTGTTGACCAGAAGGTCGATGGGCCGGCCCTCGGCCAGCAGACGATCGGCGAAGGCCGCGACCGACGCCTGGGACGCCAGGTCGAGCGGTTCGAAGCGCAGCCGGGCCTGCGGCTGGTCGCGCCGGATCGCGGCGATGGCCGCCTCGGCACGGCCGGCGCTGCGGGTGGCGAGGATGACCTCGGCCCCTCGGGCGGCCAGCGCCTTGGCGGTCTCGAAGCCCGTGCCGCTGTTGGCACCGGTGACGACGGCCAGCCGGCCGGTCTGGTCGGGGATGTCGCGGATCTGGAAAGCACTCATGCCGGACAGGTCGGCGTCCGACCCGCCCGGCGCAAGGTGCCCCGTCTATTCCGCCGCGATGTTCGAGCCTTCGGGAGCCGTCCAGCGCAGCACCGGCGTGCGGGCGGCGCGGGTCTCGTCCAGACGCTTCATCGGCGCATGGAAGGGCGCGCCCTTGAACCGGTCGACGTCGCCGGCCTTCGCCGCGCCGGCCAGGGCCCGCATGGCGTGGATGAACCGGTCCAGCTCCTGTTTCGACTCCGTCTCGGTCGGTTCGATCAGCATGGCCCCGTGGACGACCAGCGGGAAATACATGGTCATCGGGTGGAAGCCCTCGTCGATCATCGCCTTGGCGAAGTCGAGCGTGGTGATGTCCGTGCCCTTCAGCCACTCGTCGTCGAACAGGGCCTCGTGCATGCACGGACCCTCGGGGAAGGCGGCGCTCATCACATCCGACAGCCGGGCCTTGATGTAGTTGGCGTTCAGGACCGCATCCTCGGCGACCTGGCGCAGGCCGTCCGAGCCGTGGCTCATCATGTAGCTGAGGGCGCGGGTGTACATGCCCATCTGGCCCTGGAAGGCGCACATCCGGCCGAAGGCCTGGGCCGCCTCGTCCTCCTCGCGCTCGATCAGGCGATAGCCGTCCGCGTCGTGCACGACCCAGGGGGCCGGGGCGAACGGGGCCAGCGCGGCCGACAGCACGACCGGACCCGAGCCGGGCCCGCCGCCGCCGTGCGGCGTCGAGAAGGTCTTGTGCAGGTTGATGTGCATGGCATCGACGCCCAGATCGCCCGGGCGCACCCGGCCGACGATGGCGTTGAAATTGGCCCCGTCGCAGTAGAAATAGGCCCCGGCCTCGTGGGTCAGGCGGCTGATCTCGAGGATGTCGCGCTCGAACAGGCCGCAGGTGTTGGGGTTGGTCACCATGATGGCGGCGACGTCATCGCCCAGCTTGGACGCCAGATCGGCCACATCGACGCGGCCGTCGTCGGTCTGGGCCACCTCGACAACCGTGTAGCCGACGAAGGCGGCGGTGGCCGGGTTGGTGCCGTGGGCCGAGGTCGGCACCAGCACCTTGCGGCGCTGCTCATGCTGGCCCGAGGCCTCATGGGCGGCGCGGATGGCCATCAGGCCGCACAGTTCGCCATGAGCACCGGCCTTGGGCGACAGGGCCACCGCCGGCATGCCCGTCAGGGTCTTGAGCCAGTGGCTCAGCGTATCCATCAGCTCCAGCGCGCCCTGAACGGTCGACTGGGGCTGCAGGGGGTGGATGTCGGAGAAGCCCGGCAGGCGCGCCATCTTCTCGTTGAGGCGCGGATTGTGCTTCATCGTGCACGAGCCCAGCGGATAGATGGCCAGGTCGATGGCATGGTTCTTCTGCGACAGGCGCACGTAATGGCGCATCGTCTCCGGCTCGCTCAGACCCGGCAGGCCGATCGGATCGCGGCGGACCAGATCGCCGAGGTCGGAACCGTCCGTCTGAGGGTCCGGCAGATCGACGCCGGTCTTGCCCCAGCCGTCACTCTCGAAGATCAGGTGCTCGGCCTGCAACAGGCCGCGGCCGCCGGTCAGGGTGGCGGGCTTGCTTTCGACGCGGTGCGGGGTGGTCGGGCGGCCGACGGTGTTCATGGTGCTCATGATCCGGGCTCCTTAAGCACAGGCCTTGGCGAGCGCGCTCGCCAGGATTTTGATGTCAGCGTCCAGCGTCATCTCGGTCGCGGCAACCAGCAGGACGTCATCCATGCCGGCCCCCGGGGCGAGGCGGCTGTAGGGCACGCCGGCGAGAATGCGATGCTCGGCCAGTTGCTCGACCACCTCGTCCGCGGGTTTCGGCAGGCGCACCGCGAACTCGTTGAAGAACCGCGGGGTCAGCACCTCGACGCCGGGAATGGCGGCCAGCGCATCTCGCGTGGCCAGCGCCTTCTCGTGGTTCAGCAGGGCCATCTTGCGCAACCCCGTCTCGCCCAGCAGGCTCATGTGGATGGTGAAGGCCAGGGTGCACAGGCCCGAGTTGGTGCAGATGTTCGAGGTCGCCTTGTCGCGGCGAATGTGTTGCTCGCGGGTCGACAGGGTCAGGACGAAGCCGCGCGCCCCGTCGGCATCCACGGTCTCGCCGCACAGGCGGCCCGGCATCTGGCGCACCAGTTTTTCGCGGCAGGCGAACAGACCGACATAGGGGCCGCCGAAATTCAGGGCGTTGCCGATCGACTGGCCTTCGGCGGCGACGATGTCGGCCCCCATCTCGCCCGGCGACTTCAACAGGCCCATCGATACGGCCTCGGTGACCACGACGATCAGCAGGGCTCCGGCGGCGTGGGCGGCCTCGGCGATCTTCGTCACATCGGTGGCGGTTCCGAAGACGTTGGGGGTCTGGACCACGACGCAGGCGGTGTCCGGACCGATCGCGTCGATCACGGCCGCCTCGGCGTCGATGGCGGCGGGCAGGGCCTCGGTCTCGACGCCGACGGCGTGGACCACGGTTTCGGTCGCCCGGACATAGTGCGGATGCACCCCGCCCGAGATCACGGCCTTGTTCCGGCGGGTCACGCGGGTGGCCATCAGCACGCCCTCGGCCATGGCGGTCGAGCCGTCATACAGGCTGGCGTTGGCCACCGGCATGCCGGTCAGGTTCGCGACCTGGGTCTGGAACTCGTACAGGTACTGCAGGGTCCCTTGCGCGATTTCCGGCTGGTACGGCGTGTAGCTGGTCAGGAACTCCGACCGCTGGATCACGTGGTCCACCGTCGCCGGGACGTGGTGCTTGTAGGCCCCCGCGCCGCAGAAGAAGGGGACGGAGCCCGCCGAGGCGTTCTTGGCCGCCATGGCCCCGAGCGCCCGCTCGACCTCCATCTCGCCCGCGACCCGGGGCAGGTCAACGAAGCCGTCGCGATGCGCCGCCTTGGGCACATCCACGAACAGGTCGTCGATGGATTTGGCCCCGATGGCCGCCAGCATGGCGGTGCGGTCGTCGGGCGTCAGCGGGAGGTAGCGCATGGCGGGGGAGATCCGTGCGTGAAAGGGGTCAGAGGGTGGCGAGGAAGGCGTCGTAGGCGGCGCGGTCCATCAGGGCGTCGAGCTGCGATGCGTCGGAGACCTTGATCCGGGCGAACCAGCCGTCGCCTTCCGGGTCGGCGTTGACGGTTTCGGGTGCCGAGGCCAGGGCGGCATTGCCCTCGACGACCTCGCCCGTCACCGGCGCATAGACGTCAGACGCCGCCTTGACGCTCTCGACGACGGCGAAGCTGTCGCCCTTGGAGACGGTCTTGCCGGCTTCAGGCGTCTCGACGAACACGACGTCGCCCAGCTGGTCGGCGGCGTGTTTGGTGATGCCGACGGTGGCGACGTCGCCGTCGAGGCGAACCCACTCGTGATCCTTGGTGAAATGCATCGGTCTGTCTCCGAAAGGCTCAGACGGCCTTGGGTTTGCGGTAATAGCGTTGGGCGACGAAGGGCGTGGCGACGACCTCGGCGGCGGCGGGCTTGCCGCGCACCAGAACCTTCAGGTCGGTGCCGAGTTCGGCGAAGGCCGGCGGGACATAGCCCATGGCGATGTTGCGACCCAGGGTCGGCGACGGGCCGCCCGAGGTGATCGTGCCGATGATGTTGCCGTCCATATCGGCGATCTCTGCGCCTTCGCGGGCCGGGGCCCCTTCCTTGACGCTCAGGCCGATGCGGACCCGGGACGGGCCGTCGGCCAGTTCCCTGAGGATGCGGTCAGCGCCGTTGAAGTCACCGCGCTCCTTGCGCGACTTCGACAGGGCAAACGTCAGCGCCCCCTCGACCGGGCTGGTCGTGGCGTCGATGTCATGCCCGTGCAACGGCAGACCAGCCTCGAGGCGCAGACTGTCGCGGGCCCCCAGACCGATCGGCTTGACCCGGGCGTCCTGCAGGATCGTGTTCCAGATGCGCTCGGCCTGATCGGCCGGTACGGAAATCTCGTAGCCGTCCTCACCGGTGTAGCCCGAGCGGGAGATGTAGCAGTCGGCGCCGAACAGCATCAGCCGGGCGCAATCCATGAAGCCCAGCTCGGTCAGCAGGGGTTCGTGCGCCGCCATGACCTCTGCGGCCTCCGGTCCCTGGATGGCCAGCAGGGCGCGATCGACGAGGATCTTCAGCGTCGCGTCGCCTTCAAGGTTGGCTTGCAGATAGGCGAAGTCGGCATCCTTGTTGCCGGCGTTGACCACGACATAGAGGCCGTCGTGGTCGGGCTTGCCGGCCATCAGGTCGTCCATGATGCCGCCCCCGGCGTTCAGCAGCAGGCTGTATTTCTGCCGCCCGGCCTTGAGGATCGCATAGTCGCCGGGCACGAACCGCTCGAACTGGGCGATGGCGTCCTCGCCGGTGATCTTGCACTGGCCCA
This sequence comes from Caulobacteraceae bacterium, assembly GCA_965284385.1. Classification (GTDB taxonomy): domain Bacteria; phylum Pseudomonadota; class Alphaproteobacteria; order Caulobacterales; family Caulobacteraceae; genus Brevundimonas. Next base: position 2,231,615 of record OZ260077.1, read on the forward strand.
TGTGCGACACGTCGAACAGGCCGGCGTGTTCCCGGGTCCAGCGGTGCTCGGCCAGCACGCCCTCGTACTGCACCGGCATGTCATAGCCGCCGAAGCCGACCATGCGCGCGCCCAGAGCACGGTGCGCGGCGTTGAGGGGCGTGGTCTTGAGGATATCGTCGGTCATGTTCAGGCTTTCACGGTCGCGTCTTGAGGCGGAAGGCTCCGCCGTCCTCGCGCCCCCGCTGTCCTGAAGCCTGAGAGATTCCGGCGTCTGCCCCGAAAATGAGGATGCAGGCGTCTTGCTCCGTCGGCGCGCTCTCAAGGAGCGACTTTCCAGCGTCCGTATGTCCTCGCGGTCCGTTTGCCTGAGCGTTTCCGGGGCGGTTGCGCCTTCGGCTCCGGACCCCCCGAAAGGGCTCCGATCTCTCCCGCGAGAGCGAGCGGACCTAGGCCCCGACTCATCGCTGGAGTCAAGGCAAGGTCCGCTCGGATCAACTTCGGCGAGCAGAGAATTGTTAACCAGGGGAACCCGTGGTTAGTCTCGGCCAAGGGGCGGGGGTGCCGGAATGACTGAATGGGCGCAATTGCTCATGGCAGGGCTGAATCGGGCTGGGGATTGGGTCGCTCAGGATGCCGGTCCGTCGACCCTTGCCTGGATATCTCTGCATCCCGGTCCGGCCGCTACCATTGGCATCGGTCTGATGACCGGTGTCATCGCCGTGTTGGGCTTTCTGGTCGCGGCTCAGATCAATCTGAAGAACAAGACCGCCGACTGCGTGATGCACTGCAACCTGCGTTACGACGCCCTCTATTCGGAAAAGAGCCGGCTCGCTGCCGACTACTTCGCCACCATCGACGATGCGGCCAGGCGCGCCGGAGTCGAGGAGCAGGTCCGCCACTACTACAACCGCTTCTGGGGCCTGAAATCGGACCAGTTCGACTATTGGCTTTCAGGCTTCATCGACCCCGAGACCATGTGCGGCTACTTCTTCTCGGTGTTGCGGTCCTTCCAGAAGGACCGCCCCGGCGTTGATCCGGATCACCCCTTCAGCAACGCCTCGTTTCGCCGCCGCTGGTTCGAGGGCCAGATCCACCATCGCGCGGCCGATCCGATCTTTAACCGCCTGATCGATGAGCTGTCTCGACTGGGTCCTGCGCTGGATCTGGAACTGGCCGCGATCGTCAATGGCAAGCAGCCGCCTCCGGGTAAGGATCCGTATGACGTGGCCTATAAGGCTCTGATCAAGAATTTCATGCGCATCGAGAAGCGTCATCGCAATACCATCAAGTTCATGGTCAACGTTACGCCGCGTGGCATCGCGCGCCGCTCGCGCATGGCGAGCTATCTCCTCATGCGGAGCAGATCAGGCCATTGACGTGGCCCAGGCGTCCACCTCCGCTATCCTGGCGGCCTTGTCGGTCTCTTCCAGGAACGATCCCTCGAAACTGTTGCGGGCCAACTGCGTCAGCTGCTCGCGCGTCAGGCCGACCGCCGCCGCCAGCTGCCGGTAGTTCTCGTTCACATAGCCGCCGAAATAGGCCGGATCGTCGGAGTTCAGGGTCACGTGCAGGCCGCGCCGCAGCATCTCGGGCACGGGGTGGTCCTTCAGGTCCTTGACCACACAGAGCTTCAGATTCGACAGCGGGCAGACGGTCAGGGTCATCCGCGACGCCGCCAGCCGCCGGATCAGGTCCTCGTCCTCCATGGACCGGTTGCCGTGGTCCATGCGGTCGATGTGCAGCAGGTCCAGCGCCTCGCGCACATAGGCCGGCGGACCCTCCTCACCGGCGTGGGCGCAGAGCTTGAGGCCGAGCGCGCGGGCCGCCGCGAAGACACGTACGAATTTCGAGGGCGGATGCCCCACTTCGGACGAGTCCAGCCCGACGCCGATGAAATGATGCAGATACGGCTTGGCCGCCTCCAGAGTCGCAAAGGCCGCGTCCTCGCTCAGGTGGCGCAGGAAGCTCAGGATCAGGCCGGACGTCACCCCCAGCTCGGTCCTGGCCCGGTCCATGCCGGCGATCAGGCCTTCGACCACGACGCCGAACGGCACCCCCCGGTCGGTGTGGGTCTGGGGGTCGAAGAAGATTTCGGCGTGTCGCACCGTATCGGCCGCGGCCCGCTGGAAATAGGCGAAGGCCAGATCCTCGAAGTCGCGGCGGGTCAGAAGGACATTGGCCCCGGCGTAATAGATGTCGAGGAAGTCCTGCAGGTTGGAGAAGTCATAGGCCGCACGCACGGCCTCGACGCTGTCGAACGGAATGGCCACGCCGTTGCGCTGCGCCAGTTCGAACATCAGCTCGGGCTCCAGCGAGCCCTCGATATGCAGATGAAGTTCGGCCTTGGGCAGGCCGGCGATATAGGCGTCAAGCGACATGGTCAGGCTCCCGGAAGCACGCCGTAGAAGATCCAGCCGGTCATGGCCAGATTGAAGCCGGCATGGGCGACGATCGCGCCCATGATGGAGCCGCTGGCGCGCCGGGACCAGAAGAAGATCAACCCCGTAACAAACAACCCACCCACCCACCAGACGGCCGGTCCGGGCAGGAACGTCCAGCCCGTGACGCGCCAGACAAGGCCGAAATGGGCCAGGTGGACAAGGGCGAAGGCGGCGGCGTCGACCGCCGCGGCCCGCGCCTGCCCGAGGCGCGCCGAGAAGCACTCGTGCAGCAGCCCGCGGTAAAACAGTTCCTCGCCGACCGGGCTGAATGTCATGCCGATTCCAGCGAAGACGAGGAACAGGATCAGCCGGGTCTGGTCGTCCATTGGCGACGGAAGGCCGGTGTAGGTTCCCGCGATATAGGCGAAGGCGTTGTCGTCGCCCCAACCGAACAGCATGCCAGCGCTGACGATCAGTATGCCGCAGCATAATCCGCCCGCCAGCGCCGCCGACAGCAGGTGCATCGGCCGCGCGGGGCGGGTCATGCCCGTGCGCCGTCGTCCCACCCGGGTCAGCAGCAGGAAGGGCGTCAGGGCCATGACGACGAAGAATGCCGACACCAGGCCGTAGCTTCGGCTGACGTTGGCCTCCAGCACGAGGCTGAACCGCACCACGGAGAACAGCGCAAGCAGGACCAGCCCGGTCCGGACGTCGAACCTCAGCCACCGGCGGAACGGAGACCGGAATGAAGGCGAGAACGCCGTGTTGTCTGTCATGCGGCAGAGCCTTGCCGATTCCGGCGGCCCAGCGCCAGCCGCTCGCTACATCCGCTCCGGCGTGTCGATTCCCAGAAGGTCCAGGGCCGTCTCCAGCTGATCCAGCGCGGCCTTCGACAGGGCCATGCGGGAGCCCCGGGTCGACGCGTCCGGGGCGATCAGCACAGGGCAGGCAGCGTAGAATTTGGAGAAGGCCTGTGCCAGCCGGTAGGCGTGCTCGGCGATGACGTGCGGCATCCGCTTGTCATAGGCCTCGCTCACGGCCTGGGAGAAGGCGTCCAGGGTCAGGGCCAGGTCGCGCTCGGCCGGTTCGGCGATGACGATGGGGCCGGGCATTGCACCCTGGTCCGCGCCCTTGCGCAGCAGGGATTTGATGCGGACGGCCTGGTACAGCAGATAGGGCCCGGTCTTGCCCTCGAAGCTCATGAAGCGGTCGAGGTCGAAGACGTAGCTGGTGGTCCGGCTGTTCGACAGGTCGGCAAATTTCAGCGCCGCGACGGCCACCTTGTGGGCGATGGCCTCGAACTCGACCTCAGTCAGATCTTCGCCCAGATGGGCTTCGCGCAGTCGCTCGCGTGCCTTCTCCACCGCCATGGTGATCAGGTCGTGCAGCTTCAGCACCCCGCCCGCCCGGGTCTTGAAGGGTTTGCCGTCCGGCCCGTTCATGGTGCCGAAGCCGAGGTGATCCAGCGACCCCTCGACGGCATAGCCGGCCAGATAGGCGGCGCGGAACACCTGTTCGAAATGCTCGGCCTGACGCTCGTCGACGACGTAGAGGATCAGGTCCGGATCGATCGCCTTGCGCCGGTCGAGGATCGTGGCGAGGTCGGTCGTCCCGTACATGGCCGAGCCTTCCGAGCTGATGACCAGCAGCGGCGGCGGGCTCGGGGCCTCGATCACCGAGCCGTCGGCCAGTTTGCGCTTCCGCGTCTCGCCGGGGCGGGCGACGTGCACCACGCGGGCACCGTCGTCCTCGACCAGAAGTCCGGTCGCTTGCAGATGGGCGATCATCTCGGCCATCACCGGATCGGCGTCGCTCTCGCCGTTCCACAGGTCGAAGGTCACATCGAGAGCGCCGAACTCGCGCTCCAGCGCCGTCCGGCTGACGGCGACGAACTGGGCCCAGAGGGCGCGATAGCCGGGGCGTCCGCCCTGCAGCTCGGCCGTCGCCTTGCGGGCGCGGTCGCGGAAGTCGGCATCCTCCTTGGCCCTGGCGGCGGCGGCCGGATACAGCCGCTCGAGGTCGTCCAGCGTCACCGGGCTTTCGGGCGGGAATGGACCCTCCCCCTCGATGAGGAAGCCGTCTGCCTTGCCCTCATCACCCACGGCGACGATCAGCAGGCCCATCTGGAAGCCCCAGTCGCCGAAATGGGCGTCGCCCCAGACCGTGTCGCCGCGGAACCGGAACAGCCGCTTCAGACTCTCGCCGATGATGGACGAGCGCAGGTGGCCGACGTGCATCGGCTTGGCCACATTGGGGCCGGCGAAATCGATGATGACCTTGCGGGGAACCGCGACGGTCGAGGTCCCCGAGTGACGGCCGTCGGCAGCGACCTCGGCCGCGCGCTGGGACAGGGCACCGTTCGCCAGCTTCAGATTGATGAAGCCGGGGCCGGCCACCTCGATGGAATCCAGACGTGGATCGCCCGCCAGGCGTTCGGCCACGCGCGATGCCAGCTCGCGCGGATTGGCCTTCAGCGCCTTGGCCGCGGCCAGGGCCCCGTTGGATTGAAAGTCGGCCAGATCCGGCCGGTCCGAGGTCGTGACCCGGGCCAGAGACGGGTCCACGCCTTCGGCTGCGAAGGCGGCCCCGACCGCTTCGCCCAGGACAGTTCTGAGATCGGTCATTTACTGGGCCGGAGGTGTCGTGGCGGCCGGCGTGCCCGCATTGACGCGGAACCGGCTGCCGGAGCGGTTGAACTCGGCCATTTGCGGGGTGACATCAAAGCCCACCAGGACTTCAAAATTGTCGCCGCTGGTGGTCGCCGAGGCGCGCGGGATGACGATGGTCTGGTCGCGGGTGACCGATGCCGTCTGCTCGCCGTCGAAATCCACCGGCAGGTCGAAATATTCCTTGGCGAGGATGGCCCGGTTCCGCTCGGTCACGGCGATCCAGTAGCGATAGGTGCGGCTATCGCCCTGGGCCTGGGGGCCACGGCCGAGATTGAACTGCACGCGCGTCTCGACGGTGATCGGCTGGTCGGACTGATAGCTGCAGTCCGACACGAGACCCTCGATCTCGCCGGTAAAGCCGACATTGGCGGCCGCGACGCGGTCTCCGGTCAGTTCGACGTAGCGCGCTGCATCGTACAGCACCTTTACATAGGGGCACGGGCCGGCGGCGGCGCGGCGGCTCAGCGGCGCGATGCGCGGCGCGCGCGGGGCGTCGGACTGTTCGCCCGGCTCACGCTGTTGCTGGTCCGGACGGCCGGTCTGCCCCGGACGGCCCTGTTGTTGCTGGCCGGAGCCGTACTGGGCGTGGGCGGCCGTCGGGACGCTTACGACCGTGATCGCAACGGCGGCGAGGGCCGAAGCCAGGGAAACCTTGAGGACGCGACGCATGCAGGGGTCTTCCGGAAACGAGGAGGGGCGGCGACAGCCCGACGCCGGCGGTACGCTCGCCGCTGATAGCGGCTAAACGGAGGCGCGGCAAACCCGCCGCGCGCAAACCCGGGGCGCATGCCGGTAGCGGGACGACGCCCGAACGACTAGGTTCCAGTCATGACTGTCCACGTGCCCATTCACCCGACCGGCAAGCGCGCCCTGACCGTGCGTCTTGCGACCCCGCGCGGCTTCTGCGCCGGGGTCGACCGGGCCATCCAGATCGTCGAGCGCGCGATCGAGAAATTCGGGGCGCCGGTCTATGTGCGCCACGAGATCGTCCACAATCGCCACGTCGTCGAGCGGCTCAAGGGCATGGGGGCCGTGTTCGTCAAGGAATTGGACGACTGCCCCGACGACCGCCCCGTCGTCTTTTCGGCCCATGGGGTGCCCAAGTCGGTGCCGGCGACGGCGCGTGCGCGTGAGATGGTCTATCTGGACGCCACCTGCCCCCTGGTCTCCAAGGTGCATGTCGAGGCCGAGCGCCACCACGCCGCCGGCTGCCACATTATTCTGATCGGCCATGCCGGCCATCCCGAGGTCGTGGGGACCATGGGACAGCTGCCGGAGGGTGCGATCACCCTGGTCGAGACCGCCGCCGACGCGGAAGCCTTCCAGCGTCCGGGGGATGCGCCTCTCGCCTACGCCACCCAGACCACCCTGTCGGTCGATGATACCAGCGAGATTCTGGCGGTGCTGAAGCGCCGGTTCCCCGAACTGCCTGATCCGCACAAGGAAGACATCTGCTACGCCACCACCAATCGCCAGGAGGCGGTCAAGCGGCTGGGCGAGGGGTGCGATCTGGTGCTGGTGGTCGGCTCGGCCAACTCGTCCAACTCGGTGCGTCTGGTCGAGGTCGCCCTGCGGGCCGGGGCCCGCGACGCGCGCCTGGTCGATGATGCGACCCAGGTGGACTGGTCCTGGCTCGAGGGCGTGACCACGCTCGGCATCACGGCGGGGGCTTCGGCCCCGGAGCGGCTGATCGAGGAGCTGATCGACGCCGTCCGCGCGCGGTTCGACGCCGATGTCATTGAGGATGCCGGCGAACGTGAAACGGTGGCCTTCAAGCTGCCGCGCCTGCTGACGGCCTGAAGCGGCCGTCGTCCGGCCCTTGCGCGAGTGGAGCCTTTGGCCTTGGCTGGCGTTAACCGTCGGACCCAACCGTGGAGCTTCCATGCGCCGTCTTCGCAACGCCTGCACGATCGTCTCGACCCTTGCCCTGATCGCCGCCGCGGGCTGTACGCAGGAAGCCGAAGCCCCGCCGACGGTTCCAGTCGAGCCGGTTCCCGCGCCCGTCGGTCCCGCAGGGACGCCGATCAGCTACGCCTGTGAAAGCGGCCAGTCCGTTTCAGTGGCCTACCCGGACACCGCGACCGCCCAACTGACCTGGAAGGGTCAGACCTTCGCCCTCCGGACCGTGCAGGCCGCTTCGGGCGCGCGCTTCACCGGGTCCGGCATGGAATGGCAGACCGCGACCGCAGAGGGGCAGGAGAGTGCAACCCTCAGCCGACTCGGTCCCGATCAGGACATTGGCGTCGCCGTGCTGGAGCGCTGCAGCCGCCCGTCATCCGGACCCGTTGCCCCGGGCCCGGTTCCGCCCGCCGACACCCTGCCCGGCGGTCCGTTGCCGCCTGCGGCCGCCCCCTGCAAGGGACCGCAGCTCAAGCTGTCGGCCGACGGCGGCGACGCGGGCATGGGCCATCGGGTCACAATCGTCGGCGTTCAGAACCTCGGCACCCAGGCCTGCAGTCTGACCGGCTATCCGGCGGTGACCCTGCAGGACGCGCGTGGCAAGGCCCTGACGACCGTTCGCGCCGAGCAAAACCCCGGCAGCTATCTGCGCACCGGCCAGGCACCGGCCCCGGTCACCCTTCCGCCGCAGGCCAGGGCCTTCTTCGACGTGGCCTGGAACGTGGTCCCGAACGAAGGACAGGGTGAGACAGTTTGCCCGACCGCCGCCCGCATCCGCGCGGTGGCACCGGGCGACACCGCGCCCGTGACCCTTGTCCAGAGCTTCACGCCGTGCGGCGGCCGGATCCAGGTGAGTCCGTTCCGGGCCGTGGCCGAACCGGATACGCCATCGGGCGGGTGACCCTGACGCTCGGCGGGGGTTCAAACGGTCACCAAAACGGCGTAGCGGAGCGCGCATGACCCAAGCCTCCCATCTGGCCTTCCACGACCGCGTGCGCGCGGAACTCGCCGACATCGACGCCCAGGGGCTGACCAAGCCCGAGCGGATCATCGCCTCCCGTCAGGGTCCGGTGATCCGGGTCGGAGGGCGCGACGTCCTGAATTTCTGCGCCAACAACTACCTCGGCCTCGCCGGCGACGATCGGGTGGTCGAGGCCGGGATCGCCGCCCAGCGGACATGGGGAGCCGGTACGGCCTCGGTTCGCTTCATCTGTGGCACGCTGGAGATCCACAAGGAGCTGGAACGGTCGATCGCCGACTACCTCGGCTTCGAGGACACGATCCTGTTCGCCGCCGCCTTCGATGCCAACGGCGGCCTGTTCGAGCCGCTGTTCGGGGCCGAGGACGCCATCGTCTCCGACAGCCTGAACCACGCCTCGATCATCGACGGCGTCCGGCTGTGCAAGGCCAAACGCTACCGCTTCGCCAACTCCGACATGGACGACCTCGAGACCCAGCTGAAACAGGCCCGGGCCGACGGCGCGCGCGAGATCGTCATCGCCACCGACGGCGTCTTCTCGATGGACGGCTATATCGCGAAGCTGAAGGACATCCGGGCGCTGGCCGACAAATACGACGCCCTGATCATGGTCGATGACTGCCACGCGACGGGCTTCCTCGGGCCCAAGGGCCGGGGCTCCTATGCGCACCACGGGGTCGAGATCGACTTCCTGACCGGCACCTTCGGCAAGGCGCTGGGCGGGGCCATGGGCGGCTTCATCTGCGCCACGTCGGAGGTCGTGTCCCTGCTCAAGCAGCGGGCCCGGCCCTATCTGTTCTCCAACGCCCTCGCCCCCGCGATCTGCGGCTCCAGCCTCGAGGCCATCCGCATTTCGGGTGGCGAGGAAGGCGATGTCCTGCGCACGCAACTGTTCGCCAACGCCGCCCGCTATCGCGGGGCGATGAGCGAGGCGGGCTTCACCCTGCTGCCCGGCGAGCACCCGATCATCCCCGTGATGCTGAACGATGCGAAACTGGCCCAGGACTTCGCCGCCCGGGCGCTGGAACTCGGCGTCTATGTGATCGGTTTCAGCTTCCCCGTGGTGCCCCGCGGCCAGGCGCGCATCCGCACCCAGATGTCGGCGGCGCACACCTTCGAACAGATTGATCAAACGGTCGCGGTGTTCACGACGGCCGGACGCGAATTGGGAGTGATTTGATGACCACCACCATGAAGGCCCTGGCCAAGACCCGGCCCGGCGTCGGCCTCGAGCTGATCGACGCGCCCGTTCCCGTGGCCGGGCCCGAGGATGTGCTGATCCGCGTGCACCGTACCGCCGTCTGCGGCACCGACATCCACATCTGGAACTGGGACGAGTGGTCCCAGAAGAACGTCCCGGTCCCGATGATCACCGGCCATGAATTCTCCGGCGAGATCGTCGCCATCGGCAAGGACGTCGACCGCCGCCTCAGGATCGGCCAGCGCGTCTCGGCCGAGGGCCATGTCATCGACCTGAATTCGGAAGCGGCCCGGGCCGGCCATTTCCACCTTGACCCCGCCACCCGCGGAATCGGTGTGAACCGTCAGGGTGCCTTCGCCGAGTTCGTCGTGGCTCCGGCCTTCAACGTCATCGAGCTGCCGGACGACGTGCCCTGGGAGATCGGCGCGATCCTCGATCCGTTCGGCAACGCCGTGCATACGGCGCAGCAGTTCGACCTGCTGGGCGAGGACGTGCTGGTTACCGGCGCGGGGCCGATCGGCATGATGGCCGCCGCCGTCGCGCGCCACGCCGGTGCCCGCACCGTGGTCCTGACCGACATCAACGACTTCCGTCTCGAGCTGGCGCAGAAGGTCGCGCCGGGCGTGCGGACGGTGAACACCACCCGCGAGGACCTGCACGACGTCATGCACGAGCTGGGCCTCAAGGTCGGCTTCGACGTGGCGCTGGAGATGTCGGGTTCGCCCATCGCCTTCAAACAGTGCGTCGACACCCTGATCATGGGCGGCGGCATGGCCATGCTGGGCATTCCGTCGAAGCCGATGGAGACGGACTGGGGTGCGATCATCCTCAAGGCCCTGACCATCAAGGGCGTCTACGGTCGCGAGATGTTCACGACCTGGCGCAAGATGCTGGGCCTGCTCAAGGCCGGTCTCGACCTGACCCCCCTCATCACCCACCAGATGGGCTACGAGCGCTTCGAGGAGGGGTTCGAGGCCATGCGCTCGGGCCAGTCGGGCAAGGTCGTGCTCAACTGGGACAAGGCGGCCTAGGCCCGACCCATGCCAGTGTCCGCCCCTGTCGTGGCCTTCCTCGAAGGCGAAGGTCCTGACGCCCGGGGACGGACGCTGTTCGACGTCCTGGCGTTCGACAATTCGGCCCTTGAGAGCCACCACGACTTCATCCAGTGGCTGTTCCCGCTCCGTGAGCCCTCGCAGGCCGTGCCGGAGTCCCCCGTGCTCACGGACGCCGAGGTCGAGGCGATCAAGGACTCCGGTATGGCCCAGTGCGCCCTCGCCGCCGCGACCGACCGGATGGACGCCTTCTATCGGGCCACCCACGACTGGCTGATGCCCAGCGACCACAACCACCGGCGGATCACGCGGATCATCCGGTCCCTGCGGCTTCTGGTCGGCGACGACCAGGCCGAAGCCTTCAAGGCCGCGATCCTGGCGCGGGTCGAGGCGACGCGGGCACCCGTCAGCGCCCGCAGCCGCGGTTACTGGATGACAGCATGAACTATCGCCACAGCTTTCACGCCGGGAATTTCGCGGACCTGGTCAAGCATGCCCTGCTTCTGTGGCTGGTCGAGCGCGGTCAGGCGGACGGTCCGCTGACGGTCATCGACACCCATGCGGGTGCCGGCCTCTATGATCTCACCGGCGACGCTGCGCGGTCGAAGGAGGCCGAGGCAGGCGTCGTTCGCCTGATGGCCGCCGAGGGGCGTCCGCCGCGGATCGAGGCGCTGGCTGCTGCCGTCGGCCGACTGAACCCGCAGGGCGGGGCCGATCTCTATCCCGGCTCGCCCCTGCTCGTGGCGCAGACGCTTCGCGACGACGACCGCTACGTCGGTTTCGAACTGAATCCGCCGATCCTCAGCCTGCTGACCGAGGCGCTCGCGCCCTATCCCGAGGCCGCAGCCGAGGGCGGGGACGGCTATGACCAGGCGGTGGCCTGGGCGGCCGAGGCGACCGGTCCGCTCGTGCTGATCGATCCGCCGTTCGAGCAGCCGGACGACTATCTGCGCGCCGCCGATACGGGTGCCGCCATCGTTCGCGCCGACGCCCGGGCCACCGTCGCGATCTGGACCCCCCTGAAGGACCTCGAAACCTTCGACGGATTTCTGCGTCGTCTGGATCAGGCCGGCGCGCAGCGTGTGCTGGTCGCCGAGGTCCGTCTGCGTCCGCTCACCGATCCGATGAGGATGAACGGCTGTGCGGTGGTGATCCTGAATCCGCCCGCCGGTGCCGAGGCGGCGGCGCGGGAGATCTGCGCCTGGGTGGTGGCCACGCTGGGCGAGACCGGCGCGAAGGCCGAGATCTGGTTCACCTGACGGGAAGCGGCTCCGGTTCGAACACCTCGCCGGCTTCGTAGAGGTGGGGCTCGAACGTCGCGATGGCCATGATCGGCTCCATGGCGGCGTTGATGGCCGGATCGCGCGCCATTGCCTTCCAGGCTTCGCGGGTCCGCCAGACGGCGTGCACCGCCGCCACCTTGCCGTTCAGCCCCCGATGCAGCGTCGCCGAGACGAATCCGTCCAGTGATCGCTGGGCCCGGACCATGACCGTCAACAGCTCCATCAACTCGTCCAGACGCTCCGGTGGGCAGCGATAAACGTTGATCAGGACAACGGGCGCGGCATCGGTATCGGTCATCCCGCTGCCATACCGGATCGCCCTTCCGCCGTCTTGCGCGATCGTCCATATCGGTGGGCTCGAGGAGGCCTGGATGACCCGTATCGCAATTCTTGAGACCGGCGCGCCGCCCGCCGCCCTCGCCGGGACCTATGGCGACTATCCGGCCATGTTCCGCGACCTGCTGGGCGAGGGATTCACTTTCGAGACCTTCGATGTCCAGGCGGGCGATTGGCCGGATGCGGAGGCCTTCGACGCCGCGATCATCACCGGCTCATCCGCGGGGGTCTATGAAGCCGACCCCTGGATCACCCGTCTGCTGGACTGGATCCGCGCCGCCCGGGGTCGGACCCGGATGGTCGGTGTCTGCTTCGGTCATCAGGCCATGGCCCAGGCGCTGGGCGGCCGGGTCGAGAAGTCGGACAAGGGCTGGGGCGTCGGCCTGCACCGCTATGAGGTGGTTTCCAACGAGCCATGGATGAGTCCCGTCGCCGCTTCCGTGGCCCTCCCGGCCTCGCATCAGGATCAGGTGGTCGAACCGCCGACGGACGCCCGCGTCATTCTGCGCAGCGACTTCACGCCCTATGCCGGGCTGGCCTGGGGCGAGGACGCCATCTCGATGCAGCCGCATCCGGAGTTCACCCCGGCCTTCGCGACCGCCCTGACGGCGGGACGGCACGACCGGATCGATCCGGCGCTGGTCGAGCGGGCCGTGGACAGCCTGAAGACGGCCAATGAACGGGCGGTGCTGGGCGACTGGATCAAGGCGTTTGTCGTCTCCGGCAATCCGTGAGCGGCAGGTCGCTTCAGGGCCACTTCACCACAGGCGGCATCGAGCTGAGGATCGAGTCGACATTGCCGCCGGTCTTCAGTCCGAACGTCGTGCCGCGGTCGTAGAGCAGGTTGAACTCGACGTAGCGGCCGCGCCGGATCAGCTGTTCCTCGCGTTCCTCTGCCGTCCATGGCTCGGCCATGCGGCCGGCGACGATGGCGGAATAGGCGTCGAGGAAATGCATCCCCACGTCGCGGGTGAAGGCGAAATCCCTGGCATAGTCACCGCTGTTGTGGTGGTCGTAGAAGATGCCGCCGGTCCCACGCGGCTCATTGCGGTGCGGCAGCCAGAAATACTCGTCGCACCACTGTTTGAAGCGCGCGTGCCAGTCGGGATCGTGGGCATCGCAGGCTGATTTCATGGCCGCGTGGAAGGCGACCGTGTCGGCTGCGTCCGGGCGACGGTCCACATCCAGAACCGGCGTCAGGTCGCCGCCGCCGCCGAACCAGCTCTGCGTCGTGGCGATGAAGCGGGTGTTCATATGCACCGCCGGGACACGCGGGCTGACCGGGTGGGCGATCAGGCTGATGCCGGTGGCATAGAAGCGCGGGTCCTCGGCGGCACCCGGCACCGTCTTCGCATAGTCGGCCGGAAACTCGCCGTGGACCGTCGAGACATGGACGCCGACCTTCTCGAACAGCCGTCCGTGCATCATCCCCATGACGCCACCACCGCCCTCATGCCGCTCCCAGGGGGTCCGGACGAACCGGCCCGGCTCGCCGGGGAAGAGGTCGGCCGGGGCCGCGTCCTCCAGCGCCTCGAAGCCGGCGTGGATGCGGTCGCGCAGGGTCTCGAACCAGGCGCGGGTCTCGGTCTTGCGTTGCTCAAGCGGGGGTGCGGCGGTGGTCATTCGCCTTCTCTAGTCCCTCGACCCGTTGACGCACCACCCCCGTCTGCCACTGTTCTGCGTCTCAGCTCCCGGGAAACACCATGATCCGCACAGCCCTTCTGACCACGGTCGCTTCTGTCCTCATCGCGGGACCCGTTCTGGCCCAGACCGTCGATCCGGCGGGCGAGGCGCGCATCAGCCAGATTCTGCGCCGCACGCCGCTGATCGACGGGCATAATGACCTGCCGTGGGCGCTGCGCGAAAAATACGGCAATGACCCCTACGCCGTGGACCTGGCGACGGATCTCGACGCCACGACCGAACTGCACACCGATATTCCGCGCCTGCGGGCCGGTGGCGTCGGGGGTCAGTTCTGGTCGGTCTATGTGCCCGCGACCCTGACGCCGACCGAGGCCGCACGCGAAACCTTCGAGCAGATCGACACCGTCAAGCGGATCGTCGCCGCCCATCCGGAGGTGTTCGAACTGGCCACCACCGCGGCCGATGTCGAACGCATCCACCGGCGCGGCAGGATCGCCTCCTTGATCGGTATGGAGGGCGGCTATTCGATCGACGACTCCCTGGGTCTGTTGCGCGAATTCTTCGATGCCGGGGCCCGCTACATCACCCTGACCCACAGCAAGACCACCTCATGGGCCGACAGCGCCACCGATGCGCCGAAGTGGGGCGGCCTGTCTCCGTTCGGCGAGCAGGTTGTGCGCGAGATGAACCGGCTGGGGATGATGGTCGACCTCAGCCATGTCTCGGAAGAGACCATGCTGGACGCCATGCGGGTGTCCGAGGCTCCTGTGATCTTCTCCCATTCGTCGGCGCGGGCCGTGACGGCCCATCCGCGCAATGTGCCCGACAGCGTCCTGCGCCTGATGCCCGAAGACGGCGGTGTGGTGATGGTCACCTTTGTGCCCGGCTTCGTCTCCGAGACGGTACGCGCATGGAACAGCGCCCGGTCCGCCGAGGATGCCCGGCTGAAATCCCTGAACCCCGGCGATCCTGCGGCGGTGACCGCAGGCCTGGCGGCCTGGACCACGGCGCATCCAATCCCGCGCGCCACCGTCGCCGACGTCGTGGCCCACCTCCAGCACGTTCGCGATGTGGCGGGGATCGACCATGTCGGCCTCGGCGGCGACTATGATGGCGTCGACGCCCTGCCGGTCGGGCTGGAGGGGGTGGACACCTATCCCCGCCTGCTGGCGGCCCTGATGGCCAACGGCTGGACCGAGGCGGATATCCGCAAGCTGGCCGGCGAGAATGTGCTGCGGGTCATGCGGGCCGTGGAAGCCGTGGCGGCGGGCAAGCGGGGAGAGCGACCCGGCCTTGCGGTGATCACGGTCGAGGGCGCGCCGGAGTGAGGCGTCTCCCGGCGGCCATTCCGTCCGTTCCGCAGAGTCGATTCCCCCGCGCCAATGCCGGCGTTCTCGCCTAGACTGTCGCCATGGATGCCAGCATGTGGATTGCCGTGGCCGTGTTCGTCGGCCTGAATTTCGTCGCCGCGTCGAGCGGTGCCGTGTTCAAGCCCGGTGTCTGGTATGCGAATCTCTCCAAGCCGCGCTGGACCCCTCCGAACTGGGCCTTCCCCGTGGTCTGGGGCTTCCTGTTCGCCATCAATGCCTGGGCGGGCTGGTTGTTGTGGGAGGTGGCGGGCACCAGCGAGCCCCTGATCTTCGTCGCCTACATCCTGTCCCTGATGCTGAACGCCGGATGGTCGTGGATGTTTTTCGGTCGGCGCCGGATGGACCTCGCCCTGATCGACGTCACCCTGCTCTGGCTTTCGCTGGCGGCTCTGGTGGCCCTGTTCTGGCCGCTCAGGCCGTTCGCGGCGATGCTGCTGCTGCCCTATCTGTCCTGGGTCACCGTCGCCGCCGCCCTGAATCTGCGGATGATCCAGCTGAATCCCGGGGCTCAGCGGGCCTGACGCAGGGCCTCGAACAGGCCGATGCCGGCGCTGACGGCCAGGTTCAGGGACCGGGCCTCCGCCGCGATGGGGATCACCACCCGCGCATCGGCCGCCGCGTGCACAAAGTCCGGGACGCCCGACGGTTCACTGCCGAACAGCAGGATGTCGTCGGGCTGGAAGACGAAATCATTCAGCGGCGTGGCCCCCTTCGTCGTGAACAGGACCAGCCGTCCGGGACCGCGATCACGCTGAAACTCGGCCCAACCGGCATGCCGGGTCATATGCCCCAGGGGCCCGTAGTCCAGCGCCGCGCGCTTCATCGCCCGGTCGTCGAAACGGAATCCCGTGGGCTCGATCACATGCAGTTCGGTGCCGAAACAGGCGCCGAGGCGGATGCAGGCACCGACATTCTGCGGAATGGCTGGTTGAAAAAGGGCGAGACGCATTCTAAGGCCCTCATACGCGCGGCCCGGGGGTCTGTCGCGGCTCGAATTGCGACTGTTTCTCAAGGAGGCAGGGCAGTTTGCGGCGATGAGCCGCAATATCGGGCCGGGCCAGATCGACTGCAAAGCGCTAAAGCATCCATGCCTGTCCTGCCGCGCCCCTGTTCGGGCCCGGATCACGGCGTACGAGGAGTAAGACGTGGCCGAATCGGTCGTGACTGAGAACGGTGAGGGCGGCGAAGCCTCCCGCCGGGACTTTATCCACATTGCGGCGGGTGCCGCCGCTGTCGGTGCCGGGGCCATGCTGGTCTGGCCGCTGATCAATTCGATGAACCCCGCCGCCGACACCCTGGCGCTGGCGTCGATCGAATTCGACATGAGCAAGGTCCAGGAAGGCCAGCAGGTCGTCATCAAGTGGCAGGGCAAGCCCGTGTTCGTCCGCTACCGGACGCTCAAGGAAGTCCAGGAGGCCGTTGCGGCTCCGATGTCCGCGCTGAAGGATCCGCAGGCTGATGCCGACCGCATCAAGGCCGGCCATCAGCAGTATCTCGTCCTGCTGGGCAACTGCACCCATCTGGGTTGCATCCCGACCTTCGGGGCGGGCGATTTCGGCGGCTGGTTCTGCCCCTGCCACGGCTCGCACTACGACACCTCGGGCCGCATCCGTAAGGGTCCCGCACCGAAGAACCTTGTCGTGCCGGAGTACGCCTATCTCTCCGACACCCGCATCAAGATCGGCTGAGGACGAGACCGATGAGCGATCACGAATCCACCTACGTCCCCAAGAGCGGCATCGAGAAATGGCTCGATACGCGCCTGCCGATCATCCGCTTCGGGGCCGACTATATGTCGCTGCCGACGCCGAAGAACCTGAACTACTGGTACACCTTCGGCGGTATTCTCGCCCTGTGCCTGGTCGTCCAGATCGCCACCGGCATCATCCTGGCGATGCACTATGTGCCCAACACCGAAATGGCCTTCGCCTCGGTCGAGCGCATCATGCGCGACGTCAACGGCGGTGACCTGATCCGCTATACCCACGCCAACGGGGCCTCGATGTTCTTCATCGCGGTCTATATCCACATGCTGCGCGGCCTCTACTACGGCTCCTACAAGGCCCCGCGCGAAATGATCTGGATCGTCGGCTGCCTGATCTTCTTCCTGATGATCGCGACGGCCTTCCTCGGCTACGTCCTGCCGTGGGGCCAGATGTCCTACTGGGGTGCCGAGGTGATTACCAACCTGATCGGGGCGATCCCCGTGATCGGTGAGCCGGTTCTGATCTGGCTGCGTGGCGGCCCCGCGATCGACAATGCGACCCTGAACCGCTTCTTCTCGCTGCACTATCTGCTGCCGTTCGTCATCGCCGGCTGCGTGGTCCTGCACCTGTGGGCCCTGCACACGGCCGGTCAGAATAACCCCGTCGGCATCCTGATCCCCAAGGATCGGGAGAAGAAGGACATGCTGCCCTTCCACCCGTATTTCACGGTCAAGGACGGCTTCGCGATCATCATGTTCATGATCCTGTTCGCGACCTTCGTCTTCTTCATGCCGAACGCCCTCGGCCACGCCGACAACTACATTCCGGCCAACCCGCTGGTGACCCCGGCGCACATCGTGCCCGAATGGTACATGCTGCCGTTCTACGCCATCCTGCGGGCCATCCCGGACAAGTTTGGCGGCGTAGTGGCCATGTTCGGTGCCATCGGCGTGCTGTTCGTCCTGCCCTGGCTGGATACGTCCAAGGTGCGCTCCATGCGCTATCGCCCGACCATGCAGACCTTCTTCGTCATCTTCGTCGTCGTCGGCCTGATCCTGGGCTGGTGCGGGGCCCAGCTGCCCGACGCGCCGGTGATCGGGACCTTCAAGACCTTCATCCTGATCGACGGGGACCTCAACTCCTATCTGTGGCTGACTCGCTTCGCGACCGCCTACTACTTTGCCTTCTTCCTGATCATCATGCCGCTGGTCGGCCTGAGGGAGACGCCGAAGACCATTCCTGCGACGATCTCGGAACCGGTGCTGTCGGGCGGCGACGTCATGACATCGGCGGCTCCGGCCGCGCCCGAGAAGAAGGGCTGATCGCGACCATGACCCTCCAGACGAATATCCGCTCCATGAAGAAGACCCTGGTTCTGATCGCGGCCGCCGCCGGTCTGGCGCTCGCCGCCACGCCGGCCCTCGCGGCCGGCAAGGCGCACGAGCTCCGTAACGGCGGCTTCAGCTTCGAAGGCCCGTTCGGCACCTTCGAGCAGGGCCAGCTGCAGCGGGGCTACAAGGTCTATCGCGAAGTCTGCTCGGCCTGCCACAGCATGAATCTCATGCATTTCCGCACGCTCGCAGAGCCCGGCGGTCCCTTCTTCGCCGAGGATCAGGCCAATCCGGCCGAGAACCGCTTCGTCAAGGCGCTGGCCAAGGAAGTGCAGGTTCCGGACATCGACACCGAGACCGGCGAACCGGTGATGCGTGACGGCACAGCGGCCGACCGGTTCCCCAGCCCCTTCGCCAACGCCACGGCCGCCGCTGCGGCCAACGGTGGGGCCGCCCCGCCCGACCTGTCGGTGATGGCCAAGGCCCGCGAGGGCGGTGCCAACTATATCTACTCACTCCTGACCGGCTATCGCGACGCGCCCGCGGGTCTGACGATCCGTCCCGAGCAGAACTACAACATGTACATGGCCGGCGATCTGACGCCGTTCTGGACCGGCGAGGGCCACGCCCCGCTCGGCGGCTTCATCGCCATGGCGTCGCCCCTGTCAGACGGTCAGGTGACCTACGACGACGGCAAGCCCGAGACTGCCGAACAGTACGCCAGGGACGTGGCCGCCTTCATCGCCTGGGCGTCGGATCCCAAACAGGTCCAGCGCAAGCAGGCCGGCCTGGGGGTGATGATCTTCCTGTTCCTGTTCGCCGGGATCACCTACATGAGCTATCGCCGCATCTGGAAAGGCGTAGCCCACTAGGCTTCGCCTGATCCCCAGGACCAAAGCAACCCGCCGGAGCCTTGGCTCCGGCGGGTTTTTCGTGCTTGCCACCGACCGCATCGACAGCCTGAAAACTTCGCCCTAGGGTCCAGTCCTGTCATCGATCGAGGGTGTATCCGTCCATGCGTCTGTTCCCCACCGCCGCCGTGCTTGCCGCCGGGGCCCTGCTGTCCGCCTGCGCGTCCATGGGGGGAGGCGGTCCGACCGCGCCGGCCGCGACCTTCGATGCCGCCCGCCTGTCCGAACACGTGCGTGTGCTGGCCAGCGACGAATACCAGGGCCGGGGCATCGCCACGCCGGCCGAGGACATGACCATCCGCTACCTCAGCGAACAGTATGCGGCCGCGGGCTTCCAGCCGGGCGGTGCCAACGGTTCCTGGACCCAGGACGTGGCCCTGAACCGTTTCACGGCCTCCAATTTCCAGGGCGTACAGTTGAAGGTCGGGAACGATACCGTCCCGCTGACCCAGGGGCAGCAGATCACCATTTCAACGCGTCGGCCCGGCGATCACGTCATGCTGATGGACGCGCCGCTGGTCTTCGTCGGCTACGGCATCAAGGCCCCCGAGCGGAACTGGGACGACTTCAAGGGCGTGGACGTGCGCGGCAAGGTCATCGTCGTGCTGGTCAACGACGCCGACTTCGAGGAGCCGGCCCTGAACACCTTCAACGGCCGGGCCATGACCTACTATGGCCGCTGGACCTACAAATATGAGGAGGCCGCGCGTCAGGGGGCCGCGGGCATCATCATCGTGCACGAGACCGCACCGGCCTCGTACGGCTGGGCGACGGTCCAGAACAGCTGGTCGGGTCCGCAGTTCGACATCGTCCGCGCCAACGCCGCGGCCGAGCGCGTACCGATGGAATCCTGGATGCAGCGCGACGTGGCCGTCGACCTGTTCCGCCGCTCGGGTCAGGATTTCGAGGCCCTGAAGACCCGCGCCCGCAGCCGCGACTTCCGTCCGGTCGAACTGGCCGGCGCGACCTTCAGCGCCATGTTCGACGTGGCGACCAGCCGGGTCACGACGCACAACGTCATCGCCCGCCTGCCGGGCACGACCCATCCCGACGAGACCATCCTCTACACGGCCCACTGGGACCACATCGGCGTGGGTGAGCCCGACGCCAACGGCGACCGCATCTTCAACGGTGCCGTCGACAATGCGACCGGCACCGCCGGCCTGCTGGAACTGGCCCGTCTCTGGGCCGCCGGACCCCGTCCCGAACGCTCGATCGTGATGATCAGCTTTACGGCCGAGGAGAGCGGGCTGCTGGGTTCGGAATTCTATGCCGCCAATCCGGTCTATCCCCTGGCCACGACCGTGGCGGGCTTCAACATCGACGCCATGAACGTCTACGGCCGGGTCGCCGACGTGGACATCATCGGCTCGGGCCAGTCCAACCTCGACGCCCGCGTCACCGCCGAGGCGACGCGTCAGGGCCGCACCGCCAAACCGGACAGCAATCCGGCTTCGGGCAGCTATTTCCGCTCGGACCACTTCCCCCTCGCGAAGCGCGGCGTGCCGATGGCCTATGTCGACGGCGGCGGTGCCTTCCGCGACGAACCGGTCGCGGCGCGCGATGCGGCCCGCTCGGAATACGGGGCGCGCCGGTATCACCAGGCCGACGACGAATGGTCGGCCGACTGGGACCTGCGCGGTCAGGTCGAGGACCTGGAGCTGATCTTCAACATCGGCCGCGATCTGGCCGGCAGCCGCGACTGGCCGGAATGGATGCCGGGCTCGGAGTTCGGCCCGGCGCGCGCGCCGAGCGCGAGCCTGCGGCGGTAGACTTCGGCGTTCTCCCTCCCCCGCCGGGGGAGGGTGGTCGCGCCAGCGACCGGGTGGGGACGGCTCGGCAATCCGATCTCAGTGCGTGTCTCTCCCAGCCCCTCCCATCCTGTCGTGCGGAGCCTGTCCTCGGGCCGACCTTTGGTCGGACCCGGGGGCGTCGACATCCCTCCCCCGGCGGGGGAGGGAGAACCGCGCCGCGCCTCCCACATGACCAAAACTTAACGGACGAGCCCCGGGCGGCCCCCTAGAGTGCGGGCCATTGATCCGGGGATGGAGCCCACACCTATGTTTCGCAAGATGATGGGCGGCGTCGCCGTCGCCGCCGTGCTGCTGGCCGCCGGCATGGCCTCGGCCCAGGATTTCTCGGCCGCCCGGATCAGCGACAATATCCGCACCATCAGCGCCGATGAATACCAGGGCCGTTATCCGGGCACGGACGGCGAGCGCATGGTGCTGGCCTGGCTGCAGGCCCAGTATGAGGCCATGGGCATGCAGCCCGGCGGGCCGGACGGCCAATGGCTGCAGCCGGTCGAACTGAAGCGCTTCACCCCGGTTGCCGGCACGACCGCCAGCTGGACCGGTCCCGACGGACAGGTTCATGCCCTGACCCCCGGAACGGACATCACGCTGCGCGCCGCGACCAACGACGGCCGGGCCAGCATCCGCGACGCCGGCGTGGTCTTCGTCGGGCATGGCATCTATGCGCCGGAGCGCCAGTGGGACGACTATGGGGATGTCGATGTCCGCGGCAAGGTCGTGGTCGTCGTCGCCGGAGAGCCGGACGGCGAGCGCTTCAACGGCGAATATGCGACCAACTACCAGTCCGGGGCCTACAAGGCCGACGAGGCCTTCCGCCGGGGCGCGGTCGGCATCATCACCCTGGTCTCCCAGGCCGCGAATTCACCGCAATGGATGGGGGCCCTGCGGGGGGCGGGCCGCACCCGCACCCTGACGCCGGGCGCGGCCGATATGGAATTCTCGGGAGCCGTGCCGCACGACACGGCCATGGCCTGGGCCGCGGCGGCAGGTATGGACCTTTCCGCCATCGCCGACGTCGCCGGCGGCAGCTTCAAGGCGCTGCCGATGCAGGGTGTGACCCTGTCGATCGACGCGTCCGAGACCATCGACACCCTGGTCACCCACAACCTGCTGGCCCGCATTCCGGGGACGGAATTCCCCGAAGAGACGATCATCTATTCGGCGCACTGGGACCACGTCGGCGGGGCCGCCCAGCATCCGACCGTGACCGGCGACCAGATCTGGAACGGGGCCTGGGACAACGCCTCGGGCACCATCGGCGTGCTGGAGATGGCCCGTCAGCTCAAGGCGGCCCCCCCGCCGAAGCGCTCGATCGTCTTCGCCCACATGGCGGCCGAGGAAATGGGCCTGATGGGGTCCTACGGCTATGCCGCCAATCCGGTCTGGCCGCTGGAGACGACCGTCGCCGACATCAATATCGACATGCTGCCGCTGTCGGGCCCGACCCGCGACGTGCCGATCTTCGGCAAGGGGCAGAACGACCTCGAGGACCGGCTGGAGGTGCTGGCCGCGGCCAAGGGGCGGTACGTCTCCGACGACCACATGCCGGAAGAGGGTTTCTACTACCGCTCGGACCATTTCCCGTTCGCCCGCATGGGCGTGCCCGCGATCATGCCCTGGCATGGCTGGGACTGGGTCGAGGGCGGGCGGGAAGCCGGCGAGGCCGCCTGGCGCGCCAAATTCGCGGCCGACTATCACAAGGCCAGCGATGAATGGTCGGCCGATCTGGACTTCACCTCGGCGGTCGAGAACCTGACCCTGCTGTATCATCTGGGTCTGGACCTTGCGAACAGCGGCGACTGGCCGGGCTGGAAGCCGACCTCGGAGTTCGCCGTGGTCCGCGCCCGCTCGGACGGCGCGCGCCAGTAGGACCCGGGTCCCGGTGGCCGCCATTCTCCGCCCGCTGACCGGCGACGGCTCGCCGCCGGTCGAGGGATCCTATCCGCAGGCGGTGGAGGTCACGGCCCCCGGGCGCTGGCTGTACCTGTCGGGCCAGATCCCGGTCGCGCCCGACGGGTCGCTGGCGGCGGATTTCACCGGCCAGTGTGATCAGGTCTGGTCGAACATCGAGACCCAGCTGACCGCCGCCGGCATGTCTCTGGACAACCTCGTCAAGGTCACGACCTTCCTGTCGGACCGCCGGTATGCGCTGGAGAACCGCGAGGTGCGCATCCGCCGTCTGGCGGGGTGCCAGCCGGCCCTGACGGTGATCGTCACCGGCCTCTTCGACGCCGCCTGGCTGGTCGAGATCGAGGCTGTGGCGGCGGCCTGAGGCCGCCCGGCCGGATGACACCGATTTAAGCTGACAGGCTTGCGCGGCAGGAGTCTTGTGGGGGTGTCAGGGAGGACACCGTCATGAGCATCGATCCTGCGGCCGAGACCGCGCGCTGGCTGGCGACGCTGTCACCCGAGGACACCGCCCGCGCCATATCCTACACCCAGGGGGGCCACTGGCTCTTGCTGTGGGGCGCGATCGTGTCGATCGCCGTGGCCTGGATCATCATCCGCACCGGCGTCCTGAGCGGCATCCGTGACCGGCTCGAGCGGCGGCGCAAGCGGCCCAAGCTGGTCTCGCTGCTGGCGGGCGTCACCTGGTTGCTGATGAGCTTCGTCCTGACCCTGCCGTGGTCGATCTACGAAAGCTGGTGGCGCGAGAAACAATACGGGCTGACCAGTCAGCCGCTGACCGGCTGGCTGACCGAAGCGCTCATGGGCACGGCCATCTCGGTCGTCTTCATGGGACTGCTGATCGTGGCCCTGTATTTCATCATCCGTCACGCGCGGCGGCTGTGGTGGGCGTGGGGCGCAGGGCTGACGGCGGTGGCCGTGATCTTCATGCTGCTGGTGTCGCCGATCCTGATCGAGCCGCTGTTCAACACCTACACGCCGGCCCCGGACGGCCCCGTGCGCGATGCGGTGGTCGAGCTGGCCCACGCCACCGGCACGCCGGACGACAAGATCTACATCTTTGACGGCTCGAAACAGTCGGACCGCTACACGGCCAATGTCTCGGGCCTGTTCGGCTCGGCCCGGGTGGCGATGAGCGACGTCATGTTCAGGAAGGGCGCGGACATCGCCGAGGTGCGCGGCGTCGTGGGCCATGAGATGGGCCACTACGTTCACATGCATTCGCTGTGGATCACCGGCATCTTCATCCTGCTGGCCGCCGCGGGCTTCTTCCTGATCGACCGTCTGTTCCCGCTGGCAAAGCGGCTCCTGGGCGCGGATCGGGTAGGCGAGATTTCCGATCCCGCCGGCCTGCCCGTGCTGGCGGCCATCGGGGCGGTGCTGGGCCTGCTGGCCACGCCCGTGATGTCGACGCTGATCCGGACGATCGAGGCGGACGCCGACCATTTCTCCATGGTCCACGCCAACGAGCCCGACGGGTTGTCCAAGGCGCTGATCAAGACCGCGGAGTACCGCGCGCCGTCACCCTCGGCGATCGAGGAGTTCATCTTCTACGATCACCCGTCGGTCGGGAACCGCGTGCGCCGGGCGATGGAGTGGAAGGCGGCACATCCGGCCAATGCGCCGGTCGCGATGCCGGCCGCCGCGCCCGCCGCCCCGCCTGACGCCGCCGCCGTTACGCCGACGCCGTAAGGCCGGGGCGCTCGTTGTCCCAGATCATGTGCAGGATGGACCAGAGGCCGTCGGGGCCGCGGGCCAGCTGGATCGAGTTGATCCCGCGGCGCTCCGGCTCGGCGTCCTCCGGGGCGGTGCGCGCTTCGTAGACCGACCAGACGTGGGCCATGTTGCCGAACACGGTGATCCGGCGGCTGATCTCGACCTCGAAGAAACCGTTCTCGGCGAAGAAGGGCGTGACGTTGGCCTGGTATGCCTCGCGGCCCATGACGATCAGGGTCGGGCGGCCGTCGGCGTCGAGGCCGGTGCGGGCCTGACGACTGTCCGGGTGGAAGATCTCGCGCTGGGTGGCCCAGTCGCGCGGCCCGGCGGGGCCGGAGATGCAGGCGTACATGGCGTCGACGACGGCACCGATGTCGCTGCGGTCGACCATCAGCCGCGCTTCCGGACGAAGACGGTGCCGGCCGAATAACCGGCCCCGAAGCTGCAGATCAGGCCGGTGTCGCCGGGGACCATGTCCTGCTGGCGCAGGTGGAAGGCGATGATCGAGCCGGCCGAGGAGGTGTTGGCGTATTCGTCCAGGATGATGACGTTCTCGTCCGGCGTCGGATCGCGGCCCAGCACCTTGCGGCCGATGAACTGGTTCATGTTGATGTTGGCCTGGTGCAGCCACATCCGCTTGAGGGTCGCGGGGTCGATGCCGAGGTCGGCGGCGTGGTCGATGATCATCTCGGACACCATCGGCACGACGTCCCTGAAGACCTTGCGGCCCTGCTGGATGAACAGCTTGTCGGGCGCGCCGATCCCCTCGGGCGCGGCGTTGTTCAGGAAGCCGAAATTGTTGCGGATGTTGTTCGAGAAGACCGTCTTCAGCCGCGTGCCGAGGATGTCCCAGCCGCCGGGGCCCGCTACATCCGAGGCCTCGATGATCACGGCGGTGGCGACGTCGCCGAAGATGAAATGGCTGTCCCGGTCGCGGAAATTCAGGTGGGCGGAACAGACTTCGGGGTTGACCATCAGCACGGCCTTGACCGAGCCCGAGGCGATGAAATCCGCCGCCGTCTTGATCCCGAACGTGGCCGAGGAACAGGCCACATTCATGTCGAAGCCGAAGCCGTCGATGCCGAGCGCCTGCTGGATCTCGACGGCCAGGGCCGGATAGGGGCGGGGCATGTTGGAGGCGGCGCACAGGACCGCGCCGATCTCCGAGACCGGCTTGCCCCAGGCCTCGATCGCCTGACGCGCCGCGGCGACGGCCATCTCGGCCATGATCGACAGCTCGTCGTTGGAGCGTTCGGGGATGTTCGGCGTCATGCGGGCGGGGTCCAGCACCCCGGCCTTGTCCAGCACGAACCGGCTCTTGATGCCCGAGGCCTTCTCGATGAACTCGACCGACGAGGGGGTCAGTTCGGCGACGTCGCCCTCGAGAATTTCGGCCGCGTGGTCGGCGTTGAACCGCTCGGCATAGGCGTTGTAGGCGGCGACCAGTTCGGCGTTGGAGATCGACTGTTCGGGGGTGAACAGGCCGGTGGCGGCGATGACGGCGTGGGTCATGAGAGTTGGGGCCCTGTCGCTCGCGGCGCGGCCCCTCGCTGCTGGAGGGCGGGGCGCTGAGCTCTGTTTCTGGACGACTAGATAGGCGGGACCGCGGCCCGCGTCGAGGCCGCCGCGTGCCGGGCGAGCAGGCGGTGGGCGGCGTCGAGATGCAGCCGCTCCACCATCCGGTATCCGACGCGAATCGCCCCCTTGCCTTCTGCATCGGCGGCGGCGAAGGCGGAGACGACCTCGCGGGCCCGGGCCACCTCTTCGGCGGAGGGTGAGAAGGCCGCGTTGGCAGCCTCGATCTGGGCCGGATGGATCAGACTCTTGCCGTCGAAGCCGAAGGCGCGGCCCTGACGGCATTCGGCCTGCAGCCGCCCGGTGTCGTCAGTGGCGTTGACGACGCCGTCGATGGCCAGAAGCCCGTGCCCCCGGGCGGCGGCGACGACGGCGGCCAGCCACGGCTTCAGCGGCTCGCGCTCGGGGCCGAGGACCAGATTCATCCGCTCGCCGAAATCATTGATGCCCAGCATCAGGGCGGCCAGAGGGGGCCCGGCCCCGGCGATCTGGTCCAGACGCAGCACCGACAGCGGGGTCTCGACCATGATCCAGAGATCAGTCCCGATCGGCAGGCGGGCGGCGACCGCGCGGACAGCCTCCGGGCTCTCGATCTTGGGGGCGACGACGAAATCGGGCTTGTGAACGCAGAGGGCGGTCAGATCGTCCGCGCCCCAGGGGGTGTCGAGGCCGTTGACCCGCACGCCCACGCGGCCGCTGAAGCCGCCGGCCGAGAGGGCCTCGACGGCGGCCTGGCGCGCTTCGGCCTTGGCGGCCGGGGCGACGGCGTCCTCAAGGTCGAGGATGACGGCGTCGGCGTTCAGGCCCCGCGCCTTTTCGATCGCGCGCGGATTGCTGGCCGGCAGGTAGAGGACCGAGCGGGTGAGCTGCATCAGACCTTGCCCGTGACCGGGATCAGCGCCCCGGTGATCGCGCGGCTCCCCGGCGAGGCGAGAAACAGCATGACCCGCGCGAGGTCCGACGGCTGGACCCATTGGGCCGGGTCGGCGTCGGGCATGTCCTTGCGGTTCTGATCGGTGTCGAGGATCGAGGGCAGGACGGCATTGACGGTCACCGAGGTCGATTTCAGCTCCTCGGCCAGGCTTTCCGTCAGCCGGTGAACGCCCGATTTGGAGGCGGCGTAGGCTCCCATGCCCGCCGCGCTCCTGAGGGCCCCGTTGGCCCCGACATTGACGATGCGGCCTTCGTCGGAGCGTTTCAGATGGGGCAGGGCGGCCCGGCTGGCGTGCAGGGTGGTGGTCAGGTTCAGGGCGAACATCCGGTCCCAGGCGGGATCGGCGGCGTCCGTCGTCTGCCAGACAAAGCCGCCGGCGATGTTCAGCAGGGCGTCCAGTCGACCGAAATGCGATGCCACGGCGTCAATGGCCCGGGTCGCCGAGGCCGCGTCGGTCAGATCGACCCCGCCGAGTTCCAGCACGCCCGCCGGGACCGGCACGCCGCTCGCATGGTCGATGATCGCAACCTTCAGCCCTTCGGCGCGTGCCGCCGCGACGACGGCGCGTCCCAGCACACCATGGCCGCCCGTGATCGCGATCACCCGTTCCGACATGCTGTTCTCCTGTTGGATGGCTGGCTTAGCAGACCCGGCTCAGGCCGCGAACACCCGGCCCATAAGGCGTTCCAGCGCCGTGGCGTCGATGGCGTCGAAGGCGGCCTTTTCGGTCGCATCGACGTCGAACACGGCGATCAGCTGTCCGGCCGCATCGCGCACCGGAACCACGATCTCGCTGACCGAGCGGCTGTCACAGGCGATATGACCGGGAAAGGCGTGGACGTCCTCGACGATCTGGGTCTCCAGATCCCGTGCCGCCGTGCCGCACACGCCGCGCCCGAAGGCGATCCGCAGGCAGCCGAGTGTGCCCTGGTAGGGACCGACGACCAGCTCGCCGGCCTTGTCCGGATCGACGACATAGAAGCCTGTCCAGAAAAACCGGGGAAAGGCGTCGGCCAGCATGGCGGAGACGGTGGCCATGCGCGCGGTCAGGTTGGTTTCGCCCTCGAGGACGGCAAGGATTTCGTCTTCCACTTCTGCGTAACGCGCGGCCTTGTCGGCGGGGCGATCGTCGCGGGCGGCATAGGCCATGAGGATACTCCGGGCAGGTCTGGCCGACGCATATAGGGACGCCCGCCCTCACTGGCGAGCGCGCGTTTTTCCCCTGCGAGGCGAATGTGCAAGTGGCTGATTTGTGGGGATAAGTACGGACCCGAACACAAAAGCCTCAAACTGCGGCAACGCTTTGTCGCAAACCGGCGTTAACCTTGACAGACGGTTAACGGAACGGGACTGTCACGCTTGCGCAAGGTCAGCGTGCAGGCGGCTGACGTCTGCGATTGGTCCAAGGGGTAAGCATGAGCGAGGGTCATTCGGATCACGACGACCACGCCCGCCCGGGCAACCGTCGCGGTCCCGTGGCCATCGCCGCTGTCGCTGGAGTCCTGGCCCTGACGGCTCTGGCCATGGTCTCATGCGGAGATCGGGACGGGATCCGCTTCTGGCAAGGCGACGCCAATGCAGCGGGCAACGCCTGTCCCCGCCCGGCCTCGTTGACGGGATCCGAGTTCAACGCCCAGGAAACCGGCCTCAGGGCCCTGCGGCGCGCGGCCTTCCGCGGCGACTTCTTCGCCCAGCTTGAACTGGGCGCGCGCTATGCGGCCGTTCGGGCCACCGACAAGAATATCGAGGACCCGATCGAGAGCGCGACCTGGTACGCGCTCGCCCTGTCCAATGACGAGGGTTATGCGCCGATCAACCGCGTCGATCGCGGCGGGTTCGGCGGCTGGCGGCCGCTTTCGAAATACGACGACTGCCGGGCCTATGAGCGGCACGCGGCCTATCAGCGGCTGGACCGGCAACTGGGCCAGATGACCCGCGACGAGCAGGAAGCCGTGCGCGATCGCGTCATCTACGTCCTGTCGACCCAGGACGCCGACGGCTATCGCACCCTGGCCCGGCTGCACGACGGTCTGTACGGGCCATTCGGCGAACCCGAGGACAATCGTGAGGCGCGCGAAGCCTGGGGCCGCCAGAATGGAAACGGCGCGGCCCGCGACCGGCGTGGTTACTATTCGGCGACCAATCTGTTCCAGCGGAACGATGTCGACGCCTACCTTTACAACTATCTGGCGGTCCAGACCGGCGACGTGGGGGCCTATGTCCTGCTGAAGGATTTCGAGCGGTCCGCACCCAGTCGCGGCCAGTACCAGGGTTTCGTCGAGACCAAGGCGCGGCAGTGGACGCCGCCGTTCGAATTCTACCCCAACAGTGCCCCGCGATCCGGTGTGCCCTTCTCTGACGAGAGCCGCCCGCGCGGTGATGCCTACGAATATGCACTCGGCCGGATGGCGGGCGAACTGCCCTTCATCCACGTCGGCCGGGCCTTGCGCTATCTGGGGATCGCCGACACCGCCCCCGCCCGTCCCGAAGACCTTTCCAAACGCCAGATAGAGACCCTCGAGGCGATGCTGGGCCATCCGATGGAGGGCCGGCTCTCCTATCTCGAGCGGGTCCGCGCCATCCAGATGGCGGCCATCAACGGTTCTTCCGAAGCGCAGCTGGTTCTGGCGGTCATGTATGCCGAGGGCATCGGCCTGCCCGCTGACTACGCCCGCGCTTTCAAATGGTTCGATGAGGCGGCGCGTCAGGGCAGCCCGGAGGCCAAATTCGCCATGTCGAGCTATTTCGCCCTCGGCGTTTCCGGGGTGGCCGATCAGGACAAGGCCCAGGCCGTGGCCCTGAGGATCGATTCCGCCCTGTCCGGCTTTGGCCCCTCGGCCGGCCGCCTGCAAGCCGTGCTGGCCCAGGTCTCCCGTTCGCAGCAGCGCCGCTAAGGAGGGCGTAAGATCATGACCAGCCCCGTGCCCTTCGGCCGTATTGCCAGCGTTTTCGGAGGTGCCGTCGCCATGGCCGCCGCCGTCGGGGCCTTCGTGCTGACCGACGCCCCGACCGCGCACGCCCAGGTCGCCGCCAGGGTGGAAAGCCAGACCCGGCCCAATTTCGGCATCCTGCTGGATCCGCCGGCCCGCGGCTACCGCAACCGCGGTTCGTCGCACCGCCGGTATGACTATGGCCGTCACCGTCCCGACTGGCGGCCCGGCTATCCGGGCGGCTATCCGCGCGGTGAAGAAGTCGTGCTGGTCGACTGCGGCGGCAACCCGGGAACCGGCGCGGTCGAGGATGCGGTGCGTCGCGTCCGGCCCGGCGGGACCCTGGTGATCCGCGCGCGCGGCGGGTCCTGCGTGGGCTGGCTGAACATCGACAAGCCTCTGACCATTATCGGCGAGGGCGGCTTTGATCCACGCGACTGGAACCGCAACCCGACCCCGACGCTGACGGCCCCCGACGGACTGCCCTGTATGACTGTGGCGCAGGGCGTGCGGGTCGAGATCCGTGACATGGTGTTCGCCTCGCCGCGGGCCGGCGACGCGGCCTGCATCGTCGGCTACGGAGCCGAGATCGTGATGAACCGGGTCGGCTTCCGCCACGCCGGTGACGAGGCCGCCATCTACGTCGACGGTGGTCTGCTCGATATCCGCAACGCCATTATCGACGCCCAGACCATCGCCCCCGCCATTGTGGCGGACGGCGCGGTCCTGACCGCCTGGGAGATGGTGGTGTCCGGCGCACAGTCCGGCCTGGAGCTGACTCCGGGGACCGGCCAGACCTCGCGGATCGGCTCGACCACCCTGAAAGGAACGGGCGCACCCAACGCCTTCGGGCCTCGATCCATCGGTGTGGTGGTTCGGTCGGCGCGCGAGTACGGCCGCGTCGAGATCGATAACACCGCCATCGTCGGCTATGTGGAGGGCGTCGCCATCGAGGGCGCTTCCGTCCAGATCCAGGGCAGCCGCATCGGTCGCTCGGACAAGGGTGTGGTCCTCTACAACGGCGAGCTGCGCCTGGCCGACAGCCGCATCCGGGCCTCGACCGTGGGTGTCGCCGCCGCCTCGGGCCATGCGGTGGTCGTCAACAACGTCTTTTCCGGCGTTCGTGAAGTGATCTACGCCGAGAACCGCGCCACCGTGGAAGCCGACGGCAACCGGGTCTGGTCCCAGTACCTCTGCCGGGCCCAGTTCCGCGACCGCTACCGCGGCCGTTATGAGCCCTACTGGCGTCCGGGACAGGGCTGGGAGTGCATGTACGGCTCCTACCCGCAGAACTGGTGGGAGGACGAGGACGGCCTTCTGGGCCTGCCCTACCAGGACGACGGCTATCAACTGGACGGCTATCGCGACTATCAGAGCGGTCGCGGCTGGTACACGCGGGAAGGCACCTATGTGCCCGATGACCGCTATGAGGGCGATCAGCGCTGGCGCGGCGGCGGTTTCTTCGACCGTCGCTAGCCGGATATCGAAACACGACGGCCCCGGCGCAGAGCGTTCGGGGCCGTTCTTGCGATTTGGTAGGCGCGGAGGGACTCGAACCCCCAACCAGACCGTTATGAGCGGTCGGCTCTAACCATTGAGCTACGCGCCCGCCGTGGCGACGGCCTAGCAGGCGGGGCGGCGACTTGCCAAGCGGTGTCCTTTCGTCGCTTCATGTGCTTAATTTCATGCCGATGAACGGAAACTGCCAAGGTCCGCGAGCGTTCATTCAGTGGCCCATGGTCAAGGTGCGGCCACGGTCGTCGCCCACCTTCGGACGTACGGCCCCATCCCTTCCAGGAGTCCCGACGCCATGAACCGTCCCGCTGTCGCAGCCGCCGCCCCCGCCGTATCCAGTCGCCTGCTGCTGATGAGCGGCGCGGTCATGGCCGCCGCCGCCCTGTTCGCCGCCCCCGCGGCCCGCGCCCAGGCCCAGCCCGACGGCAGTGCGCCCATGACGATGCATGCCATGGTCGCTTCGCCCGCGCTGAATCTGTCAGCCTTTGGCGAGGTCAGGACCGCGCCCGACATGGCCACGATCAGTTTCGGTGTCGTCACCGAGGCGACGACGGCCGCCGAGGCCATGCGGCTGAACGCGACGCGGATGACCCAGGTCATGGCCGCGCTGCGCCGTGCCGGCATCGCCGAACGCGACGTCCAGACTTCGGGCCTGAACCTGTCGGCTCAATATGACTACGTCCAGAACGAGCCGCCCCGGCTGCGAGGCTATCAGGCCAACAACCGGGTGACGGTGATCATCAATGATCTCGATGCCGTCGGCACGACCGCCGATGCCGTCGTCGCGGCCGGGGTCAACCAGATCGATGGCATCTCGTTCGGCCTCAAGGACCCGACGACGGCCGAGAACCAGGCGCGCCAACTGGCCGTTCGCAACCTGCAGGCCAAGGCGTCGCTTTACGCCCAGGCCCTCGGCGTCGGCCTCGGCGGCATCCGGTCCCTGTCCGAGGGCGGCGGTTACGCGCCGCAGCCCGTGCCGATGTATGCCGTCCGGGCCCAGGCGATGGACAGCGGCAGTTCGACCCCGGTCGCGGCGGGCGAGCTGACGATCCGGATCGACATCACCGGCGTCTACGATCTGATGCGGTAAGCCCATCCGTGGTTGGTGGTGGGTGACGAGGGGTCTGCGTGCGGTCGACATCCGGGCCAGCCACCAGCCACCCGCCACCCGCCACCATCTCCGCGGTCGCGCCTAGCGGGATCCCCGCACCAGCATCAGGCCCACGCCGATGTTCAGACCGTAGCAGATGCCGAGCACCGCCAGCACGGTGACCGGTCCGTCGTTCATGAAATAGAGCGGCAGGCTCCACGGCAGACCCATCACCTTGGCAGGCAGGAATGACACCATGCCGTCTGCCTGGCCCAGAAAGCGCAGGCCCGTGGGCGTCGCCAGCATCAGGGCGACTGCGCCGACAACGGCGTAAAGGCCGAACAGGACCCACTGCAGTCCCTGGATAGTGCGCGTCATCGGTCGTTCTCCCTGACAACAGGGAAGGCCCCGGACGGGCCGCCGTCAAGCTGCGGGCTTGATCTCGTTGTGGTCACCCAGAAGCACGACGGTCGGCGACCACTGCCGGGCTTCCGCCTCGGGCATCTGGCCATAGGTGACGATGATCACCTTGTCGTTCTTCTGCACCAGACGGGCTGCGGCACCGTTGACCCCGATGACGCGCGAGCCGCGCGGGGCCTCTATGGCATAGGTGGTGAAACGCGCACCGTTGGTGATGTTCAGCACATCGACCTGCTCATGCGGAAAGATGCCGGCAGCGTCCAGCAGGTCGGCGTCGATGGCGATCGAGCCTTCATAGTCGAGGTCGGCCTGCGTCACCGTGGCGCGATGCAGCTTGGCCTTCATGAGGGTGACCAGCATGGGGAGTGCGGTCCGGATGTGACGCGGGGCAATCGCCCCCGCTCGCAGACCGTCCATATAGGGGTTCGAACGGGGTCCATCAATCAGTCTCATTGCGCCGCACCATCCGATGCTGCGGCGCGGCTCGCGCGTTACGGGACGTTCATTTGACGGCAGGGCCTGCCGCCCTATGGTCAGGATGAGGCCATGACCCGGCCCGCCCTCCGGACCATGGCCCGCCCCATGAAGCAGTTCTTCCTGACCGTGCTCGGTGTCTTCGCCGGCCTGTTCCTCTTTCTGGTGGTGGTGCCCTTCATCCTGATCACCGTGGCGATCAGTTCGGCGTCGACCAGGGAGCCGACGCCGTCCCATACGGTGCTGGAGCTGGACCTGCGGGAAGGGATCACGGACCAGACGCCGACCAATCCCTTTGCCGCATTCGGCGGCAGCGGGCTGTCGACGCTCCAGATCGTGGATACCCTGGCCCAGGCCGAGACCGACAATCGGGTCAAGGCGCTGCTGATCCGCCTGCCGGAAGCCGGCATTACGCCCGCCGCGGCCGACGAGATCCGCCAGGCGGTCCGTCGCTTCCGCCGATCGGGCAAGGTCGTCATCGCCCATAGCCAGGGCTTCCAGCCCGTGGGCACGGCGATCTCGAGCTATATGATCGGTGCCTCGGCGTCCGAACTCTGGATGCAGAACACGGCCGCCTTCCAGCTGGCGGGCTTCTCGGCTGACGGCGTCTTCCTCGGCCGGGCCTTCGCCAAATACGGCCTCACGCCGCAGTTCGAGCAGCGTTACGAGTACAAGAACGCCGTCAATGAATACACCGAGAGCGACTTCACCCCGGCGCACCGCGAGGCGATGACGGCCTGGATGACCTCCATCTACACCTCGGCCATCGCCAATGCGGCCCAGGACCGGAAGCTGACACCGCGCGCGCTGCGCACGACCATCGAGGCCGGCCCCTGGTCGTCGGCCGAGGCGCGCCAGCGCCGGCTGATCGACAAGGTCGGCCAGGTGGAGGATGCCGAGAATGAAGCCCGGCGCCGGGCCGGCCGCAACGCCGAGATTGTGGAGTTCGCGGACTATGCCGCGTCCCGGGGTGAACGGGCGGGATCGGGCCGCAACGCCATCGCCATCATCGGCGGGGAGGGCGCGATCAGCACCGGTACCGGCGACGGGTCGCCGTTCGGCGGCGGCTCATCGATCATGTCGGACGACATGGCCGAGGCGATTTACGACGCCATTGAGGACAAGTCGGTCAAGGCCATCGTCTTCCGTGTCTCCTCGCCCGGCGGCTCGCCCGAGGCGTCGGAACAGATCCTCGCGGCTGTCCGCGCCGCCAGGGCGGCCGGCAAGCCGGTGGTGGTGTCGATGGGCGACTACGCCGCATCCGGCGGCTACTGGATCAGCTCGGAAGCCAACTGGATCGTGGCCCAGCCCTCGACCCTGACCGGCTCGATCGGCGTCTTCGGCGGAAAATTCGTGGTGGCCGAGGCGCTGGGCCGGTTCGGCGTCGACATGCGCAATCTGAGTGTCGGTGGCGACTATGCCAGCGCCTTCTCGCCCTCGCAGTCGTTTACGCCGGCGCAGCGCGCGGCCTTCGCGGCCCAGATCGACCGGACCTATGACGAGTTCATCGCCCGGGTCGCGGCCGGTCGCCGTCTGCCGCCCGCCCGGGTGCGCGAGATCGCCCGCGGCCGTGTCTGGACCGGGGCCCAGGCCAAGACCATCGGCCTTGTCGACCAACTGGGCGGTATGGAGGAGGCGATCGCCAAGGCACGCGAACTGGCCCGGATCCCGGCGGATGAGTCGGTGCGCTTCAAACGCTATCCGACGCCGGAATCGCCGTTCGAGGCCCTCTCCGAGGCATTCGGTGTCTCGGGCGAGGCCGCGCAGGTTCTGATCGGCATCGGCGGCGTCATGAACGACCCGGCCGCCGAGGCGACCGTTCGTCGCATCCAGGCGGACCGCGCCCGGGCCTCGGGCGCGTCCGTGCTGGCGGATCAGCCCTGGTAGCCCCGCCGGAACAC
The DNA here is from genome assembly GCA_965284385.1 of Caulobacteraceae bacterium. Lineage (GTDB taxonomy): Bacteria > Pseudomonadota > Alphaproteobacteria > Caulobacterales > Caulobacteraceae > Brevundimonas. The sequence continues at coordinate 2,266,636 of OZ260077.1, forward strand.
TCGCCTGTGAAGCGGCCGGTCATTGACCGTTCATGCCTGTGCACCGACATTGAGGGTTCGGCGTTGTTCACAGCGTCTGTGAAGGTGAAGTCATGACCCAGTCCGACCGTCTGATCTTTGGTCCCGGCAGCCGTCGTCCGACGAACGGCCTTCTGGCGTCGGTTCTTTGGCTCGGTGGTCTGGTGGCGACCCTGGTGGCCATGGCCGTCGGTGCGGTGCTGGCGGTGTTCACCGCCGCCGCCGTGGCCGTCATCGCCCTGTTCGCCGCCGTGCTGGTCTTCTTCGCCGGCCTGGCCATGGGCGCGCGCCGCAAGGTGACCTTTCGTGCCCGGCGCACCGATGATGTGATCGAGGCCCGCAAGGTCGACGGGGCCTGGGTCGCCTACGGCTGGGAGCGGCCGGGCCGGTAAGTCACGCCGTGCTGACCGTGAAGGACGTCCCGTCCCCCAATTTCGACGCCCGCCGTGGCCCGCCCGACATGCTGGTGCTGCACTATACCGGCATGAAGACCGCGGACGAGGCCGTCGCCCGCCTGCGGGATCCCGAGGCGAAGGTGTCCGCACACTACGTCGTTGATGAGGACGGCGCGATCCTGCGTCTGGTCGCGGAAGAGCGGCGCGCCTGGCATGCGGGGGCGGGGGCCTGGCAGGGCGAGACCGACTGCAACGCCGCCTCCATCGGTATCGAGATCGTCAATCCGGGCCATGAGTTCGGCTATTGCGACTTCCCCGGGATCCAGATCGACGCGGTGATCAGTCTCGTCAGCGACATCCGCACGCGCTGGACCATCCCCGATGCCCGCATCATCGCCCACTCCGATCTCGCGCCCGAGCGCAAACAGGATCCCGGCGAACGCTTCCCCTGGAAGCGGCTGGCCGCGGTCGGCCACGGCCTGTGGTTCGAGCCGGCGGCCGAGCGTATCGCGGCGCTGGGTGTGCCGCTGAATGTCGGCGACGAAGGTCTGGGCGTGATCGTCCTGCGCGCCGGCCTGCACCGGCTGGGTTACGCCCTGACCCCCGGCGGTTCCTATGACGAGGCGACCCGCCTGACCGTCGAGGCCTTCCAGCGCCACTGGCGGCCGGGTCAGGTGGACGGGGTGGCCGACGGCGAGACCCGGGCGACCCTGATGGGGGTGCTCCAGCTGGCGACGGCGGAGAGCGTGACCGGGGTTCTGAACTGACGCCCTTGAAGCGCCGGATTTCACCGCCAGCGTGGCCTTTGTCGCGGAGCGGGGACGTCGTTGAAAATGCTCAAGTGGACTCTCGCTACGATCCTCGCGGTGGTTCTGGCTTGCGTAGCTGCCTTCGTCGTCTGGGCCTGGCCTGCGCTGTACGTTCCACCGGTCAGGGATTTCGTGCTGACAGATGTAGAGTTGGTCGATCGAGCGGAATTCCGACCTTGTGCGACGAACTCTATCACGTGCCTGCCGTCTCTTCCCTATGACCGAATGCTGCGTGTGCGGCTCGTCAGCGACCGGAATCTCGTCGAGCACGCCGTCGCGCACAATCTGAACGTCTGGAAAGAAGTCTGGTCGTGCTCGACCGAGCCGGGCAGATACGCTGCGGGAGAGTTCATCGCGCCGGGCCCGTATTCCGATGAACAGGACCTGCCTTATGGCTCGCGGCGAAATGCGGATGAATTCTATGCTGCGACCGGAAAGCGACCGGGCGGCCGGCTCTCCTATGACATCTATCTGGTTCCTCGCTGGAACGAGACCAGGAATGCCCATGAGGCGGGCAAGGAGCAGGCTCCGCCTTACGACGTCTCCGACGGTCGCGACATCTGCCTGCGTATTGGCGGGGGGAACATGCTGGGTGGGCGCTTCGTCGGGAATACGGTGCGTGTGACGTCCGCGGAGATACAGGCGGCGATGAGCGAAGGTTGATCTCTATGGATCAGCCCGGTCCTGATAGGGGCTGAAGATGCGCATGATCCTGACGCGACGGCCTTCCACGTCGAGGCGATAGAAAATCCTGTGACCTGCCACCGGACGTTCGCGAACATCTGGGAAGTCCCCAGACGGCCATCGACCCGGCGATGTCTTCAGGTCTTGAATGGCGGCCAGAATAGCCTGGTATCGACTGCGCGCGCGGCGGCCACTGCCCGGCTGAAATAACCAGAGACGGGCCGAAGCGAGATCGGCGCGAGCCGCGTCGGAAACATCCAGCCGGTAGAGGTTCTTCAATCGCCTTCGCGCTCGAATGCCGCCTGGGCTTCGGCCATTTCCTGCGCGAGCCACGCGTCGGCCTCTTCGCCCGAGATATAGCGGCCTGCTGCAAGATCTGCGTCCGCCTCGGCCAATCGCGCACGTTCCCAAGCCAGCCGAACCTCACGTTCGCTCGCTGTTTCTACGGCCGGGTCCGGGAAATGCTGGGGCGCGGGCTGGGACATGGCTTCACCCTAGCACAATCCAGCTTTGCCTTCATCCGGTCCCGGTTGACCCTCGTCGTGTTCGCGCCCACTTAGGCCCCGTCAGACGGCCGGGCGGTCGCGGCGGGGGCTTGCCCTTGTCGAGGAAAGTCCGGGCTCCACGGTGAAAAGGCGGCGGGTAACTCCCGCCCGGGGCGACCCGAGGGATAGCGCCACAGAAAGCAAACCGCCTGCCCCTCGGGGCAGGGAAGGGTGAAAGGGTGGGGTAAGAGCCCACCGCGTGCCTGGCAACAGGGACGGCATGGCAAGCCCCGCCTGGAGCAAGACCGAATAGGGACGTCGCGCGGTTTCGGCCGCAGGGTTCATCGCCCGAGGCGTCCGGGTAGGTCGCGAGAACCGTCCGGCAACGGGCGGTCCAGAGGAATGATCGTCGCCCGCTTCGGCGGGAACAGAACCCGGCTTACAGGCCGTCTGACATTCTCTTTTTTTGGGCGCTACCGCTTGGCGCGGCGGCTCGCTGCTTGAGCGCGGATGCCGCGTCTCCTCCCTGTCGCGCAGCGATGGGGAGGGGGACCGCGAAGCGGTGGAGGGGCTGGTTCCGCAGAGCAGCGGTTCCGAGGCCGCCAACCCCTGGGTCTCCTCGACTGCGCCACCGCGCCACCTCCCTCTACGGAGCAGAAGATCGACGGTATGCGGTTAACCTTTTGGCCCGGAATGCGGCGCAGGATCAGTCCACAGCCTGTCTATACTTGGGTTGTTCGCTGTATGTTCCGGGCGTTGCAGGGTTTCGTGCCGCAATTGAGGTTAACCTTCGTCAACTAATCCCATTGAGACCCATTTCATCCCATGCTATCCCAAATGCAGTGCGTTGGGGTGGGCGGACGCCGCGTGGCGTTGACAGGATCAGAGGGGCGGATCGTCAGATCCGAGTTTGGGGCAGGGCGTGTTTCTCTCGACCTACGAGAAACAATTGGACGGCAAGCGACGCCTGCTGATTCCGCAGGAGTTCCGCACTGCCGACAACGGTGCCGAGCACGGCGTCTTCTGCTTCTTCTCCATGGCCTCGGATTGCCTCGAAGCCGGCGGTGACAAGCTGATGGCCGAATATGTCAGCCGCATTGAGGCCCTGCCGTTCGGCAGCGACCGGCGCACCGCGCTTGAAGAGACCTTCTACGCCGGCCAGCGGCCCCTGTCGTACGACGGTGGCGGCCGGATCACCCTGCCGGAAAGCCTGTGCCAGGACGCCGGCCTGGGCGAGGACGTGGTCATCGTCGGCCTGGGTCCGCGCTTCCAGATCTGGGACCGTGCGCGCTGGAACGCCCGCCGCGACGCCCGCCGTGCCCTGGCGCGTCAGGTGATGCTGGGCGATGACGCGAACGGGGAGGGCGCATGAGTGGTCCCCACGCTCCCGTCCTGCTCGGCGAAGTGATTGCGGCCCTCGCGCCGCGGACCGGTGATGTGATCATCGACGCCACCTTCGGGGCCGGCGGCTATTCGCGCGCCATTCTGGCGACCGGAGCCACGGTGATCGGTCTGGATCGCGATCCGACGGTCCAGCCGCACGCCGAGGCCGTGGCCAGGGACTATCCCGGCCAATTCCAGCTGATTCGTACGCCCTTCTCGGGTCTGGCCGACGCCTTCGCGCAGTCGGGCGCGACGACGCTGGACGGTGTGGTCTTCGACATCGGCGTATCGTCGATGCAGCTGGATCAGGCCGAGCGCGGCTTTTCCTTCATGCGCGACGGACCGCTGGACATGCGGATGAGCGACGAGGGTCAGACCGCTGCCGACATCGTCAACACCTGGGACCACGGGCCGATGGCCCACATCTTCAAACTGTACGGCGACGAGCGCCAGTCGGGCCGCGTTGCCACCGCCATCCTGCGCCGCCGGGTGGAAAAGCCCTTCGAGCGGACGCTGGACCTGGCCGCCGTGGTCGAGAAGGCCCTGGGCGGCCGGCGCGGAGCCGCCATCCATCCCGCCACGCGCGTGTTCCAGGCGCTGCGCATCGCGGTCAATGACGAGCTGGGTGAACTGCGCGCCGGGCTGGAGGCGGCCGAGGCGACGCTGGCACCGGGCGGCCGCCTGGTCGTGGTCACCTTCCATTCCCTGGAAGACCGCATCGTCAAGGCGTTCCTGACCGAGCGCACCGGCAATGCCCCCGGCGGTTCGCGGCATGCGCCGGTCACGATCGAAACCCGCAGGCCCAGTTTCACCCTGTCGTTCAAGGGGGCCCGGGAGGCCGGCGAGGCGGAGCTGGCGTCCAATCCCCGCGCGCGGTCGGCCAAGCTGCGCGCCGCCGTGCGCACCGACGCCGCGCCGTGGGGGAGGATCGCCGCATGAGCGCGGCTATCGCCACCCTGAACCGTCTCTACGCCTGGAAGATTCGCGGCGTCCGCTGGGTCGAGATCATCGGCGTCATGCTGGTCGCGGCCATGGTGTTCTCGGTCTATCTGGCCAAGGCCGCCGCTGCCCGTGAGAGCGCCCGCATTGCCGATCTTGAGCGCCAGATCACGGGCAATGGCCAGCGCGTCCGTCTGCTGCGTGCGGAGGTCGCGCGTCTGGAACAGCCCGGGCGGCTTGAGGCCCTGTCGCGCGGCGCGGGCCTGGGCCCGGTCGATGTGCATCGTCAGGCCACCGAGGAAAACCTGCCGAACCTGACGGCCGTGCCCGCCCCGCCGGTGTCTCCGCCGGTCGCGGCTGCGAGCCCCGAGGCGGCCGCCCCGGCCCCGGCCCCGGCCCCGGCCCCGGCCCCGGCCCCGGCCCCGGCCCCGGCCCCGGAGCCTGTCCGGTGAGCGCGCACGATCCCTTCGCCGCGGATCGCCCCGTGTCCTATGGCGTGCGGCGCTACATGCCGTCGTGGCGCTGGCTGGCCGAGGCCATGTGGTGGGTCGAGCATTCCTTCGGCCGCGCCCACGCCGACGCCCGGCCCGAGGAAGATACCCGGGTCCGTATCTTCGTCCTCCTGTCGCTCTTTTCGGCGGTCTTCTGCAGCCTGGCCCTGGGGGCCGCCCATGCCGCGCTGATGACCGACAAGGGTGGGGTCGGCTCGACGATCCATCCCAATGCGGTGGTCCGCGCTGACCTGATCGACCGCAACGGGGCCCTGCTGGCCACCAACATCACCCATTATGGCCTCTATATCGACCCGGCCGAGGTCTGGGACCGCAAGGTGGCGGCCACCCGGATCAAGCGCGCCCTGCCGCGCGTTTCGATGGCCAAGCTCAACAAGGTCCTCGGCGGAGAGCGCCGCCTGCTGGTGATCAATCGTCTGACGCCGCAGGAGAAGGCCGCGGTCCATGCGCTTGCGCTGGGCGGCATCGGCTTCGAGCCCGAGGACGTGCGCGTCTATCCGCTGGGCGAGTCGGCGCGTCACGTCGTCGGCAATGTCGACACCGGCGGGGTCGGCCTCTCCGCCGCCGAGAGCGCGTTCAACGACGAAATCCGCGCCGCCGGCGCGCGCGGCGAAAGCTTCCAGATCTCCATCGACCTGCGCATCCAGGGCATTCTCGAGAACGAACTGGCCGCTGCGGCCGCCGAGACCCAGGCCAGGGGCGCGGTCGGGATCATCACCGATGTCCAGACCGGCGAGGTCCTGGGCATGGCCAGCTGGCCGTCCAGCAACTCCCGCAACCTGGCCACCGCCGCGACCTTTGAAATGGGTTCGGTGTTCAAGACCTTCACCATCGCGGCCGCCATCGACACGGGCCGGGCCGACATGAACACCCTGCTGGACGCCACCGAGGCGTTGCAGATCGGCAGCCGCCGCATCACCGACTTCCACGCCACCAACAAGGTGCTGACGCTGGAGGAGGTCTATCTCCACTCGTCCAACATCGGCACCTCGCGCCTGTCGACCGAGATGGGCCCGCGGGTCATGCGCGACTATTTCGAACGCTTCGGCCTGCTGGCGCGGGCCCCGTTCGAGATCCGGTCCGAGATGCCGATCATTCCGCGGGAATGGTCGGACTCGACCCTGGCCTCGCTGTCGTTCGGCTACGGCATCTCCGTCACCCCGCTGCAGATGGCGGCCGCCATGCAGGCCCTGACCAACGGCGGACGCTTCATCCCCCTGACGCTGCGCAAGGGCGGACGCCCGGACGTACAGGCGCGTCAGGTGATCTCGCCCGCGACGTCGCTGACCATGCTGGATCTGATGCGCCGCAACGTCGTGCGCGGTTCGGGCGGCCGGGCCGAGGCCCCGGGCCTGCGCGTCGGCGGCAAGACGGGCTCGGCCAACAAGTCGGTCAACGGTCGCTACTCGACCGCTCATGCCGTCGGCACCTTCGCCGCCGTCTTCCCGGCCGACGGTCCGGTCAATGCGCGCCGCTACCAGATCATGGTGCTGGTCGACGAGCCCCAGACCTATCCGCGTACCGGCGGCTTCGTCGCCGCGCCCGCCGTGGGCCGCATCGCCGACCGGATCGCCCCCTTCCTGAACATCCAGCGCCGCGCCGACCCCTATCGCACCGCGGTCGGCGACAAGATCCCCGCCTTTGAGGACCAGGAAGGCGACGGCCGATGAGCGCCGTTCCGGTCAGCATCAAACTGTCGGAGCTGCTGCGTCGCGACGTGGCGTTGGATCCGGTCATCACCGGCGTGACGGCCGACAGCCGCAAGGTCGGGCCGGGCTCGCTGTTCGTGGCGCTTCCGGGGACCGCCGCCGACGGTCGGGCGTTCATTCCGCAGGCCCTGTCGCGGGGAGCCGCCGCCGTTCTGGCCCCGGCCGACACGGATGCGGCCATGGCCCCGGTGCTGGTCACCTCGGGTGACGTGCGCCGGGCCTACGCCATCGCCGCCCGCAGCTTCTACGGCAGCCAGCCCGCCACCTGCGTCGCCGTCACCGGCACCAATGGCAAGACCTCGGTCGCCGCCTTCTGCCGTCAGATCTGGGCCTCCCTCGGGCTCCATGCCGCGAGCATGGGAACCCTCGGGGTTTTGGCACAAATGGGTAACGTTAACCGCGAGTTGACAGGCCCCGGTCTGACCAGCCCCGACGCCGCCGACGCCGCCCGCACCCTGGCCGATCTGGCCACGGCGGGCGTCACCCATCTGGCGCTCGAGGCCTCGTCGCACGGCATTGACCAGCGGCGCCTGGACGGCGTGACCTTGAAGGCGGCCGCCTTCACCAACCTGACCCAGGACCATCTCGACTACCACGGCAGCATGGACGCCTATCGCGACGCCAAGCTGCGCCTGTTCGAGACCCTGCTGCCGCGCGGCCGGACCGCCGTGCTGAACGCCGACTCCGAGGCCTGGTCCAGCTTCGCCGCGGCCTCGATCATGTCGGGCCTCGACGTCATGGGCGTGGGCGAGCGGGGCCGGGACCTGTCGCTGGTCGCGCGTCAGGCCACGCCGGAGGGCCAGCGCCTGACCATCGACGCGCGCGGCACCCTGTACGAGGTTCTCCTGCCGCTGGCCGGGGCCTTCCAGGCCTCGAACGCCCTGGTCGCCGCCGGTCTCTGCATCGCCGCCGGCGAGACGGTCGACCGTGTCCTCGGCGGGCTGGAGAAGATCACCGGGGCCCGGGGACGTCTGCAACGGATCCCCGGTGCCGGTCGCGGCGAGGTCTATGTCGACTATGCCCATACCCCTGACGGCCTCGAGACGGTGCTCAAGGCCCTGCGTCCGCATGCGACCGGCCGGCTGATCGTCGTCTTCGGGGCCGGCGGGGATCGCGACAGGGGCAAGCGGCCCCTGATGGGCGAGATCGCCGGGCGTCTGGCCGACGTCGCCATCGTCACCGATGACAATCCGCGCTCGGAAGACCCCGCCGCCATCCGCAAGGCCGTTCGCGCAGGCTGTCCGACGGCGCAGGAAACCGGCGACCGCCGCGCCGCCATTCAACAGGCCATCGCGATGATGGGCGACGGAGATGTGGTGGTCATCGCCGGAAAAGGGCATGAGCAGGGACAGGTCATCGCCGGGATCACCCATCCGTTCGATGACGCCACCGTTGCCGCTGAAGCCCTCCGACTCCATGCCTGACAGCCCGCCCCTCTGGACCTCCGCCGAAATTGAAGCCGCGACGGGTGGCCGCCTGTCCGGGCCTGCGTTTGTGGCAAACGGCATCACCTACAACAGCCGCGAGATCGTGCCGGGCGACCTGTTTCTGGCCCTGAAGGGCGTGCGCGACGGGCACGAGTTCGCCGCCTCCGCCTTCGCCGCGGGCGCGACGGGCGCGATTACTGAACACGCCGTTGAAGGCGGCCCCTGCGTCGTCACCGCCGAAACCCTGCGTGCGCTGGAAGCCCTCGGCGTTGCCGCGCGCGACCGCAGCCCCCGGGTCCGCCGCGGGGCCGTCACCGGCTCGGTCGGCAAGACCAGTGTGACCCAGGCCGTCAAGGCGGGCCTCGATCTGGCGGGTCCGGCCCACGCCTCGATCAAGAGCTACAACAACCATATCGGCGTGCCCCTGACCCTGGCCCGGATGCCGCGTTCGACGCAGCGCGCCGTGTTCGAGATCGGCATGAACGCGCCGGGCGAGATCGCGCCGTTGTCGAAGATGGTCCGCCCCCACGCCGCCTGCGTCACGGCCATCGGTCCGGTCCATATCGAGGCCTTCGCCGACGGCGAGGCCGGAGTCGCGGCGGAGAAGGCCTCGATCTTCGAGGGGCTGGCTCCCGACGGCGTCGCGGTGCTGAACGGGGACACGGGCTATTCCGCGCTGCTGGACGCCGCGGCGCGCCGGGCCGGGGCGCGTCGCGTCAGCTTTGGAACCGGCGTCGGGGCCGACGCTCGCCTGATCGACTTCCAGCCCGGCCCGCAGGGCGCGAAGGTCACGGCCGAACTGTTCGGCAGGACGATCGATTTCACCCTCGGCCAGTCCGGTTTCCACTGGGGCCTGAACAGTCTGTGTGTCCTGCTGATGCTGGACGCGCTGGACGTGCCGCTCGACACCGGGCTGGCAGCGCTCGCCGACTTCCAGCCCCTGGCCGGTCGGGGGCAGACCCGGACCGTGGCGGTACCGGGCGGTGGCTTCACCCTGATCGACGAGAGCTACAACGCCAATCCCCTGTCGATGGCCGCCGGCTTCCGCAGCCTCGGTGCCCGGCCGGTCCCGTCCGGCGGGCGGCGCATCGTGGTCCTCACAGACATGCTCGAGCTGGGCGACCAGTCGCGGGCCCTGCACGAGGGCCTCGCCGTCGCCATCGCGGCCGCCGGCCTGGATCTGGTCCATACCGCCGGCCCCGAAATGAAGCGGCTGCACGACATCCTGCCGCCGGCCCGCCGGGGTCTGTGGCGCGAGACCGCCGCCGAACTGGCCGCCGAAGCCGCCGACCTGGTGGCCCCCGGGGACGTGGTCATGGTCAAGGGATCGAACGGGTCGAGGGCGTCGCTGGTCGCGAAGGCCCTGTCAGACCTCGGCTCCCCCTCCAGCAGCGACGCGCCGCGCGCGGAGCGATAGGGAAACAAGATGTTCTACCTGCTCTATCTCCACTACGCGGACATCGCGAAGGACTACCCGCTTCTGAACCTCGTCCAGTACCAGACGGTGCGGGTGGCGCTGGCCATGGCCACGGCCATGATCGTCTCGGTCGCCATGGGCAGTCGCTTCATCGCCTGGATGCGGATCAAACAGGGCAAGGGCCAGCCGATCCGCGCCGACGGCCCGGTCTCGCACCTGTCCAAGGTGGGCACCCCGACCATGGGCGGGCTGATGATCCTGGCCGGCATCGCCGTGGCCGTGCTGCTCTGGGGCGACCTGACCAACCCCTACATCTGGATCGTCAGCTTCGTCACGGCGGCCTTCGGCGTGCTGGGCTTCATCGACGACTACGCCAAGGTGACCAAACAGACCTCGGCCGGCCTGACCTCGAAACAGAAGCTGGTGGCCCAGGTCATCGTCTCGGTCATCGCCGGGGTCATGACCGTGCTGTGGATGACCGCCTCGCCGACCACGCCCAACCTCGAGACCTCGATCGCCTTCCCCTTCTTCAAGGCCGTGCTGCTGAACGTCGGCTGGTTCTACGTCCTGTTCGCCGCCTTCACCCTGGTGGGCTTCTCCAATGCGGTGAACCTCACCGACGGGCTGGACGGCCTGGCCATCGTACCGGTGATGATGGCCGCGGGGGCGTTCGGGATCATCAGCTACCTGGTCGGCAATTTCATCTTCTCCGACTATCTGGGCGTCCACCATGTGCCGGGCTCGGGCGAGCTGGCCATCTTCTGCGCCGCCATCATCGGCGCGGGGACGGGCTTCCTCTGGTACAATGCCCCGCCGGCAAAGATCTTCATGGGCGACACCGGTTCGCTGGCCCTCGGTGGCGCGCTGGGTGCCATCGCCGTGGCCACCAAGCACGAGCTGGTCCTCGGCATCGTCGGCGGCCTGTTCGTCATTGAGGCCGCCTCGGTCATGATCCAGGTCGCCTATTTCAAGGCCACGAAGAAGCGCATCTTCCTGATGGCCCCGATCCACCATCATTTCGAGAAGATGGGCTGGCCGGAATCCACTGTGGTCATCCGCTTCTGGATCGTCTCCGCCATGCTGGCCTTGGCCGGCCTGGCCACCCTCAAGCTGCGCTAGAGCCATGATCCCCGTTCCCGGCTTTGAAGGGCGGCGCATCGCGGTCTTCGGCCTGGGACGGTCGGGACTGACGGCCGCGCGCGCGCTGAAGGCCGGCGGGGCCCTGCCGGTATTGTGGGACGACAGCGTCTCCAGCCGCATGCAGGCCGAGGCCGAAGGGTTCGCGGTCGAGGACCTGACGGGCGCCGACTGGTCGGGGTTCGCCGCCCTGGTGCTGTCGCCGGGCGCGCCGCTGACTCACCCCAAGCCGCACTGGACCGTCGGCAAGGCCAGGGCCGCGGGGGTCGAGGTCCTCGGCGACATCGAGCTGTTCGCGCGCGCCATCGCGGCCCTGCCGGAGGGCGAGCGACCCAGGGTCGTCGCCATCACCGGGACCAACGGCAAGTCGACGACCACCGCCCTTCTGGGCTGGGTGCTGAAACAGGCGGGCCTCACGGTTCACGTCGGCGGCAACATCGGCATCGGCGTGCTGGCCCTGCCGGCCCCGACACCGGGCGCGGTCTATGTGATCGAGGTGTCGAGCTATCAGCTGGATCTGACGACCTCGTTCGCCCCGGACGTGGCCATCCTGACCAACATCAGCCCGGACCACCTGGACCGGCACGGCGGCATGGAGGGCTATGTCGCCGCCAAGGCGCGGATATTCCAGGCGCAGGGCCCGGATGGACTGGCGCTGGTGGGAACAGACGAGCGCTGGGGGCGAACGATCGCTGCCGACCTCGCCGCCGCTGATCGTCATGTCACGACCGTCTCCACATCCGTGCATCCCCGCGAAGGCGGGGACCCAGGTTTGAGCGGCGACGCCGACCCCGAACGAGTATCTGACGGACGTTCGGACAGCGATGGTGAGGCCAAAGCCTGGGTCCCCGCCTTCGCGGGGATGCACGGGATTGAGGCCGGCGACGGCGTGCTGAAGATCGGGGGCGAGCCAGGCATAGACCTGTCCAACGCCCGCTCACTCCCCGGCCGCCACAACGCCCAGAACGCCGCCTTCGCCTGGGCCGCCGCGCGCGCCGTCGGCGTCTCCCATGACGCCGCCGTCCTTGGCCTCCTGACCTTCCCCGGCCTGGCCCATCGCATGGAGGAGGTCGGCCGCCTCGGCCGCGTGCGCTTCATCAATGACTCCAAGGCCACCAACGCCGATGCCGCGCGGCAGGCGCTGGCCAGCTATCCGCGCAGCTTCTGGATCGCCGGCGGGCGGGCCAAGGCCGGCGGTATCGATGATCTGGAAGACCTGTTCCCCCGGGTCGTCGAGGCCTTCCTGATCGGCGAGGCGGCCGGACCCTTTGCCGCCCGTCTGGGGGACACGCCGCACCGGATCAGCGGCGACATGGCCACTGCCGTGAAGGCCGCTGCCGAGGCCGCCGCCGCGACCGGCCGCGAGGAGGTGGTGCTGCTGTCGCCCGCCGCCGCCAGTTTCGATCAATATCCGGACTTCGAGGCGCGGGGCGAGGCGTTCCGCGCCGCCGTCCTCGCCCTCGGCGCGACCCCGCCGGCTTCCCTGGCTCGCCCATCATGAGCGACTACAGCCCCGCCTTCTCGCGCAACGACCAGAGCCCGATCGCGAAGTGGTTCTGGACCGTCGACCGCGGCCTGCTGGCGGCGGCCCTGACCCTGGTGGCCCTGGGCGTATCGCTGAGCTTCGCCTCCAGCCCGGCTGCCATCCTCGCGGACCAGTCCATCACGGACCCCTTCCACTATTCCTGGCGGATGATTGTCTGGGCCTCGATGGGTCTGGTGATCATGATGACCACCTCCCTGCTGTCGCCGCGCGGCGTTCGCCGGATCGCCCTGCTCGGTTTGCTCGGGGCCATCGTCGTCATGGCCGCCCTGCCGTTCATCGGCAATGAGGTGAAGGGGGCCGCGCGCTGGGTCAACCTCGGCCCGTTCAGCCTGCAGCCGTCCGAGTTTGCCAAGCCTTCCCTGATCGTCGTCGCGGCCTGGATGTTCTCCGAGGCCCAGAAGGGCAAGGGCGTGCCCGGCGTCAGCATCGCCTTCGCGGCCTGGGCCCTCACCGTCGGCCTGCTGCTGATCCAGCCCGACATCGGCCAGACCCTCCTGATCACCACCACCTTCATGGCCGTCTTCTTCATGGCCGGGGTGCCGCTGAAATGGGTCGCCGCCCTCGCGGCCGCCGGTGCTGCCGGGGTCGTCGGTCTGTATTTCGCCTTCAGCCACATGCGCGACCGCCTCAGCCGCTTCTTCTCGCCCGAGAGCACCGACACCCATCAGATCGACCGCGCCTCCGAGGCCATCCGCGCCGGGGGGCTGGTCGGGCGCGGCGTCGGTGAGGGGGTGATGAAACGGTCGGTGCCCGACCTGCACACCGACTTCATCTATTCCGTCGGGGCCGAGGAGTTCGGCCTGGTTCTGTCACTGGCGATGATCAGCCTCTACGCCTTTATCGTCATCCGCGGCATGCGCCGGGCCATGAAACTGACCGATCCGTTCGAGCAGACGGCGGCGGCGGGCCTGTTCATGCTGATCGGTCTGCAGGCCAGCATCAATATCGCGGTCAATCTGAACCTGATCCCGACCAAGGGGATGACCCTGCCCTTCATCAGCTATGGCGGCTCATCCATGCTGGCCATGGGACTGACCATGGGGCTGGCCCTCGCCTTGACCCGCCGTCGCCCCGGCGCCTACGAGCCGGGAGCCAGCCTGCCCCAGGGCCGGCGGATTTTGCGGTAAGGGTCGTCATGTCGTCGAAAGTCTGCGTCGTCGCCGCCGGGGGCACCGGGGGCCATATGTTCCCGGCCGAGGCCCTGTCGCGCGAGCTTCAGGCGCGCGGCTGGCGCATCGTGCTGGCGACGGATCACCGGGGCGAGGCCTATGCCCGGGACTTTCCGGCCGAGGAACGGATCGCGCTCGACGCCGCTACCGGGCGCGGGCCGATCGGCATGGCCAGGGCGGGGATCGCCATCGCGCGTGGGGTGCTGAAGGCCCGCAAGGCACTGAACCGTCTGGATGCGGCCGTGGTGGTCGGCTTCGGCGGCTATCCGTCTGCCCCGGCCCTGCTGGCCGCGCTGAGCCAGCGCCGCCCGACCCTGCTGCACGAGCAGAACGCCGTCCTCGGCCGCACCAACCGCTGGCTGTCCCCCTGGGTCGGCGCGGTCGCCTCGTCCTTCCCCCATCTGCAGAAGGTGCCGCAAGGGCTGGACGCGCGGGTCTCCCTGATCGGCAACCCGGTCCGTCCCGACATTCGCGCCCTCTATGATCGCGTCTGGACTCCACCGACGTCCGACGGCCCGATCCATGTGCTGGTCACCGGCGGCAGCCAGGGGGCCCGTATTCTCGCCGAGACGGCCCCGCGCGCTCTGGCGGCCTTGCCCGAGGCGATCCGCGCCCGGCTGCAGGTGCAGCAACAGGCTCGCGCCGAAACCCTCGAGGCCGCGCAGCAGATCTATCTTGAGGCGGGGATCGCGGCCGAGGTCGCGCCCTTCTTCCGCGACATGGCGCACCGCCTGTCCGCGGCGCATCTGGTCATCGGCCGGGCAGGGGCCTCGACCTGTTCGGAGCTGGCGGTGGCCGCCGTGCCGTCGCTGCTGATCCCGCTGAAGATCGCCATGGACGACCACCAGCGTTTCAACGCCCTCAGCCTGGCCGAGGCCGGTGGCGCGGAGGTGATGCTGGAGGACGCGGTGACGGTTCAGGCCCTGACCGGTGCCCTGCTGTCCCTGCTGTCCGATCCCGCCCGCCTGTCGGCCATGAGCGCGGGTGCCCGGTCCGCCGCCCTGCCGGATGCGACGCGGGCCCTTGCCGACAGGGTCGAGGCCTCGGTCCGGCCGGCCTGACCCGTCAGGGCTGGGACGCGAAGATCTGCGCCGCCGAAGCACGCGCCATTGCCAGGTCAGGCACGGGCCGGGTCCGAGGGCGCTCGGTCGAACAGACGGCCCCCATGGTCACGGCTCCGGGCGTTCCGGCGGCCGGGGCGACCGCCGCTGCCGGTCCGGGATCCGTCCGCATGTGGGTCGCATCCTGATAGACGGCCGTGCGCACGGTGTGGACGGTCCCGGCGGTGCAATCCACATCCCATTCCATGGCCAGGGCGTTCGCGCCGTTGGCGATGGGCTGTTTCAGAAACAGCCAGGTCCAGGCCTGTTTGTGACCCGTCTCGACCGGCCTGGGCAGGGTCATGAAGGCAACGACGCCCGGCACCTGGAAGATCTGCCGCATCGGTTCGTCCGGACCCGGGGTCACGTCCTGTGCGTAGACGGTCGCGGGGATGGCCACGGCGGTCGCCACGGCAAGACAGAGTGCGAGTGTTTTCATCTGAGCCTCCCACGCCGGATTATGTCCGAAAAACGGCGATGTGCGAGTCCCGGAAGCGCTTGAATTCAATATTCAATGTGCGGTTATGAGGCGGTCAGTGCTGCGCGTCCCACGCGAACGGCGTCGGCCAGGGTGTCGGCGTCCGCCGCGCCGGCCGATGCGGGATCGCAGGCGACGGCCAGCAATTCCGCCGCATCGCCGCCCGCCGCCGCCGGCCAGGCCGGGGCGGTATCCGGGGTCGCCGGCCCCTCGGCTCCGCCGTCTCGCACCGCGGCGAAATCCAGCCGGTCGGCGGTCCGCGCCGCGCAGTCGAAGGCCCACCACGACCATCCGCCCCAATAGGCCTGCCCCGCGGCCCGAAAGTCCTCTTCCGTGACCTGCAGGCTGCGCATCCGCACCGTGTCACCGGTCCGCGAAAGGGTCGACAGGTCGGCCAGAACCGCGAACCGGCCCACCCCCGTCAGGACCAGCCGCCGGCCCTCGGCTTGCGGCCCCTCGGCCCGGGCGCCGGCCGGGGCGGCCAGAAGCATGAGGCCCGCAACGATCGTCTGAAGGGCGTTTTTCATCCGCCATCGTAACCCGGCGTTGACCGCAGGGCGACTAGGCTGACCGTCATGACGCGCTTCATGACGCTCGACTTTGCCGGCGGTGACCGGCCCGCGATGCTCGACCGCGTCATCGGCATGGCGCGCGGAGCCTATGGCTATGTCGTCACCCCCAATGTCGATCATGTCATCAAGCTGATGGACGGCCGCGTTCCGCGCGAGGTCTATGAGGCGGCCGATCTGAAGATCTGCGACAGCCGCATCCTCTCGCATCTCGCCCGGCTGCGGGGCGTTGCCCTGCCGGTCTATCCGGGCTCGGACATGACCGCCGACCTGCTGGCCAGTCCCTCCGCCGAGGGTCTGGTCATCGCCGTCTTCGGCCCCGACCGCGCCGCCTTCAACGACCTCGTCGCCCGCTATCCGCGCCAGACCCTGCGCTGGATCGAAGCCCCCATGCTGACGCCCGGGACGCCCGGCTGGAGCGCCGCCGTGCGGGCCGCCGCTGACGCCGAATGGGACGTTCTGCTGGCCTGCGTCTCCTTCCCCAAACAGGAGCTGTTCGCCCACGCCCTGCGCGCGGCGGGCCGCCAGACCGGCGTGACCCTGTGCGTCGGGGCCTCGGTGGACTTCCTCACCGGCCGCCAGCAGCGGGCCCCGCGCATCTTCCAGCAGCTCTCACTGGAGTGGCTGCACCGCCTGCTGAGCCAGCCGCGTCGCATGTTCCGCCGCTATGTCATCGAGGGCCCGGCGATCGTCGGCTGGTTCGTGCGGACGGAACTGATGAGCTCGCGCTAGGCCGCCACGATCTGTTCGGCCTGCCCCAGGTCCACGCTGACCAGCTGGCTCACCCCCCGCTCCGGCATGGTCACGCCGTAGAGCCGGTCCATCCGGCTCATGGTCACCGGATTGTGGGTGATGACGATGAAGCGGGTGTCCGTCCGCTTCCGCATCTCGTCCAGCATGCGGCAGAAGCGGTCGACGTTGGCATCGTCCAGCGGGGCGTCGACCTCGTCCAGCACGCAGACCGGCGCGGGATTGGCCAGGAAGACGGCGAAGATCAGGGCCGCGGCCGTCAGGGCCTGCTCGCCGCCCGACATCAGGCTCATCACCGCCAGCCGTTTGCCGGGCGGGCAGGCGTAGATCTCCAGCCCGGCCTCCAGCGGATCATCGCTTTCGACCAGTTTCAGCTCGGCCTGGCCGCCGCCGAACAGGGCCTCGAACAGGCTCTTGAAATTGTCGTTGATCACGTCGAAGGCCGCCACCAGCCGCTCGCGGCCCTCGGCGTTCAGCTCGTCGATGCCGTCGCGCAATTTGGCGATGGCGCTGGTCAGATCCGACCGCTCGACCCGCATCGTGTTCAGCCGGTCGCCGTATTCGAGCGCCTCTTCCTCGGCCAGCAGGTTGACCGCGCCCAGGGCCTCGCGCTCGCGTTCCAGCCCGTACAGCAGGCTCTCGGCCCCGGCCGCATCCGGCGGGCGGGCGATGGCGTCGTCGGTCAGCTTCTGGCCCAGGTCCTCGGGCGACATCTGCGCCGTCTCGCGCAGATTGGCCTCGGTCTCGGCCAGCCGCTCGGCCGCGGCTTCCGAGCGCGCCGCCAGGCCGGCGCGGGCCTCGCGGGCCGTGGACGCCGTCGCTTCGGCCGCCCGCGCCGTCCGGTCCGCCTCGCTCGCCGCACCCTCTGCGACCGCAAGGGCGTCGCCGGCCGCCTTGCGTCGGGTCTCGGCCGCGGTCAGGGCGTCGAGCAGGGACGAGCGCTGCGTCGCCAGCTGTTCCGGTGCCGCCGAGGCCGCCTTGAGGCGCGCGGCCGTCTTCTCCGCATCCTTCTCCAGTGCCGCGATCCGCGCGGTGGCGTCCTTCGCCCGGGCGGCCCAGCCGTCGCGTTCGCGGACCAGGCCGTCCAGCCGCGTCTGACGACCCGCGACCTCGCGCGCCTCGGCGTCGCGCTCGACCCGCGCCGTCGCCGCCGCGCCACGCGCCGCATCCGCCGTCGTCCGCGCCGCCGCCAGTTCGGCGCGCAGGCCGTCGAGCGTTTCGGACGGAGCCTCGGTCCCCTGCGCCTCGGCCCGCGCCGCCTGCGCGGCCTCGACCTCGGCGGTCAGCCGGATCAGGGTCTCATCCAGCGCCAGGGCCCGCGCTTCCTTGCGCGCCTGGTCGCGGCCAAGGCTCTCAAGCCGGTCGCGCGCGGCGGTGACGGCCTTGTCGAGCGGGAAGGGGGCCGCGCGGGCGCTCTTCACCGTCTCCTCGGCGGCGCGGAAGGCCTCGGTGGCGGCCTTCAGCGCTGCCTGCGCGGCCTCCAGCGCCGGCTTGCCGGCATCGATCTCGGCTTCCAGCTCCGACAGCCGGGTCCGCTGCCCCAGACGGACCGCGGCGGGACGCGGCGCCTCGGCGCGCTGGACGAAGCCGTCCCAGCGCCACAGGTCGCCCTCGCGCGTGACCAGCCGGGCGCCGATCGGGAGGGATTTCGCCAGCCGCTCGATCTCGCCGGCCGGCACCAGGCCGCACAGGGCCAGGCGTGCCGCCAGCTGCTCCGGTGCCGACACGTGGTTCGCCAGCGGCTCGATACCGTCCGGCCACACCGGGGCGGGGACAGCCGCCCCGGCCCAGTAGGCCGCCGCCCGCGCGTCCAGCGCCGCGTCCAGATCGTCGCCGAGGGCCGCGGCCAGCGCGGCCTCATAGCCCTTGTCGGCCTGCACGCGGTCCAGCGCGGGCGCGTGCTCGCGCCTGCCCTGCACCAGCAGCTGCGCCAGGCCCCGCGCCTCGGTCTGCAACCGGCCCAGCCGATCCTCGGCCGCCCGTGCCGCCGTGCGGGCCTCGGCCTCGGCCCGCGCGCGGTCGCCGCGGTCTGACTCGGCCGCCTCCACCGCCGCCCGGGCCGCCGCCAGTTCGGACTGGGCCGTGGCCAGCACCGTCTTCGCCGCCTCGATCTCGGGCGTCTCGAGCGGGCCCAGGGCCGCGCGTTCGGCTTCGGCCGAGGCCAGCTGCGCCTCCGCCCGGGTCACGCGGGCCTCGGCGTCGCGCTTGCGGGCGCTTTCGGCGTTGACCCGGGCCTCGACCGAGGCCGCGGCTCCGGCGACGCGCTCGACCTCGGCGTCGGCGGCCTTGCGCGCGTCCTCGGCGGCGGCGAGGGCGGCTTCCAGTTCGGGGCCACGCGTCGGGGCACCGGCGATCTCGGCGGTCAGGGTCTCCAGCGCCGCGCCCAGCCGGGCCAGTTCGCTGTCGGCGTCGCCGGACATGGCGGTTTCGCGTTCGATATCGGCGGCGATGCGGGCCGCCTCGGCGGTCAGGCGGTCGACCTCGGCCCGGGCGGCCTGTTCGGCCATGTCCAGCCGGTCGCGCTCCAGACTGGCGCGATGCAGCAGGGCCCCGGCGACGGCATCCTCTTCACGCGCCGGCTTAAGCGCCTCCTGCGCCGCCAGTGCCGCCGTCTGCGCCCGGCCGGAGGCCATCGTCGCCTCGCCTACGGCGCGCTCGGCGTCTGCCAGTTCCTGCGCCGCGCCTTCCGCCACCAACCGGGCGTCGTTCCAGCGCACGAACAGCAGGGCGGCCTGCAGGGCCCGGATCTCGGCCGAAATCTTCTTGTACCGCTCCGCCTGCCGCGCCTCGCGCTTCAACCGCGTCAAGGCCGTCTCCAGCTCGCGGCCGATGTCGTCCAGCCGGTCGAGATTGGTCTCGGCCGCCTTCAGGCGCAGCTCCGCCTCGTGTCTGCGCGTATGCAGACCGGCCACGCCGCCGGCCTCCTCGAGGATGCGGCGGCGGTTCTGCGGCCTGGCCGCGATCAGCTCGCTGATCTGGCCCTGCCGGACGAGGGCGGGGGAGTTGGCACCCGTCGAGGCGTCGGCGAACAGCAGCTGCACGTCCCGCGCCCGCACCTCCTTGCCGTTGATGCGATAGGTCGAGCCCTGACCCCGGTCGATGCGGCGCGACACCTCCAGCATCGGGCTGTCGGTGAAGGGCTGGGGCGCCCGGCGCTGGGCGTTGTCGATGGTCAGCTGGACTTCGGCGTGGTTGCGCGGCGGCCGGTCGGCGGCACCGGCGAAGATGACGTCGTCCATGCCCTGGCCGCGCATGGCCTTGGCCGAGTTCGCCCCCATGACCCAGCGCAGGCCTTCCAGCACATTGGACTTGCCGCAGCCGTTGGGGCCGACCACACCGGTCAGGCCGGGTTCGATATGCACCTCGGCGGGATCGACGAAGGATTTGAAGCCCACGAGCCGGAGGCGCTGGAACTGCATCGGTTCCTACGCGGTCAACGGTCGGGCGCGGCCGCCCGGATCGCGACCTCCAGCCCGCCCAGCGTTCGATCCGTCACCCGGCGCCCGTTGACGAAGAAGGCCGGGGTGGTGGTCGCATCGGCGGCGACGGCGCTGTCGATGTCCCGGTTGATCGCCGCCCGGGTCGCGGGCGTCGCCGCACAGGCGTCGATCTGGGCCCGGGT
This sequence comes from Caulobacteraceae bacterium, assembly GCA_965284385.1. Classification (GTDB taxonomy): domain Bacteria; phylum Pseudomonadota; class Alphaproteobacteria; order Caulobacterales; family Caulobacteraceae; genus Brevundimonas. The sequence continues at coordinate 2,286,785 of OZ260077.1, forward strand.
CCGGCCGCTGACCGCAATGGCCGGTGCATACCAGGCGTCCACCGTGCCGCCGTTCAGAACGGCCTGCTGGCCATGCATCAGACGGGCCGCGACGTCGAAGAAGCGGTCGGGCACCGCACAGCGCGCCAGCGCGGCCGCCGGCAGGGACATCTCTTCCGGCGGCGTCGGCAGGTTGCGGAACACAAGCCGGACCTGACCCGTGTCGATGAACCGGGTCTTGAACACCGGATAGACGAACATATGCCAGTCAGCGCAGTGGTGGCAGGCGAACGAGGCGTATTCGATCACCGTCACCGGGGCGTCGGCGCGGCCGATGCTGCGGTCCGCCGCCGTCACGGCCGCGACCGGCTCGGTCGCGACCGCCGGCACCGACGCCGTGGCCACCGGGGCCGCGATCGCCAGCGCCAGGATCAGCAGGAAACGCGACGGACGCACCGGCCCGCTCAGCCCTTCGCCAGCTCGGCGTCGATGGCCTTCGACAGATCGGCCATGGTCGCACCCTCTTCTCCGGGCGAGATCACCTGGACGCCGTTGACGAAGAAGGCGGGCGTGCCGGTGACGCCGGCCTTCATGGCGGCGTTCGAACGCTCCTCCGACGCCTTCAGATTGGCCGGATCCTTGATGCAGGTCTCGATCTGCTGGTTGTTCAGGCCGGCGCCGTTGCCGACGCGGAACAGGGTGTCGCGCGGATTGACGCCCGCACGCCATTCGGCCTGGCTCGCCATGATGCCGTGGATGACGTCGAAATATTTGTCCTCGCCGGCGCAGCGGGCGATCATGAAGCCGGCCACCGCGACGTTCGCGGGCGGGGTCGGCAGTTCACGGAAGACGTAACGGACCTTGTTGGTGTCGACATAGGCGGCCTTGAACGCCGGCCAGGTCGCTTCCTGCCATGCGGCACAGTGCGGGCAGGTGACCGAGGCATATTCCACCACGGTGACCTTGGCCCCCTCGGCGGCACCCAGGGCCATGTCACCCTCGGCGGTTCCACCCGCGCCCCCGCCGCCGCAGCCGGCCAGTGTGGCCATGGCGGCCATGGCGGCGGCAGTCATCGCCGCGCGGCGGCTCATGGCGGCGTATTTGGTCTGGGCGCTCATGGCGTCATCCTCAACGGGCGGTGTGAATCTGGGAAGCATCGCGCGATTCCCCGCGATCGCGCGTGTCCTGCCACTGTCGAGAACAGAAACGGCAAAGTTTTGTCAACGCCCCGCGCGGTCGCGGCCTTTCAGGGGGTCACCCAGAACGGCGCGGCCCAGCCGTTCCAGCGGCCCTTTCAGACTGTCGGGTGCATCCGCGACAGCGGCTTTCAGTGCCGCCTCGTCCTGGGCGGCCAGTGGCGGTGCCGCCCGTCGCGGCCTTGGCGGGGCCGCGATGTCCGAGGGCGGTTTCACCGGCCCCTGTGCGATCCGCAGCTTGTCGACACTGCCGGCCCCGAGGAACAGATTGACCCGCGCCAGGATGTCTTCCGACTGATGCTGCACCAGCAGGGCGGCGGGCCCCGCCACGCGCAGTTCCAGCGTGCCGCCCGCGCCGCCGCGTCCCTTGGTCAGTTTCTGCGGTCGCGTGACCCGCGCCAGCCGGTCGCCGACGATCTCGCGCCAGCGCGGCTCGAGCGCCTGGGCCCCGCGGCCGAATTTGGCATCCAGCTCCTTGATCAACCCCTGCAGGGCCCGGCCGGCCTTGGGCGCGGTTCGGGGCACCGGACGCGTCCGCTTGCGCGACAGGATTTCGCGGACCTCGGCGTCGGTGGGGAGCGTGCGGCGCATTTCCGGGTTATAGCGCGGTCGATGCTCCCCGTCCCGGTTCACCCGCCCGCCGACCTGCCCGCCTTCCGCGCGGCCCTGCTGGACTGGTATGACGCCCATGGCCGCACCCTCGCCTGGCGCGCCACGCCCGGGGCTGCGGCACCCGAGCCTTACCGGGTCTGGCTGTCCGAGGTCATGTTGCAGCAGACCACCACCCCGCACGCCACGCCCTATTTCCACAGTTTCACGGCCCGCTGGCCGACCGTTTCGGACCTCGCCGCGGCCGGGGACAGCGACGTCATGGCCGCCTGGGCCGGCCTCGGCTACTACGCCCGCGCCCGCAACCTGCTGGCCTGCGCCCGCGCCGTGGCCCGGGACCATGGCGGCGTCTTTCCGGACACGGAGGCGGGCCTGCTGGCCCTGCCGGGGGTCGGGGCCTATACCGCCGCCGCCGTTGCGGCCATTGCCTTCGGCCGCGCCGCCAACGTCGTCGACGGCAATGTCGAGCGCGTCATGGCCCGCCTTTTCGCCGTCGAGACGCCGCTGCCCGCCGCGAAACCGGAGCTGAAGCGGCTGGCCGGGTCGTGTGTGACGGACGATCGTCCCGGAGACTGGGCCCAGGCCCTGATGGACCTCGGTGCCACCGTCTGCCGCCCCGGCAGGCCGACCTGCGAGCGGTGCCCGCTGACCCGCTGGTGCGCCGGTTTCCGGTCGGGCGCGCCTGAACGCTATCCCCTCAAGACGAAAAAGGCCGAGCGGCCGCACCGCACGGGAACCGCCTGGGTCCTGCGCGACCCCGCCGGGCGGGTGGCTCTGGTCCGCCGCCCGGACAAGGGCCTGCTGGGTGGCATGACCGGGCTGCCGACGTCCGACTGGTCCATGGACGCAACGGCCGCCTCGCCGCCGGTGGTCGCCGACTGGCAGGACGCGGGCGCGATCGAGCACGTCTTCACCCATTTCTCGCTGACCCTGTCCGTGCGGACGGCGACCGGCACCGGCGATTTTCTCTGGACCGATCCGGACGCGGCGCTGGGCTCCCTGCCGACCGTCTTCCGCAAGGCGCTGGAGCGCGCTCTCGCCTAGCGGACCGTCCGCACCGACACCGACCCCTCGCGGCGCTTCGGAATGACAACCGTATGGTTGCCCATCTGCTGGAACGACAGGTCCACGACCCCGTCCCCGACCTGAAGATTGGTCACATTCAGGCGTTCGATCCCGGCCGGCAGCACCGGATCGTCGATCTCGACCACGCCGTTGACGGCGTCGATGCTGATGCCCAGGGCCGATTGCAGCATCAGGAACACCGACCCCGCCGCCCAGGCCTGGGGCAGGCAGGCGACCGGATAGGCGATCGGCGGCTCACCCGGCAGACGTTCGAAGCCGCAGAACAGCTCGGGCAGACGCAGGTGGAAATGGGTCGCCGAGGCGTAGATCTCGCCCAGCAGCAGCGCCACCGCCCGACGCTCGCCGTAGCGGGCCATGCCCGCCGCCGCCATGGCCGTGTCGTGGGGCCAGACCGAGCCGTTGTGATAGCTGATCGGATTGAACCGCGCCTGACCCGTGGCCAGCGTCCGCACGCCCCAGCCGGAGCGGAACTCGGCTCCCAGCAACCGCTTCGTCACCCGTTTCGCCCGCTCCGGCGACGGCAGACCGGTGAACAGCAGATGGCCCGCATTGGAGCCGATCGACCGGCACGGCTCGCCGTCCCCGTCCAGGGCGATGGCGTAGAAGCCCTCGTCCTCCATCCAGAACCGGTCCTCGACCAGGGCCCGGACCCGCGCGGCCTGACCCGCCCATTCCGCCTGCCGGTCATCGCCCAGGGTCGCCGCCAGATCCGCCATCGCCTGCCAGGCCGCATAGGCGTAGCCCTGCACCTCCAGCAGCGCGACCGGTCCCCTGGGGAAACGGCCGTCGGTGTGGAAGATGGAATCCTCGCTGTCCTTCCAGCCCTGGTTGGACAGACCCGTCTCGGCCCCGCGCTGGTAGCGGATCAGACCGTCGCCCTGGATGTCGCCATGGTCCTTCATCCAGCCCGTGGCGGCGACCAGATTGGGCCAGAGCGCGCGGATCAGGGCGAAATCCCCGGTCCGCCGGGCATAGGCTCCGGCCAGGGCCACGAACAGACAGGTGGTGTCGACCCCGCCGTAATAGAGGCCGAACGGCACCTCGCCGAGGGCCGACATCTCGCCGCCCCGCGTCTCGTGCATGATCTTGCCGGGGGCCGCGTCCTGGAAGGCCGAAAACGCCGTCGCCTGGCGCAGGGCCAGATAGGTCAGCACCCCCCTGGCCAGGGACGGGTCCAGCCACAGCATCTGCCAGGCGGTGATGATCCCGTCGCGCCCGAACGGCGTCGAGAACCACGGCACGCCCGCATAGGGGTAGGGCCCGGTCGGCAGGTCGGTGGTCAGCAGGGCGACGTCGGCGCGGCTCTGGTCCAGCCAGTCATTGAACCGCGGACTGCGCGGCCCCCTCAGCGAGGCTCCGCGCCGCCGCCGGGTCCGCATCGCCACCCGCGCCTGCAGGGCGTTCAGGCGGAAGCGCGACTCGTCCGGCTGATCGCAGGAGTCGGGGCCGCATTCGATATAGAGATCGCTGCGCTTGCCCTTGGGCAGGCTGAACATGAACTCGGCCCGCGATCCGTTCAGCCGGGCCGGCGGCTCCGAGAAGGCGAGGCAGCTGGTGCGGCGCACGGCGTCCCGCCCCACATAGCCGAACGTCACCCGCCGACCGTCGTGGGTCGGCACCTCGGTCGTTCCGCGCTTCTCGCGCAGGGTCCCCCGGACCTCGAAGATGTCGGCGAAATCGGCGGCGAAATCGACCGCCAGCGGCAGCAGGACATCCTCGATGCCGTGGTTGACGATCCGCACCCGCTCGAACAGGCGCCGGTCCCGGACGAAGCGTCGTCGCTCGATGTGCAGCACGCCCGCCGGGGCCGAGCGCCCGCCCATGGGCGGCAGCGGCCGGTTGGTCGAATGGCAGGTGAAGAAGACGTTGTCCTGGCTGACCCCGGAACTGAGCCGCGACGGCCGCGCCAGACCGACGGTCAGCACCAGCCGCGACAGGATGCGCGTGTCGTGGTCGAACAGGCCGTCGGCCCCGCCCTTCATGTCGCCCCAGCCGTCGGCGACCGCGAAGGTGTCGGCGTCCTTCAACGCCATCAGCCCTTCCAGCCCGTCGGCTTCCGCGGTCTCGGCGGCGGTGGTCTGAACGGAATAGGCGTCGTCCATCGGGGCTCCATGGGTGGTTTCAGGAGGACCTGAAGGTTTCACCCGAATGGGGACGCATGATGGCCCCCCGGTACGGTAATGGCCAAAGTCGCGGGCGGTTCAGCTGCGATCAGCCGGTGATCGCGAAGCTGCGGCCCTCATGTGCCCGCATCGGCGTCACCACATCCGCCAACGGTTCTTCCGCGAAAGGGCGTTTGGCCAGCAGGTCGCCGTAGACGTCCAGATAGCGCCGGGCCATGGCCGTGGCCGAGAAGCGCAGGTCAAAGCGCGCCCGGATGGCCTCGCGGTCCAGCAGATGCGCCCGGCCGGCAGCCGCGACGGCCTGTTCCAGCGTATCGACCAGAAAGCCGGTCTCGCCGTCCTCAATGACCTCGGGCGTCGAGCCGCAGCGGAAGGCCACGACCGGCGTGCCGCAGGCCATGGCCTCGATCATCACCAGGCCGAAGGGCTCCGGCCAGTCGATCGGGAACAGCAGCGCGTCCGCTCCGCCCAGGAAGGCGGACTTCTGATGGTCGCCGATCTCGCCGACGAATTCGATCAGCGGATTGCCGTCGATCATCGGCTTGATGACCGTCTCCCAATAGGCCTTGTCGGCCGCATCGACCTTGGCCGCCATCTTCAGCGGCCGGTTCAGCGCCGTGGCGATCCGGATGGCCCGGTCCGGCCGCTTCTCGGGCGAGATCCGGCCCAGGAAGGCGAGGTAGCCCTCCGACTTCGGCGAGAAGCGATAGGTCTCGCCCGGCATGCCGTGGTGCACTGTGGCCTTCCAGTTGGCCAGCGGCAGGGGCCGGCGCTGGTCGTCGGAGATCGACACCAGGCCGAACTCGGGCCAGCGCTCGTAGACGCCGCCGATATCCTTCATGTCCAGCCGTCCGTGCAGCGTGGTCAGCGTCTTGTCGGCATGGCGTCCGAACATCGGAAACTGGATCATGTCGGTGTGGAAATGGATCACGTCGAAGTCGTCGGCGCGCTTCAGCACCTCGGCCAGCATCACCATATGCGCCGCCAGATCGGACTTCAGCGGGGCGGGGTCCAGCCGGATCGCCTGATCCCGCACCGGCACCAGACGCGCCCGCGTCCCGGCGTCCGCCGAGGCGAACAGGGTCACGTCATGCCCCAGATCGACGAGGGCGTCGGTCAGATGGGCGACCACGCGCTCTGTGCCGCCGTACAGCCTCGGCGGCACGGCTTCGTACAGCGGCGTGACTTGCGCGATCTTCATGGCGGTAGCTCCCGACATCCCGAGGCGGGGACGCCGACGGATTCAACAATCCGGCCCCTGCGAGGTTCCCGAAACGCAGGTTTTTCCTGTGCGAAGTGCGCGGGTTACCGCTGCGTCAATGTCCGCTTCCGCTCATTGCATCCCGGCGCGGACCTCGGCCCTCAGGGTGTCGATCGACCTCAGGCCCTGGTCTGTCTTGAATCGCCAGTAGGTCCAGCCGTTGCAGGCGGGTGCGTTCTCGAACAGCGCCCCCATCTTGTGGATCGAGCCGCTCAGCTCGCCCGCGACCAGCGACCCGTCGGCCCGGACCCGCGCCTCGCGATCGCCCTTGGGGCAGTACAGCTTGTCGCCCGGCGACAGCAGGCCGGCCTCGACCAGCGCCCCGAACGGCACCTTCACCTCGGCCCGCTTCGAGCCCATGACGACCAGATCCTCGGGCGAGGCCGGGATCACCGCCTTGATCCGTTTCTCCGCCACCTTGGCATAGGTCTCGTCGCGCTCGATGCCGATGTAGTGGCGGCCCAGCCGCTTGGCCGCGGCCCCCGTGGTGCCGGTGCCGAAGAAGGGGTCCAGCACCACGTCGCCGGGCCGCGTCGCCGCCATCAGCACCCGGTGCAGCAGACCCTCGGGCTTCTGGGTCGGATGCGCCTTCCGGCCTTCGGCGTCCTTGATCCGCTCCTCGCCGGTGCACAGGGCCAGGGTCCAGTCGGACCGCATCTGGACGTCCTCGTTGAAGGCCTTCAGGGCGTCATAGTTGAAGGTGTAGCGCTTCTGGTCCCGGCTGCGGGCGGCCCAGATCAGGGTCTCGTGGGCGTTGGTGAAGCGGGTGCCCTTGAAATTCGGCATGGGGTTGGACTTGCGCCAGATGATGTCGTTCAGCACCCAGAAGCCCAGATCCTGGATCGCCGTGCCCAGGCGGAAGACGTTGTGATAGCTGCCGATCACCCAGATCGAGCCTTCCGGTTTCAACACCCGGCGGCACTCGGCCATCCATTCGCGGGTGAAGGCGTCATAGGCGGCGAAGCTGTCGAACTTGTCCCAGTCGTCATCGACCGCGTCGACCAGGCTGTTGTCCGGCCGCAGCAGGTCGCCGCCCAGCTGCAGATTATACGGCGGGTCGGCGAAGACCATGTCCACGCAGGCGTCGGGCAGGGACCGCAACACCGCGATACAGTCGCCCCTCATGACGACGTCGGTCTTCAACTCGGACATGGATGGTCGGCCCCGTACTGCTTGAAGGCCGATTGGTGAATCATCGCGGTTAAGAGCGGGTTAGCTTGATCCAGATCCGCATCGACACGGCCCCCTGTCATCCGTGCATCCCCGCGAAGGCGGGGACCCGGGACACCTCCCGTCTCCTCCCTGTTCGCGCAGCGAATGGGGAGGGGGACCGCGTAGCGGTGGAGGGGTAGAAGGAGGGAGCGCGGACCGGCGCCCCTCCACCCCTTCGGGGTCCCCCTCCCCATCGCCTCCGGCGACAGGGAGGAGACAATGCGCGCCATTCGCCGCCAGCCAGACGACCTCGCCCAACTAACCCGCTGTTTTTACGTGCGATAGCCAGACCATTAGCGTCATCTCCCAGCCGCATCTACGCCCCGTGCGACACTCTCCCCGTCCCGTCGCACCGGGAGGCTCGCTCGGCCGGCGAACCGAAGCGGCGGCGGGAGCGGAGGGAGCGGGGCTCGCTGTGCGAACAGCGGGGCCGGACCGGACCGGGGACCTCCTGAGGGTCATCCGGCCGGGGTGGAGGGCCGGGGGGGATACCCAGGTCGTTCCAGGGATCGGGATCGTCGCCCGACCTGCCCGCCGGAGGCGCTGCGGTAAGGCCCGAACACGGCCACCCGACGCAAGCTTCCGGAAAACCGTCCGCGCGGAGCGTCCTGTCTTCGTCGAAACGGTATTTTTCTACGCTTTTCCGGGCGAAGGCCCGGGCGCTTCGCCCACGTCTCCCACGCCTCCCGCTCGACCTGCCGCGCCTGCGCGGCGGGGCGAAGACGGCTGCCCGGTATCCGGAACGCCATATCCGCTCACGCTTTGTTACGACCCCGGCCTCGCCTTCGCGGGCGCAGCACGTTAGTCAGGCCGGATACGACAGGTCTCAAGGACTGCGCGATGACTCAGTGGGTGTACGGCTTCGGCGGCGGTTCCGCTGACGGCGACGCGTCGATGAAGAACCTGCTCGGCGGCAAGGGCGCGAACCTGGCCGAGATGTCCTCGCTCGGCCTGCCGGTCCCCCCCGGCTTCACCATCACCACCGAAGCCTGCGTCCACTACTATTCCAGTGGCCAGACCTGGCCGGACGCCCTGGCGGCCCAGGTCGCCGCGGGCCTGGCAAAGGTCGAGGCCGTCGTCGGCAAGACCTTCGGCGACCCGAAGAATCCGCTGCTGGTCTCGGTCCGCTCGGGGGCCCGCGCCTCCATGCCGGGCATGATGGACACCGTCCTCAACCTCGGCCTCAACGACGAGACGGTCGAGGGCCTCGCCGCCCTGTCCGGCGACCGTCGCTTCGCCTTCGACAGCTATCGCCGCTTCATCACCATGTATTCCAGCGTCGTCCTCGGCCTCTCGCACGACGATTTCGAGGGGGTTCTGGACGACCACAAGGACCGTCTGGGCATCACCATCGATACCGACCTGACGGCCGGTGACTGGGAAAAGGTCGTCGCCGACTACAAGGCGGTGGTCGAGGACCGGCTCGGCCAGCCCTTCCCGCAGGATCCGAATGACCAGCTGTGGGGCGCGGTCTCGGCCGTCTTCGCCAGCTGGATGAACGACCGGGCCAAATTCTATCGCCGCATGCACGACATCCCCGAAAGCTGGGGCACGGCGGTCAATGTCCAGTCGATGGTGTTCGGCAATATGGGCGACACCTCGGCCACCGGCGTCGCCTTCACCCGCAACCCGTCGACCGGCGAGGCCCGGCTGTACGGTGAGTTCCTGATCAATGCCCAGGGCGAGGACGTCGTCGCCGGCATCCGCACGCCCCAGTCGCTGACGAAGATCGGTCGCGAGGAGATGGGCGAGACCGCCCCCTCAATGGAAGAGGCCATGCCGGTCGTCTTCGCCGAATTTGTCGAGGTCGTCGGCCGGCTCGAGAGCCACTACCGCGACATGCAGGACATCGAGTTCACGGTCGAACAGGGCCGGCTGTGGATGCTGCAGACCCGCAACGGCAAGCGCACCGCCAAGTCGGCGCTCAAGATCGCCGTCGATCTGGCCGCCGAGGGCGTGATCTCGCAGGAGGAGGCCATCTCCCGCGTCGAACCCTCGGCGCTGGACCAGCTGCTGCACCCCACCCTGGACCCCAACGCGGTCCGGACCGTCGTCGCCGCCGGCCTGCCCGCCTCTCCGGGCGCGGCCACGGGCAGGATCGTGTTCGACGCCGATGAGGCCGAGCGCCTGTCGCAGCTGGGCGACGCCGTCATCCTGGTGCGCGAGGAAACCTCGCCCGAGGACATCCACGGCATGCACGCCGCGCGCGGCATCCTCACGGCCCGGGGCGGCATGACCAGCCACGCGGCGGTCGTCGCCCGCGGCATGGGCCGGCCCTGCGTCTGCGGCATCAATGAGCTGTCGATCGACGACAAGGCCGGGACCTTCACCGCCCGCGGCCGGACCTTCAAGGCCGGCGAGATCATCACCATCGACGGCTCGAAGGGCGAGGTGCTCGACGGGGCCGTGGCCATGATCGAGCCCGAGCTGACCGGCGATTTCCAGACCCTGATGGCCTGGGCCGACAAGGTGCGTCGTCTGAAGGTCCGCGCCAACGCCGAGACCCCGCTGGACGCCCGCACCGCGCGCGGCTTCGGCGCCGAGGGCATCGGCCTGTGCCGGACCGAGCACATGTTCTTCGACGACGCCCGCATCGCCGCCGTGCGCGAGATGATCCTGGCCGACGACGAGGCCGGCCGCCGCCTGGCCCTGGCGAAGATCGCGCCGTTCCAGAAGGCCGATTTCGTCGAGCTGTTCACCATCATGGCCGGCCTGCCGGTGACGGTGCGCCTGCTGGATCCGCCGCTGCACGAATTCATCCCCCACACCGACGCCGAGATCGACGCCCTGGCGATCACCCAGGGGCTGGACGCCGCCAAGCTGAAGCGCCGCGCGAAGGAGCTGCACGAGACCAACCCCATGCTCGGCCACCGCGGCTGCCGGCTCGGCGTCGCCTATCCCGAGATCTACGAGATGCAGGTCCGCGCCATTCTCGAGGCGGCGCTGGTCGTGAAGGAGACGGCGGCGGAGGCCCCCATCCCCGAGATCATGCACCCGCTGGTCGCGCTCGGTCTGGAGATGAAATACCTCCGCGAACTGACCGACCGCACGGCCGAGGCCGTCTTCGCCGAGGCCGATGACCGCGTCGACTATCTGGTCGGCACGATGATCGAACTGCCGCGCGCCGCCCTGCGCGCCGCCGACCTGGCCGCATACGCGGAATTCTTCTCCTTCGGCACCAATGACCTGACCCAGACCACCTTCGGCATCAGCCGGGACGACTCCGGCCGCTTCCTGCAGGCCTATATGGACAAGGGTATCTTCGAGACCGATCCCTTCGTCCGTCTCGACCAGGACGGCGTCGGCGATCTGATCCGCATCGCCGCCGAGCGGGGCGGGGCGGCGCGGCCGGGCATCAAGATGGGCATCTGCGGCGAGCACGGCGGAGACCCGTCGTCGATCGCCTTCTGCGAGGACGTCGGCCTCGACTACGTCAGCTGCTCGCCCTACCGCGTGCCGATCGCCCGGCTGGCGGCGGCCCAGGCCGCCCTGCATGCCCGCGCCGGCACGGAGCGCGAGAAGGACCGCTGACCGATCGTCGCCGGCGTCGCCACGAAGATGCCTGAGTTGATGTAACGCGGTCTGTGCCTCGCGTCACACAGTTGTCGGCATGTATCGAAACGCCTCTGGAACGGAGCCTGCGCCCACCCATTTGTGTCCCCGCTGGATGGGGCTGGCAGCCTTTGGTTGCCACATCTGTAGGATACAAAAATGCGTAACGTTCTTCTCGCCACGGCCGCTCTGACTCTTCTCGCCGCGCCGGCCATGGCTCAAACCATCTCTGCACCGCAAGTAACCGGCTCGGTCGGCTACACTGTGCTCGACGGCAACGACGCCGACCTGGGGGCCATCACCGGCCGTCTGAACGCCAAATTCAACCGCTATGTCGGCGTCGAGGGCGAAGCATCGTTCGGCGTCAAGGATGACGACATCACGGTCGGCGGCGTGAACGGCAAGCTGTCCCATGAATACGACGCCGCCGCCTATGTGGTCGGCACCCTGCCGATCAGCCCGAACCTCGAACTGTTCGGTCGCGTCGGCTACGGCACGACGCAGATCAAGGCCGACGTCGCCGGCTTCACCGCCACCGAGGACGGCGAAAGCGTCAACTACGGCGCCGGTGCCAACTACTTCTTCGACGGCCGCAACGGCGTCCGCGCCGACTGGACCCGCCGCGACTTCACCGACGACAACGGCGGTGAACTCGACACCTACGGCCTGAGCTACGTTCGCCGCTTCTAGAGGCTGACGGCATCTGAAACGACGAAGGCGCGCATCCTGCCGGATGCGCGCCTTTTCGTTGGCCCGGGCCGGATGGGTTCAGGCGACGCCGGGTTGCAGCGCCCAGCGCATCGAGCCTTCACCGAAGGGCTGGAAGAACAGGTCGCGGTATTTCTCGAACACCTCGACGATCCGGTTCGCCAGGTCCTGGGCCACGGTCTCGCCACGCTGACGTTTCATCGCCGCCACGCACTGGACCACATCGCGCTGATGGGCTGAACCGCCCATGCGTTTGAGGACGGCGGTAATGTCCCGGGCCAGCGGGTCCGCCTGGATTGCCCATGGATTGGTGCTCTGAGTCATGCGGGACGCCCCCTTGTTCTCGACACAAGCGAACCGGTCGCAAACTCTTGCAGCGGATGCAAGGGTGACCGCGAATTCGTGATCGACGCGAGGTATGGAGCCGACGCCGCGGAACCGCGTTTGCCAGGGATGATCCTGCACCGCGTCGTCCTGTTTGCCCTGTTTGCCCTCCCGGCCTGCGGTCAGTCCCGGGTCAATCCCCCGACAGCGCCGGCCGCGCCGATCAACACGCCCGAGGCCGAGGCACCGCCCCCGACCCCGCCGCCGGGCGTCGGCTCGATCATGCCGGGCTCTGGCCCGCAGACCTTCGTCGGTCTGTGGGCGGCCAACCGCGCCTGGTGCGTCAATCCCGCCGGGGCGCAGCGGCCCATCGCCATCAGCACGACACGCTTCGAGGGCCATGAGAACAGTTGCGGGATTGTGACCGTCAGCCAGGTGGCTGATGGCTATGAGGTTTCCCTGGCCTGCGCCGCCGACGGCCAGACCTCCAGTGAGCGGGTCCGGATGGCCGTCCAGGGCGACGACATGCGGCTGACCTGGCTGAACCGGAACAGCGCGGTCGTCAGGCTGGCGCGCTGTCCGGTGCCGAAGCCCGCGGTGAAGCCGCCTAGTTGAACAGGAAGTTCATCACGTCGCCGTCCTTGACGACATAGGCCTTGCCCTCGGCGCGCAGTTTGCCGGCCTCGCGTGCTTTCGCCTCGCCTTTGAGCGTGACGAAGTCGTCGAAGGCGATCGTCTCGGCGCGGATGAAGCCCTTTTCGAAATCGGTGTGGATCACCCCGGCGGCCTGCGGCGCGGTGGCCCCGATCGGTATGGTCCAGGCCCGCGCTTCCTTGGGGCCGACGGTGAAATAGGACTGAAGACCCAGCAGGGCATAGGCCTCGCGGATCAGACGGTTCAGGCCGGGCTCGGCCAGACCGAGGCTCTCGAGGAACTCGGCCTGTTCGGCGGCGTCCAGGACCGCCAGTTCGGAATCGATCTTGGCCGAAATGACCACGGCCTTGGCATTGTCGGCGGCGGCACGCGTGGCGACCTGGTCGGACAGTTCATTGCCCTTGTCGGCTGAGTCCTCGTCGACGTTCGACACATACAGGGCGGGGAGGGAGGTCAGCAGTTGCAGCATGTGCCACGCCTTCTCGTCCTCCTTGTCGACCTTGACCACGCGGGCGGGCTTGCCGGCGCGGAGTGGCGTCAGGGCCAGATTGATCAGGCGGAGGGTCTGCTGGGCATCCTTGTCGCCGCCCTTGGCCTTCTTCTCCACGTTGACGACGCGCTTCTCGAGACTCTCGAGGTCGGCCAGCATCAGCTCGGTCTCGATGATTTCGAGGTCGCTGATGGGGTCGATGCGATTCTCGACGTGGGTGATGTCGTCGTCGACGAAGCAGCGCGCCACGAAGGCCACGGCATCGCAGTCGCGGATGTTGGCGAGGAACTGGTTCCCCAGACCTTCGCCCTTGGACGCGCCCCGCACCAGGCCGGCGATGTCGACGAAGGTGATCCGCGAGGGGATGATCTCCTTCGATCCCGCAATGGCCGCCAACGCGTCCAGTCGCGGCTCGGGCACCGCCACGTCGCCGGTGTTCGGCTCGATGGTGCAGAACGGATAGTTGGCGGCCTGGGCCGCCGCCGTCTTGGTCAGGGCGTTGAACAGGGTGGACTTGCCGACGTTGGGCAGGCCGACGATCGCGACTTTAAGGGCCATGGGCTGGGGGCGGTTCCTGAAGCCTGATCAACGGTTGGACGCGGGTCCGGTCCGTTGACGGCGGCAATGCAAATGGATGAACGCGAGCCTTTAGCGGGTCGTGGCCGGTTTGTCAGGCTCGGGAGTCACGGGGCCGTCAATGGGCGGCGGCCTGGTCGTATTCCGACGCAGCGGGCTGCGCGACCGTCGCCGTCACCTCGACGGGGGCCGCCGTGGCGAAGATCAGCTTCAGGGTGACCGTATCGCCCACGGCCAGTGGCTCCTTCACACCCAGAAGCATCAGATGATTGCCGCCCGGTGCCAGCACCGTGGCCTGTCCGGCGGCCAGGGGCATGCCGTCCCGCATCTGCTGCATCATCATCATGTTGCTCTCCATCCGGCTCTCATGGATCTGGACGATATTGGCGTCTGGGCTTTCCACCGAAACCAGCCGGTCCGCGCCGCTGGCCGTGAGGGTCAGGTAGCAGCCGGTCGTCTGTCGCCCCCTCGGCGTCGGCCGGCACAGGGCATCGGCGACTGTGACCGTCGGGGCACCGGGTGCGGGTGCGCGGTCGCCGGAGTTGCAGGCTGCGAGCATCAGCAGGGCGGCGGTGGAGACGAGGGCGCGGAGAAGCATGGCGGTGTCCTTGAAGACTGGGCGCGGTCTATCCGGGCGCGCGGCGTCAGACAAGGTGGCGGTCAGTCCTCGCCGCGCGCCACCTGTCGCGGGCTGAATTTCGGTGCTGGAGCCAGACGCATGACCTCGGCCTGATAGCGCTCATCATCTCCGCCGAGGGCGAAGGGCAGGGCGTCAGACACAGCGGCGAGCATCGGGTCCAGCCAGGCCTTGTCGGCCTTGTGGAAATCGCCGAGCACGTGCGGCATGACCAGGTGGCTCTCGCCGGGATGGCCGACACCCATGCGTGCTCGACGGAAATCGGGACCCAACTGGCTGATCAGCGAACGGACCCCATTCTGGCCTGCCGCCCCCCCGCCGGTTTTCATGCGGAACCGGCCGGGAGCCAGATCGATCTCGTCGTGGAAGACAATCACCGCCGATGGCTGGACCTTGTAGAAGCGCACGGCCTCGCCGACCGCCCGGCCGCTTTCGTTCATGAAGGTCTGGGGCTTCATCAGCAGAACCTTGACCGGCCCGCTCGTGGTCTCGACCTCGCCCTCGCGGATGACCGACTGGAATTTGGCCCGTTCGGGCCCGAACCGCCAGCGCGAGGCGATCTCGTCGACGGCCATGAAGCCGATGTTGTGGCGGTTGCCCTGGTATTTGGGGCCCGGATTGCCCAGGCCGGCGATGATGATCATGGCGCGAGGTCCGGATAAGGAAACGGCCCCGTCCGTTGCCGGATGGGGCCGTTCCAGTAACAGGTTGTCGAGAGGCTATCAGCCCTCGGCGGTGTCTTCCGCAGCGGTTTCGCCCTGCTCGGTGGCTTCGACCTCGGCGGCTTCGGCTTCAGCGGCGACTTCAGAATCGTGGGCTTCGTCGGCGGCGGCCGAGATGGCGGCCGAAGAGGTCTTGATCGAGGCGATCACGAAGTCACGGTCGGTGATCGTCGGCTCGACGTCTTTCGTACCCTTCAGGTCGGTCCAGCGGATGGTGTCGCCCATCTTGTGGCCGGCCAGGTCAACGATCAGGTCCTCCGGGATGTGATCCGCACGGACCTTCACCTCGACCGAGTGACGCACGACTTCCAGCGAACCGCCCTGACGGAAGGCTTCGCACTGGTCCTGGTTGATGAAGTGAACCGGGATTTCGATCTTGATGGTCTGCTTCTCGTCGACGCGCATCAGGTCGAAATGCAGCGGACGGTCCGACACGGGGTCGAACTGCACGTCGCGTGCGATGACCGGCTGGCTCTCGTCGCCATACTTCAGCGTCACCAGGTGACCCAGCAGCTTGCCGGTGTAGAGCGACTTGCGGAAGTCCCGCTCGTTCACAGCAATGGCGACGGGGGCCTTGTCGCCGCCGTACAGCACGCCGGGAACCATGCCCGCACGACGCGCGGCGCGTGCGCCACCGGTGCCGACGCCATCACGGACGTCCACGTTCAGAATGATCTCGGCCATCGCCTCGCCTCAACAACACAAACGCCGCGCTGACCAGTCAGCCCTCGCGGCGGGGTCTAGGGACCCTGAATTCAAGAGCGCGGGTCATTACACGCAAGCGCCCCGGGACGCAACAGCCTGACGCACCGCTTGTCGACAGCTCAGCGGCTGTTGTTCAATGCCGCCGTCGCCGAGACGGACGCCGCTGCCGCTTCTGCGGCCACGGGCGTCTGGACAGCTGCCGCATCGGGCGCGCCTCCGGCCACCGCCGTCTGGGGCACGTCCACGGGTGCGGGAGTGATGTTCTGGGCCGTGCAGGTGGCCAGGTCGCGGGCCACGTGGCGGCCCACGCAGAACATGTCCTCATAGCTCGGCCGCGAGGCGGCGAGGCACTGGAACAGCATCAGCTTGGACATGTTCAGGCAGAATTCGCTGTTCTGCTCCACTGCCAGGGCTTCGGTATTGGCCCGGGCCTCTTCCCCTCCCGCTCCCAGGGCGGCCAGGGCGGCGATGGCCAGGGAGCGCACGATGGCCGGGGTATAGGGCGGTCCCGAGCGAGCCGCACCGAGTCCCAACCCGGACCCGCTGTTGGCGGCGGCGAACAGACGGGCCGATTCGTCGGCCGAGGGCAGCATCTGCACCGCGGACAGCGACTTGGCACCCTCCAGGCGGGCGACCCGATCAGCGATATGCACGGTCGCCCAGCGGCGGCGGGGATCATTGCGCTCCTGGATCGTATAGGCGTCGCCCTCGACGGCGTCGGCGATGACCAGCATCGCCGATGAGTCGCGGCCGATGGTGTCGACTATCAGCCCCGCGGCCGCGTCGGCGCCCGGGAAGGTCGCGGCGGTCGCGGGATCGGCGAGAATCCGGGCAATCATCTGCTGGCGCTGGGCGGGATCGGCGGCGTAGGCGCGAACGCCCTGGACAAATTCCGGCGATTGCAACGCCAGGATCGAGCCGTAGGCGATCATGCCGCGCGACAGCTGTGCCGGCTCATAGGACGCGCCCTTGCGGATTGCGGCCTGGATCGCCTCGGCGCTGTCGAAGCCGGCGTGGATGGTGGCGGCCTCGCGCATGAAGGCGACATAGATGGACGCGGCCTGGGCCACCCCTTCGTTCAGGCTGACGGCCGGAGGCGGCGCGACAGGCGGCGGTGGTACCGGCACCGGCTCCGGCTCGGGCGTGGCGCAGCTGGCCAGGACAACAGCGGCGGCGGCGGCGGCAAGCGAAAGACCGCGGCGCGGATAGGCCATGAACATGCGAAATTCCCCAGGACACGCAAGACGCCGTCTCGGGGCGTCGAAACTCCAGGACCACTTATAACGCGACGCGAATCGTTTGCCGATCACTAATCCGCCAGCCAGACAACCCGGACGATTGCGGGATCAGTGGCCCGTCGGACCCTGCGGAACAGGCAGGACTGTTCCGATGTCCCGTTGCCGGGTCGGTGAAACAGGCATGGTCCGGGGTGGGGCCAACGGTGTCGTGACAATGACCGGCGGCGTCTCGTCCACCGGCACAACATCCGACACCGTGACAATGGCGGCAGGAAGGGCGGCAGCCCGCGTGCAGGTGGCCAGGTCGCGCACAATATGGCGACCGACACAGAACATGTCCTCATAGTTCGGTCGCGACGCGGCGAGGCATTGGTACAGGTTGAGCTTTGACTCATTCAGGCAGTTGCGGCTGGTCGGCTCGGACTGCAGGGCGACCGTATTGGCGTGCGCATCCTCGCCGCCCGCGCCCAGGGCAGCGAGCGCGGCGAGCGCCAGGGCATTGGTCACCACCGGCGGAAAGGCAGGCTGACGGCGGCGACCGGCGGCGACGCCCAGTCCACCCCCGGTGTTGGCGGCCGCAAACAGCCGGGCCGTCTCTGCCGCGGACGGCGACATGGGCTGTCCCGACAGGGCCTTGGCACCCGCCAGTCTGGCCTCACGGTCGGCGACGTGGGCGATGGCCCAGGATCTGCGGCCGTCGGCCTGGATGGCATAGGCGTCGTTCTCGATCGAGTTGGCCGCGGCGCTCAGGGCGTCAATGTCGACGTCCAGGGTTGCCATGATCAGGCCTGCTGCCAAATCGGCTCCGGGCAGGTAGGAGGCCGTGCGCGGGTCGGCGACAATGTCTGCGATCATCCTCTGCCGGCCTGCCGGATTGACGCCGTATTGGTTCACGCCGGCCACGAAGTCGGGCGACTGAAGGGCGATGATCGAGGCATAGGCGACCATGCCCCGGGAAATCTGGCCGGGTTCATAGGCGGCCCCCTTGAGAAGCGCCGCCTGGATCGCCTCGGGGCTTTCGAAGCCTCCCCGAAGGGTGGCGAGGTCGCGGGCGAACGCCAGATAGACCGCCGCGTCCCGGGCGACGCCTTCATTCAGGCTGATCGCGGGCGGTGTGCGGGCGGCCAGGGCGGCAGCCTCTGCGGTGACACGGATGGCTTCCGCCTCCGCCTCCGCCTTGCCTGAGGCGCAGCCTGCCAGAAGCGCCGCCGCACAAAGGGCGGCAAGCGAAAGGCCTTTGCTCCGGGTGGCCGAATGCATGACATCTCCTCGAACTGACTGTCGTGGAGCAGAGGACGCCCGACCGGCCATTTTGAGGCGGCCCGGACAAATGTCCGCAGGTCAGTCGAACAGTTTGGAGACCGATTCCTCGTTTGCGATCCGCCGGATGGCCTCGCCGATCAGCGGCGCCACCGAAACCGTGCGGATCTTTCCGCAGGTCAGGACTTCGTGCGGTTGTTCGATGGAATCGGTGATCACCAGTTCCTTGAGCGGCCCGTCGGTCACACGCTGGACGGCCGGACCGGACAGCACACCGTGGCTGATATAGGCGGAAACCTCTGTGGCCCCCTTGTCCATCAGGGCCTTGGCAGCGTTCACCAGGGTGCCGCCGGAATCGACGATGTCGTCGAACAGGATGCAGCGTCGGCCCTCGACATCCCCGATGATGTTCATGACCTCGCTTTCGCCGGCGCGGGCGCGGCGCTTGTCGACGATGGCCAGATCCGCATTGAGCCGCGAGGCCAGCGACCGCGCGCGGACCACGCCGCCGACATCGGGCGAGACGATCATCAGGTCATCGCCCCGCGGGTAGCGATCCCTGATATCCTGTGCCAGCACGGGCGTGGCGACGAGGTTGTCGGTCGGAATGTCAAAGAAGCCCTGAATCTGTCCTGCGTGCAGGTCCATTGTCAGGACGCGGTGCGCCCCCGCCCGCGTGATCATATTGGCCACCAGCTTGGCCGAGATAGGCGTGCGCCCGCCGGTCTTCCGGTCCTGCCGCGCATAACCGAAATAGGGCATCACGGCGGTGATCCGCCTCGCCGACGCCCTGACGAGGGCATCCGTCATGATCAGCAATTCCATCAGGTTGTCATTGGCAGGATAGCTGGTCGACTGAATGACGAAGACGTCCTCGCCGCGAACGTTTTCCTCGA
The DNA here is from genome assembly GCA_965284385.1 of Caulobacteraceae bacterium. GTDB lineage: Bacteria > Pseudomonadota > Alphaproteobacteria > Caulobacterales > Caulobacteraceae > Brevundimonas. The sequence continues at coordinate 2,306,013 of OZ260077.1, forward strand.
TGACGGCGAACACCTCATTGTCGGCGAACCGCTTCACCTGGGCCTTGGTCAGGGGCATGTCGAGGTGGGCCGCGATGGCCTGGGACAGGGTCCGGTTGGAGTTGCCAGAGAGCAGCTTCATGTCCGGTCATCCTTTCGCCGTCATCGCCGGGCTGAGAATGCCGCCGTGGCGCTGGCGCGCTACATACCAGCGGACGGCCCCGCCACAAGGCTCGACGCGTCTTTTTAAGGGCTGTTTCGCGCATTGGCGCAGACAAGTCCGCTGGTGTAGAGATCGCGTCTCGTTTCCGGGGGCGCCGACGGGTTCGCGCTCGCCGGCTTGAATTTTGAGGTCGTCCTTGCCTGCTATCAAGTTCCGCGCCGGCCTGATCCTGGCCACCGTGGCTGTTTCAGCCCTGACGATTTCGGCCTGTAACGGCGGTCCCAAACGCCCTCGTCTGGCCTATGAGGAGCGTCCCGTCGAGGCGCTCTACAACACCGGCTATCAACGCATGCAGAGCAAGCGCTGGGCCGACGCTATCGACTATTTCCAGGAGGTCGAGCGCCAGCATCCGTATTCGGAGTGGTCGCGCCGCGCGATCCTGATGCAGATCTACGCCTATTATCAGAACAACAATTACGCCGAGGCCATCGCCGCATCGGACCGGTTCATCCAGCTGTTCCCCGGCAATCCCAGCGCGCCCTACGCCTTCTACATGAAGGCCCTGTGCAATTTCGAACAGATCACCGACGTGGGCCGCGACCAGGGCTATGCCCAGGCGGCACTGGACGGACTGAGGGATGTTCAGCGCCGCTATCCCGGCACGTCCTACGCCATCGACGCCACGGTCAAGATCGACATGGTCAACGACCAGCTGGCCGGCAAGGAGATGGCCATCGGCCGCTACTACCAGCGCGCAGGCCAGCCGCTGGCGGCGCTCAACCGCTACAAGGCCGTTATCGACAACGAGGCCTACCAGCGCACCTCGCACACGCCCGAGGCCCTGTATCGGCTGGTTGAGGTCAACCTGACGCTCGGCCTCAAGGAAGAGGCGACCCGCAACGGCGCTGTCCTGGGCTTCAACTATCCGGGCAGCCCCTGGTACGCCGAGGCCTACGCCCTGCTGACCGAGGACGGTCGCCGGCCCGACGTCGCCCCGACGGGGCAACGGGAAAGCTGGCTGCGTCGGATCATTCCGGGCTGACGTTTCCGATATGTTCCGCTAACCTCGGGCTTTACCCGGGGGGCGAAAGGCCAGCATTCTCCGGCGTCGCCAGAGAGATCGATTCGCCTTGCCTCATTCTGACCGCCGCGCCTTCGGTCCCGTGACCCTCGACCGACCGCGCCCATGCTGACCGCCCTTTCCATCCGCGACATCGTGCTGGTGGAGGCGCTCGACCTCGAGGTCGAGGGCGGCCTGACCGTGCTGACCGGCGAGACCGGAGCGGGCAAGTCGATCATCCTCGACGCCCTTGGCCTGGCCCTGGGCGCGCGCGCCGACGCCGGACTGGTGCGCGCCGGTGCCAAACAGGCCTCGGCCACCGCCGTCTTCACCGCCCCGGACGATCCCGCCCTGCTGGAAATGATCGCCGAGCGCGGCTTCGAGGTCGCCCCCGGCGAGGAGCTGATCCTGCGCCGCACCGTGGCCGCCGATGGCCGCAGCCGCGCCTTCGTCAACGATCAGCCCGCCGGCGTGACCGCCCTGCGCGAGATCGGGCAGGCGCTGGTCGAGGTGCACGGCCAGCACGAGACCGTCGGTCTGCTGGACTGGAGGACCCATCGCGCCCTGCTGGACAATTACGGGGGCCTGCAGCCCCAGCTGCTCGGCGTCGCCGGTGCCGCCGACCGTCTGAAGGTCGCCGACCGCGCCGTCTCCGATCTCAAGGCCGCCGCCGCCGACGCGGCCGCCCATGCCGAGGAGTTGACGCAGAACCTCGCCGACCTCGATGCGCTGGACCCGCGCGCCGATGAGGAGACAAACCTGGCCGGCGAGCGCGCCATACTGGGTGCCGCGGAAAAGGCCATCGGCGACCTCGCCGACGCCCGCACCCAGCTGGGCGGGGACAAGCTGTCCCAGAAGCTCTCGGCCGCCCTGCGCGCCGTCGAACACGCCCGGCAACGGGCGGGGCAGGCGGGTACGGACCCTGAGCATCCCCTTATGCAGAAGCTCTCCGCCGCCGCCGAGGCCATCGACCGGACGCTCGTCGAGGCCGAGGAGGCCATCGCCTGCGTCGACGCCGCCGCCAACGCCTTCGATTTCGAGCCCGGCCGTCTGGACAAGGCCGAGGAGCGGCTGTTCGCCCTGCGCGCCGCCGCCCGCAAGCTGAACACCTCGGTCGAGAGCCTGCCGGTGCTGCGCGTGCGCTTTCGCGAACGCCTGCGGCTGATCGAGGACGGGGCCGAGGCCATCAGCGCCGCCGAACGGGCCGCCTCGGCCGCGCGCGAGGCCTATGACGTCGCCGCCATCCTGCTGACCTCGGCACGCGAGGCCGCCGCCGAGCGCCTGACCGCGTCGGTCATGACCGAACTGGGCCCGCTGAAACTGGACCGCGCCCGCTTCCGCGTCGCCTTCGAGCCGGTGACAGAGGGGCGTCGGGGACCGCTGGGCGTCGAGACCACCCGCTTCGAGATCGCCACCAACGCCGGCACCGCCTTCGGCCCCCTGGACGCGATTGCGTCAGGCGGCGAACTGGCCCGCTTCGCCCTGGCAATGAAGGCGGCGCTGGCCGGACGCGAGGACCAGCGCCAACCGGTCATGATCTTCGACGAGGTCGACCAGGGCGTCGGCGGGGCCGTGGCCTCGGCCGTCGGTGCCCGCCTCGAGCGGCTCTCGACCGGTGCCCAGGTTCTGGTCGTGACCCACAGCCCGCAGGTCGCGGCGCGCGGCCACGCCCACTGGAAGGTGCGCAAGGCGGATGCGGGCGGCGTGACGACCACCACGGTCGATGCGCTGGACGACGAGGCGCGGCGGGAAGAGATCGCGCGCATGCTGTCAGGGGCGATAATCACGGACGAGGCCCGGGCGGCGGCGAGAAGTCTTATCGGGTGAGGTCTCTTCCCGTCCCCTTTGGGACAAGGGGGAGCTGCTACCTGCCATCCCGATCGACAGTGTGATCCTTGAGGGGCTGCCCCTGATCGCCCGAGCGCCTCGCCCGAAACCAGCGCTGGCCGTCTAGGCGCAGGCCTTTCGAACGCAGGCCCGAAGCCAGCGGTGGGCGGGATCAGAGTCCATTCGCGGGTGCCACAGCATCGATACGGCGAACGCGCGGGACTCAAGTGGGAGGGGGAAGCTGAACATGCCTTCCCGCAGGGTCGTCGTATGCCGCTCGGGCACTGTGGCGACGAGGTCGGACGCCCGGACCAGGGACAGGGCTGCGGCGAACCCGCTGACGATCGAAGCCACCGCGCGCTGCGTGCCGGGCGGCAGGAAAGGCCTGTCGACGGCGCTCTCCTCCTGGCCGCTGCGAGACACGACAACATGAGAGGCTTTGGAATACCCGGTCGCAGTCACGAGCACGCCGCTGAGCGGATGCCCCTGCCGCGCAACGCCGACGAGCCTGTCCCGGAAAAGGACCTGACTGCGCACCTCCGGACCTGTGCTCTCTTCGATGACCCCGGTCTCCAGATCCACGCGCCCGTCCCGCAACGGGGTGCTTTCCTTGTCCGTCTTCTGAAGAAAGAACAGGCGAACCCCGGGCGCTTCCGCAGCGATCATTGCGAGCAGGCGCGGGGCGAAATTCTCCACGAAACCGTCGCTGGTCCGCAGCGTGTAGGTCCGGACCAGCGTCGCGAGATCCACGGAGTCGTCAGGACGCAATACGGCTCCCGCCTCGTCCACGATCCGGTGCACCCGGTCTCTTAGATCGATCGCCCGTGGTGTCGGAACCAGTCCGCGGCCGGCCCTGACGAGCAGCGGGTCGCCGGTAGTCTGGCGCAGTCGCGAGAGCGCGCGGCTCATCGCGGAGGGACTCAGCCGCAGACGCCGGGCGGCTCCGGCGACGCTCCCCTCGGTCAGCAGCGCGTCAAGGGTGATGAGCAGGTTGAGGTCGGGAAGCGACATGGTTCAGTCCCGGGCAGCGGTCACCAGATGTAGCGTCACATGCACTAATGAACTGCAAATGCTGCGCCTTCCGCAATACCGGTCAGCCCGTATCCTCTGCCCATGCATCAGAACGGGGACAGGATCATGGGCAAGACAGCACTGCAGGTATTTGTCGAAGGCGTCCGGTCGCAGTGGGGGCCGCTGACCACCGAGCTGGCGCAGGCCTGCCAGAGGCGGATGGAGGCGTTGCTTGGCGCCCCCGCAACCGAGGCCTGGCTGGCAGGGCTGCACAGGGATGCGCCCCTCAGCGAGGAACTGCATCGCGACCCCGACCATGGATTCTTGCTTCTCGCCCATACTGAACAGGCGGGGCTCTATCGGCCGCCGCACGACCACGGCCGGAGCTGGGTCCTTTACGGGATCCAGCACGGCGAGATCGAGATGGGGACCTACGCCCGGCTTGAAGGCGAGGACGGCAGTGTCCGACTGGTCAAGCGGAACACCACGCTGGTTCGCGCCGGTGAGGCGCAACTCTACCTGCCGGGCGACATCCACGACACGCGTTGCATGAGCGATACGGCCCTGCTGTTCCGTTTCACGGAACGCGACCTGCGGGTGGAGGATCGGCAGCATCGCCGCCTGACCCGGTACGTTGAAGACAACGGGATCTGGATCCCGGCTCCGGCTCACAAATGATGCCCCTTGACCCCGCTCCGGCGTCAAAGACCGGTTCCGGGCGGACCCGCTCCACTGCAGCGCCCGCGGCCCCCGACGCTGGACCGCAAGGGCCCACACGCTTTGTCGCCGTCGCCGCCGTGCTCACCGCGATGACGCTGGTGGTGCTCGACGCCGGGATGACGAACCTGGCCCTGCCGACGATCGCCAGCGCCCTTGATGTACCTCCTGCTTGGGCGGTCCTCGTCGTCACCGCTTACCAGACGGCTCTGCTGGTCGCCTTGCTGCCCTGCGCCGCTCTGGGTGAACGGTTCGGCTATCGCCCGGTTTTCGCCCTCGGGACACTGCTGTTCGTGGTGGCCTCGGGGCTTTGCACGATCGCGCCGTCGCTCGCCTGGCTGGGCGCGGCAAGGGCTCTCCAGGGACTGGGCGGGGCCGCGATCATGGCGCTTGGGGTGCCCCTGCTGCGGTTTGCGGTTCCGCCCAAGCGGCTGGGCGCCGCCATCGGCTGGAACGCACTGACGGTCGCGCTCGCCTCATCAGCAGGCCCCGGAGTCGGCGCGCTGATCCTGTCCAATGCGCACTGGCCATGGCTCTATGCGGTCAACATTCCTCTGGGTGTCGTCGTCCTTCTGGCCTGTCGTCAGTTGCCGCGAACCCCGCCCGGTTCCAACCGCCTCGACCTTGTCAGCATGGCTCTGAGCGGGGGGATGTTCGGTGGTCTTTTCATCGGCGCGCAACTGATGGCGGCGCGTCCGTTCGTGGCGGGAATCGTGGCTGCAGCCGGCTTTGCATGCCTTGCACTGCTGGTCCGCCGGGAAGCGCCGAAGACGGCCCCGCTCATCCCGCTCGACCTCCTGCGCGGACGGTCGCTTCGCCTGTCCGTGATCGCTTCGGTCTTCTGCTTCGCAGGTCAGGCAGCGGCCATGGTGGCGCTCCCCTTCTACCTCCAGCATGCGCTGGGCCAGACCGCCTCCGCCACAGGATTCTACATGACGGTCTGGCCGCTCAGCGTCGCCGTGACCGCCATCGCCGCCGGCCGGCTGGCGGACCGGCTTTCCACAGCCTGGCTGTGCGCAGCCGGCGGCACCGTTCTCGCGATGGGGCTCATGGCGATCGCGCTGTGGCCGCTGGCTCAGGACGTTCGGCCGATGCTCCTTTTCGCAGCGGCCTGCGGCGTGGGCTTTGGCCTGTTCCAGACCCCGAACAACCGCAACATGTTCCTGTCGGCTCCGCTCGAACGGAGCGCCGCATCGGGTGGCTTGCAGGGCGCAGCCCGTCTGACCGGCCAGACCGCGGGGGCGGTTCTCATGACCCTGCTGTTCACCCTGACGCCCGGCGCTGCGGCCCCCCGGCTCGGACTGGGCATCGGGGCCGGTCTCGCTCTCCTGGCCGGATTGGTCAGTGTCTCGCGGGCAGGAGACCGTCATGGCGCAGACAGGCCGGAGCCATTCACGGCTCGCTTATGGTAAAGTTTGCTCCCGTCGCCGTGCGAGCCGCCCGGCAAGGGATTGCTCGATCGTCAATCGCCGGTCTCACGTCTGGATTGCCACTCATCACCCCGCCGCTCCGGAGGTATTTGAATGTCTTGCTTCCATCTCACCCGCACGGTCATGCGCCGCTGCGTGGCAATCACGACTGTTCTTCTGGTCCTTGCCTCAGCGGCCCCGGCCCCGGCGTCTGCGCAGAGCGTCATGCAACGGATCCGGTTCGCGGGCCCCAGCGGCCAGACCATTGACGCGGCGGTGTGGACCCCGGGAACGCCGCCCGCGGGGCCGCGACCGTTGGTCGTGATCTCACATGGGAATGGAGGGGCGTTCAGCGGGCATCAGGACACGGCCGAAGCCCTTGCCGAGGCGGGATTTGTCGTGGCTGCGCTGAACCATCCAGGCGACAACTATCTCGACATGAGCCGATCGCTGCAGCTCACGGATCGCCCTTCTCATGTCAGTGCGCTGATCAGTTATGTGACGGCGCAATGGCGCGGGGCGTCAGGTATCGATGCGGCGCGGATCGGTGCATTCGGGCTTTCGGCGGGCGGTTTCACCGTCATCACCCTGGCGGGTGGCGAGTCTGACGCCGGAGCGATCCTCGAGCACTGCGCGGGCCATCCGGAGTTTTTTGTCTGCTCTCTGTTCACGCCCCGGACCCTCGTCGTTTCGGAGTGGCAGCCGCGCGGCGCCGATGACCGGATCAAGGCTGTCGTCGCGGCTGCGCCGGGGTTCGGTTTTTCGTTTTCTAACGAGAGCCTGGAACGCATCCGGGTGCCTGTTCAGCTATGGCAGGCGGGAGAAGACCAGATCCTGCCTGCGCCCTTCCATGTCGAGACACTGCGCGACCGACTGCCGGGCGAGGTCGAGTATCATCTCGTCCCTGGAGCGTTGCACCACGATTTCCTCGTTCCGTGTGCGCCGGAGATGAGCGCGGCTGCGCCAGAACTGTGTCGCTCGAATCCGGGGTTTGACCGCGCTGCATTCAAGGCGGAGTTCAACCGGGACGTGGTCGCCTTCTTTGTCCGGGAACTGGGCGCCCCCTTGGGGTAGTTGCGCAGTCGAGACGCTGATGAACATGGCCGCGGCCCGCGCTGATGTCAGCCGGGGGATGGGGGTGGACCCTACCCCCGCAACACCTTCAACAGTTGCGGATGCAGTTCCGAGTTGGTCGCCAGGATCTGCGCGCCCGTTTCCGGTCGGCCCTCGCCGTCGATGGTGGTGACGATGCCGCCGGCCTCGGTGACGAACAGGATACCGGCTGCGACGTCCCAGGGCTGGAGGTTGCGCTCGTAATAGGCGTCATACCGCCCGGCGGCGACCCAGGCGAAGTCCAGGGCGGCCGAGCCCAGACGGCGGATGCCAGCCACTCGCTGGCCGATGGCGTGGATGTCCTTGATGGCCTGGGCATGGCCCGTCTTGCCGATGAAGGGCAGGCCGGTGGCGATCAGGCTCTCCGACAGGTCGCGACGGCCGGCGACGCGGATGCGCTGGTCGTTCAGATAGCAGCCCTTGCCCTTCTCGGCCCAGAACAGCTCGTTCATGACGGGGTTGTAGGTCACACCCGCGACGATCTCGGACGTGCCGTCCGGCGCGGTGCGTTGCAGGCCCACGGTGATGGCGAAATGGGGCATGGCGTGCATGAAGTTGGTGGTGCCGTCGATCGGGTCGACGATCCACATGTGGGACTTGTCGGTCCCCTCGATCATGCCGCGCTCCTCGCCCAGGAAGCCGTAGCCGGGGCGGGCCTTCATCAGCAGTTCGTAGAGGCTGTCCTCGGCCTTGATGTCGGCGGCCGTGACGAAGTCGCCGGGTCCCTTGCGCGACACCTGCAACTGGGCGACCTCGCCGAAGTCGCGCAGCATCGGGCGGGCGGTCTTGCGAACCGCGTCAAGCATGACGGTGAGAAGGGCGGAGGCGAGGGCCATGGGGATCTCCTGGTCCGACTATCCTGAAAAGGCGCTTTGGCCCGGATAGGCGGAGAAGTTCAACGGCTCCGGATGGGGCCGAGTGGTTTCTACGAGTGGCGAGTGGCGAGTGACGAGTGGCGAGCAACGCGGCCGGAACGATACCAGCGACCCGTCAGCCCATCCTCCTCGTCACTCGTCACTCGCCACTCGTCACTTCTTATTCGGCGCGACGAACGTACTCACCCGTCGTGGTGTCGACGATGATCCGCTCGCCCACGCCCATATAGGGCGGGATCATGATGCGGACGCCGTTGTTGGCGATGGCCGGCTTGTAGGAGGACGAGGCGGTCTGGCCCTTCACCGTGGGTTCGGTCTCGACCACTTCCAGCGTCACCTGATCGGGCAGGGTCAGGCCGATCGGCCGTTCCTCGTGCATTTCGATCGTGACCTTCATGCCGTCCTGCAGATAGGCGACCCGATCCTCGCCGACCCAGTCCTTCTGCAGCTCGGTCTGCTCGTAGGTCTGGTCGTCCATGAAGACGAGGGCGTCGCCCTGCTCGTACAGATAGGAGAACTCCTTCTGTTCCAGCGTGACGCGCTCGACCTTGTCTTCCGAGCGGAAGCGTTCGTTCAGCTTGTTGCCGGTCTCGAGGTTCTTGGCCTCGACGTTGGCGAAGGCGCCGCCCTTGCCTGGCTTGACGTGGCTGGCCTTGGTCACGACCCACAGGCCCTTGTTGTGCTCGATGACCATGCCGGGCTTGATGTTGTTGCCGTTGATCTTCGCCATGGGTGTCTCGGAAGGGATTGGGCGCTGCCTGGGACGGCGCGCGAACGGGCGCAGTCCCTAGAGGAAGCCGCGCCATCCGGCAAGGTGCGGGTCAGTGAACCGTCGGTGCCTGGTCCTGTGACTTCCCCTGAACCAGATTGGCCAGATGCACCGATCCGCCGCTGGGCGCGGCCAGCTTGCCCGCGCGATTGTCCAGCTTGCGCGCTTCGTGGGCAAAGGCGGCCGCCAGGCCGGCGGACGACATGGCGGCCGCGATCTGCAGTCCACGACTGGCCGGTCGCAGGGCGATCCAGACGGCGTTCAGCGCCTGTGCGGCGGCCCACAGACCCATGGCGGTCGTCCGCTCCGGCCGCGCCGGCGCGTTCCAGACCCGGACTGCCGACAGGGTGGTGACCGAGAAGACCGCCGGCAGGATCAGGCTCAGCGGCCCGCGGGGCCGCTCGGTGATCGGCGCATCGTCATCGGCCAGATGCATCGGCCGCGGGCGAATGGTGGTTTTGGCGAGCAGCGTGGCAGCCAGCGCGAAGCCGACGGTCACGGCCACGCCGAGGATGACATGGCCGATGTCGCGCTCGTTGGCGTTCAGGAAGTCGCCGGCGACGTCGCGCGCGTCGTCGAGGATTTCGTCGATGTCGGTCATCCGGGCTCTCTCCTGTGCTGAGAGCGGAATGGCGCAGTCCTGCGTCAGTTCCCGGTCGCCGATCTGTCCGGCGTGGGTGCGATCACGGCGGAGCCCCCGGCCGAGGTTCCCATTCAGGAAGTGCAAAGCTAAGGAGGGGCATGCAGGCCTCCCAAGTATCCCCGCAACAGCTGGTCATTCGCGCCCCGGATGACTGGCATGTCCACCTTCGCGACGGCCAGATGCTGAGCGCTGTGGTCAACGATACGGCGCGCCAGTTCCGGCGCGCGATCGTCATGCCGAACCTGACCCCGCCGGTCACCACGGTCGCCGCCGCAGAGGCCTACCGGTCGCGGATCCTTGCGGCGGTCGAACCCGGCCTCGCGTTTGAGCCGCTGATGGTCTGCTACCTGACCGACCATGCCGATCCCGAGGAGATCGCGCGGGGCTATGAGGCCGGGGTCTTCACGGCCTGCAAACTGTATCCGGCCCATGCGACGACCAACGCCGAGCATGGTGTCACCGACATCCGCAACATCTATCCCGCCCTCGAGCGGATGCAGCGCATCGGCATGCCCTTGCTGCTGCACGGTGAGGTGACGGACCCTTCGGTCGACGTCTTCGATCGCGAGGCCGTCTTCATCGAGCGGATATTCTCGAGGATCGTCGTCGACTTCCCGGCGCTCAAGACCGTGTTCGAACATATCACCACGGCCGACGCCGTGGCCTTTGTCGAAAGCGGCGGGCCGAACCTGGCCGCGACCATCACGCCGCATCACCTTCGTATCAACCGCAACGCCATGTTCGCGGGTGGCATCCGGCCCCATTTCTATTGCCTGCCCGTGGCCAAGCGCGAGCGGCACCGCCTCGAACTGCGCCGCGCGGCGACCTCGGGCTCGGCCAAGTTCTTCCTGGGCACGGACTCGGCACCCCATCTGACGGGAGCCAAGGAGTCGGCCTGCGGCTGCGCCGGCATCTTCAACGCGCCGTTCGCGATCGAAAGCTATGCGGCGACGTTCGACGAGGAGGGGGCGCTGGACCGGCTCGAAGGGTTCGCATCCGAACATGGCCCGCGCTTCTACGGTCTGCCGCTGAACGAGGACCGGATCGCTCTGGACCGCCGGGACATCGTCGTCCCCGCGCGCATCGGGACTGGCCTCGGGGACCTGGTCCCGTTCCATGCCGACGAGACCCTGCCGTGGAGCCTCTCCGCGGCCTAGAGGCGCGCGGCCGCAGGGATTGATTTCCCTGAATGACCCGTCCGCCGCCCTATCTCTGGGTCGGCGGGTTTCAGTTCCCGGTGGCGCTCTTGTCCGGGGCGATCTCGGTCATGGCGGACTGCAGATAATTCTGCTCGCCCAGCTGTTCGATCAGCTTGTGCTGGGCCTCGAGGAAGTCGATGTGCTCCTCGGTATCGTTCAGGATGCGCATCAGGATGTCGCGGCTGACGTAGTCCTTGGCGGCCTCGCACTGGGCCACGCCCGGGATCAGGGTGTCACGGCCACCGAGTTCCAGCTGCAGATCGGCACCGAGGCATTCGAAGGCATTCTCCCCGATCTTCAGCTTGTGCAGGTCCTGCAGGTTGGGAAGACCGTCGAGGAACAGGATGCGCTTCATCAGCATGTCAGCGTGTTTCATCTCGCCGATCGATTCGTCGTAGATGATCTGGCCGAGATGTTTCAGGCCCCAGCTCTCGAACATCCGCGCATGCAGGAAATACTGGTTCACCGCCGTCAACTCGTTGGTGAGCACAGCGTTGAGCGTACGGATGATTGCGGGATCGCCCTTCATCGTGGTTCTTTCCATCAGCGGCGCGGCGGTCGGCCCGACCGTCATGAATCACCGGCTTTGAGCAGCTATTCTAACACGAGACGCCGTGTTGTGTTCACCGGCGAACACTTCTCGCGACATTGAAAATGCGAATGAATCTCCCTTGCGGGAGGTGCCGGGCCTATTCGGCGGCCATGGCGAAGGTCTCACGGCCTTCCTGGATCATCTCGCGCATCTCGCAGACACACCTGGCGCACCGGACGGTGCACTGGTTGCGTGCGAAGACGTCACGAGGGCGCGTCGCGCCCGCCTCGATGGCGGCGGCGACATCCCGTTTGCGAAGGCCGTTGCAGTTGCAGACGTACAAGACGAACCCACAAGCTTGTTGCGAATGGTTCTCCTTAACATCTAATTCGCGGCGAATGCAAGTCGTTCGCAGAACCGGAGTTGACGCACGGCCGCGTCCGTCGCACTTCGCGGTCATGGCCAAGCCCCCCGTCGCACCGATGCGCCCGCCCTGTCAGCTGTATCTGATCACCCCGCCGGTCTTGCCGGATATCGCGGCCTTCGCAGTGTCGCTCACGGCGGCGCTGGGTGCCGGCCCGGTCGCGGCGCTGCAGATCCGGCTCAAGGACGTCGATGACGCGACGATTCTGGCTGCCGTGGCGGTGCTCAAGCCGATCGCCCAGGCCCGAGGCGTCGCGGTCATCCTGAATGACCGCCCGGACCTGGCGGCGCGCTCAGGCTGCGACGGCGTGCATCTGGGGCAGGGTGACGCGACTGTGGCCGAGGGACGCCGGATCATGGGGCCGGACGCGATGATCGGCGTGACCTGCCACGACAGCCGGGAATTGGCGATGGACGCGGCCGAGGCCGGAGCGGACTATGTCGCCTTTGGTGCCTTTTTCCCGACGGACACCAAGCAGACGGTCCATCGGCCGGACCCGGACATCCTCGGCATCTGGCAGGAGACAGTCGAAATCCCCTGTGTCGCCATCGGCGGCATTACGGCGGCCACGGCAGGTGGCCTCGCGCAGGCCGGGGCTGATTTCGTGGCGGTGAGTGCGGCGGTCTGGAGCCATCCCGCCGGACCCGGTGAAGCCGTGCGTGAACTGACCTCGGCAATCGCCGGAGGCATCTGACCTTCAGGGGATATTAGGAAGCGGCGGCGTATGTGTCGCCTGACGCTGGCGACCCAGGATCCACCATGCCGATGAGCCGTGTGCTCGACCCTGCCGACGCCACAGGCCCTTCGCCCGAAGGCCTCGCGGCTGTACGTGTGAAAGACGCCGTCCGGACCACAGCGCATCGGCCTTCTTCAAACAGCCCCTGGCTCCCGTCTTCACCGCTATCGCCGTGATGGTGCTCGTGGTTGTGGCGGTCCAGTTTGCCCGGTCGGCCGGTCTGGTCGCGGCCTTGTGGGGGGCGGGCGGAGTGGCAGTCGCGGTCTGGCTGCGGAACTCGCGCGGCCCAACCTACGATCTGTGTTTCGGAGCGCTTCTGGTCGTTGGTATCGCGGCCGGCGAGTTGCTGGTGGGCAATTCCACCCTCCTGACCGTTGTTTTCACGATCTCCAATATGATCGAGATCGTCGGCGCGGTCTTGCTCGCCAGGCGTTTCGCGCCGACGCTCAACCTGGCCAGCGTGGACGGGGCCTGTCGTTTCCTCGCCAGCGTGGCGATTGTGGCCCCGATCCCCGCCGCTCTCGTCGCGTCGGTCTCGCTGCATCTCATCAACGGGGCCGACGTTCTGGACAGCTTCCAGACCTGGTGGTTCGGCCACGCTCTCGGAATCGCGGTCATCGCCACCTTCGGTGTGTCACTGACACGCCGTCATCTGGCCGTGCTGGTGAACCCATGGCGACTGCTTGAAGCCCTCGCACTGCTGGTGCTGCTCACGCTCGTATGTGCGTTCGCCTATCTCGAATCGCGCACACCGGTCGGGTTCGTGGTCGTGCCGTTGCTGATCCTCATCGCCGCCCGGTTCCGCGTCCTTGGCGTCACGACGGCCCTGCTGGTTGTGTCGGTGCTGGCGATCGGCGGGACGGTGGCGGGATATGGACCCTATGTCCGGTCAGCGCCGGAACTGGCTGACCGGGCCCTGATGATGCAGTTGATGGTCCTGCTCGGTTGCCTGCCCATCCTCCTGGTCGCGGCCTTGCTGGAAGAACGTGACCGCCTGTCCGAGCGCGCCAAGGCGGGGCAGGTGCGCGCCGAACGGGCCTCGGAGGCCAAGTCGCGCCTGCTCGCCAACGTCGCCCACGAGATCAAGAGCCCCGTCGGCGGCATCATCGGCATCGGCGAATTGTGGAAGACGGGTCAGCTCGGACCGGTCAGCAACACCCAGACCGAGATGGCCGAGATGCTGGTCAAGACGGCCCGACAGGTCGAGGCCTTGGCGCATGACCTTCTGGACGTCGCCCGCGCCGAGTCCGGGGCGGTCAAGGTCGAACTGCGTCCCACCGACGTGCCGGGCGTGCTTGAGGATGTGAAACGCGCCGTGGCCCTGCGGCCTGAAGCCCAGGGCGTTCGGCTGGAGCTCATAACCGAGGGCGACGGTCTGGTGGCGTTGGCCGATTCCCAGCGCCTGACCCAGGTCGTCGCCAATCTCGCTTCCAACGCCGTCAAATACGGCGGCGCGGGCGGTCAGGTCATGTTCCGTGTCAGTCGAATTTACGACGGCGTCCGGATCGAGGTCAGCGATCGCGGTCCCGGCCTCACGCCAGAGAAACAGGCCCAGCTCTTCGAGCCCTTCAACCGCCTCGGGCTGGAGCGTAGCTCGGTCGAGGGTCACGGCATCGGCCTCGCCCTGGCAAAACGCCTCGTCGAGTTGCAGGGCGGCTCGATCGGCGTCGACTCGGTGCCGGGCGAAGGCGCGACCTTCTGGGTCGAACTGCCGGCGGCCTGAATCCGGTCTTCCGTCATGCGACCCAAGGCCGGGGAGCACGATCGTCAACCAGGCTCCCGCGCTTGCCTTGCGCTCGGCCCTTGCCGTCCGAAGGCTCAGGCGCGAAAGTCACGACCATGAAATTCCAGTTGATGACCGTCGCCTTGCTGTCGCTGGCCGGTGCGACCCAGGCCCAGACAGTCCCCGCCGCGCCGGCCAGTCCAACATCCGCGCCCACCCGCGACCTGACCCGCGATCTGAACAGCGGGCCGCCGACCCGCAGCGTATCCGCGGCTCCTGCGCCGGAAGCGGTGGTCGTTCCTGCGCCGCCACCCGCCGCGGCGACCACCGCAGCACCGGCGGTCACCGCGCCGACTCCGGCGGCGGCTGTCGTCCGTCCCGCGACCTTGTCCGCGCCCGTCCTGCCGTCGCCCGCGCCGGTCACCCCGGCCGTCGTCCCGACCCCGGTCGTGGCTCCCGCTCAGCCGCCCGCCCGGGCACCGACCGCGGCCCCCGTCCCGACTGCGCCGGCCCCGACCGGTGCGATTGTCCCCGTGTCGCCGCCGGCTTCTCCGAACCTGCCGGTATCCGGTGCGGTTCCCCGCCCGCAACCGCCGGCCACCTCTCCGGTCAGTTCAGCGCCTGCCGCCAGCCCGGTTCCGGTCCCTGCACCGGCCCCCGTCCCACCGCCCCCGAGCGTGTCGACCATCACCGTGCTGGATGCCGCGACCCGAGCCGCCCTGCCGTTTGCCGTCACCCTGCCGCCCGGGTTCGAAATCGTTACGGGCCGTCCGGGCCCGGACTTCCGCATCTATACGATCCGGCGCGGCGAGCAGTCCTTTGTCATGGTCTATGCCGGGCCGGCGTCGCAGTTCCCGATCTACAGCGGTCAGATGCTCGAGGCGGGAGGGCGGGCCTCGATCGTGTCCACGGAGGATGGCGTGCGCCACGCGATGGAGCACCTGTTCCAGAGGCCGGAGGCCCCGCGCGAGATCCATGTCTGGACCATGAGTCTGGACGGCGGCGACCGCGCCCTGGCCGAACAGATCGCCCAGTCGGTCGATATTCGCTAGGGCGGTCAGGCGGTCATCGCAGAGGTCTGACCACGGCCTTCCGTCAGGACGCCGGGAAGGCCAGGGTCTGGGCCTGCGATCCGGGCCGGAAGACCACCGTTCGTGTCACGCCGTTCAGGCGGACATTGACCTGCTGTTCCTGATCGTCGTGCACGCCCGGGAAGAAGTCGAGATCGACCGTGACGCGGGTGATCTCCCGATCGTCCGTCCGGCCGCCGAAATCGACGCGGATATTGTCGCCGGCCAGCTGTGTAACGTTGTGCGTGACCGGGACCGCAGTCCCATCCAGCGACAGGCGGAACCGTTGTCCCAGATGGGCCTCCAGATCGGCGACCGCTCGCGGGTCGTCAAGGCTGGGCTGGGCTTCCGGCGCGATCGAGACCAGGGCGGGCTCGACGTCATGGGCGGCGAACCGGTGCGTCACGCTGACGGCACCCGAGACCGCATCGATCTCGACCACCGTCAGTCCGCCATGACCCCTGTGGGCCATGGCGGGCGTGGCAAGGACGGCGACCAGCCCCGCTACCAGCAGGAACCGCTTCATCACTGGGCCGCCGTCGGACGGCGAACCCGCGTCGCCGTCGAGTCGGGGCTGACCTCGACGTCCGAGTCCCGCATCCGGTTCTCGCCGGGAGGCTGGGCGGGGGCGAGACGCAGGGTGCGCTCGTCGATCTGGCGCGGGAACAGGTTGTTCGGCCGGTTGGCGTCGGCGGTTTCCCGCAGCGGATCAACCTCGGCCGAGACAAGGGTCTTCGACGAAACGTGCTGCCAGATCACCTGCTGGCTGTTGCGGCGCCAGATCTCCGCCGGGATGCGGATCGTCTCGTCAGAGCCGTCCGCATAGGTCAGCTTCAGGATCACCGGCATCACCAGCCCACCCACGTTCTTGAAGGTGAACCGGTAGATGTTGTCGTCGAAGCCTTGCGCCGCGCGGCGGTCGGCGTCGGCGCGCCGGGCGGCCCCTTCGGCGTCCCGGCGCTGCTGGGCCGTGGTCGTGAAACGGTCGGTCTCGTTGTAGAAGTCCCGCGTTGCCGGGTCGCGCTCGACCACGGTCTCGATGCCGCGATTGTTCTCGACCGTGCGCGAGATCGGCTCGCCTTCAAACCGCTCGCGGGCGGCGCGGTTGCGGACCTCGGGATCGGGAGAGTCCAGCGTCGCGGCGGTCACGCTCTCCAGCGAGATGTCGACGTGGTCGGTGGAATAGAACCAGCCGCGCCAGAACCAGTCGAGGTCGACGCCCGAACTCTCTTCCATGGTGCGGAAGAAGTCATAGGGGGTGGGGCGTTTGAAGGCCCAGCGCTGCGAGTATTCGCGGAAGGCGCGGTCGAACAGCTCGCGGCCCAGGATGGTTTCACGCAGGATCACCAGCGCCGTCGCCGGCTTGGCATAGGCGTTGTTGCCGAACTGGAGCAGGCTGTCGGAGTTGGTCATGACCGGCACCTGGTCCTGACTGATCATGTATTCGATGATGCTGGACGGCTCGCCGCGGGCAGGGAAGTCGGCGTCCCAGAGCTTTTCGGCCTGGAACTGCAGGAAGCTGTTCAGCCCCTCGTCCATCCAGGTCCACTGCCGCTCGTCCGAGTTGACGATCATCGGGAAATAGGTGTGGCCGACCTCGTGGATGACCACGCCGATCAGGCCGTTCTTGGCGCGTTCGGTATAGGTCAGGCGACCGTCGTCACCCCGCACCGGGCGCGGCCCGTTGAAGGTGATCATCGGATATTCCATCCCGCCGACCGGGCCGTTGACCGACTGGGCCGTGGGATAGGGATAGGTGAAGGCGAACTGGTTGTAGATGTCGATGGTGTGGGCGATCGCCCGGGTCGAATAGGTGTCCCACAGCGGTCGGGCCTCCTTCGAATAGAAGGACATGGCCATGACGACCGGATAGGTGGCGCTGTCCTGCTCGACGCCCATGGCGTCCCAGACGAATTTGCGCGAACTGGCCCAGCCGAAGTCGCGGACATTGTCGGCGCTGAAATTCCAGGTGCGGGTTCCGGATCGGGCCGGGCGGGCCTCGGCGGCCGCAGCCTCGGCCGGGGTGACGACATAGACCGGCGCGTCGGCGGTGCGGGACCGGGCCAGACGCGCGCGCTGTTCTGCGCTCAGGATGTCGGGGTTGGTCAGTTCGCCGGTAGCGGCCACGACATGGTCGACGGGGGCGGTGATCGAGACGTCATAGTCGCCGAACTCCAGGGTGAACTCGCCGGCCCCGAGGAACTGGGCATTATGCCAGCCCTCATAGTCCGAATAGACCGCCAGACGCGGGAACCACTGGGCCGCCAGGAAGATGCAGTTGCCGTCCTGATCCGGCTTGGTGAAACACTCATAGCCGCTGCGGCCGCCGACGACATTGGTCTCGGGCAGGGGCAGGCTGAAGTCGATCTTGAAGGCGAAGCTCTGACCTGTGGCCAGCGGCTGCGGCATCTCGATCCGCATCATCGAATCGACGATGGTGAAGGGCAGGGCCTGACCGTCGGGTCCGGTGACCTTCAGGTCGTTGAAGCCGCCCTCCCAGCCCTGCATGCGCTGGACCCGCAGCACCTCATTGACGCTGACCGTATCCGACGCCGTGTAGGTCCGGCTGCGTTCGGCCAGGGACTCGCGGCGATAGTTCTGCTGGTCGAGCAGAAGCCACAGATAGCCCAGCGCATCCGGCGAATGGTTGGTGTAGGTGACCGCCTCGCTGCCCGTCAGCGTCCGGCGCGGCTCGTCCAGCGTCACGTCGATGTCGTAGTCGACCTGCTGCTGCCAGTAGCGGAAGCCGGGGGCCCCGGAGGCGTTGCGGTAGTCGGTCGGGGTCGGCCAGTCCTCGCCCTCGAACTGGCGGAATTTGTCCTCGAACGTGCCCCTGGACTGATCGACCGGGCCGATGCTCTGCTGGGCCCATGCGGCCGAGGCCATGAGGGAAACGCCGGCGACCGACGCCAGCAACAAACCGATCCGCATACGAAATACCCGCCCGCTGTCTGAAAAGCCCGCGCGGACCTTAGTCGGCGAGCGCAGGGGCGCAAGGCGAGGCCACCTTACGGATTGGTAATGGGGCCGACCGGACAGGTGTCTTCGCTCTCGGGCATCGCGGCCGGAAAGGTCGGGGAGGGCGCGGGGCGGCCGGGCCTCGCCCGGTGCTGTTGTAGAGTTACCGTTTCGACGAAGCCTGACCTCGGCCGCCCTTCTGATCCGCCCGTGAAGCCACGGTCGGGAAGGGACGGCGCTGCCCCGCGCAGTCGTTTTCCACGCGCCGGCCGGCTGGCGGCCCTTGCTTCGGGCCTTACCGGCGGCCCGGCCCGCCCTTGCGGGCGGAGCGGACGGCGGAACGTGCTGACCCTGTCAGTAGCGGTTCCATCCCCAGGCGCGCGACGAGCAAACAGAGGCCATCCATCGACCTCCATGAGGACCCCCGGACTCTCCTCCGCCCGGGCTTCATCGCTCGACCACAGCCCGCCGACATCGAGAAGCGTGGATCCGACGCCCTCCCCACCGACGGGATGGGGGAATTATGGCGCGGGGTCTTCCTGCGGCGGGCAAATCGCCGGATTTTTCTGTGAATTCGTGAAAGATCATATGTTTAACATGACGAAATCGTCTGTTTCACAGGGAATCCCCAGCCCTCAAACCCCGTGCATCCCCGCGAAGGCGGGGACCCAGGCTTTGGCCTCACCGCAGGTCTCTGACCGAGCGCCGGTTAGCTCAGCCAGCCTCGCTGTCGCTCAAACCTGGGTCCCCGCCTTCGCGGTGATGCACGGATGGGGGCGGGGTCTATGTGGCGCCTGTGCACAAGCGCCCGGCATCGGATGCACACGGTCCGAAGGGTGCGGTTGTTGCTCTGGTCGCAATGTCGGCTCCCGACCCAAAGCGGACCTCGCCTACCGGGCGTAGGCTTCGCTTCATGCTGATCCGCCTCGCAAGCATCATCGCCTTGCTCGCTCTGCCGCAAGCAAGTTGTGCAACCACGCAATCAGTGGGCAGTGCCGAGGCGGCGTGTGTCGTAGCGACGGCTCGGATGACAGCGCAAAACGGCCTTCCGGCCAGTCACGTAGCGTTCTGCGACGCCATCGCCGAGGCGGACAGCCCTGCTGGTTATTACGTCATGGCTTTGCGCGCTCACTGCTCCGAGGAGCTATGTGGCAGCACGAATATGGGCTGGTTCGCCGTTCAGAAGGCCACTGGCGACGTGTTTGAAGTGGCCGACGTGACTGATTGGAAGCTTGGGCGGCGTGTGCCCGATGTCCGCTAGCCACCCTTAGGTGACGGTCTGCTCCCGACCCGTTGCGGACGCCTACGTTTGTCATGCCTGACGTCCGATACGCGCGCTCAGGATCCGCCATTGGGCTTGTCCCTGACAAGATAAGCATTTTATCCCTTAGACCTATGACGGCGGTAACTGTGCCCTGATTGACCGGTTTCGGTGTGGCGTTGGCGATGACTTGCAGAACTCTTGAACGGGCCTTGGTCGCCGTTTGTGCCATTACTGCTCTGGTGACTTCTGCACACGCCCAAGAGGCCGCCTACGGGCCGGGCGAGACCTTTCGCGACATCCTGAGCGATGGTGTCTCGGGGCCGGAGATGGTTGTCGTGCCGCCGGGCAGATTTCTCATGGGCTCGCCCGCCAACGAAAAAGGCCGAGATTTCACCGAGGGTCCGCAAGTCGAGGTCACGATCTCGAAGCCCTTTGCCGTCAGCAAGTATGAACTCACTTGGGACGAATGGGAAAAATGCGTCGCGAAGCAGGGTTGCCAGGACAACTCCCGCCAAGGTTACAGTGCGACTTCGAATCCGGGCTGGTCGGGTGATGCCGGGTATGGGCGTGGCCGGCACCCCGTCATCAACGTTAGCTGGGATGATGCCGAGGCTTACGTAACGTGGCTGAGTGCAGAAACGGGTGAGACTTACAGGCTGCTCAGCGAGGCCGAGTGGGAGTATGCGGCGCGTGCAGGATCAACGGGTCGATTCTCGTGGGGCGATGCCGAGCCGACGTGCGATGCTGGGCGGGAAAACAGAGCCAACTTCAACGGCCCTCATTCCGTGGGATTTCTTGCAGGATGCAATGGCCGCCGAACCGAACCCGTCGGCTTTTCAGCGCCCAACGCCTTCGGCCTGTACGACATGCATGGCAATGTGCGCGAATGGACGACGGATTGCTTCCATGTCGACCTGGAAGGGATTCCAACAGATGGCTCGCCCTGGGTGACCGATTGCGCCCGGGGCGGCGAAGGGAATGTCTTCCGCGGCGGCTCGTTCACCGGAGGTGTCGCCCAAATGCGCTCGGCAGCCCGTCAGGCGACCCATGTTCGTGAAGTCAACATGGGCTTCCGCATCGCACGGGAACTGGATTGAGTGTGATTGCTGGCTGCAGGTCGAAATGATCCGCAGTTGTCCTTTGGCGCCAGTCAACGTCCGCTTTCCCCCCTTGGCGGCCATCGGGAGCGTCGGCTTTCCGGCCTGACATCGAGAGCCGCTCCCGACCCGCTGCGGACCTTCCTGGGTAACGCTTTGTTCGTCGTAGGGCATTAACCCTGAGCGCTCATAGGGATTTGGCGATGGCAAAGAGCGAAGCGTTCGACCAGTTGACCGAGCTTGCGGCGGCACTGTTCGGGGCACCTATCGCTCTGATCACGGTCCTGGATCAGGACCGGCAATGGTTTCGTTCAAACCGGGGCTATGGCGCGGATTTTACGACGCGGGACGAGTCCTTCTGCGCCCACATGGTTGGCGAGCCGGCAGGATCAACGATGGTGGTCGAGGACGCCACGCTTGATCCCAGGTTTGAAGACAACGGGTTGGTTACGCGCGATGGTGTGCGGTTCTACGCCGGGGCGGTCATAACGACCGCTGATGGAGCGCAGGACGGCGCGGTCTGCGTGATCGACACAGTAGCCCGTTCCACGCCCACAGCCGCCCAGATGGATAGTCTGGCGCTTCTGGCACGCCTGGCAGGTCATGAGATCGACAAGGCCCGATTGATACGCCGCCAAAATGAGCACACCGCCAAGCTGGAAATGGCTGAGGCGATGTCCGGGGTCGGTCATTGGCGATACGACGTCGCGACACGGGCGATTGAATGGTCGGATGAAGTGTTCCGCATCCACGGGCTGGAGCCTGGTTCGATCGATCCAACGTTCCAGACCATGAGCCCCCGGTATCACCCGGAGGACCGAGCGAACGTCTGGGCTCTGATCGAGCGGGCCCTGGCGAAGGGGGAGGGCTATGACACGCTCTTGCGCATAGACTGCGCCGGCGATCAGCGAGTCACGCGGACCCAGGCCAAGGTTGAGCTCGACCAGGATGGTCAGGTCGTCGCTCTATTTGGCATCTTTCAGGACATCACCGAGTCAGTGCGCGGACAAGAGCGTATGGAGGCAAGCGAAAGCCTGTTTCGACTGATGAGCGAGACCGCCACCGACATCGTCGCGCGATACGCGACAGACGGATCGTTTCTCTATTTGTCGCCGTCGGTTGAAGCCATCCTCGGTCGCAGACCAGAAGAAATGATCGGCCGGAAATGGGGCGACTTTACCGTGCCGGAAGATCTTCCCGCCGTGTGTGCCGCGGTGAAGGCCTATCTCGAGGCGGGTTCAGAGGCGGAGGTCCCGCGCTACGAATACCGGGCCTTCAAGGCCGATGGGACGATCGTCTGGCTGGAGGCATCGCTGCGTGCCTTGCGCGACGCTGACGGGCGCGTTTTTGAAATGCAGGACCATGTGCGCGACATCACCGCCAGGAAGGTCGTTGAAGGCGAGCAGGCCGAGTTGGTCGATACTCTGAAGCTGGCTGAAAACCTGGCTGGTCTGGGCTCATGGAAGTTGGACGCTGTGTCGGGGCATGTCCGATGGTCGGAGCAGGTCTATCGAATCCATGGCGTGACGCCTGAGACCTTTGACCCCAACCTGGACGACGCGGTCGGGTTTTATCATCCGGACGACCAGCAGGCCGTTCGTGACTGCTGTGCCAGGGCGATTGAGACGGGCGAGGCTGGCGAGTTCCAACTGCGACTGATGCGTGCGGACGGCGAGGTGCGCACCGTGATTTCCCAATGCCGGCCCGAACGCGGGCCGGACGGAACGACAACCGCGCTTTACGGCGTCTTCCAGGACGTGACCGAGCGGGTTCAGGCGGAAGAGACGATCAAGGCCAGCGAGGCGCGCTATCGACTGCTTGCTGACAACTCCACCGACGTCATCGCTATTTACGGAATAGACGGGGTGTTCCGCTACCTGTCTCCCGCGATCGAGGGGCCGATGGGGTACCGGCCTGATGAGCTGGTTGGTCAACCGTCCGGTGACTTTATGCATCCCGAAGACGTGGATCGAGTTCAGGCTGCGTTTGCCGACTATGCGCGAAGTGGGCCGGAAACGCCGTCTCCTCGCGTGCCGTATCGCGGTGTCCGTAAGGACGGATCGTTTGTCTGGCTTGAAGCCCACCCCAAGGCGATCCGTAATGCCAAGGGGCAGCCAATCGAATTTCAGGACGTAGTCCGCGATATTACCGAGACCAAAGCGCTGGAGGAGGCGCTGATCGAGGCTCGTGACGTCGCGGAGGCGGGTGCCAGGGCAAAGTCCGAATTCCTGGCCAATATGAGCCACGAATTGCGCACGCCCCTGACCAGCGTGATCGGGTTTTCGGGGTTGCTGAAAGGTAGCCAGAACCTGCCGGACGCTGAGCGGCGTTTTGCGGAGCGGATCGCGACCTCGTCGGAAGCGCTACTGAGCGTGATCAATGACATTCTGGACTATTCCAAACTGGAGGCGGATGCCGTCGGACTTGATCCCATGCCGTTTGATCCGGTGGCCATGGTTCAGGGCGCAACCGGGATCGTCGAGGCACAGTGCGTTGCCAAGGGACTGGAGCTCGATATTGAGGTCGAGCCCGGACTGCCCGAAGCCCTGATGGGCGATGAGGGGCGGTTGCGACAGGTGGTGCTGAACTTCCTGTCCAATGCGGTGAAATTCACCGGGAATGGCCGGGTTCTGCTGAAAATGGGCTGGGCCGGTGGGCGGTTGCGGATCGCAGTAACCGACAG
This sequence comes from Caulobacteraceae bacterium, assembly GCA_965284385.1. GTDB lineage: Bacteria > Pseudomonadota > Alphaproteobacteria > Caulobacterales > Caulobacteraceae > Brevundimonas. Next base: position 2,329,265 of record OZ260077.1, read on the forward strand.
CGGGATTGGGATTGCGGCCGACAAGATCGATGCCCTGTTCGACCGCTTTACCCAGGCCGATGCCTCGACCACGCGGGTCTATGGCGGGACCGGATTGGGCTTGGCTATTTCGCGCCGCCTGATCGAGCTCATGGGCGGAGAGATCGGAGCAGACAGCCGGCCGGGTCACGGTTCTACCTTCTGGCTGGAAGTGCCGCTGGACGCGACGCGGACCAGTGCGACCGCCGACTCGCAGACCTTGGCTGAGGTTCCGACAGGCAGCCGGATCCTTATGGCGGATGACGCGGCGGCTAATCGCGAACTGGTGCGGGCTATCCTCGGCGGTTGGGACATCGTGCTGGACACGGTCGACGACGGCGCGGCCGCCGTCGAGGCGGCAGCGAGCGGCGGCTATGACCTGATCCTGATGGACGTTCACATGCCGGTCATGGATGGACTGAACGCCACGCGGGCTATTCGTGCGATGTCCGGGCAGGTGTCGCGCACGCCGATCCTGGCATTGACGGCCAATGTGCAGCCCGATCAGGTCGCGGCGTGTCATGCGGCGGGGATGGACGGGCATGTCGGCAAGCCGATCCAGGTCGGTGACCTGATGGCGGCCATTGCCAACCAGTTGACGTCTTCGAACGACGAAACTTCCTACGTCGATGCCGCCGCATGAAACACGCTGTTCTGATCGCTGAAGACGACCCGACAATCGGCGAAATGATGGACATCATTCTCACCCAGGCCGGGTTCGAGGTGTCGCTGGTCAACAACGGCGAGGCGGCTATCGATCTGTTGAAGCGGTCACGATTCTCGCTTGTGCTGCTGGATGTCCATATGCCGCGTACAGACGGACTGGATGTCCTGAAGGCCATGGGAAGGATGGCGAGGTTTCCGCCGGTCCTGATTGTCAGCGCCAACCGATTGAGCGAGACGATCCGCGAAGCGGCAGCGCTGGGGTGCTCGGGCTACCTGGCCAAGCCGTTCACGCCGGACGGGCTGTTGCAACGGGCCCGCATGGTGATTGCCGGGCGAAACCGGGCGAATGTCGTCCTTCATTGACGCCGTTCCATTCCGGCAAGTCGAGCAGGTCTTGGTAGCTCGCTTCACGTTCGAGCGACCTTCGCCACGGCGAGAACCATACGGCGTCGCAAAAGGCGATCCCGGTCCGCCGGCGAAAGCCGGGCCGCTTTATTGCCCGCTTCCCACCCTTAGGGGAGAGTCCGCTTTCCCCCCGTAGCGGACGTTCTCTGAGTCCGCTTTGGGCCGGTGAGGTCCGTCAGCACCGCTTTTGCGACCCCACCCCGTCTCGCGGCAAGCGCCCCTCGCCCCATGACGGAGAGGGAGACGGGGAGTCAGACCAGTTCCACCGCCACGGCCACGGCTTCGCCGCCGCCGATGCACAGGCTGGCCATGCCCTTCCTGCCGCCGCGGGCCTGAAGTGCCGCCAGCAGGGTGGCCAGGATGCGGGCACCCGAGGCACCGATCGGGTGGCCGAGGGCGGTCGCGCCGCCGTTGACGTTCAGCCTGGCGCGGTCGATGCCCAGGTCGCGCATGGCGATCATGGCGACCACGGCAAAGGCCTCGTTGATCTCCCACAGGTCGACGTCCTCGACCGACCAGCCGGCCTTCTTCAGGGCCTTCTGCATGGCGGGCACAGGGGCGGTGGTGAACAGGCCCGGCTCATGGGCGTGGGCGGCGTGGCTGACGATACGGGCGACGATGGGCAGGCCCATGGCTTTCGCCACGCTCTCGCGGGTCATGACCAGGGCGGCGGCGCCGTCCGAGATCGAGCTGGCGTTGGCGGCTGTGATGGTGCCGTCCTTCGAGAAGGCGGGCTTCAGCGTCGGGATCTTTTCCGGCATGGCCTTGCCGGGCTGTTCGTCCTCGGCGACCGTGACGACGCCCTTGCGCGAGGTGACCTCGACCGGGGTGATTTCGGCCTTGAAGGCCCCCGAGGCGATGGCTTGCAGAGCCCGGCTCAGGCTCTCCAGGGCGTAGGCGTCCTGGGCCTCGCGGGTGAACTGATAGGTCTGCGCCGAGTCCTCGGCGAAATTGCCCATCAGCTTGCCCGGCGTATAGGCGTCCTCGAGGCCGTCCATATACATGCTGTCGACGATGACGTCGTGGCCGATGCGGGCCCCGCCGCGGTGCTTGGTCATCAGGTAGGGCGCCCCCGTCATCGACTCCATGCCGCCCGCGACGATGACATCGGCCGAACCGGCGGACAGGCTGTCCGAAGCCATCATCACCGCCTGAAGGCCCGAGCCGCACATCTTGTTGACGGTGGTCGCCTCGACGTGGAGGCCCAGTCCGGCACCGATGGCGGCCTGACGTGCCGGCGCCTGGCCCAGCCCGGCGGGCAGGACACAGCCCATGTAGATCTGGTCGATCTTCTCCGCCGCGATTCCGGCCCGCTCGACCGCCGCCCTGACCGCCGTCGCGCCCAGTTCGGTGGCCTTCACGCCGGAGAGAGCCCCCTGGAATCCGCCCATCGGTGTGCGGGCGAAGGACACGATGACGACGGGATCGGACATGGAAACCTCAGAAATGCGAGAGCGGTAAATCGTTGATCACGAGCACGCCTGCAAGAGGCGGACCTCCCTTGTCCCCGGGACCAAGCAAAGAGAGCACCATTGTCATCCCGGCCGAAGCGAAGCGAAGAGCCGGGATGACAAGATCAGTGCGTCAGGCGGCTTCCTCGTCCGGCCGCTCGCGCGGCATCATTTCGCCGACGGTCGGGCGGTTTTCGGACCGGGTCAGAAGGATGTCGCGCGGCTTGACGATCTCGTTGCAGTGACCGCAGGCGATCCGCGGGGCCAGGTCATGGCCGCAGGTCTTGTGGATCATGGAGACGCCGGAATCCGCATTCCCATAGACGTGTCTGGAACCCCAGCCATGCAGGGTGACCAGCACGCCGTACAGATCCTTGCCCTTGGTGGTCAGCACATATTCGTTACGGGGCGGCCGCTCGGAATAGAGATGGGGCTCCAGCACGCCGTGCTGGACCAGCGACTTCAGACGGGCCGCCAGCACATTGCGGGCGACGCCCAGTCGTTCCTGCCATTGCTCGAACCGGCTGACGCCGTTGAAGGCGTCGCGGATGACCAGCAAGGTCCAGGGATCGCCGATGACTTCCAGCGTCGCGGCGATCGAACAGCTCTGGCGTGAGTAGTCTGCGGTGCGTCCCATGGGACGAAAGTGACCCTGCGTCATCCGTTTTGCAAGAGGGTTGCCTATCTGGACGCACTGGGTCAGTCTTGTTTGGCTACGGAGCTGAAGTCGCGTCTTCTGATCCCCCGCTTCGGGCGGGAGGCTCCGCCGTCTTCCGCCCGCCCCTTATCCGCGTTAGCGACACCTCATGACCCAACAGACCCTGGCCGAAGCCCTGACTCTGACTGACTCCGGTGGTGGCGGCTGGACGGCGCGGCTTGACGGTGGCTTTTCCAACGGGCCCCAGTCGATGCCCCAGGAGCGCGGCGCGCCTTTCGGCGGTTTGATGGCCGCCCTGGCCGCCGGGGCCATGCGTCAGGGCCTCGGCATCGAGACGCCGTTGCAAACCCTGACGATCCAGTATCTCGCCGCCGCCCGGTTCGAGGACGCGGTCTTCACACCGACCCTGAACCGCGGTGGCCGGAACGTCGCCTATGCCTCGGTGACCGGCGGCCAGGGCGACCGCGTCGCGGTCCAGGCGCTGGGGACCTACGGGCGCGATGTCGCCGGGCCGGTGCTGAAGCCCATGGTTGCCTCACCGCCGCCGGTCGGCGATCTGGAGTCCACGCCGCTGGAAACCAGCTTCGGCCCCTGGTTTACCCGGCATATCGATCACCGCTTCGTGGCGGGCCCGAAACTGTACGGGGAAAATGCCGGTGCCGCGCCCGAGCTGGGCTGCTGGATGCGGACGATCGACGCCGCGCCGCTGGACGAGGCGCGTCTGCTGTTCCTGCTCGACGGCCTGTACCCGACCTATTTCACGGCCTTCCCCGCCCCGCCCACGGTCTCGGCCAGCGTCGATCTGCGGGCGGACCTGCTGGCCGCCCTGACGCCGGACACCTCACCCGAGGGCTGGGCCTATTTCCACTTTGTCAGCCGCGACGTCGGCGGCGGCTGGGCGGTCGAGGACGGCGAGGCCTATGCGCCCGACGGGCGGCCGCTGGCCCTGGTGCGGCAGCGGCGCAAGCTGATGCCGACCCGGGTCTGAACCCTGTTCCGGTGGGCGTGACGGCCCGCCTGACCGCGGCTCAGGCCAGGGTGGCGAGGTTCAGAATCACCAGGCTGACGATCAGCCCCCAGCCGACCGCGATGGCTGTGGCCAAGGGCGGACGCAGTTTGATGTGAAGCCGCGGGTTTCGGGTCTGTGGGCGGGGCACGAACGGCCGGGAAGTCATCTTCATGGGAGAGAAACTCACGCGGTGCGTTCCAGTTTCCGAGGCCTGACCCAATTCACGAAAGTGACACTCCGGAGCCACAGGGCGCTCTCCCGGACTACAGGTCGGGGTGCAGGCCGCGCAGCTGGATCAGGGGGATGACGATATCCTCCTCGTCCTCCAGATGACGCAGCAGCGGGCGAGCGTTGTGCTCGATGACGTCGGACAGGCGGTTGGCGGGATCGGCGAGGTCCGGCGCGTTTCCGGTCACGGCCTGATGGAAGGCCAGACCGTTCCGGTACAGGGCGTCGAGGGTTTCGTGGATGGCGTCGTGGTCGCGGTCCATCAGGTCGATCCCCGCGCCGATCCGCGGCTCGATCCGCCGCATCATCGGAAAATACTGGCCGCTCTCGATCCGGTGATGACCGTCGAGATGTTGCAGGAAGGACTGCAGTGCCGGGATCAGCTGGCGATGCAGCGACGTCGCATCGCCGTCGGATCGCCACCGGCTGAGCAGCCCGTCCATATGGGCCTGATGTCCACGAAACCCGTCGTGCATCTGCAGCCAGAAGGCGGCGGTGTCGTCCAGCGTCGAGGTCCAGCGATCGCGCGGAAATTCATGCCGCAGGTAGAGCAAGGCCGGCGGCAGGCCGGCCCGGGTGGCGAGCGCCAGCGCGTCCGGCGTCTCAGACAACGGCCGTGGTCGTCCTGATGAAGCCGCCGCCCAGCAGGCGGTCGGGGTCGGCCGGATCATAGAGGGCGCAGGCCTGGCCGGGGGCCACGCCTTCCTCGCCGGTTTCGAACAGGACCGAAACCGCGCCGTCGGCCATCGACAGCCGGGCCGGGGAGGGCGGGCGCGTCGAACGCACGCGGGCCAGAACCCCGGCACCGGATTCGGCGGCGGCGATGATCGAGGCCTCGTCGCCCAGCCAGTTGGTCTCGTCCAGCGTCAGCGACGCGGTCAGCAGGGCTTCGCGCGGGCCGACGATGACGTGGCGCTTGACCGGGTCCAGCCGGGTCACGAACAGGGGCTCGCCCACGGCGACGTTGAGGCCGCGGCGCTGGCCGATGGTGTAGTCGGTGATGCCCGAATGGCCGCCCAGCACGCGGCCGTCCATGTGCACGATCTCGCCCGCCTCGCGCCCCTGGGGACGCAGCTTGTCGATCAGGGTCCGGTAGTCGCCGTTGGGCACGAAACAGATGTCCTGGCTGTCCGGCTTGGCGGCAATGCGCAGGCCCAGTTCGGCGGCGACGCCGCGCACCTGGGGCTTTTCCAGATCGGCCAGCGGGAAGCGCAGGTAGTCGAGCTGGGCTGCCGTGGTGGCGAACAGGAAATAGGACTGGTCGCGCGAATGGTCGATCGCCTTGCGCATCTGGGGGCGGCCGTCGATGACCGAGCGGCGGACATAGTGGCCCGTGGCCATGGCCTCGGCCCCGAGATCGCGGGCGACGTCGAGCAGGTCGCGGAATTTGACCGTCTGGTTGCAGCGGATGCAGGGCACCGGCGTCTGACCGGCCAGATAGGAGTCGGCGAACTGGTCGATGACCGCGTCCCGGAACCGGCTTTCATAGTCGAGCACATAGTGGGGAATGCCCAGCATCTCCGCCGCCAGTCGCGCGTCGTGGATGTCCTGGCCGGCGCAGCAGGCGCCCTTCTTCTTCAGCGCCGCGCCGTGGTCATAGAGCTGCAGGGTCACGCCGACGACGTCGTAGCCGGCCTTGTGCAGCAGGGCCGCGACCACGGTGGAGTCGACGCCGCCCGACATGGCGGCCACCACGCGAGAGCCGACGGGCAGGCCGACGGCCGCGCGCGCGGCCTCGACCGCCGCATCCATGTCGGGGCGGGCGATGGTCGGGACCGGGCAGATGTCTTCCGCAAGCGTCATGGCGCGCTATCTAGTGCGAAACCCGCGCGATTTCGAGGCCGGGATGAAACGGGGCCGGAAACGACAACGGCCGCCCCCGTTTCCGGAAGCGGCCGCAGTCGGCTCGGGGAGATGTGTTTACGGACGGCCGTAGTGCTGGATCCGCGTCGTGCGCAGACCCTGCATGCCCCATTTGTCGATCGCCTTCTGCCAGGCGAGGAACTCCTCGGCCGTCAGACGGTAGCGCGCCAGGGCGTCGTCCAGGCTGATCAGCCCGCCACGCACCGCCGCCACAACCTCGGCCTTGCGCCGGATCACCCACCGGTCCGTATTGGCCGGCGGAAGATCGTGCATCGTCAGCGGCGTGCCCGTCGGACCCACCACATATTGTTCGCCTAGGCTATTCAGACGCCGCTCTTGCAACATGGGCTTTTGCCTCATTGACCACCACCACTATGAACATGACCATAGGAGGCTGCGGCTAAGGGCCGTTTAAGCGTCGTGGTGAAGGAAAGGCTAAAATGCCTTCCGTCCACCCTCTCAATATTCAACAAAGGATTCATTGAGGTTTACGGCCCGTTACTCAGAGATCAGCGTTTGATGCTGATCAGTTCGGCCAGCATTTCGTCAGCTGTCGTGATGATCTTCGAAGATGCGGAATAGGCCCGTTGGGTGGTGATCAGACCGGTGAATTCGGCGGACAGGTCGACGGTCGAGGCTTCCAGCTGGGAAGCGCCGATCATGCCGGCACCGCCACTTCCGGCTCCCTTGAGGTTGAAGGTGCCTGAGCCCTGGGTGACGCGGAAGGCGTTGCCGCTGGCCTCGGCAAGGCTGTCCGGGCTGGTGAAGGTGGCGAGGGCGACCAGCGCGATCTGACGGGTCACGCCGTTGTCGAAAATGGCGGTGACGAAACCCTTCTCGTCGATCTTGATCTCCGACAGGTTGCCGAAGGCGGTGCCGTTCGTGAGCGTCGCCTGGACCACAGAGGCGCTGTCGTACTGGGTCAGACCGCCGGCGGCGTTGGCGAGCTCGAACGAGACGCTCTGGCTGTCGATGCCGAGGCTGGGGGCCCAGTTAAACGCTCCGGCCGCCGGGGCCGCGGCATCCGAGGCTCCGAAGGACAGCGAGGCCACGGTCGGGTCCGGGAACAGGGCCTCGCCGGCCGGCATGGCCTGCATGGCGGCGACGTCCAGACGGCCGTCCTGGGTGAAGGCCACCCGGCCGGTACGGAGCTGGCCATTCGTCAGGCCTGCGCCCGTGACCACATCGCTCGCCGGGATGGCGCGGATCTCGGCGTACCATTCGTTGGGGACGCTGCTCTTCAGGAATGAGAGCGAGACCGTGCGCTGCCCGCCTTTGGAATCCGACACGGGAATAGTGAGTTCGAAATCGGGTTTCACGCCGGTTCCGGTGTCAGGATTCCACATGGCCATGGAGTTGGCCGTCGCGCTGTAGGCATTGGGTCCTGCCGGCACTGCGGCGGCATCGGCCGCCTCGGCCGAGATCGTCTGGCTGGATCGCAGGTTTGCGTTGAGCTCCACGCGCGTCGTGGCTTCCGCCGTTCCGCCCACGGAACCGACATTGATGGTCCTGAGCCGCGTCAGATCGGACGGATCCGAGTTGACGTTGCCGTCGCTGCCGATCGGCCAGCCCTGCAGATACAGTCCGGCGGTGTTCTTCAGAAAGCCGAAATTGTCGACCCGGAAGGCCCCTGCGCGGGTAAACAGACGGCTGTCCGTCGGCGCAAGATTTTCGGCCTTCTCGGTGACCACGAAGAAACCCTGGCCGGAGATACCGAGGTCGGTCGAGGAGCTGGTGCGCTGCAACTGGCCGTTCTGGCTGGTGAAGTGGCGCGCGCTGGCCTGGACGCCGCCGGCCGAATAGCCGGCACCCTGGGACTGGCTGTTGACGACCGTTGCGAACTCGCCTGCCGTCCGTTTGTAGCCGACCGTATTCACGTTCGCGATGTTCTGGGAAATCGCTGCCAGCGCGGCGGCGTTCGCGGTCAGGCCGGACACGCCGGCGAGAAGGGCGCTGTTGATACTCATGGGACGGGCTCCTTACGAAAACAGGTTCGAGGGGTTGAGCGACGAGGCGAGCGAGCCCAGCAGGCCTGGCTTTTCGTCGACTGAAGGGGTGTTGGCTTCTTCCAGGGCGATGACGCTGGAGAGCGGGAGGATGGCGTTGCCGACCGTCAGATACGGCTCGCCGTCGTACATCTCGACGCCCGTGATACGGCCGCGCGTCAGGACCTGGCTGTCCAGCGCCCCGCCGGCGGCGTCCCTGGCCGTGATCTTCAGCGTATAGACCTGACCATCCTGGCCATCGTTGCCATTGGTCGCCTTGCCGTCCCAGGTGAAGTCATGCAGCCCGGATGCCTTCGACGGCGCATCGCCGGACCAGACGACATTGCCCGACCCGTCGAGGACCTGCAGCGTCGCGGACGAGGCGTTGGCACCCAGCTCATAGCTCCAGGTCGCCTTGCCGTCGGCCATCCTGGTGGCGGACCAGGCGGCGGTAGCCTCCTTGCCGATATAGGTCGCTGCCTGGCCCAGACCGCCGCCGCCCTGGGCGGAGACCAGACTTTTCAGCAGGTCGTTGGTCAGCAACTGCTGCTCAACGCCGGCCATCTGGGTCAGCTGAGCGGTGAACTGGTTGGAATCGACGGGCGAAAGAGGGTCCTGGTTCTTCAGCTGCGAGGTCAGCAGGGTCAGGAAGGTCTCGAAATTCGAGGCCAGCATGCCGGTGCCGGCCGCGATCCGGCCCGTGGCGTTATTGGTGGCGGAGACGGCGTCGACCATCGATCAGACTTTCAGATCCACGCCCGCAGGCGAGAGGGAGAGCGCCATCCAGCGGGGAGGCTGGGCGACGTCGATTTCAGCGTTCAGGCGTGAGGCTGCGGCGAAGGCGCGGTTCTGGCCCTGACGGGCGTCCTGGCCCCGGTCGAAGCTGCTGGAGCCGCTGTCGCGTTCGGTGAATTCGAAGGCGTCGTCGGCCAGGTGGAAGCCGGCGTCCTCCAGCTCGCGTCGAAGCTGGTCGGCACGGCCACGCAGGTCTGTCGCGGCGGCGGGATTGTCGAACGCCAGCCGGGCGGCCAGCCGGCCTTCGGAATCAATGTCCAGTTTCACATCCACGCGCCCGAGGTCGTCGGGGGTCAATGCCATCTCGAACCGGGTCGTTCGGCCCTCGAGCTTTCGCAGGATCTGGGCGGCAATCTGGGCCGTGGCTTCGATGGTGGTGCGCGAAAGGCCGGAGAGGCTGGTCTCAAGGGTTCGGCCCAGGGTCGGGCTGTTCGTGGTCTCTCCCGCCGTCGCCGGCGCGGCGTCGATGGAGGGCGCATCTGACGCGAGGGCGGCGTCAGCCGGCAGCCGGGGCACCGCGTCCCTGGGGGCAACCACCCGGACGGGAGCCATCGCCGCATCCGGTGCGGCCGATGCTGTGGCAGCGCCCGCCCTGGCGTCGGTCGTGCCCTGGCCCGAGGACGACGCATCGGCTGTCTTGTCCGCGGTCGTGTCCAGAGGCCGGGCGGCGCGCTCGGCCAGCGCGCGCAAGGGCGGAGGAGGAGGCGCGGGTGGGGAGACCCTGTCCGGAGAGGCGGGGACGGCCCCGGCAGCAGGCGTGCCTCCGATGGCCGTCTTTGCCGCGGCCGCGTCGGGCTCAACCGCGTCGGGCTCGACTGCGTCAGGAGTGGCGGTTCGCGCGGCGTCCCTGGCAACCCCGGCCGCGACCGCCGGCAAAATCCAGGTCGCCGGCTGGGCCCCGCCGTTCGCCTTGGGCGCGGGTCGCTCGATGTCAGCCGTTGCAGTCGCTGCAGCACCTTCGGCCGCCGCTGCGGACTCCGCTTCAGGGGCAGGCTCGGCCGGCAGAGCCACAGCAACCGGGACGATGTTCGCCACGGGCGCAGCGGGCACGACGGCCGCTGGCGTGACGGCGTCAGCCTGGGGGACGACGATCGCTGCGGGCGCAACCGGTACGGCCGTCATTGGCGTGACGGAGTCAGCCGGGTCCTTCAGGAGCGTAGCGTCCGACGATGCCACGTCTGCGGATTGGCCCTCCTGATCGATGCAGGTCTCCAGCAGGCCCTTGAAGCCGGTCGCATCGGCATCACCGGCAGCCCCCTGGGGGGGGCCGGGTCTGGCAGGCGCGACGGTGATCGGCAGAGCGAGGGCGGACATTGTCCCGGGGGGATGATCGCAACAGCGAGGGTAGCGGGGGCGCCTGCTGCGCCGGACATTCGGACACCACGGCGCAAGTCGCGGGCCAAAGACGTGATTGCCGATAACTATATGAATATGATGATGAAAAAATTTCGCTCGATCGAGCGTGCCCCCGCCCTGTCCGGTCGAAACTTGCCGCGTGCCGACGATTCTTGCCCGGTGGCATATGCCGTGATCACCGGGGATCACGGATGGCCCGCTCCTTGCGCTCCTTGCGGGTCATGACCCAGGCGCAAAACGCGATAGCGCGTAAAATCAGCGGCTTACTGGACGGCTCCTCACCGAACGCCGGGCAAAAAGCGCGCCCCGGCTGGCAGGGCTTGCCGGGTGCCGCCCGTATGGAGCGTTTCGGATGTCGCTGAACGCCATCATGAATACGGCGTCCTCGGGACTGGCGGCGGCCCAGACCCAGCTGCGCGTGGTCTCGGACAACGTCTCCAACGTCAATACCCCGGGCTATGTCCGCAAGATCGCGGACCAGACCACCCTGACCAGCGACGGGATGGGCTCGGGCGTCGAGATCTCGCGTATCCGTCTGGCCACCGACCGGTTCCTGCAGGCCGCCAACCTCAACGCCGGAGCCGAGTCCGCGCGTCAGGGGGTGCGCTACGAACTGTACGACCGGATCCAGTCGCTGTTCGGCGATCCCGGTGGCGACACCGGCTTCTTTTCCAAGGTCGATGGCGTCTTCTCGGCCTTTGCCGCCAGCGCCGAGGATCCGACCTCCTCGCCGCGCCGCCAGGACGCCCTGTTCCGCACCCAGGCCCTGTTCGACGAAGCCAGCCGGGTCGGCAAACAGATCCAGGCCGTCCGCGAGGATGCCGACGGCCGCATTCAGAGTGCGGTGGAAAAGACCAACGGCCTGCTCAAGCAGATCGAGGGCCTGAACCTTGAGATCGCTCGCGCCACGGCGGTGGACGGCGATGCCTCGGGCGCCGAGACGGCCCAGTCGGCGCTGATCGGCCAGCTGGCAGAACTGGTGGACATCCGGGTCTCGGCCCGGTCCGTCGGCGGTGTCTCGATCCGCACGGGGGCCGGTACCCTCCTCGCCGGTCACGGGGCGGCGACCCTGGAATACAATCGCGCCGGCACGGTCACGGGCGAGACGACCTTCAACGACCTCTGGATCACCGAACCGGGCGGCCAGAAGCGGTCCCTGCTGGACAGCATCAGCTCGGGCGAGATCAAGGGCCTGGTCGAGCTGCGCGACGTGGAAGCCCCCGCCACGGCCGAACGACTGGCCGAACTGGTCTCCCACGTCGCCGATGAACTGAACCGCGCACACAATGCCAATGCGTCGGTTCCCGCTCCGGTCAGCCTGACCGGTCGCAATGTCGGGCAGTCCCTCGACAGCGCCGTCGCCGGCTTCAACGGCCGCACGACGGTCGCCGTCACAAACGCAGCGGGCGTGATTCAGAACCGGGCGGACATCGTCTTCTCGGGCGCGACCATGACCGTGAACGGCGCGGCAGCCACGCCCGCGACCTTCCTGACCGTGCTGAACGCACAGCTCGGCGGGAGCGCCACGGCCAGCTTCAACAATGGCCGCCTCAGCATCGCCGCGACCGCGCCGAACGGCGTGGCGGTCGCCGACGACGCTACCCTGCCGTCTGCAAAGGCCGGTCGCGGATTCTCGCACTATTTCGGCCTCAACGACCTGATCTCGACGGATCGTCCGGCCTTCTATGACAGCGGCCTGACAGCCGCTTCTCCGCACGGCTTCACCGCCGGTGAAACGGTGACCTTCCGCTTTTCGGGAGACAACGGGTCGAAGCTTCGGGACCTTCAGGTCACCGTGCCGCCCGGCGGGACCGTGGGCGATCTTGTCAGTGCCCTGAATGACCCGGCGACGGGCGTCGGCCGCTTCGGGGCGTTCAGTCTCGCGGCGGACGGCTCGTTGTCCTTTGCCGGGCTCGGCAATCCGGTCCCGACGCTCAGCGTGCTGGCGGACACGACGACCCAGGTGCCCTCGGGCGTATCCGTCACGGAGTTGTTCGGCATTGGAGGCGGCGTCCGGTCGTCCCGGGCGGACGGCTTCTCGCTGCGGACGGACATCCGTCAGACGCCCTCGCGGCTGGCCCTGGCGCAGCTGAACCTGTCGGCCGCCGCCGGGGCCCAGGCGCTGAGCCCGGGCGATGGCCGCGGTGCCCTGGTCCTTGCAGACGCGGGTGAACGATCGGCCAATTTCCAGGCCGCCGGCGGCTCCACCGGCGGCTCGATCTCCGTGTCCCGGTACGCATCCGAACTGTCCGGCGAGATCGGCGGCACGGCCGCAGCGGCCAAGAGCCGCCAGGAGACGGCCGCGGCCCTCTACTCCGAGGCCAGTTCCCGCCAGACGGCGCACGAGGGCGTCAACCTGGATGAGGAGCTGGTCCTGATGACTACCTACCAGCAGGCCTTCAACGCGTCGGCGCGGCTGATCCAGGCCTGCAAGGATATGTACGACACGCTGATCGGGATGGTCGGATGACCCGGATTTCCACCTATGGAAACTATCAGTCAGCCCTGCTGAACCTGATGAACACCCAGCTTCGCTCCGCCGAAGCCCAGGAACGGGTATCCACACAGAAGAATGCCACCGACCTGACCGGTTTCGGCAGGCAGTCCGAGACGCTGACGGCGATGAAGGGCGCTCAGAGCCGCATCCAGGGCTTTATCGATACGGCGGAGGCGGTGACGTCGCGCCTCACCACCCAGGATCTGGCCATGACCCAGATCAGCGACAGCATCACAGGCCTGCGCGAAGCCATCGGCAACGCCCTGTCCACGGATTCCGCCGGCTCGCTGATGCTGGACCTCGAAGGCCATTTCCAGGCGATCCGCGGCGGCCTGAACATGCGGCACCAGGGCGGCTATCTCTTCGCGGGCGCGTCGACGACGACGGCACCCGTGAGCGTGACAAACCTCAGCGAACTGGCGGCGGCTCCCGACGTCGCGTCGGTTTTCCAGAACGACACGCTGAAGGCGGCCAGCCGGGTCGCGGACGGTACCACGCTCGAGACGGGCTTTCTGGCGGATGAGCTGGGTACCGATGTCCTGACGATCCTGCGAGACATGCAGACGTTTCATGCCACGGGTGGCCAGGGCCCCCTGACCGGCAAGCTCACCGAGCCGCAGAAGACCTTCCTGATCGCCCAGTTGAGCCGGCTGGAGTCGGCCGGCACGGCGGTGGTCGACAAGGCCGCCAAGACCGGGTCGCTGGCCAAACAGGTCGACACGATCTCACTGGGCCATGTCGCTCAAAAGAATGCGTTGGATGAACTCGTGGCGAACCGGACGGACGCCGACATGGCCAAGGCCGTGACGGATCTCCAGCTGTCGCAGATCGCGATCCAGGCCTCGGCCCAGGTGATCAGCCAGCTGCGGGATGTCTCTCTGCTCAACTATCTGAGGTAACGCGGCAAATCGTCATCACGGCCCCGCTGGACTCACTGTTTCACATGGAACATAGAGTGAACAGATGGCCCAGCTCGACCTTCGACAGAAACTGTCCATCCTCGCGGATGCGGCGAAATACGATGCCAGTTGCGCGTCGTCCGGTTCGTCGAAGCGGAATTCCCTGGGCGGCAAGGGTGTAGGTTCGACCGAGGGCATGGGCATCTGTCATGCCTACACGCCCGACGGCCGGTGCGTGTCCCTGCTCAAGATCCTGCTGACCAATTTCTGCATCTACGACTGCGCCTACTGCATCAACCGCGCGTCCTCGAACGTCCAGCGCGCCCGGTTCAGTGTCGACGAGATCGTCGAGCTGACGCTGAATTTCTACAAGCGGAACTACATCGAGGGACTGTTCCTGTCGTCCGGCATCGTCCGGTCCGGCGACTACACGATGGAGCAGCTGGTTCTGGTGGCCAGGAAGCTGCGGGAGGAACACGATTTTCGGGGCTACATCCATCTGAAGCTGATCCCGGAGGCCGATCCCCGGCTGGTCGATGAGGCGGGGCTGTACGCGGACCGGCTCTCGGCCAATATCGAACTGCCGCGCGACGAGGCCTTGCTCAGGCTCGCTCCGCAAAAGGACGTTGGTGTGATCAAGCGGGCCATGGGGCAGGTCCGGCTGAAGGTCGAGGCCGCAAGGCCGGCGAAGAAGGATCGGGCGAAGCCGCCGAAATTCGCCCCCGCGGGCCAGTCGACCCAGCTGATCGTCGGGGCGGACGGCGCACCGGATACGGAGATCATCGAACGGTCAGCGTCGCTGTACGGCGGCTACGGCCTGCGCCGGGTCTACTATTCCGCCTTCAGCCCGATCCCGGATTCGTCCAGCGCCCTGCCGCTGTCGAGGCCGCCGCTGATGCGCGAGCACCGGCTGTACCAGGCCGACTGGCTGATGCGGTTCTACGGCTTCTCGCCGCCCGAGATCGGCGAGGCGACCGTGGACGGTATGCTGGATCTGGCCATTGATCCCAAACTGGCGTGGGCGCTCAACAGCCGTGCGCAGTTTCCTGTCGACGTGAACACCGGTCCACGGGAGATGCTGCTGCGGGTTCCGGGACTGGGAGTGAAGTCGGTCAACCGGATCCTCCAGGTACGCCGCTGGCGGACCCTGCGGCTTGAGGACATCGGACGGCTGTGCCGGGGAATCGACAGGGTTCGCCCGTTCATTACGGCGCTGGACTGGACTCCGGGCGGTCTGACCGACGCGGAGGATCTGCGGGCGAGGATCGCTCCGGTGCCGAAGCCGGTCCAGCTGAGCCTGTTCTGAATGAAGGCCGCAACGCTTTCGCACGAGACCGATTTCGAGGGCTGGCGGAGGGCCGCGCGGCTGTTGCGGACGGCGGGGGTGTCGCCGGCGGACGCCGTGTTCCGGATCGGTGACAGCGACGCCGGTCTGTTCGACGAAGTCGCCCCGTCGGAGGATGTCGAAGCGCCGTTCGGGGTACCCAAGGCCTTTGTGGAAGTGGCGCAATCGGTGATCCTTCACCGGTCTCCGGATCGCTTCGACCTGTTGTACCGCCTGCTGTGGCGGCTGAGGGACGAACCCGATCTGATGAAGGTCGTGACCGACGCCGATGTCGCCGACGCCCTCGAGCGGTCGAAGAATGTCAGTCGAGCCAGCCACAAGATGAAGGCGTTCGTCCGGTTCCGTCAGGTCGAGGACGAGAATGGCGAAGCCTGGGTCGCCTGGTTCGAGCCTGCCCACCGTGTTCTCGAGAAGACGGCCCCCTTCTTCGTCAGGCGCTTCACGACGATGCGGTGGTCGATCCTGACGCCGGATGGTTCTGCGGCATGGGACGGCCAGGCTCTGGCGTTCGGGCCCCCGGCGACGCAGGACATGGCCCCTGTCGCTGACGAGATCGAGGGCTTCTGGAAGACCTACTATGCCTCGACCTTCAATCCGGCGCGCCTGAAGACCCGGACGATGCAGGGCGAGATGCCCAAACGGTACTGGAAGAACCTGCCCGAGGCGGCGCTGATCCATGAACTGGTGGCGCAATCGGCCGCTCGCACGGACGTCATGGTCGCCCGGCCCGCCGCCGAACCGAATCCGCGCCTGGCCAAGACCCTTTCCCGGTTGAATCGTGATCGCTCGTTCGATGAGGGGTTTGTGCCCTCGACCCTCGAAGAACTGGAACAGGCGGTGCAGTCCTGCCGCCGTTGCCCGCTCTGGCAGGACGCGACCCGGGGCGTTTGTGGCCAGGGGCCGAGGAAGGCGCGGCTGATGATCGTCGGGGAGCAGCCTGGTGATCAGGAGGATCTGGCGGGACAGCCCTTTGTCGGCCCGGCGGGAGAGGTCCTGAACGCCGCGCTGGAACAGGCCGGCATTGATCGCGACGATGTCTATGTCACCAATGCCGTGAAGCATTTCAAACATGAACCGCGGGGCAGGCGACGAATCCACAGAACCCCGCTCGTCAGCGAAATCAGTGCCTGCCGATGGTGGCTGGACGCCGAGCGCAGCCTGGTGAAGCCCCGGGTGATCCTCACCCTCGGTGCAACGGCGGCGCTCGGCGTGACGGGCCGCAAGACGTCGGTGACGCATGAACGCGGGCAGGCGCTGGCCCAGCCGGACGGCTCAACCGTTCTGATGACCGTGCACCCGGCCTATCTGTTGCGTTTGCCGGATGAGGCGACGCGTCGTGATGAGCGCCGGCGCTTCGTGGACGACCTCCGGCGCGTCCGCAGCTTGCTGTGATGCGTAAACACTGAAACCGTGGCTGAACGAATACGGGTGCTTCGCGTTGTCAGGTCTGCCCCAGCTTTGCCGTTCGGCCGGCGTAGGCAAAACGGACGGCACAATCTAGGTAGGGGCATGGCCGCAGCAGATTTCCAGATCGACGACGGCGGGCCCGATCTGACCCTGCGTCTGACCGGTGACTGGACAGCGACCGAACTCGGCCGGATTTCGAGCCGACTCGATGATGAGTTGAAGGATCGCAAGGTCGAGGCTGTCGACCTGTCCGGCCTGGGCAGATTCGATACGGCCGGTGCCCTGGCGATCGTCCAGGCATCGCACTGTGTCCTGCCGGAAGCTGCGTGGACCGATCGACCCGAGGCGGGACGAACCTACGCCATGGTCCACAAGCTCGAGCGCGAGAGCGCCGGGCCCCCGCGGCAGTCGCCCGGCTGGGTGCGTGGATTCGCCAAGGTCGGCCGCGGTGTCGACGATATCGCCGCCGAAGCGACCCTGTCGATGGCCTTCCTCGGGCGGCTGATCGTGGCGGTCGGCACAGCCCTGCGCCATCCCGGGCGGATCCGCTGGGCCGCCTGGTTCAGCCAGGGCGAGCGGTCGGGCCTGGATGCGATTCCCATTATCGCCACGACGAATTTCTTCATCGGCGCGGTCATCGCCTTTCTGGGTGCCAACCTGCTGACCCAGTTCGGTGCCGGCGTCTTCACCGTGCAATTGGTCGCTGTCTCGGTGCTGCGCGAGTTCGCGGTCGTCATCACGTCGGTGCTGTTGGCCGGTCGGTCATCCTCGTCATTCGCGGCCGAGATCGGGTCGATGCGGATGAATCAGGAGGTCGACGCCATGCAGGTGATGGGGGTCAACCCGTTCCAGGCGCTGGTGATTCCTCGCCTCGCCGCAATGCTCGCCATGCTGCCGTTGCTGACTTTCGTCGGCATGATTGCCGGCCTGTTCGGGGGGCTGATCGTCACCTGGGCCGAACTGGGTTACGGGCCAGCCTTCTTCATCCAGCGCATGACCGAAGATCCGAAGATGAGCACCCACCTGGGGGTTGGACTGCTCAAGGCACCGGTCTTTGCCGTGGTCATTGCGGCGATTGGCTGCCGCCAGGGCATGTCGGTTGCGGGCGACGTCGAGAGCCTCGGCCGCCGGGTCACCGCCGCCGTGGTCCAGGCCATCTTCGCCATCATCTTCCTGGATGCCGTCTTCGCGATGATCTTCCTGGAGTTGAACTGGTGACCGCCCTGGCTGCAATCCCGGCGACCGCCCCCGAATACATGATCGAGGTGCGCGGCCTGCTGAGCCAGTTCGGAGAGCGGACTATCCATGAAAACCTCGACCTCGTCGTCGAGCGCGGCGAGGTGCTGGGCGTCGTCGGAGGTTCCGGTTCCGGCAAGACGGTTCTGCTCAATTCGATCATCGGCCTCAAGGAGCCCGAGGGCGGGTCGGTCAGCATCCTGGGCTACGACCGCGCGACCATGACCGCCGCCGAACAGGCCGACGTCGAGCGCCGGACGGGGATCCTGTTCCAGCAGGGTGCCCTGTTCTCCGCGCTGAGCGTGATCGAGAATGTCGCCTCGCCGATGGTCGAACACACCCGCCTGCCCAAGACCGTGATCCGCGAACTGGCCGAGATGAAGATCGCCATGGTCGGCTTGAAGCCGGAATCGCACCATCTGAAGCCCGCCGAACTGTCCGGCGGCATGCGCAAGCGCGTCGGCCTGGCGCGGGCCCTGGCGCTGGATCCGGAACTGCTGTTCCTCGACGAACCGACCGCCGGCCTCGACCCCATCGGTGCCGCGGCCTTTGATGACCTGATCCGGCGGCTGGCCGACGATCTCGGGTTGACGGTGTTCATGATCACCCACGACCTCGACAGCCTGTACGCCATTACCGACAAGGTGGCGGTGGTCGCCGACAAACGCATTGTGGCCAAGGCGACGGTTCAGGAGCTCGAGCGTTCTGATCATCCCTGGATCAAGGAATATTTTCTGGGGCCGCGCGGTCGCGCCGCCGACAGAGCCGCCTGAGGAGAGCGGACCCGATGGAACGAGACGCCCATTACGCCGCCGTCGGCATCGCTACCATCGCCCTTCTG
Source organism: Caulobacteraceae bacterium (assembly GCA_965284385.1). Lineage (GTDB taxonomy): Bacteria > Pseudomonadota > Alphaproteobacteria > Caulobacterales > Caulobacteraceae > Brevundimonas. The sequence goes on from OZ260077.1 coordinate 2,347,924, forward strand.
GCGGCGCTGGCAGTGTTCAGCATCTGGCTGGCCCGCCTGCAGTTCAACAACGATTACGACGTCTATGACATCGTCTTCTACGGGCCTGTACGCGGGTTGTCGGAGGGCGGAGAGGTCCATTTCAACGGCATCCGCGTCGGCGAGGTGACCGACCTCAACCTGGATCCCAAGAAGGGTGATCAGGTCATCGCCCGGATCCGCGTGGACGCCACCACGCCCGTGCGTGTGACCTCGCGCGCCCAGCTCGAGCCCCAGGGCATCACGGGTCTGAACTATATCCAGATCACGGCCGGCAATCCCCAGAGCGCGATCCTGAAGACCCAGTATCCGGACAATGTCGTGCCGGTGATCCAGAGCCAGCCGTCACCGATCGCCGAACTGCTCAGCGGGTCGGGCACGGTTCTGGCCCAGACCGTGGATGCGCTGAACCGGATCAACCGGGTGCTGTCCGACGACAACATCCGCTCCTTCTCGACCAGCGTGAAGAATGTCGAAGCCCTGTCCAGCGAACTTGAAGCCCGCAAGGGGATGTTCGCCCAGCTGGAGCAGGCCCTGACCAAGGCCAATGCGGCCATCGGCGAATACCAGGCGCTGGGCGTCAGCGCCCGCCAGCTGGTCGAGGGTGACGGCCGACAGGCGATCGCCAACATCAACCGGGCGGCAGACCAGGCGGCGGAGGCGGCGGCATCGGCCAACCGCACGATCAGCGGCCTCGAGCGGCCTGTGAGCGACTTCGCCACCACCGGCCTGCCCCAGCTTCAGCAGTCGATCCAGAGTCTCGAAGACGCCACCCGCGCGTTGGAGGGTCTGGTCGAGGAGGTGCGGTCCAGCCCGCGCGACTTCATCGGCCGCGCGCCGACCAAGGAAATGGAGGTCCAGCCGTGATCCGTACGTGCCTTATCCGGCTGACCGCCGTCGGTGTCGCCGCCACGGCCCTGGCCGGCTGCGCCCTGCTGAGTTCTCCCGATCCCGTCCAGACCTACCGGTTCGGCGGGGCGGCCCCGGCTGTGTCCCAAGGCGTCAGCTCGTCCGCGCCGTCCATCGCCCTGAGGCGGGTGGAGTTTCCCGAGGCGGTCGAGGGCGACAAGCTCCTCGGCGTCACCGGGACCGAAACCGCCTACATCAAGGGGGCGCGCTGGGTCTCTCCGGCGGCCGACCTTTATATGGAAAGCCTCGAGAACGCGTTCGCCGGTCAGGCCACGGGCGTGCGGCTGATCGGCCCGAGGGAGTCCGTGCGGAGCGGCCGCACCCTGGACATAGACGTTCGCGCCTTCGAGGCCCGTTATGACGCGCCGGGGGCTGTCCCGACGGTGGTGGTCACGGCTCGCGCCCGTGTGACGAACCTGCCGGATCGTACCGTCTCGGCAGAGCAGATGTTCAGCGTCGAACAGCCGGCGACCGAGAACCGGGTCTCGGCCATCGTCGCGGCTTTCGACACGGCGACGCGCGACCTGAACACCCAGATCGTTGCCTGGACGGAAGCCAACGCCCGCTAGGCCTTGAGGCTGGCCGCAACCGCGGCCAGCCGGCGCTCCACGTCGGCGCGGCGAACCGCGAGAGAGGCCAGTTCCCCGAGGGTGCGGTCGATGCGGGCGAGCGCCTGCTCCCGGCTTCGGGCCAGACGGTCCGTGTCCGGGCGGATCCGCCGCGGGCGTTTGCCGGTCAGTCCCAGGGCATCGCGCCAGTCCTCACGCCACGCCGCCAGGCCGTCCGTGCACAGCTGGAGTGTTTCCATGGTCCGGGCGTCGGCGTTCTGGCCCCCCCGGATGAGGGACAGGGACTGAAGTGCGGCGGCGCGGCAGGCGTCCAAAGTCCCGGTGCGGCCTTGCAGGGGGTGCGCGGCATCGTCCTCTGCCGGCGTGTGGCCGGTCAGTCGACGCGCCGCGGCCGCGATATGGGCGTCCAGATCGGTGACGGCGGCGCGGAGTTCGCTCCAGACCGCGTCGAGCGCCCCGGACCGTCGGGCAGCTCCGTCGACGGTCGCGCCCATGGAGGCGGTGCTTTCGGTCAGGCGCGCAGCGGTATCATGGAAGGCCTCGCGCAACCGTTTGAGACGTCTGCCCCGGCTGTCGAACAGGCCGGCGAGGCCCCGACGCGGCTCCAGCGCCTGTGGGCGCAGTGCCTCGACCTGCGCGCGGGCCGCGGCGAGGGTGGCCGCGGTGTCGTCCGGATCAGCGGCGCGGGCAGCGGCGGCGGCTTGCTCGAGGCCGCCGACGGCGGTTGCACGCGCAGATTCGCCGAACGCCGACGCGGTGCGCTCATCATAGCTCGCGTCAATCTGGTCCACGCGCGCCGAATCCGGTGCCGGGGCACTGCCAACCCAGCGGTAAGCGCCGTCCGCCATCGTCATTCCCTGTTCGCTTGCGTCCGCGACGGGATCGCGGACGGCTTCAGGGGAGACTTTGACTACGAGTTAAGCCCGGCGGCAACGGTGTAGCTGGCCTCGGTCTTCTGCGCGACCTCATCCAGGGTGACGCCCTCGGCCAGTTCGATGAGCTCGAGGCCGGTGCCGTCCGCCTTGACGTCGAAGACGCACAGGTCGGTGATGATGCGGCTGACCACGCCCGTGCCGGTCAGCGGCAGGGTGCAGGCCTTCAGGACCTTGGACTGGCCGTGCTTGTTGGCGTGATCCATGACCACGACCACGCGCTTGACGCCGGCGACCAGGTCCATGGCCCCGCCCATGCCCTTCACCAGCTTGCCGGGGATCATCCAGTTGGCGATATCGCCGTTTTCGGCCACCTCCATCGCGCCGAGGATGGACAGGTTGATGTGGCCGCCGCGGATCATGGCGAAACTGTCGGCCGAGCTGAAATAGCTGCTCTCGGCGATCTCGGTGATGGTTTGCTTGCCGGCGTTGATCAGGTCGGCGTCGACCTCTTCCTCATAGGGGAAGGGGCCCATGCCGAGCATGCCGTTCTCGGACTGGAGGGTGACCTCCATGCCGGGCGGGATGTAGTTGGCCACGAGCGTGGGGATGCCGATGCCGAGGTTGACGTAGAAGCCGTCCTGCAGCTCATGGGCGGCCCGGGCGGCCAGTTGTTCGCGGGTGCGGGCCATTATGCGGTCTCCCGGGCACGGACGGTGCGTTGTTCGATGCGCTTCTCGGGCACGGTCAGGACGATGCGGTCGACATAGATGCCGGGCGTGTGGATCTGGTCGGGATCGAAGCTGCCGGTCGGGACGATGTGCTCGACCTCGACCACGGTGACCTTGCCGGCCGTGGCCATCATCGGATTGAAGTTGCGGGCGGTCTTGCGGAACTGGAGATTGCCGCGGCCGTCGGCCTTCCAGGCCTTGATGATCGACAGGTCGGCGATCAGGCCGGTCTCCATGACATAGTCGCGGCCGTTGAAAGCGCGGACTTCCTTGCCCTCGGCGACGAGGGTGCCGACGCCGGTGGCGGTGAAGAAGGCGGGGATGCCGGCCCCGCCGGCGCGGATCCGTTCGGCCAGGGTGCCCTGCGGGTTGAACTCGAGCTGGAGCTCGCCGGCCAGATACTGGCGCTCGAATTCCTTGTTCTCGCCGACGTAGGACGAGATCATTTTCGCGATCTGGCGGGTTTCCAGAAGCTGGCCCAGCCCGAAGCCGTCGACCCCGGCGTTGTTGGAGATGACGGTCAGCGCCCTGGCACCGCTGTCGCGCAGGGCGGCGATCAGGTGCTCGGGAATGCCGCACAGGCCGAAGCCGCCGGACATGACGGTCATCCCGTCAAAGGTCAGGCCCTCCAGCGCGGCGCTCGCGTCGGGGAAGATCTTCCGCATCGCTTCCTCATATTTTCACCACCTGATGAATAAAGGCGGCCTTGCTGTGTGCGTAACGTGGCGAGGCGGGGCGGGCAAGGCGAGCGGAGAAAAACACGGTCCGACGCGTCCGATGGTCGGGTCGGAGGCGGATCCTGCGAACGCCACCCCGTGCATCCCGGCGAATGCCGGGATCCGGATGCCAGGCTCACTGCCGGATCAGGGAGGATTGAAGCCTGACGTCACCGCCTTGCGCTCGTGATCTGGATCCCGGCATTCGCCGGGATGCACGGAAGAGGCGGAGGCGGTGAGGCAGACGGAGCGGTTCAGCGCCCGTGGCCAACCGTCACCGGCCGCGCCGGCACGGGGCCGCGGTGGCGGTAGCGGGCCCCCTTGACCATCATCTTCAGTGCTTCCCAGTGGATGCCGAAAGTGACCTTCCATGTCAGCAGGGGGTGGGTGATGAAGGCGCGCAGCAACTGGCCGTCGGTCAGAGGGCGGCGGCGGCCCGCGAAGCTGGCGGTCAGGATGGGCGTGTCGCCGCGCCTCACGGCGACCACGACAGACACGGCTTCGCCGGGCGGGCGGACGGTGAAGTCGTAGCTCAGGTCGCGGTCCATGAAGGGGGAGACGAAGAACTGTTTCTCGACAGTCTGTCGCAGAGGCCCGGTCTGACCGGCGGGCACGGCCACCAGATAGCTGTGGCGTTCCTGAAAGGTATTGGTGACCTCATAGACGAGGGCGGCCAGGGCCCCGTCGGGCGTGTGGCAGAAGAAGACACTGATAGGGTTGAAGCCGTAGCCGAGGATGCGCGGCATGGTCAGAAGGCGGATCGGCCCGCCCGCGATATCGATGCCGGCCCCTGCCAGATGGCTCTCGACCTGACCGCGCAGGGGACGGCCCGAACGGTCACCATGGTCGGCGGCGCGCAGGCTGATCAGGCCGAACCGGCCGCGACGGAGCAGGCGCAGGCGGTCCTGCAGGCCGTCCAGTTCGTCGAGGTCGGCCAGGACCATCCACAGGCCGTAGCGCAGGCGATGGTCGAAGGTGCGGGCCCGCTGATGCACGACCTCGCCGACGAAGAGGGCGGAGGCGACCGCCTCCGGGGGTGTGGACCCGGCGGCGGTCACGCCGCCTCGGTCAGCCGCCCGGGCGCAATGTCGGGCGCCTGCACATGGATGCGGCTGCTCTCATTGGCGACCGACCAGGGGCGGCGCACACCCCCCAGCTGCTCGGCGACGGCCAACCCGGCCTGCAGGCCATCCTCATGGAAGCCCGAGCCGAACCAGGCTCCGGCGAACCAGACATTGCGACGGCCCTGGAGGCTCCACAGCTCTGACTGTGCCGCGACGGCCGCGGCGTCGAAGACCGGGTGTTCATAGTCCCACTCGCCGAGGACCAGTTCGGGATCGGGTGCCTTGGCGGGGTTCAGGCTGACGAACAGGGGCGGCCCGGGAAGGCTCTGCAGTTCGTTCATCCAGTAGGTCACGCCACCTTCGCCCGCGCGGTCGGAATAGCCGAGATGGCTCCACGACGCCCAGGCCTTGCGCCGCCGGGGCATCAGGGATGTGTCGCGGTGCAGGATGACCCGGTTGGGCCGGTATTCAATGGCACCGAGCAGGCGGCGGTCATCAGCCGACGAGGACTCCAGCAAGGCCAGGGCCTGATCGGAATGGGTGGCCAGAACGACGGCGTCGAACCGCTCGAGCCGGCCGTCGGCGAAGCGCAGGGCGGCTCCGTCCAGACCCCGCACCACACCGGTGATTCCGGCTTCCGTGACCACCCGGCCGCGGAACGCTGCCAGGAGGCGGCTGACATAGGACCGGCTGCCACCGTCCACCGTCCGCCAGGTCGGCTTGAGATCCAGCTTCAGCAGGTTGTGGTTCATGTAGAAGCGCACGAACGACGCGGCCGGATAGCTGGCCATCTGGCCCATGGAGCACGACCAGATCGCGGCCGCCTGCGGCAGAAGATGGGCCTCGCGGAACAGGGCACCGTAACCGCCACGGGTCAGGTAGGCGTCCAGTGTTTCGGCCGACCGCTCAAGCGCGGGAAGGTCGCGCGGTGCCTGCTTCTGGAAGCGCACCACGTCGCGGATCATGCGCCAGAATTTCGGGCTGGCGTAGTTCCGCTTCTGGGCGAACAGAGCACTGATGCCGTGGCTGGAATATTCAAAGGCGCCGTCGTCGATGGAGACGGCGAAGGACATGTGCGCCGGCTTGGTCGGCACCTTCAGATGCTCGAACAGGGCCTTCAGATTGGGATAGTTGTCTTCATTGTAGACGATGAAGCCCGTGTCGACGGCGATCGGTTCGGTGGGCGAGGGTGCATCGACGGTGTTGGAATGGCCGCCCAGCCGGCTGTCGGCCTCGAACAGGGTCACGTCATGCGATTGCGACAGTAGCCAGGCGCAGGACAGGCCCGCGATCCCGGACCCGACCACGGCGATGCGTCGCCCGGCGGGCGGTGAGGACGTAGCGACCAGGTGGGGGGGCATGCCGGCTCCATCGAAACTTGGTATCAGCTACGCACTGACGGCTGAGATGGATGCCAGACATCCAGATCGCGATCCTAGCCGTAACTGTAGCGTTCGTCAGCCTGTCAGGACCCATCATGAGCCTCGCCACCGCAGCCATCCGCCGGCTTCAGGATGCGCCCTTCCCGGATTTCATCGCCCGTCCGGCGATCGACAGCCTGGTCAGTGAGGCGCGGCGGCGGCTGGATCGTGAGGGACCGCATGACGAGGCGGCCTTTGCCCGGGACATGGCGGACCGCGCCATTGCCGAGCATACGACCGCCGCCAATGAGCAGCACTACGAACTGCCGCCGGAATTCTTCCAGCTCTGCCTCGGCAAGCGGCTGAAATATTCCTGCTGCCTGTACCCCTCGGCCGACACGACGCTGGATCAGGCCGAGGAGGTCTCGCTGGCCGAGACCTGCGAGCATGCGGAACTGGCCGACGGGCAGCGCGTGCTGGAACTGGGTTGCGGCTGGGGCAGTCTGAGCCTGTGGATGGCGGAGCGGTATCCCCGATCCAGCATTACGGCGGTATCCAACAGTCACGGCCAGCGCCAGCATATCGAGGCCCAGGCGAAGGCGAGGGGCCTGACCAATCTGACGGTCATCACCTGCGACATGAATGACTTCAACCCGGACCCGGGTGCGGGCTTCGACCGGATCGTATCGGTCGAAATGTTCGAGCACATGGCCAACTGGCGGGCCTTGCTGACCAAGGCCCGCGGCTGGCTGAAGTCCGATGGCCGGATGTTCATTCACATCTTCACGCACCGCGACGCGCCGTACCGTTTCGACCACACCGACAGTGGCGACTTCATCGCCCAGCATTTCTTCACCGGCGGCGTCATGCCCAGCAAGGCGCTGATGCGGCAGTTTCCGGACCTGTTCGCCGTCGAGCGGGAATGGACGTGGAACGGCGTCAACTACAGGCGCACGGCGGACCACTGGCTGGCCAATATGGACGCCAACGGCGACCGGGTGATGGAGCTGATGCGGGAGACCTATGGTCCCGATGCGGCGCTGTGGCGGCGGCGCTGGCGGCGGTTCTATCTTGCCACGGCCGGTCTGTTCGGCAACGACGACGGGAACACCTGGGCTGTCAGCCACTATCTGCTGAAGCCGGCTGGGGAGAGCTGAACCGATGATCAAATACATCGCTGCCTATCTGGGCACCGGGCTGACCTTCGCCGCCATCGACGCGGTCTGGCTGACCACCATGACCGAGCGGCTTTACAAGCCCGTGCTGGCCCCGATCCTGGCCGAGAAGCCGGACCTGAAGGTGGCCGTCATCTTCTATCTGATCTACTTCTTCGGGATCGTTTTCCTGGCCATCGCACCGGCGCTGCGTGCCGGGGCCTGGCAACGGGCGGCTCTGAACGGGGCGGTGCTGGGGTTCGTGGCTTACGCCACCTACGACCTGACCAATCAGGCGACGCTGATGGTCTGGTCGACGAAGTTGACCCTGATCGACCTGGCCTGGGGTACGACCCTGACGACGGCATCGGCCATCGGCGGCTATCTCGCGGCAAGCTGGGCCAAAAGCCGGTTCGGCTGATTTCCAGCCGGCAGTCTGGTCCCGAGCGACGCTCGACCGCAAAGCGTGGGACCGGACCCCGCGGTTAACCTTTTTCTTCTCCCGAGACGGGCGCGAGGTGGCGGGGCGGGCGCGATAGGGTAAAAGAGCCGACGGACCAGGGTTCAGTCGGGGGGACGGAATTGCGTGCTGGCGTCAATGCTCTGACGGCGACCTTCCTGGTCGGCGTTCTGGCCGGTCTGGTGCTGACGCCGGACGGCCGCGCCTGGCTGCGTCATCCGACCCTCATGCTGGGCGACAAGGCCGCGGCCTCCGCGCCGCCTGCGCCCACGATCCCTGTGGCCCCGGTCGCGGCCGTCGCGCCCGCCCTGCCGGCGGTGACCCCGCTGAGTGTGCGGGCGGCACAAGGACCGCTGCGGATCGGAGTGTTCGGGGATTCCATGGCCGACGGCCTCTATGCGGGCCTGTATCGCGACCTGCAGCACACCCCGAATGTAACGGTCAGCAAATTCTCGCAGGTCTCGACGGGCCTCAGCCGCTACGACTACGTCGACATCCAGGCCAAGACCCGCGGCCAGCTGGACGCGCAGCCGGTCGACGTCGCCGTCATTCTGTTCGGCACAAACGACGCCCAGGGCATCGAGATGGACGGCCAGGTCCATCCGTTCGGTTCCGACGGCTGGAAGGTCGCCTATGCGAAGCGGGTCGACGATCTGGTGGCCCTGCTGCGCAGCCGCGACGTGGCGGTCTACTGGGTCGGCCTGCCGCGCATGAAGCGCGACACGTTCGAAGCCCGGATGGCGCTGATCAACGGTGTCGTCGAAGCGCGGATGAAGGCGCTGGGCGTGCCTTACATCGAGACCACGGCCCTGACCTCGAACGGCGACGGCGGCTATGAGGCCTATCTGCCGGCCGACAGCGGGCGGCGCACCCTGATGCGGGCCAATGACGGAATCCACATGTCGATGGCCGGCTATCTGAGGCTCAGCGCCCCGGTCACGGCACGGCTGAAGCGTGACGCCGGGCTGGATCGGCCCGTGGCTCAAGCCGCCGCACCCGCCGCCTGAACATGAGGGCAGCGCTGGCGGCCCTTTCTGCCGGGATATGGCTGGCGGCGACGGCCGCCGTCATGGCGCAGGAAGTCCCGTACGCTGTTGTCGTCCTGCCCCCCGCCGGGGCGTCAGACTGTCCGGACGGCGTCTGCCAGGCCGGGGCCCTGACCGGCGTGTTCGAGGCCCTGGCGGCGACCGAGGCGGGGCAGCGCGCGCGGCCGGTGCACATCCTCCAGATCGGCGACAGCCACACCGCGGGCGACCGGATCACCGGCAAGCTGAGGGCGGATCTTCAGGCCCGGTTCGGCGCGGCCGGTCGTGGCGTGCTGCCGCCCGACCAGCCCTTTGACGGCTATGCCCCCTATCAGGTGCGGATGGCTTCGGCGGGTTGGACGAGCGAGCGGGCACCGCTCCAGCCGCCCGCCGGGGCACCGTCGCCACGGGTGGGTCTGGCGGGGATGCGGACGACGGGCGGCGAGGGTGCCCTGACCGGATTCGAGCTGGATCCGGGAGCCGAGGCCTCGGTGGTCGGCGTCTGCGGCCGGGCGCGCGGGGCCGGTGCAGGTCTGTCGGTCGAGGCGGGCGGACTGGGACGGGGTCTGGATTTCAACGCGCCCTCGCCGGATCAGGAAGTCTGCCGCGAGCTGACGCTGGCCAGGCCGGCCGTGTCGGTGCGGCTGAGTCCCATCGATCGGGGTCTGGTCATGGACTCGGTGATGCTGTCCGGCACCGGACCGGGTGTGATGGTGTCGAGTCTGGGCGTGATCGGAGCGACGCTGCGCGATCTGGCCAGCCGCGACGAGGCGATCGCGGCAAGCGAGCTTGCCATGTGGCGGCCCAGCCTGGTCGTGCTGGCATTCGGCACCAATGAGGGGTTCGACGACGGGCTCGACGCCCGGGCCTATGAGGCGCTGCTGCGGGGCCAGATCGCGCGGATGCGGCGCCTCGCACCGGCGGCGTCGCTGATGCTGCTGGGGGCCCCGGATGCCTTGCGCAGTGGCGCGGCCGGGGGGTGCAGCGCCGACGGGCAGCGTGCGCCACCGCCGTCCCTGGCCGTGGTGCGGGACGTGCAACGACGGGTCGCTGCCGACATGGGTGTGGCGTTCTGGGACTGGCAGGGGCGGATGGGCGGGACGTGTTCAGCGGATCGGCTGGCCTTGAGGGACGATCCCTTGATGCGGGGTGATCGCGTGCATTTCACCAGTACCGGTGCGGACTGGATCGGCGGGGTGCTGAGCCATGACCTGCTGACCGCCTTCGATGCCTGGAAGGCCACACGCACGCCGGTCGTCGGGGAGGCGCGCTAGATGCTGTTCCCCACCCTGGCCTTCGGCATCTTCTTCCTGTTCGTCTATTTCACCGCCTGGTCGCTGGATCGCGAGAACGGGCGGCGCAAGCTGTTCCTGCTGCTGGCCAGCTGGTTCTTCTATGCCCAGTGGGACTGGCGGTTCGTGGCCCTGCTGATCCTGTCGGCGGTGCTCAACTGGGCCGTCGGGGCGCTGATCGCCCGGCAGCCGGGGGCGAAGAAGGCGTGGCTGGTCGGTCTCGGGGTCGCGGCCAATCTGCTGATCCTCGGCTTCTTCAAATACTACGGCTTCTTCATCGAACAGGCGGGCGACCTGCTGGCCCAGTTCGGCTGGGAGCGGGACTTGCCGCTGCTGCAGATCGTGCTGCCGGTGGGGATCAGCTTCTTCACCTTCCAGGGCATCAGCTACGTCGTCGACGTGCATCGCGGGAAGACGCCGCCGGCGAAGAGCCTGCTCGACGTCATGCTGCTGATGAGCTTCTTCCCGCATCTGGTCGCGGGGCCGATCGTGCGGGCGTCCGACCTGCTGCCGCAGTTTGACCGGACGCCGCGGCTGACGCGGGCGATGGCGACCCACGGGCTGCTGCTGATCGTCTGGGGCCTGTTCAAGAAGACGGTGATCGCCTCCGAGATTTCCGTGAACCTGGTCGATCCGGTGTTCTTCGATCCGTCGGCCTACGGGGCCGTCGACATTGCCGCGGCGGTCTATGGCTATGCGGTCCAGATCTATTGCGACTTCTCGGCCTATTCGGACATGGCGATCGGGATCGCGGCCCTGCTGGGCTATTCCTTCCCGCGCAATTTTGACCAGCCCTATCGCGCCAGTTCGATGCAGTCGTTCTGGCGGCGCTGGCACATCAGCCTGTCCAGCTGGCTGCGTGACTATCTGTATGTGCCGCTGGGCGGCGGGCGTAAGGGGCTGATTTCGTCCTGCATCAATGTGTTCATCACCATGGTGCTGGGCGGGCTCTGGCATGGTGCCGCCTGGACCTTCCTGGCCTGGGGCACACTGCACGGCGGGGTGCAGGTGATCGAGCGTCTGGGCCGCGCGGCCTTCGGCGACCGCAAGGTCGTGCCGACCGTGATCGGGGTTCTGGTCACCTTCCACATCGTCTGCCTGGGCTGGATTCTGTTCCGGGCCGAGAATTTCGATCTGGCGATGGCCATGTTGCAGGGTCTTGGCCGGATCGGGCCCGTGGTCGCCCTGACCCCCCTGCTTCTGGCGCTGATCGTCGGCGGTCTGGCCATGCACTGGCTGCCGCCGCGCGCCATCGAGGGGGTGGCCGAGCGCCTGAAGACGGCTCCGTCGCTCACCCTCGGTCTGCTGATCGGCGCGGCCTTCCTGCTGATCGAGGCGGTACGGCCGGACGGCGTCGCCCCTTTCATCTATTTCCAGTTCTGAGGCGTTGGACCGGCCATGACCGACGATACGACAGGCAAGGATCAGGATCAGCGGTATTTGCTGGAGCCGTTCCCTGTCCAGAGAACGGATTCACCCTTCCCGCCGCTTTACGAAAGCCTGCCGGCATCGCCCGTCGATCCCTCCAGTGACTGGATCGAATCTGCCGACGCCCACGATCTGCCGACGCGCGAGAACCGTCTGATCGCCCTCGGCCGGTTCGCATTTCCGCCGGCACCGCCTCTGGATGACGAGGGCGTGGCGGCGCGCGACCGACGCTGGACCAGCCGGACGATCTTCGTGGTGGCCGCCTTTCTGCTGATCTTCAATGCCGTGTCGCCGCTGAACTGGTCGAGACAGCAGGCACCCGGCTGGGTTCAGGGCACCGTGCAGCAGATGTCCGAGGTCTGGGTGGCGCAGCTGGCTGTCTTTGGTGTCGACATGCCGCGCCAGGGCGTGCGTGAGCTGTGGACGACCGCCCGTGACGCACGGTTCGTGAGCCGTGGCGTGTCGCGCGCCGAGAGAGAAGACTCGACAGACAACGCCGGTTCGCCAACGATCCAGTGAGCCGTCCCTGGCCACGGCGCCAGGGCACGCCGGGGGGCATGCGATGACGATAAGCCGACGATCAGCGCTCGGAGCGGGCGCGGCCTCACTGGTGAGCCTGGCCGCCGGACCGGCCCTGGCCCAGACCCCGTCCAGTCGCATCCGCCGGGGCGTGTCGCAGCTGTCGGAGCACAGTGACGATCTGGTCGCCTTCCGCGAGGGCGTGGAAGAGATGAAGCGGCTCAGGGGCTCGAACCGCCTGTCATGGGCCTGGCAGACCAGTATCCACCGCCTGCGCGCCGAGCACGGGAACGGGCTCTTCCTGCCCTGGCATCGCCTCGAACTGGCGCACCTGGAGCGGATCATCGGCACCCTGACGGACCACAAGTCCTTCGCCTTGCCATACTGGGACTGGCAGGGAGACCGTTTCCTGCCGAACTGGCTGACCCGGCCCGGGTCGCCCCTGTACGAGCGGCGGCGAGCGGCCGGCGTCGACGTTCTTGATTTCAACAAGGCGCGCTGGAGCGCGGATTCGCGTTTCGCCAATGTGGTTTCGGACCGCTTCCAGCAGTTCGTCGGCGGGCCACGCAGCGCCGGCAATGTGGAGCTGTACGGGCACAATCACGTCCACATCCTGATCGGCGGCAAGCAACCCGGCCCGCTCGGCCTGATGAGCCGCCCGGAGACCGCGGCGGGGGATCCGGTGTTCTGGCTGCACCACTGCAATATCGACCGTGTCTGGGCGACCTGGCACCGCAATGTCGGCCCCGGCGTCTATCCCAAGGAGTGGGCCGACCTTGAGCTGGACGGTTTCGTCGGACCGCAGGGGCAGGATACGGGGGCCTGGCGCGTCGGCAGCATCGTCGAGACGCGGTCGCTGGGCTACAGCTATGACGAGCTATATCCCTTCCCGAGGTTCAATGTGCAGGCCGATGGCCCTGACGGGGCAACGGCGCGCGAACCCCTGGGGGGGACGGTCTACAAGCTGCAGGCGGAGGCGACCCCGGGCGCGGGCACCATGACGCTGGTCCTGCCGGAAGAGGCCGTGCGGCGGATGCGGGCCGCCGACGACACCCTGATGATTTCCGGGGTCGGCACGGCTTCCTTCGCGCGGGAGGAAGGTCTGCACGACCGTTCGCTGGACGTGGGGATATCGGCGGGCGGGCGACGCCTGTCGCTGGGTTCATCGCCGACCTTCGTGCACGTCGGCGGGCCTCATGCCGGCCACGCCGACTACGCCATCGGCTACAGTTTCGGTGAGGAAGTCCTGAACCTGCTGGCCGAGGGAGACGGGCCGGTGACGATCTCGGTGGACGCCGTGGACCTGGCACCGGAGATGGGCCGCCCGGCGGCACGTGGAGTCGGCATCGAGTTGGCCCTCACCCTGACCGAAAGCCGCTGGGTATGAAGCGGCTGGCCCTGACACTGGCGGCCCTGCTGGTCCTGGCCGGCTGCACATCGATCCAGGAGCAGGCTCCTCCTCCGCCGCCGCCGCCGCCGCCCGTTGTTGTGATGGCACCGCCGCCCCTGCAGGCGGACGTCTGGTCCGATGGCCGGGTTCCGTTGTGCTTTGAGGCTCCGCTCGAGGAGGATGACTGGGCGCGTGAACAGGTTCGCACCGCCGCCGCCGCCTGGGAGGCCGTCGCGCGCGTCTCGTTCGATTTCGCCGAGGATTGTGCCGTCCTTCCGCCGGGCGAGGCCCGGCGCATTCCGGTCCGGATCGTACACAATCCGGCCCTGGCCGCGTCTTCAACCCACCTCGGAAACAACCTGATGCGCGGGGGCTCGATCACCCTCAACGCGGAATACCTCGCGATCAACCGGGTCTGCGGCCGCAACGGGACCATAAGACGGACCGGCTGCTTCTATGCGGACTCCCTTCACGAGCTGGGTCATGCGCTCGGCTTCACCCACGACCACATCAGCGCCGGCGCGCCGGTCTGCCGGGCCCGGATGTCGACTCCGGAAGCGGCCGATCCCGACGAGACCTACTACGACGCCGACTCGATCATGAACTACTGCAATCCCGACCGCTGGAAGGGCCGCCTGAGCGAAGCCGACATCTGTTCTCTGAGAGCCGCCTACGGGGATGCGCAGGGGCGACGGCCGGCGCGAACCAGCTGCTACGCCATGGCCGCCGGCTCGCGGGATCCCTGACGCCCGTCGGTTGCGCTGCGGACTTGACCGGAGTCACCCGCCGACCCTAGCGTCCGCCCCGGCCGGCGTTCGGCGGGATGGGGAATCAATCATGCGTCATCGTCTGCTCGGTCGGGCCCTGCCCGTCTTTGTCATGCTGGCGGTTTTCGCCGGACCCGCCCTGGCCCAGGAAGGCCGGACCTATCAGCAGCCGCCGGCACCGATCGCGGACATTCTCGACACCAGGCCGACCCCGACGCCCAGCCTGTCGCCCGACCGGACGACCCTGGCCCTGTTCGATCGCGCCAACCTGCCGCCCATTGCGGAACTGGCCGAGCCGATGCTGCGGCTGGCGGGATACCGGATCAATCCGCGCAACAACGGCCAGGCCAACAGCCGGGTGACCTGGCTGACCGGCCTCAGCTTCCAGCCCGTCGCGGGTGGGCCCGCGCGAACCGTGCGCCTGCCGGCCAATTCGCGCTTCGTCTCGCCCGGCTGGTCGCCGGACGGCCGCTCGGTGGCCCTGCTGATGGATGCGCCGACCGGTCTGGAGTTGTGGGCGGTGGACGTGGCCAGCGGCGTCGCGCGCAAGCTGACCGACGCCCGTGTCAACGCAGCGGGCGGCGGCGCCTTCGACTGGCTGCCCGACAGCTCGGGCCTGCTGGTGCGGATGACGCCGGCGGGTCGCGGCCCTGCGCCGGACATGAGCCGTCCGCCCGAGGGCCCGATCGTTGAGGAAAGCATGGGCCGGACGGCCCCCGCGCGGACGTATCAGGACCTGCTGTCCAACGCCGGGGACGAGGCCTTGTTCGAGCACTATTTCACCTCGCAGCTGACTCTGGTCCCGCTCACAGGGCAGGTGCGGACGCTGGGCGCGCCGGCGGTCTATCTGGGCTCGGGCGTGTCGCCGGACGGGCGCTACGTCCTGCAAACGCGGGTGAGGCGGCCCTACAGCTATGTCGTCCCGGCCGCGTTGTTTCCGGCCGACGTGCTGGTGACGGACCTGGAGGGCGTGGTCGTGCACCGGGTCGCCGACCTGCCGTTGCGCGACAACATCCCGACCCCGTTCGACTCCGTCGCGCCCGGCCCGCGCTCGGCCCAGTGGCGGGCTGATGCGCCCTCAACCCTGGTCTGGGTCGAGGCCCGGGACGGCGGCGATCCGCGGACGCCCGCCGAGGTGCGCGACCGGGTTTACACTCTCGCCGCGCCGTTCGATGACGCGCCGACGCCGCTGATCGACCTCAAGGACCGCTTCGGCGGCGTGATCTGGGGGGACGCCGATACGGCCCTGGTGCTCAGCCGCCAGTTCAACAGCCGGCGCGAGACCCGCTACCTGGTCGATCCGTCCAACCCCGGTCAGGGCCGCACCCTGCTGGAGCGGAACTATCAGGACCGCTACAACGACCCGGGCGTGCCGGTGACCGAGGCCAACGCCAGCGGCTTCCCGGTGATGCGCTTCACCGCCGACGGCGCGCGGGTGCTGATGACCGGGGCCGGCGCGACGCGGGCGGGGGAGTATCCTTTCCTCTCGACCATGGACCTGACCACCGGCACCATGGAGCGTGTCTGGACCTCGGCCGACGGGGTCTATGAGACCGTGGTGGGCATCCTCGACGAGGACGGCCGGCGGCTGGTGACGCGACGCGAGACCCGCAACGATCCGCCGAACCTCTATGTCCGTGACCTGGACGCCCAGGCGACGGCGCTGACGGCCTTCCCTGATCCCGCCCCGCAACTGGCCGGGGTGACGCAGCAGCTGATCAGCTACACCCGCGCCGACGGGGTCCAACTGTCGGGGACGCTGTATCTGCCGGCGGGCTATGACAAGGACCGCGACGGGCCGCTGCCGCTGGTCATGTGGGCCTATCCGGCCGAGTTCACCGACGCGGCCGTGGCGGGGCAGGTGGTCGACACGGCCAACCGCTTCACCCGGCCGGGCGGCATCAGCCACCTGTTCCTGCTGACCCAGGGCTATGCCGTGCTGGACGATCCCTCGATGCCGATCGTCGGCGTCAACGGGGCCGAGCCCAATGACACCTATATCCAGCAGCTGACGGCCAGCGCCGAGGCGGCGGTTGAGGCGGTCGTCGGCATGGGCGTGGCGGATCGCGACCGCATCGCCGTCGGCGGCCACAGCTACGGTGCCTTCATGACCGCCAATCTGCTGGCCCACACTGATCTGTTCCGCACCGGCATCGCCCGCTCGGGCGCCTATAACCGGACGCTGACGCCGTTCGGCTTCCAGTCCGAGCAGCGCACTTATTGGGAAGCCGGCGACACCTACGACCAGATGTCGCCCTTCACCTTCGCCAACCGGGTCAATGAGCCGATCCTGCTGATCCACGGTGAGGCGGACGACAACTCCGGCACCTTCCCGGTCCAGTCCGAGCGGTTCTACGCCGCCCTGAAGGGCAATGGTGCCAACGTCCGCTACGTGGTCCTTCCGCTGGAGGCGCACGGCTATAGGGCGCGGGAGTCGGTCGGTCACACGCTGTGGGAAATGACCCGCTGGCTGGACCAGTATGTGAAGAACGCAGGGCCGCGGGCTGCGGCCGCTCAATAGGCCGTTGAGGGCCGGTCGTCAGGCCTCGACGATCGGCCCCAGCCCGTCAGCGTCGCGCGCCACCGTAAAGGTCTTCAGCACGCCCGCCTCATAGGGCTTTGCGAACAGGGTGGAGACGGTGCGCAGCTCCGCCTTCGCCTGGTCGCGGGTCAGGGTCAGCAGAATGTAGCCCTTGGCCGACTGGTCGCAGAAGACGACCTCGTCATTGGCCTGCATCAGGGCCGCGCCCAGCGGGATCTGCGGCACGGCGTCGCCGGGCGAGGGGCTGGAGATCGCGCTGGTTCCGAACTCGATGCCACGCCGGGTTCCCGCTCCGTCCTTCAACTCGTCGACCCAGAAGGCGTGGCTGTCGCCGGCCAGGACGATGGGCTGGACGCCGGCTTCGGCGAAGGCCGCATACAGCCGCTCGCGGCCGGCCGGATAGCCGTCCCAGCTGTCGAGATTGAACGGCACGCCCAGTTTGAACAGCTCGATCGACTGGCGAACCTGATTCCGGACGGCGGCGGGCAGGGTGGCCAGCAGGCCGGCGATCTGCAGAGGATTGGCCATGGTGGTGATGTCAGGACCCTGGACGCGGGCCATGACGACCTGGTTGCCAATCACCTGCCAGGGCTTGCCTGAAGCGCGGGAAGCCTGAAGCGTGGACCGGATCCAGTCGCGTTGGCCGTCGCTGATCAGGTCGCGATCGGGCGCGTTGCGCCTGGCCTGGAAGGCGGCCACGTCGGGGCCGGTGGCGGTCACCGGCATGTCGGCCTGATAGGTCAGCTGCCGGCCGCGGGCTGTCAGCCGTGTCTCCACCATCAGCAGGCTGGCCAGATCGCCGAAGTCGAAGCTTCGCCAGATGGCGTCCGGCGTCAGTCCGTTCGCCGGCTCGCGGATCGGCATCCATTCGAAATAGGCCTTGAGCGCCGCTGCCTTGCGGGTCAGGAAGTCGCCTTCGGTGACGGTCGAATGGTTTTCTGCGCCCATGGTCCAGGCGTCGTTGGCTACCTCGTGGTCGTCCCAGACGCAGATGAAGGGCGCGCGCGCATGGGCGGCCTGGAGATCGGGATCGGTCTTGTACTGGGCGTGGCGGGTCCGGTAGTCGGCGAGGGAGACGATCTCGTGGGGCGGTTCCGGAACGCGGTTCAGCCTCGAGCCCGAGGTCATGCCGTAGTCGTCGGCCTCGGCCCCGTATTCATAGATATAGTCGCCGAGGTGGACGACGGCGTCGACCCGCTCCAGTTTCGACACGGCGTCCCAGGCGTTGAACAGGCCGCCCGGGTAGAGCTGGCAGGAGACGACGGCCAGCACGGCGTCCGGCGTCGGGCCAGCGGGCAGGGTGCGGGCGCGGCCATGCGGCGAGCGGGTTTCGCCTGCGCTGAAGGCGTACCGATACTCGACCCCGGGCTCGAGGCCGATGACAGGGATCTTGACCGTAAAGTCGCGGTCCGGTCCCGCCTCAATCGTTCCCGAGGCGACCGAGGCGGCGGCCTCTCCGTCGCGCCAGACTGACCAGTCGACCCTGACCGCCCGGACCGTTGGATTGTTCGGCGTGACGCGGGTCCAGATCACGAAACCGTCGGACTTCGGATCTCCGGAGGCGACGCCGTGGATGAAGCCGACGGTCGGTGCCGTCTGCGCCATCGCCGGGGTGGCCGCCCCCGCCGCGCCGGCTCCGAACAGTCCGAGAAGGTCGCGGCGGTGCAGGCTCATTCCGGTGCCCCTAGTAGCGCAGGCTGAGGGTGGCACCGTAGGTGCGGGGCTCGCCGGCGATGAAGGTCGGCACGCCCAGGGAGTCGCCGGTGTTGCCCGCGTCCTTGATGTAGGTTTCTTCCAGCAGATTGTCGCCGAACAGCTCAAGGCCCCAGTTGGCGGCGGACGGCTCGTAACGGACCCGCAGGTTCATCAGGCCGTAGCTCTCCTGCACTTCATCGACCACGGTGTCGGGCACGAAGTTGGCCGTCTGCAGGCTGGCGCGGTCGTTGTTGTCGTCGAAGAAGGTCTCGGACTGCCAGCTGTACGTCGGCTGGACCTCGACCGTGCCGCCGAACAGGGCCGTACGCCAGGTTGCGCCGAACGAGGCGCGGTTGTCGGGCGACAGGCGGAATTTGTTGCCGTCGAAGATGCCCGTCTCGAAGCGCGAGTGGTTGTAGCTGTAGGTGGCGAACAGATCGAGGCTGTCGGACGGGCTGAAGAAGAGCTGGCCCTCGAAGCCGTAGGACCTGGCCTCACCGGCGTTGGTGGTGATGAACTGTGTGCCGACCTGAACCGTGGTCTGGAAGTTCTGATAGTCGTAAAGATAGACCGCACCGTCGAGGCGAAGCGCGCCGCCCATCATCGCGGTCTTGGCACCGATCTCGTAGCTGTCCACCTGCTCTGCGTCGACGAAGGTGAAGGTCGGGGCGGCGAAGGGCTGTGAAGGCGGGCGGGCCGCCAGGACGGCCGGGCGGCGGCCCCGGGCGTAGTTGGCGTAGAGGTTGGTGTCGTCGGTCACGGCATAACGGCCGGTGACGCGCCAGGTGACGCCGTCGTCCTCGAGATCCTGGTTGACGACCGAGCCATTGCCCGCGGTCGGCTGGAAGGTCAGGCCGAACAGCGGGAAGGCGGCGGTGACCGGAGCGGTGGCGGCACCGGGCTGGGCCAGCTGGAACACATAGCCGTTGGCGATCCCGCCGAGGGCCGCAGCCTGCGTCAGGGCGGCCGGTGTGCCCTGTGCGATCAGGGCGTTGATCTGGGCGGTCAGTCCCTGGACGGCCAGCAGGCCTCCGAGGATCGAACGGCCGTTCAGGGCGGCGGTCGAAATGCCGGTGGTCTTGTCGTCCTGCGTCCAGCGCACGCCGGCGGCGAATTCCAGCCGGTCGGTCGGACGCCAGGTCAGGTCGCCGAACAGATCGAGCGACTCCAGCTCGCTGAAGTTGGTGCCTGTCTCAAGATGCGAGGACTTCAGATTGTTGCGGATGCCCGCGATGAACGGGGCGGGAATGCCGAATCCGGCCAGGATCGGATCCAGCAGGGCCGGGCTGGAGAAGGCGGCCAGGGGCAGGGCGGTGGTCAGGCTGACGCCCGGTGCGCCGTCCAGCAGACCGGCCAGCTGGGCCAGGGCGACGCGTTCGTTGAATTCGGTCGGGGTGCGCTGGAAGCCGTCTTCCTTGAAATAGCCGGCCCCGATGAAGCCGGAGAAGGCACCGCCATTGTCCCAGTTCAGCCGGAGCTCCTGGCTGAACTGCTTGCCCTGGGCATCCTCGACGGCACCCAGCAGAGGCAGGGAGATGCCGTCGGGATCGAACACCTCAAGCGAGTCGAACTCGCGATAAGCCGTGGTCGAGGTCAGGGCCAGGCTGTCGGCAAGGTCGAAGCGGCCGATGCCGGTGACGCCATGGACCGTGCGGTCCAGACCGAGGAACCGGCCGCCGTCTAGCGCGGTGGACGGCGTCAGCGCCGCGCCGTCCCACGGATCGCGTCCGCCGAGCACCGCGCCGGTCGTCGGGTCGGCCGGCGACCAGGCCATGGCCTTGAATGAGGTGCCGGGTGCCTCGTCGTCCTGATAGTTGAGGATCAGGTCGTAGCGGAAGGCGTCGTTGGGCTGGAAGCCGAGGCTGAGGCGGTAGGCATTGGTTCTGAAGCCGTTGTAGTCGGGCCCGCCGAGCAGGTTCTCGACATAGCCTTCGCGGTTCTTGATCCGGGTGGCGAAGCGGATTGCGACCATGTCACCGATCGGCGCATTCAGCGTCACTTCGCCCATCGAGTAGCCGAGATTGCCGAAGGCCAGCCGCCCGGCAACGTCGAACGCGCCGATGTCGGCCTTGTTCTGGATGACGTTGATCGCGCCGATCAGGGCACCCCGCCCGTACAGGGTCGATTGCGGGCCCTTGGCGATCTCCACGCGTGCGATGTCGAACAGTTCGACATAGGAGCCGCGTGACTTCGAGATCGAGACCCCGTCCTGATAGACCGAGACACGCGGCTCGCTGGTGGCCTCGCCCGAGTCGGACGTGATGCCCCGCATCACAAAGCCCGGGTTGTTCGGCGACTGGTTCTGGACCAGCAGGCCGGGCGTGAAGGCGGAGAGCTCCTCAAAGTCCTGGACGCCCAGGTTCTCGAGGAAGTCGCCGCTATAGGCGGTCAGGGCGAAAGGCACCTCCGTGGCGCTCTGTTCGCGCAGCTGGGCGGTAACGATCACTTCGTCCAGCTGGGTCGCCCCGGTGTCCTGCGCGGCGGCGGCTCCGGCCAGCGCCCAGACGACGCCCAGCGCGCTGGCGCCGAGCAGGATGTTGGTCCGTTGTATGCGATGAATCATGGCAGCCCCCTGCGATTGCTCACGGCGGCGTAACGGCGCTTCGTGCCGCATCCGCGACAGTCGGACGGCACCACGGTGAAGCTGCAAAGGCGCTTGAGTGACGAACTGTCCGTGCACAACGCGATCCGTGAAGGGTCGCGCAGGTGGGGAACGGTTGTGGCACCGCAACATTCCTGTTGCCTCCGCCGAGCTTGTCAGGCCACGTTCCGGGAGTGGTAAAGCGGGAGCGGCATGGCCTTCGACGAGATGTCAGGTGGGACACCCGGATACGGGATGGATGTCCGCGATAGCTACCGCGGGCTGGCCCGCTGGCTGGCGGAGGCGCCTGATGGCCTGTTGCAGGCCCGGTCGCGGCAGGCCGAGCTGTTTTTCCGCCGCATGGGAATCACCTTTGCCGTCTATGGCGACGCGGAATCCAGCGAGCGGCTGATCCCCTTCGACGTGGTGCCACGTATCATCGGCGCGTCCGAATGGGCCGGGCTGGAGGCCGGGCTGGTTCAGCGGGTCACGGCGATGAACCTGTTCCTGTCCGACGTCTACGGGCCGCAGGAATGTCTCAAGGCGGGGGTGCTGCCGCCCGAGCTGGTTCTGACCAACCCCCAGTATGTGCCCGAGATGCAGGGCCGCCGGCCGCCGCGCGGGGTGTGGGTTCATATTGCCGGCGTCGATCTGGTGCGTACCGGCGAGGACGGATTCTACGTGCTGGAAGACAACTGCCGCACGCCCAGCGGGGTCTCCTACATGCTGGAGAACCGCGAGATGATGATGCGGTTGTTCCCGGACCTGTTCGCCGACTATCCGGTGCGGCCGGTCGAGACCTATACGGACATGCTTCTGGCCAGTCTGAGGGCCTGCGCGCCCGAGGCGGCGGGGGCGGACCCGACCATCGTGGTGTTGACGCCCGGGCCGTTCAACTCGGCCTATTACGAGCACAGCTTCCTGGCGGACAAGCTGGGGGTCGATCTGGTCGAGGGGCGTGACCTGTTTGTCGACGACGGCAAGGTCTTCATGCGTACGACCCAGGGGCGGCAACAGGTCGATGTCGTCTATCGCCGGATCGACGACGACTATCTGGATCCCCTGACCTTCCGCCCGGATTCGTCGCTGGGGGTGCCGGGGCTGATGACGGCCTACCAGGCGGGGACGGTGACCCTGGCCAATGCCGTCGGCACCGGCGTGGCCGACGACAAGGCCGTCTATACCTATATGCCGGAGATCATCCGCTTCTTCATGGGCGAGGAGCCGATCCTGAAGAACGTCCCGACCTGGCGCTGCCGCGAACCGGAGGCGCTGAAGGAGGTGCTGTCGAAACTGGATCAGCTGGTGGTCAAGGAGGTCGGCGGATCGGGCGGTTACGGCATGCTGGTCGGGCCGGCATCGACGAAGAGCGAGATCGAGGCCTTCCGGAAGAAGCTGATCAACGACCCCGACGACTTCATCGCCCAGCCGACCCTGGCGCTGTCGACCGCGCCGACGCTGGACAAGGGCGAGCTGCACCCGCGGCACGTGGATCTGCGACCGTTCGTGCTGTCGAGCCCGAGTGGGGTCAAGGTCGCGCCCGGCGGGCTGACAAGGGTGGCGCTGAAACCGGGCTCGCTGGTGGTCAACTCCAGCCAGGGCGGCGGGACCAAGGACACCTGGGTGCTGGATGTTTGAATGCTGAGCCGCACCGCAGACAGCCTGTACTGGACCGGCCGCTATATCGAGCGGGCGGATTTCCTCGCCCGCATCCTCGAGGCCACGCTGCGGCTGGCCGCCATCCCGACGCGCGGCGACGGCGACGCCGAGACGGTGTGGGCCAGCGCCCTCGCCTCGGCCGGCGCGCCCCAGGCGCTGGGCCGGTCGCCGACCGAGAAGTCGGTGCGGGAGTTTCTGGCTTTCGCGCCGAACAATTCGTCGTCGATCACCGCCTGCATCACCCGGGCGCGGACCAATGCGCGGTCGGTGCGCACGGCCCTGACGGTCGAGCTGTGGGAGGCTATCAACGGGGCCTGGAACGGGCTGGAAGAACAGGGCCAGCCGACCCGACGTGACGAGTTCGCGCGGTTCCTGGAATGGGTGAAGACCGTCACCCTGTCGGTCGAGGGCGCGACCAGCCGGACCATGCTGCGCAACGACGGCTATTATTTCCTGCGACTGGGCGCGGCGATCGAGCGGGCCGACAACACGGCGCGGCTGCTGGACGTGAAATACCACCTGCTGCTGCCCGAGGGCGAGCGGGTGGGCGGGCAGCTGGACTATTTCCAGTGGACCACCCTGTTGCGCGAGGTCTCGGCGCTGACGGCCTATCGCTGGGTCTACCGGGACTCGGTCAAGCCGTGGCTGGTGGCTGATCTGCTGGTGCTGAACCGGCAGATGCCGCGCTCGCTGGCCAGCTGTCAGGCGTCGATCGTGCGCTATCTGGAGCGGCTGGCCAGCGACTATGGCCGGCGCGGTCCGGCGCAGCGGCTGGCGGCCGAGCGCATGCGGGCGTTCGACAACTCGCGCATGGACGACATCTTCCAGTCGGGCCTGCACGAATACATCCAGGCCTTCCTCGGCGAGAACGGCCGTCTGGGACAGGCCATCCACGAACAGTATCTGAGCTGACCGAGTGCGCATCCGTATCGATCACGCGACCACCTATGCCTATGACCGGGCGGCGCGGTTCATCATCCAGACGCTGCGCCTGTCGCCTCGCTCGTCCGAGGCCCAGCAGGTGCGGAACTGGCGGGTCGAGACCGACGTCGACGCCCGGTTGCGCAAGTCCGAGGATGCCTTCGGCAACATCGTCCACACCCTCTACACCGAGCAGCCGACCCAGAGCCTGACCGTGCGGGTCTCGGGCGAGGTCGTGACGACCGACACCGCCGGGGTGGTGCCGCGCGATCAGGAGACGCTGTCGCCGCTGGTCTTCCTTCGCGACACAGCCCTGACCCGACGGGACAAGCTGATCTCGGTATTCGCTTCCGAATTCTCGGCCCACCCTCCGCTGGAGCGGCTGCACCGGCTGATGGCCGGCATCCACGGGTCGGTGGCGTTCGAGGTCGGGGTGACCACGCCGACCCATACGGCGGCCGAGGTCCTGGCCCTGGGGCGGGGCGTCTGTCAGGACCATGCCCATGTCTTCATCGCCTGCTGTCGGCAGATGGGGGTGCCGGCGCGCTATGTCTCCGGCCATCTGCTGCGCCGCGACGGACAGGATGATCAGGAGGCCGGTCACGCCTGGGCCGAAGCCTGGATCGAGGACCTGGGCTGGGTCGGTTTCGATCCGGCCAACTGCATCTGCGCCACCGACCGCTATGTGCGCGTCGCCACGGGCCTTGACTATCGCGGGGCCGCGCCTGTGCGCGGGACCAGCTACGGCGGCGGCGGCGAGCGGCTGGCCGTGCGGCTGAACGTGCGTGATGCGGACATGCAACAGAGCCAGCAACAGGCATGAAGCCGGTGCGGATGCGGGCACCGCCGTTGTGCGAATCTGCTAACGTCACGCCATGATGGGCGTTCGGGGATGGCGCGCCGCATGACCTATTGCGTGGGCATGCTGGTCGAAGACGGTCTGGCGATGATCGCCGACACCCGCACAAACGCGGGCGTCGACAGTATCTCGACCTACCGCAAGCTGCATATCGTCGACCGTCCGGGCGAGCGGGTTCTGGGCGTCTGCACCGCCGGCAATCTGTCGGTGACCCAGACCGCCCTGGCCATGGCCCGCGAAGGCGTCCACCTGAATGTCGGCGATGCGCCCGAGACGCTGGAGACGGCACCGACCCTGTTCCGCTGCGCCCAGATTCTGGGCCACGCCCTGCGCAGCGTGCGACTGTCGATCGCACCGGCGCTGGAAGCGGACAGCCTGAACACCTCGGCCTCGATGCTGCTGGGCGGCCAGATCAAGGGCGGCCAGATGGGGCTGTTCCTGATCTACAGCCAGGGCAATTTCATCGAATGCGGGCGCGACACTCCCTATCTGCAGATCGGTGAGGCCAAATACGGCAAGCCGATCCTTGAGAGCGGCCTGGCCTTCGACACGCACCTGGCCGAGGCGGTCAAGCTCGGGCTGATTTCCTTCTCGACGACCATGCGCAGCAATGTCGGGGTGGGGGCACCGTTCGACCTGATCACGATCCGGCGGGACTTCCTCAGCGGCGAACAGCGCCGGATCGAGGAAGACGATCCCTATTTCGCCGACCTGCACGAGCGCTGGACCCGCGCCCAGACGACGGCGCGCCGGTCGATGCCCGAGCCGCCGTGGATGAACGGGCCCCGGCTGGCGTCGCAAAGCCGCTGAGCCGGGTTGCGGCGGGACAAGGCCCGCCGCCCCTCAGTCAGTCGTGGCCGTGGGTGTCGACCTCGGTCGCACCGGCTGCCCAGCCTTCGCCGCCGGTTTCGGCAAACCAGAACGGCGCGCGGGGACGTTGGCGCGGCGCGATCTCGTTCATCCCGGTGTCGTAAACCCGGCCATTGGCGATGGTGTAGGCGATGGACGTCGTGTTGCGGATATTGTCGAGGGGGTTGTTGTTCATGACCACCATGTCGGCCAGCTTGCCGACCTCCAGCGAGCCGATGTCCCGGTCGAGGCCGAGCGAACGCGCACCGTTCAGCGTACCGGCGCGGATCACGTCCAGCGGGGCCATGCCGCCCTGGGCCAGGCTCCACAGCTCCCAGTGCGCCGCCAGACCCTCGCGCTGGCCGTGGGCACCGATCGATACGCTGACGCCCTGTTCCGACAGGCGGGTGGCCTCGCGCGCGATGGAGATGTGGTTCCACTCATTGTCCGGTGCCGTGACAGGCCGGCGGGCGCGGGCGTCGAGGATCCGGCGCGGCACATATTGCGTCAGGATCGGGTCGTTCCAGACCTCGCTCTCCTGGTACCAGTAGTTTTCGCCATAGCTGCCGCCATAGGCCACGACCAGGGTCGGGTTGTAGGCGACGCCGGTCTGGCGCCACAGCTGGTGGACGTCGTCATACAGATGGGCCAGCGGAATGGCGTGTTCGATCGTGGTGTGGCCGTCGACGATCATCGACATGTTGTGCTGGAACAGCGAGCCGCCTTCGGGGACGACCATCATGTTGAGCTCGCGCGCCGCCTCGATGATCTGCTGACGCTGGTCGCGGCGGGGCTGGTTGTAGCTCTTGACGCTCCATGCCCCCGCCGCGCGCATGCGGCGCAGGGTCGACAGGGCGTCTTCGAGACTCTCGATCTTGACGGTGCCGGCGCTGGTCGCCCCGTACAGGATGGAGCCGGTCGAGAAGATGCGCGGAGCCACGACCCGGCCCGCGCGCGCGAGTTCGCTGTGGGCGAAGATCTCGCTGGTGTCGCTGGACGGGTTGTGGATCGTGGTCACGCCGAAGGCCAGCGAGGCGTAGTCGACCCAGCTCTGTTCGGGGATGATCTCGTCGGACCCCATGGCCCCGTGCCAGTGGGCGTCGACCAGGCCGGGCATGATGGTCTTGCCGGCCATGTCGATGACCGGGATGCCGCCGGGGACGGGTGTGGTCGCGGCCGGGCCGATGGCCTCGATGCGGTTGCCGTCGACGATGATGACGCCGTTCTCGATCACCTCGGCACCGTTCATGGTGATCAGCCGGGCACCCGTCAGGGCCATGCGGCCCTCGGGCCGGTCGGTCACGGCGCTGAAGCCGATGTTGATCCCGCGCTCGTCGGGTTTGGGCAGGTCTTCGGGGGCCCCGTCCACGAAGGTGAAGGCCTGGTTCAGGTCGCGGCTGAACAGCTCGGGCCCCTGGGACCACTGCAGGCGACGCGAGTCGCCGGACCAGCTCAGCCATTCGCCGGAGTCGCGCGTGACCCGGGCCTGGGGCAGGGCCTTGCCGTCGGGCGCGATCGCGACCGGCCGGCCGGCGGCGACGAAGGGCGCGACATAGGCGTTGAACCGCTCGGTCCAGCCGACCCAGTTGCCGTCGGGCGAAATGGCGAACTCGCTGGCCCATTCGCTGGTCAGGTGGGTGCGCTTGTCGCCGCCATCGAGGTTGACCGAGATCAGGGTGCGCTTGTCGCCGTCGCGACCGGTCAGGAACAGGCGGGTGCCGTCCGCGCCGAACTGCGGGCCTTCGCCGTCCTCGGTGACATGGACCGCCTCGCCGCCCGCGGAGGGGATGCGATAGATGCCGGGGTCACGGCTCCACAGGGCGGTGGTCAGGAAGCCGTCGCTGACCGTGCGATAGACGATGGTGCGACCGTCGGGCGAGAACGCCGGCTCGATGTAGTGGCCGGGATGGCGCGTCACCACGCGGCCTTCACCGCCGCCGACCGGGACCACGCGAACCGTGCCCAGGTCCTGATCGTCCCAGGTCGTGTAGACGATCGAACGGCCGTCGCGCGACCAGGACGGATAGAGTTCGAAATGGTCGCTCTGGCGCGTCAGCCGGCGCGGCGTGCCGGTCGGCAGGTCGCGGATCCACAGATTGCCGAGGGCCTCGAACACCACCTTTGAGCCGTCGGGCGACGGGTGGGCCCAGCGGATCATCTTCACATCGAAGCGGTCGGGCGCGACCTCGACCGGGAAGCGCACGGCGTCCTGCACCCGGCGGGTGTCTGCGACGTGGAAGGGGATGTCGGCGACGGCCCGGGAGGCCACATCAACGCGCTGGATACGGCCGTCGGCCCAGAAGACGATGGAGCGGTTGTCCGGGGTCCAGCTGATGGCCGGATAGACGCCGTGAATGGCCCAGGTCTCCTGCAGGTCGCGGTCGAGGCCCGAGAAGACCGGGGTCTCGCGTCCGGACTCGATGTCCATGACATAGAGGGTCGACTGGTAGCGAACCCGCCGGATGAAGGCGAGTGACTTGCCGTCGGGCGAGGGCGTCGGACGGATCGAGCCGCCGGGGCCGGTGACATAGGGGTCGATCTCGCCGGTTTCGCGGTCGAGGCGGCGGATGACGTAGATCTGGCCGTTGACGTCCTTCGAGTATTCAAAGGTCGTGCCCGTCGTCGCGTCGTCGCTGAAATACAGATAGCGGCCGTCGGGCGAGAAGGCGGGCTCGCCGGTGTCCTTCTGCTGGGTGCGGCGCTCGGTCATCTGCACGCCGCCGCCGCCCGAGCGGTGGTACATCCACAGTTCGCCCGCCCCCAGGGACCGGGACGAGGTGAAGTGTTTGCGGGCCACGATGAACTGGCCGTCGGGTGTCCACTCCGGTTGGTTCAGCAGGCGGAAGGTCTCCTTCGACACCTGCACCGGGTTCGAACCGTCGGCGTCCATGATCCAGATATTGTCGCCGCCGCCCCGGTCCGAGGTGAAGGCGATCTGGCGGCCGTCGGGCGACCATTTCGGCTGCATCTCCCAGGCCACGCCGCTGGCGATGGCGCGGGCCTCGCCGCCGCCGACCGGCATGACATAGATGTCGCCCAGCAGATCGAAGACGATGGTCTGGCCATCGGGACTGACGTCCAGCGACATCCAGGTGCCGCGCGTCACGTCGATGGGGATGTCACGCGAGGGTCCGGGCGGGTTCTGCACGTCCCATTTGGGCGTCTCGGCCGGTGCGGTGGCCGGAACCACCCCGGGCGCGGGCGCGGCCTGGGGATCGACCGGTGCCGGAACGGGCTGCGCCGCCAGCGGCGAGACGGGCTCGGGCGTCTGGGCAGCGGCCGGACAGGCAAGCGCCATCAGGGCGACCGTGGTCAGGAAAGCGCGCTTCATGGTGTTATTCCCCGGGGCCAGCTTCAGACGTCCTTGTCGCCGCCGGCGACCGCGTCCCTGGCGAGGGTGCAGATGAACATTTTCGGGGCGTGCGAGTCCAGCCAACTCCCGCGGGACCGAACACAGCGACCCGGCCATGACCGGGCAACGCGCAATCGGGGGAGGGGGACGATGGTGGGTGATGTAGGGTTCGAACCTACGACCCGCTGATTAAGAGTCAGCTGCTCTACCAACTGAGCTAATCACCCGGACCATGCGTCTGGCAGAAGCCTCGCAAGACCTGTGCCGTCCCGACCTGGGCCAGTCTGGGACGGGCGTCGGCGGGGAGGGGCGTACCTAATGGCAATGACCCTCGCGTGCAAGGGGCTTCGGGCCTCCGTTCCGCTTTGTCGCAGGACGGTTTAGGGTCGGGGAATCAACCGCCGGGGTGCGGTGTCGGGGAAAAGCATCATGGCCTTCTGGAACCGTCGGCGCTCGATCGACGCCATGCTGGCCCCGCACGACGGCCCGGCGCTGAAGAAGACCCTGAGCTGGCCGCATCTGATGGCGCTCGGTGTCGGGGCCATCGTCGGCACCGGCATCCTGACGCTGATCGGGGTCGGGGCCGGGCTGGCGGGGCCGGCGGTGATGATCAGCTTCGCCCTCGCGGGCCTGGTCTGCGCCTGCGCCGCCCTGGCCTATGCCGAGTTGTCGACGATGATGCCGGCGGCGGGCAGCGCCTATACCTATTCCTATGCCGTGCTCGGCGAACTGGTCGCCTGGATCGTCGGCTGGAGCCTGATTCTCGAATATTCGCTGGTCGTCTCCGCCGTGGCGGTGGGCTGGTCGGGATACGCCGTCGGCTTCCTCGCCGGCATGGGGCTGGACCTGCCGACGGCACTGACGGTCGGACCGCATGTGGCCGGCGGTATCGTCAATCTGCCGGCCGTCTTCATCATCGCCGTGGTCACCGGCCTTCTGCTGCTGGGCACGCGCGAGAGCGCCAACCTGAACGCCGTTCTGGTGGTCATCAAGATCGTCGCCCTGATCGCCTTCGTGGCCATCGCCCTGCCGCGGTTTGACCCCGCCCACTTCACCCCCTTCATGCCCAATGGCTTCGGCGCGCCGGCCCTGCCGTTCGCCGAGCAGATCACGGGGCAGCCCGTGGTCCAGACCGGGGTCATGGCGGCGGCGGCCATCATCTTCTTCGCCTTCTACGGCTTTGATGCCATCTCGACGGCGGCGGAAGAGACCAAGCGGCCGGAGCGCGATCTGGCCATCGGCATCGTCGGCTCGATGGTGGTTTGCACGGCCCTGTATCTGGTCGTCGCCGCCGCTGCGATCGGCGCGCGCCCCGTGGCCAGTTTCGCGACCAGCCCGGAGCCGCTGGCCCTGATCCTGCGCGAACTGGGGCAGGGCACAGCCGCGCAGTGGATCGCGGCGAGCGCCGTGATCGCCCTGCCGACCGTGCTGCTGGCCTTCCTGTTTGGCCAGAGCCGCATCTTCCTGGGCATGGCCCGGGATGGTCTGCTGCCCCGCCGTCTCGCCAAGGTCTCCGCGCGCGGAGTCCCGGCGGTGGTGACGGTCTTTACCGCGATTGTCGTAGCCGGACTGGCCGGCGTGATGCGGCTGGACGAGCTGGCGTCGCTCGCCAATGCCGGGACGCTGGCCGCCTTCGCGGCCGTGGGCGTCTGCCTGATCGTGTTGCGCATCCGCGACCCGCATCGGCCGCGCCTGTTCCGGGCACCGCTGTGGTGGCTGGTGGGGGCGATCACCATCGTCGGCTGCATCGTCTTCTTCTTCAGTCTCGCGGCCCGGACGCAGATGTGGTTCGTGATCTGGAACGCGATCGGTCTGGTCATCTACCTCGTCTGGTCGTCGCGGAACTCGCGGCTGGCCAGGGGCGAGGAGACCGCGGGCTGATGGCCCTGCGCGATCTTTCAGGCGCGGTCGACTTCTCTGTGCTGGAGGCGACGACCGGCGGCGACGATGCGATCAGCGACGAGGTGCTGGGCCTGTTCGGTCAGCAGGCGAGTCTCTGGTCGCCGATGCTGGATGTGCGGAACGAAGGCTGGCGAGACGCGGTGCACACCATCCGCGGCGCGGCCCTGGGCATCGGCGCAAAGGCGCTAGCCGAGGCCTGCCAGGCAGCGGAGGCGGCCGACAAGGCCGTGGCCCCGCCGCTGCTGGAACGGGTACATGATGCTCTGGCCATCGCCCTGGCCGACGTCGCGGCCTGGCGCCACGAACTGATGCTGAGGTCGCTGAGGGGTTAGCCGCGCGTGCGGTCGAAGACGCCGAACTCATGCGCGATGCAGCGGTCGATCAGGGTGCGCCATACCGGTTCGGCGATGGCGGGCGACAGGCCGGCGGGACCGGCGGCGGCCAGCACCTTGGCCACCACGTCCTCGATCCGGGCGTCGTCATGCACCACCGAGCGGTCCGGCTTGATGCGGGCAGCGGCGTCCATGTAGCGCTGGCGTTCGGCCAGCAGCTGGACGAGGGCGCGGTCCAGCGCGTCGACGCCCTGGCGCACCTCGGCCATGGAGGCGCAGGCTTCGGGGGGGACACGCCCATCGATGTTCAGGGTTTCGGGCAGGCTCAACTCAAAACTCCCCGCTCATCCCGGCGAAAGCCGGGACCCTGTTCTTTCGTGAGGCACGACGCCCTGGACCCGGTGCAGCGCACGCCCGTTCAGACCGCAGCGCCCAAGGCACCGGGTCCCGGCTTTCGCCCGGATGATCGGAATGAGGAAATCTATCCGACAAAGGCACGCTCCAGCACATAGTCGCCCGGCTCGGCGTTCGAGCCCTCCTTCATGCCGAAGGATTCGAGCAGGTCGGCGGTCTCCTTGATCATGGCCATGGAGCCGCACAGCATCACCCGGTCCCGCTCCGGCGAGAAGCCGTGCGGCAGGCCCAGATCGTCGAACAGGGCACCGGACCTGATGCGGTCGGTGATGCGGCCGGGGTGTTCGAACGGCTCGCGGGTGACGGTGGGATAGTAGGTCAGCTGGGCCTTCGCCTCCTCGCCGATCAGGGGATCGTCGTGGATGCCCGAGGTCAGGAAGTCGCGGTAGGTCAGGTCGGCGGCGTGGCGCACCGTGTGGCAGACCACGACATGGCCGAAGCGGCTGTAGGTGTCCGGGTCGCGGGCGACGCTGAGCCAGGGGGCCAGACCCGTACCGGTCCCGATCAGCCACAGCCGCTCGCCGCCGGTCAGGGCGTCCAGCACCAGGGTGCCGGTCGGCTTCTTGCCCATAAGAACGGTGTCACGGGGCTGGATCTTCTGCAGGCGCGAGGTCAGGGGGCCGTCGGGGACCTTGATCGACAGGAACTCCAGTTCCTCAGCCCAGCCGGGGCTGGCAATGGAATAGGCGCGCAGGATGGGCTTGCCGCCGTCTTCGCCGGGCAGGCCGATCATCACGAACTCGCCCGAACGGAAACGGAAATCGTCCGGGCGGGCGATGGCGAAGCTGAACAGCTGGTCGGTCCAGTGCCGCACCCACAGCACGTCCAGCTCATGGAACGGCGAGGCCTTCGCGGGCGGGGAGGAGAGGGCGGCGTCGGTCATTCGGGGCCTTATTAAGCGGTGCTGCCGCGAGGGGGAAGCCGTTCCGGCGTCGCGACCCGCGTCTTGCGCCCAGCTTGGGGGATGACGACGACCAATTCTCCCTCTAGCGTCCCGGCCATGCGCAACAAACTTCTCGCCTCCACCCTGTTCCTTGCAGCCTTGTCACCGTTCACCGCCGTGATGGCGCAAACCGCGGACCCGGCGGTCCTGACCCCCGAGCGGGTGTTCGCCAATCCGTCGCTGGCCGGGCCGGTGGCCAAGTCGGTCAGCCTGTCGCCGGACGGCGAGCTGGTGGCCTTCCTGCGTTCGCGTGAGGACGACGTGGACGTGCTGGACCTGTGGGCCGCGCCCATCGGTGCCGGCGAGCCGTTCAAGCTGATCGATGCCCGGGCGCTGGTCCCGGACGCCGGCGAGCTGTCCGAGGCCGAGAAGGCGCGGCGCGAGCGTATGCGGATCAGCGCGCGCGGCGTGGTCGAATATTCATGGGACGAACAGGGCCGCTACATCCTCGCGCCGCTGGAAGGCGATATCTTCCTCGCCAGCCGGGAGGGCGGGGCGGTGCGACGCCTCACCGAGACTCCGGCCGACGAGATCGACGCCAAGGTCAGTCCGAAGGGGACCTACGTCTCCTTCGTCCGGGATCAGGACCTCGTCGTGATCGACCTCGCGACGAACGCCGAGACGCCGATCACCGACGACGGCGACGGCCTGATCACCTGGGCCACAGCTGAGTTCATCGCCCAGGAGGAGATGGACCGCGACACCGGCTACTGGTGGAGCCCGGACGAACGCTACATCGCCCTGCAAAGGACCGACGAAAGCACCGTCGACATCGTGCCGCGACTCGACATCACCGGGGGCGGGGCCAGCGTGGTCGAGCAGCGCTATCCGCGCTCGGGCCGACCCAATGCGGTGGTCGAACTCTATGTGCGCGACATCGTCGGCGGCGGACGGGTCAAGGTCGACCTGGGCGACAATACCGACATCTATCTGGCCCGTGTGAACTGGTCCGCCGACGGTCGCACCCTGTACGTCCAGCGCGAGTCGCGGGACCAGAAGACACTGGACCTGCTGAGCGTCGATCCGGCCACCGGCGTTTCGCGCGTGATCTCGACCCAGCGGTCGGAGGCCTGGGTGTCGCTGAGCCACGATTTCAGGGCGCTGGACAACGGCAATTTCATCTGGTCGTCGGAGGAGACGGGCTGGCGGCACCTCTATCTCTATAACCGCGAGGGCCGGCGACTGCGGGCGATCACGCGCGGTGCCTATCCGGTGAAGTCGCTGAACGGCATCAATCCGACGACGGGCGAGGTCTTCTTCACCGCCTCGATGCGCGACGGGCGCGAACTGCCAATCGAGCAGCAGATGTTCCGCGCCTCCCTGCGCCGTACGGTCGATCCGGTGGCGGTGACGCCCGGCGGCGGGTGGTGGAGCGCGTCGGTCAACAAGACCGGTACCGCCTATGTCGGCAACTACTCCGACCTGACCACACCGACCCGGTCGGGCCTGTACCGCGCCGACGGCACCTTTGTGCGGTGGATCGAGGAGAACCGGCTGGACGCGGATCATCCGATGTATCCGTATATCTCGCGCCGCGGAAACGTGACCTTCGGAACGATGCCGAGTCACGGCGAAACCCTGGTCTGGCAGATGACCACGCCGCCGGGGTTCGATCCGTCGAAAACCTATCCCGTGGTGATGCAGGTCTATGGCGGCCCATCGGGCGGCGGCGTCAGACGCGGGTGGCAAGGCGCGACCAATCAACTATTGACCGAGGCGGGTTACATCATCTTCCGGCTGGACAATCGCGGTGAGGGCGACCGGTCGGCGGCGTTCAAACAGGCGCTGTATCTGAAGATGGGGCAGCCTGAGATCGAAGATCAGGTTCTGGCAGCCAACTATCTGAGATCGCTGCCTTACGTCGATGACAGCCGCATCGCCATGATGGGCTGGTCCTATGGCGGTTTCATGAGCCTGATGGCGATCACCGAGCCGGACATGGGCCTGACCTCGGCCATCGTCGGCGCGCCGCCGACCCGGTGGGGGTTGTACGACACCCACTACACCGAGCGGTTCATGTCGACGCCGGAAGCGAACCCCGAAGGCTATGCGGCCTCGGACGCCATTCCGCGCCTGCCGAACATGACCGGACGGATGCTGTTGATGCACGGCATGGCCGACGACAACGTCATTCTCGAGAACTCCACCCGCGTCATCGACGCGATGCAGGCCCAGTCGAGGCCGTTTGAACTCATGCTCTTCCCCGGCCAGCGCCACGGCGTGCGGGGCAATGAAAGGCAGCTGCTGCAATGGCGTACCTATCTCGACTTCCTGGATCGCACGATCGGTACAAGGGCGCCCGCCGCGCGGGATTGATCGCGGCGGCGCTGACGCTCGGTGCCTGCGCTTCGATGCCCGGGGCGGCTTCGGCCCCGACCGGGCCCGCCTGGGGCGAAGCCAGTGTAACGGCGCAGCAGGCCGCCCTGAACAGCGTCATTGTCTGGGCGGACGGTGCCGAAGCCGTGCGCTGGGATGGACGCGGCATTCGCGGCCTGCCAATCCTTCTGAAGGACAACATCGAGACGCGGGACATGCCGACGACGGCCGGATCGCTGGCGCTGTCGTCAAACGCACCCGGACGGGATGCGCCGCTCGTAGCCCGGCTCCGGGCCGCCGGTGCCGTCGTCCTCGGCAAGGCCAATCTGTCGGAATGGGCCAACATCCGCTCGACCAATTCGATCAGCGGCTGGAGCGCTGTCGGTGGCCAGACGCGCAATCCCTATGACGGCGAACGCACCCCGTGCGGCTCGTCGGCGGGAAGCGCGGCGGCCGTCGCGGCGGGTCTGGCCCCGGCTGCGATCGGCACCGAGACCAACGGCTCCATCGTCTGTCCGGCCTCGGTCAATGGCGTGGTCGGGTTCAAGCCGACCGTGGGTCTGGTGTCGCGCACCCATATCGTGCCTATCGCCCATTCGCAGGACACGGCCGGACCGATCACCACCACGGTCGAGGACGCGGCCATCGTGCTGACGGTCATCGCCGGGTCGGACCCGCTGGACCCCGCGACCGTCGAGGCCGATGCGCGAAAGGTCGACTATCGCGCGGCGCTGAACGCCGAAAGCCTGCGCGGGACGCGGATCGGCGTGATGCGCTTCCTGGTGCGCAACTATTCCCCGGATACCCAGGCGGAGTTCGAGCGCGCCCTGCAGGCGCTGCGCGACGCCGGGGCCGAGCTGGTGGAGATCACCGAGGCCCCCGACCTGCAGGCCGTCGGGGCCAGTATCCAGGTCCTGATGACCGAGCTGAAGGTGGACATGAACGCCTATCTCGCCTCGACCGATCCGAGGCAGGTCCCGACCCGCACGCTGGCCGATCTGATCGCTTTCAACGCCGCCGAGCCGCGCGAGACCGTGCTGTTCGGCCAGGAGCTGTTCATTCGCGCCGAGGCCACGACGGGGCTTCAGGACCCGGCCTATATCGAGGCGCGCGAACGCTCGTTCCGGGCGGCGGGGCCTGAGGGGATCGACCGGATGATGGCGACCAACCGCGTCGCCGCCCTGATCGCCCCGACGACGTCGCGCGCCTGGACCAATGATCCGGCCGACGACGACCGGGCCCAGGGCTCGTCCAGCTCGCTGGCGGCGGTGGCGGGCTATCCGCACCTGACCGTGCCGATGGGCTTCGACCGCGGCATGCCGGTGGGGATCAGCTTCATCGGCGGCAAATGGGACGACGCGAAGATCCTGTCGCTGGGCTACGCCTATGAGCAGCGGACGCATGAGCGGCGTCCGCCGACGTTGCGGCAGGACTGATTTCGCGGGGGGATGGGATGCGTCTGACACTGACCGGACTGACGGGGGCGCTGGCTCTCTGTCTTGCGGCCTGCGCCACGCCGAATGGTGACGGCAGCTGGACCGTTCCTGCCGCGAACGGCGGGGAGGCGCGCTATGTCCCCGCCTCGGTCAGCGACATCGCCGCCGGGAAGCGCGACGGGGTTCCGCCCGGGGAATCGCCCGCCTCGATGGCGCTGGTCCTGATCGCCTCGTCGGACGCGATCAACGCTGTCATCGCCGTCAATGATCAGGCTGCCAACCCGGCGGAGGGCGGCACGATGCGGTCGGACAATCCGCCACCGCTCGATGGCGTGCCGATCCTGATCAAGGACAATATCGAGACGGCCGACATGCCCACCACCGCCGGGTCGCTGGCCCTGCTCAACAATGCGCCCGGCCGCGACGCGCCGCTGGTGGCGCGGCTGAGGGCGGCCGGGGCGGTCATCGTCGGCAAGACCAATCTGTCCGAATGGGCCAACATCCGTTCGACGAACTCGAGCAGCGGCTGGAGCGCGGTCGGCGGGCTGACCCGCAATCCGCACGCGCTGGACCGCAACGCCTGCGGCTCCTCCTCGGGCAGCGGCGCGGCGGTGGCGGCGGGTCTGACGCCCGCGGCGATCGGCACCGAGACCGACGGCTCCATCACCTGCCCGGCGGCGATCAACGGCATCGTCGGCTTCAAGCCCACCGTCGGCCTGGTCTCGCGCACCCATGTGGTGCCGATCAGCCATTCGCAGGACACCGCCGGGCCGATGACCCGCACGGTCGAGGACGCGGCCATCGTGCTGGGCGTCATCGCCGGCTCGGACCCCGCCGACCCCGCGACGGTCGAGGCCGATGCGCGCAAGGTGGACTATCGCGCGGCCCTGGACGCCGGCTCGCTGAGGGGCGCGCGGATCGGCGTCATGCGGTTCGCGACCGGCTATTCGAACGGGCTGGACCGGGTGTTCGAGGAGAATCTGGCCCGGCTGCGCGAGGCCGGAGTCGTCCTGGTCGACGTCACCCAGGGGCCCGATCCGGCCATGGACGCGGCGGAATTGATCGTGCTGCTGACCGAGCTGAAGGTTGATCTGAACGCCTATCTGGCCTCGACCGACCCGCGGCAGGTCCAGACGCGGACCCTCGCCGACGTCATCGCCTTCAACCTCGCCGAGCCGCGCGAACTGGCCCTGTTCGGGCAGGAGCTGTTCCTGCAGGCGCAGGAGACGAAGGGTCTGGCTGACCCGGCCTATGTCGCGGCGCGTGCCACCTCGCTGAGAGCCGCCGGTGCCAACGGCATCGACCGGATGATGCGCGACAACGATGTCA
The DNA here is from genome assembly GCA_965284385.1 of Caulobacteraceae bacterium. GTDB lineage: Bacteria > Pseudomonadota > Alphaproteobacteria > Caulobacterales > Caulobacteraceae > Brevundimonas. Next base: position 2,385,329 of record OZ260077.1, read on the forward strand.
TTGCCCTGATCGCGCCGACGACCGGCCCCGCCTGGACCACGGATGTGGTCAACGGCGACCACTACGCCGGTGCCGCCTCCAGCATGCCGGCCATCGCCGGCTATCCGCATCTGACCGTGCCGATGGGATTCGTGCGGGGTCTGCCGGTCGGCATGAGTTTCATCGCCGGCAAGTGGGAGGACGCGAAGGTCCTGTCGCTGGGTTATGCATTCGAGCAGCTGACCCGGGCGATCCGGCCGCCGACCTTCGCCCGGTCCATCGAGGACATGGACGAGACGTCACCGCTGGTGGCTCCCCTCGACCGCCCGGTCCCGTAGCGCAACGAAATTCCGGCGACATGGTTAGGCAGCCATGGAAAAGCTGTTCGTGTCCTTCGCCACCGCCACGGCCAAGATCGCCGGAAAGCCGTGGACCTTTCTGGGGTGCGTCCTGATCGTATTGATCTGGGCCGTATCCGGGCCGGTCTTCAAATTCAGCGAGACCTGGCAGCTGGTCATCAATACCGGCACGACCATCATCACCTTCCTGATGGTCTTCCTGATCCAGAACACCCAGAACCGCGACGGCGCGGCGATGCAGGCCAAGCTGGACGAACTGCTGCACGCGGTCCGGGCGGCGGACGAGCGGTTCATCGGCATCGAGCATATGACGGAAAAGGACCTCGACAGGATCCTGGCCGAGGTCGAGGGCCGGGCCGCGCGGGTTCACGGTCAAGGCCGGCGGGCGATGCCCGTTGTCGCGACCCGTGCGGAGGACCGCGCGGCTCTCAGCCGAAGCACGGGTTCGAAGGCGCGCAAACCCACCGCCCGGGGCAAGGCGGATTCGGGCAAGACTCCCGCATGAGCGACCTCGCCGCGACCGTCGTCGGCACGGCCGCCGCCCTGTGTTCGATCGTCAGTTTCGCGCCGCAGATGATCAAGATCTGGAAGCAGCGCGACGCCTCTTCCGTGTCGCTGAAGACCTATTCCCTGACCGTCACCTGTTTCGTGCTGTGGACGGCCTATGGCGTCCTGACGACGGCCTGGCCCATCGTGGTCTCCAATGCCTTCGCCCTTGTGATGGCGTCCGGCGTGCTGGCGATGAAATGGCGGTTCAGCCGGTGAAAAGGCCGGTGCCGTGGCCTCGGGCTTCAAGCCGGCCCGGGAAGCACGGGCAAACGCAGGCCTGGCAGATGTTGAGCGTGATGGGGTTCTGTTCAGGACCTTATGGCATCCGCTATGACCAGAGTGCGCTTTGAGGAAGAGAATGACGATGACCGAGACACTGGACCTGTCGCACTGGATCGACGGCGAAAAGGTCGCTGCGGATCGCCCGTCCGAAAGCCTCAACCCCTCGGACACGCGTGAGGTTGTGGCGCGCACGCCGGACGGCGGCGAAGCCGAGGTCAACGCTGCGGTCGCGGCTGCGAAAGCGGCCTTTCCGGCCTGGTCGGAAGCGTCGCCCGAAATACGGTCGGACATCCTGGACCGCGCAGGGACCCTGGTCATGGAGCGGCGCGAGGCGCTGGGCCGGCTGCTGTCGCGCGAGGAGGGCAAGACCCTGGCCGAGGGGATCGGCGAGACGGTTCGTGCCGGCCGGATCCTGAAGTATTTCGCCGGCGAGGCGCTGCGGCTGCATGGCCAGAACCTGGCATCGGTCAGGCCGGGCGTGGAGATCCAGACCTATCGCCAGGCAGTCGGCGTCTACGGCCTGATCACACCGTGGAATTTCCCCATCGCCATTCCGGCCTGGAAGGCGGCACCGGCGCTGGCTTTCGGCAATACGGTGGTGATGAAACCGGCCGGACCCACCCCGGCAACCGCCGAGGCACTGGTCGCCATCCTGCATGAGGCCGGTCTGCCGAGGGGGGTGCTCAACCTCGTCATCGGGCGGGGGCGGGTAGGGCAGGCTATCGTCGATCATCCGGACGTGGACGGTCTCAGTTTCACCGGCTCGCAGGGCGTCGGCGCAGGCGTGGCGGCGGGCGCGGTGAAGCGCCAGGCCCGGGTGCAGCTTGAGATGGGCGGCAAGAACCCGCTGATCGTGCTGGATGACTGCGACCTCGACCGGGCGGTGCAGATCGCGCTGGACGGGTCATTCTTCGCCACGGGACAGCGCTGCACCGCCTCCAGCCGGCTGATCGTTCAGGACGGAATCCACGACCGGTTCGTCGCCGCCCTGGCCGAGCGCGTGGCGGCGCTGCGGGTCGGCGACGCCCTGGATCCCGAAACGCAGATGGGGCCCGCGGTGTCCGAGGATCAGATGGAGACCTCATACCGCTATATCGACATCGCGCGCGCCGAAGGCGGGCGGGTGGTCACGGGCGGCGAACGGCTGACGCTGGCCAAGCCCGGCTGGTACGTCCAGCCGACGCTGATCGCCGACACCGGTGCGGACATGCGGATCAACAATGAGGAGGTCTTCGGGCCGGTCGCCTCGACCATCCGGGTCCGGAGCTATGAAGAAGCCCTCGCGGTCGCCAACGGCGTGGAATTCGGACTGTCCGCCGGAATCGTCACCGGCTCGCTGAAGCACGCCCGGGACTTTCAGCGCCGGGCGCGGGCCGGCATGGTGATGGTCAATCTGCCGACGGCGGGGGTCGATTATCATGTGCCGTTCGGCGGCTCGAAATCCTCCAGCTATGGCGCGCGCGAACAGGGTTTCGCGGCGGCTGAATTCTTCACCCAGACCAAGACGGCCTACAGCTGGTCGTGACGGGAAGGCGCTGACCCCGGGGCTCTCCACGGTCCCGCCGACGCGACGCAGGACCGGACATCGTGCGACCCTGTGGGGTGTCCCTTGCCGGTAGGGGCGGCCTTGATCGGATATCGACAGGGAAAGGGCCGGGCGCTAGCGTTTCGCCATGATCAGCATCGACGATCTTCTGGCACCGGTCACGGCAGCGGAATTCCGCGCCCGCTACCAGGGACGCCTGCCGCTGCACATCCCCGCAGGCGACGACGATCGCAAGCGGGCCCTGCTGGACTGGGCCTCATTCAATCGCCTGCTGGGCCAGAGCGCGATCTGGACGGCGCTCACGCTGCGACTGATGGTGAACCGGACGGCCGTCCCGATTGCCGAATACTGTGACGCCCGGCCGACGCTCAATGGCAACGGCAACGACTTCCGGCCGTCTCCGCAGAAGGTGGAGGTGTTCCTGACCCAGGGCGCCAGCCTTGTGGCCAATGAGTTGCAGACGCTGCATCCGCCGATCGCAGAGGCGGCCGCGGTCCTGAGCCGCACCTTCGCCGCCCAGGTCGGGGCCAACGTCTATTGTTCCTTCAAGGACGTCCAGGCCTTTGGCAGCCACTTCGACAACCACGATGTCTTCGCCGTACAGACCGAAGGCGAGAAGATCTGGCGCATCTATGAGAACCAGATCGAGATGCCGGTCGATCTGCCGCCCGACACACCGGAAACCCGCCGCTGGCTGGAAGAGGCGCGGGGGCCGCTGATGTCCGAGATACGGATGCGGCCGGGAGATGTGCTGTACCTGCCGCGCGGCCGCTTTCACGACGCGCTCGCCACCGACGGCGCATCGCTGCACGTCACGTTTTCCGTCGGCGCGCTCTATGGCCGGATCCTGTTTTCACTGCTGGACAGCGCGGCCATGCAGTTCCCGGCTTTCCGGACCTATTTCCCGCCTGCTTCCGAGGACGGCGGCAGGCCGCTGGCCGCGCACCTGAAGCGTCTCGGAGCCTTGCTGTCTGACCTGGTGTCCAGCCCGGCGTTCCTCGATGAGGTGGCGATGTCCCAGGAGCGGCTGGTCCCGCGCCCCGCGCATTTTACGCTGCCGGAACGTAAGGCCGAGACGCGCTTCAGGATCACCGGTCTCGTGTTTCCACCGGCGAGCACGGCCATCGCGGTCGTCTATGAGTGGTGCGCGGCCCGGGGCCAGTTCAGTCTGGAGCAGATGGTGGCGGAGTTCGACTTCGTCGCTGAGGCGGACCTGCTTCGGGCCGTGGATGCTGCGGTGGCCAGTGGTGTCCTCGTGCGGGTCTGAAGCGCGGTCAGTCCGACGACAGACGGTCTCCGCCCGACAGCGTGACCGCCTCGGTTCTTATGGAACACGCCGCCACGAGCGGTCGAACCTTCCTTCAGGGGTGAATCCGCCCTGTCCGGCGCTCTGTTCCGCGTCTCGGGCGCGTCGCTGCCGGAGTCGGCGGGACGTTTCCGGGAGTGGGCTCAGCGTTCGACCATGCGTGTGTAGAGGTGCCAGGTCGCATAGCCGAGCCAGGGCAGAACGACCGCGAGACCGATGAAGGCCGGCAGACTGCCGAGCACCAGGAGGCCGGCCACCAGCGCGCCCCAGGTCGCGACGGTGACCGGGTTGGTCCGGGCTGCCCGGATCGAGGTCCGGATCGCCGTGCCGGCCCCGATCGGTCGGTCCACGACCATGGGGAAGGAGGCGACGCTGAAGACCAGCGTAGCGACGGCAAAGCCGAACCCGGCGAGATTTCCCACGGCGATCAACGTCCAGCCGTCGGACGTCGTGAACAGGCGGCGGACGAACTCGGCCGCGTCCATCGGACCATGCACACCGACCGTCCCGGCATAGATGAGCCAGGCGACGGCCAGCCAGGCCCCGAAGAGCGCCAGCAAGACCAGGGTCAAGACCGTCAGGCCGCTGCGACTGCGTCCCTTCAGGGGATCAAGGAAATGTCGCCAGTTCGAGCTCAGCCCGGCCTGCCGGCGGCGGGCCATCTCATAAAAGCCGGAGGCCAGCGCCGGACCCATCACGGAGAGGCCGGCCACCAGCGGAAAGAACAGGGGCAAGAGCCGCGCATTCGCAGCCGCGGCCGCCGCCAGGAAGCCCAACAGCGGATAGAGCAGGGCGAGAAACAGGATTTCGCCACGCATCGCCGTGAAGTCCCGCCACCCCTCCGCGAGCGCCTGGCCAAGATCACGCTGGCGGATGCGCCGGATGCCGGGTGGCGTGGGGGACGGGATCGGGATCTTTGCGTCAGGCGTCGTCATGGATCGGCCTCCGACAGGCGCGATCAATCATACCAGATTTCGTTCGGGGCGTCGTGCCCCGGGATCATCCGTATCAGGCGGCGACTGCGGTCCGGGTCAGGGCGCAGTGGGACCAGATTTCCGACAGGGCTTCGACCAGGCGGTCGATGTCGGCGTCGGAATGCACCGGGGAGGGCGTGATCCGCAGGCGTTCCGTTCCCTTGGGCACGGTCGGATAGTTGATCGGCTGGACGTAGATGCCGTGATTGTCCATCAGCCAGTCGGAGATCATCTTGCACTTGTGCGGGTCGCCGACCATCACCGGGATGATGTGACTGGGATTATCCATCACGGGGATGCCCATGGCGTTCAGGCGTCCACGGACCCTTGCCACACGCTCCTGATGGCTCGTGCGCTCGGTCTGGCTGGTCTTCAGGTGACGCACGCTGGCGCAGGCACCGGCGGCAACCGCCGGCGGCAGGGCGGTGGTGAAGATGAAGCCCGAAGCAAAGCTGCGGACGTAGTCGCACAGGGCTTCGGAGGCCGCGATATAGCCGCCCATGACGCCGAAGGCCTTGCCCAGCGTGCCTTCGATGACCGTCAGACGGTCCATCAGCCCCTCACGCTCGGCGATACCGCCGCCACGTGGACCATAGAGACCGACCGCATGGACCTCGTCCAGATAGGTCATGGCCCCGTGCCTGTCGGCCACGTCGCAGAGTTCGGCGATGGGCGAGATGTCGCCATCCATCGAATAGACGCTCTCGAACGCCACCAGCTTGGGTCGGTCCGGATCGATCCGGGACAGGTGGCGGTCGAGGTCCTCGGGGTCGTTGTGACGGAAGACATGGCATTCTGCCCGGCTGTGGCGGATGCCTTCGATCATCGAGGCATGGTTGCCGGCGTCGGACAGGACCGCGCAGCCGGGAAGGCGTGCGCACAGGGTCCCCAGCGCGGCCCAGTTGGAGACGTAGCCGCTGGTGAACAGGAGCGCGGCCTGCTTGCCGTGAAGGTCGGCCAGTTCACGCTCCAGAAGGACGTGGTGGTGGTTGGTGCCGGAGATGTTGCGGGTCCCGCCCGCGCCGGCTCCGCACTCGTCCAGAGCCGCGTGCATGGCAGCCAGCACCGGCTGGCTCTGGCCCATGCCGAGATAGTCGTTGGAACACCAGACGGTGACCTCGCCGACACCGTCATCGGAATAGCGTCTGGCTTTCGGAAAGGCACCGGCCTTCCGCTCCAGATCGGCGAACACGCGGTAACGCCCCTCGTTGCGCAACACCTGCAGCTGATCGTCGAAGAAAGCTTCGTAGTCCATCTCTTACTCCCCCGGTATCGTGTCGTTATTGGTCAGTCTCGCCGGCGAGGGCGAGGCTGGTCCTGGTCTTGCGGGCAGGCCCCAGCGCCCAGCCCCAAAGGGCGCGATCAGGCGACGGCGTCATCAGAAAGGCGTGTTCGAGGACCCCGAGCGCGGACAGGCCGAACAGGAGGGCGTGGCCGACGGCGGCACCTCCGGACGCCTCGGCATCCAGGGCCGAGCGGGCGAGGAGCCAGGTCACGCCGACAGACAGGGCCAGCGAAAGCGGGAACAGGGCGTTGAACCGCCGACGACGGAAATAGCTGTGCAGATAGGCGATGGGCTCGGGCAGGAAGGCGTTCGGCGGATTGGCGACGCCAAGGAAGATGTTGAACTTGGTGCTCAGTCGCATGCCCAGCAGCAACAGGAAGGTCAGCGTACCCGTCTGGTTGGGCGCGTCCCATGTCAGGACCACGATGACCCCCGCCGTCAGCATGAGCGCGATCTCGTGATGGATCAGCGTCGCGGCTGCAGCGCGGAAACGCGCCCAGCCCCGGGCGTCGGGCGGGCAGGCGGTGCGTCGGGGTCCCGTGACGACGCCCATCAGGAAGCCCATCTCGTGCCAGCCCCAGATCACCAGGGCACAGAAAAAGCCGCCATAGGCACCGGACACGCCGGTGTTCCGGGCGGCCACGGTCAGGCCCGCGAGGGTGGCACCCGCCACGGCCGAATAGACCAGCAGGCTCAGGCGAAAACTTTCGCGCGGACGACGCACCAGCCACAGGATCGCGCCCGTGCTGACCCACCAGAGGATCAGGGCAAACAGCAGCGGCGCGCCAAACTGGGCCATGGTCACCAGGCCGGTGCCAGACGGGGGTTGGCCGGAGGAACATTCCGCTCAACCGGCAGGAAATACAGGCCGATCAGGGTGGTCGCGACCCTTGCGGTCAGAGCGGCACGCTTCAGGCCGCCGAAGACGCCGCCGCGCGCCTTGGCCTCGCCCATCGCTTCGGCCGTCAGACGCAGGGTTTCCAGGCCGCGGCGGAACCGCGGATCGTCGCTCCTGAGGACGATCGGATAGACCTGTTTGCTGATCTCCGAGGTGATGCGGAAGACCTCATGGTCATAGGTCGTGATGTCCACGCCCAGCGCCTTGTGGAAGGCCGGGCGGGTATGGTCGCGCACATACATGGTCGCGTACACGGACAGCAGGAAGAAGCGGATCCACCAGACATTGCCGCCGGTCAGCAGCTTCGGGTCGGTCCGCATCAGAAGGGCGAAGGCCTCTCCGTGGCGGAACTCGTCGTTGCACCACTTCTCGAACCATTTGAAGATCGGGTGGAAGCGCCGGTCCGGGTGGTTCTCGAGGTGCCGGAAGATCGCGATGTAGCGCGCATAGCCGATCTTCTCGGACAGATAGACGGCGTAGAAGATGAATTTGGGTTTGAAGAAGGTGTATTTCTTGACCTTGGTCAGGAAGCTGAGATCGACGCCGATGCTGGCATCCTTCAGCGTGTCGTTGATGAAGCCGGCATGTCTCGCCTCGTCCCGGCTCATGTATTTGAACAGGGCCTTGATGTCCGGGTTCTTCACCCGCTTGGCGATCTCGGCATAGAGCACACAGCCCGAGAATTCCGAGGTCAGGGAACTGACGAGGAAGTCCACGAATTCCTTGCGCAGGTCCTCGGGCAGGGCCTCGATGACACCCTCAAACTCGGCGGTGCGCTTGAAGTGCGACTTGTTGTAGTCGGCCGCCATCTCCTCCATCAGCGCGTCCCACTCGGTCCGGACAAGGCTGACGTCGATGCGGTCCATCGCTTCGAAATCGGTCGTGTAGAACCGCGGTGAGAGGACCGTGTCCTCCTGGGCCATGGCGGTCGTGGCCGCCGAACGGTTCGCCATCCGGGCGGCATCGCGGCGCAGCGCGGTCAGGCCTGGCGTTTCGTCCATATCCTCGAAAGCGACGGCGGTCACAGGGTCCTCCTGGTCGTGAAACTGACTTCATAGAGTTCGGACAGCTCGAACCGGGCCATCAGGCGCGTCCACGCCCGCTCAAACAGATTGGCCCGGCGGATGGTGGCCAGCCGGCGGAAGGTGCGGCGCTGTCCGAAGGCGACGTGGATCGGATCGCCATGGACCCGGACCTGGTCGCCCGGCCGGATGACAGGATCGCCATCGAGGGCGACGTGGGCGTGAAGGCTCTCGTCGGAATGCTCGACCTCGATCGTGCAGGCGGTGTTGACGGTTCGGCTCATGCGGTCCCCCGGGCATCTTGCAGCATGGTCTCGAAGGCCTGCCGATTGTCAGGGCCGAAGGCGTTCAGATTGAACGATCTACGGGTCGCGGTGTCCTCAAGGGTCAGGCGGCCATCGGACCATTCTGTCAGGCGAAAGACCGGCTCCTGGCCGATGCCGCGGGACTTCCTGTCGCGGACCATGCCGCGCACGACGCCCCGCACGAACCCGCCGGTCGCCGGTGGGATCACCTGGGTGCGACCGCCAACGGCGGTCACGATCACCCCGCCGTCGACCTGGTCCTGGAAGCGCAGGTCGGCGGTCGCCGTTGCGGTGGCCTCAGCGGACGCCCGGCTGGCCGGTGAACCCAGAAGCCCGGCCCGCGATCCGCCCACCACGACCAGAGACGCCACCACGAGCAGAATGGCCGCTATCAGGGGCGTCCTGGGAAAGGGCTTGTCGTCGAGGGCGGACATCGGGTTTTCCTTGAACAGATCAGGCAGCGGCCGGGACCGGCGACTGGCCGGAGGCGGACGGGACGGACGGACGGACGGGTTCGGCGACATAGGGCCGGTCGGCCTCGCGCGACGCCTGTTGCAGCGCCTGGCTCAGTCGATCAGCGACCGCTGCGGCATCGGGCACGGCGCGCATCATCGGCTCCGGACTCACGAACCGCCAGGGACGCACGTGGGGCCACAGGTGCGGATAGGCGATCTTGGCGTCTCCGGCCAAGGCCACGGGGATGTCGCCGGTGCCGGTCGCATCCAGCTTCACCCCGACCGAGGCGACGGCGACGTAGGGAATGTTGAAGCATTTCGAGAGCGCCACCCCGTGCCGCAGCACAAAGCGCTTGTTCGTCAGGGTGTAGACGGTGGTCCTTGCGCTCAGCCAGGCATAAAGGACCAGCAGCCCGACCGCCGCAGCTCCGACCACGAGGGTCAGGCCTGCATTGCCCAGAATGGTCAACAGCGGCTCGCCGCCGCGGACACCGTTGACACCGCTCCACACCGCCAGGGCCGCGAAATAGATCGCGACCCAGTGGGCATGAAGGGCGCTGCGGGCCAGGATCCGCCAGTCGGGCGCGCCCTGCCAGAGGATATGTTCGCCGGCCGGCAGATGTCCGGGCAGGCCGCGGACGGGTTCGCCATCGTGTTCGTATTCGCTCACAGCCAGGGCTCCTGACGATCGCGCGTGGCGTACAGGTGACCACCGCCGTAGTAGCCCATCACGCGTTCTTCCTCGTAGAGGGTGATCTGCTCGGGGTTCTCGAGCGCCGGCACAGCGCCGAACTGCGAGGCGAGGATCGCCCGCACGCGGACGGTCCGACGGCTGCCGCTCACCACGGCCATGGTCATGGGCAGCAGGACCGTCCCGGCCTCGCCGTCGACCTTGACCTCCAGGTAGCGGATCAGGACCTCGGACCGGTCGACCCAGACGTCGCTCACGGTACCGGCACGGTGACCGTCGGCCCCGAGGACCGCCATGCCGCGGGGATCGGGATCCTCGGGGCTCAGGTGGAAGTCGGTGGCGACGCGCAGCGGCACGATCTTCGGCCGACCGTCATCGGTCAGGTCCGGATAGCGAGGCCGTTCGGCAAAGGCCCCGGGACCCACACCATCCAGCAATGGATTGCCGGTGGGCTCGATCGGGGATCCCTCCGACGCGGCGCTGCGCCGGGCCGCCAGGGGGCGCATGTCGCGGTTCCCGGCATTGGGGAAGGTGCGGGTGCCATGCCCATGCGGCAGCAGGAAGGTCTTGGGCGGGGCGGTGAACAGGAGGCCACCGAGGGGCTCGAGCTGGCCGGTGACCTCGTTCTCGAGCGGATAGCCTTCGCGACGGTCTTCGCGGCGCAGATAGATGATCAGGCCGGCGAAGAAGAGAAAGAAGGCGATCAGGCAGAACTCTGCCGCGTCAAAGTCGCCGAAGAGGTAAGGACTGTCCATGTCAGGGTTTCCTTTGCAGCAGGGTCAGGCGGGAAGATCGGCGAGGCCGAATTTGGAAGACGCGGGGGTCGCTTCGCTCGCCGGCGCGTAGCGGGCCAGCGGGCCGATCGCGACAAGGGCGGCGAACAGCAGTCCGATCTCGAGGTGGTAGACGACGACGTAGGCGGTCGCGGGTGCCCCCATGGCGGTGCCGAGCAGGCCGGATTCCGCCAGGCCGGAAACCAGATCGCGCAGGCCACCGCCGATCAGGATGGCCAGCCCGACGGCCGTCGCCTGCACTGCGCCCCAGGCGCCCAGGGCGATGCCGGACTTGCCGTCACGGGCCAGCGACATGGCCGAGGTCAGGGTGCCGACCGAGAACATGCCTCCGCCCAGACCGATCAGGAACACGCCAAGACAGAAGAGGGGGGTCAGTTTGAAGACCCCGCCGCAGATCACCGCAACGAAGGCGAGGATGCCAAAGACCATGCCATGCCCCGCCAGGCGATGCGGCTCTCCGCCCCTGGCCAGCCTGCGGGCGGCGTAGGCCAGACCGGCCAGGGTGCCGGCAGACCAGAGCGCTGTCAGGGCGGTGGTCTGACCGACCGTCAGGCCGAGGATGCTGCCACCATAGGGTTCCAGCAGCACGTCCTGCATGCTGAACGCGGCAGCGCCCAGACCCACGGCGACCAGCAGGCGGCTGGCCCGACCGCCGGCCGAAAACTCGTCCCAGGCCTGTTTGAACGCCGGACGGGGCCTGTCGAAGGCGGTCAGGGTCAGGTCCTGGGCTTCCTGCTTCCAGAGCGCGACCATGTTCAGGACGATGGCGAGGACGGCCGCGCCCTGGACCACGCCGACCAGCTTGACCTCCTGGAAGTCGGCCAGCACCAGCCCCATCAGGAGGCCGGAAATCAGCATGCCGACCAGCAGCATGACATAGAGCAGGGCCACGACCCGCGGCCGGGCATGTTCCGGGGCCAGGTCATTGGCCAGGGCAAGGCCGGCTGTCTGGGTCGTATGCACGCCCGCGCCGACCAGCAGGAAGGCCAGCATGGCAGCGACATGGCCGATCCAGACCGCGCCCACGCCATGTCCGCCGCTGATCAGGAGAGCGAACGGCATGATGGCCAGTCCGCCAAACTGCATCAGGGAGCCAAACCAGATGTAGGGCCCCCTCCGCCAGCCGAGATGCGAGCGGTGGGTATCGGACCTGTAGCCGATCAGGGCGCGGAACGGGGCGAACAGGAAGGGCACGGCGACCATGGCCGCGACGAGGATCGCCGGCACATTCAGCTCGACGATCAAGACCCGGTTCAGCGTGCCGGTCAGCAGCACGGTGGTCATACCGACAGAGACCTGGAACAGCGACAGGCGGAGCAGCCGGCCGAGCGGCAGCTCTGTCGTGGCGGCATCGGCGAACGGCAGGCAGGCGGTCACGAGCCGGGCCCAGCGCGCCTTGTTCTCGGCGGCCATTCCTTCCTGCTCCGAAACCATCTGCAGCAGCAGCTCGTTCAGCACCGGAGCAGCTCCATCGCCTGCGAGGTGTAGAAGCCGCCCTGGACCCGGCGGCTGCGGCCGACCGAGACACCCGGCAGGGCCGAGAGCCGTATGGCCAGGGCGTCCAGTTTCGCCGGCGCGATCGCGGGTGCCCGGTCGGCGCGCGGGAAGACCTTGCCCATGGTCAGCATCAGCATCAGTGCCGGCGTGCGCGGCGTTACGGTAAAGATCACCGACCCGCGCGTCCGCGCCGACAGCGCGCCCAGCACGTCGACGATGTCGTCGGTCCGGTAGTGGATCAAACTGTCCATGGCGACGACATGGTCGAAGTCGCCGAGATCAGCGGACATCATGTCGCCGGCGCGCCAGTCGATGGAGCCGGCGAGGTCGGTCGGGGCGCGCTCCCGGGCGATGTTCACCAGGCTGGTCGATACGTCGATGGCGACGACGTTCGCCCCGCGTCGGGCCGCTTCGACCGCGAGGGCACCGGTGCCGCAGCCGGCGTCCAGAATGCGGGCACCGGTCAGATCCGCGGGCATCCATGACAGCAGGACATTGCGCATCTCGTCACGACCGGCCCGGACCGTGGCGCGGATTTTCGACACGGGAGCGTCGCTGGTCAGCTGCGCCCAGGCATCCAGCGCCGTGCGGTCGAAATACTGTTCCAGCCGGCCGCGGTACTGGTCCCAGGTCGCGCTGGTGCGGTTGTCGAACGTCGCGGTCATCAGTCGAAGCCCAGGAAGTCGAAGATCTCGCGATCCTTCATCGGCATGGCGTCGATCGGGGTGGTACCGACCCAGAGCGAGGCGGCGAGTCGCATGTATTCGGCCTTGGCGGCCTCGAGCTCGGGTGAACCTTCCATCTCGAACACGACCGACTTCTTCAGGCGGCTGCGCCGGATTTCGTCGAGGTCGGGGAAGTGGGCGATGCGCTGCAGGCCGATGGCGGCGTTGAACCGGTCGATCTCGTCGGTGTTGGTGCTGCGGTTGGCGATCACCCCGCCCAGACGGACGTTGTAGTTCCTGGACTTGGCCTTGATGGCCGCGACGATGCGGTTCATCGCGAAGATGGAATCGAAGTCGTTCGCCGTTACCACCAGGGCCCGCTCGGCGTGCTGCAGGGGGGCCGCGAATCCGCCGCAGACGACATCGCCCAGGACGTCGAAGATCACCACGTCGGTGTCTTCCAGCAGGTGGTGTTCCTTCAGCAGCTTGACCGTCTGGCCAACGACATAGCCGCCGCAGCCGGTGCCGGCCGGCGGTCCGCCCGCCTCGACGCAGCGCACCCCATTGAAGCCCTCATAGACATAGTCCTCGGGGCGCAGTTCCTCGGAATGGAAATCCACCGTCTCCAGCACGTCGATGACGGTCGGGACCAGCTTCTTGGTCAGGGTGAAGGTGCTGTCGTGCTTGGGATCACATCCGATCTGAAGCACCCTCTTGCCCATCAGCGAGAAGGCCGCGGACAGGTTCGAGCTGGTCGTGGACTTGCCGATTCCGCCCTTGCCATAGACGGCGAAGACCTTGGCCGTGCCGATGTTCAGCGTCGGGTCCATCTCGACCTGGACCGAGCCGTCACCGTCCGGGCGGTGCCGCTTCAGGGTCTGGGGCATTTCGAGGGTGATGGTCATAAGCGTTTCCTGGTCCTCAAGCCGCGACTGCGGGGGTGAGGCCTTCGAGGCGATCTTCGAGGTCGTCGGAAGCGTCCTGCAGGGCCTGGAGCGTGGCTGCGTCGGGCTTCCAGTAGTTTCTGTCCGAGGCTTCGAGCAGACGGTTCGCCATGCGGACCGAGGCCTTGGGGTTCAGCTTGGCCATGCGGTCCCGCATTTCGGGGTCCAGCACGAAGGTCTCGCTGATTTCCTGATAGACCCAGGGCTGGACGTCGCCGGTCGTGGCCGACCATCCCAGCGTATTGGTCACCTGGGCCTCGATGGCGCGGACGCCTTCGGCACCGTGCTTGAGCTGACCTTCAAACCAGCGCGGGTTCAGCACCCGGGTGCGGCTTTCCAGTGTGACCTGTTCGGACAGGGTACGAACCTTGCCTTCGCCCTGGGTCTGGTCGCCGATGTAGACCGGAGCGGCCTTGCCCCGGGCGCGCTCAACCGACTTGGCCACACCGCCGAGGGTGTCGACATAGTGGTCGATGGTGGTCACGCCCAGATCGACCGAGTCGAGATTCTGGTAGGCCAGGTCGATGCCGGCGAGCGCGCTGGTCAGCAGGGCCGGTTGCTTCATGGGCTTGCCGTTGCGGCCGTAGGCAAAGCCCTTGCGGTTCTCGAAGGCGTCGGCCAGTTCGCCTTCGTCGGTCCAGGCCCCGGAATCGATCAGGGAGTTGACCGAAGCCCCGTAGGCTCCTTCGGCATTGGAGAAGACCCGCAGCGACGCGGTTTCCAGGTCGCAACCCAGTCTGGCCTGATGCTCGAGGGCGCGCTTGCGGACGAAATTCTGCTCGATCGATTCATCGGCGGTGGCTGCCAGCCATGCGGCGTCGGCCAGCATCCTGGTCTGCAGCGGCAGCAGGTCGCGGAATATGCCCGAGACGGTGGCGACCACGTCGATCCTCGGACGCCCCAGGTCTTCCAGTGAGACCAGTTCGGCACCACAAAGCCGGCCATAGCCGTCGAAGCGCGGGCGGGCCCCCATCAGGGCCATGGCCTGGGCGATCGGGCCCCCTTCCGACTTCAGATTGTCGGTGCCCCACAGGACGATGGCCATGGATTCCGGCAGGGTACCGGTTTCCTCGCGGTGTTTGGCCAGCAGCCGGTCGGCCTGACGCATGCCGTCGGCGACGGCGTAGGCGCTGGGGATACGGAAGGGGTCGAAGCCGTGGATGTTGCGGCCCGTCGGCAGCATCTCGGGGGTACGCAGCAGATCGCCACCGGGCGAGGGCATGACGTAGCCGCCGTCCAGCGCCGCGACGAGCGCCTCCATCTCCGGGTTGGACGACAGCGCGGTGTTGGTCGCATGCAGGTGGCGGAACAGTTCGATCCCGGCGCTGTCCGAGGCGAGTCCGCTGACACCCAGCGCCGTGCGTGCGTCGGCACCGTCGACGAGGGCCTGGACGGCCTCGCGTCCAGGCCTTGGCCCTTCGCGCGCTTCGGCTACCGCCAGCAGCAGGTCGACGCGCTCGTCCGACGTGAACGCTTCACCCAGCACGTGCAGGCCGTTGGGGATCAAGGTCTGCTCCAGCTCCTGGAGCGTCGCGATCAGGGCGGTGACGCGGGCATCGTCCGAGCCCTCGATCAGGTCGAGGTTCAGAGTCCGGGCCGCGTCGAAAATCATCGGGGTGAGCCGGGCGCGCTCGGCCGAAGCCTCGACCTCGGTCCCGCGCCAGCGTTCGACCAGGGCCTTGAGATCCAGCAGACCCTTGTACAGGCCGGCGTCGTTGATCGGCGGCGTGATGTAGCTGATCAGGGTCGCGTTCGACCGCCGCTTGGCGATCATCCCTTCGGACGGATTATTGGCCGCGTAGAGGTAAAGGTTCGGTACGTCGCCGATCAGCCGGTCGGGCCAGCAGGCTTCCGACAGGCCGGTCTGCTTGCCGGGCATGAACTCCAGCGCGCCGTGGGTGCCGAAATGCAGCACGGCATGCGCCCCGAAATCCTCGCGGATCCAGCGGTAGAAGGCGCTGAAGGCGTGGGTCGGGGCAAAGGTGCCCTCGAACATCAGCCGCATCGGATCGCCCTCGATGCCGAAGGGCGGTTGCAGGCCGACGAAGACGTTTCCGAACTCGGCACCCAGCACGAAGATCGAGTCGCCATTGGCGAGGGACTTGCCCGGCGCAGGGCCCCAGACCGCCTCGATGTCCGGCAGCCAGCGTTCGCGCAGGACATGCTCATTGGCCGGTATGCGGACGTGGACATTGCCGTCGGTGCCGTAGCGGCTCGCATTGCCCTCGAGCAGCCTGTCCCGCAGGGCGTCGACCGTCCCGGGCACCTCGACCGTGTAGCCCTCGGCGGCGAGGCGGATCAGGGTCTTGTGCAGGCTGGCCCAGACCGACATCTGGGCGGCGGTTCCGGCGGCCCCGGCGTTGGGCGGGAAGTTGAACAGGACGGCGGCGATCTTGCGGTCGGCGCGGGCCGAGCGGCGCAGGGCGACCATCTTGCCGACGCGATCGGCCAGGGTCCCGGCGCGCTCGGGACAGGCGACCATCGACCTGGCGTCCTTGCCCGGAAAGGTGCAGCGGCGCGTACATCCGGTGCAGGGGGCGTCCGAGCCGTCCGTGCGGCCTCCGAACATCATGGGGGCAATGCCCCCGTCCAGTTCGGGGATGGAGACCATCATGGTGGCTTCCAGGGGAAGCAGGCCCTGCGCGCCCGCGCTCCACTGCTGGAACGACTGGAACTCAAGGGGGTGGGCCGAGACGTAGGGCACGTCGAACTTGCCGAGGACCTCTGCGGCGGAGGTCGAGTCGTTGTAGGCGGGCCCGCCGACCAGCGAGAAGCCGGTCAGGTTGACCATGGCGTCCACCGTCGGGCGGCCGTCCTTCATGAACAGCTTGTCCATGGCCGGGCGGGCGTCGAGGCCGTTGGCGAAGGCCGGGATCACGCGGATGCCGCGTGCTTCGAAGGCGTCGATCACGCCGTCGTAGTGGGTCGCGTCTCCGGCCAGAACATAGGACCGCAGGACCATCAGCCCGACCGTGCCGTTCCGGCCGTCATGGGCGGGCAGGGCGTCGGGCGTCTCGGCCATCCGGCCGGACACCTGCTGCCCCATGCGCGGGTGATAGACGCCGATCTCGGGGTATTCGACCGGGGCCGCCGCCTTCATGGCACCGCGAAGGGATCGGCGCTCGCCATCGGCATAACGGTCCACCAGATAGCGGACCATCGAGACCATGTTCTCGGTCGATCCGGCGAACCAGTACTGCAGGGTCAGGAAATAGGCGCGCACGTCCTGGGCCGTGCCGGGCACGAAGGCCAGGATCCTGGGCAGGCGGCGCAGCATGGCCATCTGCTTTTCGCCGGGGACGCCGCCGGTCGCCCTGGTGTTGCCGCGCAGCTTCTTGAGCATCGCCAGCGGACCCTTGGTCGAGCCGTCCATGCGGTACGGGCCCATCCTGGTCAGCTTCACGACCTCGGCCGCCGACATCATGCAGACCATGGCGTCGCAGGCTTCGTTCCGGGCCTTGAGTGCCGGCAGGACCATCTGGATGTGGTCATCGACGAACAGCATGGAGGCGATGATGATGTCGCCCGTGGCGATGTCGGCGATGCAGGCGTCCAGCGCGACCGCGTTGCTGCCCCATTCCGAGGCGGCGTGCAGGGCGACGGTCAGGTTCGGCGTGGTGCGGCGCAGTTCCGCCTCGGCCCGGGCCACCGCGCCGGCCAGATGGTTGTCGAGGGTGACGATGACGACCCGCACCTGTGGCGTCGCCTCACGGAGGGGCGCGGGGTCAACGGCTGTAGTGCGACTTGGCATCGTACAACGTCTCCACACCTATGATCGCCAGGCCCTGCTCTGCGGCGAAGCGTTCGGTATTTTTTCGGGCCTTGCCGCGCACGAAGAAGGGAATCTTCCTCAGCTCGGCCTCGGCGTCGGCGCCCCAGACGATCTCCGAGGCGACCGACGCCACCGGCGTTGATGCGACGGCCTCGTCGGGGGCCGGAATCGCCGGCCGCGAAGCGCCCGCCCCATGTCCGCCCAGATGCGAGGCCCCGGCTTCGTCACTGAACTCGAAGTCGTCGCGGAACATGTGCAGCAGGTGCTCTTCCAGCCCCATGACGAGCGGGTGCACCCAGGTGTCGAACAGGATGTTGGCCCCCTCGAACCCCATCTGGGGCGAGAAGCGGGCCGGGTGGTCCTGGACGTGGAAGGGGGCCGAGATGACGGCGCAGGGAATGCGCAGCCGCTTGGCGATGTGGCGCTCCATCTGCGAACCCAGCACCAGTTCGGGCTGCAGGGCGGCGATGGCGTCCTCGACTTCCAGATAGTCGTCGGTGATCAGGGCGGTCAGGCCCCGTTCGGCGGCCGCGGCGCGGACTTCGCGGGCGAATTCGCGATTGTAGCAACCCATGCCGACCACCTCGAAGCCGAGCTCCTCGGCGGCCACGCGGGCGGCGGCGATGACGTGGGTGGCGTCGCCGAACACGAAGACGCGCTTGCCGGTCAGATAGGTCGAATCGACCGAGCGCGACCACCAGGGCATCCGCGACGGCACGCCGTCGAGGGCGGGCGCGGGGTCGAGGCCGGTCAGGGCGCAGATCTCGTTGATGAAGTCGACCGTCGCGCCATAGCCCAGCGGCACGGTCCTGACCGACGGCTGGCCGCACATCTTCTGCAGCTGGAGCGCGGCCTCGCCGGCGATCTCGGGGTAGAGGACGACGTTGAAGTCGGCGGCGCCCAGCCGGGCGATGTCTGCGGGCGTCGCGCCCAGCGGGGCGGTGACATTGATGTCGACGCCGATCCGCTCCAGCAGCCGGGTGATCTCGACCACATCGTCGCGATGGCGGAAGCCCAGGGCGGTGGGCCCGAGGATGTTGCAGGTCGGGCGACGGCCGGCGACAGGGCTGCGCTCCACGACCTGGGTCAGGTTGCGGACCAGCTGGCGGAAGGTTTCGGCCGCGCCCCAGTTTTCCTTCTTCTGGTAGCTGGGCAGCTCAAGGGCGATGACCGGGATCGGCAGGCCGATGGCGGCGGCCATGCCGGCCGGATCGTCCTGGATCAGTTCGGCGGTGCAGGAGGCCCCCACGATCATCGCCTGGGGCTGGAACCGGGCGTAGGCGTCCTTGACCGAGGTCTTGAACAGCTCGGCCGTGTCGGTCCCGAGGTCGCGGGCCTGGAAGGTCGTGTAGGTCACCGGCGGGCGCTTGCCGCGCCGCTCGATCATCGTGAACAGCAGATCCGCATAGGTGTCGCCCTGCGGCGCGTGCAGGACGTAGTGCAGGCCTTCCATCGCTGTCGCGATCCGCATCGCGCCGACGTGGGGCGGGCCTTCATAGGTCCAGACGGTCAGTTGCATGTTGCCGCCTCCCGCCGGGCGGGTCGGGCCGGAACGATGGCGTCCGACAGGCGGTCGCGACGGTTCAGCGGGCGGGCAAAGAGCTCGGCCAGATCAGCGGCCTGGTCGAAACCGTGGACCGGCGAGAAGACCAGTTCGATCGACCATTTGGTCGTGAGGCCTTCCATCTCCAGCGGGTTGGCGAGGCCGAGGCCGCAGACGGACAGGTCAGGGCGGGCGTCACGGCAGCGGTCCAGCTGGCGATCAACGTCCTGGCCCTCGCTCAGCACCGTCGCGGCGGGCAGCAGAGGCAGCTCCTTCGACAGGTGCGGACGGTGCAGATAGGGGGTGCCGACTTCAAGCGGCACCATGCCCAGCTCGCGGGACAGGAAGCGCGCCAGCGGCACTTCCAGCTGGCTGTCCGGGAAGAAGAAGATCGACTTGCCTTCCAGCGAGGGCCGGACCTTTTCGAGGGCGCGGGCGGCGCGTTCGCGGCCGGGGGCCACAACGGCGCGGAACTTCAGTTCGTCGATGCCGAAGGCCTGGGCCGCGGCGTGAAGCCAGTCGGTCGTGCCCTCGGCCCCGAAGGGGAACAGGGCCTCAAGACGAACCGCGCCACGATCCTCGAGAGCCCGGGCCGTGTCGCCGAGGAAGGGCTGGGCCAGCAGGAAGCGGGTGTTGGGGCCGACGGCGGGCAGGTCGGAGATGCGACGGGCCGGAAGGGCCTCGACGCGGTCGATTCCCATCGCCGCGAACAGCCGGCGGAACTGATCCTCGACTACGTCGGGCAGGGCTCCGACGATCAGAAGACTCTGTGCGGCTCCGGCAGCAGCCGCAGCCATCTGCGGAACGAGGGCGGCGAGGCAGGCGTCCTCGCCCTGGGTGAACGTCGTCTCGATGCCGCTGCCGGAATAGTTCAGGACGCGAACATCGGGGCCGTGCTTTTCGGACAGGCGACCGGCTGCACGGCTGAGGTCCAGTTTGATCACTTCGGACGGGCAGGACCCGACGAGGAACAACAGCTTGATATCAGGACGGCGGGCCAGAAGACGATCCACCACCCGGTCGAGCTCGTCGTTCGTATCCGTCAGGCCGGCGAGGTCCTTCTCCTCCATGATGGCTGTGGCGAAGCGCGGCTCGGCGAAGATCATCACGCCGGCGGCCGACTGGATCAGATGGGCGCAGGTGCGCGAGCCAACGACCAGGAAGAAGGCGTCCTGCATCTTGCGATGCAGCCAGATGATTCCGGTTAATCCACAGAAGACTTCACGTTGTCCCCGTTCGCGCAGGACCGGTACATCGGCGCAGCCGCCGACGGGAGCGGGCTTGTCGAGGACGAACGCCTCGCTCATGCAGCGACCATCGTGTTTCTTGCGGGCGCTTCCAGCCGCGCCATCCGCAGCTTCCAGATGAACTGGGCGGCATTGATGACGTAGGTCACATAGGCCGCGAGGGCGAGGATGAGTTGCTCACGCGGGGTGCCGATGTTCAGCAGCACCATGCCCAGATAGGCGGTGTGCAGGGCCAGCACGAGCATCGAGAACACGTCCTCCCAGAAGAAGGACGGGGCGAACAGGTAGCGGCCGAATACGACCTTCTCCCAGATCGCGCCGGTCACCATGATCGTGTAGAGCAGCGCCGTCTTGACCAGCACCGAGATGGTCGCCGCCGTCGCGCCTTCTCCCGTCGAGAGGTAGCGCAGGACGAAGAAGACGCTGATTCCGAACGCCAGAAACTGCACCGGGGCCAGGAGGCCCTGGACCAGGGTCCAGACCGTCTTGTCGCGACGAACGCGTTCCTCCGGTGAGTAAAGGGGGCGGTGGCGGGCGGCGTACCGACGGGCTTCGGCCTCGAAAGTCTGCACGCTGTGAAGGCCTGCATTGGCCGTCCACGGGCAGGGGGCGACGCGGTTGATGAGGGAATCGAACCAGTCCGTGATGACGTTTTCCGTCATGCGCGACCCCGGCTGTTTCGCGTCACTGAATCCGTGGGGCTGGTGGAAAGTACGCGATGACATCGCTCGGCTCCGTCACCTCCCGATAGAGGCGATCGGGAAATCTAGGTCTGGCGCGCGCAATGTGTCAAATGCATTTGACGTAAAGAGAAATTGACACAGCGCCGTGTGCTCGACGACTTGACACTTGTCGCGTTCGATGGACGTCTTCGAAATCTGGTAATCATGAAGTGTGTGAGTTCCCCCCATCGGCACCCGCTGAACAGCGCGCGGGCGATCGGGAGGTCAGTCAGCCGATCAACCGGTCGAAGAACCGGTCGGCCATTCAGGAAACGCTGCGTCGGGTGGGTGGGGATCTGTCTGACGTAAGACGTCGAACTCCGGGGAGGAGGTTTGATGGCCTACGTGCAACGCGCCGAAGACGCGTCCCGACGCCCCGGTTCAGGCGCGCAGGATGACCGACGGATCCTGCCGTTCGAACGACGTGAGCCGGGTCTGTCGCCCGTCGCTCTGGTCCGGTTGATCGAGGGCGAGATCATCCCCCGCCTGCTTATGGCGCATCAGTCCGCCGCGCGGCTGGAACCCACAACGCCGGTCGCCGGCGGCATCGCCGCCGCGGAGGTGGTCGGGTTCGCCCATCTGGTGCTGGCCGAAGAGCTCTCTGTCCTGCGCCAGAACGCCGAAGGCTTCGTCGCCCGCGGGATCGATATCGATGCCCTGTATTTTGATCTTTTCTCGCCGACGGCCAAGCTTCTGGGCTCCATGTGGGAAGAAGACCTGTGCACCTTCAACGACGTGACCATCGGTCTCTGCCGCCTGCAGCAGCTGGTCTATGAGTTTTCGGACCGCATTCGTCCGGACGACAGCGGTGCGGGGCGGACGGCCCTGTTCGCCCTGACGCCGGGCGACCAGCATTCGTTTGGCCTCTCCCTGGTCGTTGAATTCTTCCGCCGGGCCGGCTGGCGCACGGTGTGTGTCCCGGACGCCAGCGCCGAGGACCTTGTCGACATGGTCAAGGCGGACGCCTTCGACCTGATCGGATTTTCGATGTCCGACGAGAAATGGCTGAAACCTCTCCCGGGGTTGATCGCATCGTTGCGGTCGGCGTCGCGCAATCCCCTGGTGCGCGTGATCGTGGGCGGCCGGGTCTTCACGGACCGGCCGGAGCGGGTGGCCGAAGTCGGTGCCGACGAGACGGCGGAAGATGCGCGGCAAGCGGTAAGGAGCGCCGACCGCCTGGTTGGAAATTCCGACGTCGCTTGATGAAGTGACGCCCGGTCGATAATGGCGAAGCATGACCTTGCACTCGACTCTGTCCGCGCCCTTGCCGTTCCGGAGGCCCGAGGACGTGCTGGGCGCCCTGGATCCGGCCCAGGCGGCGGATGTGGTGGCGCTTGCCAGCGACGTGGCCCTGGTGCTGGATCGCCATGGCATCATCCGGGATATCGCTGTCGGCAGCAGTGATCTCGTCGGCATGGGTATGGCCGAGTGGCTGGGACGGTCGTGGGTCGACACCGTTACGCCCGAGAGCCGGCACAAGGCATCCGAGATTCTCCGCGACGTGTCCGGTGGGGTGGCGTCACGGTGGCGAGAGCTCAATCATCCGTCGGAATCGGGTGACTCGCTCCCGATCCGGTATTTCGCGGTGGATACCGGCGACGACGGTCGGGTCATCGTCCTCGGTCGTGACCTCCAGTCCAGTGCGGCCCTGCAGCAGCGCCTGTTGCAGGTGCAGCAGGCGGTGGAACGGGACTATCTGAAACTTCGCCAGGCCGAGGCCCGCTATCGGCTCCTGTTCCAGAGCGCATCCGAAGCGGTGCTGATCCTTGACGCCGGCACCCGCAAGGTCCGCGAGGCCAACCCGGCGGCGGCGCGGCTGACGGGGCTGGCCGAGGCGGCGATCAACGGTCAGGGTTTCCAGGCCTTGCTGGCCCCTGAAAGCCTTGAGGCGGCGCTCGAGTTCCTGAACACGACACCGGCGGCCGTGTCGTCCGCGACGGTGCCGGTGAGGCTGGTCAGCGGACTGGATTGTGCGCTGTCCGCGTCGATGTTCCGTCAGGACAAGGCGTCCTGCCTTCTCGTGCGGCTGACGCCGACGACCTCGGTCGCACCCGTGAGCGATCTGGCAGCGGTGCTGAACAGGATCCCCGACGCCTTCGTGGTCACGAATGCCGAGATGAACATCCTCGCGGTCAACCCCGCGTTTCTTGACCTGACACATCTGTCGAGCCGGGAGGAAGCGCTTTCGGGTTCGCTGGAAAGCTACCTCGGACGACCGCAGATCGACCTCAAGATCATGGTCTCGCAGCTGCGCGAACACGGCAGCCTGCGGAATTTCAGCACCATCATCCGGGGCGTCTATGGAGAGTCCGAGGAGGTCGAGGTCTCGGCGGTCATTGTGCCCGACGGCGACCAGACCTGTTTCGGCTTCAGCATCCGGGGCGTGGCGCGGCGGTTTGCGACGCCTTTGCACTCCATGTCGTCAGGGCCCGGACCCGAGCCCCGCTCGGTGGAGCAACTGACGCAGCTGATCGGTCGCGTCCCGATGAAGGACATCGTTCGGGAGTCCACCGACCTGATCGAGCGACTGTGCATCGAGGCTGCGCTGACGCTGACGTCCGACAACCGGGCGTCGGCGGCGGATGTCCTCGGCCTCAGCCGACAGAGTCTTTATTCGAAGCTGCGCCGGTACGGCCTCGGTAATCTGGACGACACCGACGATTAACAGGTTCGAGTGTCAATCCAAGTTGACGCTTTCTCCTGTCCAAACCTACAGTGCGGCATGGATCGAACGATCGCCGTCGCGCCCCTGACCCGTCTGCCGTCCCCAATGGCGGTGCTCGAGCTGTTCAAGCCCGTCACCTGGTTTCCGCCGATGTGGGCCTTCATGTGCGGGGTGGTGTCCTCGGGTATGCCGGTCCAGGACCGATGGCTGTTCCTGATTGCCGGCATCGCCCTGACCGGGCCGCTGGTGTGCGCGACCAGCCAGGCCGTCAACGACTGGTTCGACCGCCACGTCGACGCGATCAATGAGCCCAACCGCCCGATCCCGTCCGGCCGCATCCCCGGTCGCTGGGGGCTCTATATCGCTCTGATCTGGACGGTCCTGTCGGTGGGGGTCGCCGCCCTGACCGGCCCATGGGTGCTGGGAGCCACGCTGCTGGGGCTTGCCCTGGCCTGGGCCTACAGCGCGCCGCCGTTCCGCCTGAAGCAAGGTGGCGTCGCCGGGCCCTTTGCCGTCGCGCTGTCGTATGAAGGTCTGACCTGGTTCACCGGTGCGGCCGTCATGGCGGGCGCGCTGCCACATGCGCCGGTGCTGGTCCTGGCCGCGCTCTACAGCTTCGGTGCCTATGGCATCATGGTGCTGAACGACTTCAAGGCCGTTGAAGGTGACCGGCTGCTGGGGTTGAAATCCTTGCCTGCCGAGCTGGGCGTCGACCCGGCCGCCCGCATCGCCTGCGCCGTTATGGCGGCTCCCCAGGCGATTGTTGTGAGCCTGCTTGTCGTCGCCTGGGATCGCCCCTGGCACGGGCTGGCGGTCGCTGTTCTCCTGGCCGTCCAGCTCGGCCTCATGGTGCGCCTGCTCACCGATCCGAAGAAGTTTACCCCCTGGTACAACGCCACCGGCACCACCCTCTATGTCATCGGCATGCTGGTTTCGGCCTTTGCTATACGCGGCATCACGGGAGCCGGTGCATGAGCCAGAAGCCTCTGGGTTGGCTGGGAATCGTGCGGCTGGGTCTGGTCCAGACGGCCCTCGGTTCGATCGTGGTGCTGACCACCTCGACCCTCAACCGGGTCATGATGGTCGAGCTGGCCCTGCCTGCCGTTCTGCCGGCCGCGCTTGTGGCCTGGCACTATGCGGTTCAGTTGTCGCGGCCGCGCTGGGGTCATGGATCGGACGGCGGCGCGCGGCGGACGCCCTGGATCATCGGCGGCATGGGTGTCCTGGCGCTGGGCGGCGTTCTCGCCGCCAACGCCACGGCCATGATGAGCGCATCGCCCGCAGGGGGGATTCTTCTGGCGGTCCTGGCCTTCACGATGATCGGAGCCGGTGTGGGAGCCTCGGGGACCTCCCTGCTGGCCTTCCTCGCGACGCGGGTGACGCCGACCCGGCGACCGGCCGCCGCGGCGATCACCTGGATCATGATGGTTATGGGCATCGCCGCGACTGCCGGCGTGGCGGGGTCCATGCTGGACCCGTTTTCCATGCAACGTCTGGCGATTGTCTCGGGCGTGGTTTCGCTCGGTGCCTTCCTGCTGACCCTTGCGGCCGTCGCGGGGGTCGAAAAGACCGGCGAGATCGTGATCGCTGAGCCCTCCGTGCCAAAGGCCGACTTCATGCTCGCCCTGCGCGAGACCCTCGCCGATCCCCAGGCCCGCCGGTTCACGTTCTTTGTCCTGGTTTCCATGATCGCCTACAGCGCCCAGGACCTGATCCTCGAGCCGTTCGCCGGTCTGGTCTTCGGCATGACACCGGGACAGTCGACGCAGATGTCGGGCGTGCAGAACGGCGGGGTCCTTCTGGGCATGATCCTCGTCGGCGCGGCGGGCGGCATGGTCGGCACGCGCGGGCGGGGCTGGATGCGGGGCTGGACACTGGCAGGCTGCGGTGGATCCGCGCTCGCACTCATGACCCTGACGGTCGCCGCGCGGGTCGGGCCCGGCTGGCCGATTACGCCCACGGTCTTTGCACTCGGCTTCTTCAACGGGGTCTTCGCGGTGGCCGCCATCGGGTCGATGATGGCGCTCGCGGGCGAAGGCAAGGGACGACGCGAGGGCATCCGCATGGGTGTCTGGGGGGCCGCCCAGGCCGTGGGTTTCGGTGCGGGAGGCTTCTTCGGGGCCGTCGCCGTCGACATCGGTCGCCGCATGTTTGTCGAGGACGCGACCGCCTTCGGACTGGTGTTCGCCCTCGAGGCCAGCCTGTTCATCGTTTCGGCCGTCATCGCCGCGCAGATCGGTGCCCCGGCTCTGGCCGTCTCAACCAAGCACAAGACAGGAGCGCGTCATGTCGAGGCCTGAACCGGGGATTGCCGCCGAGACATTCGACTGCGTGGTCGTCGGCGGCGGACCGTCCGGATCGACGGCAGCCCGCGCCCTGGCGCAGCACGGCCGGACCGTGCTGCTGCTGGATCGGCAGGGCCGGATCAAGCCGTGCGGGGGCGCGATTCCGCCGCGTCTGATCCGCGACTTCGATATTCCCGACAGCCTGATCTGCGCCAAGGCCAATGAGGCCCGGATGATCGCCCCTTCGGACCGGCGCGTGCATATGCCGATCGAGGGCGGCTATGTCGGCATGGTCAACCGCGAGAGTTTTGATGAGTGGTTGCGGTCCCGGGCCGAGACCGCCGGGGCCCAGCGTCGCGCCGGAACCTTCGAGCGCATCGAGCGCGAGGCCGACGGATCGGCCATCGTGGTCTATCGTCCCGCCGGTGCCGCCAAAGATGATGCGCCGATCTCGGTGCGGGCGCGGACCATCATCGGCGCGGACGGTGCCCGGTCCAATGTGGCCGCCCAGGCGGTCAAGGGGGCGGACCAGCAACGCTACGTCTTCGCCTATCACGAGATCATCAAGGCCCCCGCCGCGGGAGCCGCCGACTTCGAGGCCCGGCGTTGCGACGTCTGGTATCAGGGGCACCTGTCGCCCGACTTCTACGCCTGGATCTTCCCGCACGGCGACACGGCCAGTATCGGCGTCGGCTCGATGCAGAAGGGATTCTCGCTCCGGACCGCCGTGACGGCCCTGCGCCAGAAGAGCGGCCTGGCCGATTGCGAAACGGTCCGCACCGAGGGGGCACCGATCCCGCTCAAACCCATGAAGCGATGGGACAACGGCAGGGATGTGGTCCTGGCAGGCGATGCGGCCGGTGTCGTCGCCCCGGCCTCCGGCGAAGGAATCTACTACGCGATGGAGGGCGGGCGTCTGGCGGCCGAGGCGGTCGAGGCGACGCTGTCCACCGGCAAGGCCAGGGCGCTGAGGCAAGCCAGAAAGCGGTTCATGAAGGCCCATGGAAAGGTCTTCCTGGTGCTCGGGATCATGCAGCATTTCTGGTACCGCTCGGACAAGCGGAGAGAGCGGTTCGTCAGCCTGTGCGATGATCCTGACATCCAGGAGCTGACCTGGCAGGCCTATATGAACAAGGAACTGGTGAGGGCGAGGCCGGCGGCCCACGCCCGCATATTCCTCAAGGACATGGGCCACCTGCTGGGGCTGCGTCCGGCGTGATGCGGGTCCGCGGGGCACGATGAGCGGCCTGTTCGCGAGTGGTCATGCCGTCGATCTGATCCTGGCGATCATGGCGCTGGAGGCCGGATTCCTGCTCGTGCGCCGGCGCATGACTCCTTATGCCCTCCTGCTCGTGTTCGGCCCCGGCGTCTTCATCCTGCTGGGGGCCCGGGCGGCTCTGGTCGGGGCGGGCTGGTGGTGGATCGCGCTGGCGCTGGCCGCGTCATTCCCGTTGCATCTGCTCGATCTGCGGCAACGCCTGCACCCCTGAACCGACCGTGAAAAAGGCCCCGGCGTTTCCGCCGGGGCCTGGATCGTCACACGGTCCGACGGATCAGGACTGGGTCTTCAGATAGGCGATGACATCGGCGCGCTGCTGCGGATTGCGCAGGCCGACGAAGCTCATCTTGGTGCCCGGGATATAGGCGCGGGGATTTTCCAGATAGGCGAAGAGGGTCGCTTCGTCCCAGGTCTTGCCACTGTTCTTGTTGGCCGCCGAGTAGGTGTAGCCAGCCACGGTGCCGGCGCGGCGACCGACGACGCCATGCATCGACGGGCCGACGCGGTTCACGCCGGCTTCGATGGCATGGCAGGTACGGCATTGCATAAAGACGCGCTGGCCAGCCGCGGCGTCGCCCGTCAGTCCGGCCAGAACGACCGTGGCACCACCGGCGGCTGCGGGCGCCGCGGCAGGGGTCGCTGCCGGTGCCGCGTCAGCGGCCGGTGCGGCGGCTGGAGCAGGGGCGGGTTCAGCGGCCGGCGCTGCGGGAGCGGCCGCTGCCGGGGCTGGTGCATCCGCAGCCTTCTTGTCCGAGGATTCGCCGGAACAGGCCGAGAGGACAAGGAGGCCGCTCAAAGCAACGCCCATCATACCGAATCTACGCATTCCAGAAGCCTTGCTGAATTTATCCAAGACCGAACACTAGTCCCAGCCCAGAGTCTGTCAAGCTGGCATGACACGAACATTTCCGTTCAGGTGGCGAGCCAGGGCGAGGTGGCAGCCCGGCTACGATTCACCCAACGAACCGCGCCGTCTCTTCAGCCAGAACCAGACCCCGACGACGACGAAAGGCGCGAGAATGCCCGCCGCAATGGCCGAGTTGAGGCTCGGCCAATGCTTCTCAAGTGCCTTCAGCGGATACACCAGCAGGCTGACGGCGTAGTAGGCGATCGCGGCGGTCGACAGGCCCTCGACGGTTTGCTGGAGCCTGAGCTGCTGGCCGGCGCGGCGGTCCATCGACGCCAGCAGCGCGGCGCTGGTCGCTTCGGCGGCGACCTCCACCCGGGTATTGAGCATCTGCGCCATGCGGGCGATCCGGTCGATGGTGGCCCGCTGACGCTCTGCAACGGCGTCGCAGGTCCGCATGGCCGGATCCAGCCGCCGCTGCATGAATTCGCCGATCGTCGGCAGGCCCTCGATATGTTGCTCGCGCAGCCGTTCGATCCGCTCACGTACGATGCCGTGATAGGCGGCCGCCGCCCCGAAACGAAAGCTGGTCCGACCGATCAGCGCCTCGGTTTCACCTGCCACCGTCGCCAGTCTTCCGAGGAGCTGTCGGTCGGCTTCGGGATCGGATTCTTCCGCCAGCTGGGTCGCCAGGGTGGCCGCTCGTGCCTCGATGTCTGTCAGGGCGGTGGTCGCCTCGCCCGCGACCGGGAAGGCGAGGAGCGCCATCAGGCGATAGGTCTCGATCTCCAGCAGGGTTTGCACCAGACGGCCTGTCAGCGCCGCGTCGCCACTGCCGTCAAGCAGGACGAATCGCGTCATGCCGAGGGCATCGGTCCGGAAATCGGTCACAGCCGCGTCGCCCCCGTCGGCGAGGCGCGCGCCAACGCCTTCTCCGCCGAACAGGGCCAGGGTCCTGTCGAACTCGGACGCCGGTCGTACCTCCAGCCGCGTGGCGACCAGGACCTGCCCGGGCCAACCCGCCAGCCAGTCCCGCGGGGCGAGGTCCATGGCCGTTTCAGCGAAGGGCGCGGCACCCGCACTGCGGAAGAAGGTCCAGGTCGAAACCTCGGTATGCCTTTCCCACCGCAGTCGCCACGATCCGGCATCGACAACGCACCAGCGCGAATCCGGTCCCGGCTCGGGTTGCCCGAGGCGCCGGCACAGGGCGGCCATGTGGCCGCGGTCAGCCTCGGCCCCGGCCTCTCCGGAAAGCGTTGCGATACGCGAGACGAGGGCCGGGGCCAGCAGTGGCGTGGAGGGTCGGGCGTGGGCCTCTGCCAGCAGGGCGTCCCGCGCCGGGTGATAACGCCATGACTCCGACACGCCGGCTGTCGTCACTGACATTCGAGGGCCCCCGTCGCCCCGCGACCCAGAAAATATACGAAGACTCTTGGACGGTGTCGAATTGATCTGACACTCTGCCTGTGTGACCGATTGGACACCGTAACGCCAGGGTTCTGCATGCGCGCTGTTTTTCCGTTTTCCGCCATCGTCGGCCAGGACGACATGAAGCTGGCTCTTTTGCTGGCTGCGATCGACCGCACCCTGGGCGGGGTGATGGTCTTTGGTGATCGTGGGTCGGGCAAGACGACGACGGTTCGCGCGTTGGCGGCCCTGCTTCCCCCTCTGCAGGTCGTGGCCGGCTGCCGGTTCAACTGTGATCCCGCCGCGCCCATCGCGGATTGCGCGACGGTGTGCGACCGCAAGCGGGAAGGTTCGCCGGCGGTGGTCGAAGCCGCCGCGCCCGTGGTCGACCTGCCTTTGGGCGCGACCGAGGATCGCGTCGTCGGTGCCCTGGATCTGGAGCGGGCCCTGACCCTGGGCGAGAAGGCGTTCGATCCGGGTCTGCTGGCCCGGGCCCATCGCGGCTTTCTGTACATCGACGAAGTCAATCTGCTCGAGGATCACCTGGTCGATCTGCTGCTGGACGTGGCAGCGTCCGGCGAAAACGTGGTCGAGCGGGAAGGGCTCAGCGTCCGCCATCCGGCGCGCTTCGTCCTGGTCGGCAGCGGCAACCCGGAGGAGGGGGAGCTGCGGCCCCAATTGCTGGACCGTTTCGGCCTTTCGGTCGAGGTCAGCAGCCCGAAGGACCTGTCGGCCCGGGTCGAGGTGGTGCGCCGCCGCGACGCCTTCGATCGCGATCCTGTGGCATTTGCAGAGACCTGGCGCGCCGAGGATGACCGACTGCGTGCGACGATCGAGGCGGCGCAGCGCCGGCTGGCCGATGTCGAGGTTTCCGACGCCGTCCTCGAACAGGGGTCGCGGCTGTGTATGGCTGTCGGGGCCGATGGTCTGCGCGGCGAATTGACCATCCTGCGGGCATCGCGCGCGCTCGCGGCCCTGGAGGGGCGGTCGGAGGTCTCCGAAGCGACGCTCCGGCGGGTGGCTCCCATGGCCCTGCGTCATCGTCTCCGGCGGGGGCCACTGGACGACCAGGCATCGACCGCCCGGATCGAGCGCGCCATGGACGAATTGCTCGCTGCATGATGAGTGCGTTGTGAGCGACGGGGAGGAGCTCTGGGCCGACGCCATGCTGGTCGCGGCCCTGCTGGCGGTTGATCCGCTCTTGCGGGGCGTGGCCGTCAGGGCCCGTCCGGGGCCGGTGCGCGACCGCTGGCTGGAGGCGTTCCGCGCGCTTCTGCCGACCGGGGTGCCCTGGCGGCGGCTGCCAAACACGATTGACGATGATCGACTGCTCGGCGGGCTCGATCTCGCCGCCGCGCTCGGCGGTGGCCGACGTGAGATGCAGCGCGGGCTGCTGGCCGAGGCTGACGGCGGTGTGGTGATCTCGGCCATGTCCGAACGCCTGTCCGTATCGCTGGCCGCGCGTATTGGCGCGGCGCTGGATGAGGGTGCCGTCGCGATTCAGCGGGATGGTTTTGCGGAACGGATCCCGACTCGCTTCCGACTGGTCGTCCTGGATGAAGGCGTGGAAGAGGACGAACAGCCGCCGGCTGCGCTTCTCGAACGGCTCGCCTTCTGGCTGGATCTGGAGCAGGTCAGTGTACGAGACGCTGCGCCCATATCGGCAACGTCTGCAGACATAGCGGCGGCACGGGCGACCCTTGACGTCGCCCGGCCGCCCGGGACGCGCGACATCGAAGCCCTTTGTGCGGCGGCCCAGGCCCTGGGTGTCGGCTCCTTGCGCGCGCCCTGGCTGGCGCTCCGGACAGCGCAGGCCCTGGCGTCGCTCGAGGGGCGAGACACGATCGAGGAGAGCGACCTGAGCATGGCTGCGCGTCTGGTCCTGTCTCCCCGGGCGACGCGCGATCTGGCGCTGCAGCCCGAAGCCGCCAATACGCCGGATGATGAGGTCGGCGAGCAGTCGGACGCGTCGTCGGCGAACGACCATGCCGCTGTCGAGGCCGAGGCTGATGCGCTCGAACCCTCGCTGAACGACATGGTGCTCGAGGCCGCCCGGGCGGCGCTGCCGGAAGAGTTGAAGGCCTTCTGGACCTCGAGCGCCGCGAATGCGCCACCGAGCCTTGGTCAGGCCCAGGGGGCCGGGGGCGCGCCGCTGGCTTCGACCTTGCGCGGCCGGCGCATCGGATCACGCCCGGGGCCGTTGCGCGGTGCCTCAAGTCTGGATGTGGTCGAGACGCTCAAGGCGGCGGCTCCGTGGCAGAACGTCCGGTCACGCCTCGCGACCCGGGGCGGGTCGCCAAGGCTCCTGATACGCCGTGAGGATTTCAGGGTGCGGCGTTATCAGACGCGGTCGGAATCGACCGTCATCTTCGTGGTCGATGCGTCGGGTTCGTCGGCGATGAATCGTCTGGCCGAGACCAAGGGGGCGGTCGAACTGCTGCTGGCCGAGGCCTATGTGCGTCGCACACAGGTGGCCCTGATCGCCTTTCGCGGTCTGGCACCGGAACTGTTGCTCCCGCCGACCCGATCGCTCAGTCGGGCCCGACGATGCCTTTCGGACCTTGCGGGCGGCGGTGCCACGCCCCTGGCCGGCGCGCTGGAAGCCGCCGCGGCGCTGGCGGCGGCTGAACGGGTCAAGGGACGCACCCCTCTGCTCGTGGTTCTGACGGACGGACGCGGAAACATCGCGCTCGACGGTGCGGCCTTCCGGACCCGGGCCCAGACAGACGCGCTCGCGGCGGCAAGACGCATCGGCTCTGCCCGTATTTCCACGGCTCTTATCGACACCTCACCACGGCCGCGGGGCGATGGTGAAGGGCTGGCCGATGCGATGCATGGCCTGTTCGCGGCCTTGCCCTATGTCGAGGCCGGTGCCGTGCTGGACGTCACACGGGCTCTCAGAGCGTCGGCGACCTGAATGAGCCGTTCGGGATCAACTCGGGTCGTCCGGACCTTCGACGATAGAGCCTTCCGGTGACCCGTTGGCTGCAAACGCTGCCCGCTGGGGCGGGCAGGGCAAGGCAAGGCCGATGAGCCGAAAGCCGGACTGGGCCGAGGAAGGGCGGGACTGGCCTGGTCGCGCCTCCAGCAGATTCGTTTCAGCCGGTGGGCTGCGTTGGCACGTCCAGGACATGGGGACGGGGCC
Source organism: Caulobacteraceae bacterium (assembly GCA_965284385.1). Taxonomy (GTDB): domain Bacteria; phylum Pseudomonadota; class Alphaproteobacteria; order Caulobacterales; family Caulobacteraceae; genus Brevundimonas. The sequence continues at coordinate 2,417,792 of OZ260077.1, forward strand.
CACGGTCCTGCTCCTGCATGGCGCGGGGGCCGCGACCCACAGCTGGCGCGGGCTCGCCCCGCTTCTGGCCAGGCGTTTCCGCGTGGTGGCATTCGATCTGCCGGGGCATGGATTCACCGGAACACCGACCGGCAGGGCTCTGTCCCTGCCCGAGATGACGCGCCGGGTGACGGATCTGATCAAGGCGCTGGACATCGAGCCGTCTCTGGTCGTCGGGCATTCTGCCGGGGCGGCGATCGCGATCCGTATGGCGCTGGACGGTGCGGTCCACGCGCCGATCATCGCGATCAACGGGGCCCTGAGGCCTTTCGCCGGCATGACCGCGCCCCTGTTCCAGGGCCTCGCTACGCTTCTGCTGCTGAATCCCCTGGCCGCGCATGTGTTTGCCGCCCAGGCGCGTGACCGGTCGCGGGTGTCCCGTCTGATCGAGGGCACCGGCTCACGTATTGATGACGCCGGTCTCGAATTCTACGCCCGGCTGTTCCGCGCACCCGGCCATGTCGCCGGCACGCTCGGCATGATGGCGAACTGGGATCCTGGTCCGCTCCAGCGCGATCTTCCCAAACTGACGGTGCCTTTGACGCTGGTGGTCGGAACACGGGACGTCGCCGTGCCGCAGAGTGTTGCCGAGACCGCGGCGGCATCCGTGCCCCGGGCGGCGATCGTCCGGCTGGTCGGGTTGGGCCATCTCGCCCATGAGGAGCGACCGGACCTCGTGGCGGACATCATCCTGAGGGTCGCCCGGACACAGGGCCTGCTGAAGGAGGAGGTGGCATGAGCGGCAACACGGTTTTCTTCGTCGAACTGGTCTTCTTCCATGGTGCCGTTCTGGGGTGGGCCTTCTGGGAGCTTTGGGCGTTGCGCCGGGACAGGCACCGTGACGCGGCCGCCTCGGCGGATCGGGCACGGCAAGATGAAGGGCAGCGCCCGGACGCCTGATCCCGCACAAACCACCCGGATCCCGCAGGCGACCGGAACGCGCTTGCGCACCGGGCTGCCGGCACTGCGTGGCGTTGACACGCCGCCAAACGTGTCCAACCTGTTTTACACAGGCCCCCGTCTGCCGGGACTGGGGCTTCGCGGAGAATTCATGTGGCGACCCTTGATGCCCTCGAAGTCAGACCTGTGGTTCCCGTCACCCGGTTGAGCGATCGATGGAGGGCTTTCCGGAATGGTCTGATCGCCAGTCCCGGGTTCCAGAGCTGGGCCTCGGCCTTCCCCCTGACGCGGCCGATCGCGCGGCGCAGGGCGGCATCACTTTTCGATCTGGCGGCAGGATTCGTCTATTCACAAGTCGCCTACGCCTGTGTCCGCCTTGGCTTGCTGGAGCTCCTGAGGGCCGGTCCGATGACCGCCGGAGATGTTGCCCGGGCGGTCGCACTGAGCCCGGTTGCGGCCGAGCGGTTGCTGAAGGCTGCCGTATCTCTGCGTCTCGCAGAGCCCTGTGGGAGTGGCCGCTTCGCACTCGGCGACCAGGGCTCGGCGCTTCTCGGGGCACCGGGCGTTGTCGCGATGATCGAGCACCATGCCTTGCTCTACGCTGATCTCGCCGACCCCGTTGGCCTGCTCCAACGCGAGGGCGGCGGTGGCCGCCTTTCGGGCTTCTGGCCCTATGCCGAGGGGGGAGCTTCGGACGCGGCGAGCGCGTCGACCTATTCGAATCTGATGTCAGTTTCCCAGAAGATGGTCAGCGCCCAGGTCCTTGAGGCCTACCCGATCGGCCGGCACCGACGGCTGCTGGACGTGGGCGGCGGCGACGGGACATTCCTGCGGGCCGTTGCGGCCCGGGCACCTGTCCTTGAGCTCGCCCTCTTTGACCTGCCGAACGTCGCGGCCACCGCCACCCGAAGATTCGCTGATGAGGGTCTCAAGGTCGACGTCTCTGGTGGAAACTTCTTTGAGGATCCCTTGCCGGAGGGCGCTGACATCGTCTCTCTGGTGCGGGTCCTGCACGATCACGACGACAACCGCGCACTGCTGCTCTTGCGCGCGATCCGCAAGGCCGTGCGGCCGGGCGCGACCCTGCTGATCTCGGAGCCCATGTCGGGGACATCCGGGGCCGAGCCCATGGGCGACGCCTATTTCGGCTTCTACCTGCTGGCCATGGGATCCGGACGGCCGAGGACCATGGATGAAATCCGCCTGCTCCTGCAGGCGGCGGGATTCGCACGATCGCGAGAGGTCCAGACGTCGATGCCGATGATCGCCCGGATGGTCGTGGCTCGCGCCGTGTGAGGAGTGTAATCAAGATTTGACAACGGCTACTGTCAATCTAAGCTGACAGTCTGGTTGGGGTCCGGTATGCGGGCTCCGGCAAAAGGCGTCGCTGAATGAACACCCTTGCCGTCGTGTTGGAGGAGCCTGAGCGCCTGACGCTTCGTCGGCTTGATCTCAAGCCGGCCGGGCCTGATGACGTGATCGTCGAGGTCGACTGGAGCGGAATCAGCACCGGGACCGAGCGGCTTCTGTGGACCGGGCGAATGCCGCCTTTCCCAGGCCTGGGCTATCCCCTGGTTCCAGGGTACGAGGCGGTCGGCCGGGTGGTCGATGCCGGGGCGCTGGCGCAGGCGCGGATCGGCGACCAGGTCTTTGTTCCCGGGTCCAGCAATTTCATTGATGCGCGTGGCCTGTTCGGCGGCTCGGCGCGGACCCTGATCACGCCCCAGGCGCGCACAGTTACCCTGCCTGCCGGGCTGGGCGACCAGGGCGTTCTGTTGTCGCTCGCCGCAACCGCCCAGCACGCCATCGTGGGTGGAACGGCCCCGGATCTGATCGTCGGCCACGGCGTCCTCGGCCGCCTGCTGCTGCGCCTGACCGAGGCGCATGGCGCGCCCCGTCCGACGGTCTGGGAAACCAACCCCGCCCGGCGTGAAGGCGTGGCGATCCATCCCGACTTCGATGAGCGTCGGGACTATCGTTCTGTCTACGACGCCAGCGGTGCGGAAGACCTCATGGACTTCCTTGTGGCCCGGCTCGGCCGCGGCGGGGAGATCGTGTTGGCCGGCTTCTACGAGGAGCGGCTGTCGTTCGGCTTCCCCATGGCCTTCATGAAGGAGGCACGGTTCCGCATCGCCGCCGAGTTCAAGCCGGAAGATGTGACGGCGGTTACAGCGCTGATCGAGCAGGGCCGGTTGTCGCTGGACGGACTGATCACCCACCGCAGCGACGTGACCGAGGCCCCCGACGCCTATCGCACCGCCTTCGGCGATTCCGACTGTCTGAAAATGATCCTCGACTGGAGGAAATGCGCATGACCATCACCCTGATTTCTCACAAGGCGTTGCGCGAGGAAGCCAAGGTGGAGCCGGATCCCGTGCATACGGGCGAGGTCACCAAGGAAACCCAGATCATTGCCATCTATGGCAAGGGCGGGTCGGGCAAGTCCTTCGCCTTGTCCAACCTCAGCTACATGATGGCCCAGCAGGGCAAGCGGGTGCTGCTGATCGGTTGCGATCCCAAGTCCGACACCACCTCCCTCCTGTTCGGCGGCAAGTCCTGCCCGACGATCATCCAGACCTCGGCCAACAAGAAGCTGACCGGCGAGGAAGTGAAGATCGAGGACGTCTGTTTCCAGCGCGACGGCGTCTTCGCCATGGAACTGGGCGGGCCCGAGGTCGGTCGCGGCTGCGGCGGGCGCGGCATCATCCACGGCTTCGAGCTGCTGGAGAAGCTGGGCTTCCATGACTGGGGCTTTGACTATGTCCTGCTCGACTTCCTGGGCGATGTCGTCTGCGGCGGCTTCGGTCTGCCGATCGCCCGGGACATGTGCCAGAAGGTGATCGTGGTCGGGTCCAATGACCTGCAGTCGCTTTATGTGGCCAACAACGTCTGCTCGGCGGTCGAATATTTCCGCAAGATGGGTGGCAATGTCGGTGTCGCCGGCATGGTCATCAACAAGGACGATGGCACCGGCGAGGCGGCCGCGTTCGCCGAGGCCGTGGGGATCCCTGTCCTGGCCTCCATCCCGGCCAATGAGGATATCCGGCGCAAGTCGGCCAATTATCAGATCATCGGCACGCCCGACAGCGAGTGGGGCGGGCTCTTCGCGGGCCTCGCCGAGGCTGTGGCCAGTTCGCTGCCGCAACATCCGCGTCCGCTGACGCAGGACGGTCTGCTGGGTCTGTTCAGCCCCGAGCAGACGGGAGGAGCCGTCAATCTGATTCCCGCGACCCAGAGCGACATGCGCGGCGCGTCCTTCGTGCCCAGGGCCTCGCTCGAGGTCATTTACGACGAGGCCGTCTGATCCCGATGCTGGACGAGGCTCCTATCGCCAATGACCAGGCCGCCGAGCCCGTTCCGGCCGACGGCTCCGGCTGCCATGGTGGCAAGGCAGAACTGACGGCGGCGGCGTCCAAGGCCGGCAAGTCCGAAGTCCTGGCGCGCTACGCCAGGGACTATCCGGTCGGGCCGCACGATCAGCCCCAATCGATGTGCCCGGCGTTCGGGTCGCTGCGCGTCGGCCTTCGGATGCGGCGCACGGCGACGATCCTGTCTGGCTCGGCCTGCTGTGTTTATGGCCTGACCTTCACAAGCCATTTCTACGGTGCCCGACGCTCGGTCGGCTATGTGCCGTTCAACTCCGAGAGCCTGGTCACCGGCAAGCTGTTCGAGGACATCCGGGACGCCGTGTTCCAGATGGCCGACCCGGACCTCTATGACTCCATCGTGGTGACGAACCTGTGCGTGCCGACGGCCTCGGGCGTGCCGCTGCAGCTGCTGCCCAAGGAGATCAACGGCGTCCGCATCATCGGCATCGACGTGCCCGGCTTCGGCATTCCGACGCACGCAGAGGCCAAGGATGTGCTGGCCGGTGCCATGCTGAACTATGCGCGCAAGGAGGCCGAAGCCGGCCCCGTCGCTGCGCCACGCGAACGCACGGACAAGCCGACCGTCACCCTGCTGGGCGAGATGTTCCCGGCGGATCCCATGATCATCGGCCGGATGCTGGAGCCCATGGGTCTGGCTGCCGGACCGGTGGTGCCGACGCGGGAATGGCGTGAACTCTACGCCGCGCTCGACTGCGCTGTCGTCGCCGCCATCCACCCCTTCTACACCGCTGCCGTGCGCGAGTTCGAAGCCGCCGGCCGCAAGGTCGTCGGCTCGGCCCCGGTCGGTCGTGACGGCACTGCCGCCTGGCTGCAGGCGATCGGCGAGGCCTGCGATGTGCCCCAGGGCCAGATCGACGGCATCAAGAACGCCATGCTCGGCGCCATCGGCGGGGCCCTCGCCGGCGCACCGATCAAGGGTCGGATCACGGTCTCGGGCTATGAAGGCTCCGAGCTTCTGGTGGCCCGGCTGCTGATCGAAAGCGGTGCCGAGGTCGAATATGTCGGCACGGCCTGCCCCCAGACGAAGTGGTCGGATCCCGACCGCGACTGGCTGGAATCGAGGGGCGTCACCGTCAACTACCGCGCCTCGCTGGAACAGGATCTGTCGGCCGTCGACGCCATCCGGCCGGACCTCGCCATCGGCACCACGCCGGTGGTCCAGCACGCCAAGTCGCTGTCGATCCCGTCGCTGTATTTCACCAACCTGATCTCGGCCCGGCCCCTGATGGGACCCGCCGGTGCCGGCTCGCTGGCCCAGGTGATCAACGCCGCCATCGGCAACAAGGCCCGTTTCGACAGGATGAGCGCCTTCTTCGACGGCGTCGGCGTCGGTCATGCCACCGGCATCTGGGAAGACACGCCCGTCGACCGCTCCGAGTTCAAGGCCCGCTACGCCAAATTGCAGGCCGCGGCGGCCAAGGCCGAGGAGCACGTCGGGACATGACGCTGATCCTCGATCACGATCGCGCGGGTGGATACTGGGGCGCAGTCTACGCCTTCACCGCCATCAAGGGGCTCCAGGTCATCATCGACGGGCCGGTGGGCTGCGAGAACCTGCCGGTCACTTCCGTCCTGCACTACACTGATGGCCTGCCGCCGCACGAACTGCCGATCGTCGTCACCGGTCTGGGCGAGGACGAACTGGGTCGTCATGGGACCGAAGGTGCCATGAAGCGGGCGTGGAAGACGCTCGACAAGGACCTGCCCTCTGTCGTCGTGACCGGCTCGATCGCCGAGATGATCGGCGGCGGCGTGACGCCTGAGGGCACCAATATCCAGCGCTTCCTGCCGCGCACCATCGACGAGGATCAGTGGCAGTCGGCCGATCGTGCCCTGACCTGGCTGTGGACCCAGTTCGGGCCCAAGAAGATGCCGCGTCCCCGCCCGCTGGCGGAGGGTGAAAAGCCCCGCGTCAACCTGATCGGCCCGATGTACGGCGTGTTCAACATGCCCTCGGACCTGGCCGAGATTCGGCGCCTGGTCGAGGGGATAGGCTGTCAGGTCAATATGGTCTTCCCGCTGGGCAGCCATCTGGCCGACGTGCGCAATCTGGCCGACGCCGAGGTCAACATCTGCCTGTACCGCGAGTTCGGGCGTGGCCTGTGCGAAACGCTGGAGAAGCCCTACCTCCAGGCCCCCATCGGGCTCGAGTCCACAACCCTGTTCCTGCGCCAGCTGGGCCAGATGACGGGCCTTGATCCTGAACCCTTCATCGCGCGCGAGAAGCACACGACCATCAAACCGCTGTGGGACCTGTGGCGCTCGGTCACCCAGGACTTCTTCGGCACGGCCAGTTTCGCCATCGTCGCCAACGAGACCTATACGCGCGGTGTCCGGAAATTCCTCGAGGACGACCTCGGCCTGCCCTGTCAGTTCGCCATCGCGCGCTGCGCCGGGACCAAGACGGACAATGCCGAGATCAGCCGGCTGGTGCGCGAGACCCGGCCGCTGGTGCTGTTCGGCAGCATCAACGAACGCATTTATCTGGCCGAGGCCGGCGGCGGTGGCCACGGGCCCTCCGGCGTCTGGGTGCCGGCCTCCTTCCCGGGCGCGGCGATCCGCAGGCACACCGGGACCCCCTTCATGGGCTACGGCGGCTGCACCTATCTGGTGCAGGAAGTCTGCAACGCCCTGTTCGACGCCCTGTTCAACATCCTTCCGCTGGCCTCCCAGATGGACAAGGTCGAGCCGACCCTCGCCCGTCCGCACGCCGAGATCGCCTGGGAAGATGCAGCCATGGACGAGCTTGAAAGGCTTGTGGCTTCACAGCCCGTCATCGTCAGAATTTCGGCGGCCAAACGCCTGCGTGACACGGCGGAACGCGCTGCCCGCCAGGCTGGAGAGGAGAGGGTCACCCTCGACCGCCTCTACGCCGCCAATGCCATTGTGCTGAGCGGGAGGGCCGCATGACGCATCGCCCCTCCAGGCTCGGACCCCGGTTCCGTCGTTCGGTTCTTCCGCGCGCCGGAAACGACCACGGGACTTCCCCGTGGCCGAAGACCCGCTCCAACGAAAGGGGGAGAGATGTCTCATCTACCTGAACCGGCGGGGTCCCCTACCGGACTCTCGCCAGAAGCGGCCAAGGCTTTCCATGGCCTCTTCATGACCAGTTTCATTGGTTTCACGGCCATCGCGGTCGTGGCCCATGTTCTGGTCTGGTACTGGCGGCCTTGGTTCGCAGCCTAGGTCTCCACCCTACTCAGTCGGCTAGTGTAAAACACTGGTCGTCGCCAACAAAGCCACTCGATGGCTATGGAGGAATACAGTTATGTGGAGAATTTGGCTCCTTTTCGATCCCCGTCGGGCACTGGTCGCGCTCGCCGTCTTCCTGTTCACCCTGGCTCTGCTGATCCACTTCATCCTGCTCAGCTCGCCCCGGTACAACTGGATCGACGGTGCCCAGATCACACCTGCGGCGGCTTCTGCCGCTGCACCCTGACGGGTTCTACCGCTGATGCGGCGCGCGGACGGGGGCGGACCAATCCGATCTCCGTCCGACGCGACCGCGATGAAACAGATGTCGACCTCGCGGGGCGAGATGAACGACGGAGACGGTCATGGCCTTACTGAGTTTTGAGCGCAAATACCGGGTCAGGGGCGGTACCCTGATCGGCGGGGACCTGTTCGATTTCTGGGTCGGACCCTTCTATGTCGGCTTCTTCGGCGTCACGACGGCGTTCTTCGCGTCGCTTGGAACGGCCCTGATCTTCTACGGGGCATCGCTCGGCGATACATGGAACCCCTGGCTGATCACCATCAATCCGCCGGACGTTGCCTATGGCCTGTCGCTCGCGCCGCTGCGCGAAGGCGGGATCTGGCAACTGGTCACCATCTGCGCCGTCGGATCCTTCATTTCCTGGGCGCTGCGTGAGGTCGAGATATGCCGCAAGCTCGGCATCGGCCTGCATGTGCCGATCGCCTTCGGTGTCGCCATCTTTGCCTATGTTTCGCTGGTCATTATCCGGCCCTTCCTGATGGGAGCCTGGGGTTACGGCTTCCCCTACGGGATCTTCAGCCACCTCGATTGGGTGTCTAACACCGGCTACCAGTACCTGAATTTCCACTACAATCCGGCGCACATGATCGCCGTCAGCTTCTTCTTCACGACGACGCTGGCCCTGGCGCTGCACGGGTCCCTCGTTCTGGCCGCCACCAACCCCGGCAAGGGCCAGGTGGTGAAATCGCCCGAGTATGAGGACACCTTCTTCCGTGACTTCATCGGCTATTCCGTCGGCACCCTGGGCATCCACCGCGTGGGTCTGTTCCTGGCGCTGTCGGCCGGCTTCTGGAGCGCGGTCTGCATCATCATCAGCGGTCCCTTCTGGGACAAGGGCTGGCCCGAGTGGTGGGACGGCTGGCGCAACCTGCCGATCTGGCAATAGGGGGAGGAGAGACCATGTCTGCCTATCAGAATATCTTCACCCAGGTTCAGGTCCGATCGCATCCGGAAATGGGGGTCGCCACCAATGAGGTGGACTCCTGGCGGATCGGCAAGCCCGGCTTCGTCCACTGGATCGGTCGCATCGGCAACGCCCAGATCGGCCCGATGCATCTGGGCTGGACCGGCGTCGCCTCCTTGCTGACCGGCTTCCTGGCCTTCGAGATCATCGGCCTGAATATGCTCGCCTCCGTCGGCTGGAGCCCGGCCGAGTTTGTCCGGCAGCTTCCGTGGCTGGCGCTCGAGCCGCCGCCGCCTGAGCAGGGTCTGAACATCATGCCCCCTCTGAACCAGGGTGGCTGGTGGCTGATCACCGGCTTCTTCCTGACGGTTTCGCTCATCCTCTGGTGCGTCCGCAGCTATCTGCGGGCCAAGGCCCTCGGGCTCGGCACCCACACGACCTGGGCCTTCGCTTCGGCGATCTGGCTCTATCTGGTGCTCGGCTTCTTCCGCCCGATCATGATGGGCAGCTGGAGCGAGGCGGTTCCGTTCGGCATCTTCCCCCACCTGGACTGGACCGGTGCCTTCTCCATCACCTGGGGCAACCTGTTCTACAATCCGTTCCACTGCCTCTCGATCGTCTTCCTCTATGGTTCGACCCTGCTGTTCGCCATGCACGGGGCGACCATTCTGGCCACCAGCCGCTACGGCTCGGAGCGCGAGGTGGAGCAGATCACGGACCGTGGGACCGGCTCAGAGCGGGCCGCCCTGTTCTGGCGCTGGACCATGGGCTTCAACGCCACGATGGAATCCATCCATCGCTGGGCCTGGTGGTTCGCCGTCCTGACGACCCTGACCGGGGGGATCGGGATCTTGCTGACCGGCACGGTGGTCGACAACTGGTACGAATGGGCGATCGCCCACAACTACGCGCGCTAGAGACGGCGTGCCGGAGGTCTTCCCTCGGCTTCGGGCCCGTCTCCGGCACCCGACGGACAGGACCTCGGACGATCGGCAGGGCGCACGCGGTTCAGCGTGCGCCCTTGTTGCTTCGGAGCGTCCGGAAATTTCCCCTCTCCTGGATGCGTTCCCCGGGCCGAGCCTGCCTGCAGACCTCAGCCCCGGCCGCTCTGGTTCATTTCCTCCCAGCGCAGGTCGCCGCCGTAACGCCATGCCATTTGGCCTGCATCGTCGAGGACGACCAGGTGAAGCCAGGTGTTGTCGAACAGGGCGCGGACGCCGGGATGCCGTTCAAGCACGTCGATGATCGCCTCGCGCGGTGCCTCGACACAGACCGTCAACCTCAGCGGGTCATGTGCGAGTGAGCCGCCATCGTGCACCGACTGCCAGGGCAGACCCGCCCGCAGGACGCCGCCGTTGCCTTCCAGCACCCCGATCCCGCCGACCACATTGTGAAGCAGCTTGTTGCCGGCACCGTAGAGTTCCGGCGAGACGGTGGAGCCGTAGTACTGAAGGCTGATCCAGGAGGCCACGACGACGGGTGCGGTGAGGATCAACTCCAGAACGCCGAACCCGTCATCGGCGCGCCAGTCATAGTCATGCAGGAAGGCGCGGCCCTGCAGGCCCTTGCCACGGGTCCGCGATCGCGGCGCGGCGATGAAGGCCGAACAGCCCGCCAGCGCCCATTCCGGCCGTGTCTCGGCCCAGTCACGGCTGCGATTGACCACATCTGAGCCATCGCGGGCGCGGGGCAGGCGAAGCGCCCGTTCGCCGCGGGCGAGGACGCCGGCCGCGGCCAGCCAGGTGCGCGCCCGCTCCAGGTGCGGATGGCGCAGCGCCGAGGGGTGATCCTCGGTGTAGAGCGTGACGGTGTCGGTCATGGTGTCATGAAGGGCCGCCACGAACAGCGTATCGGACGGAATCTCGAGTCCCGTTGCGGCCAGCCCGGCGCGCACGTCTGCGTCGTTGAGCAGGTCGGCCAGCAGCCGCGCATTGACCTCGCCCGAATAGCCGCCGCAGGCACCGCAGTTCAGGGCGCTGGCGTGCGGATTGTTCACCACACTGGCCCCGTGCCCGGCCAGCAGGACCAGCGGCGCAAAACCCCGGGTCAGCGACATGGCGCGCAGCACCGACTGTGCCATCTGCAAACGCCTCGGCAGGTCAAGGGGCGGATCGGCGCGAGGCGCGGGATCGTTCGCCGCGGCGTGACCTGCCAGCCCCAGGGCGTCACGCAGGAGTTTGCCGACATAGACCGGCCCGGTCGCCTCGACGAGGGCGAAGGATGAGACCGCCGCCAGCTTGAACCGTTCCCAGGCGCGGCCGGTCCTGGCGCGGTAGCGGGCGGCGAGGTCGGCATGGCCGTTCCCGGGGCCGCCGGACCGGGTCGTCAGTCCGGCGTTGAGAAGGACCGGGAGCCGGTGCTCGGCAACGTCGGAGGCAAACCGGTGATGGGACGCCGTCAGGCCAAAGAATCCCGCGAACCCGAGCGTCTGGATGCCCGGATCAAGGCTCTCCAGTGCGCGGCGAATGACTTCCGACCGGACGTCGATGCAGAAGGCCACCTGAAGCACGGGCGAGGCGGGGGAGTGGTCGGCTACCGACCCGGACAGGGTTTGCGCCAGGGCTCGCTGGGACGCGCGCTCGCAGGCTTCCTGGAGGATCGCGTCGGTCACTTGCCGGGGGGTCGGCTCGACCGGAGCCGCATGGGCCGCGAGCGTCCTGGCCCAGGCGCTTTCGATCTCGGCCTGATACTGCCGGTAGAGGGCCGCTTCCCAGGTCAGGCGGACGACGAGGAAGTCGCGCAGCGTTTCATCCGTCTGTCCGCCCAGCTCCGCCTGCCAGAGCTTGTAGCGCGCGACATGGGCCCATCCGCCGAGGGTGATGAGGAGGCGATGGAAACAGGTGTCGAGACTCGCCGGTGTGAGGCCCAGCGTCGCCGCCGCCGCCATCAGGGCCTCCGGGGCCAATTCCGGGGCCGCGTCGACATAGGCGGCGAAGCCACGCAGTCCGGCGATCTCGGGCGACAGGTCATGGGTGGCGACCGCGCGCCAGGCACCGTAGGCACTGCGGCCTCGCGGCGCGGCCCAGAGTGCCTGGCCCTCGTCGAAGTAGGCTCCCGCCCAGGCCCCGAAACGCTCGGCGATCAGACCCGGCCAGTCGATTCCGGAGGCCTCGGCGGCCAGATCGGCGATGGTCGGCAAGGCCTGAACCGGATCTGACGGCACCTGGATCATTGCCTTCAAGGCAGCGACGCTGGCGGGCCTGGACCGGTCTGAACTGGCGGCGAGGGCGGCGGAGAGGTCTTCGTCCGTGACGGCACCGGAGGCGATGCGTTCACCGTATGCTTCGCGCGACATTGTGACCGGTGCGCCGGCGACGCGGGCGAGCAACGCCGCGGTTCCAGCCAGATCCAGCCCCGTCTGGCCGAGATAGGGATTGACCGCCACGCTGGACGCCAGGGGCCAGACCGGCGGGATGGCGCGCACGGCGGTTTCCGCCGCGGCGAAGAGAAGGCTCACGTTCAGTGCCGGAGCGTTGGCGTTGTCGGACGGGGCAGTCGTTTTCAGCGCGATCATGGCATTTTCCGTGTGTTCCAGCCGCCGAGCCAGCGGTCGAACAGGGCATTGGCATAGAGGCCATTGGACAGATGGACCCGAAGGCCCGCAGCGGCGGGGTGGTAGGCCCACAGTGGAAACAGGGCCTGGGCGAAGGCGACGAGCCCGAAGCTCAGCACGGCCAGGACGATCAGGGCCCACTCCAGGGGACCGGGCGCGGGCGTCGCCGGCAGGCTGTCGCCGGTCAGCCAGAACGACAGCCCATGGAGCGTGAAATAGCCGATCGAGGCCGCGATCGAATACACACCCAGTCGTCGGGTGAGGGCCCGGGGCGCGCTGTCAGCGAGGCCCTGTGCCAGCAGATAGGCCACGCCGAAGATCAGGATGGCACCCAGTGCGATAGCCTGGGGCGACTTGTGCTGAATACCGGCGATCCAGCCGATCGCAGCGTACAGCGCGATCGCTGCGAGGAAGGCGCGAGCCACGGCCCCAAGGCCCGGGATGGCGACCGGCCCCGGTCTCCTGAAGGCCGCGATCCGTTCCACCGCCCCGCCCGAGGCGAGAAACGAATGCGCCTTGTAGAGCGAGTGGGCGATGATGTGCAGAAGCGCCAGAGGGAACAGCGCCAGACCGCACTGCATGATCATGAAGCCCATCTGGGCCACGGTCGACCAGGCGAGCGATGTCTTCACGGCCGGTTGCGTCAACATCACGAGTCCGCCGAACAGGGCCGTGAAGCCGCCCACAATCACCAGGACCGCGAGTACCCCCGGTGCCAGAAGCATGACGTCGGCGAAGCGGATCAGGATGAATCCGCCGGCATTGATCACCCCGGCATGCAGCAGCGCCGATACGGGGGTGGGGGCCTCCATCACTTCGGTCAGCCAGCCGTGCAGCGGGAACTGCGCTGACTTCAGCAGGGCTGCGACGGCCAGGAAACCCGCTGCGGCCACGGCGAAGCCGCCGCCTTCGCCGGCGCGCGCGGCACCAAGGATCATGGCGATATCGGTGGTGCGGTAGGTGATGACCAGCGCGACGGCGGCCGCGATCAGGGCGACGTCGGCCACCCGCGCCGTGACGAATTTCTTGCGCGCCGCCCGCCGGGCCCCGGCCCGGTCCGGGTAGAACAGCAGCAGCCGCTGGAGGCCAACACTGGTGGCGATCCAGGCCAGGACGAGCTGAACCAGGTCGCCGGCGCTGACCAGCAGCGTCACCATCGCCAGCGTGGTGCAGAGCCAGGCCATGAAGGCCCCCTGACGGGCTTCCCCGTCGAGATAGACCCTCGAAAACCGCACTACGATCCAGCCGATGAAGGCGACGAGCAACAGCAGGCTCAGGCTGACCACATCGACCCGGACAGTGATGCCCAGCCCGCCGGGCATCTGAAGCGCACCGGTTCCCGGGCCCATGACCATCAGCACAACCGTGGAAAGGACGGCGACTGCGAAGGCCAGAAACGCCAGGGCCTCGACCCCATTCAGCCTGGAAGAGGGCCGATGTTGCGGGCCGAATGCGCCTATCGCGGCGGCGGCGATCAGCAACAGGGGTGTTCCGTAAGGCAGGAAGTGGATCGGCACGGCATACCTCGCTGGATCGCCTTGCGGCGTCGCGGTGGAGGTATCGGAACGAAGCTGCGACTATAAATAGATTGTTTGCTCATAATCATTCGCTATTGACGAACGAATGTCCGAGCTGAACTACAATCATCTGCGATATTTCTGGGCCGTGGCGCGCGACGGAAATCTGACGCGCACTGCCGAGCGCTTGAACGTCTCCCAGTCCGCCCTGTCGGCCCAGATACGCAAGCTCGAGCATCGGCTGGGTCATGCGCTGTTTGAACGGCGTGCACGGCGACTGCATTTGACTGAGGCCGGTCGTATCGCCCTGGATCACGCCGATGCGATTTTCGCGGCGGGTGACGAACTGTTGGGGACGCTGCGTCAGACGGGGGCCACGCGCCAGGCAGTGCGCATCGGGGCCCTGGCCACCCTGTCACGAAATTTCCAGATCAGCTTCCTGCGGCCGATCATGCGACGTAGCGATGTCGAGATTGTCCTGCGTTCCGGCAGCGCATCGGATCTGCTGCTGGGTCTTCAGTCGCAGACGCTGGATCTGGTGCTGACAAACCATCCGCCTGCCAGCGACGCCCTGACTCCTTTCATCGCCCAGAAATTGACCGAACAGGCCGTCAGCCTGATCGGTGCGCCGGAGTTGCTGGGGGCCGATCGGGACATTTCCGAGCTGTTACGGAAATACCCGATCATTCTCCCGGTCGCCGGAACCAGCATCAGAACCGGCTTCGACGCAATGGCCGATCACCTCGGCGTCAGGCCCCAGATCGCCGCCGAGGTCGATGACATCGCCATGATGCGTCTGCTTGTGCGCGAGGGGTTCGCGCTCGGGGTCCTTCCGCCGATTGCGGTCCAGGATGAATTGGCAACCGGCGCTCTGGTGGAGGCCGATGAACTACCGGGAATCACCGAGACCTTCTTTGCGGTGACGACGGCGCGACGCTTTCCCAATCCCCTCGCGCAGGCCCTGGTGCGCAGGTTCAATGAGCCCGGTTGACGGACAGTCTGGTGCCTGGTTGCTCTTGAGTACGGACCCTAGAACCAGGCTTTAAGCCCGACGACGAATTTCGTCTCCTCGGCGTCGCCGCCGCGGGCCTCGATGAAATCGCGACTGGCTCCAAACGCGCGGGTCCATTCGACGCCGAAATAGGGCGCGAACTCCTTGCGGATTTCGTAGCGCAGCCGCAGGCCCGCCTCGAGCGAGCTGACGCCTGAGCCGATCTCGAGTTCGGGAATGTCGCTGGCCGCCAGATCCACCTCGAACCGCGGCTGCAGGATCAGTCGCTGCGTGATCCTTTGGTCGTACTCTGCCTCGACGCGCGCGGTCAGGTCACCCTCGGTCGACAGGAAGGCGGCGGCATCGACCTCGAACCAGTGAGGAGCCAGTCCCTGCAGGCCAAGGACAAGGTGGGTCGTGTCGTCGCCGTCAGGTCGGTAATCCTGCCGGATACCGGCCTGCAGGTCCCAGAAAGGTAGAACCGCCTTGCTGTAGAGGGCCTGGACCTCGGCCTTTTCCAGGCCGTCGCCGAATGCGCCTTCGCCCTCGCTCTTCCACCAGAAGCGATTGATGTCGCCACCAGTCCAGCCCTGGGCGTCCCACAGATAGCTGTCCTCATCCCCGCCGAAGCCGGCCTCAAGCCGATCGATGATGACGGCGGTCGTATGCATGTCGCCGTTTTCGGTGATCAGCAGACGACGCGCGGCGACCATCTCCGATGCGGGAAAATAGACGTCGGCGGCGTGGGTCGGGCCGCGGCGCGCGGCAGCGGGCGGCACCGCTTGCGGCGGACGTCCGGCGTTGTCGGCACCGGTCGGAGTGTCCGGCGGTCCCATGGTCATGCCGGGCATGTCGTGGCCGGCGTGCGGGTCCGCAGCCTGACCCCTCATGGCGCTCATGTCGTGGCCCGCGTGAGGGTCCACGGGTGCCGACTCAGGAGCCGGCATGGCCATCGTCGACATGTGATGGCCGGCATGGGGGTCGGCCGCGGGCGGGGTGGCGGCAGGGGCCGGAGCCATGACGTGGCCGGCGTGCGGATCCGCGGGTGTCGTCTGAGGGGCCGACATGGCCATCGTCGACATGTCATGGCCCGCATGAGGGTCGGCAGGCACGGGCCGGGCGGCCGGCATGGCCATGGTCGACATATCGTGGCCGGCATGGGGGTCGGCGGTCGCCGGAGCCGGTGTTCCCGCCGGAGCCGGAGCCGGAGCCATGACGTGGCCCGCGTGCGGATCCTGCGGCTGGGCCGAGGCCGCTCCGGTCGCCAGAAGCAAGGGGGCCGCCGCGGCCGCGAGGCGGAGAAGCAAGCGCGTCATGACGCGGCTCCGTCCATGGGCCGCACGGTGACGACGTTGAACATCCCCGCGTGCATGTGCATCAGCATATGGCAGTGGAACGCCCAGTCGCCGGGGGCGTCGGCGGTCAGGTCGAAGGTAACCTTTGAGCCCGGCGCGACATTGACCGTGTGTTTGAGCGGCTGATGGCCCTCGGGCCCGCCGGTCACCAGTTCGAAGAAATGGCCGTGCAGGTGGATGGGGTGACCCATCATGGTGTCATTGACCAGGGTGACGCGGACGCGCTCGTTTCTTTCGAAACGGATCGGCTCGACCAGTTCGCTGAATTTGCGACCGTCGAAGCCCCACATGAACCGCTCCATATTGCCGGTCAGATGGATCTCGAGGGTTCGGGACGGTGCGCGGCGATCGCTGTTGGGCTGCAGCGACACAAGGTCGGTGTAGACCAGCACCCGGTGGTCCACGTCCCTAAGGCCCAGCGGACGCAGTCCAAGGCTGTCGGCGGGTGCCATGGAGACCATGTCCACACCGACCCCCACCGCCATTTCCGGTGGGGCGTTGTCAGCATCGCGCATGTTCATCGCGCCGTGATCCATCGCGCTCGCGGCACTCGCTGCTGCGGGAGCGTGCCCCATGGCGGCGTGGTCCATGCCTGCCATGTCGCTGTGGTCCATTCCGGACATGGAGCCCATGCCCATGTCGGCCATGGTCAGGGTCGGGACCTCCCGCAGCGGCGGAACCTCGGCGGTCATTCCGAGACGGGGGGCCAGGGTGGCCCGGCCCATGCCCGAACGATCGATGGCTTCCGACACGATGGTGTAGGCGTGGTCTTCGGTGGGGCGAACGATGACGTCATAGGTTTCGGCCACGGCGATCTGGAACTCGTCCACCTCGACCGGCCGCACGTCCGCGCCGTCGGCCTGGACCACGGTCATGGGCAGGCCCGGAATCCGGATGTTGAAGGTCGACATCGCCGAAGCGTTGATGATCCGGAGCCGGACGCGTTCGCCCGGCCGGAACAGGCCGGTCCAGTTGTCGTCGGGGCCATGGCCGTTGACCAGGTAGGTGTAGGTCGTCCCGTTGACGTCGGAGATGTCGCGCGGATCCATACGCATCTGGCCCCACATCCGCCGTTCCTCGAGGCTCATGCCGTCCGCTCCGGAGAGCAGGCCTGACAGGGTCGTCCGCCGGCGGTTGAAGTAGCCCGGGCTCTTCTTCAGCCTGGCCAGAATGTCGTGCGGATGCATGAAGCTCCAGTCCGACAGGACCAGGACGTGCTCGCGATCATAGGCGGCCGGCTCGGCCCCGGCCGGATCGATAACGATCGGACCATAGTGTCCCATGGCCTCCTGCAGGCCGGAGTGGCTGTGGTACCAGTAGGTGCCGGACTGCCGGATCGGGAATTCGTAGACGAAGGTCTCGCGCGGCTTGATGCCCGGGAAGCTGATCCCCGGGACGCCGTCCATCTGGAATGGCAGCAGAATGCCATGCCAGTGGATCGAGGTGTCCTCGTCCAGGGTGTTGGTCACCGACAGGCGCGCGGTCTGACCCTCGCGCAGGCGCAACAGCGGCGCCGGCAGGAGGCCGTTGACGGTCACAGCATGGCCGGTGCGACCTCCGACGGAAAACGGCGAATGGCCCACCGTCAGGTCGATGTTCGGCCCGACGAGCGACGGCAGGTCCGACCGCAGCCCCGGCGATCCGGTCTGGGCCCAGGCCGGCATGAGGCCTTGCAGTCCGAGCAAGCCACCGCCGGCGGCGGCACCGCGAAGCAGGGTGCGGCGATCCAGTCGAAGGGACGACATCAGGCTTTGGTCCTCGCGTAGTTGTCTGTGGTCCGGCGCGCCGCCCATGACGGGTACCGACCGATCCTGACTCTAGTACGCCCGCGGGCGTCCGTCCCCTTGCGGCGAACCGTCTCAGGCGGTTCGAGCGCTCAGGAGGCCTTCATGATCTGCGCGAGTCTGGCGCGGGCCCGGGCGATCCGCGTTTCGACGGCCTTGGGCGTTGCGCCGACGATCCGGGCGATGTCCGCGTGGGAGCGGCCCTCGAGTGCGCTCAGGATCAGGGGGGCTTTCAACTGGTCGGGCAGTCCGGCGAGGGCGCGGTCGAGGGCGGCCACCTGGTGCTGGTCGTCCAGCCGGGCCTCCGGGTCCGGGCGATCTTCCCCTACGGCCATGGCCTCGGGCGCATCCAGTCCCATGACACCCCGCACCACCCGCCGGACGGTCCGTTTGCGGCCCCAGTCGCGGCACTTGTTCAGGGCGATCGCCCGTAACCAGGTGGGAAACGCACGGGCCGAATCGTAGCGACGCATGGCCAGCCAGGCCGAGGTATAGGTTTCCTGGACGAGGTCCCATGCCTCCTCGTCGTCGCCGACATAGCGCCGGATGAAACGGTGGAGATCGGACTTGGTCGCTGACATCAGCGCGCTGAACGCCGCGCGGTCGCCCCTCGCCGCCCGCGCCTCGAGGGAGTCCTCCACCGTCACTGGATGGCTACCCGGCCTCTTGGAGGAGGGCGCCGACGACCTGGCTGTCGAACGTCCGGGCCTGGGCGGGTGTCAGCACCGCCCGCATCTCAAACACATGGGCGATGGTCGCTTTCTGCAGGTCACCCATGGCGACGTGGAAATGGTCGACGGCCGCCTGCACCTGGGGGCTGTCACCCTCGCTGGCGGCGATGGCGTCGGCGAGCTCCCTGTTCGCTGTCCGGACTTCGGCTTCAAGCGACGTCCGGCGGGTGGCGAAGCGCGTCTCGATGGACTCAAGGCGCGCTTCCTGAGCCGCGCTCAGGTCCAGTTCCTCGTGCACGATATGGTGCAGGCTGGGTGTCTCGCGCTGTTTCATGACCCACGCCGTGCTGGCCCAGGTGCCCACGCCACTGGCCATGGCCGCCAGCAGCGCCGTCAGGGCTAGCGACTTCCATCCCGGGCTCATCCGTCGAGCCCCAGAGCTCCGACCGGAGACAGGCCGGTCGAGACGCTGAAGGCTTGCAGCTCGGTCGGTTGCGGGTTTGCCGACAAGGCCAGCAGGCTGCCGTTCGCGACTCCCACGCCCAGCGCGACGACAAGGGCTGCCAGTCGAACCTGGCCCGCACGGCGCTCGCCCAAGCGATGGTCAATACGCGTCCAGACGGAGGCTTCGAGACCATCGAGGTCAGAGTGTCCCGTCTGCGTCGCGGCGCGCGCGATCAGCTGATCGATGTCGTCAGTCATGTTGCACCTCGTCTGCACCCCATAAGGCCATACGCGTTCCGTCCGGCATACCCTCGACCCCGGCAATCGATCAGCCGAGGGAGGCCGGCGGTGCCAAGGTCCCCATGACAGCCACGAGCGCCAGAACCGCAATCGCAAGACCGAATTCGCAGAGGAGGCTGGCGCGCAGATGACCGATTGCGACGTCCGAGCCGGCATCGGCGCTCTTCAACCGGGCGGTCAACTGAAAGCGATTGAGCGCGGCGAGAGCCAACATGGCCAAGAACAGCCCGAGCTTCGCGATCAACAGTTGACCCCAGAGTGTCGCTGCAAGAAGCGACAGGCCATTCCAGCCGACGAGGTACAGACTGTTGATCAGTCCGGTCATCACCAGGACAGCAACGGCCCAGGTTCCGACCCGGGCGAAGCCGGACAATGCCTCGGTCAGGGCCCTGTCATGGCGGGACGGGTCCGTCGGACGCCACCAGGTCAAGGCGGCGAAGGCGGCGAGGGCACCGATCCAGAGCGATGCCGCAAGGGCGTGAAGGATGTCCGAGGCGAGATGAATCTCGTGGCCCGGCCCTTCCGTCGCCGCGCCGTGACCGGTCCAGGCGAAGCTGGCGGTGATGATCCCGCCGAGCCCGGCGGTGACCCACCAGAGGCGAGCGCCCGGCCTGATCAGCAGGATCGCCGCAAGCGCGACGAACGCCACGATCGCTCGGACCACGAGGGCCGCACCCAGAGCCATGGCGGACATCATCGTCCCGAGGGTCTGGGGCTTGATCGCCTCCGCCAGGGAGCCGGTCATCACCGCGGTGTGCGCCACCAGGGCGGCCGGTGCAGTCAGGACGAGGACGACCGCCGCCCCGAGAAGGGCCGATCGAGGCCAGCGCATGTGGAGACCATGCCGGTTCACGCCGCTGTAGATCAGGAAGGCCGGGACGCCGAACAGGAGGGCGGCAGCGCCGTACTGGAGCGCTCGCAGACCGATGATCGTGGCCTCAATCACCTCAGCGGACGGTGAAGGCGTAGGACCCGGTCATCCGGTGGCCGTCGCTTGAGGCAATCTGCCAGTTGACGGTCCAGGTGCCGGCGGTCAGCGGGCGCGCCAGGGCACCCGTAATCGACCGGCCGTCTTCGCTCACGCTGGTGCTGAGAGACGCCTTTACGCCGGTCGCACTGACGACCTCGACGGTCGAGAAGGCCGGAACCATACGCTCGCTGAAAGTCAGGGCGACGGACTGTGTCGGCGCGATCGTGGCGTCGGCGGCCGGGGTGGAACTGACCAGGCGTGCGTGAGCGCTGACCGGGGCCGCCGCCATGGCGACAATCGCGGCGACGGCGAAGGCGGGGGCGAAACGGGAAAGATTCATGTCGAAACTCCAGAAGTCACTACTGTCACAGAGGATACGCGGGTGCGCCAGCGTCCCCTCACTGTTCAAAGGCGGACCGCCCGCAGTCTCAGGGCGTTGCCGATCACGCTGACTGACGACAGCGACATGGCAAGGGCCGCAAGGGCAGGGGAGAGCAACAGGCCGAACGCCGGATAGAGAAGTCCCGCTGCGACCGGGATACCCAGTGCGTTGTAACCGAAGGCGAACACGAGGTTCTGGCGGATGTTTCCCATCACGGCCTTCGACAGGCGTCTTGCGCGGACGATGCCCTGAAGATCGCCACCCAGCAGTGTGACTCCTGCGCTCTCGATGGCCACATCGGATCCCGCGCCCATGGCGACCCCCACGTCGGCGGCGGCCAGGGCCGGCGCGTCATTGACCCCGTCGCCGGCCATGGCGACGATCCGGCCCTCGGCGCGAAGGCGTTCCACGACCGCTGCCTTGTCCTGGGGCAGGACCTCGGCCTGCACCTCGTCGATGCCGAGCTTTCGGGCCACAGCCTCGGCGGTCGTGCGGTTGTCTCCAGTCATCATCACCAGCCGAAGGCCGGCGGCCTTGAGAGCGCGGACCGCTTCGGCTGTGGTCGGCTTGATGGGGTCGGCGATGCCGAGCACGCCTGCAACCTTGCCGTCCACCGTGACGAAGATCGCGGTCGCGCCTTCGCTCCTCAGGGCTTCAGCCTCGGCTTCCAGGGCCGAAACGTCCACCTTCAGTTCAGTCAAGAAGCGGGCATTGCCCAGTGCGACACGCTTTCCGTCAACCCGACCGGAGACGCCGCGCCCGACAGGGCTGTCGAACCCGGTCGCTTCTGACAGGGTCAGGTTCCGGTCGGCGGCCGCCCGGACCACCGCGTCCGCCAGCGGGTGCTCGCTGCTCCGTTCCAGACTGGCTGAGAGGCGCAGCAGTTCCGTCCCGTCGAAGCCGGACACGGGCCGGATCGCGGTCACCGAAGGTCGGCCCTCGGTCAGGGTGCCGGTCTTGTCCAGCACAAGGGTGTCGACCTTCTCGAAGCGTTCGAGGGCCTCGGCGTTCCTGATCAGGACTCCCGCGGTGGCACCGCGACCGACACCGACCATGATCGAGATCGGTGTCGCGAGGCCCAGGGCACAAGGACAGGCGATGATGAGCACCGACACGGCTGCGACCAGGGCATAGGACAGGCGCGGCTCGGGTCCGACCAGTCCCCAGATGACCGCGGCGATGACGGCGATCCCGATCACCATCGGCACGAACCAGCCTGAGACAGTGTCGGCCAGCCGCTGAATCGGTGCGCGGCTGCGCTGGGCCTGGGCGACCATCTGGACGATCCGGGCCAGCAGGGTGTCAGCCCCGACCTTGTCGGCCCGCATCACAAAGGAACCGGTCTTGTTCAGCGAGCCCGCTACGACATTGTCCCCGGCGGCCTTGGTCACAGGCATGGATTCGCCCGTCACGAGGGACTCGTCGATGGCGACACGGCCGTCGAGGATCTCGCCATCGACCGGAATTTTCTCGCCCGGACGAACCCGAAGGCGATCACCGACATGGATAGTGTCGAGCGTTACATCCTCGTCGCCGCCGTCGTCGCGAACCCGTCGCGCGGTCTTGGGCGTCAGGTCGAGCAGGGCCCGGATCGCCCCGGAAGTCTGCTCGCGGGCGCGCAGTTCCAGGATCTGGCCGACGAGTACCAGAACGGTGATGACCGCGGCGGCCTCGAAATAGACCGGTGCGCTGCCGTCCATGCGCAGGACGGCCGGCGGGAACAGGGCAGGGGCCAGAACCGCCACGACGCTGTACGCCCACGCCACCCCGACGCCCATGGCGATCAGGGTGAACATGTTGAGATGCCGGTTGCGCAGCGATGCCCAGCCGCGCTGGAAGAACGGCCAGCCGGCCCACAGGACGACGGGCGTCGCGAGCGCGAACTGGATCCAGTTTGAGACCTGACCCGGGATCACTGCGTGCAGATTTACCAGGTGACCGCCCATTTCCAGGACGAACACCGGCAGGGTCAGAACCAGCGCGATGCGGAAACGGCGGGTGAAGTCGACCAGTTCGTGGTTGACAGGCACCTCGGCGGTGACGGTCTCCGGTTCCAGCGCCATGCCGCAGATCGGGCATGCGCCGGGCCCTTCCTGACGGATCTGGGGATGCATGGGACAGGTGTAGATCGCGCCGGGGATCGCCGCCCCCGGCTCGCTTTGCGGGTCCAGGTACCGTTCCGGGTCGGCGAGGAATTTCGTGCGGCACCCCGCCGAACAGAAGACCTGCTCCTGGCCGTGGTGTTCGGCGCGATGAGCCGAAGTGGCTGGATCGACGGACATTCCGCAGACCGGGTCGATCGCGCTGTTTGCCCCGCCGGCTTGCTTATTGTGGGAACAGCAGCTTGCGCCGTGATTGTGGTCGGCGTGGGGATGCTCGGCTTCAGCCATGGCGTCGCTCCGTTATCAACGGGCTGCAAATATACCCTATGGGGGTATAACGCAAGATACCGTCATGGGGTATAACGCTCTCGAACCGGAGAGGATCGATGCAGGACGAAACAAAGCCCAAGGTCATGAACCGCCTGAACCGGATCGAGGGTCAGGTGCGCGGCATCGCGCGCATGGTCGAGGAAGACCGCTATTGCGTGGACGTGCTGACACAGCTCCAGGCCGTGCGCGCGGCACTCTCGCGCGTCGAAACCGAGGTGCTCAGGGATCACCTCGACCATTGCGTCATGGGCGCGATGACGGGCGACGATCTCGCCGACCGCAAGGCGAAGGCGACTGAATTGATCGACTTGCTGGGACGGGCCACGCGCTGACTTGTCCCGGAACCAATGAAGCCGGTGCGACGCTACTGAAGGCACATTGAAGGAGCCTCTCATGAAGCGCGTCAGTCTCGCCATTGCCGCCTGCGCGTTCGCCGCTGGCTGTTCCCCTGCCGCTGAAGCTCCGGCTGCCGCCGCCAGCGAGTCCGCCAGGGCCGCCGCCGCCGCGCCGGCAGGTCATATGGCGGCTGATTCCATGAAGATGATGGAACCCACTGCCGGCGACAGCGATGCGACCCGCGGCTACAAGACAGCAATGTCGGCGATGGTGAAGACCATGCCCGCTTATGTCGGTGACCCTGACATCGACTTCATGGCGCAGATGCGCGGCCACCACGAAGCGGCCATCGCCATGGCCCGCGTCGAGCTCAGGGCGGGCGAAGACGCAGAGGCCAAAGCTCTCGCCCAGGAGGTGATCACAGCCCAGCAGCGGGAAATAGGTATCATCGACAGCTGGCTCGCCCGAAATGGCGGCAACACGCCCGCCGCGGCCCACTGAGCCTTTAGCGCACGGCCTGCGACGACCAGTGGATGTGGGTGATCCGCCATCCGGCGGCGTCCCGTCGAAGTACCATGGTCTCCGCCGACAGGCTGTTGATCGGCCGGCCGTTGAACTGGCCCTCCGTGCGCCCTTCGCTGGCCACCCAGGCGCTGTCGCCGACGGCCCGGGCGGTCCGGCGGCTGAGAACGTTGGGAACCGAGGCCGAGAATTCCGCGTCTGCGGCGAGGTGGGAGGCCGCATATTCCGCCCTGGACCGTTCCGCCGAGCCGCCTTCGAGAATCAACACGTCGTCCGCCAGCAGGGCCAGCGCGGCCGCGGTATCCCCGTGTTCCAGCGCCGCATGAAACGCATCGACGGCCCCCGCAGCCTCAACGGCATCCGGCTGGACGTCCATGACCGCTACCGATGAGACGGCGCGATCGTGCGACAATGCCGGATTGCCACAGACCAGGGCGGCGGCGAGGACAGCGGCGGCGACGCTTCGGGAAATAGACATGGAAGGTTCCTGAGAATCCAAGAGGACACGACCGCACTGTGCGACCTCCTGCCTACATGAAGCAATCGATCTGACAGGGCTGGCACAAACGGCGCGACCGCGGTCCCCTCTAAGACGGTCCGGCAGGTCCGAACGGCGGCAAACGGCGGTGAAACCGGCCTAACCTGCGAACGCCGCGCCAAGGCCGATCGCGAACGTCAGGCTGCCAAGGCCAAGCGAAAGGGGTAGTCGCAACATGAGCCAGCGCGGCGGCGTGAGCTCCAGTTGCCTGAAGCGGACATCGACGATGACGCTGAGGGCGATTGCGAGACCAAGGGCCACGAGCGACGGTCCCGGCCACTCGTCGCCGGTCGCCCAGGGCCAGGCCGAAGCGAGGGACAGGAGGGCCGGCGCGACCGAGGCCAGCCAGACCCAGCGGGGCAGGGCCTTGTCAGATCGGGCGGCAAGGCCCCACCAGACGCCGCCGAGGAAGCTGAAAATCAACGCCGCATAGGCAAACGCCAGACTGAGCCCGGTGAACCGCCACGCCGGTCCACCGAACAACACCAGGGCGAGTGCCAACGCCTGGGGCAGCAGGCCCGCATAGCCGAGACCGATCGCTATGGCCGGAATGGCCCGACCGCCCGGGGGTTCGACGGTTCTGGCACCGGGGGAAAGGTCGGGCTGCGACACGTTGCTGATGTTTCGCTGGTCAGGGAGATTGGGCGAGCTTTTGGCAAGGGCCGTCAGGTCAGGACGGGCTCCGACGGCAGTGACGCTGTCATGGGTTCGACGGGCGCATTGAGCCACGGTTCGACCATCGCCCTTACATCAACACGGGCCTTGAGACGCGCGGCCAGCAAGGCGGTGCCGCTGATCTTGCGCTGGACGAAGAGGATATCCGCCGGGGGCACGTGCCATGCTCCGGTATCGGCCGCGATCTCCATGCCCGGATCGCGCAACGCCGCGACGAAGCGCCGGTCGCCGAAGTCGAACAGTCCCGGCCGGCCGAGCTCGCCAATGATCACATCGATCATCTGGTCCAGACGCGCGCCGTGGCGAGCGACGGCCGTCGGCCCCAGGAAACCCGCCGCCAGCGCCGCCTGCCGAACCGCTGCCCGATCACCCGCGAGGCCTGTACGCAAGAGCCGGCGATAGCCCTGTGCCGTGCTGTCGGCGACTGGCCGGGCCGCACCGAAATCAAGCAGGACCAACCGTCCGGTCACGGGCTGGAACCGGTAGTTGGCGAAATTCGGATCTGTCTGCATCACACCGAACTCGAACAGTTCCCGCAGCACCAATGTCATCAGCGTCTGCATGGCCCGGTCCCGAACGGCCTGCGGGGCCGTTTCGAGGGACTCGACCGGACGCCCCTCGAGAAACGTCATGGCCAGAACCCGCGAGGTGGTGAGCTCCGGAGCCAGCGTCGGTACGACGACCCCGGGCGTATCAGCCAACAGTCGCCCGAACAGGGTCATCTGCTGGCCCTCGCGTTCGTAGTCAGCCTCCTCGGCCAGCTGCGTTTTCGCTTCGGCCAGCAGGGGGGCGATATCGATCCCCCGGGGGATGGCACCTGACATTCGCAGCAAGGTCGCGACATTGTCGACGTCGGCGTCGATGCTTTCGCGCACGCCGGGATATTGCACCTTGATCGCCAGTTCGCGTCCGTCGCGGGTGACCGCGCGATGCACCTGGCCGATGGAGGCGGCGGCGATCGGTCGAAGGTCGAAGCGCTCGAACCGCGTCCGCCAGTCCGGGCCCCATTCCCGCGCCAGAACCTGTTGCAACTGGGCCGGCGGCATGTGGTGGGCGTTGTCACGCAGCCGACCCATGATCTCGGACAGTTCGGCCGGCAGCAGGTCACCGGCGTCCATCGAGATCATCTGGCCCAGTTTCATCGCCGCACCCCGCAGATGCGACAGACGGTCGGCGATCTTGCCGAAATTGGCCGGGGTCAGCAGCATGTCGCGGAGTTGCGGTCGTTCGCCGTCCACCAGCCGTCGGGCCCCCTCGGCGATCATGCCCCCGGCGACCGAGCCGGCCAGCCGTCCGAACTGGCCAAACCGCGACAGACGACCGCTCGGCACCTGACGGCCGCGGGACTCATAGGGGGGTCTTGTCATTGCATCACCAGCCGAGGGTCCCGGGTCCACCCTTGAAGGGGCCGGCCAGCCGGGACGTGATCCAGCCGCCGTAGAATGCGCCCGCCTGGGGGACGACCGTCTCGCCGTCGACGCAGCATCGGTCGAAGGGGCCGGCATAGAAGGCGACGTGGTCGCGCAAGGCCTCGAAGGCCGGTGTCGGGTTCGGATAGCTCCAGCCGATGCGCGGCAGGATCAGGTCGTCGAAAACGACATCCCAGTAGATTGCCGCGCCCTTCCACTCGCAGAACGAGCTGCCGCTCGCGCGCCGCAACCGGCCCGGCGCAAGATCGGCGGGCGGGATGTAGTAGCTGGGTGGATGGCTGGTCTCGAGCGTCCGGACGGCCGCGCGGGTGTCGGCGACAATCATCCCGCCATGGGTGATGAGGATATGGGCCGCGGTCGGCTCGGCGACGGCCGGACGCGGAAATGACCAGACACTCTCCTGGCCCGGAGCCGCGGAATCGGGCTGAGGCCTCATGCGGGATCGAGGCGCGCGGCCAGGCCCTGAAGCGAGGGGCGAAGGCGCAGAAAGGCACGGTAGCAGGCTTCCAGCCCCGCCAGCACCAGCGGCGCGCGTGCCAGAAGGCCGATGGGCCGCAGCAGCGGGATCGCCCGCCACATGGCGGCGAAGGCCGCGGCCCCGGACAGCATCCTGCCGTCTTCGCTGGCATGGAAGCGGGCGAGCAGCGCGTCCCGGTCGATCGGGCAGGTCGTCGGCGAGGCAGAGGAAACGTCGATGAACTGGATCGCGCCCCGGCCGTCGAGCCGGCGCATCAGCGAGATCTCCCGCCGGCAAAGCGGACAGGCACCATCATACCAGACGAGCAGCTTGGTCATACGCTTCGATATGGGGGATGGATCGGGGATGTCACCGTGACATTTGATCCCCGGATCGATGCGACCCCGTGAGACTCAGGCGGGTGGCAGGCGGTGCCGGGACCCCACGCTGACTCTCCAGCCTTCCGGGGTCTCAACCCGATCGATCCTGGCCGATGTCCGCCGCCGTATGTCGCCCACCCGCACATCGGTCTCGACCCTGAAATGGTTCGAGCGTGCCCCGACCAGTCCGGGCGGTCCGAGGCCTGCCGCTTCTTCCGCCGTGACCGGTACCTGGGCGCGGCGTTGAACCAGTCGTCGCACGGTGACGGGGTCCTGCAACAGAATTTCCATCAACCCCGGTTCAGCGGTGTTGAGGTTTACGGGCGAGCCTGCCGGAAGGAAGCTGATGTAGGGGGCCAGACGATCCAGATCGGCCGGGTCTATGCCGGCCGAACGGAGCAGGCCGTCGTCCCGAAGGGGGGCGAGGGCGGTGACGGCGAGGATGATCATGTTGATGTTCGCCCTCGAGACCCCGGCGCGCTCACCGATAACCAGCAGGGCCGTGGCCGGAATCACGTCTCCCCGGGCGACGGCATTGATGTTGAAGCGCGCCTGTTCGTCGGCGATGCTCAAGGCAAAGGACCCGCCGGGAATATCGAGGGTGCGCTGTCCGATCTTCGCCCAGGGCTCGTTCATCGTGTCGACGGCCGGCGCAGTCAGGGCGTCACGGCGCAGGGCGACGATCGCTGACAGTTCTCCGGCGCGGCTGTAGGCCTGGGCCTGGGCGGCGTCGTGCAGGCGGGTCGAGCGCTGGACCTCGATATCCTGGGCCACGATCATCACGGTCACGGCGGCCGCGGCAATGGCGACCACGATCAGGACGTTGAGCAGGATCATGCCCTTGCGATCAGTGCGACGGCTCACGGAACGATCTCCGGTGTCGCAATCAGACGGCGTACCGTGGCGGGACGGCCGTTGGGGCCCGTCACGGTGAGGTCCAGCGCCACTGCGCGAACCGCGGGGGGCGTCAGCTTCACGAGATCGGGAGACGCCACGACGCCTGGAAGGTCTGGAACCGTGGCCGGAGCCCAGCCCAGACCGGTCAGACGGAAGGACCACCGCGCCGATGTCACGCCCTTCAACAACGGCTGCGCGCGCTCACCCATGGGGCCTGACACCGTGCGGGTGAGTTCGTCGCCCGTACGGCCATAGCGGACCACAAAGGGTCGGCCGCTGGCGTCGGTCTTCTGGAACACAATGGTATCGCCCCCGCCCTCGATGCGACCGCTGACCTGGTCCAGGTCCGAGGCGACGACGAAGAGCGCGCGCTGGATCTCCGACAGGCGGCGCAGGCGCTGTTCGGTCCGGGCCTGGGTGTCGAGAACAGCCCGGAGCAGGCTGAAGCCCGCAAGCGCAATCAGGGCAAACAGGCCGAGGGCCACGATGACCTCGATCAAGGTAAAGCCGGCACGGGCGGATCGGGGCTTGCGATCCGGCCCTGGGTCGGCGATCAGACGTACGCGGTTCGCGGGCGCGTGGAGGGACGACGATGTTCGGTGTTTGGCGGACCCGGGACGGCGACCGGCGGCATGGCGACGGCGCATTTCAGTTCGAGCGCCTGTATGTGCGGGTCACACCCTGGCGCGTGATCCTGATCGGCACCGGCGTAGGCGCGTATCTGCTGGGCCTGTTGTTGTACCTGCCCGCCGAGGCGGCGGTCGGCACGGACCGGCAGGCTGTGGGCACCGTCTGGAAGGGCGAGGCGGGTCTGGAGCCGGGCTTCGCGCTGGGCTGGGCCATGCATCCGTTGCGCTCGATCGTGTCCCTGGCACCCGCCGGTGCGGTCGTTGTGCGCGGACCTGAGACTGCGATCGAAGGCGATGCCCTGTGGCGCGCCAACGCCCTTGTTCTGCGCCAGGCTGAAGGAACGGGATCGTTGAGGCTGATCAACGCCATGGCACCGGGCCTGCCGTTTACCTGTGATGGTGAAATGACCCTCAGCGCCACCGACCTCGCCATCGGGGGCGGCAGGACGGGGCAGGGGCGGCTGCGCACCGGCCCTGCGACCTGTGCGGGCGCAGGCCTGACCACGATGCCGCCGCCGATGGCCGGCGACCTCGCATCGGACGCCGACGGATCGGGCCTGAGTTTGAAAGGGCCAGACGCCAGCGAACTCTTGCGGGCGCGACTTGGGCGGGACAAGGCTCTGACCCTGACGATCACGACGGCCGGAGCGGCGGTCCTTCCCGGGATGACGGCATCGACGCTCGAGATCCGCTGAGGGTCGCTGGTCATAACCCTGCCAGGTTATTGAGATTGACGATGGGCATGAGGATGGCGAGCACCATCAACAGCACCACGCCGCCCATGATCAGCAGCACCGCCGGCTCGACAAGGGCGACCATGGCGGTGACCAGTTGCTCCAGATCCTGCTCCAGGTCCCGGGCGGCGCGTTCCAGACCCGGTCCGAGCCGGCCGCTCTGCTCGCCCGAGGCGACCACGGCCAGCAGCATGCGCGGGAAGACCTCGGCCTCGGACAGGGCGCGGCGCAGGCTCGCGCCCTCCCGTACCCGCTGGGCGGCCATCAGGGCGCGTTCGCGGACATAGGCATTGGGCGTGACGGCGGCGGCGGCGCGCAGGGCATCGACCAACGGCACGTCGCTTCGCACCAGTGTCGCGAGGCTGCCGGCGAAACGGGCGGCATTGAGCTGGCGGGTGAAGCCCGAAAGCGGGGGCGTCATCAATCTGAAGCGCGCGAATTTGCGGGCGTTGGCGGGGTTTGCCAGCCAACGGTTCCAGAGCAGTGCGGCGATGGCGAGGATCACGACGATCGGCAGGCCGAACTGCTGCACAAAGCCGCTCAGGCCGATCAGGGCACGGGTCAGCATCGGCAGGGCCGCGCCGCGGGAGACGAACACCTTCACGATGTCCGGCACCACATAGACCAGCAGCAGGGTGATCATCAGCATCGATACGACCGCCAGCAGGGCCGGATAGAGCAGGGCCAGCTGGATCTTGCGTCCGGCCCGCTCCCGCGAGGCGACGAAATCGGTCAGGTGAGCCAGCACCTCCGACAGCTTGCCCGACTGCTCGCCCGCCGCGATTGAGGCGCGATAGTATTGGGGAAAGACCTTCGGATGCCGTTCGAGGGCGGCGGCAAAGCTCTGGCCTTCGACCACGGCGGCGGCGACGTCGTCCAGCACCGGCCCGATCGGCTGGCCCTCATGCTCCTGGCCGACGATGCGCACGGCTTCCTCGATGCGGATGTCGCTGCCGATCATGGTCGAAAGCTGGCGCGTGGCGGCGGCCAGGCTTCGGGCCGAGACGCGGCTGCCGAGGCCGGGAATGGACAGGCCCGCCGCTTTCAGGCCCGGGCGCGTCTGGATGCGAACCTGCATGGGCAGGAGGCCGAGATCGCGGACCATCGCGCGCGCAGCCACTTCCGTGGATGCCTCAATCACGCCGGCGGAGGCCCGCCCCGAGGCGTCCACGGCCTGGTAGCGCCAGCTCGACATCCTATCCGTCCTCGCGCACGACGCGGACGACCTCGGCCACCGAGGTGAGACCGGCCGCGACCTTGGCCGCGCCGTCATCGAGGATCGATCGGCTCGATTTGCGCGCGTGTTTGATCATGGCCGCTTCCGAGGCCCCGTCGTGGACCATGGCCTGGAAGCCCGGATCAACCTCGATGACCTCATACAGGCCGGTCCGGCCGCGATAGCCTTCATTACGGCAGGCGGCGCAGCCGACCGGGCGGAACACGCGCGCCCCGACCTTAACGGTGCCGGATGTCAGCTCGGCGTCGACGGCTGTCGCCGTGTCCTCGCGGCGGCATTCGGGGCACAGCCGGCGGACCAGCCGCTGGGCGATCAGGCCGGTCAGCATGGGGGCCAGAAGATAGCGTTCGACGCCCATGTCGATCAGGCGTGTGACGCTGCCGACGGCGGAGTTGGTGTGCAGGGTCGACAAGACCAGATGGCCGGTCATCGACGAGCGGACGGCCACTTCGGCGGTCTCGTGGTCGCGGATTTCACCGACCATGATGACGTCGGGGTCCTGACGCAGGATCGCCCGCAGGCCCCGCGCGAAGGTCAGGTCGATGCGCGCATTGACCTGCATCTGGCCGACGCCGTCCAGCGCGTATTCGACAGGATCCTCGACCGTCATGATATTGCGTTTGCGGTCGTTCAGTTCGGTCAGGGCGGCATAGAGTGTGGTGGTCTTGCCCGATCCGGTCGGGCCGGTGACCAGGACGATGCCATGCGGCCGCTGGATCATCCGCCGCAGGGCCGCCAGATCGTCGGCCTCAATGCCGAGGTGCCCCAGATCGAGGCCCGAGGTGTTGCGGTCGAGCAGGCGCAGCACGACCCGCTCACCATGCTGCGTCGGGATGGTCGAGACGCGCACGTCCACGTCCATGCCGCCGATGCGCAGGGTCACCCGACCATCATGGGGACTGCGCTTTTCGGCGATGTCCAGCCGGGCCATGACCTTGATCCGGCTGACCAGCAGGGGGGCCAGGGACCGCGGAGGACTGAGCACCTCGCGCAGCACGCCGTCGATGCGGTAGCGCACCACCAGCCGGCGCTCTTCGGTCTCGATGTGGACGTCCGACACGCCCTCCCGGACAGCCTGGAGCAGAATGGCATTGATCAGCCGCACCACCGGCGCGTCATCCCGGCTGTCGAGCAAATCGTCGATGGCGGCGGCGTCTTCGGCCAGGGCCGCCAGGTCGGTGCCGTCGACCTCTATGTCCGCGGCGGCGTCTGCGGCGTCGCCGGTCTGTTCGCGCAGCAGGGTGTCGAAGGCGGCGTCATCGACCGCTTCGAAAGCGATCGGCGCATCATTCAGCCGCCGGACCTCCAGCAGGACGGCCAGGGCCGCTGTCCGGCGGTGGACGCAGACCAGACCGTCGGGACGTTCCTCAAGCATCACCCCGTTGCGTCGGGCATAGCCGTAACTGAGGCGGGCGCGAGACGGGGTCGCCGGCTCGTCTATCGGCAGGGCCGTCATGGGCGGCTCGCCGTCAGGGTGAGATTGATCAGGCCAGGCTGGCCGCCGGTCTCCATGCGCAGATCGTCCACGACGGCACCACCGCTTTCGAGCGCCCTCACGAACGGTACGGCACCGTCGAACCTCGCACCGGTTATCACGACGGTGACCCGGTCCGCGTCGCCGCTGACCTGGGCGGTCAGAGCGCCCTCGGCGGCAGCCTTGCGCACGGCCGCATCCAGAGGGCCGCTGATCGGGACGGCTCCGGGAGTGGCCACAGCGCCAGCGGGGGCCGCGCGCAGCCGCGCCTGCAGCCCTTCGTAAAGGGCGATGCGTTCCACCGCGGTCTGACGGGCGATCAGCAGGGGCTGGACGATGCCGTACCAGCCGACGGCAGCGATCCCGAGCACGGAGAGGACCGTCAGAAGCAGACGCTCCCGCTCGGACCGTCCTGCGAGCCATTCATTGGCGCGCTCAAGCACCGGTGCTGCGCGGTTGCGGACGGCGGCGACGATCATCGGGTGGTCCCGGCGGGCTGCAGCGTGATGACGGCATTCACGCCATTCGGGGCGACGGTTCCGGCGACGATCGGGTCCAGCGCGGAGCGCGCCGGAATGGCCGCGCGAGCCAGCGCCGCCACGGCACCGTCGATCGCGGCGGCATCCGTGGCTGTGACCGCGAGGGTCATCGGAGCCGCCGAGCTGTAACGGATAGCGCGATAGGCCAGCGGCTGGCCCGTGAGCGCCCGGGATGTGCGTCCGAACAGTCGCACAAACGGCCCGTCTCCTCCGACCCCGACCGGGGCGATCTGGTCTACGGCCGCAACCAGGTCCGGCGTGGCTTCCAGCCCGGGCTGGCGGGCGGCGATCAGGCTGCGGGTCTCGGCTTCGCGACGTTCGGCCATGCCGTGGAGGGCCAGGGTATCGAACGCCACCAGCGCCAGATGGGCCATGAGGCCCAGACCGGCGACGAGGCCGACCGTCCGCCATGGCGAGCCGACCTCGGCCCGCCGGGCCGCGTAGACGCCCTGCCGCAGATCAATGGGCGGCGCGACCACCGATGGGTGCGTGGCCCCCTCCATCTCAAGCGACACGTCCCCTACGCCCTCGCGCATCACGGCGGGCAATGGATCGCCCGCGGCGATCAGGGCCGGCCGTCCGCCCGCTTCCCACGCCGCCGCCAATCCATCGACCTCGACAGCAAAGCCGCCGCCGTCGTCGGTGCGGACCAGGGCGCGGCCCTGATCAGTCGCGACCCGCCATGCGCCCGGAGGCGGTTCCGGCAAGGCCAGGGCGTCCGGCAGAAGGATGCAGCGCTCGAGGCCGACTCCGGTCAGCAGATCGACCCATTCGCGCATCGCCGAATGCCGAACCACGGCGCAAAGGTGACGACGGTCCGAAACCTCCATGCCCAGGGCCACGTGCACCTGATCCAGCGGCTCGGCGATCAGGCCTTCGACCGCATACGGCGCGGCTTCGATCCGCTTGCGGCGGGAGGGAAAGGGCAGGTCGATTACAGTGGTCAGAATTTTTTCTGACGGAACCAAGACAGTCAGTGGACCCGCCCATGCGCGATCCACCGGAATCACGGCATCCGATTGAATTCGCCAGAGTCCATGGGCGACAATCGTCGTCCGCGCGGGGTCTTGGCTGGCGTCTGCAGTCCGCATTGGGCTTGGTTCCCCGACTGGAGCCGGTCTATAGCAGCGGGCGGCGTGTGATCGCTAGCAGAGAGACATGATGTTTTCGAAAGCGCGTGCGAGACGGCGTCGGCGGCAGGGTTTGACCCTGGTGGAGATGATCGTGGTTCTGGCCATCATCGCCCTGGTCGCGGTCATGATCGTGCCCAATGTCATCGGCCGTCCGGACCAGGCCCGTGTCACCGTCGCCAAGACCGACCTCAAGACCATCGCCGCGGCCCTCCGGATGTACCGCCTGGACAACGGCGACTATCCGACGACGGATCAGGGGCTCAAGGCCCTGGTTCAGCGCCCTGAGACGGAACCCGTGCCCGCGAACTGGAACAGCGAGGGCTATCTTCCCGAGGCCCCCAAGGACCCGTGGGGGCGCGACTACGTCTATAGCAGCCCGGGCAAGACCGGCGGCTTTGACCTGATGTCCACGGGCAAGGACGGCGAACCGGGCGGCGAGGGCCTTGACGCCGACCTGACCGACCGAACACGGTAGGCCATGGCGGGGGGGGATCAACGCAATCTGGCAGGCGGCGATCGGGCGGGCATGACCCTCGTCGAGATGCTGGTCGTCCTCGCCATCGTCGGCATCTCCGCGGGTATGGTCACCCTGGCCGTGGGCGGGCGCAATGACGCCGCGGCCCAGACCGAGGCCAACCGTTTCGCCGACCGTCTGCGCCTCGCGGCTGACGAAGCGCTGATCGTGGGTAGCCCCGTCACCCTGACCATGAATCCCGCTGGCTACGGGTTCGAGACCGGCTCTCTGCCCCCTGCCGAATGGGCCTCGCGTTATGAGTTGCCGCGCGGCGTCCGGTTGTCGGCCGAGACCGCGGCACTTCTGATCGATCCCGACGGCGCGGCACCACCCGCGACGATGACCGTGCGTGATCGGGACCGCACCTGGACCGTCACCTTCGACGGGCTGAACGCGGACGTAAGGGCGGCTGCATCGGCCGGGCAGACATGATGCATCGCTCGCGAAACCGGCGTGAAGGTTATTCGCTGATGGAGGCGATCGTCGCCCTGTTTGTGCTTGCCGTCGCCTCGACGGGCCTGCTGATGGCCACCCAGGCTCATATTGACGGTGTCAGGGGGCTCGAGGATCGGGTCGTCGCCCAGTGGATTGCCGAGAACCGCCTCGCCGAACTGGCCGTCGGCGAAACACCACCCGACCAGGTGCGGATGATGAACATCGACTGGACCATTCGCGCCGAGCGCCGCCCGACAGACGATCCTGACCTTCAGGCCGTTGAAATCCTCGTGTCACGGGTTGGGGCCTCTTCAGCGGCCGCCCGGCTCAGCGGCTTCGTCGATACAGGCGCTGCGGCATGACGGGAGCCCTGCTGCGGTCGCCCGTCTTCTGGTTGAGGCTGGTCAGCCTTTTCGTCGTGGTGAGCCTGGCGTTGGGCTTTGCCCGACTGACCTGGCGGCTGGTGGGCTGGGACGATGGTCGCGTGGCGGTCTGGACACCGATCACCCTGCCGCCGGTGGGCGGACCGACGGGCGGCGATCTGGTTTCCATCCTGACCTGGGCCCCGTTTGGCGGAGGCATAGCCGACGCGAACGGTATCCCCGTTTCGAATCTGGGGCTGGTGCTCAAAGGGGTGGTCTATGCGGCCGGTGGTGGCTCAACCGCCCTGATCTCGAGCGGCGAGGGGCCGGTCCAGATCTTCGGCATCGGCGAATCGCCGGTCGGGAATGCCGTGATTGAAGACATCGAGGTTGATCGTGTGATCCTGAGTGTCGGGGGACAGCGCGAGGCGCTGCTTCTGCCGCATCCGGCGGGTGCGTTGCCCGCGGGCACCGCCGGTGCCTCGTCGCAGGCAGCCACCCCGGCCGTGACCGCCGCGCCATCGTCAACCCCCGCAGGCCAGGCTGCCGCTGCAAATGCGTCGTCGACCGGCACCGCCACCGGCTCGGCGGCCCGATCGGCCCTCGCGGTGCGGCCTCTCCAACCCGCTCCATCGGCCTCGGCCGCCGTGAGTACGCTGGGCGTCACGCCCTCGGCCGACGGCTATGTGATCGGTCCTGACAGCGCTCCCCAACTGTTGCGCGCGGGCCTGCGCGCCGGCGATGTGATCAAGAGCGTCAATGGCCAGGCCCTCGGTGACGCCGCGCGGGACCAGCAGACCCTCCAACGCGCTGCCGCCGGCGGCCGCGCCCGTGTCGAGGTCGTCCGTGAGGGGCGCACCCTGACTCTCACCGTTCCGCTCAGATAGGCGACGCTCCGTGTACAGACATTCCCGTAATGGCCTGGTCTGCCTGATGGCCCTGATGATGGCGGCACCGCCGACGATGGGTGCCGCCCAGAACCCGCCTGCCGCCGTCCAGGGCGAGGTGGTCGTCAACATGCGCGGTGTCGATATCCGCGACGTCGCCGAACAGATCGCTCGCATTACCGGCCGTACGATTGTGCTGGATCCGAACGTGACCGGTGTTGTGACGGTCGTTTCGGCCCAGCCGCTGTCCGCCAATGGCGTGTGGGAGCTGTTCCAGACGGTCCTGCGAACCTACGGCTTCGCCGCCGTTCGCAACGGCGCGGTTTGGCGGATCGTGCCGCAGGCGACGGTGATCCAGAACAGCGCTTCAGGCGGCGACTCGGGCCAGCAGGTCGTCACGCGCCTGATCCGTCTCCGTAACCTGCCGTCCGACCAGGCGGCCCGGGCCCTGCGCCCGCTTGTTGCCCAGTTCGGGTCGCTCGAGGCTGTCAGCAATCCGAATGCGGTGGTGGTCACCGACTATGCCGACAACGTGCGGCGCATCCAGCAGGTCGCCCAGGCGCTCGACAGCGGCGGCGGGGAGAGTTTCGAGAGCCTGTCCCTGCGTTTTGCGGCCGCCGAGGATGTGGCCGACGCCATGCGCCAGCTGTTTGGCACCGAGGTGGGTGGTCCGCGCGTGTCCGCCGACGCCCGCAGCAATGTCGTGCTGATCCAGGGATCACCCCAGGATATCGTCCAGGCCCGCAATGTGGTGGCGGCGCTGGACCAACCAGGCGGTGCCTCGCCGGTGACCCGTGTCGTCCGCCTGCGGCACGCCGATGCCGAGGCGGTGGTCGACATCGTCCGCGGCATCCTGGGCGAACAGGCGACCGCGACCAATACGGTTGCCCGAAGCCTAAGGTCCGGGACCGGCGGGCTGGCCAGCCTCAGCGCCTCACGTCAGGCCGAAACCGCGGCGGCTTCGTCGCCGGCGACGGGCGTGCTGAACGCTGGCAGTGACCGATCCTCGGGCTCGAACGGGTTCTCGTTGGCCGACGTCACGGTGCAGTCCGCGAGCGAGCTCAACGCCGTGGTCATGCGCGGCTCGCCGACGACGGTTCAGATGATTGAGGATCTGATCGTCGAGCTCGACGTCCGGCGGCCCCAGGTCGTGATCGAGGCGGCGATCGTCGAAATCACCGGCGAATTGGGCGAACAACTGGGTATCCAGCTGGCGGCCGGCGGTGCCGTTCCCGGGTCCGGCGTCATCGGCGGCACCTCCTTCACCCAGTCCGGCACGCCGCTGAGCGCCATTCTGTCCGCCCTCGGGGTACCGGGGGCCAGCGCCCTGTCGGAAGGCCTGAATCTCGGCGTTGGCAGCGAGGGCGATTTCGGGCTGCTGCTGCAGGCGCTGTCGCGCACCTCGAGCGCCAATCTGTTGTCCACGCCCAGCGTAACCGTCCTGGATAACGAGGAGGCCGAGATCGTGGTGGGTCAGAATGTGCCGTTCCGGACCGGCGCTTTCGCCACGGATGGCAACACCGTCAATCCGTTCACGACCATCTCCCGGGAAGATGTGGGTGTCACCCTGCGCGTGAAGCCTCGGGTGCACGATGGGGACGTCGTCAGGCTGGAAGTCACCCAGGAGGTGTCGTCGCTCACCAACACCGCGGTTGCGGGTGCCGCCGACCTGATCACCAACCGGCGCAGCGTGCAGACGACGGTGCTGGCTGACAATGGTCAGACCATTACGCTCGGCGGCCTGATCACGGATGACCGTCTGACCGGCGACAGCAAGGTTCCTGTTCTGGGCGATATTCCGGGCATCGGGGTCCTGTTCCGGTCGCGTCGTGACAGCCAGACGCGGCGCACCCTGTTCATCTTCCTGCGCCCCACGATCCTGCGCGATGCCGAGGACGTGAGAGCCGACGCACAGGCAAACTACGATCGTCTGCGCCGCGAGGAGATGGTCGTCCCGGCCGTCCGTCCGGACCGCGAACTGCCCAACGTCCCGCGGTTGCAACCGGGTGTTGGTCAGGTGTTCTGACCGGCAGACGGTCGCGATCCTTCGGCCGGTGCTTTCGGCGGGGGCTTTCGATCCACGGGTTCCCGGTTCCCGAATGCGGCGCACAGCGGTCGCTGCTTCAGCTTTACCGCTGTGCTGACGGGAAGATCGGGATGATCAGATCATCGGCTTCGGCAGTTTCGTCAGCATCCGCCAGCGAGACCGGCCCCGGGGCGGACAGAAGGGCGACGGGCAATGGCCGGCGTCGCCGAAGCCGGTTCCAGCCGAGGACCGTGCCGGCCCCTCCCGCCCATCCCGCGGCGAGCCACATGAACCATGACCACGAGGGCGAGCGGGACGTCACCTTCGTAACCGTGGGCGCTGCCACGATCGGGGTTGGCCGGCTGCCGGCCGTCCCGACGGGCGGTGCAACCAGAACAGCGCCCTCGCTCAGGGCCGCCTCCAGCTTCGCTTTCGGGATCAGCCAAAGGCCGCCGGACGGCTTTTCCACCAGGGCGATGTCGGCGTTCCAAAGTCGATAGCCGAACTCCCGCGCCAGCGTCGTCGGCCCGTAGAGACCGTCGACCTGGAACGACATGGTGGCGTCGATGTCCGGGTCGACCTTGAATGGCAGCCCGAGGGCATCGCCCAGCACAGCGTCGGCGATCTCGCCAACCGGTGCCTCGGGCAGTGACAGCAGATAGTACTGAGGTGCTGCCTGAATCGCTGCGCCGTCGAGCACTTCGGCCGAAGCCGGGGCCGCCGGAATGAGGACCACGACGGCGGACAGAAGGAGGGGCAGAGCCGTTGGACGCATTACGATCTCTCGAACTGCGAGTAGTCTAGCACGCCGGAAGACGGGATTCCGAATACGCCGTCATCCGATCCCGATCGGCCCGTAGAGCCAGGTCAGCCAGCCGCCGATGACGATAAAGGGGCCGAACGGCAGTGGCTCGTCGCGCGCGAGGGGCCGCCGGGCCAGGGCGCGCGCCGCGACC
Organism: Caulobacteraceae bacterium; assembly: GCA_965284385.1. Taxonomy (GTDB): domain Bacteria; phylum Pseudomonadota; class Alphaproteobacteria; order Caulobacterales; family Caulobacteraceae; genus Brevundimonas. The sequence goes on from OZ260077.1 coordinate 2,457,080, forward strand.
CAGCTGAGACCCGCGGCGCAGGCCCAGAGCAGGACCGACGGCAAGCCGATCCAGCCGACCCAGGCTCCCACGGCTCCGAACAGGACGGGATCACCGCCGCCGAGGCCCTCCCTCGCGCGCAGCTGTCGATAGGTTCTCGCCACCACCCACAGGGACGCGAAGCCGAAAGCCGCCCCCAGCAGCCCGTCGGCCAGCGTCTTGTCCGGCAAGGTTGCCGCGGCGATGAGCCCGCTCACGAGCAGGGGCAGGGTCAGCCGGTCGGGCAGCCAGAGTTCGTCGGCGTCGACCAGGGCGATCAGCAGCAGTTGCCATCCCAGAACGGCGGTCAGGATCCCCGCCGTGAGCGTGGGCGAGGCGAGCACGGCCCAGACACCGATACCGGCTCCGGCCAGTTCGATGACCGGATGCCGCACGGAAATCCTCGCCCCGCAATGGATGCACCGCGCCCGCTGCATCAGCCAGCTGATGACCGGAACAAGTTCGCGGGCCGACAGCGCCGTCTGGCAGCAGTCTGCGCGCGACCGGTCCAGGGCGACCGGCTCGCCCTTTGGCAGCCTGTTGGCCACCAGATTGACGAAACTGCCCACGATCAGACCGGTCAGGGCCGCCAGAACGATCAGTTCGGCTTCGAGGGTCGTCATCAGCCACTGTCGCCCGGACTATTCATGCGTCGGTATCGTACATGACCGAGAGCCGGGATGATTGACAGGGGATCGGCGATCTATTGGCTTTCGGCTGAACGGGAAATGTCCCCGTCCAGGGCGGGGCCCAGGCGGGCCAAGGCACGTGTCGTCAGGCGGTGATGATGACCTTCAACGCCTTGGTCTCGGCCGCACGCCCGAAAGTGTCGTAGGCCTCGAGGATCTGATCGAGGGTGAAGTGGTGGGTGACCAACTGCGTCGGGTCGATCTTGCCGGACTGCACCGTCTTGAGGAGCATCGGCGTGGTCACCGCGTCGACCAGCCTTGTGGTTATGGCGATGTTGCTCGACCACAGCGTCTCGAGGTGGAGTTCGACCGGCTTGCCGTGAACGCCGATGTTGGCGATCACCCCGCCCGGACCGACGATCTGCTCGCACAGCAGAAACGTCGCCGGCACGCCGACAGCCTCAATAGCCGTGTCGACGCCACGACCCCCGGTCAGGGACATCACCGTCCCGGCCGCCTTTCCATCGGTGCTGTTGATCGTTCGAGTGGCACCGAAGCGCAGGGCGACTTCCAGGCGGTTGTCGTCGAGGTCGATCATGATGATCTCGGCCGGCGAATAGAGTTGGGCCGTCAGCAGGGCGGCCAGGCCGATCGGACCGGCACCGACGATGGCGACGCTCGAACCCGGTGACACCTTGCCGTTCAGGACGCCGCATTCGAATCCGGTCGGCAGGATGTCGCTGAGCATGACCATCGCCTCCTCATCCGCGCCCTCGGGGATCGGATAGAGGCTCGTCTCGGCGTGGGGGATGCGGACATATTCGGCCTGGGTGCCGTCGATGACATTGCCGAGGATCCAGCCTCCGGTCGTACAATGCGAGTACATGCCGCGACGGCAGTATTCGCATTTTCCGCACGACGAGATGCAGGAGATCAGAACCCGGTCGCCGGCCTTGAAGGTTGTGACCCCGGTTCCGACCGCTTCGATGACGCCGACGCCTTCGTGGCCCAGAATGCGGCCCGGTGCACAGGTCGCCACGTCACCTTTCAGGATATGAAGGTCGGTCCCGCAGATGGTTGTCTTCACGATCTTCACGATCGCATCGCCCGGGGTCTCGATCTCAGGCTTGGGCCGGTCCTCAAGCGACGTCTTGCCGGGACCGCCGTAAACGAATGCCTTCATGGGAAGAGCGCCTCCAGCGCGGGTCGGATGCAGGCTGCGAGAACGCTGCAGCATGACGCCCCCCTGTCGACCCCTTCGATGGCGCTGACCTTGATCCAGATCACCGGTTGACCGGGATCAGACTCAAACGCCGGAGGTCAGACTTCGCCCGCAGCGTGGGCGCGCAGCAGCTCCGCGCGCTCCACGATCAGGTCGTTCTGCGACGGCATCGAGATGATCCCCTGTGCCTTCATCCGGGTGAGGACGCGGCTGACGGTTTCGATCGTCAGGCCCAGATAGTCGGCGATCTCGCCACGCCTCATGGGCAGACGGACATGGCCCGGCGCGGTCGGTCTTGCGGGGTCGTGGCCCGGCAGGTCGAGGAGGAAGGAGGCCAGGCGCTCGATGGCGGTCTTGCGTCCCAGCAGCAGCATCTGGTTCTGGGCCGCGGCCAGTTCGTGCGAGGTTCGGTGCAGAAGCGCGTGTTCCAGCGGCGGGGAACTCTCGACCAGGGCCCGGAACGGCCCCTTGCGGAATCTGCAGACCGTGGTCGGTTCGATAGCTTCCGCGGAAAAGACGTAGAACTCCCCGATCACCAGGCCCAGGAAATCTCCGGCGAACAGGAAGCCGGTGATCTGACGACGCCCGTCCGGCAACAGCTTGTAGACTCGCAGAGAGCCTGAGGTGATGTTGAAGACGTAGGGCGCAGGGTCGCCTTCGCGGGTGAGCACGGCTTCGGCACCCAATGTGACGACTTCAGCGAGTTCGCCCAGGCGGGCCAGATCAGCGTCGCCGACACTTCCGCAGACACTCAGCGCTCGCGCGCCACAGCTGTTGCAGTCGCTGGCCAAGGGCCGGGCGACACATCCCCTCGGATGCGGTCGCGGCGCGATCTCCGGACTCCTGACAACAACCATCACAACAGAATGCGCCCTCCGGTAGTGAAAGCCTAGTTGAATGTCTGATGATGACAAGGTTCATTCGCGATTCTTGATCCCGATCAATGCACAGTCCCGCCCGAAAGGGCCTGTTCGGTCAGGATCGGAGCTGTGTCCATGCCGTATGCGAGCCTGCTGGTTTATGTCGACGAGGGACCGGAAGGCGAAGCCCGGGTTGCCTTGGCCTGCGACCTGGCCGTGCGGTCCGGTGCCCGCCTGATCGGGATCTCCGCGAGTTTGCCGGATGTTCCCCAGGTCGATCCCTATGCCGGCGGGGCCATGCTGGGTGAAATGCTGGGTCTGTTCCGGGACATGGCCGAGGCCAATGTGTCCCGGGCAGAGGCGACCTTCTGGAAGGCGGTCGGGACCCGTGCCGACCGCTGCGAATGGCGCGGCCGGGTCGGATTTCCGTCGGATGTCGTCGGTCAGGCGATCCGTGCCGCTGACCTGATGATTCTCGGCCGGCTCGATCCCGTGAGGGGGCCTCACCGGTCGATCGATCCCGGAGATGCCTTGATGTCTCTGGGCCGACCCGTCCTGATCGTGCCGCCGGTCCCGGCCCGCCCGCTGCAAGGGACAACGGCCGTGGTGGCCTGGAAGGACTGTCGCGAAGCGCAGCGCGCGGTTTCATCGGCCCTGCCCTTGCTTCAGGCCGCGGCCCTGACCCATGTCATCGAGATCTCTGCCGGGGAAGGGCTGGACGCAGCCCGGGCCCGAACGGCCGATGTCGCTGACTTCCTCGGACGGCACGACATTCAGGCCAGCGCACATGTGATCCAGGGGGACGGCGGGGCGCGGTCGAGCCAGATTCTCAAATATGCCGCCGATCATCAGGCGGGGCTGATCGTCGCCGGCGGCTATGGCCATGCCCGGATGCGCGAATGGATCTTCGGGGGTGTGACTCACGGGCTGCTGGCTGCGGCCCCTGTCTGCCTGTTGCTGAGCCATTGACACTTATGACCTGCCCGGACGTCCGGGGATGAACCGGCGAAACATGCTCGTTACCGGAGGCGTCACCCTGGCCGCGGGTGCCGGAGCGACGTGGATGGGCCTGCGCAGCATGGGATCGATGCCGGACTATGAGGCCGTCGTCGCCCGGTCGCGTGCGGAGTTGACGGCCCGGCCCGAACTGGCGGAACTGGTACGCTATGCGACTCTGGCCCCGAACGGGCACAATGCCCAGCCTTGGCGCTTCCGCCTCGGCGAGGGTCGGATCGACGTCCTGCCCGACCTGTCCCGGCGGACACCGGTCGTCGATCCCGACGACCATCACCTCTTTGTCAGCCTCGGTGGTGCGGCCGAGAATCTTGCCCTGGCCGGGGCTGCGCGGGGGCGTCCGGGCGAAGTCACCTTCGAGCCGGGTGATGCGAGCGGACTGACGTTCGCCCATGTCGCTGGCAGCGATGCATCCTCCATCCTGTTCGACGCCATTCCCCGGCGCCAGTCGACGCGCGCCGACTATGACGGCAGGCCGGTCAGCGCCGCCGATCTGGGGATGATGGCAGCGGCGGCCCGCGTTCCCGGCGTCGATCTCATTCTCATCAGCGATCGACCACAGATGGACCGGGTGCGCGATCTGGTCGTCCATGGAAACACCGTTCAGCTGAACGACGCCGCCTTCCTTCGCGAGCTCAAGTCGTGGATCCGGTTCAACCCCCGTGACGCGTTGCGTACGGGCGACGGCCTGTTCAGTGTCGTCAGCGGGTCTCCGGCTCTCCCGACCAGGCTGGGCCCGACCCTGTTCGACGCCACCCTGAGAACCGCAGCCGACAACGACAAATACGCCCGTCAGATTGCCTCGTCGGCCGGGATCGCCGTCTTCGTCGGAGAACGGGCCGATCCCGACCACTGGACCCGCGTCGGCCGCGCCAGCCAGAGGTTCGCGCTTCAGGCCACGGCGCTTGGGCTGAAGCTGGCCTATATCAACCAGCCGGTCGAAGTTGCGGCGCTCCGTCCTGAACTGGCGAGACTGATCGGCATGCCGGGCCATCGTCCGGACCTTGTGATCCGTTTTGGCTACGGGCCGACCTTGCCCTATTCCGCACGGCGGGCCGTGCCGATGGCGCACCGGGATGGTTGACCGACAGGACCCCCTCTATCCGCGCCTGCTTCCGGCCGTGGCCGACCTCGCACACCGGCTCGGGGCGCAGCCGGCCGGAGGGACGTCGGCGCGGATCACGCAGCGGGGCCGGATGCGACAGACTGCGACCGCGCCCTGGGGTGCTTTCAAGGCAAGGCAGACGATCGCGTTTGATCGGTGCGACTTCGACTGGGTCGCTCGGACCGGTCCGGCGGGTGTAGTATCTGTGCGGGATGCACTGGTGGACGGCGTAGGACATCTGCATGTCCAGGCGCTCGGTTTCATCACTCTGGCGCGGGCGCAACCTTCCGCCGAACTGATCCGAGGCGAGCTGATGCGCTATCTGGCCGAGCTCGCGTGGGCCCCGGATGCCATCCTGCGCAACCTCGACCTGCGCTGGCAAGATGCGGGGTCAGACCGGCTGGTAGTCGGGGCGGGATCGGGCGAGAGTGCGGCCGAGATCACCCTCAGCCTGGATCGCGAGGGTCGCATCGCGGAAGCGTTCGCGCCCGACCGGGGCGCGCTGGTCAACGGCGTTACCGTCCCGACCCCGTGGCGCGGCGTCTTTTCAGATTACCGGTTCCACGACGGCGTCTGGCTGCCCTTTTTCGGCGAAGTCGCGTGGGAGAAGCCGTTCGGTGCGTTCACCTACTGGCAGGGCCGTATCGAAACCTGGGAAAGAGTACCGCATGACTGACCACCGGATCGCGAGCGCCGGGCACCGTGCCAAGGTCATGTCGGCCGAGGACGCTGCCCTGCTGATCGCGCCGAACACGACGGTGGGGCTCAGCGGCTTCACGGCCTCGGGCTATCCTACAGCTGTGCCGCTGGCTTTGGCAGCACGGATCGAGGCCGAGCACGCGGCGGGACGACCGTTCAAGCTGCGGATCTGGACAGGGGCCTCGACGGGCCCCGAGCTGGACGGCGCGCTGGCCCGGGCCGACGGCATCGAGTTCCGCCTGCCCTACAACTCCGATCCAACCTGTCGCGACCGCATCAATCGCGGCGAGATGGCCTATTTCGACATGCATTTGAGCCAGGTCGCGCCCATGGCCTGGCAGGGTTTTCTCGGGCCGCTGGACACGGCGATCATCCAGGTCACGGGTATCCGCGAGGACGGGGCGCTGATCCCGGCGTCCTCGGTCGGCAACAACAAGACCTGGCTGGACCGGGCCAGCCAGGTGATCCTTGAGGTCAACCGGTGGCAGAACCCCGAGCTGCTGGGCATGCACGACATCTACTATGGCACGGCCCTGCCGCCGAACCGCGTGCCCATCCCCCTGATCCGCGCCGGTGACCGGATTGGCGAGCCGTGCTTCCGCTGCGACCCGGACAAGATCGTGGCCATCGTCGAGACTGACCGGCCCGATCGCAACGCCGGCTTCACAGCGCCGGGACAGGACGATCTGGCCATCGCCGGGCATCTGCTGGAGTTTCTTGAGCATGAGGTGTCGAAAGGGCGTCTGCCACCGTCGCTGCTGCCGCTCCAGTCTGGCGTCGGCAATACGGCGAATGCCGTGCTGACGGGCCTGATCGACGCGCCTTTCGACAATCTGAGCGCCTACACCGAGGTCATCCAGGACGGGATGCTGGCGCTGATGGACAGCGGCAAGCTGAGTATGGCCTCATCGACCGCGCTCAGCCTGAGCCCCGAGCTGTCCGATCGCGTCAATCGCAACATGAGCGACTATCGTGACCGCATCATCCTGCGGCCGCAGGAAATCAGCAACCACCCGGAGGTGATCCGCCGTCTGGGCGTCATCGCCATGAACGGCATGATCGAGGCCGACATCTACGGCAACGTCAACTCGACCCATGTCATGGGGTCGCGCATCCAGAACGGAATCGGCGGCTCCGGCGACTTTGCCCGCAACGCCTATATTTCGATCTTCATGAGCGCCTCCACGGCCAAGGGCGGGGCTATATCGACCATCGTGCCGCACGCGTCGCACGTCGATCACATCAACCAGGACGTCCAGGTCATTGTCACCGAGCAGGGCCTGGCCGATCTGCGCGGGCTGTCACCCAAACAGCGGGCGAAAGTGGTGATCGAGACCTGCGCACATCCGACGTATCGGCCGATGTTGGCCGAATACTACCAGCGCGCGCTCGCCGGGTCCTATGGCCTCCAGACCCCCATGCTGCTGGACGAGGCGCTGTCCTGGCACGCCCGGTTCGTCCGCACCGGCTCAATGGCGGCCGTCTGAGGTCTGCATGACCCCAGACGACTGTCGCGCGAGGCGTCAGTCTGACCTCGCCGCACCCGTTGATCGAGGCTGATGCCGCTAGGGTATTGCCCGCCGATCCACGCCGTCACGAAGCGTGTTGAGGTAGGCCGTCAGGTCATGGATCTCATTGGCCCGGAACACATAGGGTGGCATCGCCGGATGGGTGGTGACCAGACCCCGTTCGAAGGCGGCGGCCAGATCGTCCGAGCTCCGTCGCCGGACGATCACGCGGAACGGCGGTGCCATGGCCATGGGGCTGGCCCCCACGGCCTCGATGGCGTGGCAGCTGGCGCAGCTCGCGCGGGCGAGGGTGGCTCCCCGTGCTGCCGCCTCGATATCCATGGCCGTTGACAAGGAGGGCGCGGGGCGGGGCACTGTCAGGTTCACGGTACTGTCCGCAATCGGCGCAGGCACCATGTGAGGATGGGGCAGCGGCGTGCAGGCCCCGACCCATAGGTATCCGATGACCCTGAAGGTTCGCATGGTTCAACTCCGGCGCTGAGGCATTCAGTTGGCGTGCCCCGGAGGGCAGCGTCCTTGACCCAGGTCAATCAGCGCCGTCGGCTGTTCGTCAGGCCGCGACGACCAGAACAGGGTGGGCAGAACTCCGACGCCGGATGCGAGCACCTCGGCCGTCACCTCGCTGGACTGGCCAAGCGGTCGCATCAGACACAGGGTTTCGCATCCGAAGATACGTGCCAGACGAACGACTTCGGCGATCAGGGCGGATGCAACCGCCATGGGATTGAGCACGCCGAAGCCGATCAGGGACTCGACCTGCAGACTCCGCCGTCCATCGGGCTGGTCCGCCAAGGTATAGACGGCAAGGCCACTCGGCCGGGCCTCCTCGTCACGCGCCAGCAGCACACCGCCAGAGGCGGGCGAGGCATTGCGGGCCTTGGCCCGGGCACGCCAGGTCTTGAGCGTCAGGCGTGGGTCGCCCAGTCGCGCAAGCACCCAAGCCTCGTCCACCTCGTCGTCCGACAGGCGATGGATTGAGAAACAGGCCATACCCTATTCAAACGTTCCTGCCGCGCAAAGCCTTGACCTGCGTCAAGCGGCGACCCTTACGCCGCGATCCTTGATCATAATCCCGTCGGATGATGTCGCAGCGGAGAGGTCGGTCACCTGATCACACCGGGCCGTCGGCGCGGCCCGGTGTGATCAGGATCAGGCCCGGGCTGCGTGGGAGAGTCGGCGCGCCAGGCCGTCCGGTGCCCGTGCCCCGGTCTCGCGGTCGAGGCCTTTCTGTTGGCTCGTTCAACACCAGCCGGGGCGCGCTGCGCAGACAGGCGCGCCAGTTCAAGCCGCCGCCGCTTGCCGCCGGATCACCGGTCGGCGTTCTCGCCCGGAACCGTGTCGAGACCGCATGGGCGCGCCGTGACCCGATCGTCCAGACAGGCGTCTTTCAGGGCGGCCCGGAGGTCTTCGTCCGACGCCAGCGGATCGGAGAGACCAAGATTGTCGGCGACCGGGCCCGCCAGCAGATGGACGTCCTGCGAGGCACAGGCGAAGCGGGCGGAAGCTGGCTCTGGCCTGACGGACTGGAACGCGTCATCGACGCATCCGGCCCTGTTCATCAGGCCGCGTGTGGCGATCGTCTTCCGGCCCCTGATCCTGATTTATCCGGCCTGGGTCTACCGGGTGTTGTGAGGGCGGAGCAGTCCGACCGGGTTGACGACCAATCCCGACCGCCCCGGATCGCTGAAGGACAGACACCCTTTGGTCGTTCGCCCGGATAATCGGCGTCGGACGGGTCGTTGCTTTCGGCGTGCCGAACGGCGTCCGGCACAGGTTCCACCTGTTTGACGAGGGTGACCTCGACCTGTCCCAGACCCGGACAGGGATCCGCCCGCGTCTGGATTGAGGGCGCACTGGAGGGCCTGGCCCCCGAGCCCCGCTATCGACGCCTGGCCCCTCCGGCGGTTGAACCAGCGGAACTGCAACGGCCCGCGTCGCGTCCGAACCCGCCGGGGCCAGGGCTACCCTGACGGTGGGACCGCGGTTCCAAAGGGGTGCCCCGACAGCCGGGCACTGATTCCCGCTCAAGTCGCCCGGAAAAAAACTGCCACAGGGTTTGTGGCGGCCTGAGGTCGTCAAGTCCTGTGGTTACCAGAGACACGTCTCTTGGGGGCGCATAGGTTCCGAATACCCTGTCCCAAACAGTGAACCAGGCCGAGAAATTCTTGTCGAAGTCACGAGGGTCGCGGCTGTGGTGAACGAAATGGTGCCGATTATCGACCAGCAGGTCTTTGAAAACGCCGAAGTTCACGTTGGAGCGTGTGTGGAGGAAGCGGTCGTGGATCAGGATGATGCCCCCGATCCACAAGAGCATATCGAAGTCGATTACAATGAAGACCAGCAGCGTGCTGCGGGCCATCTGCCAAACGACCGAGTCAACCGGGTGGGTAAAGCTGTTCATCGAGTCCATGTCGCGGACACTGTGGTGCACCGCATGGAACTTCCAGAGCCACGGGATCGCATGCTGCGCCCGATGGGCCCAGTATTGCGAGAAGTTGAAGATGAACAAGCTCAGCACGGCGAGCACGACCGGCGAAGCAGGCATCAGCCAGTTCGGCAAATCGGCCTCTGTAATGCTGAGAATCGACTGAAGCCCCCACTGGTCAGGAAGGACCCTCGCCACGAAGGGGTTGAGCAGGATCATGTAGGCCAGGACAGCCAGCTGGATGGCAGACGCGGTCAAGGTGGCGCGCCAGCTCTTCGGCGGTCCATCCATCACAATTTCGACCAGCAGACAGATGCTGAATACAGCCATTCCGACCACCAGCGCGCATGTCAGCCAGGCCGCGAAGGCAAACCCGCCCAGCACCAGATTGGTCAGCGACAAATCCAGGACCGCCGCCTTGGCGACGTCCGACAGCCCGCCAAAAAACTCTTCCTGAAGCGGTGTGGAAGACTGAAAGGCGATTCCCGTGCCCAACAGGACTGTCAGGGCGACCAGGGAGGCCATCCTTGGTCCCATTGCGGCTTTGATCGCTTTGACTGCCTGCGGACCCATAAGCTCCGGGTAGGTCAACTTGGCCATCATGCCCAGCCTCAGGGTGCGGGAAAGTCATCAAAGGTAACGCGTGCATCAAGGGTGATGCCGGACATCAGGTTGTGGGCGCGGTGGCCGGGACTTCGTTCGCTCTTTCCGGGTCGATCCAATCCCGAGATGTTTCCGCGGGGACAAGGCGTCTGGCAAGACGTTCTGCTCGCGGGTGCCCGTGCGCTGTTTCGGGGCCTATGCCCGCGGCCGACCGGCGGTCCTTGCCCGGAGAATTGCTGCAAGCGCGAGGGCGTCATGTCTGGACAAGGTTTGGCCTGAGGTAGACCAGAAAGACACGAAATGTCGCTGGGCCAGGCGTTGTCAGTTCTTCGGGCAAGAATTGTGCGCTGGACTTGTCTCGCCCTTGTTGTGTTCGCAAGTGCGGTAAATGCTTCGCCGGCGCGTGTTTTGGCCTTCAGGGGCGCCTCGGGGCACCGCGGAAACCAAGGGGATATCATGATGAGAGCAGCTTTTGCCTGTGCGGCGGCCGTGGCCGCGCTTCTGACCGCCGGGGATGCCCGCGCCCAGTCTGCGCCCGAGGTGGCCTGGAACCTCGGCGTGGTCAGCGACTATGTCTTCCGCGGCTATAGCCAGACGCTCGAGGATCCCGCGATCCAGGGTGGCGTCGACGCCACGATCGGGGCCTTCTACGTCGGGGCCTGGGCCTCCAACGTCGACTTCGGCGACGATACGAACGCCGAAGTGGATCTCTATGGTGGCTATCGCGGCGAGGCGGCGGGCCTCGCCTTCGACGTGGGGGCCGTCGGCTACGCCTATGTCAATGTGCCGGTCGGGGCCGACTACGACTATGTAGAGCTCAAGGCAGCGGCGTCGCGCGCCATCGGACCGGCCACGTTCGGAGCCGCGGTTTACTGGTCGCCCGACTTCTTCGGACTGGACAAGGCGGCGACCTATGTCGAGGCCAACGCCGCGTTCGCTCCGGCGGACAAATGGACCGTGTCGGCCGCGGTCGGCCATCAGTCACTGGACGTGAACGACGACTACACGACCTGGAATGTCGGGGTCGGCTACGCCGTCACCGACCATGTCGCGATCGATGTCCGGTATCACGACACCGACGTGGACGGCCTTCTGTCCGACGGTCGTGCGGTCGCCGGAGTCAAGTTCCTGTTCTGAATGCGCTGCACAATTCAAACTGGTAAGGTGTTGCGTTCATGCGGCCTTCATCGGTTTGTTTTTGCGTTCTGAGCGATAATGCCTGCATGGCTTGCACAGAAGTTGCCACCGTCTTCTCCGGACTCTAAGCCTTGTGCAATAGCGAAAGGGCCGAAGTGGCATCCGTGAACCAGACTTTCGTGGTGACTCCGAGGACCGCACCGGCCAAGGCCGATGCGGTTGAGCGCGTGCGCGGGTTCGATGAGATCCATGCCGACTTCAGCGCCGCCGCCGGGGCGGGACAGTCGGGTCGCTGCGCCCAATGCGGCGTGCCGTTCTGCCAGACCGGCTGTCCCTTGCAGAACAACATCCCCGACTGGCTGAAACTGGCCGCCGAAGGCCGGGCCGAGGAGGCCTGGCGGCAATCATCTGCGACCTCGACCCTGCCCGAGATCTGCGGCCGCATCTGCCCCCAGGACCGTCTCTGTGAAGGAGCCTGTACCCTCGAGCAGTCTGGCTGGGAGACGGTGACCATCGGCTCGGTCGAGCGCTGGCTGGGCGACATGGCGTTCGAGAAGGGCTGGGTCGATCCGATCCGGCCGCGGGTCGAGCGCGGGGCTTCAGTCGGCATCGTGGGTGCCGGACCGGCCGGCATGGCGGCGGCCGACCGGCTGCGGTCGGCGGGCTATGCCGTGACACTTTATGACCGGCACGACCGGGCCGGCGGCCTGCTGACCTACGGCATCCCGGGCTTCAAGCTGGAAAAGCACGTCGTGCAGCGGCGGCTGGATCGGCTGGCCGACGGCGGAGTCGAGTTCCGGCTGGGCGTGAATGTCGGCGGCGACCTGCCGTTTTCCGAGGTGCGCGCCGCCCATGACGCGGTGCTGGTCGCGACGGGCGTCTATCAGGCGCGGCGGCTGACGGCGCCGGGTTGTGGATCCGATGGCGTGGTCGCGGCGCTGGACTATCTGATCGCCTCCAACCGCAAGGGGTTCGGTGATGCTGTACCGGCCTTCGACAGCGGTGCGCTGGACGCGGCGGGCAGACGGGTCGTGGTGATCGGCGGCGGGGACACGGCGATGGATTGCGTCCGCACGGCCGTGCGCCAGGGGGCGACCTCGGTGACCTGCCTTTACCGCCGGGACCGGGACAATATGCCGGGCAGTGCGCGGGAGGTGGCCAATGCCGAGGAGGAGGGCGTGGTCTTCGAATGGCTGGCCGCGCCGCGCGCTGTTCTCGGCGAGGCCGACCGGGTCACGGGCGTGCGGGCGCAACGGATGGCGCTGGCGGCGCACGGGGCGGATGGGCGCTGGTCGGTCGATCCCGTGCCCGGCGGCGAGTTCGACCTGGCCGCAGACCTGATCATCGAGGCGCTGGGCTTTGAACCGGAAGACATGCCCGGCCTGTTTGCCGAGCCGGACCTGGCCCTGACCGACTGGCGCACGATCCGGACCGCCGGCCAGACGAAGGCGACGACGCTGGAAGGCGTGTTCGCCGCAGGCGATATCGTTCGCGGGGCCTCTCTGGTGGTGTGGGCGGTCAAGGACGGCCAGGATGCGGCGGCCGAGATCGAGGCCTGGCTGACCAGCCGGGAGAGGGCGGCGGCATGACCTTCGACCCGGAACAGTACCAGCGCGACCGCCAGCGCCTGATCGACGGCCATGCCTATGACCCGTCGTCCGAGCGGGATGCCTGCGGCGTCGGCCTGGTGGCCGCCATCGACGGCCGTCCGCGACGCGAGGTGGTTGATCTGGCGCTGAAGGCGCTGAAGGCGGTCTGGCACCGCGGGGCCGTGGATGCGGACGGCAGGTCCGGCGACGGCGCGGGCATTCTGATTGGCCTGCCGCGCGCCTTCTTCGAGGCCCAGGTCCGTGACGCCGGCCATGAGCCGCGGCCCGGTCCGATCGCCGTGGGCATGATCTTCCTGCCGCGCGTCGATCTGGCGGCCCAGGAGCGCGCCCGCACCATCGTGGAGCGTGAGGTGATGGCGGCCGGCTTCTGGCTCTACGGCTGGCGTCAGGTCCCGACCCATGTCTCCGTGCTGGGGCAACGCGCGGCGGCGACGCGGCCCGAGATCGAACAGATCATGCTCAGCGCGCCCGACGGTCTGGAGGGTGAGGCGCTGGAGCGGGCGCTCTATCTGCTGCGCCGCCGGATCGAGGCGCGGGCGACGGCGGCCGGGCTGCAGCATTTCTACGTCTGCTCGCTGTCGGCGCGGTCGGTCATCTACAAGGGGATGATGCTGGCCCAGGCGCTGGCGGACTTCTATCCCGACCTGAACGACCCCCGGGTCGAGGCCAATGTGGCCCTGTTCCATCAGCGCTATTCGACCAACACCTTCCCCGAGTGGCGGCTGGCCCAGCCGTTCCGGATGCTGGCCCACAACGGCGAGATCAACACCCTGCGCGGCAACGCCGGCTGGATGCGCAGCCACGAGATCCGCATGACGGCCGAGGCCTTCGGGGCCGATGACGCGACGGTCAAGCCGGTGATCCAGGCGGGCGGTTCGGATTCCGCGGCGCTCGACAATGTCTTCGAGGTGCTGGTCCGGGCCGGGCGGCCGGCCCCGATGGTCAAGGCGCTGTTGATGCCCGAGGCCCCGATCGAGGGCCTGATCTCCGACGACCACCGCGCGCTCTATGCCTATTGCAATGCGGTGATGGAGCCTTGGGACGGCCCGGCCGCCATCTGCGCCACCGACGGCCGCTGGGTGGTGGCGGGCAAGGACCGCAACGGCCTGCGTCCGCTCAGGGTCGCCGAGACGGTCGACGGCCTGCTGATCTGCGGGTCCGAGGTGGGCATGACCGGCATCGCCGATGACCGGATCAAGCGCCGGCTGCACATCGGCGGCGGCCGGATGATCTCCGTCGATCTGGAGGCGGGCGTTCTCTATGACGAGACCCAGACCGTCGATCGGCTGGCGGCCGCGCTGCCGTATCGCCAGTGGCTGTCGAACATGGTCGAGCTGGAGCCGCTGGTCGGGCCCGGTCCCGAGCCCCGGCGGGTGTCGGGCGAGGCCCTGACGCGCTATCAGGCCGCGGTCGGCTGGACCCAGGAGGATATCGACTCCTTGCTGGATCCCATGGCGGGTGACGGCAAGGAGGCGGTCGCCTCCATGGGCGACGATGCGCCACCGGCGGTGCTGTCGCACCAGGACCGGCCTTTCGCCCACTATTTCCGGCAGGCCTTCGCCCAGGTCACCAACCCGCCCATCGATTCCCTGCGCGAAGCGGGGGCGATGAGTCTGCGGACGCGGTTCAAGAACCTGGGCAACATCCTCGCCCAGGACGAGGCCCAGACCCAGGTCTTCGTGCTGGACAGCCCGGTCCTGACCACCGGCATGTACGAGCGGATGCTGGATGTGGTCGGTGCCGGGGCGACCACGGTGATCGACTGCACCTTCCCGGCCGCGGAAGGCGCGCTGAAGCCGGCGCTCGACCGGATCCGGGCCGAGGCCGTGGCGGCGGCAAGGGGCGGCGCGGGCCTGATCGTGCTGACGGACGAACGGATGGGCGAGGGCCGGCCGCTGATCCCGATGATCCTGGCCACCGCCGCGGTCCATGGTCGGCTGGTGGACGAGGGGCTGCGGACCTACTGCTCGCTGGTGGTGCGCGCGGCCGAGGCGATCGACGCCCATGCCTTCGCGGTGCTGGTCGGCTGCGGGGCCACGGCGGTCAACGGCTGGCTGGCGCAGGAGACCTTCCTCGAGCGTCTGGCCGGCGGACGCTATCCGGGTCTGACCCTTCGCGACGCCTGCCTGAACCACAAGGCCGCGGTCGAGGCCGGGCTGATGAAGATTCTCGCCAAGAAGGGCATCTCGGTCATCTCGGCCTATCGCGGGGCCTGCGAGTTCGAGGCCCTGGGGCTGTCGCGGGCGCTGGTGGCCGAGTTCTTCCCCGGCATGACGTCGCGCATCTCGGGCATCGGCCTGGCCGGGATCGAGGCGCAGGTGATCCGGAAGACCGGGCGCGGCTTCGACGCCTGGCACCCCTCGCTGCGCATCGGCGGCTCGCACCGGATCCGGGCGGGTGAAGAGACCCACGCCTGGGACGCCGAACTGATCCACCGGCTGCAGGATGCCACCACGCGGGGCGATTTCGGGCGCTTCAAGGCCTACAGCCGCCGCGCGCGCGAACTGCCGTCGACGGCACTGCGCGACCTGCTGGACTTCCGTGACGCCGGGCCGATCGGGATCGAGGCGGTCGAGAGCGTCAACGAGATCCGCAAACGGTTCGTCACCCCCGGCATGTCGCTGGGGGCCCTGTCGCCCGAGGCGCACGAGACGCTGAACATCGCCATGAACCGCATCGGGGCCCGGTCGGTCTCGGGCGAGGGCGGCGAGGACCCTGATCGCTATACGCCCCGCCCGAACGGCGACAACGCCAACAGCGCGGTCAAACAGGTCGCCTCGGGCCGGTTCGGCGTCACGGCCGAGTATCTGAACCAGTGCCGCGAGATCGAGATCAAGGTGGCCCAGGGCGCCAAGCCGGGCGAGGGCGGGCAGCTGCCCGGCTTCAAGGTCACCGAATTCATCGCCCGCATGCGCCATTCGACGCCGGGCGTCGGCCTGATCAGCCCGCCGCCGCACCACGACATCTATTCGATCGAGGACCTGGCCCAGCTGATCTACGATCTCAAACAGATCAACCCGGACGCCCGGGTGACGGTCAAACTGGTGGCCCAGTCGGGAATCGGCGCGGTCGCGGCGGGCGTGGCCAAGGCCAAGGCCGACGTCATCCTGATCGCCGGCCACAACGGCGGCACCGGGGCCTCGGCCCTGGGCTCGATCAAACACGCCGGCATGCCGTGGGAGCTGGGCCTGTCGGAGGCGCATCAGGTGCTCAGCCTGAACGGCCTGCGCGGCCGGGTGCGGCTGCGCACCGACGGCGGCCTGCGCACCGGGCGCGATATCGTCGTCGCCGCCATGCTGGGGGCCGAGGAGTTCGGCATCGGCACGGCCAGCCTGATCGCGGTCGGCTGCCTGATGGTGCGCCAGTGCCATTCCAACACCTGCCCGGTCGGCGTCTGCGTCCAGGACGAGCGGCTGCGCGCCATGTTCACGGGCACGCCGGACAAGGTGGTCAACCTGTTCAGCTTCATCGCCGAGGAAACGCGCGAGATCCTGGCCTCGCTGGGCCTGCGCTCGCTGGACGAGGCCGTCGGCCGGACCGATCTGCTGCGTCAGGTGTCGCGCGGCGACGCCCATCTGGACGACCTCGACCTGAATCCGTTGCTGGTGCGGGTCGGCGAGGGCGAGACCCGCTGCGCCGAGGCTCCCTACAACGCCGTGCCCGACACCCTGGACGCCCAGGTGGTCAAGGACGCGGCCCGATTCCTCGAGGCCCGCGAGAAGATGTCGCTGACCTATGCCGTGACCAATACCCGGCGGGCGATCGGGACGCGCATCTCGTCGCACATCGTGCGGCGCTTCGGCGACAGCCTGCCGCCCGGACATCTGACGCTGAAGCTGCGCGGCGCGGCGGGCCAGTCGCTGGCCGCCTGGGGCATGACCGGCCTGCGCATCGAGCTGGACGGCGAGGCCAATGACTATGTCGGCAAGGGGCTGTCGGGTGCCGAGATCATCGTGCGGCCGCCGTCATGGGCACCGGGCGAGGCCCTGATCGGCAACACCTGCCTGTACGGTGCCACCTCGGGGGCCCTGTTCGCGGCGGGGGCGGCGGGCGAGCGGTTCGCGGTCCGCAATTCGGGCGCGACCGCCGTGGTCGAGGGCTGCGGCGCGCACGGCTGCGAATACATGACCGGAGGCACCGTGGTCATCCTGGGCGCGACCGGCTGGAATTTCGGTGCCGGCATGTCGGGCGGCGAGGCCTTTGTGCTGGATCCCGAGGACACGGCCCATGTGCGGTTCAACGGCGAATCGGTGGTCGGCGGTGCGGTCATGGGCGAGGCGGCGGAGCGGCTGTTTGCGCTGGTTTCGCGCCACGCGGCCGAGACGGGGTCGCCGCGCGCGGTCCGCCTGATCGAGACCTGGGCCGCCTCGGTCACCCGCTTCCGCCATGTGCTGCCGCGTGCCGGGGTCGGGACGGCGGTCACAGCGCGGCGGGCCTGACGGCGTTTTCGCGGGGATGAGCGGGCAGAGGTCGATCGCCGTCGGGTGTGGCCCCTAGCGGTAGATCATCTCGGCGGAATAGTCGGGGTCGGTCGGCTCGGGTGCTGCACGGGTCAGGGCCCGGTCGCACAGCGACAGAAACCGGTCGTTGCGCCCCTCTATATAGAGGCGGGCCGGCCCGTCTTCGTAGTGAATGATCGCGAAATGCAGCCAGCCGGTATAGGCGCCCAGGTCGGTCTGGGTGTTGAACTCGCCGCAGAACATGATGACGTTGCCGCGGGTGTTGCGGAACCAGGTGTCCCGATAGTTCGGCAACTGAGCCGCCAGGGCGGCGCGGGCCTGCTCGAAATCAGACGCCCGGGCGGGAGACGCCTTTACAGGCGCATCCGCTGCCGCGGGCGCGGTCTGCAGGGCGAGGGCGAGGGCGGCGGACAACAACAGGGACATGGGTCGAAACTAGTCGGTATCCGCCGGGCTTGGCAAGCGGCAGACGCCGCCACGGCGGGCGTTCGAACCGTGCCGGAGCGTCCGCCGCGCGCGCCGGTCGAAGGGCCCGTCCGCCCCGGTGCCGAAAGCTTCCCCTGGGTAAGCCCGGCAAGGCCCCGGGAGGGCGGATCATATAAAAAACTTATATGAAACCGGGGCGGGAGCGCAGCCGGAGTTCACGTATAGGCATAATAAAATTCTTATGGAATTTCAGTGGCTGTAGCGCCATTATTCCCCGAACAGCGTATGCTGGAATAGGGTTTGGATGGGGCGGCGGACGACGCAATCACGCCACAGATCCTGTGAAGGTTTCGAGAAAACCGCCCCGAAACAATGGACAGGCCGAATTTGTACGGTTAACCGGCAAGCTCGTGTTTTTACCAATTCCAGCCACAATCAAGGGATTCCAGACCATGTCGCGAACTAGCAAGGCCCAGACGGCCGACCTCCTTCTCGCCGGAAAGGCCCCGATGACGGGCCGGAAGGCACTTATCCTCGGTGCTTCGGCCGTGGCCCTGGCCTCCGGCTTCACCATGTTCGCGGCGCCGACGACGGCCTACGCGCAGTCGGTATTCACTGCCGGTACAAACGGCGCAGGCGCTGCCGGCGACGCGGCGCTCTTTACCGAAACTGTTGCCCTCGAGACCTCGATCAACGCGCGCGTCAGCGCTGAGGAAAGTGCCCGCGCTGCCGGCGACACCTCGCTGACCACCCGCCTCAGCGGTGAAGAAAGCACCCGCTCGGCGGCCGACGCCTCGCTGACCACCCGCGTCAGCGGCGAAGAAAGCAGCCGCGCTTCGGGCGACGCTTCGCTGACCACCCTGACCACTTCGCTGACCACCGCCGACACCTCGCTGACCACCCGCATCAGTGCTGAAGAGTCGCTGCGCAACTCCAGCGACGTCTCGCTGACCACGCGCCAGACCAACGAAGAAAACACCCGGGCCAACGCCGACACCAACCTGACGACCCGGATCTCCCAGGAAGAGTCGACCCGCGCCGTGGGCGACGCCTCGCTGACCACCCTGACCACCTCGCTGACCACCCGCGTCAGCGGCGAAGAAAGCACCCGCGCTTCCGCCGACGTTTCGCTGACCGCCGCGGACACCTCGCTGACCACGCGAGTCAGCGGTGAAGAAAGCACCCGCGCTTCGGGCGACGTCTCGCTGACCGCCGCCGACACCTCGCTGACCACGCGCGTCAGCGGTGAAGAAAGCACACGCGCTTCGGGCGACGTCTCGCTGACCGCCGCCGACACCTCGCTGACCACGCGCGTCAGCGGTGAAGAAAGCGCCCGCGCTTCGGGTGATGTCTCGCTGACCGCTTCGGTCTCCGCCTAAGCACCCGCGCTTCGGGCGACGTCTCGCTGACCGCCGCCGACACCTCGCTGACCACGCGCGTCAGCGGTGAAGAAAGCACCCGCGCTTCGGGCGACGTCTCGCTGACCGCCGCCGACACCTCGCTGACCACGCGCGTCAGCGGTGAAGAAAGCGCCCGCGCTTCGGGTGACGTCTCGCTGACCGCTTCGGTCTCCGCCGAAGCTTCGAGCCGTACCTCGGGCGACGACTCGCTGACTGCTTCGGTCTCCGCCGAAGCTTCGAGCCGTACCTCGGGTGACGTTTCGCTGACCGCCGCCGACACCTCGCTGACCACCCGCGTCAGCGGCGAAGAAAGCACCCGCGCTTCCGCCGACGTTTCGCTGACCGCCGCGGACACCTCGCTGACCACGCGCGTCAGCGGTGAAGAAAGCACCCGCGCTTCGGGCGACGTTTCGCTGACCGCCGCCGACACCTCGCTGACCACGCGCGTCAGCGGTGAAGAAAGCGCCCGCGCTTCGGGCGACGTCTCGCTGACCGCCGCCGACACCTCGCTGACCACGCGCGTCAGCGGTGAAGAAAGCGCCCGCGCTTCGGGTGATGTCTCGCTGACCGCTTCGGTCTCCGCCTAAGCTTCGAGCCGTACCTCGGGCGACGACTCGCTGACTGCTTCGGTCTCCGCCGAAGCTTCGAGCCGTACCTCGGGTGACGTTTCGCTGACCGCCGCCGACACCTCGCTGACCACGCGCGTCAGCGGCGAAGAAAGCACCCGCGCTTCCGCCGACGTTTCGCTGACCGCCGCGGACACCTCGCTGACCACGCGCGTCAGCGGTGAAGAAAGCGCCCGCGCTTCGGGTGACGTCTCGCTGACCTCTTCGGTCTCCAGCGAAGCTTCGAGCCGTACCTCGGGCGACGTCTCGCTGACTGCTTCGGTCTCCGATGAAGCCTCAAGCCGTACGTCGGGCGATGTCTCGCTGACCGCTTCGGTCTCCGGTGAAGCCTCGAGCCGTACGTCGGGCGACGTTTCGCTGACCGCCGCCGACACCTCGCTGACCACCCGCGTCAGCGGTGAAGAAAGCACGCGCGCATCCGCCGATGCGTCCCTGGCTTCGGGCAACTCGGCCGAAGCCTCGACCCGCGCTTCTGCCGATGTCTCGCTGACCAATGCGGACACCTCGCTGACGACCCGCGTGAGCAACGAGGAAAGCACCCGCGCCTCGGGTGACACTTCGCTGACCGGCCGCGTCAGCAGCGAAGAAAGCGCCCGCGCTTCGGGTGACGTCTCGCTGACCAACGCCGACACTTCGCTGACCACCCGCGTCAGCAGCGAAGAAAGCGCCCGCGCTTCGGGTGATGTCTCGCTGACCAACGCCGACACTTCGCTGACCACCCGCGTCAGCGGCGAAGAAAGCGCACGCGCTTCGGGCGATGTCTCGCTGACCTCTTCGGTCTCCAGCGAAGCCTCGAGCCGGACGTCGGGCGATGTCTCGCTCACCAACGCCGACACTTCGCTGACCACCCGCGTCAGCGGTGAAGAAAGCGCACGCGCCTCCGGGGACGTCTCCCTGGGTGCCAGTGTCTCGGTTGAAAGCTCGTCGCGCGTCTCCGGCGACGCCTCGCTCACCGCCGCGCTCCAGACCGAGATCGTGGTCCGGGCCAGCGTCGACTCCCTGCTGGACACGCGCATCACCAACGAAGCCTCGACCCGCAGCCAGGCCGATGTTTCGCTGACCGGACGTGTCAGCAACGAGGAATCGACCCGCGCCTCGGCCGACACCTCGCTGGCCACAGCCGGTGCTGCCGAAGCCTCGACCCGCGCCTCGACCCGCGCCTCGGCCGACACCTCGTTGGCCACAGCCGGTGCTGCCGAAGCCTCGATCCGCGCCTCGGCCGACACCTCGCTGAACACCCGCGTCAGCGGCGAAGAAAGCACCCGCGCTTCGGGTGATGTCTCGCTGACCAACGCGGACACCTCGCTGACCACCCGCGTGAGCGGTGAAGAAAGCGCCCGCGCTTCGGGTGATGTCTCGCTGACCACGCTCACCACCTCGCTGACCACCCGCGTCAGCGGTGAGGAAGTGGCACGCGCTTCGGGCGACACCTCGCTGACCACCCGCGTCAGCACCGAGGAAGTCACCCGCGCCGCCGGCGACACCTCGCTGACCACCCGCGTCAGCACCGAGGAAGTCACTCGCGCCGCCGGCGACACCTCGCTGACCACCCGCGTCAGCACCGAGGAAGTCACTCGCGCCGCCGGCGACACCTCGCTGACCACCCGCGTCAGCACCGAGGAAAGCACCCGCGCTTCCGCCGACGTCTCGCTCACGGACGCCGACACCTCGCTGACCACACGGGTCAGCGACGAGGAAAGCACCCGTGCCGCTGGCGACACCTCGCTGACCACCCGGGTCAGCACCGAGGAGACCACGCGTTCCACCGCCGACGTCTCGCTGACCACCCGCGTCAGCACGGAAGAGACTGCACGCGCTTCGGGCGACACCTCGCTGACCACACGGGTCAGCACGGAAGAGACCACGCGTTCGGCGGCCGTCGTCTCGCTGACCACACGGGTCAGCACGGAAGAGACCACGCGCGCCTCGGCCGACACCTCGCTGACCACACGGGTCGGCACGGAAGAGACCACGCGTTCGACCGCCGACGTCTCGCTGGCCGCCCTCAACACGGCTCTGACCACACGGGTCAGCACCGAAGAAACCACCCGCGCCTCGGCCGACACCTCGCTGACCACACGGGTCAGCACGGAAGAGACCGCACGCTCCTCGGGCGACGCATCGCTGACCACCTCGGTCGCCGCTGCCAACTCGAGCCGCGTGTCCGGCGACGCCTCCCTGGCCGGCAGCATCTCGACCCTGTCGACCTCGGTCGACAACCGCTTCGCGGCTCTGGGTGTCGGCGCTGCCACCGGTACGGGCAGCTCGGCCTTCGGGACGGGTTCCTCGGCTTCGGGAAGCAACTCCTCGGCCTACGGCAACGGGGCGATCGCCTCGGGTGCCAACGGAACGGCCCTCGGCCAAGGCGCCAAGGCCACCGGTGCGAACTCGACGGCTCTGGGTCAAGGCGCCCAGGCCACGGGGACCAACTCGGTCGCCATCGGTGCCGGCTCGATCGCCAGCGATCCGAACACGGTGTCCTTCGGGGCCCCGGGTGCGGAACGTCGCCTGACCAACGTCGCGGACGGCATCAACCAGTTCGACGCCGTCAACGTGGGTCAACTCGAGAAAGCCTACAGCGGTGTCGCGATGTCCTTCGCGCTCTCGGCAGTTGACCTGCCGCTGGGTGTTGGAGAGCAGGGCTTCACGGTCGGTGTCGGTGCCTTCGAAGGCGAGACGGCGGGCGCGGTCAGCTACCGCTACCGTCCGACCGAAAACATCGCCATCGGAGCCGGCATCGCTGCCGGTAACGGTACGGTCGGCGGCTCGGTCGGGATCGGGATCAAGTTCCCCTAACCCGACAGCCAACCTGATAAGGAAGGGGCGGCGTGATCACTCACGCCGCCCCATTCTTTTGAGCACTGGACCTTTTCCGCCTCGGCGGGGTCCTCCTGAACAAGCCGCGAGACCGTGCCCGTGTCCAAGAAACTCAAGGTCGGCATCACCGTCGTCGGTGGTGATACCAGCGAAATCGGATCCATCTGGTCGTACGGAATTGGCCAGAACGTCGCCTACCTCGCCTTCGTCCTTCAGCGCCTGAACCTCGTCGAGGATGTGGTGCTGGTCGCCGGCCCGCCGGGCGGCAACAATGTCCTCGGTGAGATGTTCGGCCTCAGGGTGATCCAGCTCGACCACGCGGTCGACACCCTCGATCTGATCATCGAGCTCGGCTCCCGGGCCCTCTATCCCGACCAGGCCGAGCGCCTGCGCCGACGCGGCGGCCGCCTCGTGTCCTACATGGCGGGCAATGCCGTCGTGAACAATTTCGAGTCCCTGGCCATCGGCTCGACGAATGGCGACATGCCCATTCACGGCGGATTCGACGCCGTCTGGATGACCCCCCAGCACTGGAACATGTGCCGCGGCCACGCCCAGATCGTGCGCTCCGATCTGGTGCGGCAGGTGCCGCACATCTGGTCGCCCTATTGCATCAACACCGCGATGATGCGGTCCGGCCGGCCGGCATTCTGGCGGGCCCGCGAAGGCGCTCCGGCGCGGATCGGGGTGTTCGAGCCGAACGTGAACACCATCAAGACCTTCCACCTGCCCCTGCTATCGGCGGAAGAGGCCTATCGAAAGAAGCCGGACAGCATCAAGTCGGTGCTGCTGTTCAACATGCTTCACCTGCGCGACAACAGCCATGCCCTGAGTATCCGCGATGCGCTGGATCTGGGACGGGACAAGAAGTTGTTCTTCGAGGGGCGTCACCCTGTTCCCGACGTCATGGGACGGCACATCGATCTGGTCGTCACCCATCAATGGGAGAACGAACTCAACTATCTGTACTGGGATATTCTCTATCTCGGCTGGCCGCTGGTCCATAACTCGGCCGCGATCCGGGATGTCGGCTATTTCTATGACAGTTTCGACCCGGTTTCGGGCGGGGACGCCATTCTCGCCGCGATCGAGGGGCACGACGCCGTGATTGACGACTACCGCCGCCGGGCGGCAGAAGTCCTGTGGCGTTTCAACCCCGATAACCCCGACCTGCTTGAGGCCTATTCCCAGAGGATTGAGGAAGTCATGTCCACGAGGCCCCGGCTGTGAGCACGCCCAAGAAAGCCAAGCCGCCCAAGAAGCGCGGTTACAACGTCGGCATCACCATCTCCATCAAGACGGGCGGCGACCTGGCGCTGTTCACCAACGGCCTGCGTCAGAACGTGTGGCACCTGTACAAGCTGTTCGAGGCCTCCAAGGACTGCGCCAATGTCTGGATGGTGGCGGAACGCTTCCCGGAAGAGCCGATTACGGGTGAGACCTTCGGCGTGCCGCTGACGGCGTTCCGGACCCTTCCCGACGTCGAGCCCGAGCTCGACTATCTGATCATCATCGGGGCGGCCATCAATGTCTCGGTGCTCAAGCGCCTGCGTGAACGCGGCTGCAAGGTCATCCTGTACAAGGGTGGCAACGGCGCGGTGATCTCCATGGCCGACATTGTCGCCAAGCCGCCGAAGCCGACAGCCGAGACCTACGACGACTTTGATTGCTATGATCAAATCTGGGTCACGTCGCAGCATATGAACACATATGCGGGCTGGTGCCGGACGATTTACCGCTGTCCCGTGATCGAGATTCCGCAGATCTGGAGCCCGCTTCTCCGGGACGTGCTGAAACCGTCCGAGACGATCAAATTCGGCTTTAACCCGCCGTCCCCGGCCTGGCGGATCGGGGTCATGGATCCCAACAACACGGTGATGAAGACCAGCCACTATCCGATGCTCGTGACGGAGGCGGCGTACCGCGAGAAGCCCGAGATCATTCAGTCGCTGATGGTGTCGAGTGCACGACAGTTCGCAGAGAACGAACATTTCCGCCGCTTCGCCAACCTGTTGACGCTTCAAAAGGACGGCAAGCTGACGGTAGAAGATCGCTATATCAGCTGGGTCTTTATGGCCAAATACTGCGACGCGATCGTCACCCATCAGTGGGAAAACGGCCTCAACTATCTGTATTATGAGGTCCTTTCAGGCGATTATCCGCTGATCCACAACTCGGCATTCCTCAAGGACTACGGGTATTATTACGAGGACTTCAATCCGGAGTCGGGCGCTGCGGCCCTGATCCGGGCCCATGCGACACATGCCGATACCCTGGAGGACTCGCGGGCGATGAACGCCCGGCTGTTCGCCCAGCTGGAACCTACAGCCCAGCACAACATCGACCTGCACCAGGGGCTGATGTTCAAGGCCTGACGGGGGCGCGCCCCCGTCCGCGATCCAGCTTGTCGCCCTAGCGGAACAGCTCTTTCTTGACCGACACGCAGCCCTGCGCGCCGGCCGGCATCAGATAGAGCTGGGTCGCCACGTCCAGTTCGCCGACCGTGACGTTGGCGAGCAGCCGCCGCGTGCCGGTGAAGGCCGCGAACGTCGTATTGCGCAAGGTCGCGCAGGATTGGCTCCAGTAGATGGTCTGCTGGTAGAAGCCCGCGCAGTTGGGCGAAATGCTGATCATCGACAGCCGCGTGGTCCCGTTGGTTTGGTGGGACGATTCCATCGTGATCACGGTCGGCCACATGTCGCCGTTGGGACCGAGGGGCTGGACGGTGAAATTGGCGTCCGAGCCCTCCATCAGGAAGCGGCCGACCTGGACGGCCCGGGAGGTACAGCGGGTCATGCCGATCGAGCCCAGGGCGTCGGCAAGGCGCTGCTCCGTCGAGCCCGGCATCGAGCCGATATTGCCCGCAACATACTGGGCTGACGCCGACTGTGCCGGCAGCAGGAGAGCGGACACCAGCATCAGCCGGGCGACTACGGATCTCGACATGGTCAACTATATGTTCCGTCAGGCCCCGCCCCACTTTTAGGCGAGTTGCCGTTGCCTGTCGACAAACCTTGTGGCTTCGGTCGAGAGGGCCGGTTGAAATCTGCCGGCCTGATTGTCTTTGCGACGATCGTCGGCGATAAACCGCCAGACGCTTCCGGTATCCGCATCGATGCCCGCGGGAAGCACACAGTGGGATTCATGACCGATAACCTTGCCCCGGCCCTGACCGTGATCAACCAGTATCTGGTCGATCTGTCCTTCGAAAATCCAGCCGCAAAGCGCGGTCGTGCGCCCCAGGGGCCGCTGTCGATCGAGAAGTCGGTGGACATGGTCAGCCAGCCCCGCGAGGACGGTCACGCCAACGTCGACATGCGCCTGACAGTGAAGGTGTCGGCCGAGGGCATGGCTGTTTTCCTGATCGAGATTACCTACCGCTGTGTCTGCGACGTCAGCGGCATCGCGCCTGAGGCGCTGGAGCGACGGCTGCTGGTTGAGGGCGGTGAGGCGATGTTCCCCGCGGTCCGTAACCTTGTCAGCGGCCTGGTGTCAGAAGGTGGCTTTGCCCCCACCTTGACGCTGGACCCGATCGATTTCGCCGCGGTACTCGCCCGGGCCCGGGCCGGGCAACCGGTGAGCTGAACGGACGGTCGGCTCCGGTCGCCTCATTGAATGGGCCCGGTGACGGCAGTTCCTGAATGCTGGCGGCGGGCCGGGCCCGTAACGGGGAATGGCCGACAGCGGCGATCCGCTGGCCACACCAGGCGACAGACCGTCAGGACCCGCGCGGTGATGTTTCCGGTCACCCCCGGAGGCAGACCGGAACCCGGCGGCGTCCGTGTCGTTAGCTGGCGATGGATACCGATCGTGCGTACTCTTTCACCACCTACGATGAGGTGATCAGCAAGGTTCTTCAGCGTGTGGCCCCGGCTACGGTCCTCGATGTGGGGGCCGGGTCCGGGAAATACGGACGGATGGTTCGAAGCCTGTTTCCCGCCGCCCGGATCACAGCCCTGGAACCCGACCGGGAAAGCATCATCGCTCACGGCCTGAACGAGGTCTACGACGAGGTTCTGGAGATCGGGGCTCAAGACCTGATTGAACAGCACCCGACGCGCACCTTTGATGTCGTCATCATGGGCGATGTGATCGAGCACATGCGGAAATCCGAAGGCGTCGATATAATCGATTTTCTGACCTATCGGTCGTCGTACATACTGATCGTCACGCCTGAAGCGATGATCATAAACGCCTCGCCATGGTACCTTGGGCACATCTCTGCCTGGTCTTCGGCGGATTTCGCAAACCACACGAACTGGGCTTCGCACCAGCTCGGGCAAATGCAGCTGTTTATCTTGAGGGGTTATCAGATTGAGGCGCTGTCCCTCAAACATCTGGTGGCCGAGATAAACGGCGAAGCGCTTCCGATCAGCTACGGCGAGACGCGCGGGGTTTGCGACCTCACCCACGTCAGGACGACCCACACGATCACAGACCGGCGCGCGGACGGGACTTCGGATACATGGGGCTGGCGCGCCAACTAGAATGCGGTGAGCCCCGTGTCCCCCAGCCACAGCCGCGGTGCCGTCGCGCTCCGGGGATAATGAGCCTTGTCACCGCGCCCGCAGACCTCTGTGGGCACCTGTCCGGTAGCGTCGACCCGTCAGTCACTGACCCGGCGCGACACACGCGCCAGGTCGGCCTTCGTCATCGCCCCGCGGCGGCCTGTTCCAGCATCAGGCCCGCGGTGGCCTTGGCCGAACCGACCACCCCGGGAATGCCTGCACCCGGATGGGTGCCGGCACCGACAATATAAAGGTTCGGGATCACATCGTCGCGGTTATGCGGTCTGAACCAGGCGCTCTGGGCAAGGATCGGTTCCAGCGAGAAGGCCGAACCCAGATGGGCGTGGAGGTCGTCCTTGAAATCCTGCGGCGTCCAGATGCGTGTGGTGACGAGATCGCGGCGCAGGTTGGGCATGTAGCGTTCCTCGAGATAGTCGAGGATCTTCTCGCGGTATTCGGGCCCTTTCACCGACCAGTCGATGTCGGCGGCCCCGAGGTGAGGCACGGGGGACAGGACATAGTGGCTGCTCATGCCGTCCGGTGCCATCGAGGGATCGGTGGCGCAGGGGGCGTGCAGATAGAGGGAGAAGTCCTCCGGCAGGGTCGGTCCGGCGAAGATCTCCGAGATCAGTTCGCGGTATCGGGCACCGAAGCAGATGGTGTGATGGGCCAGCTGTTTCTGGGGCGTGGACGTGCCGAAATGCAGCACGAAAAGGGACATTGAGAAGCGTTTGGATTTCAGGGATTTCGCCTTCGCCTTCCCGCGTGGCGTGCGGCCCAGCAGTTTCTCGTAGGTGTGGACCACGTCGCCGTTCGAGGCGACCATGTCGGCGGCAATGACCTCGCCTCCCGCCAGGGTCACGCCCGTGGCCCGCTCGCCTTCGGTCTCGATCCGCTCAACAGCGCTGTTCAGTCGGACGAAGCCCCCGAGGTCCTCGAAGAAGCGAACGAGGCCCGCGATCAGGGCACCGGTCCCGCCCCTTGCGAACCAGACGCCTCCGCGCCGCTCCAGCGCATGGATGAGCGAATAGATCGAGCTGGACTTGAACGGATCTCCCCCGACGAGAAGCGTGTGGAAGCTGAATGCCTGACGCAGGTGCGGGTCCTGGATGTAGCGGGCGACCATGTCATAGACGCTGTTCCACGCCTCGAGCCGGGCCAGGACAGGGGCGGCCTTCATCATCGTCCAGAACGACTGGAACGGCACCGAACCAAGTTTGACATAACCCTCCTGATACAGGGCTTCGGAATGGGCGTGGAAACGCCGGTAGCCCTCGACATCGGCCGGATTCAAGGCCGCCATCTGGCGCTCCATGGCCGCCTCGTCGTTGTTGTAGTCGAATTGGACGCCGTCCTCCCAGCAGAGCCGGTAGAAGGGGTCGACCGGCATCAGGTCGATATAGTCCTTGAGCTCGGACCCCGTGCCCTCGAACAGCTCGGCCAGGCAGTCCGGGTCGGTGATGACGGTTGGTCCCGCATCGAAGGTGAAGCCCTGCTCCTTCCAGACGTAGGCGCGACCGCCCGGCTTGTCGCGCATTTCGACCAGGGTCGTCTGCACGCCGGCGCGTTGCAGTCGGATGGCCAGGGCAATCCCGCCGAACCCTGCACCGATCACAACCGCGCGTTTCGCCGTAACGTCTCTCATGATCGACTTCCTCGTCCTGTCTCGCGGACCTGCAGCAGCGCCCGGCCGAAGGGCACGGGGGGTTTTCCCGTTAGGATACGTAGTTTGTCGAGCCGGGTACTCCTGCCTGCGTAGAAGCGCCGCAGGACGCCGTCCGACAATCCATAGAACCGTTCGAAAACGCGCCATCGCTGGCCAGGGTCTGCCGCCCTGAACAACATCCGGTTCAGCAGACGGTAAAAGGCCCGATCCCGCCACACCCGCCTGGAATAGGTCTCGGTCAGTCGTCTCAGGGCGGCGGAGGACAGGTCGTCCTGATTCGCGATCAGCCGGGCCAGCAGTACGGCATCCGGGAGGGAGTAGCCGGTCACGGGGTGAAACAGACCCGCCAGAAGTCCTGCGCGCGCGACGGGTGGACCGTCCGCCCAGAAGGCGTCGATGTCGCCGTCCATGGCGATCGGCAGCACGCCCTCTTCCTCGGCGACCACCGCCTCAACGGTCCAGCCCCGCGACCGGATATAGCCGTCGATCCGTTGCTTGAGGGCCGGCCGGTCCAGCACCGGACTGTCGGTATAATAGGTGTCCTCGACCATCACCGTTCTGGCATCGAACGGCAGCAGATAGACAAACCGGTAGGCGCCGAACTGCTCGACCGTGGCGTCCATGATCGTCGGCCGGGTCAGGCCATGGGGCGCGGCCAGTCGAACCGTTTGCCCGACAAAGCTCTGCCAGCCCAGATCAAGGGCCGGGGTGGCCTTGGGGCCCCTGGCATCGATCACGCCATGGGCGGTGAGCCGGCGCTGGTCGGACAGGGTCACCCCCTGCGGGTCCACCCCGACGGCCTCGCCCAGGATCAACCGATCGCCCAGCAGCGGGGCGACGGCCGCGTGGAGTCGTTCGGATGTCAAACTGCTGTAACCGGTGGTGAGCGTTCGGCTTCGCCGCGGGAAATAGACGTCGTAGCCGTCCGGCCAGCGATGCCCGATCGCGGGGGTCAGCCATTCCCGGTCGACGGGGGCAATGTCGCTGTCGAATATGGACCAGGTATGGTTTCCGCCCAGTGTGCCGTCCCGTTCAACCACGCAGACGCGGACTTCGGGCCGGTCAATCGCCAGACGCCAGGCGATCAGGCTGGATGCGAGTCCACCTCCGACCAGGATCAGATCGAAATCAGGATTCGCTGTCATCAGGCGCGCCACGGAGCACGCGGTCGGTCCGGCCGGAGCTGCACGCCATCAATGAAGCGGCCCTCGGCCAGCCCCCTCGGGCGGCAGGAGGCTGCGCATTGTGTGCCTTCGCTGTTCACGCCACCGCCTCCATCGCCTTGTGCGCCCCGGGACCGTATCCGGCGCGGTTTTTCAATCGCAAAGCCTGTTGTCTTCCGTCGGCGATTCTCTAGGACCTCACCGGAAAAAGCGTGAGCACTTTTCAGCGGGCTCGCCCTGCCAAATCCGGACCGGAAGGCGGGGCCGCGCTCTGCGGCAGCCGCCATCCGGTCCGGGACCCGGTTGCCTCTCCCAGAAGGCGCATCGCCGCAAGCCGGCCGGACAGGGTCGCCATGGGAATACCGGGCCCGGGGTGAACCCCACCGCCCGCAAGATACAGGCCGTCAAGACCACTCTCCGGGCCGGGCCGCTGGAAACTGCCCATGAGTCCATGATTGGCGCGCCCGTACAGGGCCCCGCCGCTGGCGGGAAACAGCTGTTCAAAATCGTCCGGCGTGGTGGAGATGGCTTCGCCGTCCACGGCCTCGACGCTCAGCCCGCAGCGTTCGAGCACCGCCCATGCCCTTCGGCGGACGTCTTCGACACGGCAAGCGTCGAACGACGCCTGATCTCCGGTCGCGGGCGCATTGACCAGCAACAGCAGCCGCTCCGTTTCGCCTGGCGGTGCCCGGTCCCCGGAACGATCCTGGGCACAGACATAGACGGTGGGCTCTTCACAGATTGATTGCCGCCCGAACACCTGCCGGAATTCCTCTTTGTAATTCCCCGAGAAGAAGACCGTATGGTGCGACAGGGGAAAGCCGCGCGTCTTTGCTGAAGCGCACCATGTCAGCGCCGACAGGGAACGATCCCTTGCAGCAACCGGCCGTGGACCCGTCGGTCGATCGCCGACGACCAGCCCGCCCCTCAGGGCCGAGATGTCACCGTTGAAGACCACAGAGCGTGCCGCGATGGTCTCGCCGGACTCCAGTTCCACCCCGGAGACCCGGCCAGCGTCCTGCAGGATCGAACGCACTCCCTCACCGTAACGGAAGGTCACGCCCAGCGACCGGGCCAGGGATTCCATTCCGCGTGCGACCTTGACCATGCCGCCCTCGACGAACCAGACCCCTTCCTTCTCGACATGGGCGATCAGCATCAGGGTCGCCGGGGCGGCGAAAGGCGACGATCCGGTATAGGTCGCGTATCGCCCGAACAGCTGACGCAGGCGCGGATCCCTGAAATAGCGGCCCAGCTCGGCCCATAAAGTCTGGTGGGGCGCGGTATTCAGCAGGGCAGGGATCCCCGCCAGCCCGACCCGTGGCACCATGTCCAATAACCCGGGGCGCTGCGCACAGATGAAGGAGTCCTGCAGCACGGCGTAGATCGCCTCGCTCCGGGCACAGAAGGCCCGATAGCCCTCGGCATCCGCCTTGCCGGCGAATTCGCCGATGGCCGCGATCGACCGTTCCATGTCTGCAAACAGGTCGAGCCGCGAGCCGTCGGTCCAGCCATGCCGTGCCAGCACGTCTGCGGTCCCGAGCGTGACATAGTCCGACAGCGACGCGCCGGCATCGGCGAACAGGCTCTCGAACACCCACCGCATGGTGAACACTGTGGGGCCTGCGTCGATACCCGGCCCGCCGCCGGGATGAAGCTGTCGCATCTTGCCACCCGGCGTCGCGGCCTTCTCGATCACCGTGACCTGACAGCCGGCACGCGCGAGGTCGATAGCGGCTGCGAGCCCGCCCATGCCCGCGCCGATGACCAGAACCGTGTGGTCTTTCATTCGCCGGTCGCCAGCTTCCCGAGCCGGGAGCCGGACTGACCGATCTTCCAGTAGTGGTAGAGGATCAGGGCGAGGCCGATTGCCAACGGGATGGCCCAAAGTCCGGGGTGGAGGGCGATTTCCGGCATGAAGCGAACGGCCCCGAAGGCGAAGAAGGCCGTGTAGACGGAGATCCCGGCACCCACGATCCCCTTCACATGCTCCTTCAGCCAGGCCTTGGGCGGGGGAGCGGGGTTCAGCATGTGCATGAGGTTGGTCGCCACGGTCGCGAACCCGATCACGGAGGCCGCGACGATCAGGGGCTGACCGATCGTGAGCCCTTCGACCACGCAGGCGACGGCGGCCAGCGCGAGAAGAAGTTGCAGATAGAGATTGATGCCGCGCCGGTTTCGGACCGGGTCGGACTTGTTCTTGAGAACCTCCCGACCGTACCAGGCGAGGTTCACGGTCAGCACGCCGAGATGGAACATCAGCACGCCGAAGATGCCGCGGACGAACACCGGGTCCTGCAGGTGAGGGTGGGTCCCCAAGGGATCGTAGAGGGTGCAGAGCGAAAGCAGGATGGCGATGCCGCCGGCTACCAGAATGGCGCGCGCGAAGACACGGCCCCAGAGCCGATGTACCGGAGACCCCTTTCGGCTGAAAACGGGAACCCAGAAACTGGCCAGACCCACCACGCCAAACGCGATGTGAACCGCAATCAGACCCTTGAACAGGAGATACATATTCGACCCTTGCGGAAGGCGAAGTCTGGCGGTCTGTTCATCCTTCAGCGGAGTGGCCAAAGATTCAAGGGATCGGGATGGTTCGTAAGGAAAATCTGCTGTGAACGAGGACTGGGCATTGGGCTCGCCTGACCTGTATGAGCCGCCCGGGCCGGACCCGTTGCCGCCGCTCGCCGCCCTCGTTCGAACGGCCCTGCGCGGCGAGGGTAATCTGCTGAGTCTGCTGCCGGCCTCGGCCTATGAAGTCCCGTTCGGTCCGCTCGGTTATTCCCGCCGTTTCATCCTGATCGTCAACGACCCGGAACACATCCGGGCCATTCTGGCCGACCCGGATGATGTGTTCCCAAAGAGCGATCTGATGGTCGGAGCGCTGGAGCCGCTTGTCGGCGACAGTATCTTCGTCTCGGCAGGCGATCGCTGGCGGGCCCAGCGCAGGATGGTCGACCCAGCGTTTTCCCATATGCGTCTCAGCATCGCCTTCCCGGCGATGTCGGCGGCGATCGACGACATGGAGGCCCGTCTTGATGAGCGTTGCCGCACGGGCGAGGCCTTTTCTCTCGACCTGATGCTGGGCCAGCTGACGGCCGACATCATCTGCCGCACGGTCTTCTCCGCATCGCTTGCCAATGACACGGCGCGAGACGTGTTCGAGTCCTTTGCCGTCTTCGAACGCAGTGTGGCCCATGTCGAGCTGCGTCGACTCATCTTCGACAAGGCGTTCACGGCCATTCCCCAGAGCCGGCCTGTCCTCGACGCATGTGACCGGATCCGCCGGCACATCGGCGTCCTGCTGGACCGCCATCTTGCCGCCGGAGCGACCTTTGACGACATCGCTGCAAGCATCATCGGGGCCAGAGATCCCCAGGATGGGGCGGCCTTCACGCGCGAGGAACTGATCGACCAGCTGGGGGTCTTTTTCCTTGCCGGTCACGAGACGACCGCGAGCGCCCTGACCTGGGCCGTCTTCATCGCGGCAATGCGGCCCGAGGTGGCCGATCGCATGGAAGCCGAGGTCGGGACGGGGGCCCCGGACGCGCCCATCACGTTCGAGCAGACACGACATCTGACCTTCGCGCGGAATGTGTTTCGCGAGACACTCCGGCTCTATCCGCCGATCACCTTCCTGCCGCGCGTGGCCCTCAAGCCCGTCAAGTTCGGTCGCTATCAACTTCGCCGCGGCTCGATGGTCATGATCGCGCCCTGGGTCGTCCACCGTCACAGTCGACTGTGGAAGAATCCCCATGCCTTTGATCCGGATCGCTTCCTGCCCGAGCGCGAGCACGAGATGACCCCGGGTGCCTATATTCCCTTCGGGATCGGTCGCCGCGTCTGTGTCGGGGCCGCCTTCGCCACCACCGAGGCCACCCTCATTCTGGGACGTCTGATGCGCCGGTATCGCTTCACCGTCGAACGGCCGGAGCGGGTGCGTCCTGTGGCCCGCCTCACCACGCGGCCGGCGGAAGAAGTCATGGTGCGGGTCCGTCGGGTCGGGAGGCTCTCGTGAGCCCCGGGACCGTTCTGATCACCATCGGTCGACTGCCCAAGGCGCTGGACTTTGCGCGCGCCTTTCGCGCCCGGGGCTGGACGGTCATTGTCGCGGAGCCGTTCGGGCGACATCTGACGGGCGCCTCAAACACGGTTGCGTTCAGCCGGGTGACACCCGCACCCTCGGCCGGCAAGGCGGCCTACCTTGAGGCCCTTCTGGATATCGTCGTCCGTGACGGCGTGGATCTGATCCTGCCGCTGTCCGAAGAGACGATGCACGTCGCCCATCTTCGCAACAGGCTTCCTCCAGGGGTGTCCCTGTTCGCGCCGCCGGTCGATGAACTGCTGGTGCTTCATGACAAACAGGGTTTCGCCGCGCTCGCCGACGGTCTTGGCCTGACCGTTCCGCGTACCGCTGCGCTGGGCAGTGCCGAGGCGCAGGCGCTGGCCATGGGCTGTGACTATGTCGTCAAGCCGGCCCTGTCCTGTTCAGGCCGGGGCCTTGCCTTCGGGCTGGCCGGCACCCCGCCGCGCCCGGCCAGCGGCGACGCCCGACAGATCGTTCAGCAGCGCATTGAAGGCGATCATTTCAGCACCTTTTCGATCGCCCACGCGGGGCGGGTCGCCACCACCGTAGTCTACCGCGGTCTCATTATGTCAGGCACGGTCGCCGTGGCGTTCGAGCGGGTGGAACACCCTGCCGTCACGGCCTGGGTCGAAGACTTCGTCGCCAGAACCCACCATACGGGCTTCATTTCATTCGATTTCATTGTCGACGGCGAGGGGGTTCCCTATGCCATTGAGTGCAATCCGAGAGTGACCAGCGGCGTCCATTTCATCGAGACGGCGGACTTGGCCGCGGCGACCCTCGACCCGGCCTCGCCACCGCCCCGACTCCGGATTTCGACCCGGATGCAGCAATTCTATCCGACCCTGACCGAGACCCAGGGCTCCGTCTTCGACCGGAGTCGTTTCGGGACGAATGTCGCAACCCTGCTGACGGCTCGGGATGTGACCTGGAGCCCCGGGGATCCCTGGCCCTTCATCTCCATGCCGGTCACTGCCTTTCAGATCATCGCCAGATCGCTCACAACGGGCCGGTCATTTGGTGAGGTTTCCACCGAGGACATCAGCTGGTTCGAGGACGCTGTCTGACGAGGGTTCGTTACCAGGGCACCCGCGGCATGCGGAAGGGCAGCAGGCAACGCACGGCGGGATTGCTGAACCGGTCCAGCATCAGGCTTTCGTGCCAGATGGCGGCCGGACGTCCGAGAACGTTCCCGGCGAGAGCCGAGCGCGAATAGAAGGGTGTATCCTCGAGGGTCCGGGTGACTTTCAACGGCCCTCCGGCATCCCCACGAGCCCGACGCGGCACGCCCCATACCGTTCGCGGCAAGGCCTGGGTGGGCGGGGCCATGATCCGTTCGATCTCGCCGCTCCGGTTGACCCGAAGCGCCAGTTCGTGGCGGGCACCGTCGAGCCGATCCACGTCATAGAACAGCAGGACGTCCTCGTCCGTGTGCGCCCGCGACCAGTCCCAGCGGCGAAACCGGGCCTCGAGCGGCTCGCTGCCATGGTTGGTGTCGAGATAGCCGTCGCCGCTCCATGAAATCCCGGGGGTATCGAAGGAAACCTCGACCCGTGCCCTGGGAGCGAGCGGTTGCCAGACATGCTCCTGCGCTGCATCCAGAGCGAAGGCGCGACCCGTCAGCGCTTCGGGCCGCAGGCGGATTGTTCCGCGCAGCCGCTCGGGGAAGGGGGTGGCGACCTCGTCGATCCGCGCCGTCAGCACGCCGTCCTCCCAGGACAGGTTGCTGGGCCCGATCGAGATGTGGCTGGAATCGCGGGTCAAAGTGCGTTCCGTTCGCTCGGTCATGGCCCAACGGCCCGCGCCGCCGTCCAGCCGGTACAGCGCCAGATTGACGGCGCAGTGATTGAACGGGTCCGCCCAGCCCGACCAGGCATAGTAGGGCGAGAAGACGCTGCCGATGAAGGTGATCAGGGTCAGGCCGTAGCGCCCGCAGTCGCTCTGAGCGTCGACGTACCACCACAGATAGCCGCCCGGCGGCACATCCGCATCAAATCGGGGGCCTCCGTCGGGGCGCGCGCCGCCAAAGGATTGCAGCACGGCCGAGCGTCGTGAGAGGCCCGACTTGCGCGTGACCGAAGCGTCGAAAGCCGCATAGAGGTTGGGAGCTGCACGCCGTTCCGCGACCGTCTCGTCCTCTAACCGGATCGCCGTCATCGTGGTCCACGCCCCCTCGCCGGACGATGCTGCCAGAGCACACGTCCCCCATGACATCTCGCACCGTTTTCGTCGGACTGACAAGCCAGATTGACACTCCTGTGTCCATTTTAGTTGTCACTTTCGCGCGCGTGCCAGGGCGTCAAGGCCGCGATCGAGGGATCATCGCGCTGCCTGAACCGGTCAGGGACGGGCGGCTTCCGGCCTGGAGCGGCCCACCTGTCAGCATCCTTGCCACGGCCCGTTCGACAGGCTCAACTGTGCATCTTCCCTGCCAGTCTCGGGCTGGCCGGGGAGCCCGTCCTTGGTGCTGGGTTGGCCGTCCGGTCCGGGTTCAGGTAGCGGCGCTGAGGGTCGCAGTCAGCCGCGGAACCAGAAGCTAAAACAATCGAATGCTCTACGAAATTGCGAAAACCGTTCATGTCATCGGCGTGATCCTGCTGGTCGGGAACGTCTCGGCGACTGCGATCTGGAAATTATTCGCTGACCGCACCGGCAACCCGAAGATCATGGCCTTCGCGCAAAAGCTGGTCACGTATACCGATCTCAGCCTGACCCTGTGGGGCATTATCCTGATCGTGGCGGGGGGCTATTCTGCTGCGCTCATCGGCAGGCTGGACCTGATCGGGGAACGATGGCTTCTCTACGGGCAGTTGCTCTTTGTGCTGTCGGGTCTGCTGTGGCTCGGCATCCTGCTGCCGCTGCAGATTCGCCAGGCGCGGGCGGCGAAGCGGTTCGAGGAGACGGGGGACGTGCCGGCCCAATACCGGCGTGACTGCCGATCCTGGGTCATCTGGGGCCTGATCGCCACGGTACCGCTGGTCGCTGCGATCTGGGTGATGATCGTCAAGACCGCATGAGCAAGACCGCATAGGACGGGATCCGCGGAGTCCCGCAAGGCGGCAGCAACCGTGCCTGTCAGGGTGAGGGCGGGGCACTTTGGCGTTTGCCCGTTGCCGCAGGCCGCGGGCTTTCGCCTGACGCGACCCCGCGTGACAACGAACAATGTTCCGGGTCATGGTGCCGGTCGCGTGGAGGCTGGGTGGAATGACCGCTGCATCGATACACGACGCGCTCCTTCCGGTGGTCAGCAACCCGCTGATTGCGGGTGCGCTTTCCATCGGGGCCGCGGTTGTCGTTCTCGCGGTGGCGTTGGGGCGGCGACGGCGCAGACCCGCGGACGTTCAGCCCGCCATCCTACCTGAATCCGCCGATCCAGGACCACTTTCCTCACCGGTCCGGGCCGCAGCCGCGACGCCCGGTGCCCCCGTAACGGAAAAGATCATGACCAAGGCCTCGGATTTGTTTGTCGCCTGCCTGGAAGAGGAAGGCTGCGAATATGTATTCGGCGTTCCGGGTGAGGAGAATCTCGACTTCCTCGACAGCCTGTCGCGCAGCAGGAAGATCCGGCTCATCCTGACCCGGCACGAGCAGGGGGCGGGCTTCATGGCCGCGACCTACGGCCGGCATACCGGCAAGGCGGGCGTCTGTCTGGCCACGTTGGGGCCTGGGGCGACCAATCTGGTGACCGCCGCCGCCTATGCCCAACTGGGCGGGATGCCGATGCTGATGATCACCGGCCAGAAGCCGATCAAGTCCTCCAAACAGGGCCGGTTCCAGATTCTCGACGTCGTCGACATGATGCGGCCGATCACCAAATTCACGCACCAGCTGGCCTCCGCCGACAACATCCCGGCGCGGGTGCGCGAAGCGGTCCGGCTGGCTCAGGAAGAGAAGCCCGGGGCCACCCATCTGGAGTTTCCCGAGGACGTCGCCCATGAGCAGACGACCTCGCCGGTGATCGTCGCCAGCCAGGTGCGGCGCCCTGTGGCCGACGACAAATCGATCCGCGTCGCGGTCGACCGCATTACCCGGGCGAAGTCGCCCCTGCTGATTATCGGCGCTGGTGCTAATCGCAAGTTGACCAGCAGGATGCTGACTGAACTAGTTGAAAAAACAGGCATTCCATATATCACGACCCAGCTGGGGAAGGGGGTGATCGACGAGCGCAATCCGAAATACCTGGGCTGCGCGGCCCTGTCGTCGGGCGACTTCGTGCACCGGATCATCGAGGCCGCCGACGTCATTATCAATGTCGGCCACGATGTGATCGAGAAGCCGCCGTTCTTCATGAAGCCCGGCGGTTGCGACGTCATCCATATCGGCTTCCGGACGGCCGAGGTCGATCCAGTCTATTTTCCCCAGATCGAGGTGGTCGGCGATATCGCCAATGCGATCTGGCAGATCAAGGAGAGCCTGGCGGCCCAGCCGCACTGGACGTTCGACTCCATGGTCCGGGCGCACAGGGCGGAGCTGGATCACACCGCCGCCGCCGTCGGTGATATGCGTTGCCCGGTCTATCCGCAGTATCTGGTCGACCAGGTCCGGAACGTCATGCCGTCCGACGGGATCCTGTGCCTCGACAACGGGGTCTACAAGATCTGGTTCACGCGCAGCTATCCGGCGCACATGCCCAACACCTTCCTGGTCGACAATGCGCTGGCCACCATGGGGGCGGGCCTGCCGTCGGCCATGGCCTCGAGCATGATCTTCCCGAACCGCAAGGTTATGGCGGTCTGCGGCGACGGCGGTTTCATGATGAACAGCCAGGAGCTGGAGACCGCGGTCCGGCTGAAGCTGAACCTCGTGGTGCTGATCCTGAACGACAACAGCTACGGCATGATCCGCTGGAAACAGGCCAATATGGGCTTTGAGGACTGGGGCCTGACCTATGGCAATCCGGACTTCGTCAAATACGCCGAGAGCTATGGGGCGCATGGCCACCGGGTGACGTCGGCGGAAGGCATGCCGGCGCTGTTGAAACACTGCCTTGATACGCCGGGGGTCCATGTGGTCGAGGTGCCCATCGACTATGCCGACAATGACCGCATCCTGAACAAGGATGTCCGCGAACTTAGTGCGGCCTTGCCGGTTTAACCTCCAGACCCCCCGCCGGAGCGCCGTTCCATGCCGTCCCTCAAAGCTGCCTATCCGCTGTACCTGGCCAATGAGGCGCTGACGCCCAACCAGGATCTGGAGGTGACCGACAAATACACCGGCAAGGTGGCGACGCGGGTGGCCATGGCGGATGCCGCCACGATCGACCGGGCCATCGGCGCGGCGGTCAAGGCGACGGAGCCCATGGCGAGGATGGCCGCCTATGAGCGACAGGCAGTGCTGGCCCACTGCGTCAAACGCTTCCAGGAGCGGGCCGAGGAGCTGGCCTATGCCCTGTGCATCGAGGCCGGAAAGCCGATCCGGGATTCGCGGGGCGAGGTGACCCGGCTGATCGACACCTTCCGCATCGCCGCCGAGGAGTCGGTGCGGATGACCGGGGAGGTCCAGCCACTGGATATCTCGGCGCGTGCCAGGGGGTATCAGGGGATGTGGAAGCGGGTGCCGATCGGGCCGTGCTCCTTCATCTCGCCGTTCAACTTCCCGCTCAACCTGGCCGCCCACAAGATCGCGCCCGCGCTGGCCGTCGGCTGCCCGTTCGTGATGAAGCCAGCGTCGCGAACGCCGTTGGGGGCGCTGATCATCGGCGAGGTGCTGGCCGAGACCGATCTGCCGAAGGGGGCCTTCTCCATCCTGCCGGCCACGCGGGATGGTGCTGACCTGTTCACGACCGACGATCGGTTGAAGCTCCTGTCCTTCACCGGTTCGCCCGACGTCGGCTGGGCGCTCAAGGCGAGGTCCGGCAAAAAGAAGGTGGTGCTGGAGCTGGGCGGCAACGCCGCCGTCATCGTCGACCGCGACAGCGACCTGGAGGACGCTGCCGAGCGGATCATCTTCGGGGCCTTCTACCAGTCGGGCCAGTCCTGCATCGGCGTGCAGCGCATCCTGATCCATGACGAGATCTACGGTCCGATGCGCGACCTTCTGGTGAAGAAGGCCAAGGCCCTGATCTGCGGCGATCCGCGCGAGGAGGCCACCTTCATCGGCCCGATGATCGACGAGAAGGAGGCGAGCCGGCTGGAGGCCTGGATCAATGAGGCCCGCACCGCCGGGGCGACCCTTCTGTGCGGCGGCAACCGCACCGGTGCCATGCTGGATGCGACCTTGCTTGAGGGCGTCGGGCGGGGTCTGAAGATCCGCGAGGAGGAAGCGTTCGGACCGGTGGCCATCCTGTCGCGCTTCTCGGATTTCGAGGCCGCCTTGGCCGAGGTCAATGACTCGAAATTCGGTCTGCAGGCCGGGATATTCACCCGTGACATCCACAAGGCCATGCGGGCCTGGGACGTGCTCGAGGTCGGCGGCATCCTGATCGGCGATGTGCCCAGCTACCGCGTCGACAACATGCCCTATGGCGGGGTCAAGGATTCCGGCCTCGGCCGCGAGGGCGTGAAGTTTGCCATGGAAGACATGACAGAGATCCGCAATCTGGTCATCCGTCAGCGACCGGTTGAAGGTTTTTCTGCGCCGGCCCCCGCGTTGACCTCATCCACCGCTTCCACGCCATCACCGCCGCCATCGTCCGGGCGCACAGGCTGGTTCGGCCGCAAGGCCTGATTTCGGTCGGCCTCGTCCCGGGTGCTGCCGGTTTTCAAGGGGGCCTGGATTTGAGTGGGCTCATGCGGCGTCGCTTGCAGCGGATCACCGCCCGCATCCGATCGCTGAAATCGACGCGTTCGAGCCTCGTCCGGCCAGTCTGGCGATTGCACGAATGCCGGTGTCGGGTAATGTCCCTCCGCTTCAGGAAAAGGACCGTTTCCCATGCGTCTTCGTTCGATCTCGCTCGCCGCCCTTCTGGCGGTCATTGCGCCCGCCGCGCCGGTTCTGGCGCAGAGCGAGGCCGCACCCTCGGCCGCGACGTCGGGCCAGGCCGCCGAGCTCCGCGCCGCGCCCGTCGCCGAACTCGTGTCGGAGGTCAATATTCCGTGGAAGCGATTCACGCTGGACAACGGACTGACAGTCATTGTGCACGAGGATCGCAAGGCACCGGTGGTGGCGGTTTCGGTCTGGTACAATGTCGGCTCCAAGGACGAACCGGCCGGGTCGACCGGCTTCGCGCACCTGTTCGAACACCTGATGTTCGGCGGGTCCGAGAATGCGCCGGGCAGCTATCTGGGCCGGATGCGCAACCTGGGCCCCAGCAATCTGAACGGCACGACCTGGTTCGATCGCACCAACTATTTCGAGACCGTCCCGACCCCGGCGCTGGAACAGGCCCTGTTCCTGGAAAGCGACCGCATGGGCTATCTGCTGGGCGAGATCGGCCAGCCCGTGCTCGATCTGCAGCGCGGCGTGGTCCAGAATGAAAAGCGCCAGGGCGACAACCAGCCCTATGGCATGTTCGAATACGCCCAGCTGGAAGCCCTCTTCCCCGAAGGCCACCCCTATCGCCACTCGACCATCGGCTCGATGGCCGATCTGGACGCCGCCAGCCTGGAGACGGTGCGCAACTGGTTCCGCGAGAACTACGGCCCGAACAATGCCATCGTCGTCCTGTCGGGTGACATCGACGAGGCCACGGCGCGCCCGCTGATGGAACGGTATTT
Organism: Caulobacteraceae bacterium; assembly: GCA_965284385.1. GTDB lineage: Bacteria > Pseudomonadota > Alphaproteobacteria > Caulobacterales > Caulobacteraceae > Brevundimonas. Next base: position 2,498,739 of record OZ260077.1, read on the forward strand.
CGGCGCGATCGCACGCGGCCCGGTGAACACCCCGGCCGAGGCCGACGTGCCGACCCTGGCCGCGCCGATCGTGGCGACGATGACTGACCGGGTGGCCACGACCCGCCTGACGCGCAGCTGGGCCGTGCCGGGCCTGCTCAGCGACGACGCCGTGCCGCTCTCGGTCGGTGCCCAGGTGCTGGGCGGTCTGGCCTCCTCGCGCCTCGACAACCTGCTGGTCCGCGACGAGCAGACGGCGGTGGAGGTGTCGTCGTCCCTGTCCGACTTCCACCGCGTCGGCATCTTCGACATCTCGGTCAACGTGAAGCCGGGCGTGGATGCCGGTGAGGTGGGCCGTCGTCTGGACGCCATCGTCGCCGACTTCATCGCCCGGGGCCCGACCGAGGAAGAGGTCGCCCGCGTCGCCACCCGCTATGTCTCGGGCCGGATCCAGAGCCTGGAACAGGTCAATGGCAAGGCCAATGTTCTGGCCGAGGGCCAGCTCTATGCGGGCGATCCGGACCACTACAAGACCGAGCTGGCTGCCTATGCTTCGGTCACGCCGGCCCAGGTGACGGCGGCCATGCAGCGCTGGCTGACCCGCCCGGTGTTCGACATGACCATCGCGCCCGGCGAGCGCGAAGCCTATGTCGAGGCCGCCGCCGCCCCGTCGGGCGCGGCCCCGGCTCCGGCCGCCGAGATCCAGCGCGTCGCCCGCGATCCGATGCCGGCCATCGGCCAGGTGCCGGATCTGGAGTTCCCTGCCGTTGAGCGCACCGCCCTGTCGAACGGCATCAAGGTCGTCTACGCCCACGTCGACACCGTGCCGGTGACCCGCGTGGCCGTGGAGTTCGACGCCGGCTACGCCGCCGACCGTGCCGATCGCCTCGGCACCCACGCCATGATGCTGGACCTGCTGGATGAGGGCACGACGACCCGCGACGCCAACCAGCTGGCCGAGGAAGAGGAACGCCTGGGTGCCTCGGTCAATGTCGCCGCTTCGATGGACCGGACCTCGGCCGACCTGTCGACCGTGACCGCCAACCTGGCACCGTCCCTGACCCTGTTGTCGGACGTGGTGCGCAATCCGGCCTTCGCCCCGGCGGAGATCGAGCGCATCCGCGCCTCGCGCCTGTCGGGGCTGGCGAGCGAACGTACCAACCCCGGTGCCATCGCCGCCCGCGCCCTGCCGCCGCTGATCTATGGCGAGACCAGCCCCTATGGCCGGTCCTTCACCGGTTCGGGCGACGAGGCGACCCTGACGTCCCTGACGCGCGCCGACCTGATCGCCGAGCATGACGCCTGGGTGCGTCCGGACAATGCGACGATCTTCGTCGTCTCGGACCTGCCGCTGTCGCAGGTGACTGCGCAGCTGGAAGCCGCCTTCGGCGACTGGCGCGCGCCTTCGACGGCCCGGGGGGGCAAGGACTTCGCCGACGCCGCCGTGCCCGCGCCGACCAACCGCATTGTCCTGATCGACCGTCCGCAGTCGCCGCAGTCGCTGATCTACGGCGGTGCCGTCCTGCCTGTCTCGGGCACCGACGACTTGCTGGCGCTGAACGCGGCGAACGTGACGCTCGGTTCGGACTTCCTGTCGCGGATCAATTCGGACCTGCGCGAGACCAAGGGGTGGTCCTATGGCGTGCGCGGCGGGGTGAACGCCCTCGAACACCGCGTGCCCTATATCGTCAATGCCCCGGTGCAGGCCAACCGCACGGGTGACTCGGTTGCGGCCCTGATCGCCCAGTACGACCGCTTCCTGAACACCGACGGCGTCACGCCGCAGGAGCTGGAGCGGACGATCAACGGCAACACCCGGTCGCTGGCCGGCGGTTTCGAAACCTCGGCACAGATCCTGGGGGCACTGCGCTCCAACGCCCTGTACGGTCGCCCCGACGACTATCAGGAGACCCTCGCCAGCCGCACGCGCGCGCTGACGGCCACCCAGCTGGATGAAGCGGCTCGCCAGGTCATCCATCCCGGCCAGTTCGTCTGGGTCGTGGTCGGAGACGCGTCGGTCGTGCGTCCGCAGCTGGAGGCCCTGGGCCTGCCGCTCGAGGTGCGGTCCGCCCGGTAGCGGCGGGAACACACGAGGCGGCGTTGGGCGCGGGCCTTGCCGTAGCGGCAAGGCCCGGCTGACAGAGACAGCAGGTCAATTCGCCCACCGCCGGCTGGACCCACGCCGGCGCTCCAAGGCTTGCATGAGGACACTATGTAAAGTGGGTATTAACGTTATTGTACAATCATTAGTTAGGTCGGGTGCTGCTCGGGGGCGGGCAATCTGACTGCGGCGACGCCACTCTCCGCGAAAAATTCGATGCGCCGCCGAGCCTGCATTCGACGGGAGTGGACTTGTTCGCAGCGCCCAATAGGATCCGGTTCGGGCACCTGATCGACAGGTCGGTCGACATCGAGCGTGTCGGTGGATGAGATCTTCCATCGCTTGAATCGACCGTTCGGGGATCTGCCGGACCTTGTCGAAAACCTGATCTCGGACCTGGTTCGCCGTTTGGATCTGGCCTGGGCCGAACTGGCCCTCGCCGGGCAGCAGACCCTTACCGTGCGCCGATCCGGCCGGGCCCTGATCTCTGACTGGCGTAGCGTTGATGAGGAGCCAGGCGCGCGAACCCGCCGGCCCGACGTCCGCTCCGTCGATGAGGCTGTGCATGCGGCCGAATGGTTTGAAACCCCGAAACCTCCTCCACACGACCCGACACCAGATGCGGGGGTGTTGCGACTGCCGCTCTCTTTCGGCGACCGGCCCTTGGGCGAACTCTGGCTGGCCTGGAGAAGTGAGGGCGAGCGGCGGCGCAACGCGCCGCCCTGGCTGGCGGCCTTCGCCCGCCATAGCGGTTTTCTGATCAACCGCTATTTCGTGCGCGACTGGACCGAGAAACGCCTGGGCCACCCGCTGCTCCTGGTCGGCATGAGCCGGGCAATGCGGCATCTGGAGGGGCTGCTGGAGCACGCCGCCCGCAGCGACCTGCCGGTTCTGCTGTCCGGGGAGTTCGGGACCGAAAAGCTGCCCCTCGCGGCCACGATCCATTGCGGCGGAAAGCGCCGGGACGGGCCTTTCGTACAGGTGAACTGCGCCGAACCGCTCGGTACGCCTGACGACTGGTTCGAGCAGGCGGCGGGTGGCACCCTGTTCCTCAATGGCATCGACGAACTGCCCGTCTCACTGCAGCGCCAGCTGCCGCTGCACATGCACTCGCACCTCGACCAATGGTCGGTTGGCCGTTCTGTCAACAACGCCCGCATTGTCACGGCCACGACGCTCGACCTGCGCGAACGGGTGACGGCGGGCGGCTTCTCCAGGATGCTGTTCGCCGAACTGGACATCCTGCCGATCGCCGCACCGCCCCTGCGAGAGCGGCCCGAGGATATTGAGGCCCTGATCGGCGCTTCGCTCGAGCGCCACGGCTTTCGTACTGAAGACAAACAGACCGAGGCATTGCTCGAGGCCTGTCGCGCCCATTCCTGGCCCGAAAACGTCTATGAGCTGGAACGGGTGGTCGCCCGTCTGGCGGTCATGACCGGTGGGCGCAAGATCTTGCGTGAGGACATCCTGCTCCATTCGCCATGGATCATGGAGGACGCGGATGTGGCCGCCGCCTACCGTTCGCCACCGACCCGGCTGACGGCACCGGAAAGGGAGAGCGACCGCTGGATTCGCTGTGCCGTGCATCGCGACGCCACCGAACTCGGGCGGCTGCACGAGGGCCTGGCCCGTGCCCTGCTGTACCTGGGCGATCACTACGCGGAGCCCATCTCTCTGGCCCAGCTGGCGCGGCAGGCCCACGTCAGCGAGTCGCACATCAGTTTCCTTTTCCGCACGGCGCTGGACATGCCCTTCAAGGGCGTGCTGGGCCGCATTCGTATCCACAAGGCCAAGGAGATGCTCGCGAGCGACAGCCGGCGCCATATCACCGAGGTGGCGCTCAGCGTCGGCTTCGCCGACCTCAGTCATTTCGAGAAATCGTTCAAGCGCGTCGTTGGGCAGAGCCCTCGTGAGTTCCGTCGCTGGCACGCCCTGGGCCAGATGCCGGAATAGGTTCCCGTCAACCGGCCAGCGGTTTCGGCCGGATGCGCCACAGGCCCCATTCGCCCGCACGGGTCGTGGCGTAGGTCGGATCCTTGGGCCAGGGCAGGAGGCGTTGCATCGGGTCGGGATGGGTCTGATCCGACAACTTCTGCCAGATGGCCGGCGGGAGCTGGCTGACGAAGAAGACCAGATCATCAACGCGGATCTCGTCGCGGCGGTCACGGCTGGACAACAGGCGCATCTGCCACTGGGCACCCGGATCGGTCGCATCATGATCATAGAAGACGCCGGCCAGTTCCGCGCGCACGGTCAGGAGGCTGTTGCCCAGCGGCGAGCGCTCGCTGGTCTTGATGCGTACGGTCGACATGTTGAGGATCGGGGTAACGACATCGCCCCCGCCGACCGGCGCGAGCGAGAAGGTGATCGCCGCCTCCGGATCGGCGGTGAATGTCGGATACGAATAGGCGTACATGCGCCCGTAGGCGGCCTTGGCCAGATATACCGGGCCCGGCTGGGCGTGCCAGATATCCCCGACGTATTCGAATATGTACTGGGTATTGTAGTTCAGTGCGTCGCCGGGATTCCGGAAACCGCCAACCTTGAGCGCGTCGGTGGGATCGGGGATGGCGGCCACCGGCCCGGATGCGAGCAGGTGGTCGAAGGTTGGAGCGTTCGCCACCCGTTCGCCCATCATCCACTGGTCGTCCGGGATCTGGGCCATCCTCAGGATGGTCGCGATCATCGACGTATGGTCGAAAGGAACATCCTCCCGGGACCTGAAGACCGTTCCACGCGGAACCCGCGGCGAGATCAGAAGGGTCGGCACCCGCACGCCGAACTGGGCGAAGCCGAAGCCGAATTGTGTGCGGGTCTCCTCATCCATGTCGCCCCGCACGATTGGGGGCTCGGGCAGGGGACAGGCGTCCGTGCGGGAGGGATGGGCCAGTGGCGGGAACATATGGTCATAGGTGCCGCCGTTCTCGTCGAAGGTGATGATCAGCAGGGTGTCCTTCCAGTTCTCGTGGGAGGACAGGGCGTTGTACACGTTCATGACGAAGTCCTCGCCGACCGTGGTGTCCGAGACCGGGTGGTAGTCGTTGCCGACGCCCCGCATCTTCGAGTTCCAGGCGACCCCGCCGCCCCATTTCGGCTCGATCCAGCTGACGGCCGGAAGCCGGCCGTTGCGGCAGTCCTCGAAGAAGTCGTTGTTCGGCTTCGACGCATTAAATTGTTTGAAATTCCGGTCAAACTTCTTGTTCTGAAGCAGCGGGAACATGGTCCGGGTGTACTGCCATTCCATACCCGCCGTCAGAACCTTCGGCGGCCAGGTATCCTGCCAGTAGACCTTCCAGTCATAGTTATGCTGTTCCAGCACCTCGAACAGGCAGCGGGTCGAGACAGGCAGTTCATCGGAGTGACTTTTGCCCTCCCACCAGCGCATGATCTTCACCCCGGGATTCCAGGTGTCGGGGTCGTAAAAGCTGTTGTTGACCATCCCGCGTGAGGTGCCGGACAGGGAGAAGGCCCGGTTGGTGTTGGTCTGGCTGGGCACCGAACAGTACCACTCGTCCGAGACCGCATAGTAGCGCGCCAGGCCGCTCAGCACGGGCACCTGCTCGGGCATGTAGGTGTCCAGGACCTCGCTGAGATCGTCCTTGCCCAGGCTGATCTTCATGTGTTGCTGGACGTCGAGGTTATAGTCCAGGACATAGCCACGCATCGTCGGCTGGCCTTCCTGGATCATCTTCTGGATCAGGGCCTCGCGGGCCTCCCGGTTGAACCACGCCTCGGGTTTCAGACCCTTGGTCCACACCTGGTTCATGATGTGCTCGAAGCTTTCGCCCGTATTGTAGGCCGGCGTCTTCGGGGAACGGGCTCCCTTGTTGATCGGCAGCGTTCCGCCCGACGGTGTTGGGTTCGCGAGGGCGGCCAGCGTCTGCTGGTCCAGGCTGGACAGACCCAGGAAAGGGCGCTCGTCCCCCTCCCTGCCCAGAATCTGTGCGGGCCTGGTCTTGTCGTCGTAGAGCCAGCCCATGATGTGGTCGAACCCACGGTTCTCGAGCATCAGCACGACAACGTGCTTGACCCCCTGACCGGGGAGTTGCGTCTTCATCACCATCTGGGGATCCTTCCGTCGCCCTCACGCCTGCGGCGTCGAAAAGTCACTGGTCCCGGGAGACCGCATACTCGGCCACTTTCACGGCGCGCGTAGCTTGTCGTTGAGCCTCGTTAATGGCTCCCCGCATGGCCTCTTCCGCCATGTGCATGGCTCGATCCTGATGGCGCATGCCGTCGGCGATGGCGTCTTCAACGGTGCGTTCAGCCTGGTGAACGATGCGCTCGGCCGCCTCTACCGCCTCGGTGGCAGAGTCGGGGCGATGGTGGGGATGGCGGCGTCCGGATCCCGCGATCGAGGCCTCCGCGTCGTGGACTACGCGGGAGGCGTGCTCCTCGGCGCGGGTGGCTTCCCGCATCGCTCGTTCCTCGAGGCGCTGGTCCCCGTGGTCAATGATCGTATGGCTCCGGCGAGACTTGCGGGGCTTGCGGAAACTCATGATGCGTCCTCCTTCTTGTTGGCGCGCCCGGGAGCGCGAGGGGCCTGGTCGGGCCGGGGCTTGAACGCGCTCAGGCTGATGATCCCCAAGGGATCGAGTTGGACCTCGGCCTCATGGCTGTGGTGCTCGATCGGGAAGGTGCAGGTGGCACCGTCCTGGGCCATCAGGCCCCGGTGCACATGGGCCGCTGACAGGAGGCGCTGCGATCCGGCCACATAGTGGTCGACGAAACCCCGGGCTGCGTGACCCGTCTCGCCGGCGTAGGCGGTGTTCAGGACGATCTCGCGCACCCCCGCCGACAGTCGAGCGAAACCGACCGAATTGCCCCAGGCCAGCCAGGTCTCGATCGCCTCGGCCACTTCCTTCGGATGCACCAGACCGTCCACTTCCGGACAGTTCAGTTGGCCGAACAGGTTTGGCGCGAGGGCTTGCACTGCAATCTCGGCCTGCCGGTGCCGGTCGGTCGTCTTGGCCAGTCCGGTCTTGTTGGTCAGTCCGACATAGACACGAAAATAGTCGGCGAACTCACATGGGGTGCGGCCCTGCTCAAGGCCGAAGGCGGCGGCCTCCTTCTCTATCGCCAGGTCCTCGTCATCTTGCCGGACAAAGTCGCTGAACAGCTCGTAGGCGGCCTTCAAGTCCTCGTAGGTCATGAACTGAAACATCGGGTCGGCCCCGACACCCAGTTCGTTCAGATAGGCGGTCCCCTTGTCGAAATCCGGCTGGGAGAGAATGCCCTGGGCCTGCAGCAGGCGATGGGTATGGAACGTCGACTTGACGTCCTTCTCCTTCAACTCGGCTCGGGCCAGGATGCGCAGCTCGGCCTCGTTCATCGTCATCAGCTTGGCCGGTCCGATCATGACCTTCAGCTCGCGCAGGAGCGTGAATCGATTGGCGTGCAGACCAGCCTGTATCTCGGCCAGCATCTCGCTCTCGTCGGGGAAGGCGTAGGAAACGCCGGGATCGAGGGCGGCCCAGTTGAGCCATTCGATGCCGCCGTCGATGAAACGGAGCACAAGGCGGCAGCGCTCGGAGAGGCCTCCCTGGTCCTGGAGGAGGCGGTTTGCGACGGTGATGCTCATGGTGTGATCCTCAGCCCGACGGGAAGCTCTTGAGGACCGATGCGGCGGCTTCGCCGATGGCCTTGAAATCCTGGGTGGCCCCGGTGACCATGGTCTGAGCCTCCTGGATCACGTCCTTGTACTTGGGCAGGCCGGTGGCCAGGTACTGCGCCATGGCAACACCCGCCGCCGTCGTGGCGATGGTCGATACGTTGCGCAGCGCGTCAGCCGCGTCCTGCACCGCAATGGCGCTGGATTGGGCGACGGATTGGTAGGCCTTGCCGGCACCGCTGGTCAGGACGACCTGCGGTGCCATCGTCGCGCGCTGCGTCTGGTTGATGACGTCGATGATCTGCGAATTCACGTGAGCGGGGTTCGTGGGCATGGAGACTCCTTACGAACGGGACGGACGGGCCGGGGTGGTCCCGGCCTTGGGTGGGTTGGCCGGCGTCTTCCGCGGCGGGGCGATCTTTCGCGGGCGTACGACCTGGACGTTCGCCTGCGCCGGCGCGGCGTCCTTTGCCAGTTGCGCGAGATCCGCCTGGGCCTGGGCGGCATTCGGCCCGCCGGCGGCGATCGCGGCGCGCAGCATTGCGATCGCGTTCTCGCCGGCACTGAGGGGGCCGGCAAACGGATCGGGTGGCGGGGGAGGCGGCGGGGCAGGGGCCCCGGCGTCCTTCGCCAGTCGGGCCAGATCGGCCTCGGCCCGGGGTGCGTTGGGGCCGCCAGCGGCGACCGCGGCTTTCAGGACGGCGATCGCGGCCTCACCCGCGTTCAACTCGGATGCGAAAGGGTCGGGTGGCGGCGGGGGCGAAGGCAGCGGAGCCACGGCATCGGCGGCCAGCAGTACAAGGTCCTCCCGAGCCTGGGCGGCGTAGGATTCGGAGCTCGCGGCCTGGGCGCGCAGTTCATTGATGGCCGCCTCCCCGTCGCTGTAGGCGATGTCGACGGGAGTCGGGGGCGGGTTGGGGCCGGGGAGCGGATCGACCTCGGGCGGCGGATCCGGCGCGGGTGGCGGCATGTAATAGGTCTGGCGCTGCAGCATCTTGGCGCAGGCGGCGGTTACCGCCGCCGTGCTGACCATGCTGGAGCCCTGCTGGCGCATGACGGCGTTGTGCATCGCCATTCCGAGGCTCTCCACCATCACGGCGTCGAGCATGCCGAAGGCCTGGGAAGGCGCTTCGCCGGTGTTCAGCGTCACCACGCTGGCCACGGAATCCACGATCCGGCTGTTGACTGTTCCGTCCTGGGTGACGTCGTTCATGGGCCTCAAGCTCCCTTGGTTATGATCATCGCCAGGACCTGCACGATCACGGCATTGGTGATGACCTGGCCGCGCTGCTGATTGGCGACCGCATTCTCCATCGCGAGGCCGATGCTGTCGGCCATGGTCACGTAGGTCATCGCCATGGCGACCGACGGGGCCAGCCCCACGGAGAGCGTCGAACCGGAACCGACGGATCCGATCACGTTGGCGACGCCTGTATCCGCCACTCACCTGCTCCTGCTTCTGAACGCCGGTCGGCGGGTGGCGAATGACCGGGACGGCACGCGGACGCGCCCCGCCCCGGCGAAGTCGTCACTAGCTGCGGTAGATGTCCGAGGTGGCGATACCTGCCGACCCGGTGTCCACCGAAAGCAGGGTGCAGACGCCCTGGGACGTCGCCGCCTGCATGGTCACGTAGGACTGCTGCTGATTGTTGGTGGCGTTATGGGCGGCGTTGCCCAGCGCCTGGCTGGTGGTGATGAACAGATTGCCCATCGCCATGGCCGGCGCGTCACCCAGGACCTTGGTGTTGGTCTGTGTGATGGAGTCGGTGATCTGGCTGTTCAGGGCGGTAGGAAAGGCCATTGGCTTGCTCCTTGTGGATGGAGGTTGTCAGGTCGCCGTCCGTGGGCGGACGGCCGGGGTGAAGGGCGGGATCAGCCGCCCAGGATCTTCTTGGTCGCGAGGCCGGACGACGCTGTGTCCAGCGAGTAGAGCAGGGCGACCCCCATGTTGGTGGCGGCCTGGGACATCACGAACATCTGCTGCTGGGCGTTGGTGGCATTGTGCGCCGCGTTCGCCAGCGCCTGGGCTGTGGCCTGGTAGAGGTTGCCCATGGCGATCGCCGGTGCCGTGCCCAGAACCTGAACATTCGGCTGGGTGACGGAGTCGGTGATCTGATCGTTCACAGAGGTCGGGTAGGCCATGGACGCTGCTCCTGGGCGTTAGGACGAATGGATCGCCGGAACCGGGCATCTCCGCCCGGGGCCGTCCGGCTGTCAGCTGCTCAGGATGTCCGCCGTGGCGACGCCGGTTGACGCTGTGTCGAGCGCGTACAGGGTCGCCACGCCCATGGTCGTCGCGGTCTGGCTGGTCACAAAGCTCTGCTGCTGGGCATTGGTGGCGTTGTGCGCGGCGTTCGAAAGGGCCTGGGCGGTAGCCTGATAGAAATTGCCCATGGCGATCGCCGGAGCGTCGCCCAGGACCTTCACATTGGCCTGGGTGACGGAGTCGGTGATCTGGCTGTTGACGGCGGTCGGGAATGCCATGTCGCGGTCCTCGATGATGTTGGGTTATTGGGGAAGTCGCCGCTGGTCGCGGACGGCGATCGGATCGTCCGGGGAGTGGCGTCAGCCGAGGCCTTTGACCCTGGACTTCAGAATATCGATTGTGGCGATGCCGGTGGACGCCGTGTCGAGCGAGTAGAGCGTGGCCACCCCCATCGTCGTGGCGGCCTGAGCTGTGACATAGCTCTGCTGCTGGGCGTTGGTGGCGTTGTGCGCGGCGTTGGAAAGCGCCTGGGCGGTCGCCTGATACAGGTTGCCCATGGCGATCGCGGGTGCATCGCCCAGGACCTTTACATTGGCCTGGGTGACGGAATCGGTGATCTGGTCGTTAACGGCGGTCGGGAATGCCATCGCTTGTCCTCTCTGCTGGCGCGTCCCGTCGGAATGCCGGCGGGCTGGAGCGGCTGATCCTTGTTCAGCCGCGACAACAGGACGGTATGGCCAAGTTGGCGGGCGCGATTGGCGTGGCCGCTCAAAGACTCCGCAAAAGCCGTCATGAGTTCGGCCGTGGGCGGCGTAAGTGATGGCGAACCCGCAAAAACTCGCTAACCCTGTTACTCGCGTTACGGCTGAATTATTCGCGCAGAGCATGCAAGGTGCACTGTTCACGGGTTTCGCGGAAAAGTCCGATACGGTCGAATTCGCCAATCAGGAGAAATCCGCTGCTGGCGCATTTGCGTTCGGTGCTTTCGCAAGCCGGTGACCTACCGATCCGACAGACGCACCCTGTCCCACGGGCGCCCGACCTCGCATCCACCGCAGCGGCCGCGGTTTCCTGATTTCGGCAGGGCAGGGCGGCCGTCGACCGGCGCGGTCAACCTGACGGCACCGCGTCGCGAGCCCGCTCGTTCTGGAAACGGGCGCGGATCCGGCTGCCGTTCGAAATGGTCTGCCCCGGATGAAGCACCACCCGGTCTCCCGGCTTCAGTCCGGCGCGGAGCTCGGCGAGGTCGCCGTTGTTCTGGCCGATCTCGACCGCCTGCAGTCGCGCGCGGCCGCCTTCGACCTTGAACACCGCCCATTGCCCCCGATTCCGGAACAGGGCGGCGACCGGCACCCGCACCGCCGTCTGCGCGCTCCAGACCGTGATCGCCGTCTCGACCCGATAGCCATGGCCGACCGCCGCCCAGGCGGACGGAGGATCGACGGGATCAATGATGACATTGACCCTCTGCTCCTCGACACCGAGGGCCGAGACCTTGAGAAACCCGTAGGGTTCGACCTGCCGGACCCGGCCCTGGAGCGCCGGCCCGTCGCCCCAGGCGTCGATCCTGGCCGGGGCCCCCCTGGAGATCCGCGCCGCGTCGCTGGAGAGCAATTCGGCGACCACCTCAAGATCCCGGGGATCGCCGATCTCCATCAAGGGCGCACCCTGGGCGATCACGCTCTCGCTCTCCTGCAGAACCCTCAGCACCCGACCCGTCGCCGGCGCGCGAATGACCACTGTTCGGGCATCGGGGTTCGTCGCGGCGGGTTCAAGCAAACGGACGCGGGCGGCCTCGAGAGCGGCCTGCCGGACGCCGACGCCGGCGCGGGCGTTGCCTGCGGCGGCAAGAGCGGTTCGTACGTCGAGCCGGGCGCGTTCCACGGCACTCTGCGACGCGACATCGGCGGCGAACAGGGTCTCGGTCCGTTCGGCCTCGAGCCGGGCATAGGCCAGCCGCGCTTCGGCACCGTCCAATTCGGCGCGCGTCAGGGCCAGGGCGGCCTCGGCCGAGCGGACACCGGCCTGGATTTCCCGGCGGGACCGCTCGTCCACAAAGGTCGCGGGGGCCGGCTGGATGGTTGCGATCACCGCCCCGGCCTTGACCGGCTCGCCCGCGCGGTTGCCGACCCGCAATAGCCGGCCCGAGACGGGCGCGGAGACCACATAGACGTTTCGCGCCCGCGTGCGCGCCTCGTCGTGAACCGATATGGTGAGCGGGCCGCGGCTGATCTCACCGAGGTCCACGAGGACCGGCTGCGGGCGGAAGGCAAAGACCAGGAGCACCGCGAGGGCGAGGGCGGCGGCGATCCAGAACAGCGTCCGGAATTTGGGCTTGATCCGGTTGATCCTCAACGCGCTATTCTCCGGTTTTCAAGGCTTCGGCCAGGTCGAGCCGGTCGATTTGACGCCGCACCATGAGGCTCGCCGCGACCGTGACGGCCAGCACGACCGCCCCCGCCGTGCCGAAGGTGGCCGGAGCGACGGCGAAAGGCAGCCGGAACAGGTCCGAACTCATGGCATGGGCGAGATACCAGGCGAGACCGGCTCCCGCCGCCGCGCCAACCGGCAGGGCCAGAAGGGTCAGGAAGGCCACCTCGCCGAGCAGGATGTACGAGACGTCGGCGCGGGAGAAGCCGAGCACCCGCAGCGAAGCGAGTTCGCGCTGGCGCTCGGCGAAGGAAATTCGCACCGTATTGTAGACCACCCCTGAAGCGATCAGGCCGGCGAAGAAGAAGAAGGTCAGGATTGATCGGCCAAGGTTCTCATCCAGCATGGCGGCCAGACGTTTGACGGCGTCCGACTGCAGACCCACGCCGACCACCGAGGGTGTGTCTTTCAAGCGGGCGTAGAGAGCCTCGGTCCGGTCGGCGTCGACCGTCAGCCAGGCCCCCGAAACCAGCGCTCCCTCTCCCAGAGCTCGATTCAGATCCTCGATCCGCATCCGCGCCCCGGAACCGACATAGCTGATGGTGACGGCCGAGACCGGAAGCACCAGCAGCGGCCGGCGGCCTTCCGTGACCTGCGCCTCTACGGTATCGCCGGCCTCGATCTGAAGCTTGGCGGCCAGATCACTGGAAAGGACCAGTCCGCCGGGATGCGGCTGGACCGGCCGGCTATGGGTATCGACCATCCTCGACAGACTGCCGTCCAGTGGCGCGCCGGTGATTACCGCCCGCTTCTCGCGCGCACCGTGGCGCAGGCGGACCGGGACGACACGAAAGGGCTCGGCGGCCAGGACCCCGTCCTCGCGGGCGAGACTGAACAGGGCGGCGCGCGATCGTGGTTCGGCGAGGCTCACCGAGACATCGTGGGGATTCGATACGTTGAAGCTGGAGTCGATCATCACCTCGATCCCGTCCATCATCGACATCGTGCCGATCAGCAACGTCCCGGAGGCGGCTATCCCGGCCACGGTAAGGGCCGCGCGCCAGGGCCAGCGGACGATCTGGCGGAGGATCATGCGCGATTGCTGGTCGAGGACCTTCATCCTGGTGATCCAGGCCCCGGCGGCCTTTGAATAGTCGGGTGGTGGTGCCGGGTTCATCGCTTCCGCCGGACTCAGCGCCGCGGCCCGCCGCACCGCCAGGGCGGCTCCCCCCATCACCGCCAGCATCGCCACGCCGACCACGGTGGCATAGTCGGCCGGATCCGCCTGGAACAGCAGGAAGGGGAAACGGTAGTATTTCATATAGAGCTCCGCCATGCCCCGACCGAGCCAGATTCCTGCTGCACTTCCGATCAGCACCCCCGTCGCCGCGATGACGGCGACGAGCTTCAGGTAGTGGCCGATGATCTCGCGGTCCCGGTAGCCGAAGGCCTTCAAGAGTCCGATGCCGGCGCGCTGGACGGCGATCAGTCTTGAAACCACGACATTGACCAGAAATGCCGCCACCAGCAGGAAGACCGGCGGCAGCACCCGCCCCATGGTCGCCAGCTGGTCGATCTCGCTGGATACGAACGCGTCCGAAATCTGGTCCGCACGGCCATAGGCCCCCGGCGCGCCATAGGGTTCCAGAAGGCGGTCCAGCCGGGCGATCACGGTCGGCTCGGAAGCGTCGCGAGACAGGCGCACCACCGCTTCGTTGAAAGCCTCATCCTGGTTGACGGCCTGCGCCAGGGCGCTGCGTCGCATCCAGACGACGCCGAACGTGCGGTCATCGGGAACGAACTGGCCCGGGCCGATGGCGTAGACGTGCTCGGGCGACAGTGCGGTTCCCACCATGGTCAGTCGCCGGCGACCGCCGTAGATGGTGGCCGGAATCGTGTCACCAATCTCGAGCCGGTGGGCGTCAGCGAAAGCCTGGAGCACCACCGCCTCGTCCCGGTGACCGGGGGTCGGAAGGCGGCCGCGGACCAGGTGGAGCCTGTTGACCTCCGCCTCACCCACGTCCGGCAACGACAGAACCTCGCCGGTGGCTGGCGCGCTCATCCCCTCCATGGCGAAGAGCGCGGGAACCCGGATGCGGGTGGCCGCGGCCTGGACACCGTCGATGGCCCGGATGTCGGCGATCAGACGTTGCGGTGCACGCACGGTGGGTGCCCACAGGTCGGCGAACAGATAGCGTTCGTAATAGGCGCGCCGGGTCTCCTGCAGGGAACTCAGCATCCCGGCGGAGAGCAGATGGACGGCGACGCCTCCGGCGATGACGAAGGCGATCGCCAGCGCCTGGGTCTTCATGCGCCAGAGGTCCCGCACCAGCTTGCGGTCCAGCGCCCCCATCCAGGTCGGCAGACGGGTCACCAGGAAACCTCCCCGGGCAGCCGCTTCTCGGCGTTCTCGCGCACCTCGCGCACCCGCCCGTCGGCGAAGATCACGACCCGGTCTGCGATGGCCGCGATGGCGGCGTTATGCGTGATCAGCAGGGTCGTGGCACCGAGGCGATCATTGACGGTCTTGAGCGCCTCCAGCACCCGTACGCCCGTCACGGAATCCAGCGCGCCCGTCGGCTCGTCGCAGAGCAGGACAGAGGGCTGCTTGGCCACGGCGCGCGCGATCGCCACACGCTGCTGCTCGCCGCCCGACATCTGGGCCGGGAAATGATCCAGGCGGTTCTCCAGACCGACCATGGCGAGGGCCTCTTCCGGGCTCAGCGGCGCATCCGCGATCTCGGTGACGAGGGCGACATTCTCGCGCGCGGTCAGGCTCGGCATCAGATTGTAGAATTGGAAGACGAACCCGACGTGCCGACGGCGATATTCGGTCAACTGGTGCTGGTCCGCCCGGCTGATGTCCTCGCCCCGAAACAGGACCTCGCCGGTGGTCGGCGTATCCAGACCGCCGAGGATGTTGAGGAAGGTCGACTTCCCGCTGCCGGAAGCACCCAGCACCACGACCATCTCGCCATCCGGCAGGTCGAGGTCGACGCCACGCAGTGCCTGAACCGCTGCCGGCCCCGAGCCATAGACCTTGGTTACTTCGCGGGCACGGAAGCAAAGCCGGGCGGACGGTGCCGTAGCCATCTCGGCCGCGGCGGCCATCATCGGCTGGCACCGGCAAGATCGCCGTCGACCATGGCAGCCTCCGCCCGCGCAACGGTGTGCACGGTCAACGGGAAGCTTCCCGGATTCACGCTGATGGAGTCGATGCCGGCGCACACAAGCAGGGCTGCCACCTCCGGCCAGGAGGCCGGGGCCTCGCCGCAGATGCCGATGGGCCGGCCGTTCCGTTTCGCGCCGGCCACGGCTCGGCGGAGCATCTCCAGCACACCCGGGTCCCGCTCGTCGAAATCGAAGGCGACCTCGGCCGAATCCCGGTCCACGCCGAGGATGAGCTGTGTGAGATCATTGGAACCAATGGAGAAGCCGTCGAACAGTCGGGCGAAGGCGTCGATCTGGATCACATTGTTGGGGATCTCGCACATCACATAGACTTCGACGCCTCCCGGACCCTGGCGAAGTCCATGGGCGGCGAGGGCCTCAAGGACGCGCCGCCCCTCTTCCACCCGGCGGCAGAACGGCACCATCAAACGAACGTTGATTAGTCCCATGACGTCGCGGACCCGCGCCAGCGCCTCGCACTCGAGGGCGAAGCCGTCGGCGTAGAGGGGATGGGCGTAGCGTGCGGCACCGCGAAACCCGAGCATGGGGTTCTCCTCGACAGGCTCGAAGCCCGACCCGCCGAGAAGCGACGCGTATTCATTGGTCTTGAAGTCTGAGAGGCGGACGATGACCGGTCGCGGATAGAAGGCTGCGGCGATTGTCCCCACGCCTTCGGCAAGCAGGCGGACGAAGCGCGCCCTGGGGGACTCATCCGACCCGGCCCAGGCCGCAATGGCGCGGCGCACGCGTTCGGAAGCGACCCGGTCCGGATGGGCGGCGGCCATCGGGTGGACGCCGATCAGTTCGCTGATGATGAATTCGATCCGTGCCAGGCCCACTCCCGCAGCCGGGAGTCCGGCCGCCTGGAAGGCTGCGTCCGGCTGCGCGAGATTCAGCATGATCGCGGTCCGGGTGGGCGGAAGGTCGGCCGTTCGCAGCCGCTCCACGGTGAAGGGCAGTTGACCGGCGTAGACTGCGCCCTCTTCCCCTTGGGCGCAGCTGACCGTGACCACCTGTGGGGCCCCAAGACGGCTCGTCGCGTCGCCGGTTCCGACCACGGCAGGAATGCCGAGTTCCCGGGCGACGATGGCGGCGTGGCAGGTGCGGCCTCCCTTGTCCGTGACGATCGCCGCAGCGTTCCTCATCGCCGGGAGCCAGTCCGGACTCGTCGTTTCGGCTACGAGCACCTCTCCGGGGATGAAGGCTTCGAGATCAGCCAGTGTGGCGACCGTTCGCACGGCACCCGAGGCCACGCCCTGGCCGACCGCCTTGCCGGCCGCGAGGACCGTGGCCTTGCCGGGGTCAAGTGTGCGGACTTCATAGAGGCCTTTCGGTCGGCGCGAGGCCGCGGTCTCGGGCCTTGCCTGAAGGATGTACAGGCGGCCGTCGGTGCCGTCCCGGGCCCATTCGAGGTCCATGGGCATGCGGCGGCCCGCCCTTGCGGAATAGTGATCCTCGACGGCGATGGCCGCACCGGCGAGTTCAAGCACTTCCTGATCCGTGATGCAGAACCGTTGGCGGTCGCGCTGCAGGACGGTTCGTTCGCGCAGGACGCCAGACGCCGCGCCGCGGCGCGGCCGGACGAGACGACTTGCCTTGTCGCCGAGGGTTCGCCTCAGGACCGCGCGGTAGCCGGCGCGCCAGGTCGGTTTGTGAACATAGAATTCGTCCGGCGCCACCCGACCCTGAACGATACCTTCGCCGAGGCCATAGGCCCCGGTAATAAACACCACATCGGGAAAGGCAGTCTCGGTATCGATGGTGAAGGCAACCCCGCTGGCACCTTCGTCGGCGTCCACCATCCGCATGACCGCGACCGAAAGGGCGACCTTGAGGTGCTCGAAGCCATTCTGCGCGCGATAGACGATCGCCCGGTCGGTGAACAGCGATGCGAAACATCGGCGGCAGGCCTCCACGACCCCGGCTTCGCCCGTGACGTGCAGGAAGCTGTCGTGCTGGCCGGCGAAACTGGCTTCCGGCAGATCCTCCGCCGTGGCGGAGCTCCTCACGGCGACCCGGAGCGTCGGGCCTTGCGAGCCCATCCCGCGCCAGGCCTCCACGATCGCCGCCTTTAGCCGGGCATTGTTCGTCGCCTGATAGATGATCGCCCGAGCCTCGGCCCCCCGGGCCGCCACCTGACCGACGTCGTTGATGTCGAGACCTTCGAGGATCATCGCCAGTTTCGGCCAGGCACCGGCGGCGGTGAGGGCCTCACGGTAGGCCGATGCCGTGACGGCGAATCCATCCGGGGTCGTGACCGCTCCCCCCTGCAACAATCGCCTCAGTTCCCCGAGCGAAGCAGTCTTGCCGCCGACGGTGGCGACGTCGCCCAGCCCGATCTCATCGAGGGAAAGGACATAGTCGGTCGCGCCACCCCCGGGAGTCTTCTTGCTTGGTGGCGCGGGCATCGACATGGTTCAACGGGTCTCCTTCAGACAGGCGATGACCTCGGCGTCGTCCACCTGATGAAAGTCCCGATAGGCTCCGCCCACGGACCGGAACGGTTCCGGTTCGACCAGACAGACGAAGTCATCGACCAGTTCGCGGAAGGCCGTCGCCAAGGCTCCGGGTGCCACCGGAACAGCCAGCACGATGCGGCGCGCACCTTGGGCGCGCAGGCCGGTGACGGCGGCCCGCGCTGTGGCCCCGGTGGCCAGACCGTCGTCCACGAGCACCGCGACATGGCCGTTTGGATCGATCCGGCCCCGGCCTTCGAAATACAATCGGCGGCGGCGTTCGAGTTCGGCGAGGGCCGAGAGGCGTTCCTGGTCCAGCCAGGCCGGCGATACGCCGGTGAACCTCACGATGTCCTCGTTGATGACCGTCCGGGGATGGGTTCCGTCGATCACCGCCGCGAGCGCCAGTTCGGGGTTGTCGGGCGCGCCGATCTTGCGCGCCAGCGCCAGGTCGAGCGGTGCCTCCAGGGCGCGCGCCACCTCAAGACCGACCGGCACGCCGCCCCGGGGAATGGCGTAGACGACAATGTCGCCGTCGATCCGGTCCGCCAAAGCCTCGCCAAGCCGGCGACCGGCGTCAGCACGATCGGAGAAAGCTGGAAGTCTGGCGTGCAAGGGAGCGTCTCCGGGGCTTTCGGGCGCGCCGCCGGTCGCGGCGGACGCGCGGGGGTTCAATGGGACACAAGCAAGGGCACGGGCGGATCGCGCAGCAGGTCATGGCTGACACCGCCCAGGACGGTTTCGCGAAGCCGCGAATGTCCGTACAGGCCCATGACGATGAGGTCCGCCTTCAGGACCCCGACCTGGCGACGCAGAGCGTTCGCGGCCCCCGCGTCGGCCTCGCGCACGACCACCACCTCGGCGGTGCAGCCGTGATCCTCGAAATAGCGCTGCAGCGGGCTGTCCGGCCCCTCCGCCTCGCCCGGCGCGACCACCACCACGTGAACGCTTTCCGCCGTGGACAGGAACGGCCAGGCGTCCCGCACGGCCCGCGCCGCTTCCCGGCTGTCGTTCCAGGCCACGACGACCCGGCGACCCGGGGCGGGGTCCGCGAACCGGTCGGGAAGGATCAGCGCGGGTCCGCCCCCGCTGAGGACGAGCCCGGCGGCGTCGATGCCGGCGGGGCCGACCGCCGGCAGAGGGCCGGTCGGCAGCACCATCAAATCCGTTCGCCGCGTCAACTCCACCAAACGGGCTGCCATGTCGGGCGCAAGCACCAGCCAGTCTGAACGGCATCCCGCCGCGGCCGCCGCCGCTTCGAACGCCAGTCGCGCTTCTTCGCCCTGGGCCTCCATCCGCTGCGCGTGCGCGGCGAGGATTTCAGGAGGCACGGCCGGCGGAATGATTGGAGGTATCCCCCAGTAGACGGGCTCGTCCCACGCGGAGAGGGGCAGCGGGGGTCTGGGAAAGACACCGGTGAGCCGTGCATCGAACCGGGCCGCCAGGGTCGCTGCGATGCGGGCTCGCTGTACGGCGGCCTGGCTTCCATCCATCAGCGTCAGAATGCTGCTGCAGGTCACGGCTTGATGTCCTTCTTCCGGGATCGGGAGGGAGAGTGCACGACGGGGCCAACCGCCGGGTGCGCGGGCAGGGGGCTGGACCGCCCGGTGGCCGGTACCGGCGCGGCGACGGGATCGCTGGCGGGGAAGGCGGCGGCCAGGGCGGCGTTCAGCGCCGCATGCTCGCGCGGGTCGGGCGGACGAATGGCTTTCGGGGGCCGGCGCTGCATGGCGTCCTCCAACCCGTTATTCCTGACCTGGTTGTAGATCGCCCCGCCTTGATCCGGATCAAGGCCGCTGGCCGGAGCCGTGGGCACGGTTACCCGGCAGCGGCGGAGGGTGAAGCATGCTGACCATGGTCCTTCGGGAGGCTGAGGGGCCGCTCCTGCCGGAACGCCAGGCGGACCCCGTTCCCGGATCCGTTCAGGCGCGATACGGTCCGGGAGCCCCCCCCGGGGCGGAGTTTGACCAGGATCAACGTGGCCCGATCCGTCGCGTGGGACAATGAAAGCCGAGGCGGAGGGCCAGCCAAAGCCGATGCGCGTCACCTCACCATCCGAATGACGTTGGCGCGCAGGAGGGAATTTTCCGCTGGCCCAGATTGAGACGCGCAGGTCGCCACCCGCCACCGGCGGATCAGGGCCGGTCAAGGCCCCCGATTGGCACGCACTCTCCGCTGCACAGGCCTTTGCCCATATCGACAGTTCGCCCGTCGGACTGTCCGGGCCGGAAGCGGAGGCGAGACTCAGACACTACGGCCCAAACCGGATCCCGGAACCGCGCCCGCCGGGTGCCCTGCGGCGCTTTCTGCAACAGTTTCACAATGTGCTGATCTATGTGCTGATTGCGTCCGCCACAGGCGCGGCCTTGATGCAGCATCTCAAGGACGCCCTGGTCATCCTTATCGTGGTCATGGTGAACGCCCTCGCGGGCTTCATCCAGGAGGGCCGCGCGGAACGGGCGCTCGTCGGCATTCGCCGGATGATCGATGCCAACGCATCCGTCCTGCGCAACAATCTCAGAATGACCGTACCTGCGGCCGAGGTCGTGCCCGGAGACGTCATCCTGCTGGAAGCCGGGGATCGGATTCCGGCAGACCTGCGGCTGTTCAGAACCAGCAATTTCCGGGTCGAGGAGGCTGCGCTGACCGGCGAATCGGTCGCCGTGGACAAAGGCACGCGGCCGAACGATCCGGGCGCGACGCTCGGTGACCGGACCGCCATGGCCTTCTGCGGCACGCTGGTGACGGCGGGCTCGGCCCGGGGGTGCGCGGTCGTGACCGGTGGAAACACGGAACTCGGCCGGATCAGCGATCTCGCCACCAAGGTCAAGCGGCCGCCAACGCCCCTTGTCCGCCAGATGGACCATTTTGCCCGTCAGTTGACCGTCGTGGTGGCGATTCTCGCCGCGATAACGTTTGGCGTGGCCTGCTGGATACGCGGCTACGACCCTGCTGAGGCCTTCATGATCATCGTGGGTCTCGCTGTAGCCATGATTCCCGAGGGGCTGCCGGCGGTCATGACCATCGCCCTGTCGATCGGCGTTGGCCGCATGGCTGCCCGTCGCGCGGTGATCCGCCATATGCCTGCCGTGGAGACGCTCGGCTCCGTCTCGGTGATCTGCTCCGACAAGACCGGGACCCTCACCCGCAACGAAATGACCGTGACGTCGGTCGTGCTGTCCAGCGGTGTGGTGGCGATCAGTGGGGCAGGATACGCGCCGGTCGGCGACGTCACCTTGCCGGACGGGGACAAGGCCGGCGTGGACTGGTCGATCCTCACGCGACTGGCAGCGGTCGCTGCTCTGTGCAGCGACGCCCGTATCGAACAGACGGACGAAGGCTGGGAGCCCCACGGCGACCCCATGGAGGCGGCGCTCATTGCCCTGGCCGGCAAGATCGAAGCCGCCGCCGCCGCGCCGGCACCGCAGGCCCGACGCCTGGCGGAGATTCCGTTCGATGCCCGTCACCGCTATATGGCCACGCTGCATCAGTTGGCGGATGGCGACCGGCAGATATTCCTGAAAGGCGCTCCCGAACGGGTTCTTCGCATGTGCGCCGTGCAACTGGGGGCGCGAGGCGAAGTCCGGCTCGACCACGATTACTGGACGAGCACGGTCGATGAGCTGGCGCGAGGCGGGCACCGGGTGCTGGCCCTGGCCGGCAAGAGAGCCGACCCTGGCACCCGCGAACTCGCGCCGTCTGATGTCGAACAGGGCATGGTTCTGCTGGGGGTGGTGGGTATCATGGACCCGCCGCGTGACGAGGCTCGGGCCGCAATCATGGAGTGCCGCGGGGCTGGAATAGCCGTGAAGATGATTACGGGCGATCATGCCGCCACGGCCGTCGCGATCTCCCGACAACTTGGCCTCTCCGACGATCCCAAGGTCATCTCCGGCCACGACCTGGCCCGGCTGGGCGATGATGAACTCATCGGTGTGGCGCAGACGGCGGTCGTATTCGCCCGCACCAGCCCGGCTGACAAACTGCGTCTCGTGCGGGCGCTGCAGCGCGCCGGGCACGTGGTCGCGATGACGGGAGACGGGGTGAACGACGCACCTGCGCTGAAGCAGGCGGATGTCGGCGTGGCGATGGGCCTCAGGGGGACCGAGGCCGCCAAGGCCGCCGCGCAAATGGTTCTGGCGGATGACAATTTCGCCTCCATCGTGGCGGCGGTTCGCGAGGGACGCACGGTTTATGACAACCTGAAAAAGGTCGTGTCGATGGTGCTTCCTACAAACGGAGGAGAAGCCGGTGCGCTGCTTGTCGCCCTGGTCTTCGGCTTCGTCCTGCCGATCACGCCGGTCCAGATCCTGTGGGTCAACATGGTCACTGGCGTGGCGCTGGAGCTCACCCTCGCGTTCGAACGCACCGAAGCCGGCACCATGCGCCGACCGCCACGCCCGAGCACCGAGCCTCTGCTCAGCGGAGCGCTATGGTGGCAGGTGCTCTATGTCTCCGCGATCTTCGTCGCGGGTACGACCGGGGTCTTCTTCTGGGCACTGGAACGCGGCGGCAGCCTGGAACACGCCCGCACCCTGGTCGTGAACGCCCTGGTGGTGATGCAGGTCTTCTACCTCTTCTCCGTCCGCTTCATCCACGGAGCCTCGATCACCTGGAACGGTGTCCTGGGCACGCCGGCGGTCCTCAGCGGCGTCGCCGTGGTTGTTCTGGCGCAGATCACCCTGACCTATGCGCCCTGGTTCAACTCGGCCTTCGGGACCGAGCCGCTGTCGTTCTTCGACGGCGCGGTCGTGATAGGCCTCGGGATCGCGACGCTCCTTGCCACCGAGCTGGAGAAGGCCGTGCGAAGACGGATTTTGGACGCACCCGGCCCCGGCACCAGCACCAGCACCAGCACTCACGGTCACGGGTCGCCTGACTTCGCCTGATCCGGAGCCGGTGATCGCAACGGTGGGGCCGTCTACCCGCCGGAGCTGACGTGGTCTGGTCGGCGGCCGTTGCCTGAGGTCAGGCCGACAGGGCGCTTTCGACCTGCGCCGATAACCTGACAACACCGGCGACCGAGACCGTGCCCGTCGTCGCGCCGGTTCCGAAAAACACAAGCCGGGCGTGAACTTATAGAGGTCGATCAGGCGGCGCAGCGGATTGCATTGGGCGCGTTCAGCCCTACCATGGGTTCGACGGAGTCACCGGATCTACCGTCACCAATCACCATCCGGCCGCCAGATTAAGTCGTAGTTTTTGTATAGTTCGCGTTCAGAACGAGCCGTCGTGCCGTGGTCGCTGGTGGTGCTCCTTTCCACGGCGCAGTTCATGGCCAACGCCGACCGCAGCATGGCAGCCGTTGTGGCCACGGATCTGCGGAATCGCTTTGCGCTCTCGGATGCACAGATCGGATCGCTTCTGGGCGCTCCCTTTGTTGTCGGCTACCTGCTCGCCCTGCTTTTCACGGGCATGCGGCCGTTTCCCTGGGCCCCCAACCGGTATCTGGCATTTTGCGTGGCGACCTGGACGCTCGGGGCTCTGGGGTTCGCGCTGAGTTCCGGCTTTGGCGAACTTCTCGCCTCGCGCCTGGTCCTGGCCACGGGGCAGGCGGCCTTTCTCCCTGCGGCGGTGATCCTTCTGGACGGCGGTGGCGCGGAAAATCGTGCACGCGCACTCTCTATCTTCAGCGCGGGCTCGGCCACGGGGCGAAGCGGTGGTCTGCTGATCGGGGGACTGCTGTTGACCACCCTGACGGCTCTCGCCGCATCCCTGAGCACGGGCACGCCCTGGCGTTGGACCGTCGCTGCCATGCTGATACCCAATCTTGTGGTCGTGTGGCTTCTCCTGCGGCTGACGCCTGCAGCCCGATTCCCGATGCGGTCGAATGGACTCCCGAGCGTGTCGGCCCGGCTGGTTCGCGAGAACAGGCGCGCCGTCGGCTGGATCGCCGCGGCCGCTGGCGTCATTGCGATCGTCCAGTCGGTCGGGGCCTGGGCCCCGGCGATGCTGCATCGGCGCTACGGTCTGGAGACGGGCGTTTCTGCCGTCGTGGTGGGCGTTCTGACCCTGACGGCGGCACCCTTGGGCCACCTGCTTGCCGGCCGATGGATCGCGAGACGGAGCCGGACTCCCGACGTGGCGCTCTTGCTGGGAGGATCCGTGACTCTGGCCGCGGCGGCCGCATGCCTTGCTGCGGCCAGCAGTGCCTTTCCTCTGGTCCTGATGGGCCTGGGAGCCCTGATCGCCACAAGCGGCTTCGGTGCCGCCGTGGCCCTGATCCATTTTCAGCGTCTCGTGGATCGTCCGGATCAACGAAGCGCCAACACTGTCTATTTCTTTGTCGTGACCCTGGTCGGCACCGCAGCGGGTCCGTATCTGACCGGCCTCGTCAGCGACCGTCTTGCACCGGATGGGAGCGGTCTTGCCATTGCCGTCGCGATGGTGACGGCGGCGGCGACCCTCCTCGTCTGGACGGCCCTGTTCTTGACGCGGCGGGACGATCCCATGGCCGGCGACCACGGCCGCACGACCGGGATCGACGGATGATCGAGGGTTTCAGGTTTTCGAGCGACACGCAACCGGAGGTTACGGCCTTTCCGGACTATGTGGCGCTCTACAGCCACGGCGCGGACGTCACGCGCGGCCGCGGCCGGTTCGCTGCCAAGGTTGACGCCTGGCGGTTCGACGGCGTGCTGTTGTTCGACCGGCGGGTGACCGGCGTCGTCCATTCCCGCGCAGATCGATCGAGGACTGACGGGTTCGACCATCTGGTGCTGCATCTGGTCCTCGATGGTCGTGTGATCGGGAGCCCCGAGAGCGGGTTTGACCACGCCGTCGCCGGCGAAATTTACATCGCCGACACCTTGCGGTCGTCGTCGACGGAGTTCGTCGAAGCGCATGTCATTACGGCCTCGGTCGATCGCGGTTTGATCGAAGCGGGTCTGGGCACGAGCGGTGGCTTGCATGGAAGAATACTCAGGCCCCCCCACAACGGGATACTGGCGGACTTCCTGGTTTCGCTGGCGCGACGCGCGAACGGGCTGGCAGCCTCGGCTTTGCCACCCTTGTCGCGCGCCTTTGTCGACATCCTCGCTTCGGTCGATGATTTCGGATCCAGGGCCAGTTCGGACAGTCGCCGGCAGGCCTTCGTCCGCCGCGAGCTGGTCGAGCGCCACATCGCCAACCATCTCGGCGACCGGTCACTGTCGGTGGAGACCATCAGCGCGAGCACGGGAATCTCACGGTCGACCTTGTATCGCCTGTTCGACCGACCGGGCGGCGTAGCCCGGCTGATCCAACGACGGCGCCTCGACACCCTGCGAACCGCGCTCGACTCGAAGGGGCAAGGCCCGGACAGCAATCGACTGGTCGACGAGACACTCGCGGAGTTGGTCCTGCGGCTCGGGTTCTCGGGAGAGGGACAGGCGCGACGGGTCTTCCAGGAGGCGTTCGGACTGTCTCCAAGAGAGTATCTGGCGGCGCAGAACGCCGTGGATCCGGTTGGCACCAAGGTCAGTCATCGCCGCTGGATCGGATGGATGACCGAAGTAAGCTAGACCGAAAACCGTTCCACGATTGGGACGTTCTGTCGATATCGGCGTTCTCAATAGACTGATATAAAACGCCAATTGTGGTTTTTGCGGCCCAATGCCGCCACCCCGGGGAATTCCAGTGATCAAGTTTGCAAAGCGTCGCAACGCGGCGATGATGACCAGTGCGTCCATGCTGGTACTCGGTGCCCTGGCACCCGCAGCCCATGCCCAGCAGACCGACGTCGGCGCACCAGGGCAGGCGTTGACCGCGGGCACGGTCTCCACGACCAGCGGCAACATCAACGACAACGGACCGGATAACGGCGTGACCGTCTTCGGCGGCTCGACGCCCATAGTCGTGGTGACGGGTGCCGTGATCGACACCCGGGCGACGGTCGGCCGGGCCGCGCTCGATATTGGCGCAACGAGCGGTTCGACCGGCCCCATGACCGTGAGTTTCGCGGGGGTCTCCACCCTTCAGGGCTCCGGATCAGCCCTGCAGGTCTTCAGCGGCAATCAGGCATTGACGGTGAATACCGGCAGTGGAAGCAGCTTCTCGGCCGTGGACGGACCGGCGATCAACATCGGCACGCAGGCGGCGAACCTGACGGTGGTCAACGGCGCCAACACGATCACGAGCGCAAACAGTGTCGCTCTGGTCACGAGTACGCAGGGCGAGGGCGCGAGCCTTATCGTCAACTCGACCGGCGGCACCCTCAATGGTCTGTTTGGCGGCATTCAGGCCAATACCGGCGGCGGTTCGGTTGTGATCGGCGAAGGTGCCGGCGTCACGTCCGCGATGAGCGGCGGCGCCAATGGTATCGGCATCAACTCGAACACGAACGGTGCCGGAACCATCGAGATCCGCACCGGCTCGGGCGGCACGATCAACGGCGTCGGGACAGGGATCAACGCCAACTCAAACGGCGGAGCGGCTGTTACGGTCAATGTGGGCGGGGCGATCGGCCAGGCCACGGCTCCTGCCAGCGGCATCGTCGCGCGCTCCGCAGGTGGAAATGTCACCGTCAACATCAACGCCGCACTGAACGCGACGTCGACGGGGGTGGCCGCGACCTCGAGCGGCAGCGGGTCGGTCACCGTGACGTCCGGGACCGGCTCCTCCATTGTGGCAGCGCAGCGGGCTGTCAGCGCGACCACCAACGGAACGGGCGCGATAGACATCAGCCTGGCGGGAACGACCACCGGGGGGGTCTATGCGATCAGCAGCGGCCCTGGCTCGACGGCGATCAATACCGGAGCGGTCCTCAGCAGCGCCGGATTCAGCGGCATAGACAGCCGAAACGTCGGGCTCGGCTCGGTCAGCATCGGTTCGGCCGGGCAACGGGTCGGCACAATCAGCGGCGGCACCAATGGGATCTTCGCGACAGCAGGCGGCGACATATCGATCCACGCCGGCCAAATCACCGGCGGCACGCGCGGCATCGTTGCGTCAAACCAGACCAGCGGGGGGTCCTTCACCGTCAACGGTGCGGTGCTGGTTGATGTCATAGGTCTGGTGACTGCCAACAGCGGGGCCGGCGTTATTGCGAACAACAACGGTGCCCTGACCCGCAACACGACGACCGTGCGGGTGGCGAATGTGATCTCTGCCGGCGGATCCGCGATCAGCACCTTCTCCAACGGCGGCGACACGACGATCACCACCGGCGCGCTGACCGCCAATGCCGGCAACGGCACAGGCTGGACGGGGGCCTTCGGCCAGTCCAATGCGGGTATCAATCTGACGGTAGGCGGGCCGATCAACGCCTCCTTCCGGGGCATAGACCTGGAAAGTGGTGCCACCGGTTCGGGCGGCGCACTGACCATCAATGCCGGCGGGGCGATCAACGGCTTCCAGGGCATCCGCGCCGTCACCACGGGCGGCGGAGCGATAAACATCGGTCAGACGACCCGCACCGGCGCGATCACCACGACCAACGGGGCCGGGATCTTCACCAGCGGCGGGGGTGACATCAACATCGCCACGGGCGCGGTGACCGCGGTCGGCGGTACGGCCGCTACAATCGTCAACAATTCGGCGACCGGCGTTACGGCCGACAGCGGCTTCGGCATCGCGGCCCTGTCGAGCGGCGGATCCATCAACATCAACGCCAACGGCCTGGTAACGGGCGGAGCGGCCGGCGGAATTCTCGCCCAGACCACGGCCCCCACCGGCGCTGTGACGATCAATACGACCGGCGTGACCGCATCCGTGGGTCGCGGCATCGGAGTCACGACGGTTGCCGGTCCCATCACCATATCGGCCACCGGACCGATCCAGGCGTCGTCCTTTGGCATTCAGGCGGTCAGTGCCGGTGCCGGTGCGATCAATATCGTTGCAACCGGTCCGGTCAACAGTACGGCCGCCAACGGCATTGCGGCGACCAACACCGGCTCCGGGGCCGTGAATGTCGGAACGGAGTCCCTGCGGATCGGCGCGGTTTCAGCCACAGGTTCGACCGGTACCGGCATCACCGCTTTCGGAGCGGGAGATGTCTCTGTCTATGCGACTTCGGTCACCGGCGGCACGCGCGGGATCGTGGCAGCCAGCCAGTATACGAACCCCAACGGCCGGGTGATCATCAATGCGACGGGCCCGGTTGTCGGCCTGAACAGCTGGGGGATCATCGGCATCAATAACGGCGCGCTGAACGCCAACAGCCTGTCGATCACGGCGGGGGACGTCACCGGGACGGGCCGGACCGCCATCAGCGCCCAGACCGTGGGCGGCGATATCAACCTCGTTACCAACGGTACGATCCTGTCGACCGCATCGCAGACCCTCTCGTCCAACAGTGCGATTTTCGCCGAGTCTCAAGGCGACGGCTTCATCAACATCCGGACGTTCGGTACGGTCACCGGCTATGACGGCATCTATGCGCTTTCGGGCGGCGGTGCGGGAAGCATAGGTATCGTGTCGGCGGCGGCGGTCACGGGGACCAGCCAATACGGAATCTACGGCCGTTCCAACGGCGGCAACATCGTGATCGAAGCTCGGGGCCCTGTGTCGGGAGCCATCGGGGGCGTGGTCGGCACGGTCGCCGGCGCAGGTTCGGTCGACATCCGGACGGCAAACGTGACCTCCAGCAACGGTCCGGCCGTGTTCGGTCAGAGTTCAACCGGAACGGTGACCATCAACACCGGCGCGGTGACCGCAGCAGGCGGTACCGCCGTGACCTACGGCACGATCCGCAATGTCGCAGACGCTTCGGCGACCAGCGGCTTTGGGATCCTGGGTTTGTCTGGTGGAAACAACGTCTCAATCACCGCCACGGGCCTGATCACGGGCGGAGCGGCGGGCGGGATCCTTGCGCAGAGCTCGGGGGCCGGCAGCATCACAATCAACACGGCCGGAGTCACCGCAGTCGCCGGCAGGGCGATTCAGGCGGATGCCTCGGGCGGCGCGATCATCATTAATGCGACGGGAGCGATCAACGCCCTGGGCGTCGGGATCGAAGCCACCAACAGCGGCGCGGGCTCGATCTCGGTCAACAGCACTGGAGCCATCGTCACCGGCGTTGGCTCCAACGGCATCAACGCGGCCAATACCGGAACCGGCGCGACCTCTGTCGGAACGGCCGCCTCCCGGACCGGCGCGATCACGGCGGGGGCGACCGGTGTGTTCGCCACCAGCCAGGGCAATGTGAACGTCTTCGCCAGTTCGGTTACAAGCGGCACACGCGGCATCGTGGCGGCCAGCCAGGGCGCGGCTCCGAACGGCGTGGTTGTGGTCGATACAAGCGGCCCGATTACCGCGGCCTCCGGCTTCGGCATCGTCGGCGTGAACAACGGCAGTCTCGCCACCAACACCCTGTCGATCACCGCGACCGGCCCGATCGTCTCGACCGGGGGCTCAGGCATCAGCGCCCAGACCATTGGTGGCGACATCACCATCCGCTCCGGCGCGGTGACCACCAACACCGGTACAAACGGCACGTGGGACGGCATCTTCGCTGACGGTCGTGGCGACGCGCTCGTCAGTGTCGTGACCACGGGTGCCGTCAGCGGCACCTTCCGGGGCATCGACGTCTCCAGCACCGGTACGACCGCGCGCTCCGGCGTGGCGATCACGGCGGGCGGCAGCGTCACCGGCGGCGTAAACCAGACGGCTATCCTTGCTGTCATCAACGGCCAAGGCACCGCCACTATCGGTACTGCGGCCGGAACGACGCTGAATTCCGTCGGCGGGACAGGCATCCGGACGACGGTCAACACCGTCACGGGCTCCAACAGCATCTCCATCAACAATCTGGCCGCCATTGGCGGAGCCGGTGCGAACCGCGTCGCCGTCGGCGTCGCGGCCTCGATCGCCTCGGCCACCAACAGTGGTTCGATCACGGTCAACTCGAGCGGCGGCGCGATCCAGGCCACCAGCGCCGGCATCCTGGCGTCTACGGCAGGGGCGGGAGCGATAAACATCGGCGGGACCGCCGGGATCGGCAGCGCCATTACCAGTCCGGTCGTGGGCATCAGCGGCTCCACGACCTCGGGTGCGCTTACGATCAATACGGCGGCGGCGGGCACGATCGCTCCGGGAGCGGCCGTCGGCATCCAGGCGCGTACGACAACCGGTTCCATCACCATCAACCAGGCTGGCTCGATCGGCAGCACTGGTGCGGGTAATACCGTTGGTATGGGGATCGATGCCCGCATCGCCTCGGGTGCCGCGGCACTGCAGATCAACTCGACAGGCGGCATCTACGTCTCGGCCGGCACGGGCCTCCAGAGCGCCGGTATCTATGCATCGCATGGGGGGACCGGCTCCGTCAGCGTCACCTCGACCGGGATTATCGATCCGGGTGCCTACGGTGTTGTGGTCCAGGGCGGCGGCGATGTTTCGTATGTGGCCAATGGCGGTCTCGTCGAAGGGGGTGTTGGTGCCTATATCGCTTCCACGGGCGGCGGAACGGTCACGGTCAGCTCGACCGCCGGCACGCCGGTTACGGGTCTCAGCGGCGTCGGCATCGAGGCTGCCGGTTCCGGCGGCGTCGTTACGGTCGGCATGGGTGGCGCAGTCTCAGGCGCAACCTCGGGCATCCTCGCCTCAAACAGCGGAACCGGTGCGACCATCGTTGCTGCGACCGGTGCCGTCACAGGTCTGGCCGGCGACGGCATCAATGTCTCGGGCGCAGGGGGCGTGGTCACGGTTACTGCTGCCGGTCCGGTAACGGGTTCCAATTCCGGCATCGTGGCGACCTCCACCGGTGCGGGATCGACTGTCGTCACCAACACAGGCGCGGTGACCAGTTCGGGCGGTCCGGCCATTGCCATCTCCTCCGGTACGGGCGGCCTTTTGCTCAACGTGCGCGGCAATGTCGTTTCGGCGACAGGGCCGGCGATTGTGGCCAACTCCGCCGCCGGCGGCACGATCAATGTCGCGGCCGGTGCTGTCGTCGCGGGTCGCGTGGACGGGCCGACAGGCGCAGTGATCGCCCTCAATACAGCCTCCGGCTCAAGCTCCACGATTAACATCGCCCAGGGCGCGTCCGTACAGACTGTCAGTGGTTCGCCCTTCACGACGGCGATCCGCGCCACCGGCGGCTCGGTTGTGGTCAACAACGCCGGCATCGTGTCGGGTCAGATCGACTTCTCGGCTCTCAGCGGGAGCAACACCGGACAGCTTTCCGGCGGCGCGGGCACGACGTTCCAGACCGGAGGCCTTTCCGTCTTCGGCGCGGGCAATGACACCTTCACGAACGCGGGACAGTTGGTCACCGTCGGCACGTCCACCACCTTTGACTTCCGGGGTGGAACGAACGTCTTCAACAACAACGGCCAGGTCATCGTCGGCTCCAGCCCGGTCAGCGCGACGGGGTCAACCTTCCTGCTGGCAAGCCTGACGACCTTCAACAACGCCGGAACGCTGAACCTGATGAACGGCGTCCTCGGCGACTCCCTCGTGGCTCCGGCTTCGCTCTATGTCGGCTCCGGCGCGGCGCAACTCGTGGTCGATACGGCTGTCGGGGCCCCCGGCAGCCGGTCCGACTTCCTGACGGTGGGGACGTCCTCGGGCCGCACCTCGGTGGTGGTTCGCGACACGTCGCCGACCGCCTTCGGGGCCTACAACCCGACGGGGACGGTGATCGTCAACGGCGTGACCCATGCGGGCGACTTCGTTCTCGATCGCAGTTCCAGCTTCTACAATGCCGCTCTCTTCGGCGGCGTCCTTGACAAGCCGGGCCTGTTCTTCAGCCAACTCGGCGTCAACGCGGCCGGGGCGACCGTCCTGGTCAACCTGCCCAAGGTCGAGGCCTATCAATTCTCAACCCTGACATCCCAGGCCCAGGCGGTCTGGTATGGATCGGCTCCACGCGCATCGCGTCAGGCCGAGGTGCGTGATCAACTGGCCTCGGGCGGCAGGGCCGGCGGTTTCTGGATCGATGTCCAGGGCACCCGGGACAGCCGCGACATCGATCGCAAGGCCACCAGCCTCGCCGGGATTCAGCACTATGACGTGTCATACAGCCAGGACCTGACCTCGGCGACGATCGGCTTTGATGCCGTTCGCGAGGCCATGAACGGCAGCGTCGTCTTCGGCGGCTCGGTTGGCTATGTGGACGCAGCTACCGACTTCGATCAGCAGTCGAGCTCGGTGACCATGGATGGCCTTGCGGCCAGCGCCTATGCGACCTTCGTCCGTAGCGGCTGGTTTGTCGCGGCCACGATCGGGGCCAACCAGCTGAACGGCGAGATCAAGGCCCCGCGTCTGACCGGCTTCACCACGCAGGACACGGATGTCACTTCGCTGGGCGGCACCGTCGAGGTGGGCTTCCGGGCCCCCTTCCTGATGGGTACGACCATCGAGCCTTCGGCCGCCGTCGCCTATGTCAACAGCTCGGTCGATGACTTCACCGCCGCCGGCTCGACCTTCCGCCTTGATGATGGCGAAAGCCTGCGTCCTTCGCTTGGCGCGCGACTCTCCGGCGAGACCGGCTTACCCGGCCGTCACCTGGTCACCCGCTTTACTGTCTCGGTTCGTGGTGTCGGCGAGGCCCTCTCCGGGAACGACGTCGTCATCGCCAGTGCCGGACCCGATCTGGGTCTCCGCGATCCGTCTGAGAACGCTTACGGCGAGGTCAAGGCGGGCCTCACCGGCGAGGGTGCCAACGGCTTCAGCGTCTTCGGCGATCTGACAGGCCGCTACAGTGACACATATCGTTCTGTCGGCCTCTCTGTCGGAATCCGGCTGCGCTACTGAACCCGTCTCCAGGGATGCCCCACGCCCTCTCGAGGCGTGGGGCTGTGCCGTGAGGCAGACGGCCGCTCCTGCTTCAATGCGAACCTGTCGCCGCCAAGGGTAGCCTGAACCACGACGGGACGAACTTTCGTGAGGGTGATCTCGTTCAAACGCTATCGGCTGCCGGCGGACCTCATCGGTTACGCCGTCTGGCTCTGCTTCGCTTCAGTCCGGGATCTCGCGACGTCGAGGAGCGTCTGGCGCGGCGCGGGATTGAGGTCAGATGTGCGACGCCTGGGAGTTGGACGATCAAGTTCGGGCTGTTGTTGGCCTGCGAAGGTTGTTTGATTCCAGCCAGGGTCGGGTAGCGTTCGACCGGGTGCAGCCAACCGGTCAGCGCCTCATTGGGCCATCAATGGCTGAAAGCCGGATAGTACATGTAGCCTGCCCCGTGCACGGTTCGGATGACTTCGCCGCAGTTCAGTTCGTCGAGTTTGCGGCGCAGGCGGGACATGGCGGTGCGGAACCCCGTCGTCTTGTCCTGGTTGAGGGTCGGGATCCAGTGCGCGGCCTTTTCGGTCGTGAAGACGATGCCGGGATTGTCCAGGAACATATTCAGGAGCGAGACCTCCTGTGGTGAGATGCGAAGCCGTCGCCCGTTGGGACTGATGGCCTCGCGCGAGACCGGATCCAGCGCCCATTCGCCGGGTGTGGAGGCCGGAGCGGTCCGGCCCGGGCGTGCGTTGCCCCGGCGCATCAGCGCCCTGGCCTGGGCCAGCAGGAGACGGTTTTCGACCGGCGTGGGCAAAAGGTCGTCAGCCCCGACCTCAAGCGCTACGATACGACTGACGACGTCTGCGTTTTCGGATAACAGGATGACCGGCGCGCCGCCGTCCACAGCCAGCCTGCGGCAGAAGCCATAAGCGTGGCCTCCGGATAGTCGTTCGTCGAAAATGACCAGGTCGACCAATGTGGACTCCATCAGTTCCTCGGCGGCTTCAGCACCGCTGACCTGGAGCGTCCGGAAGCCTTCGCTCTCGAACAGATCGACGAAGCTGGACCTGGCGTCCTCGTCTGCGCTGATAACGAGAACGATGCGATCGGCAAACGGCGCGATTTCGTAACTGCTGGCGGGCGTCGTCATCAACCTGGGACGCATGAGTATGTCTCTCCTGCATTTCGAGCCTAACAGAATGACAGACTTCTAAGTATACATGACCGGGGCACCAAGTTACGAATAAGTTACAAGGCAGTTATGAATTACAGCGGTGTAAATATCGCCCTCTGTGATCAGACCGGTGCGGCTCTCAGCTCATGTGAGCTAAACATTTGTTTATTTAGGTAAATAATTCCATGTTACGCGGTTCGTGTGAGAGGCGCGGGCCGCCTCATCAGCGTTGCACGGGTATCGCAATACATAAGAAACTGAGAGAACTCGGACAAATTTGTGCCGATAATGAAATAATCGATCAAATTTGACCGCGTATTTTGGTTTTTAATCATGGCTCGGTCTGCCATCATCTGCGCAGACATTTCTCTGACGGCGGGGATTCAGATGGCGGCGTTATCTACAGGAGATCAGTCCAGCCGGCGCCGCACGCATGCGCTGTCCGAACCCGTAAGGCTCCGTGCGACGATCACAATGGACATTGAGGCGGGCGACTACGTCGATGCGCAGCGGGCAAAGGTGTCGATCGAGGCGCTGTTCCTGGAAATCCGCCAGCGGTACGGGACAGCCAGTCTCGAGTTCAGGCAGCGTCGCCCGCGCGCCCGGCCGCGACCTGCGGCGCCCGGCCCGATCATTGTGGGCTACGCCGATGACTGAAGCGCCCGGGAGGCACCGCAACACGCTTCTTGCCTGTCTGACACTGCTGCGGAAACTGGCACCCGACATCACCGTGACAGAGATGTTGGCGTTCCTCTATGTCGTCGAGAACGGCGGGGTCCGGGTCAAGGAACTGTCTCAATTGATGATGACCACCCAGGCCACCGCCTCGCGCGCGGCGCGGGCCTTGGTGTCCGAAGGCGATCCCGGAGCCCTGCCGCCGAGCCGTGGCTGGTTGGTGATGTCCTCCAACGGTCGGGAAAACATCTCGCGTCACCTGTATCTGACGCCTCTTGGAGCGGACATCACCGCCCATCTGGACGTCTTGATCGGGCGCGCCCAGCCGATTCAAGGACAGGCGGGCAAGGCGACGGTCGGCTTCCGTGCCCTCAGAGCCGCCTGACTTTCAGGACTCGACCGCAAACTCCATTTCCAGATTGAAGCGGATCCGGTCCACGACGAAGGCCGACGTCTGTCGCTTGACGTTCTCATTGTCGATCAGTTCGGCGACCATGAACGCGCGGTAGTGATCCATGTCCCTGAAGTGGCCGACTGCAATGAAATCCACCGGGCCCGAAACGGCCCAGCACATGGAGATTTCCTTCAGGAGGCTGAGCCTCTTTTCGAATGTGATCAGGTTCTGCGCCAGGGTGATCTCGATGATGACCGTCAGCGGACGGGCACTGAACCGCGGATCGACGAGAGCCGCTTCCTTGATGATCAGCCCGCTTTCGCGAAGGCGTTTCAGGCGCCGATGGCATGTCGCCGGTGTCAGGCCGATCGTATCGCAGAGGTCTGCGACGCTGATGCGGTTGTCCTTCTGAAGTTCCGCAATCAGCCGGCTGTCGATGATGTCAAGAGATACAGTCGACATATCGTTTCACTCGCCGGCAAGTGCCGCTCCCATTTGAGTTTAACCCACTCCTGCGGGTATGAGCAGAAATCATTTTCTACAGAGCTCAGCCACCAAAGCGATAGTGTATGATTGTATTGTTGGTGTCGGGATCATTTTTCGTCAAGCAAGAATCCTGGGATTACAATATCGTAACAAATTACAGAAAGTTTAGAATAAACTCGTTACTCTGCTTATATAAACACTTACGCGTGCGTAATTATCTTATATGTGGCTAAATCGCGACTTTGAAGCTGTAAGTGCGTTCTTGATCAGTATGGTGTCTGGTTGTTTCAAGTAGGTGATTATAGCGTGATCTTGGGTATGGCGTCGGGCATTGCGACGTCGGCACGCGTTTTTGGGCGTTCTTTGGCCCGACCGCTGATCTGGTCGATGTCACGGGCGCCGAGGGCCGCGTTATTTCAGGATCGAGACCAACATGAAGAAGCAGATGCGTTCACGCCTCCTCGCGACCACTTTCATTGCCGGTGTGGCATGGGCCGCCAGCGTGCCGGCCTTCGCCCAGACCACCTCGCTGCCGGCGGTGAACGTGTCGGGCCAGTCCGACCAGGACACCACCGAGATCGGTGAAGTCGTCGTGACGGGCTCGCGGATCCGTCGTGACCCCACCAACGCACCGACCCCGCTGATTCAGGTTTCGCGTGAAGAGCTGCTGACCAGTGGCCAGTCGACGGTGATCGACTATCTTGCGACCATTCCGGCGCTGTCAAACTCGGTCGTGCCCTCCGACACCGTCGGCAGTACGGCCATCGGCTCGTCGCTCGCCAATCTCCGCTCGCTGGGTACCGGCCGCACGCTCACACTGGTGGATGGTCGCCGTCACGTCGGCGCGAACGGCGGGTCCCTGGCCGTCGACATCGACACCATTCCCCGCCTGCTGATCGAGAATGTCGAAATCATCACCGGTGGTGCCTCGTCGGTGTACGGTGCCGACGCCGTCTCGGGCGTGCTGAACTTTCAACTGCGCAAGGACTTCGAAGGCGTGGAGATCGATGCCAACTACGGCATGATCAACCAGGACGGCCAGGCCAACAAGCGTGTCTCGGCCTTGATTGGCGCCAACCTGCTGGACGACCGGTTGAACCTTTGGGCCTTCGGTGAGTACGAGCACCTCGACGAAGTGCGGAATACTGATGTCGACTGGCTGAGGGCGAACTGGAACATTGTGGGCCAGGATGCCGATCCGACCAACCTTGCCAACGGGCCGGCGTCTGACGGAATCATCGACTCGCGGGCATTCAACAACATCAGGAGCCTGCAGCGCGTGCGCTGGAGCGTGGTCAACCTGGCCAACAATCAGCCGGCCAGCCCGCTCAATGACCCCGATATCCCCTTCAATAACTGCGGCGTTGCCAATACGGCACCGACCCGCGCGCTGATGGTCAACGCAAACTGCACGGTCCCCAATCCTGGCCTTTCCTATGTGTTTGAAGGATCGACAGGTCGCCTGACCGACTTCGGCACCCGCGTCAGCAACACCGGTATATCGAGGCTCCTGACTGTCGGCGGGGACGGTGAGGACTTTTCCGAGTTCGGCCAGATATCCTTCTTCCCCCAGGGTGAGTCCCAGCGCTACGCCGCCGGCGTCAACTTCTCGCTCACCGATGACATCCTGTTCCGCTTCGAAGCGAAGCGGACCACCGACGAGACCTATGCGGCCCACCAGGTCACCTTCTTCGACGTGTTCATCAATAACAACCGGCCGGATAATCAGGTCAGCGAGATCAACACCGCAGCCTCGTCACAGTACCATATCCGCCTGAGCGACAACGCCTTTCTGCCCCTTAATGTACGGACGGCGATCGAGAACAACCGGGTGACCCTTTATACTTCGCCGACCCTGACGGCGGGGAGTGTGCCGGTGACTGTGGGGGGCGTTGTCCAGACGGCCCCCGCGCCCTACGCCCGCGCCGCGTTGCGGGGCGTGGACAGGAATTTCTTCAATACCCGCGAACTGACCCGCTTCGTCGCCTCGCTGGAAGGCGAGCATGACCGCTTCGCCTTCATCAACAACGTCCGCTGGGACCTGAGCTACACCTACGGCGAAGTCGAGGTCGAGAATGTCGAGAACGCCATCGACACTGAACGCCAAGCCTATGCGTCCGACGCCGTGGTCGATGTCACCGGCCGGGTAAACGGTCGCCCGGGCGAGATCGTTTGCCGCATACAGTTGATCAACGCCAATACGGTTCTGGTCGATCCGGACGGTGCCGGACCGCTCCCGGCGGTCCGCAGCCTGACCATCACCGACCAGGTTCGCGGCGGTGATCTCCGCGACAATCCGATTGGCCAGGCCGCGCTCAACGGGTGCCGTCCGTTGAACATCTTCGGCAAGGGCAACCAGTCGCCCGAAGCGCTCGCCTACATCGCCGCCCAAGTCGATTTGAATCAACGCAACGAACAGGAACAAGCGATCGCCGCCGTCTCCGGCGAGTTGTGGGACTTCTGGGGCGCGGGCCGCATCGGGGCTGCCGTGGGCGTCGAATACCGCCGCGAGTTCACCGAAGCCGTCGGCCGCGACGACGAAGGCGCGGGCCGCCTGCTGTTCCTCAACGAGGGTGGCAGCCAGCCGCCGGTCCAGTACGAATCGGAAGAGGCTTTTGCCGAACTCTCGATCCCGCTGTTCCGCGACAGCTGGATCGGCGAGTACGCCGAACTGAGCGGTTCCTATCGCTATTTCGATTACACCACGGTCGGCACGGGGAACGTTTACGGCGTCAACCTGGTCTATCGCCCGATCCCCGACATCACCTTCAAATCCAGCTTCAACACCTCGTTCCGGGCGCCGAACCTGGGGGAGAATTTCGCGCCTTTCAGCCAGACGTTCGCGAACTTTGCCTTTAGCGACCCGTGTTCGACGGCGAACATCAATCTGGCAACCAACTCCCAATTCCGGGCCAACCGCCTCGTAAACTGTACGGCCCTGGCTGCGGCTCAAGGCCGGACGTTCGACTTCGCCGGGAATACCCCGCAGACGTCCGACGACTTCGATCCGACAGTGCTCGGCTCCGGGGGGACCGCCGGCGTCCTTGGCGGCAACCCTTTCCTGCAGCCTGAAGAGTCCGACAGCTTCACCTTCTCGACGGTGATCCAGCCGCGGATCTTCCCGAATTTCAGCCTGGTGCTCGACTACTATGAAATCGAGATCTCCAACGTTATCGCGGCTGTGACGGCCGGGACGGCGGCCGACAATTGCGTCAACGGCCCGACCCTGAACGCCGCGGCTTGCGCCACCATCTTCCGCAACAACCCGAACCTGCCCTTCGCCATTGGTGCACCGTTCGGGGATCCGTTCGGCGGCTTCATCCAGGGCTCGATCAACTACGCCAAGCGCACGACACGGGGTCTCGACTTCACCGCCGGATACCGTCTGGACCTGGAGGAGGCCTTTGGCCACGCCTGGGGGCGATTGGACTACCGCGTGGCGGGGACCTGGCTGATCGAGCAGAAGAATTTCAACAACATCAATAACCCTGCCGATTTCGCCGGGCTGGACAGCACCATCCTCGCCGCCAACCAGGGCACCCAGGTCTATCCGCGGGTGCGGCTCACCTCCTCGTTGACCTACACCCCCAACGATACCTGGAGCGTCAACTGGACGGTGGATTGGCAAACTGCGGCGAACAACCCCTCCCTGATTCGGGATTATGCAGGGACGGGCAATGTGGACGCGCGTGTTGAGGATGACTTCAATACTTCAGACTTTGCCCGGCACGACTTCACGATTCGCTACAAGGTCAGCGATGAGCTGTCCTTGCGAACCGGCGTAGTCAACGCCTTCGATGCTGAGCAGGCCAGGTACCTGGCCAACACCGTGTTCCCGAACTTCGATCCCTGGGGCACGCGCTTCTTCGTCGGCCTGAACTACCGGCCGTTCTAGGCAGCGCCATCACAGGGTGACGGTCGGACCCCGCCGCTCTCCGGAGCGGCGGGGTTTCTTCTTGATGTGACCCCTCGTTGCCGATGTCAGGCAAGCGCCGGAAGGTCTCCGCCGGGACCGGCGTAAGCCGCTGGCGCGGATGGATTGTGGTGGAAGCGGATTTGTTCAAACGCCACCGGCTTGCGGCGGACGCGATCCATGATGCTGTGCGGCCGCACTTCCGGTTCAGCCCTTGTCTCCGGGACGTTCAGGCGCGTGGCGCGCGGCGGACACCGACGTCAGCCAAGCGACGATCCGGCACCGGCGATCCGGAGAGCCGGTGCTGGACGCGGGCGGTTAGCCGATGACCGCCGTTGTCTCGATCTCGACTCGCGCGGCATCCTCGATCAGCCCCCGGACCTCAATCACGGCCATGGCCGGATAGTGTGCCCCGACCATCTCGCGCCAGGCGGCCCCGATCGCGTGCAGGTCGGCCAGATATTCACGCTTGTCGACGACGTACCAGGTCATGCGCACGATATGTTCGGGTCCCGCGCCGCCCTCGGCGAGAACGGCAAGGGTGTTCGCCAGTGTCTGTCGGACCTGAGCCACAAAGCCGTGGGGGAATTCCCCCGCCGTGTCCCAGCCGATCTGACCCGCGACGAAGACCATGCGACCGTGGGCGGTGATTCCGTTCGAGTATCCCCGGGGCCGGGGCCAGCCTTCGGGCAACAGGACCTGGTTCATGCGGAGGGCTCCAGAAACAGGGCGATGCGGGTACGCAACGGCGTGGGCCAAGGCTCGGGCTTCAGGGACTCGCCAACGAAGACAATCGTCTGCTCTGCCTCGAGACGAAGCTGACCGTCGGCAAACATCTGGTGGCGCAGGGCGCACGAGGCCCCGCCCAGCCGGGTGACGGCAAGGGTGAAGTCCAGTTCGTCTTCCAGCCGTGACGGCGCGAGGAAGCGAGCCTTGATGGCGGCGGTCGGCACGCTGAGGTCACGCTCCAGGTGGAGCTCGCGAAATGACAGCTCCAGGGGGCCCGCGAACCAGTCCTCGACCACGCCGTTCAGCATCTCGAAATAGCGCGGGAAGAACACGATGCCAGCCGCATCGCAATCGGCGAAACGCACGCGGCGTCCGGCCTTGAAGACCTGGCTGTTCATGACGAATCCTTCAGCCGGAAGCGCTGCAGCTTTCCGGTCTGGGTCTTGGGGAGGGCATCCACGAACTCGAGCGCCCGGGGATATTTGTAGGGGGCTATCACACCCTTCACAAAGGCCTGGAGCTCGATGCGCAGGGCATCGGAGCGAGCGTGCCCGTCATTGAGGACGACAAAGGCCTGGACGATCTGGCCGCGCTCGGCATCGGGCGCGCCGATGACCGCGGCCTCAGCGACGGCCTCGTGTCGCAACAGGGCGTGCTCAACCTCAGGCGCACCGATGTTGTAGCCCGACGATATGATCATGTCGTCTGAGCGGGCGACAAACCAGAAATAGCCGTCCTCATCCAGCCGGTAGATGTCGCCGGTGAGGTTCCAGCCGTCCTTGACATAGGCCGCCTGCCGGTCGTCATCGAGATAGCAGCAGCCCGTCGGACCGCGGACGGCGAGGCGACCGGTGCCGCCCGGAGGCAGAGGTCGGCCGGCGTCGTCGATAATGCGTGCCTCATAGCCGGGGACCGGCTTGCCGGTTGAGCCGGGGCGGATGTCGTCTCCGCAGGCGGAGATGAAGACATGGATCATTTCCGTGGAACCGATGCCGTCGACGATGCGGACGCCGGTTGCATCGTGCCAGGCTTCGGACGTCGCGGCGGGCAGGGCCTCTCCCGCCGAGACACAGGTGCGCAGCGAGGACAGGTCGTGATCGCCGGTCAGCTTCAGCAAGGCGCGATAACCGGTCGGGGCGGTGCAAAGGGCGGTCGCGCGGACGCGCGAGACGGTTTCGGCCAGGGCGTCGAAGCCGGGGCGGTCGGCGAAGGCCGTGGCGGCACCGGCGGCGGCGGGAAAGACCACCAGACCACCAAGGCCGAAGGTAAAGGCGATCGGCGGCGTACCGACGATGATGTCCTCCTTGGTCAGCCCGACGAGATGGCGACCGAAGGTGTCTGCCATGGCGAGGATGTCGCGATGGAGATGGACGCAGCCCTTGGGCTTGCCCGTGGTGCCGGAGGTGAAGGCGATCAGGGCCGGATCTTCGGCGGCGGTGTCCACGGCGTCGAAACGGGCACCGGCGCGCAGGGCCTGCGCGGCCCTCTGCAACGCGGCGGAATCCATGATGTGGGCCAGTCCGGGGGTCGAGGCCTTTGCCTCTGTGACCGCCTCGGTGAGGGTCTCATAAACGAGAGCGTGAGTGATCCGCGCCTTGTTGATGACGGATGCGAGTTCGGCGGCGCGCAGCATGGGCATGGTGGCGACGACCACGCCACCGGCCTTCAGGATCGCGAACCAGGCCATAACCGTCCATGAGGCGTTTGGACCATGTAGCAGCACGCGGTTGCCGGGGATCAGCCCCATGTCCTCGACCAGAACGCGCGCCATCCGGTCCGAGATCGCATCGACCCTGCCCCATGAAAACTCATGATCGGCATCGATCAGGGCGCGGCCGTCAGGACCCGCGGCTGCAATCGCGCGGCGCAACAGTTCAACGCCGGCGTTCAGACGCTCGGGGTACTGAAGCTCGGGCAGGCGGAAGATCCGTTCCGGCTGGAGGGCCGGTGGTGGCAGGTGCTCGAGGACGAAGCGGTCAAGATGGGCGCTGGCCATCATCAACGCCCCCCGGTGTGGCTCGACAACACCTGACGCGCGATGACGATTTTCTGCACCTCGGAAGCGCCCTCATAGATGCGCAGGGCGCGGATCTCGCGGTACAGACGTTCTACCGGGCTTCCGGAGACGACACCGAGGCCGCCGAACAGCTGGACCGCCTGGTCAATCACCGACTGGGCCTCGTCGGTGGCGTAGAGCTTGGCCATCGCCGCCTCGCGTGTGACGCGGGGTGCGCCCTGATCCTTCAGCCAGGCCGCGCGGTAGATCAGCAGGGCCGAGGCATCGATCTTCAGGGCCATGTCGGCCAGGGCCGCCTGGACCAGTTGCATGTCGCTCATGGGGCCCCCGAACAGGCTCCGGGTCGTGGCCCGGCCGGCGGCCTCGTCGAAGGCACGGCGCGAGAAGCCGAGGGCCGCCGCAGCAACGGTCGAGCGGAACACATCCAGCGTGGCCATGGCGATACGGAAGCCCTGTCCGGGCTCGCCCAGCAGCCGATCGCCGGTGATATGGCAGTTGGTGAACCGGATCGTCGCCAAGGGATGGGCGGCCATCAGGGGGATGCGTTCAACCACATCGAACCCGGGCGTGCCGGCGTCGACGACGAAGGCGCTCAGACCTTTGGCCCCGGGTTCCTCGCCGGTGCGGGCGAAGACGGTATAGCGGTCGGCCAGACCGCCGTTGGAGATAAAGGTCTTGGTGCCGTCCAGCACCCAGCCGTCACCCTCGCGTCGGGCCGTTGTCGACAGGGCGGCGACGTCGGAGCCGGCCTCGGGCTCTGACAGGGCGAAGGCGGCGATCGTCTCGCCCGACGCGACGCCGGGCAGCCAGCGCGCCCTCTGCGCGTCGTTGCCGAACAGGCTGATCGGTCCCGTGCCCAGCCCTTGCATGGCAAAGACGAAGTCGGCCAGACCGGAGCGCCGGGACAGGGTTTCGCGCGTCAGGCACAGGGTCCGCACGTCCAGTCTGCCGTGTGCATCGGGCACGGCGTTTTTCAGCCAGCCTCCGTCGGCCAAAGCTTTCAGGATGATGCGGCAGTCCCCGTCCAGGTCGTCATCCCCGTGTCGGTGAAGAGCGTCGCCATTGATTTCTGCCCAGGCCTCGATGTCGGCGGCGAAGGCGCGGTGACGGTCGTCAAGGAAGGGCCAGTCCAGGAAGGTGGTGTCGCGAAAGGTCTGGGCGGCCATGTTCAGTTCCCCTCGAATACGGGGTCGGTCTTGGCGGCGAAGGCCTCGAAGGCCCGGCGGAAATCCCGGGTCTGCATACAGATGGCCTGCGCCTGTGCCTCGGACTCGATAGCGGCGTCGAGGCTCATGTCCCATTCGAGGTTGAGCTGTGTCTTGGTGACGCTGTGAGCGAAGGTCGGCCCCCGGGCCAGCGAACGCGCGAGGTCCAGGGCCGTGTCCATCAAGGCTGCGGACTCGACCAGCCGATTGTGAAAGCCCCAGCGCTCACCCTCGTCGGCGGTCATGATCCGGCCGGTGAACAACAGCTCCGACGCCCGGCCTTGGCCGATCTGCCGGGGCAGGATGGCGCAGGCCCCCATGTCGCAGCCGGCGAGGCCGACCCGGGTGAACAGGAAGGCGGTCCGGGTGTTCGGTGTGGCGATGCGCAGGTCCGAGGCCATGGCCATGATCGCCCCGGCTCCGACGCAGATTCCGTCCAGGGCCGCGATGATCGGCTGGGGGCAGTGGCGCATGGCCTTGACCAGATCACCGGTCATGCGGGTGAAGCGCAGCAGGGCGGGCATGGCCATTTCGGTCAGCGGGCCGATGATTTCGTGCACGTCGCCGCCGGACGAGAAATTGCCGCCGGCCCCGGTGATGATCACCACCCTGCAGTCGTCGGCATGGACGAGGGCGCGGAACAGGTCGCGCATCTCGGCGTAGGAGTCGAAGGTCAGCGGGTTCTTACGCTCGGGCCTGTTGAGGGTCAGGGTTGCGACCCCGTCGCCGTCCACGGCCCAGAGAAAATGTTCGGCTTTATAGTCGCGCGCCTTCATCGGTTTGGCTCCTTACGGGCGGCGGCCCCCAGCGAGCGTTTGGTCCGCTCCAGCAGGCCGGTCAGATCGTCGGCTTCGGTCTCGGTCAGGTCAGCGAACAAGGTCTCGATCCATGCTTCGTGGGCCGCCGCCATGACAGCGAAGCGGGCGTGGCCGGTCGTGGTCAGACGCAGGCGCTGGACGCGACGATCCGTG
This sequence comes from Caulobacteraceae bacterium, assembly GCA_965284385.1. Classification (GTDB taxonomy): domain Bacteria; phylum Pseudomonadota; class Alphaproteobacteria; order Caulobacterales; family Caulobacteraceae; genus Brevundimonas. The sequence goes on from OZ260077.1 coordinate 2,542,846, forward strand.
CCGGCCATGGCTTCCACCATGCCGTCGGCTCTGAGCCGCGCCGCGAGTCCGGTGATGTTGCCGTTCGAAACCATCAGCCGGTCAGCCGCCTCGCCCATGGTCAGGCCGTCCTGGCCGGCGCGGTCCAGTGCCGCCAGCAGGTCGAACCGGGGCAGGGTGGTGGCAAATTCGTCGCGAAGCCGCTGTGACACGCGCTGCTCTACCGTGGTCGTGCAGGTCAGCAACCGCAGCCACAGACGCAGCGACCGCTTGCTGTGCGGTGCACCGCCCAGTCGGTCGGGCAGGAGGGCTGAGGCCACCGGGCTCATGTCTCGCCTCCGGCCACGGGCAAGGCCGCACCGTTGACACCCGAGGCGGCCTCGCCGCTCAGCCAGACGACCATGGCGGCGACCTCGCACGGGGTGATAAACCGACCCTGTGGGTTGGAGGCTGCCAGGGTGGCGCGAGCTTCATCCGCGCTGCGGCCCGTCCTGTCGACGAGCAGTTCTACGGAACGGGCGACCAGCTCGGTGTCGGTGAAACCGGGGCAGACGGCATTGACGGTGACGCCCTTCGACGCGACCTCGAGGGCGAGGGCACGGGTCAGGCCGACGAGGCCGTGCTTGGCCGCGACATAGGCGGTGACATAGGGATAACCCTTCAAGCCCGCCGTCGAGGCGATGTTGATGATCCGGCCCCGTCGCCGGGTCAGCATGCCGGGGAGGACCAGCCGGATGGCCTCGGCGGGAGCCTCGAGGTTGAGTGCCAGCATGGCGCGCAGGTGATCAGCTGTCGTCGTCATGAAGGGTGCGGAGACCGCCCCGCCCGCATTATTGACCAGTATGTCGACCGGCCCGAACCGGTCGCGCCCGGCCTCGATTGCGGCGGCGAGAGCGTCAGGGTCGGTGACGTCGGCGGGGGCGGCAAAGGCTGCGTCGCCGATGCGATCGGCGGTCTCGCCCAGTCGATCGAAGTGGCGTCCGATCAGGGTGACCTGTCCGCCGGCCGCGGCCAGGTCTTCGGCGATGGCCCGGCCGATACCGGAGCCCGCGCCGGTCACCACCGCATGATGACCTGAAAGGCTCATACCGGACCTGACTGCTGCTGGCGTTCAAGGTTGCGGGCCAGCTGGGAAAAGCCCGCCAGATACTGGACCGGTGGCTGTACCCCACGCCAGCCGGTTTCGGCGGCCGCGCGAAGGCTCCAGTTCGGGTCGGCCAGATGCGGGCGGGCCAGCGCACACAGGTCGGCGCGGCCGGCGGCGAGGATGCTGTTGACGTGGTCGGTCTCGAAGATGTTGCCCACTGCCATGGTCACGACCCCGGCCTCGTTGCGGATGAGGTCGCTGAGCGGCGTCTGGAACATGCGGCCATAAACAGGCCGACTGTCGGGCGAAGTCTGGCCGGCCGAGACGTCGATCAGGTCGCAACCGGCGTCCGCGAAAGCGCGGGCAATAATAACGGCATCTTCCGGCGACAGGCCGTCGTCCATCCAGTCGGTCGCCGACAGTCGCACCGACATCGGCCGGTCGGCGGGCCAGGCGAGCCGCATGGCGGAGAAGACTTCCAGCGGGAAGCGCAGCCGGTTCTCGACAGAGCCGCCGTACTCGTCGGTGCGGTGGTTGGAGATCGGCGTCAGGAAGGACGACAGCAGATAGCCGTGGGCGCAGTGTAGCTCGACCAGGTCGAACCCGGCCTCATCGGCCCAGCCGGTGGCGCGGACGAAATCGTCGCGTACCCGACCCATGTCGTCGCGGGTCATGGCGCGAGGTACCTGGTCGCGGTCAGACCAGGCACCGGTCGAGGGGGCGATCAGCGGCCAGCCATTGTCGATCAGGGGTTGATCGGCGCGCGGCCCCCAAGGCCGTTCGACCGAGCCCTTGCGCCCCGCGTGGGCCAACTGGAGGGCGATGCGCGCGCCCTGGCCGTGGACGAAGTCGACGATCCGCTTCCAGGCGTCGCGATGCTCGGGCTGGTACATCCCCGCGCAGCCGGGGGTGATGCGGGCGTCGGCCGAGACATTGGTCATCTCGGTGAAGACCAGCCCGGCACCGCCGAGGGCCCGGGCCCCGAGGTGGACCAGATGGAAGTCGCCGACGGTGCCGTCCGTGGCCGAATACATGCACATCGGCGAGACCACGACGCGGTTCGGCAGGGTCAGGCCGCGCAGCTGAAGGGGCGTGAACATGGGCGGCGGGACAGGGTCGGAATGTGGCACCCCGGCTGCGGCTGCAAAGCCTCTCTCGACCGCCTCGAGGAAGTTCGGGTCGCGCAGGCGCAGGTTCTCGTGGCTGACCCTCTGGCTGCGGGTCAGCAGGCTGTAGGTGAATTGCAGCGGGTCGAGGTTGGTGTAGCGGTCGACGGTCTCGAACCATTCGGTGGAGTTGCGCGCGGCGCTCTGCAGCTTCAGCACCTCGATCCGGCGTTCAGCCTCATAGGCGGCGAGGCCGGCGTCGAGATCATCTTTGTCAGTGAGGGCCCGGGCGAGGCGGATCGCGTCCTCGAAGGCCAGTTTGGTACCTGAGCCGATCGAGAAATGCGCCGTGTGGGCGGCGTCCCCCAGCAGCACCACCCTGCCGTCGCGCCAGCGTTCGCAGGCGACGCGGGGGAAGTTGAGCCAGGCCGAGCCGCGCTGATGTCTGGCATTGCTCATCAGCGGGTGGTCGTTCAGCCAGTCGGCGAAGAGGTCCTCGAGCGCGCGGCAGGTCCGGGCCTGGTCCATCTCCTCGAATCCGAGGCCTCGCCAGGTGATCTCGGAACATTCGACGATGAAGGTCGAGGTCCCCGGTTCGAACTGGTAGGCGTGCGCCCAGATCCAGCCGTGCGGCGTCTCGACGAAGGCGAATGTAAAGGCGTCGAAAGGCCGGGTCGTGCCCAGCCAGATGTATTTGTTGGCGCGCACGTCGACATCGACGCCGAACACGTCGGGTGTGTCATTGCGGACCCGGCTGTTCAGGCCGTCTGCGGCGACGATGACGTCTGCCTCCAGGGCGTTGAGGTCGGCGACCTCGCTTTCGAAATGCAGATCGACGCCCAGGGCCCTGGCGCGGGCCTGAAGCAGGGTCAGCAGATTCTGGCGGCCGATGCCGGCAAAGCCGTGCCCGCCCGAGCGGATACACTGACCATGGATGTGAACCTCGATATCGTCCCAGTGCACGAAGGCCGCTTCGATGGTCGCGGCGGTTTCGGGGTCATTGGCCTTGAGGTTGGCCAGGGTCTGGTCGGAGAAGACCACGCCCCAGCCGAAGGTGTCATCCGCCCGATTGCGTTCATGAACGGAGACGACCAGCGCCGGATCGCGGAGCTTCAGGGAAATGGCGAGGTAGAGCCCTCCCGGCCCGGCCCCCACGATCGCAACGCTTCTGGCAGGTTGATCCGACGACATGTTTTAAGCTTGAAGCAAAATTGGAAACAAGTCCACAGGGCGGCCCGTGCTGTCAATTTGACCCACACCTTTCGCCCCGTGCCGCGGTCTGCACCGCTGATCTGGATGGTATCTCGTCAAGCCGATCTCGTTCCGGTGCCCCCGGTTTCCGGTCGAGGTCATCCGCCACGCCGTAGAGCTGAACGACCCGCTGAAGGGAGGTTGACCGCTGACCTTGGTATGACGGCGGCAGAAGCGGATCGCGCGCTTGGCCGTTTCTCCAAAAGTCCAGGGAGCTTTGCCCGGGGTTTTGGGCTAGGAACGCCGCCCACCTTTCGGAGCCGCGTGCATGATCCCCGTAACCGCGCCGACGGTCGGTATTGATTTCGGCACGACCAACACCGTCGTCGCCATCGTCGGTTCCGACGGCGAGGCGGTCGTCTTGCGCTTCGACGCGCCCACGGGCGAGGTGACAGCCTTCCGCTCGACCCTGAGCTTCCAGGTCCGGCCGGCCGTGGGCAGCCAGCCGGCCGAACGGGTCGTGGAAGCCGGGCCCTGGGCCATCGATGCCTATGTCGAGGACGCCCTCGAGACCCGCTTCATCCAGTCGTTCAAGACATTCGCGGCCAGCGCCGCCTTCAACGACACGGTCATCGACAACCGCCGCTACAAGTTCGAGGACCTGCTCGGTGCCTTCCTGCTACGCCTGCGCGCTCACGGTGGTGAACGGATGGCCGTCTTGCCGGCCCGCGTCATTGTCGGCAGGCCGGTGACCTTCGCCGGCCGCGCGCCGGACGAGCAGCTGGCGCTCGGACGTTATGAGGCCGCCTTCGCCCGCCTTGGCTTCACTGACATCCGCTACGCCTATGAGCCGATCGGCGCGGCCTTCTTCTTCGCCCGCAACCTCAAGGCGGACGCCAACGTCCTGGTCGCCGACTTCGGCGGCGGAACCAGTGACTTCTCCATCGTCCGCTTCGAGCGGTCGCCTGAGGGGCTTCGGTCCACCCCTTTGGCCCGATCGGGGGTGGGGGTGGCAGGTGACGCGTTCGACTACCGGATCATCGACCACCTGGTCTCACCGGAACTGGGGAAGGGCGGAGAGTACCGTACGTTCGGCAAGACACTCCCGATCCCGCAGCGGTATTATGCGGCATTCGCGCGTTGGGATCAGCTGGCGCTGTTGAGGGCATCGAAGGACATGCGCGACATCCGCGCGCTGGCCCGCACGGCGCTGGAACCCGAGAAACTGGATCGGATGATCGAGATCCTCGACGACAATCACGGCTATGCGCTCTACCGGGCGGTTTCAGCGCTCAAGATGGACCTGTCGAGCCGGGAGGAAGCGACCTTCTCCTTCGTCGCCGGGTCTATCCGGATCGAGACGCCGGTCAGTCGCGCCCGGTTCGAAAGCTGGATCGCGCCCGACCTGGCGGCCATTGAGACCGCCGTGGACGAGGCCATGGAACGATCGGGGTTGGCGGCCGGCCAGATCGACCGGATATTCCTGACCGGCGGCACTTCGTTCGTTCCAGCGGTCAGGGACATCTTCCATCGACGGTTTGGCTCTGAACGGATCGAGACCGGGGGCGAGTTCGAGTCCATTGCGTCGGGTCTGGCCTTGATCGGGCGGGAGCCGGACCTGGACGTCTGGAGTCAGCATCGATCGGCTTTGATCCGAGCCGGTTCCGCGAGCGGGGGCATGTCTGCCTCGGTCGAGGCAGTCCCGCTGTGAACAGTCCTTATGCGATGCATATTTCGCTGCCGGTTGAGTTCAGGTTCTTTGTATTCGTGGCGCAGAATTCGTCGCTTTACTGAGCCTGTTCATTGAAGCGCGCGGCGTTGACGACAAGATCCTCCGCCTGCGCGTCTGCAGGCGTCGGTGTCTCATCGACGGCTGTCTGCCCAACCGGCCGGGCAACAACGCCGGCGGCGCCGGCTTGTCGTGGGACTTGCTAGCAAGGGATTCCAGCATCTCGCCCTCGTGGTCGACGGCGTGCCACAGGTAGTGCATTTGGCCGTTGATCTTCACGTAGACCTCGTCGCGGTGCCAACGCCAATGGGTGAAGGCCCGGATCTTCCGGACCCGCTTACGGCGGATCTCCGCGGCGAACATCGGGCCGAACCGGTTCCACCAGGGCCGCACCGTCTCATGGCAGATGTCGATGTCGCGCTCAGCCCGAAGGTCCTCCACATTACGGAGTGAAAACGGGTACTTCACCTACACTATCACCACCGTCCGGATCACCTCCGGCGAGCTGTCAAAGTCGCGGAACGGGCTGGTCGATTTGGCCGTGGCCGCGACGCTGGGCCCCCGGATTAGGGAGCGGCCAAGTTTGGGCTGACAGGGCCCTCCCGATTGCCCACTCCCCCTTCTCATCCTCGCCGGTTCAGTCCTCTCCGGAATCGGCAGCAGCCGCCAGCGCCTTGGGCGGGGAGGTGGGGACGTCGATGACCGCGATCTCGTCGTCGTCGTCGCCGGTCTCGGTGAGTATCAGGCTGTCGTGGTCCAGGCCGCGGTTGTTGCGCCGATAGGTCGCGATCAGGCGAAGTGCGCCCGCCGGCAAGGTCCCGTTGGTTGGGAACAGCGCCAACGCCGTACCGTCGGCCTTGCGCACAGCGGTAAAGCCCAGGCCCGTGTAGAGACCGTCGGCGAAGAAGCGACGTGCATGCTCGACCCGGCCGTCGGAGCCGACCAGCCGCAGGTCCACGCTGTCGCCGGTCAGGCTGACCACGCCGGTCTGGCCTGTGCCGTTGCGGTAGCGTTCAAGTTGGCGTGCGCCGTCGGGGACGGGGGAGGTCGGGGCCGGACCGGCGTTGATGCGCACCGTCACCGCGTCGCCGGGTGCCGCATCCTCGGGTCCGAAGGTGTGGAGCAGCGTCCAGACCGCGGCCGGGTCGTCGAGCTCGGCAGGCTGCGGAGCGGCCGGGTTGCGCAGCTCCAGCCGCCAGCCCGTCAGGTCGGTCGACTGGCGGATCTGCAGGGTGACGATTTCGTCGGTCGCTTGGCCGGAGCCGATCACGGCCGAGACCAGCTTGACCCGGCCCGGCGCCAGCGAGGCGGGGCAGTCGTAGGGCACGCCGGACAAGGCCAGCGCCAGCCGCCCCAGACCGAACGGCTCAGGCCCCCGCAGCAGCAGGCCGACGGTCTGGCCGCCGGCGTCCAGGCGGTAGGTCTCGACGCGAGGTGCCTCCTGGCGCGCATATGGGCCGAGCACATCGTCGGCCAGCACCTCGAAAGCCTTGGCCTCGGCGTCGTTGACCGGCTGGGAGAGGTCGGAGACGGCCAGCGCCGCAACCGCGCCCAGTGCCTGTGCGTCGAGCGTCACCAGCCCCGGCCAGGCGTCGTCGTCGTGGCTGTGCATAAGGTGCTGGAAGTTGACGAACCGCGAGGTGGTGAAGGTGAAACCGAACACCGAGGGTGCGGCCGCGGTCAGGTCGTGGACGGTGACGTCTCCGAACCGCCCGGTCTTCGTCCCGGAAGTGTGCAGCCCGACGGTTCCATCGCCGTGGCCGCCGTCATCCGATGGATCGAGGACGTCGAATTTCAGCTTGCCGTCGACCCATACCTTGATGGCGGGGCCGACGGCCTCGATCACCACGCGGTAGTTGGTTCCGTGGGCATAATACTCCTGCGGTAGGTGCTTCAGAACCGTCGATCCGCGGCATAGCCGCATGCCCTGGTCCTGCATCGTGTCCATCGAGAACAGGTAAAAGGTCGCGCTGTTGCGCCAGCGGAAGATCAGCCCCACAGCCGCCCCGTCTGCCGCCTTCAGATCGGCGGCCAGTCTGTAGTCTGTCCAGCCGTAGGGCGTCTCGACCGCCGGCATGCGCGGGTCGGGCTCGAGCACAGCGGCCGTGCCCAGCAGATCGGCATTCGCGCCGTTGTTCGTTCCCATGTCTCCCGTCTGGATCATCTGGGTGGACGAGCCGGCGGTCGATAGCGCCCACTCCGGAGCGCCGCCGACCTGGGAGAGGGGGAAGGCCTGCCATCGTCCCGTCCCGCTGGCGATGTGGCCGAAGTCTTCGTGCAGGAGCAGGGGCATCAGGCGAGCCCGGTACAGCATGTCGGGCTGCAGACACTCGGCCGGCGCGGTCAGGGTCAGGTTCCTGGGAATCGCCGCCGTGTCGATGTGATCGACGCAGTTGTTGGTGTTGATCAGCTGGACCCACGCGGTTTCCGAGGCCGACATCTGCACCGCCTCGGCCACGCCCCAGGGGTTGTCGGCCACTGCGACCGCACCGTTGCGCCCGCGAACCGGCTGGTTGTTGCGGTCGTAGAGCAGCACCTGAAGATCGCGCCCGGCCAGGCGGTACATCAGGTCGACATAGTCCTCGTTGAAGACGCAGCCGACGTCGTAGGCGCGGAACACCGGCCGCGGCAGCACGGGCTTGTCGCCGGTGGCGGGGATGGTCGGCGGCACGGTCTGGGCTATGTAGCGGGTCAAATCCTCCAGACCGCATTTGAATTCCCCGGTGATCGGCGGCTCAAGCGGCGGAGTGAGCTTGGCCAGGCCCGGCGGGCCTTCGGTGCGGAAATAGGCTGCCTGGATGGCTGTGCGGGGCGCGTTGAAACTGCCGGCGTGCTCGTAGCCGTTCACGTCCATGAGCGTGGTGATCCGCAGCCGGTAGAGCGTGTGCGGCTCCAGCACCGAACCTGTCTGGCTCCAATAGCCGGCCGCGTCCTGGTTGCGGGCGATCCCTGCGTTGGCGGCGGCGGTCTGAACAGGCCCGGCAGGGCCTCGCAGGCAGACTTCGCTCAGACAATGAAACCGGATCGCGCTGAATTGGACCCGTCCCACATCCTGCGGGGGAAGAACGAAGCTGACATCTTCACGCAATGCATGGGGGGACGTCCCTATCTGGGTGATCACTGGGCCCAGCGGTCCTCCTTGGGGGTCTTGGGCGGTGATTGTCGAGCCGGTGCCGCCGTATCCCAGGGTGACCAGGCGGACATGGCGGGCGGGCACGCCGAAGTCGATGTTCATTGGCGCGTTGCCCATCGTGGGGCTGCCCGACGAGCACAGGGCATGGGCACCCAGGCCAAGCGGTTCGGTGATGGTCAGCTTCGCATGCGCGGGGACCGAGAAGCTGACCCATGGGTAGTTGGGGTGACTGAACGGGTTGGACACCGGCCCCAGCGGCAAGCTGTCGAAGTCGAGGCAGATGTCGATGTCTCCCAAGGGCGGCATGCAGGGAAATCCATTCGGGCCGCCGTACTGGGTGGCCCACCAGCTGGCGTAGTCGCTGTTGGTGTTGCGGAAGCTGTCAAAGCCCGATTTGGAGCCCAGCGTCAGTCGGTTCTGCGCCACGCCCGTCCCGTCCGTTCCCGGGGCCGGGCTCCAGGTCCCGTAGAGGTCCGCCAGCCCGGCCGCCCCGGGTCCGCGCCCCGCCACGCCAACCCAGGTTCCACCGTCGTCCTTTTCCAGGACCACTTCGGTCAGGGCGTAGCGCACATAGGCCGAGCCCCGACCCGCTTCAGGGTCCCCGATCCATTCGGCGTAGGGGCTCGGGATCGTCCCCCACAGCCCGATCTGGCAGTCGTCGTGGACGTTACGGGCAAAGTGCAACGACGGGCGACAGTCCATCGGAACGACGGGAATGTCGAGCAGCGGTGGCGGCGTGTCGAGGTCGCCCAAAGGTGAGGCCAGGAGGAATCCTAGCCCGTCGTCGTATGAAGGCTTCAGCAAGACCGGGTGCGGCGCACCGGACGGCAGCGGCCAGGTGGCGCTGGTCTTGAAGTGCTCAATGGACACGCCCTTGAGTGCGATCGGGATCGGTGGCGCAAGCTTGTCCGGGCCGAACTCGATTTTGCAGTGACCCTTCAGGCCGCGGCCCTTCTTCTTGCGCAACGAGGGGAGTTGCAGCTTCACCGTCAGCTCGGCCAGGATGTGCTTGGGCTTGAACACCTCGGCCTGGACGGCGGCATCGACCGACAGGTTCAGCCCGAAGCTGAAGGCCTCCAGCTCGACCGCCCCATGCAGCGCCATATCGCCCGATAGCTGCGGCGGTTTGGTGCTGACCTTGACGTTGCTCTCCATCCACGCGGAGAGGCCGACCTTCAGCGGTCCGAACTTCCAGTTTCGGTCGTAGCCGACCCAGGCACCCATCGCCATCTCGTGGGCGCTGAGCATCAGGTAGGCCTTGGCGTCGAACAGGTCGAAGACCCGCGCCTGGATGCGCTGCTCTGTCGGCGTGCGGACACCCAGGTTGACGCGCCAGGCCGCAGGGTCGTCGAACTCGTAGTAGGCCTCGGTGCCGGCCGAGATGGTGATCAGCTTGCCGTTGTCGTTGTAGCGATACTTGAGATCGACCCCGACCTGCAGTGTGCCCGCAGCGCGGTCGTAGACAGCCAGGGCGCGGAACAGCGGGTCGTCGCCCAGCTTGGCGCGGTCCTTCAGCAGGTTCGCAGCGCCCGACAGCAGCAGCAGCGGGCCGGGGAACACGGCCACGAACATGGCCTTGGCGTTGAAGGTGTAGCCGTTGTCCGACAGGGTTCCGAAGGTCATGCCGACCCCGAAACCCTTGGCACCGAACTCCGGCTTCCACTTGTTGTTGATGTCGGTGATGTCGGTCCCGCCGCGCTTGGACCAGCCCTGGCCCGCGGGGATCTCGTACCAGTCCTCTGCAGCCTGCTTGTCGGGTCGCATGCGCAGGGCGAACAGCCCCGCCATGCCGTAGGCCGCCAGCCCCGTGTTCAACAGCGGCACGCCGGTGGGCAGGTCCACCTCGACAAAGATCGCCATGTAGCGATAGGTGACCTGGGTGTTCGGATTGGTTTCGTCCCCGACCACGAACTTGCCGTCGATGTTGATTTTCACCGACCGCAATTCGAGCGTGATCGCCCCGTCGAACCTGTTGTCCACGTCCCGATAGGCGACCGCGCCCTTGAAGTAGAGCACGTCCTTGATCTCGAGCTCGACGCCGACCCCGGTCAGGGTGAACCGCGGGTTGCTCCAGTCCTCCTCGGCAACGATGCGCAGACCCTCGACCGAGACGCCCGCCGGCAGGGCGTCGATCAGTTTGATGCCCCCGGACAGCCCGACCCATTTCGTCCCGTCGTCGTTTCGACCGAAGCCGAATTTGGTGATCGCGATCTTGAAGCTGTGGAGCTTGAGTTCGTACTGCTGCGGTAATGGCAGCCAGCCGCCCGGCAGATTCACTCTCCCCCGGGAGTCAATCATGAGATTGTCGATCCGGATCGCCGGGCACGACAGGCCGGCGACCAGCGGCCTGGCCGTTCCGCTCAAGACCACCGACATCAAGCCGTCGTCGATGGTCATCTTCAGGCTGTCGAGCTTCAGCTCCAGCACCTGGCCCAGCGTCAGGGTGTAGATTCCCGGAGGATCGCCCGCCGGGCTCTTCAGCCCCACAACCATGCCGCCGTCTGCGGTGTAGCCGATCTCCACGGCCACATCCTGGTCGAAGAACGGCAGCTTCATCTTGGCCTTGATGATGCTGCCGACGAAGGCGTTCTGCTTGATCTCGACGGTCAGCTCCTCGAGCTTGCAGTCAAGCCCGAAGAGTTGGCCGTTCTGGGCCGACCCCGACCACGTCAACGCGATCTTGCCGCTGAAGCCCGACGAGCCGATGACCAGGTTGTTCAGACTGATGGACGTCGGCGCATTTGCGCCGCCGAGATCGCCGGTCAGGTGGATTTGGGCGCTGCTGATGGCCACGCCCTTGAAACCGGGCTGCTGACCCGCGGGCGGCGGGGCGGTGGCGTCGAGGAAGAGTTGCAGGCTCGTGGTTTCGACGATGATGCCGGTCGTGCCGATCTCGAACGGGGTAAGGGAGAGCGACGGGGCCGCCTGGAAACTAACTTCCCCCGTTGGGGAGATGGTCGCCCCAACGCCGCTAATCCCGACTTCAACCGGCAGACCCACCTGGTTCGCATCAACCTCGGGTTCCCAGGCTGATCCGTTGAGGACAACCCGCCGAAGTAGTTCGGATCGAACCTGCAATGCGGCGGTAAAATCCGGGAACTTCAGCTCAAATGCCGGAACGAGTTGAAGGTCGAAATCCAGTTCGGTGATGTCTCCCGACTGGTTCAAGGCTAAGATCAGCGCTTCGCAGGCCGGCACCTTGAACTTCAGGGTCTCCAGCCAGCCAATCTTGCCGACAAATCGGACCAGCCCCTCGTCGGTCGTCGCTTCGAATTCAGTTATGCCAATGTCAGCCAGCAAGGCTCCCGCAGGACCGGCCAGCTGTTCCGGCCAATAAGGTAATATTTTTTCGAGCGGCGTGAATGATAAGTAGGTCATAATGATTACACCGCACTATGACAATTTAAATGAATGACGACTCTCAGAAAGCCCAATCTTTGTAATGTACGCTTTTATTTTATTGACTCGATCTGCAGAGCTAGTCATGGCGGGGAACGACTGTCTCTTGGCCACGTAAATTGCAATCAGGGCCTTTTCATTCGAATCTGTCCAGCTTGGCAGGGTATTCGCAAGACCGGGGTTGGCGGCGATGTATTCGCCAACCGCCTTGTTAATAAGAAAATTATTACCTCCGGAGAAATGACTGGGCCGATTTATGTGCTGATCTAGCAATAAAGCCATTCCGTATTGAGACGTTACAACTTCACCAATCGTCTTGCCCGGAAGACTCGGTAATGCTGTGTTGTAAACTCTTAGTATCCGTTCATTCAGATATCGAATCTCGCATTCCCGTACGACGGGATCGTATCCCGCCCTCGAAAACCTGTAGGCCCATAGAGGAGTCCGAAGATGCTCCTCTTTTAGAGTCGCCGTATTAAGTAGTTTTCCGGGCAGTTTGAAAAACTCTGCCACGCTGGCACCGGCCTTGGTATGAAGGTCCAGATTATAGGCCCCAAAATAATCGTGATAGACCGTAGAAGATTTGGCCCTAATTGCCTCAAGTAACCCCGGCAACTCTCCCTCTCCGTCTCCCTGCCCCGCGGTCCATTGACCGCACCCAAAAGTAAGAAAGTTTGTGTCGTAAGAGTTTATAGCCTCCATCCTGCCTTCTACATCCGAAAGTCCGGCCATTACCTTTCGTCGACTCTCATGGATGTTCTGAAACAAAGGCAAATTTGCATTTATGTAGTCATTTATTGTAGTGCCGTCCTGATAAGGAGTGCGCGCTCCCTTGCCGTTCACGACCGCAAATCGTTTTCCGTCAGGGCCGTAGTAATTGCCGTTCATCTTGGTGATGTCGGTGGCGAAAGACGCAGGTGGCGGAATGTTGTTTGCCGGAGGACCGGCGGACGCGGGGAACTGCGCCATCGCCTCCACCAGGGGATGAGAGGTCCACAGAGAGAGATACGGAGGCTGCTCCCATGCGAGCGCGTTCCGGAAAACGCCGATCGGCGATTCGTAGGTCGGGGTTACCAGGGCGTTTGCACATCGAATTTCGACGCCCGCGAAGGCCTGCACCGTACCTATCCGTGCGCCCCCATCAACGGTGATGCAGACAAGTCCGGCCATGAATTGATTGAGATAGGCTGTGTCGAGATCGTCGTTTGGGGTGGGCGCAACGCCGGCGTGCCCATTCTTCCACGCGATGACCTTGAGCTTGCGATTCACCCCCGGCACGAGCAACTGGATAGCACTGGTCACCGAGGCGGCATCAATCCCCGCATAGATAATCGCCCTGAGGGCGTTGGCCCCGGCAGGCCGCCGCCGCCACTGGAGATTGATCTCCGCAGGCCCGAGTTCCAGCACCAGAGCGCCGCCAGCCGGCGCGGAGTTGGAGGAAAACGGCAGCGCGCCGCCGGGCGGGATGTAGCGAAGTTCTCCGCCGAACATCGAATACATCCCGTTTGGCGCCGCCGGCGGAAGGGTCAGCGCCAGGCCGCTGTCCACCCCCGACTCGACGGCCGTCACAACAACACCGAGGCCCAAGTAGTAGGCCGTTGAATCCGATCCGGTCGGCGGCGGTGGAATGACCGGGAGGTAGTATACGGGCTTGTGACCAGCGAATGTCATGGATCCACCACCGGGACCGGAGGGACTACGAGAGTGCTGTCAGGAGAGGACCAAACCCCGGGGCCGGCCCTGACTCTGAGCGCATACTCGTAGGGCTCATTTGGATTGGCGGTCGTGTCGGTCCAGCTGAAATTGCCGACCGGCGCTTCCTCGAATTCGTTGGCCGCACCTGCCATGACCTGGTTCCAACCGGCGTCGCCGGTGATCCGCCGGGCGACAACAAACCAAGGCTCCAGTACGTCGCTAGTCCAACCCAGTCGTACGATCGGCGTCGTGCCGGCCGGCATCACCCCGTCATCCGGCCAAACCGCGACGGACCCATCGCCATCGTTGCGCAACAACCAAACCAGTTGGGTCCATGTCGGTGCGGGGGGAATTTGGTCATCCACCCCCATCGCCTCAGCCGCCCCGCTCGGCAGCGACTCATTCCCCTCCGTATCCACGCTCGTCAGCACGAAGCGATACGTCTTCCCTCCGACCAACCCATCGGTATCCGTGAAGCTCACCTCAGGCAGCGCGTAATCCACGTCCGCCCGCGCCACCGTCGCCACCCGTTTCATCAGCCGCCGGTCCCTCGCCTGGCGTTCGTCGTCGGCGCGGTAGAGGCGGAATTCGGTGAAGTCCGGTTCGCGGTTATGGGCCCAGGTGACGGTGATCTCGAGCTGGCCCGATTGAACCCGTGTGATGGCCGGGCGGCGCGGGGCGGCGACCTTGGGCAGGTAGACCGCCGGGGTCGAGGGCCCCAGCAGGCCCCGGTCATGGGCGCTGTTCACATAGGCATAGCGGAAGAAATAGCGGTTGGCGGCGTAGCCATCGAGCTCGGCGAGCCAGGCGCCCCAGTTGGTGTCTGGTGTGTAGCCCGGCGCGCCGTCGGGTCCGGCACGGTCGGTGTTGGCGGCGTCAGCCGGGTCGAGCGGCTCCCAAGTGGTCTGCACGAAGGCGTCGGCATTGTCTGGCAGGCTGGCCAGCACCCGCAGCGCGCGCTCCTTCAGACCCTCGTAGGCGGCGCGGACGGCCGGGTCGGTGTCGAAGTCCAGGGCCTTGACTGCGTCCAGGCCGGTGAGCTGATCGACCACAAAGGTCTTGTCGCCGGCGTTGTTCCACCCAGCGGCAACGGCGAACGGATCGACGTCGGCGGTCGTGAACGCGTGCGCGCCCGCTTCCTGCCGCCGCTCCCAGTCGAACCGGAATAACGCGTCGTCGACGGCCTGGTAGATGTGCACCTTCTGCTTGGCGCCGGGCGGCTTGACCCAGTGCACGGTGTAGAACGAGCGCCCGTGATAGTCGGCCCTGGTCGCCCGCACCTTGTCGTCGTCGCCGATCAGCGGCGGCGTCGGCGGCGGGCTGCGCAGCACCCGGCTGATCTTGGCGGTCGCGCCGATCGGCCCCTCGTTGCCGAAACGAAGCAGACCCCCCCACAGGCCGCTGGTCCACTTCGTATCGTCGGCCGTGTGGGTGCGGTCGTCGGCAGCGGTGACGGCGACGTTGGCGTAGACCACAGGGTCGGCGTCGGTCGGCTCCATGATCAGGTCGGGGAAATCCGACGACCCGGCGTCACGCGGCAGAAGCACCTCGTACTGCCGGCCGAGCACGGTGTTGGTGCTGGGATCGACGACGTTGGTGAAGTTGGACGCACAGTCGACCACGAAGACCCGTGAAGGCCAGTTCAGTGGGTTGTCGTAGCCGGCCACCGGACTGGATCCGGGGCTGACGTAGATTCGGAACTCCCGCGTCCGCGGCGCGGCCAGCATCTGCTCGGCGTCCCAGCGCCAGCGCACGCGCAGGCCCGCCTTCCGCGGCTTGTCGGCGGCGGGCAGGTTGCTCCACCAGCCGAGGGCGGCCCAGGCGTCATAGACGCCGATCACGTTGCCGACGGTGTCCGCGAGGCCCGGGTCAAGCGGATCCAGCGTCCACGCCTGCACCCCCGGTACGGCGGGCGGCGGGGTCTTGCACAGCAGACTCACCGCCCACGGATTGACCTCGGCGTCCACCGCTGGATCGGTGTAGTACCAGGGCCTCGGGTTCGGCTCCGGTCCCCACTGGCACCACGGGGCCGGCGCGCTCGGCCCGCTGATGCGGCCGAAGATGTCCATGCCGCGCACGATATAGGTGTACCAGCCCTCCAGCAGTCCGGCGTCGACCTTGTGCAGCGGCGTCTGTGGCCAGTCGCTGGCGTACTGCTGCACCGCGAGGCCGTCCTCGGGGCTCGCGACCATGACCATGTGGTTCAGCGTGATGTGGGTGTGATCCGCCTCCGCCACGGCGGCGCTCGGCTCGGCGATCGGGCCGGCCCGCCAGACGTGAAAGCCGACATGGGCGTCGGGCAGCAGGTCACCGTCGGCGTTCTGCTCGAGCTTCCAGTGCAGGCCTGCGGCATGCACTTTGTCGGCGGCGATCAGAGCCGGGTCGGTGGCCGCGCCGGACAGGGCGAAGACCTTCACTTCGGTCGGGACGGGCAGGGGCGTTGCGGTCTGCTTGCGAAGCCCGAAACAGATCCATCCATCCACGTCAGCGGGCAGCGGATTGGCCAGAGCCGCCAGCGCCATCGACGCCTGCCCCTGGTAGAGACCGGTGTGGTCGGCGAGCAGCAGGTAGTCGTACGCCCCCACCGAGGGTCCGGGCACCGGCGCCTCCGGATCGTCGATGTAGTAGAGCCCGGCCATCTGGGCGATGGCCGGATTGATCGCGCCGAGCATGATCAGGTCGAGCGGCCGCTGGTCGGGCATGGTCGGCGCGTCCGGGTCCTGCCAGTGGTCGGTGTAGGAACCGGTCCGCTCCGCCATCGGCCCGCCCGGTGGACCGAAGACGGTCATGCCGTCCATGGCCTCGCGCAGTTCCTGCACCGGCGCTCCGTTCCATGCGCTGGACAGGCCGTAGCGAATGCGCTGAAGGGCCAGAGCCTCGGCGGCCGCATCGCTGATCGGACGCCCCGGGCAGGGATAGCCAGTCGCTGCGGTAGGCAGGCACATCGGATAGGTGAAGCCGGGGACCTCCCCCCAGCCGGCGTTCCAGTCCTGGTCGACAGGCACGTAGCAGATGTCGATCAGCACGGCTTGGGTCCCGCCCTCGATCCGCACCGCGTCCATGCGGTCAGCCTCGAGCGAGACGGTCACGGTCTGCCCCATCGGTGCCGACGCCGAGGTCATGGCCGCCAGGACGCCATCATCGTAGGCGATGATTATGACCGGCGGGCCGACCTGTCCCGAGCCTGGGCCTGGACCTTGCCCCGCTCCCTGGCCCCCACCCCCAATCCCCCACCCGGTGAGGCTTTGGATTGCATGGACAATGGGCCGCAGGAAGCCGCCGAAACACCCGGCGGGTTCGACCTTGACCGGCTCCTCCGGCCTGGAACCTTCGTCCTTGCGGTCTTCGTCCTTGCGGTCTTCGTCCTTGCGGTCTTCGTCCTTGCGGTCTTCGTCCTTGCGGTCTTCGTCCTTGCGGTCTTCGTCCTTGCGGTCTTCGTCCTTGCGGTCTTCGTCCTTGCGGTCTTCGTCCTTGCGGTCTTCGTCCCCCGGATCGTCGCCCTTGGGGTCCGCTACGCCCCGGGTCCCAAAGCCGATGGTCACAAGAAACCGCCGCGCAAAGCGGCCGGGCTTCAGATTGAAGCGCAGCAGGGTGCGCCCGCTCAGATCGAACTCGCGTGCCGCGGGAGACGCGAATCCCTCGGTGAGAACGATGGGAGCGTCGCTGACGAACTGGCCGCCAGGCAGCTGAAGACTCCCGGGAACCCCGGTCGGCCAGGTCGGATCGAAGTTGGCCGAAATGCAGATCGGCGTCCCATCGTTGTGCGGTCGTCGGAACAGGAAGTAGCCGTGCCATGGGAAGCCGAGCTCAGGGTCCGGCTGCCATCTGAGGTGCACGCCATCGGGCAGCGTCGGCTGAATGGCGTGCGGGGGATCATCCTCGTGCACCCCCAGGCCGACCATGATCAAATTGTCCGACTGGAGCGGCATGTCATTGGTCCAGCCGGTCACTCCGCATGTCGGAGTGGGCGGCCCAAAGGCGTTGTCAAGAACGCGGGACGCTACAGGGGTACGACACCAATCAGACGCGACCGCAGGGGACACCGCAAGCAGGTCGAATGATCGAAGCTAGCTTGGCCTTAACGATTGTACAACCCCTGAGGGCAGACGACGTCGTCCAACACTTTTTTCGGTCGCAGGCGTTGCGAGATGCTGGAGCGAGGCGGGTGGCGGGATCAGGCAGTCGTCGAAGTGATCGTTTAGTTTCCAAGATCAGGCCTTATGCGCTGCAAAATATCGCTGGCGGCTGAGTCTTGATTCTGAATATTCGCGATCGCGAATTCGTCTCTATACTGAGGCTATTCATCGAAGTGCGTGGCGGTGCTGTCAGTCCAATGCGTACTCGTCTCCGCCAGGCGTGATGTGGACGAGGTGCGGCCGTGGCGGGGGCGTGTTCCGGCGTCCCGCCCCGGTGCTGCTCAATCGGGCGCGGAGAAGAACACATCCGCGAGCAGCCCCGACTCCGGCAGAATATAGACGATCCCCACAGTGCCGTTGAACGCGGGCTGGACGACCTCTTCGTAAAACGTCACGGGCACGTTCACGCATCCGAACGAGATACGGTTGTCCCGGGGTGTGGCCGTGGCGAGTCGCTGCAGCCGGCGGTCGGCCGGGCGGGTGGTGATGACCGCATGCAGGGACAGGGCGGCGGCGTAGTCGATCCACAGGATGCCCTTGCCGCCGAGGTTCTCTCCCATCGACGCCACGAACCGTCCGGCCGGCGTGATGCGGTCTGCCGGACCGATAGCGGAAAGGGGGCGATCTCCGACCCCCGGCGGCGATATATCGCCTCGCGCCAAGCCCAGCAGGGCGGGTGCCGTCCCCAGCAAACGGCCCTCGGGGTCAAAGGCCAGAACCTGTGCATTGACCTTGTCCACGATCAGGAACGGCAGCCCCTGATTGTCGGCTGTCTCCCTGATCCAGGCCGTGACCTCGCCGGCGGCTGACGAGACGGCGGCATCGCGGCCATCAGGCGGCCGCGGCGGCACCGAGGCGAGGCTGGACTGTGGAAAGGCGAGGCCGAGCGCCAGTCCCGCCGCCGTCAGGTACAGGATCGTCCGGGCGTGCACGGTCAGTTGCGATCCTGCTTGCGGACATAGACCGGAACGGGCGGCGCGACCCACGTGGCAGGGGCGGGCGCTGCTATCACCTCCTCGACGGGCGGAGCGGCCGTAGGTGCTTCGTACGGCGGCATCCTCACGCCACGATCGACGAAGTCCAGCGCCAGGTCCGGTACGGGCGTGACGACGGGATAGGGCACGGTCGGCAACGGCGGGACGAAAGGCGGTATGACCGGCGGCGGTGTGACGGGCGGCGTCACCGGAGGAACCACTGGCGGAACGACCGGCGGCGTCACCGTGGCGGACGAGATCGTGCCGCGCGTCCGGAAGGTTCCCACACAGCAGGAGCCGGCCAGGGCGTATTGACCGGCATTGGCTCCGGTGAGGGAGTAGCCGCTGTAGGTGATGCCCACATCGGTGCCGGCTGAGGCGGAATCGAAGGTCGCCGTGGCCGCCGGTCCCGTTACCAGGGCGACTCCGGCCGGCGCGCCCGAGACGCTTGTGGTGCGGAATCCGTTGAGGGTGGTCGCCGTCGTACCGTTGAAGGCCCGCCCGCCGTCCGGGAACAGCAGCATGCGCTGGCTCAGCGCCGCCCCCTCGTTGAGGACGAAACGGGTGCGGAAGTCGGACGGGGCGGCGTATGAAACCGGATTGTAGAAAATCGCCACGGGCGCGACCGTGACCGTGATCGGCGGTGCCAGCGGGCTGAATATGATGGTCCCGCCGCCCACGCCCGGGCCCGTTCCGTCGGCTCCGGCGATCAGGGTCAGGCCAACCGGCAGGCCCAGGCTTTGCGCCGGAATTGTGCTGCCGCGGGTCAGGGTGACCGCCGCGTCGATATGGACGTCGTGTCCGGCGCACAGGGCGATGTTGCCGTCCGTCGTGGTGATGGCGTGATAGACGTTCACGTTCTGCCCGGCGTTCAGCAGGACGCTGCCGTTCACGGTGGTGATGGCGGCATTGACGTTCACGTCACGGCCGCAACAGGCCACCAGATTCCCGTTCGTGGCCGAGATGGCGGCGTTGATGTTGACGTCGCGGTTGGCGTTCAGCGTCAGGGTGGTGGGCGTGGAGGACGCGGTCCAGGCGATCGCGTCATTGACGTGGATGTCGCCGTTGCCCGGAAGGGCCGCGCCCGGTCCGGTCATGGTGCTGATCACGACATTGGTGGTCACCAGCTGGGCGGACAGGGTGGCTCCGGATATGTTGCCGCCCGCGCCGATGGTGAAGTCCGCGGGATCGATCAGCCAGGTCCCGGCCGCGCCTGACGGAGCCTCGGTCGTTATGCGGGTTGCTGCCGCGATGTTCACGGTCCGGGCGGAGGTGTCGATGAAGCCGCCATCACCCCCGTCGGGCGCGCTGGCGTCGAGGACGCCGGCCACGTTGACCGTCCCGCTCTGCATGTCGCCCAGCAAGAGGATGACGCCGTTGCGCTCGCCGATGGTACGGGCCTGGATCACGCCGGTCGTGTTGACCACGGTCCTCAACAGGTCGCCCGCGCCCTGGGCGGTCATCAGCACCCGGCCCCCATCAGCCTGCAGCATCCCGCCGTTCCGGACCAGGGCGTTGGCCGCGCCCCGGTCGACGGCGACGTTCAGAAGGCCGTCGCCCGCGACATCGAGGGTGACAGCGTCGCCTGCCACGAGGGCGATCGTGCCGAGATTGGCCTGGATCACGCCTTCATTGCTGACGTGACCGCCCAGCAGGGCGACATAGCCGCCATCGGCAATGATCGTGCCCTCGTTGAGCACGGTGCCGCCGCTGCCCGAGAACCTGTAGCCGCCAGCCATGAAGTCGGCGTCGCTCATCCCCAGGGTCGATGCGACCAGGCCGCCGACACTGACCTGGGAGCCCTGTCCGAACAGCACGCCGTTGGGATTGATCAGGAACACCTGGCCGTTGGACGTCAGGCTGCCGAAAATCGCCGAGGCGTCCGCTCCCAGCACGCGGTTCAGCGCGACTGAACCGCTGTTCGGCTGAACGAACACGACGCTTCCGCCCTGGCCGATGGAGAAGCTCTGCCAGTTGATCGCCGTAGTCTGGGTCGACTGGTTGATCGTCATCGTGCCGGGACCGGTAGTGATGGTCGCGCCGCCGGCTAAGACGGATCCGCCGGTGGGCAGGGTCTGGGCCCGCGCTGATGTCCCCAGCGAAAGCGAGACGGTCAGTCCGACCACGGCGCAGACGGCAATGCCGGCGAGGTTGGTCGAACCGGACAACGCGCCTCTGCGGCACGGCAGGCTGGCCTGATGCCCGGCCCGTGGGCCGCCGCCGCCGGTCAGCTTGTGGAGCCTGGTCATCAGAACGTCCTTGTGAAAGGGAGGTGCGAGGGGGAATGGCGGGGGGCGGCCATCAGAACAGCTTGACGATCTGGAACCAGGCGCGGCCGGTTTCGTCCGGTCCCGAGGTCGAGATCTGGTCGTTGAGCCTGCGGGCGTAGGACGCGCGGATGATCAGGTCCTGCGGCCCGAACCAGTTCAGTCCGAAGCCGGCACCGCTGCGACGCGCGTGATTGGGGCCGGCGAACCAGGGGTCATGCGCGAAGTCGACCTCGCCTGCGTCGACGAAGCCTATCAGCTGGAACTGGCCCGGCAGGCCTCCGGTCCATTGATCCAGCCTCAGCCTGGCCTCGCCCGTCGCGACATAGCCTTCGTCGCCGTAGGCCTCGCCCTCGGGATAGGCGCGGACTCCATAGGCACCGCCCAGCTCCATCTTCTCGGAACTGTCGAGGTTGTCGGTCGCCATCTGGCCGCGCAGGCTGCCGTAGACTGACAGCGGCCCGCTGACCGTCTGCAGGCGCGAGACGGCGTACAGCAGCTTGTTGAATCCGCCCTGGGATCGAGCGGTCACGGCATCGGAGGCGCGCTCAAGCGGGCTCTCGATGTCGAGATCGCCCGAAGTCCAGAACAGCGATCCGGCGTTCCAGCCGCCGCCGGCGAAGGCGTCGCCGGAATCGCCCTGCAGACCGAGGGTCACGGCCCGCACCTGTTTGTCAGACACCTGGGAGACGAGACCGATCTCGTCGGTCAGGTATTTCGCGTCGAAACTGACCAGGGCGTAGAGGTTCGCGGCCCGCGAACGGATCAGCGGATAGCTCGTGAAGGCGCTGAAGATGTCGGCCGTGCCGCTCGCGTCGAGCGCCTCGAACTCCCGGCCGAGGCTGTACTGCATGTGCGTGTAGGCGACGCCGACTGTGGCCTCGCCCAGCGGCACCTGCCAGGCGGCGCGTCCGTAGGCAAGGCCCTCGGTGGAGGCGAGCAGGCGCAGACTCAGCAGGTCGCCGAACCCTGTCGCATTGCTGTAGTTGACCGAGCCGCCGAACCGGTATGCGCCGGTGTACCGGTTGCCCGCGTTGTCGGCCTCCATACTGCCGTAGAGGCGCGGCGCGCGGGCCAAATCGACGGTCAGGTCTGAGGTACCGACCGCCGCGCCCGGTGACAGGGTCGAGTGAACCACGAGGCCTGGAGTATCAGAGAGCAACAGCAGTTGCCGTTCGAGAGGGGCGATCGCAACGGGATCTCCGCTATTCAGGCCGAGCGTTCTGCGGCGGACCACATTGTCGGATACGCCAGACTCGTTGCGCACGCTGATCGCGCCGTAACGACCCTCGATCACGGCGATGGTCACGGTCCCCTCGAGTACGTCCTGCGCCGGCAGATAGGCCTGGGCCAGGACATAGCCGTGGCGATTGTAGAACCGCGTAATCCCGGCGGCCAGGTTCCGGAGTTCCGCCAAGGTCAGGTCGCTCCCCGGCGTGAATCCCGTGGCGGTGACCAAGTCTCCCTCCGGGAAAAGCGTCGCCCCGGTCACCCGTAGAGACCTCACGTGGATGCGCGCGCCTTCCGACACAACGTTGACGGGGGCGTCGGGGTGTTCGATGCGGATGTCGGGTGCGGGCCGTTGCGGCAGGGTGGCGGGCGGAATCTGTTGCAGTTGTGCGCCGGCGCGCGGCACCTGCTGTGCGTACGCGCTCTGACTGGTCGCCAGTAGCGCGGCCGCTATCAGGCCGGATCTCAACATAGCTACCTCGAAGCGCCGCCGCGAAATCAGGGCGTACCGGCCCTCACGCAGCGGAGGGCACGCACGTAGGAAGCCTCGCTACCGTCCGACTGAAATATATCGGAAAATATAACAGCCACGGGAGATGACCGTGGCTATCGAAGTTCGAATATCGAGCAGTTAATGACAAGTAAATTAGGCATTAAACTGCGGGCCTGCACAAATAACTCACATCGCAGCCACTTTGTTCCACTGATATTAAATAATAAAATCAAAGACCCACGAAGATCACGGTTTGCACGGATATGCAGGCATCGTGAAGGTGGATAAATGGATGCAGCTTAAACGGCTTGCGGAATAACCCGCACGGCTCGAAATGACGTCCCACGCATTGAAGCGGGGAGAGGAACGAGCGCCCGAGCGGTGGCCTCCGACGCGCCTTGCTTTCCGGAGCTGAGGCCGGGGTTGGGTGGTGGTTCGGCAGTCGCGATACGGCGGAGGCAGGGCGTGGCAGCTGACGAATGCGCGGCGTTTTGACAGGACAATCAGGGCGATTGCAGCCCTGGCTGGCGTTCAAGCCGACTCGTCGAAGTGCATGGCGGTGCTGTCAGTCCTTCGGCGACGCGTCTCAACGCCGAGGGCCGGAGAAGACCTGTTGGGCGCGTGAGGTTCGAGTCGTGGATCAGGCCTTATGCGATGTAAATATCGCTGGCGGTTGAGTTTTGGTTCTGAATATTCGCGAGAGCAAATTCGTCTCTTTACTGAGACTATTCATCGAAGTGCGTGGCGGTGCTGTCAGCCCAACGACAACCTGTCTCCACTAGCCGGAGGTAGGGCAGGGCGCGCGGAGCCTGTTCGGCGAGTGACTTCCACTCCGCCAGGGCGGCTGAGCGGTGGGCCTTGCAGGTCTCTCTGCCGATGAGGTGACGGTCCTGATTGAAGTGGCTGTGGAAGGCGGCGTGGACAGAGCCGAGCTTTTGCGGTGTCTTCATCTGCCGGAAGCTGAGCCTGACGGGTATGGGCCAGCGCAGTCGATGGCATTGCCGACGAATGCGCTGAAGGCTACAGGGGCAGCAGGAGCCATCGTTGCCTCACTTCGCGCGCCACCTCTGCATCGGCCTCTGCGTCGCCCTGCTGGCGGCCATGAACCTGCATGGCGTGTCGCGGTCGCAGCACGATTTCGCTCATGCTGCCGATTGGCCCGCCCTCGCTCTGATTGAAGCAGATGACGATCATCACACGGCTCACGTCCATGTGTCTCCCCACGAGGTTCCCGACCTCGAGACTGAACGGGACGGTGACGGCCCAATCCCGGTCGGCCACCACCATCATGGCGGCGGCGACGTTCAAGCCGCCATGCCGGCGTCAGGTCGTGATGTGGCGCAAGCATCGTCTCCCGCGTCCGCTCTGTGGCGGCCCGGGACCGATCCTGCCCTGTCGAGCCATACCGGCGACGGGCCGGAATACCCTCCGAAACGGAAACGCACGGTCGTCTGAACCGGCGCGGCCTTTCGGCTGCGCGCAACCCGTTTCCCGGAGATACCCTTGAAGACCCCGATTGCCGGCTCAGCCGGATCGTGGGTGCGTCTGGCGGCCGTTTCGGCGCTGGCGCTCTCACTGACGGCAGGGCCGTCCAACGCGGCCGTGGCGCAGGAGCCGACCGGCTTGGCCGCAAGTGCGCCCAGCCTGTCCCTCGATCGGGCGCTCGCACGCGCCGCCGAGGTGGACCCCGGTCTTGCGGGCCTGGAGGCGCGTACGCGCGCCGGCGACGCCGCCGTGCGCCAGGCCGACGTGCGGCCCAATCCGACGCTGGGCCTGATGCTGGAGAACCTGCCTACTCTGGGCGGCGGCAACATCATCGACCGGACCGAGACGACCCTGTCCTATGAGCAGCGGTTCGAACGGGGCGGTGATCGATCGGCGCGTGTCGACCTGGCGCGCGGGGAGGCCGCCCTGGTTCAGGCCGAGGCCGCGATCAGGCGACTGGATCGGCTTGAACAGGTGCAGCGCGCCTGGGCGGAGGCCCTGGGCGCCGAGGCCGACCTTGAGATCGCTCGCGAACGTCTCGCCCTGGCCGAACGCTTCCAGATTGAAGTGCAGCGTCGGGTCGACATGGCGCGCGATCCGCTGTTCGCCGGAGCCCGGGCCGAGGCTGAACTGGCCCAGGCCCAGATCGACTTCGATCAGGCAGACATACAGGCCCGTCTGGCCCGCGCGACGCTCGGACGGTTCTGGATCGGGGCCTCGGACTTCTCTCTCGATCCGGCCGACTTCGAAGACACCAGCGCCGCTCGGGAGGTCGCAGGCCCCGCCGCCGAGATCGACCTCGCGGTTCTGGCCGCGCAGCGCGATGTCTCCCGGGCGAGGGTCAGCCTCGAACAGGCGCGGGCCATGCCGGACGCCACCGTCAGCGTCGGCGTCCGCCATTTCCAGGACGGGCAGGACCTCGGCCTCGTCGTCGGCGGCTCCATCCCGCTCGGCCGCTATGATCGAAATGAGGGAGCCATCGAGCGCGCGAGGTTTGAAGGCGTCGCCGCCGAGGCCGACATGGCGGCGCTCCGACAGGACCGCGAACGGGAGATCGCCCGCCTCCAGGTCCTCCTCGCTTCGCGGGCGCTGGAAGCCCAGCGCATTGCCGCCGAGACCTTGCCCCAGGCCGAGCGCGCCGTGGTGCTCGTCCGCGAAGGCTTCGCGCGCGGCGGCTTCACCTACAACGATGTCATCGCCGCCCAGACCGCGCTGCTCGCCACCAGGGCCCGCCGCCTCGCCGTGCTGAAACAGTTCCACATCGATCGCGCCCGCCTTGACCGGCTGACCGGCGCGCATGCCGACCTGCTCGGCCTGGAGACCCGCTCATGATCCGGTACACTCCATCCCGGCGCGCCATCGCCGCTTCGTTGCTGGCGCTGGCAGTCGGGGTTTCGGCCTGCGGACGAGGCACGGCAGAGAAGGCCGGGGGCGAGGTCGCGGCCGGCGATTTCGAGCGCGGTCCGCATCGCGGACGCATGCTGCGGGACGGCGACTTCGCGTTGGAGATCACCCTCTACGAAGATGGGCCTGCACCCCTCTTTCGGCTCCATCCCTACGTCAATGACAGGCCCGTCGATCCGCGGCAGGTCCAGGCCGCCATCACGCTCAGCCGCCTCGGCCCGAAGACTGACCGGTTCGTCTTCACCGCCGAGAACGACTATCTGGCCTCCCCGGGTGTCGTCTTCGAGCCCCACTCGTTCGATGTCGTTGTGACCGCAGCCCGCGCCGGCAAGCAGCACCGCTGGGCCTATGCCTCCTACGAGGGCCGCACGACCATCGCAGCCGATGACGCCCGGGCTGGCGGGGTCACGGTCGAACGGGTCGGCCCGGCGACCCTGGGCGAGAGCCTGTCGCTGACCGGTCGTGTCGAGATCACACCCGAAGGCCAGGCTGAGGTCCACGCCCGCTATCCGGGCCGGGTCATGGCCCTGAACGTCGAACTCGGCACCCGCGTCTCTCGCGGCCAGGTCATCGCCCGGGTGGAGTCCAGCGAAAGCCTCCAGACCTATGCGATCACCGCGCCGATCTCGGGCATGATCGTGGCCAAGAACGTCAACGTCGGATCCATCACCGGCGGCGGCGAGCCGATGCTGATGATCGGCGATCCCACCCGGCTGCACGCCGAGTTCCTGCTGTATCCGCGCGACGCTGAAAGGGTGCGCGCCGGTCAGCCAGTGATCGTAAAGAGTCTGGCCGGCGACTACACCTTCAACGGTCGGATCGAGGCGGTGCTGCCATCGACCGATCTGACCAGTCAGGTGCTGATCGCGCATGTCGACCTGCCCTATCAGGGTGGCATCTGGCGACCCGGCCTCGGCGTGTCGGGAGAGGTGCAGGTGAGTTCGACGCCGGCACCGCTCGCTGTGCGCACCCGGGGGCTTCAGCCGTTCCGCGACTTCACCGTGGTCTACGCCCGCTTCGGCACGACCTATGAGGTGCGGATGCTCGAACTGGGCCGTCGCACGCCCGAGTGGACCGAGGTCCTCAGTGGAATCGAACCCGGCACCGAATATGTGGTGGACGGTGCCTTCCTGATCCGCGCGGACGTCGAGAAGTCCGGCGCGAGCCACGACCACTAGAGGCGCTGATCATCATGCTCGAACGCATCATTGCGCTGTCGATCCGCTTCCGCTGGATCGTCATGGCGCTCGTGGTCCTGGCCTGTGCGGTCGGCGTCTGGAGTTTCCAGCGCCTGCCTATCGACGCCACGCCCGACATCACCAACGTCCAGGTGCAGATCAATACGGAGGCTCCCGGCTTCTCGCCGCTGGAGTCGGAACAGCGGATCACCTTCCCGGTCGAGACCGCCATCGCGGGCGTGCCGGGACTGCAATACACCCGCTCGGTGTCACGCTACGGACTGAGCCAGGTGACCGTCGTCTTCGAGGACGGCACCGACATCTATTTCGCGCGCCAACTGGTCAACGAACGGCTTCAGGCCGCGAGGGGTCAGCTTCCCGAGGGCCTGACGCCCGAACTGGGTCCCATCGCCACCGGGCTCGGCGAAATCTACATGTATACGATCGAGGCCGAACGCGGTGCCCGGCGACCCGACGGCGAACTCTACACGCCCGAGGACCTGCGCACGCTTCAGGACTGGGTCATCCGTCCGCAACTGCGCAACACGCCGGGCGTCACCGAGGTCAACACCATCGGCGGGTTCGAGCGTCAGTATCACGTCACCCCGTGGCCGGACCGTCTGGTCGCCTACGGCGTCACCATGGCCGAGGTGGTCGAAGCCCTGAACAGTAACAACGCCAACGTGGGCGCCGGCTACGTCGAACGCTATGGCGAACAGTATCTCGTGCGCGTTCCCGGCCAGGCTGAAAGCCTCGAAGACCTCGGGGGGATCATCGTCTCCAACCGCAACGGTGTGCCCGTCCGGGTCGCCGATGTTGCCGATCTGGTCATGGGCGAGGAACTGCGCACCGGGGCCGCCACCGAGGACGGCCGCGAGGTCGTGCTTGGCACCGTCTTCATGCTGGTCGGGGAGAACAGCCGCACTGTCGCCCAGGCCGTCGCCGCCCGGCTCGACGAGGCCGCCAAGGCGCTGCCTGCCGGGGTCCGGGCCGTGCCGGTCTATGACCGGACCGACCTGGTCGATCGCGCCATCCACACGGTCGAGAAGAACCTGCTCGAAGGCGCGCTGCTGGTCATCGTCGTGCTGTTCCTGCTGTTGGGGAACATCCGCGCCGCCCTGATCACGGCGGCGGTCATTCCCGTCACCATGCTGATGACCATCACCGGCATGGTGCGCACGGGGGTGTCCGGCAATCTGATGAGCCTCGGCGCGCTCGACTTCGGCCTGATCGTCGATGGCGCGGTCATCATCGTCGAGAACTGTCTGCGTCGCTTCGGCGAAACGCAGCACCGCCTGGGCCGTCTGCTCAATCGCGAAGAACGGTTTGCTCTGGCGGCCTCGGCGTCAAGCGAGGTGATCCGGCCGTCCCTGTTCGGGGTGCTGATCATCACCCTGGTCTATGTGCCGATCTTCGCCCTGACCGGAGTCGAGGGGAAGATGTTCCATCCGATGGCGGTCACCGTCGTCATCGCCCTGACCTGCGCCCTCGTCCTGTCGCTGGTCTTCGTGCCCGCCGCCGTCGCCATGTTCGTCACCGGCAAGGTCCAGGAAAAGGACAGCTTCGTGATGCGCGGCGCCCGGCGCTTCTACCAACCGGCGCTGGAGATGACCCTGCGACTGCGCGTGGCCTTCGTCGCGGTGGCGGTGGCCCTGGTCGCGATCGCCGCCCTGGGCGCGAGCCGGATGGGGTCGGAGTTCATCCCGAACCTGGACGAAGGTGACATCGCCCTGCATGCCCTGCGCATTCCCGGCACCTCCCTGAGCCAGGCTGTGCAGATGCAGACCGCCCTGGAACGGCGCATCGCCGAGTTCCCCGAGGTGGAGCGGGTCGTAGCCAAGATCGGAACGGCGGAGATTGCCACGGATCCCATGCCGCCGTCGGTCGCCGACACCTTCATCATGCTGAAGGATCGCAAGGACTGGCCGAACCCGCGCAAGCCAAGGGACGAGCTGTTGGCGGAAATGCAGGCGGCCGTCGCCGAGATCCCCGGAAATAACTACGAGTTCACCCAGCCGATCCAGATGCGGTTTAACGAGCTTCTGTCCGGCGTGCGGGCAGACGTGGCGATCAAGGTGTTCGGCGACGATCTCGACCAGCTCCTTGAAGTTGGAAACGCCGTCGAAGGCGTGATCAGCGGCATCGAGGGGGCCGAGGACATTTCGGTTGAGCAGGTGACCGGCCTGCCCGTGCTCCAGATCAGACCCGACCGTGCCGCCCTCTCACGACTTGGCATCAGTATGGACGACGTCCAGCAGGTTGTGTCGGCCTCGATCGGCGGGGTCGTCGCCGGCCAGGTGTTCGAGGGCGACCGCCGCTTCGACGTGGTGGTCCGCCTGCCCGAAACCCTGCGGGAGGACACCGACGCCATCGGTCGCCTGCGCATTCCGGTGCCCGGCTCCGGCGGGACAGCCTTCGTGCCGCTGGAGGAGATCGCGACCATCGCCGTGGAGAAGGGTCCGAACCAGATCAGCCGCGAGGATGGTAAGCGTCGCGTTGTCGTTACCGCCAATGTGCGGGGTCGCGACCTGGGCTCCTTCATCGCCGAGGTGCAGGAGAAGGTCGGGGCCGAGGTCGAGGTCCCCGCCGGATACTGGATCAGCTACGGCGGGACCTTCGAGCAACTGATCTCGGCGGCGAAACGGCTGCAACTGGTCGTGCCGGTGGTGCTGCTGCTGATCTTCGGCCTGCTGTTCGCCCTGTTCCGGTCTGTGAAGGACTCGGCCATCGTCTTCTCCGGCGTGCCTCTGGCCCTGACCGGCGGCGTGGCGGCCCTGGCGTTGCGAGGCCTGCCCCTGTCGATCTCGGCGGCGGTCGGCTTCATCGCCCTGTCCGGCGTCGCCGTGCTCAACGGCGTCGTCATGGTCAGCTTCATCCGGACCTTGATCGCCGGGGGCAAACCGCTTGGTGAAGCGATCCGCGAGGGTGCCCTGACCCGGCTGCGGCCGGTGTTGATGACCGCTCTGGTGGCCAGTCTCGGCTTCGTGCCTATGGCGTTGAATGTGGGTGCGGGAGCCGAGGTCCAGCGTCCGCTGGCGACCGTCGTAATCGGCGGGATCATCTCATCAACAATCCTGACCCTCCTGGTCCTGCCCGCCCTCTACAGCCTCGTGCATGGTCGGCCCCCACGGCCCGGGAGCGCGCGGCCGGGCTGGCTCTCTCGTCTTCCCTTCAATCAGAGAAACGCGTGACGGGCGCGACATATCGCTGAGCGTGCGTGGCGGTGCTGTCAGTCTAACGAAAACTTGTCTCCACCAACCGCAGGTAGGGCAGGGGACGTAGCGTAGAGCCTGTCGAACGAGCGTGGCCCACGAGACCGGGGACGGATGAGGTTGGTTCTTGTAGGCGGTCGCCATGTCGCGAATGTCAGCGGACGCGTGTGATTGTGAG
This sequence comes from Caulobacteraceae bacterium, assembly GCA_965284385.1. Classification (GTDB taxonomy): domain Bacteria; phylum Pseudomonadota; class Alphaproteobacteria; order Caulobacterales; family Caulobacteraceae; genus Brevundimonas. Next base: position 2,572,722 of record OZ260077.1, read on the forward strand.
GATCGTCGCCGCGCCTCCGATGGCGATGAAACCCGAAAGGGCGAACAGCAGCCGGAAATCGTGGCCAACCAGCTGGAGGGCACCGAGCGCGAGAAGGGGCGCGAGGACCTGCGCCGCGGTCGTTGCGACATTCATCAGGCCCAGGTCGCGACCGGTATTGCCTCGACTCGGCAGGACCTGCGCAATCAGCGCCGTATCCACGACACCGTAGATTCCGACGCCGATGCCGAACACGATCTGGGCCAGAGCCGGGGCGGGCCACTGTGGCCTGACGGCCATCAGCAAGGCTCCGGCGGCGAGGCACAATCCCCCGGCAAAGATGAGCTCCCGGCGCCGTCCGCTCCGATCCGAGGCCATCCCCGCCCACAGGCCCGCCAGGATGGCCGCCGCGGTTGAGGCGGCGAGAATCCAGCCGACCACGGCTTCCGGCCGCTGATCCGGCAAGACGGACGCAATGCCGGTTTCGCGCTGCAGGAAGAACAGAAGGTAGAGGACGTTCATCGCGACGGCGGTCTGGACCAGAAGTCGGGAGATGAAAGCCATCCGGAAGTCATGGTCTTTCAGAGCCACCCAGGACCAGGTAGGCGAGGACGGCGCGAACGATGTTGCCCTTCCTTGCCGCGCGACAAGGATAAAGGGGAGGACGAGCATTAACATTGCCCCCACGACGGCCCAGAGACGCGCGGGTTCTGTCGAAAGCAGGATCCCGATCACAAGGGCGCCGAACAGACTGGCAACGGGGTAGGCGAGACCCGCAAAACCGCTCACGACACCTTTCTGGCGGTCAGGAACTTCATCCGGCAGAACCGCGGCCAGAGGGTTCAGCATCAGATTGAGACTGATCTGAAGAGCGACCACGGCCATCAACAGGGCCCACGGAGTCTTCGCAATGGCGATCAGGCCATAGCTTGCCGCGGTGGCGACCAGCCCGGTCGCCATCCATCTCCAGCGCCCGCCCTTGCCTTGACGCGCCCGGTCGGAAAGCACGCCGGCGAATACGTTCGCGAGACCGGCCGTCACGGCACCCCAGAGCGCGACCAGCGCCAGGAGTTCGGCTTTTCCTGCGGGTGCGATAGCGGCCGCCTTCAAGGGGAGCAGCAGGGTCAGGAGCGGGATGAAGCCTATGAAGGCACCAATCTGGGCGGCCGTGTAGGCGACCACAAAGCGTCCCGAAACCGGCGGCGGGTCGAGTTCCGGGGGACTGGCCGATGGTGTGGGGGACATTACCAACACACTGGCGCCATCCAGCCCCGGTGTCATGGTGAGACGAAAGCGCCGTCCCCGGATGGGGACGGCGCGAAATCGCTAGCAGTGGTGGTTCGGATCAGAACTGATACCGGACCCGGGCACCGAAGGTGCGGGGCCGGGTGAAGAAGCGGGTATTGTCGAACTGGGTGATGATGATCGCCGCCTCATGGACTTCCTCGGTCAGGTTGTTGACGAAGGCCTCGAAACGAAGGTTTCCGCCTTCGCCGCCCGGTGTCCAGCCTGCGCCGGCGTCGAAGGTCCAGTAGCTGCCCACCTCGTCGTCCAGTCTCAGCCGGGGAGCGGTCGGGTTCTGATAATCTTGGCCGTTGAAGATCGTCATATATTGCGACGAGCGGTATCCGGCCGAGATGACGTAGTCGAACTGGCCCGAGCTGGCCGTCGGGATGGCCTGGGTGAAGTTCAGGTTGAACTGCCATTCCGGCGAGCGGGGCAGCGTCTTGCCGTCAATCGACTGGAAAACGGCTTCCGTCGGCGCAACATCGGCCTGGAAGCGGAAGTCCTGGATCTCCTGGGCGTCCACCACCTCGGCCTTCAGGTACAGCAGGTTGAAGTCGATGCCGATGTTGTAGGGCAGATCGAATCCGCCATCGAACTGGGCACCGTAGATCCGTGAGTTGGCCGCATTGTACGAATAGGAGATGACGAGCGCGGTCGAGGTGTTGGGCGGCACTGGCACCACGCTGGGCCCACCCAGGAAGTCGATGATCTGTGACACGGACAGCAGGGACGTCAGCACCTGGTCTTCATAGTCGTTGTAGAATAGCGAGCCGTTCAGCCGGGCGCGGACGTCACCGATCCAGAACTCGTTCTTCGATCCGATCTCATAGAGCGTGACGGTCTCGGGGTCATAGGTCGGGGCAATTCCCGCATTGCCGATGTTGTCATTGAAGCCACCGGACTTGTTGCCGGTCGCGATCAGGCCGTAGAGAAGGTTGTCGTCAGAGATGTCGTATTCGGCCCGGATGCGCCAATCGACAAAGTTCTCCTGCATGTCGCCGACCTGTTGGAAGATCTGGCCGCCAAAAGGCACGGCATAGGTCAGGCGTCCATCCGGGGCGCAAGTCCAGAAGTCGCCGGTCACCGTGTCCAGACAGGCCGGTCGGACCGGGGCACCGCCGCCGACGGGTCCGTTTACGAACACGTCATCGACATTGTCTCGCGCGCCGAAGGTACGGACGCCGTTGAAGTAGAATGCGAGCACTTCCGCGTCGGTGATCGTTCCGTTGCCGTCGGTGTCGGGATTGAAATTGGTCCGGCCTCGACCGGCAAACTCAAAGCCTTCCGTGCCGACGCGCACGCCACCGCAACAGGCGAAGCCGTCACCACCGAGCGCGAACCCGTAACGGGCGGCGACACCGCGGCGGCTCTTCTCGTCTTCGGTGTAGCGCGCGCCGATCGTCATGCGGAACCGGTCGGTGAAGTCATAGGTCGCGTCTGCGAAGACGGCGAACGAGCTGGTGTCGACGTCAGGCATGTTGAACTCGACGCCCTGGAAGAACAGTCCGCGATCCCCGGTCGAGCCGAGGAAGGCATACTGATCCTCTTCCATGTAGAATGCACCGGCGCTCCAGATCAGAGGTCCTTCGTTGTCGAAGAACCGTAGTTCGTGGGTTTTGGACTGGCTGTCCGTGATCGACTGGAAGCGCGAGAAATTGTCGAGGGTCTCGTTGATCCCGCCGGGACCCGTCAGGTCCGCGATGACGCCGTCGTAGAACGGCGACAGGGGCGTTGCGGCCTCATAGTTGTAAACCAGGTCCCGATAGCTGGCGGTGTATTCGACATCGAACAGATCGCCGTCATAGCCAAGGGTCGCGCGCGCGCCCCAGTGGCGCGTGTCCAACTCTGGCGTGAAGGCCCGGCCGATCACCCGCCGGGGGTCGTCGATATCGTCCGGATTGATGCCTTCGCCGAGCGGCCGGGCATAGTTGGTGCCGGTGTAGCCACTGCCTGTCTCGTGAATGTAGTCGGCAGCCAGCAGAATGCTGAAGCGGCTGTCGGGCTCATAGAGGAACTGGATGCGGGCCGCGCTGTTATCTTCGGCCTCGGCACCGCCGACCCCGGCCGGGCCGACGTCCGTGTAATAGCTGTCATGTTCGAGGTGATAGCCCGCGATGCGGACAGCCGCCTTGTCGCCGAGCGGCAGGTTGACCATGCCCTGGAGCACGCGTTGGTCGTAGTTGCCGACCTCTGCCTCGATCACGCTGTCGAAGACGCCGAGACCCGGCCGCCATGGGACGATATTGACCGTGCCGGCCGTGGCGTTCCGACCGCGCAACGTGCCCTGGGGCCCGATGTTGACCTCAACGCGCTGGATATCGAAGAAGGCCGAACCGATTCCGGCGGGGCGGGGCAGGTAGACGCCGTCGAAATGGGTCGCAGCCGCCGGGTCCCCGAGTTCGGTGTTGTTGGACGAGCCGACACCACGAATCCAGACCTCGATATTGCCGCCGTTGTTGGCGACCGACAGGCCGGGGATGCGACCTTCCAGGTCAGTGATATCCTGGACCCCGACCGCCTTCATCTCAGCCCCGGAAAGAACGGCGGCGGTGCCGGCGTAGTCCTGGAGGGTCTGTTCGCGGCGCTCGACGGTCACAATGACGTCGTCGAGTTGCGCGGCCTCCTCCGCGGGGTCCTGGCCAGGGGGCTGTGTCTGGGCGGTCTGGGCGAGCGCCGGCGTCGCCAGGGCCATGGTTGCGCCGCACAGAAGCGCGGATCTCAACTTGCGCATGGTGTCATTCCCTCCCGATGCGGCGCGTTTCGTCTACCGCTTGCCACCAAGTCGCCATTGTTTGACAACGTTGTCAAGAACGGCTGTTGGATGAACTGTGGTCAAGGGCCCGGCAACAATCTTGCGCTATCCCGTGTCGCCCGGCCCGCGACACGTCTAAGGGGGAACGATGTCCAAGGTTACGATCCGGCACGTGGCGGCCGAGGCGGGCGTCGCCGTCAAGACCGTCTCCCGCGTGGTCAATGGCGAGCCGAACGTCACGCGGGAACTGCGCGAACGCGTATCGGAGGCTGTCGAGCGCCTCGGCTATGTGCCCAGTATGGCTGCGCGCCGCATGGGCGGGTCCCGGTCGTATCTGCTGGTCGCTCTCAACGACCGCAACAACACCATAAACAACTGGCGCAGCGGTCGTGGAAACGACTGGATCGACCAGATGCTGCACGGTGCAATGCTGACCTGTGAGACGCAGGGCTATCGCATGCTGTTCGAACTGGTCGACGGCGCGTCGGAAGATCTGGATCGGAAGGTCGTCGGTGTACTTTCCGCCCTTCAACCGGACGGCCTGATCCTGACGCCGCCACACTCGCAGAATGAGGCGCTCAGCCAGATGCTGGTGCGCCGCAAGGTTCCGGTGGTTCGGATGGGGGTTGAGGCTCACGGCCTGGGCATGGGCGTCTACATGAACGAACGTGAGGCAGGTGCGGCTGCGACGCGCCACCTTGCCGCTCTGGGGCATGTGCGGATCGGTTTCATAGCGGGCAGTGCGCGCTTTGCGGCTTCAGAGGCGCGTCGGCAGGGCTATGTCGATGCCCTGATAGAGGCGGGTATCCCGATCGACCCGTCTCTCCAGGTACCGGGCGACTTCACCTTCGAGAGCGGTATCGAGGCGGCGAACCGGCTGCTGACCCTCGACTCGCGGCCGACCGCCCTGGTGGCCAGTAACGACGAAATGGCGCTGGCGACGCTTCATTGCGCTGGCCGTCTTGGCCTGTGTGTGCCGGCTGATCTGTCGATCGTCAGCTTTGACGATACCCCCGGCGTACGCCTGAGCGTCCCCGCCCTGACCAGCATCCGGCAGCCCATTTCGGAGATGGCGGCTTGCGCCGCTGAATTGCTGATCGCCGCCAGCCGGGAGGGGCAGTACGAACCGACTGACCAACAGTTGCCGTTCCGGCTGATCGTCAGGGGATCGACGACAGCGCGCTCCTGAGCGTCACGGTTGGCGGCAGGTTCCGTGTGGAACCCCGACCAATCGGACATCCTCGATCGACATGGCTGCGGGGCGGACCGCTTCGACGATCAGAAGCCGGTCGACGCTCTCGAACGATACGGTGCCTGCGCCCGGGAGGCACCGGAGCGGAATGGTCGCCTCTTGCCAGCCAGGGCCGGACGCCGTGGGCCAATCTGTCAGTTGGTCCCCAATGCCGAGCTGGAAGTCGGCGCTTGCGCCACGATCGATGCGGAAGCGGATCCTGAGTGCGTTGTCCTTGTCGGGGGTGGCCGAGAGGTCGAGCGCCGGCCCGGTGATGATGGCGCGGCCCGGGCCCGAGAAAGTCAGCCTCCGTCCGCTCTCCTGGGCTGCCCCGTCTACAGGGGCGACCTGCACGCGGGATCTCGGACTGGCACCTCGCGCGCCGTCGGCGACCCGGGATTCACCGCCGTCGTCGCGCAGGACCAGGTTCCAAGGGGTCGCGAACCGGCCGTCGCCAAACAGGATGCGATCGGCTTCGCCGCGTTCCACCTCGACCTCGGCGAGGCGGGGCGTGACGGTCGGGCGGCTGTAGGCAAGGCCGTATCCCAGCGGAAACTGCGGATCGTATCCGGGTGAGCCCGCGTTCTGGGGTGCCTGGTCCGGAGTGCGCGGCCAGCTGAAGGGGAGGGTTCCATGGAAGTCCGCCCGGGGCGCGCCGGCAGCGTCTGCGACCAGGATGTCGGCCAGTCCCCCGCCCTCGGACCCCGGTAGCCATGCAGCCACAAAGGAATTGGCCGCATTGATCTCCGGGTTCACATAAAGAGGCCGGCCGGAGAGGAAAACGGCGACGGTCGGAATGCCGGCCGCCCGGAGGCGTCGCAGGATCGCCAGCGGTTCCTCTGGACGAAAGTCGAGATCGGCCACATCGCCCTGGAACTCGGCATAGGGGGCCTCGCCGAAGACGACGACCGCTACATCCGGGCGCAGGTCGAATGTTCCGTCTGCACTCAATACGGCCTCACCGCCTTGGCTTTCGACCGCTGCCTTCAGCCCTTCCCAGATCGATTCTGCGTTGGGAAAGTCCGCCCGGGTGTTGTCAGATCCCTGCCAGTTGATGGTCCAGCCCCCGGCCGCCTGGCCTATGTCGTCCGCATTGCCGGCCACAAGGACCCTTGCGTCGCCGCGGATGGGCAGGACACCGTCGTTTTTCAACAGGACAAGCGACGCGCGCACGGCTTCCCGCGCCAGCGCGCGATGGGCGGGCGAGCCCAGGAGCGACAGGTCGCCCTCAACAGGACGGTCGGTCTCGAACACCCCCGTCTTGACCTTGACCCGCAGGATGCGCCGCACAGCCTCATCCAGGCGGTCCATCGGAATTTCGCCCGACTGCACATGGGCCAGGGTGTTCTCGAAAAGCGGCCTCCAACTGTCGGGAGCCATGAACATGTCGATCCCGGCATTGAAGGCGGCGGCACAGGATTCATTGGTGCAGCCCGGCAGTTGGCCATGGGCGTTCCAGTCGCCCACAACGAAGCCGTCAAATCCGAGAGGGCCCCGCAGGACATCGGTCAGGAGGTTCGAGTTGCCGGTATGTTTGACCCCGTTCCAGGCGGAGAAGCTCGCCATGACGGTCAGAACGCCTGCGTCGATCGCGGGGGGGTAGCCTGCGGCGTGAACGGCGATGAGGGCCTGTTCATTGATCACGGCGTCGCCCTGGTCCTTGCCCCCGAGGGTGCCACCGTCCGCGAGGAAATGCTTGGCCGACCCGGCAATGTGCCCGCGCGCCAGCCGACCCTCGCCCAATTCGCCCTGAAGTCCGCGGGTCATGGCTCCGGCGTAGGATGCTACGACACCGGGATCCTCCGAATAGCCCTCGTATGTCCGTCCCCAGCGGTCGTCCTGCGGCACTGCCAGGGTCGGACCGAACGTCCAGTCAGCCCCGGTTGCCGCAACCTCGAGCGCGGTCGCTTCACCGATTCGGCGGATAAGGTCCGGGTCCCGCGCTGCGCCGAGTCCGATATTGTGCGGAAACAGCGTCGCGCCGACCACGTTGTTGTGCCCGTGGACCGCATCGATTCCAAACAGCAGAGGGATTCGTGCACCCGGTCGCGCGGCGGCGGCGGCGCGGAAATCTCTCGCCAGGTCGACCCAGGCTGCGGCGGGTGCCCGTTCGTCAGCGCCGGGCGCGGAATTGCCTCCCGCGAGGATCGACCCAAGCGGATAGCGGGCCAGATCGGCCGGCGTGATCGACCCGATATCAGCCTGGATGACCTGGCCAACCTTTTCTTCCAGGGTCATCCGCGAGAGCAGGGCCGTTACAACGGCCTCTGTCCGCGCGTCCGTCATCGCCGCGGGAGAGCGGCTAACCGGCCAGCGGGACACATCGACGGCACCGGCTTGCGGCGGGTCCTGGGCGCGAACGGGCGCGGCCCCCACGACCAGGGCCGTGAGAAGGGCGGCGCCCGCAACTGCGGTGCCCAGCCTGTTCCAGCGCTTGACAGAAACGATGGCCATGACTCTCTTTCCAGCGATGCTTTGGCGACCGTGTCCGGCATTGACAACGTTGTCAAACAACGTTTGCAATGGGTCCGGACCGAGGGTGAGATTTTGAGACCATGAAGTCAGCACTGCGCCGCCCCGGTTTCCAGAGTCTGCTCGCTGTGGCGGTCTGCCTCGTCTCGGGGGCGCCAGCGGCGGCACAGGACGGGAGCCTCGAAGGTTACCGTCTGGTCTGGAACGATGAGTTCAACATCGACGGCCTGCCTGACCCTGCGCGCTGGGCCTACGACACCACACGCAATCGGGAAGGCTGGTACAACCGCGAACTCCAGTACTATTCCGGCGGTCGACCCGAGAATGCGCGGGTTGAGGCCGGGCGACTAATTATCGAGGCGCGCCTCGAGACGCCGGATCCCGCGACGGTGACGGATTCAGGCGGTCAAGACTTCACCTCCGCGCGTCTGGTTTCGCGTGGCCTCGCCGAATGGACCTATGGGTTCTTTGAGGTCAGGGCGAAGGTGCCATGCGGCCGCGGCACCTGGCCCGCCGCCTGGCTCCTTCCAGCCGCTGACGTCATATGGCCCTCCGGCGGCGAGATCGACATCCTGGAACATGTCGGCCATGACCCCGGCGTGGTGCACGGTACGGTGCATACGACCCGCTACAATCACACGCGCGGTAGCCAGCGGGGCGGGCGAAAGCGGGTCGCGGATGCCTGTGTAGCCTTTCACCGCTATCAGGTTCTCTGGACCCCGGAATCCATCAACTTCGGGGTAGATGACGTCGGCTATTACGTCTTCCGCAACGACGGTCGCGGCGACCCCGTCACTTGGCCGTTCGACCAGCCTTTCTACGCGATCCTGAACCTCGCGGTCGGCGGCGACTGGGGCGGGGCGGAAGGCATCGACCGCCGTGCCTTCCCACAGACGATGGAGGTCGACTACGTCAGGGTCTTCCAGAAGGTGGCGTCCTGACCTCGGGCCCAGGGCGCGCAGCCCGGCAAGTCGACGAGCCTCGCTGACCGTAATCCAGACACTTCCCAACATCGACCGGTCGAGGGACTGGTTCAGGAGCGACAGAATGACCGAGACCAAGCCAGCCAAGCCGAAGGGCACCGGCCTCGCCTTCGCCTATGTGACGACCCTGTTCTTCGCCTGGGGTTTTGTGACCTCCCTGATCGGTCCGCTGATCGCCGCAGTCCGGCGGGTCTTTGAGCTCAGCTACACCGAGGCGACCCTGACCACCTTCGCCTGGTTCATCGCTTATGGCGTCGCCTCGATCCCGGCGGCGGCCATCCTCGGACGACTGGGATACAGCCGGGCCATCATCGTGGCCCTGGTGACCATGGTCGCTGGCTGTCTGATCGTGCCGATCGCCACCATGGCCGAATTCTATCCTGGCGTTCTGATCGCCCTGTTCGTGATCGCCTCGGGTGTCACCCTGCTGCAGGTCGGTGCCAATCCCCTGGTGGCGGCACTGGGCGCGCCGAAGAGTTCGCACGCCCGACTGAATTTCTCCCAGTTCTTCAATTCCCTGGGCACCACGCTCGGGCCGCTGATCGCCGCTCCGATCCTGCTGACCGGCGGGGTGTTCGCCGCGGACGCCATCATCACCGACCCGGCGACCCGGGCTGAATCGCTCCGCAGCATCGACCTCGCCTTCCTCGCCGTCGGCCTGTTCTTCGCGGTTGTGGCGGCGTTCATCTTCTCCGCCCGCAAGGCGATCAACGCCGCGGCACCCGCGCCGTCGGCCGAAGACCGGATGTCGCCGCTGGTCGCGCTGAAGTCGCCATGGGCCGTGTTCGGGGCCCTGGCGATCTTCCTCTACGTCGGATCGGAAGTGACCATCGGCGACCTGCTGACCAATTTCCTGCACAGCCCCGAAATCCTGAACGTGCCGCTGGCGACCGCCGGCAGCATGGTGGCCTGGTACTGGGGCGGGGCCATGGTCGGGCGACTGGTCGGCGGTTTTCTGATGCTGACGAAGATTCCGGCCACCAGGATCCTGATCTTCAATACCGCAGTCGCGGCCGCCCTGTGCCTGTTGGTCACCCAGACCAGCGGAACGACTGCCGCCTATGCGGCCATCGCCATCGGCTTCTTCAACTCGATCATGTTCCCGACCATCTTCACCCTGACGCTGGAGCGGTCGACCGCGCCCGTCCCGGCGACGTCGGGCCTGCTGGTGTTCGGCATCATCGGCGGTGCCGTCCTGCCGCCGGTGGCCGGGCAGATCGCCGACAGGGCAGCGACGCTGAACCCGGTCTTCTACGTGCCGCTGGTCGGCTATCTGCTACTCGTCGGCTTCGCCCTGGCCGCGTCCCGCGCCCGGGTCAAGAACGCCGCCGCCTCGGGAACGCCCGGTTCGCATTGACCCGACCGGCGACCTCAGTCCACCGATTGCTTCCGACCGGGCGACTGTCCTCATCCTGGGGTGAGAAGGTCTGTTATAGAACAATGGGCGGTGGCGGACAGAGAGGGATTCGAACCCTCGGTACGCTTTCACGTACACACGCTTTCCAAGCGTGCGCGATCGACCACTCCGCCACCTGTCCGTTTCCACGACGTCGCCCGAAGGCCTTCGCAGCACGCCGGAGGTCGATCCGGCGCGAGGCGAGGCTGATAGAACACCCGGACCCCCTCGGCAAGCGCCTCGACGCATCCCATATAGGGGTTTGATCGTTCGACCGGCCGCGTCGGATCGAGAAGGCGGAGCCTTCTGACCGCGGCCACCAAGGAGCCACACCATGCTGTTCAGGAAATCCCACGAAATGCCGACCGCTGCCGAGGCCCTGCCGGGCCGGGCGACGCCGCTGCACACCGACGAGGTGCACTATGTCACCGGGCGGCCGCTGAAGGGCCCGTATCCGGAAGGCTTCCAGACCGCCGTCTTCGGCATGGGCTGTTTCTGGGGCGTCGAGCGCATCTTCTGGCAACTGCCGGGCGTCTGGGTGACCTCGGTCGGCTACATGGGCGGACTGACCCCCAACCCGACCTATGAGGAGACCTGCACCGGCAAGACCGGCCACGCCGAGGTGGTGCAGGTGGTCTTCAATCCGCGCGAGATCAGCTACGCCGATCTGCTGAAGGCCTTCTGGGAGAATCACGACCCGACGCAGGGCATGCGCCAGGGCAATGACGTCGGCACCACCTATCGCTCGGCCATTTTCTGGCTGACCGATGAACAGCGGGCCGAGGCCGAGGCATCGCGGGACGCCTATCAGGCGGCGTTGTCGAAGGCGGGACGCGGGACCATCACGACCGAGATCGAAGCGGCCGGGCCCTACTATTTCGCCGAAGACTATCACCAGGGCTATCTGGCCAAGAATCCGGCCGGCTACTGCGGCATCGGCGGCACGGGCGTAGTCTGCCCGATCGGCGTCGGCGTCGAAGCCTGATCATGGACCGGGCGGGGGTGGGCCAGGTCTGTCTGGCGCTGCCGGGCGTGACCCTGGACCACCCGTTCGGGGATGATCACGACACCTACAAGGTCGGCGGCAAGATGTTCGCGATGGTCGGCGGCACGGGCGGTCTTTCGTTCAAGGTCTCGGACATCGCCTTCGAGGTCCTGACAGAAGACGGCCGCGCGAGACCGGCACCCTATCTGGCGCGCGCCAGATGGGTGCAGCTGGATGATCCGGCCGACTGGCCGGACGATGATCTGGTCGAGCATCTGACCATCGCCCACGGTATCGTGGCGGCGAAGTTGACGAAGAAGGCGCGGGTGTCGCTGGGGCTCACCTAGTCGGCGGGCCGCGCCTTTTCCTCCACGATCCAGCGGTCCATCCGCGCATCCAGCAGGTCAAGGGGCAGGGGGCCGTCGACCAGCAGGGCGTCGTGGAAGCGGCGCACATCGAACCTGTCGCCCAGTTCGCGCTCTGCGCGGCTCCGCACGCCGCGCAGCCGGATCTCGCCGATCTTGTAGGCCGTCGCCTGGCCGGGCCAGCCGATATAGCGCTGCAGCTCGGTCTCGATATTCAGGGGGGCGAGGGCCGAGTTGTCGCGGAAACAGGCGCGGGCCTGTTCGATGTTCCAGCCCAGCCAGTGGATGCCGGTGTCCGACACCAGCCGGCACGCCCGCCACATCTCATAGCTCAGTCGCCCGAACCGTTCATGGGGCGTGCGATAGAAGCCCATCTCCTCGCCGAGAAATTCCGAATACAGGCCCCAGCCCTCGATGAAGGCGGTGACATCGACGCCGCGGCGGAAATAGGGGCCGTCGGCGGCCTCCTGTTGCAGGGCGATCTGGAGATGGTGGCCAGGGACCGCCTCGTGCAGAGTCAGGGCCGGCAGCTCGTAGAGAGGGCGCTGGTCGAGGGACGAGGTGTTGACCATATAGCCGCCTGCGAGCCCGTTCCTCATTGAGCCCGGGAAATAGCGGCCGGTGGTGTAGTTGGCCTCGATCTCGCGCGGCACCTCGCGCACGCCATAGGGGGTGCGGGGCAGTGTGCCGAACAGGGCCGGCAGATGATCATCGGAACGCTTGGCCATCTCTGACGCCTTCTCCATGAGATCCTCGCGGGAGGTGGCGTAGAACTGCGGGTCGGTGCGCAGGAAGTTGAGGAAGCCGGCGAAGTCACCGGTCCAGCCCGCCGCACGCATCTCGACATTCATGCGGGCGCGGATGCGGGTCACCTCGTCCAGCCCGATCTGGTGAACCTGATCCGGCGTCAGGTCGGTCGTGGTAAAGCCGCGGACCAGATAGGCGTAAAGTTCACGCCCGCCCGGTCGATTGACCAGGCCGAGGGTTTCCGGGGCCCGGGGCAGATAGTCCTGACGCAGGAACCGCGCCCACTCGCGGCGTTGGGGCATGACCCCGTCGGCGACGGCGCGGGCGGCGCGTTCACGCAGCGCGGCCTGGCGGGCGGCCGGGATCGATGCCGGCAGGGCGATGAACGGCTTGAGCAGAGGATCGTTTTCGGGCGTCAGGGCGGCTTCGGGGTCCAGCAGCGTCAGGGCGTTCTCGACGATCGACCGGGGCTGGACCATGCCGGTCTGCAGGCCCCGCCGGGCATTGGCGAGCTGGTCGGCATAGACTTTCGGCATCGCCTCGAGCCGGGCGAGCCAGGCCTCGGCGTCGGCGAGTGTGACGATGCGCGTGACGCTGGCGATATAGCCCATGGCCTGCCCCGGCCCGCCCTCGGACGAAAAGGCGTCGATGCGGCTGGTGTCCAGGGGGATGCGATCGCGCGCCCGTTTCACGACATAGGCCATGAAGGCCTGGTTCAGCCGCTCGTCCTCGCTCAGGCCGGCGGGGTCGATGGCGGCCAGACGGTCGGCGAAGCCTTTCAGCAGCGGTTCCTGTGCGACCTCGAAGGCGCGCGAGGAGTCCCCCAGGCGAGACAGGGCGGCGCGATCACCCTCCATCCCCGCCGAGACCGGATCGACCGACCGCAGGTAGGTCTCATAGTCCGCGAGGATCGAGGCGAGCGCCGCATCGGGAGCTGGTGCTGCGACTGTGGCGGGCGAGGGGGGGCGGACCACGACCGGCTGGGCCGCGACAGGCTGGGCCAGGGCAGCGCACAGGGCGATGGCGCTCGCAGTGATGACGATTTTCATGGTGACGCTCCCGAGGATGCGGGACTGCACCGGAGCCGGCGCGCCGCGTCAACCGCAGAAGGTGAAGAACCGGTCGATATTGGGCATCGAGCCCGGATGCGGCGCATAGGCCTGGCGCTTTCCGTCCTGCCACATCGCCAGCCAGCCGACGCGCCGGAAACGCTGGAACACGGGTGCGTCCGCGCGGGCCTCGGCGCTCAGGAAGACACCGTCGTGGAGCTCGGAGGGTTCGGCGGTGGCGGCGAACCGTTCGGTCTCGCCGCCGGACTCGATCTGGAACTCGGCCTTGGCCCCGACCGGCGCATTTCCGCTCAGGGACAGTCGTCCTGTTCCTCGCTCGCAATCCAGACCCAGCCGCAGGTCGTCGCTCTCCGCCAGACCATAGGCCAGACGTGCGCTGGTCTCGTCCAGGTGGAAGAACCAGTCATAATCCTCCACCGGCGCAGGCGACCCGCTGGAGTCGGTGGTGATCGCGAGCCGTGCCGTTGGCCCCGCTGTGGCGCATGCAGACGCTGTCGCTGCGAGAACGGTCAGGACAAGGATCGTGGGGCTGCGCATATCGGCTCCAGGGTTCAACCGGAACACAGTTCCGAGAAACGACGCAGCTTGGCAAGGTGGGGCCCGGGGACTTCGACGGGGCGGCGCGCTTCGCCTACGTTCAGCGTCATGCGCCCGTCCGCCGCAAATGCCGCAAAGGCGGGATGATCGGTCCGCAGCGTCAGTCGGGTCCCGCCCCCTCGAGCCGTCCCGGCTTCGGCGACCGCAACAGCCTCGCCTGCTGTGACTCGCGCCATGCCGCTCATACTGGCTCCGTACAGGGTGACCCGGGCGACGCTCGACCCCGGATCGCATTCCAGCGTTACCCGCAGGTTCGCGGTGTCAGGAACCTCGTTGGCCAGCACCACCGGGGTAGTGTCGGCGTAAAGCGTCCAGGTCCAGGCGGACTCCGGAGGCACGGTCTGGGCGAATAAGGCCGCTGCGGCCAGAATGAGGATCATGGCTCAGCCCCCGCTGAAGGTTCGGTCAGATGTGATCAGGCCGCACGGGTTCCGCAATAGGCGAAGAAGTCACCGATAAGTTTGCGCTCTTCGCGGCTGGCGGACAGTTCAACGACCCCGGCATCGCCTTTGACCGCCATCTGCCCGTCCAGCGCCAGTTGTTTCAGGGCCGGATCGTTGACGGACAGACGGGCCTGGTCCTCCAGCCCACCGCTCAAGGGGTCGATGGCGGTGCCGGCAAGGGACGCCTTTCGCAGGCCCCGGAAGACCGGCTTCACCTCGCCATAAACCACGGCCTGTGCCTCACCGGGCTCACAGGTCAACATCAGGGCGAGCTGATCGGAGTTCTCCACACCAAAGGCCAGTTTGGCCAGGGTGCCCTCGCGGCTCAGGTGCCACGCCATGGGCGCAGCGTCGGGCTGGACGTCCGGGTTCGTCGCCCGGGATTGGGCGGCGAATGCGACGAGGCCGAGCGCAGCGACGGCGGGGATGGCGAACTTCAGCATGAAAAACACTCGCATCTGCTGGACAAACGCCGCTCTTCATTAACGGTTCACGGCTCCGCTTGGATGCGGCCCGGCAGAATTCGCCGCGTGACGAAAATATCGCGTATCGCAGGCGGTCTAGAACGGGCTGAAGCGTTCCACGAGGGACTGGGCGGCCGGGGTGGCCTGAACGCGGCTGATATCCCCGCGGCCGCCGTAGCTGATGCGTGCCTCGGCGATCTGCGTATGGGCAACGGTATTGGCCGAGCTGATGTCCTCGGGCCGGACAATGCCGGCGACGGTCAGTTCGCGCACTTCGCGGTTGGTGCGGACCTCCTGCCGGCCCTGGATCACCAGATTGCCGTTGGCCATGATGCCGGTGACGACAGCGGCAATGGTCAGGCTGACCTTTTCGGAGCGGTTGACTGACCCGGTGCCCGTAGCGTTCGACGCGCCCTGCAGTCCGACCAGATTTTGCGGGTCGAAGCCACCGGGGAAGGCCCGGCCGAGGCTGTTCTCCAGCCCGAAGAAGTTGGTGACGCCGCCCGAGGTGTCATTGGTGCGTGAGCGGTTGGTCGAATTCTGGGTCTGGGCGCGGTCGTCGATGTCGATGTTCACCGTCAGGATATCGCCGATGCTGCGCGCGCGCTGGTCACCGAAGAAGGTGCGAGCGCCTGTGCGCCACAGGCTGTTGGCGCTGGCCGCACGGTCGGCCTGCTGCTGGGCGGCCGAAGCCATGATGATCTGATCAGTCGGCACCAGGGCGGCCGGATAGCCGATGGGGGCCAGTTGCGGGCCCATGACGGTCTCCATGGCGGTCGAGCAGGCCCCGAGGGCCAGGCAGGAGAGGGCGGCGGTGAAAATCGAGGCGGTACGCATCAGGACTGTTCCCTTTACCGGGCAGCGAGTTGTTGGGTGGAGGCGCGCGCGGCCGGACCGGCGGCCGCCTGACCCGGGGCGACGGCGACGGCGTCGATGACCCGGTTGGACTGCAGGTTCCGGACGGCCAGGCGCTGGCCCACGGCGGCATTGCTCTCGGCTCGACCACTGATGGTCAGGCGGACGCCGCCGACCTGATAGGCGACCTCGACGATGTCGTTGCGGCTGATCACCCTGTCTGCGTAGGTGCTGCGGGCGGAGGCCGGTCGCGACGGGACCGGCGTGACGGCTGCAGCGACCGCCGGCACGGCAGTTTCGGGTGCCACGGTGGCGTTGCGCACGACGACGCGGCGTAGCCCGGTCGGATTTGCCCAGTCCAGCCCGGACTGCCGGGCAAGACTCTGAAGCTGTGCGGCCTCGAGCACGATCGAGGGGCCCACACGTTCGCCGACCACGACACCCGAGGCCCCGCCGGCACCGTCGAACAGGTCGCCCAGCGTCACGCGGCCGTCTGAGTCCACCGGGTTTGTCTTCAGCGTCACGGGACCGGCAAAGGCAGGGGCCGCCAGGCCGAGCACCGCGATGGCGGCGGCGAGGGTCAGCGTCCTCATGATTTGACCTGCGAGGCGACGGACAGCATCTGGTCAGCCGTGGTGATCACCTTGGAGTTCATCTCATAGGCGCGTTGGGCGATGATCAGGGCGCTGATCTCGGAGACGGCGTCGACGTTCGAGGCCTCGGTGTAGCCCTGCAGGATCTGGCCCAGACCTGCGTCGCCCGGCGTGCCGACGGTGGCGGAGCCCGATGCGGCCGTTTCCATCAACAGGTTGTCGCCGACGGCTTCCAGTCCCGCCTCGTTGAAGAAGGTCGCGATTTCCAGCTGTCCGACGGTGGTCGGTGCCGGCGTTCCGGCGCTGATCACCTGCACCTGACCGGACTTGGATACCGTCACGTCGACGGCGTCCTGCGGAATGGTGATCGCGGGTTCGACCGTATAGCCGTCGTCGGTGACCAGCTGGCCCTCGCCGTTGACCGAGAAATTTCCGGCCCGCGTATAGGCGGTCTCTCCCGAGGGCAGGGTGACCTGGAAATAGCCGCGCCCGTCGACCGCCATGTCGTAACGACCCCCGGTCTGCGTCGGTGTGCCCTGTTCCGTGATTCGATAGACCGAACCGGCCTTGACGCCGGCACCGATCTGGATCCCGGTCGGGACCACCGTGCCCTGGCTGGACGACTGTGCGCCCATCCGCTCGACGTTCTGGTACAGCAGGTCCTGGAACTCGGCGCGCTGACGCTTGAAGCCGACGGTGTTCATGTTGGCGATGTTGTTCGAGATCACCTCGACGTTGAGCTGCTGGGCAGCCATGCCGGACGCTGCGGTTCTGAGTGCGCGCATGTCTCAGTCTCCCCTTCTATGCCCGGCCCAGCCGCTCAACGGCGCGGCGTGACAGGTCGTTGGTGTTCTCGATCATCCGGCTGATGCTTTCGTAGGCGCGCTGGATCTCGATCAGATTGGTGATTTCGAGGATCGGATTGACGTTCGATCCCTCCAGCATGCCCTGACGCACCCGGGCGTCCGTTGCGTCGCTGGCGGTGGCGTTGGAGGCGTTGCGGTAGAGGCCGTCGCCGCCCTTTTCGAGGGCAGCCAGCGCATCGAAGCGCACGATCGACAGGCGCCCGACCGGGGCACCGTTCTGGCTGATGGTGCCGTCGGGAGCCACGGCCGGCTCGCCGAGAGCCGGGTCCAGGATGATGTCGCCACTGTCACCCTGAACGGCCGCGCCGCCCTGTGTGGTCAGCTTGCCTTCGCCGTCCACAGTGAATGCCCCGTCACGGGTATAGGCTTCGCCCGCCCCGTCATTGACCTTGAAGAAGGCCCCTTCACCCTCGATGCCGAAGTCGAGATCACGGCTCGTCTGGGCAAGGGCTCCCTGGCCGTAGTCGCGGCCCACGCCGTTATCCAGCACGAAGCTGACGCCCGGGCGGATGAAGGCGTTGCGGGCCCGCTCGCCGACTTCCTCGCCAAGCAGCAGCTGTTCGACCTTGAAGCCGGTCGTGTCCGCATTGGCGATGTTGTTGGCCACGATGTCGAGCTCGCGGCGCAACGTCATCTGGCGTGACAGTCCGACATAGGCGGCATTTTCCACGGGCGGCTCCTTTCGGATCCTGCCTCGCAACGTCCGTGCCAACAGGGTGAATCCAGTAACGACGGGCCTTTGGGCGGCGGCTCCTGGCGGAGAGCCCGGCAGCTTTTGCCGGTTCTTAGCGGCTCGTTAACCAAAAAACGGTCGTATGGGATGAGAGATTCTCGGGGCGCGGCGCATGTTCAAATTCGGCAAGAAGAAGGGCGCGAAGGCAGACGACGACGCGACTCTGCCCGCCGTGTCCGATACCCCCGCGCCGGAGGGTGAAGAGGGGACGGACGGCCCCAAGAAGAAGAAAATTCCGCTGCTTTTCATCGTCATTCCGGCGGCGCTTCTCGTGCTCGGCGGGGGCGGCGGCGCGGCCTTCTTCCTGCTGCAACCCAAGCCGGCCGCCGCCGCCGGGGAGGGCGGCCACGGAGCCGAGAAGAAGGGGGGGCATGAGAAGAAGGACGAGAAGAAGGGCGGAGGTCACGGCGGTGGCGGCGACGCTGCGGCGGATCCGGCCCTGGGGGTGATCGCAGAAGGTCCCGATGGCGTCACCTTCTTCACCCTGCCGGACATGCTGGTGAACATTCAGTCGCCCGACGGTCGTCCCACCTATCTCAAGCTCAAGCTGACCCTGGAAACCAGGGACGCTGCGGTCGCCGAACATCTGCAGGCCGAGATGCCGCGGATGCAGGACATGTTCCAGGGCTTCCTGCGCGAGCTCCGCCCTGAAGACCTGGCCGGTTCAGCGGGCACCTTCCAGCTGCGCGCCGAGATCCTGCGCCGCGTCAATCTGATCGCCGCACCGGGCAAGGTCGATGCGGTCCTGGTCGAAGAAATGCTGGTGCAGTAGCGATGACTGACGCGGCCTTCGCCGACGACGCCGATCCGTTCGCGGACGCCATCGACCCGCTGGCTGACGCCGGCGGGGACGGTGGGGCCGCAGCGGCCATGTCGGAACGGGTCCTGAACCAGGACGAGATCGACAGCCTGCTCGGCTTCGATCTCGGCGAGGACGATGGATCCGAACGTTCGGGCATCCGCGCCATCATCAACTCCGCGCTCGTTTCGTATGAGCGCCTGCCGATGCTCGAGATCGTCTTTGACCGCCTGGTGCGGTTGATGACGACGTCGCTGCGGAATTTCACTTCGGACAACGTCGAGGTCAGCCTCGACAACATCTCGTCGATCCGCTTCGGCGACTATCTGAACTCCATCCCTCTCCCGGCCATCCTCGCGGTCTTCCGGGCCGAGGAGCTGGACAACTACGGTCTGCTGACGGTCGATTCCAACCTCATCTATTCGATCGTCGATGTCCTTCTCGGCGGCCGCCGGGGTACGGCCGCGCTGCGTATCGAGGGGCGACCCTACACCACCATCGAGCGGGTTCTGGTCGAGCGGATGGTCGAGGTCGTGCTGGCCGACGCCCGGGCCGCCTTCGAGCCGCTGACCCCGGTGCATTTCACCCTTGACCGGCTGGAAACCAATCCCCGCTTCGCCGCCATTGCGCGGCCTGCCAACGCCGCCATCCTGGTCAAGCTGCGTATCGACATGGAAGACCGGGGCGGCCGCATCGAACTGCTGTTGCCCTACGCCACGCTCGAGCCGATCCGGAAAATGCTGCTGCAGCAGTTCATGGGTGAGAAATTCGGACGCGACAACATCTGGGAAGGCCACCTGGCCACCGAGCTCTGGACGACCGAGACCGAAGTCCGCGCAGTCCTGGATGAGCAGCTGTTGCCCCTGTCGCGGATCCTCGGGCTCAAGGTTGGCGACACCCTGATGTTGAACGCCACGCCGGACAGCGACATCTCGATCCGCTGCGGCTCGATCCCGGTCACCATCGGCAAGATGGGCCGCAAGGGCCAGCATATCGCCGTCCGCGTCGAAGCACCGATCAGCATCGAGGCGGCGACCAGTCTGACCAAGGGAAAACGCTGATGACGGGCATGGTTCTGGACGGCATTCTGATGCTGCTGCTGGTGGTCGCCCTCGGCTACGGTGTGCGGCTGGAGAAGAAGCTCTCGGTCCTGCGTGCCGGGCAGCAGGCCTTTGCCTCCGCGGTCACCGAGCTGAACACCGCCGCCGGGCGCGCCGAGGCGGCCCTGGCCAGCCTGCGGGCCTCGGGTCAGGAGACGGATCTCCTGCATGACCGGATCATCAAGGCGCGCGAGGTCAAGGGCCAGCTGGAAGCCTTGATCGCCCGCGGGGGCGTTCCAGTCCGTGATCCGGTCCAGTCGGGCGTCAGCAAGCCTCCGGCGATGGTCGCCGTTGCACCGACGATCGAGGACGAGCGCGCCCTGCGCATGGCGGCCCTGGCGGACCGGATCCAGGGCATGGCACCCGGTGCCGCCCGTGTGCGGGTGCCGGTCCCGGGCGGACACAACGTCGCCGCCATCCTCGGAGCGCTGACCGCTAACCAGTCTGCGAAGCAAAGCATCAACCGTGCCCGCCGTAGCCTCGACGAAGACCTTTTCGCCGCCTGACCCATCCCCTGGCCCTGCGGCCGGCGCACGCCGGCCGGCGACGTCAGGGCCGCACCGAGTAACCGCCCATGAGCAAGATCCCCCGCCTGCTGCCCCTGATCGCCATCGCCATCGGCGGGGTGGTGGCCGTCCGCGCCATAGGCGTCGCTCCGGGCATGTTCGAGGGCGCGAAGGCCTGGGCCGAGGAGGCGGTGCCGGCCGCGGCTCCAGCCGCCGCAGCCGCGGCCGCCGTCTGCGCCCTGACGCCGGAGCAGTTGGCGCGACAGGCGGGCATGTCGCCGGCCGAGCTTCGCATCCTGCAGTCGCTGGCCGGCCGCCGCACCGAGCTGGATGCGCGCGACGCCGATCTGGCGGCCATGTTGCCCCTGCTGGCGACCGCCGAGCAGAAGCTCGATGCCAAGGTCGCGACGCTGGAGGCCGTCAAGGCCGAGGTCCAGGTGCTGCTGGGCCAGGTCAGCGAACAGGAGAAGGCCGAGAACGACCGGATGGTCGCGGTCTATTCGGCCATGCGGCCCAAGGACGCCGCACGGGTGTTCGCGACCCTGGATGACGATGTCCGCCTGCCGGTCGCCGCCGCCATGCGGCCGCGGTCGCTGGCGGCGATCATGGCCCAGATGGATCCCGCTGCTGCCCGGGTCCTGACCGAGAAACTGGCGCATCGCTTCCAGGCGCGTCAGCAGCTGGCGGCGCGGGCGGCGGCTGTCGCGGCTCCGACGGCGACGGCTCCCGCCACGAACAGACCGGCCGCGGTCGCTCCCGGGTCGACGGCCGCGGCCACGCCTGCACCGGTGCAGACCGCTGCGGCGAATCCCGCCCCGACAACGTCGACTGCGACCCCGGCTGCCGCTCCGCGACCGACGCCGGCCCGCGCGGAGGCCCGTCCCCCCGCTCGCCGTCCGGTCGCCCGTCCGGCGGCCCGGACCTCGACGCCCCCGGCCGCTGTGCCGGTTCCGCCCCGGGCCGAACCCGCCGGAGAGCGTCCGTATCAACCGGCGGCGACTGCGGCCGCGGCCGCCGCCCCGGCCCCTCGCCAGTCGGTCCAGTAGACCGACGCGGCGTCCAGCCAAGCAAAAGGGCCGCATCCTTCCGGATGCGGCCCTGATTCGTTTGGCGAGGCGTGAGCCCTACTCGATGTCTTCGTTCAGCAGGCCGACCTTGTAGAAGCCCTGCTCCTGGAGGGCGTTCATGACCTCCATGAACTGGTCGTACTTCACTTCCGGCTGGGCGCGGACGAAGACGCGCTCTTCCTTGCAGCCGGGGTTTCCGCCGCCCAGGGCCGCGCAAACGTCGGGGATCAGGGTCTCGATGGTGGTCTGCTTCTCGGCGATGAAGATCGAGCCGGTGTCCTGGATGGTGACATAGACCGGTTCCTTGACCACGCCCGGGGGCGGCGGCGTTGCCGGCGGCAGGTCGAGGCGGATCGAAACGGTGGCCAGCGGCGCGGCGACCATGAAGATGATCAGCAGAACCAGCATGATGTCGACGAACGGCGTGACGTTGATGTCCGCGTTCTGCTCGATGGTCTTGCCGCCCTGGCCACCGGGACCTGAAAGTTTGGAGCCCATGTGCTTCAGTCTCTCCATCCGGCCCGGCGCGTGTGCGGCGAGCATAAGCTATGACGTTCGGATCGTCTCTTGGCGTCCCGCAACTCGCTTGTAAAGCGGCTTCGAGCCAGTAGAGGTTCCCGGGCGCTGCGATTGCGCGAAATACGCCTGCGGGGCGAGCCGATCAGCCTTTCGCCAGCTTCAGGAACCGGTCCTTCAAGGCGGCGTCTGCCTTGAAGGCCCCCGTGAACCGGGTGGTGATGGTTGAAACGTGACGGTGATGCACGCCCCGGGTGGTCATGCACTGGTGTTCGGCATCGATCATGATGGCCACGCCGGCGGGCTGCAAATGGGAGTCGATGGCGTCGGCGATCTGGTTGGTCAGCACTTCCTGGGTCTGCAGGCGACGCGAGAAGATCTCGACGACCCGGGCCAGCTTGGAGATGCCGACGACCTTGCCCGTGGGGATGTAGGCGACATAGGCCTTGCCGAGGAACGGCGCCATGTGGTGCTCGCAGTGGCTCTCGACCTCGATGTCGCGCAGCAGGACCATGTCGTCATAGCCCTGCACGTCCTCGAAGGTGCGGCTCAGCTCCTTCTCCACATCGGCGTCATAGCCGTCGAACCATTCGCCATAGGCGTCGACGACGCGGCGCGGCGTGTCGATCAGGCCGGGACGGTCGGGATTGTCGCCGGCCCAGGCCAGCAGGGTGCGTACCGCCTCCAGCGCCTTTTCGCGCGAGGGGCGCGGGGCGGGGTCATTGTCTCCAACCAGGACCGGCTTGACGGGGGTAACGCTCATGATCGCTCTCGACGCTGTTCGCTTGTGCGGCAGGACGGCTATATGGGACGGCAGGTCCGTCCTGCAAGAAAACTGAAAGCTGCCGCCTCACTATGTCGCTGACCCTCCACGACACGTTGCACCGCGAAAAGCGGGTGTTCACCCCCCGGGATCCTGACCGGGTGACCCTCTATGTCTGCGGCCCCACCGTTTATGACTATGCCCACATCGGCAATGCCCGGCCGCCGGTGGTGTTCGATGTGCTGGTTCGCCTGCTGCGCCGGACCTATGGCCCGGGTGCCGTGATCTATGCCCGCAACGTCACGGACGTGGACGACAAGATCAATGCCAGGGCCACGAAGGAGGGCACGCCGATCGGCGACGTCACCGCCCGGTACGAGGCCGCCTATCTGGAGGACATGAGCCGGCTCAACGTCTCGCCCCCGGACATCGCCCCCCACGTGACCGATCACATGGACGCCATCGTCGCCCAGATCGGCGCGATCATGGATCATGGCTGCGCCTATGCCGCCGAGGGCCATGTGCTGTTCGACGTCTCGTCCTATGAGACCTACGGCCGGCTGTCGGGCCGGAATCTGGACGACATGATCGCCGGGGCGCGGGTCGAGGTCGCGCCCTACAAGAAGAATCCGCACGACTTCGTGCTGTGGAAGCCCTCGAAGGAGGGCGAGCCGTCGTGGCCGTCGCCCTGGGGAGACGGGCGGCCCGGCTGGCATATCGAATGCTCGGCGATGATCGAGGAGACGCTGGGCCTGCCCATCGACATCCACGGCGGCGGCATCGACCTGGTGTTTCCGCACCATGAGAACGAGATCGCCCAGGGCGTCTGCGCCCACGGCCACGCGCATGCGCCGGACGCCCATGCGGAATACAGCCGCTACTGGATGCACAACGGCTTCCTGACCGTCGACGCGGAAAAGATGTCCAAATCGATCGGCAATGTCCTGCTGCTGCACGACCTGGTGCAGGCCATGCCGGGCGAGGTGGTGCGCTGGGCCCTGCTGAGCGCCCACTATCGCCAGCCGCTGGACTGGAACCAGTCGCTGCTGGACCAGAGCCGCAAGGCCCTCGACCGGCTTTACGGGGCCCTGCACCGCGCCGCCGGCGTCGCGGCCAATGGCGACGAACCGTCCGAGGACTTCCTCAAGGCCATCGAGGACGACATCAACACCCCGGGGGCCATGGCCACCCTGTTCGCCCTGTCGAGCGAGATCGAACGCGCCATGACCGCGGGCGACGTGGGCGTCGTGGCGCGGGCCAAGGGCGAGCTGATCGCGGCGGCGGCGCTTCTCGGCGTGCTGCAGGCCGATCCGGCGACCTGGTTCGACGCCGGCGTGGACGACGCCTTCAAGGCCGAGGTCGAGACCCTGCTGGAACAGCGCGCGGCGGCACGCGCCGGAAAGGACTGGCCCGAGGCCGACCGGATTCGCGACCGGCTGAACGCCCTCAAGGTGGTGGTCATGGACGGTCCGACGGGCGCGACCTGGCGGGTCAAGGGGTAGATCGCGCCGGGTTGGCGAAGCCGGGGCGGGTGAACAACGGTCTTGTGGAAACACGGTGCTCTCCCTCCCTCCTCGAGGGAGGGTGGCTGAGCCGAAGGCGAAGCCGGGTGGGAGGGGCCTGGCGCGGGGAGCGCCGGTGGATGGGTCGCCGAGCCCTCCCCACCCGGTCGCTTCGCGACCACCCTCCCCCAAGGGGGAGGGAGAGGTTTGGGGCACGACTTTTCGCCGCCTGTTTCCAGGCGGTTGCGGGAGGCGTGGGCGAAGCGCCCGGGCCCTCGCCCGGAAAAGATTGGAGAATACCGTTTCGGCGAAAGACGAACGCTCCGCGCGGACGGTTTTCCGGAAGCTTGCGTCGGGTGGCCGTGTTCGGGCCTTACCGCAGCGCCTCCGGCGGGCAGGTCGGGCGACGATCCCGATCCCTGGAACGACCTGGGTATCCCCCCCGGCCCTCCACCCCGGCCGGATGACCCTCAGGAGGTCTCCGGTCCGGTCCGGCTCCGCCGGCTCGCGCCGACGGACCCCGCTCCCTCCGCTCCCGCCGCCGCTTCGGTTCGCCGGCCGAGCGAGCCTCCCGGTGCGACGGGACGGGGAGAGTGTCGCACGGGGCGTAGATGCGGCTGGGAGATGACGCTGGTGGTCGGTTTATGACGCGTAAAAACAGCGGGTTAGTTGGGCGAGGTCGTCTGGCTGGCGGCGAATAGCGCGCATTGTCTCCTCCCTGTCGCCGTAGGCGATGGGGAGGGGGACCGCGAAGCGGTGGAGGGGTGCAGGCGGATCGCACGCGATCGGACGACGGAGCCGTGTTCCCTGCTTCGACCCCTCCACCCCTCCGGGGTCCCCCTCCCCATCTGCGATGGGGAGGAGACGGAGGTCCTGGGTCCCCGCCTTCGCGGGGATGCACGGATGAGACGGCACCGGCGGCTTTGCCGGACGGTCCGGCGGAGACGCAGGGAAGCGCCGTGTCCGAAACCGGATGCTGCGAACGCGTTGATCTCGATGATGCCGACCTGGGTGTGTGGACCAGGCCTGTGTATCAGACCCGCTACCCGAGATCGGCTCCTGGCGAAGCCGTCGACTGTCCGGTATCGGCAAGGAAGGTGATGTCCGCTCCCGACCCGTTGCGGACTTTCGGTGCGACTAGGCGGCCAGCTTCCAAGCGTCCTCGATCAACTGATTCAGCAGGCCGTTGTCGTCAGTTCCTCCACGCTCGATGATCAGGCCGTCAGGCCCGACGCCCCTAGCTCTCCAACACCCGTTTGCAACCTCGGTCACAGTGAAAGACCAGCCCTCTGGCGGCAGTTGGGATACGGCGCGTTGATGTGGTGACATGGGACCAGAGTGTCAGACCGGACGTCAGCTTTCCACCCTCAGCGGACGTGCCGCGCGTCCGCTTTCGGTGCCCGAGGTCCTTGTATCGTGGCGTTGCCTCCTGTCTGACGTCAGGCGGCCGTGCCCGGGCGACCTGGCATTCCCGGGGAGGAGATCTACAGGCGCGGTTGAACCCGTCGGGCGGGCCCCGCGTGAGGCGCGGGCTGCGGGGGTGCCCGTCTCGACCGAACGGGGTCCATCGGGCGTCGCCCTGCACCGTCAGGGGCAGGGCGACACCGGGGCTTCAGGTAATCCGCTTGGCCGAGACCGGATCGCTGGCGGGGAAGGTCTCTTCCAGACCCTCGTCCACGAGGGCCTCCTGGCGGTCTTCCGACTGGCGCTGCGCCTCGCGCAATTGGTCCGGCTTGCCGTGTTCCCGCGGGGCCTTTCGAGCGTAAGGCGTGTCGGGGTTGCCGTCATCGCGGGCGGTCGGCAGCGTGTGGTCGGTTGGGCCGGTCATGTCGGCTCTCCTTGTTTCACGGGATGGTCGTCGTCGCCGTCGGGGCCGTAGCCCAGGCTGGCGATATCGTCGTCGGAGAGGCTCTTGGCCTCCCAGTGGGCGGCGCTGGCCTGGGCCCCGCGGACGTTGCGCATCAGGCCGGTATAGACCAGCTCGACCTCGTCAGGCCCGCGGCCACCCGCGCTTTCGCCGTCGATCTCGGTCAGGCGTTCGCCGTCAAGGCCCAGCAGGGCGTCGGCCTCGGCCTCGATACCCGACGCGCCCTGGATTTCGTCGAGGTCGTCCTCGACGTCTTCGTCGAATTCTTCCTCGTCGGCGTCGCCGGCGGCCCGGGTGACGTCGAGGACCGGATCGGCCTCGTCCAGCAGGATGTCGCCGTCGCCCTCATCATCGATGTGGGTTTCATCAAAGACTTCCGCCTGGTCCTGATCGTCCGGATCGTCGCCGCGCTCGGGCATGAGAGGGTCTCCCTGTTCGGGAGATCAACGCCCCGCCGCTATACGGCGTTCCCGACTCCGACCGCTTCATCCAGCGCCGCGCGAACCCGTTCGATCGCGCCCTCCCAGGCGTCGAAACTGTCGCGCGGGAAGAATTTCACATGCGGATAGAAGGGATATTTGTCCGTCGCGAGATAGTGCCAGTCGTCCGGCGCTGTGATCATCCAGGCCGTGCCGCCGACGGCGGCCGCCAGATTGGTCCCGGCGATGCCCGGACCGATCACCACGTCGAGGGCGACGGACAGGGCCGCCACGTCCTCGAGATCGTCCTTCAGATTGATCGGCGGCGTCCAGATCGAGACGCCCGCCGCCTCGGCCGCCGCCAGATCGTCGCTGACGTCGCCGCACTGCAGATTGACCATCACGGTGCCCGGCGTCTCCAGCACGGGCCGCCAGCGGTCGAAGCTGGAGAAATAGCGCGCGCGGGAGCCGGTCAGCACCAGGCTCTTCCAGTGCAGGCCGACCTTCAGGCCGGGGCCCAGCTTTTCCAGCTCGGTGCGCCAGAAGGCGACCCTGTCCGGATCGGCCTTCAGATAGCCCCGTCGATCGGGGAAGCGGTCGATCGAGGGGCGATAGACGGCCAGCAGGGACGCCATGGGAAGCCACAGATCGACCTCGTCCTCCATCTCCTCGACGAAGGGCACGTAGCGGGTGATTCGACCCTCCAGCTTGACGGCCCTGTGCGCGCCGAAGATCACGGTCGGATACGCACGCTGGAACATGCCGATCAGGCGCGGTTCGACCGCGGCGAACACCTGTCCGTCCGGCCCGACGGCCTCGACCGCGTCGCCGATACAGGTGCCGAACACCATCTCGTCGGCGATTCCCTGCTCCCCCACGATCAGCAGCCGCTTGCCGCGTACGTCCTGGGTCTTCGGATCCCAGCGCGGGGCCTTCACGGCGACCCGCATCGCCTCCGGCAGGTGGGGGTCGAGCCGCACCTCATAGGCCTCGAACCCCTCGGGGATCCGGCCCAGGGTCATCAGCAGCATGGCCCGCGCCATGGTCATCATGGCCCGCTCATAGGGGCTTTCGGCACCGGGCAGGGCGGCGTCGAGATCTTCCAGGGCCCCCAGGGCGTCGCCGAGCGGCTGACGGGCGTTGGCGCGGTTGTAGCGGGCCTTGGAGAAGCCCGGGTCATGCCGCAACGCCTCCTCGAAGAAGGTCAGGGCCGTGGTCATGTCGCCCTGGTCGCTCAGGACCGTGCCCAGGGTGTTCCACAGCACCGGCGATTCGGGCTCGACACCCAGGAGGGCGCGCAGGGTCTCGACCGCGTCGCCATAGCGTTTCTGGTCGCGCTGCACACAGGCCAGATTGTTGGTGGCCTCGATATGACCGGGATCGGCCCCCAGATATTTCAGCAGCAGCTTCTCGGCGATGTCGAGATAGCCCATCTGCTGCGCCAGCCGGCCCAGGTCGTGGGCCACGTCGGTCTCGTTGGGCAACAGCTTCAGCGCCGCCTCATAGGCCAGCAGGGCCTGGCCGAAATCGCCCGACTTCTCGCGGCAGATCGCCAGGACATGCCAGGCCAGGCCGCTGGTCTCGTCAATCTCGAGGGCGTCCAGCGCCCGTTTGGCACCGAGCGCGAAGTCGCCCGCGCGAATCGCCATCAGAGCCGCCTTCAGCTTCTCCAGACTCTTGCGCTGGGCCTTCACCGCCAGTTTCGGGCTGGCCAGCTGGCGCGACAGCTTGCGGATGGCCTCGGGCGAGGCGGAATCGCCGACCATTCCCTGGGCGGCAAGGCCCGGCGCGTGGACGAATTCTGAAGCCAGATCGGCTGCGGACATGAAGGTTTCCCGAGGTGATGCCCGAGGATGGCCGTCGGGTCACAAGACATGGTTAACCACGTCTGTTTAACCTGTGTTCGTTCCCGGCTTCCTAACGTCGCCGTGAGCCTGTCAGGAGACGCTCCCGCCCATGCCGCTCAAGCTGTCGCTCAAACCGGGCGAGAAATTCGTGCTCAACGGCGCGGTCGTCCAGAACGGCGATCGGCGCGGCGTGCTGATTCTCCAGAACAAGGCCTCGGTGCTGCGCGAGAAGGATATCCTGCAGCCCGACGACGTCAAAAGCCCGGCGACCCGGGTCTATTTCCCGGTCATGATGATGTACCTGGACGAGGCCTCGGCGGCCAAGGTTTATGATGAGTTCGCCCTGCGCCTGACCGAGTTCATGAGTGCGACCCGCAATCCCCAGGTGCTGGCGGACTGCATTGCGGCGTCACGCCACGTGATGGCGCGCGAATACTACAAGGCCCTGATGGCGGCCCGGAAACTGGTGGATTACGAGGAAGGGCTGTCGCATGTCGCTGCAGGCGTACAAGACCGCGGCCACGCGGGCTGAAAACCCGCGTGAAACGGAATACCGGCTGTTCGGGCAGGTGACCCGGGCGCTGATCCACGCCTCGACCGTGGACCCGTCCGACGTGCCCACCCGGATTGATGCGCTCGACTGGAATCGCCGGCTGTGGTCGACGCTCGCGACCGACTGCGCCAATCCCGATAATTCGATGGACAAGAGTCTGCGCGCCCAGATCATCTCGATCAGCCTGTTCGTCAGCCGTCATTCGTCTGCGATCATGCGCGGCGAGGACGATTTCGAAGCCCTGATCGATATCAATAAGATGGTCATGCAGGGTCTGTCTGGCCCCGGAACCGCCCAGGCCGCCTGATCGCCGCGGGGTAGGCAAGGCTGGACCTGCGGGGCCGGTCAGACCTGCCGGGGCGATGCCTGGATATCCACCAAGTCCTTGAAAAGATTGACGCAGGTCGAGGTGGGAAACCGGCCCGATCCTTGCGTGTACGTGCGCGGACCAGAACTGGTTCGACGGCCAGAAGGCCGTTCTTCACCCGACCAGAATGGAAGGACCGCCGATGACCATGTCGGTTAATACGAACACGGGCGCGCAAATCGCGCTCCAGAACCTGAACGCCACCAACGCGTCCATGTCGCAGGTGCAGAACCGGATCAGTACCGGCAAGTCTGTCGCCGGTGCCAAGGACAACGGGGCCATCTGGGCCATCGCCCAGGGGCAACGCGCCGATATCGGGGCGTTGGGAGCGGTCAAACAGTCGCTCGATCGTGGCATCGCCGCGGTCGATGTGGCCCTGGCAGCGGGTGAGACGGTCTCAGACCTCTTGCTCCAGTTGAAGGAGAAGGCACTCTCGGCGACGGACGCGTCACTCAAGACGTCGGCACGCGCTGCACTGAACGAGGATTTCAAGGCCCTCCGCGACCAGATCGCCACGGTCACGTCCAATGCGGAATTCAACGGGGTCAACCTGCTGAAGACCGGAGCGACGGGGTTCCAGGCACTGGCCAATGTGGCGGGCACGTCGTCGATCACGGTCGGCGCCGAGGTTCTGGCTCTGGGTGGCGCGAACGTGACGATCGCGGCGACGCAGTCGATCGACACCCTGACCAAGGCGGCGGCCTCGCTTACGGCCGTCACCACCTCCATCGACAAGGTCTCGGCCTCGCTCGCGCGGCTGGGGACCAAGTCGAGGGCGCTCTCGACCCACCTGACGTTCGTCGGCAAGCTGTCGGACGCGCTGGAGGCGGGGGTGGGCAATCTGGTCGATGCCGATCTGGCGAAGGAAAGCGCCAAGCTCCAGGCCATGCAGACAAAGCAGCAGCTGGGGGTTCAGGCGCTGGGCATCGCCAATCAGACGCCGCAGCTGGTTCTGTCGCTCTTCCGCGGCTGACGGTTTCAGGTTCTTGCAGACGCCGGAGGGGGAGACCTCTCCGGCGTTTCGCGTTTCAGGCGACCAGCCCGATCCAGTGGGCCACGCCGCCGAAAAGCACCACGATGGTCTGCCAGGTCAGGAAGTAGGCGACCACGCTCGCCACGGCCAGGACCCAGCCGAATATCAGAATCGCGCCGTCGCGCGACATGAGGCCCAGGCCGAACAGGACCATGGCGATGTCGGGCAGTGCGTCCACCAACGGCACGGACATGCCCATCATGATCGACATGAGGACACAGGTCAGGCCGATCAGGATGTCCGAGATACTGCCGGTCATGAACAGCAATCGCGGTCTGGACAGGCGCTCGAAGCGCGCGACATGGTGCAGGACCTTGGCCGTGCCGCGCCGGTAGAGATCACGCGACACGCCGCGCCGCCCCGCCCAGGCCGGCAGCCAGACGTCGTGGCGCAGCATGGTCAGCTGCACCGCCATCAGGATAATGGCGATCCCGAACAGGGCCTTGCCGCCCGGCGGCCAGGGCACGAGGGCGACGAGGGCCAGGACCAGGATCAGGGCCCCGAAGCCGCGTTCGCCAAGGCTTTCCACCACCTCGTCGAGCGTCAGCCGGGCTCCGTCACCCTCACCCAGGTCATTGAGGACCTCGGAAAAGGTACGCGCCCCGACGTGGGGATGGGCGTTGGGCATCAGCACTCCGCACGAAAAATGAAACCCGGCCCCCGGGCGCAGGGGAAGGGCAAGGCGACTGATGCCGCCATCAAGGCGCCGACGTCAGACCAGACCGCCAAGCCACCGCAGGGCATTCTCGAGGCCCGTCGCGATGAGCTGCCAGGCGACGAACAGGATGGTCCCGCAGAGTGCGGCTCCGACCCAGCCGAGCATGATCACGATCCCGTCGCGCTGGGTCATGCCATAGCCGAAAATGGCGATGGTCATCGCGGGGGCCATGTTGCCGAAGGGAATCGGCAGCACCAGGATGAAGGCCAGGATCGAGCAGATCAGTCCGATCGCCATTTCCGATGTCGGACCGGTCATGACCAGAAGGCGGGGCCTGGACAGGCGTTCGATCTGGCGCAACGGGCGCACGATCCGGGCGCTGGCCTTGCGATAGCCGGCCCGGTCGATCGAGCCCTTCAGGGCCCAGCGGGGCAGCCAGATCTGGTCGCTTCTGACCAGGACCTGCAGCGACACCAGCAGCAGCGGCGCGCCGAGAACGGTCGTCGAGCCCGGGGGGAGGGGCAGGGCGTTGATCAGCCCCAGAAACAGCAGCAGGGCCCCGAAACCGCGCTCTCCGAACGCATTGACCAGTTCTCCGAGGTAGAGCTTCGGCTCGTCCCGGGCCCCGAGGTCCTCGATGACCCGCGAGAAGGGGCGGGAGTCGCTATGGTAGTCGTAGTCGGGCATCGGCGACGGGTGTCCGGACAGGGTGAGAGGCGATCTAGGCACGACATTGCGACAGCGCCACTTAACAATCGTCCATCGGCTCCGTCCCAATCCCGGAAGACGCGAGCGGTTCCCTGGAGCGAAATCGGTCTTGTTGGACGCAGTCCATCAAGACCCAGATTTCGCTCCAGTGTCATGCTGGAGCCTGATTCACGGCATCGGCGGAAATCGCGAAGCGATTCCACCTCGGCCGATCAGGCTCTAGCCGCCCAGCAACTCCCGTCCGATCAGGAAGCGGCGGATCTCGTTCGTCCCCGCACCGATGTCATACAGTTTGGCGTCGCGGACCAGCCGCTCGACCGGCCATTCCTTGGTGTAGCCGGCACCGCCGAGGGCCTGGACGGCCTCGAGGCTGACCTTCACGGCGTTCTCGGACGCCAGCAGGATGGCCCCGGCCGCGTCGTAGCGTGTGGTCTTGCCGGCGTCGCAGGCGCGGGCGACGGCGTAGACGTAGGTCCGGGCCGAGTTGAGGGCCACATACATGTCGGCGACCTTGGCCTGCATCAGCTGGAAGCTGCCGATGGCCTTGCCGAACTGCTTGCGCTCGCGGACATAGGGCAGGACCACGTCCAGCGCTGCCTGCATGATCCCCAGTGGACCCGCCGCCAGCACCGCCCGCTCATAGTCGAGGCCGCTCATCAGCACCCCGGCACCGCCCCCGACCGGACCCATGACGTTCTCTTCCGGGACTTCGCAGTCCTCGAACACCAGTTCGGCGGTGTCCGAGCCGCGCATGCCCATCTTGTCCAGCTTCTTCGAAACGCTGAACCCCTTCATGCCTTTCTCGATCAGGAAGGCGGTGACGCCGCCGTTGCCTTCGCCCGTGCGGGCGTAGACCACCAGGGTCTCGGCGTGCGGGGCGTTGGTGATCCAGAATTTGGTGCCGTTGAGGACGTAGCGATCGCCGTCCTTGCGGGCCTGGGTGCGCATCGACATGACGTCGGAGCCGGAACCGACTTCCGACATCGCCAGCGAGCCGACGTGCTCGCCGCTGATCAGCTTCGGCAGATATTTGCGCTTCTGCTCGTCCGTGCCCCAGCGGCGGATCTGGTTGACGCAGAGATTGGAGTGAGCCCCGTAGGCGAGGCCGATCGAGGCGGAGGCGCGAGAGACCTCCTCCATGGCCACAACGTGTTCGAGATAGCCGAGGCCGAGGCCGCCGTATTCTTCCTCGACGGTGATCCCGTGCAGGCCCAGCTCGCCCATCTCGGGCCAGAGCTCGCGTTTGAAGGCGTTGGTCTCGTCGATCTCGGCGGCCAGGGGCGCGAGGCGGTCGGTCGCCCAGCGGGCGGTGGTCTCGCGGATCATGTCGGCGTTGTCGCCGAGGCCGAATTCCATGGACTGGGGGGCGTTGGGAATGCTCATGACGGCGGGGTTAGCACCGCCCGCCCTCGCCGGAAAGTCAGTCCGGCCTGCCCCAGCGCACATACAGGTTCCACGACGACACTCCGACGCAGATGATGCCGATCAGGGCGAGGGCCCAGGCGATGACGGTGGTCTCGCCCATCGGCGAAGGCTGTTCGACGGCGAGGCGGAAGGCGGCGGCCGAGGCTCCGCAGGCAGCGAGGCCCACGCCACCCATGATCAGGAAGGCACCGGTCTCGCTCCAGTCAAAGCGGCGCGGCCCGGCGGGCTCGACCTCGTGGCGCAGAACCGACAGGGTCGGCTCGTCCTCGAACAGAACGGTTTCCCCGATCGTGTCCGGTCCGGCGCGGTCTTCTTCGGGCCAGACGGGACGTTCGGTCGCAGCGATATCGGCTTCGGTCAGCGGGGTCAGGACCAGCGGCTGGTCCATCGGCGGGAACGGCGAGGTCACCGGACCGGGAGACACCAGCGGAATCACCGGAGCGGTCTCTGCCGGCTCAAAGACAACCGTTGCCGGCGGGTCTTCGACCGCCGGCTGCATCCCAACAGCGGCCTTGCCGGCCGTCTGTACAGGCTCGTCGGCATCCAAGGCGGCGGGAACGGGCGCTTCGTCGGCGGGCACCTCCACAAGGGCTGCGAAGCCGGGAAGGGGGCCGGTCACCGGGGCGGCATAGGGTGAATAGCGGCCGAACGGGACGGCGCTGGTGGGGCCGGCCAGCGTCAGGGACGGCGTCGGCTCGACAGGCTCCGGCACCGCATCCGGCGCGGATGTGATTTCGGTCCCGACCGCTTCGCCCAGCAGTGCCGCCACAGCGGCACCGCGCGCGTCGGATGCGACGCTCCCGGCCTCGACCGCCGGGGTCGGCAGCGGGTGATCCGCCACGACCTCGCTGAACACATCGCCGCGCCCGGCCTCGACCGGCGGGGTCGGCAGCGGCGCGGCCAGCAAGTCGGCAAGGGTCACCGCGGAATCCGGGTCGGCCACGAAGAGGGCGCGTTCCGCGGCGCGGCGGCGCAGGCGGGCATCGGGTGACGCTGTTTCGGGCCAGCCGAACAGGGCGTCGGCCGCCAGCCCGGTCTGGCCCTCATTCAGCCGCTGGAGGACGTCCGAGCCGAGGAACCGGTCGACCCCGACCGAGATGGCGAAACTGGCCAGGGCGTCAAATTGGTGCTGGTTCAGCCCGACGGGGACGCGCTCGTTCAGCGCCTTCACCACCGGCAGCAGGTCATACTGCAGCAGGAGTTCCGCATCCTGCTCGCCCACGCTCAGGCCTTCACGGGCGGAGGCGGTATGACCGTAGCCGATGACCCAGTGCCCGTCCCCGGAGCGCACGGCGTGCGGCCGGAAGCCCTCGAAACTCTTGATGAGGACGACCCCCTCGCGGGAGACTTTCAGACGTGGCGTGGTCGCTTCGGACACGGATTGACCCAAATCGAGACGGGCTTGCTCGCCCGTTGAGAGAACCAGCAAGGGCCGGACCATCCTGTTTCGGGTCGAAGGACCCGAACCCGGAATATGGTCCTGCACCATGCCGGAGTGAAATCCGGGCCGGGCGGGACGACGTCCCGCTCGACCGATTTCGCTCCGGCCGCGATCAGATCAG
This sequence comes from Caulobacteraceae bacterium, assembly GCA_965284385.1. Classification (GTDB taxonomy): domain Bacteria; phylum Pseudomonadota; class Alphaproteobacteria; order Caulobacterales; family Caulobacteraceae; genus Brevundimonas. The sequence goes on from OZ260077.1 coordinate 2,607,232, forward strand.
GACAAGCGTGGCGAGACCAAGGAAGATCAGGAACCCGAAGAAGTCGGTCGTCGCGGTCACGAACACCGCCGAGGACACGGCCGGGTCGAACTTCAGCTTCGACAGGGTCACGGGGGTCAGCACGCCGACGGTGGCTGCGACCAGCAGGTTCAGCACCATGGCCGCCGCGATCACGGCTCCGACCCGCCAGTCCTGGAACCACAGGCCCGCCGCCATCCCGATCAGGGGGGCCAGCACCAGCCCGTTGGCGAAACCGACCACCAGTTCGCGACGGAAGGTTCGGGAGGTATTGGAGCTGTTCAGTTCGCGCGTGGCGAGCGCGCGGACCGTCACGGTCAGCGCCTGGGTGCCGGCATTGCCGCCGATGGCGGACACGATCGGCAGCAGGATGACGAGGGCGACCACGTCCTTGATCGTCCCCTCGAACCACGAGATCACGATCGAACCCAGCACCGCGGTGGCGAGGTTGATCGCCAGCCACGGCACGCGGCCGCGCACGATCTCCGACACCGATGAGCCGCGGTCCTCGTCGGACACACCGGCCAGACGCAGGATGTCCTCGCGGTTCTCTTCCTGGATGATGTTGACGATGTCATCGACGGTGATCTGACCCACCAGCCGGCCCGCCGCGTCGATGACCGGGGCCGAGATCAGGTGGTATTTCTCGAAGATGTAGGCGACCTCTTCCTGGTCCTGGTCGACCGCGATCTCGTTGATCGGCTCCATCAGGTCCACGAGGGCGACCGAGCGCGGCGCGCGCAGCAGGCCGCTGACCGGCAGGCCGCCGATCGGCTTGTTCGACGGATCCACGACATAGATGTCGAAGAACAGCTCGGGCAGGTCCTCGCCCTGTTTGCGGATGTGGTCGATGGTGTCGCCGACGTTCCAGAACGACGGGGCGGCCATGACCTCGCGCTGCATCAGGCGGCCGGCGGAATCCTCGGCATAGCGCAAGGAGTTTTCGATCGCGGCGCGGTCGACCTCGGGCATGGCCGCCAGCACCTTCTCGCGCTGGTCGTCTTCGAGGTCCTCGACCACAGCGGCGGCATCGTCCGAATCCAGTTCCTGCAGCGCCTCGGCGAGAATCAGGTGCGGGACCCGTTCGAGCACCTCCTCGCGGATGTTGTCGTCCAGCTCGGGCAGGGTTTCGGCCAGCAGGTCGGCGGGCAGCCACTGCACAACGACGGCGCGGTGTTCGGCGGTCAGGAAGCCCATCAGGTCGGCCACGTCAGCCGGGTGCAGGTCTTCCAGCAGGGAACGGAGCTTGGGCCCGTCGCCGGCGTCGGAGGCATCGACGACCTTTTCGACGAAGGACGCCGTGAGGACGTAGTCCTCGTCGAGGGCGTCGTTGTCGATTTCGTCGTCGAGGGAAGGCGGCAGGGGGGCTGTTGCGGTGGTAATCACGCTCGGCCTCCCCTGTTTTATGTCAGCTCAATTCCAGCCGAGATTCGCCCTGTTGTTTCGATGGTGCGGTCGAGAAGACTCGAACTTCCACTCCGGTTAAGGAACAGCGACCTCAACGCTGCGCGTCTACCAATTCCGCCACGACCGCTCGCATCGGAGGGGGGCTGATAGCGGAGGTCGGCGGGGAAGGGAAGGGGGAAGAAGGCATCAGGCAACAGGCAGCAGGCAACAGGCACCGCGGGGCTCATTTGAGAGCCGTGCGGTCCTGCACTTTCGAGATAAGGCTGTGCAGCATGCGGCCGAGTTCGTCCGTCTGATCAAGCAGGTTGCCAGCAGGTTCAGGGGAAGCCACTCCCACGCGCCGGGCCAGATCAAGATGGATCTCAAGCTCCTTCAGAGAGCCACGCGCGATGCGAAGGAAGTTGACGTAGGCCTGTCGGGTCGCGCGACCGTATCCTTCGGCGATATTGGCGGCGACGGACGTTGCCGCACGGCGACTTTGAGATGTCAGGCCAAATAGTTCGTCGCGGGGATTAAAGGCGGGTCAGCTCGTAGGTCGAAACGGCGACGTCCATAGCCCGTTGCCAGACCAACAGATCGCGATGGCTGCGAATTTCGGACATTTCACCTCCCGCCTCCGCCGGCAATCACTGTTGCCTGTTGCCTGTTGCCTCAGGCGGCGCCCGCCATGAAATCATAGACATCCGCCGCCCGCGTCACGGTGATGGCGATGCGATCCTCGCGGATCTCGATCTCGCCGCGGGCCACCGGGTGGTTGTTGGCGAGGATCCAGACCTCATCCGTTTCGGAGGCGTCGAGCGGAATCACCGCGCCGCGGCCCATCCTCAGCAGCTGGCTCATGGGCAGCACGGAGCGACCCAGGACGACCGAGATCTCGACTTCGACGGCTTCGATCTGGCTCACGTGGGACTCGGATACTGGCTCTGACTGGGCGGTCTGGACTTGCATGGTGCTCCCGGTCCCCACATTGGAGGCATCATGCTTTCCCAAGCCTTAAGCCCGGCCGCGTCAAAACTGGTTCGCACCGATGATCGGCCGGTCGAATGGGCGGTCTCGAAGGGGCTGATCGGCTACGAGGCGGCCGTGGCGGCCATGGAGGCCCGGGCGGCGGCCATCGCCGCGGGCGAGGCGGCCGAAATGGTCTGGTTGCTGGAACATCCGCCGCTCTACACCGCCGGTGTTTCGTCGAAGGACGGCGACCTGCTGGATGCGACCCGGTTTCCGGTTCACCGGACGGGACGCGGCGGGCAGTTCACCTATCACGGGCCGGGCCAGCGCGTGGCCTATGTGATGCTGGACCTGGGCACGCGCGGGAAGGATGTGCGGGCGCTGGTGCGCGGCCTCGAGCAGTGGCTCATCGGTGCCCTGGCCGAGTTCGGCGTGCCGGCCGATGTCCGCGAGGGGAGGGTGGGCGTCTGGGTCGAACGCAAGGGCCCCGGCTGGAGCCGCGAAGACAAGATCGCCGCCATCGGCGTCAAGGTGCGAAAATGGGTCAGCTTCCACGGCATCAGCCTGAACGTGGAGCCTGACCTCAGTCATTTCGGCGGCATCGTGCCGTGCGGCATCGCCGAACACGGTGTGACAAGCCTGGTTGATCTGGGCGTGCTCGCGACGATGGATGAGGCGGATGCGTCTCTCAAGAAGAGTTTCAGGCGGATGTTCGGGGCTGTGGTGGACGGCGAGGGCCTGGTTTGAAGCGGCCCTGACCGGTGAGGTCAGGCCTCGGCCGGGGAGGTATCGCGGGCCGGCTGCCGGCCGCGCCCGCGTGGCGCGGGCCCGTACTGGTTTGCAGCGGTATCGCCGGGCAGGAGAATCAGGACGGCGAAGACGGCGGGGATGCCCACAAAGGGGATGACGGAAATCCAGGCATAGTGGCCCGGCCGTCCGATGTCGTGCAGGCGGCGCGCCGTGAGCGCGAGGAACGAGCCGAACATGCCGACAAACAGGAGGCCCAGAACAAGATAACGGATGTCCCGGGCATCGGTCGCGTGAACCGCGCGATCCACAGCGGAACCATAGGCCTCGTAGTGACCCCTCAGAAGCGGGTCGAGCATCAGGCCGCTCTCTGCGAAGCCGGACAGGCCCAGCACCACCGGTTGCACCAGCAACAGCGCGATGGCCCAGGCCGACACCCAGAGAAAATATGGCAGGCGCGAGAGTCGACCGTCGACGCGGAACGGGTGGTGGATCATGGCAACCTCCGGGCCGGGCCACGGTAGCCGACATCACAAGAGACGCAAATGCGACGGGACTCACGCCCTCGAGCCCTGACGCAGCCCGTTGTTAACCCGGACGTGCACAGGCTGGGCATCTCACGCATCAGGACTCCCAGGCACAATGCCCTCGCTCGCGACAAGAACAGATCAGGATGTCGACGGGCTGGACATTCTTGGGACCTTCTTCGAGGTGTCGCTGGACCTGCTGGTCGTGCGTGAACTGGACGGGCGGGTGGTTCGCGCCAGTCCGTCGTGGGAGACCGTCCTGGGTCACCGGCCCGATGAGATGGAAGGCCTCCCGCTCCTTCGCCTGCTCCATCCTGACGACCAGGCGGCCACGCAGGCGAGCGTCGTCGAGGTCGAGAACCGGGGTCCGACCGATCCGGTGACGGGCTTCATCAACCGCTACCGCCACAAGGACGGCGCGTACCGCACGCTGGAGTGGCGGGCGCGCCGGGTCGGCGACCGCGTCTACGGGGTGGCGCGCGACGTCACGGAGCGGGTGGCGGCCGACCGCGAACTGCTGGACGCCAAGGCGGCGGCCGAGGTCGCCAACCAGGCCAAGACCGACTTCCTGGCCAATATGAGCCACGAGATTCGCACCCCGCTGAACGGGGTCATCGGCCTGATCGGCGCGCTGGCACAGGGCGAGCTGACACCGGCCCAGCGCGAACTGGTCGAGCTGATCGAACAGTCTGGCGTGACCCTCGAGCGGCTGGTGTCCGACATCCTCGACGTGGCCAAGATCGAGGCCGGCCATCTGGACTTCTCGGTCGGCGACATGGATCTCGAGCGCGAGCTGGACGGCGTCATCGGCACCGCCCGCGTCAAGGCCGAGGCCAAGGGTCTGGCCTTCCTTGTCGAGCGGGGTCCCGGCGCGCGGGGCGACTTCCTCGGCGACGCCACGCGCATTCGCCAGGTGCTGTCCAATCTCCTGTCCAATGCCGTCAAATTCACCCCTGAGGGCGAGATTTCGGTTTCGATCGAGGTTGCCGACGACACCCCCGAGCCCGGCGTCGCCATGCTGACGCTCACGGTCCGCGACACAGGCGTCGGCTTCGATGCGGAGGCCGGGGAGACCCTTTTCCAGCGCTTCAGCCAGGCGGACAGCACCATCACCCGCCGCTTCGGGGGCACCGGCCTCGGCCTGTCCATCTGCCGCTCACTGGTCGAGATCATGAGTGGCGAGATCACGGTGCAGTCGCAACCGGGCGTGGGCAGCTGTTTCACCGTCGCCATTCCCCTGTCGCGCACCCGCTCGGTCGCTGCCCACGATGCCGCCGCCGACGCCGCAAAGGCGCTTGCCGCCGAACAGGTCTCCGTCGCCGTCGGCCGGACTCCGTGGATCGGCGAGGCACCGCTGAAAGTGCTGCTGGCCGAGGATCATCCCGTGAACCAGCGGGTCGTCCAGGCCATTCTGGCGGGCGGCGGCATGGAGGTCACGACCGTCGGCGACGGCGCACAGGCGGTCGAGGCCTTCAAAGAGGGCGCGTTCGACCTGATCCTGATGGACATGCAGATGCCGGTCATGGACGGCCTGACCGCGACCCGGGCCATTCGCGCCACCGAACAGGCCGAGGGCCGGCCCCGCACGCCCCTGATCATGCTCAGCGCCAATGCCATGGCCCAGCACCTGCAGGACGCCGCCGAAGCCGGTGCCGACAGCCATCTGGCCAAGCCGATCACGCCGGGGTCCCTGATGGCGGCCATCGAGGCGGCGGTTGAGCCGGCGGACACGATGGCGGCGACGATGTAGCCCACAGACCGGCTTGAGACGAGGCCGGGGCCCCGCCGCTCTTCGAACGCCCTCAGCGCGTTATCAAGCGCTGTGGACTCATGGCTTGTCCGGTTGTGGTCGTTCCGGGCTCGGTGGCGCGCTGCGGCCCTGGATCTGCCGTGTGCGAGCGCAGTGCCGAGAGCGGCATCCCGACCCCTGCCGGCACCGGAGAGGGGTAGGCCAGCCGCGACACAACACCGGGATGGGCGTCCTCAAGCGTAAAGGAGCCGCCCAGCTGTCTTGCCATACCGGCGATGATGCGCAGCCCGAGGCTTCCACTGGTCGCCAGGGCGAAGTCCTTCGTCAACCCGTCACCGTCGTCAACAACCTGCAGCCGACGTTCCCCCGCGTCATCCCCGAGGGTGATGGAGATGCGCCCGCCGCGGTTCGCCAGCCCGTGTTCCAGGGCATTGTTGACGCATTCGAGCATGGTGAGCATCACCGGCGTCGCCTCCTCGGCGTCGAGCGCTATTGTGGTCGGCGCGATCTCGAAGGTGACGTTGGTCCGACCGGCGGCCGCCAGTGCGTCGCTTACGATCGGTCGGGCGAGCGAGTCGAACGGCGTGGCCCGGCCGTCGACGTCAGCCAGTCCATGCTGGATTCGCGCGATCGTGGCGGTGCGCGCCGAGGCTTCGTTGAGCGCCCGACGGGCACCGGGGTCCTGGGTTGCGGATGCTTCCAGCCGAAGCAGCGCGCTGACCACCTGGATATTGTTCGATACTCGATGCTGCACCTCCTTGAGGAGCAGATTTCGACTGTGGGCGAGGGCAGCGCTTCGTTCGACTTCCACCGCCAGCCTGCGCGTCGCGGAGTCCATTCCGACAATAAAGAAGATGTCGACCGCCACCACGGCCACATAGAAGCCGAGTGCCACGGCCGTCGCCGGACTGAGGTCAAAACCCGCTTTTCCGATCCAGAACCACCACGCGGTCAGGCCAGACAATACCGCGGTCAGCAGGGCGGGTCGAACGCCGGCGAAATAGGCCACGACGACGACGGCCGGAAAGAAGGTCAGATAGGGGAAGCCCGGAGGAAACCAGTCCGAGAGCAGGAACCGGACGACGAAGGCCAAGGCCCACGCCACGATGGCGAGACCGTAACCGTACACGCGCGACCGGCGGAAGGAGTCCTTGGTCAACCCGATCCCCTGACGAGCCAAAACAGATCTCAGCCGATACCCGTCGTGGCGCGCGAACAAGTTTCCCTACTAGCCGCCCCTTGGTCAGGAAATCAATGCGCTGCGAGCCTGCCGGATCTATGCGAACTCCACCAGCACGTCATCCGCCGCGACCGGGTCGCCGGCCTTGGCGCTGACGGCCTTTACGACCCCGTCGCGCTCGGCCTTGAGGATGTTCTGCATCTTCATGGCCTCGATGATGGCGACGGTTTCGCCGGTCTTGACCTCCTGACCGACCGTCACCGGGATGGCGACGACCAGGCCGGGCATGGGGGACTGGATCAGCTTGCTGGTGTCGGCGGCGATCTTTTCGGGCAGGCGGGCGTAGAGGGCGGCGATGGCGGGGGTCAGGACGCGCACCCGCGCGCGGGCCGCGCGGTGGCGGATGAGGAAGCCGTCGGCGACGCGGGCGACCTCGGCGGTGAAGGGCCGGCCGTCGAGGGTGGCGCGGAACTGGGCCTGTCCGGGCCGCCAGTCGATGTCGGACAGTTGCAGGGCGCGATCCTCGCCCGCCAGTTCCAGCGTCAGGGCCTCGTCATCGTCATAGCCAAGGGAGACGCCGTGGGCTTCGCCGGGGCCTGAGGCCCCCTGGCCCTGGGGCGCGATCAGTACGATCCAGTCGGTGCGGTCGGACGGGTCGCCGGACTGTTCAGCGGCGATCTCGTTCATCGCGGCGGCGGCGGCGATCAGGATGTCGGTCTGACGACGGTCGGGCAGCAGGCCGTGGAAGCCGTCGGGGAATTCGTCCTTGATATAGCTGGTCGAGATATTGCCGCTCCGGAAGCGCGGCTGATCCATGACGGCGGCGAGGAAGGGCACGTTGTGGCCGACGCCCTGCAGGTGCGTGTCCTCCAGCGCCCGGGCCATGCCGGTCAGGGCCGCGTCGCGGGTCGGCCCCCAGGCGCACAGTTTGGCGATCATGGGGTCGTAGAACATGGAGATCTCGTCGCCCTCGCGGACGCCGGAGTCGTTGCGGACCGTGTAGCCGTCGGGATGGGGCCCTTCCTCGGGCTGCTCGTAACGGACCAGGCGACCGATCGAGGGCAGGAAGCCGCGGTAGGGGTCTTCCGCATAGATGCGGCTTTCGATGGCCCAGCCGTTGATGGCCAGGTCCGCCTGCCCGAAGGCCAGCTTTTCGCCCCAGGCAGAGCGAATCATCTGCTCGACCAGATCCACGCCGGTGATCAGTTCCGTCACCGGATGTTCGACCTGAAGACGCGTGTTCATCTCGAGGAAGAAGAAGGATTTATCCTGCCCCGCCACGAACTCGACCGTGCCGGCGCTGTCATAGTTCACGGCCCGGGCGAGGGCGACGGCCTGGGCCCCCATGGCGGCGCGGGTCTCAGGGTCGAGGAGGGGAGACGGGGCCTCCTCGATGACCTTCTGATTGCGGCGCTGGATGGAGCATTCACGCTCGAACAGATGGACGATGTTGCCGTGCTTGTCGCCCAGCACCTGGATCTCGATGTGGCGCGGGTCGATGATGAATTTCTCGAGGAAGACCCGGTCGTCGCCGAAGGCGTTGAGCGCCTCGGCCTTCACGGCGGCGAAGCCCTCGGCCATGTCGGCGTCGGAGTGGGCGACGCGAATGCCCTTGCCGCCGCCGCCGGCCGAGGCCTTGATCATGACCGGATAGCCGATCTGGTTGGCGATCTCGACGGCGTGGGCGGGCGTATCGATCAGGCCCATGTGACCGGGAACGGTGGAGACGCCGGCTTCGGCGGCGAATTTCTTGGAGGTGATCTTGTCGCCCATGGCCTCGATGGCATGGGGGTTCGGACCGATGAAGGTGATGCCCTCGGCCTCGAGCCGACGCGCGAAGGCGGCGTTCTCGCTGAGGAAGCCGAAGCCGGGGTGGACGGCCTCGGCACCCGTCCGGCGCACGGCCTCGACGATCCTGTCCTGCAACAGATAGGACTGGGCGGCAGGCGCAGGGCCGATCAGGACGGTCTCGTCTGCCATCTCGACGGCCAGTGAGCCGGCGTCGGCCTCGGAATAGACCTGCACGGTCCTGATGCCCATCCGGCGGCAGGTCTTGATGATGCGGACCGCGATTTCGCCGCGGTTGGCGATCAGGATTTTGGAGAACATGTATCTTTGAATCTGAAGCGAATGTGATCGCGGCGGGGCAGGTTCGCCCCGATTAGGCCGCGTTCCGGCGGGAGTAAACTGAAGCCGCGTTCAACCGACCGGCGTTCGGGCTTGGCAAAGCCTGTTCCGATGGGGTTAAAGCCGTTCCAGTCCCGTTCATCATCGCCCGATCATTTTTGTCCACTCCCCCGTCCCGCTTATTTGGCCCGGAGCCTGACCTGATGTCCCGTTTCCTCACTTTCGCCGCTGCTGCGGTCCTGACCCTGGCGGCAAGCGCCGGTTCGGTCGCGGCCCAGGACTTCCGCGACCTTGCCCGTCGGGACCTGCAGAGAGCGCATGATGAGCTGGCCGCCAACCATCCCGCCCCAGCGGTGGCCGGTGCGGCCAGCCAGGCCTTCCGGAGCTGGCTGGACACGGGCCTGCAGGATGCCCTGGGCCGCGCCGGTCAGGCCAACAGCGGTGACGCCCACGCCTATCTGATGCGCTACTACGCCGCCGGCTTCCGCGACTCGAACATCGCCATCACCCCGACCTTCGAGGGGATGGGGCCGTATTTCGGCACCAGCTGGCCCGGTTTCACGACCGGCTGGCGCGGCGGCAAATATATCGTGACCTATGTGAAGCCGGGCGTGAGTGGCGCGCCCCGGGTCGGCGACACGGTGGTTGAGTGCAACCTGACCCCGATCGAGGAATTCGCCCGCAAGAAGCTGGACCGCTGGGAAGGCAACCTCGAAACGGAAGCCGGCCGTGTGACCTCGGCCCCCTATCTGTTCTGGAACCGGAATAACCCGTTCGCCGCCGGCGTTCCGTCGATGTGCAGTTTCCAGTCGGGCCGCGGCCGTCCGCGCGACATCCAGATCCGTCCGGTTCCGCTCGTCGCCGGCGATCTGGAGGCCGCGTACCGCGCGACCGTCTACATGCCGCCCGCAACCCCGCTGGCGGTCGAGACCGTCAACGGTCGCCCGTGGTTGCACGTCCACTCCTTCGCCGACAGCGCCGGCTGGCAGGCGTTCAACGCCGCCGTCGAGGGTCAGGCTGCGACGCTGCGCGGATCCCAGGGCTTCGTTCTGGACCTGCGCGCCGCCTCGGGCTCGGGCCTGAACTCGTCGACCGCGCGCGGCTATGGCCTCGCCAACCGCATCTGGACGCCGGAGTTCACGGTCAGCCGTCAACCGGCCGCCGGCGAACTGACCTACCGCGCGACCCAGGGGAATCGTGACTGGTACGCCGCCGCGCTGGGTCGCATGGAGGCGGACCCGCAGTTCGTGCAGGAAGCCGGACCCGTGATCGAGCAGACCCGCGAGATCGTGACCGCCTTCGACGCCGCCATCGCCGCCGGCCAGCCGACCTTCACCCTGGCGGGACGTGCCGCCGTGGCCGACACGGGTGCCGCCAACCCGGTGCAGGGCCCTGTGATCGTGCTGGTGGACGCGGGCTGCTCGGGCGGCTGCCTCGATACGCTGGACCTGCTGTCCAAGCTGCCGAACGTGCGCATCGCCGGCTCGACCACGGCCACGGATTCGATCTTCGTCGAGCCGACCGTGATGCGTCTGCCGTCGAACTATTCGGACCTCAGCTACGGCCACAAGGCGTGGACGTCGCGCCCGCGGGCCAACAACCAGCCCTACACCCCGGCGCAGGGCCTTGTTTACACCGGCAACCCGGCTGATGAGACGGCCGTGAGGACCTGGGTCGCGAGCCTGTTCGGCGCCTGATCCAGCCGCCAACCCCACAGAAAAGGCCGGTCGGGGGAAACCCCGGCCGGCCTTTTTCCTTGCGCCCTGGAATTCGCCTAGTCGCGCTTGCGCGCCCGGTCAGCGGCGTCGACGAGGCGGAGTCCGGAAATCTCCGCCGCGTCGGGCGTCAGGTTCATGGCCGCCTCCGGCGGGTCCTTGACGACCACGACACCATGCTTCGCCGCCGGTGTGAGCGGCCGGGTGATCAGGTCCTTGTCGGCATCGTCGGTCATACGGCGAGAACGGTTCGCCATCGTGCGGGTTCCGACATCCGGTTTGCGCATGGCCCGGTCGGTTCCTAAGTGGATGACATGACTGAAACCGACATCACCAAAGTCCTGCATTCCCCTTCCGGTTACGACCTGACGCCGCCCAGCGAAGGACAACGCGTCGCCCTCGAGGCGGATCTTTCGGCGGAGGAGAAGCGGGTTCTTCTGGCGCATGGCACCGAGGCCCCGTTCTGCGGGACCCTGCTGGGCGAAAAGCGGGCCGGGGTCTTCTGCTGCCGGGAATGCGGCCTGCCTCTCTTCCGGACCGCGACCAAGTTCGAAAGCGGCACGGGCTGGCCCAGCTTCACGGAGCCGGTCGACCCGTCTCATGTCGTCGCCATCACCGACCGTTCCTGGGGGATGTCGCGGACCGAGACCCGCTGCGCGCGCTGCGACAGCCACCAGGGACATGTCTTTCCCGACGGACCGGGGCCGACCGGCCTGCGCTACTGCATCAACTCGGTGGCCCTGAGCTTCGTCCCCGAGGGCGCGCCGCTGCCGGATCCCCTGGGCCGGGGCGATGGGGACGCCTGATCTTGGCCGTATTTGCCGCTAGTGTGATGACCGTACAGGAGTTGGGCCCATGCTGATCACCGCAATGCTGTTGGCCGGTGCATTCGCGTCCGGTGAACCTGACGGCGTCGTCACCACGGCTCCTGCGACCGGCGTCGACCTGGCCGCCACCCTTCAGCCTTCCGTGCCGTCGGTCGTCGGCGCGACCCAGGCGGGTGTGCCCCACAATCTGTCGACCGATGAGCAGATCGACCGCTGGATCGCGGCCCGGTCCGTCAATGACAAGCCCTATGACCGTGTGTCGCGCGAGGCGTTTGACGACGGCAAGCCGCATGGCGAGGTCAGCGTATCCATTGGAACAGGCGGCTATCGCGACTACGGCGTGGCGGTATCCGGTCCCATCGGCGACCATGGCCGCTTCAGCCTCAGCTACCGCCAGGTCGAGAACGGCTATCCCTACGGTGGCTATGGTTATGGCTACGGCGGTGCCGGATTCGGGGCCCCCGGCGTGGACGGTTATCCGGACGCGGGCATGGCTTTTGACGACAGCGGTTATGTCTTTCCGGGAAATCGCCCGGGGGCGGCGGCCCGGTTCGAGGCCCGCGTCATGCGACCCGGAGGGCCGCCGAATCTTCAGCCACCGGTGACACCGCAACTCACCGACCGCCGGTAAGCGCTCCATCGGCCGCGGTGCAGTCTTGTGGTCGCCTTGTGGAATTCCGTTATCGGCCCGTCTCAAGGCAACGGTCTTCCAGGTCGGGCGTTGTGTGAAAGCCTCAGCTTGATATTTATGTCGTGTTGGGCTGATACACTGATCGTCAATGCCATGAGTTGTATGGCATGACGTCTGAGGCCAACTCAGGCGTTTAAAATCAATCCCGGCCACAGGAGTAGTCGCCATGAAGAAAACCATCGCCGCCGTCACGGCGGGTCTGCTGCTCATCGCCGGCCAGGCGGCTGCAGCCAATAATGTGTCGACCGTTCGTGTCGGCGACCGCGTCGGCGCCTCGGCTGACGAGTCCAGCGAGTTCTCCGGCATCCCGTTGCCGGTGCTGCTCATCGGTGCGGCCGTCATCGTGGCCACCATCGCCGTTGCCTCGAACGACGATTCCGAGAGCGACTGATTTTGCGCGACAACGCGTGATGAAAGCCCCGCCGGTCAAGCCGGCGGGGCTTTTTCGTTGTGCCGATCGTGAAAACGCAAGGCGCGAACGCAAACGGGGCCTGACCGCAAGGTCAGGCCCCGTAAGGGTTTCAGAGTGGTGCCGCCGGGGGGAATCGAACCCACGACCTCAGCCTTACCAAGGATGCGCTCTACCACTGAGCTACGGCGGCCTGTTCTGAGGAAGCGGCGATATAGCCAACCGGGGACGACGGGGGAAGCCCTTGAACGACTTTTGCTTCGCTTAAGACACAAAAGTGGTTCGAATGCCGCCGGGCGGTGGGTCCGAACCCTGACGGCGTGCGACCTTCAAGGCATGGCAGTCGTGTTTCAGGCGCTTGCGGAAAAGTCCGGCGCGGGTTCTCCTCGACCCATGGATGAGTCGAAGACCGAAGGGCCCATGCCCGAATTGCCGACGAGTCTGCCGGACCCGTTGGCCTCGCCGAAAACACGTGCCATGGCGCGGGCCCAACGGCTGTCCACGGCGCTTCGCGACAATCTGAGACGGCGCAAGGCGGCCAGCCGCCCGGCGAGGCTGACCGCGCCGCGCAACTGAATGTCATCGCCCGGGACGTCGCCGGCCTTTCGCAATCGCAACCGTCCGCGCTAGATAGCCGATCCCCCTTGCCTCCCGCAGGGGTCGCAAGAGACGACATGGACAGTATCGCCATCATCGGGGGTGCCCGCCTGAACGGATCGATTCCGGTCAGCGGCGCCAAGAATTCCGCCCTCAAGCTGATGGCCGCGTCGATCCTGACCGATCAGCCGCTGTTGCTGACCAACATGCCGCGCCTGGCGGACACCAAATTCCTCGGCCGCCTGTTGCGTGAGCTGGGCGTCCAGGTCGATCAGCGCGACGGGGCCGACGGCCAGGAGACGCTGTTCCACGCCGGCCAGATCGCCTCGACCTTCGCCCCCTACGATCTGGTTCGGCAGATGCGGGCGTCGTTCAATGTGCTGGGCCCGCTGCTGGCAAGGACCGGCGAGGCCAAGGTCTCCCTGCCGGGAGGGTGCACCATCGGCGCGCGACCCGTCGATCTGCACCTTCAGGCCCTGACGGCGCTCGGGGCCGAGATCGAGCTGGACGAGGGCTATGTCACCGCCCGCGCGCCGGGCGGGCTGAAGGGGGCCGAGATCGAATTTCCGTTCGTCTCGGTCGGTGCGACCGAACACGCCTTGCTGGCCGCCGTGCTGGCGCAGGGGACGACGGTCCTGCGCAAGGCCGCACGTGAGCCGGAGATCGGCGATCTGGCGCGCTGCCTGACCGCCATGGGTGCGAAAATCGAGGGGATCGACACCGACGTGCTGACGATCACCGGCGTGACGTCGCTGGGCGGGGCGACCTGGTCGGTGATTCCCGACCGGATCGAAATGGGCTCCTACGCCGTGGCGGCTGCCATGGCCGGGGGCGAGGTGCGGCTGACGAAGGCGCGGCCCGAGCTGATGACGGCGCTGACCGAAAAGATGATCGAGGCCGGGGTTGAGGTGACGCCGACCGCCGACGGCGTGATCGTCAGGCGCGATCCCGGCCAGCGGCTGAAGGCCGTCAATGTGGCGACCGAGGTCTATCCCGGCTTCGCCACCGACCTGCAGGCCCAGTTCATGGCCCTGATGACGACGGCCGAGGGCGACAGCGTCATTCACGAGAACATCTTCGAGAACCGCTTCATGCACGCGCCGGAGCTGGCGCGGCTGGGGGCCGACATATCGGTTCACGCCGGCGAGGCTGTCGTCCGGGGCGTGCCGGTGCTGCACGGGGCCCCGGTGATGGCCACAGACCTGCGGGCTTCGGTCAGCCTGGTGATCGCGGGTCTGGCGGCCGAGGGCGAGACCACGGTCGGGCGCGTCTACCACCTGGATCGCGGCTTCGAGCGGCTGGAAGAGAAGCTCAGTGCGTGTGGTGCCGACATCCGCCGGATCAAGGGCGACGGTCATGAGCACTGAGGCCCACGAACAGGTCGTCGGAGCGGCGGGGGCGACCTCGCCCGAGCCGCTGCGCCTGCTGGCCGAGGACGCCGACGACCTGCACATCATTTCGGCGGCCCTGCAGGACGCCATCATGCGGCCCGTGGACATCGTCTGGGAGCCGGCGGCGCGGCGGGTGACGCTGAAGCTGAGCCGCTTCTGCTGGGAATGCGGCGGCACGCGGGTGATGGCGGCGATGCAGTTCGGCGATGTCACGGCGGTCAAGAGCCGGCGTCTGCCGCGGCTGCCGGAAAGCGCGCTGGAACTGCTGGCCATGGAATTCGCGCCGGATGAGGCCCCCGGCGGGCGGGTCATCCTGATGTTCGCGGGCGGCGGGGACCTGAGGATCGACGTGGAATGCCTGGACGCGGTGCTGACCGACCTGTCCGAGCGCTGGCCGGCCCGGGTTGCCCCCACCCATCAGTCGGATGAGCCGGAGCCGGCATGAGCGATCCCAATTCCGGAAAACATTGGCTGACGTCGATCGATCTGGACGCCGCGACCCTGTCGTCGGCGACCGCCGAGATCGAGCACGAGCGGCGGGTCGCGATCTTTGACCTGGTCGAGAAGAACAGCTTCGAGCCCGCCGGTGCCGCGGGCGGTCCCTATGCGCTGAAGCTGGCGATGGTGGACGGACGGCTGGCGTTCGAGATCACGGGACCGGAGTTCCACCGGGTCCACGGCCTGTCGCTGACACCGCTGAACAAGGTGGTGAAGGACTATATCGGCATCTGCGACAGCTATTACGAAGCCCTGCGCGGCACGTCCCCGTCCCAGATCGAGGCCGTCGACATGGGCCGCCGCGGCCTGCACAACGAAGGGGCCGAGTTGCTGAAGGCGCGTCTGGACGGCAAGATCGACATCGACCACGAAACGGCCCGGCGGTTGTTCACGCTGGTGACGGCTCTCTACCGCAGAGGATAGATCACCCGGATGCAGGACAGGGCCCGATCGTTCGCAGTCATCGCTCATGGCGACCAGATCTATGGCGATGATCAGCCCTATGAACGGCATCTGGAAGCGGTCGTCGAAATCATTCGTGGCTGGACCGACGATCCGGAGCTGATCAGCGCGGCGTGGCTGCACGACACGCTGGAGGACACGACGGTTCTTGTCGCCGAGCTTGCCGACCAGTTCAGCCCGCGCGTCGCCGATCTTGTCTGGGCCGTGACCGCTGAAGGCGACGCCCGCGCGGAAAAGATGGCCGCCATATATCGGAAGATTGAAGCCTGCCGCGACGCAGCGCTCGTCAAACTGGCTGACCGTGTCGCAAACGTGGAAGCGGCCCCTGCCGGTTCCAAGCATAGGCTGCGCTATTCCGGCGAGCGCGCGGCTTTCGAGTCGGCGATCCGTCCATTCGTTCCGGCGGTGGCCTGGGATCGGCTCGACCGAGCCTACTGACCCCTATGCCTCGACTATCCCGCCGTTTTCAGGCATACGCCCGCTCCTTAACGACGCGCGCTTTCGCCCGGCGCGCGTTCTGACTCGTATTCACAGGGCGCGAGAGGCCGCATGGCTAAGGAAGAACTGCTCGAGTTTCCCGGCGTCGTCAGCGAACTGCTGCCGAATGCGACGTTCCGCGTGCTGCTCGAGGGCAATGACCACGAGATCATCGCCCACACCGCCGGCAAGATGCGCAAGAACCGCATCCGCGTGCTGGCCGGCGACAAGGTCCTGGTCGAGATGACGCCCTATGACCTGACCAAGGGCCGCATCACCTACCGCTTCAAGTAAGGGCGCGCGCTTGTCGCGTCCTGAACTCGTGCTGGCCTCGGCCAGCCCGCGCCGCATCGAACTGCTGGCGCTGGTCGGGATCACCCCCGACCGCGTCGAACCCGCCGACATCGACGAAACGCCGCTGAAGGATGAGACGCCGACGCGCCTCGCCGCGCGTCTGGCCGTGTCCAAGGCCGAGGCCGTGGCAGCCGGGGCACCGGACGCCGTCGTGCTGGCCGCCGACACCGTGGTGGCCGTCGGCCGCCGCCTGCTGGAAAAGCCTGCCGACGAGGCCGAGGCGGTCCGGTTCCTGAAACTGCTGTCCGGCCGCAACCACCGGGTCTTCACCGGCGTGGCGGTGACCGCGGGGGTGCGGACCACGCACCGGGTGGTCGACACCCGGGTGTCGTTCAAGGTCCTGTCCGACGCCGAGATCGCCGCCTATGTCGCCGCGGGCGAATGGCGCGGCAAGGCCGGCGGCTATGGCATCCAGGGCCGGGCAGGGGCCTTCGTCACCCGTCTGGTCGGCAGCTATCCCGCCGTCATGGGCCTGCCGCTGTTCGAGACGGTCAATCTGCTGAACGGCGCGGGCTGGCGGGCGTGACCGTCGAGGTCTTCCTGGACGACACGCCCGGCGAGGTCCGGGGCATGGTCTCGCGGGACGGCCGATTCCATCATCTGCTGCTGCAGCGCGACGACGCGGTGGCCGGACATCGTCTCGGTGCGCGGTCGGTCGGTCGAATCACGGACGTGCAGCCGGGGTTGAAGGGGGCCTTCGTCGATCTGGGCAGCGCCCCGGCACCGGGCTTTCTGCCGTTCAGGGGTCCGAACCCGCTCGCGGTCGGCCAGAAGGTCGAGGTCGAGGTCGTGGCCGAGCCGCGCGAACGCAAGGGGCCGACCCTGCGGCTGATCGGGCCGGGGCAGGGCGACCCGCGGCTGCTGGCCGAAGGCCCGACAGTCGTGGAAATGCTGGCCCGGCTGGCTCCCGGCTTGCCGGTGATCACGGGCCTGGCCGCCATCGAGGCAGGTCTCGAGGCCGAGGAAGAGGCCATGGCGGCCGGACAGATATTCCCCGACACCGGACTGGACCTGCGGGTCGAGCGCACGCGCGCCCTGGTCGCGGTCGATCTGGACCTGTCGCCGGTGCCGGGAGTCTCGTCAGGCGCACCGGCCCGGGCGCGGGCCAACCGTCAGGGACTGGCCGAGGCGGCGCGTTCGATCCGGCTGAAGCGCTGGGGCGGGCTGGTGGCGATCGACCTGATCGGCGTGGGACATGACGGAGAGGTGATCCTGGGGGCCGCGCGCCAGGCGTTCGGCACGGACCCGGATGTCGCCTTCGGGCCGGTCAGCCGGTTCGGGTTGCTGCAACTGTCCCTGCCGTGGCGATTGACGCCGCTGGAAGAGATTCTGAACGGGCCCGGGGGGCACCGCCGGCCGGAGCAGCGCGCCCAGGACGTAGTGCGCGCGCTGAGGGCCCGTCTGCTGTCCGATACGAGCACGCCCCGCGTCCGCGCCCGTTGCGCCCCGGACGAGGCCCCGCTGGCCGCGTCGGGGGTGGCGAAACTGGGTCCGCGCGCCGATCTTGTGGCGGACGCCGCGCTGGCACCCGGCGCGTTTGTGCTGGAGGCGGTCTGACCATGGCGACCTGTCCGATCTGTCGCCGCCACCCCGCGGTCGAGGCCTACAAGCCGTTCTGCTCGAAGCGCTGCGCGGACGTGGATCTGCAGCGCTGGTTCACGGGCGGATATGTCCTGCCGGACAGCGGCGGCGACGTTCCGACGGACGACCCCGAAGAAGACTGATCAGACGGCTGGACACCCCCGGAGTGCTCGCCTATAGACGCCGCCTCCGCGCCGCGACGCGTGCGCCTGGGTAGCTCAGTTGGTAGAGCAGTGGATTGAAAATCCACGTGTCGGTGGTTCGAACCCGCCCCCAGGCACCATCGCCCTTGCGTCGAAGCGTCGACGCCACCCCCGATGATCACGAAAATGTCGCTTTCGGGCCGGAAAATTCGGTTGCGAAGGCGTTGGCTCCCCCGCGAGGGGAAAAGCACCGTCCCGCACTTGACGCTCTGGTATGCGTTCGCCAAAGGAGCTTGACCGCTTTCCTTTGCGGGCGGTCGGCGGAGAGGGAAAACGGTTTCCCGGTTCGTCGACGCCGCGCCGGAAGCCAGTTGGCAACCGGAAGCGTAACCAGGCGTTTCGTAGACCGGGGTTCCCGTAACCCTGTCGCTACGGGCGAGAATTTCATCGAGGGCGGTCGTCGTCTGCGGCCGTTTCTTTTGGGTTCCACAAGTCAGACTAAACAGCAGGAACTGGCGAACTATGTTCGATATGAAGAAGACCAACATCCTCCTGGCCATGGCCGGCGCCGCCGTCCTCATGGCCAGCACGCCGGTTCTCGCGCAGGATGCTCCCGCCCCAGCCGCCGACCCGGCCGCCGCCGCAGCTCCCGCTGCCGCCGCCGCCGCTCCGGCCGCTGATGCCGCCGCCGCCCCTGAGCCCGCCGTCGTCGGTGGTGACCAGCACGGCAAACTGACCCCGGCCGGCATGTTCATGGCGGCCGACCCGGTCGTTAAGGTCGTCATGGTTGGCCTTCTGCTCGCCTCGGTCTTTTCCTGGGTGCTGCTGCTCATCAAGCTGTTCGAGTTCAGCTCGCTGAACCGCAAGACCGACCAGTTCCTTGAATCCTTCCGTCAGACCCGCACCATCGCCGACATGCGCAAGGTCGCGACGTCGGACGAGTTCGACGGCAACCCGCTGGCCGATATGGCCGCCGCGGCGACCGACGAAATCGAACTGTCGCGTCAGGCAGGCCTCTCGGTCACCGGCGATCACGCCGACTCGGCCCTGATGCGCGCCCAGCAAGCCGTTGCCGCCGTTCAGGCCGGCCTCGCCAAGCGCCTTTCGGGCGGCCAGCAGTTCCTCGCTTCGGTGGGTTCGACCGGTCCGTTCATCGGTCTGTTCGGCACCGTCTACGGCATCATGAACTCGTTCATCGGTATCGCGAACACCAACACGACCAACTTGGCCGTCGTCGCCCCCGGCATCGCCGAGGCCCTGCTGGCCACGGGTATCGGTCTGTTCGCCGCCATCCCGGCCGTTATCTTCTACAACTACTTCAACACTCGCATCTCGGCTTTCGGTACCCGTTCGGACGGCTTCAGCGCCGAACTGACCAACGCCATCTCGCGTAACCTCGACAAGGGAGCGTAAGCCAGATGGCCGCCAAACTTTCAGGCGGCGGCGGCGGCAAGTATCAGGTCGAGCAGAACAGTGAGATCAACGTCACACCGTTCGTTGATATCATGCTTGTTCTGCTGATCATCTTCATGGTCGCGGCGCCCCTGGCGACCCCGTCCGTGGAAGTGAAGCTTCCGACGGCTGTCGCGCCGCCTCAGACGAACCCGCCCGTCCCGATCTATATCTCCATCACGAGCAATGGTCGGGCCTATCTCGGCGACTTCCCGGTCGAACTGGAAGAGATCGGTCCCGAACTCACGGGGCAGATCGGCCGTCGCAATCCTGCGGACGAGCGGATCTTCATCCGCGCCGACCGCGGCACCCGCTACGGCGACTTCATGCAAGTCATGAATTCGCTGCAGGACAACGGCTTCTACAGCGTTGCCCTGGTGGGTGAAGACAACGCGCCGAAGTGAGGTTGGTGAATCATGACTGATATTGAATATCACCGCTCCAGGTACGACGCGCCCAAGCCGAAGGGTTTGTTCGGGGTCCCGCCGAGGGTCCTTCTGGGCAGCCTTCTGGTCGTCGCGCTTCTGTTCACCGTGCTGGCGTTCTACTTCATCAACGCACGCTTCACGTTGAAGGAGATCAACTACTCCGACGACGCGGTCGACGTGGAGATCATCGAGCCGATCCCCCCGCCGCCCCCGCCGCCGCCGCCGCCTCCGCCGGACACGCCCCCGCCGCCCAAGCTGCAGGTGCGTCCCCCGGTCATCGTCCCGAACGCTCCGCCACCGCCGGTGACGCTGCCGATCGAGCCGACGAAGAAGGAGGACCGGGTCGAATATACGGGTCCGCCCGTGATCGTCCCCGGACCGCCGCCGCCGCCGGCTCCGCCGGCTCCGCCGCGGCCGTCGGTCATCACCAACCCCAGCTGGTCCCGCCAGCCGGTCGGTGAGTTCCCGGAACGCGCCATGTCGCGCGGTATCGAGAGCGGTGCCGTCGTTCTGAACTGCCTCGTCAGCCCGAACGGAAGCCTGTCGGACTGCAACCTGGTCTCCGAGACACCTGCGGGTGCCGGGTTTGCCCAGGCCGCGCAAGCGGGCGCTCGTCGGGCCCGGCTGTCGCCGCGGACCGTCGATGGTGCCGCCACGGGAGCGCGCGTCACGTTCACGACGCGGTTCCGCGCCGCAGAAGAATAGAAGCCTCACGGCTTCGGCAAGACGCCCCGGAGGTCCGCCTCCGGGGCGTTTTTGTTTGCGGCGGAGCTTTTGCGTGGTCGGCCATTAAGCCGTGACGCTTTCGGAGATGCCCCATGAAGATCCTCGCCGCCGCCGTCCTTGCGGCCTGTGCGGCCGCCACGCTGGGCGGCTGCGCCTATAACGAGACGCTGGGCCGCAACCAGCTGCTGATCGTCGATGACAGCGCCCTGACCCAACAGTCCGACGCGGCCTGGGCCGAGGCCCTGCGGACGCAGCGGGTCTCGTCGGACGCCGCCGGCAATGCCCGCATCCGTCGCGTCGGCGACAGGATCGTTCAGGCCGCCGGTCTCACGGATCGCCGCTGGGACTACGCCCTGTTCATCAGCGACAGCCCCAACGCCTTCGTCCTGCCGTCGGGCAAGATCGGCGTGACCACCGGCCTGCTGGCGCTGGTCCGCAATGACGATCAGCTGGCGACCGTGATCGGCCACGAGGTCGGGCACGTCGTCGGGCGGCACGCCGCCGAACGCTATTCGAACACCGCCCTGACCAGTGTCGGTCTGCAGGTCCTGCGCGGGGCGGCCGGCGACAATGCCCAGGCCGTCGGTTCGATCGGCGGGCTGGCGGCCCAATACGGTGTGCTGCTGCCCTATTCCCGTCGCGACGAGCTCGAGGCCGACCGTCTGGGCGTGGACTATATGCAGGGGGCCGGCTACCGGCCGGCAGAGGCGGTCGCCCTGTGGCGGCTGATGTCGCAACAGCGCCAGGGATCGACCCCGGAGTTCGCGTCGACGCACCCGTCCGACGCCAGCCGCATCGCCGCGCTGGAGCAGTATATCGCCGGCCGGGGCTGGACCTGAACCGCCTGGTGCCAGGCCCGGTGCAATAATCCCGCAAGGTTGCTTGATCGCGCGCGCGCGGCCCGGTAGATACGCCGCTCGCGTCGCCCCGTCCGGGGCTCTGCGCCGCCTTAGCTCAGTTGGTTAGAGCGCCGGTTTGTGGAACCGGAGGTCCTCAGTTCAAGCCTGAGAGGCGGTACCATCCTCACCCGGTGGAGGGCGTTGACCCTTCCCGGTGCCCGGTCGGCCGGGATCCGTCCCGGTCCCGGTGCCTTGGTGGCGATCGCGCGGCACCGGAGCTTCCTTCGCTCGCAGACCGTCCGGCTACGGGCGTGGCGTTTCCTTCCGCCCGCGGCGCGCGCCCCGGCGAAGCATTTCCAGCAGGTCCGGACGGAGCGAGGCTGTGGTTGATTCCACGGCGGTTTCTGCCTGCGCGGTTTCGCTGATCGACACGCGGCGGCGCAGGGCGGTCACCGGGCGGTCCAGCATCGCCAGGACTTCATGGGTGGCCTGGTAGCCCGAGGCCACGCCGGGCTCGAACCCCTTCCAGTCGCGGATATCCAGTCCATCCGGCATGGGCTGGATCAGGATGTCGGTCGCGGCCCGCGAGCTTTCAATGTCCGCGTCGGTCGTCAGGGTGGCCGACCGCATCAGGATCGAGACGATGGGGGGGCCCCGACGCCAGGCACCGGTGACGATCAGCCGCCAGATCGACGGCGGATGCTCGATCAGGGCCGGATCGACACCGCGCGTCTCGGACATGTCGACGCCGATGATGGGGCCGCCGTTCATCTGGCGCATGACCTCCGTCGGCAGGTTCTTCAGCACGGCCCCGTCGACCAGCACCTGACCGTTCATGACGACCGGCGGCAGCAGGCCCGGAATGGCGATCGAGGCCCGGATCGCCCGCCGCATCAGACCGCGCCGGTGGACCTCGATCCGCCCGCTGGTCAGATTGGTCGAGACCGCGAAGAACGGTCGCGTCAGATCGGCCAGGTCGATGTCGCCATAGGCTTCCTGGAGCAGCCGGTCGACCTTGTGCGCCCGCGTCATGGCCAACATGGGGAAGGCCAGGTCCGACAGCGGGTCGCTTTCGACGAAGGCCTTGCGGATCCGCGCCTCGAGTTCTTCCTGCGACCAGCCCATCGCGGGACCGGCGGCAATCACCGCGCCCATGGATGAGCCGCCGACGAAGTCGATCGGCACCCTTGCCTCTTTCAGGGCCCGGAGCGCGCCGATGTGGGCATAGGCCCGGGCCCCGCCGCCCGACAGGACAATACCGACCGCGGAGCCGGTCACGACCCGGGCCATCCGGTCGGCATCGGCCTGGTCGCCTTCGACGCACTGGAACCAGCGGCCGGGCTGGACGGCGTCCAGCCAGACGGCGGTGTTGGCGGGCCGCGGCATGCGCGGGTCGCGCAGCAGGATCAGGTCCGTCCGACGCTGGGCGTCCAGCACCCCTGCGTGGGGCATGGGCCGGTTGGGCGGGGCCAGCAGACCGTTGCCGACCACGAAGACCCGGTCGACCTGGCGCGCGCACAGGGCGGCCCAGGCCGGCTCGTCCTGTTCGGCGACATAGAGGACGAAATCGTGGGCATCCTCGACCCGGCTGAACCAGTCGGCGGCCGAGGCGAGGGCGGCCTGGTCGATGACCTGGCAGGTGAAACCGTCGGCCGCGATGGCAGCGGCGACCCGTTCGACGAAGGCGCGGATGGGTTGGGGCCGGGCGGCGATGAAGCCGAAGACGCTGGGTTCGCCGCCGCCGGACCGGCGGTCACGCGCGCGCTGGATCATCAGCCGTGACAGCTCGACCATCAGGTCGGGCTCGGTGCGGGCGGCCTCGAAGAAGGCCTCGCGGGGCAGGGCCAGCACCTCGCAGTCGCGCAGGGCGACCACGTCCGCGGTGTGGACCGTGCCGGCCAGCATGGCCATCTCGCCGGCGGGTTGTCCGGGCCGGATGACGCCGACGAACTGGGGCGGGCGGTCCTCGTCAGGATCGCTGCGAAACACGCCGAGACGACCGCTGCGCAGCAGATACAGGGTGTCGGCGGCGGCACCCTCGGCAAACAGCGTCTCGCCGCCGGTCAGGGCGAACCAGCTGGCACGCGTATTCTTGCCACCCGCGAAGATTCGGGCGAGGGCGTCTTCCAACCGGTCAGAGCGGACTGCGGGCATGGGAGGTTCGAGGGCTTGGGGATTAGGGATTAGGGATTAGGGGCCGGGACCGAGGCAGTGGAATCGAACTCGCGAAACACAATCGTCGCAGCATCCGCGCCTAATCCCTAGTCCCTAATCCCTGGTACCTGGCCTCTACCACGCCCCCATTTCGCGCAGCCGCGCCGCGAGCTCCTCCGGCACTTCGCCGGCATCGAGGGTCGACAGGTCCATCGGTGCGTCTTTCGGCTCCAGATAGCGCCAGCCCTGGAAGGGGCGACGGGCCTGGGGGGCGGTGCGGACGACGTCAGGGGACAGTTTGATCAGACAGTGCGAGGTCTTGCCCTCGCCGTGGGTGGTGATGTCCAGAATGGGCATCCGGCAGGTGACCGAGCCCTTCATGACCCAGTAGATCGAGCCCCCGTCTTCCAGCTCGGCCGCGCGTTTGGGCGTCATCCGGGTGTCGACCGTCAGCCACTGACCCTTGGCGGCGCGGCGCTCCAGGGTCTCGACCTTGGCGACGCCGACGCAGAGCTTGATCATGTGAAGGGGCATGCGGGGGAATTTCAACCTGTGCAGGCATGTAAATGCTATGTCAGAGCAGACGAGGTCGTGTGGAGGCACGCTGTGTACGGGCTGATCACCAAATTAACCACCGTCCCGCTCCGCCGCGAGTCGGTGATTGACCGCCTTGTGGCGGGACGCCAGCCGCCCGACGGGTGTTTTAGCCATGTCGTCGCGCGCGATCCGGCGGACGCCGATGTTCTGTGGGTGACGGAAGTCTGGACCGACGCCGAAGCTCACCGGGCGGCCCTGCAGCGCCCCGACATCAAGGCGGGCGTGGCGGACGCCCTGGCCTGGATCGCCACCATCCACGATTCCATCATCACCGAACCCGTGGGCGGCGTGGGCCTGCCTCAGAGGGCGTCGAGCGCCGAGACCGTCGCCAGCACGGCCCCGTCGACGACCTGATCGCCGACCGAAACGCTGACCTCGCCGACCACGCCGTCGAACGGGGCGACGAGGGCGTGCTCCATCTTCATGGCTTCCAGCACGACGATGGGCTGGCCCTTTGTGACGGTGTCGCCAGCCTTGGCCGGGGTGGCGACGATCTTGCCGGGCATGGGGGCGCGGAGAGCGCCGTCGGAGGCGGGGCCGGCGGTCCCCGGCCCGCCCCGCGCGAAGGCGCTGACGTCGAACGCGGAGCCGGTTTCGAAGGCGATGACCCGGGTCGCTGACAGACCGATCAGGCCTGTCATCGGATGATCGTCGTCGTCGAGCATCCGGGCGAGGTGCAGCGCGCCATCGACGACCACGGCCTGGGTGATGCGGGTCGGGGCGTTGGCCCTGAAGCCCACAGCGCCGGCCAGACTGTCCCACGGCGATTCGGGGCTGTCCCCGGACCCCGCCGCGAGGTGGCGCAGGCGGTGGGCGGCGTCCTCGATTCCCATTTCCGACAGAGGCTCGGCGGCGAGGTCGCTCTCTTCAGCGGCGATAAAGCCGGTATCCACGTCACCGTCCACGAACCGGGGATGCTCCAGGCATTTCATCACGAATGCCGCGTTGGTCCTGACCGGCCAGACCTGCACCTGGCCGGCCGCTTCAGCCAGCGCATCGGCCGCCTCTTCCCGTGTTTCCGCATGCACGATCAGCTTGGCGATCATCGGATCGTAGAACTGGCTGACCTCACCGCCCTGATCGACGCCGGTGTCGACGCGGATGTCCTCGGGCATGACGAAATGCTCGAGCCTGCCGATGCTGGGCAGGAAGCCGTTGGCCGGGTCCTCGGCGTAGAGGCGGGCCTCCATGGCCCAGCCGGTCAGGGTGATCTCGTCCTGTTTCAGCGGCATCGGCTCGCCCGCGGCGACGCGGAACTGCCATTCGACCAGATCGACGCCGGTGACTTCCTCGGTGACCGGATGTTCGACCTGCAGCCGGGTGTTCATCTCCATGAACCAGATGCGGTCGGCCTTGAGCCCGTCAGAGGCGTCGGCGATGAATTCGATGGTGCCCGCGCCCTCGTAGTTCACGGCCCGGGCGGCCTTGATGGCGGCGTCGGTGACGGCCTTGCGGGTGGCGGCGTCCATGCCGGGGGCCGGGGCCTCCTCGATGACCTTCTGGTGGCGGCGCTGCAGCGAGCAATCGCGCTCATACAGGTGGACGACGGTGCCGTGGCTGTCGCCGAAGACCTGCACCTCGATGTGGCGCGGACGGGTGATGTATTTCTCGATCAGCACGCGGGGGTCGCCGAAGGAGGACTGGCCCTCGCGCTGGGCCGAGGCGAGGCCGTCGGCGAAATCCTCCGCCCGGTCGACCTTCTTCATCCCCTTGCCGCCGCCGCCGGCGACGGCCTTGATCAGCACCGGATAGCCGATCGCGTCGGCCTCGGTCTGCAGGCGGTCGAGCGACTGGTCCTCGCCGAGGTAGCCGGGCGTCACCGGCACGCCGGCCGCGATCATCAGGGATTTGGCGGCGTCCTTCAGGCCCATGGCGCGAATGGCGGCGGGCGGCGGGCCGATCCAGACCAGACCGGCGGCCATGACGGCCTCGGCGAAGTCGGCGTTCTCGGACAGGAAGCCATAACCCGGGTGGATGGCCTCGGCCCCGGTGGCTTTGGCGGCGGCCAGCACCTTGGCGGCGTCCAGATAGGATTCCCGCGCCGGGGCCGGGCCGATCAGGACGGCCTCGTCGGCCTCGCGGACGTGCAGCGCCCGGGCATCGGCTTCGGAATAGACGGCGATCGTCCGGATGCCCATGCGGCGGGCGGTGCGGAAGACGCGACAGGCGATCTCGCCACGGTTGGCGACCAGGACGGATTTGAACATGGGGGCGGTTGTAGAGGTGGCTGGTGGCTGGTGGCTAGTGGCTAGTGACGGCCGCATCGCACCTTCGTGCATGCGGGAGCGGGGTGTCGCAGGTGTCCGATGCGCGAACACGAGCCGCGAGCCACCAGCCACTCGCCACCAGCGCGGCGCAGCCGCGCCTAGTGTCCGCCGGCCATCTCGTTGAAGCCGAGGTAGAGCCACAGCACGGCCAGCAGGCTGAAGGTGATCGTGGTCAGATTGAACAGCACGAACATGCGCGCGAGCGTGCCGATCGTGCTGCGCTGATAGGCCCCCTTCATGTGCAGGAACAGATGCACGGGCGAGGCCAGCAGCAGCCACCAGGCCCAGCCGCCCATCACCATCGAGAGCAGGAAGATCACCGTCAGCAAGAGCATCTGGAACGATAGCGAATGCATCGAAAAGATCAGATGATCAAACACATAGAAGCGGCGGTTGAACGCGAACAGCAGCGTCAGCATCAGGGCCGAGACGGGCAGGGCCAGGATGGCGATGCGGTGACCCCAGATCTCGAGGATCAGGGCGAAGCGTGCGGGGTCTTCCTTGACGGCGTCATAGCGGGTCTGGGCCCAGTGCTGCATGGACGACCGCTGGGCCTCATTGGCGATGCCCGAGCGAACGCGGATCTGGTCACTGCCCGCTTCCGGTCCGGCCTTTTCGGCTGTCGAGGCTTCCGCGGCGGCGCTTTCGCTGACCGAGCGGCTGAATTTCACCCAGTCCTGGTCGATCGCGGCCAGGGCGGCCTGTTTCGCGGCGGGGGGCATGTCGGGGTCGGCGACGATCCTCGCGCGGGCCTCGGCCCTGGCCGCAGGATCGTCGCGCGCGGTCCGGCCGGGACCGGTGAAATTGACGGTGCTGTGGGCGTCATCGCCGCGCGCCTCGGCGCGACGGGCGTTGGTCGTGGTCGCCCAGTGGCCGGCGAAAATGACCACCAGCAGGATCACCAGGAACATGCGGAAAGGCTGGACCTGCCAGGCCCGCTTGCCGTCGAGGTAGTCGCGGGTCAGCTGGCCGGGGCGTTTGAGCAGGTTCGGCATGGTCTTCACCAGCCGGCCGTCGAGGTGCAACAGGCTCTCGACGGCCTCGACCAGCAGCTTCCAGCTGGAACGATGGAAGTCCTCCGCGATCTGGCCGCAGACGTGACAGTAGGTTCCGATCAGCGGGGTTTCGCAGTTGGCGCAGGGTGTCCCCGGCGGAATGTCCGCGTGTTCGCGCTTCCAGCGCAGCCACCCGCCGCCCGAGGCAAGTGCCGCCGTTTCCAGTTCCCCGGTCATCGATCCCCCCGTCCGATTCCTGTCAGGACCAGAAGGGTTTACGTTTTTCGAGGAAGGCGCGCACCCCCTCCTGTCCCTCGGGCGAGACGCGGGCGCGCGCAATGCGTTTGGCGGTCTCCTCCATCAGGCCGTGATCGATCTTCTGGCCCGCGACATCGTTCACCAGCCGCTTGGCTTCGCCCATCGCGCCCGGCGCATTGGCGCTGATGCTGTCGGTGAGCATGGAGATGAATTCGTCGACCGACCCCTCGGGCAGGACCATGTCGATCAGGCCGGCGTGGGCCGCATAGTCGGCGTCGAAGATATTGGCGGACAGGAACAGCTGGCGGGCCCGACGGGGCCCGACGGCCTCGACGACATAGGGGGCGATGGTTGCCGGGATGAGGCCCAGCTTGACCTCGGAGAAGGCGAAGCGGCTGCCCTCGACGGCCACGGCCATGTCGCAGGCGGCGACGATGCCGGCCCCGCCACCCATGGCCGCGCCCTCGACGATGGCACAGGTCAGCGCCGGGACGTCGTGCAGGGCCTTCAGCATTTTCGCCAGACCCATGGCGTCGCTGCGGTTGTCGCTTTCCGACCAGCCCGCCGCATCGGCCATCCATTGCAGATCGGCCCCGGCGCTGAAGGTCCCGCCCGCGCCGCGCACGAACACGAGACGCACATTGTCGGCCCCGTGCAGGGTCTCGAAGGCCTCGTACAGGGCTGCGATGGTCGGGGCGTCGAAGGCGTTGCGCTTGTCCGGCCGGTTGATGGTGATGAAGACGATGCCGTCGGCGGTGGAGTCGATCTGGACCAGGTCGTCATTGGCATCGGGTGCCGGATCCGCCAGCAGCGGGTGCGAGATGGCGTTGATCTCGGCGGCTTCCGCGTCGGTGATGTCGAGGGCGTTGAGATCGGCTTCGGTCGGATCGGTCATGGTGGTTCCCTTGGCGCTTGACCGATGTGTAACGCATGGACCGGTGGAAGGCATCGCCCTGACCGACGGATACCGACGTTATCTTGACACCGTCGTCGTCGGGGTCTTGAAAGTGGTGGTTAACGAAGAGTGGCCAGGCTCGCATGGCGAACGCATCCGTCCCCCGAAACCGCAAGCCGGCCCGGCTTACGCCCGCCAAGGCCAGACTGGCGGCTGAAATTCGACAGCAGTTGCTGGTCCAGGGCGGCGCGGCCCACCGCGAAGTCGTCATCTCCAGCATCCTGCACCGCAAGGGCGTCACCGGGCCGGCGGCCGAACGCACCCGCCGGGCCCTGCTGTCAGCCTTCCACCTGCATGTCGACCCGGACCCCGAGAGCGGGGCGCCCCGGCTGTTCGACCTGCCGTTTGGACCGGAGTCCTACCGCTGGGCCCTGGGCGAGCCGGTCCGGTCGGTGATCACGATTTGAGTGCGGTTGACGCTTGTCCCGCGCCACGGTGCGGATTTTGCCCGCTTGTCATCCCGGACGCCGCTTCGCGGCGTCCGGGATGACAAGGCGCTACATTCTGAACACGCCGAAGGTCGTTTCCGGGATCGGGGCGTTCAGGCTGGCCGAGATGGCCAGGCCCAGCACGTCGCGGGTCTGGGCCGGGTCGATGATGCCGTCGTCCCAGAGGCGGGCGGTGGCGTGGTACGGATTGCCCTCGTCCTCGTATTTCCGGCGCACCGGGGCCTTGAAGGCCTCGGCCTGTTCGGGGGTCCAGCTGTCGGCGTCGCGGTGGACGGTGGCCAGGACGGCCGCGGCCTGTTCGCCGCCCATGACGCTGATCCGGCTGTTGGGCCAGGTGAACAGGAAGCGCGGCCCGAAGGCGCGGCCGCACATGCCGTAGTTGCCGGCCCCGAAACTGCCGCCGATCAGGACGGTGAATTTGGGCACCTCGGCCGAGGCGACGGCGGTGACCAGCTTGGCCCCGTTTTTCGCGATACCCTCGGCCTCGTATTTGCCGCCGACCATGAAGCCCGAGATGTTCTGCAGGAAGACCAGCGGAATCTTCCGTTTGCAGGCCAGTTCGATGAAGTGGGCCCCCTTGAGCGCGCTTTCCGAGAACAGCACGCCGTTGTTGGCCAGGATGGCGACCGGATAGCCCCAGATGCGGGCGAAGCCGCAGACCAGGGTCGTGCCGTAGAGGGCCTTGAACTCGTCGAACTCGGAGCCGTCGACCAGGCGGGCGATGACCTCGCGCACATCATAGGGGGCGCGGACGTCGTCGGGGATCAGGCCGTACAGCTCCTCGGCGTCGAAGGCCGGAGCCTTCGGCTCGCGCACGTCGATGTCGACCCGCTTCACCGTGTTCAGACTGTCGACGATGGTGCGGACGATCTCCAGCGCATGCTCATCGTTCTCGGCGACATAGTCGACCACGCCGGACCTGCGGCCGTGGGTCTCCGCCCCGCCCAGTTCCTCGGCCGAGATGACCTCCCCGGTGGCGGCCTTCACCAGCGGCGGGCCGGCCAGGAAGATGGTGCCCTGGTTGCGGACGATGACGGTCTCGTCGGACATGGCCGGCACATAGGCCCCGCCGGCGGTGCACGAGCCCATGACGCAGGCGATCTGCGGGATCGACTTCGCCGACATCCGCGCCTGGTTGAAGAAGATGCGGCCGAAATGGTCGCGGTCGGGGAAGACCTCGGCCTGGTGGGGCAGGTTGGCCCCGCCGGAATCGACCAGGTAGACGCAGGGCAGGTTGTTCTGTTCGGCGATCTCCTGCGCCCGCAGGTGCTTCTTCACGGTCATCGGGAAATAGGCCCCGCCCTTCACCGTCGGGTCGTTGGCGACGATCATGACCTCGCGACCCGAGACCCGGCCTACGCCGCAGATCATGCCCGCGCCGGGGGCCTCGTCGCCATACATGCCGTTGGCGGCCAGCTGGCCGACTTCGAGGAAGGGCGAGCCCGGATCGAGCAGGCGTTCGACGCGGTCACGGGGCAACAGCTTGCCGCGCGCGACGTGGCGGTCGCGGCTGGCGTCGGACCCGCCGCGCGCGGCCCTGGCGACCTTCTCGTGCAGCTCGTCGCGGAGCGCCCGGTTGAGGGCGTCCAGCGCCTTGAAGGCGGGACTGTGCGGATCGATGGCGGAGGTCAGCTTGGGCATGGGGGAGGTTTAGGGGTGTTCGCGGGCGCGGGAAAGTCATCAGGCGGTTCTCCCTCCCCCTCCGGGGGAGGGTCGGCGCCGCGCGGCGGCGGCGGGGTGGGGGCGCTTCGGCGAGACAGCGCCGGTGTTCGTGTCGCCGAGCCCTCCCCACCCGGTCGCTGCGCGACCACCCTCCCCCGGAGGGGGAGGGAGACCGCATTTTCCTTATGTCACCCGACAGCAAATCCAGTTGACCTCGCGGCGTCCCCATGGCCTGACGCGCCTCCCATGATCGGCTTCAACACCCAGACCCGGACGACCCTGCGCGAGCTGCTGCATCTGGCATGGCCGGTTGTGCTGGCCCGTATCGGCATCATGACCATGGGCCTGACCGATGTGATCGTTGTGGGCAACTACTCCGGCCTGCAACTGGCCTTCAGCTCGCTGGCGCTGGCACCGACCTCCATCATCATCACCACGGCCGTCGGCCTGATGATGGGCGTTCAGGTCATGACCGCCCGCCTGATCGGTCAGGGACGACGCAGCGAGGTCGGCGGTGTGCTGCGGCGCGGCGTGGTCTATTCGCTGCAGCTGGGCCTGATCTCGATGTTCAGCCTGATCCTGATCGGACCATGGGCCCTGCAGCACATGGGACTCGCTCCGGGGCTGGGCGAGGGGGCGTCGCCGGTGCTGGTCGTCTTTGCCCTGTCGATGCCGGGCTATCTGGTCAGTGTGGCCGCGCAGTTCTTTCTCGAGGCCCTGCACCGACCCCGCGCGGGCATGTGGGCCATGTGGATCGCGAATGGCGTCAATCTGGCGCTGAACCTGCTGCTGGTGCCCGATATCCTCGGCCTCGGGATCGACGGAGCGATCGCCTCGGCCTGGGCGACCTTCTTCGCGCGGACCTCGCTGGCCGTGTTCCTGCTGGTCTATATCGCGCGACTGCCCGAGGCCCGGGCGCTGGGTGTGTTCCGTCGCCCGGATCGCAACCCGGCCGACGAGCGCGAACAGCGCAAGGTCGGCTACGGGGCCGGCAGTTCGTATTTCATCGAGGTCGGCGCCTTTGCCGCCATGACCTTCATCGCCGGCCAGCTCGGGGCGATCGAAACCTCGGCCTGGGCGATCGTGCTCAATGTCTCGGCCATGGTCTTCATGCTGCCGATGGGGCTGTCGGCTGCGACAGCGGTGCTGGTCGGGCGCGCCTACGGGGCCGGGGACGGGCGCGGAGTCATGCGCGCCGGCCTGGTCGGAATCGGGGTGGTGACGGCCCTGACGCTGATGGTCGCCCTGCTGGTCTGGCCCGGCGCGCCGCTGATCGCCAGCGCCTACAACCGCGATCCCGCGCTTCTCGCGGTGGTGATTCCGGCGCTGGTGCTGACGACCCTCTTCTTCGTCGCCGACGGCATCCAGGTGGTGTCGGCCTCCGCCAACCGGGCCGCGGGCGACGTCTGGTGGCCGACGATCATGCATTTCCTGTCCTACAGCGTTGTGATGATGCCGCTCGGCTGGTGGTGGGCGCATGAGATCGGCGTCAACGGCCTGGTCTGGGCCATCATCGTCGCCAGCCTCCTGTCGTCGGTGCTGCTGACCGGACGGTTCGTGCGGGTGGCGCGGCGGCTGGGAAGTAGCGAGTGGCGAGTGGCGAGTGGCGAGTAGGCTCGCCGCAGCGCTCCATATTCGACTTTCGGCCACCGGAGTGTTGCGATAGCCCGCAACCGTCGCCACTAACTCTCGCCACTCGCCACTCGCCACTCGCCACTCGCCACTCGCCACTTGCCACCCGGAATCCCATGTCCCGCATCCTCATCACCTCGGCCCTGCCGTACATCAACGGCATCAAGCATCTGGGGAATCTGGCGGGCTCGATGCTGCCGGCGGACGTCTATGCGCGCTTCAAGCGGGCCCAGGGTCATGAGGTCCTCTACATCTGCGCCACCGACGAGCATGGCACCCCGGCCGAGCTGGCCGCCGCCGCCGCGGGTCAGGACGTGCGCACCTACTGCGACGAACAGCATGAGGTCCAGAAGGCGGCGGGCCAGGCGTTCGGCCTCAGCTATGACTGGTTCGGGCGGTCCTCGAACGCGCCCAACCGACGTCTGACCCAGCATTTCGCGAACGTACTCGAGGCCAATGGCCTGATCGAGGAGCGGGTCGATCGCATGATCTATTCCGTCGACGACGGGCGCTTCCTGCCCGACCGCTATGTGGAGGGCACCTGTCCGCACTGCGGCCACGTCGGCGCGCGCGGAGACCAGTGCGACAACTGCGGACGGCTGCTGGACCCGACCGACCTGATCGATCCGTACTCGGCCGTTTCGGGGTCGAAGAACCTCGAGGTGCGGGATACGCGCCACCTCTATCTTCTGCAGACGAAACTGGCCGACCGGATCCGCGCGTGGATCAACTCCCGGACCGACTGGCAGACGCTGGCCCGGTCCATCGCCCTGAAACACCTCGACGAAGGCCTCATCGACCGCGGGATCACGCGCGACCTGAAATGGGGCGTGCCCGTGGTCGGGCCCGACGGCGAACCGCGTCCGGGCATGGAGGGCAAGGTCTTCTATGTCTGGTTTGACGCCCCCATCGAATACATCGGTGCGACCGAGGAATGGGCCGATGCGACCGGGGGAACGTGGCGCAACTGGTGGCGCACGGACGAGGGCGCGGACGACGTCCGCTACGTCCAGTTCATGGGCAAGGACAATGTCGCCTTCCACTCGGTCGTCTTCCCCGCGACCCTTCTGGGGTCGGGAGAGCCATGGAAGACGGTCGATACGCTGAAGGCCTTCAACTGGCTGAACTGGTACGGCGGCAAATTCTCGACCAGCCAGAAGCGCGGCGTCTTCATGGACCAGGCGCTGGAGCTGCTGCCGGCCGACTACTGGCGCTGGCACCTGACGGCCTATGGGCCCGAGCATTCGGACGCGGCCTTCACCTGGGAGCAGTTCCAGTCGACGACGAACAAGGATCTGGCCGATGTGCTGGGGAATTTCGTCAACCGCATCGTCAAATTCGCCGAGAGCAAGTTTGAAGGTGTTGTGCCGGACGCGGGCGCGCCGGGGCCGCTGGAGGCGAAGCTGGAGGCCGATCTGCGCGCCGGCATCGCCGAGGCCACGGCCCAGTTCGAGGCCATGGAGTTCCGCAAGGCGGCCGTGGCCCTGCGCGCCGTCTGGGTGCTGGGCAATGAATATCTGCAGGAGGCCGCGCCCTGGACGGCCTACAAGACCGATGTCGAACGCTCGGCGGTCGGCGTGCGAACGGGGTTGAACCTCGTCGCCCTGTTCGCCCGCCTGGCGGCCCCGGTCATGCCGGAGTCCGCGGTGAAGATCGGAGCCGCCGTCGGCGCGACGGACCTGAGCTGGCCGTCGGCCGACGAACCCCTGCTGGACGTCCTGCCGCGCGGCCAGACCGTGGCGGCGGCCGGGGTGCTGTTCATCAAGATCGAGGACACGCAGGTGGCCGAGTGGTCGGAACGGTTCGGCGGCGCGGACGCCTGATCATGGACCGGTCGGCCGCCTTCGTCAGGCTGCTGGCCGAGGACCAGGCCGAGGATCGTGCGGTGCTGGCGGGCGAGCCCGCCTATGTGGCCCTGCGGGACCGGGACCGGGCGCGCCGCGAGGCGGTCCTGTTGCTGCTCGCTGAAGGCTGGCCCGAAGACGCGGACGCCCTCTATGCCGCCGCATGGGTCCTGAACCACGGAGATCTGACCGAAGAGGCCGCTCTTGGCAGCCGGCTTGCAGCGCGGGCCGCGGAGCTCGGACGGCCCGGCGCGCGCTGGCTGGCGGCCGCGGCGCTGGACCGGTCCCTGATGTATGCACAGCGGCCCCAGAAATACGGCACCAACATCGTCCCCGACGGCGTCGGCTGGCGGCTTTGGGACGTCGATCCGGCGACCACCGACGCCGAACGCCTGGCCAATGATGTGCCGCCGCTGGCCGAGATGCAGGCCCGCGCGGCGGTGATCATCACGCCCCAGCCCGACATGGCCGGGGCACCGGAGTCTCTCAGGAAGGCGATGCGTCGCTGGGGGACGCTGCCGCCGGAGTGACCGCGACGGGCGACGCGCTGTCCGAGGGTCGGGACGGGAGGCCGTTGGCGGGCACCGCGCCGTCCTCGCCCTCGACACCCTTCAGAAACTTCGCCTTCTCTTTCTCGCTGATGTCGAGGAAGGCCGGGGCGGAGGCGTTGAACGCATCCATCCGGTCGGTGCGCACGATCACCGAGCGCGCGCCGTCCCAGACCATGTGCACGGCGACATAGAGGACGATGACGAGGCCGACGTAGCCGATCCAGCGGTGCTTGGTCAGCAGTTTGGCGATGAAGGTGGCGGCCACGCCCATCAGGGCGATCGAGAGGATCAGGCCGAAGACCATGATCCACGGATGCTCGTGTGCAGCGCCGGCGACGGCCAGGACGTTGTCCAGCGACATGGTCACGTCGGCGATCATGATCTGCAGCAGGGCGGCGCCGAAGGATTTGCGCTTGAGGCCCAGGGCCTCGGGGGGCGGGCCGCCGCCGTGGTGGGCGGACAGGGCGGTCTCGAGCTCGGCCTCGGCCTCGGCCTGGTCGTGGGTCTTCTGCTCCTGCAGTTCGCGCCACATCTTCCAGCAGACCCACAGCAGCAGGATGCCGCCCGCCAGCAGCAGGCCGATGATGGCCAGCAGCTGCACGGTGATCAGGGCGAAGCCGATGCGCAGCACGACGGCGGCGGCGAGACCGATCAGGATCGCCTTCTTGCGCTGCTCGGGCGCGAGGGCGGCGGCGGCGAGGCCGACCGCGACGGCGTTGTCGCCGGCCAGCACCAGGTCGATCATCAGCACCTGGCCGAGGGCGGTGGCCTGGCTGGCGAGTTCGGGAGACGAGAGGAATTCCATGGGCGCTCTCTAGCGGGGGAGAGCGGATGCGCCAAGGGTCCTCCCCATCGCATAGCGACGGGGAGGAGACGATCAGGCGGTCTGTTTCCGAGTCGCTTCGTAAAGAGCGACCGCCGCCGCGTTGGAAACGTTCAGGCTCTCAAATCCGCCGGGCATGGGAATCTTCGCCAGCACATCGCAATGTTCGGCCACCAGACGGCGGATGCCATCGCCTTCCGAGCCCATGACCAGCACGGTCGGGCGATGGTCCAGGGCCTGTTCCAGCGTCAGCTCGGCCGAGCCGTCCAGACCCACGGCCCGCCAGCCCATGTCGGCCAGGGTCTCCAGCGCGCGGCTGAGATTGGTGACGCGGGCGCAGGGCAGGCGTTCGGTCGCGCCGGCCGAGGCCTTGGCCAAAGCGCCGGCGAGGGCGGGCGAGTGCCGGTCCTGCACCACGATTCCCTTCGCCCCGAACGCGAGGGCCGAGCGGAAGATGGCCCCGACGTTCTGGGGGTCGGTCAACTGGTCCAGCATGACGATGACCCCGCCGTCGCCGGCGATGTCCTCAAGCGCCACGCCCTCGAGCGGCTGGACCTTGAAGGCCAGGCCCTGGTGCACCGCCCCGGGCGGCAGCATCCGGTCCAGGGCCTGGGCCTCGATCACCTCGATCTTGTGGCCGTTCGCGGCCTTGTCGCGCTCCAGTTCGGC
This sequence comes from Caulobacteraceae bacterium, assembly GCA_965284385.1. Taxonomy (GTDB): domain Bacteria; phylum Pseudomonadota; class Alphaproteobacteria; order Caulobacterales; family Caulobacteraceae; genus Brevundimonas. The sequence continues at coordinate 2,643,382 of OZ260077.1, forward strand.
GGCGCGGTCGGCGGTGGCCAGCAGCCGGCCCATGCCCTTGCGGGCCGGATTGGCCAGGGCGGCGAGGACCGGATGGCGGCCCCAGACGAAATTGTCGGTATCCGCCTTGGCCCGCGAGGGACGCGGGGCAGAATCAGAGAAGACCTTCGGCTTGGGATTGGGGTTCCAGCCGCCCCGGTCGGGACCGCTGGCGGACGGACCCTTGGCACCCGCTCCGGGCCCGCCGGAGCGGGGCGCGGACTTGTCGCCGAAAGCCGGTTTTTTGCCCGATTTCCGGTCGTTGCGTTCTGGATTTCTCGACACTATAAGACGCCCTCCGATTTGGAGCCCTGAGGGCTTTCGGGTCTGGCGCCCCTCCTAAACCAGGCGACGCAGGACACCGAGAGCTTTTGTTGTTTCGACGACCGAAAGGTTGCCGAGGCATCGGTCCGACGGTTCGAAAACGCGCTGGGGGAATGTCCCGAGTGGCAAAGGGGGGGGACTGTAAATCCCCTGCGTAAGCTTCGCAGGTTCGAGTCCTGCTTCCCCCACCACGCGCTTTCGAAACGAGGGTCCGGACCCCATATCGGGTCGGCTGCGGAAGGCCCTCCCTTGCTGGAACGGGCCCGACGCAGTCTCCGTGCGGGTATAGTACAATGGTAGTACAGCAGCCTTCCAAGCTGAATATGTCGGTTCGATTCCGTCTACCCGCTCCAGGTTTTTGAAGCAGACAGCGCCCCTCAACCCGGGCCATCAGGAGTTTGGCCATGGCCAAGGAAAAGTTCGAACGTAACAAGCCGCACTGCAACATCGGCACGATTGGTCACGTTGACCACGGCAAGACGACGCTGACGGCGGCGATCACGATGGCGCTGGCGAAGGCGAGCGGCGGCAAGGCGATGAACTACGCCGACATCGACGCGGCGCCGGAAGAGAAGGCGCGCGGCATCACGATCAACACGGCGCACGTGGAATATGAGACGGCCAACCGTCACTATGCCCACGTCGACTGCCCGGGCCACGCCGACTATGTGAAGAACATGATCACGGGCGCGGCGCAGATGGACGGCGCGATCCTGGTGGTTTCGGCTGCCGACGGCCCGATGCCGCAGACGCGCGAGCACATCCTGCTGGCCCGTCAGGTCGGCGTGCCGGCGCTGGTGGTGTTCATGAACAAGGTCGACCTGGTCGACGACGCCGAGCTGCTGGAACTGGTCGAGATGGAAGTGCGCGAGCTGCTGAGCTCGTACCAGTTCCCGGGCGACGACATTCCGATCACCATGGGTTCGGCCAAGGCCGCGACCGACGGCGTGAACCCGGAGATCGGCGAGCAGCGCGTGCTGGCGCTGATGCAGACGGTTGACGACTACATCCCGCAGCCGGCGCGTCCGCTGGACCTGCCGTTCCTGATGCCGGTGGAAGACGTGTTCTCGATCTCGGGCCGCGGCACCGTGGTCACGGGCCGGGTCGAGCGCGGCATCGTCAAGGTCGGCGAGGAAGTCGAGATCGTCGGCATCCGTCCGGTCCAGAAGTCGGTCTGCACGGGCGTGGAAATGTTCCGCAAGCTGCTGGACCAGGGCCAGGCGGGCGACAACGTCGGCGTGCTGCTGCGCGGCACCAAGCGTGAGGACGTCGAGCGCGGTCAGGTTCTGTGCAAGCCGGGCACCATCACCCCGCACACGAAATTCCTGGCCGAGGCCTATATCCTGACCAAGGAAGAGGGCGGCCGTCACACCCCGTTCTTCACCAACTACCGTCCGCAGTTCTATTTCCGCACCACGGACGTGACCGGCATCGTGCACCTTAAAGAGGGTGTCGAGATGATCATGCCCGGCGACAACGCCGAGCTGAACGTCGAGCTGATCACCCCGATCGCCATGGAAGAGAAGCTGCGCTTCGCCATCCGCGAAGGCGGCCGCACCGTCGGCGCCGGCGTGGTCTCCAAGATCACCGAGTAATCGGTCGAGGACAGTATGCGTAACAGGACGGCCCCGGAGGAAACTCCGGGGCCGTTTCTGCGTCTGCCTTCCCCCTTCACGGGGGAAGGTGGGCCGCGAAGCGGCTCGGATGGGGGTGCTGGTTCTGCTGGCAGGCTGAATGGAGCAGACGCTGATCGGACGGAGGGGTGTCTCACCCCCCCCATCCGTCAGGCTCCGCCTGCCACCTTCCCCCGCAAGGGGGGAAGGGATTTGGTACTCAGATAAACCGCACCACCACGCCCGGCTTGACCCCGGCGGCCAGCTGTTCGGCGTCCCAGTTGGTCAGGCGGACGCAGCCGTTGGAGGCGGTCTTGCCGATCTTCGACGGGTCGGGCGAGCCGTGGATGCCGTAGGTGTCGCGCGACAGGTCGATCCAGACCGTGCCCACGGGGTTATTCGGCCCGGCGGGGATCACGACCTTCCGGTCGCCGCGGTCGTAGGTCACGCGGCTGGGGTCATAGGTATAGTTCGGTTCAGGCGCGACGCCGGTCACCGTCACCGTGCCGGACGGAGCGGGACGCTCGCTGGAGCCGATGGTGGCCGGATAGAAGGCCAGCAGTTTGCCTGCCGCGTCGAAGGCGCGGGCCGAGCGTTCGGTCTTGTCGACCACGATCCGGGCGACCCCCGCCAGCGGGGTGTCGGTGACGGCGGGGACGACGAGGGTCTGGCCCGCGCGGCTGAAGTCGACGCCGGGGTTCAGACCCTGGAGCAGGGCCTCGGTGATGTGGAACCGCTCGGCCAGCCGTTCCAGCGGGCTGACGAAATTCGTGCCGTTTCTGGCGATGTCGGCCAGTTCACCGCGCGCGGGCGGACTGAAGGGACCCGCGACGTCGGCGGCGGTCATGACATACTGAGTCATGACCCGGGCGGTGTCGGCGGCGGCGAGATGCCGGAGCAGGGCCGCGTCGGCGCGGTCGCCCGAGCCCAGATTATTGGCCTTGCGATAGGCCCCGATGGCCTGACGCGTGTTGTCGCCGGCCAGGCCGTCGATCATGCCCGGCGAGAAGACCGTCCGGTCCAGCAGCACCTGCAAGCGGACCAGACCGGGGTCGGGGGCGGTCGCGGTCGTCGCGACGCGTCCGGTTTCACCCGGGGCCGGGGTGGGCGCGGGCGTGGCCGTCGCTGTGCCGGGGGTGGAAGCGGCGGGCACGCCGGCTTCGATCTGTTCGACCGTGAGGACCGGTGCCCCGCCGGATTGAGCCTGTGTCCGGGGACCGGAGGCCGGCTGGGGCGGAGACACCGGATCCGGTGCACCGCAGGCGGCGAGGGCGAGGAGGCTGGCGGAGACGAGGATCAGACGAAGCGACATGGGAATCCGGAGAATGACTGTGTCCGGACCCAATCCCTTGCCGACACAGTCGTTCCGTGACCTCGGCGAAGGCGCACGGTCAGATCAGGGGTTCGGCGTCCCTGTGGCCGGGTCCGTCGCGGTCTCGCCCGAGTTGGACGAGCCTTCCGAGCCGCGGGGTTCGGTGGCCGGTCGCGGGGGCTGGCCCTCACGGCCAGGCGTGCGCTGGTTTTCGGACTCAGTTTCGCGGGTCGGCGGACGTTCGGGGTCGGTCATCGGAGCTCCGGGCAAGATCGGTCAGTCGAGACGCAACGTCCGGGCCGGGGACCGGCTCCCGGTCACGCGTCGTTCACCATGAACGCTCACCGGCCCGAAACGGGGGCGGGATTATATCCGGTGCAGAAGGGCGGTCCGTCGCGGGCGCGCTACAGGACAGACGCATGACCGGGCTTGAGGTCGACATCGTCGGGATCGATTCGCTGGACGAGAGCCAGTGGGCGACGTGGCGCGCCATCCTGGCCGCCAATCCGGCGCTGAACAGCCCCTATTTCCGGCCGGAGTTCGCCCGGGTCGCCGGTCGCATCAGCCCGGACGCGGCGGTGGCCGTCTTCTCGCGCGGCGGCCGGACCGTCGGCTTCTTCCCGCACCAGCGACGCGGCGGGGCGATGCAGCCGCTGGCGGCCCCGATGAACGACTACCACGGGATCATCGCTCTTCCGGGTCAGGCCCCGTCGCTGGAAGAGGCGGCCCGGCTGCTCGGCGCGACCCGGCTGAACGTCACCGCCTGGGTCGGTGAGACCGCCCTGGGCGAGGACCGGCGTACGGTGCAGGTCGAACTGGGCGAGGGTGGCTATGACGGCTGGTATGCCGAGCGGCGCACCACCCACGGCAAATTCTTCAAGGACAAGGAGCGTGCCCGGCGCAGCATGGAGGCCGAGCTGGGCCCGATGCGGGTGGAGCGTGGCCTGCACGATCCCGCGCTGCTGGACTGGCTGATCGATCTGAAGCGCGACCAGTACCGGCGGACGGGGCGGCATGACATCTTCGCCTGTGGCTGGACGGCCGAACTGCTGCATGCCCTGCTGAAGGACGTCGGCGACGGCTTCGGGGCCTCCATGGCGGGCCTGTGGGCCGGCGACCGGCTGACGGCGATCGAATATTCGCTGCACGCGGGCGACCAGTATCATTTCTGGTTCCCCGGCTATGACCCGGCCATGGCGCGCTGCTCGCCGGGCATCCTGCTGAGCATGGACACGATGCGGCTCTCCGCCCCGCTGGGATACCGCACCTTCGATTTCGGTTTCGAGGGCGAGCACTACAAGAAATATTTCTGCAACGGCGCGCACCTCGTGCGCGAGGCGATGGTGCTGAAACCGGGTCTCGGCGCGGCGGTCAGCGAGGCGGCGGTCGGCGTCCTGGGTGGTCGCGGCCAGCGGCTTCGCACCAGCGTGCGGCGGCGGTGGGCCGCCATCGAGGCCTGCGAGACCACGCCGGGCAACCGGCTCAAGGGCGCGGTCCAGGCCGCGGGCGCGGCGCTTGCCAAGGCCCGCCAGGGTTCGTCCCGATCCGTTCCGGCCTGAGACATCCGATGAGCGACACACGCACCCGCTATTCCGGCCCCATCACCCAGGCCGCCGTGCACCCGCACAGCCTCGTCGAGCAGGGGTTCGCGTCTGACGCGGCGCTGGCCGCTGTGCTCGACCGCTATCCCGCCGAGCTGTTCGACATCAACCTCTACGATTATGACGACCAGGGGCAGGTCTCGCTGCGCACCGGTGCCCGCGGGCGGCTGAACGGCGAGGACCTGCTGGCGGCGATCCAGCAGGGCCGGTTGTGGGTCAATCTGCGCGCGGTCGAGACCGGCTGGCCCGAGCTCTGGGCCGCCGCGATGGCCGAGTTCGCTGCCGTCCAGCAGGCCTATCCGGGCCTGCGGGCGGTGAAGACCGCCGGCCAGCTGATCCTGTCGTCGCCCAAGGCCCGGGTGCCCTATCATTTCGACGCGGCGGGCGTGGTGCTGTTCCATTTGCGCGGGCGCAAGCGGATCTTCGTCTATCCGGGCGACGAGGCCCATCTGGCCGAGATTGACATGGAGCAGGTGGTCTCGCGCCAGACGACCGAGGAACTGCCCTATGCGCTGGCCTTCGAGGCCGACGCGCAGGTTATGGATCTGGAGCCCGGGCAGGCCCTGACCTGGCCGATCTATGCGCCCCATCGGGTCGAGAACCTGGACCGGTTCTGCGTCTCGCTGTCGCTGGACTTCCAGACCTGGCCGTCACGGTTCCGCAACGGGGCCCTTTATACGAATGCCGTGCTTCGCAGTCGGGGCGGGCGTCCGCGCATGACCGACCGGATGGCGGGACCGGAACTGGCGGCGCGCTGGGCGGCCTCGCTGGCGCTGAAGCGGGTCGGGGGCCTCAAGAGCCGCCTCGCCCGGTTCGAGCGCGACTTCGAACCCGAGGTCGGCGCAGCGGACGGCGCGGGTGCACTGCGGGCCTGAGCGCCTTCCTTACAACGACGTCATGACCTCGATTTAAGCTGACTCGGGGCTCCGGCGGTCGCACCTTCCCGTCATATCCGGACAGGGAGGTCCCACCATGAAAATCGCCATCGCATCCGCCGTATCGCTCGCCGCACTCGCCGTCCTTGCCGCCGGTCCCGTCGCCGCGAAGGACGGGCCGTCCGCCAAGATCGAACATGCAGTCGCCCGCGTCGTCGTCATCGTCGAGGACCGCGCCGACATCGCCGTGGAAATCGAGCAGGGCACCTCGGGCCTGCCGGCCCTCGAGGTTCGCCGTCGGGGCGATGACGTGCTGATCGAGGGCGGTCTGCGCGGCGGGCTGTTCGGCAACAACTCCATCCGGAACTGCCGGTCCGGCAACGAGGGTGCCCGGCAGCCGGGTGAGGGGGCCTCGGTCGAGGTCCGCCGGATCGGGACGGTCAACATGGGGGATGCCCCGCTGATCGTCATCCGCAGTCCCCGCGCCGTCGACGTCTCCGTCGAGAGCGGCGCGGTCTTCGGCGCGGTCGGCCGCGGTGCCACGTCCATCGACCTCGGCAACGGCGGCTGCGGAGACTGGACCGTCGCCAACACCAGCGGGGCGCTGTCCATGTCGCTGATGGGGTCCGGCGACATGCGGGCCGGGACCTCCGACCGACTGGAGGCCAACATCATGGGCTCCGGCAGCATCCGCGCCGGGAGCACCCGCGCCCTTGAGGCGAATGTCATGGGCTCAGGCGACATCAACGCCGTCCGCGTGGACGGGCCGGTCGAGGCCAATATCATGGGCTCGGGCACGATCACCGTCGCCGGCGGAAGCGTCGGTGCGGTCGAGGCCAATATTCCCGGCTCGGGCGAGATCAACATTCCCGGCACCGCCGCCAGCCTGGAGGCCAATATCATGGGCTCGGGCGACATCAGCGTCGGGGCTGTGAGCGGTGCGGTCTCCCACAGCGTCATGGGTTCGGGCGAGGTGAAGATCGGCGGTCAGACGTTGCGGCAGGAGCGTCAGCATCGCTGACACGGCCCTGATCTGACAACGACCGCAGAGGAAGGCCCGGGAGCGTGGAACCCTCCGGGCCTTTTTCCTGCCCGCCAACCCACAAATCCCCGTCCCGACACAGTTTCGCCGCTTGACGAAACGGGACTCAATCGGCATAAGCGCCAACTCTTGTTGGACCGGCTGTGCACCCCACGTGATTTTGGGATGCAGACGCGGTTCGCAGGAACGACCTCGGACCCTGTTCTTTGCAGTGACCCAGGACTTCAACGGCTCTCGCGGGGAACTGCGTGGGCCGATCGTTTTTGCGGACGTGCGTACTCTGAAGGCATTCGCGCCTGAAGGCCTCCGGTCTTTGAAATGGTTCACAGGGACGCAGGTTCGCCTGCTTGGGAAATACGACCGATATGGATCAAAGCATCCGCATCAGGCTCAAGGCCTTCGATCACCGCGTCCTCGACTTTTCGACGCGCGAAATCGTGAACACGGCCAAGCGCACGGGCGCGACCGTTCGCGGTCCGATCCCGCTGCCGACCCTGATCGAAAAGTTCACCGTGAACCGCTCGCCGCACGTCGACAAGAAGTCGCGCGAGCAGTTTGAAATCCGCACGCACAAACGCGTGCTCGACATCGTCGACCCCACCCCGCAGACCGTGGACGCGCTCATGAAGCTCGACCTGTCCGCCGGCGTGGACGTCGAGATCAAGATTTAATAAGAAAGAGGCGGGATCCGATGCGCACGGGCGTGATCGCCAAGAAGCTGGGCATGACCCGCGTGTTCGCCGATGACGGCGCGCACGTACCGGTCACTGTGCTTCAGCTCGACGGCTGCCAAGTCGTCGGCCAACGTACCCAGGAGCGTGACGGCTACGTCGCTCTCCAGCTGGGCGCTGGCACCAAGAAGGCCAAGAACACCAACAAGGCTCAGCGCGAATCTTTCGCCAAGCTGGAAGTGGAACCCAAGGCCTATGTCACCGAGTTCCGCATCGATGCGGACGCCATGATGGATGTGGGCTCCGAGTTCTCGGCTGACCACTTCGTCGCCGGCCAGAAGGTCGACGTCCAGGCCGAGACCATCGGCAAGGGCTTCGCCGGCGCCATGAAGCGCTGGAACTTCGGCGGTCTGCGGGCGACCCACGGCGTCTCGGTCTCGCACCGTTCGCACGGTTCGACCGGTCAGCGTCAGGATCCGGGCAAGACCTTCAAGGGCAAGAAGATGGCCGGCCACTACGGCCAGGAAGTCGTCACCACCCAGAACCTGACCGTGTTCCGCGTCGACGTTGAGCGTGGTCTGCTGCTGATCAAGGGCGCTGTCCCCGGTCACGAAGGCACGTGGGTCAAGGTCCGCGACGCCATCAAGAAGACCCGTCCGGCCGATGCTCCCTTCCCGGGCGGCATCAAGTCGAACGCCAAGGCTTCGGCCGGGCAACCCGTCGCCGCGGAAACGCCGGCCGAGGACGTTGCTGCGGTCGAGACCACCGAAGGCGGTGAAGCGTAATGAAACTCTCGGTCATCAAACTCGACGGCAAGGCCGCCGGTGACGTCGAACTGTCGGAAGCCGTCTTCGGCATCACCGACATTCGCGGCGACATCCTGGCCCGCTACGTCAACTGGCAACTGGCCAAGCGCCGCGCCGGTACCCACAAGGTCCAGACCCGGAACGAGAACTCTCGCACCGGCAAGAAGATGTACAAGCAGAAGGGAACCGGCGGCGCCCGTCACGGTTCGCGTCGTGCCCCGCAGTTCGTCGGTGGTTCGCGCGCCTTCGGCCCGGTCGTTCGCGACCACGGCTTCTCGCTGCCCAAGAAGGTTCGTGCCCTGGCCCTGCGTCATGCGCTGTCGGCCAAGGTCGTCGCCGGTGATCTGGTCATCGTCGACAGCCTGTCCCTGAAGGACGCCAAGACCGCCGGTCTGCGCGAAACGCTGGGCAAGCTGGGCTGGACCCGCACGCTGATCATCGCCGGTCCGGAAGTCGACACGAACTTCGGCCTGGCCGCCCGCAACATCCCGATGGTGAACGTCCTGCCGAACGCCGGCCTGAACGTTTACGACATCCTGCGCGCGGACAAGCTGGTGCTGACCAAGGCGGCCATCGAAGCGATCGAGGCCACCTACAAGGACTACACCCCGTCGCGTCGTGAAGCCGAGGCCGCCTCGGCCGCCAAACCGGCTGCCAAGACGAAGAAGGAGGCCGCGTAATGGCTGGCGCCAACCCCACCGTAAAACACTACGACACCATCCTGGCTCCGATCATCACGGAAAAGGCCACGATCCTGTCGGAGCAGAACAAGGTCGTGTTCCGCGTCTCGGGCACCTCGACCAAGGACGAGATCGCCGCTGCGGTCGAAAGCCTGTTCAAGGTCAACGTCCTGAAGGTCAACACCCTGGTCCAAAAGGGCAAGACCAAGCGCTTCCGCGGCATCATGGGCCGTCGGGTCGACATCAAAAAAGCGATCGTGACGCTGGCTGAAGGCCAGTCGATCGACGTCACCACGGGGCTCTGATCAGATGGCCTTGAAAACATACAATCCGACATCGCCGGGCCGTCGCGCCCTGGTGCTGATCGACCGCTCGGAGCTCCACAAGGGACGCCCCGAGAAGTCGCTGACCGAAGGCCTGACCAAGTCGGGCGGCCGGGGTGCCGGCGGTCGTATCGCCGTCCGCTTCCGCGGCGGTGGTGCCAAGACGCTGTACCGCAAGATCGACTTCAAGCGCCGGAAGTTCGCCACGGCGACCGTCGAACGCCTGGAATACGATCCGAACCGGACCGCCTTCATCGCCCTCATCATCTATGAGGACGGCGAAAAGGCCTACATCATCGCGCCGCAACGCCTGAAGGCGGGCGACACGGTCGTGGCCGGCGAAAAGGTCGACGTGAAGCCGGGCAATGCGATGCCGCTGCGCTCGGTGCCGGTCGGCACGATCATCCACAACGTCGAAATGAAGCCGGGCAAGGGTGCCCAGCTGGCCCGCTCGGCCGGTGCCTATGCCCAGCTGGTCGGTCGCGACCAGGGTTATGCCCAGATCCGTCTCGGCTCGGGCGAGCTCCGCATGGTGCTGGACGGCTGCATGGCCACGGTGGGCGCGGTTTCGAACCCCGACCACATGAACCAGAACCTCGGCAAGGCCGGTCGCGTTCGTCACATGGGCTGGCGTCCGCACGTTCGCGGCGTGGCCATGAACCCGATCGACCACCCGCACGGTGGTGGTGAAGGCCGGACCTCTGGCGGTCGCACCCCGGTTACACCGTGGGGCAAGGACACCAAGGGCACCCGGACCCGCAAGAACAAGGCTACGGACAAGTATATCATCCGTACCCGCCACGTTAAGAAGGCTCGCTAAAGATGGCCCGCTCCTCCTGGAAAGGCCCGTTTGTCGACGGGTATCTGCTGAAGAAGGCCGAGACGGTGTCGTCGTCGGGCCGCAAGGACGTGATCAAGACCTGGTCGCGCCGCTCCACCATCCTGCCGCAGTTTGTCGGCCTGACCTTCGGTGTTCACAACGGCCTCAAGCATGTGCCGGTGTCCGTCTCCGAAGAAATGGTCGGCATGAAGTTCGGCGAGTTCTCCCCGACCCGGTCGTTCCCCGGGCACGCGGCGGACAAGAAGGCCAAAAGGAAGTAACTGATGGCCCAGACAAAAAACTCACGTCGGGTCGCCCCGACCGAAGCGCGCGCCAAGCTGGTGAACGTCCGGATCAGCCCTCAGAAGCTGAACCTGGTCGCCCAGTCGATCCGCGGCCTGCCGGTGCAGAAGGCGCTGAACGAGCTGGAATTCAGCCGCAAGCGCATCGCCACCGACGTCCGCAAGGTGCTGTATTCGGCCGTGTCGAACGCCGAGAACAACCACAACCTCGACATCGACAACCTGATCGTTGCCGAGGCCTTTGTGGGCAAGAACCTGGTGATGAAGCGTTTCGCGAGCCGCGCTCGTGGTCGCTCGTCGCGCATCCTGAAACCTTTCGCGGAGATCACCATCGTGGTCCGCGAAGCCGGTGAGGCCGCCTGATGGGTCAGAAAGTCAATCCGATCGGTCTGCGCCTCGGCGTCAACCGTACGTGGGACAGCCGCTGGTTCGCCCGCGGCGCCGAATACGCCAATCTGCTGCACCAGGACCTCAAGCTGCGTACGTGGCTCAAGGAACGCCTGAACGCCGCCGGCGTGTCGCGCATCATCATCGAGCGTCCGCACAAGAAGTGCCGCGTGACGATCTACGCCGCCCGTCCGGGTGTCGTGATCGGCAAGAAGGGCGCTGACATCGAGAAGCTCCGCAAGGACATCTCGGCGCGGACCGACGGCGAGGTTCACCTGAACATCGTCGAAGTGCGCAAGCCCGAGACCGACGCCCAGCTGATCGCCGAGAACATCGCGCAGCAGCTGGAACGCCGGATCGCCTTCCGCCGCGCCATGAAGCGCGCGATGCAGTCGGCCATGCGTCTCGGCGCCAAGGGCGTCCGTATCAACGTTTCGGGTCGCCTCGGCGGTGCTGAAATCGCGCGGATGGAATGGTATCGCGAAGGCCGCGTGCCGCTGCACACCCTGCGTGCCGACATCGACTATGGCTTCATCCAGGCCAAGACGACCTACGGCATCATCGGTGTGAAGGTGTGGGTCTTCAAGGGCGAGGTGCTCGAGCACGATCCGATGGCGCAGGACAAGCGCTGGGCGATCGAGGCTTCGGGTCCTTCTTCGAACGAAGGCCGTGGCGGTGATCGCGGCGGCCGCAACGATCGCGGTCAGCGTCGCGGGCGTGAGGGCTAAGTCATGCTGCAACCTAAAAAGACCAAGTACCGCAAGGCCTTCAAGGGCCGCATTCACGGCGCCGCCAAGGGTGGCTTCTCACTGAACTTCGGGTCCTATGGCCTGAAGACGGTGGAGCCGGAACGCATCACCGCGCGTCAGATCGAGGCGGCCCGCCGCGCGATCACCCGCCAGATGAAGCGTCAGGGCCGCGTCTGGATCCGCGTCTTCCCCGACCTGCCCGTCACGGGCAAGCCGGCCGAAGTCCGCATGGGCAAGGGCAAGGGCGCCGTGGATCACTGGGCGGCGCGCTGCCACCCGGGCCGGATCCTGTTTGAAATCGACGGCGTGCCGGACGACGTGGCTCGCGAAGCGCTGCGTCTCGGTGCCGCCAAGCTGCCGGTCCGTACCAAGGTGGTCACCCGCCTCGACGCCGGTGTCTCGCACGTGGAGCACGTAGGCGCATGACCAAGATCGCCGATCTCCGGGCCCAGACGCCCGACCAGCTGTCCGACGAGCTGCTGAAGCTCAAGAAGGAACAGTTCAACCTGCGCTTCCAGGCCGCCACCGGCCAGATGGAAAAGACCCATCGGGTCTCGGAAGTGCGCAAGGACATCGCCCGGATTTCCACGCTTCTGCGTGCGAACCGCGCGGCGGCTTAAGGAAACGAAGATGCCGAAACGAGTTCTCGAAGGCGTGGTCGTCTCCGACAAGGGCGACAAGACTGTCGTCGTCGTCGTCCAACGCACGCTGCTGCACCCGGTCCTTAAAAAGATCGTGCGCCTGTCCAAGAAGTACCACGCTCACGACGAAGCCAACGCCCTCAAGGTGGGTGACCAGGCCCGCATCGTCGAGTGCGCCCCCAAGTCCAAGCTGAAGCGCTGGGAAGTCCTGTCGGACTCCTCGGCCTCGGCTTCGTAATCAGAAAGATCTGATCATATGATCCAGATGCAAACTAACCTGGAGGTAGCCGATAATTCGGGTGCTCGCCGGGTCATGTGCATCAAGGTGTTGGGCGGCTCCAAGCGCCGCTACGCCTCGGTGGGCGACACGATTGTCGCTTCGGTGAAGGAAGCGATTCCTCGCGGCCGCGTGAAGAAGGGCGACGTCGTGCGCGCCATCGTCGTGCGCACCGCCAAGGACATCATGCGCAAGGACGGCTCTGTCATTCGTTTCGACAAGTCGGCCGCCGTCATCGTCAACAAGCAGAACGAGCCGGTCGGCACGCGGATCTTCGGCCCGGTTCCCCGTGAACTGCGCGCCAAGAACCACATGAAGATCATCTCTCTGGCTCCGGAGGTCCTGTAGTCATGGCCGCCAAGATCAAAACCGGCGACAACGTCGTGGTGCTCACGGGCAAGGACAAGGGCCGCACCGGCAAGGTGACCAAGGTCCTGCCGACCACGAACCGCGTCATGGTGCAGGGGATCAACATGGTCCAGCGCCACACCCGCCCGACCCAGGCCGACCCCCAGGGCGGCATCAAGAACAAGGAAGCGTCGCTTCACCTGTCGAACGTCGCGATCGCCGACGCCAACGGCAAGGCGGCCCGCGTCGGCTTCCGCATGGAAGGCGACAAGAAGGTCCGCTTCGCCAAGACGACGGGAGACGTCATCTGATGGCTGACACCAAATACACCCCGCGCCTCAAGGGCGACTACAACGAGCGCATCAAGGGCGTGCTGACCGAGAAATTCGGCTACACCAACCCGATGCAGATGCCCAAGCTGGACAAGATCGTCCTCAACATGGGCATCGGCGAAGCCGTGGCTGACTCCAAGAAGGCGACCGCCGCCCTCAAGGACCTGGCCGCCATCGCCGGCCAGAAGCCCGTCGCCACCAAGGCCCGTAACTCCATCGCCGGCTTCAAGCTGCGCGAAGGCATGGTCATCGGCGGCAAGGTCACGCTGCGCGGCGACCAGATGTACGAGTTCCTCGACCGCCTGATCACGATCGCGCTGCCGCGCGTGAAGGATTTCCGTGGCCTGAAGCCGACCTCGTTCGACGGTCGCGGCAACTACGCCATGGGCCTCAAGGAACACATCGTGTTCCCGGAGATCAACTACGACCAGATCGACCAGATGTGGGGCATGGACATCATCGTCTGCACCACGGCCAAGACCGATGACGAGGCACGCGCGCTTCTCACCGAGTTCAAGTTCCCGTTCGTGACGAACTGAGCGGGAAGGGAAAGAAACCATGGCTAAGAAAAGCGCCGTAAACCGCAACGAGATGGTCAAGGCCCTCGTCGCGAAATACGCCGACAAGCGTGCCGCCCTGAAGGCGACCGCCAACAACGAATCCCTGCCCCTTGAGGAGCGTTTCGAAGCGCGCCTGAAGCTGGCCAAGCTGCCGCGCAACTCGGCCGCCAACCGGATTCGCAACCGCTGCGAAGTGACGGGCCGTCCGCGGGCCTTCTATCGCAAACTCAAGATGAGCCGCATCGCCCTGCGTGAACTCGGCAACCTGGGTCAGATCCCGGGTCTGACCAAGTCCAGCTGGTAAGGGGAGCGACAGATATGATGATCAACGATCCCCTGAGCGACATGATCGCTCGCATCCGGAACGCGCACATGCGCAAACGTTCCAAGGTGCTCACCCCGGCTTCCCGCCTGCGCCAGCGCGTCCTCGACGTGCTGCAGGACGAAGGCTACATCCGCGGCTATTCGCTGGTTCAGAACCCCGGTGAATTCCCGCAGTTCGAGATCGAGCTCAAATACTTCGACGGCCAGCCGGTCATCGCCGAGATCGCCCGCGTGTCCAAGCCGGGCCGCCGCGTCTACTCCGCGATCTCCGACCTGAAGCCGATCAAGAACGGCCTCGGCATCTCGATCCTCTCCACGTCCAAGGGCGTTATGTCGGACACCGCGGCTCGCGAAGCCAAGGTGGGCGGCGAAGTCCTCTGCAGGGTCTACTAAGATGTCCCGTATCGGAAAACGCACCGTTGAAGTGCCGAAGGGCGTGACTGTCACGATCGACGGCCAGACCGTCTCGGTGAAGGGTCCCAAGGGCGAACGCTCCTGGACCGTCGCTGACGAGATCGCCGTCACCCAGGGCGACGATGGCCTGAACCTGGCGATCCGTGAGGACAACCAGCGTTCGCGGGCCATGTGGGGCCTGTCGCGTACCCTCGTCGACAACATGGTCGTCGGCGTCACCACGGGCTTCGAAAAGAGCCTGGATCTGGTCGGCGTCGGTTACCGTGCCGCGATGAAGGGCAACGCCCTGTCGCTGCAGCTCGGCTTCTCGCACGACGTCAACATCGAGCCGCCTGCCGGCGTCACCTTCGCGGTGCCCAAGCAGACGGAAATCAAGATCTCGGGCGCCGACAAGCAGGCGGTCGGTCAGATCGCCGCCGTCATCCGCAAGCTGCGTCCGCCGGAGCCCTACAAGGGCAAGGGTGTGCGCTACACGGGCGAAAAGGTCCGGCGCAAGGAAGGCAAGAAGAAGTAAGTCATGGCTCTCTCTCTTCGACAACAAGCCCAGCGCCGCACAGAGCGCACCCGTCGCCGCCTGAAGGCTGTCTCCAGCGGCCGTCTGCGCCTGTCGGTGCACCGTTCGGACAAGAACATCTCGGCCCAGATCATCGACGACCTGAACGGCGTCACGATCGCTTCGGCCTCCTCGCTGGAAGGCGAGAAGGGCAAGAAGGCCAAGGGTTCGGACGTCGCCGCAGCCGCTCTGATCGGCAAGCTGGTCGCCGAACGCGCTATCGAAAAGGGCATCAAGGATGTCGTCTTCGATCGCGGCGGCTACATCTATCACGGACGGGTGAAGGCGCTGGCTGATGCCGCGCGTGAAGCCGGCCTGAACTTCTAAGGGACGCGACAGATGGCGCAAACACCCCAACGCGGCGGCGGCGGCAACGATCGCAACCGTCGTGACAACCGCAACGCTCCCCAGGCTGACGGTCCGGATTCGGACATCGTCGAGAAGCTGGTGCACATCAACCGTGTCGCTGCCACCGTCAAAGGCGGCCGCCGGTTCTCGTTCGCGGCCCTGATGGTCGTCGGCGACGGCAAGGGCCGCGTCGGCTTCGGTCACGGCAAGGCGCGCGAAGTGCCGGAAGCCATCCGCAAGGCGACTGAAGAAGCCAAGAAGACCATGATCCGCGTGCCTCTGCGCGAGAACCGCACCCTGCACCACGACGGCAATGGCCGTTGGGGCGCCGGCAAGATCATGATGCGCGCGGCCCCTCCCGGGACCGGCGTCATCGCGGGCGGTCCGATGCGCGCCGTGCTCGAAACCCTCGGCGTCCAGGACGTCGTCGGCAAATCGACCGGTTCGTCCAACCCCTACAACATGATCCGCGCCACGTTCGAAGCGCTCAAGGTCCAGTCGTCGCCCCGCCAGGTCGCGTCCAAGCGCGGCAAGAAGGTCGCCGATCTGATGGGCCGCCGCAACGACGGCGCCTCGGCTCCGGACGCGGCGCCTGAAGCCCAGGAAGCCTGAGACCATGGCAAAGTCTGAATCCAAAGCCACCGTCACCATCCGCCAGACGGGCAGCCCGATCCGCCGCAAGTCGGACCAGCGCGCCACCCTGTCGGGTCTGGGTCTCAACCGCATGGGCCGCGAGTCCACGCTGGAAGACACCCCCTCGGTCCGCGGGATGATCGCCAAGGTCGCCCACCTGACCGAGATCGTCGAGAAGTAAGCGTACGAAAGTCTCCCTCCCCCTCCAGGGGGAGGGATGTCGTCGTTCACGACGACAGGGTAGGGGCGGCTCGGAAAGAGTCGCCTTTACTGCTGTATGGGGAGCCGCTATAGCGCGCGACCTTGAGTTTCCGGGCAGGGCTCGCTTGAGCCCGTCCCACCCGGTCGGCATCGCCGGCCATCCTCCCTCGAGCGGGAGGGCGATATCAACGCCGAGTCTGGCCTGGCCAGGCGCTAGCACCCGAAAGGATCAGGCACATGAAACTGAACGAAATCCGCGACAATGAAGGCGCCCACAAGAAGCGCATGCGCGTCGGCCGTGGCCCGGGCTCGGGCAAGGGCAAGACCGCAGGACGTGGCGTCAAGGGCCAGAAGTCCCGTTCGGGCGTCGCCATCGGCGGCTTCGAGGGCGGCCAGATGCCGCTGTACATGCGGATGCCCAAGCGCGGCTTCAACAATCCGCTGGCCCTGAAGCTGGCCGAAGTGAACCTGTGGCGCCTGCAGGACGCCATCGACGCCAAGAAGCTGGACATCAAGGGCGAGATCAAGGGCGATGCCCTGGTCGCGGCCGGCGTGATCCGTCGCGTCAAGGACGGCGTCCGCATCCTCGGCACCGGCGAGATCAAGTCCAAGCTGAACCTGGTCGTCTGGTCGGCCTCGGCCGGTGCGGTCAAGGCGATCGAGGCCGCCGGCGGCACCGTCGTCCAGGAGCGGATCGCGTCGGAAGCCAAGGCTGCCGCCCGTATCGAGAAGCGCAATGCCGCCAAGGGCAAGGCTCCGCCCGCCAAGGCTCCGCGTGGGGACGCCAACAAGATCTCGGCCCGCACGACCCGCACCGCGGCGCGCACCGCCAAATAAAGCTTGATGGGTGCCCTCGCTAAGAGGGCACCCTTCGCCTATCTGGACGAGGGTGCCGGATTCACGTCCGACGCGCCGCGTTCTGACAAGTCGGGGTGACGACACATGGCTTCGGCCGCCGAACAACTCGCAGCAAACATGAACATGGGCTCGTTCGCCAAGGCGACCGAGCTGCACAAGCGTTTGCTGTTCACGCTCATGGCCCTGCTGGTCTATCGCGTCGGCACCTATGTGCCGATCCCCGGGATCAACTCGGAAGCGTTCCTGCAGTTCTTCCAGAATCCGGACGGCCAGCGCGGCATCCTGGACATGTTCAACATGTTCTCGGGGGGTGCCGTCGAGCGCATGGCGGTGTTCGCCCTGAACGTCATGCCGTACATCTCGGCCTCGATCATCGTCCAGCTGATGGGCACGGTGTATCCGCCGTGGGAGAAGCTGCGGAAGGAAGGCGGCGAGAGCGGCCGCAAGCAGCTGAACCAGTACACCCGCTATCTGACCGTCGTGCTGGCGCTGTTCCAGTCGACCGGCATCGCCGTCGGCCTGAACGCCCAGCCCGGTCTGATCGACGCGCCTGGCCTGTTCTTCATCGTCTCGACCGTCACCACCCTGACCGGCGGGACCATGTTCCTGATGTGGCTGGGTGAGCAGGTCACCGCCCGCGGTGTCGGCAACGGCATTTCCCTGATCATCTTCGCCGGTATCGTCGCGGTCCTGCCGGGCACCATCGCCCGCCTGTTCGGCCTCGCCCAGCAGGGGCAGATGTCGGCCTTCTCCCTGCTGTTCATCACCGTGATGATGATTGCGGTCGTGGTCTTCATCGTCTTCATGGAGCGGGCCCAGCGCCGGCTGCTGATCCAGTATCCCAAGCGCCAGGAAGGCAACCGCATGACCGGCGGCGAGCGTTCGTTCCTGCCGTTGAAGGTCAACACCGCCGGCGTCATCCCGCCGATCTTCGCCTCGTCGCTGCTGATGCTGCCGACCACCGTGGCCCAGATGACCGCCAATGCGAACCTGCCGTCCTGGATGGACTGGCTGCCGCTGGTGACGGCCCAGATGCAGCACGGCCAGCCGGTGTTCATGCTGTTGTACGGTGCGCTGATCGTCTTCTTCTGCTTCTTCTACACCTCGATCACCTTCAATCCCGACGACACGGCCGAGAACCTGCGCAAATACGGCGGCTTCCTGCCGGGCATCCGTCCGGGCAAGCGGACGGCCGAATATCTGGACTACGTCCTGACCCGCCTGACCGTGATCGGTGCCGCCTACATCACCGCCGTCTGCCTGCTGCCGGAAATGGTCATCGCCAACTTCGGCTCGGGCCTGGCGTTCGGCGGCACGTCCATCCTGATCGTGGTCTCGGTGACCATGGACACGGTGGCACAGATCCAGTCCCAACTTCTGGCTCACCAGTACGAGGGCCTGATCAAGAAGGCCAAGCTGCGCGGTCGCGGCAAGACCGCGGGCACGGGCAAGACTCCTGGCAAGGGCCTCACGGCCCCGGCCCGGCGCTAGAAGCCTTCGGGGGAGGGGCGGCGATGAACCTGATCCTGTTCGGACCGCCCGCGGCGGGCAAGGGGACCCAGGCCAAGCGGCTGGTCGAGGCCCGCGGCATGGTCCAGTTGTCGACCGGCGACATGTTGCGCGAGGCGATCGCCTCGGGTTCCGAGCTCGGTCGCGAATGCCAGGCGATCATGTCTCGCGGTGACCTGGTCTCGGACGCGATTGTCATCGCCCTGATCGAGGCGCGTCTGAAAGACGCCGAGGACGCCGGAGGGGCCATCTTCGATGGTTTCCCCCGCACCGTGGCCCAGGCCGAGGCGCTGGACGCCATGCTGGCCAAGCTGGGCAAACGGATCGACCGTGTCGTCCGCCTGAAGGTCGACGACGCGGCGCTGCTCGAGCGGGTGGCTGTCCGCTTTGCCGATCAGGGCCGTCCGGACGACAATCCCGAAAGCTTCAAGGTCCGTCTGGACGCCTACAATCGCAACACCGCGCCGCTGCTGCCCTACTATGCCGACAAGGGTCTGCTGACCGAGATCGACGGCATGGGTGCGATCGCTGTGGTGGCCGAGGCCATCGACGCGGCCCTGGACGGACCGGCGACCTGAACCGGGCCTGACCTTTTGACGTTTCCGTGCGTTCATGTCTCCGGTGGCAGGACAGGCGCATGCGGATCCAATCCCCCTATCTGACGAAGAAGCGGCTGCGCACGGCCGGCGTGGTCGTGGGCGTCTCGGTCGCGCACCTGCTGGTGTTCGCCGTGATCGCGCGGACCCAGGCCGATGTGCCCATCCTGCCGCCCGCGCCGCCGATCAATGTGGTGCTGTTCCGGCCTGTGCCGCCTTCGCCCCCGCCGCCGCCCATGAAGCCCACGCCGGATCCCGGGGGCGGCAAGCCGGCGGCCCCGTCGCGCATCCACGTCACACCCAGACCGGCTGACAAACCGCGCGAGCTGCCCGCACCGCCCGTGCCGGCCCCCGAGCCGGCGCTGGTCGTCGGCCTGGCTCCGGTGGCCGGACCGACCCCCGGCATGGGGCAGGGCGGCACGGGCAACGGGACGGGGACAGGCAATGGTGACGGCGAAGGCCCGGGTTCGGGCGGGATCGGGCCGAGATTCGTCCGTGGGGCCACCCAGGCCGAGATCTTCAGCGTGGTGCCGCGGGGTCGCCGTCAGGGACGCGGCTCGGTCAGTTGCGTCATTCGCCTGGACGAGCGGCTGGACGCCTGCCGCACGGTCAGCGAGACGCCGCCGGGGCAGGGCTTCGGAGCCGCGGCGGTAACCGTGGCCGAGACCTATTTCCGGTTCCGCCCGCCGATGAGCGCCTCGGGCCGTCCGGTCGAGGGCCAGCGGGTGACCGTCTTCGTTCAGTTCGGGCGCTGATCCCCGAAGCCCGTTCGTATTGACACCCGCGCCGGCCGGCCCGCTCTATGCGGGAACAGGGGACGGGGTGTGGTCTTGGCTTTCAGATATTCAGGCGCGTCGCTGCTTGTCCTCATCACCGTCACGGCCACGGTCCTGACCGCCTGCGCCACCGCGGGCGAGATACGGCCCGTCACGGCCGCCCAGGCCGGTCCCGTCATCCCTGCTACCCGCCTCGAAGGGCTGTTCACCGTTCGCCCGGACAACGCGGGCGCGCGGATGCTGATCGAGCTGCCACCGGCCGGGGCAGACGGAGTCATGCTGCGCGTCATCCACCACACCTCGCTCCGGACCGGAGTCGGGTCGGCGACGACGGGCCTGGATCGCGCCCAGATCGGGCCGACGCATATCCTGGCCTTCCGCCGTCTCGGCGACCGGGTCGTGGCCGAGTACGAAAATCCGGCGTATCGCGCGGCCGGCGGCAGTGCGGATGAACAGGCCGCCGCCCGGGACGCCTTCCTCGGCTCGACGGTCTGGGCCGGAAAGATCGAACAGGCGACGCCGGACGGCGGGGCGATCGTGGACATCAGCGGCTTCCTGACCTGGGACGCCGCGGGGATTGCGGATTCGCTCAAACGCACCGGGCAGGGGACCTTCCGGCCGGTCCCGGAACTGACCCTGATCGACACGGGCGCGGCGCGGGCCTTTCCGGACAATGTGGAACTCGAGGCCCGCCTGACCTTCACCAGCGATCAGCCGGGCGGGGCCGTCTCGGGAATCGCGCCGGACGCCCGCCGGGCGACCTTCACCGTGCGCCACAGCTTCATCCGTCTGCCCGACGACGGCTACCGGACGCGGACCTTTGATCCCCGCACCGGTGCCATCAACCTGGTGGTCGCTGATTTCTCGGCCCCGCTCGACCAACCGATCGTGACCCGGCTGGCGCAACGCTTTCGACTTCAGAAGACCGACCCCGCCGCCGCCCGCTCGACCGTGGTCGAGCCCATCGTCTTCCATGTCGACCGCGCCGCGCCCGAGCCGATCCGCTCGGCGCTGGTCGAGGGCGCGGGCTGGTGGGCCGAGGCCTTTGACCGCGCCGGCTATGTCGACGCCTTCAGGGTCGAGGTCCTGCCGGAAGGCGTCGATCCGCTCGACGCCCGCTACAATGTGATCAACTGGGTCAACCGGGCGACGCGCAGCTGGTCCTATGGCCAGAGCGTCGCCGATCCGCGGACCGGCGAGATCGTCAAGGGGTCGGTGCTGCTGGGGTCGCTGCGGATCCGCCAGGACATGCTGATCCTGGACGGCCTGGTGGGTTCGGGCCGTCCCGAGGTGCAGCGCGTGGCCCTGGCCCGGATTCGGCAACTGGCCGCGCACGAGGTCGGTCACGCCATCGGCCTGATGCACAATTTCGCCGGCTCGACCCAGGACCGGGCCTCGGTGATGGACTATCCGGTGCCCCTGATCCGGATCGACGGGGAACGGCTGGACCTGTCGGACGCCTACGGAACCGGCCTGGGGGGCTGGGACCGGTTCGCCATCGACTGGCTGTACGGCGAGGCCGATGCCGCCACGCTGGACGCGAAGGCCCGTGAGGGAGCCCGCCGGTATCGATTCGTCACCGACGCCGATGCCCGGGTGGGCGGCGACGCCCAGCCGTGGGGCAGTCTGTGGGACAATGGTGCCGATCCCGTGGCCGAGATGGGCCATATCATGCGCATTCGACGGATCGCCCTCGACCGCTTTGGTCTGGCGTCCATGCCGCGCGGCGAGGCCGTCAACGACCTGCGCCGTCGTCTGGTGCCGATCTATCTGTTCCACCGCTACCAGGTCGACGCCGTGGCCAAATGGGTCGGGGGCGTCGACTATGCCTATCCCGTGGCGGGGGATGGCCGCGAGAACGCCGGCACCGTTCCGGCCGGCCGTCAGCGTGAGGCCCTGGACGCCCTGCTGGCGACGCTGGAGCCTGACGAACTGACCCTGTCCGAATCGCTGTCGGACTTGCTGGCCGCGCAGCAGTCGGGCGACGCCGATGCGCAGCACGAGACCGAATTGTTCGAGGCGGGCACCGGTCGCGCCTTCGACCCGGGCGCACTCGCGGACGCGGCGGCGGACGTCACCCTGTCGGCCCTGTTCGCCCCCGAGCGCGTCAACCGGCTGGTCAATGCCCAGGCCCGCGATCCGCAGACCCTCGGGCTGGGCGAGGTGATCGATCGCACGGGCCGTGCCGTATTCGCGCCGGCGACCGGGCCCGCCGCCGAGGCCGCGCGGCGGGTTCAGGCCCGCTATGTGCTGACGCTGGCGGCCTTGCAGCGTGGGGACGATCTGTCCTCCACGGCGGCCGCCCTCGTGGATCAGCGGCTTGGAGCCTTGTCCGTCGTCCTGCGCCGCTCAACGGCTGCGGACCCGCTCCAGCGCGCGCACGACCGCTGGCTGGGTGCCCTGCTGAACGACCGGGAGCGGCTGGATCAACTGATCTCGGCTGCCCGGCATCCCGTCGCCATTCCGCCGGGCAGCCCCATAGGGGCCGAGGCCTGCTGGTTCTGTGAAGTCGTGATCGACCGGACGACCGTTGACGGAAACTGAATCCCCTGTATAAGGCCGGCTTCCGCGAAGGGCGTCGGCGCTCCTGGTCTGTTGACCGGAGCGTTTGTTGCGTCCGCCAACGCGTATCTGGAGAGCTTCGTGGCCCGTATCGCTGGTGTCAACATCCCGACCAACAAGCGCGTGGAGATCGCGCTGCAGTACATCCATGGCATCGGTGCCCACGCCGCCAAGGACATCACGTCCAAGGTCGGCATCGAGCCCGCCCGCCGGGTGAACCAGCTGACCGACGCCGAGGTCCTGCAGATTCGCGAGACCATCGACCGTGATCACACCGTCGAGGGCGACCTGCGCCGCGAGACGTCGATGAACATCAAGCGTCTGATGGATCTGGCCTGCTACCGCGGCCTGCGTCACCGCAAGGGCCTGCCGGTCCGCGGTCAGCGCACCCATACCAACGCCCGTACCCGCAAGGGTCCCGCCAAGCCGATCGCCGGCAAGAAGAAGTAAGACAGACACATGGCCAAGGAACCGGGTCGCGTAAAGAAGCGCGAGCGCAAGAACATCACCTCGGGCGTCGCCCACGTGAATGCGTCCTTCAACAACACCATGATCACGATCACCGATGCCCAGGGCAACGCGATCTCGTGGTCGTCGGCTGGACACATGGGCTTCAAGGGTTCGCGCAAATCGACCCCGTACGCCGCCCAGATGGCCGCCGAAGACGCCGGCAAGAAGGCCCAGGAACACGGCGTCAAGACGCTGGAAGTCAACGTTTCGGGTCCCGGCTCCGGCCGTGAGTCGGCCCTGCGCGCCCTCCAGTCGGTCGGCCTGACCATCACCACCATCCGCGACGTCACGCCGATGCCGCACAACGGCTGCCGCCCGCCCAAGCGTCGCCGCGTCTAAGCGTACACCGACCGACTATCTATCTCCGCCGGTCCTGCCGCCCCTGACGAGGAGCGAGGGACCGGCGAACTCCGTTTTCGAGGGACACCCATGATCGAACGTAACTGGCAAGAGCTGATCCGTCCCGAGAAGCCGCAGATCGAGGCGAGCTCCGACCCGCAGCGCAAGTCGCGCCTGGTTGCCGAGCCCCTGGAACGCGGCTTCGGCGTGACGCTCGGCAATGCCCTGCGTCGCGTTCTCCTGTCGTCGCTGCAAGGCGCCGCCGTGACCGCGATCCAGATCGACGGCGTGGTCCATGAATTCTCGTCGCTGGAAGGCGTGCGCGAGGACGTGGTCGACATCGTTCTGAACATCAAGCAACTGGCGCTGCGCATGCACGCCGAAGGCCCCAAGCGCATGACCCTGCGCGCCACGGGCCCCGGTGCCGTGACCGCCGGCCAGATCGACGCTCCGGCCGACATCGAGATCCTGAACCCGGACCACGTCATCTGCACGCTGGACGACGGTGCGTCTGTGCGCATGGAACTGACCGTCCAGAACGGCAAGGGCTATGTGGCTTCGGAAATGAACCGTCCGGAAGACGCGCCGATCGGCCTGATCGCCGTCGACGCCCTGTATTCGCCGGTCAAGCGCGTCGCCTATCGCGTCGAGCCGACCCGTCAGGGCCAGTCGCTGGACTATGACAAGCTGATCCTCGAGGTCGAGACCAATGGTGCGGTCTCGCCGGTGGATGCCGTGGCCTATGCCTCGCGCATCCTGCAGGACCAGCTGCAGATCTTCATCACCTTCGACGAGCCCAAGAAGGCCGTGGAAGCCGCCGACGGCAAGCCGGACCTGCCCTTCAATCCGGCTCTGCTGAAGAAGGTGGACGAGCTGGAACTGTCGGTGCGTTCGGCCAACTGCCTGAAGAACGACAACATCGTCTACATCGGCGACCTGATCCAGAAGACCGAGGGCGAAATGCTTCGCACCCCGAACTTCGGCCGCAAGTCGCTGAACGAGATCAAGGAAGTTCTCACGACCATGGGGCTCAGCCTCGGTATGGACGTGCCGAACTGGCCGCCCGAAAACATCGAAGACCTGGCCAAGAAGTTCGACGACCAGATCTAGTTTCAACCCTCCGCCCTTGACCCATTCCAGTGTTCTGGGAGGTCGCGGAGCGGTTAGAATGAGAGAGCTCAAGGTCCACCACGGTGGAAACCAGGGCTGAGTAGGAGAGACCCCGATGCGCCACGGCGCCGCCTATCGCAAGCTCGGTCGTACGAGCGCACACCGGACCGCCATGTTCGCCAACATGGCTGCGTCGCTGATCAAGCATGAGCAGATCACGACCACGCTTCCCAAGGCGAAGGAACTCCGTCCCTTCGTCGAGAAGCTGGTCACGCTCGCCAAGAAGGGCGACCTGCACGCGCGTCGTCAGGCCATCAGCCAGGTGCGTGACGTGCCGCAGGTCGGCAAGCTGTTCGAGACGATCGGACCGCGTTACGCCGACCGCAACGGCGGCTATATCCGGATCATGAAGGCCGGTTATCGCCACGGCGACAACGCCGCCATGGCCGTGATCGAGTTCGTCGATCGCGATGCCGACGCCAAGGGCCTGGACTCGGGTCCGGTCTATGCCATCGAAGCCGACGACGAAGCGTAAGCACGCTTCCTCTTCCAGGGCTCGACAAAGGGCGGTCCGCGTACAGCGGGCCGCCCTTTTTCATCTGGGCCGGGAGAGGCGGCGGATCGAACCTGACTGTCCGTCCGGGCGGCTCACCGCCCGCGGTCGCTGGCGCACCCTGGACGATGCACAGATGGCCTATGGCGCGCCGGTCCTCTAGACAGACGTGGAAGGAGCCGCGCGTTCGTGGCGGCTCCGGGGTAGTATGGATGTCTTCGGCAGAGTTTCCTGTGAGCATCGAGGGCTCTGATCTTTCCTTCGCCCTCGAGCAGGATCGGTTCAAACAGTTCCTCGACCGGATCCCGATCGCGGTGGCGGTCGCGGAACTCGGTCCGCCCGAGAAGGTGGTCTATGCCAATCACGAGTTCGAGCGCCTGTCGGGCCAGCTGAACGCGGCGGTCCTCGGCAGGGGGTGGCAGGGCCTGCCGGGGGCGGCCCTGGGGGCGGAGTCGCCGGTATCGCTCGGTCAGGCGATCATCGACGGGGCCGACTACCTCGGCACTTTCAACATGCCTCACGAGGACGGCACCCTGCTGGTGGACGCATGGTCGAGCCTGATCGAGGACGATGAGGGCGCGCCGGCTTTCAGACTGGTGGCGCTCGTCGCGGCGGCCACCCGGACCCCGTCGATCCTTGAGCAGCTCGAGGAACAGGTCCAGGAAAAGGACACCCAGCTGAAGGAGCTTCAGCATCGGGTCCGAAACAACCTTCAAATGATCACCGCGCTCATCCGGGTGGAGGCGCGGGGCGTTTCGGACCTCTCGACGGGCGAGGGTTTTGATCGACTGGCCGGGCGGGTCGAGGCCCTCGGCCTGCTCTATCGCGCCATGAGCGAGGGGGAGGGCGACGGAAAGATCGATCTCGGGATCTATCTGAGCGAGATCGCCTCGGCGGTCATGCGGGCTCACGCCGTGGAGGGCATCCATCTCGACCTGCAGGTCGAGATGTGGCCGGTCTCCCTGGACGTCGCCATGCCGGCGGGGCTTGTGGTCAACGAACTGATGACCAACACCCTGAAGCACGCCTTCAAGGACGGGGCCGGCGGCTCGATCACCCTGCACTGCACGACCGACGGGACCGGAGGCTGCCGGATCATCGTCGCGGACGACGGGATCGGTTTGCCGGAGGGATATGCATGGCCCAAGCCGGGCAAGCTGTCGGCCCTGATCGTCCGCTCCCTGCTGCAGAACGCGAGCGCCCGGATGGACGTGCAGTCCGGTCCCGGCCAAGGGATGAGGGTCGAGATCGTCTTTCTGAGTGGAGACGCGACGAGGGCCCGATGATCGACATCGTCACCTACCGCCCCGATCATGCCTCCGCCTGGCGGGCGCTGAACGAGGCCTGGCTGGTTGCCGGCGGGTACGCGCTCGAGCCGAAGGACCATCTGGTGCTCAGCGATCCGCAGGGCGCGATCCTCGACAGGGGCGGCCACATCTTCATGGCCTTGCGTGACGGCACGCCCGTCGGCTGCTGCTCCCTGATGGCCATGGCCGACGGCGGCTACGAGGTCGGCAAGATGGCCGTCGCCGAAGGCGCGCGCGGCCTCAATCTCGGCTGGCGGCTGCTGGAGGCCTGCGAGGCGGCGGCGCGGGTCGGGGGCGCGCCGCGCCTGTATTTGGAGACCAATGCGGCCCAGACCCACGCCATCGCCCTGTATCACCGTTTCGGCTTCGTCGACCTGCCGCCCCGACCGACGCCCTATGCGCGCTGCAACGTGTGGATGGAAAAGCGGTTCTGACCGCTACTCCTTCGACAGATCCTGTCGTGGGAACCACGCCAGCGACGCGGCCAGCGGGCCGAACGTCCACAGCGCCAGGCTGGCCCACGCCTTGACCGTCAGGCCGTCGGGCAGGGCGGCTGCCCCGGGTCCGCCCTCGATCATCGTCTTGACCGCATCCGCTGCCGCGCCCGGATTCACCAGGATCGCCAGCCAGGCGTCAGGCATGACGCCCATTGGCCCGAGCATCTGGGGCGTGAAGAACTGGGCCACGCCGAACACCAGCGGCACGAACAGCGCCGCCAGCAGTGAGCGGGTCACGACCGCCGCCAGCATCCCCATCATGGCGAACTGCAGGATGCGCAGCCAGGACAGGCCCGCGAAGCCGAGGAACTGACCGGCCATCTCTCCGGTCAGGGAGAAGGTCAGGCTCCGCTCGAACACCGCCGCCTTGATCAGATTCTCGATCACGCTCGCCACCAGCATGAAACCCATGGCCGTCAGGGCCAGCACGGCCACGACGGCCAGCTTGGCCAGCAGCAGATTGGCACGGCTGTTGCGCGCGCTGATCAGACGCCAGGTCTCCCAGCGATAATCGCCGGCGTACAGGGTCGCCGCGCCGATCAGGACGAACAGCAGCACCAGGGGATTGGCGAAATTGCCCGCCGCCGACACCATCGCCTGGCCCATGTCCAGCGGTCCACCGGCCAGCATCAGCTTGATCTGATCCGGGGCCTTGCCGTCGACCAGCAGCTTGGTCGAACTGCCTTTCAGCACGAAATTGGTCAGGGCCCCGATCGCCACGGAGATGATCGGCACGAAGGCGAGGCTCCAGAACAGGGCGGTCCTGTTCTTCGACAGGCGGAAGCCTTCGGCGCGAATAGCGTCAACCAGCATGGATCGTCTCCGGTGCCTGCACGGCACCCGTCTCGGTGAAGAAGATGGCCTCGAGGTCCGTCCCGACCCAGCGCGCCTCGCTGATGTCGACCCCGGCCTCGACCAGGGCGCGGATCAAGGCGGGTCCGTCCGCGCGCGAGATGTCGGCCAGAACGGCGTCGCCATCGCGGACGCCCTTGGCACCCAGCACGGACAGAACCTTGTCGACCGGTCCGGCCGACACGCGCAGGCGTTCGCCGACGGCGGTCAGTTCGCTGACCGCGCCCTCGCGTACCAGCCTGCCCTTGTTCAGGATGGCGACGCGGTCGCAGACGCGCTGGACCTCCAGCAGCTGGTGGCTGGCCAGGATCACGGTCAGGCCGTCGTCATTGGCCAGGCTGCGGATCAGGGCCCGCATCTCCTGGATGCCCGGAGGGTCCATGCCGCTGGTCGGTTCATCCAGAATGATCAGCTCGGGCTTGCTGATCAGGGCGGCGGCGACGCCGAGGCGCTGCATCATGCCCACGGAGAAGCCACGCACCTTGCGGTCTGCCGCTTCGGACAGCCCGACCCGCTCCAGCCAGTATGGAATGTCCGCCGTACCGGCGATGCCGTGCTCCAGCGCCAGCCAGCGCAGCACCTGCCGTGCGGTCAAATAGGGGGGATAGCGCGGGGTCTCGATCATAGAGCCCGTCAGGCGCATGTGGGCGATGTCGCCGACCGGCCCGTTCATGATGGTCGCCGTCCCGTCCGAGGCGCGGATCAGGCCCAGCAGGATGCGGAACAGCGTCGACTTGCCGGCCCCGTTGGGCCCCAGCACGCCGTAGACGCCGCCGCGCGGGATCGACAGGTCCAGCCCGTCCAGCGCGCGCACGGTTCCGTAGGTCTTGGTGAGGCCACGGGTCTCGATCACGGTTGTCATGCGCTCAGCTTGGCCTTGCGCGGCCGGTTCGCGCAAGGCGGTGCCACATTAAGCTTTCGCAACCCCGGCTTGCGGGCTCGCCATACCGAAGGCGATCAGCTCACCGTCGGGAGCCAGAACCAGAAGCTCCCTCTGGCCATAGGGCTTGTCCGCCGGTCCATGCACGTCGCCGGGGGGCAGGGTGTCGAGCCGCGGCTTCAGCTCGGCATAGAGGGCGTCCACGTCGCGTACGTCGATATAGTAGGCGAAACGCCGATGGCCCGGCGGAGCCTCGCCGTCCTCGGCCTGCAGCAGGCGGAAGCCGACCGTCTCGCGATGGATGTAGGCATAGCCCGGCTGCCGGAACGGCACGGCGAAGCCGAGAATGTCCGTGAAGAAGTCCAATGCCTTCTGCAGGTCCGCAACGTGCAGGAAGGGCGTTACCTGAAGGAAGTTGGTCATGGGGGCCTCCGTCCTGATGGTATCACAGGGCTGACGGGCGCGCCCGGGTCGGCTAGAAGGCCCGTCCCTCGAACAAGCCTGTCCATGTCCGCGCTCTCCCGTCTCCGCACCCACCGCGCCGCGCTCGCCTTCATCTTTGTGACGGCCGTGCTCGACATCGTGGCCATGGGGATCATCATCCCGGTCCTGCCGCAGCTGATCGAGGATTTCGTTGGCTCGAACGCCCGCGCGGGCGTCATCAACGGCGTCTTTGTGGCCCTGTGGGCGGGGATGCAGTTCATCTGCTCGCCGATCATCGGCTCCCTGTCGGACAAGTACGGACGTCGCCCTGTCATCCTGATCAGCTGCGCCGGCCTGGCCCTGGACTATGTGCTGATGGCGGTCGCGCCGAACCTGTGGTGGCTGGCGCTGGGGCGGATCATCGCCGGGATCACCTCGTCCAGCTTCACCACCGTCTATGCCTATATGGCCGACATCACCGCACCGGAACGGCGGGCGAGGGCCTATGGCCTGATCGGGGCGGCCTTCTCGTTCGGCTTCGTTCTGGGGCCGGTGCTGGGCGGCTTCCTCGGCGAGTTCGGCCCGCGCGTGCCCTTCTGGTTCGCCGCCGGCCTGTCGACCCTGGCCTTCCTCTACGGCCTGCTGGTGCTGCCCGAGAGCCTGCCGGTCGAGAAGCGGATGGCCTTCAGCTGGAAGCGGGCCAATCCCCTCGGCTCCCTGATCCTGCTGCGCCGTCACCCCGAGCTCAGCGGCCTGTCGGTCGTCAATTTCCTGCTCTATTTCGCCCACCACGTCTTTTCGGCGGTGTTCGTCTTGTATGCGGCCTGGCGCTACGGATGGGGCCCGCGTGAGGTCGGCCTCCTGCTGGCCCTCGTCGGGGTGCTGGACATGGGGGTGCAGGGCGTCCTCGTCGGGCCGGTCGTCAAGCGGCTGGGCGACCGGACGACGATGGTGCTGGGTCTGGTCGGCGGCACGGTCGGGATCGCGGCGATGGGCTGGGCCCCGGACGGCCTCATGTTCATCCTGGCCATGCTGCCCAATGCCCTGTGGGGTCTGGCCATGCCGACGCTGCAATCCCTCATGACCCGCCGAGTCGGCGAGGACGAGCAGGGTCAGCTTCAGGGCGCGAACATGAGTGTGGCCTCCATGGCCGGCGTCATGTCGCCGCTGGTCTTCGGCTGGGTCTATTCACTGTCGGTGGGCGAGTTCGCGGTCATCCAGATGCCCGGCCTGGCCTTCTATCTGGCGGCCATGGTCCTCTTGCTCGCCGCCCTCATCGGCTGGTGGGTCGGGCGGGGGGCGGAACGGCGCGACGCCGCGTCCGTTGAGGCCTCGCCCTCGCCTTGATCCGGTCGAAAAGCCGGTGCGGAATAGCGGCGCTTGATAGCCCTTCTGACCAGACCGGATGACCATGACGCCCCGCACGCTCGCCATCGCCGCCGCCCTGACCCTCGCCGCCTGCAGCCAGCCCAACGATACAAGGGCGCAGGACGGGGTCTTCGCCGATAACCGGGTGGTCCCGGGCGACTCCATGTCGATGAAGGCCAGCTTTGCCCCCGTGGTCCGCACCGCGGCCCCGGCCGTGGTCAATGTTTCCGCCCGCGGCGTGCAACAGGTCCGTGACCCCTTCTGGGGAATCCCCGGCCAACGGCAGACAGGGTCGGTCGGGTCCGGCGTCATCGTTCGGTCCACCGGCGTGGTGGTGACCAACTATCACGTCATCAACGGCATGCAGCAGATCAAGGTGGTGCTGAACGACCGGCGCGAATTCGACGCCCGCGTCGTCCTGGCCGACGAACGCTCCGATATCGCCGTGCTGCAGCTGGAAGGCGTCAACGAGCGCCTGCCGACGCTGAACATCGACGACCGCGAGGAACAGCAGATCGGCGACCTGGTCCTGGCCATCGGCAATCCGTTCGGCGTCGGCCAGACGGTGACCAACGGCATCATCTCGGCCCTGAACCGGACCGAGACGGGGATCAGCGACAGCGGCTCCTTCATCCAGACCGACGCGGCCATCAATCCGGGCAATTCCGGTGGGGCGCTGGTGGACATGGACGGCGACCTGATCGGTATCAATACCGCCATCTTCTCGCGCTCGGGCTCGTCGTCGGGCGTCGGCTTTGCCGTGCCGGCCGCGGCGGTGAAGCGGGTGGTGGATTCGGCCGTGGGCGGGGCCACCGCCGTGGTCCGGCCCTGGCTGGGGGTGAAGGGCGACAGCGTCAGCGCCGACGTCGCCCGCAGCCTCGGCCTCGAGCGGCCGCAGGGACTGGTGGTCACCGAGGTCTGGCCGAACGGACCGGGGGCGCGCGCGGGACTGCGGGAGGGCGACGTCATCACGGCCATCGACGGGGCCGAGATCAACGACCAGGGCGGGCTGAATTTCCGCGTCGGCACACGCGAGCCGAACGACACGGTGCAGGTCGCGGTGCTGCGTGACGGGCGCTCCGAGACCCTCGACGCGCGGGTGCAACGTCTTCCGGGGGATGCCGACGTCAAGGGGGCCGCCGTGATCCAGTCCGGTGCATTGGCCGGGGCGCAGGTGCTGGCGCTCAATCCGGCGCTGGCCGACAGCCTGGGTGGCGATCCGTTCGCCACGGGGGTCATCATCGGCGAGGTGCGCCGGGGCTACGCCCAGCGCGCCGGTCTGCAGGGCGGCGACATCGTCCTGTCGATCAACGGCCGCGCGGTCACCTCGGTCCAGCAACTGGTCAATGTCGCGCGCGGGTCCGAACTCACCATAAGCCGCCGGGGGCAGAGGATCAGCGGCACGATCCGCTGACGGGTTCCGGAAGGGTTCAGGTTGCGATCGGCGCGGCGATCGACCAGGTGTGGCCGAACGGGTCCATCAGCCGCCCGTAGCGGTCGCCCCAGAACTGGTCCGCCAGGGGCATCAGCGGCACGCCGCCGACCCGGATGGCGCGGTTCCACCACTCATCGGCGTCGTCGACCTGCAGATGCAGGGCGACGCCCGCGGGGACGACGTCGGCCGGATGACCGAATTCGGGGAACTCGTCGGACAGCATCACCAGCCCGCCGTTGATGACCAGCCGGCTGTGCATCAGCCGCTCGCCGTCATCGGCCAGATTGCGGAACAGCTCCTCGGCCCCGAAGGCGGCGCGATAGAATTCGACCGCCGCCTGTCCGCCGCGCGAGGGAATGGTCAGATACGGGATGACGCCGCCGGACGGGATCGGGTTCGGGTCG
Source organism: Caulobacteraceae bacterium (assembly GCA_965284385.1). Taxonomy (GTDB): domain Bacteria; phylum Pseudomonadota; class Alphaproteobacteria; order Caulobacterales; family Caulobacteraceae; genus Brevundimonas. The sequence goes on from OZ260077.1 coordinate 2,675,515, forward strand.
GCCATGTCTGTCTCCTGGGACTGAGCGATACTAACGCGTGAAATGCCGGCCCGGAACGCCTATCTGTGGCCGTCCATGACCGACCTGTTCGAAGCCTCCGGCATCCACCCTCCAGACGCGCCGCTGGCCGACCGCCTGCGGCCGCGCACCCTCGACGAGGTCGTGGGGCAGGACCACCTTCTGGGGCCGGGCGGGCCGATCCGGCGCATGGTCGAGGCCGGGCGGCTGGGCTCGATGATCCTGTGGGGCCCGCCGGGCACCGGCAAGACCACCATCGCCCGCCTTCTGGCCCAGGCCGCCGGCTACCAGTTCCAGCAGATCAGCGCCGTCTTCTCGGGCGTCGCCGACCTGAAGAAGGCGTTCGAGGCCGCCCGGATGCGCCGCGCGGCCGGTCAGTCGACGCTGCTGTTCGTTGACGAAATCCACCGCTTCAACCGTGCCCAGCAGGATGGTTTCCTGCCGTTTGTGGAGGAGGGGATCATCACCCTTGTCGGGGCCACGACCGAGAATCCCTCGTTCGAGCTCAACGGAGCCCTGCTCTCCCGGTCCCAGGTCTACGTCCTGAAAAGACTGGATGATTTCGCTCTTGATCAACTGTTGATCCGGGCTGAGACGCAGGAGGGAAAGGCCCTGCCTCTGACCCCCGATGCGCGTCAGGCGCTGGCGGCGCTGGCCGACGGCGACGGCCGCTACCTGCTGACCATGTCAGAGGTGCTGTTCGATCTGACGTCGACGGAGCCGTTGGATGTCCAGGCCCTGGCCGGCATCCTGCAGAAGCGTGCGCCAGCTTACGACAAGAGCAGAGAAGAACACTACAACCTCATATCAGCGTTGCATAAATCGGTTCGAGGGTCCGACCCGGATGCGGCCCTGTACTGGCTGGCGCGGATGCTGAACGGCGGCGAGGATCCGCTGTATCTGGCGCGCCGGATCGTGCGCATGGCGGTCGAGGACATCGGCGAGGCCGACCCCCTGTCCCTGCTGGTCGCCAATGCCGCCAAGGATACCTACGACTTTCTGGGGTCCCCCGAAGGCGAACTGGCCCTGGCCCAGGCCGTGGTCCACCTCGCCACCGCGCCCAAGTCGGTCGGGGTCTATGAGGCCTTCAAGGCGGCGAAGCGGGCGGCGGCGGAGACCGGATCTCTCATGCCCCCGGCGCATATCCGCAATGCACCGACCAAGCTGATGAAGTCGCTGGGCTATGGCCAGGGCTATCAGTACGACCCCGACACGCCCGAGGGCTTCTCGGGCGCGAACTTCTTCCCCGACGGGATGGAGCGCCGTGTCTTCTACGCCCCCAAGGGCGAAGGGCACGAGGCCAAGCTCAGGGAACGTCTGGAACGCTGGGCGGCGATGCGGTCCGCGATCCAGGCAGGGGAACCGGGCTAGCGTTGCCGTAACGTCGATTTTTGGTCTAACCTCCCGGGATCGATCAACCTTGGGAGGGGAAGATGACCGATACGACTTCGATGACGACCCGGACGCCCTGGCACCTGTGGGTGGTGGGCGTGATCGCCGTTCTGTGGAACGCCTACGGCGGCTATGACTACACGATGAGCATGACCCAGGGCGCGACCCATATGGCCGCGTCCGGCATGACGCCCGATCAGATCGCCTATTATGACACCATGCCGGTCTGGATGACGGCGGTCTGGGCGATCGGCGTATGGGGCGGGGTGCTCGGCTCGCTGCTGCTGCTGATGCGCAACAAGCTGGCCTTTCCGGTGTTCGCGGTGTCGTTCGGGGCCTTTCTGCTCAGCCTGCTGTACGTCTACGGACTCAGCGACAGCGGCAAGGTGATGGGCTTCATGATGAAGGACGGGGTCAAGGTGGCCTCGTCGATGATCATCATCATGAACTTCGTCATCGCCGCCGGTTGCGCCTTCTTCACCTGGTACGCCTGGACCATGGTCAAGAAGGGCGTTCTGCGCTGAGGGGCTGACGGACGGTCGGTCTTTCGCCTATGCAGGCGCGGTGACCGACCGTTCGCCTGCCAACCTGTCCGAAGATGACATCGCCGCCGTCCGGTCATGGGTGATCCATGAGGACGAGGCCGTGATCGCCTTCAACAAGCCCGCCGGCCTGTCCAGCCAGGGCGGCCGCATCCAGGCGCATACCCTGGACGACCTGCTTTGGGCCTTCGCCCGCTCGAACGGCAAACGGCCCGATCTGGTGCACCGGCTGGACCGCGACACCTCGGGCGTCATTCTGGCGGCGAAGACCAAGCCGGCGGCGGGCTTCCTCGGCAAGGCGATGCAGGCGCGGCGATTCAAGAAGACCTATCTGGCCCTGGTGTCGGCGGCCCCGGAGCCGCGCGCCGGTACCATCGACCGGCCGCTGCTGCGCCAGGAGATCGGCCGCGAAAGCTATATGCGCGCGGTCGACGCCGACACGCCCGGTGCCCAGGCGGCGTTGAGCCGCTATCGCACACTGTCCGCGTCCGATGACGGGGCACTGGTTGAACTGGATCCGGCGACCGGACGGATGCACCAGCTGCGCGTGCACATGGCCGCGATCGGCCGTCCACTGGCCGGTGACGCCCGCTACGGCGGCGCGCTGACCTTCGCCGGCCGCGCCGCACCGCGACTGATGCTGCATGCGGCGAAACTGACCTTTCCCCATCCGGAAGGGGGCTACCGCACGGTCGAGGCACCCGCGCCGGACGATTTCGAGACGCTCAAGCGCGCCGCCGGCCTCTAGACGCGCGGTCACGGACGCGGACACAGGAACCTCAGCCGGTGGCTGACGCTATTGCATGAACCTTCGGAGTTTCATCATGACCCGTTTCAGACTGCCTCTGATCGCCGCCGCCGGCCTCGCCCTGTCCGCCTGCGCCAGTCTCGCACCCTACGGCGCGCAGATGTCGCCGGGGGGGCAGGGCTATGCCGAACAACGCATCGAATCCAACCGGTTCCGCGTCACCTACACCGGCGTCGGCGCGCCGGGGCCGGTCGCCGACATGGCCCTGCTTCGCGCGGCCGAGCTGACGACGTCGCAGGGCTATGACTGGTTCCAGGTCACCCAGCGCTGGATCGACGGCCGTCCTGACAGCGCCGGGGGTGTGCAGCCCAGCCTCGGCCTCGGTTACGGGTCGGGGCGCTCGTCCGGTCGCCATGGCAGCTATTCGACGTCGGGGGTCGGTGTGGGAGTCGCCCTGAACATCAGCGGTCCATCGTCGACCGCGACGACCCTCGAGATCATGATGGGCCACGGAGCCAGGCCCGACCGCCCGGAGGCCTATGACGCCCGCGGTGTGCAGGACGCCCTGCGACGGTAGGATTTACCGTCGTGCATCCCCGCCTTCGCGGGGATGCACGGAGTGCGATGGACCCTACCGCCCGCCGCGCGTCAGCGCGCGGTACTCGACCAGCCGCTCCTTGTCGCGCCGCACCTGGTCCGAGACGGCATTGTCGACATCCAGCGAGGCGTAGCGGACCCAGCCGTCGACTCCCAGCTTGTCCTGGATGGCGGCCACCGGCGTGCGCCAGCGGTAGTAGGACAGCCAGCTGACCAGCACGCCCAGCACGGCGGCCAGACCCTGCAGGGCGCGGAAGCCTGCTTCGCCGGTCGCGGGTGCCGGCTCAAGGGCCAGCACCACGAGGCCCACGATCAGCACCAGCGGCGTCATGATCCGTTGCGCCCAGCGCATCCAGTAGCGCTCGCGGCGCACCCGCCACAGCTCCATCTGGACGTGCTTTTCGAGATATTCCATGCGCGCGCCAAGCCACATGGTCAGCCGCGTCAGATACATGGCGCGCTGGCCCCAGGCCTTGCCGTCGTTGGCGAACTGGGTCTCGGCCTGGTCTGCCAAGGCGCGGGCGCTGGTGAACAGATTCTGCAGCTCACGGGTCCGCTGCACGATCTCGCGCGACAGTTCGTAGGAATCGTTCTCGAGCTGGAACCGGTACTGGATGAACAGCACGGCCTGCAGGCCCCAATACAGGCCGAAGGCGGCGATCATCGCGCCGGCGGCGAGGGCGAGGCCCATGGGGGCCGATCCTGTCCAGCCGGTGAAGAGGCCCGACCCGAGGATGGCCAGGGCGGCGAAGGCGGCCAGCGCCCCGGCCTGGCTCAGCCGCTTGATCGTCACATGGACCAGCAGGGCGCGGAACACGCGCCGGCCATAGCCGTGGATGCGGCTGCGGATGTCGGTGTCGACCGGGAACCGCTCCTCGATCTGGCGGCTGTACAGGACGTGGAACCGGTCCGGCTTCCCGTCGGTCTCCCAGAACGGAAAGATGTCGAGCGGCTGGTTGAAATATTCGTCGATATGCGAGGAGACGATCGCCTCCGCCTCGGGCGTGGAGGCGAAATACTCGCTTTCCTGAATCGGGCGCAGGATGCCGTCGCCACCGCGCAAGGGCGCGCGGCCGTGGCTCGGCGTCGCCTGCGGTATGGCCCGGTTCGGGCTGTCCTCTGCGCCGCGTGGCGGAGGATTCGGCGCGGCCTGCAGCCGGGCGTCCTCGCCATGGCCGCCGTGGCCGCTGTCGTGCGGATGGGCGTCGTGGCCGTGGTTGTGATCGTCGTGCGACATGGCGCTTCGGCGGTCCCTTGAATCGTCAGCCCTTCAGTATGGCAGATCGCGCCGCCGGGCCGACGGCGTTCCCCTCGGACGCGAAGCGGCGCCGCTGGTCAGGTATCACCGTTAACCGGTATCCGGGGCAAGTGAAGTTTCAGACAGACGCCCGGTCCGTCCTTGCCCGCCATGCCTTCGCTTCCCCGCCGAGTCCGGTATAAGCCCCGCGTCATGACACGTTTTCTGATCGTCGCAGCCGGGGGCGCCCTCGGGGCCGTGGCCCGTTACGGGATCGGACGCCTGCTGCCGGCGACCGCCTGGCCGTGGGCCACGCTGACGGTCAATGTCGCCGGTGGCCTGCTGATGGGCCTGCTGGCCGGCTGGCTGGCCTTCCGCGGCGGGGTGCATGGCGAGTCCATCCGCCTGTTCGCGGCCGTCGGCGTGCTGGGCGGCTTCACCACCTTCTCGGCCTTTTCGCTGGAGACGGCCCTGATGATCGAGCGCCGTGAATTGGCCATGGCGGGCGGTTACGTCGCCGCCTCGGTGGCGCTTTCGGCGCTCGCCCTGTTTATCGGCCTGATGGTCGCCCGCCGCGCCTTCGGAGCCGCCTTGTGACTGACGAACCCATTCAAGAGTCCGAACCCGCGCCGAAACGGGAGGTCCAGACCCTCTATGTCGCCGAGGCCGAGGACGGCATCCGGCTGGACCGCTGGTTCCGCCGGCGCTGGCCGCATCTGTCCAACATCCAGGTGCAGAAGATGGCCCGCAGCGGCCAGATCCGTGTCGACGGGGCCCGTATCAAGCCCGAAGGCCGCCTGACCGCCGGTGCCGCCGTGCGCGTGCCGCCGATCCCCGACGACACCTCGCGCCAGGCCGGCGATGTCCACACCCTGTCCCCACAGGATATAAAGTTCGCCAAGTCGCTGGTCCTCTATGAGGACGACATGGTCATCGCCATCAACAAGCCGCACGGCCTGGCCGTCCAGGGCGGCACCAAGACCAGCCGCCACGTCGACCGCCTGCTGTCGGCCTGGGGCGAGGGGATGGACCGCCCGCGCCTCGTCCACCGCCTCGACCGCGACACCTCCGGCGTCCTGCTGCTGGGCAAGGGCCCCGAGGCGGCCAAGCGGCTGGCCGGTGCCTTCGCCCGGCGTCAGGCCAAGAAGACCTACTGGGCCATCGTCATCGGCAATCCCAAGCCCGCCGCCGGTCAGATCGACATGCCGCTGAAGAAGACCGGCATCAACGATTTCGAGATGATGCGTCCCGCCGACCGCAAGGACCCGCGCGCCGAACCGGCCGAGACCGCCTTCGCCACCATCAGCCGCGCCGCCCACCGCGCTTCCTGGATGGCCCTGCGCCCCTTCACCGGCCGGACCCACCAGCTGCGCGCCCATATGGCCGCGATCGGTCATCCGATCCTCGGCGATCCCAAATACGGCGACGAGAAATCGAAGGAACTGTCCATCGGCCTGAAGCTCCAGCTTCATGCGCGCCGGATCGAGCTGGAACACCCGTCCGGCGGCATGCTGGTGGTCGAGGCCCCCCTGAGCCCTGAAATGCGCGCCGGCTTCGCCCATTTCGGCTTTGAGGAGGCCGAAGGCAACGAGAGCGATCCGTTCGAGGGCGTGAGGCGGCAGCGTTGAGCAGCCTCGTGACCGTGCATCCTGGCCAATGCCGGGAGCCAGAGGGAGAGCGGGAGTTTCGCCGCAGGGGAAACCGGCGATTGGTCCCGTCCATCCGGCTTTGTGATCTGGGTCCCGGCATTCGCCGGGATGCACGGAAGGGTGTGTGTTGACCCGGCCCCTGGCGGTCTTCGACATCGACGGCACCCTGGTCGACAGCCGCGCCTCGATTCACCGCGCCGCCTGCGAAGCCGCGCGCGATCTCGGCTTGCCGGAACCGGATTACGACCGGGTCCGCCAGATCGTCGGCCTGACGCTCGAGCACGGCATGGCGGTGCTGGAGCCGGACCTCGGCCCCGCGGACCTCGCCCGCTTCATCGCCGGCTTCCGCGCCAGCTTCAATCGTATGTACGAACAGGGCCATGAGGAGCCGCTTTATCCCGACGCCATGACGACCCTGCGCCGCCTGCATCGCGACGGCTGGCGGCTGGCGCTGGCGACGGGCCAGAACCGCCGCGGCGTGGCCCGCAATCTGGCCCGCGAGGGCTGGGCCGATCTGTTCATCTCGTCCCACTGCGCCGAGGACGGACCGGGCAAGCCCGATCCCGCCATGCTGCACGCCGCCATGGCCGCCTGCGACGCCGGGCCCGCGACCACGGTCATGATCGGCGACACCGCCCATGACATCACCATGGCGGTCAACGCCGGCGTCCTGCCGCTGGGCGTCGCCTGGGGCTTTCATACCGTCGAGGAACAGCGGGCCGCCGGGGCCCGCCACGTCGCCGGATCCTTCGCCGAACTGACCGTGGTGCTGGACGGCTTCGCCGACCTGACCCGCGCCGCCTGAGACGCCCGATGAGCCACATTCCGCCCCTCGATCCCAATGTCGCCGCCCGCAAGGGCTTTCGCGAATCCGAAGAGCGGCTGAAACGCTTCTGGACCTCTGTGGATGTGGCCGAAGGGGAGGGCGGCTGGAGCGTCACCCTCGACGGGCGCACGCCGAAGACCCCCGCCCATGCAAGGCTGACCCTGCCGACCGAGGCCGCTGCCCGGCTGGTGGCCGGGGAATGGGCCGCCCAGGGCGAGTTCATCGATCCCGGGACGATGCCGGCCACCCGCCTGGCCTCGACCGCCATCGACCGCGTCCCCCAGGTGCGCGAGGCCGTGGCCGAAGAGATCGCCGCCTTCGCCGGCTCGGACCTGCTCTGCTACCTCGCCGACCATCCGACCTCGCTGGCCCTCGAACAGGCGCGCGAATGGACGCCCTGGCGCGACTGGGCGGCGCTGGAACTGGGCGTGATCCTCGAGGCGGCCGAGGGCATTGTCCATCGTCCGCAGGATCCGGCCGCCATCGCGCGGATTCAGGATCTGGCCCTGCGCCTCGACGACTTTGCCCTGACCGGTCTGGCGACCGCCGTCCCCCTGCTGGGGTCGGCCGTGCTCGGGCTCGCGGTCCATCGTGGCGCGCTGTCGGGCGAGGCCGCCTTCGACCTCAGCCGCCTCGACGAATCCTTCCAGGAACGGCAGTGGGGCGTCGACGCCGAAGCCGCCGAACGCACCGCCGCCCGCCGGGCCGAAGCCGTGATGCTGGACCGGTGGTTCCGGGCGCTGGGCTAAGGGTCTTCCCCGACGGGGAAGGATTGCCACCTCCGCGCGCGGCTTCTAATCCCGTGGGCGACACACGGAAAGCGACCGGACCATGCAAGACATCCTCGACCAGCTCGAAGCCCGCCGCGCGGCCGCCAAGCTCGGCGGCGGCGAGACCCGCATCGCCAGCCAGCACGCCAAGGGCAAGCTGACCGCCCGCGAGCGCATCGATGTGCTGCTGGACGAGGGCTCCTTCGAGGAGACCGACATGTTCGTCGAGCACCGCTCGACCCAGTTCGGCATGGAGGCCCAGCGGATCCCCGGCGACGGCGTGGTCACGGGACGCGGCACCATCGGCGGCCGCCTGGTCTATGTCTTCTCCAAGGATTTCACGGTCTTCGGCGGTTCTCTTTCCGGCGCGCACGCGGCCAAGATCGTCAAGATCCAGACCATGGCCCTGACCAACGGTGCCCCGATCATCGGCCTGTTCGACGCCGGCGGCGCGCGCATCCAGGAGGGGGTCGAGGCCCTGGCCGGCTATGCCGACATCTTCCTGCAGAACACCCTGGCCTCGGGCGTCATCCCCCAGATCAGCGTCATCATGGGGCCCTGCGCCGGCGGCGATGTCTATTCTCCCGCCATCACCGACTTCATCTTCATGGTGAAGGACACGTCCTACATGTACGTCACCGGCCCCGATGTGGTGAAGACGGTCACCAATGAGGTGGTCACCCACGAGGACCTCGGCGGCGCCCGCGTCCACTCCCAGAAGTCCGGCGTCGCTGACGGTGCCTTCGAGAACGATCTGGAGGCCCTCAGCGAGGTCCGCCGCCTGATCGGCTTTTTGCCCCTGTCGAACCGCGAAAAGCCCCCGGTCCGCGACAGCTATGATGATCCCGAGCGCGACGAGGCCAGCCTCGACACCCTGGTCCCGGCCAATCCGAACCAGCCCTATGACATCAAGGAACTGATCCTGAAGACGGTCGACGAGGCCGAATTCTTCGAGATCGCCCCGGACTTCGCGAAGAACATCGTCACCGGCTTCGGCCGCCTGGACGGCCAGACGGTCGGGGTCGTCGCCAACCAGCCGCAGGTGCTGGCCGGCGTGCTGGACATCGACAGCAGCCGCAAGGCCGCCCGGTTCGTGCGCTTCTGCGACGCCTTCGACATTCCACTGGTCACCTTCGTCGACGTGCCCGGCTTCATGCCCGGCACGCGTCAGGAGTACGGCGGCCTGATCAAACACGGTGCCAAACTGCTGTTCGCCTATGCCGAGGCCACCGTGCCCAAACTGACCGTCATCACCCGCAAGGCCTATGGCGGCGCCTATGACGTGATGAGCTCCAAACACCTGCGCGGAGACGTCAACTACGCCTGGCCCAGCGCCGAGATCGCCGTCATGGGGGCCAAGGGTGCCGTCGAGATCATCTTCCGCAAGGAGGCCGGCGACCCGGCGGCCCTGGCGGCGCGCGAGGCCGAGTACAAGGAGAAGTTCGCCAACCCCTTCGTGGCGGCGGGCCTCGGCTATATCGACGATGTGATCATGCCGCACGGGACGCGGCGGCGGCTGATCCGGGCGCTACGGACGCTGAAGAACAAGTCGCAGAGCAATCCGTGGAAGAAGCACGATAATATTCCGCTGTGATCTGACCTGACCAACCTCCTCTTCCTCTGTTCGCGCAACCGCCTGCGCTCGCCCACGGCCGAGCAGGTGTTCGCGTCATGGCCCGGCGTCGAGACCGCCTCCGCCGGCCTGGCACCCGATGCGGAGGAGCCCTGCTCCGCCGAACTGGTGGAATGGGCCGACATCATCTTCGTCATGGAGCGCGGCCACCGCGCCAAACTCCAGCGCCGCTTCAAGGCCCACCTGAAGCGCGCCCGGGTCATCTGCCTCGACATTCCGGATGACTACGCCTTCATGCAGCCCGAGCTGGTGGCGCTGCTGGAGAAGAGGGTGGGGCCGTTCCTGCGCTAGGTGTCGTCATCCCGGCGAAGGCCGGGACCCAGCGGCGCGCGAGAGCGCGAAGCTGTCGCGGACGCGCCTGCTCGATACATCGTGCGTGAACAGGTCGCCTTCGGCGCCGCTGGGTCCCGGCCTTCGCCGGGATGACGACAGTGATGGTGCCGGGTTACCCCAACACGGCCTTCGCCGGGATGACGACAGGAGAATAAACCTATAGGTTGTGCGAATGCCGACGCATCGCACCTTTGTCGCGACCTACATCATGGCCAGCGGGCGCAACGGGACGCTCTACACCGGGATGACCGCCAACCTGACCGCACGGGCCTGGAGGCATCGCACAGGCGCGTTCGACGGGTTCAGCAAGACATACGGCTGCACCCGCCTTGTCTGGTTCCAGCGCTTCGACTGGATCACTGAGGCCATCCGGCGCGAGAAGCAGATCAAGGAGTGGAAGCGCGACTGGAAGCTGAGGCTGATCGAGGAGAACAATCCCGACTGGCTCGACCTGGCCGCCGACTGGTTTCCCGAGAATGATCCCGCCAGGTCTCCGCCGGAAGAGCCGGACGCCTGCGACCGTTCCTGACGCCCCCGCGTGCCAGGCTGTCGCCTCCGGTCTTTGACAAACGAACACGCCGACGGCGATTTCAGACGATTCAGACGATTCAGACCCGGTTTTTCATCTGGCGGGAGTCTGAATCTCCCGGTCAGCCGACCAGGGCGGCCCGCTCGTCCGGGGTCAGCATGCGCCACCGGCCCTCGGGCAGGTTGTCGAGTTTCAGCGGGCCGATCCGTACACGGATCAAATCGATGACCTCGAGGTCGACCATCTCGCACATGCGCCGGATCTGGCGGTTGCGGCCCTCGCGCAGGATGAATTTGAGGCGGAAGGATTCCATCCGGCTGACGTAGGCAGGCTTCAGCTGGCGGCCGTCCAGCATCAGGCCGTGGCGTAGGATCTTGAGCTTCTTCTCGGTCACGTCGCCGGCGACGCGGACCAGATACTCCTTGTCCAGATCGGATTGCGGCCCGATCACCGCCTTGGCCACGACGCCGTCCGATGACAGCAGCAGCAGGCCGCGCGAATCCTCGTCCAGCCGGCCGATCGGGGGCAGGGAGTAGTCGTCGGCGGGCACCGTCCCGGGACCGACCCGGTTGCCCTCGGTGACCAGCCGCACCGCCGGGAGCTTGTCGGGCTCGGGCTGGCCCGAAACATAGCCGAGCGGCTTGTGCATGACGATGGTGACGCCCTCGGCCAGGGCGGCGGTGGCCCGGTCGTTCAGGGTCAGGGTCTGGCCGGGCTCGAGCTTGCGGCCGGCGTCGGTGACCACCTCGCCGTCGACCGAGACCAGGCCGTCGGCGATCAGGGCGTCCGCCTCGCGGCGCGAGCAGACGCCGGTCTGGCCCAGCCATTTGTTGATCCGGACCGGCTCGTCGCCGTCGTAGGTTCTGGAAAAGGCCATGCCGGTCCCTAGCCCCGGGGCGGCACCGGGTCCAGCCGCGCGATCAGCGGCCTAAGGCGGTCGCCAGGGCCGCGCGGGCGATCTCGTCGTCCTGGGCCGAAGACGCCCCCGACACGCCGATGGCCCCGACCACCCGGCCGTCGACCAAGATGGGCACGCCCCCGGCGACCGGGATCATGCCGTCGATGGCCAGCAGCGCCATCCGCCCTCCGGCCAGCCGCTCCTCCGACACCGAGGTCGCCGTCCGGAACAGGGCCGCCGACCGCGCCTTGGCCTGGGACACGGCGATGGAGCCGTATTGCACATCGTCCATCCGCCCGAAGGCGACCAGCGAACCCGAGGGCTCGACGACCGCGAAGGCCATGCGGAAGCCGCGGGCCGAGGCCGCCGCGATCGCCCGGTCAATCAGCGCCTGGGCTGCCTCCAGCCCGATCGGCGCGCCATAGGGCGCAGCGGGGGCGGCGGGGGCCGCGGGCGCGACCGGCGCGGCCGGGGCCGTCTGGTTCTGTGCGGCGGCGGGCGTGGCGATCAGCGCCACGGCGAGGATAAGCGGTTTCATGATCGGGCCCCTGTCTGTGGGTCCTGACGTCCCACCCCGGCGCGTCCGGCGCAAGCCCGGCTCACACCCGGCGGAACAGCAGCATCAGATTGTTGGCGGGCATGGCGATCCGCATCGTGAAGGCCAGGCGCTCATCCCTCGCCAGGGCCACGACCGCGTCCCGGTCGCGCAGACCCCAGGCCGGATCGCGCGCCCTGAGACTTTCGTCAAAGGCCGCGTTCGACGGGGCCAGCGGCACGTCCGCCTCGCGCCAGGGTCCGTACAGCGCCAGCAGTCCTCCGGGCCGCAGGGCGCGTCCGGCCAGCGCCATCAGCCCCTCGGTCGCCGTCCAGGGGCTGATGTGGATCATGTTGATGCAGACCAGCGCCTGGAACGGGCCGTCCGGCCAGCTGGCCGTGTCCAGGACGTCCAGCGCGAGCGGTTCGCGCAGGTTGGGCAGGCCCGCGGCTTCGGCCCAGGCCGTTATGCTGGCCCGGGCCTCGGCCGAAGGGTCGCTGGGCGTCCAGTCCAGACCGGGCAGGGCCGTGGCAAAGGCGACGGCGTGTTCGCCGGACCCGGCTGCGATCTCGAGCACCGCGCCCCGGTGCGGCAGATGGGCGCGCAGCACCTCAAGGATCGGCCCCGTATTCCGCGCCACGGCGGGCGAGGACCGGCCGCCGGCGGGAGTCGCGTCCATCGTGTCCATCGTCTGCATGGCCGCCCGGATACAATGCCGGGGCCCGCGCCGCGACCGGAAATATGCAGCCGGTGTCGGGACGCTCGTCCGTGAAAGGTTGAATCGTGCATCGGTTGACGCCACGTCTCCTTCGGTGCCATTCCGACCGAAACATTGCGTGATCAGTCACGCGGGGAAGGCCACGGCGGCGTCAGATCGCCGGGCGACGATCAGGAGAATGCGCGTGACCCAGTCGATTCCCGGCCTGCATCCGGCCCCCACCCGTCACGCCGGCCTCGTGGCCTGGGTCGAGCAGATCGCCGCCCTGACGAAGCCCGCGCGTGTCCACTGGTGCGACGGTTCCGAGGCCGAAAAGGCCGCCATCACTGCCGACCTGATCGGCAAGGGCACACTGCGCGAACTGGACCAGACCAAACGCCCCGGCTGCTACTATGCCGCCTCGGATCCCAAGGACGTGGCCCGCGTCGAAAGCCGCACCTTCATCTGTTCGGCCGACGAGATCGACGCCGGCCCGACCAACAACTGGGCGGATCCGGTCGAGATGCGCGCCCGTCTGAACGGCCTGTTCGACGGCTGCATGGCCGGCCGCACGATGTACGTCGTGCCCTTCTCGATGGGTCCGCTGGGTTCGGAACTCAGCGCCCTCGGGGTCGAGATCACCGACAGCGGCTATGTCGCCATTTCCATGGGCATCATGACGCGTATGGGCCAGCCGGTGCTGGATCTGATGGGCGAGGACGGTGTCTTCGTGCCGGCGGTCCACACCCTCGGTGCCCCGCTGGCCGAGGGCCAGGCGGACGTGCCGTGGCCCTGCAATGAGGACAAGTGGATCGTCCACTATCCCGAGACCCGCGAGATCTGGTCCTACGGCTCGGGCTATGGTGGCAACGCCCTGCTGGGCAAGAAATGCTATGCCCTGCGCATCGCCTCGGTCATGGCCCGCGACGAGGGCTGGCTGGCCGAGCATATGCTGATCCTCAAGCTGACCGATCCGGCAGGCCGCGCCAAATACGTCGCCGCTGCCTTCCCCTCGGCCTGCGGCAAGACCAACCTCGCCATGCTCCAGCCGACCATTCCCGGCTGGAAGGCCGAGACCATCGGCGACGACATCGCCTGGATGCGCTTCGGCGACGACGGCCGCCTGTACGCCGTGAACCCGGAAGCCGGCTTCTTCGGCGTCGCGCCGGGCACCAGCCGCAACACCAACGGCAACGCCCTGGCGACGATGGCCTCCAACACCGTGTTCACCAACACGGCCCTGACCGCCGACAACGATGTCTGGTGGGAAGGCCTGTCGAAGGTCGCGCCCGAAGGCATGACCAACTGGAAGGGCGTTCCTCACGACCCGGCCTCGGGCGAGCCTGCCGCCCACGCCAACGCTCGCTTCGCCGCCCCGGCCTCGCAATGCCCGACCATCGCGCCGGAATGGGAAGATCCGAAGGGCGTGCCGATCGACGCCATCCTGTTCGGCGGCCGCCGCGCCTCGGCCGTGCCGCTGGTGACGGAAGCCTTCGACTGGGAGCACGGCGTGTTCATGGGCTCTTCGGTGGCCTCGGAAGGCACCGCCGCGGCTGAGAACGCCATCGGCACCCTGCGCCGCGATCCCTTCGCCATGCTGCCCTTCTGCGGCTACAACATGGGCGACTATTTTGCCCATTGGCTGTCGATGGCCGGCAAGACCGATGCGGCGAAACTGCCGCGCCTGTATTTCGTGAACTGGTTCCGCAAGAACGAGGACGGCCAATTCGTCTGGCCCGGATTCGGCGACAATGCCCGCGTCCTGAAATGGATTTCGGAACGTCTCGAGGGCGAAGCCGAGGCCCTTGATACGCCCGTCGGCCGCGTCCCGACGCGCGGCGCGCTGGATCTGTCAGGCCTGACCCTGTCGGACGCCGATCTGGCGACCCTGCTCGATGTCGACGCCGACGTCTGGGCCGAGGAGGCGGCGCTGATCCCGGAATTCTACGCCCAGTTCGGTGATCGCCTGCCGCAGGCCCTGTGGGACCAGCACGCGGCCCTGACAGCCCGCATCGAGGCCCACCGCACCGCCGCCATCGCCGCCGAATAGGGCCGCAAGATCCCGCGAGGGCGGGGAGCGACGGGCTTCTCGCGACAGCGCCCTTGCCAAGACGCCCCGGGCGGTCGATCAGATCGCCCGTGGCTTCCTCCCCAGATGTGATCGTCATCGGTGCCGGCGTGCTCGGCCTTTGCTCCGCGGCGGAGCTGGGCGCACGCGGTCACGCCGTGACGGTCATCGATCCCGGGGGTGCCAGCGCCAGCTCCATCGCCGCCGGCATGATCGCGCCGGCGCTGGAATCGCTGCTTGACGATCTGTCGCCCGACCGCGCCGCCCTTCTGAAACGGGCCCGTAACCTCTGGCCGGCGGTCGCCTCGACTTATGGCCTCAAACTTCACCGCGACGGGGCGGACTGGCGAGGGCCGCATGCCGAAGCGGCGTCGGCCCGACTGCAGGCCCTCGGCTTCGACGCCCGCCCGTCGGAAAGCGGCCTGACGACTTCGGATGACTGGCGGATCGATGTCGGGCCTGCGCTGACGGCCCTGGCGCGGGCTCCCGGCGTGACGATGGTCCGCGGCCGGGTCATGCGTCTGTCGGGAGAAGGTCGCCGCTGGCGGGTCGAGGCCGGAGACGGACGCGTCTGGTTCAGTTCGACAGTCGTTCTGGCCACGGGCGCGGAACCCTCCATCCCCGGTCTTGCGGACGGCGTCGCCGCGATTGTCGCGGGGGTGCAGCCGATCCGGGGACAGCTGACGGCCGTCGCCACAGCCGCGCCACCCCGGGTGGTTCGCGCGGCGGATGTCTATGTCGCGCCGGGCGAGGGCGGCGTGGTGATCGGAGCCACCATGGAGCCGGGCCGTCGCGATCTGGAGCCGGATGCGGCGGAGTCTGCGCGTCAGGTCAAGGCCGGTCTGCGCCTGTTGGGAGCGGCGGGCACGACGGGTGCGGTGCGGGTCGGAGTCCGGGGGGCCACGCGAGACGGGCTGCCGCTGGCGGGACCCACCGGCGAGCCGGGCCTGCATCTGGCGCTGGCCCCCCGTCGCAACGGCTGGCTGATGGGGCCGCTGGTCGCGCAGGTCGTGGCCGACGGAATCGAGGGCACGGCACCCGCACCGGACGCGGCCGCCCTCGATCCCCTCCGGTTCGCCTGATCAGGCTTCCGGCAGGTTGAACCGCAGGTTCATGCTGACCCGCGATCCCTCGGCCGCGCCGTTGACGGTGCGCGGATTGACCCGGAAATAGCGCGACAGGCTCTGCGCCGCCCGGCCGAAGCCGTAGCTGCCCGGTGTTTCCCGCGTCACCTGGCAGTCCGTGACTGCGCCATTCGGCAGGACCAGACAGTTCAGCGAGGCCGAGCCTGACACCCCGCCGGCGAGGGCGCGTCCAGGATAGGCCCGCATCAGCTGCTCTGCCGAGGGCTGCCGCGACCAGGTCGGGCTGGTGATGACCGGTGCCGGGGTCGCAACAGGCCCGGGCGTGGGGCTGTCGGGCGTGACGATCTCCAGCGGCCGGTCCGTCGTGAACACCGTCGCCTCGCCCGTGGGCTTGTCGGAGGAGGCGGTTGACAGGGTCTCTACCGGCGTCCGGGGCAGCGGCGTGTCGTTGACGTCGGGATTCGGTGCCGGAGGGGTCCGGGCGGCCTTCACCGGCTCGGGCGGCTTCAGCCGATAGGTGATCACGTCCATGATCGGCCTTTCGGGCGGCGCTTCCGCCACCGGCATCTCGAAGCGCTGGTAATACAGCACGGTGCCCAGTCCGACGTGAGCCGCCACCACAATCCCCGTTGCGATCCAGGTCGCACGCGAGAAGCGCGGTCGTTTCCGGTCGTTGAAGTCGAGCGGATGTACCCGTCCGGGCCCGCCAGCAGTCGTCGTCATCATCATGGCCGTCACTCCCTGTCTCTTGCCGTCCCCACAGCGTCCCACGGCCAAGTTGAGCGCTGACGTTACGGCAAGTTTTAGGCGTGTCCCGCCACGGAAAGGCCACGCGCCGTCCCGGTCGAAAGTTAAGGGTCTGTGGACGTTAATCTCCACGTTAGGATTTGATTAACCACGGTCCCCCAGCCTCATGACTCATGAACCTCGGAGCGATTCCATCCTCTGGCGGAGTCGAGGCGGCCATCCGGCGCGCCTCGAACGCCACTGGCGTGGATGCGGACTTCCTCGTGCGGACGGCCCGCCGTGAAAGCGCGATGAACCCATCGGCCAAGGCCCGGACGTCATCGGCCGCCGGTCTTTTCCAGTTCGTCGAACAGACCTGGCTCGGGACCGTGAAAGCCCACGGTGCCAAACATGGGTATGGCCAGTACGCCGACCTGATTTATCGGGGCGGGGACGGTCGCTGGCGGGTCGAGGGCTCCGCGCGCAACGTCGTGCTGGATCTGCGGTTTGATCCGCAGGCGGCCTCGACCATGGCGGCTGAGTTGACGGCGTCCAATGCGGCTTATCTCCGCGGTCGTTCGGGCAGGGAGCCCGGGGCCGGCGACCTTTACGCCGCCCACTTCCTTGGACCGGCCGGCGCGGCTCAGCTGATGGACGCCATGGAGCGTCGGCCCGGAAGCAGCGCGGCGGCGATCTTCCCTGAGGCGGCCTCGGCCAACCGCTCGATCTTCTATCGTGACGGCCGTCCGGCGACCGTGGCCGAGGTTCACGCCAACCTGCAACGCAGCGCCGGTGACGGTGCGCCGGCCGCCGAGGCCGGCCCCGGGCCGGCCGCACCGGAACTGACAGAGCGCGACCGACAGCTGGCTGCCCGACTGGATCGGCTGAAGCAGGACCAGAGTCTGCTGTCATTGTTGCTGGGGCAGGATGGGGACGGCAAGGCGGGCGGCTTCGGTGGCGCTTTCGGCCCGGACAGCAACACGCGCATCTGAGGCCGAATCCGGCGATGGTGAACCGCCCGTTAAGGATGAGGGGCCAATGTTGACCGGCCATCCCTGGACCCGCCCATGACCGCCTATCGCGCCCGCCTCACAGAGATCGACATCCATCGCCTGATCAAGGCGACCGATGAGGACGAACGCGCGGCGGCGGCGCACAAACTCTGCCGCAGCATGGACAGGGCCAGGCTGGATGACGCGGACCGCGCGGCAGCGCAGAAGATATTGCGCATGCTGTCGCAGGATGCCGCCGAACTGGTCCGCAGGGCCATGGCGGTGACGCTGAAAGCTTCGGACCTCATTCCCCGGGACGTAGCCCGGCGAATGGCAGCGGACGTGGACAGCGTGGCCCTGCCCATGATCAATTTTTCGCCGGTCTTCACCGATGAGGATCTGATCGAGATCGTGCGGGCCGGATCGGCGGTGCGCCAGGTGGCCGTGGCCAGCCGGCCCAACGTCGGTCGTGACGTGGCCGAGACTGTCTCCGAGATCGGCTGTGAGCAGGCCGTGCGGGCCCTGGCCGCCAATGACAATGCCGATGTGTCGGAAGCCGCGCTTGGCCGTTGCGTCGATCGGTTCGGAACGTCGCGCGAGATCGTGGCGGCGATCGCCTATCGCCAGGTTCTGCCGCTGTCCGTGACCGAGCGTCTGGTCGAGTTGGCGTCGGACGCCGTACGCGAACATCTGGTCACCCGCCATGCCGTGGCACCTGAGACGGCCATTCGTCTGGCTGCACACGCCCGGGAACGCGCCACGGTCGATCTCGTTGACCAGGCCTCCAGCCAGTCCGACCTGTCGCAATTCGTGGCCAGCCTGAACGCGCGCCGCGCATTGACGGCCTCCCTGTTGCTTCGGGCCCTGGCCCGCGGGCAGATGGCGTTGTTCGAACATGGGATGGCCGAGCTGGCCGGCACGCCGCTGGCGCGGGCCTCACTGATGATCCACGATGCCGGATCGCTTGGATTGAAGGCCGTGTACGACCGCGCTGGCCTGCCGCCGCGGCTCTTCCTCGCCTATCGCGCCGGCGTGGATACCTGGCGTCAGCTTCAGGCTGAAGGTGTCGATACCTCCGGCGATGAGTTCCGTCACCGGATGCTGGAGCGGTTCCTGACCCAGCGTCCCAATGCACCGCGCGAGGATCTGGCGTATCTGATGGAGCGGCTGGACCATGACCCGCTGGCGTCCAAGGCCCGGCTCAACGCCGCCGCCTGACAGCCGAACGCCCGCCGGTCAGGCGGGCGTCAGGGTGGGGTCGAACGGGGATCGGTGCCTAGCCCAGATGATCGGCCACGCGGGCTTCAAGTGTCTCCGCCAGCGCCTTGCCGACCGGGTGATCATCGGTCTGGATCCCGTCCCGAACGACGGCCTTGATGGCATCGATATGGGCGTCGAGGATGAGGGCCGGGGCGGCCATGCGTCTGACAGGGTCGTCCATCATCTTGCAGAGCGAGCCGGCCAGCCGGGTCACCAGAGGATACTGGTAGGTGCTCCCAAGCCCCTTCAGGTCGTGGGCCCGGAAATACAGCGCCTCGGCAGTCACGGGATTATAGCCTTCGCTGCGGATGGCGACCTGGGCCGCGTCCAGCTTGACGATTTCATCCTGCAGCCACTGGCCGAACTGGGACGACATGGCCTTGAGGGCCGCTTCAGCCTTGGCTATGGCACCGGCGTCGATCCCGCCGAAGGCTCCGCCGACCTTCATGCGAAGCGTGTTGGGCGGGCGAATGACCTGGGCCGGGTTGCTCACGGCAGACTCCTGAAGAAGAACACGGCACAGTGTGGGGACACGTTCCTAAAAAACGGTGCATGCCTCAGGAGGCAAACTGTTCAGCCAGAACCCGTTCTTCAAAAGAGCGTCCGGCGTCGAACAGCATCGTCAGGGCGATGTCGCGCCTTTCCCGAACCTCGACGCGGACGACCCGGCGAACCTCGAAATTGTCGGCGGTCGCGCTGACCGGCCGCTTGTCCGCCTCAAGGACCTCGAAACAGACCTTGGCCTGATGCGGGAGCAAGGCACCGCGCCATCGGCGCGGCCGGAAGGCACTGATCGGGGTCAGCGCCAGAACGCGGGAGTCCAGGGGGATGATCGGACCATGCGCCGACAGATTGTAGGCCGTCGACCCCGCCGCCGTGGACAGCAGGCAACCGTCGCATGACAATTCTTCCAGCCGCACGCGGTCATCCACGGTGATTCTCAGTTTGGCGCTCTGTCTGGTCTGGCGCAGCAGGGACACTTCGTTGATCGCCAGCCCGCTGTGGACCTGGCCTGCCTCGGTCCAGGCGTCCATCTGCAGCGGATGGATCACGGTCCGTCCGGCGGTGGCCAGACGGTCCAGCAGTCCTTCTTCCCCATAGTCGTTCATCAGGAAACCGACCGAGCCCTGGTTCATGCCGAAAACGGGCACGCGCCGGTCCATGACGATGTGCAGGGTTTCGAGCATGAAACCGTCGCCGCCGAGGGCCACGACGACATCGGCCTGGTCAGGATCCACCGACCCGTAGAGGGCCGACAGCCGATTCCGGGCAGCCTGGGCCTCGGGCCGGTCTGAAGCCACGAAGGCGAGGCGCAGGTCGGGGGCAGGGGGGTAGCTCACCCCTCTACGCAAGCCGAGCCGGACGGCGAAGTCAAACGGCCGCTTGCAGATTTCCGAAGCTGTCGGCGATCAGGGCGCGGAAGGCACGGGCAGCGGAGGTCTGGGACAGTGATCCCCGAAGCCAGACGGCTTTGCCGCGATCTCCGGGCAGGGACTGGTTCAGCGTCCTCAGCTCGACCAGCAGGCTGGGGAATACCGCGCGGTCGATGCCGACGGCGCTGCAGGCATAATAGATCGCTTCGGGCGAGGGCGCGTTGAGGGCCCGGCGGATGTCGGCGGTGGCGAAGCCACCGAGGGTGGCGAGGCCGTGGACGAAAAGGCTGAGACGTTTCTCGCGCACGGCCCGGACCAGGAAGCCGGCCCGGAGCTGGTCGGCGGCCTGCAGCTTGTCGATCAGCCGCCGTTCCATCTCGTCCCGGCCTGCCTCATCGGCGGGGCTCTCGTCGGCGCGCGCCGGGCGCATAATGCCCTCCACGGCATCGTAGACCGCAACGCCGACAGCCGCCTCGTCGACGGTGAAGTGGGCGGATATCGACTGCCGCAAGGCGGCGCCGACCCAATGGTACATCTGTTCTGCCAGGGCCTCGGTCAGGCGCGGGTGTCTGGTCAGGGGACCACGCAATGCGGCAATGCGGCGCGAGTGCTCGACCAGTCTGCGCATGCCGTCGACACTCAGCTCGGCGGTTCGATTCGTGGCCAGGGCGGTCAGCACGGCCGGCTCTCCGCGTTCGATCACCGCGTCAGCGACCCGCCCGCTGATCCGTGGGCGACGAGCGACCGCGATCTGATGCTCAAGCGAGGCCTCGATCATCACGCGCAGAAGATCTTCGTCCTGCAGTATGGGGCTCAGGGCAAGAATCGGGCGCGCGATCTCGATCTCGTCCAGGGCCAGGACATTGACCAGCGCGGCGGGGGCCCAATCGGCCTGCGCCAGCTTTTCCGACAGTACCTTGCGAACCTCGCGCTCAGCCTGGCGCGCCAGCGTCATGAAGATTTCCCCGAGAACCGGCGAAAGCTCGCCCGAGGGGGGACTGGCGTCGCAGAGGGCTATGACCCCCAGCAGCAGGCGTTGCCGCGCGTCCGGGCTGGCATTGCGGGCCAGGGCCAGCAGGTCGCTGGCGCGAGGAGCGTCCGCTTTCGGTCGCGCTGAGGGAACCAGTTGGACGAGGACCACGGACGCCTCCGGTGAGCCGACGGATGATCGACGTCCCTGATGCTTACGGAACCGGAGCCTAAGACGCAGTTAACGGAGCCTGAATCTTGACGACGGCGGCCCGCGGCGCGAGCGTAAGACAACACAGGGACAACGATCATGGCTGACGGCTCCACAACCACGCTCAAGTCGAGAGTATCAGAGGCCGAGTGGAGCGCCCGTGTCGAACTGGCGGCCCTGTACCGCCTGGTCGCCCTGCACGGCTGGGACGACATGATCTTCACCCATATTTCGGCCCGTGTGCCCGGACCGGAGCATCATTTCCTGATCAACCCCTACGGCTACTATTTCGAGGAAATCACCGCCTCATCGCTGGTCAAGGTCGATCTGGAGGGGAACATCGTCCAGGACACCACCAACTTCATCAATCCGGCCGGCTTCACGATCCATTCGGCGATCCATGGGGCCCGCGAAGATGCGCATTTCGTCATCCACCTGCACACGGTGGCCGGCGTGGGCGTGGCGGCGCAACAGGAAGGGCTGCTGCCGATCGGGCAGAACGCCTGCCTGCTGCAGCATCAGGTCGCCTACCACGGCTATGAAGGCGTGGCCCTGAACCACGATGAGCGTGAGCGGCTGGTGGCGGACCTCGGCGACAAGCCGCTGATGCTGTTGCGCAATCACGGTACACTGGCGGTCGGCCAGACGGCGGCCCAGGCCTGGATCGGCATGTTCTTCCTCGAACGCGCCTGTGCCCAGCAGGTCGCGGCCCTGTCGGGTGGACGCGAGCATGTGCTGTTCGCTCCGGACGCCGCCCAGGCCGAGACGAAGGAGCAGGGTCGGGGCATCGGTCTGATCTCCGCTCTCGCCTGGCCCGGTGCGCTGCGCATGCTGGACCGGAAATCCCCGGGCTACGACGCGTGAGCCGGACGCCATGAGATCGGCCGGGGGGCTGCTGGTCGGATTGACGGCTCTGGCCATGGCCGGAGTCTCGTACGCAGGCCCCTGGGCCCAGCCCCAGGGGCGTGGGCAGGTGATCCTGAAATATGAGGACATGCGGGCCGATCGCGGCTTCGACATGGGCGGCTCGCTGGCCGACCTGCCCGCGGACCGCCGAGACTCAGCCCTCGGACTCTTCGCCGAGTATGGCGTCACGGACCGCGTCACGGTGCAGTTCAAGGGCGACTGGCAGTCCGGTGAGGACGCCTTCGTCGACTATGAGGGACGCGGTCCCGTCGAGATCGGCGTGACATGGCAGGCCTGGCGCGACGATGATACCGCCATCAGCCTCTACGGCGGCTATGCCGACGGAGGCGAGGGCCGCAACGCCGGCTACGCCGCGCCCGGGCAGGGCGAACGCGACTGGGAGGCGCGGGCCTCGGTCGGCCGGTCGTTCGGCGGCTGGAGCGGCGCATGGGCTCCGGAAGGCGGCTTTGTTGAGTTTCAGGCGGCACGCCGGATGCGTGAGGGCCTGCCGGACGAAACCCGCGTCGACGCCACCGTCGGGGCCCATTTCGGTGCCGACTGGATGGTGCTGGGCCAGGCCTATGGCGGACAGGCCGATGACGGCGGCCCCCGCTGGCTGTCCGTCGAGGCGTCGCTGGTCCGCGATCTGGGCGACTGGAGCCTTCAGGCCGGATGGCGTCAGGCGGTTGCCGGCCGTGAGACGCCCCAAAGCGGTGGACCCGTGATCGCCCTGTGGCGACGCTTCTGACTGCGACATCTTCACCCGCCGCCGGGCGACGGAAACGGAAACAGCGTCCGTTACAGGAACTGCAGTTGCGTAGACGGCGTGAGCCGCTAAGTCGGCTTGTTCCATCGCCAGAGAGCCTCACGCGTGATCAAACGCCATTTCTTCCTTGTCGCCGCCGCCGTTCTGCTGGGCCTTATGGTCCTTGCCGTCGTTCTGAGGATGGCCTTCGCGGATGATGAAAAGGCGGGCGGCGGTCCCGGAGGCCGTGGCGGCCCCGGCGGCGGTCGCGGTCAGTCGGTCTCGGAAGCGGTGATCGGGTCGCGTTCCTTCACGGACGAGATCCGGGTGCTGGGCGTGGCCCGCGGTCGGCGCTCGGTCAATATCACCTCCTCGACCAGCGAACTTATCACGCGCGTTCTGTTCACCGACGGCCAGCGGGTCGCGGCGGGCACGCCTCTGGTCGAACTGCAGGCGCGCGAAGAGGACGCCGGCATCATCGAGGCCCGGGCCCAGGTGGCCCAGGCTCAGCGGCAGTTCGACCGCTACAAGACCCTGGCTGATCGCGGCATCGCCCCGCGCGTGACGGCCGAGGACGCCGAAACCGCCCTGGCCACGGCCCGGGCTTCGCTCAACGCTGCCCAGGCAAGGCGCGGGGACCGGCTGATCCGGGCACCGTTCGCCGGTGTACTGGGGCTGAGCTCGGTGACGGCGGGTACCCTGGTCAATCCGGGCGGGGTCATCACCACCCTGGATGACATCGATGTGGTGCGCGTCGATTTCCCGGTGCCCGAGCGCTATCTGGGGGTGCTGCGAACCGGGACACCGATCCGGGCCACGATCGACGCCTATGGCGATGAAGTGTTCGGCGGCCGCATCGCCCTGATCGATACGCGCGTCAATGAACAGACTCGCGCGGTCACCGCCCGCGCCGAAATTCCCAATCCCGGTGCCCGAATCCGCCCCGGAATGGCCGTCCGCGTCGCGGTCCAGCAGGGCCAGCGCACCGCGCCGGCGGCACCGGAAGCCGCTCTTCAATATGAAGGCGACGGTGCCTTCGTCTACCGGATCGCCAAGGGTGCCAAGGGCTCCACGGCCCAGCGCGTCGAGGTCGAGACCGGGTCGGTCGAGGGCGGCTTCGTCGAAATCCTCTCAGGTCTGAACGTCGGCGATCGCGTGGTCGGCTCCGGGCTGAACCGCATCCAGCCGGGCGCGCCGGTCAGCGTGGCGGGTCAGGGGGGCAGCCAGGGCGGTCGACCTGCCGGGGCCGGCCAGGCGCGGGGCACCGCCCGATGATGCTTTCGGATCTGGCGGTCCGCCGCCCGGTATTCGCTGCTGTGGCCGCGATCGTGCTGTGCGTGATCGGAGCCGCGGCCTTCTTCTTCCTGCCTGTGCGCGAACTGCCGGACGTGGATCCGCCGATCGTCTCGGTCAGCACCAGCTATGCGGGCGCATCCGCCGAAGTCATCGAAAGCCGGATCACCGAGCCTATCGAGCAGCAGATCGCCGGTATCCAGGGCGTGGACAGGATCACTTCCTCCAGCCGCGACGGACGCTCGAACGTCTCGATCGAGTTTTCGCTGGATCGCAACATCGACGACGCCGCCAACGATGTGCGCGACCGGGTGTCACGCGTCGTCGGCCGCCTGCCGGATCAGGCGCAGCCCCCGGAAGTGTCCAAGGCCGACAGCGACAGTCAGCCGATCATGATCCTCTTCCTGCGCTCCAGCGGGATGAACCGGCTGGAGCTGACGGACTATGCCGACCGCTATCTGATCGACCGTCTGGCGACGGTACCGGGTGTGGCCCAGGTCCAGATCTATGGCGAGCAGCGCTATGCCATGCGTATCTGGCTCGACGCCGCCGCCTTGGCGGCGCGTGGTCTGACGGTTACCGATGTCGAAACTGCCCTGACGGCCCAGAACGTCGAACTGCCCGCGGGGCAACTGGAGTCCGGCCAGAAGGACTATACTGTCCGCGTCGCCCGGACCTATGCCCGGGCCGAAGACTTCCGCCAGTTGCCGATCGGCACCCGCGGTTCGGGAACCGCCGTGGCGACCCAGACCGGTGCGGCCTCGTCCGCCACGGCCCTGCCCAGCGGGGCTTCGGGCGCGATCCAGGGCCAGACCGGCTATGTCACCCGGCTGGGTGACATCGCGCGCATCGTCGAGGCACCGGCCGAGGATCGCCGTCTGTTCCGCGGCAATGGACAGGACCAGATCGGTCTCGCCATCACCCGTCAGGCCCAGTCCAATGACCTCGCCATCTCCAGGGGCGTCGAGGACATGCTGGAGCAGGTGCGGCCCAGCCTGCCGTCCGGGACCGAACTGGTCGTCGGCTCAGATAATTCGGTCTTCACCTCCCACGCCATCGACGAGGTCTGGATCACCATCGGCATCTCCATGGCGCTGGTGGCGCTGGTGAATTTCATCTTCCTGGGGAGTCTGCGGGCCGCCTTCATCCCGTCGATCGTGGCTCCGATCTGCCTGCTTTCGACGTTCATCGTCCTCGCCCCGCTGGGCTTTTCGCTGAACCTTCTGACCCTGCTGGCCCTGGTCCTCGCCATCGGTCTGGTGGTCGATGACGCCATCGTCGTGACCGAGAATATCCAGCGCCGCCTGGATCACGGCGAGCCGCCCCTGGTGGCGGCAGAGCGCGGGACGCGGCAGGTGTTCTTCGCGGTCGTGGCGACGACCATTGTCCTGCTGGCCGTGTTCGCGCCGTTGCTGTTCCTGCCGGGTTATGTGGGCCGGCTGTTCGTCGAACTGGCTGCCGCGATCGCCTCGGCCGTGGCCTTCTCGGCCTTCCTCGCCCTGACCCTGTCGCCCATGCTGGCCTCGCGCATCCTGAAGCCGGCTTCCGGTGGTGGCTGGGTGGCGCGCAATGTCGACCGCGGCATGGAGGCGCTGCGAAACTCCTATGGAAATTCGCTCCAGGCGATGCTGGGCAAGCGGATCGCCGTCATCGGTGTGGTCGGCGTGGTTCTCGCCGTCGCCGGTGGCGCGGCCGCCATGTTCTTCGCCCTGCCCAATGAACTGGTCCCGGCCGAAGATCGTGGCCGGGTGCAGATCCGGGTTCAGGGTCCCGAGGGGGCCGGCTTCGACTACACCCGCAAGATCATGATGGGCATCGAACCCATTCTGGCCGAATACAAGGCCAGTGGTGAGGCGAGCAGCTACCTGATTTCCTCGCCGGGCTTCGGCGGCGGCAGTTTCAACTCCGGCAACGGCAGCCTGATCCTCAGCGACTGGTCCGATCGCGACCGGTCGGCCGATGACATCTCCAAGGAGCTGAACGGCAAGCTTCGCGGCCAGACCGACGCCCAGGTCAATGCCTCGGTCCCGGGGGCCTTCCAGCGGGGCGGCGGCGGCGGTGGCTCCAACGGCATCGAGATGGTCGTGACCGGTGCCGAATACGAGGACATCTACAACTGGCTGCAGCCCGTGCTGGCGGCCTCTCTCGAGAACCCAGGCTTCTCGCGCCCCCGGTTGAACTATGAGCCGAACGCTCCGCGACTGCTCGTCGAGGTCGATCCCGAGAAAGCCGCAGCCCTGGGCGTCTCCTCCCAGGCCATCGGACGGACCCTCGAAACCATGTTCGGGTCGCGTCGCGCCACCACCTATCTGCGCGGCGGTCAGGAATACGACGTCATTCTCCAGACCGAGCGCGACAACCGACGCAGCGTCGGCGACCTTGAGGCCCTCTACGTTACAACCGGGTCCGGCCAGCTGGTGCCGCTGTCTGCCGTGGTCACGACCAAGACGTCCGGCGACACGCCAGACCGGCGCCGTCTGGACCGTCAGCGGGCCATCACGATCTCGGCCGACCTGAATCCGGGTACGACCCTCGCGGACGCCACCGACTTCATGACGAGGGTGTCGAAGGAACAGCCGCAGGGCGTGGTCACCACCCAATGGGGCGGAGCAGCGCGCGATCAGCAGGAGGCGGGCGGTGCCGTGGCCGCGGCATTCGGACTGGCTCTGTTGCTGGTCTTCCTGGTGCTGGCGGCCCAGTTCGAGAGCTGGATCACGCCGGCGGTCATCATGCTGACCGTGCCCCTCGCGGCCGCCGGTGGCCTGTTCGGCCTGATGATGGCCGGGTCCAGCCTGAACATCTATTCGCAGATCGGCCTGATCATCCTGATCGGTGTGGCGGCCAAGAACGGCATCCTGATCGTCGAATTCGCCAACCAGCTGCGGGATCAGGGGCGATCGATCCAGGAGGCGATCATCGAATCGTCGACCCTGCGCCTGCGTCCGATCATCATGACCTCGATCGCCACGGCCTTCGGTGCCTTGCCATTGGTGCTGTGGCAGGGGGCGGGTGCCGGCAGCCGCCAGACCATCGGCGTGGTCATCTTCGCCGGGGCCATGTTCGCCACCCTGCTGACGCTGTTCGTGGTGCCGGTGATCTATGGCGTGCTGGCGCGCTTCACCAAATCGCCCGACTACACGGCCCGCAAGATCGAGGAATGGGAAGCGACCGAGGCGAAGGCCAACCACGCGGTGCCAGCCGCGGCGGAGTAGCGGCTGCGGCCAGTCGGGTTCAACGCCCTGCGCTTCCGCCGGCTGGTTTCGAAAGGGTCAGGTCGGGCCCATGCGGCCCCCTGATCGTCGGGCCGGTGCCATGGGACCGGTCCGTGCGGCATCACGTCGGACTGGACGAAGGCCAGTCGCACCTGATAATCAGTGTCAACAGGCGCAGGCAAGGTGCGCCGGTGGTTGCGAGCGTGATGTCCGATACCCTCAAACTCAGCCAGGCTCGACGGGGCGACCGCGGCGTGATCGTCCAGGTCGGCGGCCGCGGATCGGCGAACGAGCACGCTCTCGAGCTGGAGCGGCGGCTGCTGGAGCTGGGCTTCGTCGAGGGAGCCCGCATCGAGGTGCTGCATGAAGGCCTGTTCGGCCGCGACCCCATCGCGATGAGGGTGGACGACATGCGCGTGGCCCTGCGCCGGCATGAGGCCGCCAGCCTGACCGTCCGGTTCGAACCGGTCGCATCCACCGTAAACAGTTTCGCGCCGGAAGAGGCCGCCGCCTGATGGACATGGCGGTACGGAGCGCGCGTGTCGCGCTCGTCGGCAATCCCAACAGCGGCAAGACGGCGCTGTTCAACGCCCTGACCGGTGCCCATCAGAAGGTCGCCAACTACGCCGGCGTGACCGTCGAGCGGAAGGAGGGGCTTATCCGCGCGGCTGACGGTCGAATCCTGTCCGTTCTGGATCTGCCCGGCACCTATTCACTGCGGGCCCGCAGTCCCGACGAGGAGGTCACGCGCGATGCCGTGCTGGGCCGGCTGGCCGGAGAGGTGCCGCCCGACGTGATCGTCTGCGTGGCGGACGCTACCAACCTGCGCCTGATCATGCGGCTGGTGCTGGAGTTGAAGGCCGTCGGTCGCCCCATGGTGCTGGCGCTGAACATGTACGACATCGCCCAGCGTCAGGGCCTGCGCATTGATCTTGACCGTCTGGGGACCGAGCTGGGTGTCCCGATCGTCCCGACGGTGGCCACCCGAAAACGCGGCATCGACGAGCTGATCGCGGCGGTGGCGACCATGGTAGACGCGGCCCTGCCGATCGCGGCCAGTTCCTGGGCCGCGCCCGATGCCGACGCGCTGCGGGGTGCCGCCCGCGAGGCCGAGCGGATCATGAAGGCCTGCGTCCGGGCCCCCGAGCGGCCCGACACGCTGACGGGCAAGATCGATTCCGTATTGCTGCATCCGGTCGGCGGGCTGGTGATCCTGCTGGCCCTCCTGTTCGTGATGTTCCAGGCGGTGTTCGCCTGGGCCGCACCGCTGATGGACGGGATCGAGGGACTGCTGGGGGCGGTGGGTGTCGCCGTCGCGGCCCTCATGCCCGACGGTATCTGGCAGAGCCTGATCGTCGACGGCCTGATCTCCGGCGTCGGCAGCGTGCTGGTCTTCCTGCCGCAGATCCTGATCCTCTTCCTGTTCATCATCCTGCTGGAAGACTTCGGCTATATGGCCCGGGCGGCCTTCCTGATGGACCGGATCATGGGCGGGGCGGGCCTGCATGGCCGCGCCTTCATTCCCCTGCTCAGCAGTTTCGCCTGCGCCATTCCCGGCGTGATGGCGGCGCGGGTCATCGACAGCAAGCGGGATCGCCTGACCACCATCATGGTCGCGCCACTGATGACCTGTTCGGCGCGCATCCCGGTCTACACCCTGATCATCGCTGCCTTCATTCCGAACCAGCAGGTCTGGGGCTTCGCGAGCCTGCAGGGGCTGGTGATGTTCGGCCTCTACGCCTCCGGCATCGTCAGCGCGCTGGCCGTGTCCTTCGTGATCCGCAAGATCTTCTGGAGAGGGGCGGTCGAGCCCTTCATGATGGAACTGCCGTCCTACAAGACACCCGACATGAAGAGCGTCCTGTTCAATCTGTGGGTCCGGGCCCGGATCTTCCTCGAGCGGGCAGGGCGGATCATCCTGCCGCTGATGATCGTGGTCTGGGCCCTGGCGACCTTCCCCTATCCGCCGGAAGGGGCGACCCTGCCCGCGATCGACTACAGTTTCGCCGGCATGCTGGGCCATGCGCTGGAGCCGGTCTTCGCCCCCATCGGCTTCAACTGGCAGATGGTCATCGCCCTGATCCCGGGCATGGCCGCGCGTGAGGTCGCCGTGGCGGCGCTCGGCACCGTCTACGCCGTGGCCGACCCTGAGAGCACCGCCAGCCTGCTGGGTGCCACCCTGGCAGCCCAATGGTCGCTGGCCACGGGCCTGGCCTTCCTGGCCTGGTACGTCTTCGCGCCGCAGTGCGTGGCCACCCTGGGCGTGGTCAAGCGCGAGCTGAACTCATGGAAATGGATGTGGGTGATGGTCGCCTACATGTTCGGCCTGGCCTATCTGGCGGCCTTCGTCGTCTACCGGATCGCGGTGGCCCTGGGCGGCGGCTAGAATTCGGTCCGGCAGACCTTCTCGCCATTCTCGTTCGTGGACCATTTGCAGCTGCCGGATCCCATAAGGACGCCGGCGACGATCGCTGCGCCGATCCCGAGGCCCGTCAGGATGAGCGACAGGACGTCGAGCACCTCGACGTCCGCGCTCGCGGTCAGACGGGCCTGCATGGTCGAGCCCTGTACGAGGTCCCAATGCGCCTTGATCCATGGCGAGTGGCCTGTTCGGGTCCAGCCGGCGGTTTCACCATTCTCGACCTCGCCGCTTTCACCCAGGGCGAACACCTGGTTGTCCGCAGAGACGCCCGACAGGGCGACGCCGACCGTATAGTTGTCGCCGAAGAAGGTTCCGCTGTCCGAACTGGCGACGATCCACAGGAAGTCGCCGTTGCTGGCGAGGGTCAGAGACGTGTCGACCGTGACATCACCGGCGCTGAGGTGGGCGTTGAACGTCCGGCTTTCGGGGCTGATCAGGTTCATCAGTTCGCGCAGTGACCCGGGCGAGGTATTCATCCCCGCCGCCGCGAATTTCTGCTGAACGCTGCCGGTTGATCCCTGCTTGAATTTGAGAGCCATCCTGACGCTGTTTTCCACCGCGGCCCCCTATTTGACCTTGGCTTTCAGTTCGTCGATTTCAGCCCGGAGCATGGCCAGTTCCTTGCCGACGTCGCGGTTCTCGACGACCAGCCGGTTCGGAACATGGACCTCGCCCTCGATGACGACGCCGCCGACATAGCCGCCGCCCCGATTCATCACGAGGGTGTCGCCCTCCATATGGGAGAGGGCGAAATTGCTGGAAGGGTTCTTGTCGTCGGGATGGACGGCGCTGAAATGCTTGGTCGTCGGATCCTGCTTCATGAACGTCAGCATCAGATCCTGGGCCAGCATCCGCACGGAGGCCTTCCGGCCGAGAAAGTTGACGCCCATGATGCTCATGGGCCGGATATTGCTGGTGACAAAGGCCGAAACGTCGCCGTTCGGCGAGACGCTGAACTTGTCGTTTCCGGACCACAGGCGGGCGGTCCCGCCCGATGCGTACCAGACCCATCGCTCACCGGCCGGCGGCATGTTCACGAACGCGCTTTCGCGGTTCGAGAACGAGAATCCGCCTCCGCCACCGCCGGAATGCACCTCGTTGCCGCTGACATGCAGGGGACGCTGGGGATTCGGCTCGTTCACGCCGACAGCCCCTTCCATCGAAATCGCAGAATCCGTGAATTTGATGTCTGTCATCGTGTGCCTCCTCGCCGATCGGCGTAGAGAACACGGGTTTTTGGAGCCCGCAATGACACCAGTTCGTCACGCCGGTGGTGCCGCCGGGACACAGCCCACGCGAGCAATTCAGTTGCCTTTACTCCCGGGGGTGGTGCCGGCTGCAGGAATCGAACCCGCGACATCCAGTTTACAAAACTGGCGCTCTACCAACTGAGCTAAGCCGGCCACCGTCTCGACGGGCGGCCCTTATGCTTGTGCGGCATCCGGGACGTCAAGGCTGGTCAGCGCCTCAGCTTTCCACCGCCAGCAGGGCCAGAAGGGCGAAACTGGCCAGCCAGTGCTCGCCCATATAGTCGCCGGTGACGTGGGGCAGGGCGGCGTCGAGGTGGATCCGCGCGGCCTCCAACGCGATTGGACGCCGGGGATCGTCGTCGTTCATCGCCGCAGCGATCTCGCGCCAGCACCAGGCCCGGCTCAGGTTGAGGCCGTCGAGGTGGGCGATCTTGCCGTCGGAGCGATCGCTGACGCCCACGGGCTGGAACAGGGTGGCCGGTTCGCGCCGGTCCACTCCGGGCAGGAAGGCCGCGAACCAGACTGCGAAGGCATCCGGCCTCATCACCCGCCGCATCAGCCCGGCTTCCATCAGGGCCGGCGACAGGAATTCGTCCTGCGAGGGCTCCCACGCCTGACAGTCGCGGTCGGCCGAATGCCATTTCAGCGCGCGGTCCCGGCACAGCCCGATCAGGGCATCGTCACCGGCCCCCTCGGCGTAGTCCAGCGCCAGCCTCAGCGCGAAAGCCGTATTGTAGTGAGTCCCGACCCGGACGGGGTAGTCTGCCAGAGGGAGGAAGTCCGTGAACCGTCGTGCGAAGGCCCGCGTCAGGGGCCGCAGGACGTCGGCCCTCCCATCCCGATGCCGCTCCAGTTCTGCCGCCAGCATCAGCAGCCAGGCCCAGCCGTAGGGCCGTTCAAAGCCACGACTGCCGGGACGGTCCAGATAGGCGGTCTCAATGGCGACGGTCTCCGGCGTGAACACCTCGTCGGCCAGCGCCCTGATCCGTCCGGCCTCGGGCATGTCGGGAAACAGCCGCAGCAGGGTGAACAGCGTCCACCAGCCATGGACGCAGGAATGCCAGTCGAAACTGCCGAAGAAGATCGGATGCAGCGCCCGCGGTCCTTGAACGTCGCCCGGCTCGCTCAGGACGTGGTCCATCTTGTTCGGATATTCGCGGACGACGTGGCCCAGCGCCGCCAAGGCAAAGCGGGAGGCGGTCGGGGCGTCGAGGCGGTGCGTCATTCTAGAACCTGAAAGCCAGCGCGTACATCAGCGCGATATTGATCCCCAACAGGATCAGGGCCGTGGGCAACTGGGCGCGGATCACGCCGTTCAGGGCCGCGTCGCGGTCCGGCAGTTCCAGCAGATTGGCGGGCACGACGTTGAAGTTGGCGGCCATGGGCGTCAGCAGCGTGCCGCAGAAGCCGGCCAGCATGCCGATGGCGCAGACGATGGCCGGATTGCCGCCGAACTGCACGACCACGAAAGGCAGGCCGATCGCGGCCGTCATCACCGGGAAGGCAGCGAAGGCATTGCCCATGATGACGGTGAACAGGGCCATGCCGAGGCAATAGACGACGACCGCCACCAGCGGCGAGGTCAGCGGCACGGCCTGGCTGACCAGCTGGCCGACCACGCCGCCCACGTCGGACGCCAGAAACACCGCGCCGAGCGAGGCCAGCATCTGGGGCAGCAGGGCGGCCCAGCCGATGGAATCCATCAGCCGTCGGCCCTCCTGCACGGGTGCCATGAACGGTGGTCTCAGCCAGGCCATGGCGGCGAACAGGGCGATGACGCAGCCCAGGCCTAGGGCGATCAGGGTCGTCTGTGTCGAGGACAGCAGCCAGGCACCGGCCCCGGTGTGCTTGGCTGCGAGGGTGCCGCCGACCGCGACCAGGGGCACGATCAGCGCCGGGATGAAGAGCGCGTTGCCGCGTCGCAGGGCCCCTTCGCGCCGTTCCGCCAGCGTCGTGGTCGGCGGGTGGCCCACGCCGAGCTTCTTCAGTCCGCCGACGGCCACGAGGGCCAGCACCAGAATGCCGTTACCGAGACCACCCAGCCATGAGCCGAACAGCATGGACGCCGCGATCAGGCCCCAGAAGACGGCGCTGCGGATGCGCGTGGGGTGCGTCCGGTCGCCGAGGGTCAGGACGGCAAAGGCCCCGAACATCAGACCCACCAGCACATAGGCATGATCCAGGGTGATCATTTCCCGGCTCCCGCTTCGGCGGCCGCCGCGATCGCGCGCTTCACCGACCGGTCGAACAGGAGCAGGCGCGCACCATGGACCGCGAAGGCCGCGATGGCTGTCGGGATGGCCCAGACCGACATCTGCAGCGGCTCGACGATGATCCCGGCCTGTTCGAGGAAGCCGACCATCAGGACGATGGAGCCGATGGCGATAAAGATGTCCTCGCCGAAGAACAGGCCGATATTGTCGGTCGCGGCCGACATGGCGCGGATCCGGTACCGCAACGCATCGGGCAGGGTCCCGCCGGCCTGGACCTCGGCTGCGCCCTCGGCCATCGGTGCCACCAGCGGCCGGACCATCTGCGGGTGGCCGCCCAGCGACGTCAGGCCCAGCGCCGACGTCGCCTGCCGCACCAGCAGATAGCTGATCAGCAGGCGGCCCGCCGTCGCCGCCCTGACCCTGGCGATCAGCATCCGGGCCCGCTCCTGCAGACCGGCGCGCTCGAGCAGGCCGATGACCGGCAGCACCAGCCAGGTGATGTGGAAATAGCGGTTGTCGTTGAAGGCGTCGCCGAACGCCGCAAGGGTCCTGATCGCCGCCCGTCCGAGGGCGGGAAGGTCGACACCGGGCGCGACCGCCGCCGCCACGCCGGTGACGATGGCCGCCAGCAGGATGACCAGCAGCGGATTGATGCGGGCGATAAAGCCCAGCACGACGACCGCGATCCCAAGAAGCACAAGCATTGGATTCTCTCCCCGGACGGATCGTTGCGCCGAACGCGGCGCTCAGGAAGCCTTTTTCGCACCGAAGCCGCCGCCGCCGGGCGTCTCGATGACGAAGACGTCGCCCGCGTCCATCCGGACCTCGGCGGTCGAGCCGAGCGTTTCGATCGTCCCGTCCGCCCGTTCAATACGGTTGAGGCCGGCCGCGCCGTCCTCGCCCCCGGCCGCGCCGAAGGGCCGCGTGCGGCGATGGTTGGACAGGATCGCCGCCGTCAGGGGCTCGAGGAAGCGCACCCGCCGGATCGCGCCGTCGCCGCCCCGATGGGCACCGTCTCCGCCCGAGCCGCGGCGGATCGAGAATTCCTCCAGCAGGACGGGGAAGCGGGTTTCCAGCACCTCGGGATCGGTCAGGCGGCTGTTGGTCA
The DNA here is from genome assembly GCA_965284385.1 of Caulobacteraceae bacterium. Classification (GTDB taxonomy): domain Bacteria; phylum Pseudomonadota; class Alphaproteobacteria; order Caulobacterales; family Caulobacteraceae; genus Brevundimonas. The sequence continues at coordinate 2,709,752 of OZ260077.1, forward strand.
TATGGGTCTGGACCGCCGGCGCACCATCGAACGCCGGGCCGGCCCCGGAGCCACCGGCAATGGTCTCGTAATACTGGCGCGTATCGTCGCCGAAGGTGAAATTGTTCATCGTCCCCTGGCTGGCGGCGAGAACGCCGAGTGCGCCGTACAGACAGTCGACCACGGCCTGGCTGGTCTCGACATTGCCCGCGACGACGGCCGCCGGGTAGCGGGGGTTGAGCATCGAACCCTCCGGCACGATCAGCGAGATCGGCTTCAGGCAACCCTCGTTCAGCGGAATGGCGTCGTCGACCAAGGTGCGGAAGACGTACAGGGTCGCGGCCCGGGTGATCGAAAGGGGGGCATTGAAATTGTTCGGCCGCTGGTCGCTGGTCCCGGTGAAGTCCACCACGGCGCTGCGGGCCGCCGCGTCCACGTCGATGCGCACCCGGATCACCGCGCCGTCGTCCATTTCCAGGGCGAAGACGCCGGGCCTGAGGGCGGCAATGGCACGCCGGACGGCCTCTTCGGCATTGTCCTGGATATGGCCCATATAGGCGGTGACGACGTCGCGGCCGAACTCGGCGACCATGCGGGTCAGTTCGTCCGCACCGCGGGCGCAGGAGGCGACCTGGGCCTTCAGGTCGGCCATATTCTGCCCGACATTGCGCGACGGATAGCGGCCGGAGGCGAACAGGGTGCGGGTTTCGGTGTCCCTCAGCCGGCCCGCGTCGATCAGCAGGAAGTCGTCGATCAGGACACCCTCGTCCTCGACCGTCTTCGACGAGGGCGGCATCGATCCGGGCGTTGTGCCGCCGACATCGGCGTGATGACCCCGGGCGGCCACGAAGAAGGCGGGTGCGACGTCGGTCCCGAGGAAGACCGGCATGATGACCGTGATGTCGGGCAGATGTGTGCCGCCGTTGTAGGGGGCGTTCAGCATATAGACGTCACCGCGCTTCATGCCCCGGCCGTCCGCCGCATCAGCACGCGAGCGGATGACGGTGCGGATGCTTTCGCCCATCGAGCCCAGATGGACCGGGATGTGCGGAGCATTGGCGATCAGGGCGCCGCTGGCGTCGAACACGGCGCACGAGAAGTCGAGCCGCTCCTTGATGTTGACCGAATAGGCCGTGGCCCGCAGCGCCTCGCCCATCTGCTCGGCCGCGGCCATGAACCGGCTGTTGAACACCTCGAGCATGATCGGGTCGGCTTCCGTGCCCAGGGCGGTGCGCGCGGGCAGCGCTGTCACCCGGGCGAGGATCAGGTTCAGCGCGTCGTCGGCGGTCGCGCGCCAGCCCGGCTCCAGCACGGTCGTGCCGGTGTCCTCGAGGATGACGGCAGGCCCGTCGACGGCGGCCCCGGGACCGAAGGTGTTGCGGCGATAGACGGGGGTCTCGTGGTCAGCACCCGCCATCCGCACGGGGACGCGCGCCACGACAGCCGGCATGCCTGCCTCGCCAAGGTGGGCCGGCGTCGAAGCGGCCTGGTCCGAAGCGGCCACGGCTTCCGCCTCGAGTGTTTCCACGATCAGCGCCTTGTCGTCGGCGAAGAAGCCGAATCGCTGGCGGTGCAACGCCTCGAACGCGACCCGCATTCCGTCGGCCGGGCCGAAGGGTACGGACAGTGGTGTATCCGAGCCGAGGAATTTGATCTCGGCGCGGACCAGGGTCGAGATCACGCCGTCCGCAAAGCCCTGGGCCCTCAGAAGATCGCCCGCCTCGGCGGATAAAGCGTTGGCCCGGACGGTGAGCGCCGCGTCGCCGCCCGTGACGAGCGGCGCGGCGACGGTCGCCTGGCGGATGGCCCGCACATCGGCCAGTCCCATGCCCCAGGCCGAGAGCACGCCGGCGTAGGGGTGGAGCATCACCCGCGTCATCCCCAGCGCGTCGGCGACGAGGCAGGCGTGCTGGCCGCCTGCGCCGCCGAAACAGTTCAGCACATAGCGGGTGACGTCATAGCCGCGCTGGATCGACACCGATTTGATCGCCTCGGCCATGTTCTGGACGGCGATGGTGACGAAGCCTTCCGCCAACGCTTCCGGTGTCGTCTTGCGGCCCGTGGCGAGACTGACCTCGGCGGCCATGGCCTCGAACCTGTCCCGCACGGCTCCGGCATCCAGAGGCTGGTCCCCGTCCGGGCCGAAGACGGCGGGGAACTGGTCCGGCCGCAGCTTGCCCAGCATGACGTTGCAGTCCGTCACCGTCAGCGGACCGCCGCGACGATAGGCAGCCGGGCCCGGCACGGCCCCGGCGGACTCCGGCCCGACCCGCAGGCGCGAGCCGTCGAAGCGACAGATCGAACCGCCCCCCGCAGCCACTGTGTGAATGCTCAGCATCGGGGCGCGCAGCCGGACTCCGGCCACGACCGCGTCCGAGGTCCGCTCATAGTCGCCGGCGAAATGCGACACGTCGGTCGAGGTGCCGCCCATGTCGAAGCCGATAACGCGGTCGAAGCCCGCCGCGCGCGCCGTTTCGGCCATGCCGACGACGCCGCCCGCCGGCCCCGACAGGATGGCGTCCTTGCCCCGGAACGCGCCCGCTGCCGTCAGACCCCCGCTGGACTGCATGAACAGCAGCGGCGTGGCCTCGCCCAGATCGGCCCCGACCCGATCGACATAGGCGCGCAGGATCGGGGACAGATAGGCGTCGGCGACGGTGGTGTCGCCGCGCCCGATCAGCTTGATCAGGGCCCCGACCTCGTGGCTGACCGAGACCTGTTCGAAGCCGACCTCGCGGGCGATCTCCGCCAGCCGGCTCTCGTGACCGGTGAACCGCCAGCCGTGCATCAGGACGATGGCCACGGCGCGCAGACCGTCCGCATGGGCGGCGGACAGGTCAGCGCGGGCCTGATCCTCGTCGAGGACGTCTTCGACCATGCCGTCGGCGCGGACCCGTTCCCCGATCTCGACGACCCGATCGTACAGCTGTGCGTTCAGGACGATGTGGCGGGCAAAGATGTCGGGCCGGCTCTGCCAGCCGATTCGCAGGGCGTCGCGGAAGCCGCGGGTGATGGCCAGCAGGACCGGCTCGCCCTTGCGCTCCAGAAGGGCGTTGGTGGCGACGGTGGTGCCCATGCGGATGGCGTCGACCCGGCCCGGCGGCAGCGCCCCCGGCCCGGCATCCAGGATGAGCCTCACGCCCTCGACGGCGGCGTCCGCATAGCGTTCGGGATTGTCCGACAGCAGCTTGCGGGTCTCGAGCCGCCCGTCAGGCGCACGGGCCACGATGTCGGTGAAGGTCCCGCCGCGGTCGATCCAGAAGCGCCAGCCGTTCGTCAAGGAGGAGCTCATGAGGCCGCTCGGGCAGGGTGGGCCCGGAAGGGGGGTGTTCTGGTTTCAGGCGCAGGGCCGGTGGCGGAGAGGGTGGGATTCGAACCCACGGTGCCCGCAAAGGCACGCCGCATTTCGAGTGCGGTACATTCGACCACTCTGCCACCTCTCCGCGGGGCCGATACACGCTTGGTCGAGCGAGCGGCCTCTCTAATGGGCGACGGCCTGCGCTGCAAGCGTGTGACCGGAGAAATCACGTCAGCGCTGCGCAGGCAGTGGCAGGCCGAGGGCCTCGCCTGTGGACAGGTCGCCGTCAGTGACCCGAAACAGCTCGGCCGGACGGCCACCCGTGGCGGCTGAAAGTCGGCCCGTGGGCTGGACCAGGCCCGTACGTTCGACGCCGCGGCGGAAATTCTGCTTGTGCAGCGACAGGCCGGCAATGGCTTCGGCGGCGGTCTGGAGCTCGGACAGGGTGAAGGCTGCCGGCATGAGGTCAAACAGGACCGGCCGGTATTTCAACTTGCTGCGCAGGCGGCCCAGACCCGTGGCGAGGATGCGGCGGTGGTCCGAGGCCATGGCGCGACCGGGCGCGTTGACGGGCGGCGGGCGGTCCTGATCCCGAGCCGCCTCGGCCACAAGGCCAGCCTCGTAGAGCAGTTCGTAGCGGTCAAGCACCTGGCCCTCGTTCCAGCGGTGCGTAGGGCTGGTCGCGAACAGGGTCTCGACGCGGGCCTGACGTCGCGGGTCGTCTCCGGCCCAGGCCGTGAGGTCGGCGATCAGGGCGGGGAGGCAGGCGGGCGGACCGTCGCGGCGGTCTTCCCACGGGAAGATTTCGAGCACCGGCGTCCAGCGTGCTTCGGCCTGGGGGGCGTCGGCGGCATCGGCGGTCAGCGCCAGATAGCCGACCGAGACCTCGCGGCGACGTTCCGGCCCCGGCGTGGCGCGGGGCGACGCGCGGCCGAGGTCGCCGAAGGTGTAGAGTTGTTCGACGAAGCCGAGGCGGAAACCGGTCTGTTCGGTGACGAAGTCGCGCAGGGCCCGTTCAAAGGTCCGGTCCCGGGCCGGGTCAAAGGGGCCGAAGGGCAGGGCGGTCGCACCCGGCTCACCGGGGGATGCATCGCCCGGCGTGGTCAGGACACAGGCCTTGCGGTCGCGGAGCGCAATGACGACGGCTGAAAGGCCGATGCGGATGCCCTGTTCGCCCTGACCCTCCATGTCCGCTAGCTGCGCCCCGCGTCCGGGGTGGACGCCACGCCGGACGCTTCGGCCAGGATCCGGTAGCGTTCGATGTAGCGCCGCTGCGCCTCGGGGGCGGGCAGGGGTTCGATGATCAGGTCATAGCCCGGCGGGGGAGCACCGAAGAGGGTCAGGGATTCCTTCTTGCTGAAGCCCGCCAGCTGGGTGGCTTCGAAATAGGCACAGGCGATGTCGGCCTTCTTGATCAGGGTCTTGATCTCGACCGGGTTCTTCGGCGGCAGGCCGAAGCGGACGTGGATGGCGCCTTCGAGCCGGGCCTCGAAAGCCTTGTAGTTGACGCCCAGCGCCGCCTTGAAGGGCGAGATCATGTCGCCGATGACGTATTCCGAGGCGTCGTGAAGCAGGGCCGCCAGCCGCCATTTCGTCTCGAGGCCCGGCTTGAGGTGGGCGGCGATCTCCTCGACGACGCAGGAATGCTGGGCGACGGAGAAGGCATGTTCCCCGATCGTCTGGCCGTTCCAGCGGGCGACGCGTGCCAGGCCGTGGGCGATGTCCTCGATCTCGATGTCGAAGGGCGAGGGGTCGAGCAGGTCGAGCCGGCGGCCGGACAGCATGCGCTGCCAGGCACGAGGCTCTTTTGCTGACGGGCGGGGCTTTGCGGCCAAGGTCTGATCCTGCTCTCGTGGGCAGGGTTGGTGACGCATCGCGGCGATGCGATCAAGACCGGAGCCGCGGCCCGGATCGCTTATTCGCCGACGTTGAGCGCGACGAGCGCCTTGGCGTCGTTGAAGGCGCGACCCCGGTTGTTGTCCCTGGAACGGACGGTGGCGACGACCAGCGGGCCGCCGACGGGGCCGCGCGCCTCGTAGCCGACCAGACGCCAGCCCGATTCGGAGTCCCGGTTGTCGGTCAGGATCCAGCTGGTTCGGGTCGCCTCGCCGCCGGCGCTGGTGCGGATTTCGGCGGCGTCGTCCCGGGCATTGATGCTGACGCTTTCACCATGGCCGCCGGTGCCGCGGACGCGGGCGGAGCCGGTGCTGTCGTTGGCATCGATGTGGAAACCGCCGATGCGAACGCTGGCCTGGTCGCCCCTGGTCTCGATGCGCATGCCGGGAAGGCTGACCGTGGCGTCGTCGCCGTTGGCGTCAATCGCCACGTCCGGCCCGGGAACCGAGGCGCGGTCCGCGCCGGCGGCGGCGCGGTCGGCAGAGGCGGCGGCCCCATCGGCCCGGGCGGCGGCGCTGTCTGCGTCGGCGGAAGCCGTGTCCGCGGCGGCGCCCGCCGCATCCGCGGCCTGGATCCGGGCCGTCTCGGCCTCGGCCGAGGCCTTCAACTGGGCGACGGCGGCGGGGAGATCGCCCGACAACCGGGCCTCAAAGGCCTTGAGCGCCTCGGCGGGGGTTTCATTGTCCAGTGCGACCAGATGCAGGCTGACCTCCGAGCCCTTGGGTCCGACATAGGTGCAGACCGTGCCGTTGGCCTGGGCCGAGCCCTTGCGGGTCAGCGAACCCATGGTCTGGGGGCATTGCAGGGCATCGACGACCTTGAGCACGCCCTTGGCGTCCGTGTTCTCGCTGCGGCTCGAGGAGATACGCACGGAGTTGTCGCCGCAGGCGGACATCAGCGCCGCGATGGCGCAGACGGTGGGAATGAGAAGGGGACGAAGGGTCATCGTCTGAAGTCCTGCAGGTGGGCCCATCCTGGGCGAGCCGGCCTGATAATCCAGTGAAATCGCGGTAAGGCGCGTGTCCTAACCGCAGCCACTCTGTGTCAGCTGCCGGGTCGCGCACTCTCCCGGCGGCTGAGGAAGGCGAGGCGTTCGAACAGGTGGACGTCCTGTTCGTTCTTCAACAGCGCCCCGTGCAGCGGGGGGATCAGCTTGTTGGGCGATTTTTCGCGCAGGGTCGCGGGGTCGATGTCGTCGACCAGCAACAGCTTCAACCAGTCGAGCAGTTCCGAGGTCGAGGGCTTCTTCTTCAGGCCCGGTGTGTCGCGGATCTCGTAGAAGGTCTTGAGCGCCTCCGCGACGAGGCGCGGCTTGATGCCAGGGAAATGGACCTCGACGATCGCCTTCATCGTCTCATCGTCGGGGAAGCGGATGTAGTGGAAGAAGCAGCGGCGCAGGAAGGCGTCGGGCAGTTCCTTCTCGTTGTTCGAGGTGATGATGACGACGGGGCGGACCTCGGCGCGGATCGTCTCGCCCGTCTCCTGGACGAAGAACTCCATACGATCGAGTTCCTGCAGCAGGTCGTTCGGGAATTCGATGTCGGCCTTGTCGATCTCGTCGATCAGCAGGACGGGACGCTCCGGGGCGGTGAAGGCCTCCCACAGCTTGCCGGGCTTGAGATAGTTGCGCACCTCGTGGACGCGGGCCTCGCCCAGCTGGCTGTCGCGCAGGCGGGAGACGGCATCGTATTCGTACAGGCCATTGTGGGCCTTGGTCGTGGACTTGATGTGCCAGGTGATCAGGGGGGCGTTCATGGCCCGGGCGATCTCATAGGCCAGGACGGTCTTGCCGGTGCCCGGCTCGCCCTTGATCAGCAGCGGCCGTTCGAGCGCGACGGCGGCATTGACCGCGATCTTCAGGTCGTCGGTGGCGATATAGTTCGCAGTGCCTTCGAAACGATCGGACGAACGGGACATGGACGGCTCCAGCGGGATGGCTGTTTCCGGTTAGCGAAGGCCGGGCGGGTTAACAACGATCATGTTGCGTGGAGTGAGGGCGAAGGGTTCTCCCTCCCCCTTGTGGGGAGGGATGTCGGCGCGAAGCGACGACAGGGTGGGGAATGTTCGGGCAGCGCGGGACGGTGCGGCGGTTCCCCACCCGTCCGCTTCGCGGCCACCCTCCCCATGAAGGGGAGGGAGAATGCGCAGGCTGAAGTGCTTTCCGGCATTGCTGACGAAAAGTTCGGGGAGGGCGCGGGGCGACCGGGCTCGCCCGGTGCTGGGATAGAGTTACCGTTTCGACGAGACAGACCGCCCCGCGTCGTCGTTTTCCACACGCCCACCGGCTGCCGGCCGTTTTCGGGCCTTGCCGACTCCCGGACGGGTCCTTGCGGTCCCGGACAGGGGGGGACGTGCGGGCGGATGGCCCGTAGCGGTCCCGCACAGAAGGCGCGCGGCGAGCAGGCGGACCGTCATCCATCGACGCCCTCAAGGACCCCCGAGGTATGCGTCCCCCGGGCTTCATCGCTCGACCACAGCCCGCCGACATCGAGAAGCGTGGATCCGACGCCCTCCCCACCGACGGGATGGGGCGGATTATGCGGCCGTTGGGAGGGCGCGCTGATGATTCCGTTTGGGAATCTGTCAAGATATTGATCGTGTGGGATATTTTCTCGCCAACCCGACTATGGATTCGGCGGGCAGCGTCATGTCTCCTCCCTGTTCGCGGAGCGAATGGGGAGGGGGACCCCGAAGGGGTGGAGGGGTGGAGGCGGATCGCATGCGAGCCAAGGACGGAACTGTGCGCCTTGCGTCTACCCCTCCACCCCCCGGGCGAAGAGCCCGGGCGGTCCCCCTCCCCATCGCCTGCGGCGACAGGGAGGAGACGAGGCGGTCTCTACCCTGCGCGCCGGATCAGTTCGTCGGCCAGATCGGCGGTCAGATAGCCGTCGGCCAGTCGCCCCGAGGCGATCTGCCAGCGGCGCAGGGCCGCGCGGGTGTTGGCGCCGACGACGCCGTCGATGCCCTGGGTGTCGTAGCCGAGAGCCGTGAGGGCGCGCTGGGCCCCGATGCGCTGATCGCGCGACAGGGGGGCGTCGTCCGGCCAGGTCGCGACCAGACCGGGCTTGCCGGCGATGCCGTCGGCGGTCAGGCCGATGGCGAGGGCGTAGGACACCGAGTTGTTGTAGCGGCGGATCACATAGTGGTTGGGCAGGGCCAGGAAGGCCGGGCCGCGTGCGCCCTGGGGCAGCAGGATGACCGCCTCTTCCAGCGCCTCGGCGTCGGTCGGTGCGCCGTCGCGGGCGAGCCTGACGCCACGCTGGCTCCAGTACGACCAGGGATGGCGCGGTCCTTCGGCCTCGGCGTAGTCGAAGCCGGCGGGCAGGATGACCTCATAGCCCCAGGACTGGCCGCGTTTCCAGCCGGCCTGGGCCAGCAGATTGGCGGCGGAGGCGAGGGAGTCGGCGTCCGAACCCCAGATGTCGACCTTGCCGTCGCCGGTCTGGTCGATGCCGAGGCGCAGATAGTTGTCGGGCATGAACTGGGTCTGGCCCATGGCCCCGGCCCAGCTGCCCTTGAGGCCCGCACGCTCGCGGCGGCCGTCGATGACGATATCCAGCGCATCCTTCAGCTGGCCTTCGGCCCAGTCACGCCTGCGGCCGTCGTATGCGAGCGTCGCGAGCGAGCGGATGACGTCATAATTGCCCTGGATGGCCCCGTAGCCGCTTTCATTGCCCCAGATGGAAACGAGGATCTCGGCCGGGACACCGAAGCGTTGGGTGACGTCCCACGGCACGCGGTCGGTGCGTTCACGGCCCTGGGCGATTCGGGTGGCCGAGACCGCGGTCTGGACATAGGCCCCGGCGGGGCGGCTGAACTCGGGCTGGTTGCCGTCGAGGCGAATCACCGCGGGGTCGGGGGTCAGACCGGCCAGTTCGCGGGCATAGGCCTCGCGCCGGTCGCCGGCCCGGCGGTTCAGAAAGCCCTGTTTCCAGCCGTCGAAACCGGCCTGGTCCGGGACACCGGCGGGTGTGGCGGCCGGCTGGGGTCGGGCGGGTTCGGGCCGGGGGGGCGTGGAGGCCCCGGACGCGGCGACGGGCAGGGTTGGAATCGTCTCCGGCAGCAGGGGGGCGCAGGCGGCGACGGACGCGATGAGGAGGAGGCGAAGGCTGATACGCATGGCTGCAGGCTAATGCCCCCGAGGGTGGTCCGCGATAACAAACGCGCGAACTCGCGCTTTCGACGACCCTAAAGTCCGTTGATGGCGAAAGCGTTGCCGTGGATTCCCTGTTTGGCACCGTTAACCTTCAATCCCTTGGGATTGGTAACGGGCGAGGGATAGTGTGAATTTGCTCTGACGATGCCCGATATGGCCTGGTGGCGGAGGGGCGACGCATCGGGCCCGCAAGCCCGAAGACCCTCCGTTCGACCCGGAGGCCAGGCCTCCATCTCTCTTTTGGGTGCGCTAACGCGAGGGACGCGGTCCCTCGCTGATTGAGCGCGGGATGGGGTGCTGACGGTCGCCGCTTCAGCGCGGGTTGGCGCGTCAACGCTTGCCGGACGCCGCTTTGCGATATGCAACCATGCGTGCCCGCGTGGGTTCCGATCCGGGGCCTGTCGCCTCAAGGCGGCAAGAATGTCCAATGTCCTGTGCCGGCTGGTCTACCGCAGCGACTCCCTCATCGATCATGGCGACTCCCCGGCCCTGGACGCCATCTTCCGGACCTCGGTACGAAACAACCTCCGGAACAGGATCACCGGGGCCCTGGCCCTGCCAGACGGCAAATTCGTTCAGGTGATCGAAGGCGGGCGGCGGGACCTGGACGCGCTGATGGTCCGCATCCTGGCCGACAAGCGTCATACCAATCTCGCCGTCCTCGGCGACCGGACCATCCCGGCCCGGCTGTTTCCGGATTGGGCCATGTCGCGGCCCGATCCGACGCCGCTGTCCGACCAGGCGTTTCGCATCGTCACCGAGGACGGCAGCGGGTTGCAGGTGACCGGCATCCTGCTCGGGATGTCCCAGGACCGGGCGACGGCGTGGCTCTAGACCCCTGGGCCTTCAGTCGAATCCGTCCGGCACGGCACCCTTGGGGCAAGGTGTTGCGACAGGAAGGGTCATCATGAGGAAGACGCCGGGGTCACAAGGGCCACGACGGGCCCGGGGCCGCGGTGCACCGATACTGCGACCCGGGACTGCCCATCTGGTTGACGAGCCGGGGAAGCCTCTCTATACGCAGCGCTCCGCCGCAGGTCCGTCCCGCGGCTTTTCTGTTTTTGTTTTTGCCCAGGACGACGACCATGAAGGTCCGCAGCTCGCTCAAGTCGCTCAAGACCCGCCACCGCGACTGCAAGGTCGTGCGTCGCAAGGGCGTGGTCTATGTGATCAACAAGACCGACCCGCGCTTCAAGGCGAAGCAGGGCTAGTCATCCTTGTTGCGCTAACGCGGGCGACGCGGTCGCCCGCTGCTTGAGCGCAGAACTACCCACAGGTCGCGGGCGTTGTCCGCGACCTTTTTCGTGCCCGGCGTTGAGCCGGTTGAAGCGACGTGGTTAGCGTTCCGGTCCACACATACTGCGCTCAAGCAGCGAGGCGCCGCGCGCCGAGCGGTAGCGCCAGAAAGACCAACATGCCCGACGACGCTGCCTTCGATTCCTCGCCCGACGTCCTCAACGCGACGGCCCAGGGCCGGCTGCGCACCATCATCGAGCGCATCGAGCGGCTGGAAGAGGACAAGGCCGCCGTCATGGCCGACATGAAGGAGGTCTTCCTCGAGGCCAAGGGCGAGGGCTACGACGTCAAGATCCTGCGCAAGGTCATCCGCATCCGCAAACAGGACAAGGCCAAGCGCCAGGAAGAGGATGCGATCCTCGATCTGTACCTGTCGGCACTCGGCGAGATCTGATTCCACTCATCTCCGTTCATCCCGGCGAAAGCCGGGACCCAGTCCTGTCCAGCGTGACGCCGGCGTTTCTGGACAAGCGGTTGCGAGTCGGCTTCCCTGTTCCATCATCCAAAGCACTGGGTCCCGGCTTTCGCCGGGATGAGCGGGATTATGAAACGCAAACCGCCGCTCTCGCCCTTCGAAGCCCAGCGCAAGGCCGCCCAGCGCGCCGCCCTCAATGCCCTCAGACGCGCCCGCCGCTCGGCAGAGAAGGCGGGCGTTTCGCTGTCTGAATGGGAGGGCGAGTTCATCGACTCGGTCAGCGAGCGGGTGAAGACCCACGGCCGCGCCTTCGGCGACCCCGAACTGGGCGCGCCGGGTCAGGCGCTGTCAGCCCTGCAAGGCCGCAAGCTGAAGGAGATCGCCGCCAAGGCGAAGGGCGAGGGGCCGAAGCGGCGGTGGGGGAAGAAGGGGGATTAGGGGGTAGGGGGTAGGGGGTAGGGGGTAGGGGGTAGGGCTTAGGGCTTAGGTCTTCTGGAACAGACCTTCGCCGGCTCCAGGGGGAGAGGCCAACCCCTAATCCCTAATCCCTAATCCCTAATCCCTAATCCCTGCGCCCTAGAACAGGATCTTGCGGAAGGTCAGGCTGACGGTCCGGCCCTGGGGGTCCAGATAGTCGGCCTGGTAGTTCAGCGGCACGTCGCCGGCGCTGGAGCTGACGTCGAGGCGGGCGTCGAACATGTTCTGGACGCCGAAATTCAGACGCGAGCCCTTGAGCCAGGGATATTTGGCCACCCAGCCCGCCTGCTGTCCCAGGTCGATGAAGACGTTCAGATTGACCGTCGCCAGGTCCGAGAAGGCCAGGTCGGGGCCCGTGCCGCCGTCGACGCGCGTACCCTGACGCCAGTTGGCGTTGACGAAGGCTCCCATGCCGTTCCGGAACACGCCGCCCTGGGCCTGGACCTCGTTACGGGGGCTGCCGCCGCGGCCGCTGGTGGCCGCGCCGTCCAGCAGGTCGAGGATGGGCAGGCCGCTGGCGATGACGATCTCATCCTGCAGGCGGACCGTATGATAGACCGAGATGTTGAAACGGCCCTGGCCGGGCATCATGCCGCCGCCCCGTCCGCCGCCGCCGCCGAAGCGCATGGCCTGCACCCCGCCACCGCCGCCGCCCCCGCCGGCACCCGGACCACCGGGGCCGCCGCGCGGGCCGTCGCCACCGCCCTGGCGGATGACCACCGGGGCCCCGGCCGGGCCGGGGGCCGGGCGGGCACCGCCCGGCATGCCGGGCAGGGGCGAGGCGGCCGGGTTGGCCGTGCCGAAGGACCGGGAGTAGTTGAAGCCGGTGCGGATGTCCTGACGCTCGAACCGGTCGAAATTCAGCGGCCGGGCGTCGAACGAGATCAGATTGCCGGCCAGGTCGCGGGTGAAGCGACCCGGCAGGGCAGCCTCGAGATCCGGCGTCAGGGTCGGGAAGGCGGCGATGGCGTCTTCCGTCAGGCTGTACGTCCAGGTCGAACTGATGCGGAAGTCGGTCTCCTTGAACGGCGTGACGGTCGCGCCGAGCTTCCAGACCTTGCGATTGTCCGAGTCCAGGTTCGCATTGCCGCCGTCGATGCGGGTGACCAGCACGGTCTGGCCGTTGGGGCCGGCGGCGAAGTCGAACACCGGCACGTTCGGGGTCGAGATGGTGGGGTCGTTCAGCTGCGAGATCGTCGGCGCGCCGTGCTCGTCCGTGTAGCTGACCAGCAGGGACAGGGGCTCGATCGGCGACCAGTTGACGCCGAAGCCGAGGGTCGACAGGCCGCCGAAGTCCGACAGCTCCTCATAGCCGACGTTGAAATTGGCCGACAGGTCGCCCAGGGCGGGGAAGACGCCCGTGCGGCGGCTGGCGATCGGGATGCCGAAACTGGCCTGGCCGTTGAAGCGGTCGCGCGACTGGGAGCGCTCCGTGGTCAGGCCCGAGCGGACGCTGGTGGAGTCCAGCGACCGGGTGTCGGCCCCGAATTTGAAGGTCGATGAGATGCCGCCGGCCGGCAGGTCGAAGACGTCGCCGTTCAGCACCAGCTCGGTCGCCAGGACCTGGGAGACAGAGTTGGCGGTGTCGTCGGCCAGGCGGGTGAAGTCCGCGGGGTTCAGCACGGCGAAGGGATTGGCGGTGGCGTTGTTGGCGGTCAGGCGGGTCTGGAACGGGGCCGTGCTGAAGCCGCGGCCGGTCAGGGTATCGGTCTCTACGCGGTCGTAGCTGCCGGTCAGGGTCCAGCGCCAGTCGTCGCCGATGAAGCCGTCCAGCACGCCGGCGATCCGGCCGGTCAGGACGTCGGTCTCGCGACCGAGGGCGTCGGGTGCGTCGACATAGCGATAGACCAGCACGTCATTGGCGAAGGGCGAGAAGGGGTTGCCGTCGGGCAGGGTCAGGATGACGCCGGGCAGGCCGTTGAAGCTGCGGCTGGAGGTGTCCTCGAGGCTGCCGCTGAGGGTGCCCTGGGTCGTGCCGTTGATGTCGCGCTTGAGCGTGCCGCGCACGGTGGTCCGCTCGCTGGCCGAGAGCAGGGTGCGATAGTCGCCCAGATTTCCCGAGCGGGGCGCGCCGGCGACGGCGGCGAAATTGGTGATGGTGGGGGCCCCGGTCGAAGGGACGGGATTGACCAGAACGATCCGGCCGACCTGGGCCGAAAGGGCGGGGTCGATCGCGGCTCCGAACGGGATGCCGGAAATGTTGCCGGTCAGGTCATAGGGGGTCGAGCCCGGATCGCGGACGATGTCGCGCTCGGATTCATAGAGCGGGTTGGAGCGCTCATATTCGGCGTCCATAGACCAGCGGGTGGCTCCGGCGATGCGCAGGATGTTGCCTTCGATCTCGGCGGTGGTGCGTCCGCCCTGGGTCGGGGCGCGGCCCGTCAACTCGCCGGACACCGAGCGGAAATTGGCCCGGAGGACGAAGTTCACGACGCGCTGGTCGGCGCGGTAGCCGTATTGAAGGGCCACTTCCTCGGGCAGGATTTCGGTGCGCTCGATGGCCTCGGTCGGGATGCCCTGGATCTCCTGGAAGCCCGAGATGCGACGGCCGTTGACCAGGAACACCGGCATGCCGCCCTCGCGACCGCGCGAGCTGCGCGTGATCGGCTCCAGATAGGTCAGGAGTTCGGCGATGTTGGAGGCCCCGTAGGCCTGGATCTGCTCGGCCGTGAGGGTGATGTCGGGCGGGATGTCCGAGTTGACACTGCCCCGCGGGCGGGCACCCGTTGTGACCACTGTCCCCAGATCGTAGGCGTCTTCGTTGGCCCGGCTCGCCGGCGGCACCGGCGCGGGTACCGGCGGGGTCTGGGGCGCAGGCGCGGTCTGAATCACCCCGGCCATGAGTCCGGACAGGGCGGTGGTGACGAGAAGCATGCGATGGCCTTCGGGGGAGGATGACGAAGCTGCAACGTGACCCGGCCCTGTTTCCGTCGCGTTTCAGCGAAGAAACCAAAGGTTGCGAGCGCGCTCAATTCCGCTCTCTTCGGGTTTCCCGGTGCCCTTGGCCAATGAACTTTTGGACAGACTCGGCCTTATGGCAAGATGTCGCGGCCCCGCGGAACCGGCGATCAGGCGGTGGGCGAGGCCTATCCCGCGTCTTTCAGGATGCCTTCCAGTCCCTGTTCGCGGACCTTGCGGTACAGGGTCGAGCGACCGATTCCGAGCCGGCGGGCAATCTCCGACATATGACCGGCATAGACCTCGATGGCGTGCTGGATCAGATCGCGCTCGATCTCCTCCAGGGTGCGCAGGTGGCCGCGCTCGTCGAGGATGCGGATCGGCGTGTCGGGCAGGGGCGGCAGGTGAATAGAGACGGCGTCGGCCCCCTCCGTCCCGTCGCTGTCGCGACGATCCACCTCCCCAACGGGGGGGGAGGAGAGGCCCGAGATGGCCGGGAAGTCGTGCGGCTGAAGGAAGGGCGCGTCGGCCAGGACGATGGCCCGATACACGGCATTTTCGAGCTGGCGGACATTGCCCGGCCAGTCGAAGGCGCTGAGCAGAGCCAGGGTCTCGGATGAACAGCCGGCGATCCGCTTGCCCTCCTCGACGTTGAAGCGGGCCACGAAGTGATCGACCAGGGCCGGGATGTCCTCGCGGCGCTCGCGCAGGGACGGGGCCTCGATCGGGAAGACGTTGAGGCGATAGAACAGGTCCTCGCGGAAGGCTCCCTCGCGGACCTGCCGGGCCGGGTCGCGATTGGTGGCCGAGACGATGCGGACGTCGACCTTGACCGACCGTTTGGCACCCACGGGGTCGATCTCGCCTTCCTGGAGGGCGCGCAGAAGTTTGACCTGCATGTCCAGCGGCAGTTCGCCGATCTCGTCGAGGAAGAGGGTGCCGCCGTTGGCCTCCATGAATTTGCCGGGGTGTTTGTCGTGGGCACCGGTGAAGGCACCCTTCTCGTGGCCGAACAGGATCGACTCGATCAGGTTCGAGGGCAGGGCCCCGCAGTTGACCGCGACGAACGGCTTGCCCGAGCGATCCGAGGCCCCGTGCAGGGCGCGGGCGATGACTTCCTTGCCGACGCCGCTTTCGCCGGTGATCAGGACCGGGATCGAGGATTTGGCGGCGCGGGTCCCCAGCGACTTGACCATACGCATGGGGGCGGACTGGCCGACCAGGTCGTCGAAGGAGGTGCGGCCGGCGACGTGTTTCTTCAGGCGACCGACCTCGGCGGTCAGGCGCGTCATCTGCAGGGCGTTGGAGACGCCGACCAGCAGGCGCTCGGCCGAGACGGGCTTGACGAAGAAGTCCTGGGCCCCGGCCTGCATGGCCTTGACCACGGCGTCCACGCCGCCGGAGGCGGTGAGGACGATGACGGGGGTCGTGACCCCCGCGGTGCGGATTTCGGCGAGGGCTTCCATGCCGCTCATGCCCGGCATGACCATGTCCAGCAGCACGACATCGGCCCCGCCGCCCTTGGTCAGGCGATCGATGGCCTCGCCGCCGGATTCGGCGTGCACGACGGCATAGCCCTCACGCTCCAGCACGGCCTGGGCGAGGCGACGCTGGGTCGGATCGTCGTCGACCACGAGAACGGTCTTTGCCATGGGTGCGGCCCCTTCAACATCACGGTTGCGGCCGGCCCTCGTTGCAGCGGGACTGGCTCATTCCGGGACGTTTTTACGCCCCACAAGGTGAAGATCGGGTTGGGGGGCAGGGTGAGTGGAGGGTTAACGGAGGGAGGGAGTAGGGCTTAGGGCTTAGGGGTCAGGAGTTAGGGATGGGGTTCCGGCAATGGTGCCCGGGCCATCCCGGTGCCTGGTCGAGAGCCCCGGTTCTCCGGGCCCCAAGCCCAAAGCCCTAATCCCTGGCGTCTTACCCGCCCGCAAAACTCCGGTGGGCCTGCATCATGGCGGTGATCAGCGCTCGCTCACCCTCCGACAGCGCCGGGTTCCAGATGTCGAAGATCAGGATGACCCGCATCTGGTCGGCGTCGTTCCAGGCCTCGTGGTCGATGGTGTCGTCGAAGACCCAGGCCTCGCCCATCTTCCAGTCGCGCACCGTATTGCCGACCCGGAACCGGGCCGGACCGGGCAGGATCAGGGGCAGGTGGGTCAGCAGCCGGACGTTGGACGAGCCGGTGTGGGCCGGGATGTGGGTGTGGGGCTGGAGCGCCGAGAAGACGGCGGTGGGGGCGAAGCCGTCCTGACGGCACATCGGGAGCGATTCGAGCAGGGCGGCGGTCTGCGGGCAGCGTTCGCACACCGCGTCCTGTCGCGCGCCGTCCTTCCAGAGCCAGAGCGAGCTCCATTTGCGGGAGTGGTTCAGCTCGCCCCATTGATTGACCGGGGCCCCCCTGGGGTAGGCGATATAGGGCGCGAATTCGTCCATGCCGCCCGCCAGCAGGGCCTCCAGTTCGGCCTTGATGACCGGGGTGGCCGCCTCGAGCGTCTCGAGCCAGGGAAACCGGGCGCGGTCATGGAAGGGGATGGCGGGCAGGCGGGGGTAGTCCAGCAGGAGCGGTTCCTGCTTCGGCGCGGTCTTGAGGCCGGCGTAGATCTCCAGCCCCTCGTCGAAGCGGTCGAGCGTGGCGGCGTCGACCGCGCCGCGCAGGGCGGCGACCCGGGCGCGCATATGGTCGCGCAGGGCCTCGGCGTGGCGGCGGACGACGCCGGCAGCATGGTCGATCTGGGACTGGATGACCGGCGGGCAGCGCTCGCGCGGCGGCGCGATCTTCAGCGCGTTGCGATAGACGTCGGCGGCGGACTGGCCCTGGCCGACCTGCTCCAGCATGGCCGCCTTGCCCAGCAGGGCGGCGAAATCATAGGGCTGCATCGCCAGGGCGTCGTCCAGCACCGCCAAGGCGCCGTGGAAATCGCCGAGCAGCCGCAGGGCCAGGGCCCGGTTCAGGGTTCCGTCATGGGTCGCGCCCATGGCGTCGGCCTGGTCGATCAGGCCGAGGGCGGATTGCGGATCGCGACGGGCCAGGGCCTCGGCGGCCCGGCGCAGCAGATCGTTCTGAGCGCTTGCGCCCGACTGGTTCAAGTGGGGTCCCCCGATCCCGGTTTGTGAACTCAGTGTAATGTTGTTCCGGTCGTCCGGGTCAAGAGGAAGTCGCGCTTCGATGTCGCTCAGGGTGCCGGCCTGGCCGGGACCGAAACGGCGGTCGGGCTGCCGCAGCCGAGACGGTGATCCGGCTGGAACCGGGCGAGCTGCTCGCCTTCCTCGAACACGAGGTCGGGCCAGGCCGGGCGGACGGCGCGCAGGCGGCCGGCGCGCAGGGCCTCCCGCGGGTCGGATCGGGTCTCACCGCGGCAGGTCTGGTCGAAGCGGCCGATACGCGTCCATCGGCCGGAGTCGAGGGCGTAGACCGCTATGTCATCGTGAGCGACGATCAGCAATTCCGGCGCGCCGTCGCCGTCCAGGTCCCTCCGCGTCGCCAGACAGAAATTGGCGTACTGGCAATGGTTGAGGTCGCCCTGGCGGTTGGCCGAGGCGACGAAGTCGCCGGGGAGAGGCTCGGCACCGACGGGCCACATCTCAATGGAGAAGGCACGGGCGGCTTCCTCGGGGCTGACGAAGTCATCAGAGCGGCTGTTGGCGGCCTGCGCGGCCTTTGCTCGCGCGACGATGGCGGCGTTGCCCGACCGCGTCAGCCGCGCCAGCGCTGCCTGACCCGCCTTGCCGCTTTCGAAGCGGAGGAAGCGGTAGTCGAATTTGTCGGGCGTCACCGCGCCGCGTTCCAGCCGCGCGACCTGATCGGCCACGGACAGCCGGGCAGGGTCGAGCACCGGGCTGAACAGCAGCAGGATCAGGGCCACGGCGAGAACGGCGGCCCAGATGGTCGTGGGCTCCAGCGGGCGCATCCAGTCGCCCTTGCGCCAGAAGGGGCTGAGGGCGGCCCAGCCGTAGCCGGCGGCGAAGGCGGCACCGACGAGGGCGCAGGCGGCGGCGATGATGCGGTCGGGCGTCAGGCCATGCTGCCCGATCCGCAACGCCAGACCCCAGAAGGCGATGACGACGAGGGGCGTGAGCAGGACGGCGGCGACGCGCACCGCGGCACGGAGCACGGCCGGCGGGCGGTTGTCGGCGCGGCCATCCTGATAGGCCGCGATGATCAGGATGATCTGCGCCGCGACGGCGGCGAGGACCAGCAATGTGGCGCTGCCGGTCTCCCACAGGCCGTCCAGACCGGTGAAGGGCAGGGCCGCGACGAAGCCGGCGGCCAGCACAGTCATGACCAGCAGCAGCCACGACAGCAGCATCAGGCCGACCGTGCGCACGCCCCGGATCAGTCCGTCGCGCACGTCGGTGAGATGCACCGCCGTGGCGAAGACGACGAAGGTGATGGGGATGGCGAACCATTCCTTGCGCAGCAGGTCTTCGAGGAAGTCGAGGCCGATCACCTTGAACAGGGCCGCGCCGAGCTGGAGCAGGATCCAGAAGGCACCGGTGAAGCCCAGCGACAGGGCCAACTGAACAACGGCCTTGGAGGCGGTGTCGAAGAGCGCGGCGAAGGCCGGGACGCGCCGGCGCTCGAGGTCCGCCGCAGCCACCAGATGGTGGCTGATGAACAGGGCGGCGGCGGAGAAGACCAGCCCGGGCGGGGACAGGAAGGGCGGGCCTTGCAGGGTCTCGGCGCTCTGGCGGGCGACGTCGTGAAGGCCCAGCAGGGCCAGGGTCACGCCGGCGACGGCGGTCCAGATCGCCAGGGTGACGGGCCGCAGGCGACCGACGCCCGCGAGCAGCATGATGGGCAGCAAGGCTGTGACCAGCAGCAGGGGCCCGAACAGCAGGGGATGGGTCGCCCCCCAGGATGCCTCGCCGTCCGAAACGCGGTGCAGTCCGTACAGGCCCAGGCCCTGCAGCAGGCCTATGCCCAGCCGGATCGGGCCCAGCAGCGGGGCGGTCGCGCCGCCAAGGCTGTCGCGGCCGGTCGCTTCGGTGGTCTCGGTCATGGTCGCATCCCGTCGAAGCGCGGATGTGACCCCGTTTCGCCCCGCCTGCATAGAGCCCGCTTGAGTTCTGCGCGGTTGCGTGTATAGAGCGCGCCTTCTCCGTCATGGCCCCGTGTCATGGCGGTCCTGTCCGAGAACTTCGGGGTCCGGGGGCCACCCAGACCGTAAATGTCAGAGAGCCCTCTGACGCCGTGGGGAGATGGGGATGCAGACGATGCCTGTCACTCCGGTTTCCGGAGCGTACGGGCTCCGAGCTTCCTTCGGACATTACGACCGGCCTGAACGTCTCGCAGCGATGCGCGGCGCTTTGGCCAATCCGCCTCCGGGAATAAGCCCGGCGGCGAATACCAGACTGGAGACCGCAATGGACCGCGCACAAAAAGCCGAGTCGATCGAGACGCTCAAAGGCGTTTTCGCCGACGCGGGCGCCGTGGTCGTGACCCACAACCTGGGTCTGACCGTTGCGGACATGGAAGACCTGCGTGGACGCCTCCGCAAGGAAGGCGGCACGTTCAAGGTGGTCAAGAACCGCCTGGCGCTGAAGGCGCTCGAAGCCGACGAAGGCAGCGAATATCACGGCCTGTTCAAGGGTCCCGTGGGCATTGCATACGCTGACGATGCGGTGACGGCCGCCAAGATCACCGCTGAATACGCCAAGGCCAACGACAAGTTCGTCGTTCTGGGCGGCTTCATGGGTGACAAGGTTCTGGACGCGAAGGGCGTGGAGGTTCTCTCCAAACTGCCGTCGCTGGACCAGATCCGCGCTTCGCTGCTCGGCCTGCTCAACGCCCCCGCGACCAAGATCGCCGGCGTGGTTCAAGCCCCGGCGGCCCAACTGGCCCGGGTGTTCAACGCCTATGCCACGAAGGACGCCGCGTAAGCGGAATCGCCTCTTTCATCTCCGCACACTCTCTCTGAACCCAATCCCTCCGAAGGAATCACCACAATGGCCGACCTGTCCAAAATCGTCGAAGACCTGTCCAAACTGACCGTCCTCGAAGCCGCCGAACTGTCCAAGATGCTGGAAGAAAAGTGGGGCGTCAGCGCCGCTGCTCCGGTCGCCATGGCCATGCCCGCCGGCGGCGGTGCCGCTCCGGCCGAAGCTGCTGAAGAGCAGACCGAGTTCACCGTCGTCCTGCTGGACGGTGGCGACAAGAAGATCAACGCCATCAAGGAAGTCCGTGGCGTGCGTCCGGACCTCGGCCTGAAGGAAGCCAAGGACCTGGTCGAAGGCGCTCCGCAGAACGTCGTCGAGAACGTCTCCAAGCAGGCCGCCGAAGAAGTCGCCAAGAAGCTGACGGAAGCCGGCGCCAAGGTGCAGATCAAGTAAGACCAGGCCTCACGGCTTGAGGACGCTCGCTGCGTCCCGATATCGCGGGCCCGATGGGAAACCATCGGGCCCGTATTCGTTTCGGAGTGGCACGGGGCCGGATCGCCCCCATCTGAACTCTCCCCGAACGAAAGACCTCCCCCATGAAAATCCTGATGGTGCTGACCTCCCACGACCAGCTCGGTGATACGGGCAAGAAGACCGGCTTCTGGCTGGAGGAGTTCGCCGCCCCCTGGTATGCGCTCAAGGACGCGGGCGCGGACATTGTGGTGGCCTCGCCCAGGGGCGGCCAGCCGCCACTCGACCCCAAGAGCGACGAGCCCGACGCCCAGAGCGAGGACACCGAACGCTTCAAGGCGGACGAGGCCGCGCAGAAGGTGCTGGCCCACACCGTGCGACTGGACAGCGTGCGCGAGGCCGACTTTGACGCCGTCTTCTATCCGGGCGGACACGGCCCGCTGTGGGACCTGGCGGAAGACAGGACCTCCATCGCCCTGATCGAGGCCTTCGTGAAGGCCGACAAACCCGTCGCTGCGGTCTGCCATGCGCCGGGCGTGCTCAGGTCGGTCAAGGGCGTCGACGGCCAGCCGCTGGTCAAGGGGCGCAAGGTCGCCGGCTTCACCAATACCGAGGAAGAGGCCGTCGGCCTGACGAAGATCGTGCCCTTCCTGGTCGAGGACATGCTGAAGGCCAACGGCGGCGACTATTCGAAGGGTGCGGACTGGTCGTCCTATGTGGTGACCGATGGCAAGCTGGTCACCGGCCAGAACCCGGCCTCGTCGCGCGAGGCGGCCGAGGCCATGCTCAAGCTGCTGTAGGCCACGCGCTCAGGCGAGACTGGCAGGGGGCCGGGCGATACCGCCTGGCCCCCTTGCCTTGCCGGGGTCAGCGCCGCCGGGGCGCGAAGATGTCGGCCAGGCGGTCGCGCGTGCCCTCGGTGCGGACCAGTCGCGGGTAGCGCAGACCGTCGTGGTACGCGAACGACAGGGTCCGGAACTCGTCACCGCGTTTGACTACCAGCACGATGGGGTCGGTCCCCGACTTCGCGGCCGTGACCGCGTTTCTCAGGGTTTCGGCCGAGGCCGTGCGGTCGCCGACGGCGATCAGGTCCCAGCCCGCGCCGAGACCCTGTTCGAAGGCGGGGCTTCCCCAGCGGACGCCGGTGATGCGATTGGCGGCGTTCAGGCTGAATCCCAGTGAATACTGGAAGTCGGTGGCCCAGCCGCTCTGGATGCGTTTTTCGACCGGCGTCAGGGCGTCGACATACGTCAGGCGGTAGCCGGCGCGGGCGATCCCGTCGAGGGGCGCACGGGCGTCCGGACCGGCGGCGTCGAGCCGGGTCCGCAGGAAGGTCCGCCAGTCGTGCGGATGCACGGCGTTCAGGGTCGCGACCACATCATCGAAGGTATAGGGCCGGGCCTCCCAGACGCCGTCCTCGACGCCGTAGAAAGCCTTGGCGAAGTCGTCGAGGGATTTGCGGTCGCCGGTGGCCTCGCGGATCAGGGTGTCGGCGTCCAGCCAGATCAGCAGGGCCTCGCGGTAGTAGTCGCCGGTGCCGCGCATCCACGAGCCCCACGGATTGGTGGTGCGATAGCCGAGCAGGTTGTGGTTGGTGGTGTCCTGCAGGGCGCGCCACTGGCGGCCGGGCTGCTGATCATAGAAGCCGGCCACCTCGGCCAGGTTGGCGAGGGCCTCCTCGACCGTGCCGAGGCCCGAGCGGGGGGTGAGGACATCGCCCCAGTATTCAGTCTGGCCCTCATAGACCCACATCAGGGTGTTCTGGGTCGGGACGTTGAAGTTCGGGACGTATTCGTCTGACGGACGGCGGAATTTGCCGTTCCAGCTGTGGACGTATTCGTGCGGCAGCAGCCCCCGGGCCCCATAGTCGGGGTTGGCGGTGGAGAAGTAGTTGGGGGCCGCGGTGTTCTCGGACGAGCGGTGATGCTCCAGGCCGATGCCGCCCATCTTCGAGGTCAGGCCGAGCAGGAATTCATAGCGGTCATAGTGGCGGGCACCGAACAGGCGGTCGGCCTGGTCGACGAGTGTCTCATAGCGGGCGATCCACTCGGGCGTGATGTTTACGGAGGCCGCGGTGTCGCCGACGAGGTTCAGATGCACCGGCGAGCGGCCGCCCGGATCAATGTCCACGCGGCGGTAGTGGGCCCCGGCGAACATCGGACTGTCGGCCAGATGCTCGAGCGAGATGGGGGCGAAGGTGGCGACGTCGCCCTCGCGGGAGACGGTGTCCAGCGCCACGCCGTAGTTCCAGCCGGTCGGCAGGACGACGGAGGGGGCGAAGGTGATGCGGCTGTGGTTGTAGCCGGCGGGATAGAGCAGGGCCTTCTCCCACTGGAGATTGACCATCTCGGGCGTCATGACCACGCGCCAGACGGCGTTGTCGGGCTGGGTCAGCCATTCGAAGGCGACCTCGATCGACGTCACGCCCGCCGGGATGTCGAGGTGGAAGGCGTGGGGATCGACGGTGTCGCGCACCCATTCGATGCGTTGGCCATTGCCGGTGACCGTGACGCCCGAGACCAGCTGGATCGGGCCGGTGTCGGCGTGGTTGCCGGGGATGAATTTCGGATACTGCAGCACCAGATGGCCGGCGCTGACCGGGATGGTCTGGCGGGTGCGGATGACCTTGTGGTCGAGGTCGGTCAGGTCGACGCGAATGCCGATGACGCCGGGGTAGTCACGGTTCTGCGGTGCCGGGATCGGCGGCAGGGCCCGGGGCAGGCTGGTGGGCGCGGGCAGGGGGATCTGGGCCTGCGAGGCCGCAGTCTGGGCGTGGGCGGCCGGGGCCTGAACGAGGGCGGCCGAGGTCAGCAGCAGGGTGAGGGCGGTGGTGCGGATCATTCTTGTATCCCTCACAATCAGCGGCGACGGGGGGCGAGGATGTCGCCGAGACGGTCGGGGGTGCCTTCGATCCGCTCCAGATGCGGGTAGCGCAGGCCGTCGTGATAGTCGAAGCGGACGGTGCGGAAGCGGTCGCCCTTCTTCAGCATCATCTCGACCGGCGTCGTATTGCCCTTCGAGGCCGTAATGGCTTCGGCGATGACGGTGGCGCTGGACGCGCGGCCGTTGACGGCGACGACCTCCCAGCCCGAGGTCAGGCCGGCGTTGAAGGCGGGCGAGCCCCAGCGGACGGCCGTGACGCGGTTGGCGTTGTTCAGGCTGAGGCCGAGGGAATACTGGAAGTCGACGCGCTCGAGTTCCCTGTTCAGGGCTTTTGAATAGTCGTTGGGCGTCTCGCGCCAGACGAGGCGGTAGCCGCCGCGCTCGATGCCGCCCAGGGGGCCGCGCGCGTCGGGGCCGACGGCATCGAGGCGATCGCGCAGGAACCGCGCCCAGTCATGGGTCTGGACGCCGTTCAGGGTCGAGGTCACGTCGGTGAAGGTGTAGGGGGCGGGATCCCAGTTGCCGTCCTGGACGCCGAAGAAGGCCCTGGCGAAATCGTCCAGCGACTTGCGGCCGTCAGTCTGCTCGCGGATCAGGGTGTCGGCGTCGAGCCAGATCATCGCGCCTTCGCGATAATAGTCCTCGCTTCTTTGCAGGCTGCCCCAGGGCTGGGGCCGACGCTGGGCGATGATGGGGTCGTTGGTGGTATCCTGCAGGGCCCGCCAGGCGCGTCCGGGATTGCCGTCGGCATAGGTGGCGGCCGTGTTGGCGAAGACGTCCAGCGCCTGCTGTTTCGACATCAGGCCGGCGCGCGTGCTGAGGATCAGGCCCCAGTACTGGGTCTGGCCCTCATAGACCCACAGCAGGGAGTTCTGCATCGGCTCGTTCAGCGTCGGCGTCAGCTGGTCGGCGGGCCGCCGCCACTTGCCGTTCCACGAGTGGGTGTATTCGTGACCCAGCAGATCGCGGTCGGCCAGGGTCGAGGTCGGGTCGGTGAAATAGTCGGTGTCGACGCTGTTCTCGGACGAGCGGTGATGCTCCAGCCCGATGCCGCCCAGATCGTCGCTGACCGCGAGCAGGAAGTCATAGTGATTATAGTGCCGTGCGCCGTACAGGCGGTCGGCCTGGCGGACCAGTTCGCGGTGCAGGGTGATGTGCTCATCGGTGGCGGCCAGCATGGCGGCGGTGTCGGCGACGATGTTCAGGCGCACCGGCGAGCGGCCGCCCGGATCGAGGTCGATCTGGCGGAAATTGGCGCCGGCGAACAGCGGGCTGTCGGCGAAATGCTCCAGGGTGACGGGGGCGAAGGTCGCCAGGCCGTTCTGGAACGCGCGGGTGTCGAGGGCCGTGCCGTACTGCCAGCCCGCGGGCAGGCGCAGCGTCGGCTGGAAGGTGATCTGCCGGGCGTAGTAGCCCGCGGGATAGAGCAGTGCCTTCTCCCACTGGATGTTCAGCATGGTGTCGGTGATGACGATCCGCCCCTGCGCCCCGTCGATCGGGGTCAGCCATTTGAAGGAGACGTCCACCGCGCTGACGCCCGCCGGCACCTCGACCTCATAGGCATTGGTGTTGGCCGTGTTGCGGACCCAGCGCAGCGTCTGGCCGTTGGCCGTGATGCGCAGGTCGCCCAGGTCGTCGACGGGACCGACGGGGCCATGGTTGCCGGGAATCCATTCGGGATAGAGCAGGATCAACGGGCCCGGACCGGCGACGGGGATGGTCTGTCTGATCGAGACGATGCGCCGGTCGATGTCGGTCGCGTCCATGTCGAGGGTGATGACGCCGGGATAGGCCACATCGCGCGGGGCCGGGATGGGGGCCAGGGCGCGGTCGAGGGCGGGCGTTCCGACCTGGGCCATGCCGGGCGCGGCCCCGAGCAGGAGGGCGGCGGCGCAGGCGGAGGCGAACAGGCGGACGGCGGGACGCATCATCGGAACACTCTCGGACGAGGGGAGGGGCAGATCACGCCGCCCGCGGGTGCGGGTCAAGCCGGACGGGGTACGGCCGGATTACAGCGCTGTCATGTTGCGGGTTCCGTCGGGGCGCGCGCCCGCTCATCCGGCGATGGCCCGGACGGGCGGATGAAACCATCACGCCGCCGGCTTCACCGCCAGCAGTTCGATTGTGAACAGCAGGGTCGAATTGGGCGGCAGTTCGCCGCCGCCGACCCAGCGCTCGCCGTAGCCGAGCGCGGCGGGGATGACGAACTCGAACTTCTCGCCCTCGCGCATCAGGGCCACGCCCTCGGTCCAGCCCTTGATGACGCGGTTGAGCGGGAATTCGGTCGGCTCATTGCGACTGTAGGAGCTGTCGAACTCGCGCCCGTCGACGAAGGTCCCGCGATAGTGGACCCTGACCGTGTCCGCGGCGACGGGCCGGCGGCCCTCGGGATGCGCGCGGCCGACGCGGCGGTACTGCAGGCCGGATTCCGTGGTGGTCCAGCCCCGGCGGGCCCCGTTGACGACCAGGTATTGCGCATTGCCGGCGGCCCAGCCCTCGACCGTACCGGCGCCGGGCGTCGCTGCGGGCGGCGGTGGCGGGGCGCTGGCGCAGGCGGCGAGCGACAGGGCGGCGGCGGCGATCAGGAGGGTGCGGGTCATAAGGCGACGCTAGCAGCAACAGGCCGCGGTCGTGAAGCCGTCCCGCCGTTCGTCGACGAAAGGGGGAAAGGGCCTTTATTTCGCCGTCAAAGCGAGTATATGACCCGGTTCCGCTAACTCAGTATGAGATGCGCGCGAAAGCGCCGAGGCCCGGTTTGTCGCCCTCCGACCGGTGCGAAGGCGCGCTCCTTCCCAGGGAGCCCTGCAATTTCAGACGTCCTGGTGCCGCAAGGCCCGAGGGTGGACGTCGAAACCGATGGTCACGGGTCGCCCGAGAGGCGGAGCCGTGGCTGCTGCATTGATCGTGGCCTGCCCGGGCTGCGTTTTGGGAATACAGAATGGCCAAGTCCAAAGCCGAAGTCGCCGTTGCCAAGGGTCAGTTCGCCCACGCCACGACCTTCACCGGCAAGAAGCGCATCCGCCACTCGTTCGGCCGGATCCCCGAAGCGGTGCAGATGCCGAACCTGATCGAGGTTCAGCGCGCGTCCTATGAGCAGTTCCTGCAGCGCGAAGTGCGCTCGGGACCGCGCAAGGACCAGGGCATCGAGGCGGTCTTCAAGTCGGTGTTCCCGATCAAGGACTTCAACGAGCGCGCCATCCTGGAATACGTCTCCTACGAGTTCGAGGATCCGAAATACGACGTCGAGGAATGCATCCAGCGCGACATGACCTATGCCGCGCCGCTGAAGGTCAAGCTGCGCCTGATCGTGTTCGAGGCCGATGAAGAGACCGGCGCGCGCTCGGTCAAGGACATCAAGGAGCAGGACGTCTACATGGGCGACATCCCGCTCATGACCGACAAGGGCACCTTCGTCGTCAACGGCACCGAGCGGGTCATCGTCTCGCAGATGCACCGGTCGCCGGGCGTCTTCTTCGATCACGACAAGGGCAAGACGCACAGCTCGGGCAAGCTGCTGTTCGCCGCCCGCGTGATCCCGTACCGCGGTTCGTGGCTCGATTTCGAGTTCGACGCCAAGGACATCGTCTACGTCCGCATCGACCGCCGCCGGAAACTGCCGGCCTCGACCTTCCTGATGGGTCTGGGCATGGACGGCGAGGAAATCCTCAAGACCTTCTACGAGACCGTGCCCTACGAGAAGCGCGGCGAAGGCTGGGTCACCCCCTACAAGGCCGAGCGCTGGAAGGGTGTGAAGCCCGAGTTCGACCTGGTCGACGCCGACACGGGTGAAGTGATCGCCGCCGCCGGCACCAAGATCAGCGCCCGCCAGGCCAAGAAGCTGGGTGACACGACCACGTCGCTGTCGCTGGCCGCCGACGCCCTGCTGACCCGCTACCTGGCCGCCGACGCGGTCAACTACGAGACCGGCGAGATCTATGCCGAGGCCGGCGACGAGCTGGACGCGCCGACGATCGAGCTGCTGGAAAGCTTCGGCTTCACCACCATCGACGTGCTGGACATCGACCACGTCACGGTCGGTGCCTACATGCGCAACACCCTGCGCATCGACAAGAACACCGGCCGCGAGGATGCGCTGTTCGACGTCTATCGCGTGATGCGCCCGGGTGAGCCGCCGACCCCGGAGGCCGCCGAAGCCATGTTCAACTCGCTGTTCTTCGACAGCGAGCGCTACGACCTGTCGGCCGTCGGCCGGGTCAAGATGAACATGCGTCTGGAAACTCCGGATGTGTCGGATGAAATCCGCGTCCTGCGCAAGGACGACGTCCTGCGGGTCCTGCAGATCCTGGTCGGGCTGAAGGACGGCACGGGCGAGATCGACGACATCGACAACCTGGGCAACCGCCGGGTCCGTTCGGTCGGCGAGCTGCTGGAGAACCAGTACCGCGTCGGCCTGCTGCGGATGGAGCGCGCCATCAAGGAGCGCATGTCCTCGGTCGACATCGACACGGTGATGCCGCACGACCTGATCAACGCCAAGCCGGCCGCCGCGGCCGTGCGCGAGTTCTTCGGTTCGTCGCAGCTGTCGCAGTTCATGGACCAGACCAACCCGCTGTCCGAGATCACCCACAAGCGTCGCCTTTCGGCGCTTGGCCCGGGCGGTCTGACGCGCGAGCGCGCCGGCTTCGAAGTCCGCGACGTGCACCCGACCCACTACGGCCGCATCTGCCCGATCGAAACGCCGGAAGGCCCGAACATCGGCCTGATCAACTCGCTGGCGACCCACGCGCGGATCAACAAATACGGCTTCATCGAGAGCCCGTACCGGCGCGTGAAGGACGGCAAGGCCACGGACGACGTCGTCTACATCTCGGCCATGGAAGAGGCGAAATACACCATCGCCCAGGCCAACATCGAGCTGAAGGACGGCGCGATCGTCGAGGAGCTGGTTCCGGGCCGTATCAACGGCGACTCGCAACTGCTGATCCGCGCCGACGTGGACATGATGGACGTGTCGCCGAAACAGGTCGTTTCGGTCGCCGCCGCCCTGATCCCCTTCCTGGAAAACGATGACGCCAACCGGGCCCTGATGGGCGCGAACATGATGCGTCAGGCCGTGCCGCTGGTTCAGTCGGACGCGCCGCTGGTCGGCACCGGCATGGAATCGGTGGTCGCCGTCGACTCCGGCGCCGTGGTCGTGGCCCGTCGCGACGGGGTCGTCGAACAGATCGACGGCACCCGCATCGTGGTCCGCGCCACCAACGAACTGGACGCCGGCCGTTCGGGCGTCGACATCTACCGCCTGTCGAAATTCCAGCGCTCCAACCAGTCGACCTGCATCAACCAGCGCCCGATCGTGCGCGTGGGCGATGAAGTGAAGGTCGGCGACGTGATCGCCGACGGTCCGTCGACGGACCTGGGCGAACTGGCCCTGGGCCGCAACGCCCTCGTCGCCTTCATGCCGTGGAACGGCTACAACTTCGAGGACTCGATCCTGATCTCGGAGCGCATCGTGCGCGACGACGTCTTCACCTCGATCCACATCGACGAGTTCGAGGTCATGGCCCGCGACACCAAGCTGGGGCCGGAAGAGATCACCCGCGACATCCCCAACGTCGGCGAGGAAGCCCTGCGCAACCTCGACGAGGCGGGCATTGTGGCGATCGGTGCCGAGGTCCAGCCGGGCGACATCCTGTGCGGCAAGGTCACGCCCAAGGGCGAAAGCCCGATGACCCCGGAAGAGAAGCTGCTGCGCGCCATCTTCGGCGAAAAGGCTTCGGACGTCCGCGACACCAGCCTGCGTCTGCCGCCCGGCGTCGCCGGCACGATCGTCGACGTGCGCGTCTTCAACCGCCACGGCGTCGACAAGGACGAGCGGGCCATCGCCATCGAGCGTTCGGAAATCGAACGTCTGGGCAAGGATCGCGACGACGAACTGAAGATCCTCGAGCGCAACGTCTACGGCCGTCTGAAGCCGCTGATCCTGGGCAAGAACGCCACCTCGGGTCCGAAGGGCCTGGGTCGCGGCGAAGTCACCGAAGCCAAGCTGGGCGAGCTGTCGCGCGGCCTGTGGTGGCAGATCGCCCTCGACGACGAGAAGGCGATGGGCGAGCTGGAAGCCATGAAGAAGCAGTTCGAGGACGCCCGCAAGGCGCTCGACCGCCGCTTCGAGGACAAGGTCGAGAAGCTGCAACGCGGCGACGAACTGCCCCCCGGCGTGATGAAGATGGTCAAGGTCTTCGTGGCCGTGAAGCGCAAGCTTCAGCCCGGCGACAAGATGGCCGGCCGTCACGGCAACAAGGGCGTCATCTCCAAGATCCTGCCGATCGAGGACATGCCGCACCTTGAGGACGGGACCGCCGTGGATATCGTGCTGAACCCGCTGGGCGTGCCTTCGCGCATGAACATCGGCCAGATTTTCGAAACCCACCTCGGCTGGGCCGCCGCCGGTCTCGGCAAGCAGATCCAGGGCCTTCTGGAAGCCTGGCAACAGGGCGGACAGAAGAAGGCGCTGGTCGATCATCTGACCAGCATCTACGGCGCCGACACCCCGCTTCCGGACTCGGAAGAGGACCTGGTCGAGTTGGCCCGCAACCTGTCCAAGGGCGTTCCGTTCGCCACCCCGGTGTTCGACGGCGCGCACATCGACGACATCGAGGAGCTGCTGGAGAAGGCAGGTCTGGACCGTACCGGTCAGTCGATCGTCTATGACGGCCAGACCGGCGAGCAGTTCAAACGTCCGGTCACGGTCGGCTACATCTACATGCTGAAGCTGCACCACCTGGTCGACGACAAGATCCACGCCCGGTCCATCGGTCCGTACTCGCTCGTCACCCAGCAGCCTCTGGGCGGCAAGGCGCAGTTCGGCGGACAGCGCTTCGGCGAGATGGAGGTCTGGGCGCTGGAAGCCTACGGCGCCGCCTACACCCTGCAGGAGATGTTGACGGTGAAGTCCGACGACGTGGCCGGCCGGACCAAGGTCTACGAGGCCATCGTCCGTGGCGACGACAGCTTCGAGGCGGGCATTCCCGAGAGCTTCAACGTGCTCGTCAAGGAAATGCGCTCGCTGGGTCTGAACGTGGAGCTGGAGAACAGCTGACCGACCGGATGATCCCTCCCTGTGAAAGCGGGGAGGGACGGTCTTTCGCTTTCTCCCTCAATGAAATTTGGCGGGTCACCCCGCAGAAGGAATCAAGATGAACCAGGAAGTCCTGAACATCTTCAACGCGGTCCCGGTCACTCCGACCTTCGACCAGATCAAGATCGCCCTCGCCAGCCCGGAGAAGATCCGGTCGTGGTCGTTCGGCGAGATCAAAAAACCCGAGACGATAAACTATCGGACGTTCAAGCCCGAGCGTGACGGCCTGTTCTGCGCCCGTATCTTTGGCCCGACCAAGGATTACGAATGCCTGTGCGGCAAGTACAAGCGCATGAAGTACAAGGGCATTATCTGCGAGAAATGCGGCGTTGAGGTCACCCTAGCCCGCGTCCGGCGCGAGCGGATGGGCCACATCGAGCTGGCGTCCCCGGTCGCCCACATCTGGTTCCTGAAGTCGCTGCCGTCGCGCATCTCGCTGATGCTGGACATGGCGCTTAAGGACGTGGAGCGCGTGCTCTACTTCGAAAACTACATCGTCACCGAGCCGGGCCTGACCCCGCTGAAGCAGAACCAGCTGCTGACGGAAGACGAGTTCTATCGCTACCAGGACGAGTTCGGCGATGACGGCTTCACCGCCGAGATCGGTGCCGAGGCCGTGCGCAACCTGCTGATCGGCATCGACCTGCACGCCGAGGCCGAGAAGCACCGCGGCGAACTGGCCGACAGCCCCTCGGAAATGAAGGCCAAGAAGGCCTCCAAGCGCCTGAAGCTGATCGAGGCCTTCCTCGAGAGCGGCAACAAGCCCGAGTGGATGATCCTGACGGTCGTGCCGGTGATCCCGCCGGAACTGCGCCCGCTGGTGCCGCTGGACGGCGGCCGTTTCGCCACCTCCGACCTGAACGACCTGTATCGCCGGGTCATCAACCGCAACAACCGCCTGAAGCGCCTGATCGAGCTGCGCGCGCCCGACATCATCATCCGCAACGAGAAGCGGATGCTGCAGGAATCGGTCGACGCCCTGTTCGACAACGGCCGTCGCGGTCGCGTCATCACGGGTGCCAACAAGCGTCCGCTGAAGTCGCTGGCCGACATGCTGAAGGGCAAGCAGGGCCGCTTCCGCCAGAACCTTCTGGGCAAGCGCGTCGACTATTCGGGCCGTTCGGTCATCACCGTGGGTCCCGAGCTGAAGCTGCACGAGTGTGGCCTGCCCAAGAAGATGGCGCTCGAGCTGTTCAAGCCGTTCATCTATGCGCGCCTTGACGCCAAGGGCCTGTCGGGCACCGTCAAACAGTCCAAGCGCATGGTCGAGCGCGAACAGCCGCAGGTGTGGGATATCCTCGACGAGGTCATCCGCGAGCATCCGGTCCTGCTGAACCGCGCGCCGACGCTTCACCGCCTGGGCATCCAGGCGTTCGAGCCCAAGCTGATCGAGGGCAAGGCCATCCGCCTGCACCCGCTGGTCTGCACCGCCTTCAACGCCGACTTCGACGGCGACCAGATGGCCGTCCACGTCCCGCTGAGCCTTGAGGCCCAGCTGGAAGCGCGCGTCCTGATGATGTCGACGAACAACATCCTGTCGCCCGCCAACGGCAAGCCGATCATCGTGCCGTCGCAGGACATCGTCCTGGGCCTGTACTATCTGTCGCTGGTCAAGGAAGGCGAGAAGGGCGAGGGCAAGCTGTTCGCCAACATGGGCGAGATCGACGCCGCGCTCGACGCCTCGGTCGTGTCACTGCACACCAAGATCAAGGCGCGCTGGACCGAAATGAACGCCGCCGGCGAGGTCATCACCAAGGTCATCGACACGACCCCGGGCCGGATGAAGCTGGGCGCGCTGCTGCCGCACAATGCGAACATCGGCTACCGCCTGCTTGAGAAGAACCTGACCAAGAAGGAAATCGGCAACCTGATCGATCAGGTCTATCGCCACTGTGGTCAGAAGGCGACGGTCATCTTCGCCGACCAGATGATGCAGCTGGGCTTCCGCGAGGCGGCCAAGGCGGGCATTTCCTTCGGCAAGGATGACATCGTCATCCCGGCCGCCAAGGCCACGCTGGTCGCCGCCACCCGGACCCAGGTCGAGGAGTACGAGCAACAGTACGCCGACGGCCTGATCACCAAGGGCGAGAAGTACAACAAGGTCGTCGACGCCTGGGCCAAGGCCACGGACAAGATCGCCGATGCGATGATGGGCGAGATCGCCCAGCCGCGCGTCCTGGCCAAGGGCCAGGCACCGGACATCAACTCGGTGTTCATGATGGCCAACTCGGGTGCCCGTGGTTCGCAGGCCCAGATGAAGCAGCTGGGCGGCATGCGGGGCCTGATGGCCAAGCCGTCGGGCGAGATCATCGAAACGCCGATCATCTCGAACTTCAAGGAAGGTCTGACCGTCCTCGAATACTTCAACTCCACCCACGGTGCCCGTAAGGGTCTGGCCGACACCGCGCTGAAGACCGCCAACTCCGGCTATCTGACGCGCCGTCTGGTCGACGTGGCGCAGGACTCGATCGTCACCGAGGACGATTGTGGCTCCACGCGGGGCATCACCCTGCGCGCCGTGGTCGAAGGCGGCGACGTGCTGGTCTCGCTGGGTCAACGCGTCCTGGGCCGTTACGCGGCCGAGGACATCACGGAACCGGGCGGCGAAACCGTCCTGTTCAAGGCGGACACCTATCTGCAAGAGGAAGAGGTCGAGGTCATCGACAATGCCGGCGTCCAGTCGGTCAAGGTCCGCTCGGCCCTGACCTGCGAAGCCGAAGCCGGCATCTGCGCCTTCTGCTACGGCCGTGACCTGGCGCGCGGTACCAACGTCAACATCGGCGAAGCGGTGGGCGTCATCGCCGCCCAGTCGATCGGCGAACCCGGCACCCAGCTGACGATGCGGACCTTCCACATCGGCGGCACGGCCCAGGTGGCGGAAACCTCGTTCTACGAGGCGACCAACCCCGGCATCGCCCGGATCACCGGCCCCACCGTCAAGGCGGCGCACGGCGATCTGGTGGCCATGAGCCGCAACGTCGTCGTCACCATCGTGGTCGACGGCAAGGACCGCGAGAGCCACAAGATCCCCTACGGTGCCCGTCTGCGGGTGGTCGAGGGATCGGACGTCAAGCGCAGCCAGCGCCTGGCCGAGTGGGATCCCTACACCTCTCCGATCCTGACGGAAGTCGGCGGCGCGATCCGGTTCGAGGACCTGGTCGAGGGTCTGTCGGTCCGCGAGGAAACCGACGAAGCGACGGGCATCGCCCAGCGCGTCGTCAGCGACTGGCGTGCCAGCCCGCGCGGGGCCGACCTGCGTCCCGCCATGGGCGTGACCTCCGGCGACGCCTACGCCAAGCTGGCCTCGGGCTCCGACGCCCGTTACCTGCTGCCGGTGGGCGCGGTTCTGTCCGTGAACAACGGCGACGTGGTCAAGCCGGGCGAGATCATCGCCCGCGTCCCGACCGAGGGTGCGAAGACGCGCGACATCACCGGCGGTCTGCCGCGGGTGGCCGAGCTGTTCGAAGCCCGTCGACCCAAGGATTGCGCGGTCATCGCCGAGATGGACGGCCGCGTGGAATTCGGACGCGACTACAAGAACAAGCGTCGCATCAAGATCACGCCGGAACTGGACGCCGACGGCAACCAGGGCGAACCGGTCGAATTCCTGATCCCCAAGGGCAAGCACATCTCCGTCCACGACGGCGATCTGATCACCAAGGGCGACTACATCATCGACGGCAACCCGGATCCGCACGACCTGCTGCGCATCCAGGGCGTCGAGGCCCTGGCCGAATACCTGGTGAACGAAGTGCAGGAGGTCTATCGACTGCAAGGCGTGCCGATCAACGACAAGCACATCGAGGTGATCGTTCGCCAGATGCTGCAGAAGGTCGAGATCCTGGACTCGGGCGAAACCACCCTGATCCGTGGCGACACGGTCGAAGTGGCCGAGGCCGTCCTGGAGAACCTGAAGGTCGAGAAGCGTGGCGGCCGGATCGCCACCACCCAGCCGGTCCTGCTGGGCATCACCAAGGCGTCGCTGCAGACCCGCAGCTTCATCTCGGCGGCGTCCTTCCAGGAGACCACCCGCGTCCTCACCGACGCCTCGGTCAACGGCAAGATCGATACGCTGGAAGGCCTGAAGGAGAACGTCATCGTCGGTCGCCTGATTCCGGCCGGCACGGGCGCCTATCTCCGGGCCCTGCAGAAGATCGCCAACGAACGCGACGCCGAACTGACGTCGCAGCGGGAAGAGGCCATCGAGCCGCTTCCGGCCGACCTGGCGCTGGAGCTGGAGAGCAGCGAAGGCTGATCCCGGGTCGAGCCCGGGATGACAATCCAACCGTGAAGAGGGCGGCCCCGGTGACGGGGCCGCCTTTTTTCATTCCTGGGGCGCTAACGCTCGCCGCGCGGCAGCTCGCTGCCTGAGCGCGTTTCCGGGCACTACCGTTCGGCTCGTGGAGCCTCGCGCGTTGAACGTGGGCTCAGCGCCGGGGTGGGTCGCGCGGGACGCTGGCTCCGGGCGTCAGGGGCGTGTCATTGCTGCGCGCGCCGTCCCTGCGGGTGCGGATGTTCGTGGTCGAATCCGGGCGCAAGGACGGGTCCAGAAGGGCACCGGCGACGCCCATGCCGAAGTTTGAGCCTGGCCCGTCCTGGGGGCCGACGATGCCGATGCCGCCGGCGAGGGGACGGCGGAGGGCTTCGTATTCCGCGAGCCGTTGCGCGCCTTCGCGGGCGAAGCGGGCGTCGCGCTCCGGATTGCCCGTGCCCGCGATCGGCGCGGCGGCGGCGGCGCGGCGGCCGAACCGGTCCTCGCAGATCGCACGTTCTGCCACGCTCAGAACGGCCGAAGCGGCACAGCCGACGGTGCTGGTCCGCAAGCCCTGGCCGATCCGGTCGCCGAGGGTGCGGGGGCGCACGGTCCATGCGCCCGGAGCCACGGACGGCGGCGCGCCGGGAGCCGCGGCGGCCAGGCGAGGGGCGGGCGGGGCCGGCCGGTCGTCCTCATCCTCGTCGTCACGGAGGACCGGTGGGGTCCGGGCGCGGGCCAGGGGCGGCGCTTCCGGTTGCCGGGCGGTCAGGGGTCGGCGCGGTGTCTCGTCGGCCAGCAGGGGCCGGGGCTCGAGCTGCACATAGAGGGTGGGGTTCCGGTCGGGGAGGGGCGTTCCCGGATCCATGGTCCGCAGGCCGAGGAAGGCCAGCAGGCCGGCGTGCAGCAGCAGGGAGGCCGCGACGATGGCAGGCTTGCGCCAGGCTTCGGCGCGCGCGGTCCACGCCAACGCCGGTCCCAGAATGCCATGCCCACCCGCCATGCGCGCAGGGGAGGGGGCGAGCGTGGCGGTAATGGGGCCACGCGCTTGACCTCTTTCATAATGTTGCTCCAACCTGAAGTTGGAGGCCCGCATGCTCATAGCGATTTTTGCGTTCACGGTGGCGTTGCCCTCCCAGGCGATCGAAAAGCCCGCGACGGTCGATCCCGTGGTGTGCGCCGTCGATGTCGAGGCGCAGATGGTTCGCCCATGGCAGGACTACGAGTTCTCGCACCAGACGCCCGGCGGGCCGATGTGGCTGGCGGGGAGGGGCTGTTTTCTGAGGGCGGCGGATGTGAGTCGGGCTTACCTGGCCCGTGGCCCGCTGTTGAGCGTCCGCGAACAGGCCATCGCCCAGTTGCATCTGGCGCGGTACCTCGCCTATGGCGGGGACGAGGTCGCCGCCGCCCAGGCCGCCGCGAGCGCGCGACGCTCGGACCAACGGACCGGACAGGAAATCCCGCTGGACTGGAACAGCTATGTCCAGGGGCTGTACGCCTTTCTCGTGAAGGACAGGCCGCTGCTGGATGCCAATCTGGAACGGTTGAGGGCTTCCCCCCATCAGGGCGACGCGCTCAACGGGCGAAATCTGGCCGCCCTGTCGTCCTGTTTCAATCGCAGCTACTATGAGGCGATGACGGACGCGACCTGCTGGGCTCCGGAGACGCCCGCGCCTTGAGCCGGACTTGACCAGACGCCCCCCCGCGCGTAGAAGCCCCCGACTTTCGAGGCTCCCGGTTCTCCGGGTTCCGGGATCGTGACAATTGAGCGGACGGGCTGTGCCCGCCGGAACGCCCGAAGCGCGCGTTCCGGTTTTTTCGTTTGGTCGCGCTTCAGGCTCGAGATCAAACCCGGGGCGGCGCGTCAGTGTCGTCCGAAAAGAAGGCTCACCGAGGCGCTCCGGCCGAAAGGCACACGCCTCCATCGATTGAAGAGAACCGAGACTCCATGCCGACTATCAACCAGCTGATCCGCAAGCCGCGCCAACCCAAGCCGGTGCGCAACAAGGTGCCGGCCCTGAAGGGCTGCCCCCAGCGCCGCGGCGTCTGCACCCGCGTCTATACGACGACCCCGAAGAAGCCCAACTCGGCTCTGCGTAAGGTCGCCAAGGTCCGTCTGACCACGGGCATTGAAGCCGTGTGCTACATCCCCGGCGAAGGCCACAATCTGCAGGAGCACTCGGTGGTCCTGATCCGCGGCGGCCGCGTCAAGGATTTGCCCGGCGTGCGCTACCACATCCTGCGCGGCGTGCTCGACACGCAAGGCGTCAAGGACCGCAAGCAGCGCCGTTCGCACTACGGTGCCAAGCGTCCGAAGTAAGCGACCCTCCATTCCATTCGCCGGTCCATTCCCCTGGGGTCTGGGCCGGCCGTCCGACACCGAATTAGAAGGCCAAGCCCATGTCCCGTCGTCACCGCGCCCAGAAGCGCGAAGTTCTGCCGGATCCCAAATACAAGGATCTGACCGTCACCAAGTTCATGAATTACGTCATGTACGAGGGCAAGAAGGCCGTCGCCGAGAACATCGTCTACGGCGCCTTCGAAATCCTGGCCGACAAGAAGAAGGATTTCGAGCCGGTCCAGACCTTCCACACCGCCTTGGAAAACGTCCAGCCGTCGGTTGAAGTCCGCTCGCGTCGCGTCGGCGGTGCCACCTATCAGGTGCCGGTCGAGGTTCGCCCCGATCGTCGCCGCGCCCTGGCCATCCGCTGGCTGGTGAACGCCGCGCGCAAGCGTGGTGAGAACACCATGACGGAAAAGCTGGCCGCCGAGCTGCTGGACGCCTCGAACAATCGCGGCACCGCGGTCAAGAAGCGCGAAGACACCCACAAGATGGCCGAGGCCAACCGCGCTTTCAGCCACTACCGCTGGTAAACGCCTTCAAGGGGCCGCCATTCTTCCCGAGAAGGGCGGCGGTTCCTATCTAGAGACTATCCGGCGCGGGCGGTTTGAGCTAAATCGCCCGCGCCCGCTTATCCGCACAGATCGACTTCTCCCCGAGGGCGCCCCCCGCGCCCGAAAACACTTCAAGGCACGCTCACCATGGCCCGCGAAAACAAGATCGAGGACTACCGCAACTTCGGCATCATGGCCCACATCGATGCGGGCAAGACGACGACGACCGAGCGGATTCTTTATTACACCGGCAAGAACCACAAGATCGGCGAAGTCCACGACGGCGCTGCGACCATGGACTGGATGGACCAGGAGCAGGAGCGCGGCATCACGATCACGTCCGCCGCGACGACCGCCTACTGGAAAGGCAAGCGCCTCAACATCATCGACACCCCCGGCCACGTGGACTTCACCATTGAAGTCGAGCGTTCGCTGCGCGTGCTCGACGGTGCCGTGACGGTGCTGGACGGCAACGCCGGCGTTGAGCCGCAGACCGAGACGGTCTGGCGCCAGGCCGACAAATACCGCGTGCCGCGGATCGTCTTCGTCAACAAGATGGACAAGATCGGTGCCGACTTCGACGCCTCGGTCCAGTCGATCCGTGATCGCCTGGGTGCCAAGGCCGTGCCGATCCAGTTCCCGATCGGTTCGGAAAACACCCTGTCGGGCCTGGTCGACATCGTCGCCATGAACGCCGTGGTCTGGGACAACGACGCCCTGGGTGCCAACTTCACCGTCGGCCCGATTCCGGAAGAGCTGATGGCCAAGGCCGTCGAGGCCCGCCAGTACCTTATCGACAACGCCGTCGAACTGGATGACGAGGCCATGCAGGCCTATCTGGACGGCGAGGAGCCCTCGCTGGAAGTGCTGAAGAAGTGCATCCGCAAGGCCGTGCTGACCGGCGCCTTCTATCCGATCCTGTGCGGCTCGGCCTTCAAGAACAAGGGCGTGCAGACGCTGCTGGACGCCGTGGTCGACTACCTGCCGGCACCGGTGGACATTCCGCCGACCCCGGGCATCGACTTCAAGACGGAAGAGCCGATCGTCCGCCGCGCTTCGGACGACGAACCGCTTTCGGTCCTGGCGTTCAAGATCATGGACGACCCGTTCGTCGGCTCGCTGACCTTCTGCCGCATCTATTCCGGCAAGATGGAAACCGGCATGGGCCTGCTGAACTCGAGCCGCGATCGTAAAGAGCGCGTCGGCCGCATGCTGCTGATGCACTCCAATGACCGTCAGGACATCAAGGAAGCCTATGCCGGCGACATCGTCGCCCTGGCCGGCCTGAAGGACACCCGCACCGGCGACACCCTGTGCGATCCCCTGAAGTCGCCGGTCATCCTCGAGAAGATGGAATTCCCGGCACCGGTGATCGAGATCTCGGTCGAGCCCAAGACCAAGGCCGACCAGGAGAAGCTGGGCGTCGCCCTGGCCAAGCTGGCCTCGGAGGATCCCTCGTTCACCGTCTCGACCGACCACGAGTCGGGCCAGACCATCCTCAAGGGGATGGGCGAGCTGCACCTCGACATCAAGATCGACATCCTGCGCCGCACCTACAAGGTCGACGCCACGATCGGTCAGCCGCAGGTGGCCTATCGTGAATCGCTCGGCCGCAAGGTCGACATCGACTACACGCACAAGAAGCAGACCGGCGGTACGGGCCAGTTCGCCCGTGTCATGCTGACCTTCGAGCCCGGCGAGCCGGGCTCGGGCTTCGTGTTCGAGAACTCGATCGTCGGCGGTGCCGTGCCGAAGGAATACATCCCGGGCGTGGAAAAGGGCCTCAACTCCATCAAGGACGGCGGCCTGCTGGCCGGCTTCCCGCTGATCGACTTCAAGGCGACCCTGACGGACGGCAAATACCACGACGTCGACTCCAGCGTGCTGGCGTTCGAAATCGCGGCCCGCGCCGCCTTCCGCGAACTGAAGGAAAAGGGCGCGCCCAAGCTGCTCGAGCCGATCATGGCGGTCGAGGTCGTGACCCCCGAGGACTATCTCGGTTCGGTCATCGGCGACCTCAACGGCCGTCGCGGCATGATCCAGGGTCAGGACATGCGCGGCAACGCCACTGTCGTGAACGCCTTCGTGCCGCTGGCCAACATGTTCGGCTATGTGAACACGCTTCGCGGCATGTCGCAGGGCCGCGCCCAGTTCACCATGCAGTACGACCACTATGAGCCGGTGCCGCAACACGTCGCCGACGAAGTGATCAAGAAGTATTCCGCCTAACCACAACCTAGCTTACGGCGAGCCTTCGGCTCGCCGGGGCCCCTGAAAACCCAAGGATAAGCCCCCTGTTCAGGGGACGGAGAGAAGAGAATGGCCAAGGAAAAGTTCGAACGTAACAAGCCGCACTGCAACATCGGCACGATTGGTCACGTTGACCACGGCAAGACGACGCTGACGGCGGCGATCACGATGGCGCTGGCCAAGGCGAGCGGCGGCAAGGCGATGAACTACGCCGACATCGACGCGGCGCCGGAAGAGAAGGCGCGCGGCATCACGATCAACACGGCGCACGTGGAATATGAGACGGCGAACCGTCACTATGCCCACGTCGACTGCCCGGGCCACGCCGACTATGTGAAGAACATGATCACGGGCGCGGCGCAGATGGACGGCGCGATCCTGGTGGTTTCGGCTGCCGACGGCCCGATGCCGCAGACGCGCGAGCACATCCTGCTGGCCCGTCAGGTCGGCGTGCCGGCGCTGGTGGTGTTCATGAACAAGGTCGACCTGGTCGACGACGCCGAGCTGCTGGAACTGGTCGAGATGGAAGTGCGCGAGCTGCTGAGCTCGTACCAGTTCCCGGGCGACGACATTCCGATCACCATGGGTTCGGCCAAGGCCGCGACCGACGGCGTGAACCCGGAGATCGGCGAGCAGCGCGTGCTGGCGCTGATGCAGACGGTTGACGACTACATCCCGCAGCCGGCGCGTCCGCTGGACCTGCCGTTCCTGATGCCGGTGGAAGACGTGTTCTCGATCTCGGGCCGCGGCACCGTGGTCACGGGCCGGGTCGAGCGCGGCATCGTCAAGGTCGGCGAGGAAGTCGAGATCGTCGGCATCCGTCCGGTCCAGAAGTCGGTCTGCACGGGCGTGGAAATGTTCCGCAAGCTGCTGGACCAGGGCCAGGCGGGCGACAACGTCGGCGTGCTGCTGCGCGGCACCAAGCGTGAGGACGTCGAGCGCGGTCAGGTTCTGTGCAAGCCGGGCACCATCACCCCGCACACGAAATTCCTGGCCGAGGCCTATATCCTGACCAAGGAAGAGGGTGGCCGTCACACGCCGTTCTTCACCAACTACCGCCCGCAGTTCTATTTCCGCACCACGGACGTGACCGGCATCGTGCACCTTAAAGAGGGTGTCGAGATGATCATGCCCGGCGACAACGCCGAGCTGAACGTCGAGCTGATCACCCCGATCGCCATGGAAGAGAAGCTGCGCTTCGCCATCCGCGAAGGCGGCCGCACCGTCGGCGCCGGCGTGGTCTCCAAGATCACCGAGTAGTGGCTTTCTCCCTCCCCCGAAATGGGGAGGGACGATCGCGAAGCGATCCGGGTGGAGAAGTCCGAAGCGGGCGTCATTGGCGTCTGAGACGACGTTTCCCCACCCGGCCTCGCCTGCAGCTCGGCCACCCTCCCCATGAAGGGGAGGGAGAAAAGACCCGACGGCCCCCGGAGCGATCCGGGGGCCGTTTTGCTGTGCCATGCGTGGATCGGGAGCGGTCATGCTGACGGCCCTTCGGCGGCGTGCCATCCTGCTGATGATCGGCCTTGTCGGCATGATGTTCCTGGACATCGCCCCGGGCTGAGCGGCCGCACGGTGGCGGGTGACGTTTACCGTCCTGCTCTCCTCGCACGGGTGCCGGCTTGCACGGAACACCGTCCGGGTCCCTACGTTCGCATTCCGGATGTTAGGATTTGAGTAACCATGCGACGCGCGATCCGTATCGGACTGTTCATCGGCACCTTCCTGGGCATGTCAGCCTGCGCCGCCATGCCGGACGACGGCGCGCGCGGCCCGTACGGCTCGGTCGAGGCCGGTCGCACGAACTGAGTCCGCAAGGAAACCGTGGCGGCGGGGGAAAATTCCTCCTATCATTGCTCCCGCGGACGCCGACTGTCGCGCCGCGCCGGTTCCGCCCCCCCTAGATGTTAGCCCTCGCCATCGCCGTCGTTCTGCTCCTCGTGGTGCTCAACGGCCTGTTCGCCATGACCGAGCTGGCGGTCGTCTCGTCGCGGAAGTCCAAGCTGCAAAGCCGGGCCGAGCGGGGCGACAAGGGCGCGCGCGCGGCGCTCAAGCTGGCAGAAGAGCCGACTCATTTCCTCTCGGCGGTTCAGGTCGGCATCACGCTGATCGGGATCGCGGCCGGTGCCTATGGCCAGGCCTCGATCGCCGGCGAACTGACCCGCATCCTGGCGGAATCCTTCCCGATCCTGGGCCATTGGGCCCAGATCATTTCGACCACGCTGGTCATCATCTTCATCACCTATGTCTCCGTGATCGTCGGCGAGCTGGTGCCCAAGCGTCTGGCGCTGATCTTCCCGGAATCGATCGCCTCGAAGATGGCGGCCCCGATCGCGACGGTGGCCGTGGTGCTCAAGCCGTTCGTGGTGGTTCTGACGGCCTC
The DNA here is from genome assembly GCA_965284385.1 of Caulobacteraceae bacterium. Lineage (GTDB taxonomy): Bacteria > Pseudomonadota > Alphaproteobacteria > Caulobacterales > Caulobacteraceae > Brevundimonas. Next base: position 2,752,277 of record OZ260077.1, read on the forward strand.
GACCTCGGCCATCCTCAAGGTCATGGGGGTCAAGGACCGCGACGGCTCGGACGTCACCCAGGAAGAGGTCGAGACGATGATCGCCGAGGGCACGGCCTCCGGGCTGATCGAGCCCGAGGAGCAGACCATGATCGAGGAGATCCTGCGTCTGGGCGACCGGCCGATCCGCGTGGCCATGACGCCGCGCCACGAGGTGTTCTGGGTCGCCCTGGACGACAGCGAGGAACAGCTGCGCCAGGAGGTCCGCACCTGCCCCTATTCCCGCATCGTGGTGGCGCGCGAGAACGACGTCGATAATCCCCTCGGCGTGGTTCACAAGAAGGACCTGCTGGACAGCCTGCTGGACAACGGCGAGTTCAACATTGAACGCCATGTGCAGACGCCGGCCTTCATTCCCCAGTCGACCTCGGTGCTGAAGGCGCTCGAGATCATGAAGGCCTCCCGGGTCCATATGGCCTTCCTGGTCGACGAATTCGGGGCCTTCGAGGGTGTGGTCACGGCCACGGACCTGCTGGAGATGATCGCCGGCGACTTTGACGAGGGTCACGACGACGCCGAGGTCAATGTGCGGCAGCGCGAGGACGGCAGCTGGCTGGTCGACGGCCAGACCGACATCGACGAACTGGCGGATACCCTGGGCGAGGATTTCGGCGAGGCCGACGGTTTCCACACCATCGCCGGCCTGGTGCTGCACCAGCTTTCACGCGTGCCCAATGAGGGCGAGATCCTGCAACTGGGCCGGTTCGAGGTCGAGATCATCGACATGGACGACCGCCGCATCGACAAGCTTCTGTTCACGCAGGTGATCAATGCGGTGGACGAGGCCCGGGCCGTCGCGGCGCAATACGACGACTGATCATGCCGTTCAGCCCGGCGTAAGCCGGGGCCCGGATCCCACGGATCGCTTCGTGACGTCGGGCCAGGTGTTCGCGGATCGATGGCCGCATCCTGCTTCCGGACCCCGGCATTCGCCGGGGCGCACCGAATGAAGGCCAACACGCTTGAAAACCCCCGCGCGGTCGGGCATACGCCGCGGTCTGGCGAAGCCGAGCGCGCCCGGGGGGACACCCTCTGGCGCGTTGTAGTTTTGCCGGGGACCACAGGAGTGTAGCTCAGCTGGTAGAGCATCGGTCTCCAAAACCGAGGGTCGTGGGTTCGAGTCCCTCCACTCCTGCCACTTTCCACTGACGGCGCGGGTCCCCATCTGCTCCGTCAGACTGCGTTGAAAACGAGAACCGAGCATGGCCAAGGCCAAGAGCCCTTCGGGGCGCCGCACCCAGACCGTCCAGCCCGCCATCGTCGGCGCGGCCGTGGCTGCCGATACCGCCGCGCCGAAGAAGCGCACCTCGCTCCCGCAGTTCGCCAGCCAGGTCCGTGCCGAAGGGCGCAAGATCGTGTGGCCGAGCCGCAAGGAGACCTGGATCACCTCGGTGATGGTGCTGATCATGGTGGTGATCGCCGCGATCTTCTTCTTCGTGGTCGATGCGGCCCTGACCGTCGCGTCGGGCTTCATCCTCGCGATCGGCCAGTAAGAAAGACCCCCCAGATGACCGACGCAACCGCCAAACCCGCCGCCAATCCCCGGCACAAATGGTACATCGTCCACGCCTATTCGAACTTCGAGAAGAAGGTCGCCCAGCACCTGACCGATCAGGCGCGCCAGCAGGGCCTTGAGGACTGTTTCTCGGAAATCCTGGTGCCGACCGAGGACGTCGTCGAGATCCGCCGCGGCCGCAAGGTCAACTCCGAGCGCAAATTCTTCCCCGGCTATGTGCTGGTGAAGATGGAGATGACCGACGACGCCTATCACCTGGTCAAGAACACACCCAAGGTCACGGGCTTCCTGGGTGCCGCGGGCGGCACCAAGCCGCTGCCGGTGTCCGAGAAGGAAGTCCAGAACATCATCGGCCAGGTGGAGGAGGGCGTGGAACGTCCGAAGCCCACCATCCGCTTCGATATCGGCGAGACCGTCAAGGTCATCGACGGCCCGTTCGCCAGCTTCGACGGCCAGGTCGAGAGCGTCGACGAGGACGCCGCCCGCCTGCGGGTCGCGGTGTCGATCTTCGGACGGCCGACGCCGGTCGATCTGGAATACAATCAGGTCGAGAAGAACGCAGGCTGATCTGCCAAGTCTCTCCCTCCCCCGCCGGGGGAGGGTCCTCGTCGCCCTGCGACGAGGGGGTGGGGGCGCTGGCAAGGCAGCCGCCGGTGCCTGCGTCGCCGAGCCCCTCCCACCCGACCTCGCCTGCGGCTCGGCCACCCTCCCTCGGAGAGGGAGGGAGAACGCGTTGCTTCAGTCAACCGCTTCTGCTACACGCGCGCCTCGCTCTGAACAGGGCGGTGCGGGTTCGCCCGCATAAATCCGTGGGAGGCAGCCATGCCAGACCACGGCTCACCGGTCCTGATTGAGTTCGGGGCCATCGTAAGGAGAGACCAATGGCCAAGAAGATTCTGGGCTATATCAAACTGCAGGTGCCGGCGGGTTCCGCCACGCCGTCCCCCCCGATCGGGCCCGCACTGGGTCAACGCGGCGTCAACATCATGGGCTTCGTCAAGGAGTTCAACGCGCGCACCGAGAAGGAAGTGAAGGGCACGCCCCTGCCGACCGTGATCACGGTCTATCAGGACAAGAGCTTCACCTTCGTCACCAAGACCCCGCCCGCGACCCACTTCATCAAACAGGCCGCAGGGATCACCTCGGGCTCGAAGATGACGGGCCGCGAAGTGGCCGGCAAGATCAAGCGCAGCCAGCTGCGTGAGATCGCCGAAAAGAAGATGAAGGATCTGAACGCGAACGACCTGGACGCCGCGACCAAGATCATCGAAGGCTCGGCTCGCGCCATGGGCCTCAACGTCGTGGAGGGCTAAGCACATGGCCAAGCAAACCAAGCGCACCAAGGCCCGCACCGGCGACACCGTCGTTCCGATGGGCTTCGCCGAGGCGATCGCCGCCGTCAAAACCAACGCCACCGCCAAGTTCGACGAGTCGATCGAGATCGCCGTCAACCTGGGTGTCGATCCGCGTCACGCCGACCAGCAGGTCCGCGGCGTCGTGAATCTGCCGTCTGGCACGGGCCGTGACGTTCGCGTCGCCGTCTTCGCCAAGGACGCCAAGGCTGCTGAAGCCCTGGCCGCCGGCGCCGACATCGTGGGTGCCGAGGATCTGTACGAAAAGATCAACGGCGGCTTCATGGACTTCGACCGCGTCATCGCGTCCCCGGACATGATGGCCCTGGTCGGCCGTCTGGGTAAGGTGCTGGGCCCGCGCGGCCTGATGCCCAACCCCAAGGTCGGCACGGTGACCCCGAACGTCGCCCAGGCCGTCAAGGACGCCAAGGGCGGCGCGGTCGAGTTCCGCGTCGAGAAGGCCGGCATCGCCCACGGCGGCATCGGCAAGGCCTCCTTCACCCAGGAAGCCCTCGAAGCCAACGTGAAGGCCTATGTCGACGCCCTGCAGCGCGCCCGCCCGTCGGGTGCCAAGGGCACCTACGTCAAGCGCATCACCCTGTCCTCGACCATGGGACCGGGCTTCAAGATCGACCCGGCGTCGCTGAACGCCTGATCGGTCTGACAGACTGAAATGAAGAGGGCGGTGACCGCAGGGTCGCCGCCCTTTTTCATGTTCGCCGTGGCGGAAATACGCTTGCGTGTCCCGGACCTGCAACCGATGGTGAGGACCGGCAGTGGGGGATTTCATGCGTGTTCTGATGGTGCTGGCCTTCAGCCTGAGCCTGTTCGCGGCCGCACCGGCCATGGCGCAGGACGGTGACGCCGCACGCCGGCTGGATCTGGCCCGGCAGTATCTGGAACTGACCCAGGGGCCGAACCTGACGAAGACCGTGCAGAGCTATTTCGAGGAGGCATTCGCAAAGTCCGATGCTCCGGCAGAACAGCGCGACTGGCTGACCGAGAATATGGCATCGGCGTTCGAGATCGCCATCGAGGCGACGTTCCGCGATCTGATCGACGACGTGGCCGAGATCTATACGCTGGAGGAGCTGGAGGCCCTGGTCGCCTTCTTCGATACGCCCTTGGGCCGGTCGGTCTCGACCAAGAGCTTCGAACTGGGTGTCCGGACACAGACGGTCATGATGCCGCATCTGACCGCCGCCTTCACCCAGCTGGGCGAGAAATACTGCGCCCGCTTCGAATGCTCCGGGACGGAAGGCGCGCAGACGGGGAAGCCGGCCGACTGACGCACGGTCCAGCCGGCTTCCGGCCGGTTCAGGATCGGCTCGCCGTCGCCATGAAACAACCGCGCCGCGCCGTGTGCAGGTGGACGATCACGTTCGCCGGATGCCTGAACCAGCGCTCAAGCCGCCCTGGCAGATCAGGACCCTCGACGACATCGGCCTCCGTCATCATCCCCCCGGCGTCATAGACGCGGGCGGAGAGCAGGCGACGCGACAGCATGTCCGGAACGACGCCGGGCCCGAGGTCCGCCTCGGTCGCCGCCTCGCGCACGAAGATCGGGCCCTCCGAGCGGTACGGGCTGGACGGGATGTCGAGATGACGATGATTGAGCAGGATAAGCCGCTCTCCGGGCACCGCGTCCTCCAGACTGATGCGGCACGGCGCGCTTTGGGGCGCGTCGGCGGTCATGCGGCGCGCGCCGATCGCCTCCAGCGCCGGATCGTCGAGGGCGAACAGGGGCTGGAAGGGGGCGAGGGGCAGGGCGTGGATGCGAAAGGTCATGCAGGTCTCCTTCAGCGTCGATGTGACAGGGGGCTGATCGGGTGTCTGGCGGGTTTCGGACGTTGCGCGAGGCGCGCGCGGTCCCCACAACGGAGGGCATGAACGCTCCCTTCAAGACCACCCCCGATCCGCTGGACGCCCCGCTGTGGGACCTGTCCGACCTGTACGCCTCGCGCGAGGATCCCCGGATCGAGGCGGATATGCAGCAGGCGAGGGCGCTGGTGGCCGAGCTGAACGCCCTGCAGGGCCAGCTGGTTGTGGCGCGAGGGGATGCGGCGACGCTGGGACAACGGCTTGACCGGGCCGTGACGCTCTACGAGCAGGCGTCTGACCTGCTGGGCGGGCTCGGAGCCTACGCCTTCATGGCGGCCTCGACCGACCGCAACGACGCGGTCGCGACCGGCTTTGAGGCCAGGGTGCGCGAGAAGATGACGGCCATCGCCACGCCGACGGTCTGGGTCACGCTGGAGATCAACCGGCTGGAAGAGGCCGAGGTTGAGGCCGCGCTGGCGGCCTGTCCGGCTGCAGCCCGCTGGACGCCGTGGCTGCGGCGGGTGCGGGCGATGAAGCCGCATGAGCTGTCGCAGGAGCTGGAAACATTCCTCGCCGAGCGCGGGCCGATCAGCGCCCAGTGGCCGCGCCTGTTCGACGAGACCCTGGCGGCGATGAAGGTCAGGGCGGGCAAGGACGATCTGACCCTGGCCGAGGCGCTGAACCGGCTGTCGGATCCCAAGGCGGCGCGACGCAAGTCGGCGGCCGAGGGGCTGAGTGAATCCCTCGCCGCGCGGACATCGACCATGGCGCTGGTGATGAACACGGTGGCGGCCGACAAGGCGCTGGAGGACCGATGGCGCGGGTTCCAACGACCCGCCGATGGACGGCACCTGTCCAATGAGGTGGACGGAGAGTCGGTCGACGCCATGGCCGAGGCGGTGGCCGCCGCCTATCCGCGCCTGTCGCATCGCTATTACGCCCTCAAGGCCCGGGCTCTCGGCAAGGCGAAACTGGACCAGTGGGACCGAAACGCGCCGATCGAGACCAGCGCGCCCCGGGGTTATGACTGGGCCCAGGGCCGGGCGCTGGTGCTGGAGAGTTTCGGCGACCTGGGCCCCGAGTTCGCCGACCGCGCCGGCGGCTTCTTCGACCGGCCATGGATCGACGGCAGGGCGCGGCCGGGGAAACAGTCGGGGGCCTATGCCCACCCGGTGACCTCGGACCGGCACCCCTATGTGTTCCTGAACTGGATGGGCGAGCGACGCGACGTGCTGACGCTGGCGCACGAACTGGGGCACGGGGTGCACCAGACCCTGGCGGCCGGGCAGGGCAGTCTGCTGGCCGACACGCCGCTGACCCTGGCCGAGACGGCGTCGATCTTCGCCGAGGGTCTGACGTTCGACCGGCTGCTGGCGACGGCCCCGAAGGCCGAGCAGCGCGGCCTGCTGGCCGGAAGGATCGAGGACGGGCTGAACACCGTGGTGCGCCAGATCGCCTTCCACCGCTTCGAGACCCGCTTCCACGACGAGCGCGCGAAGGGCGAGGTCCCGGTCGAGCGGATCGGCGAGATCTGGATGGAGGAGATGGGTGCGTCACTGGGTCCGGCGGTGACGCTGAACGCCGGTTACGAGCACTGGTGGAGCTATGTCAGCCATTTCGTCCACTCGCCCTTCTATGTGTATGCCTATGCCTTCGGTGACCTGCTGGTGGCGGCTCTGATGGAGACGCGGGCCAAGGATCCGGCGGGCTTCACCCCCCTGTATCGGGCGCTGCTGGCGGGCGGTGGGTCGAGGGGATACGTGGAGGCTCTGGCCCCGTTCGGGCTGAACCCGCGCGATCCGGTCTTCTGGACCATCGGCACCAAGCGGCTGGAGGGGTTGATCGACCAGTTCGAGGCCCTGGTCTGAGTTGACGGAAGGGTGCGCGCGGGCGAGCGTCTGCCGATGCGTATCCTGATCCTCGCGGCCGCCGCGGCTGTCGCCTTCCCGTCGTTTGCCCAGGCTCCGGCCGCCGTGCCGTCGCCATCCGTTCGGGCCATGGCCGCCGGCTACAAGGCCCTGACCGTCTGCAGCGCCCTGAAGACCGCGGAAGCCGCCGGCGGAACGCGTTCGCTGGAAAGCGTCGAAGCCAACGAACTGGCCGGAGTTTATCCGGAGCTCGACGCCCTGGTCCGGCAGCTGCCGGTCGAGATTTCTCCGGCCGGGGTCTCGGTGGCGTGGGACGAAGCCATGCCGGCGCGGTTCGCCGTGTGGGGACCCGACGCGGGTTGCGTGATCATGCCGGTGGGGTGGATCGGGGAACCGGTCGTGCCGACCCGTCCGGTCATCCGCCGCGATTCAGGCCTTCCCGCAGGCCGCGCGGAGAACGCCGCCGCGCTCGATGCCGTCCTGACCCGCGCGCGCGACGGCGGCTATGGCGAAGGCAGCCACACCACGGCGACGCTGGTCATGCAGAACGACCGGATGGTCGCGGAACTGTACGCATCCGGCTTTGGCCCCGACACGCCACAGCGGACCTGGTCGGTCGCCAAATCACTGGCGGGGACCCTGATCGGCGCGGCGGTCCGGCGGGGCGAGGTGGACGTGAACGCCCCGGCCGCCATCCCCGACTGGCAGCGCCCGGGCGACCCGCGGGCGGTCATCACCCTGGACCAGCTGATGCGCATGTCGTCGGGGCTGACCAGCGATACAGCGGGCAACCGGACGGACGCCCTGTATTTCGGCGGCGTCGGTGTGGACGAACAGGTGACGACCTGGCCGCTGATCGCCCGGCCCGGGACGCGCTTCCGCTATGCCAACAATGACATCCTGCTGGCGATTCTGGCGATCTCGCCGACCTTTGCCGCCCACCCGCCCGCCGAACTGTTCCAGCGTCTGGGCATGAATGACACCTGGGCCGAGACCGACTGGCGGGGCAACTACATGCTGTCCAGCCAGGTCTGGACGACCGCGCGCGACCTGGCGCGGTTCGGACAGCTGTATCTGAATGACGGTCTGGTCGATGGCGACCGGGTGCTGCCGGCGGGGTGGCGCGACTACGTCTCGCGGGCAGCAGGACCGCAGCCCGAGGGGGACCAGGGCTATGGCGCGACTTTCTGGTTGATGAACCGTTCGGACGGCATTCCGGCGGACACGATCTCGGCCAATGGCAACCGCGGCCAGTATGTGATCGTCGTGCCGAGCCGGAACATCGTCATCGTGCGCCGGGGCGAGGACCCGACCGGCAAGCGATTCGACGTCATCGCCTTCACGCGCGACGTTCTGGCCGCGCTGGATTGACGCCGGGACGGTGAATTGTCGCCCGCCGCTTGAGCGCACGGCAGGCCTCGCTATAAGGACGCCAACTGCCGTTCCAGATTCCGGATGCCACCATGGCCGACCCGCACCACGCCGATTCCCACGACGCCTATGTTCGCGGCTCCCAGGAGATCAGCGAGCAGGCCTCGACCTTCCACGCCTTCATCGGCATGTCGAAATGGGGCTCGCTGGTTATCGCCGCGGTCCTGATGTTCCTGACCCTGGCATTCCAGCCCGGCGGCAGCGTCGTCGGCGGGGCGATCACCGCCGTCGTCATCCTGGTGGCCGGCTGGTTCTTCCTGAAGTCCCCCAAGACCGCGCACTGATTTTCCGGGCGGGCACGGACCCCGGGCGGTCCGTGGCTCACCAGGCGCAACGCGTACTCTTTTTCAGACGGTCGGCGGGCTTTGACGCGCCATCCCCGATCAGCCTAACGTCGTCCGTCGAGATATGACGGAGGGATTCGCTTGGCTGTCGCCATCGCCGTGACCCGCGAACGCCGAGATGGCGAGACGCGCTGCGCCGTGACCCCGGATACGGTCAGGAAGCTGATCAGCATGGGCGCGACCGTGACGGTCGAGGCCGGGACCGGGACCGCATCCTCGCTTCCGGACGCCGACTATGTCGCCGCCGGCGCGACCGTGGCCAAGGACACCAAGGCCGTGCTGTCGGGCGCTGACATCGTGCTGAAGGTGCGCGGGCCGACGGCGCAGGAGACCAGCGCGCTGAAGCCGGGTGCCATCGTGGTGGCCCTGCTGGACGCGTATCGCGACAAGGAGACGGTCACGGCGCTGGCGGGTGCCAGCGCCACCGCCTTCGCCATGGAATTCGTGCCGCGGATCTCGCGGGCCCAGGTCATGGACGCCCTGTCGTCCCAGGCCAACCTGGCCGGTTATCGCGCGGTGATCGAGGCGGCCTATGCCTATGGCAAGGGTTTTCCGATGATGATGACGGCGGCGGGTACCGTCGCCCCGGCCAAGGTCTTCATCATGGGCGTGGGCGTGGCCGGGTTGCAGGCCATCGCCACGGCGAGACGGCTGGGGGCGGTGGTCACGGCCACCGATGTGCGGCCCGCGACCAAGGAACAGGTCGAATCGCTGGGTGCCAAATTCCTCGCCGTCGAGGACGAGGAGTTCAGGAACGCCCAGACGGCGGGTGGCTATGCCAAGCCGATGTCGCCCGAGTACCAGGCCAAACAGGCGCTCCTGACCGGCGAACATATCAAGAAGCAGGACATTGTCATCACGACGGCCCTGATCCCCGGCCGGGCGGCACCGGTGCTGGTCACGGCGGCCCAGGTGGCGACCATGAAGCCGGGCTCGGTGCTGATCGATCTGGCCGTCGAGGCCGGCGGCAATGTCGAGGGGGCGAAGGTCGGCGAGGTGGTGACCACGGCCAACGGCGTGTCGATCGTCGGCTGGGCCAATCTGCCGGGGCGGATCGCGGCGGACGCCTCGGCCCTCTACGCCAAGAACCTGGTCGCCTTCGTCGGGCTGATCATCAAGGACGGGGCACTGGCGGTCGATCTGGAGGACGAGATCCTCAAGGCGTCGGTGGTGACGCACGGCGGGGCCGTGGTGCATGAGGGGGTGAAGGGATGAAAGCGCTCAACTATCCATTCCACTTACTCGCGATAGTGGCCGGTGCCGCGGCGGTTGCCGTCGTCCTTTGGTTCGTCGAGCCTTCGGGCATCATGCATTTCGCCGCCTATGCGGGCGGACTGGTCGCCCTCCTTTCTGCAGTCGATCTCGCTCGAAAGCTGGGGCTTGAACCGAAGGACGACCCCGCGCGCCGTGATCGCAAAGAGGCAAGGTAATGGAACATGTCGATCCCACCGTCTTCCGCCTGGCCATCTTCGTGCTGGCCATCTTCGTCGGCTACTATGTGGTCTGGAGCGTCACGCCGGCCCTGCACACGCCGCTGATGGCCGTGACCAACGCGATTTCGTCGGTGATCATCGTCGGCGGACTGATCGCGGCGGCGGCGGCCAGCGCCGACGGGGGCTGGATCGCCAAGGGTGCCGGCGTCGCGGCCGTGACCCTGGCCAGCGTCAACATCTTCGGCGGCTTCATGGTCACCCGACGCATGCTGGCGATGTACAAGAAGAAGGAACGGCCCGCGAAGCCCGCTGAGGCGACCGGGTCGTGACCTCGGCCATCCTCTTCATGGCCATCGTGCCGCTGGCACTTCTGCTGGTGCTGGCCTTTGTTCTGCTCAGTGGGCGGATGAGCGAGACGGTGCGCAAGCGGGTTGAACTCTGTTTGATCCTGATCGCCTATCCCGCCCTTATCCTGACCTGGGCATGGCAAGCCCGGGACGATCAGCGGGTGGGTGACTGGGCCGGGTTTGGGCTGAATCTGGCTCTGGTCTGTGTGTTCGCCATCCAGTTTGTCGTCGCCCTGCGTTCCCGCACCCTGTTCCCCCGGTACGGGCGCCCGAAGGCATGACGTTCGATGCCCACCAGCTCGCGGTCGGTGTGTCCTGGGTCGCCACGGCGATCGGGGCGGGCCTGTGGCTGTGGAGCTGGATCCGGGAGAAGGACGCCATCCGCAAACTGCGCTTTCTGGACTGCGCGGTGGTGCTGCTGTTCGCCTCGGTCCTGCTGCGCATCGTGGCCCAGGAAAAGCCGATGACTGTGCTGGACTGGGCCATGGTCTTCATCGCGCCACTGTTCATTGCCGCAGCCCTGTGGCGGCTGGCGCGCACGGCCCACACCCCGGGAGGGCGCTGAGATGCGCGGGGGGCGGTTTGGACTGATCGTGACACTGGCGGCGGTCGTCGCCTCCGCGGCGGCCGCCCAGACCAACGTCGGTGCTGATCTTGAGGCGGGCCTGCCGTGGCACGTCGCGGCACCACAGGGAGCCAGCTGGCGGCTGGAGTGCCGCTTCCGGCCGGTGATCTACGAGGCCAATGCCTACAACCGGTCGGCCTGGGCCAACCGCATCGGGGAGACGGGCCGCGGATCCAAGGGCGGCCGGCTTCCGTCGGACAACGGCAGCTGTACGGTGACCAAGACCGGCGGGAACGGCTCTGTGGCCATCGCCATGATCAAGAACGGCGAGTCGCGGGTGGCGGTCACGAGCGACCCGGCCAGACCCGCCGCCGTGGGATTTTTCTGATGCTGCACGCACTGATGCTGAACTCTGGGGACACGGCATGAACGCATCCTTCGCGGCCCTGGCCTATCTGGTCTCGGGCGTCCTGTTCATCCTCAGCCTGCGCGGCCTGTCGAGCCCGGAGACGAGCCGTCAGGGCAATACCTTCGGCATGATCGGCATGGCGCTGGCGGTCGGGGTGACGCTGCTGACGCTGTGGAGCACGGGGACGCTGGACCCGCTGACCCTGGCCCTGATCGCCGGCGGCGTGATCGTCGGCGGCGGGGCAGGGGCCCTGATCGCGGCCCGGGTGCAGATGACCCAGATGCCGCAGCTGGTGGCGGCGTTCCACAGCCTCGTCGGCATGGCGGCCTGTCTGGTCGCGGTCGGGGCCGTCTATGCGCCGGAAAGCTTCGGCATCGCGGACGGCATGGGCGGGATCAAGATCCAGTCGATCATCGAGCTGGCGCTGGGGGTGGCCATCGGGGCCATCACCTTCACCGGCTCGGTCATCGCCTTCGCCAAGCTGAACGGCAATATGAGCGGCGCGCCGATCCTCCTGCCGGCGCGGCACCTGATCAACATCGGCCTGGCCCTCGGGCTGGTGCTGTTGATCGGCGTCATGATCGGTTCGGGCGGGACGGCGACCTGGGCCTTCTGGGGCGTGTTCCTGCTGGCCCTGATCCTCGGCGCGACCCTGATCATCCCCATCGGCGGGGCCGACATGCCGGTGGTGGTGTCGATGCTCAACTCCTACTCCGGCTGGGCCGCGGCGGCGCTGGGCTTCACGCTGGAGAACATCGCCCTGATCATCACGGGGGCGCTGGTCGGCAGCTCGGGCGCGATCCTGAGCTACATCATGTGCAAGGCCATGAACCGCAGCTTCATCTCGGTGATCCTGGGCGGCTTCGGGGGTGATACGGCGGCCGGCCCGGCCGGCGCGGTCGAGACCCGGCCGGTCAAACAGGGCAGCGCAGAGGACGCGGCCTTCATCATGAAAAACGCCTCGAAGGTCATCATCGTGCCCGGCTACGGCATGGCCGTGGCCCAGGCCCAGCATGCGCTGCGCGAGATGGCCGACAAGCTGAAGGCGGAGGGGGTCGAGGTGAAATACGCCATCCACCCCGTCGCCGGCCGCATGCCCGGCCACATGAACGTGCTGCTGGCCGAGGCCAATGTCCCCTATGACGAGGTGTTCGAGCTGGAGGACATCAACAGCGAGTTCAGCTCCTGCGACGTGGCCTTCGTCATCGGCGCCAATGACGTCACCAACCCGGCCGCCAAGACGGACCCGCAGAGCCCGATCTACGGCATGCCCGTGCTGGATGTGGAAAAGGCGGGGACCGTGCTGTTCATCAAGCGCGGCATGGCGGCGGGCTATGCGGGGGTCGAGAACGAGCTGTTCTTCCGCGACAATACGATGATGCTGTTCGCCGACGCCAAGAAGATGGTCGAGGGGATCGTCAAGGCGCTGTGATGATGACTGGCGTTGTGTTCCCGAAGCGACTGATAGCCACGAGTTTGCTTGCGGTTCTCGCGATCGGTCTGGTGTCCTGCGCCTCGCAACCGCCCGGCCAGTCGGGCACCCCGGCATTTCTCTCCGGCCTTTGGCACGGCGTGATCGCGCCGATTGCCTTCGTGATCAGCCTGTTCGACAACGACGTGCGCATGTACGCCTTCCCGAATGCGGGCCGTTGGTATGACTTCGGCTTCCTGCTCGGGATCGGGGTCTGGGGGGGCGGCGCCGGTGCCGGGGCAGCCCGCAGGTAGCCGCCCGGAGCGGTACTCGCACGGCTCGCTCTGCGTCACCCTGTCCGCCCTTTGCGACATTGCGCCTGCACCTTCATCCCCGCTCGCGCGTTAGGATCAGGACGCACTGGCCGACTGCGGCCGGGTGCCTGAAAGCCAACCCCCATGGTCAACAAGATTCTCGAACCCGACGACCGCGCCCTCGAAGAAGAGAAGGACGCCCAGCCGGCCATCCACCACCAACCGAAGGGTTTCTCCGACAAATTCGCGCTCGGCTTCACCAAGCTGCTGCGGTTTTCCGCCGACACCTTCTTCGCCAAGAAATACGGCCACCGTGCCATCGTGCTGGAGACCGTTGCGGCCGTGCCCGGCATGGTCGGGGCGACCCTGACGCATCTGCGCTGCCTGCGCGAAATGAAGGACGACGAGGGCTGGATCCGTACCCTGATGGAGGAGGCGGAGAACGAGCGGATGCACCTGATGACCTTCATCGAGGTGGCCAAGCCGACGTATTTCGAGCGGCTGGTGGTGCAGCTGGCCCAGGCGATCTTCTACATCGGCTTCTTCCTGCTCTACCTGATCTCGGCGCGGACGGCGCACCGGGTGGTCGGCTATTTCGAGGAAGAGGCGGTGATCAGCTACACCCTGTATCTGAAGGAGATCGATGAGGGCCGCTCGCCCAACATCCCGGCCCCGGCCATCGCCATCCACTACTGGAAGCTGCCGGCCGATGCGACCTTGCGCGACGTGGTCCTGCAGGTGCGGGCCGATGAGGCGCATCACCGCGACGTCAACCATGGCTTCGCCAGCACTCTGGCCAAACTGCCGCCGAGCCCTGTACCCTCGGCTCCCTATCCGCCGCATGCCACGGAGCTGAGCGGCGCGGCCTGAGGGGAGGGCAGGATGGCATCTGAAGCCAAGACCAAACCGACCGATGTTCCGGTGGCTGACTTCATCGCCGCGGTCGACAATCCCCAACGCCGGGCCGACGCCGAGGTCGTGCAGGCGCTGATGGCCGAGGTCACGGGCGAGCCGGCGGTGATGTGGGGGCCGTCCATCGTCGGCTATGGCAGCTACCGCGGCCCGACCGGCGACTGGCCGGTTATCGCCTTCTCGCCGCGCAAGGCCCAGCTGGTTCTGTACATCATGGGCCAGCTCCCGGACCGCGCCGAACGGGTCGCCCGGCTGGGCAAGGCGACGACCAGGGGCGGCTGCATCTATGTGACGAAGCTGGCGAACGTGGACATGGCCGAGTTGCGCGATCTGGCCACCGTCTCGGTGGCCTGGATGCGCGACAGGTACCCGCAGGCCTGATCAGGCCGCCATGCGGAAGTCTTCTGCCGGGGCGAAGACCGGGCGGGCCTCGTCCCACAGGGCGTCCTCGTCGGCGTAACGGGCCGACAGGCGGGCGTCGATGACGTCGATGACCTGTTCTTCCAGCCGGTCCCAGATGACCGCCAGATCGCCGCAACCTTCGGCGTCGCACGGCACAATCAGATAGCGGGAGGCGGCGACGGAAGCGTGGGGAGCGAAAGCGCGGGCCATGGGTTGTCTCCGGGTGGGGTGTCTCTGTTAAATCCGACCATGAAGCAGCGTTGCGTCAAAAACGGACGTATGCGATCTTCGTTCCATGAGACTGGACAAGACGGCGACGGTGATCGAACTGGCGCGGCGCATGGCCGCCAGCGCCGAGGGGCTGACGCTGGACGAGATGGCGCGGGAGTCCGGCGTGGGCCGACGCACCGCCGAGCGGATGCGGGATGTCGTCCTCGGCCTGTTTCCCCAGGCCGAGGAGGTGTCCGACCCGCCGGGCAAGCGCTGGCGCATCCGGGGGGGGCTGTCGGCCTTCGAACAGGCCCCGACGACCGAGGAACTGGTCGAGCTGAGCAAGGCGGCCCAGGGGCTGCGCGCGTCCGGCGAGACGGGACGGGCGGCGGCGCTGGAGGGGCTGGAACGCAAGCTGAAGTCGGCCATGCGCTCGACGACCCTGAACCGTCTGGCCCCCGATCTGGAGGCCTTGGTGCGGGCCGAGACCATTGCGGTGCAGGCGGGCCCGCGGCCCTCGGCCGACGAGGCGGTGCTGACCGAGATCCGGCAGGCCATCCTGGCCGGGCAGCCGCTGGGCTTCATCTACAGCCGGCCGGGTGCCGAGGCGCGGCGGCGCAGCGTCGCCCCGTGCGGGGTCATGTTCGGACGCGCCAACTATCTGGTCGCGGCTGACCGCGAGAGCGGCCGTATCCAGACCTTCCGTCTCGACCGGATGAGCGCGGTCAAGGCCGAGGCGGGGATGGCGTCTCCGCCGGAGGACTTCGACCTGCAGGTCTTCGCCAGCCAGTCGTTCGGCATCTATCAGGACGAGATCGAGGATGTGGTGCTGCGAGTGACCCCGGCGGGAGCCAACGAGGCCCGCGCCTGGCGCTGGCATCCGACCCAGAGGGTCGAGGATCAGGCCGACGGCGGGGTCGAGGTGCGCTTCCGGGCCAGCGGCATGCGCGAACTGGCCTGGCATCTGTTCAGCTGGGGCGACCAGGTGCAGATCGTCGCGCCGGCGCGGCTAAGGGAGGTCATGGCCCTCGAGCTCGAGTCCGCACAGCGCGCGCTGAAAACCGCCGATGGCTGAGCCATGGTCAGGCTGAGATGGCCGGTCCTGTCGGTCAGTCGTCCGCATGAGCCGCTTTCCCTCGCCCCGCCCGCGTCTGTGACCGAACCGGTCTTGCCTCGCGGGTAGACCGCGCTACCGATGCTGCAGTGGCCGGGGAGAGACATCCGGACAAGCCACGGTCATCCGGCCAGGGCGAGGCCGGCGATCAGCCAGCCGGCCAGGGCCGCGGCGGTGATGAGCTCGGCGATGACGACGCCCAGGAGCCAATGCTTGCGGACAGAGGACAATACGACACTCACGACGGACGCTGATCAAACGAGCTGTCCAAATCCTTCACCTTGCGAAAGGTTCAGCCGCCCTCGGCAAGGCCCGCAAACGGCCATGGGCTGACGGATTTGGACCAGTCGTCGACTGTCAGCGCCCGGTCCATCGGCGGGGCGGCGCGTTCGGCGCAGGGGTGGCGGTGGCACAGGCGGCAGGACGGGCCGATGGGGGTGACCTCGGGGGCCGCGAGGTCAAGCCCGCGGGCGTGGACCAGCCGATGGGCATATTTCAGCTCGCAACCCAGGCCGATGGCGAGGTCATGGCCCTCGGTGAAGGCGTCGTGTCCCTGACGGTCCACCGTGCGGGCCAGGGTAAACCAGCGCTGTCCGTCCGGCGTCTCGATGATCTGGGTGATGACCCGGCCGGGGGTGCGGAAGGCGCTGTGCAGACGCCACCGCGGGCAGGCCCCGCCGAAGCGCGAGAAGGGGAAGGCCCCCGAGGCGAACCGCTTGGAGATGTTGCCGGCCTGATCGACCCGCATGAGGAAGAAGGGTACGCCGCGCGCCGTGGGCCGGGACAGGGTGGTCAGGCGGTGGGCGGCCTGTTCATAGCTGACCCCGAACCGGGCCTGCAGCCGGCCGAGATCGTAGCCGGTCACCTCCGCCGTGCGCTGGAAGAGGCCGTAGGGCATCAGGATGGCGGCGGCGAGGGTGTTGGTCAGGGACACCCTGAGCAGGCGCCGCGTCGGTTCATCCGGGGCCGCGGCCGCCTCGGCCATCGCCGTCAATTCGGGGTCATGCTCGGACAGGGCCAGTTGAAAGGCGACGGCGAAGGCGCGGGATGACGGGCCGAGGGTCTCTGACAGCAGCAGACGCTTTCGGTGGGGGTCAAAGCGACGGGTCCATTCGACCATGACCTCGGCGGGCAGGGTGCGGACGCTGAGGCCGTAACGGGACTGAAGGCGGGCGCGGACCCTGGTCTCGAACGGTTCGCCGGCGGTGTCGGTGGCGAGGGCCCCTGCCAGGGCCTCGCCCAGGGCGTCCAGTTCGGGGAAATGGTTGCGGCGGGCCTGGACGTATTCGCGGACCCAGTCGGCGGGGCTGTCGTCGCTTCCGCCCGCCTCTGCGCCCTCGCGGGCGCGGCGGTCGGAGAAGGCGCGGTACAGGCGCAGCAGGGCATCGGCGGCGGCGGGCTGGTCCTCGGCCAGCTGAACGATCTCGTGCCGCGGCACCGTCAGACCCTGGAAGACCGGATCGGCGAAGGCTTCAGCCAGTTCGGCTTCGGACGCCGGACCGGCGGACTGACCCAACGTCCGCAGGTCGACGTCGTAGGTGTCCGCCAGCCGCAGCAGAAGCTGGGCCGAGACCGGGCGCTGGTTGCGCTCGATATGGTTGAGATAGGAGGGTGAAACGCCGAGGTCGCCGGCCATGGCGGTCTGCGTCAGCGCCAGGTCGCGCCGAAGCCGTTTGAGGCGCCCTCCCAGAAACAGCTTACGATCGGTGACGGCGCTCATGGTCGCATTTAGTCACAAAATGACTTAACAGGATATGTCGTGTTGTGACTGAATGACACGAATGGAAAGCGGTAGCTGTATTATTCGTGACAGGTGCGTGGTTTGCTGGTGGAAACCGGTGGTGATGTCCGCCGTTCCGAGCCGAGATTTCCATGACCAGTTTCGCCCACCTTGTTCCGTCACCCGTCGGTCGTTTCGATGGCATCGAAAGGCCCTACACGCCCGAGGATGTCCTGCGACTGCGCGGATCGATCCCGATCACCCATACGCTGGCCGAGCGCGGTGCCAACCGCCTGTGGGAACTGTTGCACGAAGAGCCGTTCGTGAACGCGCTCGGGGCCGTGACCGGCAACCAGGCCATGCAGATGGTCCGGGCGGGGCTGAAGGCCATCTATCTGTCGGGCTGGCAGGTCGCCGCCGACGCCAACACGGCCGGGGCCATGTACCCCGACCAGTCGCTGTACCCGGCCAACGCCGCGCCCGAGCTGTGCCGCCGCATCAATCGCACCCTGCAGCGCGCCGACCAGATCGAGCATGCCGAGGGCGGCGCGAAACGCGACTGGTTCGCCCCCATCGTCGCCGACGCCGAGGCTGGTTTCGGCGGGCCGCTGAACAGCTTCGAGATCATGAAGGCCTTCATCGAGGCCGGCGCGGCGGGCGTGCACTTCGAGGACCAGCTGGCCTCGGAGAAGAAATGCGGCCACCTCGGCGGCAAGGTGCTGATCCCGACCCAGGCGCATGAGCGCAACCTGATCGCCGCCCGACTGGCCGCAGACGTTATGGGCACACCGACCCTGACGGTGGCTCGCACCGACGCCGAGAGCGCCCAGCTGATCACCTCGGACGTCGATGAGCGCGACCGGCCCTTTATCGACCGCGACAACCGGACGCCCGAGGGCTTCTTCCGGCTGAAGGAAGGCACCGGGCTGGATCACTGCATCGCGCGCGGCCTGGCCTATGCGTCCATTGCCGACGTGCTGTGGTGGGAGACGTCGCACCCGGATCTGGATGACGCGCGCCGCTTCGCCGAGGCCGTGCACAGGGAACATCCCGGGAAGCTTCTGGCCTACAACTGTTCGCCGTCGTTCAATTGGAAGGCCAGGCTGGATGACGCCACCATCGCCAAATTCCAGCGCGAGCTGGGGGCCATGGGCTACAAATTCCAGTTCGTGACCCTGGCCGGCTTCCACAGCCTGAACAACTCCATGTTCGAGCTGGCCGACGGATATCGCGACCGCGGCATGGCGGCCTATTCCGAGCTGCAGCAGCGCGAGTTCGCCAACGAGGCCGCCGGCTACACCGCCACCCGCCACCAGCGCGAGGTCGGCACGGGCTATTTCGATCAGGTCGCCACCGTCATCTCCAACGGCCAGTCGTCCACGACCGCGCTGAAGGATTCTACCGAGACCGCCCAATTCGTGGCGGCGGAATAGTCAGGAGAGACCCCATGGAACCGCTGAACAATCCCACCGCCATCATCGACTTCTGCCTCGCCCCCCTGAATCTGGACACTGGCACCGAGGCCGAGCGTGAGGTGCGCCGCCGTCTCGAGCATGTGATCAGGACCTTCCGTGCCAAGGCCACCCAGCCGGTCAGTGTCGACTTTTCGCGGATGCCCTCGCAGGTCATCAACGAGGCTGCGCACGGATACGAATAGGGACCGGGTATCAGGCGGCCATGGCCTTGGCCGCCGCCCGGGGCAGGGCCAAGACCAGTCCCAGCAAGTCATTGGCGTCAAACGGCTTGGCCAGATGCCGGTCAGCGCCGGCGGCTTCGGCCGCGGCGATGTGTTCCGGCAGGGCGTTGGCCGTCAGCATGACGATCGGTATGCGGGGGAGGCCCATGGCCGCCTCATGCAGCCGGATCTCACGGGTCGCTGTCAGACCGTCCATGACCGGCATCTGCATGTCCATCAGGATCAGGTCGAAGTCGGCGTCCCGACACGCCTGGACCGCGCGGGCTCCGTCCTCGACCGTGGTCAACGCGACCCCGGCCTGGGCCAGGATCAGTTCGACGACCTTGCGGTTCACCGGGTGATCGTCGGCCAGCAGGACCCGGACGGGCGGGTTCTCACCGTCGGGCCTCGCAACCTGTGACACGTCAACAGCAGCGGGCGCGTCGACGGCGCGGAACGGTATGGTCAGGATGAAGGCGGAGCCGCCGCCCGGTTCACTTTCGCAGTCCAGGTTTCCGTCCATCATTTCGGCCAGCTGACGCGAGATGGCGAGGCCCAGGCCCGAGCCCCCGAACTTGCGGGTGATGGCCCCGTCGGCCTGTTCAAATCGGCTGAAAAGGCGATCCCGGGTTTCGCTATCGAAGCCGATGCCGGTGTCTTCGACCGAGAACTGAAGGGCCGGAACGCCGTTGCGATCGGTAACCGTCGCCGCCGTCAGGCTGACGAACCCCGTCGCCGTGAATTTCACGGCGTTGGACACCAGGTTGGTCAGGATCTGCTTGATCCGCACGACGTCGCCGATGATCCAGGAGTCGGCTTCCGGCGCGATCTCCACGAAAAATTGCAGACCCTTTTCAGCGGCCGAGGATTCGTAGAGACGGGCGGCCTCGCGGACGGCGCCGCCAAGGTCGAACGAGTCTTCCGACAGCTGCAGGCGGCCGGATTCCACGCGGGCCAGATCAAGGATGTCGCTGAGCAGGACCTGGAGCGTTCGGCCCGACGACTGGATCAGGTCCAGCATCTCGCGCTGCCCGGCCGACAGGTCGGTCTTGCTCATCGCCTGGGCCAGGCCGATCACGCCGTTCAGGGGCGTGCGGATTTCGTGACTCATATTGGCGAGGAATTGGCTCTTGGCGCTGCTGGCGGCCTGGGCCGCGTCACGGGCCTCGGCCAGGGCCGCGGCGTCGTTCTTCAGATCCGTGATGTCGTTGCAGACGGTGACGATGCCCCCGGCGGCGGTCCGGCGATCGGAGACCCTCATCCAGCGGTCGCCGGCGATCCTCTGCTCCATCGTCGCGGAAAGCGCCTGGCGGGACTCCATCCGCTCCGCGATCCACGCCTCTTCCCGACCTATGGCGTCGGCGTAAAGACCCTCGTCGAGCCCGATCCTGATGATCTCGAGGAACGTCATCCCCGATTCCAGATTGGAGGACAACTCAGGGTTTACTTCAGCGTACCGGTGGTTCCACAGCACCAGACGGTCATCTGCGTCAAAAAAAGCGAGGCCGTCCGGCATGGCGTCGAGCGCTTCGCGGATCTCGCGCAGCGCGCGTTGGCCGGGTTTGTTTCGCCGGCCCGCGCGCCCGGAAAGGCGGATCAGCCTGCCCAGCAAGGTCCCGAGACCACTCATGCGCGATCCCGCAGGGTCACGGCCGCACGGCGGAAACCGGCCCTGCTGCTGAACACGAAAATGATCGAAGGTCGATCCACCAGGCCCCCTTGTCCGGAAGCGTACAGTGCCACCAAGGGGTGAAGAAAGCGTGGGCGTCGAGTCGCTTTCAGGCTGTGGCGGTCTTCACCACAATCTGGAACTCCCGGCCCATGACCTTGACCGGATTGACCTGCCGGTCGCCGCGGCGGACCTCGAAATGGAGGTGGGGGCCGGTCGAGCGGCCGGTCGATCCGACGAGGCCGATCCTTTGACCCGCCTCGAGACGTTCCCCGGAGGTCACGTCCAGTCGGCTCAGATGGCCATACAGGGTGCTCATCCCGTTCGGATGGCGGATTTCAACAAACCGACCGTAGCCTTCAGCGTCGAAGCCCGTGCGCAGGACGGACCCTTCCGCTGCCGCGAAGACGCTGGTCCCCCGCGGCGCGGCTATGTCGACCCCTTCGTGATTTCGGATGGTCTGGCCCGGCATTCGACGCGGTCCGAACGGCGAGTTGATCGCATAGCCCCTCACCGGGTCCGCGAAGGTGATCAGGCGAGTGACCGGGCCGGCATCCTCGGCCACAGCGGTCAGGGGGGGAGCTTCCGGGGCGGAGAAGGCTCCGGCAGGAGCCGTCGGGTCCGGAGTCGACAGTGGTGCGGCCGCCATGGCCAGTACGGCCACGCCGGCGAGGGCGGCGGCCTGACCGGAATGAATGAGAAACGACCGGGCGGTCGACAACAGGCGTCGCATTCGGCGTCGGCTCCGTCTTCGGCTCGCGAGAGCAGGGGGAGGGGTGCCGGCGGGCCGCGGCCATGCCACGCACTACGGCCAGCGACCGGGGAGAGCGCTGTTTTACGCTCTGGTAAGGCTGCTTTGGGGCGGCGGGGGGTGGCAGGTCGTCGCAGGGTGGAACGCAAAAAGGCCCGCGATCCTGGCGGATCGCGGGCCTCTTGCCGGGCGTGTTGGCCTACAGCGGCAGGCGGAAGGTGATCGCGCCGACGTGGCTGTCGGCCTTGTCACCGAAGCGACCGCGATAACCGAGGTTCATCTTCACCGGGCCGATGTCGGCGTCAACGCCCGCCGAAGCGATCATGGAGCCGCCGAACGGATCCTCGATCTCGCGCGACAGGATCTGGGCCGGATTGGCGGTGATCCGGGTGCGGACGGCGTCGCTGCTGTCGCCGAAGGAGTCGCGGTAACCGCCCTCGACATAGAAACTGAAGCCCTCGTCGCCGCCTTCGGCCCGCAGCGAGACTTCCCCGCTGGCAGCCTGGACGGTGCGGTTCTGGTACTCGTACTGGGCTGCCGGGCCCTGCTCGGTGTAGCCGTTAACGTCCGTCGAAACGAAGCTGACGGCGGCGCGGGGTGACAGGCCGATGCTCCCCATGTCGAACCAGACACCACCCTGGATCCGGGCACCGAGGCTGCCACCATCGGTCTTGCCGGAGTGAACGACCGGCGCGAGCGAGGTCAGTCGGGAGATGTCGTTGTACTGGTCGATCGACCCGCCTGCGGTTGCGTTCACAAACGTCGAGCCCGAGCGCCAGCCGGCGTGGACGTCGATGGCGTAGGACCTCAGGTCGAACTTCATCGCGCCCGCTTCGACGTCCGCATCGCGCATCGTGGCCGTCAGGCCGAACCGCATGCTGTCGGACATCACGTGGTCCAGTCCGACCCGGACGCCCCGTCCGTTCGCATCGGCCGCCGCGACGCTGCCGCGCGCATCGGTTGTCACGCTGTCGGCGATGGCTCCGAAGGTCAGGTGGCTGCCTGGCTCCCAGGCCGCGCGGCCCGAGAGAGCCTCACCGGACAGGTCAAGCAGGTCTTCGCGCTGGCGGAAGGCGGTCTCGGCCTGAACGGTCGACTGGGCACCGATGTCGCCATAGTAGAGATAGTCGTTCGCCAGCCTGGCGATCAGCTGGTGGCCAGCGGCCGTCGGGTGAACGCCATCCCAGAACAGATAGGTGTTGGGTGTTGCGCAGGCCGTTACGCCGTTGAAGCAGGAGTCGGTTGCGTTCGTGAGGCCGAACGCCCCCGGGTTGGCAGCGAGCGTGGTACCGATCTTGTAGATGTCGAACAGGATGATGTTGGTCCCGGGACGGGTCGCGGCCGTGGCCATCAACCCGCTGAGCAGGGCGCTGTTGAAGGACGTGCCGGCAAACTCGGCCAACGGAGCCGCCGTCGTGGTGCGGAACTGCGGGGCGTTGCCGAGACTGGGGATATTGCCGACCAGAATGGTACCGGCACCGGCACCGGCGACGCTGTTGACGATGAAGTTGATGTCGGCCGCGGCGGCCAGCACGACCGGCGTGATGGTGCCGGTCGGATTGCTCGAGGCACCGGCTGCGGGCAGGCCCTGGAAGATGTTGTTGGCACCGCCGAGGATGCTGACGAGATCGGTTGAGCGGAACGTGCCGCCACCGCCCGTATAGGCCAGAAGCTGGTTACGCATTCCCGGCGGGAAGGCCGACGAGTCCGTGCGCGCTCCACCGTAGGCATAGTTGATGCTGCCGGTGACCGGCGCGCCGGCGGCTGAACGCCCGGCGTTGAAGCCCAGCAGTTCCGTGAACACCGGACCGTTCGAGAACCGGCCCTGGAAATAGGGCGGTGACGTCGGCTGGGTGTTGCCGGTGGCGGCGAACAGGTTGCCGTTGTCGCTCAGGCTGTCGCCGAAAACAACGAGCCGGCTGTAGCTCTGGGCGCTGGCGGCCGAAGCCATGGCACCGGCAGCGGCGATCGTCAGAGCGGCAAGCGCCGCGCTGCGCAGGAAACGAGACATCGATAATCCTCCCTCGGCCGTCATCATGCGACCGTTGGGTGCAGTGTGCGCTGGTTTTTCCCGCGCGCAAGATGCCGTCGGGGAAGCTTCAGTGCAGCATTCTGAAACGCAGCGTTCCGGCAACACTCTTCAGCCCACGGAGAGCCTCCGAGTCGTAATCGCGATCGACGTCCGTGATGACGTAGCCGGTGCATTCGTCGGTCTTCAGGTGCTGGCCGAGGATGTTCAGGCCGGCGGCCGCCAGCGCGCGGTTCAGCTCGGCCAGGACACCGGGCTGGTTGCGGTGAATGTGCAGGATCCGGTGCGCGCCGGAGACCTCGGCCAGCTGCACATTGGGCAGATTGACGCAGAAGGTCGTATCGCCGCGATTCAGATAGGCCAGAAGGCGTTCGGCGGCGAATTCACCGATGGCTTCCTGGGCCTCTTCGGTCGAGCCGCCGATGTGGGGGGTCAGGATGACATTGCGCAGCCCGCGCAGCGGACTGTCGAACGGATCGGCGTTGGTCGCCGGTTCCTCGGGAAAGACGTCGACCGCAGCCCCGCCGATCCGACCCGCGCCCAAGGCCTGGGCCAGGGCTCCGACGTCGACGACGTGGCCGCGCGAAAGGTTCAGAAGCAGGGCTCCGGGCTTCATGCGCGACAGTCGGGTGGCATCGATAAGGGCGGCATTGTCGGCCCGCCCGTCGACATGGAGGCTGACAACATCGCTTTCCGCCAGCAGAGCATCCAGCGAGGCCATGCGGCGGGCATTGCCCAATGCCAGCCGCTCGGTCAGGTCATGGAAAATCACCCGCATGCCGAGGCCTTCGGCCAGCACCGACAGTTGTGAGCCGATGGCACCGTAGCCGACGATGCCCAGGGTCTTGCCCCGCAACTCTCGCGAGCCGGTCGCCGACTTGTTCCATTCCCCGCGGTGCATGGCGGCGGACTTGTCGGCGACGTCGCGCATCAGGGCGATGGTCAGACCCACGGCCAGCTCCACGACGGACCGGGTGTTGGAATAGGGGGCGTTGAAGACGGCGACGCCCCGGGCGGCGGCGGCATCAAGATCGATCTGGTTCGTGCCGATGCAGAAGGCGGCAATGGCCATCAGCCGCGGTGCGGCCTCAAGAACCCGGGCGCTGACCTGGGTCTTTGAGCGCAGGCCCAGCACATGCACGCCTTGCAGGGCCTCGATCAGGGCGTCTTCGTCAAGCGCGCCCTTCAGGCTCTCGACGGAATAGCCGGCCTCGTGCAGGCGTTCGACGGCGGCGGGGTGGATGTTCTCGAGCAGCAGGATGCGGATGCGGGCCCGGGGATAGGACCAGCGGCCCGCCAGCCCTTCGGCGTGAAGGACCTCGTCCATCGACGGTGATTCCACATCAGCGGCGGCCACGACCCGCTCGCGGCGGACGATCTCGGTGAAGGCGTGAAACCGGTCTGCAACGCCCGACAGCCTGACCTCGGCGTCCGTCCAGCCGTCGCCGATCATCACGACGGGCCGGGCGAGGTCCAGGGTGCGCAGGGCGATGGACTTGCCGTCGGCATGGGCCAGCGGATTGGCTGGATCGACACCGGTCACCCGCCCTTCGGCGTCATAGGTCAGGTCATTGCAAAGCACCTGCCCGGGGGGAATGTGCAGGTGGGCGGCGAACGGAGCGATGATCTCTCGGAAGCCGCCCGACACGATGACGATACGGGCGGCGTTCTCACGGAAGAACCGGAGATTCCGGCGTACGGACGGCGTGCCTTCGTCGAGGATCCGGCCCGCAAGCCCGGCCACATGAGCCCGGGTCAGAGGCATCAGGGCGAGGCGACGTTGCAGTGCCTCGCCGAAAGGCAGGGTCCCGTTCATGGCCTGGTCGGTCAGGACGGCGATCTCGGCGCGGATGGCGTCCGCATCCGGCGCGCCGTCGAGCGCGATCCCGGCCAGGGCCTCGAGTGTCTCGATCCTGACGAGGGTCGAATCGAAATCGAAGACGAGGGTCGCCGGATCAGCCATGACGCGACCTTGGCCCACCTTCGCAGTTGCAGCAATACGCCCGCAACCGTTTGAACAGGTCGGTCGGGAATCGGTCTCGCGGGTCCGTCCGCCGAGACCAAACCCAGGGCGTCAGAATTTTCCGAGGCTGCGCAGACGGCTGTCCGGGCGGCGCGCGTCCATGGCCGCGGCCCCGATGGCGGCGGCGATCGTCACCAGGGCCAGGACGGCACCGCCTTCGCGGGCGTGATCCCTGGCGTAGGCACCGGCGTCGCTGGCGTAGCGCCGTGCCGTCTTGCCGTTCTTCTTCAATATCTTGCGCGAGGAATGTCGTGCACTGTGGAGGATACGTTCGCCACGATGGCGCGCGTCGTCGCTCAGGTCCGAGGCGCGCTCACCGGCGTCGGTCAGACCATGGCGGACACTTTCCGCCAGATCACCGAAGCGATCGCGCAGGGAGTCGGTATCGATCCAGGCGCGCGGGTCAATCCGGCCGCGAAGACGCTCGTAACGCGTCGGGCCCGAGCGATGGCTCAGCAGCAGGGCGGCGAGGCCGACGCCGGCAAGAATGGCGACGACGCCGCCCGCGATTCCGGGGTGTTTGCGGACTTCGGCGAGGGCGGAGAACTGGCGGACCATGGGATAGTGAACCTCTTCATCGAGGCCGTCGTCATTCGGGTCGTAGAGCCCGTCGTCGAACGGCTGATACACGGAACTCCTGTCCCGCATCAGGCTAGGAGCGAACCGGGCCAGAAGTGGTTCCGCCACACCCGGCAGGATCGAATAGAAGCTGGCGATCAGCCGCCCGCCGCCGCCGACGGTGATCTCGCGGATCGGGTGGCTGGCGCAGTACAGGATGGTGTCGGCCACGACGTGGGTGGCGTAGACCGGCTGCGGGTTCTGGGTGGCGTAGCCGGTCAGGTTCCGGGCGTGTTTCGAGTAGGGGCTGTCGACGGCCGCCGGCTTGACCAGGCTGACCGTGATCGGGGCCTGTTCACGCATCAGCTCCATGCGCAGGGCATTGGTGAAGCCCTTCACAGCGTGCTTCGAGGCTGAGTAGACACCCTGGATCGGCAGGGGCGCGTCTGACATGATCGAACCGACATTGACGATGGCCCCGCCGCCGTCCCGCTTGCGCAGGTGTTCGGCCGCCACCAGAGACCCGTTGACCACACCCCAGTAGTTGGTCTCGAACAGACGCCGCTGGTCGTCGAGGCTGGTGTCGCTGATAGCTCCATAGATCGACACGCCGGCGTTGTTGATCCAGGTGTCGAACCCCCCGAACAGGCGCACGCATTTTTCCGCCGCCTCCGCCAGTACGTCGTGATCGGCCACGTCCGCGACGGCCCAGGCGGCGCGCGCTCCGGTGGCCTGCAACTCCTCACAAAGCGCCTTCAGATCGTTTTCCCCGCGCGCGATCAGGAAGACGCAGGCCCCGGCCCTGGCGGCCCGCCGGGCGGTCGCCAGTCCGATGCCCGAGGTGGCCCCGGTGATGACGATGGCCTGCTGGTTCAGGGGCTTGAGGGTCGCTTTGGTCATGAAATCGCCGGGTCTTTGCGTTTGAATCGCGCGTTGGACGAACGGGGTCGGAGCCTCGCCGCTTCCTGCTTTAGCATGCAGGTCTTACCATTCGCGACGCCTGAGCCTATCTCACGACGCTTCCGGACAATCCCCCTATCGAGGACCGCCGTGACCGATCACGCGCATACGACGCCCGCCCACCCCGCCGACGATCTGGCCGCCGCCTTCCAGATCGAGGGCTGGCCCGTGCGCGGGCGGCTGGTGCGACTGGGCGGGACGATCGACGCCATCCTGTCGGCCCATGCCTATCCCGAGCCGGTGGCGGCCCTTCTGGGCGAGGCCTGCGCCCTGGCGGCGTTGGTCGGGTCGAGCCTGAAGTTCGAAGGGCGGCTGATCGTTCAGGCCCAGGGCGACGGGCCGGTGCGCTATGTCGTCGCCGACTACGACACCCGGGGTCATATGCGCGGCTATTGCCGGTTCGACGAGGCCGAGGTGGCGGCGGCGTCGCAGGGGTTTGCCCGTCCCGGTGCCCGATCCCTGCTGGGCGAAGGCGTCTTCGTCATGACGCTGGACCGCGGGCCGGATTTTGAGCGGACCCAGGGGATTACGCCGATCGAGGGTGAGAGCCTCTCCCTGGCCGCCGAACACTATTTCCAGCAGTCCGAGCAGATTCCGACCAAGGTGCGACTGGCGGTGGGTTCGGTGGTGGGTGATGAGGGCGTGAGCTGGCGCGCCGGCGGTGCGCTGATCCAGCTGATCGCCGGCGATGACGCACGCGGCTCGACCGAGGAAGCGTGGGACCGGTCGCGGGCCCTGTTCCAGACCCTTGCCGACGATGAACTGCTGGACCCGACGATCACGCCGGAGACCCTGTTGTTCCGCCTGTTCCATGAGGACGGGGTGCGGCTGGAGGACGCGCGGGCGCTGGTGGCGCAATGCCGCTGTTCGCGTGACCGGATCGCCGGAGTTCTGACCTCTTTCAACCCGGAAGAGCGGGCCGAGATGGTCGAGGCCGACGGCAAGATCCGTGTCACCTGCGAATACTGCGCGACGATCTATGAGTTGACGCCCGAAGAGATCATCGCCGACTGATTTCCCGGTGGCGTGACCGCGAGTTCATTTGCAGTTCAGGTCGGGGGCCGTCATTGGCGACCCATGATCACCGCTCTCGTCGCCGCCGCCGTCCTGAACGCAACCGCATCCGCTCCGCCGCCTTGCCGGTTCACCGGTGAACCCCGCGCCTGGACCGCCGAGGCGCTGGCTTCGTGGGACCGGCTGGATCACAGGCGGCTGCGGATCGCCCGGCCCGAGACCCCGGTCATCACCCTGTTCGACCAGGACTGCGCCTACACGCTGACGCCCGATGCACGGGGCGATTTCCGCGTCGGTGCGCGACGTTATCGGACCAGCGGCATGGGCCATGCCGGCCAGGTCGGCCTGCCCGATGGGGGAACGGTTCCCGCGGGCAAGCTGGCCTTCGCCTCGCCCCTGTCGGACGGGCGGATGTTCTTCATCATGGCCCTGCCGTCGGTCTGGCGCGCGGACCGCAGCGAGCCGCGCGACTGGCGCCGGCTGTCGATGGTCGTCTTCATGCACGAGTTCGCCCACACCCAGCAGGCAGCCAGCCTCGGCGTGCGCGTCGACGACCTGCTGGCGCGCGGCCTGCCCGAGGACAGCGACGACGACGTGATCCAGGACCGGTTCGGTGCACAGCCGGGCTATCTGGCGGCCTATGAGGGCGAGCGCGACCTGTTCTACCAGGCCGCCACCGCGCCTGATGCCCGCACGGCACGCGCCCGTCTGGCCTCGGCCGCGCGGGCCATGGAAGCCCGGCGGGCGCGCTGGTTCCGGGGGCCGGAGGCGCTGTACGCCGAGGCGGACGACGTGTTCCTGACACTGGAGGGCACGGGCAACTGGGCCGCCTGGATGTGGCTGACCGACCCGCGCGGCGGCCGGCTCAGCCAAGCGGACGCCACGACCTTCGTGCGCGGCGGCGGCAATCGCTGGAGCCAGGACGAGGGACTGGGGATCATGCTGGCCGTCGACCGGCTGACGCCCGACTGGCCGGCGCTGGCGTTTGCGCCCCGGGGCGCGACGGCGGATCGCCTGATCCAGAGGGCCGTGGCTCAGTAGGCCAGCGCGATCCCGTCCTTGCGCATCTCTGTGGCCGCCCCATAGGTCCACGGGCCGCGCCCGTTGGTCTGACGCATCACGTTCTGGTAGCCGCCGAAGCCGCCATTGGGGCCGCCGAGCACCCAGCCCATGGCCGCCAGCTGCGCCCTGGACGCAGCGGGCACGCCGGTCTCGAGGAACAGGGTGCCCACGCCTTCGGACGGCTGGCCTGTCGGTTCGGACGACCCCTCGTGCTGCCAGCGCGGGCTGTCGCCGGCCTCCTGCGGGTCGAGGCCGTAATCGACCATGTTGATGATGATCTGGGCCTGACCTTGCGGCTGCATGCCGCCGCCCATGACGCCATAGGCCATCCAGGGCTCGCCGCCCTTGCAGGCGAAGCCGGGGATGATGGTGTGGAAGGGGCGTTTGCCGGGGGCGTAGACGTTGGGGTGGCCATCGGTCAGGGCGAACAGTTCGCCGCGGTCCTGGAACATGAAGCCGAGGGTCGAACCGTCCGGGCCGTCGGGGACGAGGCCGGAGCCCATGCCGCGGTAATTGGACTGGATCCAGCTGACCATCATGCCGTCGCTGTCGGCGACGCTGAAATAGGTGGTGTCGCCCTGCGTTGGCGCATCGCCGGGGAAGACGCGGTCCATGACCCGGTCGGGGCGGATCAGGCGGGCGCGCTCGGCGGCGTAGGCCTTTGAGTTCAGCCATTCGACCGGCGTACGGCTGAAGCGGTCGTCGGCGAACCATTTGGCCCGGTCCTCGAAGGCCAGCCGCTTGGCCTCGGCCTGGTGGTGGATCGAGGCGGCCGACTGGAAGCCCATGCCCTTGAGGTCGAACCGCTCGCAGATGTTGAGGATCTGGTTGGTCGACAGGCCCTGGGTGTTGGGGCCGAGGCCATAGACGTCGACGCCGCGATAGTCGGTGCGGATGGGTTCGACCCATTCGGTGCGGTGGGCGGCGAGGTCGGCCTTGGTCATCCAGCCGCCGATCCGGCGGAAATAGCGTTCGATATGGTCGGCGATGACGCCGTCATAGAAGGCATCGCGGCCGCCCTCGGCGATCAGGCGATAGGTGCGGCCGAGGTCGGGATTGGCGAAGACCTCGCCGACGGCGGGGGTGCGCCCCCCGGGGGCGTAGACCGTCTTGCGGTTGTCGTTCTCCTCTATGACCGAGGCGGATCGGTCGAAACCGGCCATGTTCCGCTCCAGATACCAGGCGATCAGCTGGGGCATGGGAACGCCCTCCTCGCAGAGCTCGGCGACGGGGAGCAGGACGTCCTTCCACGCCAGTTTGCCGTAGCGCTGATGGGCGCTCCACCAGGCGTCGACCGTGCCCGGGACGTTGACGGTGACCGCGCCATATCTGGGCAGGTAGCCGTCCGCGCCCGCCTTTGACCGTGCCATCTCCAGCGACAGGCCTCGCGGGCTGTTGCCCGAGCCGTTGAAGCCGACGACCTTCCGCTGCGCCGGGTCCCACAGCATGCAGAAGGCGTCGCCGCCGATGCCGTTGGCGGTGGGCTCAAGGAAGCCGAGGGCGGCGTTGATGGCGATGGCCGCGTCGATGGCCGAGCCGCCGCGCCTCAGGGTGTCGATGCCGATCAGGGTGGCGCGCGGATGGGCCGTGGCGGCCGCCCCGTGCTGGCCCCAGACGGTCGATCGTCCGACGAACTGGACGCCGCTGTTGCGGTTGCCGGGACCGACGCCGGCGTAGGGGTCGGCGGGCTGGGTCTGGCGGGGAAGGGTGGTCGCGGCTGCGGCAGGTGCACCCGCGTTTGCAGCGCCGGCTCCGGCGAGGAGGGCCCCGGCGGGCAGGGTCGAGAGGAAGGTGCGACGGCGCATGGGGGGACTCCGGTCAGGGACCGTAGACCGTACCGGCTTCATTGGCCGAGGGAAGTGCGTTCCTTCTCCCGCGAGGGAAGAAGGGAAGGGTTTCAGCCCCCGAGATCCAGCGAATAGCCCGCCGATCGCACCGTCCGGATCGGATTGACCGTCCCGTCGACGTTCAGGGCCTTGCGAAGGCGGCCGACGTGGACGTCGACGGTGCGGGCCTCGACATAGACGTCGCTGCCCCAGACGGCGTCGAGCAGCTGTTCGCGGCTGAACACCCGGCCCGGGTGCTGCATCAGGTGGTCGAGCAGACGGAATTCGGTGGGGCCGAGGTGGATTTCCTGGCCCGAGCGGCGGACGCGGTGGGCGACGCGGTCGATAACGATGTCGCCGTGGTTGATGCGGTCATCGGCCAGGCCCGGCCGGATGCGGCGCAGCACGGCGCGGATGCGGGCGATCAACTCGCTCATCGAGAAGGGCTTGGTCAGATAGTCGTCGGCGCCGGTGTCGAGGCCGCGGATCCGGTCGCTTTCCTCGCCGCGCGCGGTCAGCATGATGATCGGCAGATTCCGGGTCTCGGCCCGGCCGCGGATGCGCCGGCAGACCTCGATGCCCGACAGCTTGGGCAGCATCCAGTCCAGCAGGACCATGTCCGGCAGACGCTCGTCGATCTGGAGCATGCCTTCCTCGCCGTCGGCGGCGACGACAACGCGGTAGCCCTCTTTCTCGAGATTGTACGAGAGCAAGGTCGCCAGGGCGTCCTCGTCCTCCATCACCAGGATGTATGGTTGCACGTCGAACTCTCCGGTCAGGCGGTCGTCGTCGGGTCGGGGGTCGGGTCAGGGGTCGGGTCGGTGTCGTCAGCGGGCTCGAGCGTCGGGTCGGGATTCCAGCGGGGGCGTTCGCCCGTGAACTCCTGACCGGTGATCTCATAGTGGATGGTTTCGGCGATGTTGGTCGCGTGATCGCCGATGCGCTCGAGGTTCTTGGCCATGAACAGCAGGTGGGTCCCGGCCGTGATCGTGCGCGGGTCGCCCATCATGTAGGTCAGCAGTTCGCGGAACAGGGCGTTGTAGTGCTCGTCGACCTCGTCGTCGGTGTTCCAGACCGCAATGGCCCCGTCGATCTCGGCGGCGGCATAGGCATCCAGCACGTCGCGCAGACGCATCGACACCAGCTTGCCCATCCGCTCGATGGAGCGGGTCAGGGGCTGCATCGGCTCGCCCTCGGCCAGGATCAGGCCGCGCTTGGCGATGTTCTTGGCGAGGTCGCCGGTGCGCTCGAGATCGACCGCCAGCTTCATCGAGGCCAGGGCGCGGCGCAGGTCAGAGGCGACCGGCTGGCGCAGGGCGATGAGGCGGATGGCCTTGCGCTCGATGTCGCGATGCATGGCGTCGAGGCGCGCGTCGCGCTCAACCACGGCGCGGGCGAGTGCCACATCGCGGCGGGCGACGGAGTCCACGGCGTCCGCGACCTGGGCCTCGGCAAGGCCGCCCATGCGGGCGACCTCGGCGGTCAGCTGGTTCAGTTCGTCGCCGTATGCCTTGACCGTGTGCTGGTTCATCAGCCGAATCGTCCGGTGATATAGTCCAGCGTGCGCCGCTCGCGCGGGTTGGTGAAGATGTCCTCGGTGTCGCCGGTCTCGATCAGGCGGCCGAGATGGAAGAAGGCGGTGCGCTGGCTGACCCGCGCGGCCTGGGCCATCGAATGGGTGACGATGACGATGCAGTAGCTTTCGCGCAGCTCGTCGATCAATTCCTCGATCTTGGCGGTGGCGATGGGATCCAGGGCCGAGCAGGGCTCGTCCATCAGGATCACTTCGGGCTCGACGGCGATGGCGCGGGCGATGACCAGCCGCTGTTGCTGGCCGCCGGACAGGCCGGTGCCGGGTGAGTGCAGGCGGTCGGCGACCTCTTCCCAGAGACCGGCGCGCTTCAGAGAGGCCTCGACGACGCTTTCAAGTTCGGCCTTGGAGGCGGCCAGGCCATGAATGCGGGGGCCGTAGGCGACGTTTTCGAAGATGGTCTTGGGGAAGGGGTTGGGCTTCTGGAACACCATGCCGACGCGGGCCCGCAACAGCACGGGGTCGACCGCCTTCGCATTGATGTCGTCGCCATCCATCTCGATACGGCCCGTGACCTTGCAGCCCGGGATGGTGTCGTTCATCCGGTTCATGGTCCGCAGGAAGGTCGACTTGCCGCAGCCCGACGGGCCGATCAGGGCGGTGACCGTCTTGTCCGGGATATCCAGCGAGACGTCATAGAGCGCCTGTTTGCCGTTGTAGAAGACCGAGACGTCGCGCGCGGCGATCTTGGTCGGACCCACGGGGCCGGAGCTGTGCGCGACCGGAGGCGCGGCGATGACAGGTGTCTCGGCGGGCGGACCGCCCTCGACGCCATCGGGGGCGCGGAAGAGGTTGAATTTCATCAGGCTACCACCGGCGTTCGAAGCGCCGGCGCAGGAAGATGGCGGCGGCGTTCATGACGATCATGAAGGCGAGAAGGACCAGGATGGCGGCAGCCGTGCGCTCATGGAAGGCGCGCTCGGAAGCGTTTTCCCAGATGTAGACGAGGGAGGGCAGGGCACCTGTCGGCTCGCCGACGCTGTGCGGAATGCCGGGGATGAAACTGACCATGCCGATCAGCAGCAGCGGTGCCGTCTCGCCCAGGGCATGGGCCATGGAGATGATGGCACCGGTCATGACGCCCGGCATGGCCAGGGGCAGGGTGTGATGGAACACCGTCTGTGTCCTGGAGGCCCCCATGGCCAGGGCGGCCTCGCGGATGGAGGGGGGCACGGCTTTCAGGGATGAGCGGGTGGCGATGATGATGGTCGGGAGGGCCATCAGGGCCAGAACCAGTCCGCCGACCAGTGGACTGGCGCGCGGCAGGTGCATCCAGTTGATAAACAGCGCCAGGCCCAGCAGGCCGTAGATTATCGACGGCACGGCGGCGAGGTTGTTGATGTTGACCTCGATCAGGTCGGTGATCCGGCCGCGCGGGGCGAACTCTTCCAGATACAGGGCCGCGCCGACGCCCAGCGGAATGGCGACGAAGGCCGTCACCAGGAGCATCAGCGCCGAGCCGACCACGGCCCCCAGCACGCCCGCCAGCTCGGGCTCGGTTGAGTCGCCCTTGGTGAACAGGCCGCTGTTGAAATGGGCGGCGACCATGCCCGATGTCTTCATCCGGTCCAGCCAGGCGATCTGTTCGTCGCTCAGCCGGCGCTGGTCGGCCGGGGTGGCGCGCGAGATCTCGCCCTTGAAATACAGGTCGGCGTCGTCCGAGACCGGCGCGGCGATCGGTACGGTCTGGCCGATCAGATTGGGGTTGCTCTGGATCCGGGCGGCCGCCGCGAATTTGAGCTCGGACGAGAAGAGACCGCGCATCTCCGTGGCTTTCGAGCCCTGCGCGTCATCGACGACGCCGAGGCGCGCCAGCTGCTGTTCTGCCACCAGCAGCTCGAAATTCGAGCCCTGCGGGTAGGCGCGATCGACGCGCGCCGGGTCCATATAGACCGGCACAGTGACGGTGTGGGTGTAGAACGCCGTGTGGCCCTGTTCGATGATCCGTCCCAGCAGCAGCAGCAGGAAGCCGACGGCCACGCCGATGGCCAGGAGGCCGTACAGCTTGAACCGGCCTTCGCGGGCGTAGCGGCGCTTGAGTCCGGCCCGCAGGCGTTCGGCCCGGATCGCGGGGGTGACGGTCGGGTCAGTCATACTGCTGCCGGTAGGTCTGGACGATGCGCTGGGCGATGATGTTCAGCGCCAGGGTCACGAGGAACAGGGTCAGGCCGAGACCGAAGGCGGACAGGGTCTTGGCGCTGTTGAACTCCTGGTCGCCGGTCAGCAGGGTCACGATCTGGACCGTCACGGTGGTGACGGTGTCCAGCGGGTTCAGGGTCAGGCGCGCCGCAAGGCCGGCCGCCATGGTCACGATCATGGTCTCGCCGATGGCCCGCGACATGGCCAGAAGCATGGCCCCGGCGACGCCAGGCAGGGCGGCGGGGAGAAGCACGCGCTTTACCGTCTCGGACTTGGTCGCGCCCATGGCGTAGGAGCCGTCGCGCAGCGACTGGGGCACGGCGTTGATGATGTCGTCGGATAGTGAGCTGACGAAGGGGATAAGCATGATCCCCATCACCATCCCGGCCACCAGGGCCATCTGGTTCTGGACCAGCAGAAGATACTGACCCAGGCCGTCCAGCGGACCGCCGACCAGCAGGGCCCCGATCTCGTTGAAGAAGACGCGGAAAGCCGGGCCAACGGTCAGGGCGGCGAAGAAGCCGTAGACCACGGTCGGCACGCCGGCCAGAATTTCCAGCACCGGCTTCACGGTCGCGCGGAACACCGGCCCCGCATATTCGGACAGATAGATGGCCGAGAACAGGCCGACCGGCGCGGCGACGGTCATGGCGATCAGCATGATCAGGAAGGTGCCGGCGAACAGCGGCAGGGCACCGAAGGCACCGGTTGATCCAACCTGGTCGGCGCGGATGGCGGTCTGTGGGCTCCACTGGGTGCCGAACAGGAATTCCGCGATCGGCACCGAGGCGAAGAACCGCATCGAATCGTAAACGAGGGAGGCGATGATACCGACGGTGGTCAGGATGGCCACGGCCGAGCAGACGAACAGCAGGCCGACGATCCAGCCCTCCACGCGGTTCCGGGCGCGCATGCCGGGGCGGATCTGGTTGAAGACGAACAGTGCGCCGAGAAGACCGGCCAGGATGGCTGCAACCCCGGTCCCGATCTCGAGCATCGAGGAAATTCGCGCGGCGCGCTGGCCTTCGGTCGGCAGAAGCTCGGCATAGGGCGCGGGCCAGATCTGAACCGCCGGCCGTCCCGCACCGACGGACCGTGCATCGGCGAAGAAGGCCTCGCGGCGGAAGGGTTCCAGCTGCTGTACCGCCTCGGGCGCGCCGGAGGCGGTCAGCTGGCGTTCGATCGGGGCAGAGAAGACAGAGGCGGCGATCAGGATCGCCAGGGCGGGAACCGCCGTCCAGATCAGGGCATAGGCTCCGTGCTGGCCGGGCCGCGAATGCGGGTGCCCACCTTCACCACGTCGGCGCGCGACCGTGCGCCCGCCGAAATAGGCGGCGACGGCTGCTGCGATCAGGATCGGCAGAAAGAGCCAGGTCATGGACGTCCGGAACAGGGAATCAGGACCGGCCGGTTTTCCGGTTCGCCCTCGCGGCGATAACTGCCCCGGAATGGTCAGCGGATTACGACGGGCAGGTGACAGTTCTGTTACGCTGCCCGGCCATCGTCCACCGGGCGGTCACAAGACCGTCTTGACCACCCGCGGCGCGGCGACCGGAAAATAGGCTGTGAAGGTCGCGCCGTGCCCCGGGGCACTCTCCACTGTCAGCCCGCCACGATGGCGATTGACGATGTGTTTGACGATCGCCAGGCCGAGACCCGTGCCCTGGCGTTCGCCGCTCTTCTGACCCTCGACGCGGTAAAACCGTTCGGTCAGCCGGGGCAGGTGCTCCCGCTCCAGACCAGGCCCATGGTCGCGCACGGTGACGGCGGCGTAGCGCTGGCCGGTTTCCCGGTCGGGCGTGACCAGCGGCAACCGGGTCGCGCCGTCCCCGCGGCTACCGCCGGACCACGGAGCCGACGCTTCGTTCAAGGCGATATCGGGCTGGATCACGATCTCGACGCTGCCACCGGTCGGGGAATATTTGATCGCGTTATCGACCAGATTCTGGACGACCTGAAGGATCTCGTCGCGGTCCCCGCTCACCGGCGCGCTGACGGCCCGGTCCACCAGGGTGACCGTGACACGGCGCTCGGCCGAGAGCACGCTGACGGCATCGACCACGTCCGCGGCGGCGCGGGCCAGATCAACGCGGCCCGCAGGCGGAATGTGCTCATTCAGCTCGATGCGGCTGAGCGACAGCAGGTCCGAGACCAGCCGGCTCATGCGGTCGGCCTGGGTCGCCATGATGTCGAGGAACCGGTCCCGGGCCTTGGGGTCGTCGCGGGCATGGCCCTTCAGCGTCTCGATAAAGCCGGACAGGGACGCGAGCGGAGTCTTCAGCTCGTGGCTGGCGTTGGCGAGAAAATCGACCCGCATCAGTTCCATGCGTCGCACGTCGGTTTCGTCGCGCAGGACGATCAGCGCCAGACTGCGTCCGTCCTCCGAGGGAAGGGGTCGCGTCAGGGCGCGCCAGTGCCGGGCCTGGGCACCGACGCCGCCATAGTCGGTGGTCCGGGTCAGGCCGCCGAACAGGGCTTCGTCCACGGCTTCGAGCACCGCCGGGTCGCGCAGCACCGATACGAGAAGCGCGCCCTCGGTCTGGATCCGCAGCAGGTCACGCGCGGCGGTGTTGGCCAGGACGACACGGCGGCCGGCGATATCGTCGACCTCGCCGCCCGAAACCACCAGCACGGGGTCGGCCAGCGACTCGAAGACGCTGTCCAGCAACACCCGGTCCAGCGGTGGCTCGGGAGCCTGGGCGGCATCATCGGCTTCCGCGTCGACCGGCTGGGCACGGTTGACCATCCATGTCGTCAGGCCGACGAGAAACGCGGCCCCGACAAGATAGATCGCCGCGTCCGGCTGCAGGATGGCGGCCACCAGCAGGGCGACGATGGCGATACCGGCGCTGGCACCCACGGTCCACAGGCGGGAACCCGTCTGGGGTGCGACCGGGGAGGCTGAGACTTCGTAGGGCATTCACGCTTTCGCTGGCACGCTCTCGCTGGCGCGGGTGAATCGTATCGCGCGAACATGACACGGAATTCATGACAAGGGGGCGCCGACGGTGTTCACAGCGGGTTGTCAAACGTCCTTTACACTTCTATCCCTGAGGACAACGGATTGAGTACAGTCGGAGGGGACGATGGCGGCGGCGTTGACGCTGGACGGGGTGAGCAAGCGGTACGGTGAGTTCCAGGCCGTCAAGGACCTGAGCTTTGAGGTCGAAAAGGGCACCATCTGCGGCTTTCTCGGTCCGAACGGGGCCGGCAAGACCTCGACGATCCGGATGATCCTGGGGCTGCAGGGCGTGTCGTCCGGACGGATCGGCATTCTCGGCAGCGACGACGGGCGCAAGGTGCGCGACCGGATCGGCTTCCTCCCCGAGGAGCGGGGCCTCTACAAGAAGATGACGCCGGTCGATGCGATCGCCTTCTTCGGCTCGCTGAAAGGCCTGCCGATCGGCGAGGGCCGGCGGCGCGCCAGGGACATGCTGGACGCCCAGGGGCTGGGCGCTTCGAAGCGCAAGAAGATGAAGGAGCTGTCCAAGGGGATGGCGCAGAAGGTCCAGCTGATCGCCTCGGTGGTGCATCGCCCGGAATTCGTCATCCTCGACGAGCCGTTCTCGGGGCTGGATCCCGTCAATCAGCAAGGGCTGGAGGCGGTCATCCGCGGCCTGGCGACCGACGGTGCGACGGTGCTGTTCTCGACCCATGTGATGCAGCACGCGGAACGCCTGTGCGACAAGGTCGTGCTGCTCGCGCGGGGACAGAAGGCGTTCGAGGGCACCGTCAGCGAGGCGCGGGCGACGGCCCCGCGTTTCCTGGAGCTGGAAGGGGCCATCGAGCCGTCTGCTGCTTCCGGCTTGCCGGGCGTCACGGGTGTTGAAGTCGTCTCCGACTTCGGCGGCGTGCGTGTGCTGCGGGCCTCGCTGGGTGCGGGCGTCCACGGCACGCGGATGCAGGGACAGGACGCGCTGAAGGCGGCATTTCTGGGCGGGCTGGACGTGCGCCGTTTCGAGCTGCGTGAGCCCAGCCTGCATGACGCCTTCATCGGGCTGACCGGTGACAACCCCGACATCGACCAGTCCGTCAAAGGCACCGGCACGGAGGCTGCCCGATGAACCGAACGCTCCTGATCGCGCGGCGCGAGTACGCTGCCTACGCCAAGACGGTCGGCTTCTGGCTGTCGCTTCTGGCCTTTCCGCTGTTCGCGGTGATCGGCGGGGCCGTACCGATCCTCATGCGGTCGTCAGAACCTGTGCGACAGGTCGTGCTGATCGAGGAAGGCCCCCAGGCCGTGGGTCTTGCGGCGTCTGTGCGTGATGCCTTGCGTCTGGACGCCGAACGTCGGGCCGATGCCGCGCGTCGGGCGCAGGCAGAGGCGGCCAAGGCCACGGGCATGCCGCCAGAGGCCCTCGCAAAGGCTCCGGGCAATAGTGGCGGCGCTCTGGCAGGCCTGCGCCGCCAGCGACTGGCGATCGTGGATACACCGCCTGCACTGCTTCAGGCACCCTCCGGCCAGCCACAGGAAGATGAAGTGCGTCGCCTGCTCGGCGATGATGCCGAACAGGGACAACGACTTGACGCCGTCGTCTTCCTGACCCGCCAGAACGGTCAGCCGGGGGCACGGGTCTGGAGCCGACGCGCCACGGACGACACGGTTGAGGACTTTGTCCGCGACGCCCTGCGCTCGGCCAATCGCCGTCAGGTGTTCGAGACGGCCGGCATCGATCAGGCGATCGTGACGGATGCCGAGCGTTTCCGGCCGGACGTGAAGGTGTTCTCACCCAAATCCCAAGCGGGCGGCGGGCTTGTGTCCTTCCGCGACCGCCTGCCGGGCATCATCGGCCTGGCTTCCGGGTTCCTGCTTTGGTCGCTGATCATCACCGGGGCGTCGATCCTGCTGAACAGCGTAATGGAGGAAAAGGCCAACAAGATTCTTGAAGTGCTGCTCTCATCGGCATCTGCGACCGAGATTCTGGCGGGCAAGGTTCTGGGGGTGGCGTTCCTGACGCTGACGGTACTGGCAACCTGGGGCGGGCTGGGGGCGGCAGGCCTTCTTGCCTTTGCGCCCCAGTATGCGCCGACGGTGGGCAGTGTGCTTCTGGACGGGGGGATGGTGTTCTACCTCCTCGCCTATGCGGTCGGTGGTTATCTGATGTACGCGGTCCTGTTCGCGGCCATCGGCGCGTTCTGCGAGACGCCTCGCGACGCCCAGACGCTGATGGGGCCGATCATGATGGTGCTGACCGTGCCGATCCTGATCATGACGACGGCGCTGCAATCGCCGGACGCACCGATCGTGAGGATCCTTTCGCTGGTGCCTCTGTTCACACCCTTCGTCATGCCTGCCCGCATCGCGGCCGAGCCCCCGATGATCGAGGTCGCAGGCTCTCTGTTCGCCATGTTCGCCTTCGCCCTGCTGATGGTCTGGATCGCGGGACGGGCCTTCCGGGCGGGTGCCCTGTCGGACGTCAAGCTGAGCTGGAAGTCGTTCGCTGGGGCAGTGAAGGGCGGGGGGAAGTAGGGGACGTCCGGTCCCCTTTTCCCGCTTGCGGTAGAAGCAACGAAAAGGGCCGCCCCGGTTTCCCGGGGCGGCCCTTGATCTGTCTGGTATTGCGTTCGCTTACGAGCGGTTGCCGCCGCCCGGACCGCCGACGCCCGGCACGCGGGGCTTCGGAGGCGGCAGCAGACCTTCGCGCTGCATGCGCTTGCGGGCCAGTTTGCGGGCGCGGCGCACGGCCTCGGCCTTCTGGCGGGCGCGCTTCTCCGAGGGCTTCTCGTAGTGCACGTGGCGCTTCATCTCGCGGAAGCTGCCTTCGCGCTGCATTTTCTTCTTGAGGGCCTTGAGCGCTTGATCGACGTTATTATCGCGAACGAAAATCTGTACCAGGTTGAACTCTCCTTTGGCCGCCCGCCGCGCACCTCGAAAGGGAGACGGGCAGACAAATAAAATCGTCTTCCACGAACAGGGTCCGCGGATGAAGGCGGGCTGATACACGTTCGCCCTCCGCATGTCCAGATCGTCGCGCCTCAATCTGAAGGCTCGAAACGCCCGCCGGACGGGGATATGCTGCTGACATGACCGACGCGCCACACCTGTCGAACGAGACGCCCGGGGGAGACTGGGGCGACCGGATGGAGCAGGCCGTACTGGACGCGGCGATCCGCCTTTCGCCCGCGCTGGGCTGGAACAGCCGGATGGTCCGGCAGGCCTGCGCTGAAAACGATCTGTCCCTGGGTGATGAGGAACTGCTGCTGCCCAACGGCGCGCGGGACCTGGCGGTCCTGCTGTCGCGCCGCCACGACGACGCGGCGCTGGCCGTTCTGGCCGAGGTCGACGCCAGATCCCTGAAGATGCGCGAGCGAATCGCCGCGGC
Source organism: Caulobacteraceae bacterium (assembly GCA_965284385.1). Classification (GTDB taxonomy): domain Bacteria; phylum Pseudomonadota; class Alphaproteobacteria; order Caulobacterales; family Caulobacteraceae; genus Brevundimonas. The sequence continues at coordinate 2,793,105 of OZ260077.1, forward strand.
CGTCTCGGCCCGGATGGAGGCGGGGGCCGCGGATCTGGAGGCGACCCGTCGCTGCGCCGCCTTTCTGGCCCTGCCGATCCATGCCGACCTCGGGCTGAAGCTGGCGTGGGAGAGCGCCGACCATCTGTGGCACTGGGCCGGGGACACGGCCACGGACTGGAACCACTATTCCAAACGGGCGATCCTGTCGGGCATCCTGATCCCGGCGCTGACGATGCGGTGGTTCGACGGCAAGGAGGCCGCCGAGGCCTTCGTGGCCGCCCGCATCGAGAACGTCATGGCCTTCGAGAAATGGAAGGCGGGCAAGGATTTTGACGCCCCGCTGCGCAAGGTGGCGAACGTGCTGAGCCGGATGCGGTACGGGCGTCGGGAAGACCCTGTCATCTGATCTGCGCCTGATCGTCGGCGCGGTTCTCCTCAAGGGCCCGGGCCTTGCCCTGTCCGTAGCCGATGGTGAACAGGGTCAGGACCACGGCGACGATGGCGACCGCGATGTTCACCCCGACCATGGCCTGAAAAGTCGCCCGGCCAGAGGGCCGCGACAGGACCTTCTCTCTCGACGTCCACAGCACGACCGCACTCATGGCGATCGCCACCCACATAATCGCATTGGTCAGCCACACAGACGTATCCATGGCTGGAAACTAGGCGCGACCATCAGCCATCTGCAACTGCTGGATCACATGGCCCAGCTTGCGGTTGCGGCGACGTCTGCTTGCGTCGAGCGGACGGCGGATGTTCAGTGGGCCACTCAATCCGAAGGGGAAGGCTGCGATGGATATCCGGCACGCTCAACCAGGGGCCCCGCGAAAAGTCGCGCTGATCGCCTTTGCGTGGGTGATCGCCTTGTCGATGGTGGCCGCCTCAGCCGTCTACACCACCCGCAAGCTGACCCGGGACGACTGCGTCACCGTCACGACCCAGCTCGGTGAGGGACGCTCCCGGTCCGTCCAGACCTGTTCCTGACAAGTGTAATTTCCTGGTCGGCGGAACCTCCTTTGCGACATGGAGACTCTCGCCTGCTCCGACCCGCCCTTTTGAGGACAGAAATCCGCTACTTCCGCCCCCGCGAACGGGTGCCTGTGCGGCGGTGAAACTGTCCTGCGACCGCGTCTGACGTATCCACATGCACAATAGCGAAAGGCCCACCGGGCCTGGTCTTTGATACCGTTCAGGGCCCGGCGCACCCCGCGTCATCCACCCGGTCCCCATGTTGGAGTCCATGCTGCAGTTTTTTCGCGGCTATACGAGTCTCTCGGGCCCCAGACGACGGCTCAGAGCGGTTTCACCCGGTTCACATGGCCCATCTTGCGGCCCGGGCGGGCCTCGGCCTTGCCGTAGAGGTGCAGGCGGGCGTCGGCCCGGGCTGACAGTTTCGTCCACTGCTCGACCTCGTCGCCCAGCAGATTGGTCATCTCGACGCGGGCGTGGGCCGTCGTCGGGCCCAGCGGCCAGCCGGTGATGGCGCGGATGTGCTGTTCGAACTGGTCGCAGACGCAGCCGTCCTGGGTCCAGTGGCCGGTGTTGTGGACGCGCGGCGCGATCTCGTTGACCAGCAGCCGGCCGTTGCCCAGATCGAACAGCTCGACGCCGAGGACGCCGACGTAGTCGAGCCCTTCGAGGACGGCCCTGGCGATGGCCTTCGCGCGCTTCTCCGTCTTCGCATCGACCGCGGCAGGGGCCAGCGTCGTCTTCAGGACGCCGCCCTTGTGGACGTTCTCACCCAAGGGATAGACGGCGATCCGGCCGTCCCGGCCACGCGCGGCGATAACCGACAGCTCGCGGACGAAGTCGGCGCGGGCTTCCAGAATGGCGGCGCGTTCGCCGACGGCGTGCCAGGCGTCGCGGGCCATGGCGGCGGAGCGGACCCAGACCTGGCCCTTGCCGTCATAGCCGTCGCGGCGGGTCTTCAGCACGGCAGGAGTACCGATGCCTTCCAGTCCGGCCAGCAGGTCGTCGAGGCTGTCGACGGCCGCGAACGCGACCGTGGTCGCGCCGACGCTGTTCAGGAAGGTCTTTTCGTCGACGCGGTCCTGGGCCACGGCCAGGGCCTTCGGACCGGGTGCGACCAGGGCACCACCGCGGGCAAGGACCTCGACCGAGCCGGCGGGCACGTTTTCGAACTCGAAGGTCACGGCCTGACAGGTCTGGCCGAGCACCCTCAGGGCCGTGGGGTCGTCATAGGCGGCGACGATCTGGCCCTGGGACACGCGGCCGGCCGGGCTGTTTTCCTCGGGGTCGAGGATGACGACGTTGAAGCCGAGGCGCGAGGCGGCCTGGCTGAGCATCCGTCCCAGCTGGCCGCCGCCCAGAATGCCGAGAGTCGAACCGGGGGGCAGGGGCGAGGCGCGCGCGGAGTCGATCAACTCAGTCCTCGACGGTTTCGTGCACGGCCTCGGTCTGGGCCTCGCGGAAGGCGGTCAGGCGGCCGGCCAGGATCGGGTCGGAAAGCGCGAGGATCTGGGCGGCGAGGATGCCGGCGTTTTTCGCACCCGGCTCGCCGATGGCCAGGGTGGCCACGGGAACGCCGCCGGGCATCTGGACGATCGACAGCAGGCTGTCCATGCCCTTGAGCGCCTTCGACTCGACCGGCACGCCGAGCACCGGGAGCTCGGTCAAGGAGGCGGCCATGCCGGGCAGGTGGGCGGCTCCGCCGGCTCCGGCGATGATGACCTTGAAGCCGGCCGCGCGGGCACCGGAGGCGAAATCGAACAGGCGTTGCGGCGTGCGGTGGGCGCTGACGACCTTCGCTTCCCAGGCCACACCGAGCCGGTCTAGCGCTTGGGCGGCGTGTTTCATCGTCGGCCAGTCGGAGCGGCTGCCCATGATGATCGCCACTGGTGGTGTCCCGGTCGTCATGGAGGCTCGCCCTTTTCGCGGGAAAGCGGCGCGATACAGGACTCGCGTTGCGCCCGCAACCGACGGCGTTAGGCTCTCTGGCAGCCGGACGTGTTGAGTCGCTGGCCAGAGCCTGATCGTTTGAAGAGGAACCGCTTCGCGGTTCCGCTGAAATCGTGAATCAGGCTCTCGTATAATGTTGGGTCATTTTTTGGATTCAGGTCGATCCGACCTGAAGCAAAAATGGACCATGGAGCCCCTATCGCTCGTGACTGACGCGGCCGTCATCGACCCATACGACGAGATCGAGCGCCTCCGCGCCGAGATCGAGACCCTGCGCCGTCGCGCCGAAATGGCCGAGGCGGCGGCGGATCATGACGTGCTGACGCCGGTTCTGAACCGGCGGGGATTCGTTGCCGCGATGAAGAGCGCCATGGCCTTCTGCCAGCGCCATGGCACCCCCGCGGTTCTGCTTTATCTCGACCTGGACGGCTTCAAGGGCGTCAACGACAGCCTCGGCCATGCGGCGGGCGACGCCGCCCTGGTGCATGTCGCCAACCTGCTGGCGGCCAATCTGCGCGAATCGGACGCCGTCGGCCGTCTCGGCGGCGATGAGTTCGGTCTTCTGATGCTGAATGCGGGGCTGAACGGAGGTCGCGAGAAAGCCAAACGCCTGGCCGAGGCTCTCGCGTCGGATGGCTTCATCTGGAACGGTCAGGCCACACCCCTGGGTGGCTCGTTCGGCGTCAGGGCGTTCAATGGACATGCCGACCCGGAAGTCTGGCTGGCCGAGGCTGACGCTGCGATGTGGGTGCGCAAGCGCGGACGCTGAGCGGGGTGATCAGGCGATGATGTCGGGCAGGATCCGGTCCTCGATCTTGGCGATCTCGTCCCGCAGCAGCAGCTTCTTCCGCTTCACCCGGGCGATCATCAGCTGATCGGGCACGGGCATCTGGCTCAGCGCCTCGATCGAGGCACCGAGGTCAGCGTGTTCGAGCTGGAGGAGCTTGAGCCGGGCATGGAGCGCCTGCTCTTCCTCGGTCATAAAGGGTTCGTCATCGTTCATGCTGGGGATCCCGGACACCGGTCTATACCGTGCGTCCCGTCAGGCCGGAAGGCGGTCCGCGAGCTGGACCAGCCCAGCCCGCGGCGTGATCGACGACCAGACCCTTGCGGCGGCCACCATGGCGGCGAGCGCCGGCCGGGCAGGGCCGCTGGAGGCCGGGGCCAGGGCTTCGAGGGCGGCAAGGAGATGGCGCTCCGCGTCGAGTTCCACGGCCTTGACCTGGGACCGCACCGCTTCCCGGGCTGTGTCGTCGAGATCGGGCGCTCGGGGTTTGAGCGCCTGACGAACGGCGCGCAGCGGTGCGATGGCGGTCTCCTGCCAGGCGCGCGCAGTGTCACCGGCGGCTTCAAGAGCGTCCTCGTCCGGCGTGCGGCCCTCGGCGGCGCACCAGGCCGCCCACAGCAGAAGGGGGACGTTCTGGCCGGCGGCAGCCTGCAGCTCCAGACAGGCGTCGGCCACGCCATCGGCGGCGTAGGCTGCCAGCGCCCAGTCCCACAGGCTCATTCGGCGTTCGCGGCCTTCAGCCCACCCCAGCGGCGCACGGCTGACCAGTCGAGGCCGAACAGATCCAGGGCGCGGCCCACCGACTGATCCACCATTTCGGCGATGCTGTCGGGCCTCGCATAGAAGGCCGGCAGAGGCGGCGCGATGATGGCACCCATCTCGGCCAGGGCGGTCATGGTGCGCAGGTGCCCGAGGTGCAGGGGCGTCTCGCGCACCATGAGCACCAGCGGGCGCCGCTCCTTCAGCACCACATCGGCGGCGCGGGTCAGCAGGGTCGAGGTCACGCCGGTGGCGATCTCGCTCATGGTGCGGACCGAGCAGGGGGCGATGATCATGCCCATGGTCCGGAACGAGCCCGAGGCGATCGACGCTCCGACATCGTTCAGCCGGTGCGACACATCGGCGCGGCTCATCAGGTCGTCAGCCGCAATGTCGGTCTCCTGCGACAGGGTCATCAGGGCGGCCCGGGTCACGACCAGATGGCTCTCGACCGCAAGCTCGCGCAGGGCGTCCAGTACGCGAACACCATAGGTCACGCCGGAGGCTCCGGAAATTCCTACAATGAGGCGGCTGGAGGGTGAGCCGGAAGGGTTCCGTACGGCTCCGTTCACATCTTCGGCCAATTCGGGCTCCAGGGTGGTCCGTATCAGGACGGTAAGCAGTTCACTGGAATGTGATTCTACAGCCGGTCAGACCCGGCGCTGACTGTACTGGTCCCTTAGACATGGAGGCGCAAGCCATGACCATCGAAGCTCGTATCCGCGAACTGGGAAACCGTCACCGCAACCTGGATGAAGTGATCCGGAGAGAGACGACTCACCCGGCCGCGGACTCGCTTCGCGTGAGGGAGCTCAAGCAACAGAAGCTTCGGCTCAAGGAACAGATTACCAGCCTGGAGGCCCGCACCGGATAGCGAGGGCTTCCCGAACAAGACAGCGGCCCCGGAGAGTGATCTCCGGGGCCGCTTTTTCTTGTCAGGTCTTGGCTCCGAACACCGAGGCCGCCGTCGGCTCGGCCCCGCGGCGCTCGCGGGCCTCGGGGACGAACTCCTCCTCGGCCGGTTCGACAGGGGCGTCGACAGGCTGGAGGGTGGCCCCCCCCTTCTTGGCGTCGTCCCGGGCCTTCTTGTCGGCCGCCTTGCGGACCAGGTCGTCCAGAGCCAGCTGGCCGACGAGGCCGAGCGTAACCGGGTCGACCGGCTTGATGTTGGGGCTGTTCCAGTGGGTGCGGTTGCGCACGCTCTCGATGGTCGACTTGGTCGTACCGAGCATCTTGGCGATCTGGGCATCAGTCACTTCGGGGTGATTGCGTACGAACCAGGCGATGGCGTCCGGGCGGTCCTGACGACGCGACACGGGCGTGTATTTCGGCGCGGGCTTGTGAGCCTTCATCAGTTCAGCGTGGCGGCTGACCACGGCCTGCATGCGGTAGGCGTCGTTATTCTGGGCCTTGTCCAGCTCTTCGCGGGTCAGTTGTCCGTTGACCAGCGGATCGGCACCGCGGATGTCACGGGCCACATCGCCATCGGCGATGCCGCGCACTTCGAGCGGGTGCAGGCCGCAGAATTCGGCGATCTGCTCGAAGGTCAGCGAGGTATTGTCGACCAGCCAGACCGCGGTGGCCTTTGGCATGAGGATGTCGGTCATGAACGCAATTCCGGTTGTGGTTCGAGCCCGGAAACCGGGCTCTGGATACGACGGCGCCCGGCCTTTCGACCGGGCGTTGATGGTGGGGATATAGGCCTATTCGCAGGAAAAGAAAACGGAAGCCGACGAGGCCGTACAGCCAAGGTTCATCCAGCCTCCGCGACATTGGCCTTGCAGACGCGTCTGGCGTCGACAAAGCCTTTGGGAGGAACGTCCATGCTGATCGAATTTCTGGCCGCCGCGGCGGTCTTCTCCGGTGCCGGACAGGAGTACGCACCCCAGGTTCCGGGCGGACCGGAGCGGGTGGCTCCTCGGGGCGACTATCGTGACAGCTGCAGTGGCGAGTACGTCAACCGTGGCCGGCTCTACGCTGACTGCCGCACTATTCGCGGGAATATTCGTGGCACCTCGATCGAGCTGAATCGGTGCGCCAACTACGAGATCCGCAACAATGACGGCTTGCTAGTCTGTGGACCGAACCGCGGTGACTACGAGGATCGCCCCGGTGGCGGTGGCGGTGGCGGTGGTGGCGGCTACGGCGGTGAGGGCGGCTGGGGCGGCGGACGCACGTCGGTGACCGTTTTCCGGGACGCTGATTTCCGCGGGGCCAGCTTCCGCTTCGACAACGAGATGACGAACCTGGCCAACACGGGCTTCAACGATGCGATTTCGTCGATGCGGTTCCGTGGCGAATGGGAAGCGTGCAGCGACGCCTATTTCCGAGGCCAGTGCCAGACCTTCCGCGACGATGTCCGCAACCTGCGGAACTGGGGGCTGAACGACCGGATCTCGTCGCTGCGTCCGGTCCGGCGGGGCGGGGGGCGCTGGTAGTCCTCAGGTCGTCAGGACGATCTTGCCGACATGGCCGCCTGCCTCCAGCGCGAGGTGGGCGGCCGACGCCTGCTCGAGCGGAAAGGTCGCCTCGACCGGTGGCCGGACCACTCCGGATGCGATCCATGGCCAGACCGTCGCTTCCACGGCCGCGATCAGCCGGGCTTTCTCGTCGGCCGGCCGGGCGCGCAGGGTGGAGCCGGTCAGGATGATCCGCTTCATCATCAGCCTGGCCAGATCGATCTGCGCCGTCGATCCGGACAGGGTGGCGATGACGACCCAGCGGCCGAACGGCTTGAGCGCCGCCTGGTTGAGTGCGGCGTAGTCGGCCCCGACCATGTCCAGCACGACATCGGCACCACCAAAGGCGGCGATGGCGGCGTCCATGTCGTCGGCGAGGGCATCCAGGCTGAGATCGGCACCGAGCTGCAATGCTGCCGCAGTCTTGTCCGGGCCGCGCGAGGTCGCAATGACCCTGGCACCCGCCGCCTTCGCCATCTGGATCGCGGTCACGCCGATGCCGCTGGTCGCTCCGTGGACCAGCAGGGTTTCCCCGGCCTTCAGCCCGCCCGCCTCGAAGACATTGGCGAAGACGGTACAGACGGTTTCGGGCAGGGCCGCCGCCTGGATCAGGTCGACGCCGTCGGGAACGGGAAGGGCATGGCGCGCGTCCACCACGGCGAAATCCGCATAGCCGCCGCCGCCCAGCAGGGCGCAGACCCGGTCGCCGACCGACCAGCGGGATGCCCCCTCGCCGACCTGGTCGACCTCACCGGCCATTTCGAGGCCCAGAATGTCGGACGCGCCGGGCGGAGCGGGGTAGCGGCCCAGCCGCTGCAAGAGGTCAGGGCGATTGATTCCCGCGGCGCGGACCCGGACCCGGATCTGACCCGGTCCCGCCTCGGGATCGGGTCGGGTCGGGTCGTGAGGCGCAGGGCCTCAGCCGGCCCGCTGCCGCCGGCTATCTCGACTACCCGCATCATCCTCATCCTGTTCTTGCAATCGTCCGTGTCCCGGCGTTCAGATAGGCGTTTGCGTATCCCTTGGCCACGGAGGAGGCGGCGATGTTCGAAGATCTGGAGCCCCGTCCGGCGCGCGGCGCGCCGTTGATCGCCCTGACGCGCGAGGACCTGGACGGCTATTCGGTCGAGGATCTCAAACAGCGGATCGAAGGGCTGGAAGGCGAGATTGCGCGATCCCGGACGGCCATTGACGGCAAGTCGTCGCAACGGAACGCCGCCGACGCCATGTTCAACTTCCGCCCGTGAATCAGCTTGTTGGCACAACCGTTGCAGTCTGTTGATGCGCCGCGCGAAACCGTGCCGGTCGTGATACGGATGCGCGTACCCCTATGAGTTTGACCGATCTCATGCCCACCGATGCCGTCATTCCTCCGTCCGCCGGCCGCAGCCGATCCGCCGTAGTGGACGACTTCGCCCGCTCGGAGCTGTTCGACCGGACGTTCCGGGAAGGTATGGAACTGGTCGAGGATACGGCCGCCTATCTGGACGGGGACGGGCGGCGCGAATCAAAGCTGCTGTCGCGAACCACCGCCCTGGCCTACGCCGGCGAGAGCATGAAGCTGACGACACGGCTGATGCAGATCGCCTCCTGGCTCCTCGTGCAGCGGGCCGTTCGCGAAGGCGACATGACGGCCCTCGCTGCCTGCGAGCCGCGCTACCGGCTGGCCGACCGCAAGGCCGAGACCGAAGCCAGCGACAGTGAACTGCCGATCTCCCTGATCGAATATCTGGTCCGGACCGAGAAGCTCTACGATCGGGTCCTGCACCTCGACCGCCGGATGTATCTGGACGCGCCCGAGGAGGACGCGGTCAATCCGGTGCAGAGCCAGCTGGACCGGTTGACGGCGGCGTTCAGGACCTAGGCGCTCCCTACGGTCCGACGTCGTTGGCGAGGCGGGCACCGTCATTCACCGGCTTGGGCAGGCTGATGGCGATGCCGAGGGCTTCGGCCAGCTTGGCGTCACGGCTGTAGACGTCTTCGCGGAAGGCGACCCGGCCCTGGCCGTCGACGAAGGCGGTCCAGTACAGCAGGCGCACCGTGATCTCGCGGCCCGTGGCGATGCGCTTTGTCTCGCGCGTGTCCTGGGCGGTGTCGAACTGGGCCAGCAGGGTCGGATCGGGCGAAAGCAGCAGACGGGCGAACTCGACCGCGCCCTGGACCCGCACGCAGCCGTGGCTGCGTTGGCGGGTGGCCAGATTGAAGGCGGACTTGGACGGGGTGTCGTGCAGGAAGATGGCGTAGCTGTCGCGCAGTTCAAACTTCACATAGCCGAGAGCGGCGGTCGGCCCGGCGCGCTGGATCACCGTGCCGTTCTGGATGTACATGTTGTTGGCCGCCAGATAGCCGGGCCCTCGGGGCAGAATTTCTGCGCGGGCGATCGAAGCCGGCACATACCAGGGCGGGTTGGCGACCACGGAGGCGAACGGCTTCTCGAGGCTGGGGGTCTGGGTCGCCGGCGCGCCGCAGACGACGCGGTTGGAGTGCACCGGACGGCCGTCCTTCCAGTAGACCATGATGGCGGCGGCCGTATTGACCTCGATCCGCTCGGGCGAGACCTCGCGCTTCAGCCAGCGGCGGCGTTCGAGATTGAGCGCGATCTGACGGGCGCGATCCTCGGCCGAGGCCGAAAGCGAGCGCTGGCTGCCGGTCCCGATGCGACCGTCGGCGACGAGGCCATGGCGGGCCTGGAAGCCCTGGACCGCTGTCTGAAGCTCCGGACCGTAGACGATGCCCTGCTGGGTCAGGCGGGCACCGTCGGCTGCGGGCAGGTCGCCTTCGGCGACGAGGCGCTGGATGAGCGCCGGAATCCGGGTGTCACTGGTCCCCGGCTCGATCGTCGGACCCTGACGGAAGGCCGGCCAGCCGCCTTCGCGGATCAGGCGGCGGTAACGGACATAGCCGGCGGACAGATTCGAATAGCCGATGTCCGTCGGGGCGAGGCCTTCGAACCAGTCGACGAGGCCGTTCTGTGCCAGGGCGTTGTTCAGCCCGACGGGCAGATCAACCCGGTTCTTCTGCATCTCCCAGAGATCTTCGACGGTCTCGGGGCGCACGCGGCCCTCGCCGAGGACGCGGGCGTAGCCCATGGCGGCGGCCGTGGTCCGCATCTCCGCAGCGTCAGGTTCGGCTGCGAGGGTTTCGAAGTTGAAATAGTCGCCCTGGGACAGGCCGTGGCGCTCGGCGCGACCGGCGGCGGTCTGCAGCGCGCGCAGCCGCTCCGGAGTCCAGACTGGACGCCAGCCGTTCAACTCGTAGAAGGCACGGACGTCGGGCTGAATCTCCGCCGGCAGGGTGGCCAGCTGATCGTTGAACCGGTCATAGAAGGCGACCGCCGCCGGGTCCCGGGTCTGGGCCGAAGCGGCCTGGCCGATGGCGGACGCAAACGCCGTCACGGCCGCGCCCAATCCGAGTTGCCGTCGATTCATAGCCAGGATCTCTGAGCCCGTTTCGCTGCGGGACACCGTGCCCACGCCCCCGAACAAGGCCAACGCGGCGATGTTATCGGCGTTCCAGCCAAACAGAAAGGCGCCGGTCCGGGGACCGACGCCTTTGTTGTCGTCTTGCCTCGAGGTGTGGCTGGAAAGCCCGCCCCCTGCGGCAGCCTACTTCTTGATGAAGCCGGCGAACTTGTTGTTGAAGCGCGAAACGCGGCCACCGCGGTCCAGCATATGCTGGTTGCCGCCGGTCCATGCCGGGTGCGTCAGCGGATCGATGTCCAGGTTCAGGACCGCGCCTTCCTTCTGGTAGGTCGAGCGCGTCTGGTAGCTGGTGCCATCCGTCATCGTCACGGTGATGAAATGGTAGTCGGGATGCGTATCCGCCTTCATGGTCCTGGTCCGGTCTCTGCGCGATGACGATGCCGACCGTCGGGGCGCGAAAATGAGAAAACCCGCCAACACCCCTCAAGGCAGGGTTTGGGGGCGGGAATGAGCGGCGGCGTTTACACCGGGGGGCGTTCCGGGGCAAGAGGCGCGCGCCATGACAGATGTAACCGCCACCGCCGACGCCGCTGACATCCGGGGACGCCCCGGCGCGGGCGCTGTTCTGATGGAGCAGCTGGGGGATGCGGGCAAGCGTCGCGAGAAGCGACGCGACATTCGCCCGCTGGGCCGGTTGTTGCCCTATGCCCTGCGCCACAAGGCGCATCTGGCCATGGCGGCCGTCTGGTTGATCATGTCGACGGCGGCGTCGCTGTCGCTGACGGCGTCGGCGCGCGGCGCGATCGACAACGGATTCGACAACGGCGGGGCGCAGCTGAACCTGTGGTTTCTGCTGCTCGGGGCCAATGCCCTGTTCCTCGGTTTCGCGACCGCGGTCCGGTTTTATTTCGTCACCAAGACGGGCGAGCGGGTCATCGCCGATCTTCGCAAGGGCCTGTTCCAGCGCATTCTGACCCTGGACCCCGCCTTCTATGCCGCCATGCGAACGGGTGAGGTGCTGTCGCGCCTGACGACCGACATCGCTTTGGTGGAGACGCTGCTGACGACCTCTGTGTCTTTCGCCCTGCGCAATTTCCTGACCCTGATCGGCGGGACGGTCCTGCTGTTCATTGTCAGCCCCAAGCTGACGGGCATGGTCCTGCTGGTCGTGCCGCTGTTGCTGGGGCCGATCTTCCTGTTCGGCCGGCGGGTGCGCAAGCTGACCGTGGCGTCCCAGGACCGGTTCGCCAATGCGGTCGGTTTCGCCGGCGAGAGCGTGGATGCGATCGAGACCGTCCAGGCGTTCGGTCGCGAAGCCAGCTCCATCGACCGGTTCGGCCGGGCCGTCGAGGACGCGTTCGGCGTCTCGCTGATCCGCATGAAGGCGCGGGCCCTGATGACCGCCCTGATCATCGTGGTGATGTTCGGTGGCGTGACCCTGGTCCTGTGGCTCGGTGCCCAGGACGTCATCGCCGGGCGGATGACGCCCGGGGCCCTGCTGCAGTTTGTGCTGCTGTCGGTGTTCGCGGCCGGCGCGGTCGGGGCCCTGGGCGAGAGCTGGGGCGACGTCCAGAAGGCCGCCGGTGCCATGGAGCGGATCGACGAGCTGATGCGCAGCGAGGCGGCGATTCGCTCGCCCGAGGCCCCCCGGGCGCTGCCGGAGCCGTCGACCGGCGAGGTGTCGATGTCGGCGGTCCAGTTCGCCTATCCGGGGCGGCCTGACCTGCCGGCCCTGAAGGGGTTTTCGCTGACGGTGCGGCCGGGCGAGACGGTGGCGCTGGTCGGCCCGTCCGGGGCGGGCAAGAGCACGGTCTTCCGGCTGCTGCTGCGGTTCTACGATCCGCAGGCCGGCGTGGTCTCGGTCGACGGCATCGATGTGCGGGAGGCGGATCCGGTGGCGGTGCGCGGGCGGTTCGCCTGGGTGTCGCAGGAGGCCCCGCTGTTCTCGGGCTCGGCCAGCGAGAATATCCGGTTCGGCCGCGAGGACGCCGATGACGCGGCGGTGCGGAGTGCCGCCGAGGAGGCGCAGGCGCTCGCCTTCGTCGAGGCCCTGCCGGAAGGGTTCGACACGCCGCTGGGCGAGCGGGGCAAGAGCCTGTCGGGCGGACAGCGTCAGCGGATGGCGATTGCCCGGGCCCTGGTCCGGGACGCGCCGATCCTGCTGCTGGATGAGGCGACCTCGGCGCTGGATGCCGAGAACGAGCGTCTCGTGCAGGCCGCGCTGGATCAGGCGATGCAGAACCGCACGACCATCGTCATCGCCCACCGTCTGGCCACGGTCCTGCGCGCCGACCGCATCGTGGTGATGGAGGACGGCCGGGTCGTGCAGGAGGGCACGCACCAGTCGCTGATGGCGCAGGGCGGCCTGTACGCCCGGCTGGCCGAGCTGCAGTTCCGCGCCGACTAGGTTCAATCGACATTCAGCGGACCTGCTGATCGTCCACCAAACACGGTCTTTCCGGGGTCGCGGAGCGGAACCCGGAATCCAGGGACCGGACTCCAGTCTGGAACGTGAGGCGGACGGCGGCGTCCAGACGCCTGGATTCCGGGTTCTTGTCCCGGCTGCGCCGGTCCCAGCCCCGGAATGACGGGGGAGGGAGAACGGGTACCGACGTCTGAATGTCGATTAAACCTGGTCGAGGGCGGCCGCGATCCGGTCGGCGAGGCCGCGCAGGGTCTCCGTGTCGGCCATGGGGGCGTGTCCGTGGCCCTTCATCGGCCGGTCGGACCAGCGCGGGATGATGTGGACATGCAGGTGGAAGACGGTCTGGCCGCCTGCGTCGCCGTTCAGCTGCATGATCTGGAAGCCTTCCGGGTTCAGCGCCCTGTCGACGGCGCGGGCGGTGCGGCGCGTGGCTTCGGCCAGGCGGGCGAGGGTGTCGGCCTCGACCTCGAGCAGGTTCCGGGCGGTCGAGGTTTTCGAGATCAGCAGGACGTGGCCTTCCGACTGCGGGAAGACATCCATGAAGGCGAGGACGTGGTCGTCCTCCCAGATCCTGACCGAGGGAATCTCTCCGCGCAGGATCCTGGCGAAGATGTTGTCGGTGTCGTAGGCGGCCTTGAGGGTCATCGCGGGCTCCGTGCGGTGCGGGCAGCGTAGCAACCGCCGGCGGATATGAGGAGCCTGACGGGCCATTCTTCGCTAGAGTGACGGCTCAATCGGGAGAGAGCCATGCTGCGTTTCATCGTCCAGTTCCTGGTCACCTGTTTCGGCCTGTGGCTGTCGTCGCGGCTGGTGCCCGGCGTGGACTTCCTGTCGAACGGATCGCTGCTGGCCGCGGCGCTGCTGCTGGGGCTGGCCAATGCGGTCGTGCGGCCGGTTCTGACGATCCTGACCTTCCCGCTGACCATCATCACCTTCGGCCTGTTCCTGCTGGTCGTGAACGCCGCGGTGATCGGGCTGGTGGCGGCCCTGCTGGGCGGGTTCGTCGTCGACGGTCTGTGGGCGGGGATCGGCGCGGCGATCGTGACCGGCCTCGTGAGCTGGGTCGCCGGCTGGTTCATCGGCGAGGACCCGAGACGCGCCGACTGAGCCATCAGGCCTTCCGGAACGGCGAGAGTTCGTCGGTCATGGCCGCGATCTGGCTGTCGACCGCCGGCCGTTCGCCATCGAGATAGCGGGCGACCGGTCCGCGCAGGGCGGGATCGGCGATGAAATGCGCCGACCAGACGGGGGAGGGCAGGTAGCCGCGGGCGATCTTGTGCTCGCCCTGGGCCCCCGCCTCGACGCGCGACAGGCCGTGTGAAATGGCGAATTCGATGGCCTGGTAGTAGCAGAGCTCGAAATGGAGGAAGGGGACCTCCTCCAGCGCGCCCCACTGGCGACCGTAAAGGGCCTCGTCGCCGATCAGGTTCAGGGCTCCGGCGATGGCGACCCCGTCACGGAAGGCCATGACCAGGGCGATGCGGTCGGCCATGGTCGCGCCGATCCGGGAGAAGAAGTCCCGCGTCAGATAGGGCCGGCCCCATTTGCGCTCGCCCGTGTCCTGGTAGAAGGCGAAGAAGGCGTCCCAGTGGGTGTCCGTGATGTCGGCACCGGTCAGGACGCGGATGTCGAGCCCGGCCTGGGCCTCGCGGCGTTCGCGGCGGATGGTCTTGCGCCGGTTCGAGGACAGGGCGGACAGGAAGTCGTCGAAGGTCTGATAGCCGCCGTTGCGCCAGACGTACTGCATGTCCTGACGCTGCAGCAGGCCGGCCTCGCCCATGGCGTCCCACTCCGGCCGGGTGGGGAAGTTGACGTGCAGGGACGAGACGCCGAGCTGTTCGGTCAGGGCGATGGCACCCTGCAGCAGGGCCTGCCGCACCGGGACGGCGTCGGCGTCCGGATGGGCGAGGAAGCGCGGGCCGGTGACCGGGGTGAAGGGCACGGCGGCCAGCAGTTTGGGATAGTAGCGGCCGCCGGCGCGCTGATACGCCTCGGCCCAGCTGTGGTCGAAGACGTATTCGCCCTGGCTGTGGCCCTTGAGCCAGAGGGGCATGACGCCGAGGATCCGGCCGGTCCCGTCGCGCAGCGACAGGTGGCGGCCGGCCCAGCCCTCGGCGGGCACGGCGCTGCCGGAGGCCTCGCAGGCGTCAAGGAAGTCGAAGGAGACGAACGGGTCGCCGGTCGGGCGGGCGCAGGCGTCCCAGGCGTCGCGGCCGATGTCGGCGACGGTGTTGTGGACGTGGATCTGGAAACTCAAATCCGTGCATCCCGGCGAAAGCCGGGACCCAGTTCTTTCCAGCGTGACGCCGGCGTTTGAGGACATCGGGCGGCGATCACCGGCCCCGCCGCATCGCACAAAGGACCGGGTCCCGGCTTTCGCCGGGATGCACGGATTATGTGTGCGATCGGTCGGATCAGCGGACTTCCACGATGGCATCGACCTCGACGGCGAAGCCGAGGGGCAGTTTGTAGACGCCGACGGCGGAGCGGGCGTGACGGCCCTTGTCGCCGAAGACCTCGACCATCAGGTCGGAACAGCCGTTGATCACGGCGGGGATGGCTTCGAAATCGCCGGCGGCCTGGACGAAGCCACCCAGTTTGACGACGCGGACGATGCGCTCGAGGTCACCGTCGACGGCGGCCGACATCTGGGCCAGCAGGTTGACGCCGCACATGCGGGCCGCGTCCTTCGCCTGTTCCGGGGAGACGTCGGCACCGACCGTGCCCTTGATCCCGCCCGCGGCGTCGTTCGACAGCTGGCCCGAGATATGGACCAGGTTGCCGGTCTGGACATACGGCACATAGTTGGCCACCGCCCTGGCGGGTTCCGGCAGGGAGATGCCGAGTTCGGCGAGGCGGGCGGCGACGGTCATGGGCAGGGCTCCTGAAGGGTTGGCGGCGGTTTAGCGCGGGCGGATCGGAATGTCTTCTCCCTCCCCCGCCGGGGGAGGGTGGCTGAGCCGAAGGCGAGGCCGGGTGGGGAGGGCTCGGCCCGGAGAGCGCCGGCGGCTGGGTCGCGGAGCCCCTCCCACCCTGTCGTCGCTGCGCGCCGACATCCCTCCCTCAAGCGGGAGGGAGAATGACCGCGCATGCGTGTCCGCCGCCTGTTTCCAGTCGGTTGGAGGGGAGGCCTGGCGGAGCGCCCGGGCCTTCGCCCGGAAAAGATTGGAGAATACCGTTTCGACGAAAGACGAACGCTCCGCGCGGACGGTTTTCCGGAAGCTTGCGTCGGGTGGCCGTGTTCGGGCCTTACCGCAGCGCCTCCGGCGGGCAGGTCGGGCGACGATCCCGATCCCTGGAACGACCTGGGTATCCCCCCCGGCCCTCCACCCCGGGCAGGCGACCCTTAGGAGGTCCCTGCGCCGGTCCGGCTCCGTCGGCTCGCACCGACGGACCCCGCTCCATCCGCTCCCGCCGCCGCTTCGGTTCGCCGGCCGAGCGAGCCTCCCGGTGCGACGGGACGGGGAGGATTATGGGGGCGGTTTTTCCTGCGGCTGGGAGATGACGCTGGTTGTCGGGTTATCGCGTGAAAAAACAGCGAGTTGGATGCACGAAGTTGTCTGGCTGGCGGCGAATGGCGCGCAGTGTCTCCTCCCTGTTCGCGCAGCGAATGGGGAGGGGGACCGCGTAGCGGTGGAGGGGTGGACCGGATCGCACGCGATCTGACGACGGAGCCGTGTTCCCTGTTTCGACCCCTCCACCCCTTCGGGGTCCCCCTCCCCATCGGCTTCGCCGACAGGGAGGAGACGGGAAGCTGGGTGAATTTGTATGGTATTTTAATACCGTAATTGATTAAGTTATATTTTTCAGATAGATAACCCATATCGGGCGCATCAGGGCCCATTGACCTGTCGCCCCCCGTCCTCTATCAGCGCGCCTTCCGCTCGTCCCGGTCGTCGGGAGGGCCCACACGTTCGTCTGTCCCAGGAAACCCCGACAATGCTGAAGAGCACCACGGTCGCGCTGAAGCCGGCCGAGGTCACGAAGAAATGGATCCATATCGACGCCGAAGGCGTCGTGGTGGGCCGTCTCGCGACCTTCATCGCCAACCGTCTGCGCGGCAAGCACCGCGGCGACTACACCCCGCACGTCGATTGCGGCGACTATGTCGTCGTCACCAACGTCGACAAGGTGGTGTTCACCGGCAAGAAGCTGACCGACAAGATCTACTATCGCCACACCGGCCACCCGGGCGGCGTCAAGTCGACCAGCCCCGAGAAGGTCCTGAACGGCCGCTTCCCCGAGCGCGTGCTCGAGAAGGCCGTCGAGCGCATGCTGCCCAAGGAGAGCCCGCTGGCCCGCCTGCAGATGACGCACCTGCGCCTGTTCGCCGGCGCGGCGCACACCCATGAAGCCCAACAGCCGGAAACGATCGACTTCAAGTCGGCCAACTCCAAAAACACCCGGAGCGCCTGAGCATGACCGACGTGACTGCTGAAACGCCCGTCGTCGAGAACGACGCCCCCGCCGCCGCCGCGCCCGCCGCGACCGGCTTCGACGCCCTGCGTGGCATGGGTACGGTCGGCGTGGGCGAGGAACACCCCGTCTACGTCCAGAAGCTGGACGCCCAGGGCCGCGCCTATTCGACCGGCAAGCGCAAGAACGCGATCGCCCGCGTGTGGATCAAGCCCGGCTCGGGCAAGATCACCATCAACGGCAAGGATCAGCTGCAGTATTTCGCCCGCGAAATCCTGCGCATGATGATCGCCCAGCCGCTGGAAGTGACCGACCGCCTGACCCAGTTCGACGTCGACTGCACCGTGCAGGGCTCGGGCCTGTCGGGCCAGGCCGGCGCCATCCGCCACGGCCTGTCGCACGCCCTGACCCACTATGAGCCGGCGCTGCGCCCGGTCCTGAAGCCGCACGGCTTCCTGACCCGCGACAGCCGCGTCGTCGAGCGCAAGAAGTACGGCCGCGCCAAGGCCCGCAAGTCCTTCCAGTTCTCGAAGCGCTAGGCCGTTTCACTACGGTATGGAGGAGGGCGCTTCGGGAAACCGGAGCGCCCTTTTTCTTTGGAGTGAGTTTCTCATGACCGACCGGGTTCAAAGGGATTTCGCGGCTCGCGATCTTGCGGAGCGCGAAAGTCTGCTCGCCAACACCTGGTGCGGTGTTTGCGAAAAGGCTGACTTGGGAATGACCGATCCCGTGGAGTTTGAGGAAGGGACGGACTCCGTCCTTGAAGGACGCTGCGCCGTTTGCGGCACCCAGATTGAAACGCTGCTCACAGAGGTCGAGGTCGACGAATGACCCACACCATCTTCATCGACGGCGAGGCCGGGACCACGGGGCTGGAGATCCGCGAGCGACTGGAGGCGCGCGGCGATCTGGAGCTGATCCTGCTGGGCGACCGGCGGCGCGACGTGGCGGCGCGGCGCGAGGCGCTGAACGGGGCCGATGCGGTGATCCTGTGCCTGCCGGATGAGGCGGCGAAGGAGGCCGTGGCGATGATCGACAATCCCGCCGTGCGGGTGATCGACGCCTCGACGGCCTATCGGGTCGATCCCACCTGGACCTATGGCTTCGCCGAGATGGCGGCCGGGCAGCGCGAGAAGATCGCGGGCGCGACGCGGGTGTCGAACCCCGGCTGCTATCCGACGGGCTTCATCGGCCTGGTGCGGCCGCTGGTGTCGGCGGGGATCATTCCGGCGGGCTGGCCGGTGACCGTGAATGCGGTGTCCGGCTACTCGGGCGGCGGCAAGGCGATGATCGCCGAGTTTGAAGCGGGTGGGGCGGGGGCGTTCCGCGCCTATGGCCTGTCGCTCAAGCACAAACATGTGCCGGAGATGACGCGGCACACGGGGCTGGAGCGGCCGGTGCTGTTCGCGCCGGCGGTGGGAGCGTACCGCCAGGGGATGCTGGTCGAGGTGCCGCTGCAGCTGGCGGCCCTGCCGTCGTCGCCCTCGGTCGAGGTGGTGCACGGGGCGCTGGTCGAGGCCTATGCGGGCTGCCGCTTCGTCGAGGTGGTCGAGCTGGAGGAGTCCGAGGCCATGACGGGGATCGACCCGGAGGGGCTGAACGGGACCAACAAAATGCGCCTGCATGTGTTCGGCGACCGGGACGGGGGGCAGGCAAGGCTGGTGGCGCTGCTGGACAACCTCGGCAAGGGGGCGTCGGGGGCGGCGGTGCAGAACCTGAACCTGATGCTGGGGCTGGATGAGGGAGCGGGGCTCAACTGATTTCCGAGCATCCCCGCCTTCGCGGGGATGCTCGGAGTTTGTGGTGCCGATGGCTTGAAACTTCCGCCGCCATGCCGACGTATCTCAGGTCATGACCCAAGTCCTGAACCGCCGCCATCTGTTCCTGACCGCCGGCGCGGTCGCGCTTTCGGCCTGTTCGCCGGGAAGCGCCGATGCGTCGCAAGGCCAGTATGCGAATTCGCCGTTCCGGCGGATGACGGATGCGCAGTGGCGCGCGCGCTTGCCGGCGGCCAGCTATCAGACCCTGCGCCACGAGGCGACCGAGCGGCCGGGGACCAGCCCTCTGAACGAGGAGCATCGGACGGGGACGTTCGTCTGCCTCGGCTGTGACCTGCCGCTGTTCCGGTCGCAGTGGAAATTCGACAGCGGCACCGGCTGGCCCAGTTTCTATGAGGTCATCGCGGCCAACATCGGCACCAAGACCGACTTCGCCATCGGTTTCCCGCGCACGGAATATCATTGCGCCCGCTGCCTCGGGCATCAGGGCCATCTGTTCATGGATGGGCCCCGGCCGACCGGAAAACGCTATTGTAACAACGGCGTGGCGCTGAGATTTCAGCCGGCGTAAGAGGTCACCTCCGTGCATCCCGGCGAATGCCGGGAGCCAGATCACGAACACAGGCTGATGGCATCAAGGTTCGGTGCCTTATGATCTCGCGAAGAGGCCTGGCATCTGGATCCCGGCATTCGCCGGGATGCACGGTTGAGGAGTCAGGTGCGCCGGGCCTTGATCGCTGACTCGACCGTCACGCCGAAGAAGACCGCGGCGATGATCACCAGCAGCCCGTAGTCCGGGCCCGGCAGGAAGACCGGCACGGCGGCCGAGGCGATGATCATCATCGGAAACAGCGTGGCCCAGGTGGCCGAGCCGGGGCTGTCGGGATCGATCGACGGCGGGCGCGGCGTGACCTTCATCATCCGCAGCATCATCGGGTTGAGCAGCACGAAACCGCCGGCGCACAGGATGGCCAGCAGGGGATTGCGGATCAGGCCGATCGGCGGGCCGTAGACGGTGGCCGTCATGACGACCAGCAGCAGGGCGAAGCCGGTGGTGACGGCCAGCAGCAGATTGGGTTCGAGACGCTTCAACTCTTCACCTTCACATAGGACCCGGGCGCCGGTTCGATGGGCTTGAGCGGGCCGGTCTTCGGATCGCGCGCGGGGACCCAGTCGCCCGACTTTTCATGCAGCCAGTCGGCCCAGTGGTTCCACCAGCTGCCGGGGTGTTCGACGGCCCTGGCCTGCCATTCACCGAGCGTGGCGGGCAGGGCGGGGTTGGTCCAGTGCTGGTATTTGTGGGCCGAGGGCGGATTGACCACCCCGGCGATATGGCCCGAGCCGGCCAGGGTCAGGGTCACGGCGGCGTTCGAGAAGGCGCGGGCCGAGCGATAGACCGAATTCATCGGCGCGATATGGTCCTCGCGGCTGGCCTGGAAATAGAGGGGGATGGTGACCTTCGACAGGTCGACCCTGATCCCGCCGATGGTGAACTCGCCGCGGGCCAGCCGGTTCTGGCCGTACATGGAGCGGAGGTAGTCCATGTGCAGCTTTTTCGGCATGCGGGTCTGGTCGGCGTTCCAGAACAGCAGGTCGAAGGCCGGCGGGTCCTTGCCCATCAGATAGTTGCTGACGAAGAAGGACCAGATCAGGTCGTTGGCGCGGAGGGCATTGAAGGTCTCGGCCATGGCCGCGCCGGGCAGGACGCCGCCGGCCGCGTCCATCTGCTGCTCGACCTCGTTCAGCCAGTGCTCGTCGGTGAACAGCAGCAGGTCGCCGGCCTCGGCGAAATCATGCTGGGCGGCGAAGAAGGTGTTGGCGGTGATCCGCCTGTCGCCCTTCGCCGCCATATGGGCCAGGGCCGCGCCCATCAGGGTGCCGCCGATGCAGTAGCCGACCGTGTTGATGTGCTCGGCCTGCGACTGCTCCAGCGCCTTCTCGACGCAGCGGTAGATGCCCTTTTCCAGATAGTCGTCGAAGCCGAAGCCGGCCTTGTCCTGATCCGGATTGACCCAGGAGCAGACGAAGACAGTGAACCCCTGGGCCGAGAGCCAGCGGATCATCGAGTTCTCGGGCTGGAGGTCCAGGATGTAGAATTTGTTGATCCACGGCGGGAAGATCAGCAGGGGAATGGCCCGCTGTTTCTCCGTTGCGGCGTCGAACTGGATCAGTTCGAACAGCTCGTCGCGCCAGACGACCTGGCCGGGGGCGGTGGCGACGTTCTCGCCGACGACGAATTTGCCGTAGTCGGCCTGGCTGATCTTCAGCTTGCCCGCGCCCCGCTCCATGTCGGCGGCGAAATTCTGCATGCCCTTGACGAGGGATTCGCCATTGGACTCGGCCAGGGCCTTGAGGGCGACGGGGTTGGAGGCGAGGAAGTTGGACGGCGAGAAGGCGTCGGTCAGAAGCTTGGTGAAGAACTCGGCCCGCCGCTTGGTCAGGGGATCGACGTCCTGGACGCCGGCGACCAGGCCGTTCATCCAGTCCGAGGTGACCAGATAGGACTGGCGCATGACGTCGAAGGCGGGGTTCTCGGACCAGGCGGGATCCTTGAACCGCTTGTCCTTCGACGGTGCGGCGGGCGGCTCCTCGCCGGCGGCGCGGCGGGTCGTGGAGGCCCACAGGTCCATGTAGCGGTTGAACAGATCGGCCTGGGCGGCGAACAGCCGGTCGGGGCGTGCCGCCAGGCTGGTCATGACGGCGTTCATGGCCGGGCCGACGTGGAAGGGGTCGGCCGACAGGGCGGCGGGGCGGTCGGCCTGGGCCAGGGCGGCCTCGGCGATGGCCGACTGGGCCGTCATCGCCGCCTTGGCCAGGTTCATGGACAGGGTTTCGAGCAGCTGGCGCTGGTCCGCCCCGGGGAAGGCGAAGGCCTCGGCCGGCTGCGGACCCGGCGTCGGCTCCGGCTGGGGGGCGGCCTTTTCGGCGTGCGGGGCGGCTGTGGCCCGGGCCGCGCGGGGGCGGGGCGGCTTGACCGAGGTCGGGCGGCCGGATTTGCGCGGCGCGCGCGGGGCGGCGTCGGCGGGCGGGGGTGTCGGACGCTTGGCCATGGGGAGAAGGCTCCGGATATCGTCAGGATCGGACGCAAGGGGCGCGCGCGCCCTTCCGCCTGTGCCGATCATGGCATATGACCGCCCCTGATATGAACGCGCCGATCCAGAAAATCGCAGCGATGACGGCGGCGCTCGTGCTGACGGGGGCTCTTTCGGCCTGCGCCGGCCTGTACGACCCCGCCACGGATGCCAATTCGCCGGTCGCGGCCAGGGTCCAGGCCCTGGTCGATGCGAATCGCGAATACCCCCGTTGGGCCGACTTCCCCAAGGTGCTCGAGCCGCCGCCCGCGCCGATGGCGATCGCGGCCCAGGTCAATACCTTGCGGGTGACCGGCGGCGGACTGGCGGGAGAGGTCTCACGTCTCGAATGGCAGACGACCGAAGATCCCGAAGCCTTCGCCGCCGACGTCCAGGCGCGCGTCAACGCCACGCCGGTCGCCCCCGTGACGGCCGAGACCCAGGCCGAGATGGAGGCCTTCATCCGCCGGACGCGCGAGCGCGGGCGCGCCCCGCCGCCGGTGGATCGCCGCTAGGGCCAACACAACAGTCGCCCGGACGGCAGAATCCGGGGATCATCGTCTCAGGAGAACCTCCATGGCCGCATCGGCTCCCTACGCATCCACGCTCGCCGCCGACGCCGCCCGGGTGACCGAGCTGGCCGCCATCGCCAGCTACGCCCAGATCGGGCGGGGCGATGAGAAGCAGGCCGACCAGCTGGCGGTCGACGCGATGCGCACGGCGCTGAACGCCCTGGATATCGACGGCAAGATCGTCATCGGCGAGGGCGAGCGCGATGAGGCGCCGATGCTCTACATCGGCGAAAAGGTCGGCACCGGCAAAGGCCCGGCCATCGACATCGCCCTGGATCCGCTGGAAGGCACGACGCTGACGGCCAAGGCGATGGCCAACGCCCTGTGCGTGCTGTCGATGTCGCCGGGAGGCGGCATGCTGCATGCGCCCGATACCTATATGGACAAGATCGCCATCGGTCCGGGCTATGCGCCGGGCACCGTCGATCTGGACATGAAGCCCCAGGACAATGTCCGGTCGCTGGCCTCGGCCAAGGGCGTGAAGCCGGAAGACATCACCGTCTGCGTCATGGACCGGCCGCGCCACGCCGAGCTGATCGCCGCGCTGCGCGAGGTCGGGGCCCGGGTGCTGCTGATCACCGACGGTGACGTGGCCGGCGTGATCCACACGGCCGAGCCGGAGACCGGCATCGACCTGTATCTGGGATCCGGCGGAGCTCCGGAGGGCGTGCTCGCGGCCAGCGCCCTGAAATGCGTCGGCGGCCATTTCCAGGGCCGGCTGATCTTCCGCAATGACGATGAGCGCGCGCGTGCGCGCCGCACCGGCGTCACCGATTTCGACCGCAAATACGACCTGCATGAACTGGTCTCGAAGGACGCCATCTTCGCCGCCACGGGCGTGACCAAGGGGGCCATGCTGGACGGGGTCAAGGTCGCCGACGGCTTTGTCTCGACCCATACGCTGGTGATGGATTCCTCGACCCGCACGGTGCAGCGCATCCGCACCATCCGGCCGCTCTGATGGCCGACGGCGGCGCGGGCCCGGAGTTCGGGCCTGCGTTCCTGGGCGTGTCCCGCTCGCTGTCCGGCCGCGCCTGGCGGCAGAGGCCCGCCGAGGCGGGGCTGATCCGCAGTCATATGCAGTCCCTGGGTCTGGAAGAGCCGCTGGCGCGGGCGCTGGCGGCCCGGGGCGTGCGCGCGGACCAGGGGGCGGACTTCCTGCAGCCGACCCTGAAGGCCCTGTTCCCCGATCCCTCCAGCTTCATGGATATGGACGCCGCGGCCGAGGCGATCCTCGACGCCTTGCAGGCGCAGGCCTCGATCCACGTCTTCGCCGACTATGATGTGGACGGGGCCTCCAGCGCGGCGCTGCTGGTGCGCTGGTTCCGGGCCCTGGGGGCGGAACTGCCGATCTATGTGCCGGACCGGATCACCGAGGGCTACGGCCCCAGCGCCCGGGCCTTCGATACGCTGAGGGCCTCGGGGGCCGACCTGGTCATCACGGTCGACTGCGGCGCGGCGGCCAATGAGGCGGTCGCCCATGCGGTGGAGATCGGGCTCAAGGTCGTGGTCATCGACCACCACATGATGCGCGAGCATCCGCCCGTCTGCGCGGCCGTGGTCAATCCGAACCGGCCGGGCTGCAATTCGGGGCAGGGCAATCTGGCGGCGGCCGGCGTTGTCTTCGTCCTGCTGGCCGCATTGAACCGCGAGGCGCGGCGGCGCGGGATGTTCGCGGATGTGAAGGAGCCCGACATCCGGCAGTGGCTGGATCTGGCGGCGATGGGGGCGATCTGTGACGTCACCGGCCTGACGGGATTCAATCGTGCCCTGACCAGTCTGGGGCTGCGGCGGATGTCGGAGTGGGGCAATCCGGGCCTCCGCGCCCTGCTGGCGGCGGCGGGTGCCGAACCGGGGCCGGCCAAGTCGAATCATGCCGGCTTTATTCTCGGCCCGCGGATCAACGCCGGCGGACGGATCGGCAAGTCCGATCTGGGCGCGCGGCTGCTGTCGACCGATGACCCCGAAGAGGCCCGCGAACTGGCCCAGGAACTGGACGCCCTGAATATCGCCCGGCGCGAGGTCGAGCGTCAGGTGACGGACCAGGCCACCCGCATGGTCGAGGCGACCGGCGACCATGATGATGGGTCCGCGGTGGTGGTGATCCAGGGCGACGACTGGCATCCGGGCGTGGTCGGTATCGTCGCGGGGCGGCTGCGCGAACGCTGGCGCAAGCCGGTCGTGGTGATCGGCGTCGATGCGGTGAACGGCGTCGGCAAGGGCTCGGGCCGGTCGCAGCCGGGCATGAACCTGGGCAAGGCGGTCCAGGCCGCGTGGGAGGCCGGTGTGCTGCTGGCCGGCGGCGGCCACGCCATGGCGGCGGGGTTGACGGTCCGGGCCAACGATATCGGGCGGCTGCGGGATTTCCTCAATGAGCGGATGGCGGGCGAACAGGCGGCGGCCGATGCGCTGGACCTGGTCGAGATCGATGCCCTGATCGATCCCGGCGCGGCGACGCGGGGGCTGTTTGAACAGTTCGAGCAGCTGGCCCCGTTCGGTCCGGCCAATCCCGAGCCGCTGTTTGCCCTGGAGCATGTGGCGGTGCGCGACGCCGTGGCCATGAACGGCGGCCATGTCCGCTGCCGGCTGGTCGGGGCGGACGGAGCCTCGGTCAAGGCCATCGCCTGGCGCTGCGCCGATCTGCCCGGTGGCCAGTCCCTGCTGTCCGGACAGGGTGGACTGAGCGTTGTGGGACGGCTGAAGGCCGACGACTGGAACGGCCGCAAGGGCGTGCAATTCGAGATCGAGGACGTGGCCGATCCGCGGATGGCCTGATGTCTCCTCCCTGTCGCGAAGCGATGGGGAGGCGGCGCGGCGCGGCACGCGCCGTGACGGAGGGGGCGGCGCTGACGGCGGCCAATCGGAGCGTGATAACCCCTTCACCGAGTCGCCCCCTTGGTCTCGTCGGCTGTCGCCTCCGAGCCACCTCCCCATCCGCGATGCGAATGGGGAGGAGAAGGGGTTGCACGGCCCGGAATCGGCGGCTATATCGCCCGCTCTCCGCGCAGCGGTCCCTTCGTCTATCGGTTAGGACGTCAGGTTTTCAACCTGAAAAGAGGGGTTCGACTCCCCTAGGGACTGCCAGCGCGGAGCTTCCCGTTCCTGTTATCGACTGTTCGCGGCACAGGGCCTTTCGTGGTCTGGTGCGTTGAAGACGGCGTCCGATGTCCGGGCGGAGGGGAAACCGGTTGATCCAGATGTCTGACAGTCCTGCTCCGGAACCGGCGTCGCGTGATCCGCAGGCGGAAGGCGTCCGCGAGTCCATCCTTATGGTCGAGGACAACGCCGAGGTCCGGCTGATGGGGGCGACCCTGCTTCAGGACGCCGGGTTCGAGGTTCACGAGGCCGGTGACGCCGCAGAGGCGCTGGCGCTGGTTCAGGCCGGGCTGGTGTTCGATCTGCTGTTCACCGACATCGTCATTCCCGGTGGCATGGACGGCGTGCTCCTTGCCGCAGAGGTGGGGCGGCTACGGCCCGGAATTCCCGTGCTTCTGACGACGGGTTGGGCGGATCGCGCCGACGATCACGGCGGGCTGGACCTGATCGGGAAACCCTACCGCAGTGCCGAACTCGTCCGGAAGATTCGGGCGGTTCTTGACGTAACGTAAACCCGGACTTGAACGAAATCGGCGGCGACAGCGGTGAAACCGGTGTTTTTTGCTTTTCCGCGCTTCACAGAACCATGTTAAATAAACTCCGTTCGCAAGGTTCGCGGACAGGGGGAAGGCTGTGTCGGACTACGAGGGCGTTGGGACGGTCGCTGCGGTGCGTGTCGCGGGACGGGTGAAGTGGTTCGATCCCGGCAAGGGGTACGGTTTTATCGTGCCCGACGATCCCAGTCTGACGGATATGAAGGACGTCCTGCTGCATGTCTCCAGCCTGCGCGACAGCGGGCGGGATACCGCACCTGAGGGGGCCCCGATCACCTGCGACTGTGCCCGCCGGCCCAAGGGCTGGCAGGTCACAGAGGTCCATGACCTGGGCGAGGGCGATCCGGAGCAGGCCATCGCCCCGAAACGCAGCGGCTACGAAGGCCTGAGACAACAGGAGGCGTCGCGGATCGCCGACGGTGAGCCGAGAGCCGGGGGTCCGATGGAGACCGCCGTCGTAAAATGGTTCAATCGCACCAAGGGATACGGATTCGTGGTGCGCGACGGGGCACCGGGCGATATCTTCGTCCATGTCGAGACGTTGCGGCGTTGCGGGCTGGATGACCTCCTGCCGGGCGAAACCGTCGCGGTGCGGTTCGCCGAGGGTCCCAAGGGCCTGGTGGTCGCGGAAATCAGGCCGGGCGGATAAGGTGTCCGCCCCGATGAGGGTGGAAGCGTGATGATACGTCGTGGAATACTGGCCGTCCTGTCCGCCGTCACCTTGCTGGCGGCCTGCGCCGGTGCGGGCACGCCGAGGGACGCACAGGGGAATCCGCTGGAAGCCCTGACCATCATCACCGCCAGCGGCGAGCACCGTTTCATGGTCGAGATCGCCGACGACGATGCCGAGCGCCAGCGCGGGCTCATGTTCCGCGATCCCCTGGCCGACGACCGCGGCATGCTGTTCCAGTTCCCCGACGTGGCCGAGCGCGGCTTCTGGATGCACAATACGCCCAGCCCGCTGGACATCATCTACATCGACCCGCGCGGCCGGATTGTCTCGATCGCGAAAAACGCGACGCCCCAGTCCGACGCGGTCATCCCGTCGAACGGACCGGCCAGCGGCGTGCTGGAGCTCAGGGCCGGCCGCGCCGAGGAGATCGGGGCGAAGGCAGGCGACAAGGTCCGCCATCCCTTCTTTGCCGAATAAGCACGGCAAGCGCGTTGCAGCGCGGCACCGAGTGTGTCAAAGCCCGCCGCCGGAGTGTAGCGCAGCCTGGTAGCGCATCTGGTTTGGGACCAGAGGGTCGGAGGTTCGAATCCTCTCACTCCGACCATTTTTTTGGGCGCTATCGCTCGCGACGCGGTCGCTCGCTGCTTGAGCGCGGATGTTTTGAGGCGCTATCGCGGGCGACGCGGTCGCTCGCTGCTTGAGCAAATTGTCAGGCGCAGTGTATGAGCCCTTCTCGCGTCGTGATGAGAACCGCCATGCTTGCCCGCATCTACCGCCCCGCCAAGACCGCCATGCAGTCAGGGAAGGCTACGGCCCGGGACTGGAGGCTGGAGTTCGAACCGGCGTCGGCGCGGACGATCGACCCGCTCATGGGCTGGACCAGTTCGTCCGACATGAACGGTCAGGTTCGCCTGACCTTCGATTCGGCAGAGGAGGCGGTGGCCTACGCCGAGCGGCACGGCATTCCCTTCCGGCTGCACGAGCCCCAGGAGCCGCCGGTCATCCTGAAGGCCTATGCCGATAATTTCGCCACCTTCCGCAAGCAGCCCTGGACGCATTGATTTCCGGTGCGGTTCCCGCGGCTTCGCCGCATCCTTGTTCGGCTATCGCGCTTCGCGCTGCTTGAGCCGGGTTTTTGTTGCGGCTATCGCGCTTCGCGCTGCTTGAGCCGGGTTTCTGGCGCGGCTATCGCGCTGCGCGCTGCTTGAGCCGGATTTTTGTTGCGGCTACCGCGCTTCGCGCTACTTGAGCCGGATCCCTGTTCGGCTTCCGCGCTTCGCGCTAGTTGAGCCGGATCGCTGATCGGGCGCCCATAGCTCAACCGGATAGAGCACCCGCCTTCTAAGCGGGATGTTGCAGGTTCGAGTCCTGCTGGGCGCGCCATCCCGGACATCCGCCGGCCGATGGCGACCCGCCAGGCCGTTATTCTGCCCTCAACCGGCGGGACCATGGCCCCGGCAAGGCTTGCGGATCGCCCGCCAAAGGCCTCTAAGGCAAACGGGGGGCCAGGGTCTGAAAGGCTCGGGCGAGGTGGCATGAGGGCAGGTTTGGCAGGGCGCTGTGCGACCGTCGGGGTGATCGCCGCAGCCGTGCTGACGCTGGCCGGCTGCGGTCGCAGTGTCGACCCCGCCGATAAGGCGGGCGAGGTCGCCGGCGTGCAGGCCGTGACCGCCGCACCGGCTTTCGCCAGCCCGACCCTTGCCGCCGTCAAACGGCGCGGCCGCCTGAACTGCGGCGTACACGAGGGACTGGTCGGGTTCGCCTACACCGACAACCGGGGGCAATGGCGGGGCTTCGACACCGACTTTTGCCGCGCCCTGGCGGCGGCGGTGCTGGGTGACGCCAATGCCGTGCGGTTCGTGCCGCTGACCAGCAGCCAGAGGTTTGAAGCGCTGCGCAGCGGCCGGATCGACGTCCTGTGGCGCTCGACGTCCTGGACCTTGTCGCGGGAAGCCCAGGAAGGCGTGCGCTTCGCCGGGATCAACTATTATGACGGCCAGGGGTTTCTGGTGCGGCGGTCGCTGGACCTGGCCAGTGCCGCCGAACTGAACGGCGCGCGCATCTGCGTGCAGCGGGCCTCGACGTCCGAGCTGAACGTGGCCGACTGGTTCCGGTCACGCGGGCTGGAATACACGCCGGTGATCACGGCGAATGAGGAGGCGGCGCGCGCCGCCTACGGTCGCGAGGATTGCGACGCCTTCAGCGCGGACGTCTCGGCCCTGGCGGCCGCCCGGACAACCCTGTCGAATCCGGAGCAGCACGCCATCCTGCCCGACATCGTCTCCAAGGAGCCGTTGGGGCCGGTGGTCAAACGCGGTGACGAGGCCTGGACGTCGATCGTGCGCTGGACCCTGAACGCGGTGATCCTGGCCGAGGAACTGGGCGTGACCCGAGAGAACGCCGATCAACTGGCCGAGAATTCTCGCGATCCGCAGATCCAGCGCCTGCTCGGGGCCGAAGGCGAATACGGACCGGTCCTCGGACTGCGCAAGGACTGGGCGAAATCGGCGATTGAAGCCGAGGGAAATTATGGGGAAATCTTCGCGCGCAATGTCGGACCTGATTCATCGCTCGACCTGGCGCGCGGCCTTAACGCACAATGGAATGCAACGCCGGGCGGCCTGATCTACGCCCTGCCTATCAGATAACGACATCGGCCGGGGGCCGGGGGGACGCATGGAAACGACGAAAAAGGGTGGCGTGCCGCTCTATCTCTGGATGCTGCTGGGTTTTGCCGTCGGGCTGGGCGGCGGGCTGTTCGTCAACCAGAACGATCTGGTGGTCTTGCCGTGGGTCATGGACCTCATCCAGGCGGTGGGCCAGATCTTCCTCCGCCTGCTGTTCATGCTGGTTCTGCCCTTGCTGTTCGCGGCGCTGGCGGTCGGTGTGGCCGAGATGGGCGACCTGAAGTCCCTGGGTCGCGTCGGATTCAAGACGCTGCTGTTCACCGTCCTGGTGTCGGCGATCGCGGTCGGCATCGGGCTGGGCCTGGTCAACTATTTCCGCCCCGGTGACGGGGTCGATCCGGTTCTGGCCCAGCAGCTGCTGGCCCAGGGGGCCGAGGGCGCGTCGGCGATCGTCGGCAATGCGCCGAAGAGCATCGAGGCCGGGCAGTTCTTCCTCGAGATGATCCCCTCCAATGTCTTCACGGCGGCTGCCGAGAACCAGATCCTGCCGGTGATGATCTTCGCCCTGATCTTCGGCATCGGCATGGTGATGGCCAAGAGCCCGGCCACGGACGCCCTGCAGACAGCGCTTCAGGGCCTTCTCGAAGTGATGATGAAGCTGATCAACCTGGTCATCAAACTGGCCCCGTTCGCCATCGCCGCGCTGATGTTCAACCTGTCGGCGGTGTTCGGCTGGGAACTGCTGGAGCGGCTGGGGGCCTATGTCGGCGTCGCCGTCGGGGCGATGGCGATCCACATGTTCATCGTCTACCCGCTGCTGGTCTGGATCTTCGGCGGCATGAACCCGCTCAAATTCGCCAACGGCGTGCGGGAGCCCTTCGTGGTGGCCTTCTCGACCGCCTCGTCCAACGCCACCCTGCCGATCGCGATCAAGGCGGCGGAAGAGAAGCTGAAGCTGCCGCGCCGCATTTCACGCTTTGTCCTGACCGTGGGGGCGACCGCCAACCAGAACGGCACGGCCCTGTTCGAGGGTGTGACCGTGCTGTTCCTGGCCCAGTTCTTCAACATCGACCTGAACCTGCAGCAGCAGCTGGTGGTGATGCTGGTCTGTATCCTGGGCGGCATCGGCACCGCGGGCGTTCCGGCCGGTTCGTTGCCGGTCATCGCCCTGATCCTGACCATGGTCGGCGTGCCGGCCGAGGGCATCGGCCTGATTCTCGGCGTCGACCGCTTCCTCGACATGTGCCGGACCACGCTGAACGTCACCGGTGATCTGGTGGCGGCCACCGTGGTCTCGCGCGGCGAGGTCGATGTCCCGGCCAGTGTGGCCGGACCGGAGCCGGTGGCCCCGCCGGCCTGAACGACCTAGAGGGCCGTCACCGCGGTGTCGGCCCGTCCACCCCATTCGGCCCAGCTGCCGTCGTAGAGGCGCGAGGGCTTGTCCAGCACGGCGAGGCCCAGGGACAGGATGGCCGCGGTGACGCCGGAGCCGCAGGTCGTGACCACGGGGCGGTCCAGGTCGAGCCCGGCCGCGCGGAACACCCCGGCCAGATCCTCGC
Source organism: Caulobacteraceae bacterium (assembly GCA_965284385.1). Classification (GTDB taxonomy): domain Bacteria; phylum Pseudomonadota; class Alphaproteobacteria; order Caulobacterales; family Caulobacteraceae; genus Brevundimonas. Next base: position 2,824,204 of record OZ260077.1, read on the forward strand.
CCTGTTTCATTGTGCCGTCGGGATTCAGAACGCCGGGGAAGGGCAGGTTGAGGGCACCCGGCATGTGTCCGGAGCGCAGGCCCGCGCGCGGCTCTGGCGCGCGACCCGCGAACCGGTCGGCGGGGCGGGCGTCGAGAACCTGGGCCTGGCCGGACAGGGCGTCGCGGACGCACGCAAGGTCGGCGACCTGTCCACGGTCGAGATTGGCTGTGAAGATCACCGGAGCGCGGGGCAGGGCCGGACCGGCCACGAGCGGACGGCCCTCCGCGCGCCATTTCGGCAGACCGCCGTCGAGCACCCGAACCCGCCGCGCGCCCATCACGCGGAACATCCACCAGGCCCGGGCGGAAGAGCGGATGCCGAGGGTGTCATAGACGACGACGGTGGCGTCAGCCGTGATCCCCAGATTGCCCATCCGTGCCGCGAACCGCGCGGGTGGCGGCAACATGTGCGGCAAGTGGCTCCCTTGATCCGATACGGCTTCCAGGTCGAAGAGAACGGCGCCCGGGATATGTCCTTCCAGAAAATCGATGTCGGGGTCGCGCCCGTCCAGATGCCAGCTGGCGTCGAGCACCCTGACGGACGGGTCATCGAGGCGGGCGGCAAGGTCTTCGGTCGAGATCAGGGGAGAGAGACGGGTCATGACGCAACCTAGCATGCGAGTCGCCGGAGCCCTGAGACTGGTGCTGGGAGACCAGCTGTCCGACGGGCTGTCAGCCTTGCGCGATCTCGATCCGGCGGAGGACCTTGTTCTGATGGCCGAGGTCCGGGACGAGGCGACCTATGTCAAACACCACAAGCAGAAGCTGACCCTGGTCTTCGCCGCCATGCGAAAATTCGCGGCGCGTCTGGAGCGGCGCGGGGTCAGGGTTCGCTATGTGCGGATCGATGACCCGGACAGCAGTGGATCGATCGCCGGGGAACTCCATCGCGCCCTGGCCGGTCAGGCGTTCCGGCAGGTGGTGCTGACGGACTGCGGTGAATGGCGTCTGGCGACAGAGCTGGGGGCATTCGCGGCGACTGCCGGAGTGCCGGTCGAGCGACGCGAGGACGATCGCTTCATCTGCTCGCAGGCGCGTTTCCAGCGGTGGGCGGCCGACAAGAAACAGCTGACGATGGAGTTCTTCTATCGCGAGATGCGACGCGAGACCGGCCTGCTGATGGACGGCAAGACCCCCGCCGGCGGGCAGTGGAATTATGACAAGGACAACCGGTCGGGCCTGTCAAAGGGCGTGAGTCCGCCGGCCCGGCACCGGACGGAGCCGGATACCATTACGCGCGCGGTGATGGCAGATGTCGAACGACTGTTCGGCGACCATTTCGGTACCCTGGACGCCTTCGGCTGGGCGACAACCACCGAGGAGGCCGAGGCGGCGCTGGTCGCCTTTCTGACCGAGGCCTTGCCGTCCTTCGGGACGTGGCAGGACGCCATGGCGGCAGGACAGCCGTGGATGTGGCACGGGCTGGTCTCGACCTCGCTGAACCTCGGTCTGCTCGACCCGCTGGATGTCTGCCGCCGCGCCGAGGCCGAGTATCGCGCCGGACGCGCTCCGCTGAATGCCGTGGAGGGTTTCATTCGCCAGATCCTGGGGTGGCGCGAGTTCGTACGCGGAATCTACTGGTTGAAGATGCCGGAATACGGGGCGCGGAATGCGCTGGACGCGGACCGTCGTCTGCCCGGCTTCTACTGGTCCGGCGAGACGGACATGGCCTGCGTCGCCGATGCGGTCGGATCGACGCGCGACCATGCCTATGCGCATCACATCCAGCGTCTGATGGTGACCGGCAACCTGGCCATGCTGCTGGGGGTGCATCCGGACGCCGTCGATGACTGGTACATGGTGGTCTATGCCGACGCCTATGAGTGGGTCGAGATGCCCAACACCCGGGGCATGGCGACGTTCGCGGACGGCGGCATCATGGGCACCAAACCCTATGCGGCGTCAGGGGCCTACATCAACCGGATGAGCAACTATTGCGCGGGCTGCCGGTACGATGTGAAAGCCAAGGAAGGCGAGGCGGCCTGTCCGTTCAACCGGCTGTACTGGGGCTTCCTCGAGCGCAACCGGAACCGCCTCGCCGGCAATCCGCGCCTTGCCATGCCCTATCGCACGCTGGACGGCTGGGATGCCGCGCGACGGCGGGCGCTGGTCGAGGACGCGGACGCCTGCCGCGCGACCCTCGGCGCGGTCAGGCCCGGGTAAGGGCCAGCTGGATCACATCGGTCCGGGCCGAGCGGAACCCGGCTTCGCAATAGGACAGGTAGAACCGCCACAGGCGCCGGAAGCGTTCGTCGAACCCGCCCATCTTGCGGATGTCCGGCCACGACGCCTGGAAGCGGTCGTCCCAGCGATGCAGGGTGTCGGCATAGTCCTGGCCGAAGCGTTCGACCGCATCCCAGCTCAGGCCGGCCTGTTCGACCACGGGCTGAAGCCGGCCTTCGGAGGGCAGCATGCCGCCCGGGAAGATGTATTTCTGAATGAAGTCGGTGCGGGCGTTGTACTCTTCGAACAGGGCGTCCTGGATGGTGATGATCTGCAGGCCTGCCCGCCCGCCGGGTTTCAGGACGGCGTTGATCTTGTCGAAATAGGCCGCCCAGTATTCCTTGCCGACGGCCTCGAACATCTCGATCGACACGACCCTGTCAAAACTGCCCCCGACGTCCCGGTAGTCGACCATCTGGATCGAGGTGAGGTCCGACAGGCCGGCGTTGAACAGGCGCTGCCGGGCCAGGTCGTGCTGTTCCTGCGAGATGGTGATGCCGGTGACGTGGGCTCCGACCTCGCGCGCGGCGTATTCGGCGAACCCGCCCCAGCCGCAGCCGATCTCCAGCACCGTGTGGCCACGCTCGAGTCCGATCAGGCGGGCGAGGGCGGCATATTTGCGGGTCTGGGCGGCCTCGAGCGCCTCGTCCGGTCGTTCAAACCGGGCCGAGGAATAGGTCATCGTCCCGTCCAGCCAGGCCCGGTAGAAGGCATTGCCCAGGTCATAGTGGGCGTGGATGTTCTTCTTCGAACCGCTGCGGCTGTTGCGCTTGAACTTGTGCGACAGCCAGTTGAAGGCGAGCATGACCGCATTGCCGTCGAACAGACGCCGGATGTGGTCGTAGTTGTTGGCCAGAGTCTCCAGCAGGACGGCGAGGTGGGGGCTGTCCCACTCGCCCGCGATATAGCCCTCGGCATAGCCGATATCCCCGTTGGCCAGCACGCGGCGGGCGAAGCGGTAGTCGATGATGTTCATCACGGCGTTCGGCCCCGGGGTCCGGCCCTCGAGCTGGTGCACCGCGCCATTGGGAAGGGTCAGGGTCAGCCGACCCCAGGTCCAGTTGTCGGACAGGAGTCGGAGCAGCAGGCCGAACACCGGCGGCGTACGTGCGGGAACGGCATGGGCTGCGGCGGTCGCGGAACTCATGATCCGAACCCTGCGGGGGACCGGCCCATGCCGTCAATCCTCCCCGGTCTGGCGGGACCCGGTGACGGTCTTGAGGGCGTCCAGCGCCCGCTGTCGCGCGACGGCGTGATCGACGAGGGGGCGCGGGTAGTCGCGGCCCAGGGCGACGCCGGCCCGGCGCAGGACCTCGGTCGGCGCGGTCCATGGCGCGTGCAGCCATTTGTCGGGCAAACGCCCGAGTTCCGGGACCCAGCGCCGGACGTAGCGACCGTCTGCATCGAATTTCTCACCCTGTGTGACCGGATTGAATATTCGGAAGTACGGTGAAGCGTCGGCTCCGGATCCAGCGACCCACTGCCAATTCTGCACATTGGACGCCAGGTCGGCGTCCACCAGGGTGTCCCGGAACCAGGCCTCGCCTTCCCGCCAGTCGATCAGGAGGTGTTTGATCAGGAACGAGGCGACGATCATCCGCACGCGATTGTGCATGAACCCGGTCGCCCACAGCTCCCGCATGCCCGCGTCCACGACGGGATAGCCGGTCCGTCCCTGTTTCCAGGCCGACAGGCCGGCGGGGTCGTCGCGCCATGGCATGGCGTCATACTCGGGCCGGAAGGCCCGGTCGGTCATCTGCGGGAAGGCGTGCAGCAGATGGGCCGAGAATTCGCGCCAGCCGATCTCGGCGACGAATTTGTCCGCCTCGGCGGCCGGGACCCGACCGTCTGCTGCGGCCTGTCTGGCGGCCTCGATGGCCCGCCATGGACTGATCTCGCCGAAATGCAGATGCGGGGAAAGGCGGCTGGTGGCGGGCTCGGCCGGGCGATCGCGGCCGGTGGAATAGGATTTCAGACCGGTCGCGACGAAGGCGGCCAGGGCGGCCGCGGCTCCGGTCTCGCCCGGCACCCAGTCGAAGCCGCCGGACCAGTCGGGACGGGAGGGGTGCAGGCCCCAGGCATCGATGTCATCCGAGGCGACCGCCGGCGGCGTATCAATGGCCGCCGGCCCGGCCGTCTGCGGTGACGGCGAGGCGACGGCGAGCAGCGCCTTCAGGAAGGGCGTGAAGACCTTGTACGGCAGGCCCGAGCCGTTCAGCACGCCCCCGGGGCGATGCAGGAGGGTGCCGTTGTAGCCCTTGCAGGCGATGCCCTCGCCCTGAAGGGCATGGGCGATGTCGGCGTCGCGGGCGAAGGCGTCCGGCTCGAACAGCCGGTTCATGAAGACGGTGCCGGCCCCGGTTTCCCCGATCAGACGGCGCAGCTCGGCCTCGCTGTCGCCGCGGCGCAGGATCAGGCGCGAGCCGCGCGCCCGCAGGGTGGCGTCGAGGGCGCGCAGCGACTTGTCCAGCCACCAGAGCGAAGCCGCCCCCATCGCCCGGACGCCCGGCCCCGGGTCGAGGATGTAGACGGGAATGATCACCCGGCCGGTCTCCGCGGCATGGGTCAGGGCGGGGTTGTCGGCGAGGCGCAGATCCTGGCGGAACCAGAGGATGACGGGACGTTCGGCCTCGGTGGTCATTCGGTCGGGCTCCGTGATAGCTTGCGGACCTCGTCGTCCGACGCCACCTGATCGCCGCATGTGCGGCATCAACCCCGCGTCGCCAAGCCACAAATCCGGGAAATCCGCCTTGTCCAAGCCGAATGCCATCATCGACATCAAGGACGGCCTGAAGCGCCCCGTCAGCATCGGCGGCGGCCAGCGCATCGTCTTCATCGCCGGGCCGTGCCAGCTGGAGAGCCGCCAGCACGCGCTGGAGATGGCCCATGCGCTGAAGGAGATCGGTGAGCGGCTGAACGTCGGCGTCATCTACAAGACCAGTTTCGACAAGGCGAACCGGACCTCGGCCACCGCCGCGCGGGGTTTCGGCCTGGAAGGCTCCCTGCCGATCTTCGCGGAAATCCGCGAGGTCACGGGTCTGCCGGTGCTGACCGACGTGCATACCGAAGAGCACTGCCGGATCGCGGCCGAGGTCGTCGATGTGCTGCAGATCCCGGCCTTCCTCAGCCGCCAGACCGACCTGCTGCTGGCTGCTGCCGCGACGGGCAAGGTCATCAACATCAAGAAGGGCCAGTTCCTCGCCCCCTGGGACATGAAGAACGTCATCGCCAAGGTGGTCGGGGCGGGCAATCCCAATGTCATGGCCTGCGAGCGCGGCGCGAGCTTCGGCTACAATACCCTGGTCAGCGACATGCGGGCCCTGCCGATCCTGCGCGAGATCGGCTGTCCGGTGGTGTTCGACGCCACGCACAGCGTGCAGCAGCCGGGCGGGCAGGGCACCTCCTCGGGCGGGCAGCGCGAGTTCGTGCCGGTGCTGGCGCGGGCCGCCGTGGCCGTGGGCGTGGATGCCGTGTTCATGGAAACGCACCAGGACCCCGACAATGCGCCGTCGGACGGGCCGAACATGGTGCCGCTGGACCAGTTCGAGGCCCTGTGCGCCGACCTGATCGCCTATGACGACCTGACCAAGGCGCGGATGGCGAAAGCGGCCTGAATCCGATAGGCCAAGGGGATGGCTGAACGGACGCTCGATCTCGGACAATTGCAGGCGCTGCTGGAGCGGGTGCGCGGGCTGAAGGTCGCCTGCGTCGGCGACCTGATGCTGGACCGCTATGTCTATGGGGAGGTCAGCCGGATCTCTCCGGAGGCGCCGATCCCGGTGCTGCAGATGCGCCGGACCATCGCCATGCCCGGCGGGGTGGGCAATGTGGCCCGCAACGTGGCCGCCCTGGGCGGGGTCGCGCGACTGGGTGCCGTGGCGGGACAGGATGCGGCCGGCGACGAGCTGGCGGCCCTGATCGCGGCCGAGCCGGGTATCGAGGACGCCGTCGAACGCCGGGCCGGCGTGGCCACCATCGTCAAGACGCGGTTCGTCGCCGCCGGTCAGCAACTGCTGCGGCTGGACGAGGAGGCCGCCGCCCTGATGGGCGATGAAAGCGACGCCTTTACGGGCGCTTCCGTCTATCTCCTGTCAGATTATTCGAAGGGGGTCGTCAGCGATCTGGTGATCGCCCAGGCCCTGTCGGCGGCGCAGAAAAGCGGCGCGCCGCTGGTGGTCGATCCCAAGGGCCGCGATTTCGCGCGCTATGGGGCGGTCGATCTGATCAAGCCGAACGCCAGCGAACTGGCGGCCGCCACGGGCCTGCCGGTCGAGAGCGACGCCGAGGTCGAGGCGGCTCTGAAGGCCCTGCTGCACGGGACGACGGTCAAGGCGGTGGTGGTGACGCGGGCCGGCAAGGGTATGAGCCTGATGCGGCGCGGCGAGCCGGCGAAACATTTCCCGGGCCGCGCGCGCGAGGTGTTCGATGTCTCGGGCGCCGGCGACACCGGTCTGGCGGCGCTGGGTCTGGCGCTGGGGGCGGGTGCCTCGCTGGAGACGGCGGTGGAATTCGCCATCCTCGCCTCGGGCGTCGTCGTCGGCAAGGCGGGGACGGCCGTGGTGACCCCCGCGGAACTGATCGACGCCGAGATGAGCCAGCATGCCGCCGGGGCCCATGCCAAGGTGATGCCGCTGGACGAACTGGCGCATGTGGTCGAGGGCTGGAAGCGGCAGGGGCTCAGGGTCGGTTTCACCAACGGCTGTTTCGACATCCTGCACCGCGGCCACGTGGCCTATCTGGCCCAGGCGCGCGGCTGGTGCGACCGGCTGGTGGTGGCGTTGAACACGGATGCGTCCGTGCGGCGGCTGAAGGGCGAGGGGCGGCCGATCAACGATCTGGACAGCCGGGCCGTGGTCATCGGCGGGCTGCAGTCCGTGGACCGGGTCACGGCCTTTGACGATCCCACGCCCCTGGCCCTGATCGAGCGTCTGCGGCCCGATGTACTGATCAAGGGGGCGGACTATACGCGCGAGGGCGTGGTCGGCGGTGATCTGGTCGAGAGCTGGGGCGGCGAGGTCCGGCTGGCGACGTTCGAGGACGGCTATTCCACGACGAAGACGGTCGAGAAGATGAAGGGCGAAGCATGATCCGACGCATGATCGTGGTGACGGGCGGGGCCGGCTTTATCGGCTCGAATATCGTCGCGCGCCTGTGCGCCGAGGGGCGTCGCGACATCGTCGTGGTCGACCGGCTGGAGACGGCCGCTCTCGGCAAGTGGAGGAACCTCGCCAAACACGCGATCGCCGACTTCTGGTCGCCGGACGAGATGTTCGAACAGCTGGAACGGAATGCCGAACGGATCGAGGCCGTGGTGCATATGGGGGCCATCTCCTCGACGACCGAGCCGGACGCGGACCTGATCCTGCACACCAATTTCAGTCTGTCGCGGGACCTGTGGGCCTGGTGCGCCCACCGCGGCGCGCGTCTGGTCTATGCCTCGTCGGCGGCGACCTATGGTGACGGCGGACTGGGATTCGAGGACCATGACGATCTTCGGTCTCTGTCTGCGCTGAGGCCGCTAAACGCCTATGGATATTCGAAATACCTGTTCGATCAGTACGCCGTGCGGCAGGCCGGCTCGGGTGTTGCACCGATCCAGTGGGCGGGGCTGAAATTCTTCAACGTCTATGGGCCGAACGAGGGTCACAAGGGCGGCATGAAGTCGGTCGTGGCCCAGATCTGGCCGCAGGTGCAGGCCGATCAGCCGGTGACCCTGTTCCGCTCGCACAATCCCAACTACGCCGACGGCGGCCAGATGCGCGACTTCGTCTACGTCGATGACGTCGTCGACATGGTCGAATGGTTGCTGGACACACCCGAGGTCTCGGGCGTGTTCAACGCCGGGTCCGGACAGGCGCGCTCCTTCCTCGACCTGGCCCATGCGACCTTCGCCGCGGCGGGCAAGACGCCGAGGATCGACTACGTCGACACCCCCGAGAGCATTCGCGACAAATACCAGTATTTCACCGAGGCCCGGATGGAGCGCGCGCGCGGCGCGGGCTTCGGCGGACAGTCGACGCCGCTGGAAGAAGGTGTGCGACGGTATGTCCAGGACTTCCTGGCGACGGCGGACCCGTATCGATGACGCCGCCCCGGCTGACCCTGCGACAGTGGCTCGGCTGGATCGGCCTGGCGATCTTCCTCCTGCTGGCGGCCGCGATCGCGGTCTGGCGGGGCGATATCCTGCGGGCAGCCCTGGACCCGAAGGTGCCGTTCCAGACCTACAGACCTCCGCCCGCGCCGGACTACGCCACGCCGGGGGCGTGGGCGTTGCGGGACACGCGGACGCCGGGCGCGGGACCGGCGGCGGTCTTCTTCGTCCATTCAACGACCTATGATGGCGGCGCGGAATGGAACGGGCCGATCGGCGATCGCGACGCGGACGCGTATCTGAGCCGGGTCGTCCTGCCCAACTACGCCGGGCCGTTCGCGCGCGCCGGAGCGATCAGCGCCCCGCGATACCGGCAGGGCAGCCTCTATAGCCGGCTGACGCTGCGCGAGGATGCGCGCGAGGCGCGGGCCTTCGCCTATGGGGACGCGCTGGCTGCCTTCGACGTCTGGATCGCGGGCCATCCGTCGGGGCCGATCGTGCTGGCAGGGGTGGAGCAGGGCGGCGATATCGTCGAACGGCTGATCCGCGAGCGGGTGGCGGCCGATCCGACGCTGCGCCAGCGGCTGGTCGCGGCCTATCTGATCGATGTGGTGGCCGCCGCCGAGGGCCTGTCCCCCCAGGTTCCCGCCTGCGGACGGCGCGATCAGATCGGCTGCGTCGTGGGATGGTCACCGGTCGGAGACGGCAATGATGGTGCGGCCCAACGGCGGCTGCGGCGGGCGCTGGTGTGGGACGGGCGGGGGCGACTGGTCGATCTGGGCGACCGGACCGCGCTGTGCGTCAACCCGGTGACCGGTTCGACCGATACGGCCCCGGTCGAGGCGCGGTTCCACAAGGGTGCCACCAATGCCACAGGCCTGGAATGGGGCGCGCGACCGGCCCTGATGGCGCGTGAGATTGCGACCCAGTGCCGGCATGGCCTGTTGCGCCACACCGAGCCGGCCACCGAGTCGTTCCGCGAGACGGGAAATTGGGCTGATCGCAGGAAGTCACGACCTTACAATCTCTTCTACGGTGATATTGAAGCAGATGTTCAAGCCAGACTGACGGTGTGGGAAGCGCGTGCGACCGTCCGGCCCTGATCAGGCGCCAGACCGGTACGGTGGACCAGAAAACAAGTCAGCCCCGCCCGGACGGGCGGGGCTGTCATGTTTCAGACCGGAAGGCAGATCAGCCCGCCGGTCAAGGCCGGGTTGGACCCCTTAGCCCTTGGGCAGAAGCACGGTATCGATGACGTGGATCACGCCATTGGTGCAGGCGATGTCAGCGGTGACGACCTTCGCGCCGTTGACGGTGACGCCGTCGGTGCCGTTGACGTCCAGCGTTTCGCCGTTGACCGAGGCCGGCGACAGGGTCTTGCCCGCGATGTCGGCGGCATGAACGGCACCGGACAGGACGTGGAGCGTCAGGATGGCGGTCAGCTTGTCCTTGTTCTCCGGCTTGACCAGATCATCGACCGTCCCTGCGGGCAGGGCGGCGAAGGCTGCGTCGGTGGGCGCGAAGACGGTGAACGGGCCTGCGCCCTTCAGGGTCTCGACCAGGCCGGCGGCGGTGACGGCCGCCACCAGGGTGGTGAACGATCCGGCGGCGACGGCGGTATCGACGATGTCGTGTGTTTCAGAAGCCATTTTGACGTTTCCTTGGTTGAAGGACAACGCAACTGGGCGGTTTCAGATTTCATGCAATGGAGTCGCGGCTAGTGAACGCAGTGGCAAAGTGTAGCTTTTTCCGGGCGTTGAACATGGGGCGGCCGTGTCCATTCCGGTGCGGGACAGGCGCGAGGGTCGTGCCGGCGCGCGCAAGGCGTGGGTCGAACCGACCTGCAGCAAGCACGGACCAGGTTCAATCGACATTCAGCGGACACGCTGATCGTCCACCAAACACCGTCTTTCCGGGGCCGCGAAGCGGAACCCGGAATCCAGGGGACCGGACTCCAGTCCGGAACGTGAGGCGGACGGCGGCGTCCAGACGCCTGGATTCCGGGTTCTTGTCCCGGCTGCGCCGGTCCCAGCCCCGGAATGACGGGGGAGGGAGAACGGGTACCGACGTCTGAATGTCGATTGAGCCTAGTCGATCCCCGGCCTGTCGTTGCGCCAGTCAAAGAGGGCTTCCAGCACCCGGACCGCCGCGCCGCGCGGGGAGGTCAGGTCGGGATCACGGCCCAGCACAAGGCGGGCGTCGTCGGCGGCGGTGAGCATCAGCGCCCGGTGGCGGATGGGGTCGGCGAAGCGGTAGGCGGGGAAGCCGCTCTGTTTCAGGCCCAGCGGGTCGCCACCCCCACGAAGACGGAAATCCTCCTCGGCGATCTCGAACCCGTCCTCGGTACGGCGCAGGGTTTCCAGTCGGGTCCTTGCCGTCTCGCCGAGGCCGTCGTCGCCGCCGCCGTACAGCAGGATGCAGGCACTGGCCTTGGCGCCCCGACCGACCCGGCCGCGGAGCTGGTGCAACTGGGCGAGGCCGAAGCGATCGGCGTGTTCGATGACCATGATGGTGGCATTGGGCACATCGACTCCGACCTCGACCACAGTGGTGGCGACCAGCAGGGGAATGCGACCGTCGGCGAAGTCGGCCATGACCGCCTCGCGCTCGGCACCGGGCATCTGGCCGTGGGCGAGCCCGACCTCGACCTTCAGGATGCGGCGCAGATCGGCGGCGCGGGCCTCGGCAGCGGCGAGGTCGAGAGCCTCGCTCTCGGCCACCAGGGGGCAGATCCAGTAGGCCTGGGCCCCGCTGTCGATCGCCGCCTTCAACCGTTTCGCCACCTCGCCGATGCGCGCCAGCGGCAGGACGGCGGTGGTGACCGGGGTACGACCCGGCGGCTTCTCCATCAGGCGCGAGACGTCCAGTTCGCCGTACTGGGTCAGTTCGAGGGTGCGCGGGATCGGCGTGGCCGACATGGTCAGGAGGTGGACCCCGCCGGTGCGCGGATCGCCCTTGGCCTGGAGCCGCTGACGCTCATTGACGCCGAAGCGATGCTGTTCGTCTATGACGGCGAGGGCCAGCCGGTCAAAGCGGACCGCATCCTGGAACAGGGCATGGGTCCCGATGGCGACCCGGGCCTCGCCCGAGGCGAGGGCGGCGAGTCGCGACCGACGTTCGGCGGGCGTGTCACGACCCGTGAGCAGGATGGCGCGGACGCCGGCCGCTTCCATCATCGGGCCGATTCGCTGGTAGTGCTGGCGGGCGAGGATTTCGGTCGGGGCCATCAGGGCGGACTGGAAGCCGGCGGCGGCGGCGTCGGCCAGGGCCAGGGCGGCGACGGCGGTCTTGCCCGAGCCGACGTCCCCCTGCAGCAGCCGGCCCATCTGTTCGCCCGAGGCGAGGTCGCGACGAATCTCGGCGATGGCCTGATGCTGGGCCGCGGTCAGCTTGAAGGGGAGGGACTGCAGCAACCGCGCTGAAGCATCGCCGGGATGGATGACCGGCGCGGGCGTAATCTGACGGGCGCGGCGGCGGCGGGCCAGCGCCAGCTGGTGGGCGAACAGTTCATCATACGCCAGCCGCTGGCGGGCGGGGGCGTCGGGTTCCAGCTCGGCCTCGGCCTCGGGCGCGTGCAGGCGTTCGAGGGCGGCGCGCCAGCCAGGCCAGCGGGTCTTGGCCAGCCATGCCGGGTCCTGCCATTCCGGCGCGTCGGGGGCATGCTGCAGGGCGGCCTGGACCAGTTTGCGGATGACACGGGACGTCAGGCCCTGGGTGGCTGGATACACGGGTTCGACGGCCGCGATCTCTCCGGCCTGTTCAGGGGTGAAGATGTCGGGGTGGACGATCTGCACCTCGTTGTTGAATCGCTCGACCTTGCCGGTCACCAGCCGGGTCTCGCCGCGCGGCATCAGGCGATCGATGTGCCGGGCCGAGCCGCCGAACCAGATCAGGTGAACAAAGCCCGTGGCGTCGGTCGCCCGCACCTTGATCGGGGCTCCGGGTCTGGAGGGCACGATCAGCCGGTCGATCATGATCTCGAAGATGCCGACCTGCCCCTCGATCGCGTCCACGGCGGTCATGGGACGGCGCACGATCAGCCCCGACGGCGACAGGAACAGGACGTCGCGGACCAGCGGCCCGGCCAGCTTCTGCAGTTGGGGCAGCACCTTGGGACCCACGCCTTTCAGGGTGGAGACCTCGGCGAACAGGGGGAAAAGAATCTCGGGCCGCATGCGGCGACAGCATAGCTGGCGAAACGGCCGGGGGAACGCTATCTGACCGGTCCTGTTCACTGACCGACCGGGCAAGGAAGCTTGTGGCCGATATTGACGCGCGTCCCGAAGAGATATCCCACCGCGAGCGGCTGGGCCGGATCGTGTTCCGCGCCTGGCGGCGCGGGTTCCGCGAGGCCGATCTTGTCCTGGGTCCGTTCGCGGACCAGGTCGGCCCGACCCTGACTGAAGACGAACTGGATTCCCTGGAGGCCCTGCTGGCCGAGGACGACGACCACCGACTGTATGCCTGGATCATCGGCAGCGAGCCGACGCCGGCTGCGCACGACACGGTCGTGATGGGCAAGATCCGCGACTTCATGCGCGACCATGTCGCGGCCGCCGTGGCCGAGGGCGCCGGCTGATGGATGGTGCCCAGCCCCGACGGGGCGACCAGGAACTGGGCGGCGCGCCGGAGGGGCTGGACGCCCTGACGGTCGCCGGGCGGCTGACGGCCGAGGGCGGTGTCGGGGTCTTCGTCGCGCGCGATTACGGCCGCATGGGCGAGTTCGTTCAGGCCTTCGGCTTCTTTGCCAAAGACATTGAGGTCATTGAGTTTCCTGCATGGGATTGCCTGCCCTACGACCGGTTGAGCCCGTCGTCGTCCGTGTCCGCCGAGCGGATGGCGGCGCTGACGAAACTGGCGCAGCGCCGGCCGGGCGACCTGCGACCGACGCTGGTGGTGACCACCGTCGGTGCGGTCATCCAGCGGACGCCACCCCGTGAGCTGACCAACGGGGCCGGTTTCGAGACCACCGTCGGGCTGGACCTCGATACGGCGGCCCTGGAGCGGTATTTCGCGGCCAACGGCTATATGCGGGCCTCGACGGTGTCCGAACGCGGCGAGTTCGCGGTACGCGGCGGCGTGATCGACGTCTTTCCGCCCGGCTTCGAGGAGCCGGTGCGACTGGACATGTTCGGTTCGGAGCTGGAATCGATCCGCACCTTCGATCCGGCGACCCAGCGCTCGACCGGCCAACGGCGTGAGGTGTCGCTGGCCCCGGTGTCGGAGGTCCTGCTGGACCCCGACAGTATCTCCCGGTTCCGCACCGGCTATCTGAGCCTGTTCGGGGCGGCGGGCGATGATCCGCTCTATGCGACCATCAGCGAGGGCGCGCGGCGGCAGGGCATGGAGCACTGGTTGCCGCTGTTCTACGACCGGCTGGAGACGCTGTTCGACTATCTGCCGGACGACGCCCGGGTGTTCCTGGACAACCAGGTCGAGGCGGCGCGGGCCGAGCGCTGGACCCTGACGCGCGACGCCTATGAGGCGCGGCGCGACGCGGCCATGACGCAGAAGGCCCGCAACGGCGGCAGTTCGGCGTATCGCGCCCTTCCGCCCGAACGGCTCTATCTCGACGAGGCCGAGTGGAACAGCGCCCTGGCGGGTCGGTGGGTGCGGCGGATGTCGCCCTTCCACGGGGCCGGCGAGGATGCGGGCGGGCGGCTGGGTCGAAGCTTTGCGGCCGAGCGGGCCCAGGACAGCGTGAATCTGTTCGAGGCCGTGGCGCGCCACGCCGAGGCGGTGAAGGCGGCCGGCAAGCGGGTGCTGTTCGCGTCCTGGACCGAAGGCTCGTCCGAGCGGCTTGCGGCCATGCTGGCCGACCACGGACTGGACCATGTCGTCGCCGTGCGCGACTGGGCTGATGTCCAGACGGCACCGAAAGACCTGTATCTGCGCGGCGTCCTGCCGGTCGAGCACGGGTTCGAGACGGCCGATATCGCGGTCATTTCCGAAACCGACATGCTGGGCGACCGGCTGGCGCGGCCCAAGAAGAAGCGGCGGGCCTCGAACTTCCTGGCCGAGGCCTCGGCCCTGACGACCGGGGATCTGGTGGTGCACCTGGACCACGGCATCGGCCGCTATGAGGGGCTGAAGACGCTGGAGATCCAGCAAGCCCCGCATGACTGTCTGGAGCTGATCTACGCCGGCGACAGCAAGCTGTATCTGCCGGTCGAGAACATCGACCTGTTGACCCGCTACGGCTCGGACGCGGACGGGGCGCAACTGGACCGGCTGGGCGGCGCGGGCTGGCAGGCGCGCAAGGCCAAGGCCAAACAGCGGCTGCGCGACATGGCCGAGGGGCTGATCGCCCTGGCCGCCAAGCGATCGCTGCGGACATCGGACCCGATTACGCCGCCGCATGGCCTGTTCGACGAATTCTGCGCCCGCTTCCCCTATGAAGAGACGGACGACCAGTTGAACGCCATCGGCGATGTGCTGGAGGACCTCGGCAAGGGCACGCCGATGGATCGCCTGATCTGCGGCGACGTCGGTTTCGGCAAGACCGAGGTGGCCCTGCGCGCCGCCTTCGTGGTGGCCATGACCGGCCAGCAGGTGGCCATCGTCTGTCCGACGACCCTGCTGGCGCGGCAGCATTTCAAGACCTTCAGCGAGCGGTTCGCCGGCTGGCCGGTCAAGGTGCGGCACCTGTCGCGGATGGTGACGGCCAAGGACGCGGCCGAGACCCGCGCGGGTCTGAAGGACGGGTCGTTCGAGATCGTCGTCGGCACCCATGCGGTGCTGAGTGAACAGGTCGGGTTCAAGGACCTGGGCCTTGTTATCGTTGATGAAGAGCAGCATTTCGGCGTCAAGCACAAGGAGAAGCTGAAGTCCCTGCGGGCCGACGTCCACCTGCTGACCCTGACGGCCACGCCGATCCCGCGCACGCTGCAGATGGCCCTGTCCGGCATTCGCGAGATGTCGATCATCGCCACGCCGCCGGTCGACCGGCTGGCGGTGCGCACCTATGTGACGCCGTGGGACCCGGTGCTGGTGCGCGAGGCCCTGCTGCGCGAGAAATACCGCGGCGGTCAGGCCTATTATGTCGTGCCGCGCCTGTCCGACCTGCCGGAGATCGAGCGCTTCCTGCGCGAGCAGGTGCCCGAGATCAAATTCGTGGTCGGTCACGGCCAGATGTCGCCGACCCAGCTGGAAGACGTGATGAGCGCCTTCTACGACGGCAGCTATGACCTGCTGTTGTCGACGACCATCGTCGAGAGCGGGCTGGACGTGCCGACGGCCAACACCCTGATCGTGCACAAGGCCGACATGTTCGGCCTGGCGCAGCTGCATCAGATCCGCGGCCGGATCGGCCGGGCCAAGGCGCGGGCCTTTGCCTATCTGACCACCCCGCCCGACAAGCCGATGAGCCTGTCGTCCGAGCGGCGGCTCCAGGTTCTGCAGTCGCTGGACAACCTCGGGGCCGGCTTCCAGCTGGCCAGCCACGATCTGGACCAGCGCGGCGGCGGCAACCTGCTAGGTGACGAGCAGTCGGGCCATATCCGCGAGGTCGGGGTCGAGCTGTATCAGCAGATGCTGGAGGACGCGGTGTCGGAGCTGCGGCTGTCAGGCGAGGGCGGGGGCACCGTCGACCGCGGCTGGTCTCCCGCCATCAATGTCGGTGCGGCTGTATTGATTCCAGAGGAATACGTCCCGGACCTCAATGTTCGTCTGAGCCTGTATCGCCGTCTGTCGGACGCCGAGAACGCCGAGACGCGCGAGGCGCTGGCCGCGGAACTGATCGACCGGTTCGGGCCCCTGCCGGATGAGGCGAAGCAGCTGCTGCGGATCGTCGGCATCAAGGCCAACTGCAAGACCGCCTGTATCGAGCGCATCGACATCGGCCCCAAGGGGGCCGTGCTGACCCTGCGCAACAACGCCTTCCCCAATCCGATGGGCCTGGTCGGGCTGATCCAGAAGAACCACGCCTTCTGGAAAATCCGGCCGGACCAGAAGATCGTGGTCAAGGGCGAATGGGACACGGCGGCGGACCGGCTGAAGGTCGCCGAACGTATCACCGCCGATCTGGCGCGGGTGGCGGGGGCGGGCTAGCCCTCGTGCGGCTCGGCGTTCTCGAACCGCGCCTCCCACCACGTCTTCCACCGGCCTTGCAGATCGGCGAAGGCCGCGTCGGACAGGCCGTAGGTGGTCAGGGTCAGCATGGTCGAGCCGCGCGGACGCTTGTCGTCTTTCGGCGGGCTGTCCAGCACGACGAGCAGGCCGTCGCCCCAGGCGTCGACGGTGACCCCGATCTGGTGGCGCGCCGTGAACCAGACCTGGCCGGAGGCATCGTCCGGACCCAGCGGCATCCTGTACGGCTCGCCCGGGGCCGGAGCCGCGTCGAGACCCAGCAGCGACCGGCCGAGCTGATCGGCGCGGGGCGGGCCCGAGAAGAAGATCGTGCGGCGCGTCTGGCCCGGATGGCGGGCGAAGGCGAAGGCGAGCTGCTGCGTGAAGGAAATCCAGCCCTCGATCATGCCGTCGAACACATCGGTCCATTCGCCGACGGGGGCGGAGCGGACGACCCGGACAAGGCTGGTCTCGCCGCGCGCCTCGACCTCATAGCGGTCGTTGACGCCGACGAAGGTGACGGTCCGGCGTGCCTCATCGGCCTCGGCGTGGGTGACGAAGATGAAGTCGATCTCGTCCTTGAGGCCGTCCGTGTCCCAGCCGAACCAGTTCGCGATCTGCTTCGGATCGCGCAGGGCGGCCCAGACCGCGTCGGCGGGGGCGGGGACGGTGACCTCGACGAGGACGTGGTCTTCCATGGGTTTGGCGGCTTCGGTCATGGCTGTCAGTTCCTGGCTGGGGCGGATTTGGGCGTCGCCGGATGGGCGGCGGCGGTGAGGCGGTAGCGGCGGCCCGAGGGAGCCGAATATTTGCGGGCAAGGGCCGCGACGGCGGCGCTGACCTCTTCGGTGAAGGTGTCGAAATCGGCGGGGGCGGCGAAGGTCAGGTCAGCCTCGACCGTCAGGGTCAGCAGGCGCGATCCTTCGGCAGCGGCATCCTGGCGCATCCGGGCGACGTCGCGGACGATGGTGGACGCGGTCGAGATCAGATGGTCGGCGGCGTGGCGATCCTGGGCGTCGATCGCGTCAGGGTCAGGCGGGGCCTGCATCATGGCCGGGTCGAAGACATAGCTTCGGGCCGCGACGAAAAGCCGTTCGGTGAAGCCGCGCCTGCGTCGCTCTTCGACCAACCGGATCAGGCCGGCGGCCTCCAGCGCGCGCAGATGGTGGCCGATGTTCTGGCGCGGCAGACCCAGCTGCTCCGCCAGACCGGCGGCGGATGCCGGCTCGGTCAGGGCACCGAGGATGCGGCGGCGGATCGGGGCCAGCGCCAGGAGGGCGGTGTCCAGGTCGTCGAGCAGGGCTGAAGGACGCGCCGTCATGGCCCGAACCTGTATTAGACAAATCAGATTGTCAAATGAGCCTCAGCCGGGTGCGCGCACATCCCTTGAGGCGCGTTCCAGTACGGCGGCCGGGGTTTCGCCGGGCGCGATCTCGGCCACGCCGACCTCGAACTCGACCACGAACGGTGATCGGTCGGTTCCGGCGTCGAAGGCCGTGCAGCCGATCACCGCTGCGATCCGGTCGGCGGCGATCCGGGCCGGTGCGCCGTGGGTGGCGGGCAGGGCGAGGGCGAAAACGTCCGCCGAGAGGCGGGCGGCGGTGTCCTCGGTCCGGATCAGGCGCGAGACCATGGCACCGATCTGGGGCAGGGCGCGATCCAGCCAGCCGCCCTTGCGGGCCTCGATCACCGCGTCAGTTTCTGACACCCGAAGGACCGCGACGGACAGGGGCCGGCGTCGCAGGCGCGCGCTCTCGGCGATACGGCCCAGATGGCTGGCGAACAGCTGGGGTGTGAACAGGCCGGTTGCCGGATCGGTCAGGCCCGAGCCGCGCGCGCTTTCCAGCGCCTTGCGGATGGCGACGTGGCGGCGATGTGCAAGGGCGAGGGCGGTGATCCGTTCGGCGGTTTCGTCTTCCGGTGTGTCCGCGGCCGCGACATCGGCGAAACCCCGATTGTACAGCTCCGCCAGGTTGATCTCGCCGGCACCGCGCAGATAGAGCACCACCGGGATATGATACAGGCGGGTATTGCGCTTCATGCCCGAGGCGATCGACAGCGCCGGCGTGTGATCCTCGGCCCCCCAGAGTACGGCGGCGTCGAACGGCTTTTCATGCAGGTAGTCGAAGGCGGTGTAGGGCGTGGGCGCAGCCACGACCTCGCAGCCGCGTTCGGCCAGGGCGTTGGAGAGGGCGAGGAAATGCCGGTCCGGCTTGCCCGCGGCGAGGACCCGGAGCGGGGTCGCATCGGAGTCTGTGACGGGCAGGGGCTGGCCACGCGCTGCGAAGGTGGCCCCGCGCAGGCTGACTTCCTCTTCGGCGATGGCGGAACGGATCAGGTTCTCCAGACGCAGGGCGGCCTGGGCGGCGTGCGGTGGACTGGACATAACGATGTCGGCGGAGCCGGGTGGCCAGCCTGCAGCCTCGCTGCCTATGGCGAGGATGGGGAGGCGACGGGGCGAGGCCGTCTGGCGCAAGGCGGCGGCACCGTCGATGGCGTCGGGCAGCCGGGCGTCCAGCAGCACCGCTTCCAGCGGCCAGTCGATCAGGGTCTGGATGGCCCCGGCGAGAGAGCGGGCCGTGACCGTGCGCCAGCCCAGGGCGTCCAGGCCCTGACACAGCGGGCCGATCAGGTCGTCGTCAGGCGCGACGACCAGAATGCGCGGATCGGAACCCAAGTGCGATATCTCCAGCCACGCCCAGGTCGCGGGCGTGTTTTCCAAGGCGCCGGACCATAGCGAGCGTCGCGGGCCGGAAGCAACGGTTGCGCGATACGCTATCCCCAGCACTGCTTTCACCGGGGACGAATTGCGGTAGAAGTGCGGGCTAGAGGGTTGTGGGGACCGGGTTGCAGGCCAGATCAGACATCGAAACCGCCGCGCGCTGGGCCACGCCCATGCTGTGGGGCAGGCTGGCAGTCCGGGCGTTCACGCGCAGCTGGGGCCGCGACGTGATGCTGTACACGGGCGGAGTCTCGTTCTTCGCCCTGTTGGCGGTGTTTCCGGCCATCGCCATCCTGATCGGCTTCTACAAGGCGGTCCTGTCGATCACCCAGGTCAGCGAACAGGCGGCGGCACTTGCGGATGTCATGCCGACGGCCGCCCGCGCCATCTTCAGGCTCGAGATTGAGCGGCTGGCCAATGCTTCGGCGCGGACGGTGTCGGCGCAGAGCTTCTTCGCCCTCGTGATCGGCGGCTATGCCGCGCATCGCGGTTTCAAGGCCCTGCTGGCCGGGCTGAACCTGATCCATGATGAGAAGGAGCCGCACGGCTTCTTCAAATTCAACCTGCTGGCCTTCTTCGTCGCCGTCGGGGCCTTCCTGCTGTTCACCGTCGTTTCGGGCGCGGTCGTGACCTCGCGGCTGCTGGAGCACACCGGGCCGCTCGTCGACGGGGCCGCGGGGCCGACCGGCGGCGGGATCGCCCTCGACGGCCTGTGGCCGGCGCTCGGCCTCGCGATCGGCCTGACCATGCTCTATCGCTATGCCATGTCGCACCGGACCCCGGTGGCCTGGGCCCCCTCGATCGCCGGCGGGCTGGTCGCGACGGTGATGTCCACCATCTCGTCCTGGCTGTGCGCCATCTATGTCGAGCAGATCGCCCCGCTGGGGGCGACCTATGGCTCGGTCGGCGCGGTGGTGGTGCTGCTGATCTGGCTGTCGTGGAACGTCAACGCCATCTTCTATGGCGGGGCCTTCACCACCGAGATGGAGATTGCGGCGCGTTCGGTCGGTGCGCCCGAGATCGAGCCGGACGCGCCCCTGCCGGAGAGCGTGGTCAATCTGTCGGAGCGGCGGGCGTCTCGACCACGATAGTCAGGACACCATCCGTTTCGTCGATCGAGACGACGCGACCGCCGAGGCCGGTCATCAGGTGCGGCACATCGATCCGGGCCATCGGATCGGTGGCCAGCAGGCTCAGACGCGTCAGCGCCGGCGTCCCGCGCATCGCCTTCTGCAGTTTCAGACTGGGGGTCGGGCAGCGGTGTCCCCGGGCATCGACGATCATGCGTCGATCCGGTCGAGCAGCAGGTGCAGGGCGACCCGCACGCTTTCCAGACGGATCGCCTCGCGGCCCCGGTCGCCGAATCGACGCTCGGTATGACACACGCCGCCCGGCCCCGCCGCGCCGAAATGGACGAGGCCGACGGGCTTGTCGTCCGAGCCTCCGCCCGGACCGGCGATGCCCGTGACCGAGACGGAGACCGAGGCTCCGGACCGTTCGACGGCCCCCGCGGCCATGGCGCGGGCGACGGGTTCCGACACCGCACCGTGCATGTCGATGAGACCGGCAGGAACACCCAGCATCCCGGTCTTGGCGGCGTTGCTGTAGGTGACGAAGCCTCGCTCCAGCACGGCCGACGAGCCCGGTACGGCGGTCAGGGCGGCCGCGATCAGGCCGCCGGTGCAGCTCTCGGCCGTGGCGATCATCAGGCCGCGGACGAGGGCGGTGTCGATCACCTGCCGGGCCAGTGCGTCAATATCGTCGGGGAACATCGGCGGGGGCCTTCCGAAGGGGCGGCGAGTCGGTCCAGTGTAGGCCCATGTGCCCGGTAACGGCGCAAGCATACGGGGCGGGCATGAGCGACACCACCGGCGACCGGGACCTGGAGACGGGCATTCACACCGGCACGCCCGACAAGCCGGCCGACCGGGTGACACCGCTGCTGTTCGCCCTGGCCATCTTCACCTCGGCGTCGCTGGTGTTCGTGGTGCAGCCGATGGTGACCAAGCTGGTGCTGCCCATGCTGGGCGGATCGCCGGCGGTGTGGAACACGGCGATGGTCTTCTTCCAGACCGCGCTGCTGGCTGGCTATGCCTACGCCCACGCGCTGCAGAAGGTCGGCTCGATCAAGACCCAGGTGGCGATCCACCTGGGCCTGCTGGTCGCGGCCGCCCTGTTCCTGCCCCTGCACATCAACGGATGGCTGGGCGACCCCAATCCGTCGGCACCCGTAGGCTGGTTGCTCGCGACCCTTGCGCTGTCGGTCGGAGCCCCGTTCGCGGTGCTGTCGGCGACCGCGCCTCTGCTCCAGGCCTGGTATGCGCGGGTGCGGGCCGGATACGCCGACGGGCAGAACCCCTATGTGCTGTACGCCGCCTCCAACCTCGGCAGTTTTCTCGCCCTTCTGTCCTATCCCGTCCTGATCGAGCCGCTGGCGACCTTGTCGGGACAGCGACTGGGCTGGAGCGGCGGCTATGTCGCCTTCATGCTGATGATCGTGGCCCTGGCCTTCGTGGTCTGGGGGCGGCGTCTGGATCGCACGACAGAGCCCGCCCGGCTGGCCGCCAGCCCGCCGATGACCCTGCGCGACAAGGTCATTCTGGTGCTGCTGGCGGCGGCACCGTCCAGCCTGATGCTGGGCGTGACCTCCCACCTGTCGACCGATGTGGCCTCGGCCCCCTTCCTTTGGGTCGTACCGCTGGCCCTGTATCTGCTGACCTTCGTCATCGCCTTCCAGAACCGGCCGTGGATTCCGCTGAAGATCACCCTGCCGGTGCAGGCGGCGGTCGGGGCGGTGTGCGTGCTGACGGTCGCCTTCCGGTCGTCCAACTGGAGCATGGCCTTCGCCATCCATCTGACGGCCTTCTTCTTCGCCGCCCTGATGTGCCACCAGCTTCTGGCGGCGCGTCGTCCGGCGCCTGACAGGCTGACGGAATTCTATCTGCTGATGTCGCTGGGCGGCGTGGTCGGTGGAGCCTTCACCGCCCTGCTGGCTCCGGTGATCTTCAACATGGTCTGGGAGTATCCGCTGGTCCTGGTGCTGGTCGGCCTGGCCCGGCCGTGGGGCAGGGGGCGGCTCAACGCGACCCAGACGGGCCTCCTTGTGGCGGCCCTGGTGGTCGCGGCCGTGCCGGTGCCGCTGGCGATCTGGCTGAACAGCAACGACGGCGCGCGAGCCGCCTTCTATGCGGCCTCGCCGTTCGCGATGGGCCAGCTGGCGCTTATCATCCTGTTGCCTGCGGCGATCTGCGGCTTCCTCGTGCGGGACCGGGCGCCGGCCTTTACCGCCATCCTGCTGGCCATCACCCTGTCGTCGCAGTGGATCGCGCGCGGCTATGACTGGAGCTATTCGGAGCGCAGCTTCTTCGGGGTGATGCGCGTGGCCAATTCGCCCGATCCCCGGCTGGGCGGCGACGTCAATGTGCTGATGCACGGGACGACCCTGCACGGGGCCCAGGCGCGGGACCCGCGCTTCGACTGCGTGCCGACCCTCTACTACGCCCCCGCCACGCCGATCGGCCAGGCGGCCGAGATGATCGAGGCCCGCGGTCCGGCCCGTATCGGTGTCGTCGGTCAGGGCTCGGGCGCCATGGCGACCTACAAACGCGCCGAAGACACCATGACCTTCTTCGAGATCGACCCCATGGTCGACCGGCTGTCGCGCGATCCGGAATGGTTCACCTACATCTCTGACTGCGCCTCCGGCCCGATCGACACGGTGCTGGGCGATGCGCGCCTGACCCTGGCGAAGCAGCCCGCCGGGTCCTACGACCTGCTGATCATCGACGCCTTCTCGTCCGACGCCGTCCCGACCCACCTGCTGACAGCCGAGGCCATCGACGGCTATCTGAAGCTGCTGAAGCCGGACGGGGTGGTGCTGCTTCACCTGTCGAACCGGAACCTCGACATCACCCTGCCGGCCATCGCGGCGGCCCAGGCGCTGGGCAAGGCGAGCCTGCACCAGATCTATTACGAGAAGGACTCCTCGCCGGAGATGGCCGAGGCCTCGACCGAGGCGCTGATCCTGTCGCCGACGCCGGAAGGGCTGGCGGACTTCCGGCGCGACATCCGGTGGAAGCAGCCGCTGCCGACGACCGTGCGGCCCTGGACCGACGACTACGTCAACCTGTTCGGCTCGCTGTGGCGCAGCATGGTCCCGCCGCCGGAGCGTCCGCTCTAGACCGGCAGTTCGATGGTCGCCAGGGCCTGGGCCGCGAGACCTTCGCCGCGACCGGTGAAGCCCATGGCCTCGGTCGTCGTGGCCTTGACGCTGACGGCGTCGATCGGGAGGGACAGAAGCCCGGCGAGGCGTTCGCGCATGGCCTGACGGTGCGGCTTCACCTTCGGCCGCTCGCAGATCAGGGTCACGTCGACATTGACCAGACGGCCGCCCCGCGCGGCCAGCCGCTCGACCGCGTGGATCAGGAAGAGGTCCGAAGACGCCCCCTTCCACTGCGGATCGGTGGGGGGGAAATGGTCGCCGATGTCGCCGTCTCCCATGGCCCCCAGAATGGCGTCGGTCAGGGCGTGCAGCCCCGCGTCGGCGTCGGAATGACCGATCAGGGTCTGGTCATGGGGGATTTCGACGCCGCACAGCCAGACCGAGGTGCCGGGCCCCCAGCGGTGGGCATCAAAGCCCTGGCCCACGCGGATCTGGCGGGGAATGAGCGCTTCGGCCATGGCAAAATCCTCGGGGAAGGTCAGTTTCATCAGCCGGGCGTCGCCGGCCACCATGGCGACCGTCCGCCCGGCGCGGCGCGCGACCTCGACATCGTCGGTCGGCGGTGAAGAGTCGGGCCAGGCGGCATAGGCGCCCAGGATGGCCTCAAGCCGGAAACCCTGCGGCGTCTGCGCCCGCCACAGGCCCTCCCGGTCGACGGACTCGCCCATCACGCCGTCCGAGCCGCGGCGCAGGCTGTCGGCGACCGGCAGGACCGGCACGACGGCCTCATGATGATCGAGGGCGGACAGAACCCGGGCGATCGTGGCCGGGTCGAGCAGCGGGCGGGCCGCGTCGTGGATCAACACCTTTGCGCCGGACCGTGCCTTCAAGGCATTCAGGCCGGCCTGAACCGAAGCCGCGCGTGTCTCACCCCCCGGGACGGCGACCCAGCCGTCCAGCCCGGCCAGCGCGTCCGCCGCCAGATCTTCGGCACCGGCCGCGACGACCACCACCAGTTCCGAGGCGCCGGCGGACAGCAGGGCCTCGACGGACCAGCGCAACACCGGCCGTCCGCCCAGTCTGCGCCATTGCTTGGGTTCGCCCGCGCGGGATCCGGTGCCGGCGGCGACGATAATGGCGGAAAAGCTCATGGCGACGGTTCTAGCCACCCCATGGGCCGCTGACGAGACCTCCAGAACAGGGGCCGGCTCTGTTGCACGCGGCGTGATTGGACCCGACGGCCCAAAGGCCCTATCTGCCCGCGCATGACCAGCGGCCTGCAGATCGGCGACGTATGGGTGCCCGGACGGGTGCTGACCGCGCCCATGACCGGGATCACCGACCTGCCGTTCCGGCGGCTGGCCAGTCGGCTGGGCGCGGCCTATGTCGCGACCGAGATGGTGGCCGCCGCCGAGCTGGCCCGGGCCCGGCCCGACGTCGTGCGGCGCGCGGCGGTGGGCGAGGGCCTGCCCCTGACGGTGATCCAGCTGGTCGGCCGGGATCCCGAGACCATGGCCGAAGGCGCGCGCATGGCCGAGAAGGCCGGGGCCGACATCATCGATCTGAATTTCGGCTGCCCGGCCAAGGAGGTCACGGGTTCGGCCTGCGGCTCGGCCCTGATGCGGACGCCCGATCTGGCCTGCCGGCTGATGCAGGCGGCGGTGGAGGCGACCTCTCGGCCCGTGACGGTCAAGATGCGGCTGGGCTGGGACGACGCGCACCGCAACGCGCCGCTGCTGGCGAAACGGGCCGAGGAGATCGGCGTGCGGGCCGTGACCGTGCACGGACGGACGCGGGCCCAATTCTACACCGGCCAGGCCGACTGGACGGCGGTCGGCGAGGTCAAGGCGGCGGTGGGGATTCCGGTCATCGTCAACGGCGACATCCTGACGGCTGACGACGCCCGCGAGGCGCTGCGTCAGTCGGGCGCGGACGCCCTGATGCTGGGCCGCGGCGTCTATGGCCGGCCCTGGCTGGCGGCGCACATGGAGCGGGCGCTGGCGGACGGCACGGTGTTGCTGGAGCCCGGACGGGACGAGCGGCTTGGAATCGTCCTCGAACACCTGCGGGCGTCCGTCGCCTTCTACGGCCTGCCGCTGGGACTGAAGATGTTCCGCAAACATCTCGGGTGGTATGTTGAACAGGCCCCGTGGCCGGAAGATCCGCTGGCGCGGCGGGCGGCCAAGGCCCGGCTGTGCCGCCTCGAACGTCCGGAGGAGGTGGAGCGGGCGCTGGCGGGACTCTGGCGTCCGGTGACACATTCCGGCAACCAACCTGTTGATATTTCGCCACAGGTGGTTGAAGCTGGCGTGGTATGACGGATACACCGCCCGCCGCAGCAGAGACCACACCGGCCGCTGAACGACGCGGTGCGGTGCGCTGGTTCGCCGGCTGGTCGGAGGAGCGGCGGCGGAACGCCTTCCTGATCATCTACGCCCTTGCCTTCCTGATCACCGTCGCGGCCATCTGGCTGGTTGCCATAGCCCCGGGGAGCACCGGCGAGGGCGCGCGGGCGACCGCCAGCCAGGCTGTGCTGATCATCCTCGGCACCAACCTATTGCTGATCGCCGGACTGGCGGCCGTGGTGGGCCGTCGGGCGCTGATGCTGTTCCGCCGTCGGACCGATGCGGGTGCGCGCCTCCATCTGCGGTTCGTGACCCTGTTCTCCACGGTGGCCCTCGTGCCCGCCGTGCTGATCGCCCTCGTCTTCGGCGTGCTGGTCAACCGCGGTGTGGACCAATGGTTCAGCGAGAACGTCAAGTCAGCGGTCGATAACGGTGCCCTGATCGGCAAGGCCTATCTGAAGGATGTGTCTTCCGAAATGGACGGCGACCTGCGGGTCATATCGGACCAGCTGGTCGGAGCCCGGCCGCTTTTTGACAACCGGATCCAGTTCTCCGATGCCCTGATGCAGATCGCCGATCTTTTCGGCTATCCGGCGATCTACATCCTTGGGTCGGAAGGCGAGGTCCTTGCCAGCGGCGAGGCCCCCGGCGCGCCGCCCTATGTCGCGCCGCCGCGCGCCATCCTGGAGGCTGCGGCCGAAGGCGGGGAGCCTCCGCAGCAGATCACGGAGAATCCGGACGCGGTGCGCTCCCTGATCGCCTTGCCGGCCTATGGCGACGCCTATCTGTATCTCGTGCGCCCGCTGAAGGACGGCCTGATCGCCCAGATGCGCAACGGCGAGGAGTCCATCGTCGCCTATCGCGAGGCCAAGGAGAGCCGCCAGCGAATCCAGGCGGCGTTCGCGCTGAGCTATGTCGAGACGGCGCTGTTGGTGCTGGTCGGTGCCATCTGGCTGGGCATGTCGGCGGCCAGCGCCATTTCGGCGCCGATCGGGCGGCTGGTCGAGGCGGCGGACAAGGTGGCGGCAGGCGACCTGACCGCGCGCGTCAACGGCGAGGACGGGCCGGGCGAGATCAAGACCCTGTCGGCGGCCTTCAACCGCATGACCGGTGACCTGGAGGCGCAGCAGGCCGCGCTGAGGGCCGCCAGCGAGGAAGCGCGAGGCCGGAGCCTGTTCATCGAAACGGTCCTGTCCGGCGTGTCGGCCGGCGTCATCGGCCTCGATCGGATGCGCCGGGTCTCGGCCATCAACGACAGCGCGGTCGAACTGCTCGCGATCCGTGACCCCCATATCATCGGCCGTCCGCTGGGCGATGTGTCGCCCGAGCTCAGCGAACTGGCCGGCCGGGCCGAGGCCCATATCGAGGAAGAGATCGACGTCAGCCTCGAGGGCGAGACCCGTCGCCTGCGCGTCCGCATCGAGGGCGGCGTCGGCGGCGAGATGGTGCTGACCTTCGACGACATCACCCGTCTGGTCACGGCCCAGCGCAACGCCGCCTGGCGCGACGTCGCACGCCGGATCGCGCATGAGATCAAGAACCCCCTGACCCCGATCCAGTTGTCGGCCGAGCGGCTGCGCCGACGCTATCGCGGCCAGGTCATGGACGACGTCGAGGTGTTCGACCGCTGCACCGAGACCATCATCCGTCAGGTCGGCGACATCGGCCGGATGGTGGACGAATTCTCGTCCTTCGCCCGCATGCCCGCCCCGCGCTTCACCGCGACCGATCCGGCCGAACTGCTGCGCGAGGCGGTGTTCGCCCAGCGGGTGGCAGCGGCCGGGATCGGCGTCGAGCTGATCGAACCCCTCCCCAAGGTCGTCCTGCACGCGGACCGTCCCATGATCGGCCAGGCGCTGGCCAATATCCTCAAGAACGCCGGCGAGGCCGTGGCCGCACGGCGGGCCATCGCGCCCCGGGACGGCGACGGTGCCCGCCCGGGCATATCGGCGCGGCTGTCGGTCGAGGACGAGACCGCGATCTTCGTCATCGAGGACGACGGCATGGGTCTGCCCGTCAAGGACCGCGACCGGCTGACCGAACCCTATGTGACGACACGGGAAAAGGGCACCGGCCTGGGTCTCGCCATCGTCAAACGCATCTGTGAGGACCACGGCGGAGAGCTGAAGCTGGCCGACGCCGAACACCTGTCAGGCGCGCGCGTCTGCCTGATCTTTCCCCTGAAATCCCAACCCAAATCGACCGGCACCGCCGGGGCGAAGGCGGCGAAAGCCTCCCGATCTCCGACTGTTCCGGCCGCCGAATAGCGAGGCGTCATGCGATCCACGGGAGCCGACATTCTGGTCGTCGACGACGAGGCCGACATCCGCGAACTGGTCTCCGGCCTGCTTGAGGACGAGGGCCACGCCGTGCGCGTGGCCTCCAACTCGGACGAGGCGCTGGCCGCGATCCGCGCCCGCAAGCCGTCGCTGGCGCTGCTGGACATCTGGATGCAGGGCGGCGGTCTGGACGGGCTGGAACTGCTGGACGTAATCAAGGAGCTGGATCCTGACCTGCCGGTGGTGATGATCTCGGGCCACGGCAATATCGAGACGGCGGTCACCGCGCTCCAGCGCGGAGCCTATGACTTCATCGAAAAGCCGTTCAAGTCGGATCGGCTGGTCGTGGTCGTGCAGCGCGCGCTGGAAGCGACCTCGCTCAAGCGCGAGAACCGCCGCCTGCGGGCCCAGGTCGCGGCCCCCAGCGGCTTTATCGGCCGGTCGGCGGCGGCCCAGGCGCTGCGCAGCACGGTCGCCAAGGTCGCGCCGGCCAACAGCCGGGTGTTGATCTCGGGTCCTCCGGGCTCGGGCAAGGAGCTGGTCGCGCGCCAGATCCATGAGGCCAGCGCCCGCTCCAGAGGCGAGTTCGTCGCCATCGCCGCCGCCGGCATGACGCCCGAACGGCTGGATCTGGAACTGTTCGGCGAGGAGGGCGTCGACGGTCGCCCGCGCAAGATCGGCGTCTTCGAACGCGCCCATAACGGCACCCTCTATCTGGACGACGTCGGCGACATGCCGCGCGAAAGCCAGAGCCGGGTCCTGCGGGTGCTGGTCGAGCAGCGCTTCCGCCGCGTCGGGGGCGAGCAGGACGTGCAGGTCGACATCCGCGTGGTCACCTCGACCTCGCGCGACCTGAAGCAGGAGATCGCCGAGGGCCGGTTCCGCGAGGATCTGTTCCACCGGCTGAACGTGGTGCCGATCCGGGTGCCCGCCCTGTCCGAACGGCGCGAGGACATCCAGGAGCTGATCGACTATTTCATCGACACCCTGTCGGCGTCGCAGGGCCTGACGCGGCGGCGGCTGGGCGACGACGCCATCGCCGTGCTGCAGGTCCATCCCTGGCCCGGCAACGTCCGGCAGTTGCGCAACAATGTGGAGCGGCTGCTGATCCTGGCCACGGGCGATCCCGATGAGCCGATCAGCGCAGACATGCTGCCGCAGGAGGCGACCAACGCCAATTCGACCGGCACCCTGGGCGGCGAACGCATCATCGCCCTGCCGCTGCGCGAGGCCCGCGAGGTGTTCGAGCGGGAGTATCTGGCGGCCCAGATCATGCGCTTCGGCGGCAATATCTCGCGCACCGCGGCCTTTATCGGCATGGAGCGGTCGGCGCTGCACCGGAAGCTCAAATCGCTGGGCGTGTCGCCGTCGCGCGGTGGTGAGGAAGACATCGAAGAGGTCGTCGAAGAATGAGCCGCGTCGCTTACGTCAACGGTCAGTACCAGCCGCATGGCCAGGCCGTGATCCATGTCGAGGATCGCGGCTTTCAGTTCGCCGACGGCGTCTATGAGGTCTGGTCGGTCTTCGATGGCCGTCTGGCCGATTTCGACGGACATATGACGCGCCTGCACCGCAGCCTGACCGAACTGCAGATCCCCGTTCCGATGACGTCCGAGGCGCTCGGCCGGGTCCTGAACGAGACCGTGCGGCGCAACCGGGTGCGCGAGGGGATCGTCTATCTGCAGGTGACGCGCGGCACGGCCCGCCGCGACCATCCGTTCCCCCCCGAGGGCACGGCCCCCAGCGTGGTCGTCACCGCCCGTTCGCTGCCCCTGTCGAAGGGGAATGCGGCAGCGAAGAAGGGCGTGGCGGTGGTCACACATCCGGACATCCGCTGGGGCCGCTGCGACATCAAGACCGTCGGTCTTCTGCCCAACGTCCTGGCCAAGCAGGCGGCAAAGGAGAAGGGTGCCGCCGAGGCCTGGATGGTCGACGAAATGGGTCTGGTCACCGAAGGCTCGTCAACCAATGCCTGGATCGTCGATGAGACCGGCACGCTGAGGACGCGGGATTCCCAGTCCAACATCCTGCGCGGGATTACCCGCGCGGCGGTGCTGAAGCTGATCGAGGAAGAGGGTCTGGCGTTCGAGGAGCGCGCGTTCAGCGTCGATGAGGCCAAGCGCGCCCGGGAGGCCTTCTATACCTCGGCCAGCGGCTTCGTCATGCCGGCGACCTCCATCGACGGGGTGAAGATCGGCGACGGCAAGCCGGGCCCGATCGCGACCCGGCTGCGCACGCTGTATCTCGATCAGGCGATCCGCGACGCCATCTAGACGTTGCGGCGCCTGGCGGCCGGTGGCTAAGATGAGGGGCCGGACATCCGATCCAGCCCCGCGCCGCTCCCCCTCGGCCGGAGAACAAGCAAGAACAGGCTGAACCTGCCATGTCGCAAGACAAGTCCAAGAACCTTCAGGACACCTTCCTCAACAGCGTGCGCAAGACCAAGACACCGCTGACCATCTTCCTGGTCAACGGCGTCAAGCTGCAGGGCATCGTGACCTGGTTCGACAACTTCTGTGTGCTGCTGCGCCGTGATGGCCAGTCGCAGCTGGTCTACAAACACGCCATCTCGACCATCATGCCGTCGGCACCCGTGCAGCTGTACGAGCCGGACGCCGACGAGGATTGATCTTCCAAACTTCCGTCATCCTCGGGCTTGTCCCGAGGACCCATCGTTCCGATTTCCGGAGCGTTGAAGGTCGCGCCGACATCGGTGCGAACGACCAGCGCCCGCGCCAGAGCCGCGATGGATCCTCGGGACAAGCCCGAGGATGACGGAAAGGCGTCGGGCCGTGAGCAGAAAGCAGCAACCGTCCACTTGTCTACGAAACACATCGACCACGCCGTCCCGCTGATCCGGGCCATCGTCATCCATCCAGAGCGGTCGGGCTTCGGTGCCAGCGAGAGCTCGCGCCAGTCCGTGGAGCGACTGGAAGAGGCGGTCGGACTCGCCCGCGCGCTGGACCTCGACGTCCGCGCCGAGGAGATCGTGCGCGTCCGCAAGCCCACGCCCGCCACCCTGTTCGGAACGGGCAAGGTGGAGGAGCTGGCGGCCCTGGTCCGCGCTGCCGAGGCCGAGGCCGTGGTGGTCGATGACCACCTGTCGCCGGTGCAGCAGCGCAATCTCGAAAAGGCCTGGGACTGCAAGGTCATCGACCGCACCGGCCTGATCCTCGAGATCTTCGGCCGTCGCGCCCGGACCAAGGAGGGACGCCTGCAGGTCGAGCTGGCGCGGCTGGACTATGAGAAGTCGCGGCTGGTGCGGACCTGGACCCACCTCGAGCGGCAACGCGGCGGATCCGGAACCATGGGCGGCCCCGGCGAGACCCAGATCGAGCTGGACCGGCGGATGATCGCCGACCGGATCGTCAAGCTGAAGGTCGAGCTCGACGAGGTGCGCCGCACCCGCGGCCTGCACCGCAAACAGCGCCAGAAGGTGCCGTTCCCGACCATCGCCCTGGTCGGCTACACCAACGCCGGCAAGTCGACCCTGTTCAACCGGCTGACGGGCTCGGACGTGGTGGCCAAGGACCTGCTGTTCGCCACTCTCGACACCACCCAGCGCACCATCCGCCTGCCGCAGGGCCGGCCGGCCATCGTGGCCGACACGGTCGGCTTCATCTCGGACCTGCCACACGAACTGGTCGAGAGCTTCCGGGCGACGCTGGAGGAGGTGGGCGAGGCCGATCTGATCCTGCACGTCCGCGACATCGCCTCGGCCGACAGCGAGGCTCAGGCGAAGGACGTCGAGACGGTGCTGAAGCAGATCGAAACGCCGGAGGGCAAGACGCGGCGGGTGCTCGAGGTCTGGAACAAGACCGACCTGCTCGATGAGGACGTGCGCGAGGCCGTTCTGGGCCAGGCCGAACGGCTGGCCCGCGACGGCAAGGCGGTCGCGGTCTCGGCCTGGACCGGGGAGGGGATCGAGGCCCTGCGCGAGACCATCGCCGGCCTGATCGACGACGATCCGGAGACGGAACTGGTGCTGCTGCCCTCGCAGGGCGAGGCGCTGGCCTGGCTGTATGAGAACGGGCGGGTCACCGGGCGGGATACGGACGACGAGGGCCGGACACATGTGACGGTACGGCTGCACCCGGCGGCGCTGGGGCGGTTCGAGCGGCAGTTTCAGACAGGCTAACACATTGTCTCCTCCCTGTTCGCGAAGCGAATGGGGAGGGGGACCGCGAAGCGGTGGATGGGTATCAGCCGCCGCACCGTTCCGTCGCCTTGCGTCTGATGAAATCCACCACCCCATCCAGGTGCAGCCGGACATCTTCGGCGGCGAGCCGGACGACCCGCACGCCTTGTTCGCGCAGCCAGGCCGTACGACGCGCGTCGTGGTCAATCCGCTCCGGATGCTGATGGCTCTGCCCGTCGACCTCTACTGCCAGTCTTGCCGCAGCGCAGTAGAAGTCGAGGATGTAGGGGCCGATCGGATGTTGACGGCGAAACTTGAGGCCCGCCAGTCGTTTGCCGCGCAGGCAGACCCATAGCCGCGCTTCAGGGGGCGTCATGCGCCGGCGCAGTTCGCGGGCCCTTTCCACAGTCAGGAGCGCGGTCAAGACCCCTCCACCACTTCGTGGTCCCCCTCCCCACTGCGTGGGGAGGAGACAGGGGGCAGTTTGCCTGCAGAGGATAAGCAGTGCCAGAGAATACAATCTCAGGTTAGGGTATCAGCCCCTCTCGTGCGCCTTCGCCGCGTCCCACAGCGCGTCCATCTCGGCCAGGTCGGACTGGTCCGGCGACCGCCCGTCCCTCGCCAGTGCCGCCTCGATGAAGCCGAACCGGCGGATGAATTTCGCATTGGCTCCGCGCAGGGCGTCTTCCGGCTCGACCCCCAGCTTGCGGGCCAGATTGGCGACCACGAACAGCAGGTCGCCGACCTCGTCGCGGGCCTTGTCGAGGTCGCCGGCGGCGATCTCGACGCGGAGTTCGGCGACCTCCTCGTGCAGCTTGTCGAAGACCTCGTCGGTCGAGGGCCAGTCGAAGCCGACGCGGGCGGCGCGTCTGGTCAGTTTGGCGGCGCGGGCGAGGGCGGGCAGGCCGACGGGGACGTCGTCGAGCACGCCGTGCTGGGCCTTGCCCGCGCGTTCGGCGGCCTTGATGTCTTCCCAGCGGGCCTTCTGGGCCACGCCGTCGGGTTTGGCGGCCTCGTCTCCGAAGACGTGGGGGTGGCGGCGCTCCAGCTTGTCGGCGATGGCGTTGGCCACGTCGTCGAAGGCGAACAGCCCCTGTTCCTCGGCCATGCGGGCGTGGAAGACGGTCTGGAACAGCAGGTCGCCGAGCTCGGACTTGAGATCATCCATGTCACCGCGCTCGATGGCGTCGGCGACCTCATAGGCTTCCTCGAGGGTGTAGGGGGCGATGGTGGCGAAGGTCTGCTCCACGTCCCACGGACAGCCGCCGACGGGATCGCGCAGGCGGACCATGATGGCGTTCAGGCGGTCGATGGGGGTCATGCGGCGGCCGCGCCGTCGCGCGCGTCCAGCGCCTTGCGGATTTCCTCGTGGCGGGCGGGGGTCAGGGGATAGCCCTTGAGCACCAGGGCCGCCGCCGCCAGCAGCAGGCCGGGGACCAGGATGAACAGGATCTGCAGCGTCATCAGCGAGCTCTCGCTGTTGCCCTCGACCCCCGGGATGGCGCGGAAGCCGACGGCCTGCAGGACCAGATAGGGGATCAGGGCCACGACATGGCCGATCTTGGTCGTGGCCGACAGGATGGAGAACATCAGGCCGGTGCGGTCCACGCCCGTGTCGAGACGAACCTCGTCGCCCGCATCGGCCATCATGGCCCGGAGCAGGAACAGGCCGGCGGCGTAGGGCAGGCCGGCGATGAACATGGCCGCCGCTGTCAGGGCGAAATTGCCGCCCGGGACCAGGGTGGCGCCGATGTAGAAGACCGCGAAGACCAGGCTGGCGATGGCCAGGGCCTTGTCCTTGCCGACCCGGGTGGCCAGCCAGGCCCAGAACGGCGCGCCAACCAGTCCGGCGACGAAATAGAACAGCATGAACAGCGAGGCCTGGGTGTGGTCGTAGCCCTTGATCTGGCCGAAGAAAAAGAACAGCAGCGAGCCGGTGATGCCGGGTGCCACGCCCAGCAGCAGGTCGGCGAACAGCAGCTTGCGCACCGTCTTCCTGCCGAACAGGCCAAGGTAGGCCTTCGGTCCCCCATGGGGAGCCGCGCCGGCGTTGACCGGCTCGGGAACCACGAACATGGCCAGGCCGATGGTGACGGGCAGGGCGATCATGATGGCCCAGCCCATGATGCGCACGCCGGCGGCGTAGTCGCCGAGGCCGGTCTGGACCACCACGGTAGGCAGGATCAGGATCAGGATCACGCCGATGATGTTGAACACCTGCCACCAGCCGTAGACCCGGCTGCGCTGGTCGTATTGCGGCGCGAGCACCGAGGCCCAGCCCAGCTGGCCGAGGGTGCCGATCGAGAAGCCGAGGTAGAGGACCAGCAGCCAGCCGAAGAGGTAGGCGGCACCCGCGCCCGGCTGGACCAGGACGAACATCATCAGGGCCGACAGCATCAGGATCGGCGTCGAGATCGCCATCCATGGCCGGTAGCGGCCCCACCGGGTCTTGGTCTTGTCCATACCCCAGCCGATGAAGGGGTCGAAGACGATGTCGATCAGCCGCACCGCCATGAAGACCGCCGCCACCACGCCCAGCTCCAGCCCCACATGGGTCGCGTAGAACTCAGGCAGGGTCACAGGCAGGGCGACGCCGAAGGCGGCCAGCGGCAGGCAGGGCCCTGAGAAGGCCGCGAGGATGGCGTTGGAACGGCGGGCGGGGACAGGAGCGGCTTCGGCGACGGGGGCGTCGGTCATGGGTGCGTCCGGCGATCCGGCCCGAGTCGGCCGTCAGGGCCACCATGCCGATTTTGAGCGTCACGTGCGAGCCTGAGGCCAATGCGTCTCAAGGGCCTTGCGGCGGCCACACAGACAGGGTCACCATCACAGGATGCCGACGCGTCTGATCCTGCTGCTGTTGAGTGCCGCCAGCCTGTTCGCGGCGACGGCGGCCGAGGCCCAGACTCGCGGTCGGGTGCCCCAGTCGGGCCAGGCCGAGGTCTGCGATGCCGATCCGATCGAATGGGCCGGCCCGGCCTTTGCCAACGGCACCTCGTGGCAGCGGATGGAATGGAAGCCGTTCGGGCCCACCGAATATGGCTGGGAGACCTATCTGCCGCTGGTTCAGCATGAGCTGGCGACAGACTGCGCGCCCAGCTCGCCGGTGTTCGCGCGGCGGATGGCCGAGTTCCAGATCGAACATGGCCTGCCGCCGACCGGCTGGTTCGACGCGGCGACCTTCCAGACCTTCCGCGGCCTGTGGCAGGAGCGCCGGCCCTTCATCATGGCGCGGGTGCGCCAGGAGCCGTGTCCCGACCCGCCCCCGCTGTATCAGCTCGGCTATCTGGTGGAGGCGGAGGAACACGCCGATCGCCTGACCCGGCTGCTGCGGCGCGACGTGCTGGACGCCTACCGCCGCATGGTCGCCGCCGCCCGCGCGGAGGTACCGGAGATGGCGAACGACCCCGAGCTGCTGCAGATCTTTTCCGGCTTTCGCGACCCCGAGGCGGACGCGGCCCGATGCGCGGCGTCCGGCAATTGCGACGGCCTGAGACGCGCGGTCTGCTCGCCGCACCGGACCGGAACCGCGGTGGATCTGTTCGTCGGTCGTCTCGAGGACCTCGGCGTCGACGACACCTCGCCGGCCAGCCGGCTGCACATGACCCGAACCCCGACCTATCGCTGGATGGTGAGGAACGCCGGGCGCTTCGGCTTTACCCCCTATGTCTATGAGCCCTGGCATTGGGAGTGGGTCAGCCCGACAGGCGGCTACGCCGGTCAATGATCCGTATACTGACGAATGGTGAGCGGGCGCTGGCCGAGGCGTCGTTCGGCGATGCCCTGGCGCTCGACCCGATCCGGTTCCTGTCGTCTTCCCGGCCGTTCGACCGCGCCTTTGTCGCAGGGCGCTGGTTCGGCCGCGACTGGATCGTCTGGCCGGGAAGCGCGCTGCCCGTCGACTTGACGACTGCGCCGATCCGTTTCCAGGCGACCTTCGTCCATGAACTGACCCATGTCTGGCAGGCCCAGCAGGGAATCGACCTGTTGCGGGGCAAGCTGCAGGCGGGGGACCGGCCCTCGTCCTATCGCTATCCCGTCGGGGTGGACTGCACCTGGGGCGGATTGAACATCGAACAGCAGGCGATGGTGGTCGAACACCGCTTTCTGCTGACGCGCGGGCAGGGCGTGCCCGCCGATCGCGCCTTCTACGACCGCGTTTGCCCGATCGGTCGCTAGCGACGGAACAGACGCGCCTGCAGCAGGTTTTCTTCCCGACGCGCTTGCGGTCCGACACCGAAACCCCACATCAAGCACAGGTACTGTTGCGGAACAGTGCCGTGCATTCCCTGGAGGGCTTCATGCCTCGGATTCTGGTTCTCTATCACTCCACCTACGGCCACATCGAAACCATGGCCGAGGCCGTGGCCGAGGGGGCCCGGTCGGTCGAGGGCGCGGTGGTGGACATCAAACGTGTCCCGGAACTTGTGCCGGACGAACTGGCGAAGGCCAGTGGCTACAAGCTGGACCAGGCGGCACCGATCGCCACGGTGGCCGACCTCGAGAGCTATGACGCCGTCATCGTCGGCGCGGGCACCCGCTATGGCACCGCCTCGTCGCAGATGCGGAATTTCTGGGACCAGAGCGGCGGCGTGTGGATGAAGGGCGCGCTGGTCGGCAAGGTCGGCTCGGCCTTCACCTCGACGGCGACCCAGCATGGCGGGCAGGAGACGACGCTGATCGGCCTGATCCAGACCCTGCTGCACCACGGCATGCTGATCGCGGGCCTGCCCTACGCCTGGGCCGGGCAGTCGCGGATCGATGAGATGACCGGCGGCTCGCCCTATGGCGCGACCACCATCACCGGCGGCGACGGATCCCGTCAGCCCAGCGCCAACGAACTGGAAGGCGCACGCTGGCAGGGCCGCTATGTCGCCGAGACAGCGAAGAAGCTGTTCGGCTGATGCGCCAGCCGGCCGTCTTCTTTGGCCACGGGTCGCCGATGAATGCGCTGGGCGGTCCCTATGCAGCCGTCTGGAAAGGCCTCGGCGAGGCGATCGGCAAGCCGAAGGGTGTCGTCATGATCTCGGCCCATTGGGAAACCGACGGGCCGGGCGTGACGGCGCAGGCGTGGCCACAGACCCTCCACGACTTCGGCGGCTTCCCCGACAGCCTGCACGCCATGCAATACCCGGCCCCGGGCTCGCCCGATCTGGCAGGACGGGTCGCGGACCTGACCGGAGCGACGCCGACCACGGACTGGGGACTGGACCACGGCACCTGGTCGGTGCTGGCCCATGTCTGGCCCGAGGCCGATGTGCCGGTGGTGCAGCTGTCGCTGGACCGCCGGCTCGATGCCCAGGGGCATTTCGACCTGGGTCGCAAGCTGTCGGCCCTGCGTGACGAGGGGGTGGTGATCGCCGGCTCGGGCGATTTCGTGCACAATCTGCGGACCTGGAAGCGGACGGGCGGTGACGCCTATCCGTGGGCGACCGGCTTCAACGAGGCGGTCAAATCCGCCCTGGTCCGCGGTGATGACGGCGCGCTGATCAATTGGGTCGGTCTGGCCGAGGACGCGCAGATGAGCGTGCCGACCGACGAACATTTTCTGCCGCTGCTCTATGTCGCCGCCCAGCGCCTGCCGGGCGACGACGTCAGCTTCTTCAACGATGTCATCGAAGGCGGTTCGATCTCGATGACGGGCGTGCGGCTCGGCTAGTCCAGGTCGGTCCTGCGCTTCAGGATCCGGTCGACAGCCCAGGCACCGGGTCCGGCGAAGGCCAGATACAGGAAGACCCAGCAGTACAACGCGGCCAGCTCGCCCTGATTGACCATCGGGAAGACAGAGGCCCCCCCGAACTGCCAGTGGAACTGGGCATAGGCCACGGCCATCATCCCCGACAGGACGAAGGCCACGGGCCGGGTGAACAGCCCGAGCACGATCAGCGCCCCGCCGACCAATTCCAGTACGCCGCCGACGCCCATCTGGCTGAAGAGTTCGAAGGGTCCGCGCGCGGGGGCCGGAAAGCCGAAGATCTTCTGCGTGCCGTGCTGGATGAACATCAGGCCGGAGACGATGCGCAGTCCCGCCAGCGCCGTGTCTGCATGGGGGTCGAGCCTGGAGAACAGGGTCATGGTTCAGTTCCTTCCGTCACCGGCCCGGCCTGGACCATCCGTCATATTGAAACTGTTACTGTTGCAGTCAAGGGCGTGACCTTCAGGCGGCCTTGTCGATTTCCGCGAGCCGCTGGATCGACACATAGTCGGTCTTGCCCGTGCCCAGTACCGGCACCTCGGCGACGCGCATGATCTTCTTCGGCACGGCCAATTCCGGGGCACCGTGGCTGCGGGCCCATTCGGCGAGGCGCGCCACGTCGGCGTCGTTGCGGTCGGTGAACAGGACCAGCTTCTCGCCCTTGCGGCTGTCGGGGATGGAGACGACGGCGTGACGCGAGTCGGGCCAGACCGCGCTGGCCAGACCCTCGACGGCCGTCAGGGACACCATCTCGCCGCCGATCTTGGCGAACCGCTTCACCCGACCGAGGATGGCGACATAGCCGTCCTTGTCGATGTCGACGATATCACCCGTGTCGTGCCAGCCGCCCACCAGCGGCTCGATCGTTTGCGGGTCGTCGGCCGACAGATAGCCCCGCATGACGTTGGGTCCGCGCAGGAACAGCCGGCCGCCCTCGAGAATGCCGTCGACCGGGTCGATGCGCCATTCCATGCCGGGCAGCATCTGCCCGACGGTGCCGGGGCGGTTGCGATCCGGATGATTGACCGCCACCACGGGTGCGGCCTCGGTGGCTCCATAGCCTTCGAGCAGCTTCAGCCCGTGGAATTTGGTGTTGTAGAGGTGGTAGGTTTCGTCCTTCACCTTTTCCGCCCCGGCCACGACGAACTGCAGACTGGCGAAGTCGTCCGGTCCGGCCACGCGCGCCCACTGGTTCAGGAAGGTGTCGGTCGCGAAGAGAAGCGAGGCTTTTATCTCGTGGATCAGTTCGACGATCTGCTTGGCGTGCAGCGGCGACGGGTACTGGAAGGCTTTCATCCCGTTCAGGATCGGCAGCAGAACCCCGCCGGTCAAGCCGAAACAGTGGAAGGTCGGCAGGGGATTGAGCACGATCCAGTCGGGATCCAGGTCGATATGCTGGGCCACCTGACGGCAGTTGGCGACCAGGTTCCACTGGCTGAGCACCACGCCCTTGGGAGCGCCAAAACTGCCCGAGGTGAACAGCACCACGCCCGGCGAGGACGGGTCGGTCTTCACCCGGAAGCGTTTGGGCATCAGGCCGGCCATGAGGCCATAGACCTTGTCCTGCAGGCCGATCGTCTTGCGCACATCGTCCAGCCAGACGATCTCGGCGACGGTGGCCAGATCGTCCAGCAGGTCGTCCAGCTTGGCCTGGGTGACGAAGCGTTTGGCGGTAAGGATCTTCTTGAGCCCGGACGCCTTGATCGCCGCCTTGATATTGGCCTCGCCCGAGGTGAAATTCAGCATCACCGGCACCCGGCCGTGGGCGTGCAGGCCATAGTAGGTGACGACGACGCCCATGCTCGAGGGCAGCAGGATACCGACCCGCTCGCCCGGTGCGGTCATGTCGGCAATCTTGCGGCCCAGCACGAAGGCAGCCCGGATCAGGCCCGTATAGGTCAGGGGCTTGCGGTCCTGGTCTTCCAGAATTTCCTTGTCGCCGTACTTTTCGCGGGCCGCGATCAGGGCGTCGAAGATCGTCTCCTCGCCGGCCTTGGGGTCCAGGGGTACGCGCAAAGATATCCTCCGTGCCGGGTTGATCCCGGCCTTGTGTTGAGCGCGCAAACTAGAGCCGCAATGTCGGCTTGAAAAGATGTGTTACCCGCCGTGAGGCCGGGGCCTGCCTTGCCTTCGCCGCGCGGAAGGACGACATAGCGGTTCCGCACAGCCCGGAGCCCGCGACGCCTTGGTCACGCTGATCGATACCCTGACGAAGACGCCGGCTGAATTGCGTCATCCGGAAAAGCAGAACCGTCCGGAAACGGCCGTGCTGCGCAAGCCCGACTGGCTGCGCGTCAAGGCCCCCGGCTCGGGCCAGTACAACGAGACCAGGGCCATCGTGAAGGCCAAGGGCCTGGTCACCGTCTGTGAAGAGGCGGCCTGCCCCAATATCGGCGAGTGCTGGAGCCAGAAGCACGCCACCCTGATGATCATGGGCGACACCTGCACGCGGGCCTGCGCCTTCTGCAACGTGAAGACGGGCCTGCCCCAGGCGCTGGACCCGGAAGAGCCGGGCAAGGTCGGCCTGGCCGTGGCCCAGCTGGGTCTGAACCACGTCGTCATCACCAGCGTGGACCGGGATGATCTGTCCGACGGCGGCGCCGCCCATTTCGCCGAGGTGGTGCGCCAGATCCGGCTGCAGGCTCCGAACACGACGATCGAGATCCTGACGCCCGACTTCCTGCGCAAGGACGGCGCGGCCGGGGTGGTCATCGATTCGACGCCCGACGTGTTCAATCACAACCTCGAGACCGTGCCGCGGCTGTATCTGAAGATCCGGCCCGGGGCCCGCTACTTCCACAGTCTGCGCCTTCTGCAGATGGTCAAGGAGCGCGACCCCAACCAGTTCACCAAGTCCGGCATCATGGTCGGCCTCGGCGAGACCCGCGAGGAGGTCATGCAGGTGATGGACGACATGCGCTCGGCCGGCGTCGACTTCATCACCATCGGCCAGTATCTGCAGCCGACCCGCAAGCATGCCGCCATCGACCGGTTCGTCACGCCGGAGGAGTTCAAGGCCTATGAAGCCATCGCCCGGGCCAAGGGCTTCCTGATGGTGTCGTCCTCGCCCCTGACCCGCAGTTCGCACCATGCGGGCGACGACTTCGCACGGTTGCGGGCGGCGCGCCTTTCACACACCGGACGCTGACCACCGCTTGGCCGTCCACCGTGTCACCCGCATCCTGCCCTACAGCCCTGCCCAGCTCGCGGCGCTGGTCGCGGATGTCGAGAGCTACCCGAGCTTCGTGAGATGGGTCACGTCCATGCGCGTCTGGAACCGGCGCGAGGAAAGCGCCGGGGTCGATCTGCTCGACGCGGAGGCGCAGGTGGGGTTTTCGTTCCTCAAGGAGCGGTTCTCGACCTGGGTCCGGCATGACCGCAATGCGCCGCTGGTCGAGGTCGGCCTGTTGCGTGGACCGTTCCGGCACCTGAAGAACCGCTGGGAGTTCCATGAGGACCCCCGGGGCACGCGGCTGGAGTTCACGATCGATTTCGCCTTCCGGTCACCGCTTCTGAATGCGGCGCTGCAGGCCAATTTCGACCGGGCGGTGTCCCTGTTGATCGGCAGTTTCGAGACCGAGGCGCAGCGGCGCTACGGTCCGCCATGACCGGGTACGACTTCGACGCCACGGTGGTGGGCGCCGGCGCGGTCGGTCTCGCCTGCGGCCGCGCACTGGCGAAGCGGGGCCTGTCGGTGCTGGTGCTGGAGAAGGAACCGCATATCGGCCAGGGCGTCTCCTCGCGCAATTCCGAGGTCATCCACGGCGGCCTCTACTACCCGACCGGGTCACTGAAGGCGCGCTTCTGCGTCGAGGGGCGGCGCACGCTGTACGCCTTTCTCGAGAGCCACAAGGTCGACTACCGCAGATGCGGCAAGCTGGTCGTGGCCACGCAGGAGGATGAGGTCGGGCGGATCGAGGCCATCTTCCAGCAGGCGACGGCCAACGGCGTCGAGGGGCTGGAGCACCTGACCGGGTCACAAGCCCGCGGGCTGGAGCCCGGGCTGAACGCCCATGCCGCCATCCTGTCACCCGAGAGCGGGGTGTTCGACAGCCACGGCTATATGCTGGCCCTGCAGGGTGAAATCGAGGACGCGGGCGGCTCGGTCGTCGTCGCGACCCCATTCGAGCGGGCCGAGCCTCTGCCCGGCGGCGGCTTCACGATCACTGCGGGCGGGGAGGGCGGGGCGACCCTGACCACCCGGCTGCTGGTCACCGCGCCGGGTCTGGCTTCACAGACGGTCGCGGCCTTGATCGCAGGCTATCCCGCCGACCGCATCCCGGCCGGGCATTTCGGCAAGGGCGTCTATTTCCGCCTGACCGGCAAGGCCCCGTTCGAGCGGCTGATCTATCCGCCGCCGATCCCCGGGGCGCTGGGCACCCACTACCGCAAGGACCTGGGCGGACAGGCCGTTTTCGGTCCCGATCTCGTTTTCATCGAGACCGAAGACTATTCGGTCGATCCGGCCAAGGCCGTCGAGTTCGAAGGCTACATCCGCCGCTTCTGGCCAGCCCTGCCGGAGGGCGCGCTGACGCCCGACTACGCCGGTATCCGGCCCAAGCTGCACGGGCCGGGCGAGGCGCAGCCGGACTTCCAGCTGCGCGGCCGCGAAGACCACGGGATCGACGGTCTGGTCGCCCTGTTCGGCATCGAGAGCCCCGGCCTGACCAGTTCGCTGGCGATTGGCGAGGCGGTGGCGGAAAGGCTGGTCGATGTCTGATCTGACGTTCCGCTTCGCCGGCCCCGCCGACGTGGCGCAGCTGCAGCCCTTCGTCCACGCGGCCTATCGCGGCGACAGCGCCCGGCGCGGCTGGACCCACGAGGCCGATCTGCTGGACGGGCAGCGGATCGACGCCGAGGCGCTGGCAGACGTGATCGGCGACGCACGCCAGCGGGTGGTGCTGGCCGAACGGAGCGGCCGTCTGACCGGCTGTGTCCAGGTGACGGACAAGGGCGGCGGCCTTGCCTATCTGGGCATGCTGTCTGTCGATCCTGCGGCGCAGGGCCAGGGCACGGGTCGGCACCTGATCGCCGCCGCAGAGGAAGCGGCTGCGAAACACTTCGGTGCCCGCATCATGGAGATGACCGTCATCGTCCAGCGCACCGAGCTGATCGAGTGGTATGAGCGGCGGGGATATGCGCTGACCGGCGAAACGCGGCCATTTCCCACTACGGACCCCCGTTTCGGCGTGCCCCTTCGCAGTGATCTGGCCTTCGTGGTGCTGGAGCGGGCTCTCACGTGACGCGGATCGTCACCAAGCGTCTGCTGCTGCGCACGGCCGAGTCAGGAGACCTGGACGCGATGCACGCCGTCCTGTCGGATCCGCGCGCCACACTCTGGTGGTCGGAGCCGCCGCACGAGACGCTGGATGAGAGCCGGACGTGGCTGGACGCCATGATCGCCAATGGTCCCGACCATCCTGACTTCGTCATCGAGCTGGACGGCCGGGTGATCGGCAAGGCCGGGTTCTGGAGATTGCCCGCGGTCGGCTATATCCTGCATCCCGATGTCTGGGGGCAGGGGCTCGCCGCCGAGGCCGTGGGGGCCGCGATCGACCATGTGTTCGAGACACGCGACCTCGACATCCTGACCGCCGACGTCGATCCGGAGAACGCCGCCTCGATTCGCCTGCTGGAGCGGCTGGGCTTCGTCAGAACCGGCTTTGCCGAGCGCACCTGGAACGTCGGCGGCGTCTGGAAGGACAGCGTCTTCTACGCGCTGTCGCGGGCGGATCGGGCCTCCAGGGTGGCCGGACAAGCTCCCGCTTGAACTCCGGGCCGGGTTGAGGCATAAGCCCGGCCTCGCTGGCGGCTCTTTCGGGCCGCCGCTGTTGTTTTCGCGCTCCTGCAGCGCCGAGTTAGAAGATTGAGACGGACATGGCCGTTCCGAAGCGCAAAGTATCGCCCTCGCGTCGCAACATGCGCCGCGCCCACGACTCGCTGGGGACCAATCCCTATACCGAGGACAAGGACACGGGCGAGCTGCGCCGTTCGCACCACATCGACCTGAAGACCGGCACCTATCGCGGTCGCCAGGTTCTGACGCCCAAGGAAGACTAGGTCTTTTCAAGGCTTCGGCTGAAGGATTGACGGCGCGCGGTGATCCGCGCGCCGTTTTCATGCGTTGAGGCTCCGAACCAAAGGAGCCAGGCCCATGATCCGTCCCCTGTTGCTGACGTCCGCCGTCCTGATGCTGGCCGCCTGTGGCGCACCCGATGCGGAACCCGGGCCCGCGGCACCGGTCGCCGTACCCGACCGGCCGGCGGCACCCGCAACCCCCGCCACGACTGATTCTGTGACAGCCGAAGGCTGGGGCCCGCTGCGCATCGGCATGACCCGCGCCGAGGTCGAGACCGCCCTGGGGGCGGACTCCCGTCCGGGTAGCGTCGGCGGGCCGGATCCGGCGTCCTGCGACATCTTCCATCCGGCGCAGGCCCCGCAAGGGCTGCGGGTGATGGTGGAGGACGGCGTGCTGACCAGTCTCTGGCTGGACCGGGGCGCGACCCTGAAGACCGACCGTGGCTTCAGTGTCGGCGACCGGGCTGCCGCCATCAAGACGGCCTATGGCACCGCGGCGACGGCGAGCCCGCACAAATACAGCGCCGCTCCGGCGGAATATATCACGGCCTGGAGCCGCGGCGGGGCGGACGGCTACGTCCAGGATCCGGCCGCGCGCGGCATCCGCTATCACATCGGAACCGACGGCCGGGTCGAGCATGTGGCGGCCGGCGGACCCAGCATCCAGTATGTCGAGGGCTGCGCCTGACGGGTTGAGGTTGGCGATTCGGCGGGGGCTGCGGTAAACCCCGCCGAACTCCCTGACAGCAGAGCGCCCTCATGACCGACATCGCCGACATCGTTGCCCGCCAGATCCTCGACAGCCGCGGCAATCCGACGGTCGAGGTCGATGTGATCCTCGACGACGGCAGCTTCGGCCGCGCCTCCGTGCCCTCGGGCGCGTCCACGGGCGCACATGAGGCGGTCGAACTGCGCGATGGCGACAAGGACCTGTGGGGCGGCAAGGGGGTCGGCAAGGCGGTCGACAACGTCAACGGCGAGATCTTCGACGCCCTCAGCGGCATGGACGCCGAGGACCAGCGCCGCATCGACGAGGCCCTGATCGCGCTCGACGGCACCGAGAACAAGGGCCGGC
This sequence comes from Caulobacteraceae bacterium, assembly GCA_965284385.1. GTDB lineage: Bacteria > Pseudomonadota > Alphaproteobacteria > Caulobacterales > Caulobacteraceae > Brevundimonas. Next base: position 2,869,117 of record OZ260077.1, read on the forward strand.
TGGGCGCCAACGCCATCCTCGGCGTGTCCCTGGCCGTGGCCAAGGCCAGCGCCATCTCCTCGGGCCTGCCGCTGCATCGTTACCTGGGCGGCGTCTCGGCCCGCATCCTGCCCACGCCGATGATGAACATCATCAACGGCGGGGCCCATGCCGACAATCCGATCGACATCCAGGAGTTCATGATCCTGCCGACGGGGGCCGAGAGCTTTTCCGAAGCCCTGCGCATGGGCTCGGAAATTTTTCATGCCCTGAGGACGCAGCTCAAGGACGCCGGCCACAACACCAATGTCGGCGATGAGGGTGGTTTCGCCCCCAACCTGGCCTCGGCCGAGGAAGCACTGAGCTTCATCACCCGCGCGGGCCAGGCGGCCGGCTACCTGGCCGGCGAGGATTTCCACCTCGGCCTCGACGTCGCCGCGACCGAATTCTTCAAGGACGGCAAATACGTGATGGCCGGTGAGGGCAAGACGCTGGAGGCCGAGGCGATGGTCAACTACCTCGCCGACCTGTGCGAACGTTTCCCGATCGTCTCCATCGAGGACGGCTGCGCGGAAGACGATTTTGACGGCTGGCGTCTGCTGACCGAGCGCCTGGGCGATCGCTGCCAGATCGTCGGTGATGACCTGTTCGTCACCAACCCGGCCCGACTGGCTGCCGGCATCGGCGAGGGGCTGGCTAACTCCATTCTGGTAAAGGTCAACCAGATCGGGACCTTGTCCGAGACTCTGGACGCCGTCGATATGGCCCATCGTGCCGGCTACACCGCCGTCATGAGCCACCGTTCGGGCGAGACCGAGGATGCGACCATCGCCGACCTGGCCGTGGCCACCAACTGCGGACAGATCAAGACGGGCTCCCTGGCCCGCTCGGACCGCACGGCCAAATACAACCAGCTGCTCCGCATCGAGGAAATGCTGGGCGACCAGGGGGCCTATTTCGGCGACGGCATGCTGCTGCACCGGTAGCAATCGGGCGGCAGTTCTTACGGCCAAGCTACGGTTTGTTAGGCATTTTCGGTCAGACTCTGTTGATCTTGAGTCCACGCTCAGAAGGAGCGTTCTAAGTGCCCGAACGTATGAAGCCGTATTTTCCGTCCGCCATCCTGCTGTTGCTGATCGCCTATTTCGGCGTACAGGCCCTGACGGGCCAGCGGGGGCTGCTGAGCGGGCATGAGCGCGACGCCATGCTGGTGCGCCGCGAGGCCCAGTTGTCGGGAATCATGGAGCAGCGACGCGACCTTGAGGTTCGCGTTCGCTACCTGCGCACCGACAGCCTGTCCCGCGATCTGCTGGAAGAGCGCGCACGGGCCGTTCTGGGCTTCAGTGACCCGCGCGACTATGTCATTCGCATTGCCACGCCCGTGACGGCAGAGCGTCCTGCACCGCGGGCGTGAACTTTGGTTACAGCCTGACCGGCGCGCTTTGCGTTTCAGGAACGAAGGCTGCTAAAGCCCCTTTCCGTAACGACAAGAGGTCCTGACAGCGGGACCCAGCCGGGAGACGATGGATGGCGAAAGCCCCCGCTTCGAAGACGCCTTCGAAAGCCGACAAGATTCCCAACACGCCCGCGGCGTCAAAAGAGGACCTGCTGCGATTCTATCGCGAGATGGTTCTGATCCGCCGTTTCGAGGAGCGTGCGGGCCAGCTGTACGGCATGGGTCTGATCGGCGGCTTCTGCCACCTGTACATCGGTCAGGAGGCCGTGGCGGTCGGCGTGCAGGAAAGCGTGCGCCAGGGCCACGACAAGATCATCACCGGCTATCGCGACCACGGCCACATGCTGTGCGCCGGCATGGACCCGAAACAGGTCATGGCCGAGTTGACCGGCCGCATCGGCGGGTCGTCCAAGGGCAAGGGCGGGTCGATGCATATGTTCGACACCGCCACGGGCTTCTACGGCGGCCACGGCATCGTCGGGGCGCAGGTGGCGCTGGGCACGGGCCTGGCCTTCGCCGGGCGCTATCGCGGCGATGACTCGGTCGCCTTCATCTATTTCGGCGACGGCGCGGCCAACCAGGGCCAGGTCTATGAGAGCTTCAACATGGCCCAGCTGTGGAAGCTGCCGGCCATCTACATCATCGAGAACAACCAGTACGCCATGGGCACGAGCATCGAACGCTCGTCGTCCACGACCCGGCTGAGCGAGCGGGGCTCCAGCTTCGGCATCCCCGGCGAACAGGTCGACGGCATGGATGTGCTGGCCGTCCGCGACGCCGTGGCCAAGGCCGTGAAACGCGCCCGCGAGGGCGGCGGCCCCTTCATTCTCGAGATGAAGACCTATCGCTACCGCGGCCATTCCATGAGCGATCCGGCCAAATACCGGGCCAAGGAAGAGGTCGACGAGGTCAAGAAGACCCGCGATCCCATCGACCATGTGAAGATGCTGCTGGAACAGGCCAAAGCCACCGAGGACGAGATCAAGGCCATCGACAACGAGGTCAAGATCATCGTCGCCGAGGCGGTCCAGTTCGCCCAGGAAAGCCCGGAGCCGGACCCGTCCGAGCTCTACACCGACGTCTACGTGGAGGCCTGACCGTGACCGACATTCTCATGCCGGCGCTGTCGCCCACGATGGAAGAGGGCACGCTGACGAAATGGCACATCAAGGCAGGTGACACGGTCAAGGCCGGGGACGTCATCGCCGAGATCGAGACCGACAAGGCGACCATGGAGGTCGAGGCCGTCGACGAGGGCGAGGTGCTGGAAATCCTCGTGGCCGAGGGGGCCGAGAACGTGAAGGTCAACACGCCGATCGCGCGTCTGGCGGGTGAGGCCGGAGCCGCCGGCCCCTCCACCGCTTCGCGGTCCCCCTCCCCGCAAGGCGGGGAGGAGACGGCCGCCACAACCGCCGTCTCTCCCCCCACAGGGGGGAGTACCGGCGAAGCCGGGGAGGGGGGCGAGCCCGCTCCCAAACCCGAGCTTCACGACCCCGAAATCCCGGCGGGCACATCCATGGTCAAGACGACCATCCGCGACGCCCTGCGCGACGCCATGGCCGAGGAGATGCGCCGCGATGACAAGGTCTTCCTGATCGGCGAGGAAGTCGCCCAGTACCAGGGCGCCTACAAGGTCAGCCGTGAACTGCTGCAGGAGTTCGGCGACAGGCGCGTCGTCGACACCCCGATCACCGAGCACGGCTTCGCCGGCCTGGGCGTCGGCGCGGCCATGGCGGGCCTCAAGCCGATCGTCGAGTTCATGACCTTCAACTTCGCCATGCAGGCCATCGACCACATCATCAATTCGGCGGCCAAGACGCTGTACATGTCGGGCGGCCAGATCCGCGCGAGCATCGTCTTCCGCGGGCCCAACGGCGCGGCCAGCCGCGTCGGGGCCCAGCACAGCCAGGACTATTCCGCCTGGTACGCCCAGGTGCCCGGCCTGAAGGTGATCGCGCCCTATGACGCCGCCGACGCCAAGGGGCTGATGAAGGCCGCCATCCGCGACCCCAACCCCGTCGTCTTCCTCGAGCACGAGATGATGTACGGGCTGGAGTTCGACGTGCCGGACGTCGAGGACTGGCTGGTTCCGATCGGCAAGGCCAAGGTCCGCCGCGAGGGCACCGACGTCACCATCACCGCCCACAGCCGTATGGTCGGTTTCGCCCTTCAGGCCGCCGAACAGCTGGCCGGGGAGGGCATCTCCTGCGAGGTCGTCGACCTGCGGACCCTGCGTCCTCTGGACCATGAAACCATCGTCGAGAGCGTCAAGAAGACCAGCCGTCTGGTCTCGGCCGAGGAAGGCTGGGGTCCGATGGGCGTCGGCGCCGAGGTCGTGGCCCGGGTGATCGAACATGCGTTTGACTATCTGGATGCCCCGCCGTTGCGGGTGCACCAGGAAGACGTGCCGCTGCCCTATGCCGCCAATCTGGAGGCCCTGTCGCTGCCGGGCGTGGACAAGATCGTCGCCGCTGTGAAGAAGGTGATGGCATGAGCGAGCCTGAAGAACACCAGCTGAAGACGCCCGAGAGTGTCGCCGCCGACGCCGGGGCGATCGAGATCATGCGCATGTGGTGGTCGAAGGGCGAGCCGGTCATGTCGGTCAAGCCGGCCTTCAACGACCCGCTCCAGTTCGGCAATATGCTGGCCTATGCCGCCAAACACATGGCCCACGGCTATGCCGTGCGGCATGGTCACAACGAACGTCAGGCCTATCAGCGGATCCTCCAGGGCCTGTCCGACGTGATCAAGGCGGACAATGTAGCGACCGTGACCGAACCGGTCGCCGAACCCGGCAGCGTGCAATGACAGACATTCTGATGCCCGCCCTGTCGCCCACGATGGAAGAGGGCGTTCTGGCCAAATGGCACGTCAAGGTCGGTGATACGGTCAAGGCCGGTGACGTCATCGCCGAGATCGAGACCGACAAGGCGACCATGGAGGTGGAGGCCGTCGACGAGGGCCAGATCACCGACATCCTCGTGGCCGAAGGCACGGAAGGCGTGAAGGTCAATACGCCCATCGCGCGGCTGAAGGATGAGGGCGGCGCGGCCGCTCCCGCGCCGAAGGCCGCCGCGGCTCAGGCTGAAGCGCCCAGGGCCGAGGCCGCTTCCGCGCCCGCCGCCGCTGCGAAATCCGCGCCCGCTCCGGCGAAGGTCGACGGCGAACGCGTCTTCGCCTCGCCTCTGGCCCGCCGTATCGCTGCCCAGAACGGCGTCGATCTGAAATCGATCAAGGGCAGCGGCCCGCACGGCCGCATCGTCAAACGCGACGTCGAGGGTGCCAAGGGCGGGGCGCAGGCTCCCGTCGGATCGACCGCCCCGGCGCCGGCCGGCGAGCCCCGCAAGGTCCTGTCGCTGGCGCAGATGGGTATTCCGGACGGCAGCTATGACCTGATCCCGCTGGACGGCATGCGCAAGGCGATCGCCCGCCGCCTGACCGACAGCTTCCGCGACGTGCCGCATTTCCCCCTGACCATCGACTGCGAGATCGACGGCCTGCTGGCCTCGCGGGCCAAGGTCAACGCCATGCTCGAAAAGTCGGGCGTGAAGGTTTCGGTGAACGACTTCATCATCAAGGCCTCGGCCATGGCGCTGAAGGCTGTGCCGGAAGCCAACGCCAGCTATTCGCCCGAGGGCATCGCCCTGCATCACCACGCCGATGTGGCGATGGCGGTGGCCATCGACGGCGGTCTGATCACCCCGATCATCCGCGCGGCCGAGACCAAGACGCTGTCGCAGATCGCGACCGAGTCCAAGGACCTGGCCAAACGCGCCCGCGACCGCAAGCTGAAGCCCGAGGAATTCCAGGGCGGCACCTTCTCGGTCTCGAACCTGGGCATGTTCGGCATCAGGTCGTTCGCCTCGATCATCAACGAGCCCCAGGGCGCGATCATGAGCGTGGGGGCCGGCGAGCCTCGCGCCGTGGCCAGGGACGGCCAGCTGGCCGTGGCCACGGTGATGACGGTCACCCTGACCTGTGATCACCGCGTGGTGGACGGCGCGGTCGGTGCCCGGTTCCTGCAGGCGTTCAAGGCGATGATCGAGGACCCTGTGACGATGCTGGCCTGAGCGGAGACGCCCCATGACTTCGGTCTTTGACTTCAAGGCCACCGCCATCGACGGCACCGAACAGTCGCTCGGGCAGTATCGTGGCAAGGCCCTGCTGATCGTCAATACGGCGTCCAAATGCGGATTCACCGGCCAGTATGCGGGTCTTGAGGCGCTGCATCGCGATTACGCCGACAAGCCGTTCGAGGTGCTGGGTTTTCCCTGCAACCAGTTCGGCGCGCAGGAACCCGGCAAGGCCGCCGAGATCGCCAGCTTCTGCTCCGCGACCTACGGCGTGGACTTCCCGATGTTCGACAAGGTCGAGGTCAACGGCCCGAACCGGCATCCGCTCTTCGCCTGGCTGACCGGCGAGAAGAAGGGCTTCCTCGGCAGCCGCGACATCAAGTGGAATTTCACCAAATTCCTGACCGATCGGGACGGGCGGGTCATCGCCCGTTACGCTCCCCAGGTCGAACCTTCGGCCATTGCCGCCGACATCGAGAAGCTGATCTGACATGGCCACGACCCCCGGTTCTGAATTCGATCTCATCGTCATCGGTTCGGGTCCCGGCGGCTATGTCGCGGCCATCCGCGCCAGCCAGCTGGGCCTGAAGGTCGCTATCGTCGAACGCGAGAACCTGGGGGGGGTCTGCCTCAACTGGGGCTGTATCCCGACCAAGGCGCTGCTCAAGTCCGGCGAGAAATACGAAAGCCTGTCGCACCTGAAGGACTACGGCCTGTCGGCGGACAAGGTCGGTTTCGACTTCGCCGCCATCATCGCCCGCTCGCGTGGCGTGGCGAAGCAGCTGAACTCCGGCGTCGGCTATCTGATGAAGAAGAACAAGATCGAGGTCATCGAGGGTTCGGCCAGGCTGGAAAAGGCTGCTGCCGCGCCGAAGGTGATCATCGCCCTGAACGCCGGCGGGTCGCGCACGGTCGAGGCGAAGGCCGTGATGCTGGCGGTGGGTGCCCGCGCCAAGGCCATCCCGCAGATCGGCCTGGAGGCCGACGGCGACCGGATCTGGGCCTATCGCGAGGCCATGGCCCCCAAGACGATGCCCGCCTCGATCGTGGTCATCGGCTCGGGTGCCATCGGCATCGAGTTCGGCAGCTTCTACCGCGCGCTGGGTGCCGAGGTGACCGTCGTCGAGGCCGTGGACCGCATCATGCCGGTCGAGGACGAAGAGGTGTCGAAGGCGGCGCAGAAGTCGTTCGAAAGGCGCGGCCTGAAATTCCGCACCGGCTGCAAGGTCACGAAGGTGTCGAAGGGCGGCAAGGGCGTGCAGGTGGCCATCGAGGCCGGCGGCAAGGCCGAGATTCTCGAGGCCGAGGTCTGCATCTCGGCCGTCGGCATCACCGCCAATACGGACGGCATCGGGCTGGAGGCGCTGGGCGTCAACATGGACCGCGGCCACATCACCATCGACGGACACTGCCAGACCAATGTGAAGGGGCTCTACGCTATCGGCGACTGCGCGGGCGCGCCCTGGCTGGCGCACAAGGCCTCGCACGAGGGCATCCACGCCGCCGAACACATCGCCGGCTTCAAGACGCCGAACGTCCACTCGCCGATCGCCGGCTGCACCTATGCCCAGCCGCAGGTCGCCTCGGTCGGGATCACGGAACAGGGCGCGCGCGAGGCGAAGCGCGAGGTCAGGATCGGCCGCTTCCCCTTCAAGGTGAACGGCAAGGCGATTGCGTCAGGCGACACCGACGGCTTTGTGAAGGTGATCTTTGACGCGACGACGGGAGCCCTGATCGGGGCCCACATGATCGGGGCCGAGGTCACCGAGATGATCCAGGGCTATGTCACCGCCATCGCCATGGAGGCGACGGAAGAAGACATCCACGGCATCGTCTATCCCCACCCGACGATGTCCGAGGCCATGCATGAGGCGGCGCTGGATGCCTATGGGCGCGTGATCCACATCTGACCGTCGTTTTCTCCCTCCCCTTCATGGGGAGGGTGGCCGAGCGTAGCGAGGTCGGGTGGGGCGCGATTGCGACGTCCCGGAAGCTCAGCTCACGCCGTGCAGTACCCCACCCGTCGGCTTCGCCGACACCCTCCCCATGAAGGGGAGGGAGAGCGCCGGTCACTAACCCGCCAGCAGGTCCGCGCTCATCCGCTCGAGCAACGCGCCGCCCTGACGCACGGCGGCCATGTGGCTGCCGGCCCCGGCGAGCACATTGGCGGCATAGATTTCGTACAGGGTGATCCTGCCCTCCAGCCAGTCGGGGTCGCCCTGGCCGCCGTCCAGCTGGTCACGGGCGTAGAGTGCGCCCTGGGCCAGCATCCAGCCGCCGACGACATCGCCGACCAGTTTCAGATAGGCGTCGGCGGCGGCCAGAACGTCGGCGGCACCGTCGGCAGCGGCCTTGCGCTCGAGAATCCAGTCCGTTGTCTGCTCGACCGCCACGACCCCTTCGGCGAAGGCGTCGAGCGGCTGGCCGGCATACAGGCGCGGCAGGACCGACAAGGTCACCTTCATCTCGGCGATCAGGTCATGGGCGGCCTGGCCCCCGTCCTGCGACAGCTTGCGGCCGACCAGATCCATGGCCTGGATGCCGTTGGTGCCCTCATAGATCGGGGCGATGCGGGCGTCGCGGTAGTGCTGGGCCGCGCCGGTCTCCTCGATGAAGCCCATGCCGCCGTGAATCTGGATCCCCTGCGAGGCGACCTCGCAGCCGACGTCGGTCGACCAGGCCTTGGCGATCGGCGTGAACAGATCCTCGCGGCCCTTCCAGCGGCGGCGCTCCTCTTCGGACGCGGCGTGCTTCGCCAGGTCAGCGGCGACGCCCGTTGACAGGCAGATGGCGCGGGCGGCGGCGATCTTTGCCTTCATCACCGACAGGGTGCGGCGGACATCCGGATGATCGATGATCGGGGCGTTGGCCTCGCCGGTCCAGACCGACCGGCCCTGCCGCCGGTCGCGGGCATAGGCCAGGGCGTGTTGATACGCCCGCTCGGCGATGCCGACGCCCTGGACGCCGACGGCGAGGCGGGCGGCGTTCATCATGATGAACATGTGGGCCAGGCCCTGGTTGGGCTGGCCGACCAGTTCCGCGGTCGCGCCCTCATAGGCCATGACACAGGTCGGCGAGGCGTGGATGCCGAGCTTGTGCTCGACTCCCACGGGACGGAAGCCGTTGCGGTCGCCCAGCGAGCCGTCGGCCTTGATGAGGTATTTCGAGGCCAGGAACAGGCTGATGCCCTTGGGTCCCGGCGGTGCGTCGGGCAGTCGGGCCAGCACGAGGTGGACGATGTTGTCGGTGGCGTCGTGGTCGCCCCAGGTGATGTAGATTTTCTGGCCGTTCAGGGCATACGTCCCGTCGCCGTTCGGCGTCGCCGTGCTGGTCAGGGCCCCGAGGTCCGACCCGGCCTGGGGCTCGGTCAAAACCATGGCCCCGGTCCATTCGCCGGACACCAGCTTCGTCAGATAGGTGTCCTTCTGCGAGGGCGTGCCGTGCGCCTCCAGCGCCTCGATCGCCGCCAGCGACAGCATGGGGCACAGGCCGAAGGCCATGTTGGCGGCGTGCACGGTTTCATAGGCGGCGAGTTCCAGCGCCTTGGGCAGTTGCTGACCGCCGGCGTGGGTCGGGGCGGACAGGCCGGTCCAGCCGCCCTGCGCGAACTGCCGGTAGGCGTCGGCGAAGCCCGGTGCGGCGGTCACGGTACCGTTGGCGAAGATCGAGCCCTTCTGGTCGCCGATCCGGTTCAGCGGGGCGAGAACGCCTTCCGAGAACTGCGCCGCGGCTTCCAGCACGGCACCCAGCACGTCCGGATCATAGTCCGGAAAGGCTCCGCTGGCCGCGACCTGGTCGATGCCGGCGACGGCCTGGAGCGTGAAGGCGATGTCGCGGACGGGGGCACGGTAGGTCATGGCGATGGGTCTCGGCTGGATCAGGTGGAGTGTTCATGCCGCCTTGCCGCCGGGGCATGCAAGTAGGGCTTGGCGAAGCCCGGGCGCGGGGCCACAATACAGGCTGATCCAGGGGGACCGCCGTGGCTGAACCGCGCAATCGTTATTCGACCGTCTCGCTGATCCTGCACTGGCTGATCGCCGTGATGATCCTGGTCCAGGTGCTGCTGATTACAGCGAACGAGGCGACCGAGGGCCAGGCCATCTCGCGTGAGTTCGTGCAGGTCCACAAGGCCCTGGGCCTGACCGTCCTGATCCTTACCCTCGCGCGGATCGGATGGCGCATCGCCAATCCGGCCATTCCCCTGCCCGATACGATGAAGCGGTGGGAGAAGATCGTGTCGCGGACGACTCATGTCCTGTTCTATGTCCTGCTGCTGGCCATGCCGCTGACCGGATGGGCCGCCGTGTCGGCCACGGGGCGTGAGCTCAGCTGGTTCGGTCTCTTCAACTGGCCGCTGTTGCCGATCAGCGGTGGCCGCGACGCGTTCAAGTCCATCATCGGCATCCATGAGCTGGTGATGAAGGGGATGTACGCCCTGATCGCCCTGCATGTCGTCGGGGCGCTGAAGCACCAGTTCGTCGACCGGGACAACGTTCTGCACCGGATGATCCCGTGGATCCCGCGCCGCCCATGAGACCGCTCTTCGCGGTCCTGCTGGCGCTGCTGACGCCCCTTCTGCTGGGAGCCGCGCCGGCCCCCTGGACCTTCGAACGCGAAGCATCCCGAATCGAGATGTCGGTCCGGGCTTTCGGTGGATCGCACACCGGGCGGTTTGACGACTGGCGCGGTACGGCCGTTCTCGACCCGGCCCGCCCCCAGGACGCGCGGGCGTCGATGACGGTGCAGGCCGGTTCGTTGAAGATGTCTCCCTCGGTGGCGACGGGACGCGCCATCGGGCCCGCCTTCCTCGACGCGGCCCGCTATCCGACGATCCGCTTCGAGCTCAAATCGCTCGAGCCACTGGGGGGCGACCGCTATTCGGCGCACGCGGACGTCACCATGAAGGGACGGACCCGGGCGATCAACTTTCCGCTCGACCTGCGTGTCACCGGAACCCGGGCGCAACTGGCGGGCGCGTTCGTGATCGACCGCGCGGACTTCGGCATAGGGACATCGGGCCCCTGGCACAGGCTGGTCGGCCGTCAGGTGACGGTGCGCGTGGCAATTCAGGCGCGGCCGGGCTGAGCGTGCCCCGAGCGAGTGACTCCGACGCCGAGGCCGTCAGGGTGCTGGGCACCGGCGGCCTGGTCATCATGCCGACCGAAACCGTCTATGGCCTTGCGGCCGACGCCGGGAATGCCGAGGCGGTCGCCGCCATCTTCGAGGCCAAGGGTCGTCCGCGCTTCAACCCCCTGATCGCCCATGTCGCGGACGCCATGCAGGCCGAGGCGGTCGCCCTGTTCGACCCTCGCGCCCGGGCGTTGGCCGAGGCGTTCTGGCCCGGGCCACTGACGCTGGTGGCCCCTGTCCGCGACCGAAGCGGCGTCTGTGATCTGGCGCGCGCGGGGCTGGACAGCGTGGCGGTCCGCGTCCCGGGTCACGCCCGCGCCCGGGCGCTGATCTCGGCCTTCGGCCGTCCGGTCGTGGCCCCGTCCGCCAATCGCTCCGGTCGACCGAGTCCGACCACCTTTGCCGACGCCGTGGAGGAGACGGGCTTCGCCGCCCGGGCCGCCATCGACGGCGGACCCTGCGCCGTCGGGGTGGAGAGTACGGTCGTCTCGGTGCTGGACGGTCGCGTCGCCCTGTTGCGCCCCGGCTCGGTCACCCGCGAGGAGATCGAGGCCGTCGTCGGACCGCTCGACCGCGGCGGGGAGGGGCATCGCTCGCCCGGCCGGATGGCCCTGCACTATGCGCCCGACGCCCCGGTGCGGATCGAGGCGGTCGACGCGCAGGACGGCGAGATCCTGCTGGGGTTCGGCCCCGGTGTCGGCGATCCGCGCTGGAGCCTGAGCCCGACCGGGGATGTTCGCGAGGCGGCGGCCAACCTGTTCCGTCGACTACGGGAAGCGGACCGCGAGCGGCCGACGGGGATCGCGGTGTCGCCCATCCCGGCGCACGGCCTCGGCGAGGCGATCAATGACCGGCTGAGGCGCGCGGCGGGGTTTGTAGGGTAGGGCGACCTGCGTTGAACGTTGGGGCGATCTTGTGCTCTATGGTTGTATCGGTGACGCGCCTTGCCAGTGGGGCAGCGCCCGGACGCCATGACCCGGAGGCCACTGATAATGAACCGTCCTCGACGCGCTTTCGTCGGCTTCAGTTCCCCGGTTGGCTACAGCTATGCACATCCGGCCTCGAAAACCCGGGCGGACATGCAAAGCTCGCCCGATCCGGTGCTGATGGGCGCAATGGGCCTGTTCGTTCTCTACGACGAGATATGGTTCGCTTGTGAGAGCCTCTGTCCGGAGGCAATGCGCAAATTGCCCTACGTCCATTTTCTCGACGTCGAACGGCCGCGCCTGTTCCTGAAGAGTGATGTCGCCCTCGACAATCTCGATGCGGCCCAATTTCCCGGAGAGGCGGACATAAACGACCTGTTTCCGGGCGGCTATGAGGACATGCGGACCTTCTACGGTCCGGACGGAAGGGTCGACAATCACACCCATGAGCTGGACCTGCGCACGGCGAGTTTCGGCGGCAATCCCGGTCGCCGCCAGCTTGCGTTCGACGTCTGGTTGCTCGCCCGGGCCGAGGAATTGCGGATGGAGCTGGTCCTCAATCCCGTCACAGCGAAGATCGCGTTTGGAGGCGAAAGCGGCCAGCGCCCTATCCCGGCCGACAGCTATGAGGAGCTTTGCCTCGGGGAGGCCATCGTTTCCCTGCGTAACCTCTACGACCTCACCGGTCCCTCGGGGCCCTATCACGACTGTATTGAAACAATTCGCTCGGATGGTCATGTCCGGGACTTCCGAAGGTGGCTTGCGGGCGCACGAAACAGGCTGAGCAATCAGCAGCTCTCCGAACTTCAGACCGAGGTCGACGCCAGAGTGCTGGACCTGCAGATCAACGCTCTCGGGGTCTACGCCGACCGCTATTCGGTCAAGAACGTGGCGGTCGATCTGGTGAAGAGCGCGCTCGGCCCTGTGGCCGGCGTTCCCTGGGCCGCCGTCGAGGCTGCCGGCCGACTGCCGGAACGGACGGAAGTCCAGGCCTTCACCTTCATTGCCCGAACCCACAATCGGCAGCATCAGGCCTTCGGGGGAACGCAGCCGCGAGGCCCCAATTTCCTGACATGACCACCAGGCGCGCCTCACTCGTCCGGCGGCGACCCTATTGCGCGGTCCAGCCGCCGTCGATCGAGAAGCTGGCCCCGTTGGCCGAGGCCCCCAGGTCGCTGACCAGATACAGCATCATTCCGGTCAGTTCGTCCGTGGTTACGAACCGCTTGGTCGGCTGGGCGGCCAGGATGACGTCCTTCAGTACCGCCTCTTTCGACATGCCGCGCGTGCGGGCCTGGTCAGCGATCTGTTTTTCGACGATCGGCGTCTCGACGAAGCCGGGGCAGATGGCGTTGCAGGTGATGTTGTCCTGCGCCACTTCCAGCGCCACCGTCTTGGTGAAGCCGATCACGCCGTGCTTGGCTGCCACATAGGCGGACTTGAACGGGCTGGCGACCAGGCCGTGGGCCGAGGCGACATTGATGATCCGCCCGCGCCCCTGGGCCTTCATGATCGGGATCGCGGCCCGGGTCGCGTAGAAGGTCGAGGACAGGTTGATGGCGATGATCTGTTCCCATTTGTCGGACGGGAATTTCTCCACCGCCTCGACATGCTGGATGCCGGCATTGTTGATCAGGATATCGACCCGGCCCAGCTGGTGCTTGCCGTAGGCCACCATGTCGGCGACCTCGTCGCCGCGCAGCATGTTGGCGGCGTGGTAGCGGACGCGCACGCCACAGCTGGCCTCCAGCTCGGCCCGGGTGCGTTCGATCTCGGAGGGGTCGCCCAGCCCGTTCAGGACCACGTCGCCGCCGCGCGAGGCGATGGCGCGGGCGAAGGCAAGGCCGATGCCCGACGTCGAGCCCGAAATCACCGCCACCTGACCCTTCAGGTCGCCGATGTCGCGGAAGGGTTCGCGTGCCGTCTCGGTGCCGTCACCACGTTTGGGCCATTGGAACATGAGGGTCTCGTCCGTAAGTCTGTGTGTCCAGCCTAGCCGTTCGCGGATGCGAAGGCGACTGTCGGGATTAATTTCCCGATCTGATGAATATCCAGTCTGTGTCGCTCGAGGCGGTCTTGTCAAAGTGATAGCCGTCCCGGTCGAAGGCCTTGAGGTCCTCGGCCCGCTCGATCCGCTCGTCGATGGCGAACCGCGCCATGCCGCCGCGCGCCTTCTTGGCGAAGAAGGAGATGATCCGGCTCTCGCCGTCCCGCGATTCGCGGAACTGAGGGGTCACCACCGGCAGTTTGAGCGCCTTGGCGTCTATGACGCCGAAATATTCCTGACTGGCCAGGTTCACCAGCGTGCGCTGACCCTGTCCCTCGGCGTCGGCGTTCAGCTGTTTCGCGATCCGGTCGCCCCAGAAGTCGTACAGGCTGGACCCGCGCCGGGTCTTCAGCCGCGTTCCCATCTCGAGTCGGTAGGGCTGGATGCGATCCAGCGGCCGGAGCAGGCCGTACAGGCCCGACAGAATCCGCACATGGTCCTGGGCGAAGGCGAGGCCCGCCAGGTCCAGCTCGCGCGCCTTCAGCCCTTCATAGACGTCGCCGGCGAAGGCGTAGGCGGCCTGGACCCCGTCCAGCGACTCCGGATCGAAGGCCTGGAAGCGTTCGCGGTTCAGCCGCGCCAGATCGTCGGAAATGCTCATCAGCTGGCGCAGTTCCGACACGGTGCGGGCGCGCGCCGTCCGGGCCAGGGACGCCGTATCCTCGAGGAAGCGCCGCTGCGAGGCGGGCAGGGCGGGGTCGGCTTCGGTGAAGTCCAGCCGTTTGGCCGGAGACAGGACGATCAGCAAGACTTCAGGCTCCAGCGGCGGTGCCGAGCAGATAGGCCGGTTCGATGACGAATTGAACCGGGTCCGTGGTCGTGGTCAGCCGATCTGTGCGTAGAGGGCCGCCAACACGGCCGGGATCCGGTCCGGCAAATCCTCTGCGATCAAGCCTGGACCAAGGCCGCGCGCTGCGTCCGCATGCATCCACACCGCCGCCCGCGCCGCGTCGAAACTGTCCATTCGCTGCGCCATCAGCCCGCCGATCATGCCCGCCAGCACGTCGCCCGAACCCGCCGTCGCCAGCCAGCGGACGCCGTTGCCGTTGACGGCGAGACGACCGTCCGGTGCCGCGATCACGGTGGCGGGACCCTTCAACACGACAATCGCACCGCTGCGCCGCGCCGCCGCCCGGGCGGCGGCCTCCCGGCCGAGGTCGAGCAGGTCCGGGAACAGGCGTTTGAACTCGCCCTCATGCGGGGTCAGGACGTCGTCACGGTCGAGTCCATCGAACAGATCACCGGGCCGGTTCTCGAAGACGGTCAGGCCGTCGGCATCGACCACCAGCCCCGCCCCGGTTCCGGCCAGCGCGCTGACATTCGCCCGGGTGGCGGACGTGACACCGGCCGCCGGGCCGATGACAACCGCGTCCATGCCTTCTACCAGCGCGATCAGGGCATCCGTCGAGCTGAACGGGGCCAGCATGACGGCCTCGATCGCCGGGGCGATCACCATCGCCGCGTCCGGGGGGCAGAGGATGCGGACGACGCCTGCGCCGATCCGCAAACCCGCGCGCGCCGCCAGCCGTGCCGCGCCGGTTTGCGTGGCATTGCCCGAGACGACGCCCAGTCGCCCGCGTGCATGTTTGTGGGCGTCCTCTCCCGGCCACGGCAGGGATACGCGCCAGTCGGGCAGGTGGGCTTCGGTCAATGCGACAGTCCTCCGTTCACGGATCGCACCGGCGAAGGAAAAACACTTGCCTTATTGTGCAATGCAATGTCCCTTTACCTCCCGTGTGCGCGGCATGATAACGCCCGCCTGGGATCGCCAATGAAAAAGATCGAAGCCGTCATCAAGCCGTTCAAGCTGGATGAAGTGAAGGAAGCGCTGCAAGACGCCGGCGTGCAAGGCATGACCGTGCTGGAGGCCAAGGGATATGGCCGCCAGAAGGGTCATTCCGAACTGTACCGCGGGGCCGAATACGTCATCGACTTCCTGCCCAAGATCAAGATCGAGGTGGTGGTGTCCGACGACATGGTCAACTCCGTCGTGGACGCGATCCAGGCCGCCGCACGCACCGGCAAGATCGGCGACGGCAAGATCTTCATCACCGACGTTCTCGACGTCATCCGTATTCGCACCGGCGAGACGGGCGCGCAGGCCGTCTGAATTTTCAGCGGTCGCCTTCCGGGGCGGCCATTTTCACAACCTCCCCGAGCCACAGGACGTCGACCATGAGCGCCAGCAAGATCCTCAAGGAGATCAAGGAGAAGGACGTCAAATACGTCGACCTCCGCTTTACCGACACCAAGGGTCGGATGCAGCATGTGACCTTCGATATTGACCTGGTCGACGAGGAATTTCTCGAAGAGGGGACGATGTTCGACGGTTCCTCGATCGCCGGCTGGAAGGCGATCAACGAAAGCGACATGCTGCTGAAGCCCGACCTCAGCGGCTCCTGGATCGACCCGTTCTACCAGCAGACGACGCTGTTCCTGTTCTGCGACGTGCTGAACCCGGACACCAACGAGCCCTACAATCGTGACAGCCGCTCGATGGCCAAGAAGGCGCTGGCCTATGTCCAGTCATCCGGCGTGGGCGACACCGTCTTCTTCGGTCCCGAAGCCGAGTTCTTCATCTTCGATGACGTGCGCTGGAGCACCGCCCCGCACGACACGGGCTACACCTACGATTCGATCGAGCTGCCTTCCAATACGGGCGCGGAATATTCCGAAGGCAATATGGGCCACCGGCCCGGGCCCAAGGGCGGCTATTTCCCGGTCAACCCGACCGACAGCGCCCAGGACCTGCGCGGCGAGATGCTGGGGGTCATGCGCGACCTGGGCATGCAGCCCGAGAAGCATCACCACGAGGTCGCCCCCGCGCAGCACGAGCTGGGCCTGAAGTTCAGCGACCTGCTGACCATGGCCGACCGGCTGCAGCTCTACAAATATGTGATCCACAACGTCGCCGCCGCCTACGGCAAGTCGGCGACCTTCATGGCCAAGCCCACCTTCGGCGACAACGGCTCGGGCATGCATGTGCACCAGTCGATCTGGCGCGACGGCAAGCCCCTGTTCGCGGGCGACAAATACGCCGGCCTGTCCGACCTCTGCCTCTGGTACATCGGCGGCATCATCAAACACGCCAAGGCCATCAACGCCTTCGCCAATTCGACGACCAACTCCTACAAGCGTCTGGTGCCCGGCTACGAAGCCCCGGTGAAGCTGGCCTATTCGTCGCGCAACCGCTCGGCGTCGATCCGCATCCCCTTCGTCAACTCGCCCAAGGCCAAGCGCATCGAGGCCCGTTTCCCGGACCCGATGGGCAACCCCTACCTGACCTTTGTGGCCCTGCTCATGGCCGGTCTGGACGGGATCGAAAACCGGATCGATCCGGGTGCGCCCGCCGACAAGAACCTGTACGACCTGCCGCCGGAAGAGCGGGGCAATATCCCCGAGGTCTGCGGCAGCCTGAAAGAGGCCCTCGAAAATCTCGACAAGGACCGCGCCTTCCTCAAGAAGGGCGGCGTCATGGATGACGATTTCATCGACAGCTATATCGAGCTGAAGATGGAAGAGGTGATGCGTCTGCAACTGCACCCGCATCCGGTCGAATTCGATATGTACTACAGCTGCTGATCCAGGGCTGAACCTGGAAGACCGAAGGGCGCCGGAGAGATCTCCGGCGCCCTTTTTGGTGGTCGTTCAGACGTCTAGTTGCGGCGGGTGGTCTCGACCTCGATGCCGTTCTGACCGGCGCGGACCGTGGTGCTGTCGGCGGGGCGGCTGTCCCGCTCGACCACGATGGTCGGCGGCGCGACGGGCACCGGCACTGCGATTTCGCGGGTCTCGACGATGGTCCGGGTTTCCGGGGCGGGTGCCGGAGCAGCGGGGGCGGGTGGCTGTTGCGTACAGGCCGCGGCGGCGGCGGCGACGAGGGCGATGAGGGCGACGGGGCGAAGAGCTGACATGGACCGGTCTCCTGGTGGACGGTCCCGTTCAAACACCGGCGATCAACGCCGGTTCCGGTCAAGCTGGCGGGTCAGTGGAGCCTGACGGCCACGGGTTCCCACGCCGGGACGGGCCGGACGGTCGCCGGGAAGCTGATTTGCACCCCGCACCCGGTCGCGCCACGCGTGATCAGCAGTTGGCCGCCCAGCTGTTCCGACACGGCCTCGAACAGGGGGATGTCGCGCGGCGGAACAACATCGCGGTCACCGGCCGCCACCAGGTTGAGGGTCCGCCGGTCACCGTCATCGGCCAGTATGACGGCGAGATTGGTGGCCGAGGGGCACGTCTTGAGCGTGGTCAGATATTCCAGCAGCACCAGTCCCAGGGCCGTGGCCTGTTCCAGCGGGACATCCAGATCGCTCCCGGCGATTCTGACCCTGTCGACGGGCAGGCCGCCGCGAGAGGCCGACGCCTGTACCAGTTTGCGGGCGAAGGCGTCGAAGGGGATGCGGCTGTCCGGTCTGGCCGTAAACTCGCGATGGGCGCGCGAAATCAGCAGGGTGCGCGAGGCGGCGTTGGTCAGCACGCGGGAGACCATCGGATCGTCTTCCTCGCGCGCTCTCAGCTGCAGAATGGCCGAGATCAGTTGCAGATGATCGGTCGTGCGCTGGGCGTGTTCGTGGAACAACTCCGCCTGGCCGGAAGCGAGGGCCTCGACCCGGGCATGGGTGGTGGCCAGCAGATTGAACTGGGCCCGGATGGTGCTGAGAATGTGGATCAACAGGATGGATGACAACAGGAAGAAGCCCAGGGCGACCGCACCGCGTGGCTCCATCGTCCAGCGCAACGGAGTCGGGCTCAGAAAGGCGTAGACGATCACCGTCGAGAGGCCTGTCGCCAGCAGCGCCGGCCTTGCGCCCAGCCAGTAGGCTGCGAGGATCACCGCAGGATAGAAGCAGATATAGCCATAGCCGGTGGCCAGGGCCGACGACAGCGCCAGCCTGACGGCCAGGGAGACGACCACCAGCACCACCGCGGCCCAGTAGACCGCACCGGGCACGGTCTGCAGACGTGCCAGGAGGATGGCCGGACGCGGCGTCAGGGAGAAGAGCGGTGCTTCCATCAGTGGCTTTCCTGCCGACGGGCGATCAGGCTGCGGCGTCCGCGGTCTTGCGGCGCAGCTCGATGATCCGGACGCACCAGATCGAGATCTCGTACAACAGCACCAGCGGTACGGCGAGCATCAGCTGGCTGATCGGATCGGGCGGGGTGACGATGGCGGCGAGCACGACGACGGCGACGATGGCGTAGCGGCGGCCCTCGGTCATGACCTTCGATGAGAGGATGCCCGCCATGCCCAGCAGGGTCGTTACCACGGGCAGCTGGAAGCAGAGGCCGAACGCCAGGATCAGCGAGGTGACGAGGTTGAGATAGTCGGAGATCTTGGTGGTCAGCAGGACGGTGATCCCCTCGCTTGAAATCTGCTGGCTCAGTGAGAACAGCATGACGAAGGGCAGCATGACGAAATAGACCAGCGCGCCGCCAAGGCAGAACATGACAGGCGTGGCGAGCAGGAAAGGCAGGAAGGCCCCCTTTTCGTTACGATACAGGCCCGGCGCGACGAAGGCGTAGAGCTGATAGGCAAGGATCGGGAAGGCCAGAACAATCGCGCCAAACCCGGCGATCTTCATCTTGGTGAACAGCTGCTCAAGCGGGGCGGTGGCGATCAGCTGGACGGCTGCCAGCCCACCGGGCGGGAAAGGCTTGAGCCCTGCCGTGATGGCCAGAAGGTCGAGCGGATTGCCGTGCTGCCCCTTGGCGGCGGCCGCGGCATGCACGGCGGCGGCGGCCTGGAACGGCTTGATCAACTCGACCTGCAGCTGGGCCGCAAAGTAGAAGCACAGGATGAAGGCGAGAAGAAAGGCCACGACGCACCAGACCAGCCGCCCGCGCAGCTCGATCAGGTGATCCATCAAGGGCGCGCGCGACGCTTCGATCTCGGCCTCGTCACGATCGAGGGCGCTCATGCCGTCGGTGCCTTCCTGCGCGAGGCCCGGGGTTTGGCAGGGACGACCGGGGTCGTCGCCTTCGTTGCGGCGGCCTTGGCCGGCTTGGCGCGCGGGACCGGTGTTTTTCTGGCGGCGGGCGACCTGGCGGGCTTCGCGACCGCGGGAGCCGGCAGTTCCAGCGGTGCCATGACCGGCGGGCTGTCGGGCCATTCGTCCGGCGCGGACAGCATGGGCGGGTTTACCGGCCTGTTCAGGTCGTCGCGGATTTCACGAAAGGCCGTTTCGGCATCCGCGCCAAGAGCGTGCATGCCCTGACCGGTGCGCAGCGCCTCGACCTCCTTGCGCAGCTCGTCCAGTTCGGACTGCCGCGCCATCTCGTCGAAGCTGGAGCGGAACTCATTGGCCATGCCGCGGGCCTTGGCCACGACCTTGCCAAGCTTGCGCAACAGCAGCGGCAAGCGTTCGGGCCCCACCACCAGCAGGGCCACGATCGCGATCACCAGATACTCGCCGCCCCCGATACCGGGGCCCAGGCCACCCATGCGTCAGCTCTCCGCCGTCAACAGCGGCCTAGGACTTCAGGTCTTCTTTTTCGGCTTCGGTGCGGGGCAGGGCACCGGCGCGTTCGTCGCGCGGCTTGTCGTCGTCCGTGTCCTTGAGGCCGTCCTTGAAGGCTTTCACGCCCTTGGCGGCGTCGCCCATCAGGCCCGACAGCTTGCCGCGACCGCCGAACAGCAGGAGCACGATGATGGCGACGATGGCCCAGTGCCAGATGCTGAATGAACCCACGGAAAACTCTCCTCAGTCCGGCCGTCTCGGCCCGGTCGAAATCTCTTGCCGCATATAGGCCGTTCGATGGCGCGACGCCAAGCGAACCTGTTAGGACGCGCCCATGAGTCACGTCATCATCCACACCGACGGCGCCTGCAAGGGCAATCCTGGTCCCGGGGGCTGGGGCGCGATCCTGCAGACCGGCGGCGGTCACGAGAAGGAACTGTGGGGCGGCGAGCCGCTGACCACCAACAACCGCATGGAACTGATGGGGGCGATCTCCGCGCTCGAGGCCCTGACCCGTCCGTGCCGCATCGATCTGCACACCGACAGCAAATACGTCATGACCGGGATCACCGAATGGATCCACGGCTGGAAGGCACGGGGCTGGAAGACGGCCGACAGGAAGCCGGTCAAGAACGAGGACCTGTGGAAACGCCTCGACGCGGCCCGCGCCCGTCACGAGGTGAAGTGGCACTGGGTCAAGGGTCACGCCGGCCACGAACTCAATGAACGCGCCGACGGCCTGGCGAATCGGGGAATCGCCGACCTGCCGCGCTAGACCAGACGCACCTTGAGTTTCGGGCCGTCGATCGCGTCGACCATGACGCTCTCGCCGACCAGTGGCCCGGCCCCCTCGATTTCCGCCACCCATTCGGCACCCGAGACGAAGACCCGGCCGCGGCCGTCGACGAAGGCCTGGACCACCCGGGCCCTCTGGCCGATCAGCCGGGCATCGCGGGCGTTGATATCGGGAGCGTCCGACGGGTTGACCCGCTGGATCAATCGCCGCGACAGCAGGGTCGCGGCCACGGTCAGGGCGGCGAACAACGCCACCTCACCGAAGAAGCCGAGCGGCAGGCCAAGGGCGGTGACCACGGCCACCACTCCTGCGGATACCGCCGGCCAGAGCAGCCATTCGGTCGAAAAGGCCGCTTCCACCGCCAGCAGGATGACGCCGATCGCCAGCCAGATCCAGAAAGGCTGGGCGGCATGCAGGTCGGTCAGGGCTTCCATGGATCAGGTCCTCGGGACGGAGGGACGGGGCGGGCGCGGCGGCGTCGGGCGAGCGGGCGCGGCGGGCGCTGGCGGCGCGTCGCGGCGGACGTCGCTGCGGCTTTGCTGCTGTTCCCGGGCCAGACCGACCAGTTCGCCGAGGCCGGCGATGGTGCCGACCAGGCCGGACATTTCCGCCGGCACGATGACCGTCTTGGCGGTCGGGTTGCGGGCCAGTTCGGCGAAGGCCTCGACGTATTTCTGGGCGACAAAGTAGTTGATGGCGTTGACGTCGCCGGCCGCGATGGCCTGGGACACCATGGCCGTGGCCTTGGCCTCGGCCTCGGCTTCGCGCTCGCGGGCCTCGGCGTCGCGGAAGGCGGCTTCGCGGCGACCTTCGGCCTCCAGAATGGCGGCCTGTTTGGCGCCCTCGGCACGGGCGATGGCGGCCTGTTTCTCGCCGTCGGCCTCGGTGATGACCGCACGACGTTCGCGCTCGGCCTTCATCTGGCGGGCCATGGCATTGGTGATATCGGCCGGCGGGGTCAGGTCCTTGATCTCGATCCGGTTGACCTTGACGCCCCAGGGTTCGGTCGCCGCATCGATCACGGTCAGCAGGCGCGAGTTGATCGAGTCACGCTGGAACAGCACCTCGTCCAGCTCCATCGAACCGACCACGGTGCGCAGGTTGGTCGAGCACAGCTGGGTGATGGCATAGGGCAGGTTCTCGATCCGGTAGGCGGCGGCCGAGGCCTCCATCACCTGGATGAAGACGATGGCGTCCACCTTCACCATGGCATTGTCCTTGGTGATGACCTCCTGCTGGGGCACGTCCAGCACCTGTTCCATCATGTTCATGCGGCGGCCGACGCGCTCGACGAACGGCGTCAGGATGCTGATGCCGGGGGCCAGGGTGCGGGTATATTTGCCGAACCGTTCGACCGTGAACTCGCGCCCCTGGGGCACGATCTTGACCACGCTGAACAGCAGCACGAAGGCCAGGGCGACGAGGGCGAGGGTGAAGAGGATTGACGTGTCCATGAGGCCTCCCAATTCCCTTTCAGGTTAGCACCCTGTGGCCGAAGCGCCACGGAAACCGGACCGCCGATCATGACATCCGCGTAATCTTCGCCGTTCAGCGCGCCTCGACGGCCATCCGGATGATGCGGCGGGTCTCCGACCACCCGATCAGGGTCGCGACCTGATCCAGGGCCACGAACCGGGCCTCCATCGCGTCATCGCCCGCGACCGGCTCGCCGGAAACCCAGCGGGCGGCATAGTCGATCAGGACGTAGTGGCGGCCGGCTTCCGGAAAGAGACCGTCGACGACATCGATCAGACCGGTGATCTCGGCCTCGACGCCGGTCTCCTCGCGCAACTCACGCAGGGCGGCATCGACGGTCCGCTCGCCGGCTTCGATCCGCCCGCCCGGCAGGCTCCATTCGCCCTGCCGCGGAGGCGTTCCGCGCCGGATCAGCAGGACCTCCTCGCCGCGCAGGCAGACGACGCCGACGGCGGGAACGGGAGCGGGGAGGGCGGTTGTCATGGTGACAGCGTGGCTTGGCCCTTTCGCCGCGTCCATGACTTTGAGACAAGGGCTTATGACGCCTCCCTCCGACGCCGCACTGCAAGCCCTGAAGTCCGCCGCCGGTGCCGGCGGCTGGACCGACGATCCCGCCGAGATCGCGCCCTGGCTGACCGAATGGCGCAACCGCTGGCAGGGCCATACGCCCCTGATGTTGACGCCCCGATCGACGGGTGAGGTCGCGCGCCTTGTCGCGATCTGCGCCGAACATCGGGTCGCGATCACGCCCCAGGGCGGCGACACCGGCCTGGTCGGTGGTCAAATTCCGTATGGTGAGGTGCTGCTGTCGACCCGCAAGCTGCGCGCGATCCGTGATGTGACCCCGCTGGACGATGCGATGACCGTCGAGGCCGGGGTCACCCTGCTGGAGGCGCAGCAGGCCGCCGCAGCCGCAGACCGCCTGTTTCCGCTCAGCCTCGCTGCGGAGGGCACGGCCACCATCGGGGGTGTGGTTTCGACCAATGCCGGGGGCACCGCCGTGATCCGCTACGGCGTCATGCGCGATCTGGTGCTGGGGCTGGAAGCGGTGCTGCCGGACGGCCGCATATTCCATGGTCTGAAACGGCTTCGGAAGGACAATACCGGCTATGATCTCAAGCAACTGCTGATCGGGGCCGAGGGCACGTTGGGGATCGTCACCGCAGCGACCCTGAAGCTGTTTCCGGTGATGCGCAGCCGGGCCACGGCCATGGTCGGACTGGAAACGCCCGCCGCCGCCATCGAGCTTCTGGCCCGGGCCAAGGCCGAGACCGGCGGCGGCGTTGAGGCGTTCGAACTGATGAAGCGGATCGGCATGGGCTTCGTCCTCGCCAACATTCCGGACACACGCGAGCCGCTGGGCTCCACGCCCCCCTGGTACGTCCTGATCGAACTGGTCTCGGGCGAGCCCGGCGCGGCCGACGCGGCGATGGAGCGGCTGCTGACCCACGCCTTTGAAGCCGGCCTGATCGTCGACGCCGCCATCGCCCAGAACGACACCCAGCGTGCCGCCTTCTGGAAGGTCCGCGAGGAACAGTCCGCGGCCCAGAAGCCCGAGGGCGGGGGCTGGAAGCATGATGTCTCGGTGCCCGTGTCGCGCATCGCTGACTTCCTCGACGAGGCCACGACAGCGGTTGAGCGCTTCCATCCCGGCGCGCGGGTCAGCGCCTTCGGCCATGTCGGTGACGGCAATATTCACTACGACGTGCTGTGTCCGCCGGGCGGCGACCTGAAGGCGTTTCTGGCCCGCTGGGAGGCGGGCTCTCAGATCGTCCACGATATCGTCGCACGGTATGACGGTTCGATCTCGGCAGAGCACGGCCTGGGGCGGCTGAAGACCGAGGAGGCGCGGCGCTACAAGTCGCCGCTGGAGATTTCGACGATGCAGGCTGTCCGCGCCGCGATCGACCCGCAGCGGATCATGAACCCCGGCATTCTGTTCTAGCTGTCCGGCTTGCCCGGAAAGACGGTTCGTCCTACCCCTCGGCCTCAATTCAAGCCGTTCGGAGCCCTCCATGACCCTCGCCCTCCTGTTCCCCGGACAAGGCAGCCAGTCGGTCGGCATGGGCGCGGCGCTGGCCGACGCCTTCGCCTCGGCTCGCGAGGTCTATGCCGAGATCGACGAGGCCCTGGGCCAGAAGCTGTCGGTCCTGATGCGCGAGGGGCCCGAGGAGCAGCTGACCCTGACCGAGAACGCCCAGCCGGCCCTGATGGCCGTTTCGCTGGCCGCCGTGCGGGTGTTGAAGGTCGAGTTCGGCGTCGACGTCAGCCGCGCGGCCTTCGTCGCCGGCCACTCGCTGGGTGAGTATTCGGCCCTGTGCGCGGCGGGATCGATCACCCTCGCCGACACCGCCCGGCTGCTGAAGCTGCGCGGTCAGGCCATGCAACGCGCCGTGCCCGTGGGGCGGGGCGCCATGGCCTCGCTGATCGGGCCGAAGACCGACCTGGCGCTCGCCGAGGCCGCCGCCGCCGCGGGCTCCGAGGTCGGGGTCTGCGTCGTCGCCAATGACAACAACGCCGGCAATATCGTCATCTCGGGCGACAAGGCCGCTGTCGATCGCGCCATCGAAAAAGCCAAGGAACTGGGCGCGCGGGCCATTCCACTGAACGTCTCGGCGCCCTTCCACTGCCCGCTGATGCAGCCTGCCGCCGATGAGATGGCCACGGCCCTGGCGAGCGCGACCCTCGTCGCCCCCTCGGTCGCCGTCGTCGCCAACGTCACCGCCCGCCCCGAGCGCGACCCCGAGGTCCTGCGCCGCCTGCTGGTCGAACAGGTCACCGGCCGCGTCCGCTGGCGCGAAAGCATGGAATGGATGGCCGGTGAGGGCGGCGTCACCCGCTTCGCCGAGATCGGCTCGGGCAAGGTCCTGTCCGGCATGGCCAAACGGATCGCACCGGACGCGGAGAGTGGCGCGTTGAATACGCCGGAAGAGCTGGAAGCGTTCGCGAAGTCTGCAATTTAACCCGTGCATCCCCGCGAAGGCGGGGACCCAGGCTTTCGTTTCGGACTGGGTTGCGGCGGCTAAAACCTAGGTCCCCGCCTTCGCGGGGATGCACGGAGATCAAGATGTTCAATCTCACCGGCAAGACTGCCCTCGTGACCGGCGCGACCGGCGGCATCGGCGGGGCCATCGCCCGGGCCCTTCACGCCCAGGGCGCGACCGTCGTCCTCTCCGGCACCCGCGAGGCGGTGTTGCAGGAACTGGCCGGGGAACTGGGTGAGCGCGCCTTCGCCGCCGCTGCCAATCTGTTAGATCCGGCCAGCGTGGACGGGCTGATCGTGCGGGCGGAAGAGGCCGCCGGATCGCCGCTCGACATCCTCGTCGCCAACGCCGGAATCACGAGGGACGGCCTGCTGATGCGGATGAAGGACGAGGATTTCCAGGACGTGATCCGGGTCAATCTCGAGAGCTATTTCCGCCTCTCGCGCGCCGCGATGAAGGGGATGATGAAGCGCCGCTCGGGCCGGATCATCGGCATCACCTCGGTGGTCGGCGTCACCGGCAACCCCGGCCAGACCAACTATGCGGCGTCGAAAGCCGGCATGATCGGCTTTTCAAAGTCGCTGGCGCAGGAGGTGGGCTCCAGGGGCATCACGGTGAACTGTATCGCGCCGGGCTTTATCGCCTCGCCGATGACCGATGTCCTGAACGAGACCCAGCGCGAGACCATACTGAAGAATATCCCCGCCGGCCGCCTCGGCACGGGCGACGAGATCGCCGCCGCCGCCGTCTATCTGTCCTCGGACGAAGCCGCCTATGTCACGGGCCAGACCCTGCATGTGAACGGCGGCATGGCGATGATATAGGTCCGGCCAAACCGGGAGTTTCCAATGGCCATCCTCCGCATCATCGCCACCATCCTCAGCGGCCCCATGCTGCTGATCGGCATCATCTGGGTCCTGCAGGGGCTCAACATCCTGCCGGGCAGCTTCATGACCGGCCAGATCATCTGGGCGATCTACGGTGCGCCCCTGGCGCTGGCGGGCGGCGGGCTGGTCTGGTGGGTCAACCGGGGCGGTCAAACCCGGTAACAGGCTATTTTCCGCCTGCGCCGACGTGCTAAAGCCTCCGCATCCGGTTGGCGTGAGTCTTCGTTCAAGGCTTGCGTCGCCGTCGCCGTCGTCATACGGCAGGATTTGAGACAACAGCCGCTGCGGCGGCCCTGAAAGCAGAGACACCCATGTCCGACACCCTGGAACGCGTCCGCAAGATCGTCATCGACCACCTGGACGCCGATCCGGAAAAGGTCGTTGAAAAGGCCAGCTTCATCGACGACCTGGGCGCTGACTCGCTCGACAACGTCGAACTGGTCATGGCCTTCGAGGAAGAATTCGACATCGAAATCCCGGACGACGCCGCCGAACACATCCAGACGGTCGGCGACGCCGTGAAGTTCATCGACGAGAAGCTGGCGGGCTGATCGCCTCCACTTCAAAACGGCTTTGATGGCCGCCGTGGCGTGCCCCTAGCGGGGCCGCCCGGCGGCCATTACTGTTTGCGGTCAGGATTCTGTAACGAGGAGCGCTCATGCGCCGTGTCGTCGTCACCGGCCTCGGTCTGCTCACCCCGCTCGGCTGGGGCGTGGAGCATAACTGGAAGGGCATTCTCGAGGGGCGGTCGGGCATCGGTCCGATCACCTGCTTCGACACAACGGGCTATGGCTGCACCATCGCGGGCGAAATCCCCTCGGTCGATGGCCGCGGCGGCGGCGTGGCCGGCGAACCGGGCGTGTTCGACCACGAAAAGATCATGTCGCCCAAGGATCGCAAGCGTGTTGACGACTTCATCGTCTACGCCATCGCCGCGGCCGACGAGGCGCTGGCGGATGCCGGCTGGAAGCCCGAGACCGAGGAACAGCGTGAACGGACCGGCGTCATGGTCGGGTCGGGCATCGGCGGCCTCGGCCCCATCGCCGAGACGGCCATCATCCTCAAGGAGCAGGGGCCCCGCCGGGTCAGCCCCTTCTTCATTCCGTCATCCCTGATCAATCTGACCTCGGGTCAGATTTCCATCCGTCACGGGCTGAAGGGACCGAATCACTCGGTCGTCACCGCCTGCGCCACGGGGGCGCACGCCATCGGCGACGCGGCCCGGATGATCGCCTGCGACGACGCTGACGTCATGGTCGCCGGCGGGGCCGAAAGCTCCATCGTGCCCATCGGGATCGCCGGTTTCCTGGCCTGCAAGGCCCTGTGCACCGCCTACAACGACACGCCCGAAAAGGCCTCGCGGCCCTGGGACAAGGACCATTCCGGCTTCGTCATGGGCGAGGGTGCCGGCATCGTGGTGCTGGAGGAATACGAACATGCCATGGCGCGCGGCGCGACCATATACGCCGAGGTCATCGGCTACGGCATGAGCGGCGACGCCTGGCACATCACCGCCCCCGCCGAGGACGGCAACGGCGGGCTGCGCGCCATGCAGATGGCCGTCAAACGCGCCGGGATCGAGGTTTCGGACATCGACTACGTCAATGCCCACGGCACCTCCACCATGGCCGACTGGATCGAGGCCGGTGCGATCGAGCGTCTCATGGGCGATCATGCCCCCAATGTGGCCCTCTCCTCGACCAAGTCCATGACCGGCCACCTGCTGGGCGCGGCCGGGGCCATCGAGGCCATCTTCTGTATTCTGGCCATCCGCGACCAGGTCGCGCCGCCGACGATCAACCTGGACAATCCCGAGCGCGAGACGCCGCTGAACCTGATCCGGGACAAGGGTCAGCCGATGGACATCGATGTTGCGATGTCCAACAGCTTCGGCTTCGGCGGCACCAACGCCACGGTCATTTTCCGGAAGGTCGGCTAGGTGTCGGTTGACCGGCGGTCGGGCCGGAAGACGGCGTTTCTCGCCGCGACCGCGACCCTGAGCCTGTTCGTGATCGCGGCCCTGGTCGCGGCCTGGAGCGTCTTCTATGCCCCGGGTCCATCGGCGCGGGAGCGCCAGGCCACCATCGTGACCCTGCCCAGCGGTGCCGGCGTCTCGGCCATCGCCGCCACGCTGAAATCGGCGGGGGTGATCCGTTCGACCGACATGTTCAAGGCCGCCGCCACCCTGACCGGGGCCGATCGCAAACTGCGCGCGGGCGAATACGAGGTGCCGACCAAGGCCTCGCTGCGCTCGGTCCTCGTGTTGCTGGTCGAGGGCAAGGTCGTCCGCCACTATGTGACCTTGCCCGAGGGCTGGTCGTCGGCCCAGGCCGTCGACATCCTCAACAACCAGCCCCTTCTGACCGGCACCGTGGCGGAAACCCCGGACGAAGGATCGTTGTGGCCTGACACCTATGAGGTCAGCCGCGGCGAGACCCGGGCGTCGGTGCTGGCCCGAATGAGCCGCGCGCGCGACGAGAACCTCGCCCGGCTGTGGGCCGCCCGCAGCCCGGCCACGGTCGTGCGTACGCCCGAAGAGGCGATGGTCCTGGCCTCCATCGTCGAGAAGGAGACGGGCCTCGCGGCAGAACGTCCGCGCGTCGCGGCCATCTTCACCAACCGCCTGCGTGCGGGCATGCGGCTGGAGAGCGATCCGACCATCGTCTACGGCATCACCCGCGGACGCCCCCTGGGCCGCGGCATACGGCGCTCCGAACTGGACCGGGCGACGGTCTGGAACACCTATCAGATCGACGGTCTGCCGCCGACGCCCATCGCCAACCCCGGCCGCGACGCCATCGCCGCCGTGCTCAACCCGCCCCGGACCGACGAACTGTTCTTCGTCGCTGACGGGACGGGCGGCCACGTCTTCGCCCGGACCTATGAGGAGCATCTGGCCAATGTCGCCCGCTGGCGCGAGGTCGAGCGCCGTCGGGCCGGTCTGCCGCCCGCCGTTCCGCAGCCGGTCCCGTCGCCGGGCGCGGTCGTTCCGTCCATCACCGACACCGCCGGCCCGCCCGGCGTGACCGTTCCTCCCGGGGCCCGCGTGATCCGCGTTCCCGCGCCGGCCCCCGCCGGATGAGCGGCATCTCCGGCATGACCGGCTTCGGCCGGGCCGACGGCGCGTTCGGGGACTGGACCTGGTCGGTCGAGGCCCGCTCGGTCAACGGCCGCAATCTGGAGGTTCGTTTCCGCGGCCCGCCCGGCTTCGATACGCTGGAACGCCACGCCAAGGTCTCGGGCCAGGCCCGGCTGAGCCGTGGTCAGGTCACTCTGGGGATCCAGGCCAAACGCGCCGACCCCGGCGCCGCCGCGCTGAAGGTCAATCAGGACATCCTCGCCCGCTATCTGACCCTGGCCAACCAGCTGGCGGAGGAGGGGGCCACCCCGCCGTCCGCCGACGGTCTGCTGTCCCTGCGCGGCGTGCTCGAGGCCCCCGAGGAGGTCGACGACCCCGAGGCCCGCGCCCTCGTCGAGGCCGCCATGGCCCTGACCATCGACGCCGCCCTCGACGCCCTGAAAATCTCCCGCGACCGCGAGGGGGCCCAGCTGCTGCCGGTCGTCAGCGACTTCATCGACCGTATCGCCGCCCTGACCGCACAGGCCGAGACCGAAGCCGCCGCCCAGACCGCCGCCATCCGTGAGCGTTTCGCGCGTCGAATGACCGAACTGGCCCCCGATGCGCCCGGTCTGGAGGACCGCATCTTCCTGGAGGCCGCCTCGCTGGCGACCAAGGCTGACGTGCGCGAGGAGCTGGATCGGCTCACGGCTCACATTGCCTCGGCCCACACCCTGTTGCAGCAACCCCCCGCCGGACGGAAACTCGACTTCCTGATGCAGGAATTCATGAGAGAGGCGAACACCCTCTGCTCGAAATCGGCTACGACCGCGCTGACCGGCCTCGGCCTTGAGCTGAAGGCCGTGATCGAACAGTTGCGCGAACAGGTCCAGAATGTCGAATGAACGCACGCCCCGACGCGGCGTCCTGCTGATCGTTGCCAGTCCTTCGGGTGCCGGCAAGACCAGCCTGTGCCGACGCCTGATGGCCGACCATGGCGGGCTGGAGCTGTCGATCTCCATGACCACGCGCGGCATCCGTCCCGGCGAGGTCGCGGACCGGGACTACCACTTCGTCTCGGATGAAGAGTTTCAGCGTCTCATCGACGCCGACGCCTTCCTGGAATGGGCCGATGTCCATGGCGCGCGTTACGGCTCTCCCCGCGCACCGATTGACCGGGCGCTGTCAGAGGGCCGCGATGTCCTGTTCGATATCGACTGGCAGGGTGCCCGCGATATCGCAGCCAAATGCCCGGAGGACGCCGTTCGCGTCTTCATCCTGCCGCCCAGTCTCGAAGAGCTGCGACGTCGTCTGGTGACCCGTTCGCAGGACGCGGACGACGTGATCGAGCGTCGCATCGCCAATGCCAAGGGCGAGATCGAGCACTGCGGAGACTTCGACTACGTCTTCGTCAATGACGACTTCGACCGGTCCTACGCCGAGCTGGCCCACATCTATCATTCCGAGCGGTCCAGGCGGTTCCGCAATGTCTGGGTTGATGACTACAAGGCTGCGCTGCTCAACGAAGCTGTCTAGACCGGAATCAGGGATGCCGTAGGCGCAGGTCTGGTGACCTCCGGCAGACAACCGAAAAGGCCGCTCCTGTGGGAGCGGCCTCCGGCTGGACCGGAAAAAATGGTCGCTCTAGGCCTGCTGGATCGTGTGGGCGATCTGGTCGGCGGAGTGGCCGGTCAGGTCCTTGGAAATCTCGCCGACGATCCGTGAGGCCGTCTCCTTGTGCCAGCCCTTGCGCAACTGACCCATGGTCTTGGGCGCGGCGATGACCAGCAGATGCTCGATCTGGTGAGCCAGCACTGATTTGTTGATCACGTCGGCCACACCCATGGCAAAGCCGTCCTCGGCCTGGGTGTCGTTGTCGGGATTGGCTTCACTGGAGCCGCGGCCCGCCGCGCCCGAGGCGCGTTCAGCGACCGCAGGCGTCGGCTTCGGGCTCAGGACGATGGACGTGTGACCGGTGTTCTCGAACAGCGCCAGCTTCTCGCCATCGACGACCGCCACGAGCGTGCCTGGGGAAAGTATCATCTGCAGTCTCCGATGGTTGGGGGTCTGGTTCAACGTATCGCGAAGGCCGTGGTTGCCGATGGTGCGTGAGCCCACGTCCCTCCAGTCGACCCACCTTCGGCATCCTTCCCGGAAATATGACAGGGCCGGACCCGTCATCGACGTCGCCAGCCTAGTCAGGTTCCGCGCGGGAACCTTGATTGAGATCAATCAGGAAGTGGCGGGAGGCATCGCTGCGCGAGTCAGCTCGCCGGTTCGCACCGGGTGCCGGCCCCGGCCGGCGCTCAGCCCCGCTTGCGCCGCATCATCGTTGCCCCGGCATCATCCGGTGCGGCCGGCTGCGGCTGACCCGCCACGGCCCGCGCCAGACGCAGGAAGCCGGCCAGATCGATAACCTCGGCCCGTTCCTCGGGACACAGCCCCGCCGCCTCGCACAGCGCCGCCCCGCCGAGCGGCTTGAGGCTTGACCTCAGCATCTTGCGTCTCTGGCCGAAGGCCGCCGCCGTCACGCGTTCCAGGGCCTTCAGCAGCGCCTGGTCGGGCCGGTCCGGCCGCGGAACCAGGTGCACCACCGCACTCGCCACCTTGGGCGGCGGGGTGAAGGCTGCCGCCGGCAGATGCATCACCAGCTTCGCCTCGCACACGGCCTGACTGATCACCGCCAGGCGGCCGTAGGCGTCGGCACCCGGCGCGGCCGTGATCCGCTCGGCCACTTCCTTCTGGAACATCAGGGTCAGGGCGTGGGGGTGCCAGGGCCCCGTCAGCCATTTGATCAGCAAGGGCGTGCCGACATTGTAGGGCAGGTTGGACACAACGTGCGCCGGGCCCTCGACCAGTTCGGCCTCGCGCACATTGAGGGCGTCAGCCTCGACCACGGTCAGCCGGCCCGAGCCGTCGTCCAGTTCGGCCAGTAGCGGCAGGAAGCGGGGGTCCTTTTCGACCAGCACGACCTTGCCCGCATCGCTTTCCAGCAGGGCCCGCGTCAGGCCGCCGGGCCCGGGCCCGACCTCGATCACGGCGCGGCCCTCGAACGGCCCGGCCAGCCGCACGATCTTGCGGGTCACATTGAGGTCCAGCAGGAAATGCTGGCCAAAGCTCTTCTTCGCCAGCAGGCCATGGGCGTCGAGAGATTCGCGGAGGCTCGGGAGGTCGGTCACGGGCGTTGCTTACAGTGCTGCGCGCGTCGCCGCCATCTGTCCGGCGAGCCGGATCGCCGCGATCAGGCTGTCCGCCCGCGCCACGCCCTTCCCGGCGATGTCGAAGCCGGTGCCGTGGTCTGGCGAGGTGCGGATGACAGGCAGTCCCAGGGTCGTGTTGACCCCACCCCAGAAGTCGAGGGTCTTGACCGGGATCAGCGCCTGGTCGTGATACAGGCAGAGCACAGCGTCATAGGTCGCGCGCGCCGCGTCATGAAACAAGGTGTCTGCGGGCCGGGGATCGGTGATCAGAATCCCCTCCGCGCGCAGGGCCTCGACCGCCGGTTGCAGCACCGCGATCTCCTCGAGTCCGATCGCGCCGCCCTCACCTGCGTGCGGGTTCAGGGCTGCGAGCGCCAGTCGGGGCCGCGCGATGCCGAAGTCGCGCTTCAGCGCCTCGTGCACGACCCGGGCCGTGCGGCAGACGCGCTCCACAGTGACCAGTTCCGGCACCTCCGCCAGGGGCGAATGGATGGTGACGAGGCAGGCGCGCAGGTCCTTTGCCGTCAGCATCATGACCGGACCGCGCGTTCCGGCGAATGGTACGTCCGCGGTCAGCTCGGCGATGAACTCGGTGTGGCCGGGAAAGCGGAACCCCGCGGCATAAAGCGGAGCCTTGGCGATCGGGGCAGTGACAACGCCGGACGCCTCGCCCGACAGTGCCAGATTGACGGCATACTCGATCCAGTCGGCGACGGTTCCGGCGTTTGTGACCTCCGGGTGACCGGCTCTCACGACGGCGGGAAGGGGGATGTCGAGCACCGGGATAGCCCGGCCAAAGACGGTACCGGCGTCCGAGGCCGTCAGGACGGTCTGCACCGGCTGACCCTGGGCACGGAGAAGCGCAGCGTCACCGACCACAACGAAGACCGGACCTCCGGCTTTCAGCGTCAACCAGGCCCTGGCGATGATCTCGGGCCCCACGCCCGCCGGTTCGCCCATGGACAGGGCCAGCGGCGCGGGGCCGGTCATCACTTCATCTCGATGAGGGCGTCCTCACGCAGGTCGCGCATGTAACGTTTGCCGAGTGTGCCCAGATTCTGGCGGAACAGCTGGTTCTCGATCTCACGTGCGTCTGCGACCTGGACACCCCCGGCGCGCCGACCGCAGACGCCCAGAAGGTGAACCCCCAGCGGCGTACGCACCGGCGTACTGACCGAACCGACCTCTGCGGAGCGAGCGACTTGCTGGAATTGGGGAGCCAGGTTCTGGACATCGGCCTCGCCGAGGTCGGAGCCGAGCAGTCCCTGTTCGGATGTGGCCCGCGCCAGCATCGTGTCGCACGTCAGTTGTGGCCGCAGGGTCTCCAGCCGCTGGGTGGCCGCCGCGACCTCGGCATCGCTGGCCCCTTCCGGCAGCTCGATCATGACCTGCTTGATCTGCACCAGGCTGGCCGATGCGCCGTCGCGCTTGTCACGCATGTAGATGATGTAGACGCCGCCATCGACGGGGATGGGCCGCGACAACTGGCCGACCGCCAGCTGTTCCAGCGCCTGTTGCAGGGCCGGCTGAACGGAGCCTTCCACGACCCAGCCCGCGTCGCCCCCGCGGGTGGCCGACGGCGCTGCCGAGAACTGCTGTGCGACGGCCTGGAAGGGCGCGCCCTGAACCATTTGCTGGACCAGCTGGGTGGCACCGTTCAGGGCCGCCTGCTGGCCGCCGACGCGGCTGGCCTCGATGAAAATTTCGCCGATCAGGTACTGCTTCTTTGATGCCGCTTCAGAGGCCTGGCGCAAGGCCGCGTCGACCGCTGACTTGCTGACCCGTGCGCGACTCTGGAAGCGACCACCGACCAGTTGGGACCAGCCCATCTGGGTCCGGATCTGTTCACGAAGTGTGGACGGGCGGATCCCGCCCTGGGCGAGGAAGTCGACGTAGGTCGCCGGGGCGGCCCCGACCTCCTGGGCCATGGCCGCGAGTTCCTGATCCACCTGTTCGTCGGTGATCACCAGGTCCTCGTATTTGGTCAGCTCCTGTGCCTGAAGACGCTCGTCAACCAGCAGGTTCAGGGCCTGTTGCTGAATGGCGGGAATGTTTTCCGGGGTGGGCTGGACCTGGGTCATGGCAATCAGCAGCAGCATGCGCTGGCGCAGATCGAAGCCCGTGATCACGCTGTCGTTGACGGTGGCCAGGATGCCGTCAGACATCTGGAACGCCGGTGCCGCCGGTGCGGCCGCGGGTGCGGCCTCGGCTGCCGGATTGAGTGTTCCCGCCGCAGCCGGTACCTGGGCGGGCGGCGCGGTCTGCGCCGTGGCCGTAGAGGCCAGGAGGGCGGCGATCGCAACGCCCGTCATAAAACGCGTCAAACCCATGTCAGTCCGTATTCCTCAAGCGGCGTTGGCCCGGATTTGATCCGGATATTCAGTCCGCGCGCCCCCGGGCCGCGCGGTGTCCAGCGCCCGTCGCTGCGTCAATACCCTGTACCGCCGAAAGTGGCGAGGTTTAGGCGTACATAGACACCCTCGGACGGGCCCGTCGGGCGCACACGGGTGTTGTCGCGGCGGTAGCCGAGCTCGAACCGGAAACAATCGTCGTCGAACAACAGTCCGACTTCCGAGCGGGTGATGACGTCCCGCTCCAGATCGGCAATGCCGGTGACGGCCACGCCCCAGTTGCCATAGGCGAACTGCTGGCCTGAAAGCTGCACGAATTCGTAGTTGCGGTTCCTGGGCCCCGCGACCGGGTTGGACCGGTCGATAATGTAGCTGACGGTGGCAAGGTTGCGGCGTCCCCAGCGCCCGTCAACCGCCACTTCGGCCCGCCGGACCTCACCCGACGAATCGATCGTCGCATGGCCCCAGCCACGGATCCGGTCCGACGGGGAGAAACTGCCCTGGACCACCCAATCCGAAGTGTCCGAAGCCAGACCCGAGGGATCGTAGAGCTGTGTCGTCGCGTCCGGCACGGGAACGCGGAACGCGGCTTCCTCTGCGTCCCTCATGCTCCGCCCGACAAACAGGCTGACCTGCCGGCCCTGGTCCCAGCGCAGGGTCGCCCTGGCACCGGCGGTGAAACGCAGCCCCCCCTCCAGCAGGTCGTAGCCGGGGAAGCGGTCGATACGGAACAACGAGCTCTCGTCCAGTTCCAGCGTCTGACTGTCCTCGTTGGGAATGCGGGCGTCGAGATCGGGATTGGTCGAGGCCGAGATCTGCGCCATGGGCTCAAGGATCAGGTCGGCGCTGTCACTGAGCCGCCGGATCAGCGGGTAGCTGATATCCAGGCCCGCGGTGGCGCGTGTCCGGGTGATCGTCTCGTCGTCCAGTCCGAGGATCGGCGGCAGGTCGGCGACAGAATAGGCGTCGGCGCGCACGTCGACGAACGGCTCCCATCGCACGCCGGCGCGGGACGTCATGGCGCGCCGCCATTCCGCCTGGCCCGAGACCCGGCGACTGTCGACACCCGGCAGGCCCAGGGTCGAGCCGCCGGGCGTGATTTCCGGCCGGAGAACGGGGCCGCCCACATAGGCGTCGCGGTAAAGCGAGACGGCTGTGCCGCGAAGCCGCAGCCGTCCTCCCAGGACCGGACCGTCCGGTTCCCAGCGCGCTTCGATCAGGGGAGCCACAAAGGGAAGGCTGTCGTCGCTCTCGAAGATGTTCAGGCCGGGCGCATCGACATTCGGGACCGCCACACGAAGGCTCTGGATGTCGAAGGCGGCGATCGACAGGTAGGACCGCGCGGTCTGTCGTTCGACATAGATCTGGCTGATCAGCCGGCGACGGTCGCCATAGTAGAGACCATTGTCCTGGTAGGGGTCGCGAATGTCGTAGCGATCGAACAGCGTCTTGTCCGAGGTTCGCTCGGCGGTGAACCCGCCACGCCAGGGCCCTTGGGGATCGAAGCGGCCCGAGGCCAGCAGATAGCTGCGATGCTCGGCCAGAATTGGAATATCCGGCAGATTGTCCGGGTCGAGGCCGTCGAAATCCCCGAAATTCTCTTCGTAGGTATAGCCGGTGCGGGCGACGACGGTGCCGTTCGCGAACCGGCGGCGATACTGCAGATTCAGCAGGGGCGCGACGTCGGCATTCAGCTGGGGGCTGATCAACCAGTCTTCCGAGGCCGAAACGACGCGAAGATAGGGCATTTCGAGACTCAGCCCCCGCCCTTCGTCGAAACTGGGGATCGGCACCAGGAAGCCTGAGGCCCTCTCTACCGTCGGATCCGGATGGGCGAAGTAGGGCAGGTAGAAGACGGGCACACCACCGACCCGGAAGATCGAGTTGCGATAGAGGATGGCCCGCAGCTCCTCGTTCTGAACCACCTCCTCCGCCTGGATCGAGATGCTCGGCTCCTTGGGGCCGCCCTTGGCGTCGCAGATGGGGCAGGGCGTGAAGATCGCGTAGTTCAGCTCGTTGACGTGCTCACTCCGGCGTACGGCCGTGGCCGCCATCAGACTGGCACCATTGCTGAAGCGGGTGGCGAAATCGACAGCCACGCCGGCCTTCAGGTCGGAATCGAGTTGAAGCTGGCTGGCGAAGATCACCGCCCCGGCGGGGTCCGTGAATTCGACCTTCCGGTTGGCCGTCGCGATGCCCAGTCCCAAGTCATAGCTGATATCGCCGGCTCTCAGCGAGACATTCCGGAACCTCGCCAGAACGCGATTCTCGCCGGCCGCACTGGCGGTAATGAGGTCGCCCGTACGCGTAGCCGCGTCGGCTTCCAGATAGACCGTGCCGGGCGTCAGTCCGTCAGCACCGGCCGCGGCCGGGGGCGGGACCTGCGCCGTCTGTGCGCAGGCCATGGAGCCCGGGGCCACGAGGACCACGGCGGCCGCGCCGGCCAGAAGCCGGAGGCGCAGGGCTGTCGTGGCGGGCGCGCGGCGGTCACGCTGCATACAAGGGACTCTGGGTGACGTCGGGGACGGCGGGGGTTCGCTTAGCCGTCTTCGGTATAGAACAGCAAGGTGAAGGCGGCGAGCGCCGTAAGCAGCGGCGGCAGCCAGGCCGCGAGCCATGGGGGGATGACTTCGGCGGATCCGAACGCGGACGCGGCCTGGTTGACGAAGAAG
This sequence comes from Caulobacteraceae bacterium, assembly GCA_965284385.1. Classification (GTDB taxonomy): domain Bacteria; phylum Pseudomonadota; class Alphaproteobacteria; order Caulobacterales; family Caulobacteraceae; genus Brevundimonas. The sequence goes on from OZ260077.1 coordinate 2,906,613, forward strand.
AAGCCGAAACCGAGGACGACGGCGGCGACGCTCATCTTCGCCAGATCCCCCAGCCGCATCAGCCGCAGGGAAAACGCCGCCGCGAGGATCGACATGGCGGCGAACATCAGGGGCGTGGAGAGCAGCTGCTGGAGACGCAACCGGTAGGCTGTGGAAGAGAAACCGGCGTCCTCGACCCGGCTGATCTGCGCCGGAAGCGACCAGAACGGCGTGGACTGGGGACGGGCGAAGCGTTCGAACGCTTCCTCGTCCGCAAGGCTGGAGGGCAGGTCCAGCGTGGCATAGCGAACCGCGCGCTGGCCGATCTGGGCACCGACGGCGTCGACGAGCCGCCAGCGTCCAGCCGCCAGCGTCGCCGAGGCGGCGTCGATCCGTTCAGAGAAGGTCCGCGCCCCCGCATTGTCGTTGGTGTAGATGAAGAAGCTGACGCCCAGCAGGCGCGCATTGGCGCGGTCCTGCCGCGCGGCCCGGATGACCATCTGCCGGGTCTCGTCGCCTTCACGAATCCAGACGGCCTGCTCGGTGGGTCGGTCCGTCGCCGAGCCCGAAAGGCGGGACCGCTCGCGCTGGAACAGACCGTCGGCCGAGGCTGCAAGAGGCCCAAGGGCGGTGACGGTGATGACCCCGAACACCAGGGCAGCACCCGCCGCCGGGAGCACGAACCGCCAGGCGGAAACGCCGGCCGCCCGCATGGCGATCAGTTCGCTGCGCCGGTTCAGCCCGACGAAGGCGGCGAGCGTACCGAACAGGAAGACGAACGGCAGCAGCTGCAGGATCACCTGCGGCGATTTCAGCAACATCAGGCCCAGAATGCGGGCACCCGACAGATCGACCTCAGAGCCGACTCCACGCGAAATCTCGACGAAGTCGATCAACATGATCAGCGCGCCGATCACTCCGAGGGCGACGGCGAGGGACCGGGCCTGCTGGACCAGCACATAGCGCTCTATCCGACCAAGACGCAGGCGGGGGACGGGCGGGACGGTGAGTCTCATGCGAACCTCGCCTTCAACCGGTCGAGTACGCGCGACGAGCGACCGCGGCGGGGTTTCAGCGCGCGGAACAGCAACCGGAGCGCGATGGCGGTGGCGACGACGGGCAGCAGATACTGCAGCACGTTCAGCCATCCGTTCCAGGCGCTGGCGGACACAATGCCGTAGCCGGCCACGCGCACGATCAGGAAGGCCGCAGCCGCCTTGGCGATTCGCAGGCCATAGCCCGTCCGGCTGAATTGACCGCCCATGATTGCGGTCAGGGCCATGGCCATCGCGAGCAGGGCGTAGAGCGGTGCGGACAGGCGTGAATGAGCCTCCGCCAGCAGCTCATCGGCCGAGCCCACGTTCGCCAGGTCACGAGGGGAGGGATTGAACAGTTGCGGCAGATAGAGGTCCGACGGCTTGTAGCGGATCCGGTCCGTCAGATTGGCGTAAGGCGACAGGTCAACGACCGTCCGGCCGAAGGACCAGTATTCCAGTACCCCGCGGGAGGAATAGCTCTGACGCGATCCGTTCAGCAACGTCAGTACCGGCGCTCCGTCGATCCGCCCGAAACGGGCCTCTGCGGCGTCCCACGTTGTGACCTTGTCTCCCTTTTCGATGTAGACAAACAGGTTCTTCAGCAGGCCATTCTGCTCGATCTGCTGGACATAGACCGTCAGCCCGTCCGGTCCCTGGACGAAACGTCCTTCCTCGATCAGCGCAGCGGCGAGATCCGTGCGAATGGCGAACGCTTCCGCGCGCGCCTGCCGCTGGCCCCACGGCTGAAGCACGGTCGTGATGGACAGTGTCACCAGGGCGGCCAGGACCGCCAGCCTGATGGCCGGGCGGATGGCTGCCCAGCGGGTCACACCCGAGGCGAAGATCGCGGTCAGTTCCTGCTCGCGTTGCAGTCGGGTCAGGGCGATGAGGGCCCCGACGAACATGCCGATCGGCACGATCACGGCCAGCAGCTGGGGCACGGCCAGCAAGGTCAGCTTGATCATGACCCAGACGCTCTGGCCGCGTTCGACGATGATCTGAAGTTGATCCAGACTCTGGCTCAGGATGCCGATCCCGGTCAGGGCGGCGCACGCGCCGACGACGGGACGCGCGATCTGCCGGAAAAGATAGCCTTGAATGAGGGTCATGTTCGGGAAAAATCGCCCGTTGCAGGCGGCGGCGAGGGAGAGCATCTAATACACACCCGACCGCGCCGGTGAAACCGCGGGCGCTTATTCCAATCGACACCAGACCGGGGCGTAACGCCCGGTGGAGCAGTATATGAAGATCGAATTCGTCGCGTCGGCGAGCGCCGCAGAGGTTCTGGCCGTTCTCGTCAACGAGGGGCGTGCTCTCGTGGGCATGGGAAGCCAGCTTGACACCGCGACTTCGGGTGCCCTGACCCGGGCGATGAGTTCCAGCCGCTTTACCGGGGGGTCCAACAGTACCCTGATCGTCGCTGCTCCCGCAGGCGTCGACGCCGACACGGTCGTGCTGACCGGCGCGGGGGACCCCGCAAAATTTGACGACCTTGCCCTGGAGGCCGCGGCCGGTGCCGCCTATCACGCCGTCAAGATGTCGGGTGCCCGGTCGCTGACCATCGATGCCCACGGCCTTTCGGCCGACCAGGCCGCGCGCGCAGCGTTCGCCGCCCGGCTGGCGTCCTACCGGTTCCTGAAATACCGCACGACCCTGAAGGCCGAGAAGACCCCGTCGATCGAGACGATCAAGGTGGTCGCCGCCGATCCCAAGGCGGCGAAGAAGGCCTATGAAGACCTGTCGGCCGTCGCCGCCGCCGTCGAGTTCTCTCGCGATCTGGTCAGCGAGCCCGCCAACATCCTCTACCCGGAAGAGTTCGCCAAACGCGTCAAGGCGCTGGAGAAGCTGGGCCTGGAGGTCGAAATCCTCGGCGAGAAGGAGTTGGAGAAGCTCGGCTTCCGCACCCTGCTGGCGGTGGGCATGGGCAGTGTTCGCGACAGCTATGTCGCCGTCATGAAATGGAACGGCGGCAAGAAGGGCGAGCAGCCCATCGCCTTCGTCGGCAAGGGCGTCTGCTTCGACACCGGCGGCATCTCGATCAAGCCGGCCGATGGCATGGAAGACATGAAGTGGGACATGGGTGGTGCCGCCGCCGTGTCCGGCCTGATGCACGCGCTGGCCGGCCGCAAGGCGAGGGTCAACGCGATCGGCGTCATCGGCCTGGTCGAGAACATGCCTGACGGTGCGGCGCAGCGGCCGGGCGACGTGGTCATGTCCCTGTCCGGCCAGTCGGTCGAGATTCTGAACACCGACGCCGAGGGCCGCCTCGTTCTGGCGGACTGCCTCTGGTACACCCAGGAGCGGTTCAAGCCGAAATTCATGCTGGATCTCGCGACCCTCACGGGGGCGATGATCGTGGCCCTCGGACTGGAATACGCAGGCGTGTTCTCGAACTCTGACGAACTGGCGAACAATTTCCTCGCCGCCGGCCCCAAGGTCGGCGAGAACGCCTGGCGGATGCCGATTCCGGCCGCCTATGAGCGCCACATCGACACGCCGATCGCCGACGTCAAGAACACCGGCAACGGTCGGGCCGGCGGTTCCATCACCGCCGCCCTGTTCCTGCAGCGTTTCACCAACGGCACGCCTTGGGCCCATGTCGACATCGCGCCGACCGCCTGGGTCAAGGACAGCAAGAGCCCGACCGTGCCCGACGGCGCCGTGGGCTGGGGTGTCCGCACACTCGACCGGATGGTGGCGGACTCCTACGAGTCCTGATCCGCTGCGAGAGGTAGAACCGGGTGTCTGACGCAAAGCCGGAAATCTGGTTCTACCATCTCGAGCGCTCGACGCTGGACCAGGTCCTGCCCGGCCTGCTGGAGAAGACCCGCGAGCGCGGCTGGAAGGCGCTGGTCAGGGCCGCCGATCCGCACCTGCTTGACGCTCTCGACGAGTGCCTGTGGACCTATCGCGACGACAGCTTCCTGGCCCATGGCCGGGCGTCCGAGGCCGAGGCGGCGCGCCAGCCGATACTGCTGACCGAAACGACCGAGAACCCGAACGCCGCTCAGGCGCTGTTCATCGTGGACAGCGCCGAGCTGGGCGACACGAAAGGCTTCGACCGATGCTTCATCATTTTCGACGGACGGAACGACGTGGCGGTTTCAGCGGCGCGCGTCCGCTGGAAGACCTTGAAGGACCTGGGGGCCAACCTCGCCTACTGGAAACAGTCGCCCGAAGGTCGCTGGGAAAAGGCAGCCTGATCGCGCTCGCGGCCCTCGCCGCGTGTGCGTCTCCCGCGTCGGACGCCGTGGCGCCCCGGACGGTTGAACGCGCCGAGCAGAACCAGCCCATCGGCACCCATACGCCGCAGAACCCCACGGTCGACATGTGCCGGGCGGGCGAGCTTCAATGGCTGGTCGGCAAGCCAAGGACCGAAATCCCCGTTCCCGTCGATGTGGTGAACCGTCGGGTCGCCTGCACCACCTGCCCCGTGACCGAGGATTATTCACCGCAACGCCTGAATATCTTCTTCAACGAACAGACGCAGATCGTGGAACAGGTCCGCTGTGGCTGACGTGGTCGCCAGAGGGCCGAGTCCGATGAAGACGCTCGTTCTGTGCAGCCTGGGCGCCGGCCTTGTCGCTTGCGCACCCGTCGGGACACCGGTCGCGAGCCCGATCCCCCAGCGCTGTGACGCCGAGGCCTCACGATCGCTGATCGGATCCCATATCGGAGCCGTGGATTTTCAGGCCGGCACAAATGTCCGCATCGTCTGCACCACCTGCGCGACGACAAAGGACTTCCGGCCTGACCGTCTGAACATCCGCTTCAACCAGGCGACCGGGATCATCGAGCGCGTCGACTGCGGCTGATCCGGTCTTGGCGTTCGACACCTTTCCCGGCAGTGTCGCGCAGGGACAGGGGGAGACGATGACCATGCGCAAGATGTTGATGGCGGGTGTCGCACTGGGCGCGGCTCTGATCGGGCCGGCGGCCGTCGCCGATGCTACGGCCGACAGCGCCGTGCGCGACCTGCTCGAACGGCCCCAGGTCTGCGGCCAGGCGGGGTCTGCCATCACCGGCACACCGGTCGCCGACATGGTCATGGTCGAGGGTTTCGGAAGCGGAGGCTTTGCCGTCGACACGGCCAATCCCGAGGCCCAAGCCTGGTTCAACCACGGCGTTCGTCTGCGCTGGGCCTTCGAGCACAAGGAATCCGTTCGCGCCTTCCGCAAGGCCCGGCTGCTGGACCCGACCTGCGGTATGTGCGCCTGGGGCGAGGCCTGGGCGCTGGGGCCCAATCTGAACGGCGGCGGCACCGATGACGAGAGCCAGGCCGCCGCGCTGAAGTCGGCACGGGAAGCGCGCCGCCTGGCCCGACAGGCGACGCCGATGCAGCGCCAGATGATCGATGCCCTGATCCAGCGCTATTCGGGCCTGAAGGGCTCGCGGGACCGCCGATTCGCGCAGTCCATGGACCGGATCGCGCGCAACAATCCGGCAGACGTCACCGTCGCCGCGATCACCGCCGACGCCTGGATGCTGAAGGTCGACAAATGGTGGGACGACGACGGCAAGGCCGCTGATCCCGGCATCACGCGCGCCATGGGCATTCTGGAACAGACCCTGGCGCAGGCCCCGAACGATCCGGGGGCGATCCATCTCTATATCCATCTGACCGAATGGTCGGACGATCCCCACAAGGCCATTCCCTATGGCGAACGCCTGGCCGCCCTGGCCCCCGGGGCCAGCCATCTGGTGCATATGCCCTCGCACACCTTCTACCGCGTCGGGCGCTACAGGGACGCCATGATGTCCAACGTCAACGCCGTGGCGCTGGACCGCCGGTATGACGGACTGGCGCGGCCGCCCGGCGGCGTGCCCGGCATGGCACTGCATGGACACAACATCCATTTCGGCATGGGGGGTGCCCTGATGGCGGGTGGCAGCGAGGAAGGCCTGAAGCTGGCCGAATGGTTCCTCGCCACCTATCCCGACATTCCAGCGACGAATGTCTGGCGTCAGGCCATGGCCAACAACGCCTATGCGATCTACGGCCGTTTCGGCTCGGCGGCACAGGTCGGGGCCCTGACCCAGCCGGACGAGAGTCGGCCGATGCTGCGTATCAGCTGGCGCTTCGCCCGGGGCGAGGCGGCGGCCCGTGCAGGGAACGCCGCGGCGGTCAGAGCCGAGGCTGAAGCGATCGCTGCCTTGCGCGCCGTCCCGAATTTCGCCGCCGGTCCAATGGGTGAGATGCGGAACGCGTTTACGGAGGTCTCGCAGCGCGTGCTGGAGGGCCGCGCCGCCATGATCGAGGGCAATGCGGACGCGGCGATCGCGGCCTTCACCCGCGCGGCCACGATCCAGGCCCAGGATTCCGAAGGCGGCGACCCGCCGATTCTCTGGTACCCGACGCGGCGCAGTCTCGCCGCTGCCCTTCTGCTCAAGGGCGACGCGGCCGGTGCGCGGGCGAAGATCCTCGAACTGCTCGAGGATTGGCCGAGCGATCCCTACAGCTATTTCGTGCTCGCAGAGGCCGAGACGGCGTTGGGCCATGCCGACGCGGCCGCAGAGGCTCGGCGCAAGTCAGCGGTCGAATGGATCGGTGGCACCATGGACCTGAAACTGGCCTGAGGCGGACTCAGGCCGGTGGGGTGACCGCCATGTTGTCGATCAGTCGCGTCCTGCCGAGCCAGGCGGCCGCGAGGATCCGGGCGGGCGCGTCCACCACCCCGTCCCGGAAGGGTGCCAGATCGTCGGCGCGCCGGATGGCGACATAGTCGATCCGCTCGAACCCGGACTTCAGCAGGGCGGCGTGGGCATCCCGTTCGACGGCCGCGAGAGGGCGGCGGGCCGTGGCCTGCGCCCCGGCCTCGGCCAGCACCCCGTTCAGGCAACGAGCGGTCTCCAGCTCGGCCGCGCTGAGATAGGCGTTGCGTGACGACAGGGCCAGGCCATGACCATCGCGCTCGGTCGGCGAGCCGACGATGTCGGTGGGAATGTCGAGATCGCGGGCCATACGCCGCACGACCATCAACTGCTGATAGTCCTTCTCTCCGAAGACGGCGACGTCAGCCTGGACCTGGTTCAGCAGCTTGGCCACCACCACGGCGACACCGCCGAAGAAGTGCGGACGAAAGTCGGTCTCCAGTCCCGCGGACGGACCGCCCACGGTGACGGCCGTGACGAAGCCTTCCGGGTACATTTCGTCGACCGTCGGGGCGAACAGCAGGTGGCAGCCCGCACCCGCCAGCATCTGCGCGTCCTGCGCTTCCCGCCGGGGATAGGTCCCGAGGTCCTCGTGGGCCGCGAACTGGGTGGGATTGACGAAGACGCTGGCGACCAGGCGATCTGCCCGACGGCCGGCCTCCCGCACCAGGGTCAGGTGACCTTCGTGCAACGCGCCCATGGTCGGAACGAAGCCGACGGTGAACCCCTGGCGTCTCCACGCCCTGATCTGTTCACGCAGCGTGGCGACAGTACGGACCACCGGAAGCGAGACGGGCTCGGTCATGATGAACGGATTAACCTTTCGGCTTAAGCGTGCTTGTGAACCGGGCGGCAAAAGCTGCCGTGCGAGGGTTGGCTTATGACGCCGAGCCTCCTGATCCGTCCAGTGTTTGTGCTGCTTGTCGCCTCGGGCCTGACTGCCTGCGGCATGGTCGACAGCGACCCCCATCGTTTCGAGACCCTGGCCAAGGCCGTCGCCGCCATTCCGCTCGACAGCGCACCGGCTGTGACACGGGTCGCGCATCGAAGCGCCGCCGAAGCCGGTCTTCGGCCGGCCATCCGGGTCGAGGTTCTGGATCCACACGCCCTGTGGGACGCCCGCGATGCCGAGCTGAGCGGAATGGCGCAGCAGGTCGCCCCGCGCCTCGTGGCCGCTGCTGCGCCCGCCGTGGCCGATGCAGTGGTGAAGCAGGTCTCGGCCCGTATCGACGATGCCGCACATGGTACCGGGTTGCGGCCCGCCTTCCAGGCCCGCCCGTCGACGCCACCCGCCACCGCCAGCAGCCGGGCGCTGGTTCAACTGGGTGCCTATTCCAGCGCAGCTTCGGCCCGTTCAGCCTGGACCCGGCTCAAGAGCGGGCAGGCAGCGTGGGCCCTCGACGGCCTGTCGCCGGTCTATGAATCTGTCGAGATCGGCGGGCGCAGCCTGACCCGCCTCAAGGTCCTGGCTCCGACTGCCGGTGCCGCGGCGCTCTGTGCTGCTGCGGGGGTCGATGACCCCTGGTGCCGCCGCACGGCCTGATCCCTGCCTCCACAGGCACGCATCCACAGCCGTCCTGTCACCGCGCGTTGACGTCGAGGCCTCCGGTGGCGATTCTGCGTGTTCTGGCCGCGCGTCTGAGTCGGCGGCCCAACACAGGTATGAGCGCTCCATGGCTGAGCCCACGGTCATCGTCGTCGGCAACGAAAAGGGCGGGGCGGGAAAGTCCACCCTGGCCATCCACATCGTCACGGCCCTGCTGCATGCGGGCAGACGGGTGGCCATCATCGACCTGGACCTGCGCCAGCGCTCGATGGCCAAATTCTTCGCCAACCGCGCCGCCTGGATGGCGGGTAACGCTCAGGTCCTCCCGATGCCGCTCGAGCCTGATATGGGCGACGGCAAGCTGCTGGCGCGCGCCACCGAGGCTGAACAGCTGGCCCGGTTCGAAACGGCCTTCGCCGAGGCGAGCGCCTGCGCTGACGTCGTCGTGATCGACACACCCGGCGGCGACACCCTGCTGTCGCGCACCGCCCACGGCCTGGCCGATCAGATCGTCACGCCGATGAACGACAGTTTCGTCGACTTTGACCTTCTGGGGTCGGTCGATCCGGTCACGCTCGACCTGTTGAAGCCGTCCATCTATTCCGAGAGCGTCTGGGAGGCCCGCAAACAACGCGCCATCACCCAGGGCCGCCACGCCCAGATCGACTGGATCGTGGTCACCAACCGCCTCGCCGTCGCCGCCGCCCGTAACCGTCAGCGGCTGGAAGAGCGGATGGAGAAGCTGGCTCGCAGGGTCGGCTTCCGCATGGGCCCCGGCCTGCGCGATCGCGTCATCTACCGTGAGCTTTTCCCGTTCGGACTGACTGTGGCCGATCTGTCCAGTGAGATTCGGCCCGTCTCCGTGTCGCTGGCCCACGTTGCCGCCCGTCAGGAGATGCGCAGCCTGATGCTCGCGCTCGGTCTCGACGACGGTGCCCTGGACGCGTCCCTCGACGCTGCGGCATGAGGCCTTGAGCCTGATCTGGCTGGTCCTGGCCGCCATTACTGTCTGGGCCCTGATCCGGCTGGGCCGGCAGACCGAAGGCCGGGGGCGCGGTCAGTGGCGGGTCGCCGCCACACTGTTCAGTGCCGTGATGCTGGCCGGCGGTGTCCTGCTGGCGTTCAGGGGAGCCTGGCTGCCCGCCGTCGGTCTGATCGGCGCGAGTGTGTGGCTGACATTGGCCTCGCGGCAACGGACGGTGCCGTCTCGTCAGGCTGACGCCCTGTCCGACTCCGAAGCGCGCTCGATTCTGGGCGTGCCCGTCGACGCATCCCCCGAAGCGATCAATACCGCGTGGCGCCGCCTGATGGGCCGCGCCCATCCGGACCAGGGCGGCACACAGGGTCTGGCGTCGAGACTCAACGCGGCGCGGGATCGGCTGTTGAAGCGGTGATGCCGCTTCTCCCTCCCCATAAAGGGGAGGGAGAAGCCTCGGTCAGGCGGCCGGCTTGGCCGCCTTCTTCGCGGCGGGCTTCCTGGCCACAGCCTTCTTCGCGGCCGGTTTCTTGGCGGCTGGCTTCTTCGCCGCAGCCTTTTTCACCGGTGCCTTCTTGCCCTTGGCCGGTGCCGCCAGCGCCCGCGCCGCCAGCAGCGGCAGGGCGTCTTCCAGCGTCAGGTCTTCCGGCACAGTCCCCTTGGGCAGGGTGGCGTTGATCTTGCCGGACTTCACATAGGGACCGAACCGGCCCGCCATGACGTGGATCGGCTCGCCGGTCTCAGGGTGAGCACCCAGGTCCTTCAGCGGTGCCGTGGCCGCGCCGCGACCGGCGAACTTGCCCGCCCGCTTCTCGGCCAGCAGCACCACGGCGCGGTTCAGACCAACCTCGAACACCTCGTCGATGTCGGCGACGTTGGCATAGGTCCCGGCGTGCAGGACGAAGGGACCATAGCGCCCCAGACCCGCCGTGATCGGCTTGCCGTCTTCCGGGTGCATCCCGACCTCGCGCGGCAGGGCCAGCAGGCGCAACGCCTGCTCCAGGCTCAGCGACGCCGGCGACCAGCCCTTGGGCAGGGACGAGCGTTTGGGCTTCTCCTCGCCCGGAGGCGTGGTCTCCACATACGGACCGAACCGGCCGATCTTCAGGGCGACAGGCTGGCCCGTCGCCGGATCGATGCCCAGGTCGCGGTCTCCGCCGTCCGCGCCGCCGTCCGCCGCATCAGGCGAGGCCACGGGACGGGTGAATTTGCAGTCGGGATAGCGCGAACAGCCGACAAAGGCTCCAAACCGGCTGGTCTTGAGGCTCAGCTGACCCTGATGGCACAGGGGGCATTCGCGCGGATCCGAGCCGTCTTCCTTCTGCGGGAAGATGTGCGGCCCCAACGACTCGTTCAGGGCGTCCAGAATGGCCGTGGTGCGCAGTTCGCCGGCGGCCTGGGTCGCGACATGGAAGTCCGACCAGAATTCACGCAGCAGCACCTTCCAGTTCAGATTGCCCGCCGACACCTCGTCCAGCCGCGTCTCGAGCGCAGCGGTGAAGTCATACTCGACCCATTTGGCGAAGAACTGCTCGAGGAAGGCCGTGACCAGCCGCCCCTTGTCCTCGGGATAGAAGCGGTTCTTGTCCGTGCGCACATATTCGCGGTCGCGCAGGGTGGTGAGGATGGAGGCATAGGTCGACGGCCGGCCGATGCCGAGTTCCTCGAGCTTCTTGACCAGGGTCGCTTCCGAATAGCGGGGAGGCGGCTCGGTGAAATGCTGTTCGGTCCGAATCGCCTCGACCTTGGCGACGGCACCTTCCTTCAGGGCCGGCAGACGGGTGGTGTCATCGTCGTCGTCGCCGCCGTCCTTCGGCTTTTCGTCGCGGCCCTCTTCGTACACGGCCATGAAGCCGTCGAAGGCCACGACCTGACCGGTGGCGCGCAGGGCCGTCTGGCCCGTCGGCTCCTCGATCTCGACCGTCGTGCGGTCCAGACGTGCCGACTCCATCTGGCTGGCGATGGTCCGCTTCCAGATCAGTTCGTACAGCTTCTGCAGATCGCCATCGAGCCGCAGGGTCTCGGGTGCCCGGGCCATGTTGGTCGGCCGGATGGCCTCGTGCGCTTCCTGAGCATTCTTCGCTTTGGTCTTGTAATAGCGCGGTTGTTCCGGGACATAGGCCGGCCCGAAACGCTCGCCGATGACCTCACGGGCCTGGGCGATCCCCTCGGGGCTGACCGACAGGCCGTCGGTCCGCATATAGGTGATCAGGCCGCCCTGGTCGTCGACGCCCTCATACAGTTTCTGCGCCGCCTGCATGGTGCGCTGCGCTGTGAAGCCCAGCTTGCGTGAGGCCTCCTGCTGCAGGGTCGAGGTCATGAACGGCGGGGCCGGCGCGCGCTTGACCGGCTTTTTCTCCACCGAGGCGATGGTGAAGGTGGCGGCGTTGATCGCCTCCCGCGCGGCGGTCGCCATGGCTTCCGAGGTGATGTCCAGACGCTGCACCCGCTTGCCAGCGTGCTTGACCAGACGGGTGGTGAAGGGCGGGCTGTCGGCGTTCAGATCGGCCTCGACGGACCAGTATTCCTGGGCCTTGAACTTCTCGATCTCCATCTCGCGATCGACGACGATGCGCAGGGCGACGGATTGCACCCGTCCGGCCGACCGCGCGCCGGGCAGTTTGCGCCACAGCACCGGCGACAGGGTGAAGCCCACCAGATAGTCGAGCGCGCGCCGGGCCAGATAGGCCTCGACCAGCTCCATATCGATCTGGCGCGGGTTGGCCATGGCCTCCAGCACGGCGCTCTTGGTAATGGCGTTGAAGGTGACGCGTTCGACGTGCGTGTCCTTCAGCACCTTCTTCTTGGTCAGGATTTCCAGCACGTGCCAGCTGATGGCCTCGCCCTCGCGGTCGGGGTCGGTGGCCAGGATGACGCGGTCGGACCGCTTGGCGACCTCGGCGATCTCGGAAAGACGTTTGGAGGCCTTGGCGTCGATCTCCCACGACATGGCGAAGTCGTCGTCGGGCAGGACCGACCCGTCCTTCGACGGCAGGTCACGGACATGCCCGTAGGACGCCAGGACGGTGAAGTCCGGGCCCAGATATTTGTTGATGGTCTTGGCCTTTGCGGGGCTCTCGACGACGACGAGGTTCATGCGGGGAGGGGGCCTTCGACGGGCTCGGAAAGGGGGCGGAACGTGGTTGGCGCGAGGGCTGCTGTCAATCGGCGCTGAAATTCGGTTGCTTCAGAGTGATGCCAGACCGCCCGGCAACAGGGTCGCGCGGCCCGACAGGCTGAGCTCAAGCAGGGCCGCCGCAACGACCCCGATCGGGGCGCCCGCCGCCCGCGCCAGCTCGTCGCGCGGCGTCGGCGTGGGCGACAGCAGGGCGGCGACGCGCTCCAGCAAGGCCGCGTCCGCCTCGTCCGGTGCGCCGCTGAACGGGTTGTCCGGCGTCGGCTCGCACAGGGTGCGCAGGGTCGAGAAGGCGCGCTCCACGTCCTCCAGTCCCTCGCACAGGATGGCACCCTGACGGAGCAGTTCGTTGGGACCGCGCGAGCGCGGGTCCAGCGGTGACCCGGGCACGGCGAAGACGTCGCGACCCTGTTCCGCCGCGAGGCGGGCCGTGATCAGCGAGCCGGAGCGCAGTTCCGCCTCGACCACGATCACGCCGCGCGACAGGCCCGAGATGATGCGGTTGCGCCGCGGAAAGTCCTTGGCCTGCGCCCGCGCCCCGACCGGGCTTTCGGAGACGATGCAGCCCTGTTCGACGATCTGGCGATAGAGGTCGGCGTTGTCCGGGGGATAGACGTCGTCCACGCCGCCGCCGAGGACGGCGACGGTCCCGGTAGGCAGGGCCCCCGCATGCGCCGCGCCGTCGATGCCGCGCGCCATCCCCGAAACGATGACGTGTCCGGCCTCTCCCAGCTGCTGCGCCAGCCCCCGGGCGATGCGCTGGCCGCCGGCCGAGGCGATCCGGGCACCGACGACGGCGACGCAGGGTCGGCTCATGAGGCCGGTGTCCCCGAGCGCCCACAGCACGGGCGGCGGCGGGTCCGAGGCCGCCAGCGGTTCGGGGTAGGCGGCGTCGCCGAGGACGATCAGCACGGCCCCGATCCGCTCGCCCGCTGCGCATTCCCGCTGGATGTCTTCCATGGGCGGCGAGACGTCACCGCGTCCGCCCGCACGTCTCACCATATCAGGCAGGGCCTCCAGCGCCCGTTCCGCGGTGCCGAACCGGTCCAGAAGCTGGCGGAAGGTGACGGGTCCGACCCGGTCCGTGCGCGCCAGCCTCAGCCGCGCGAATCGCTCCGCCTCCGAAAGGGGCGGCGCAGGACTCACCCCTTTTTGGCGCCGATGCGGGGCTCGTTCCCCTTCAGCAGCCGGGCGATGTTCTCGTGGTGGCGGATCCAGATCAGCACGGCTGTGAAGACCGACAGGGCGGCAACGGGGGCCGGACTCGGCAGACCCAGCACGGCCAGCGGCAGCACGGCGTAGACCGGGGCCGCGACCGCGGCGAGCAGGGCCGCCAGCGACGACATGCGGAGCATCGCCGCGACAAGCAGCCATGTGGCACCGGCCAGCAGACCCAGTGGCCAGGCGGCGGCGAGCAGCAGGCCGAAGAAGGTCGCCACCCCCTTGCCGCCCTTGAAGCCCAGCCAGACGGGGAAGAGGTGGCCGAGGAAGGCCGCGCCCCCGGCGATGGCGGCCAGCGCCGGCACACCCGGGAACAGCGCCTGGGCAATCAGATAGGCGGCGGCACCCTTTCCGGCGTCAAGAACAAGCGTGGCGAAGGCCAGATCCTTGCGCCCGGTCCGCAGGACATTGGTCGCGCCGATATTGCCCGAGCCAATGCTGCGCACGTCCTCCCCTGTCACCAGACGGGTCAGGATCACGCCGAACGGAATGGAGCCCAGCAGGTAGCCGCCGACCGCCACGAGGGCGAGCGTCCCGACCGCGGGTCCGACCAGATCCTGCAAGTGATTCGCTCCCTTCTAGCGTGCGTCGTGAACGATGCGTCCGCCGACGACGGTAAGCAACACCCGGCCCTGCAGTCGGCGGCCATCGAACGGCGAGTTCTTTGATTTCGACTTCAGGGCGTCGGCGTCGACCACGATCGGCGCGCCGGGATCGAACAGGGTCAGGTCGGCCGGAGCCCCGACAGCCAGCACTCCGCCGTCGAGCCCCAGCATCGTCGCCGGCCCTTGTGTCAGCGGCCGCAGGATATCCAGAAGCTCCAGCCCGTCCTCATGGTGCAACGACAGGGCCGCCGCCAGCAGGGTCTCGAGCCCGACCGCGCCCGGCGTCGCCTCGGCGAACGGCCGGCGCTTGTCCTCGGCGGGAGCCGGCGCGTGGGCGCTGGTGATGGCGTCGATCAGGCCGTCGCGTACGGCCTCGATCAGGGCCAGCCGGTCGCTTTCGGGCCGCAGGGGTGGGTCCAGCCGGTAGAAGGTCCGATAGTCGCCAATGTCGATCTCGTTGAAGCACAGGTGATTGATCGACACCGAGGCGGCGACCTCCAGCCCCTTCGCCCGGGCCCGTGCCAGCGTCTCCAGCGCGCCCTCGGTCGAGATCTGGTCGACCAGGAAACGCGCGCCCGTCTGTTCGACCAGGGCCAGATCGCGTTCCAGCTGGATGCGCTCGGCGATGGCCGGCACCGAGGCAAGACCCAGCCGCGTCGCCAGCTCTCCCGCGGTCGCCACCGCGCCCTCGCTCAACCACGGATCGGCGGGGCGGCAGGAGATCAGGGCGTTGAAGGCGGCGGCATAGCTCATCACCCGTTGCAGCGTCCGGGTATTGGCGATGACCCGGTCGACGTCGGTGAAATACAGGGCCCCGGCCTCGTCCATGAGGCCGATCTCGGCCATCCGAACCCCGTCGCGCGCCCGGGTCGCCGCGCCCGCGACCCGCACGTTGACGAGGCCGAGCGCCGCGCCGCGCCGCTGGATGAATTCGACCATAGCGGGGTCGTCGAGTGCCGGATCGGTATCGGGCTGGATCACGATGGTGGTCACACCGCCGGCCGCCGCCGACAGGCTGGCCGACTTCAGCGTTTCCTTCGGCTCGGCACCCGGCTCACCGGTCTTGACCCGGATGTCGATCAGACCGGGCGACAGGCACAGACCGCCGGCGTTGATGATCGTAACGCCTGCCGGTGCGACCGCCCCGACGCCGTGGATGACTTCGGTGATACGCCCATCCTCGACCAGCACCGCACCGGGACCGTCATAGTCGGTGGCCGGGTCGAGCAGCCGGGCGTTCAGGATGGCGAGGGCGGTCATGCCGCATCTCCATCCAGCCGCGCCGACAGGGCGGCCAGCACCGCCATCCGCGCCGCCACGCCCATCTCGACCTGGTCCTGGATCAGGGAGACGGTCAGGTCATCGGCCACGTCGGAATCGATCTCCACGCCGCGGTTCATCGGCCCCGGATGCATCACCTTCGCCCCCGCGTTGGCCCAGGACAGCTTTTCGCGGTCGAGACCCCAGAAGCGGAAATATTCCCGGGTCGAAGGGACCAGCGCCCCCTCCATCCGCTCCAGCTGCAGGCGCAGCATCATCACCACGTCGCAGCCCTTCAGGCCTTCGCGCATGTCGTGGAAGACCTCGCAGCCCCAGCGGTCGGCGTCGCCGGGCACCAGCGTCGGCGGCCCGATCAGTCGCACCCGCGCGCCCATCATCGACAGCATCGAGACATTGGACCGCGCTACCCGGCTGTGGGCGATATCACCGCAGATGGCGACGGTCAGCCCGCCGACATCGCCGAAGGCCCGCCGCAGGCTCAACAGGTCCAGCAGGGCCTGGGTCGGATGCTCATGCCGCCCGTCGCCCGCATTGACCACCGCGCAGCCGACCTTCTGTGCCAGCAGGGCCGCGGCACCCGAGGCCCCGTGCCGCACCACCAGAACGTCCGGCTTCATGGCGTTCAGCGTCGCCGCCGTGTCGATCAGGGTCTCGCCCTTGGCCACCGACGAGGTGCGCGGCGACAGGGTCGTCACATCGGCCCCCAGTCGCTTGGCCGCGATCTCGAACGAGGCGCTGGTCCGGGTCGAGTTTTCGAAGAACAGGTTCATGACCGTGCGCCCGCGCATCAGGTCGAGCGACTTGGAGGACTGGCGATTGAAGTCGACGAAGGCGTCGGCCAGATCCAGCAGGGGCGGGGTGGTGGCGGCGTTCAGATCGCCCGCCGACAGGAAATGGCTGCGCGGGAACGGCGTCAGCCGCTCGAGAATCAGATCGGTGAGTGCGGCAGCCTGGCTCATCGAGGCCCGCCTATAGGGCGCATCTAGGCCAAATGGAACAGGGCCAGCAGGATCGGGATACTCAGGGCGCTGCCGACGGTCGTCAGGGCCACGATCCCCGCCATCAACGGTGCATCCCCGCCCATCTGTCTGGCGAGAATATAGCTGGCCGCCGCGCCGGGTGCCGCGCCACACAGAAGGGCGACGCCCTGCGCCATCTGGTCACCGCCCAGCAGCACGCACAGGCCCCACATCAGCGGTGGCATGATCACCAGCTTGACGAAGCTCACGCCCATCACGGTCCATTTCCGTCGCGCCACTTCGGCGAAACTCAGGCCCGCGCCGGCCACGATCAACCCCAGTGGCAGGGCAGCCCCGCCCAATAGCGTCAGGGTATCGGAAATCCCGGGCAGCCGCGGCACATGGGCGAAATTCAGCGCCAGACCGATCAGACAGGCCAGCAGGATCGGATTGGAGAAGACCGCCTTGGCCAGGGCCAGAGGTCGCGTGCCTCTCTGATCCGCGCCCCACCGCGCCAGGGCGACGACACAGACGATGTTGGTCACCGGAATGATGGCCGCGATCATCACCGCCGCCAGCGCCAGCCCCTCGGCCCCGAACACAGACTGGATGACCGGCAGGAAGACGAAGCTGTTCCAGCGGATCACCCCCTGCAGCACGCTGGTGAAGGCCGGGCCGTCGAGGGTCATCAGCGGCTTCGACAGCAGGGTGACCGCCGCCACGATCAGCACCGCGATCACCGCGCTGGCACCCGCCGCCCCGGCGCTGCCGCCGGACAGGTCTGCGTTCCAGATCGCCGGGATCAGGAAGCCCGGATAGAGCAGATGGATCGACAGTTTCTCGATCGGCCGCCAGGTCGCATCGGGCAGGAAGTCCGACTTGCGCAGGCCATAGCCGATGGCGATCAGGACGAAGACGGGGACGATGCCGAGAATCAGCCCCGCCATCAGGGCCGCAACCGGTCCAGCGCGCCCTGCAGGATCCAGGCGGCGGCCGTGCGGTCGACGACCTCGGCGCGGCGTTTCCGGCTCAGGTCCAGCTCGCCGATCAGGAACCGCTCGACCGCGCTGGTCGACAGCCGCTCGTCCTGGAAGGCGCAGGGCACGGCGCGGATGCGTTGCAGGTTGCGGGCGAAGGCCCGGCACGACTGCGCGCGCGGCCCTTCGGTTCCGTCCATGTTCAGGGGCAGGCCGATCACCAGGGCCGAGGCCCTGCGTCCGTCCATCAGCTTCAGCACGGCCTGGGCGTCGTCGGTGAATTTCGTCTTGCGGATCAGCGACAGAGGGCTGGCAATCATCCGGGTGGTGTCGGACGCGGCCACGCCGATGGTCTTTTCGCCGAGGTCGAGCCCCAGCCACGGCGTGCCGGGCGGGGTCGAGGCGGCGAGGTCTTCGAGCGTTAGAACTGTCACAGCGTGGCGGTAAGACTGGTGTGACGCCCTGTCAAAGGGCATGGTCGCGTAACACTGATGGGGGAATGTCCGATGAAGCCAGTCACCTTCCTTGTCGCCGTCCTCGGCCTGGCCGCCTGTGACTCCCAGGTCGAGACCCGAAAGGCCGAGGTACCCGCCGCCGAGCAGGCCCGGAGTCTCCCTGCAGCCGCGCCACTGAGCGCGGCCGGACCGGCCGCCACGGTCCAGCCTGACACCGACGCGAACCAGCAGTGGGCCGCCTCTGTGGTCGAACTGACCCCGCTGACGCGTCAGGGCAACCGTACCGTCAAACTCTTCGGCACGGCGGGCGGCGATCCGGCCATGAACGGCCTCTACACCCATGTCGCCTTCTTCGATTCGCCGGCCGAGGGCTGGCGCGTCTTCCGCATCGGCGACTTCCTCGACTATCGGGTCCTGTCGCAAGCGCCGGGCCGGGTCGATCTGGAAATCGACGAAAGCATCATGGACGAGGCGTCCGGCACGATCGGCAGCCGCAAGAGGCGGGTCATCGTCGGCTGGGCGGTCGCGACCGACGGCTCGGTGCCGGCCACGATCAGCGTCACACCGGCGCAATAGCGGCCCGCGACGTCAGAATCCTTGTGAAAGTCAGGCGGGGCGGCTAATCCCGCCCGTTCCGCTTTCGCATTGGAGGGCCGCATGGCCATCGACGCTGCGACCGTGCGCCGGGTGGCGCACCTCGCCCGTATCAAGACCCCCGAGGACCGGCTGGAGCCTCTGGCGGCCGAGCTGAACGGCATCCTCGCCTGGATCGAGCAGCTGAACGAGGTCGACGTCGACGGCGTCGAGCCGATGACCTCCAACGTGGCCCAGCCCCTGCGCCTGCGCGACGACGTCGTCACCGACGGCGGCAAGGTCGCCGATGTCCTCGGAAATGCGCCGCGGTCCGCCGACGGCTTCTTCGTTGTGCCCAAGGTGGTCGAATAGAATGTCCGACCTGACCAAACTGACCCTCAAGGCCGCGCTGGACGGCCTCAAGGCCCGCGACTTCTCGTCCGAGGAAATCACCCGCGCCTTCGTCGACAATATCGACGCCGCCAACCCGCGCCTGAACGCCTTCGTGGTCCAGACCACGGACAAGGCCCTCGCCATGGCCCGCGCCTCCGACGCCCGACTCGCCAAGGGGGAGGGCGGGGCGCTGGAAGGCGCGCCGCTGGGGATCAAGGACCTGTTCTGCACCGACGGCGTCCAGACGACGGCCGGCTCCAACATGCTGCGCGGCTTCGTCCCGCCCTATGAGTCCACCGTCACCGCCAACCTGTGGCGCGACGGCGCTGTCATGCTGGGCAAGCTCAACATGGACGAGTTCGCCATGGGCTCGTCGAACGAGACCAGCGCCTTCGGTCCGGTTGTGAACCCATGGAAGTCAACGACTTCCAACGCCGACCTGACTCCCGGCGGGAGCTCGGGCGGCTCGGCCTCGGCCGTCGCCGGCGATCTGTGCTTGGCCGCCACCGCCTCGGACACCGGCGGTTCGATCCGCCAGCCCGCCGCCTTCACCGGCACGGTCGGGATCAAGCCCACCTACGGCCGCGCCAGTCGCTTCGGCATGGTCGCCTTCGCCAGTTCGCTGGACCAGGCCGGTCCGATCACGAAGACGGTCGAGGACGCCGCCATCCTGCTGCGCTCCATGTGCTCGTTCGATGTCAGGGACTCGACCAGCCTCGACGTCGAGACGCCCGACTGGACGCAATCCCTGAACAAGGGCGTCAAGGGCCTGCGCATCGGCGTGCCGAAGGAATATGTCGTCGACGGCATGCCCGCCGAGATCCAGGCCCTGTGGGACCAGGGCGTGGCCTGGCTCAAGGCCGGCGGCGCCGAGATCGTCGAGATCAGCCTGCCGCACACCAGATACGCCCTGCCGGCCTATTACATCATCGCCCCGGCCGAGGCCTCGTCCAACCTGGCGCGCTACGACGGCATGCGTTTCGGTCACCGCGCAGAGGGCACGACCTCGCTGACGGACCTCTATGAGACCAGCCGCGCCGAGGGCTTCGGCAAGGAGGTCCAGCGCCGCCTGACCATCGGGGCCTATGTGCTGTCGGCCGGTTTCTATGACGCCTATTACGTCCGGGCGCTCAAGGTCCGCCGCCGCATCGCCATGGATTTCGACGCCGTCTGGGACCGCGTCGACGCCATCCTGACGCCGTCCACGCCGTCTGCCGCCTTTGCGCTGGGCGACAAGCAGATCGATCCGCTGCAGATGTATCTGAACGACATCTTCACCGTCACCGCCAACCTCGCCGGCCTGCCGGGCATTTCGGTGCCCGCCGGCCTCGACAAGGGCGGCCTGCCGCTGGGCCTTCAGGTCATCGGCAAGGCGCTGGACGAGGCGACGGTCTTCCAGGTGGCGAGCGCGCTGGAGGATGCGGCAGGGTTCGTGGCCAGGCCGGAGAAGTGGTGGTGAGGGATCGGGACGACCGGACATCGGCGATCTTCTTCGTCAGCTTGGGCGCTTCATTGATCGTCGGCGGGCTCTTCGCGGCGGGAGTCATGGTCGTGATTCCGTGGCAAGTCGGCCTGTTCGAGGTTTGGGGTGCCAACACCCTTGCCGAGCCAACCTTCTATGTCTTCGCGGGTTTCGCCTTGGCCTTCTTGATCCTCGCCGGCGTGGGCGCTTATCTCGGCCGTCGCGGGTTGCGGGTTTTACGCAGCGGCCGACCGGGCCGGAGTGACAGATGACCGACAACACCAAACTCATCCAGGGCCGGACCGGCCCGTGGGAAATCGTCATGGGGCTGGAGATCCACGCCCAGGTGGCGTCAAAGGCCAAGCTGTTCTCGGGCGCGGCCGTCGGTTTCGGCGCGGGGCCGAACGAGCAGGTGTCGCTGGTCGACGCCGGCTTCCCCGGCATGCTGCCGACCCTGAACGGCCACTGCGTCGAACAGGCGGTGCGCACGGGCCTTGGCCTCAATGCCCAGATCAACAAGCGCAGCCAGTTCGACCGCAAGAACTATTTCTATCCCGACCTGCCGACCGGCTATCAGATCAGCCAGCTCTACTTCCCCATCGTCGGCGAGGGCGTCGTCGAGGTGGAGGCCGAGGACGGCTCCTTCTTCAACGTCGGCATCGAACGCCTGCATCTGGAGCAGGACGCGGGCAAGCTGATCCACGATCTGTCTCCGACAGAGAGCTACGTCGACCTGAACCGCGCCGGCACGGCCCTGATGGAGATCGTGTCGCGCCCGGATATCCGCTCGCCGGAAGAGGCCGTGGCCTACGTCAAGAAGATCCGGACCATCCTGATCTATCTCGGCACCTGCGACGGCGACATGGAGAAGGGCAATCTGCGCGCCGACGTGAACGTCTCGGTCTGCCGCGAGGGCCAGTACGCCAAATACAAGGCGACCGGCGACTTCAGCCATCTGGGCACGCGCTGCGAGATCAAGAACGTCAACTCGTTCCGCTTCATCAGCCAGGCCATCAACTATGAGGCCCGCCGCCAGATCGAGATCCTCGAGGACGGCGGCAAGATCAGCCAGGAGACGCGTCTCTACGACCCGACGGCCGGCGAGACCCGGTCGATGCGCTCCAAGGAAGAGGCGATGGACTATCGCTACTTCCCCGACCCCGACCTGCTGCCGCTCGAGCTGGAGCAGGCGTGGATCGACGGGATCAAGGCCTCGTTGCCCGAACTGCCGGACGCCAAGCGCCGCCGGTTGATGGCCGACTACGGCCTGTCGCAGTACGACGCCGTGGTCCTGATCTCGGAACAGGCCAAGGCCGACTATTTCGAAGCCGCCGCCAAAGGCAGGGATGCAAAGCTGGTGTCCAACTGGGTGACGAATGAGCTGTCGGCCCGCCTGGCCACCGACCACCTCGACTTCGACCAGAGCCCGGTCCCGGCCGCCCACGTCGCCCAGCTGGTCGAACTGATCGAGACCGACGTCATCTCCTCCCGGATCGCCAAGGAGGTCTTCGACCACGTCTGGAACGGCGAAGGCTCGCCCGCCGAGGTCGTCGAGAAGCGCGGTCTGAAACAGGTCACCGATACCGGTGCCATCGAAACGGCCATCGACGAGATCATCGCCGCCAATCCGGACAAGGCGGCGGCGGTGGCTGAAAAGCCCCAGTCGCTCGGCTGGTTCGTCGGCCAGGTCATGAAGGCCACCGGCGGCAAGGCGAACCCGGCTGCGGTCAACGACATCCTGAAGGCCAAGCTGGGGCTGTAAGGTTCTCATTCTCCCTCCCCACGAAGGGGAGGGAAAGCCTGGTACTCACTCAAACAACTCGCCGCTCTCGTCCGCGCCTTCCAGCGCTTCCCGGGCCAGGGCCCGCGTCACCGGCCGGTGCAGGGCGTCCAGCCGTTCGACGACATCGGCCGCCGCGGCCGCCGAGCGGTCGATGCGGCGCAACAGATAGGGCACGACGTCCTTCTGCGGCCGGATGCCCCGTTCGGCGAACCGCGCCTCCAGCATGGCGGCGAGGACCGCGTCGTCGGGGGCCTCCATCGGCACGCTGATGACCGCGTCCAGCCGCGATCGCAGGTCGGGCAGGGTGACCGCCCAGCTCGACGGTGCGGATCGGGCGACCAGCAGCAGGGCTCCGCCCGATGCCTGGGCCAGGTTGATCAGGTGAAACAGGGTCTCGTCATCGACGTCGCGAGCCGGATCGAGCAGCACCGGCCGGCCTTCGAGCTCCAGCGGGTCGATCAGAGCGGCCTCGGCGCCGTGAATGGCCGCCGCCCCGACCCGCTCGGCCCAGATCTGCGCCAGCCGGCTCTTGCCGCACCCCGCCGGGCCGCAGATCGCCATCGCGCCACCGATCATATTGGGCCAGTCCGCCAGCGCCTCGACCGCCGCCCGGTTGCAATCGGACACGACGAAGCCGTCCGCGTCGTCCGGAAGGTCACGTTGCAGCGGCAGTCGCATCTGGCCGGGAGGGGCGGGGCGGGCGGTCATGATGGGATCGCTATAGCAGACGATCGCGTCGGGTCCTTACGGACCCGTGGACAAGGCTCCGGGGCTGTGGAGGCTTCGCACGGAGTCCGGACACGAGTTTCCGATGAAGGCGGCGGCGACGGTGGCAGGCGATACCGGCGTGGATGGACCGGCAAACCTTGACTTTCCGGGGCGATGATGCGCCCTTCCGGCCTCCCGAATTGCGGCCCCTGCGGCCCCTGATCCAAGACGAACCCGCCATGCACGCCTACCGCTCCCACACCTGCGGCGCCCTCCGTTTGACCGATGCGGGCGCGAATGTCCGCCTGTCCGGCTGGGTCCATCGCAAGCGCGACCACGGCGGCCTGCTGTTCATCGACCTGCGCGACCACTACGGCCTGACCCAGCTGGTGCTGCACCCCGAGACGCCCGGCTTCGAAGCCGTCGAGCGCCTGCGGGCCGAGAGCGTCATCCGCGTCGACGGCGAGGTCGTGGCCCGCGAAGGCTCGGTGGTGAACGCCAACCTGCCGACGGGCGAGATCGAACTGCGTGTCACCGGCGTCGAGGTTCTGTCCGAAGCCGCCGAACTGCCGCTGCCGGTCTTCGGTGAGCCCGAATACCCTGAGGAAATCCGCCTCAAGCACCGATATCTCGACCTGCGTCGCGAGACCCTGCACAAGAACATCGTGCTGCGCTCGCGCGTCATCTCCTCGATCCGCCAGCGGATGGTGGGGCAGGGCTTCCTGGAATACCAGACCCCGATCCTGACCGCCTCCTCGCCGGAAGGCGCGCGCGACTTCCTGGTGCCGTCGCGCCTGCACCCGGGCAAATTCTATGCCCTGCCGCAGGCCCCGCAGCAGTTCAAACAGCTGCTCATGGTCTCGGGCTTCGACCGCTATTTCCAGATCGCCCCCTGTTTCCGCGACGAGGACCTGCGCGCCGACCGGTCGCTGGAGTTCTACCAGCTCGACGTCGAGATGAGCTTCGTGACGCAGGAGGACGTCTTCGCCGCCATTGAGCCCGTCATGCACGGCGTGTTCGAGGAGTTCGCCGACGGCAAGACGGTCGATCCCTATCCCTTCGTCCGCATTCCCTATCGCGAGAGCATCGCCCTGTTCGGCACCGACAAGCCGGACCTGCGCAACCCGATCGAGATGTCGGACGTCAGCGATCATTTCCGTGACGGCGGTTTCGGCCTGTTCAACAAGATCCTCGCCGGGGATGCGAAGAACGCCGTCTGGGCCATTCCGGCCCCGACCGGCGGCTCGCGCGCCTTCTGCGACCGCATGAACTCCTGGGCCCAGGGCGAGGGCCAGCCGGGCCTCGGCTACATCTTCTGGTCCGAGGACCAGGGGGCCTGGGGCGGCCCGATTGCCAAGAACCTCGGCGCAGAGGCGACCGACGCCCTGATGAAGTCCCTGGCCATGGGCAAGGGCGACGCCGCCTTCTTCGCCGCCGGCGACCCGGCCGTCTTCTACAAATTCGCGGGCAACGCCCGCACCAAGCTGGGCCAGGATCTCAACCTGATTTCGGACGACGAGTTCAAATTCTGCTGGATCGTCGACTTCCCGATGTTCGAGTGGAGTGAGGAAGAGAAGAAGGTCGACTTCTCGCACAACCCCTTCTCGATGCCGCAGGGCGAGATGGAGGCCCTGACCACCAAGGATCCGCTCGACATCCTCGCCTACCAGTATGACATCGTCTGCAACGGCTATGAGCTGTGCTCCGGCGCGATCCGGAACCACAAGGCCGATATCATGCTCAAGGCCTTCGAGATCGCCGGCTATGACGCCTCGGTCGTTGAGGACCAGTTCGGCGGGATGCTCAACGCCTTCCGCTATGGCGCGCCGCCGCACGGCGGTCTGGCCCCCGGCATCGACCGCATCGTCATGCTGCTGGCCAACCAGGTCGCGATCCGCGAGGTCATCGCCTTCCCGCTGAACCAGCAGGGGCAGGATCTGCTGATGAGCGCGCCCTCGGACGCGGCCGAACGTCAGTACAAGGAGCTGCACATCCGTGCAGCGCTGCCGCTCAAGACCTGATCGGCCTGCACTGCGGACATGAAAAAGGCCGCTGTCCCCGGGGGCAGCGGCCTTTTTTGTCAGTTCCCGGCGCTGGCGACCACGATGTTGCGCACCCGGGGCGGCACCGGTGGGGCAGGCGGTGCCGGCGGTGCGTGAGGCGCGATCCGCACCAGACTGATGCCGCGGCAGACGCGAACGGTCAGCCGGTCCGGCAGACGGGTACCGGCATCGCCGCAGGTGCGGCCGATCTGTTCCTGCTCCAGACCGCGGGCCTCCGAAAGGTCGGCTCCGCGAATGTCCGTGCGATTCATCTCGGCGTTACGGAAATCGGCCCCGGCGAAATCGCCGCCGGTCAGCCGCGCGCCGTTCAGCGTCGCGTTGCGGAACGAGGCTCCCCGGAAATCGCCGTTCGACAGGTTGGACATGGCGATCTCGGCATCGGCGAAATTCGCCGATCGTGCACTCACATTGGCGAGGGTCGTGGCGTTCAACTCGGCCGAAGACAGGACCGCATTGGTCAGGGTGGCACCATTCAGATTGGCACCGGTCAGCTCGGCACCGGACAGGTCGGCCCTGGCCAGCCGGACCCGAACGAGGGTTGCGCCCATGGCCTCGGCACCGGAGAGATCGGCTCCCGAAAAATTGGCACCCGTGAAATTGGCCCCGACCAGCTCCGCCCCGGACAGGTCCGCGCGGCTGAAATCGCTGCCGGAGAAATTGGAGCCGACCAGCTCCGCCCCCCTCAGATTCGCGTCGACGAGGGTGGCGTTGATGAAGACGGCGCCGGTGAAGGCCGCACCGGTCAGATCGCGTCCGGACAGCTCGCACCTGTTGCAGGTGCCGCCGAGCGAGACCATCCGCGCTACGTCGCGGTCCTGGAAGCCGAGCTGGAAGGTGACCTCGGCGCTAGCCGATCCGGCGATCGCGAGCGCGGCGACGGCCGCGCCGAGCGCCAGCTTGGCGGCCGAGAGGCGGCGGGTCGTGGGTGCGACAGGCTGTTTCACACCTATCTCATGCCGCCAAACCCCGGCAAACCCTACTTAAATCGCGGTAAGGTGCACGGCTGTAATCGGTCAGCCTAGCAGTGCGGAATGGACAGTCCGCGGGGCAGGCGGGTGGCTTCGTCTCCGCAGGCCTGGTTCAATCGGCTCTGCGTCAGGCCCGTGGCCCTCTGCAGCGAAGCTCCGGAGAAATTGGCCCCCGTCAGGGTCGCGCCGGAGAAGCGCGCGCCATCCAGATAGGCACCGACAAAGCTCGCATTGGTCAGGTTCGCGCCCGAGAGGTTGGCGCTGGAGAAGACGCCACCATAGGCCTCCACGTCACGCATGTCGGCGTTCGAGAAGCGGGTCCGGTTCATTACGGAAAGGCTGAGGTCGGCCTGGCGCAGGCGCGCGCCCGACAGATCAAGCCCACGCGCCTCCAGGCCGCTGAAATCCCCCTGGAAAAGATTGCAGCCGGGGCAGCTTGCGCCACTCCGAACTCGCGCGATCTGTGCCGCGTTCTGGGCCCAGGCGGGAAGTGCGGTGGCTGCCGTAAGGACCGCGGCCAGGGTAAGGGTCAGGATGGCTTTCATGACAGGCTCCGGTCTTGCCTTCAGACGTGCAGGACACAGTCCATCATGCCAGCCAATGGTTGACTAACCCTGCATCGACGGAGCCGCGCCACAGGTGTCGCAGGTCCAGCCCGCACCCCGCTGTTGCAGGGCGAGGTCACCGCACGCCGGGCAGGCGACGGCGTCTGTGGTCTCGGCGGCGGCCACCGGCGTCTCGCGCGGCTGGCCGAAGGGCAGGACGACCAGATTGTCGGGGGCGGTGCCGCGGGCGAACCCCTTGGAGATGAACCGGGCCGCCGGCACGGCTCCCGGCTCGCCGTCATCGGCCTTTCCGGCCCCGAGTCCGTCAGCGTTCAGACTCTCGGCGTCGGCATTGGCCAGCTCGCGACGGTCCAGATAGGAGACGCCCAGTTCGCGGAAGATGTAGTCGAGGATCGAGGTCGCTGAATGGATCGAGTCGTTGCCGGTGACCCGGCCTGCCGGCTCGAAGCGGGTGAAGACAAAGGCGTCGACGAACTCGTCCAGCGGTACGCCGTACTGAAGACCGATCGAGATCGCGATGGCGAAATTGTTCATCAGGCTGCGGAAGGCGGCACCCTCCTTGTGCATGTCGATGAAGATCTCGCCGAGTTCGCCGTCTTCGTATTCCCCGGTGTGGATATAGACCTTGTGGCCCCCGACGGCGGCCTTCTGGATATAGCCCTTGCGCCGGTCGGGCAGTTTGCGGCGGGTGCGGTCGCGTTCAACCACCTTTTCGACCACGCGTTCGACCGCGCGGGTTTCCGGCTCCCACCGGCGCTGGCGCACCGTCTCCTCGGGTTCGGCCAGACTGAGCAAAGGGCCTGGAGGCGGCGTGGCGCGTTGCAGGCGAACGGCACGATGGCCCTCGCGCGCCGCGTCGCCCAGCAGACGGCCGGCCTGGATCGCCGTGGTCCGCCAGTCGATCAGTGAGGCCGCCGTATCCGGCGCGGCGCTGAACTGTGCGGCGGCCCCGCGCAGCGTGGATTCGAATCCAGACAGGTCGGTCAGGATCGCTGCCAGTTCCGCCGGTGCGTCTGCCCACCCCGTCAGGCCGGTGTCACCGAAGGCCCAGGCGTTGGCGAGGGCAATGGCCTCCGGCGTGAACCCGAGCTGGCCCAGCAGGTCGTCCGCCGCAGCCTCGATCCCGAGGACGTCCCGCACGAAGCCGGCATCCAGAACCGGTGCCCGGACGGCGTCGGCCAGCCTGTCCACCTGTGCCAGGGCGATCTCGACGGACTCCAGTTCGAAGTCGGTGAAGCCCCTGGTCCGAAGAGCCGTGTGGTCGATCCCGGGTGCGTCGATCAGGGTGCGTCGGCCGAACAGGTGACGCTCCGCCGAATTGACGTCACCGTCGGCCTTCCGGATGGCCGCAGCCAGGGCAGGACGCAATCGGTGGGCAATCCCGCCGTCCACGGTCTGCCATGCCTCGGTCGCGGAAAGCGGGCTCAGAGCCAGTCGCAGCGATGCTTCGGCGTCGTCGACGAACAGGGAGGGAGCGACAGTCTCGCATGCGGCACCGACCGTCCCGGCAATTTCAGCGGCCCGCGAAAGCGCGTCTGGCGCAGCGTCCGCCAGAATCATGTCACCCAGTCCGCCCAGGCCGATCGCCAGGGATGTGCAGCCCCCGGCGCTCAAGGCGTCCGACCAGAGCCGGACAAGGTCGGTCAGGGCGGCGTCCAGTTTCGGACCGGCGAGCTGCCGCAAGGCCGGTAATGACAGCAGAACCGCCGGCGCGCGCGCGAGGCTGACAGCGGCATCAGCGTCATCGGGCTCGAACGTCAGCAGCAGGTCGCCTTCCAGCGACGCTTCGGCAGCGAGCAGGGCGTCGGGTGCTCCGGACGCGATCATGGCGCGATCGGCGAGGGCGACGATCAGGGGCGGCGTCAAGGCGGGCAGGGGGACCGCGTCGAACCGCTCGCCGGCGATCGCGTGGAGGATATCCGCGTCCGATGCTCCGGCCCGGCGCGCGGCCAAAGCCACCCGGGCCAGAGCCGGGTTCGAGGCAGGGTCGGCACAGTCAGCCCGGGGGCCCTCGCAGCGGTCCACCGCGTCCGACACCCTTGCCAAGGCACCAGCCAGCGCCCCGACGGCACCGGCGGCACGCCGGTCCGCGCGTCGGCGCGCGCCTTCTGCCGCCAGCCGCATTCCGGCACCCGGTTCCGACAGGTTGAGAATGTCCGGGTCCACTCGCGCGGACCTTGCCGGTGAGGCGAGCCCGAGCAGCATCGTGGCCGTCAGGTCGATGGAGACGGGGCTGGACACCCGCGACGCCCATGCGACCATGGCCTCGGCCAGTGGATCGGTGCTGCCCGGAGGGAGACCCTCGGCATCGGCCCAGTCCAGCCAGGCCTCGATCTGGACGTCGGTCCAGCCTGCCGGCGCGAGGACGGTGACGACACGCCCGCACCGTTCGACCTGGCGCGCGGGCCGTACGAGGGCGGCGGCGTAGGATGTGAAGGGAAAGCGCATACGGCGGTCTCGGCGTGGCCTTTGTGGCAGCCTAGCGGCGTTCGAGCCCCCCTCGCAATAAATCTGGCGTGTCGAGGACTGGTTACCCCCAAGATGTTGAGGTGTGCGTTCTGGCAACGACGCTGGACGGAAGCCTCGCCGGTTTCTATGATCGTGTCTGCGTCGCCGGCCCCCGCCGCTGCGACGGATCGTGAGTGGATTTTCCGACGTGCTAGGCAGGATTTTCGGCTGGACCAGCGGTGCCACCATCGGCACCTTCTTCACGATCGCCAAGCGAGGCGAACACGTGGGGACCGATGAGTTCGGTAACCGCTACTACCTGTCGCGTGACACGTCGAGCTACGACGGACGACGTCGCCGCTGGGTCACCTACAACGGTTATGCCGACGCCTCGAAGGTCCCGCCGGACTGGCACGGCTGGCTGCACTACACCTACGACGAACTGCCGACCGAACATCCGCTGCCGCGCCGCAAGTGGGAAGAGGATCATCTGCCCAACCTGACCGGCACGCCGATGGCCTGGCGCCCGCAAGGGTCGCTGGCCTCGGACGGCAAGCGACCGGCCGCCACGGGCGATTATGAAGCGTGGCGACCCGAATGACGGCGCGGGGTCTTCTCCTGGCCGGTGCGACGGCGCTGGCGCTCGCCGGGTCCGGCGCAGTCGTCGCGGCGGCCCTGAATGACCTGCCCCAGGACGCCGTGCCGGTTCAGGACCCTACTTCGGCCCTGAACGCCCAGCCGACACCCCCGGCCCCGATCGAACCGGCCCCGGCGGGGACGTCCGCACCCGCGTCGCCGGTCGCGGTCACGCCGCCGGCGCCTGACGTTGCCGCTGCGACCGATGAAACCGCCGAGCCGGGGGCGGGTGAAGAAGAGAAGGCCGGACCGGTCGAGGCGAAGCGCGCCGAGACGCCGCTGGAGCCGGCCCGGCGTCAGCGGCGGCGCGTGGCCATCATCGAGGCGATCGACAAGATCACCGCCGAATCCATGCGCTTCGAGGTCGAGGTGGGCGGTCGGCCTGTGCGGTTCCAGAAGACGCTGATCTTTACCGCCAAGGCTTGCGAGGTGTCCGCGGCTGACGAGCAGGTCTCCGACGCCGTCGCCTATCTGGAGGTGACCCTGCAACCGCGAGGGGTCATTCAGGTCAGCGAGCCGCGCCAGATCTTCCGGGGCTGGATGTTCGCCTCGGCACCCGCCATCAGCGGGCTGCAGCATCCGGTCTATGACGCCTGGGTCGTGGGCTGCAAGGCGTAGAACACGGCTTCCGGTCCCGTCATCGGCTTGAACAGCGAGCGCGGGTCGGCCTGGATCGCGATGGCGGGTTTCAGCCGTGCCAGATAGTCGGCTTGCGGCATTTCGACCGCCCCGAACTGGCTCAGGTGCTGCGTCAGGAACTGGGCGTCCAGCAGGCGCCAGCCCCCCCGCTTGAGCCGCGCCACCAGATGGACCAGCGCCACCTTTGAGGCGTCGCGTTCGCGGCTGAACATGCTCTCCCCGAAGAAGGCGCTGCCGAGGGTCACGCCGTACAGGCCGCCCACCAGCCGTTCGTCACGCCAGCACTCGATCGAGTGTGCGCGGCCGCGTGCGTTCAGCTCCAGATAGAGGCGTCGGATCGGCCCGTTGATCCAGCTGTCCTCACGACCGGGGCCCGGCGCCGCACAGGCATCGAGCACGGCCGAAAAGGCGGTGTCGATCCGGATCTGGAACGGTTCCGAGCGGACGGTTCGCCTGAGCCGTGTCGGAATGCGGAACTGGCCCAGCGGGATGACGCCGCGCTGATCCGGCTCGATGAGGAAGACCCGGGGGTCGTCGCGCGCCTCGCCCATGGGGAAGACACCGGCGGCATAGCACTGCAGCAGTTCTTCCGGGCCGAAGCCGCCGAAGGGGCTGCTGGCACTGAAGCCCGGCTCTTCCATCACTGGGCCCGGGTGTCGCCCTTCTGGCGTTTGGCCCAGGTTTCCAGCCAGTGGATGTCGTAGTCGCCGGACAGGATGTCGGGCTCCTGCAAGAGCTTCTGGAAGAGGGGGATGGTGGTATCGATGCCGCCGACGACCATCTCGTTCAGGCTGCGCTTGAGGCGGGCGATACACTCCTCGCGGTCGCGGCCGTGGACGATCAGCTTGCCGATCAGGCTGTCGTAATAGGGCGGGATCGAATAGCCGGTGTAGATGGCGCTATCCAGCCGGACGCCCAGCCCGCCGGGGGCGTGGAAGTCGGTGATCGTGCCGGGCGAAGGCGTAAACGTCTCGGCGTTTTCGGCGTTGATGCGGCATTCGATGGCGTGGCCGTTGAAGGTCACATCGTCCTGGGTGAACGACAGCGGCAGGCCGGCGGCGATGCGGATCTGCTCACGCACCAGATCGACTCCGGTGATCATTTCCGTAACCGGATGCTCGACTTGCAGGCGGGTATTCATCTCGATGAAGAAGAACTCGCCGTCTTCCCACAGGAATTCGATGGTGCCGACGCCGAGATAACCGATGGCGGCCATGGCCTTGTTGACCGTCTCGCCGATGGCGACCCGCTCGGCCGCTGACAGGGCCGGTGAGGGGGCCTCTTCCATCACCTTCTGGTGGCGGCGTTGCAGGGAGCAGTCGCGTTCGCCGAGGTTGACCACATTGCCCTGGCTGTCGGCGATGACCTGAAGCTCGATGTGCCGCGGCTTCTGGAGGTAGCGCTCCATATAGACGGCCCCGTTGCCGAAGGCGGCCAGCGCCTCGGACTGGGCGGTCTGGACCGCCTCGACCAGGTCGTCGGCGGTCAGGGCGACCTTCATGCCGCGTCCACCGCCGCCGGCGGCGGCCTTGACGATGAGGGGGAAGCCGATGGTCTTCGACGCCGCGATGGCGGCCTCGATGGTCTCGACCTCGCCGGCCGAGCCGGGCACGCAAGGAATGCCGGCTTCAAGCACCGTCTGTTTCGCGGTGATCTTGTCGCCCATGACCCGGATATGCTCGGGCCGCGGACCGATGAAGGTCATGCCGTGGGCTTCGACGATCTCGGCGAAGCGGGCGTTCTCGGACAGGAAGCCGTAGCCGGGGTGGATCGCCTGGGCCCCGGTGATTTCGGCCGCCGCGATGATCGAGGGGATGTTGAGATAGGATTTGGCCGCCGGGGCCGGGCCGATACAGACGCTTTCGTCGGCCAGCCGCACCCACATGGCACCCCGGTCGGCTTCCGAGTGAACGGCGACGGTGGAGATGCCCATCTCCTTGCAGGCACGGTGGATCCGCAGGGCGATTTCGCCGCGGTTGGCGATCAGGACTTTCGTGAACACGGGCTCAGGCTTCCAGCAGGACGAGCGGCTCGCCGAATTCGACCGGCTGGGCGTCGCCGACCAGAATTTCCTTCACCACGCCGTCGCGGGGCGACTGGATCGGGTTCATCGTCTTCATGGCCTCGACGATCAGCAGGGTCTGGCCCTTCTTGACCTTGTCGCCGGCCTGGGCGAACGGCGGAGCCTCGGGCGAGGCCTGCAGATAGGCGGTCCCGACCATGGGCGACTTCACCTCCTCGCCCTGTTTGGCGACGATCGTGGCGGGGTCGGACGGCATCGTCAGCGGCGCGGCGGTCGCCGGAGCCGCAGCCGGCGCGGCATGGGCCATCGGCGCAGCGGCGTACTGCATCACGGGGGCGGCGGTCATCTCGCGGGCGACGCGGATACGCAGCTCGCCGCGCTCGACCTCGATCTCCGTGAGGGAGGTGTCGTTCAGGATGTCCGCCAGCTGACGCACCAGGGTGGTGTCGATCTCGGCGTCATTCTTGAGCTTCGGCGCGGGAGTCTTGGAGTCGGCCATGGGTCTTTGTGCCTCTTTACGTCGTCGTGTGCGAACGGCCCGCGGGCTGGCTGCGTTCCTGCGCCAGTTTGAGGGCGGCCTTGACGGCCAGTTCGTAGCTGAATGAGCCGAAGCCCGAAACCACGCCCGCCGCGACCGGCGAAACATAGGAGCGATGACGGAAGCGCTCGCGCGCCGCCGGATTGGAGAGATGGCATTCGACGATCGGGATCGTCAGCGTCTTCAGGGCGTCGTGGAGGGCCACGGAGGTATGGCCGTAGGCGGCCGGGTTGATCACCACGGCGGAGGCCTTTTCGCGGGCCTCGTGCACCTGGTCGATGAGTTCGCCCTCGTGATTGGTCTGGCGGAAGACCACCGTCGCGCCGCCGGCGGCCGCTTCGCACAGCGCCTGGACGTCGGCCAGGGTCTCGTGGCCATAGATGTCGGGCTCGCGCACCCCAAGCAGGTTGAGGTTCGGGCCGTTCAGGACGTAGAGGACGGTATGTTCGGGCATGCGCTCGTGAAACTGCGGGTTCCGACCGGAATCGGACGGGCCTTTTAGCTGAGGCGTGGCGGTTATCAAACCGCGACGCGGAAAGAGTGACGTAGCGTCATGCGTATTCAGGTCAACGGGGAATTCCGTCAGGTCGCGGCCGGCACCATTCTGGCCCTGGTCGAGGAACTGGGTCTGGACGTCCGCAAGGTGGCCGTCGAGCGCAATCTGGAGATCGTGCCCCGGTCGCTGCACGCCACGACGGCGCTGGCCGACGGCGACCGGATCGAACTGGTGCAGTTTGTGGGCGGGGGCTGAATTCCTTTGCACAATCCAGAGCGGTGGGTTGTGATGGCTTGCAAGGGGAGGCCGCATGAATCGCGAGTTGAAGACAGGGCTGCTGGCGTCGCTCGGCGTGGTTGTGCTGGTCGTCGGCTTTGTATTCCTGGTCAGATACGCGGTGCCGGCTGTACTGGCCCTGCGGTTCGCGGGCAGTTTGATCGCGGCGGTCGTCGTAGCGGTGGTCGGCGTTCTGTTGCTGGTGGCGGCGGCATGGCGCCTGTGGCTGTGGCTCCGCAGAGCTTTGAGCAATTAGGGGCGTAGAATGACGAACGAAGGTCCGAAGGTGTCCGGCTTCAGACTGCCGCGTCGCAGCGGCGGTGCAGGCGGCTCGACCGGGCGCACGATCGGTGTGGTCTTTGCGGTCATCAGCCTGCTGCTGGTTGTCGCCCTCTCAGCCTCTTCCTGCAGCGTCACGGTCGAGAGCGGCTACATGGGGATCAAGACCACCAAATTCGGGTCCAATCCGGGCGTCCAGCGCGCCGAACTGGGGCCTGGCTTCCACTGGGAAGGTATTGGCGAGAAAATACGGACCTATCAGACGCTGCAGCGCACCTACAGCTACACACGCGAAGCGAACAGCGACGGCGGCGAGAATGAGGAGATTACCTTCTCGGACGTGCTTGGCCTTCCCATGACCGCTGATGTGGCCCTGACGTTCCGTATTCGCGAGGACAAGGCCGCAGATCTGTATGCGACCTGGCGGCAGGAGTTTGACGCCTTCATCGACGGGCCGCTGCGCACGTCGGTTCGCGCGGCGATCGCGCGCGAGACTGAAAAACTGCCCGTGGCCTGCAATGCCCAGCAGTCGGCCCAGCCGAACGTCCAGCCCATCGCGCCGGCGGGCACGGTCGCCGGGGTGGCCCTGGTCGCGCCGGGCACACCGGATTCGGCCGATTGCCCGGGCCAGCTGATCGGCCCCGGACGCCAGATCGTGCTGCAGCGGGCGATGCAGGCGCTGCAGCGCGAATGGTCGCCGCAGGGGCTGGAGATCATCCGCATGGAATGGGTCGGGTCGATCCGCTATCCGGAGACGGTGCTGGCGGCGATCCAGTCGCGGACCACGGCCGAGCAGAACACCCGGGCCGCCCTGGAGCGGGTCAATCTGGAGCGGGCCAACGCCGAGGCGCGGATCGCCCAGGCGCGGGGCCAGGCCGAGGCCAACCGGCTGCTGGCCGAATCGATCCGGTCGAACCCCGAGGTGGTGCGGCTGCGCGAGATCGAGCGGACGCTGGGCATCTGTCCGCTGAGCGCCGACACCTGCGTGGTCGGGTCCGACATCAACGTCTCGGCGCTGATCGCCGCACGGGACGGGCGGGCGGCGGCGGGCCAATAAGTCGCGCGGGACTTCGACTCGCGCGGCGGACCGGCTAAACAGCCGGCCATGACCTCTTCCCAAGATACCTGGACCGTCGCCGGCCGGACCTTCAGCAGCCGCCTGATCGTCGGCACCGGCAAGTACAAGACCTATCAGGAGAACGCCGAGGCGGCCGAGGCGGCGGGGGCCGAGATCGTCACCGTGGCCGTGCGGCGGGTCAATCTGACGGATCCGAACCAGCCGATGCTGGTCGACTACGTCCGGCCGGACCGGTTCACCTTCCTGCCCAATACGGCGGGCTGTTTCACGGCCGAGGACGCGGTGCGGACGCTGCGGCTGGCGCGGGAGGCGGGCGGCTGGGATCTGGTCAAGCTGGAGGTGCTGTCGGACACGGCGCATCTGTATCCGGACATGATCGAGACGCTGCGGGCGCTGGACCTGCTGATCAAGGACGGCTTCCAGGTCATGGTCTATTGCACCGACGACGTGGTGATGTGCCGGCGGCTGGAGGAGGCGGGGGCGGCGGCCATCATGCCGGCGGCGGCGCCGATCGGCTCGGGCCTGGGCATCCAGAACCGGGTCAATATCCGGCTGATCATCGAACAGGCCGGCGTGCCGGTGCTGGTCGACGCAGGCGTGGGCACGCCATCGGACGCGGTGCTGGCCATGGAACTGGGCTGCGATGCGGTGCTGATGAACACGGCGATCGCCGGGGCCACCGATCCGATCCTGATGGCGTCGGCGATGAAACATGCGGTCATCGCCGGGCGGCAGGGCTATCTGGCCGGGCGGATGCCGCGGCGGATGTATGCCAGCGCCAGTTCGCCGCTGAGCGGGCTGATCTGAGGCATTTCAGACTCCCGGCCGGATAAAAACCGGGTCTGAATCGTCTGAATCGTCTGAAATCCCGGGCCTGACGGGCGGCGGCGGGTCGGTGCGACTGTCAAAGACCGGGGTGGCGTGAAAACCTGCAGTATCTCACGGCCTGGCGTCGTGCTGGGCAGAAGGCGCGGATTTGAGAGTGGGTGCAGGGATATCAGACGGTTAGGGGACCGGGATCGTCTGGCTGGGGGCGTCGGGCCCGGATGGGTTCATGCAGACCGGACAGGCCGGTCCCGGCGCAGGCTGAGGACCGAAGGCACGTCACAGCGCCAGACCTTGAGACGCCGGGTGATGGCGAAGGCCTCGAGCTGGGAGGCGATGCCCAGTGCGAGCACGCCCCACAGGACCGCGCCGGGTCGGCCCGTCGCGAACGAGACGGCAAACAGCAGCCACAGGCCCAGCCCGAAGGCTTTTGACAGATAGTGGTGAGGCGAGGCTTCCCGGCGGAATTTGGCGAAGCTGAAGGCGTGATTGCCGATCTCGAGCGCGGCGATGACCGCGGCGGCGGGCCACAGGGACGGGACCAGCTCTGGGCGAAGGACGGCCACGGCGATTGCGGCCGACAGCCAGAAGGCGACATCGGCGCGGCTGTCCCACGTCCGGAGCGCGGGCGTCGCCACCCCGAGGCGGCGGGCGATGATCCCGTCGAAGATGTCGGAGAGCACCCCGAGGGACAGCAGGACAGCCCCGGCGATGCCCTGACCGGCCAGGGCGAGCGCGATCATCGCCGGGCCGGCGGCGATGCGGAAGACGACGAGGAGCCAGGGCAGGCGGGTGAGCATGGGGGGAGCATAGCGTGGTGGACAGACCGGGGAAGGGAGCCGTCGTGACGCGAAAGGCGGGGCCGTTGGACAGCCGCGCGAACTTGTGCACTTATTCCGTGCATTCCCGCGAAGGCGGGAACCCAGGTTTTAGCCCCGGCGCGGCTCATGGCCTTCTACACCTACATCGTCGCCAGCCAGAGAAACGGGACGCTGTACACCGGCTCGACTGACGATCTGATCGCGCGGGTCTGTCAGCACCGGGACAAGATCAGGCCCGACAGCTTCACGGCCCGACACGGCGTCGCCCGACTGGTCTGGTACGAATGGCACGAGACCCGGGAGGCCGCCTTCAAACGCGAGCGCCAGATCAAGAAATGGAACCGGCTTTGGAAGCTGCGGCTGATCGAGGAAATGAACCCGGGTTGGCATGATCTGCTCGACCAGCTGGATCGTTAGCTCAAACCTGCGTCCCCGCCTTCGCGGGGATGCACGGTGTTTTCCGGCGAACCGCCGGGTTGGCGGTTAGGTGGCCGGGATCGTCTGGCTGGGGGCGTAGGGCCACTGTCTGACATTTTACATTGGACGAAATCAGGTTTTCGCCCCCTCTCACCGGGCATCCCCGCGAAGGCGGGAACCCAGGCTTTGGCCTCGCCGCCGGTGCCCGGGTGAGCGCCGGTGACCCCATGCCGCGTCGTGGTCGCTCAAACCTGGGTCCCCGCCTTCGCGGGGATGCACGGTGTTTTCCGGCGGTCGGGCGGGTTGGCGGAATCTGCGGCGGGGGCTAGAGCATCGCTTCCTTGCCCAGAGACAGACCATGCACGACATCAAAGCCATCCGAGACAATCCCGCCGCCTTCGTGAGCGGCTGGTCGTCGCGTGGGGTCGAGGAGGCGGCGACGCTGGTCGAGCGGATTCTGGCGCTGGATACGGCGCTGCGCACGGCGCAGACGGCCGAGCAGACGGCGCTGGCGCGGCGCAACGAGAGCTCGAAGCGGATCGGGGCGGCGATGGGTCGGAAAGACCTCGTCGAGGCCGAGCGGCTGAAGGTCGAGGTCGAGAGTCTGAAGGGCGAGATCGCGGCCGCGGGCGAGGCGGCGACGCGGACGGGCAAGGAGTTGCACGACCTGCTGGCGGCACAGAAGAGCCTGGCGGCGGACGATGTGCCCGAGGGCGATGACGAGGCCGGCAATGTGCTGGTCGGCCAGCCGTGGGGCGTGCCCCGTGAGGGCGGGCCTTCGAAGGATCACGCCGATCTGGGCGAGGCTCTGGGGCTGCTGGACTTCGAGGCGGCGGCGAGGATGTCGGGCTCGCGGTTCGCGGTGCTGAAGGGCGGGCTGGCGCGTCTGGAACGGGCCATCGGCCAGTTCATGCTGGACGTGCAGACGGCCGAGCACGGCTATCTGGAGGTCAATCCGCCCTATCTGGTCAAGGACGATGCGATGTTCGGGACGGGGCAGTTGCCGAAGTTCGAGGAGGACCTGTTTCGCGTCGGCGAGCACCTTCTCATCCCCACCGCCGAAGTCTCCCTGACCAATCTCGTGCGCGAGCAGGTTCTGCCCGAGAGCGAACTGGCGACGCCGATCCGGTTCACCGCCCTGACGCCCTGTTTCCGGGCCGAGGCGGGGTCGGCGGGGCGGGATACGCGCGGGCTGATCCGGCAGCACCAGTTCCACAAGGTGGAGATGGTCTCGATCGCCAAACCTGAGGACTCGGAGGCCGAGCACGAGCGGATGGTGCGCTGCGCCGAGGCGGTGCTGGAGAAGCTGGAACTGCCCTATCGCCGCATGCTGCTGTGCAAGGGCGACATGGGCTTTTCGGCCAGGAAGACCTTTGACCTGGAGGTCTGGCTGCCGTCGCAGGGGATGTATCGCGAGATCAGCTCCTGTTCCAACTGCGGCGACTTCCAGTCGCGGCGGATGGACGCGCGGTTCAAGCGGGACGGCGAGAAGAAGACCGAGTTCGTGCATACGCTGAACGGCTCGGGCCTGGCGGTCGGCCGGACCCTGGTCGCGGTGATGGAAAACTATCAGCAGGACGACGGCCGGATCGCGGTGCCGACGGCCCTGCTGCCCTATATGGGTGGGGTGACGCACGTGGGCGGCGTTTCATAATTCCGCTCATCCCCGCGAAAGCGGGGACCCAGCGCTTTCGTGAGGCATGGGTGCGCGGGATCGATCGCCGGGGTTCAACGGTTCCGCCGGAGCGCCCAAAGAACTGGGTCCCCGCTTTCGCGGGGATGAGCGGAGAGAAGGTAGCCATGATGAAATCGATCCTGATCCTGGCCGCCGCGCTGACCGTGACGGCCTGCGCCACCGGAGGCCCTTCGTCGAACACCTACAGCTACACGGCGGGGGACACCGCGTTCACCGGGTGGGTGCGGTTCTCGAACGGGGAATTCCAGCTGTACGGCGATGAGGACCAGGTGCGGCGGCCATTCTCGCGGCCCTGCGTCTCGGGCGCGGCGTCGCGGGGCGAGATGCAGCAGGCCATGGCGGACCTCAGCGGACAGAAGGTGCGGGTGACCGGGCGGACCGTGGCGTGGAGCGAGGCCGGGAACGGCCGGATCGAGCACGCGCGCTCGGACATCCGCAATGACTGCGGCGGATCTTTCGTGATCCTGGCCGACGACATCCGGCCGGCGAACTGAATGGGATTGACGGCTGACAGTGTGATCCCTTCCCCCCTCGCGGGGGAAGGTGGGCCGCGGAGCGGCCCGGATGGGGGCTCTTTCAGGGTCGCGGTCCCGCCTGCCGGGTTTGTAGCCGCCAGCCCCCATCCGTCAGGCTTCGCCTGCCACCTTCCCCCGAAATGGGGGAAGGAACCTTGTGTTTCGGCCAGCCTGTTTGGAACCCGATGAGAATTCTCCTCACCAACGACGATGGCATCGAGGCCGAAGGGCTGGCCTGTCTCGAACGGATCGCCCGGACCCTGTCGGACGATGTCTGGGTCTGTGCGCCGCAGGTCGAGCAGTCGGGCAAGGGGCGGGGGATCACCCTGACCGAGCCGCTGCGGGTCAACAGCCTGGGTGAAAAGCGGTTCGCGGTATCGGGGACGCCGACCGACTGCGTCGTGCTGGCGGTCAACGACCTGATGCCGGAGCGGCCCGATCTGGTGCTGTCGGGGGTCAACCGGGGGCACAATGTCGGCGAGGACTGTTCCTATTCGGGGACGGTGGCGGGGGCCTTGCAGGGGATGGCGTTCGGCATTCGCTCGATCGCCCTGAGCCAGAGTCTCGAGCGGTTCCATGACGACGTCATCGCCCACTGGGAGACCGCCGAGGCGTTCGCGCCGGCCATCATCTCGCGTCTGCTGGCCCAGCCCTGGCAGGCCGGGGTGGTGATGAACCTGAACTTCCCCAGCCGCCCTCCGGAGGCCGTGACCGAGGTCGAGGTGACGCGGCAGGGCTTCCGCAACATCGGCGAGATGCATGCGGTCAAGCGCACGGACCTGAGGGGCCGCGACTACTACTGGATGAGCTTCCGGGGGACGAAGCACGACCACCCGGAAGGCACCGACCTGCGGGCCATGGACGACGGCAAGATCTCGGTCACG
This sequence comes from Caulobacteraceae bacterium, assembly GCA_965284385.1. Taxonomy (GTDB): domain Bacteria; phylum Pseudomonadota; class Alphaproteobacteria; order Caulobacterales; family Caulobacteraceae; genus Brevundimonas. The sequence continues at coordinate 2,946,524 of OZ260077.1, forward strand.
CCGCTGCATATCGACCTGACCCACGCCCCCAGTATCCACGACCTGAAGGGTGTGCTGGGTGGGGCCCCGCCGAAGACGGTGGTGGCCGAATGAACCGTTCCCCCAACTCCGTCATCCTCGGGCTTGTCCCGAGGACCCATGGTTCAGATGCGCGAGCCGTGGTGAGATCGCAGTCCTGGCGGCAGGCTGTTCGTGCGGCGGATGGATGGGTCCTCGGGACAAGCCCGAGGATGACGGGATTGTTGTATTGAAGCTCAACGACGACAGGGCCGGGCGGCTGATCCTGGGGCTGCGGCAGCAGGGGGTGACGGACGTGCGCGTGCTGGCGGCCATGGAGTCGATCGACCGGGCCGTCTTCGTGCACGAGAAATTCCTCGATCAGGCGTGGGAGGACCAGGCCCTGCCGATCGACTGCGCCCAGACCATTTCCCAGCCCTATATCGTCGGCCTGATGACCCAGGCGCTGGACGTGCAGCCGCGCCACCGGGTGCTGGAGATCGGCACCGGCAGCGGCTACCAGGCCGCCGTGCTGAGCCGGCTGGCGCGCTATGTCTATTCGATCGAGCGCTATCGCAGCCTGCTGACCGAGGCGGAAGGCCGGCTGAAGGCCCTGAAGATCGACAATGTGATCACCCAGCACGGCGACGGCGGGCTGGGCTGGCCCCAGCAGGCCCCGTTCGACCGGATCATGGTGACGGCGGCGTCGCCCGGCGAGCCGACGGAACTGCTGCATCAGCTCAAACCGGGCGGGGTGCTGGTCTGTCCGGTGGGGCGGACCTCGGTGCAGATGCTGCATCGCTACGTGGGCCAGGAGGACGGCTCGTTCCGCCGCGAAAGCCTGAGCGAGGTGCGCTTCGTGCCGCTGGTCGAGGGGACGGCGAAGGAGGGGTGAGGGATTAGGGATTAGGGCTTAGGGCTTAGGGCTTAGGGCTTAGGGCTTAGGGCTTAGGGAATAGGCGTTGGGCATCCGGGGCCGGCAGACCTCCGGGCGTTCGCTGCCGACCGCTCCCGTCGTTACTGAAGCTCCCTAATCCCTAAGCCCTAATCCCTAAGCCCTCGCTTCCGTTAACCTTCGCGCCCAACTTTGGCGCGGTTTGGCAGGTTGGTTGGCAGGACGGCACGGCGCGCTACAAGAGATGTCCGAGGGGCGGGAGACGGGATGACCATGCGATTCGCGATCAGGGTTCTGGCGGTGTTCGGCGGCGTGATGACGCTGGGGGCGTGTGCCAGCCTGCCGGCCGAGCCGCGCTATTCGATCCGGGCCGACGGACCGGCCCCGGCCCCCGTCCCGACGCGGACGCCGGCCTATCCTGCGGCACCGATCCCGAGCGGCGAGGGCGTGCGCGGGCCGACCCGACCGATGACCGAGGCTCCGCCGCCGCGGACCGCGCCGGTCGAGGCGATCGAGGGCGGGGTGCTGTCCGCGCCGGTCAGGACATCGCCACGGACCTCTGCAGAAGGCGCCGTACCGGCTGCCGGGCCCGCGTCCGACGGATTCCGCGAACCACCCCCGATGCGCCCCGGCGCGGCCTCTGTTGAAGCCGGCGCGACCTATGAAATACAGCCCGGAGATACGATCTCGGGCATCGGTCGACGCTTCCAGACCTCGGTGCAGAGCCTGATCGACCTGAACAGTCTGGGCCCGCGCGCGGCCATCTCACCCGGCCAGCGGCTGGTCCTGCCGGCCAGCGCCGTCGATATCGGCGGCGATCCCTATGCCACCGGGCCGTCGCCGAGCGGCGTCTTCGTGCCGGAAGGCGGGGCCCCGCCGCCGCCGCCGCCGCCCGTACCGGCCGCCGCCCCGGTCCCCACGCCGACCCGGGCACCGCCCCCCGCGCGGACCGGGGGTCTGCCGCCGCGCGAGCCGGCCGCGACCGCCGTGCCGGTCAGTCCGGCCCCGGCGACCCCGACGGTGAGCCTCGACTGGCCGGTGCGCGGCGACATCCTGAGGCGCTTCGGACCCGTCGGCATGGGTGAGCGCAACAACGGCGTGAACATCGGCGCGGCCGCCGGATCCGAGGTGCGCGCCGCCGCGGCCGGACGGGTCGGCTATGTCGGCGACGACCTGGCCGGGCAGGGGCTGACGGTGCTGGTCGTGCACCGCGACGGCTGGCGTTCGGTCTATGGCCACCTCGGCTCGGCCGTGGTGCGCGACGGGGACGAGATCCGCGCGGGCCAGCCGATCGGGACCGTCGGCACGACCGCCGGTGACGGTCGCCCCTCCGTGCATTTCGAGACCTGGCGCATGCGCGGGGACCAGCCCACGGCCGTCGATCCGCTGACCGTGTTGCCGCGATAACGCTTCTCCCTCCCCTTTATGGGGAGGGACGGCGGAGCGAAGCGTAGCCCGGGTGGGGAAGTGCGAACCCGCCGCGGTCGGTGCCTGGGGCTACAATTCCCCACCCGGATCGCTGCGCGATCGTCCCTCCCCACAAAGGGGAGGGAGAACGCGTTGCAATGTGCGGCGGCGCACCCTAGTTTCCGCGCCTCATTTTCAACGGCCGCCTTGCGCGGCTGCAGACGCCTTCGGAGACCATCGTGCAGGAACTTATGGCGGGGCCTTTCGGCACCCTGATCTTCTTCGTCCCCGTAATCATCCTGTTCTACTTCATGCTGATCCGTCCGCAGCAGAAGGCGGCCAAGGCGCATCAGGAGCTGGTGTCCAGTCTGAAGCGCGGCGACACCGTGGTGATGTCGAACGGCATGATCGGCAAGGTCACCCGCGTCGAGAACGACGAGGCCATGGTCGAGATCGCCCAGGGCGTGAACGTCCGTGTCATCAAGCAGATGATCACCCAGGTGCGCGATCGCACCGCGGTGGCGGCCAACGACACCAAGACCATCGCCAAGTCCTGACACCGTTCTGAATAGGTCGGGGACGCCCGCATGATCCATCTTTCGCGCTGGAAGGTCATCCTTCTCGTCTCAGCCCTGCTGTTCGGGCTGTTCTTCGCCTATCCCAACGCCCTCAGCCCCGCCCAGCGCGAGGCCCTGCCGGGCTGGCTGCCGAAGAGCGTCCTGAACCTGGGGCTCGACCTGCAGGGCGGATCCTATCTGCTGCTGGAAGTCGACGTTCCGGCCATGCGCGAGAAGCGGCTGACCAACCTGGGTGAAGACGCCCGGACCGTCCTGGCCGAGGCCAAGGTCGGGGTGAACAGTATCGGACGTGACGGAACCAGTGTGGTCGTCACCCTGGCCGACCCGGCCCAGATGGATCCGGCCCTGCTGGCCATGCGCGCCCTGATCAGCGGCGGCACCAGTGGCGTGGCGGACCGGACCGTCCAGAAGGTCGGCGACAACCGCATCCGCTACGCCTTTACGGAACAGGCCCTCGCTTCGATGGGGTCGGACGCCGTGACCCAGTCGATCGAGGTGGTGCGCCGCCGGATCGACAGCCTGGGCACCCGCGAACCCTCGATCACCCGTCAAGGGGCTGACCGCATCGTGGTCCAGGCCCCGGGCGAGAGTGATCCGGCCCAGCTGGAACGCGTGATCGGCCAGACGGCCCAGCTGACCTTCCAGATGGTCGACGTCGAGAATTCGGTGGCCGAGGCCCAGGCCGGCGCCGTGCCGCCGGACTCCGAACTCATCCCCGGCGCGGAGGCCGGTGGCCCGGCCTTCTACCTGGTGAAACGCCGGGTGCTGGTCTCGGGCGAGAACCTGACCAAGGCCGAGGTGACGTCCGACGCCAACAACCGCACGGCCATCGGCTTCCGCTTCGACGGGGCCGGCGCGCGCCGGTTCGGCGAGGCGACCGCCGCCAACATCGGCAAGCCCTTCGCCATCATCCTGGACGGCAAGGTGATCTCGGCCCCGAACATCCGCAGCGCCATCACCGGCGGTTCGGGCATCATCGAGGGCAGCTATACGATCCAGCAGGCCGCCGAGATGGTCAATCTGCTGAATGGCGGCGCCCTGCCGGCCCCGCTGAAGGTCGAGGAACGCCGTACCGTCAGCGCCGAACTGGGTGCCGACGCCGTTTCGGCCGGCGGCCTGTCCACCGCCATCGGCTTCGGCATCATCGTGCTGTTCATGTTCCTTGCCTACGGCTTCCTGTTCGGCGGCATCTCGGTCGTCGGCCTGGTCCTGAACGGCCTGCTGATCATCGCGGCCATGAGCTTCACCCAGGCCACCCTGACCCTGCCCGGTATCGCCGGCCTGATCCTGACCTTCGCGGTCGCCGTCGACGCCAATGTGCTGATCTATGAGCGGATGCGCGACGAGGCACGGGCGGGCCGAAGCGTGATCGCGTCGATGGACGCCGGCTTCAACAAGGCCATGGGCACCATCATCGACGCCAACGTCACGACCCTGGTGGCCGCGGCCATCATGTTCATCTTCGGTGCGGGCCCGGTACGCGGCTTCGCGTGGACGCTGTCGATCGGTGTGTTCACCTCGGTCCTGTCCTCGGTGCTGGTGGCCCAGGTGCTGCTGGCCTACTGGCTGAAGATGGCCAAACCCAAAAAACTGCCGATCGCGGAGTGATGGCGATGCGTGGATGGCCTTTCATCAGACTGCTGCCGCAGAAGACGAATTTCCGGTTCGTCAGCTACGCCCGCTATGCCGCGGCGCTGTCGGTCGTGTTGTGCGTCTCGGCGATCGTCGCCTGCTTCTATCCCGGCCTGAACATGGGTATCGACTTCCGGGGCGGGGCCTCGATGGAGGTCTCCAAGCCCGCCGGTCAGGTCATTGAACTGGATCGCGTCCGCAGCGCGGCGAACCGGCTGGAACTGGGCGACGTCCAGGTCCAGGGCATCGCACGGCGCGACACCAATATTGAGGACGGCTCGACCGCCATCCTGCGCTTCCAGGTGCCGCAGGGCCGGGACCAGACCGCGGTCGTCAACCAGGTCGAGAGCGCCATCAGCGGTGCCGTGGGCGAGGTGACCTATTCGGGCGTCAGCGTCGTGGGCTCCAAGGTGTCCGGCGAGCTGTTCCAGTCCGGACTGATGGCCTTGGGCGTCGCCATCCTGTTGATGTTCGCCTACATCTGGTTCCGGTTCGAGCCACAGTTCGGCTTCGGAGCCATCGCCGGCCTGCTGCACGACGTGATCCTGACCTTCGGCCTGATCGTCCTGTTCAAGCTGGAGTTCAGCCTGACCATGGTGGCCGCCATCCTGACCGTCATCGGCTATTCGATGAACGACACCGTGGTGGTGTTCGACCGCCTTCGCGAGAACCTGCGCAAATACAAGACCATGCCGCTGCGAGAAGTGATCGACCTGTCGCTGAACGAGACCCTGTCCCGTACGATCATCACCGGCATTACCGCCGTGATGGTGCTGGCGGCGCTGGCCTTCTACGGCGGCGAGGCCCTGTTCGGCTTCTCGATCGCCCTGATGTTCGGCATCATCGTCGGCACCTATTCGTCGATCTATGTCGGCGCGCCGATCATCCTGCTGTGGGGTGTCAAACGCGGCAACCGCGACAAGGAAGACCTGAAGCCGGTCAAGCTGGGAATGGCCAGCCGGCCGTAGGAAACCCGTTCTCCCTCCCCCGAAGTGGGGAGGGTGGTCGCGCAGCGACCGGGTGGGGAGTTGACCAGCCATACCCCACCCTGTCGTCGCTTCGCGCCGACATCCCTCCCCATAAAGGGGAGGGAGAGCTATGCTGCCGCCACAACGAATCGAACCGCTCCGGGAGGGGGCTGACCATGGGCAAGCTGCTGTCGAATTTCCGTACCACGATCCTGCTCAGCCTCGTGCTGGCCGGGGTCATGATCCTGTCGTTCGGGCGTATCGCGCCGGGCGGCTTCGACCAGAGCTTCTGGCAGGCGGTCTTCCGCTGGACCCACGTCGTGGCCGGCATCCTGTGGATCGGCCTGCTGTACTATTTCAACTTCGTCCAGATCCGGGTCATGCCCAATATTCCGGCCGAGCTGAAACCGGCTGTCAGCAAGCATATCGCGCCCGAAGCCCTGTTCTGGTTCCGCTGGTCGGCGCTGGCGACCGTAGTTGCGGGCCTGGCGGTCATGCTGATGCGCGGACACGCCTATGCCGCCGAGGTCATGACCTTCGGCCTGGCGCAGGGGCTGACCGAGGACCAGAAGGGCTTCACCCTGATGGGGATCGGTACCTGGCTGGCCATCATCATGTTCCTGAACGTCTGGGGCATCATCTGGCCGAACCAGAAGCGTGCCCTGGGCATTGTGGTCGTCGACGATGCCGCCAAGGCCAAGGCGGCCCGTGTCGCCATGCTGGGCAGCCGTACCAATCTGCTGCTGTCGCTGCCGATGCTGACCTCGATGGCGATGTACCAGACGCTGTTTGGCTGATCCGGGCATGCGTACGGGACGTGTCGCATTCGGCCTTCTGGTCGCGGGTTTCCTGATCCAGCTCGGGACCATCGTCTGGGCTGGTGCGGTCTATCCGGGTTACGATCACGCCCGGCAGTACATCAGCGAACTGGGTGCGACGGGAGCCGTCACCGGTCCGGCGGTCAGTTGGTGGGGGTTCGTTCCCAGCGGCCTGTTGATCGGCGCGGGCTGCCTCGCGGCTGCATGGCTGATGCGGCGCAACACGCTGGCGGCCTTGGCCTGGGTGCTTCTGGCCTGGTATGGCCTGACCCTCGCCGCAGCCGGCGTTTATCCGTGTGCCTTCGAGTGCACGCGGGCGGATTCCTCATTCAATGCCCTGATGCACGACCTCTATGGCGGGACGGGCTATTTGACCGGCATCATCGGGATCGCTCTGGCAGGACTCGCCGCCAGACGGGATGGACGGTCCGGACTGGCGATCCTGGCCCTGATCTGCACGCTCCTCGCTGTCCTGGGCTTTGCCGGCGTGATCGTCGAGGCGAGCCCGGGTGGATTGATCCAGCGAATGCTGGAAGGCGCTGTGGCCGTGTTCATACTGAGCCTTGGCTGGACCCTCAGCCAGGATCGGCCGGTCGTTGCCAAGGGCCAGGCTTATTGAGCGAGTCCGACATGGACGCCCGGGTGCGCGCCGCCGACCCGGATCGCTGGCTTTCGAGCCGGTTTGTCGGAGACGCCAGTGCCCGCGCAGACCTGATCACGCTCTACGCTTTCGAGGCGGAACTGATGTCGATTCCGACACGGGTGACGCAGCCGCTGCTGGCCGAGATGCGGTACGTCTGGTGGCGTGAGCAGATGGACGGGGTGTTCTCGGGGACGGCGCGCAAGGGCCACCCGGTCCTCGAGGCGTTGACGGACCTGGTTGGCCGGCATGGGCTGGCGCGCGCGCCGCTCGACGCCCTGGTCGAGGCTCACATCGGTCGGGTTCATGGTCAGCCGCACGATCTCGACGCCTTCTATGTCGGCCCGATGCAGACCGCCGTGCAGGTGCTGGCGGGACCCGGGCAGGACGAGAGGGTGGCGCAGGCCGCCCGTGTTCGAGGCCTGTCGCAGACCGGGCGACCGGAAGAGGCGAGGGCCCTGCGGCGGGCGGCCAATCGTGACCTGGTCGGTCTGCCGGTTCACGCCTTTCCTGCCGTGGCGGCCGCCGCGCTGACCCGGCCGGAGGCCCCTGAGTTCCTCAAGCGACTGACGCTGGTCTTCGCCTCCGTGCGCGGCCGGATCTGACCCCTCGGGTGACCGGCAGGGTCCCTTGGCGGTCGACGCCGGTCAGGAAACGGCGCAGGTTCCGGAAATCGCTGATCGACGAACGAGGGCTCTGATGACGATGCGAACTTTCCTGACAGCCGCGGCAATGGCCGCAGCCGCTCTCGCGGTCCCGATGTCCGCCGCCGCCGAAGCGCCGGCGCGGTCGATCGTGGCTGATGCGGCGAGTGACGCGGCCAGCCAGGCCGTGGTCGAAAGCCTGTACCGCGCCTTTGCCGGGGCGGACGGGGCCGCCCTGGGCACCCTGCTGGCGGCCGACGTGGTCTGGGTAGAGGCCGAGAGCGGTCCCTATGCCGACCGCAATCCCTACCTCGGGCAGGGCGCGGTGTTCGAGGGCGTGTTCGGCCGGATCGGCGCGGCCTTCGAGGGCTTTGTGGTGACGCCGCAGACCTATGTCGCCAGCGGTGACAGGGTCGTGGCCATGGGACGCTACACCGGGACCAACCGGGCGACCGGCGAGGCGCTGGATGCGCAGTTCGTCCATGTCTTCACCGTGGCGGGCGGCAAGGTGACGCATTTCCAGCAATACACCGACACCGCCCGGTGGGTGGATGTCATGACGCCGGACTGACCGGCCGCCTCAGTTCAGGGTGCGCTCGAGGCTTTCGATACGGCGGTCGAGGTCGGCGACGACGGAGTCGAGCCGGTCCCTCTCCGAGGCCATGTCGATCAGCGTGCCGTCCTCATACGCCAGCTGCGCGCCGCGCGCGATCAGGTCGAGCCGGTACAGGGCCGTGACGCGCCTGGCCTTCAGGCGGTCGAGTTCACTGTCTGCCATCAGGCCGCGTCCCGCCACGCCTTGAGCGCCTCCAGCGCCCGCATGCTCATCAGCCGTTTCTTGGCCCGGCCGCGTTCCTTGAGCGGAATCTTGACCCCGGCCTCATCGACCTTGGGGGCCTCGAGCGGGGGCAGCAGGCCGTAGTTGATGTTCATCGGCTGGAATTTCGAGATCCCGCCCGGACCCTCGAGATGGCCGCCGGTGATATGTTCGACGAGGGCCCCCATGGCGGTATGGACCGGCGGAGCCTCGAGCGCGCGGCCGCGGCCCGCCTCGGCCAGGCGTTCGGCGGCGGCGAGGCGGCCGGTCAGCAGGCCCATGGCGGCGCTCTCGACATAGCCCTCGACGCCCGTGACCTGGCCCGCGAAGCGCAGGCGCGGCATGGCCTTGAGGCGCAGCTGGCGGTCGAGCAGTTTGGGGCTGTTGAGGAAGGTGTTGCGGTGCAGGCCGCCGAGGCGGGCGAACTGGGCGTCCTGCAGACCCGGGATCATGCGGAAGACCTCGGCCTGGGCCCCGTGCTTCAGCTTGGTCTGGAAGCCGACGATGTTGAACAGGGTGCCGAGGGCATTGTCCTGACGCAGCTGGACGATGGCGTGGGCCTTGACCTGCGGATCGCGCGGATTGGTCAGGCCGACGGGCTTCATCGGGCCGTGGCGCAGGGTTTCGCGGCCGCGCTCGGCCATGACCTCGATGGGCAGGCAGCCGTCGAAATAGGGAACGTTCTCCCACTCCTTGAACTCGGCCTTGGGGCCGTCCAGCAGGGCATCGATGAAGGCGTCATACTGGGCCCTGTCCATCGGGCAGTTGACGTAGGCCGCCGCGTCGCCGCCCGGGCCCTCCTTGTCATAGCGCGACTGTCGCCAGGCGATGTCGAAGTCGATCGTCTCGGCGTGGACGATGGGGGCGATGGCATCGAAGAAGCTGAGACTCTCCTCACCCGTGGCTTTCAGGATGGCGTCGGCCAGGGCCGGGGAGGTGAGGGGCCCGGTGGCGACGATGACATTGTCCCAGCCGTTGGTCCCGTCGGCCTCGGGCGGCAGGCCGGCGATCTCCTCGCGCACGATGGTGATCAGGGGGTGGGCCTCAAGCTTCGCGGTGACTGCCTGCGAGAAGCCGTCGCGGTCGACGGCCAGGGCACCGCCCGCGGGCACCTGATGGGCATCGCCGCAGCTCATGATGATGGAATCGAGCGCGCGCATCTCGGCGTGCAGCAGGCCGACGGCATTATGTTCCCAGTCGTCCGAGCGGAAGGAGTTGGAACAGACCAGCTCGGCCAGGCCATCGGTATGGTGGGCGTCGGTCTTCACCCCCGGCACGCCGCGCATCTCGTGCAGGATCACAGGCACGCCGGCGCGGGCGATCTGCCAGGCGGCTTCCGAGCCGGCGAGGCCGCCGCCGATGACGTGGATGGGCTTGAGGGGGTTCGACATGAGCGGCTTCTAGCGGGGGCGGCTGTCTTGGGCTAGGCTGCGTCGGGGTGGGGTGATGAAATGGCGCGATTTTCAATCGGGGCTGCGATCGGCGATGCGTTCGGCCTGATCCGGCGACGACCTGTATCCGTGTTTGTCTGGGGGCTGCTGCTCATCGCGCCCGCGCTCGCATCCGCCGCCATGGTGTTCCCGGCGATGGGCGAGATGTTCGCCGACATGCCGATGCCCGGCCAGGAGGGCCCCGACGACGTCATGGCGGCCCCCATGCTCGGCCATATCCTGCAGTTCCAGTTGGCGTCGATGCTGCTCAACATCGGGCAACTGATGATGATGGTCCTGGTCTATACCGCGATCTTCCGTGCGGTTCTGAGACCCCGGGAAAGCGGTTTCTTCTCATTGCGTATCGGCATGGACGAATTGCGCGTGGCCGTCGTGGGGCTGGCCATCGGCATCGGCCTTTATGGCGCGATGTTGCTCCTGGTTGTCCTGGGCCTTGTGGTCGGATTCGCCGTCTCGACCGCCGGTGACACGGCCGTTCTGGTCGGCGTGGTCTGTGTCATGGTGCTGGTCATGGTGGTCGGGATCTTCCTCGCCCTGGCGCGCGTGTCGTTGATGGCACCGGCCAGCGTGCTGTACCGCGATTTTGCCTTCGTCCAGGGCTGGCGGCTGGCCGCCGGAAAGATGTGGCCGCTGTTCGGACTGATGATCGTGGTGTTCCTGACGATTCTGGTCATCGAGGCCGTGGTGTTCGCGGGTGCGGCGATGGTCTTCCTGGCCAGCGGCGCGGCGGCGGGCATCCACGGGATGCAGATGAATCATGCGGCGAACCCGTTTGCGGGCATGGACGCCTGGTTCGTCGCCAACTGGTACTGGGCTGTGCTAGGCGGAGCCCTGGCATCGCTCGTCTATGGCGTCGTGCTGACACTGGCTGTCGCCCCTTTCGCCTCGGCCTGCCGGCAGCTCGCCGGAAGTGAAGCGCAGCCCCGCGCAGACGATCATTCGCCTGCACCCGCGGCGTGAGCCAGGGGCGCGACCGGATACAAGGAGAGACCATGGCGTTTTCAGCAACTGATGCGGCCTTCGAGGGCTTCCGTCTTGTCCGACGCAATCCCCTGGCGCTTGTCGCCTGGACGCTGCTTTACGCGGTCCTGACCCTGACCGCCCTGTTCTCGATGTCCAATGTGGTGGGGCAACTCGAGGGCTGGAGCGCGCAGGCGGAGGCGATGGATGCCGTCGAGTCGCCAGGCCTCGACCAGGTCTGGGCGCTGATGTCGGGCTTCGGGGCGATCATGGCCCAGGTGGCCTGGCTGCTGCCGATCAGCCTGCTGGTCGGAGCCATGCTGGCCGCGGCGGTGTCGCGCGGGGTGCTGAAGCCGTCGGGTGGCCGGTTCGGCTATCTGCGCCTCGGCATGGATGAACTGCGCGTGCTGGTGGTGACCTTCGTTCTGGGCCTGGTCATGAGCCTTGCGGCCGTGGTCGGCCTGGTGGTTCTCGGGGTGGTGATCGCCGCCGCCAAGACCGCCGGTGGCAACGGGGCTGCGGCCATCACGGGTTTCGTCGGCTTCCTCGCGCTGATCTGCCTGTTCATCTGGCTGTCCGTCCGCCTCTGCCTGGCGGTGCCGATCACCGTGGCCGAGCGCCGTTTCGCCTTCTTTGATTCCTTCAGCCTGACCAAGGGCCGCTTCTGGCCGCTGCTGGGCATGGCGATCATCGCCGTGGTCATGGTCCTGCTGGTCGAACTGTTGTCCTCCATCGTCAGCATGCCGCTGAGCGTCATGTCCGGCCTGCAGAGCTGGTCGTTCAACGGCGGTCAGGACACGGAGTCCGTCCGGGCCGCGCTGGATGTCGGCAACCCGTGGGTCATCGCCAATGCGGTCGTGGAGGCGATCGTCGCGGCGATGACGGTCGGCATCATGTATGCGCCGTTTTCGGCCGCCTATCTGAACATCAAGGGCGTTCCGCCGACCTAGCGGCGTCCGGCCAGTCCTGTCGGGCCGACAAATCGTCGACCGCCCTGCATCCATTGGCCGCCCGGAGCGCCTCTTGGGTCGCGGCATCCTGTCCGCGCGATCGTCACAAGGAGCGCCGAATGGCCGGTATTGAACTCTACGCCCCGCGCAAGCACCGGCATCGGCGAACCTGGACGCTCGCCGCCATCGTTCTGGGTGCGGTCTTCATCATCGGCGGCCAGCTGGGAGCATTGCTGCCGGCGGTCGCCGCGGGTTTCGTCACTCCCGGTGGCGGGGCCGACGGCTGGCCGCAGACGGCCTATGAGCTCGCGGCGGCCTTTGGGCTGGGCTCGGTTCTCCTCCTGCTCTGGGCCTGGCTTTTCGAGCGCCGGGGACCGGCGGCGCTGGGGCTGAATGCCCGGGGGGTGCTGCGATTCGTGCGCGGCTATCTGATCGGGCTGGCCTGCCTGACGACCGTGGTCGGGGTGATCTGGATCGCAGGCGGCTATGCGGTCGAGGGACCCGGTGCCTTCGGTTCGGCGGCCGTCGGAGCGGCCCTGCTGCCCATCGGGGTGCTGATGCTGGGCTTCATCGTGCAGGCCTCGTCGGAGGAACTCCTGTTTCGCGGCTGGCTGATGCAGCTGATCGCCTCGCGGCACGGGCTGTGGATCGCCGTGATCGCCAACTCGGCCCTGTTCGCCCTGGCCCACGCCGGCAATATCGAGGCGTCCAGGGAACTGTACCTCGGCCTGGCCAACATCGTTCTGTTCGGCCTCTTCATCAGCCTCTATGCCGTCCGCGAAGGGTCCCTGTGGGGTGTGTGCGGCTGGCACGCGGCGTGGAACTGGCTCCTCGGTCTCGGTTTCGGCCTTGAGGTTTCCGGCGGGGCGATGAAGGCCACACCGCTGATCACCGACCTGACCTCCGCGTCCGGCGCGGCCTGGTGGCTGACGGGTGCCGGCTTCGGGCCGGAAGCCAGTGTCGTCACGACGGCCGTGCTGCTGGCAGGGGTGCTCGTACTGGCGGTACGGGGCCGGACCCGGGATCATGGTGTCGAAGCTGCAGCCGCGGCACCGCTACCGGCTTGACGGACCGTACGTCTCCGGCCGGATCGGTGACCTGTTCGGAAGGCTCTGCATGGTGTCCGTGGCGGGGATGATCTTCCCCTGGCCGCGACGCCGATCCCCCATCGTCTAGGCCCGCTTCTTCGCTCGCACTGACTTCGCGGCCGAAACCGCAGGCTCGCCTGACAGGGCCGCGACCCGCGCCTTGCGGCGGGTCTCGTGGCGGTCGAGGATCTCCTTGAGGTATTTGCCGGTCCAGCTTTTCGGATTGGCGGCGACCTGTTCGGGGGTGCCGACCGCGACGATCTCGCCGCCGCCGTCGCCGCCCTCGGGGCCGAAGTCGAGCAGCCAGTCGGCCACCTTGATGACGTCGAGATTGTGCTCGATCACCACGATGGTGTTGCCGTTCTCGACCAGTTCCTGCAGCACCTCGAGAAGCTTGCGGGTATCCTCGAAATGCAGGCCCGTCGTGGGCTCGTCGAGGATGTAGAGGGTCTTGCCGGTGGCGCGTTTCGACAGCTCCTTGGACAGTTTGACCCGCTGGGCCTCACCGCCCGACAGGGTGGTCGCGGATTGTCCGACCTTGACGTAGCCGAGGCCGACGCGGTTCAGGGTCAGCATCTTGTCGCGGATGGACGGCACGGCCTTGAAGAAGCTGCCGGCCTCTTCAACCGTCATATCCAGAACGTCGGATATGCTCTTGCCCTTGAAGACGATTTCCAGCGTCTCGCGGTTGTAGCGTTTGCCCTTGCAGACGTCACAGGTGACGTAGACGTCGGGCAGGAAATGCATCTCGATCTTGATCAGGCCGTCGCCCTGGCAGGCCTCGCAGCGGCCGCCCTTGACGTTGAAGCTGAAGCGGCCGGGGCCGTAGCCGCGGGCCTTTGACTCGGGCAGGCCGGCGTACCAGTCGCGGATCGGGCCGAAGGCACCGGTGTAGGTGGCCGGATTGGAGCGCGGGGTGCGGCCGATGGGCGACTGGTCGATGTCGATGACCTTGTCGAACATCTCAAGCCCCTCGATGCGGTCGAAGGGGGCCGGCGCGTCGGAGGCGTTGTGCAGCCGGCGGGCGGCGGCCTTGTAGAGGGTCTCGATGGTGAAGGTCGACTTGCCACCGCCGGACACGCCGGTGACGCAGGTGAACAGGCCGGCCGGGATCTCGCCGGTGACGTTCTTCAGATTGTTGCCGCTCGCGCCGCTGATCCTGAGCATCTTCTTGCGGTCGACAGGACGGCGGCCGTCGGTCGGCAGTTCGATCTCGCGCTCGCCGGTCAGATATTTGGCGGTGAGGGATTTGGGATTGGCCATGACCTCGGCCGGCGTGCCCTGGGCGCAGACCTCTCCCCCGTGGATGCCCGCGGCCGGGCCCATGTCGATGACATAGTCGGCCGTCAGGATGGCCTCCTCGTCATGCTCGACCACGAGGACGGAGTTGCCGAGGTCGCGCAGGCCGCGCAGGCTTTCCAGCAGGCGGGAGTTGTCGCGCTGGTGCAGGCCGATCGACGGCTCGTCGAGGACGTAGAGCACCCCGGTCAGGCCCGAGCCGATCTGCGACGCCAGGCGGATGCGCTGGCTCTCGCCGCCGGACAGGGTGCCCGAGGCGCGCGAGAGGCTCAGATAGTCGAGGCCCACATTGTTGAGGAACCGCAGCCGGTCGGTGATTTCCTTCAGGACCCGACGGCCGATCTCCATCTGTTTGTCGGTCAGCTTGCCGTCCAGGTCGGTGAACCAGGCGTGGGCGTGTTTGATCGACAGCCATGACACCTCGGCGATGTCGGTGCCGGCGATCTTGACCGCCAGGGCCTCGGGCTTGAGGCGTTTGCCGTTACAGACCTCGCACGGGGTCTCGGACTGGAACCGGCCCAGTTCCTCGCGCACCCAGGCGGAATCCGTCTCGCGCCAGCGGCGTTCGAGGTTCGGCAGAACGCCCTCGAAGGCCTTGGAGACCTCGTATTTGCGAGCGTTGTCGTCGTAGGTGAATTTGATCTTGTCGCCGCCCGAGCCGCGCAGGATCACGTCATGCGCCGTGGCCGGCAGCTCGCGCCACGGCTTGTCCATCGAGAAGCCGTAGTGCCGGCTGAGCGACTGCAGGGTCTGGGTATAGAGCGGCGAGGGGCCGCGCGACCACGGGGCGACCGCACCCTTGTGCAGGGTCTTGTCGCGATCCGGGATGACCAGATCGGCATCGAAGGCCAATTTGACGCCCAGGCCATCGCAGGCCGGACAGGCGCCGAACGGATTGTTGAACGAGAACAGCCGCGGCTCGATCTCGGAGATGGTGAAGCCCGAAACGGGGCAGGCGAACTTCTCCGAGAAGGTCAGCCGCCGGGGTTCGGTCTCGCCGTCTGCGGGACTGGCCCATTCGGCCACGGCGATGCCCTCGGCGAGGCCCAGCGCGGTCTGCAGGCTGTCGGCGTAGCGGCTTTCGAGGCCCTGTTTGGTGACGATGCGGTCCACGACGATGTCGATGTCGTGCTTGAATTTCTTGTCGAGGACGGGGGCGTCCTCAATGGCGTGGAACTCGCCGTCGATCTTGACGCGCTGGAAGCCCAGCCGCTGCCACTCGGCCATTTCCTTGCGGTATTCGCCCTTGCGGCCGCGCACGACGGGGGCCAGCAGCAACAGGCGCTCGCCGTCGGGCAGGGCGGTCAGCTTGTCGACCATCATGGAGATGGTCTGGCTCTCGATCGGCAGGCCGGTGGCCGGCGAATAGGGCACGCCGACGCGGGCCCACAGCAGGCGCATGTAGTCGTGGATCTCGGTCACCGTGCCAACGGTCGAGCGCGGGTTCTTAGAGGTGGTCTTCTGTTCGATAGAGATGGCGGGCGAGAGGCCCTCGATCAGGTCGACGTCCGGCTTGCCCATCAGTTCGAGGAACTGGCGGGCATAGGCGCTCAGGCTCTCGACGTAGCGACGCTGGCCCTCGGCGTAGATGGTGTCGAAGGCGAGTGAGCTTTTGCCCGAGCCGGACAGGCCCGTCATCACGACCAGCTGCTCGCGCGGGATGTCGAGGTCGACGCCCTTGAGATTGTGCTCGCGGGCACCGCGCACGCGGATGAAGTTGTGCTTTTCGATCATGGGGCCTGATGGCTGGGAGTCAGGGAACGCGACAGAGCCGGGGAGGGTCCGGTGCGACGCTGCTATATGGGGATCAATTCGCGGGATTCAGCAAGAACAATGTGAGAACACCGCGGCGCGCGGCCCGCCTGCCGACAGCGGGTGTCAGCCGGTGCCGTTGCAGACGGGCGGCACCTACGCCTCGGTCGGCCTCAGATAGCGCTCGCCCTTGCGCAGCAGAACGCCGTGGGCACCGGCTATGCCCAGCTCCAGGCTTTCGGCGATGCGGCGGGCCCGTTCGATGAAATGGGCCGCGGCGGCGGGCGGGCAGATGTCCGCCGCCGTGGCCTCGAACAGCGCGAGCCAGCGGTCGAAATGACGGGCGTCGACGGGCAGGGGCAGGTGTTTGGGCATCGGCCGCCCGTGATAGACGCCGCTCATCAGGGCCACGGACGACCAGAACAGCTTCATCTGTTCGAGATGCGGGCCCCAGTCCGCAACGCGCGCGTCAAAGACGGGTCCGATCAGGGGATCGAGGCGCACCCGCTCATAGAAGGCCTCGACCAGGCGGGCGATCATCGGCTCGTCGATCCCGGTCCCGGCGTGGATACGCCGGACGATGGACGCGCGGCGGCTCGCAGGGTCATCAGAGACAGTCACCCGCCCTGCCTAGACCGTCCGTCGGCGGTCCGCCATCGCGGCTAATCGCCGTCGAGGAAATCGCCGGCGTTGAAGGTCAGCACGCAGCGATGATCCGCCCCGCCGGCCGCGGAACAGGAATCGACGCCGAACATGTTGGCCTGAACCTTCGCCGTGGAGCGGTAGGTGCGACCGTCGTGGGCGAAGGCCGAGTCGATCCGGGCGCTCCACGGGCCGAGGGCGTCGAAGAAGGCCCGGGCGGGCGCGCCGGTGCAGGTGAACAGGATCAGCTCTTCGCCGCCCCCGTCCGCGGCCCGCCGGAAGGCCCCCGTCGCGGCGGCCTGGCCGAGACAGTCGGCATAGAGGCGGGCATTGGCCGGGGCGGGCTCGCCGGCCAGCGGTGAATAGTCCGGCGCGAGGATGACGGGCCCTGCGCCGTGAGCGCAGGCCGTGAGGCTGCCACCGAGGACAAGGCCCGCGAGCAAACGACTGTGGCGCATGATCTGGTCTCCCGGGGCATCGTGTCACGGTCCCGGCAGCGGTGCTATTGCCGAAATGGCTTGCGCCTCAGCGACTTCGACCTCATCTTCCCGGATCGACAGAGTTCATCGGAGGCCGGACGATCATGATCAGCGCCCTGGAAATCGGTTTCGCCCTTTCCGCATCGCTGCTCGGGCTCGTCCATGTGCTCAGGAACCAGCCGCGTCCGAAGCCCGTCCGCATCCGTGCCCGTGACGCCGCTTCGCGTCGCGGACCGCACGCCTGACGGTTTCCCGGTCTTCGTCAACCTGAGGTCAGACGCGCGCCGGCGATCGCCGGCGGGTGCCCGGCCGATCGGATGTGCCTAGCCCCAGCCCGCGACCGCGCCGAGCCGACGGGCAGCGACCGGCTGTACGCCCGGGACCGACGGTTCCGCCGTCGGGCGTCCGAACAGCCAGCCCTGACCGTAGTCGACGCCGAGTTCCCGGACGATGGCCGCCTGCGCCTCGGTCTCGATCATCTCGACGACCGTCGTCTTCTTCAGGTCCCGGCAAAGCTTGACCAGATGGGAGACGAGCGCGCGGGACCGCGCGTCGGTGGCAATATCGCGGACGAAACGGCCGTCTATCTTCACAATATCCGCAGGCAGGCGGTGCAGATAGTCCAGCGAGGCGGCACCGACACCGAAGTCGTCCAGACAGATCTGGATGCCCGCCTTGCGCACGGCGGCGAGGCGGCGGGTCGCCGCGTCGAGGTCGCCGACCGCGGCAGTCTCGGTCACCTCGATCAGGATGCGCGGGCGGATCGTCGGTGAGACCGCCGTCATCCGCAACAGGCCTTCGACATAGGCGTCCGTTTCAAGCGAGGCACCGGACACGTTGACGGCGACCCTGGTCTGACCGAGGCCGGGTCGCTGCAACATCTGAATGGCCTTTTCGACCACGGCGAGGTCAAAACTCTCGATCAGACCCAGAGCCTCCGCGAGATGGATCGAGGCCGAGGGACCATGGTCGCCGAACCGGGCGAGAGCTTCAAAGTGATGGGGCACCCGGGTCGAGAGATCCGCAATCGGCTGATACTCGAGGGTAAAGCTCCGTGCACGGACGACAGCCCGGAACGTGTCTGCCTCTATCAGCGTCTGCTTCAGACTCTCCGAAAAGGTCGTGGCGGCCTGGCCGACTTCGCCCTTGAGACAGGCTTCCAGAGCGAACCGAAGCGCCCGGATCGTGGGTCCGGACGGGCCGTCGGCGGCCAGTGCGATCCGGCTGACCAGGGCGGTGAGTTCAAGGCCTTCAGCCAGACCGGCATTTCGTACGTCTTCGGTCAGGTCAGACGCCGCATCCGCGGCGCGGATGACGGCGAACCGCTCCGGCGACAGGCGCGCCGCTGACGTGCCGTCCAGGGACGCGGTCTGCAGGGCGGCCTCAATGCGGGCGGCGGCGCGGTTGTTTGCTTCGCCGGGCCCGGCGAGGCCGGGGACCTCGAGGAAGGACACGGAGAGCGCGCCGGCTGCAGGATGAAGGCCGGCCTGGACCCGGCCGAGCAGGCCTTCAGCGCTCAGAAGGGCGGGCGCGGCAGGGATTGCGAGTGTGAACGGGGCTCCGACATAGGCGATCGCGCATGAGACCGCCGGCGCGCGTTCGGGCAGCTGGAACAACCGGATGCGCGCGCGACGTACGCGGTCGGCACCACACGAAATCAAACCCTCGAGCGGCTCGACCCGAAGGCTTGGCCGGATATCCTGAAGAGCCTTGGTGATGGGCTTGCGGCTGGCCTTGCCGAAGAGGTCCGCCAGCATCCGGCCACGCCAGGCCGTTGTCGGCTCGTCGTCAGGGCCTGGACCTGACCCCAGAACCAGAACAATCCGCCCTTTGCCATCGACCTCCAGCAGCGCATCTGCTGCGGGGATGGCCAGTCCGAGAAGGCTCGTTTTGGTGGTCATCGCCGCCGGTAACACGCGGAGTGTAAAGTCTTGTTCGAGGAACAACCTTAACGGTCGATTCAGGCCTGACGATTGAGGGCCACGGCGCGGCCGTCACCTGCGGTGGCCTTGCCCGACGCACCGTAGGCGGAGGGTGATCCGCGCTGGCTGGCGACCTCGGCGGCGATGGTCCGGACCAGTCCCTCGGAAATGATGCGCGCCGCTTCCACGGCGCGGGCGTGACCGGACAGCACAGCCTCGAAGGCCTGGGTGGCCTTGATCAGGGCCGTTCGGTCGGCCGCCGGGGCCGCCGCGAGCACGCCCGGATCGGATTTCAGCTGGGCCGACTCGCGGCGATAGACATTGGCCAGTTGCTGGGTCTCGGTCAGGGTGGCCGCGGCGTCCTGGGGACGGCGCGATTCAAAGACCCGGGACTCCTCGACGAGACGGTCGGTCAGACGGGTGGTCAGGTCGATCAGCTGACGGATGCGGGCGCGGGCGTTGACGGTGGCGGACTCGGTCATGCGGCGGGCTCCCCGGCTTCCTGCATCTTCAGCATCTGGGTGACGACCTGGTCGGCCAGGCCGATCCCGCCGGCCTTGACGGTCTGTTTGGCCATGGCCTCGACCAGAAAGCCGCGCCAGGTGCCTTCGGCCTCGCCGCCGCCGAAGGGGGCTTCGGTCGACAGGCCCTCGAACATCGGTTTCATCATCTGCGACAGGAAGGACGCCTCGAACGCCTCGGCCGTCTCGCGCATGCGGGCGGTTCCACGGGCGGATGGGGACGGTGCTGCCGCAGCGGGTTGCAGCAGGCCGGCGGGGACGGACAGGTCGCTCATGTTCACATCACCTCGATGTCGGCTTGCAGGGCACCCGCGGCCTTGATGGCCTGCAGGATGCTGATCATGTCGCGCGGGCTGACGCCGAGGGCGTTCAGGCCGTTGACGAGGGTCGACAGGGAGGTTCCGCCACCGACGATCCGCATCTCGCGGCCCAGCTCCTCCTCGACGGCCACCGTCGACTGCGGAACGACCACGGTCTGGCCGCCGCGGCTGAAGGGCTCGGGCTGGCTGACCTCGGAGCTTTCCTGCACCGAGATCGTCAGATTGCCCTGGGCAATGGCGACCGTTGAGACGCGGACGGCCTCGCCCATGACGATGACGCCGTTGACCTCGTCGATGATGACCTTGGCGGGGGCGTCGACCTGAACCGGCAGGTTCTCGACCATGCTGATGAACCCGGCCATGCCCATCTGGCCGGGCGCGCGCAGGGCGATGACGGTGCCGTTCTCGGCGAGGGCGGTATTGGGGTAGCTCTGGTTGATGGCGGCGGCGACGCGCTGGGCCGTAGTGAAGTCCGGGTTGCGCAGCGTCAGCCGCACCTCGTTCATATTGGCCAGCTGGAAGCCGGTCTCGCGCTCGACCGTGGCCCCGGAGGCGATCCGACCCGCGGTCGGCACACCGCGCGTGACCGACGAGCCCGAGGCCCCGCCGCCCGAGACGGCTCCGGTCTGGATCGAACCCTGCGCCACCGCATAGACTTGGCCGTCCGCGCCCTGGAGGCTGGTGACCAGAAGTGTGCCACCCAGAAGGCTCTTGGCGTCACACATGCTGGCGACATTGACGTCGACCCGGGCACCGGGCGTCGCGAAGGGCGGCAACTCGGCCGTCACCATGATGGCGGCCATGTTCTTGGAATTGGCATTGGCCCCGCGAATGTTCACGCCGAGCCGCTCGGTCATGCCCTCGAGCGACTGGCGGGTGAAGGGGCAGTTGCGCAGGCTGTCGCCGGTTCCGTTCAGCCCCACCACCAGGCCGTAGCCGACGAGCTGGTTGGTGCGGACGCCCTCGATGGCCGCGATGTCCTTGATCCGCGACTGGGCGGCGGCCGGCGCGGCGAATCCGGCCACCGCGGCGACGGTCAGGAGAGAGGCGAGCAGTTTCTGCATAGGCCGGACATCCACATACTGTTCCGCGTCCGACCATGCGAGCGCCGTGCCAGCGAAAAAACGTTTTAAAAACAGTGGTGGGCCGCGACGGGACCCGGAGTCTCGCGGCAAATTCTGCCGGGACGTTAACCAAACAGTGACGGGGCGGTGGCGATGGTCGGCCATGTACTGGAGTCGGATCGCATGAAGGTCACAGGCCCGTCGGGACCGTCGTCGCCGCAAGGGTCGCGCCCCGCGCGGGGCGGGGGCGGCTTTTCCGTGCCCACGACGTCGACGAGCCCGGCGACGGCCGCGACGACCCCGACCTCCGGACTGACCGGGGTCAGCGACGTTTCGGCGCTCATGGCGCTCCAGGGCGTCGAGGACGTCACCGAGCGTCGGCGTCGGGCCATCCGGCGCGGGGGCGGGCTTCTCGATCGGCTGGAAGAGCTGAAACTGGCCCTGTTGCAGGGCGAGGCGGGCGAGGGGGCGCTGGAGCGACTGTCGCGGACCTTGCGCGAGGAGCGGCCCCTGGATGCGGATGCCGGGTTGAACAGCCTGCTGGACCAGATCGATCTGCGCGCAGCGGTTGAACTGGCCAAGGCCGACTTACGCCGCACTGCAGCATAAGTCGCCGAATTGTCTTGAAAAAGCACGGTCAGAGAGCGCCGGGTGATGAAGAAATGTCACGCTCGCGTCTGGACTGTAAGCTTGGCCGGTCACGCTCTTGCGAGCGTTGTTGCTTCGACTCCCCGCCGCCCCTACAGGCAGGGCTGCGCCACAGGGGGGCGCTGTTGAGAGCGTGAGTGCGATATGACCGCATTGGCGTCTGTGATTGTCGATCCGGCCGCTTACAGGCCGAGCGACGACGAGCCGTTCATGAACGAGCGGCAGCTTGCCTATTTCAAGGGCAAGCTGATGGACTGGAAGGATGACATCCTTCGCGAGTCCAAGGGAACTGTCGTCAACCTGAAGGCCGAGACGGAAAATCATCCGGATCTGGTCGACCGGGCGTCGTCGGAATCCGACCGCGCGCTGGAACTGCGCACCCGGGACCGCCAGCGCAAGTTGATCTCCAAGATCGACGAAGCGCTGCGCCGTATCGAGGACGGCTCCTATGGCTATTGCGAGGAGACCGGCGAGCCGATCAGCCTCGGACGGCTGGAGGCCCGACCCACGGCGACCTTGTCCGTCGAGGCCCAGGAACGGCACGAGCGCCGGGAACGGGTTCACCGGGACGACTGACGGTCGGTGAGCCTTGACTTGAGGGGTGCGTAGGGCGACCTACGCGCCTCGCGTTTCAAGGTTTCAGAATGTCCGTCAAGGTCCGTTTCGCCCCGTCGCCGACGGGTAGGCTGCACGTCGGCAATGTTCGCACCGCGCTGGTGAACTGGATGTTCGCCAAAGGACAGGGCGGCAGCTTTGTCCTGCGCATCGACGACACCGATCTGGCGCGTTCCACGCCCGAGTTCGAACAGGGGATCGAGGACGATCTGACCTGGCTGGGGCTGGTCTGGGATGAGCGTTACAACCAGTCCAAACGCTTCGACCGTTACGAGGAGGCCGCGGCGCGGCTGAAAGCGTCCGGGCGGATTTACGCCTGCTACGATACCTCCGAGGAACTGGACCGGCGACGCAAGGTGCAGCTGTCACGCGGCCTGCCGCCGATCTACGATCGGGCGGGCCTGGCGCTGACGGATGATGAAAAGGCGGCCTATGAGGCTGAGGGGCGCAAGCCGCATTGGCGATTCCGGCTGAACGGCAGCCGCGTCGCCTGGGAAGACCTGTCGCGCGGTCATGCCGAGGTCGATACCGCGTCGATGTCTGACCCGGTCCTGATCCGGGAGGACGGCCTGTTCCTCTATACCCTGCCATCGGTCGTCGATGACATCGACATGGCCATCTCCCACGTGATCCGGGGCGAGGACCACGTCACCAATACGGGGGCCCAGATCGAGATCTTCGAGGCCCTGGGCGGGCCGACGCCGGCCTTCGCCCACATGCCCCTGCTGGTGGGTGAAGACGGCCAGGCGCTTTCGAAACGGCTGGGGTCCCTGTCGATCGCCGAGATGCGCGACCAGGGCTATGAGCCGATCGCCATCACCAGCCACCTGGGCCGGATCGGCACCAGCGATCCGCTGGAGGTCGGCGATTCGATCGAGGCCCTCGGTGCCAGCTTCGCCTTCGCCAAGATGGGCCGGTCGCCGGCCCGCTATGACACCGCGGACCTGGACCGTCTGAACGCCCAGGCCCTGCATGCGATGGCGTATGACGTGGCGCGGCCGCGACTGGCGATGCTGGATGCGGATCTCGGCGAAGCCTTCTGGAACGGCGTGCGCGGCAACCTTCAGAAGTTTTCCGATGTCACTGAAATGGCTACTATCGTGCGCGGGCCGGTAACCCCGACGATCGAGGACCCGGCGTTCGCCCGGGCGGCATTGGCGGCGCTGCCGGACACCATCGACGAGACACTCTGGCCGGTGTGGACGGCCGCTGTGAAAGAGGCGACCGGTGCCAAGGGCAAGGCGCTGTTCATGCCCTTGCGCCTGATGATCACGGGCCAGGCGCACGGGCCGGACATGGCGACGCTGGCACCGATGATCGGCCGCGAGCGGATTGTGAAACGGCTGATGGGCGAAACCGCCTAGCCCTGCCCGCCCGACCGACAGCAAAAAGGCCGCCCCTCGCAGGGCGGCCTTTTCGTTGTGGCGAATCGGCTGATCAGGCGTTGCAGGCGGCGATCTGTCCGGCCGACAGGGCGACGCCCTTGTAGCTGAACGACGACACCGCGCCGAAGCGGGCCACGACACGGCGGCAGGCGCGCGTGGCGGGCTGGTTCGCGCCGCCGCTGGCGGTGCAGGCACCGCCGGTGCAGCGCCAGGAAGCGCCGTCGATGATGGTGGCCGACGCAGGAGCCCTGGACGCGTCCGCGAGGACAGCGCTGGACGCGGGCGACTGGGCGAGGGCAGGGGCGGCGACGAAGAGGGCCGCGGCGACAAGCAGAGCACGCATGGGGAGGTCTCCGGACAGGCGGAAACGACCATCGTTCCCGCAACGCCAATGTCCGTTGTTTTTAAAAACTGTCAAGGCGAGTTTCTAAAAGAGATGCACGGACA
Organism: Caulobacteraceae bacterium; assembly: GCA_965284385.1. Taxonomy (GTDB): domain Bacteria; phylum Pseudomonadota; class Alphaproteobacteria; order Caulobacterales; family Caulobacteraceae; genus Brevundimonas. The sequence continues at coordinate 2,970,463 of OZ260077.1, forward strand.
GGGGCTGACTGACCACTGATTACTTAACGCCGATCATGTTGCAAGTGCGGCATCGCGTCTGCGCCCTTCATGGCCTCGATCGCCGCCTCGACCGTGTCGCAGACGACCCAGGCCTCCCGGAAGGACGCCGGTGTCATGCCGGACCCGATGCTGTGTTCCATCACAGCCAGAAGAGGTTCCCAGAAGCCATTCAAATTCAGAAAAATAACGGGTTTTGAATGGAGGTCCAGGCGCTTCCAGGACAGCACCTCGATGACCTCTTCAAGGGTGCCGACACCACCCGGGGCGACGACGAAGGCGTCCGACTGGTCATACATGATGGTCTTGCGCTCATGCATCGAGGGCACGACGAGGGTCTCGACCTCGTCAAACAGGCGCTCGCGACTGCGCAGGAAGCCCGGCATGACCCCCAGCACCCGTCCGCCGGCCTCGTGGGCTCCCCGTGCGGACGCCCCCATCAGGCCAACGCCGCCGCCACCGTAGACCAGGCGCCAGCCGGCCAGCGCCGTCTGTTCGCCGAAGGCGCGGGCCGCTACCGTGTAGGCGGGATCAGAGGCGTCCGAGGACCCGCAGAACAGGCAGACGGATTTTCCGTCGAAGGGCTGGATGACGACAGGTGCAGACATGGGGCCTCGAGACGCGATGGGAGACAGCGGCCCGCCGGGCGCGCTATCTGGACAGCTACTCCTAGCGGGCGGATGCGGGCGATGAAACGGGCCATGTTGGGCAGGGCGGGAACGGCGGCTTTTCTTGTCGCCCTGATGACGGCCTGCAGTGAGCCCACGCCGCCGAAACGGGCCGGGGCCCCGGGGCCGGCGGCGTCGGGCTGGACCCGGCCGCCGGCCATTCTGTCGGTGCGAAGGGTTTCGGCCAGCCTTGTCTTCAGCGGCGAGGCTGAGCCGGGTGCCCGCGTGGTCCTGCGCAACGATTCGGGCGCGGCCTATGCGGTGGCGGCGGACGGGCGCGGACGGTTCGAGATCCGCATGGCCGCACCGGCGGGCGATCTGTGGCTGCAGCCTGAAACCCAGAATGGCCAGGACGCCGCGCCGTCGCCGGATCGGTTGCTGATCGTCGCCGGTGGCCGGGGGCCGATCGCGATCCTGCGGTCTGGCGGGCCGACCCTCCGGCTTGACCGGGCACCGGCGCTCGGCGCGGTCGACAGCGACGGGCGCATGCGGCTGGCGTCCGGCCGTGCGGCCGGCCCCGGGCCGGTCGTGGTGCAGGCCGGCGGCGAATCCGTCCGCGTGACACCTGCGGCAGGCCGGTGGAGCCTGATGTTGCGCCCTGCGAGCGGACCTGACGTGATCGGGACGGACGGCTCGCGCTTCGCCTGGCCCGGGGAGTCCGGATCCGGTGCGGTGCCGCGCGTCGAACGGGCGGGGCAGGGCTGGACGGCGGTGTGGACGGGTGCGGGCGGTGCCCGGCAGACAACCTGGCTGCCGGATCCGGCCTGACGCAGTTTACCTGCGGTTAACCAATTCACGGCATCGGAAGGTTGTCTTCCTTCTTCGAGGACACCCACCATCACCGAACTTCTTCAGCCCGGCGCTCGCGTCGGGCTTTTTTTCGGTCTGACGCTGAGAGGGGGGGAGAGAGTGGCTCCGCGGGTAGGATTCGAACCTACGACCAGCCGATTAACAGTCGGCTGCTCTACCACTGAGCTACCGCGGAACACTTCCTCTCGGGAAGGCGGGCGCTATAGCAGCGCGAGTCAGACTGACGCAACGGGAAATATCCGATCTTGGCCGTGATCCGCATCAACCACCCCGACGATCCGCGCATCGCGGGCTTCCGCGACATCCGGGAACGGGACCTGACGGGCAGGCAGGGCCTGTTCGTGGCCGAGGGCGAGGTGGTGCTGAATGTGCTGACGTCGCCGCAATCCCTGTGTCGACCTGTGGCCCTGCTGCTGGATCAAAAACGGGTCGAAGGGCTGGCCGGACTGATCGGCCGGGTCGATCCGGACACGCCCGTCTATGTGGCCGACCAGCCGATTCTGGACGCCATCGCCGGTTTTCATCTGCATCGCGGCATCCTGGCGCTGGGCCAGAAGCCCGGGCCCTCGACCCTGGCCCAGGTCCTCGGGCCGCCGGGGCCGGACGCGGTCGTGGTTGCGGCCTGCGGCATCGGCAATCACGACAACATGGGGGGGCTGTTCCGAAACGCCGCGGCGTTTGGAGCCGGGGCCGTGCTGCTGGACCGGACCTGCTGCGATCCCTTTTACCGCAAGGCCATCCGGGTGTCGGTCGGGGCCGTGCTGCGAACGCCGATGGTCACGGGGCTGGCCCCCGACGAGATCATCGACGGGCTGGAGCGGGCCGGGTTCGCCGTCCTGGCGCTGACCCCCGGGGCCGAGACCTCACTGGACCGCATGCCCCGCGGCGGACGGGTCGCGCTGTTGCTGGGCCCGGAAGGTCCGGGGCTGGCGGCCGGGGTCATCGCCCGGTGCCATCCGGTGGGGATTCCCATGTCGGGCGGCTTCGACTCTCTCAACGTGTCGGTCGCCAGTGGAATCGCCCTGCATCATTTCACCCGGCAGGCGTGAAACGATCACGGAATTGCGATTAACCCTTCGTATACCTTGATGAACAGCCGGACTTGTGTCGCTGTGACGGTGTCCGGGGGAGTTCAATCATGTTTGGTGGCGTTTTCGTCTTCATTCACCGCAATGCGCGTATCGCGCTGGTGGTGAGTATCGTCGCGGCAGGGGTCGGGGCCGCCAGTGTGATCGGCTGGATCACCGCGCCGATCTAGCAGGCCTGCAGAGCCTGACACGGCTTCTGTCGAAAATCGCGATGGAGGCCTGACCGAGAATCGAACTCGGGTGCAAGGATTTGCAGTCCTCTGCGTAACCACTCCGCCATCAGGCCCTGGGCCGCTCCGGAAACGATCCGGGGACGACCTCGCCATCGCGAGGGGCGTTCGCTATCAGATCGGATTGTCGCCCGCAACGCACAGACCTATAAGCGCGGCAGATTTCCCGGCCATCGCCGGGGGACACCAGCTGCAGGAACGTCGCTCCATGGATTTCGCCGCCGCCCGCAAGGTCATGGTCGACAGCCAGGTCCGCGTGAACGACGTCACCGATCGCGCCTTGCAGGCGGCGCTCCTGTCGGTCCCGCGCGAGCGCTTCCTGACCGCGGATCGCGCCTGGTCGGCCTATGCCGAGATCGAGCCCGAGATCGCGGGCGGCCGCCGGCTGATGATGGCGCGGGACCTCTCGAAGCTTCTGATGGCGCTGGATGCCCAGCCGGGTGCGACCGCCCTGGCGATCGCCGCCCCCTATGCCGCCGCGGTGCTGGCACGGCTGGGGCTGACCGTCACGGCCCAGGAGGCCGACGATGCCGTGTTCGGCGTCACCGGCGCGGTTCTGGCGGAGGAGGGCGTGCAGACCGTGGTCGCGCCCCTCTCCCGGCCCGTGGGCGAGGGCTACGACATCATCGTTTCGGAAGCGGCGGTTCCCGCCCGGGCCGAGGCCTGGCTGGCCGCGCTGAAGATCGGCGGCCGCATGGCCGTGGTCGAGCGCAGCGGCCCGGTCGGCAAGGCGGTTCTGTATGTCCGGGGTGACCAGGGCATGTCGCGGCGCGAGCTTTTTGACTCGGCCCCGCCGGTCCTTGCAGACCTCGCGCCGGAACCCATCTTCGCCCTGTAAGCGGGCAAGAGAGAAACAGCCCCGGCTCCGGGTGAAAAAAACTTAACTGGCGCGGGACCAAACGGTCACGCATCAGACAGATGTAGACGAAGGGCGTGCTTCCCCGCGCCAGGCAGGAAAAGACATGCTGAAACGTTCGCGCGCGCTCGCCTCGGTCGCCGTCATCGCTGTGCTCTCGGGCATGGGGGCCCCTGCGTGGGCCGAGACGCTGCGAGACGCCCTGGCGCTCGCCTATCAGACCAATCCCTCGCTTCTGGCCCAGCGTGCCAGCCAGCGGTCGCTGGACGAGTCCATCGTCCAGGCCCGCGCCGGCCTGAGGCCCCAGCTCGATGTGACCGCCAGCGCGTCCTACAGCCGCTCGGACACAGCCACCTTCGGTGTCGTCGAAAGTGACGGGGCCGGCGTCTCGATCGGTCTGTCGCAGACCCTGTGGTCCGGCGGCCGAATCGGTCACGGCATCAGCGCCGCCGAGGCCAACATCATGGCCGGGCGCGAAAATCTGCGCGATATCGAACAGACGATCCTGGCGTCGGTCATCCAGGCCTATGCCGACGTGATTCGGGACAGCGAGATCCTGCGAATCCGCCAGTCCAACCTTGGCGTCCTGGGGCGGCAGCGCGATGAATCCTCGGCCCGTTTCGAGGTCGGCGAGATTACCCGCACGGACGTGGCCCAGTCCGAAGCCCGACTGGCGCAATCCGAGGCGGACCTCGCCAATGCCCAGGCCCAGCTGTCGGTCTCGCGCGCCGTCTATGCGGCCGTCGTCGGCCAGGCCCCCGGTGATCTGGCCCCCATGCCGGTCCTGCCGAACCTGCCCGCTGATTTCGACAGCGCCCTGGACGTCGCCCTGCAGGACAATCCCGGCATCCGCGCCGCCGGCTACACCCTGCATGCCGCCGAAGCGAGTGTCGCGGCTGCCCGGGCGGAATACATGCCGTCCGCGCGTCTGACGGCATCCTACGGCGGCACGAGCAACGACATCGGACGCCCGGGCGACATCGTCGACAATACCAGCCTCCAGGCGGGTGCCTCGATCTCGGTGCCCTTGTTCACCGGCGGGCTGAACAGTTCGCGCGTCGCCCAGGCCCGCGAGCGCGCCAATGTCGCGCAGATCAATGTCGAGGGCGAACGTCGCCGCACGCTGCAAGCGGTCAGCACGGCCTACGCCCAGTCGCTTTCCGCGCGTTCGACCCTGACGGCCGGACAGGAGGCGGTGCGCGCCGCCACCGTGGCCGCCGAGGGCGTGCGCCAGGAGGCCCAGGTTGGCCTGCGCACCACGCTCGACGTGCTGAACCAGGAGCTGGAGCTGCGCAGCGCCGAGGTCACCCTGGCCAGTGCGCGCCGCAATGAATACGTCGCCCAGGCCAATCTGCTGGCCGCCATGGGCCGGCTGGAGGGGCAGGATCTGGATCCGTCGCTGGCGGTCTACGACCCGGCGGCCAACTACAATCGTGTGCGCAATCGCGGGGCCCTGCCGTGGGACGGCCTCATCGAGGCCATCGACCGGATCGCCGCGCCGCCCGTCATGCCCGCCAACGACGCCGTCGATGCGCCGATCGATACGCAGCTGAAGGCCGACATCATACAGACCGCCCCGCGCGACTGATCGCGCGCGGGGCGACTGGAGCCCGTTCCAGTTAACCGATCAGGCGAAAACGCCCGTTGATTCCAGCGGGCTGAGATGCGACGACATAGGCGTGGGGCGGCTGGTCGGCCCTGCGCCGCCATTCGACAGATTGCGCGCCGCGACCGCGCGCCCGGGGTTTCGACATGACCGACCAGACCGCCGCCCAGGAACCGACGATGGAGGAAATCCTGGCGTCGATCCGCCGGATCATCTCCGAGGACGACGCGCCGGCCGAGACGGCGACGGTCGCCGCGCCCGAGCCTGAAGTCGAGGCTGCCCCGGTCGTTGATGTCTCGCCCGCCCTGATGGACGAGACCCCGTCGATGCAGGAGCCCGAGCCTGTCGAGGAAGACGTGCTGGAACTGACCGAGGCCTGGCAGGCACCCGCCGCCGAAAGCATCGGCGACCTCGACGTGTCCGCGCCCGAGCCCTTCCCCACCGAACCGGTCAGCGAATCGATCTTCGCCGCCGCACCGGTCGAGGTGCATACGCCCGAACATCCGTCGGTCCCGACGACCTCCTATGACAGCCTGGTCGGCGACAGCGCTGCCGCCAGCGCGGCCTCGGCCTTCGCCGGCTTCGCCTCCTCGCTCCGGCAGCCCGAGCCTGCCGATGTGTCGTTCCCGTCGGGCCCGACCATCGACGAAATGGTCCGCGGCCTGCTGCGCCCGATGCTGAAGGATTGGCTCGACACAAACCTGCCAACCATCGTCGAGGCCCAGGTACGCAAGGAAGTCGAACGCATCGCCCGTACGGTCGGCTGACTTCACCCGCGACCTGATCAAGGCTAGATCATTCCGGGGCGGCTCCAGTCGGGGCCGCCCTTTCTCTTTGTCCGAAGACCCTTCCCAATGCTCGACAAGACCTTTGACCCGACCGCCGCCGAACCGCGCATCTACGCGCAGTGGGAAGAGAGCGGCCTGTTCGCGCCGAAGACCGACGGGGCCGCCGAGGCCTATTCGATCGTTATTCCGCCGCCCAATGTGACCGGCTCGCTGCACATCGGCCATGCGCTGAATAATACCCTGCAGGACATCCTGGCCCGCTATCACCGGATGAAGGGCAAGGCCGTGCTGTGGCTGCCCGGCACGGACCACGCCGGTATCGCCACCCAGATGGTGGTCGAGCGCCAGCTGGCCGCTGCGGGCAACGTCAGCCGCCGCGACATGGGCCGCGAGGCCTTCCTGGCCAAGGTCTGGGAATGGAAGGCCGAGAGCGGCGGGACCATCGTCCAGCAGCTGCGTCGACTGGGGGCCTCGTGCGACTGGAGCCGCGAGCGATTCACGCTCGATCCGGCCATGAACGCCGCGGTGCGCAAGGTGTTCGTCCAGCTGCACCGGGACGGGCTGATCTATCGCGACAAGCGGCTGGTCAACTGGGACCCGCATTTCCAGACGGCGATCTCGGACCTCGAGGTCGAGCAGAAGGAGATGGACGGCGCCTACTGGCATTTCGCCTATCCGCTGGCCGACGGCGTCACCTATGAGCATCCGGTCGCCTTCGACGAGGCGGGCGAGGCGACGGAATACGAAACGCGCGACTATATCGTGGTGGCGACGACCCGGCCGGAGACGATGCTGGGCGACACCGGCGTGGCGGTGCATCCGGACGATGTGCGCTATGCCGGACTGGTCGGGAAATTCGTGACCCTGCCGATCGTGGGCCGTCGTATTCCCATCGTCGCCGACGAGTACGCCGATCCGACCAAGGGATCGGGTGCCGTGAAGATCACCCCGGCGCACGATTTCAACGACTTCCAGGTCGGCAAACGGGCCGGACTGGCGGCGTTGAACGTCATGGACGCCTTCGGCCGCATCACCGCCGCCGATACGCCTGACGTGCCTGCCGACTACGAGGGCATGGACCGCTTCGCCGCCCGCAAGGCCATCGTCGCCAGGGCCGAGGAAGACGGCTGGCTGAAGGCGATCGAGAAAACCCGCCACGTCGTCCCGCACGGCGATCGCTCGGGCGTGGTCATTGAGCCGTGGCTGACGGACCAGTGGTACGTCGACGCCCACACCCTCGCCCAGCCGGCCATCAAGGCGGTGGAGCAGGGCGACACGGTCTTCGAGCCGAAGTCGTACGAGAAGATCTATTTCGAATGGCTCCGCAACATCGAGCCGTGGTGCATCTCGCGTCAGCTGTGGTGGGGTCACCGCATCCCGGCCTGGTATGACGCCGACGGCAACATCTATGTCGCCGAGACCGAGGAAGACGCCCTGGCCCAGGCGGGCGGCAAGGCCCTGACCCAGGACGAGGACGTGCTCGACACCTGGTTCAGCTCGGCCCTGTGGCCGTTCTCGACCATGGGCTGGCCGGACGAGACCGAAGACCTGCGCCGCTTCTATCCGACCAGCGATCTGGTGACGGCGGCGGACATCATCTTCTTCTGGGTTGCCCGGATGATGATGATGGGACTTCACTTCATGGACGAGGTTCCGTTCAAACGGGTCATCATCAACGGCCTGGTCCGCGACGAGAAGGGCCAGAAGATGAGCAAGTCCAAGGGGAATGTCATCGACCCCCTCGGCATCATCGACGAACTGGGGGCCGATCCCCTGCGCTTCACCATGGCCATTCTGTCGGGCACGCGCGACATCAAGCTCTCGCGCCAACGCATTGAAGGGTATCGCAACTTCGGCACCAAGCTGTGGAATGCGGCCCGCTTCGCCCAGATGAATGAGGCGGCGCGCGTCGAGGGCTTTGATCCGGCGACCGTGGACCAGACCATCAACCGCTGGATCCTCGGAGAGCTCACGAAAGCCGAGCGGCAGGTGTCGTCGGCGATCGAGGGCGGGCGTTTCGATGACGCCGCCTCGGCCCTGTATCGCTTCGTCTGGAACGTCTTCTGCGACTGGTATCTGGAGCTGGCCAAGCCGGTGTTCATGGGTTCGGACGCGGCGGCCAGGGCCGAGACCCGGGCCATGACGGCCTGGACGCTCGACCAGACCCTGAAGCTGATGCACCCCGTCATGCCCTTCATCACCGAGGAGCTGTGGGACAAGCTGGCCGGGGAGGGGGCCCCCCGCGCCGAAGCCACCCTGATCGGTGCCGCCTGGCCCGATCTGCCGGACGCCTTCATCGACGCCGGTGCCGAGGCAGAGATTGGCTGGCTGGTCGATCTGGTCACTGAAATCAGACAGTTGCGGGCCGAGATGAATGTGCCGCCTTCGGCCAAGCCGCCGCTGGCCTTCGTCGCGCCGGATGCGACGACGGCGGAGCGGATCGCGCGGCATCGGGATCTGATCCTGACGCTGGGCCGGGCGGGCGACCTGACCACGCTCGAGGCGGCTCCGGCCGGGGCCGTGACCTTCGTGTCCGGCGGCGCGACGGCGGCCCTGTCGCTGGCGGGCATCATCGATGTGGCGGCGGAGCGCACGCGCCTGACCAGGGAGATCGCCGCCTTCGACAGCGACATCGGCCATGTGAACAAGAAGCTGGGCAATCCCAATTTCGTCGAACGCGCCGCCCCGGCCGTGATCGAGGAACAGAGGGCCAAGCTGGCCGAGGCCGAGGCCGGCAAGGTCAAGCTGCAGGCGGCGCTGGTCCGGCTGGACGCGGTGGGGTGAAAACGCGGCTCGACCAGCGGCTGGTCGCGCTCGGTCTGGCGGAGAGCCGGTCCCGCGCCAAGGCGGCGATCGAGGCGGGTGGGGTGACGGTAGACGGCGTTTCGGCCCGGGCCGCCTCTCAACCGGTGTCGGACGACGCTGTCGTCACCTATGCCGAGGCCCATCATTGGGTCGGGCGCGGCGCGTTGAAGCTGGATCACGCCCTGGGCCTTTGGCCCGTCCCGGTCGAGGGGCGGGTGGTGCTGGATGTCGGGGCCTCGACCGGGGGCTTTACCGAGGTCTGTCTGACGCGGGGGGCCGCGCGGGTGTTCGCCGTTGATGTCGGTTCGGCCCAGATGCATGCGCGGGTCGCCGCCGATCCTCGTGTGGTCAATCTGGAGCAGACCGACGCGCGTATTCTGACCCCTGATCTGATCCCGCAGGCCCCGCAACTGATCGTTTGCGACGCCAGTTTCATCGGCCTGGCCAAGGTCCTGCCGGCGGCGCTGGCTTTGGCCGCGCCGGATGCGGACCTGGTCACCCTGGTCAAGCCGCAGTTCGAGGCGGTTCGACCGGGCGGTTCGAAGAAGGGAGTGGTCAAGGACCCCGGGGCCCGTCAGGCGGCGCTGGCGTCGGTCGCGGACTGGCTGGAGACTGAGGGCTGGACGGTGCAAGCGACGGCGGAAAGCCCCATCACGGGTGCCGACGGCAACGTGGAATATCTGCTGTGGGCGCGCTCAGGCCCCCAGCCGCCGGGCGGCGCGCGTTAGCGTCTCGAGCATGGAAAAACCCCCGGTGGATTGCTCCACCGGGGGTCTCCGTCACGTCGCCGATCGACAGGGGGGCTGAAAAATAACCGGCGACGCAATTCCGGGGTCAGTAGCGGCTCGGGCAGGACTGCTCGATGCGGGTGACAGAGCGGCCGTACTGGTCACGGCGGCGCACCTCGACCGTGCGGCAGCCGGTCTCATAGCCCGACGGGTTGCCGTAGCCGGACTGGTAGCGGTCCTGGTACGAGCGGTCGGATCCGTAGGAGCGGTCGTAGCCATAGTCCCGGTCGTAACCACGATCGTTCGACTGATAGCCGTCGCCGTAGCGCGACTGGTCGCCATAGCGGGACTGGTCGTAGCTGTAGCCGTAGCGGCCGGCACTGTCGCCGCAGTCACGCGCCGAACTGCTGCCCACACCCGCACCGACGACGGCACCGAGGACGCCCCCGAGGATGCTGCCTTCGGTCCGTCGACCCCGTGCTGCCAGCTGGGAGCCCACGACCGCACCGAGCGTGGCACCGACGGCGACGCCGGTTCCCTGACGGTTGCTGCGGTCTGAGCGGCAGGAATAGGCGCTGTTGCGGTTATCGCCGTAGCGGTCGTCCTGGTATCCATATCGCGACGACTGGTCGTAGTTGTAGCCCTGGCTGTAGGCACCCGAGCCGTAGTTCTGGGCCCCCTGGTAGCTGTAGGCCTGGGCCGAGGCCGCGCTCGGGGCCAGCAGGGCACCCACGGCCGCGAGGGCGGTGGCGGCGGCTGCGGTCTTCATGGTCAGGCGGGCGAACATCGCGTTGATCCTCGTTGGTGGAGACGAGGGCCGAACGGTCGGCTCCCTGTCTGTTGCATTGAGGAATAGGCGGGTGAAGCTGAACGGCTTTTGAGTGGGCCGTTCATCTTCGTTCAGGTTTCACAAGCCGCCCGGAGTCTCTAGGAACGGCCGATGACGGAAACACTGACGATCGCGCGCGTGGGCGGGCAGGGCGACGGCATCGCCGATACGCCCGACGGCCCGGTCTTCGCGCCCCTGACCCTGCCTGGCGAGGTGGTGCGGGGAGAGGTGCGTGACGGGCGGCTGGAAGCGGTCGAGATCGTCACCGCCAGCCCCGACCGGATCGCGCCGGTCTCACCCCACTATGGCGACTGCGGCGGGTGTTCGCTGCAGCACTGGGCGAACGGCCCCTATCTCGACTGGAAGCGCGACCAGGTCCGGCTGGCGCTGGTCCGCGAGGGGATCGAGACCGAGATCGAGGCGGCGGTGGCCGTGCCGCCGGCCAGCCGGCGTCGGCTGGCGCTGCATGCGCGACGCGCCGACGACGGGCGGGTCGTGCTGGGCTTCAAGGCCCGCAAGAGCTGGCGGCTGGTCGAGGTGACGGCCTGTCCGGTCGCCCATCCCCGGCTGGTCGCGGCCTTGCCAGCGCTGGCGCGGATCGCGGAGGCCTTTCTGGAGCATGCGAAATCGGCACCGACCCTGCATGTCACCCTGACGTTGACGGGACTGGACATCGATGTGACCGGCGTCGAGCGGCGCTCGGGCGGGCTGTCGGGCGACGCCCGGATGCGGGCGATCCGGGCCGCCGCCGGCGCCGATGTGGCGCGGCTGAGCCTGGCCGGTGACACCCTGATGATGGAGCGACAGCCGACGATCGCCTTTGGCGCTGCGACCGTGCCGCTGCCGCCCGGAGGCTTCCTGCAGGCCGTACCCGAGGCCGAGGCCGCGATGGTTCAGCGCGCGGTCGAGGCCGTGCAGGGGGCGAAGAAGATCGCCGACCTGTTCTGCGGTGCGGGGGCCTTCACCTTCCCGCTGGCGGCCGTCGCGCCGGTGCTGGCGGCGGATGCTTCGGCGGCGGGTATCGCGGCACTGAAGGCCGGCATGGGCTCTGCCCGGGGCCTGAAGCCGATCACGGCCGAGGCCCGCGACCTGTTCCGGCGCCCTCTGGCTCCCTATGATCTGCGCGGCTGCGATGCCGTGGTCATGGACCCGCCGCGCGCCGGGGCGATCGAACAGACGCGACAGCTGCCGGGGACGAAGGCGGCGGTCGTGGTCGGCGTGTCGTGTAACCCGGTCACCTTCGCCCGGGACGCACGCATCCTGATCGACGGCGGCTTCCGGCTGGAGCGGGTCACGCCGGTCGATCAATTCCTGTGGTCGGCCCATGTCGAGCTGGTGGGGATTTTCAGGCGATGACGATGAATGACAATCTTCCGGATGAGGATGGCGGTGGCTTCGACGCCGACGACTGGACGCGGCTGAAGCCGTTCACCGGCACGGTAGCGACGCTGGATGATGTGCAGGCCCGTCGCGCGGTCTTTGCCCTGGGCGAGACGGATGACCCGAGACCGATCGCCATGGAGCTGCCGCAGCCGGTGATCTGGTGGGATGACGACGGCGAACAGGCGGCCGTGGCGGTGCAGGCGGAAACGCACCTCGGACCCGACGGTGAGGAGATGGAAGTCCTCGGCCTGATCCTGCCCGACGGCGGCGGGGCTGTGGCCCTGATGGAGGACGTCGATCTGGTCGACGCGACCGACCCGACGTGGCGGGCGCTGGTCACCAACGCCATCGATCCGGCGTCCGAGGATGAGGATTAGAAAATAATCCCTTCCCCCATTTCGGGGGAAGGTGGCAGGCGAAGCCGCTCGGATGGGGGCTCTTTGGCGGCGTCACGAATGGCGGCGAGGACATGGTTCGGCTTTCCGAGAATTTCGCTGTTCGGAAAGCGGAGAACCTGAAACCCCTGCGACCTCAGCCAGCCGTCGCGTTTGGAGTCGTCGAAAGTGCGCAACGCATGGACGCCGCCGTCCACTTCAACGATCAGGCGGGCGGACAGACAGGCGAAGTCGACGACATACTGCCCGATCGGGACCTGTCGCCGGAAGCGAAGACCGTCGAGCGTCCTGTCGCGAACCAGCGACCAGAAGAAATCCTCCGCGCGGGTGGGTGTCTTGCGCAAACGGCGAGCCCTCTTGATCGTCTGTTCAGGCTGCATCCGGCAGGCCCCCATCCGTCTCGCTCCGCGAGCCACCTTCCCCCGAAATGGGGGAAGGAAGATCGAACAGGTCCATCTGCTTCTTCATCTCCGCCGGCACGCGGAACTGCGTCTCGTCCAGCGGAAGCCGGGGCCGGTCGAGGCCATAGCGCTTCACCGCCGCCTTGAACCGGGCCGAGATCAGATCGGCGACCGGCCCTGTTCCCTTCATGCGCCGGGACCAGTCGGCGTCGTAGTCCTTGCCGCCGCGGGTCTGGCGGATCAGGGACATGACGCGGGCGGCGCGGTCCGGTCGGGCATGGGCCAGCCACTCGGCGAAAAGGGTTTTGATCTCGAGCGGCAGGCGCAGGGTGACGTACATGGCTGAGGTCGCCCCTGCCTTGGACGCGGCCTCCAGGACCGCTTCCAGTTCGTGGTCGTTGAGACCGGGGATGACCGGGGCGAAGCCGACCATGACCGGGCAGCCGGCGTCGGCAAGCCGGGATATGGCCTCGAGCCGTTTCGCCGGGGTGGAGGCGCGCGGTTCCATGGCGCGGGCCAGACCGCGGTCGAGCGTCGTGATGGAGACGCAGGCCGACGCCAGACCGATCTTGCCCATCGGGCCCAGGATGTCGGAGTCGCGGGCGATCAGGACCGACTTGGTGATGATGCTGAAGGGGTGCCGGAACCGCTGCAGGACCTCGAGGATCGCGCGGGTCGAGTTCAGCTCGCGCTCGACCGGCTGATAGGGGTCGGTATTGCCGCCTATGTGGATGCGTTTGCAGACGTAGCGGGGCTTTGAGAGTTCCTGCTCCAGCAGACGCGCGGCCTCGGGCTTGAAGAAGAGGCGGCTCTCGAAATCCAGGCCCGGGGATAGGCCCATGAAGGCATGGGACGGACGGGCGTAGCAGTAGATACAGCCATGTTCGCAGCCCTTGTAGGGGTTGATGGACCGGTCGAAACCGATGTCCGGACTGGTGTTCCTGGCGATGATGGTCCGGGCGTGTTCCGGCGTCAGGGTGGTGCGCAGGGGCGAGGCCTCGGCGTCGTCGATCGTCCAGCCGTCATCGAAGGCCTGCACGGTTTCGGGCTCGAACCGACCCGTCGCATTCGATCGGGCCCCTCGTCCTTTTGCCGCTTCAGCCATGACGGCAGGATAGCAGCGAACAGGAACAAAGCAAGAACGTGTGACTCAACAAAAAAGCCCGACCATCAGGGCGAGCTTTCAGGATGGTGCGGATGAGAGGACTCGAACCTCCACGCCTCGCGGCGCCAGAACCTAAATCTGGTGCGTCTACCAGTTCCGCCACATCCGCTCAGGTAGGCGAAAGCGTCTAGGCGAGCGGGAGCGGGGCGGCAACGAAAAAGGCCCGGGATCGCTCCCGGGCCTTTCGTCGTTGGGGATCTGATCGCAGGGATCAGTCCTTCTGGTTGTCCACACCGGAGCCCATGGCCTCGGCGGGGGACGACATCGTGGTCTCTTCGGTGATGTCGATGCCCTTGGCGAGCTTGGAGTGCCAGAAGCCGTAGATGATGTAGATCACGGCCCCGACCGCGGCATAGGCACCGAGGATGGTGAGCGGCAGCGGATTGCCGTCCATGGCGTGCTGGATCATCGGCCAGAAGTTGAAGCCGGCCAGGGCCAGGCAGGAGATGATGCCCGCAACGGCCGTGGCGATGCCGCCCGGTACCTTGAACGGGCGCTCCATTTCCGGGTGCTTGATGCGCAGGAAGATCACGCTCAGGCAGACGATGGAGAAGGCGACGGCCGTCCCCAGCGAAACCAGATCACCGAGGATGGAGATCGGCAGGAAGGACGCGCAAACCGCGATCAGGATGCCCAGAAGAATGGTGCCGATCCATGGGGTGCGGAACTTCGGGTGGATGACGGCGAAGGCGCGCGGCAGCAGACCGTCGCGGGCCATGGTGTAGAAGATGCGCGTCTGGCCGTAGCACAGCACCAGCATCACGGAGGACAGGCCGGTGATGGCACCGATCTTGATCAGGAAGCTGATCAGGTTCAGCTGACCGCCCTCGGCCGAGGCCACGGCGATATTGGCCCATTCCAGACCCATGCGATCGATGGCAACGGCCACCGGTGCCGGGCTGGCGAGTTCCAGGTAGGGGACGACGCCGGTCATGACGGCAGCGACGGCCATATAGATCATGGTGCAGACGATCAGCGCGCCGAGGATACCGACCGGAACATCTTTCGAGGGGTTCTTGGCCTCGGCTGCGGCCGTCGAGACCGCTTCGAAACCGACATAGGCAAAGAAGATGATCGAGGCACCGCGCAGGATGCCGGTGGCCCCGTATTCCCCGAATTTGCCCGTCGTGTTCTCGGGAATGAAGGGCTGCCAGTTGGCCGGGTTGATGTATTGGACCCCCACAGCGATGAAGGTCAGCAGGACCACGATCTTGATCATGACGATGACGTTGTTGATCGAGGCGGACTCGCTGACGCCCAGAACCAGCAGGCTGCAAACCGCGGCGATGCCGATGGCGGCGACGAGGTTGAAGGTGCCGGTCAGGGGGAAGCTGTTGACGCCGTCGACAGTGACGGCCTGGATCAGCGGCGTGGCCCAGGACGGGCCTTCGCCGCCGGCGTACTGGATCATCGGGAACAGACCGTCAGCAACGCCGAAATCCTTCAGGATCGAAACGACATAGCCGGACCAGCCGACCGCCACGGTCGAGGCCGCGACACCGTATTCCAGAACCAGAAGCCAGCCCATGATCCAGGCGAAGACCTCGCCGAGAGTGCCGTAGGCATAGGTATAGGCCGAGCCGGACACCGGCATGGTCGAGGCCAGTTCGGCGTAGCAGAGACCGGCGAGCCCGCAGGCGATGCCCGCGACCACGAACGACAGCATGATGGCCGGGCCCGCATGGGCGGCGGCGACCTGGCCGGTCAGAACGAAGATGCCGGCACCGATGATGGCACCGATGCCCAGGCTCATCAGATTGATGGGGCCCAGCGAGCGTTTCAACTCGCTCCTGGCCGCTTCCTTCTGGATCTGGGCTACGGATTTCTTGAGGAACAGACGGTTCCCCTTGGGCCTAAGGCCTTCTGCGGACATCGAGTCTCGCCCCCTGATACACGGCGAGTCCTCCCCGGACCGCCTTCAATGCCGCGGACGCTAGCGGCGCAGGACCCCGCTGGCAACGCGGTTTCCGATTGATGAATGGGCAACGACGCTTTCGTGACCCGCCTCGTTGCAGGTAGACCGCAGGTGATGTTGCCAATCCACGCCGTCCTTCAACCGCTGAAGACCGCCCTGTCTGCGGGCAACGTCGCCGTGCTGGCTGCGCCGCCGGGGGCCGGCAAGACGACCGTCGTGCCACTGGCCTTGCTGGGTGAGGCCTGGCTGGGCGAAGGCAAGCTGCTGGTGCTTGAGCCCCGTCGTCTGGCGGCGCGGGCGGCGGCGGAGCGGATGGCGTCGTCACGGGGCGAACGCACCGGCGATACCGTCGGCTATCGCACCCGTCTGCAGAGCCGGATCGGCCCCCGGACGCGGATCGAGGTGATTACCGAGGGCGTGTTCACCCGGATGATTCTGGACGATCCGGGGCTTGAGGGCGTCGGTGCGGTCCTGTTCGACGAGTTCCACGAGCGGTCGCTGGATGCGGATCTCGGGCTGGCCCTGGCCCGCGAGTCGCAGGGACTGCTGCGCGAGGACCTGCGGCTGCTGGTCATGTCGGCAACCCTGGACATTGCCGGTGTGTCGGCCCTGCTCGGTGGAGCGCCGGTGATCGAGGCCGAGGGGCGGATGTTCCCCGTCGAGACCTTCTATATCGGACGCGGCGCGGCCGAGCGGATCGAGGATGCCGCGGCGCGCGCGGTGAGGCTCGCACTGGGTGAGCAGACGGGATCTGTGCTGGTCTTCCTGCCGGGTCAGGGCGAGATCCACCGCACGGCGCAGCGGCTTCGGGAGACGGTGCGTGATCCGTCGGTCGATATCGCGCCGCTTTATGGTGCCCTGGATGCGGCCGAGCAGGACCGGGCCATCCAGCCGTCCGCGGCGGGACGTCGGAAGGTGGTGCTGGCGACCTCGGTGGCCGAGACCAGCCTGACCATCGAGGGTGTGCGCGTGGTCATCGACGGCGGCCTGTCGCGCGTGCCCCGGTTCGAGGCCTCCAGCGGACTGACCCGGCTGGCGACGGTGCGGGTCAGCCGTTCTTCGGCGGAGCAGCGTCGAGGCCGGGCGGGGCGCATCGAACCGGGCGTCTGCTATCGCCTGTGGGACGAGGAAGCGACGCGCGGCCTCATCCCGCATCAGCGGCCCGAGATCCTCGAGGCCGACCTGACGGCCTTTGCGCTCGACCTGGCGCGCTGGGGCACCCGCACGACCGAGGGCCTGGCCCTGCTCGACCAGCCGCCGGCGGGAGCCTTCGCCGAGGCGCGCAAGGTGCTGGAGCGGCTGGACGCCCTGGACGGCGAGGGGGCTCTCACGGCCCATGGACGAAGGCTGACGCGCATGCCGCTGCCGCCGCGCCTGGCGCATATGGTCGCCGCCGCCAGTGATGCCGGCGACGCCGCGCTCGGTGCCCGGATCGCCGCGGTGCTGAGCGAGCCGGGGCTGGGCGGAAACGACGTCGACCTGCGCGAGCGCCTTCGGGCGCTGGATCGCGACCGTTCACCGCGGGCGCGCGATGCGATGAAACTGGCCGACCGCTGGGCGCGGGCGGCCGGGGGCGGGCAGGGCGGCGAGGCGGACCCCGGCACCCTTCTGGCCGAGGCCTTTCCCGAACGGGTGGCCAGGGCGCGCGGCAAGCCGGGCGAGGTTCTGCTGGCCTCGGGCCGCGGGGCCTTTGTCGAACCGACGGACCTGCTGGCCCGGGAACCGTGGCTGGCGGTGGCGGAACTGGGCGGGGGTGATGCGCGTGACCGCATCCGTCTGGCCGTACCGGTCGATATCGCGTCGCTCGAGCGGAGGGTCGAGATCGAGGATCGGCTCGGCCGCGAACCGTCTGGCCGAATGACGCTGCGGCGTGTCCGCCGCATCGGGGCGATCGTGGTCGATGAGAAGATCGTTGGCGCGCCGGACCGTGCGGCGATCACGGCGGCGCTGCGGGCGGAGGTTGAGCGGGACGGCCTCTCCCGTCTGAAGTGGGGCGAGCGGGCGACGGGGCTGAGGGCGCGGCTGGGCTTTCTCGGGTCGCTGGAGGCGGGCTGGCCTGACGTGTCGGAGGCGGGATTGCTGGCCGAAACCGAGCGCTGGCTCTGGCCATTGCTGGAGGCTGTGCAGGCGGTAGACGCCATCAGCGACACGGCGCTGGAGGCCGGGCTGAAGGCCCTGGTGCCGTGGGACCGGGCGCGTGCGCTGGATGAGCGGGCACCCGTACGACTGCAGACGCCGCTCGGCTCGGCCGTCATCGACTATGCGGCCCCCGGCGGGCCGCGCGTGGATATCCGCGTGCAGGAACTGTTCGGTGTGACCACACATCCGACGGTCGGCGGCGGGCGGGTGCCCCTGACGCTCGCCCTGCTGTCCCCGGCGCGGCGGCCGGTCCAGGTGACGAAGGACCTGCCCGGCTTCTGGGCCGGCAGCTGGACCGCGGTACGCAGCGAGATGCGCGGACGTTACCCCCGGCACCCCTGGCCGGAGGATCCGACGAAGGCGGAGGCGACCAGCCGGGTCAAGCCGCGCGGGACCTGAGCGCGCGCTCGCCGCTTGCCTTTTGGCCGCAACCCGCCTAGAAGCCCGCCCACTTCACACGCAGGCGTGGCGTTGACGGGGAGAAATCCCGTTTGCTCCGTTCCGAGGACTTCGGTCTTTACAGCGCCTGCGGCGGATCAATCGGATAAAGGACTAACCTCATGGCTCTGCCAGAATTCTCCATGCGTTCGCTGCTCGAAGCCGGCGCGCACTTCGGCCACCAGACGCACCGGTGGAACCCTAAGATGGAGCGCTACATCTTCGGATCGCGCTCGAACATCCACATCATCGACCTGTCGCAGTCGATCCCGCTGCTGCACCAGGCGCTGGTCGCCGTGCGCGACGTCGCCGCCAAGGGTGGCCGCGTCCTGTTCGTCGGCACCAAGCGCCAGGCCGCCGATCCGGTCGCCGAAGCCGCCAAGCGCTGCGCCCAGTATTACATGAACAACCGCTGGCTCGGCGGCACCCTGACCAACTGGCGCACCGTGTCGGGCTCGATCGCCCGCCTGCGCGAGCTGGAAGGCCTGCTCGAGTCGGGTGGCGACGGCCGCGTCAAGAAGGAGCTGCTGAACCTGCAGCGCGAGAAGGACAAGCTCGAGCTGTCGCTGGGCGGCATCAAGGACATGGGCTCCATCCCGGACATCATGTTTGTGATCGACACCAACAAGGAGGCTATCGCCATCCTTGAAGCCCGCAAGCTGAACATCCCGATCATCGCCATCCTGGACACCAACTCGGACCCGGACGGCATCACCTATCCGATCCCGGGCAACGACGACGCCGCCCGCGCCATCCAGACCTACTGCGACCTGATCGCCGACGCCGTCCTTGACGGCCTGGCCGCCGGCCAAGCCTCCTCGGGCGTCGACCTGGGCGCTGCGGTGAACCCGGACGAGCCGATGCTGCGCGAAGCCAGGGCCCCCAAGGCCGCCAAGGTTGAAGACGCCGCCCCGGCCGGTACCGAAGCCGTCGCCGAGGAAATGATCGCCGCCGCCGAACCGGCAGCCGAACCGGCCGTGGCCGACGAAGCCGCCCAGGCCGCGACCTCGGACGCCAACGACGCCGTCGAAACCGAGGAAGCCGCGGTCTAAGCCGACCCCGCTTTCTGTCGACGGCGAAACTGACATACGGCCGGGGTAATACCCCGGCCGTTCCCGCATACGCATACCAAGGAGATACCCCATGGCCGAGATCACCGCCGCCCTCGTGATGGAACTGCGCGCCAAGTCCGGCGTCGGCATGATGGACTGCAAGAAGGCGCTCCAGGAAACCGACGGCGACATCAATGCCGCGATCGACTGGCTGCGCGCCAAGGGCCTGTCCAAGGCCGCCAAGAAGGCCGACCGCGTCGCCGCCGAAGGCCTCGTGGCCGTGGCCTCGAAGGAAGTCGGGGCCGGTGAAGTCGGTGCCGCCATCGAGTTCAACGCCGAGACCGATTTCGTCGCCCGCAACGACCTGTTCCAGAACGCCGCCAAGTCGTTCGCCCAGCTGGGCCTCGAGCACGCCACGCTCGAAGGTCTGCACGGTGCCGAGCTGGAAGCCGGCAAGACGGTCCAGGACGAGGTCACCCAGCTGATCGCCACCGTCGGCGAGAACATGCAGCTGCGCCGCGCCGCCCGCCTGTCGGTCGATGAGGGCGTCGTCGCCTCCTACGTCCACAACGCGGTGTCGCCGGGCCTCGGCCGTATCGGCGTGCTGGTCGCCCTGCACGGCGGCGGCGACAAGGTCGCCCTGCGCGAACTGGGCCGCAAGATCGCCATGCACGTGGCCGCAACCGCGCCGCTGTCGCTGAACACGGACGATCTGGACCCGGCCGCCATCGAGAAGGAACGTCAGGTCCTGACCGAAAAGGCCAAGGAAGAAGGCAAGCCGGAAGCCATGATCGCCAAGATCGTGGAAGGCCAGATCAACAAGTTCCAGAAGGAAGTCGTGCTGATCAAACAGCCCTTCGTGATGAACCCCGACGTGACCATCGAACAGCTGGTCGCCGACACGGGCAAGGAACTGGGCTTCCCCGGCCTGCACCTCGCCGGGTTCGTCCGTCTCGCCCTCGGCGAAGGCGTCGAGAAGGTCGAAGGCCCCGACTTCGCCAGCGAAGTCGCCGCCATGTCGGGCGGAGCCGCCTAAACTTCGGATCGGCTCTGCGACGGATCATCCTCCCCCGTATGCGCGGGGGAGGATTTTCTTTATGTCCAGTCCATGATCGGGAAACTGAACCACGTCGGCGTCGCTACCCCCTCTATTGAGGCCAGTGTCGCCCTGTATCGCGACCTGCTGGGTGCCACCCGGGCCCATGCGCCGTTCGACCTGCCGGCGCAGGGCGTGCGCGTGTGTTTCATCGACCTGCCCAACGCCCAGATCGAGCTGATCGAACCGCTGGGCGACGACAGTCCGATCCACGGCTTCCTCGCGAAAAACCCCAGGGGCGGTCAGCACCACGTCTGTTTCGAGGTCGAGGACATCCTGGCCGCGCGCGACGCCTTGCGGGCCCAGGGCGCGACCATTCTTGGCACGGGCGAGCCGCGGATCGGCGCCCACGGCACGCCGATCCTCTTCGTCCATCCGAAGGACATGGGCGGGGTCCTGGTCGAACTGATGGAAACGCCGAAACCCCATTCCGAAAGCGGAGGCCACTGATGCCCATCGGCCCGATCACGATGTTCGCCATCTATGTCGTCTGCTGGTGGACCGTGCTGTTCGCCGTCCTGCCGCTGGGGACGACCCGGGAAAGCCACGAGCCGCCCACCGACGGGGGACAGTGGGGCGCGCCCGACAAGCCGGACCTGAAGCGCAAATTCATCACCACGACCTGGGTGTCGTTCCTCGTCTGGCTGGTGGTGATGGTGCTGGTCTTCATCGGCTGGATGCCGCTGCCGAACCTGGCTCCGCCGGTCTAGGGCTGCGGCATGACCGACCGTCTGTTTCTTCTGAATCCTGGCTGGACCGATGATCAGGGCGGGCCGTGGTACTGTCCGGCCGGTGCGGTCGTGGAAGGCGTGCTGGCCTTCTACCCGGTGCTCAAGACGCAACTGGACATCACCCGCCTCGATCACGCCCGGCCGCGCCCGCCGGTGATCGCGATGGTCGGTGAGGCGCACCAGAGCTGTCCGATCCTGGTGCTGGACGGGGCCTTCGACTGGCCCGGGGCGGAGACCAGCGAAACGACCGGAAAGCGTTTCCTGCAGGATGAGGCCATCATCCCCTATCTGGCCGCGCGCTACGGCATCGGCCTGCCGCATCCCTGAGCGATTCCGTGCGTTTGTGATGACCGCCTAGCTTTCGCCCCGTCCGAGCGGCTAAAGCGGTGCTTCCTCTTCTGTCCCGGATCCTGCTCATGCGCCTGTCGCGCTATTTCCTGCCCACGCTCAAGGAGGCGCCCTCGGACGCCCAGATCGTTTCGCACCAGCTGATGCTGCGCGCCGGGATGATCAAACAGGAGGCGGCCGGCATCTACGCCTGGCTGCCGCTGGGCCTGCGGGTCCTGAACAAGGTCGAGCAGATCGTGCGCGAGGAGCAGGAGCGGGCCGGGGCGGTCGAGCTGCTGATGCCGACCCTGCAGCTGGCGGACCTGTGGCGCGAGTCCGGGCGGTATGACGCCTACGGTCCGGAGATGCTGCGCATCACAGACCGGCACGAGCGCGAGCTGCTGTACGGGCCGACCAATGAGGAGATGATCACCGACATCTTCCGCGGCTTTGTGAAGAGCTACAAATCCCTGCCGCTGAACCTCTTCCACATCCAGTGGAAATTCCGCGACGAGCGGCGCCCGCGCTTCGGCGTCATGCGCGGTCGCGAATTCCTGATGAAGGACGCCTATTCGTTCGACATCGACGAGGCCTCGGCGCGCAAGGCCTACAACCGCATGTTCGTGGCCTATCTGAACACCTTCGCCCGCATGGGGTTGAAGGCCGTGCCGATGCGCGCCGACACCGGTCCGATCGGCGGCGACCTCAGCCACGAGTTCATCGTCCTGGCCGACACCGGTGAAAGCCAGGTCTTCTGTGACCGCAAACTGGTCGAAATGCCGGCCCCCGGCACGGGCGTCGACTGGGACGATCTGCAGGCCATCGTTGACGAGCGCATCGGCCTGTACGCCGCGACCGAGGAAATGCACGACGCCGGCCAGTTCGAGACCCAGACCGCCGAAGCCGACCGCCTGACCGCGCGCGGCATCGAGGTCGGCCACATCTTCTATTTCGGCACCAAATACTCCGCACCGATGAAGGCGAAGGTCGCCGGGCCGGACGGCAAGGATACCGAGGTCCACATGGGCAGCTACGGCGTCGGCGTGTCGCGTCTGCTGGGTGCCATCATTGAGGCCAGCCACGACGACAGCGGCATCATCTGGCCGGATTCCGTCGCACCGTTCGACGTCGTGGTCATAAACCTGCGTGCCAATGACGACGCCGTCTCCGCCGCCTGCGAGGAGGCCGTCGCCAAGCTGGAGACGCTCGGCAAGGACGTCCTGTACGACGACACCGACGAACGCCCCGGCGGCAAATTCGCCACCGCCGACCTGATCGGCATCCCGTGGCAGTTGACCATCGGGCCCAAGGGGCTGGCCGACGGTGTGGTCGAGCTGAAGCGTCGGGCGACCGGCGAAAAGGTCTCGATCCCGCTCGACGAGGCTCTGGCCAAGGTGCGCGGATGACGGACGTCGCGGCAGACAAACCGACCAAACCGGCCGGGCCGTTCTCGGCCTGGGAGATCGAGCTGGCGCTGCGCTATCTGCGCGCCAAGCGGAAAGAGGGCGGCATCGCCCTGATTGCCATCATCTCCTATGTCGCCATCTCGCTGGCTGTCATGGCCCTGATCGTGGTCATGAGCATCATGGCCGGCTTCCGATCCGAGCTGCTCAGCCGGATGCTGTCCTTCAACGGGCATATGTACGTCCAGGGCCAGGTGCTGAGCGATCCGGAGCGCGAGGCGGTGGTGACCCGGATCAGCCGGGTGCCCGGCGTCATCAGCGTCTCGCCGGTGACCGAGAACCAGGCACTTGTGCGCGGCGGGGGGCAGACGACCGGGGCCGTCGTCCGCGGTCTTCGCCCGCAGGACCTGGACTCCATGTCCTTCGTCTATGACAGCCTCGGTGCCGAGGCCAAGCGGACCTTCGGTCAGGGGCCCTATGGCGGGGACAATGTCCTGATCGGCAAGGCCCTGGCCGAGGGGATGGGGTTGCGGGTCGGCGATCCGATTACGCTCTATTCCCCGACGGGGGCCGACAGCGCCTTCGGCAATCTCGGCGGGCTGGAGAAGGTCTATCGCGTCGGCGGCCTGTTCACCTCGGGCACGGCTGACTTTGATCGCGCCTTCATCTTCATGCCGCTGGAACAGGCCCAGCTCTTCTTCGGCAAGGAGGGCGTCTGGGACGTCATCGAGATGAAGGTCGACCAGCCCGACCACGTGTCCGAGCTCTATGGTCCCGTGCGCGCCGCCGCCGGACCCGGGGGTCTGGTCAGCGACTGGCGCGACCGGCTGGCCGCCTTCTGGGGCGCGCTCAAGGTCGAGCGGGTGGCGATGAGCATCATCCTCGGCCTGGTCGTCGCCATCGCGGCCCTGAACATCATTTCCGGGATCGTGATGCTGGTGAAGAACAAGACCCGCGACGTGGCCATTCTGCGCACCGTCGGTGCCAGCCAGATGGCGATGCTGCGCATCTTCTTCGTCGCCGGGGCCGCGATCGGTGTGGCCGGCACGGCGACAGGCCTGTTCCTCGGCCTCGTCTTCTGCCTGAATATCGCCCCGATCCAGCATTTCCTTGAGGCCCTGCTGGGCATCCAGCTGTTCAACGCCGACGTCTATATGCTGGACGCCATACCGGCCCTCGTCGATCCGGGCGACGTCTTCTGGGTCACCGTCTGGTCCCTGTTCATGAGCTGTATCGCCAGCCTGTTGCCGTCATGGCGGGCCGCGAAAATGGATCCGGTCGAGGCGCTTCGGTATGAGTAGTCCCGTCCTCTCCGTCCGCGGACTGACCCGCACCTATGAAACCGCGTCCGGCGGCCTGACCGTCCTGCGCGGCGTCGATCTGGACGTACGGCCGGGCGAGGTCGTGGGCCTGATCGGCCCGTCCGGTTCGGGCAAGTCGTCCCTGCTGCACGCCGCCGGCCTGCTGGAGCGGCCGACCTCGGGCGAGATCCGGATCGACGGCGTTGACGTCGGCCACCTGGACGAGCGCGCCCGCACCCACATCCGCCTGGCCAAGATCGGCTTCGTCTACCAGTTCCACCATCTGCTGCCGGAGTTCGACGCGCGCGACAACGTCGCCCTGCCGCTGCGGATCGCCGGGGTGGCCCAGCCGCAGGCCCGGGCCCGGGCCGCCGAGGTGCTGACTGCACTGGGGCTGGGCGAGCGCCTGACCCACCAGCCGGCCCAGCTGTCGGGCGGGGAGCAACAGCGCGTTGCCGTCGCCCGCGCCCTCGCCAACCGTCCGCGACTCTTGCTGGCCGACGAGCCGACCGGCAACCTGGATCCCGGCACCAGCCAGACCGTGTTCGAAGCCCTGCACCGGCTGGTCAAGGACACCGGCGTCGCGGCCCTGATCGCCACCCACAACATGGAACTGGCCGGGCATATGGACCGGGTGTTCGCGCTGAAGGACGGCCATCTGGAAGAGCGACCGGCGGAAAGCCACGCCTACTGACGCCGGCGGTGCTAAGGCTCCGGCTTCTGCGGAGCCACCCATGACCGATGCCATTGAGGCCCATCTGACGACGGCGCGCGAGGCCATGGCGGAGGGCCGGTCCGCCGATGCCCGCAATTCCTACGCGCGCGCAGCGGCGCTCAGCCGCGAGAGTGGCGCGCCCCTGCTGCAGGCCCATGCCCTGCGCCATCTGTCCGACCTTGATCGCCAGGCCGACCATCTGGAACAGGCGCTGGCTCACGCCGAACAGGCGGCTGCGCTGTACCGGTCGAACGGGCAGGGGACCTCAGCGGACATGGCCAATGCCCTGCGGCTGACGGCCCTGGCTCTGGACGGATTGCGCAAGACGGAACAGGCCCGCGCGGCCTGGTCGGCGGCACGGGAGCTGTTCGCCGGGGCGAGGATCCCGGACGGCGTGTCCGAATGCGAGCGGCGGCTGGATGCGGACGCCGGAAACTAACCCGCCCCGTTCATCCCGTTACTTCTTCCCGGGAGGCGTGGTGAAGGGCGAGCTGCTGCTGACCGCCACGGACGGCTTGGGCTTTTCGGCCTTGGGTTTGCGGACTTCCTTGTTGCTCTTGACTTGACCCTTGGCCATGGCCGCTCTCCTGCGACGCCTGCCGCCGGGAGGGCGGGTGTGTGTGGCGCGCAACCCATCCTACAGGGCGGGACGAGTCGAGTTCACCTCAAAAGCGCTTGACCGGAACACAAAGGGAACATAGAACGTAACCGGAACACGCAACCTGGGGACAAGATCATGGCGCGTTGGACGAGAGAGCTTCTGTCGCTTGCATCCTGCGGCGGCTTCGTCTGGATGGTGTGGCAGGCCGCGCTGGTCGTCACCAGCGCCTGACGGCGGGCGTTTCCGGCCAGGTGTCCGGACGTGTCCCGTGAATTTCCGGCGGACATGGACACTTTGAGCCGGGGCCGAGTCGGGGTCTGATCGAACCATGAGCGGAGGCGTCGGACGGTGAGCGAGGCAGGGAACCAGGGCTTCATCCACCTCCGCGTCCGTTCGGCCTATTCGCTGCTGGAAGGCGCAATCAAGGCGGGCAAGGTGGCGACGCTTGCGGCCGATGCGGGCATGCCGGCCGTGGGCGTGGCCGACCGGGCCAATCTGTTCGGCGCGCTGGAGTTCAGCGAGGCGGCCAAAGGGGCAGGCGTCCAGCCGATCGTGGCCTGCGCCATCCCCGTCACCGGCATCGGCGGCAAGATCAACGAGCGCTGGGCCAAGGTCCCGACCGTGGTTCTGCTGGTCCAGAACGAGGCCGGCTGGCTGAACCTTTGCGCCCTGTCGTCCTCGGCCTTTCTCGATGCCGGGGCCATGGATGAACCCAGCGTGCCCTGGTCCATGGTGGCTGAGCGCTCCGAGGGGCTGATCCTGCTGTCGGGCGGCCCTGACGGCCCGGTCGATCCCCTGTTCGTCCAGTCGCGACCGGATGAGGCCGCCGCGGCCCTGGCCGAGATGGCGCGGGTCTTCGGCGACCGCTTCTATATCGAATTGCAACGTCACGGCCTGGCCAGTGAGGCGCAGGCCGAGCGGGGTCTGGTCGGCTGGGCCTGGGACCACGACACGCCCGTCGTCGCCACCAACGACGTCCACTACGCCAAGGCCGCGCAGGCCAAGTCGCACGACGCCCTGCTGTGCATCGCCGACGGGGCCTTCATCGGCCAGGAAGACCGGCGTCGCATCACCGGCCAGCACTGGTTCAAGCCGGCGGCCGCCATGCGCGCCCTGTTCGCCGACCTGCCCGAGGCCTGCGACAGCACCATCGAGATCGCACGCCGCTGCGCCTTCCTGGCTCCCACGCGCGCGCCCATATTGCCGCGCTTCGACGCCGGCGCCGGTCGCTCCGAGCCCGACGAACTGATGCATCAGGCCCGCGAGGGGCTGAAGGCGCGGCTGCATGCCGTCACGCCCGTGGCACCCGAGGCCGACTATTGGACCCGTCTCGAATGGGAGGTCGGCATCATCCAGCAGATGGGCTTCCCCGGCTATTTCCTGATCGTGTCGGACTTCATCAAATGGGCCAAGAACCACGGCATTCCCGTGGGTCCGGGGCGGGGGTCGGGGGCCGGGTCGCTGGTCGCCTGGGCCCTGACCATCACCGATCTGGACCCCCTGCGGTTCGGCCTGCTGTTCGAGCGGTTCCTGAACCCCGAACGGGTCTCCATGCCCGACTTCGACATCGACTTCTGCCAGGAGCGGCGCGAAGAGGTGATCGATTACGTCCAGGACCGCTACGGCAAGGACCGGGTGGCCCAGATCATCACCTTCGGCACGCTTCAGGCCCGGGCCGTGCTGCGCGACGTCGGCCGGGTGCTGCAATTGCCCTTGGGGCCAGGTGGACCGGCTGGCCAAGATGGTGCCGGCCAATCCCGCCAATCCGGTGACCCTGGCCCAGGCCATCGAGATCGAGCCGCGGCTGCGCGAGGCCCGCGACAACGACAAGGCCGTGGCGACCCTGCTGGAGACGGCGCTTGAGCTTGAGGGGCTGTACCGCAACGCCTCGACCCACGCCGCCGGCATCGTCATCGGCGACCGGCCGCTGATCGAGCTCGCCCCGCTGTACCAGGACCCGCGCTCGACCATCCCGGCCAGCCAGTTCAACATGAAATGGGTCGAGGCCGCCGG
Organism: Caulobacteraceae bacterium; assembly: GCA_965284385.1. Taxonomy (GTDB): domain Bacteria; phylum Pseudomonadota; class Alphaproteobacteria; order Caulobacterales; family Caulobacteraceae; genus Brevundimonas. Next base: position 2,997,964 of record OZ260077.1, read on the forward strand.
TCTGGTGAAGTTCGACTTCCTCGGCCTGAAGACCCTGACCGTACTGGACCGGGCGCGCATCTATCTGGAACGGCGCGGCGCGGCCCCCGACTGGAACGCCCTGCCGCTGGACGATCCCAAGACCTATGAGCTGATGGCCTCGGGCCAGACCGTCGGGGTGTTCCAGCTGGAATCCCAGGGCATGCGCGACACCCTACGCAAGATGCGCTGCGGCTCGATCGAGGAAATCACCGCCCTGATCTCCCTCTACCGGCCCGGGCCGATGGAGATGATCGACACCTATATCGACCGGAAATTCGGTCGCCAGCAGGTGGACTATCTGCATCCTTCCCTGACCGAGGTCCTGACCGAGACCTACGGCGTCATCATCTACCAGGAGCAGGTGATGAAGATCGCCCAGGTCCTGGCGGGCTATTCCCTCGGGGAAGCCGACCTTCTTCGCCGCGCCATGGGGAAGAAGAAGAAGGAGGAGATGGATTTCCAGCGCGCGCGCTTCATCGCGGGCGCGTCGGAAAAGGGTGTTCCGGAGGAGCAGTCGGGCGGCATCTTCGATCTGGTGGCCAAGTTCGCCGGCTATGGCTTCAACAAGTCGCACGCCGCCGCCTATGCCCTGATCAGCTTCCAGACCGGCTGGCTGAAGGCGACCCACCCGGTCGAATTCATGGCGGCGTCCATGAGTCTCGATCTCAGCAATACCGACAAACTGGCTGTCTTCTATCAGGACTGCCGGCGTTTCGAGGTACCGATCAGGTCGCCGGACGTGAACCGCTCCTCGGCCGATTTCGACGTGGCCTGGGACGACGGGAAGGGGGCCGTCCTCTACGCCCTGGGGGCCATCCGCAACGTCGGGCTGGAGGCGATGAAGCATCTGGTCGAGGTGCGCGAGACCGGCGGACGTTTCACGGACATCTTCGACTTCCTCGAGCGGGTCGATCCGCGCAGCGTGAACAAACGGGCGCTCGAAAATCTCGCCCGCGCCGGGGCCTTCGACAGCTTCCATTCGAACCGCCGCCAGCTGTTCGAGCAGGCCGACACCCTGATGGCCTATTGCCAGAGCGTGGCCGCCGAGCGTGCCTCTTCGCAGGTGTCGTTGTTCGGCGGTGATCAGGCGGGGGCGGCGCGCCCACGCCTGAAGCCGGTCGAGCCCTGGGTCGGGCCCGAAAAACTGGACCAGGAACTGGCCGCCGTCGGCTTCTACCTGTCCGGACACCCGCTCGAGGACATGGCCCCGGCCCTGAAGCGCAAACGGGTCACCTTCGTCGCCGAGGCGACGGCCCTGGCCGAAAGCGGCCACGAGGCCTTTCTGATGGCCGGTGTGGTGCGTCGCCGCCAGGAGCGGGCCAGCGCCAAGTCGGGCGAGAAATTCGCCTTCGTCACCTTCTCCGACCCGACCGGCGAGTTCGAATGCCTGTTCCCGCCCGAGCAACTGAGAAAATGCCGCGAGCTGCTCGAAGTCGGGGCCTCCCTCATGGTGCGGGTGCGCGCCAAGTCGGCCGACGGCGAGGTACGCTTCTTCGGGGACGACGCCTCGCGCCTCGATGCCTTGATAGACGACAGCGCCATGGGCCTGCGCATCCACGTCTCGGCCAGATCGGCTGACGCCGAGGCCCTCCGCGCCCGGCTCGAACGAGCCAGGTCGCCGGGCAAGGGCGGCGAAGTGTCGCTGATCGCCTCGCTGGACGGCCGGCGCGAGGTCGAACTGAAACTTCCGGGCCGCTACCGGCTGGACGGCGCATTGCGCGGGGCACTGAAGAGTGCACCGGGCGTTGTGCTGCTGGAGGATGCCTGATGTCTGATGTGAAGACGCACAGGGGGTCGTGTCACTGTGGTGCCGTCGCCTATGAGGTCGACACCGACCTCGAAGGTCTGCTCGAGTGCAATTGCTCGCACTGCTACCGCAAGGGACTGGTGCTCAAATTCGTTTCGCCGGACGCCTTCCGCCTGACGGCCGACGGACCCCGGACCGGGTACCGGTTCAACACCCACAGGATCCTTCACCTGTTCTGCGAGACCTGCGGTGTGCAGGCCTTCGCCCGCGGTTCCACTGCCGACGGCAAGGAGATGGTGGCCGTCAATATTCGTACCCTGACCGATATCGAGCCCTTCAGCCGGACGGCCCAGCGGGTCGACGGGCGGAGCTTCTAGACGGCCGCGTCGGTCACCGCATAGACCATGATCCCCGTGGCCACGGCCAGGTTCAGGCTGTCGGCCCGGCCGCGCATGGGGATCTTGACGTTGACGTCGCAGGCGGCGGCGAGGGCGTCGGTCAGGCCCGCCTGCTCGTTGCCCATCAGGATCAGGGCCGGATACTGGATCGCCGCGTCGCGATAGCCCTCGGTCGCATCCAGGCGGGTGCCGATGACGCTGCCCGGCCAGCTCTGGCACCAGGCGAGAAATTCGGCAGGCGTGGTCCTGGTCACCGCCACCGCGAAGATGGAGCCCATGGTCGCGCGCACCGCCTCGACCGACCAGGGATCGACGCAGTCGCCGATCAGGATCACGCCGCCGCAACCGGCGGAATCCGCTGTGCGGATGATGGTGCCCAGATTGCCCGGATCGCGCACCTGCTCCAGCGCCACCCAGGCCGGAGCCGAGCCCGGCAGAATGGCCGACAGGGGCGTATAGACCTGATCGAACACGCCCAGCACGGTCTGTGGATTGTCGCGGCGGCTGATCTTTTCGAGAATGGCGTGGGTCACGATCACCACCTCACCGCCGCCGGCGCGCGTGGCTTCACGGGCACGATCGAGGATCGGATGCGGTCGGGCATCCTCTCCGACCAGCAACAGGCGCGGGCTGCGACTCTGATCCAGTGCCTCGCCGATGAATTTCAGCCCCTCGGCGAGGAACCGGCCGGTGACCTCGCGTTCCTTGCGCATATGCAGGGCGCGGACGGCCTTGACCGTGTCATTGGTCAGGGAGGTGATCAGGCGGTCGCCCATCATGCCGACCAGCGCGCGAAGAAGCTCAGGCCGATGGCGCGCCCGTCCGGGCCGTCCTCGGCGAGGGCCAGCTCGCCCCAGTCGATGGTCCCGCCGCGGCCGGCGGTCGCCTCGGCCATCAGGTGCGACAGCGACAGGCCGGAGATGCGCGCGGCATAGGCGTTCAGCAGCAGGAAGGAGGCATCGTCCGACAACAGGGCGGCGCAGTCCTTGAGCAGGCCGGGCAGGTCCTCGAACAGTCGCCAGACCTCACCCGTCGGGCCGCGTCCGTATTTGGGCGGATCGAGGATGATGCCGTCGTATTTCGAGCCGCGCCGCACTTCGCGCGCCACGTATTTGCGGCAGTCCTCGACGATCCAGCGGATCGGCCGGTCGGCCATGCCGGACAGCCCGGCGTTCTCGCGCGCCCAGGCCACGGACTTCTTGGAGGCATCGACATGGGTCACCTCGGCACCGGCCGCGGCGCAGGCGAGGCTGGCGACTCCGGTGTAGCCGAACAGGTTCAGGATGCGCGGTTGGCGCAGGGTCCGGATGCGCCCGTCGAGCCACTCCCAGTTGGCGGCCTGCTCGGGGAAGAAGGCGAGGTGGCGGAAAGGCGTGAACCGGCTGGTGAAGCGCACGTCGCGCCAGGCCAGGGGGAAGGTGTCGATCGGATGGCCGGCAAAACGCCAGCGGCCGGTCTCATCCTCGTCGGTCGGGTCGAACACGGCGTCGGCGGCGTCAAAGGCGGCCGGATCGCGCGGGGCCCAGAAGCACTGGGGTTCCGGCCGGACCACGGTGAAGCGACCATAGCGTTCCAGCTTGCGGCCGTCGCCACTGTCCAGAAGGGCGTAATCGGCCCAGGCGCGGGTGATCAGGGTTTCAGGCGACGGGTTCAGACGCGGCGGCATAGGTGGCTGATAGGCGGAGAGGCGCGGTCGCGTCCAGCGCCTCGTGTGTTTCCGCGGCGGCTTCGCCTTCCGGGAGCGGGGCATCGCGTCGGTGCCGGGTCTTGTCCCAGGCGAAGGGGTTGCGGATCAGCCGCCAGAGCGCATGGGCGAAGGCCAGGCTGAGCAGGGCCCAGTAGGCGGGTGCCGCGATCATGTCAGCAGGGCCGTAGGGCACGCCCGCTCGCCGCGCCCCGATGGCGCACGACAGCCAGGCCGAGGCCGCGCCGAGCACCAGAACGCTGACAGCCAGGGCCGGCGTTTCCGGCGGGAGGCCGGCGATCAGGGACACCAGCACCGCGGCCGCGACCCAGGCCAGCGAAAGGCCGTGCAGTGCCGCTGCCGCAAGACCGGCCCCGACGGTCAGGGTGAGGGCGGTGACACCGCGCCAGCCCAGGTGCCACGGCCGGCGCGTATGCACGCCCCAGGTCTGCAGATAGCCCTTCAGCCAGCGCGTTCGCTGGGGCAGCCAGTCATCGAGCCTGCCCGGCGGGGCTTCCCAGGTCGGGCGGGAGAGGACGCCCAGCCGCCAGCCCCGGCTCCAGAGGCGGAATCCGAGGTCGGCATCCTCGGTCACATTCCAGGAATCCCACCCCTCGACGGCGCTGAGGACGTCGGTCCGAAAATGATTGCTGGTGCCACCCAGCGGAAACGGCAGGCCCAGCCGCGCCATCCCTGGCAAGGCCGTCTCGAACAGGCTGGCGTATTCGGCGGCGAACTGGCGATCAAGGAAGGATGATCGATCAGAGGGGCGGCCCGGCCGGATCCGCAAGGGTGCCTGCAGGCAGGCCAGTCGACCGGTCGGGTCGGCGGCGAATTGGCTCGCCGCCTCGCGCAGCTGGAGGGGATCCGGATCGTCCTCCGCGTCATAAACGGTCAGCAGGTCTCCCGTGGCGTGGGCGAGCCCACAGTTCAGCGCCCGCGGCTTGGTCTGCGGCACGCCGGGCGGGACCACAAATACATCCAGCCAGCCAGGCCGGGGCGTCGCCAGGGCCGTGGCGATGGTGTCGTGGTCATGCGCCTCCAGCAAAAGCAGACCCTGCAGCCTGTCCGCCGGGTAGTCGATCCGCGACAGCCGCTCGATCAACTGGCCGACGACCTCGGCCTCGTCATGCAGCGCCGCAAGGATGGTGTAGCGCGGCCAGGTCGGCGGTTCCGGCGGAGAGGGGGGTGAGACGGCGCTGACGATGATCAGACCGACGCGCCAGACAGCGACGACCAGAAAGCCCCAGGCACCCGCCAGGATGACCCCCCGCCCAAGGCTTTCAGGTGCGAACCACACCATGAGACCTGTCGACGTCGCCAGCAGGAGCAGGACGCCGGCCTGAAAGGGCGCAATCCCTCGATTGGCCGCGCTCCGGGGCAACGGCGGACCGTACCGATCAGCGTCACGCCGACGGTCCTCAAGATTGCTTATCCCCAGAGGTTCCACAACGCATGGTTATCTTGCTGATTCGCGCACGGCAAGCGGTTGGCGGATGTCGGGGAATGCCGCTATTCAATGTGCGGACGTTCGGAGTGCGCGTTTTGACCGCCGTAACCCCCAATCCCCGTTCGCAGAGAAAGCCGAAAGGCGAAGGTCATGCGCGCCGTGCCGAAATTCTGGCGGCGGCCGAGCGGATCTTCGTGGAACATGGCTATGAAGGGGCCACGATCCGCAAGATCGCGGACGAGGTCGGACTGTCGTCCACCGCGCTGTACATGCATTTCCCGGAGAAGAGCGCGATCCTGCACGAAATCTGCAGCCGCGCGTTTTCATCCCTGCTGGCGGCCAATGAGGCCGCGATCACCCATCCCGGCGGGCCGGAGATCCGGCTTCGGTTGATGTTGCGAGCCTATGTCAATTTCGGGTTCGAGAATCCGAATGCCTACCGGCTGGCCTATATGACCCGCCCCGTTGAACTGCGCGAAGGGGCCCAGTCCGCCGCGACAGAACTGGGGCACGAACTCTTCCGCTCGTTTGAACGGACGGTCGAGGACATCGCGGCGGCGGGCCATCTGCGCGGAGATGCCAGGAGTACGGCGCAGGCCCTGTGGGCCGGCGGTCACGGCGTCGTTTCGTTGATGATCACCAAACCCTATTTCGACTGGGTGGACCGCGAGACCCTGGTCAATACCCTGATGGACGGGCTGCTGGCGGGGCTGCTCAAACCATGAAGTCCTTCACACGGGTGCTCGCCGGCGTGATCCTCGTCGCGCCGGGCGCGGCCGAGGCGCGACCGTTGCGGATCATGTCGCTGGATCAGTGCGCCGATCAGTATGTGCTGGCGCTGGCCCCCGACGCGGAGTTGGCCCTGTCGCCGCGCGCCGACGATCCCGATGCCTGGATGCGTCCGGCCGCAGCCGGGCATCGTCTGGTCCGGCCGACGCTGGAGGCGGCGATCACGTTTCAGCCTGATGTCGTGGTTCGATACTGGGGTGGAGAACCCCGCCTGCTGGCGCGCCTGGAGGCGGACGGCGTTCGCATTCTGACCATCGAGGACGCGACGGGCTTTGGCGGAATTCGGGGGAATATCCGCTCCGTCGCCCTCGGCCTGGGTGCCTCGGGACCGGGCGAGGCCCTGATCGACCGAATGGACCAGACCCTGGCGGAGCCGACTCAGACCGGCGGGTCGGCGAAACCGCGGGCCCTGTATCTGACCGCCGGTGGATTCACGGCGGGGAAGGGGACCCTGATTGACGCCATCCTGACGGCCGCGGGGTTCGCCAATGCCGTGGCCGCGCCGTCTTTCATGCCGGTCAGCATCGAGCGGATGATTCTGTCACCGCCGGCGCGTTTCGTTCTGGGCTTCTTCGACGAAGCCCGGAGTGACTGGCGCGGCCCAGGGCGCCATCCCGTCCTGCAGCGACTGGCGCGAGGGCGGATCGCGGCCAGACTGCCCGCGGCGACCCTGACCTGCCCGGCATGGTTCGCCGCCGATGCGGCGGCGATGCTCAAGGCCGGTGCGTGAAGGTTTCGCGCCTGACCCTGATCTTGACCGCGCTGATCCTCGCGGCCGTTTTCGCCGGCGTACTGCTGGGTGAAAGCCTGTTCGTTGCCGGGCAATGGGCGCAGGCCTTCAGCGATCCCGCGTCCGGCCCGGGCGAGGTTCTGTGGCAGGTCCGCGCGCCGCGCGTGATCACCGCCCTGATGGTGGGCGCGGCACTAGGACTGGCGGGTGCGGTCATGCAGGGATTGCTGAGAAATCCGCTGGCCGATCCCGGTGTGCTGGGCGTGTCAGCGGTCGCATCGCTTGGTGCCGCGACCGCCATCGTGCTGGGAGCGGCCGCGATGCCGGGCGTGGTCGAGGTCTCGGCCCTGGCCGGAGCCGGTCTGGCGGGCGGCTTGCTGATCCTGTTCTCGGCCCGCGTCCGGTCGCCCGAGGCCCTGATCCTGTTCGGCGTGGCCGTATCGAGCTTCGCCGGCGCGGCCACGGCCCTGATCTTCAACCTGTCGCCATCGCCCATCGCGACGGCCGAGATCATGAGCTGGCTGCTCGGTTCGGTGCAGAACCGCAGCTGGATCGATGTGGCCTGGGTCACCCCGGCGGTACTGGTGTCGGGTATCCTTGCGGCGCTGGCCGCGCCGGGCCTGAGGATGCTCAGCCTTGGCGAAGAGACGGCACGGACCTCGGGTCTGCCCCTGGTCCGCCTGCGCCTGCTGGCCCTGCTGGCCGCCGCCCTCGCGGCCGGTGCGGCGGTGGCGGTCGCCGGCGTCATCGGTTTCGTCGGTCTGGCGGCCCCGCATCTGGTGCGCAGCGCCGTGCGCGGCGATCCGGGGCGGTTGCTGGCTCCTTCGGCGCTGGCGGGCGGCCTGATGCTGGTGGCGGCGGATCTGCTGGCCCGTCTGATACCGACCGATCAGGAACTGAAGCTGGGGGTGCTGACGGCGCTGGTCGGTGCCCCCCTGTTTGCCCTGATTGCGTGGCGGGCGGCGCGGGAGTGGCGGCTGTGAGCGCCCTGGCCCTGATCGCCGCGACGGCGTCACTGGGCGGACGCGACGTGCTGGACGCGGTCGACCTGTCCGTTGATGCCGGAGAGCTGGTGGCCGTGGTCGGACCGAACGGGGCCGGCAAGTCGAGTGTCATCCGGGCCCTGGCCGGCCTTCTGCCCCTGACCGGCGGGCAGGTGCGGCTGGACGGCGAGCAGGTCCTGTCACTGACACCGGGCCGTCGGGCCGAACGGGTCGCCTACCTGCCGCAGGAACGCCGGATTGCCTGGAACCTGCCGGCCATAGAAGTCGCCGCCCTCGGTCTGCCCTTCCTGCAGGCCGGCGAGGCGCAGGCGCGTGCCCTCGACGCCTTGAAGGAGGTCGAGGCCGCACATCTGGCCGATCGCGGCGTGGCCGAGATGTCCGGCGGCGAGCGCGCCCGGGTGCTTCTGGCCCGGGCCCTGACGACCGGGGCGACGGGGCTGCTGGTCGACGAACCGATCGCCGGGCTGGACCCCGAGGCGCAGCTCATGGTGCTGGAACGCCTTCAGGCGCGGGCCCGGAACGGGCAGGCGGTCCTGGTCAGCCTGCATGATCTCACCCTGGCGGCGCGGTTCGCCGATCGGGTCGTGGTGCTGGATCACGGCAGGGTCGTTGCCGATGCTCCACCCATGCGAGCCCTTGTGCCCGAGGTGATGGCACAGGTGTTCGGCCTGAGTGGCCGCTGGATCGACGGACCGGACGGACCGCTTCTGGCGGCCGGCCGGCGTCAGTTGGCCGGGTAGGGCGTCGCCGTCGAATCCGTCTCGGACGCAGAGACCGTATAGGGGCCCGGCCCCACCGGCATGCCCCGTCTGAGGTCTTCCGACAGCCTCAAAGGTGCCGAGCCACCGTTCAATCTGGCGCGATAAATCTGCATGTTTTCCATGACTCGCATCATATAATTGCGGGTCTCTGTGAAGGGCGCACACTCGATGAAGTCGGTCGGGTCGACCGTGCCGGCGCGCGGATCACCGCAGCGCGCGGTCCACTGGGGCGGCCGCGCCGGGCCGGCGTTGTACCCAATCGTCGCCAGCAGCATGGAGCCGCCAAAATTGCCGGTCAGGTCGCCGAGGTGGTAGCTGCCCAGCGTCATGTTGAAGTCCGGGTCCCACAGCCGTTCGGCCGAGAAGGGCATGCCGAGCTGGCGGGCGACGGCCGCGCCGGTCGCCGGCAGGAACTGCATCATGCCGCGGGCGTCGGCACCGGAGCGGGCGCGTGGATCGAAACTGGATTCCTGACGGGTGATCGCCAGGGTGAACTCCAGGGGCGCGGCCCCCGCAACCTGCGGAGGGATACGAATGGGGTACTGGCGCTCGGGCATCAGGAAGCCGCGCTGGCTTGCCGCGCGTCCGACCATCATGGCGGTGAAACCTTCGCCGTAGTTGCGCGACAGATCCATCAGCAAGGCCAGTTGGGAGTCGTCAGGCAGGGTGTCGTCGAGCTGATAGGCAAAGACCCGGAACAGGCTGGTTTCGCCGGTCTCGCCGAGGATTCGAAGCGCCCGCACGACCTCATTGCCTTCGAAGGCGGCGATATCGGCGGCGGACGGGGCGGGATCGCCCGGCAGGGTCAGGGTCGTCATGCCCGCCTTCTCGGCGGCCAGCTGGCCGTAGAAGGTCTGGATGTGGCGCGAACCGGCCTGGTAGTAGTTCACGGCCGCCGGCGTTGACCCTTGTGTCTCGGCGGCGCGGCCCAGCCAGTAGAGGGCGCGGCCCTGGGTGATCGGGGTCGACGACATCTGGCGCAGGGCCTCGAAATGCGTCGTCGCCCGGGCGGGGTCGTTCAGCTTCACCAGCGCGACCCAGCCGGCGAAGAACTCGGCGTCGACCTTGCGGTCTCCGGCGGGGAAGCCGTGGCCGGCCATGGCGTCATAGGCCGCCTGCCAGTTGCGCTGCTGCAGGGCGTCGAGGAAATAGTTGCGGCGCTCGCTCCACAGTGTGTTCTGGCCATCGGTGTGTGACGGCGCGGCGGGCAGGGCGCGCAGCAGGGCGAAGCCTTCCGACTGGCGATTTTGCGAGCGGAGCAGGCGCACCCGTTCCAGCACGACGGCCGGATCCATGGCCTGCGACGGGCTGAGGCCCGCCACGATGACGTCGGGGCTGTAGGCCGTGCGCAGGGCCATCACGGCATTGGCCACGGCCTGTCGATCGGCCGGCACGCGCGCAGCCATCGCCCGGGTCGCCGGGCCGTGCGAGCCCAGAAGCAACATGTTCAACCGCGCCTCGTGGTCGGCCTGCGTCAGCCAGCCGCCCCAACGGTTCAGAATGCGGGTCTGGGCGGCGTCGTCGAACGAGCGGGTGCGCCACCAGTCGGTGATCAGGGCACGGGCCTCGTTGCGGCGGCCTCGCTGTTCGAGGGCGTCGGTCAGGGCGATGGCTCCCTGAACGGTCAGGGGCGGCGCGGACGCGAACAGGGCCGAGGCCGCTTCCGGGCCGGCCGAAGCGAGATCCAGCGAGCGTTCGGCGGCCATGCGGCGGCTCTCGGCCCGCGGCCAGCCGGCGAACGCCGTCTGCGCCACGACCAGGTCACTGTAGGGGAGTTGCTCGGCCGAGGTATCGAACAAGGCCCATTCGACCAGTTTTCGGGCCGTCGGGTCCCCGATCCGGGCGGTGGCCGTACGAGCCCCGGTCACATCGCGCGCGCGGGCTGCGGCGAGTCCCTGGCGGAAAAGGGCGGTGTCCTGATCGTTCAGGAGACGCGCCTGATTGCTGACCGGGCCTGATGCGACAGCGCTGTAGGGGATTTCCTGCGGCAGCAGGGTTTCAGGCGCGGGCGCGAGAAGGGCCAGGGCGGCCGCGAGGCTGGCAGCGATCATTGCGTGTCCGAACTCCATGCGTCGTGGTTGCGGTCCTGCGACCGGCAACCTACCCTCCGGCGCTTGTCGCGGCGACTGTCGCCATTTCCACGCAGGACCAACTCTCTCAATGACCGCCCCCTTGTTCAAGGGCGTGATCACCGCCCTGATCACACCACTTCGTGACGGAAAGGTGGACGAAGCCGCCTTCACCCGACTTCTGGAACGCCAGATCGCCGCCGGTATCCACGGCGTCGTGCCGATGGGCACGACGGGCGAGAGCGCGTCCCTGAGTCTTGACGAGCACAAACGCGTCGTTGAACTCTGCGTTCAGGTCGCGGCCGGCCGCATCCGCGTCATCGCCGGGGCGGGGTCCCCGGCGACCGACAAGGCGATCGAACTGGTGTGTCACGCCAAGACCGTGGGGGCGGACGGGGCCCTGGTCGTCACCCCCTATTACAACCGGCCATCGCAGCAGGGTCTGGCCCTGCATTTCGAGGCCATTGCCGAGGCCGTACAGCTGCCGGTGCTGCTGTACAACGTGCCCGGCCGGACCGGTGTGGACCTGTCAAACGACACCGTCGCACGGCTGGCGACCCATCCGAACATCGTCGGCATCAAGGACGCGACCGGCGACCTGTCCCGCGTCAGCTGGATGCGCGCCAATATCGGCGGGCAGTTCGACCTGATCTCGGGTGACGACCCCAGCTACCTCGGCTACCACGCCCACGGCGGCGTCGGCGTGATCTCGGTGACATCGAACGTCCATCCGGAAGGGATGGTCGCACTGCATGAGGCGGCGACAGCGGGCGACTATGCCACAGCGCGCGACTGGCAGGACCGGCTGATCGGCCTGCACAAGGCCCTGTTCCTCGACAACTCGCCCTCGCCGGCCAAATACGCCCTGTCGCGGCTGGGCCTGTGCGGTGAAGAGGTGCGGTTGCCGCTGTCCCTGACCGCAGAGGCGGTGAAGCCGGCCATCGACCGCGCCATGACCGAAGCCGGGCTGGACTGATGGCCTCGACGGCACCGAAAATGAAGATCATCGCCGAGAACCGGCGGGCGAAATTCGACTATTTCCTTGAGGACTACGTCGAGGCCGGCATCATGCTGCTCGGCACCGAGATCAAGGCGCTGCGCGACGGCCGGGCCAATATCGCCGAGAGCTATGCGGCGGTGGAGGGGCGCGAGATCGTGCTCGTGAACGCCGACATCCCGCCCTACAAACAGGCCAACCGCTTCAACCACGAGCCGCGCCGGCACCGGAAGCTGCTGCTGCACCGCAAGCAGATCGACAAGCTGATCGGCGCCGTCCAGCGCGACGGCCAGACCATCATTCCGGTCAAGCTGTATCTGAACGAGGCGGGCAAGGCGAAGATCGAGATCGCCCTCGCCAAGGGCAAGAAGCTGCACGACAAACGCGAGGCCACAGCCCAGCGCGACTGGCAGCGCGACAAGGCCCGGCTGATGAAGGACCGGGGCTGAGGGCTCACCCCAGGGGGTTAGAGAGGTCCAGTACAGGCTGGGCGTCCAGAACCCCCGGAGTCGAGGCCGTCGCATAGGCATCGATTCCCCCGGGTCCGACCGAGGGCTGGCTGTATTGCTGGACGAAGAGCCCCAGCGCCGCGATCAGGCCCGCCATCAGCAGGGCCCAGATGGCCGTCTTCCGTTCCTGGGGTGAAAAGACCCCGTTCGACCTACGCATCACAGCCCTCCAAAGCTGTTCGATCAACGCAAGGTACGCAGCACTGTTCCTGGAGGATGACGCTACACCCGGCGCCCGCTGATTCGCGTGGCGCGGGAGCCACACTCGCCGGTTTGGAGAGCGGCGTTCGGTCAGGATTCGATGATTTCGCGGGCGCGGCGGAAGATGGCCTCGAACATGGCGGGGGTCAGACGGCCGGTGTTCGTGTTGAGGCGGGAGCAGTGATAGCTGTTGAGGATCACATAGCCGCCCAGTGCCGCCTCGACCCCGTGCCCGGGCGGGGCCGCAGAGCCGGACAGGCCCAGCGCCTTCAGCACATTGCGCCGTGACACGTCGCCCAGGGTGACGATGACCTTGAGCCGGGGCAGGGCGGCCAGACGCGCCGTCAGGAACGGCCGGCAGGTCGTCTCCTCGATGGGCAGGGGCTTGTTGCCGGGCGGGGCGCAGCGGACGGCGTTGGTGATCATGCAGTCGACCAGCGTCAGCGTGTCGTCGGGGCGGGCCTCGTACTGGCCTGTCGCGAAACCGGTCTTGATCAGGGTCTCGTAGAGGATCACCCCGGCACCGTCGCCGGTGAACGGCCGACCGGTGCGATTGGCCCCGGTGCGGCCAGGGGCCAGACCCGCGACCAGCAGACGGGCCTCCGGATCGCCGAACGACGGGGCGGGGCCGTTGAACCAGTCGGGGTTCTGGCGCTGGTTCTCGCGGCGGTAGTCGACCAGCCTAGGGCACAGGGGGCAGTCGCGGGGCGGCTCGGCCAAGACAGTGTTCGGGGCGATCGGCAAGACGGGCGAATCCTTCGACAACGCGCGGGCGCACATGTCCTCCTTGGTGTAAGACGCCCGGATGGAAAAGCCCGGCTCGCAGCAAAAAGCGCCGCCGTCTGTGCCGTTCGAGGGCGCGGCCGGGCTGGACGACGCTGTCGTCGTGGCGCTGGGCTGTAACGATTGCGGGCCCTGGACCGACTGCAGCGAGGCGCTGGAAGCCGCTTTGGCGCGGTTCCGCTCCGAGGGGATCGACGTGGCCGGCGCGGTCATCATGGTGGCGGTCGGCGGCCTGGCCCGATCCGACGGATCCGCCGTTCCTGAACGGGGTCGGTGATCGTGCGCACCGACCATGACCCCCACGCCCTGATGGCGGCTCTGGGCCGGATCGAGGAGGCTTTCGGGCGGCAGCGGGGCACCGCGAACGCACCACGGACCCTTGACCTCGATCTGATCGCCTACGGGCGCATCACGGGCGACCTGTCCGGGCTGATCCTGCCTCACCCGCGGGCGGCCGACCGGCGCTTCGTGATGGGCCCGCTGGCCGAGATCGCGCCGGACTGGCGGCATCCGGCAGGAGGCACGGCGTCGACGCTCGCGGCGGCCGCGTCCGTGGGAAAAGACGCCACGCCTTGCCGCTGACGCCTCATTCCCGCCCATGCGGCGTTGCACAATTCAGTCCAACCCTATAGTTTGTGCGGTTCTCCCCCCGCGCCCGAGGATATTCATGGCTCGCGTCACTGTCGAAGACTGCATCGAGAAGGTGCCGAACCGGTTCGGCCTGGTCCTGCTGGCGGGCAACCGCGCCCGCGCCATCGCCAACGGCGCGCCGCTGACCATCGATCGCGACAACGACAAGAACCCGGTCGTGGCCCTGCGCGAACTGGCCGATTCGACCGTCGTGCCGGACGAGCTGCGCGAGACCGTCATCGTCGCCCTGCAACGCGTCGACGAGCGCACCGAAGCCGAGGACGAGGCTGAAATCGTGGGCCTGCTGGCTGAACCCCAGCACATGAACATGGCCGAGGCCGAGCTGATCCGGGCGCTGCAAAGCGACCGCGACGGCGGCCAGGAGGAACGCTACTGACGGCGGAACCCGCCAACGGTATCACCATCCTGCCGGCGCGGCAGCCCGCGCCGACGCCCGAACCCGCCAATCTGAACGATCCCGGAGGTCCGCGTCCCCACGTGGACACGTCCGAGCATCCGCGCTCGAAGGTCCTGCGCCAGTTCGAACTGGTCGAGGCCGTCCGCGCCTATGACCCGACCGCGGACGAGGCGCTGCTGAACCGTGCCTATGTCTATGCGATGAAGATGCACGGCTCGCAGATGCGGGCCTCGGGCGATCCGTATTTCGCCCACCCGATCCAGGTCGCGGGCATCCTGACCGACTACCGGCTCGATACCGCCACCATCGTCACCGCTCTGTTGCACGATGTCGTCGAGGACACCTCGGCGACGCGCGACGACATCGCCGAGCGGTTCGGCGAGGAGGTGGCCTCGCTGGTCGAGGGCGTGACCAAGCTGTCGCGGCTGGAGCTACAGGCCGAGCACACGCGCCAGGCCGAGAACCTGCGCAAATTCATCCTCGCCATCTCCAAGGACGTTCGCGTCCTGCTGGTGAAGCTGGCCGACCGTCTGCACAACATGCGGACGCTGAAACACGTCAAGCCTGAGAAGCGCGAGCGGATCAGTCGCGAGACTCTGGAAGTGTATGCGCCGCTGGGCCGCTCGATCGGCATCCACTCGATCGCCTCCGAGCTGGAAGAGCTGGCCTTCGAACACCTGAACCCGACCGCCCGTACCGCCATCGAGCGGCGACTTGAGGCGCTGAAGCTGGAACACGGCCGGGCCATCGACGGCGTGTCGAGCGAGGTCGAGCGGGTGCTGTCCGAGGCCGGGGTCATCGCCCAGGTCTTCGGCCGGCAAAAGACGCCCTATTCGATCTGGCGCAAGCTGCAGCGCAAGTCGGTCGGATTTTCGTCCCTGTCGGACATCTACGGCTTCCGGGTCCTCGTCGAGGCCGAGGATGACTGCTACCGCGCCCTCGGCGTCATCCACCGCGCCTGGCCGATGGTGCCCGAGCGGTTCAAGGACTTCATCTCGACCCCGAAATCCAACAACTACAGGTCTTTGCACACGACTGTTGTCGGCCCGTCTGGCCTGCGCATCGAGATGCAGATCCGCACCGAAGCCATGGACCGGGTGGCCGAGGACGGGGTGGCGGCGCACTGGGCCTACAAGAACAAGTCCTACGGCTTCGACAAGGAGGCCATGGAGGCGGACGGCGGTCGTGACCCGCTGCAGAACCTTCGCCACCTCGTTCAGGTCATCGAGCACGGCGAGGGCGGTGAGGACTGGGTCGAGCACGCCAAGCTGGAGATGTATCTCGAGCAGGTCTTCGTCTTCACGCCCAAGGGGTCGCTGATCACCCTGCCGCGCGGCGGCATGCCGCTGGATTTCGCCTATGCCGTTCACACCGAGGTCGGCGACACGGCTGTGGGTGCCAAGATCAACGGCGAACTGAAGCCGATGCGGACCCAGCTTCAAAACGGCGACGTCATCGAGATCGTGCGCGGCGCGAAGCGGGAGATCCCGGTCGACTGGCGGTCCCTGACGATTACCGGCCGTGCGCGCTCGGCCATCCGACGCCACATCCGCACGTCCGAGCGCGGCGAGTTCCAGAAGCTCGGGCGCGGGACTCTGGAGCAGACCCTGTCGCGCGCCGGCAAGACCCTGGCCGAGGTCTCGCTCAAGGCGATGCTGGAGACCCTGTCGTTCGCATCGGAAGACGATCTCTACGAGGCCATCGGTCGCGGGCGGGTTTCGGCGGCCAAGGTCGGCGAGACCCTGTTCCCCGCATTGAAGGGCCGCCTCAAGGCCGGTCCGGACCGCAAGCGGATCGGCGACGAACAGGCCCGCCTGTTTGTGCGCGGAGGCGGCCTGACGCCGGGGGTCAGCATCCATTTCGGCCACTGCTGCTCGCCCGTGCCGGGGGACCGCATCGTGGGCATTCTGGAGCCGGAGGCCGGCCTGACGGTCCACACCATCGACTGCCAGCGCCTGGCCGACGTCGCCGACGACGATTCCGTCTGGCAGGACCTGCAATGGACCCCGCAGGCCGAGCAGGGGGCCGTGGCGGCCGCCCGCATCCGGGCCACGATCAAGAATGCGCCCGGGGTCCTCGGCCAGGTCGCCACCATCATCGGCGAGGCCGGCGGCAACATCCTGAACCTGGTCATGAGCCACCGGCAGCAGGACTTCTTCGACGTCGACATCGACATGGAGGTCGAGGACGCCAAACACGCGACCTCCATCATGGCCGCCCTGCGCACCAACCCTTCGGTCGACACGGTCGAAAGGGCGCGGGGCTAGGGGCTTGCGGCAGCGGTTGCGCCCGTTATGACAACCGCCATGACCTCAGACGACGTACTCAACGAATTCCGTGGCGCCGGTGCCCTGCGTGAAGGCCATTTCGTGCTGTCCTCGGGCCTGCACAGTCCGGTGTTCCTGCAGAAGAACCTCGTCTTCATGGACACCGAACGCTGCGCCCGGCTGTGCAAGGCGCTGGCCGAGAAAATCGTCGCGGCGGTCGGTCCGGTGGACGTGGCGATCTCGCCCGCCGTCGGCGGCATTATTCCGGGTTATGAGACCGCGCGCTGGCTGGGCGTGCCCTCCATGTATGTCGAGCGGGAGGGGGGCGTGTTCAAACTGCGTCGCGGCTTCCACGTCGAACCCGGCCAGAAGGTCGTGATGGTCGAGGACATCGTCACCACGGGCCTGAGTTCGCGGGAATGTATTGCGGCCATCGAGGCGGCGGGCGGCACGGTCGTGGCGGCAGCCTGTATCGTGGATCGCTCGGGCGGGCGGGCCGATGTCGGCGTGCCGCTGGTGGCGCTGGCGACGCTGGATGTACCGGCCTATCCGGCCGACGCCCTGCCGCCGGAGCTTGCGGCGCTGCCGGTCGAGGATCCCGGCAGCCGCCGGCTGGCGAGCAAGGGTTAGGCCGATGACGTCTCCCGTGCGCCTCGGCGTCAACATCGATCACGTGGCCACGGTGCGGAATGCCCGAGGCGGGGTGCATCCGGACCCGGTGCGGGCAGCGCGCGAGGCTCTCGCCGCCGGGGCCGACGGCATCACCGCCCATCTGCGCGAGGATCGTCGCCACATCACCGACAGCGATATCGAAGCCCTGAGCCGGCTCTGCGCCGAGGCCGGGCGGCCGCTGAACCTCGAGATGGCCGTGACCGATGAAATGCTGGCCATCGCCCTGCGGCATCGCCCGCATGCCGCCTGTCTGGTGCCGGAACGGCGCGAGGAGGTGACGACCGAGGGCGGGCTGGCCGTCGCGGGGCAGGAAGCCCGCATCGAGCCGGTCGTAAAGGCCCTGGCCGACGCCGGGATGCGGGTGTCCCTGTTCGTCGAACCGAGCCGGGCGCAGATCGAGGCCTGCCACGCGGTGGGGGCCCAGGTGGTGGAGCTTCACACCGGACGCTACTGCCATCTGGACGGCGACGACCGGGCGATCGAGTTTGAGCGGCTGCAGGCGGCGGCAACCCTGGCTTTCGACCTCGGCCTGGAAGTTCACGCCGGCCATGGACTGGACTACGTCACGGCACCGCACATGATGGCCATCGCCGAGGTGCGGGAACTGAATATCGGCCATTTCCTGATCGGCGAGGCGGTGTTCACCGGCCTGACCAGCGCCATCCACCGGATGCGGGCGGCGATGGACGCCGTGCCGTGATTCTCGGGGTCGGGGCGGACCTGTGCGATATCCGGCGGGTCCAGCGCTCTCTTGATCGGTTCGGCGACCGCTTCAAACAGCGCTGTTTTACCGAACTGGAGCAGACCAGGTCTGACCGCAAGCCGGACCCCGCGTGGAGCTATGCCAAGCGGTTCGCGGCAAAGGAGGCCTGCGCCAAGGCCCTGGGAACCGGCATGCGCACCGACGTCTACTGGCGGGACATGGGGGTGGTGAACCAGCGCTCGGGACAGCCGACCCTGGCCCTGACCGGACATGCCGCGGAACACCTGCACAGGTTGACACCAGCCGGTCACGAACCCCGGATACATCTGACGCTCAGCGACGAGCATCCCTACGCCCTGGCGTTCGTGGTGATCGAAGCCTTGCCGATAGCTTAATCACGTTATACCGATTTCGCCGCAATGACCGCGAACAGCGGCTGGGGGATAGAGTCACAATGAGCGACGAGCACAAGCCGCGCGACGATCACGGTCATGACGCGGGTCACGGTCACGATGATCACGGGCATGCTGCGCCTGCCGCGCACGGCCACGACGACCATGGCCACGCAGCGCCTGACGCACCCGGCCACGACGATCACGGCCATGCCGCGCCCGCCCATGGTCACGATGATCACGGACACGCCGCTCCGGCCCATGGCCATGACGACCACGGTCACGCAGCGCCTGACGCGCACGGCCACGACGACCACGGCCATGCCGCGCCTGACGCGCACGGTCACGACGATCACGGACACGCCGCTCCGGCCCATGGCCATGACGACCACGGTCACGCAGCGCCTGACGCGCACGGTCACGACGACCACGGCCATGCCGCGCCTGACGCGCACGGTCACGACGATCACGGACACGCCGCTCCGGCCCATGGCCATGACGACCACGGTCACGCCGCGCCTGCCGCGCACGGCCACGACGAGCACGCGGCACCGATCGCCGCCGCAGTCGTCGGTGGGGCAGTGGCCGCCGCATCAAAGCCGCCGGTCTGGAGCGACTCCGGTGACGCTCCGTTCGAGGAGGTGAGCACGACTCCGGTCTACGCACGCGGCAAGGGAAGCAAGAAAAAGTCTGCCGGCGGCTCGAGCAGCGAGAGCTTCGAGTTCGTCAAGACGATCTTCTTCGCCCTGCTGATTGCCTTCGTCCTGCGCGTCGTGTTGTTCCAGCCCTTCACCATCCCGTCGGCGTCGATGGAGCCCAACCTCTACGAAGGCGACTACATCGTCGTATCGAAGTGGAGCTACGGCTATTCGAAACACTCCATCCCGTTCAGCCCGCCGGTCTTCGATGGCCGCATCCTGGGGCAGACGCCGAAACGCGGCGACATCGTCGTCTTCAAACTGCCGCGCGACAACAAGACCGACTACATCAAACGCCTGATCGGCCTGCCGGGCGACCGGATCCAGATGATCAACAACGTGCTGAACATTAACGGTCAGCCTGTGCGCGACGTGGTGGTCAGCGGCGACGATGTGACCAATATGTACGGCATGCCGATCGTGCGGATGCGCGAGACCCTGCCCGGGGGCAAGACCATCACCATCCAGGACTTCGGTCCCGGCAATGACCTGGATGACACCCCGGTGTTCGAGGTTCCGGTCGGCCACTACTTCATGATGGGCGACAACCGGGACAACTCGGTCGACAGCCGCGTCGAGCAGTCCCAGGGCGTTGGCCTCGTGCCGGCCGAGAACCTGATCGGCAAGGCGGACATCATCCTGTTCTCGTGGACACCCGGTGCCTCGCTGTGGAATCCGGTCAGCTGGTTCAAGAACATCCGTCCGAGCCGGTTCTTCACCGTCCTGAACTGATGGCGGATCGACGGGCCGAAGCCGTCCGGGCCCTGACGCGCCGCCTCGGCCACGAATTCCGGGATCCGGCCCTGCTGGACCTCGCCCTGACCCACGCCAGTGTGGGGGAGGGGGCAGAGCGCGATGCCCGCGGACGCCTGTTCGCGGACAATCAGCGGCTGGAGTTCCTCGGCGACCGGGTGCTCGGCCTGCTGGTCGCCGACCGGCTGATGCGCGACTATCCCGCGGCCGACGAGGGTGAGATGTCCTCCCGCCTGCATGCCCTCGTCGACAAGGCGGCCTGCGCGCGCGTCGCCGAAGCCATAGGGGTCGGCGACGCCATGCGCCTGTCTCCGGGCGAGGCCAAACAGGGTGGTCGCCGTCGCGAAGGCGTGCTGGGCGACGCGATGGAGGCGATCCTGGCTGCCGCCTGGTTCGACGGTGGCATCGATGCCGCCCGGGCCGTGTTCGACCGGACCTGGGCGGACGAACTGGCCGCACCGCCGCGCAAATCCCTGACCAATCCGAAATCGGCTCTCCAGGAGTGGGCGCTGGCCCACGCAAAGCCTTTGCCCGTCTACCGTATCGTCGAACGCAAGGGCTCGGATCACGCCCCGACGTTCACCGTCGAAGTCAGCGTGGCCGGACATCCGCCCTTGACCGCACAAGGGCGTTCGCGTCAGGACGCTGAGAAAGCGGCCGCGATCGGCCTGCTGCAGCGTGAAGGCGTGATTTGACCGATACAGAAAACCAGAGTGCAGGCTTTGCCGCGATCATCGGCGCGCCCAACGCTGGCAAGTCCACCCTGGTCAACCGCCTGACCGGAACCAAGGTCTCGATCGTCACCCAGAAGGTCCAGACCACGCGCTTCCCCGTGCGCGGTATCGCCATAGAAGGCGACGCCCAGATCGTGCTGGTCGATACGCCCGGCATCTTCACACCCCGCCGTCGTCTGGATCGCGCCATGGTCGCCTCGGCCTGGGGCGGGGCATCGGACGCGGATGTGGTGGTGCACCTGATCGACGCGGCGTCGCACATCGCCGCCGAGGGCAAGGAAGGCCAGGCCGCCGACCGCCGCTCGGCCGAGGATACCGAGACCATCATCGCCAATCTGAAGGCGACCGGTACCCAGGTCATCCTGGCCCTGAACAAGATCGACGGCATGCGCCGCGACACCCTGCTGGCCCTGTCGCAAGCCATGTTCGAAACCGGCGTCTATTCCGAGGTCTATATGATCTCGGCCCTCAGCGGCGACGGCGTCGACGACCTGAAGCAACGCCTGGCCAGGGCTATGCCGGCGGGTCACTGGCTCTATCCGGAAGACCAGTCGGCCGACGTGCCGATGCGCGTGCTGGCGGCCGAGATCACGCGCGAGAAGGTCTATCTGCGCGTCCACGAGGAGCTGCCCTATTCGGCAGCGGTGGAAACCACGGCGTTCGAGGACAAGGCCGACGGCTCGGCCCGGATCGAACAGACCATCTATGTCGAGCGCGAAAGCCAACGGCCCATCGTCCTTGGCAAGGGCGGCCAGACGCTGAAATGGATCGGCCAGAAGTCGCGTGAGGAGCTGACCGAGTTGCTCGACCGCCCCGTGCACCTGTTCATCACGGTCAAGGTCGACCCGAAATGGCAGGACTCACGGGCCCTCTACGCCCAGTTCGGGCTGGATTTCGACGTCTAGTACGGGTGTTCAACGTCCCGAAAAACGCCGGGGGGCATCCCCGGCTTGTGATCGCCGCCCTGGCCTGCCTCATAATCGTGGCGGGCGGGCTGTTCGCGTGGGTCAGCGTCCGACCCGCCTCGGTCGAGGCTGAGGCCAGGCCCCTGCCGCCCAGGCCGCCACTCGAGGTGGTCGAAACCCTGCCCGCGCTGAAGGCCCAGCTGGATCGCTGGGGTGGCTCGGGCCAGTTCACCGGCGGCGTGCTGGTCGCTCGCGGGGATCAGGTCCTGTTCCGGCAGGTTCACGGCTTCGCTGACCGCAGGACGGGGGCCCCCCTGCGGCTGAACTCGCGGTTCCGCCTCGCCTCGGTCAGCAAGCAGTTCACCGCCGCCGCCATCCTGAGGCTGCAGGACGAAGGCGTGCTCTCGACCCACGATCCGCTGTGCAAATGGATCCAGCCGTGTCCCGCCGCCTGGGAGCCGATCCGGCTCTATCATCTGCTCTCGCACACCTCCGGCGTTCCGGACCTGATGGCCCGGCCCGGCTGGGGCGTCCGCCGGGTCACACCCGCAACATCTAAAGAACTTACTGAAGAATCAAAACTCTATAAGCTTCAGTTCGTGCCCGGAACCAAGGTCCGTTACGACAATGCCGGCTATAACCTGCTGGGGGCCGTGGTTGAAAAGGCCTCGGGCATGCCGTTGCACGCCTATCTCCGGAAGGCCTTCTTCAAACCGCTGGGCATGGCTGACACCGGCTATGACGACGACCAGTCGGGCGTTGTCATGGGTTACGCCAATCTCGGCGGCGGCGGGCCATCGCCCCAGCCGGACGCGAACGTCAGCATCATTTTCGCCGCCGGGGCCCTGTATTCGACGCTGGACGACCTTCTGGTCTGGGAGCGGGCGCTGCATCGCGGCCAGCTTCTGAGCCCGCGCAGCCATGCCATGATGATCGCCGACCACGCGCCGGCGGACACGCCGCCGGAACGCGGCCGCCAGCGGCGTGACTGGGGCTTCGGTGTCTTCGTCAACAGCATCGGCCAGCGCGTCTCGCCACCCTTCCTGGACCGTCAGATCTTCCACACCGGAAGCTGGTCGGGATTCCGCAACCTGATGACCTACCAGCCGGATCAGGACGTCACCGTCATTGTCCTGTCGAACAACTACCATCAGCGCGACGCGGTCTTCCTGCTGTCGCAGCAGGGGATGGCGGAGGCCCTGCGCCACGACGTTCCGACGGCGATGGGGCGCTGAGGCACGAGCCGGGCGAGCTCAGCAGGCGTTCCATCAGACGGAGAGGCCCTCAAGAAGCGGGCCGCCAGTCGGCAGACGGCCGGACATTGATCATCCACGGCACGCCGAACCGGTCGGTAAAGCCCCCGAAGCCCGGCGACCAGAAGCTCTCGGCAAAGGGCATCCTGACCTCGCCGCCTTCCGACAGGCCCTCGAACAGGCGGCGGCCTTCCTCCACGCTGTCGGTGTGGAGCGTGACGTCAAACCCGTCCCTGGGCTTGTGCATGTCCGAAGTGTAGTCGGGGTGCATGTCCGAGCCCATGAGCGCCTGGTCGCCGACCTGCAGCCAGCAGTGCATCAGCCAGTCCCTGATCCCGGCAGGCACCGGCATCTCCGGCGGTCCATCCCCATACGGCATGGCAGCGGTGATCTCGCCGCCCAGCACCCGGGCGTAAAACTCGAACGCCTCACGGCAATTGCCCGGGAAGCTGAGGCTGGTCACGATCTTCATGCGCGTCTCCTCTCTCAGTGATCCTGTTTCAGCCAGTCGTTCAGACGGCCGAAGGTCGAGGTCCAGCCGTGGGTGTGGCCCTCGAGGCTCCGCTCTGACTTCAATCCTTCGTGGGTGAAGACCATGCGGGTGCGACCGTCCGGCAGTTCGTGAAGCAGGACGGTGACCAGGGTGTCGGCGGGCGGGCCGTCCTCGTGGCTCTCGTCCCACCTGAAGGTGAAGACCAGACGTTCCGGCTCGACCACCTCGCGGTACATCCCGCCCTGCCACAGGACCTCGTCCGTCGTCGCCGAGCCGAGGCAGGCGCGCCACAGGCCGCCGACCCTCAGGTCGTTGGTGCCCGACACCATCGGCCATTCGACCGGCCCCAGCCATTGGATGCGCATTTCCGGGCGGGTCCAGGCCGCCCAGACCAGGGCGCGGGGCGCGTCGAAGATCCGCTCCAGGTCCAGCCGGTGCGGCAGGAGCGGCGGGAGCTCGGGCAGGCCGGGGTCCGTCATCGTCATGGTCTGGCTCACAGGGTCCTGAGCAGTTCGGCCAGCTGATCCGCGGCGGCGTTCCAGCCGGCCTCGAAGCCCATCTGCTCGTGCTGTTTCATCGTGTCCGCAGTCCAGTGACGCGCGACGGCGACATAGTCCGTGCCGCCATCCGGTGTCGGCGTCAGGGTGATCTCGCCGACCATGAAGGGCAGGCCGGTCGGTTTCCAGTCCGGGGTCAAGGCGTCGGTTGTGACCAGCCGGCGATTGGGCTCGATCGCCAGGATCACACCCGAGTTCGGCATGACCTCGCCGTCCGGGCCGTTCATCACCGTATTGAAGACGCCACCCGGACGCGGATCGATCACCGCCTCCGAGACGTACCAGGGCTTCGGGCAGTACCACTGTTTCAGCAGGTCCGGCGTCGTCCAGGCCCGCCACACCGTCTCCGGCGGTGCGTCGAAATGGCGACTGAGGGTCAGGTCGAACCCGTTCGGCAGGCCCGGCGTGTGGCATGGGTTGTCAGTTTCGTGGGCCATCGGGGCCTCCCTTCTGGATTTTCTTGAGATAGGCGTCGAGGCGGTCGAAGCTCGCGTCCCAGTACCGGCGATAGTGTTCGAGCCAGTCAGCAACGCCCTTCATGCCCATCGGCTCGAGGCGGGCGGGGCGCCACTGCGCCTCGCGGCCGCGGCTGATCAGACCGGCCTTTTCCAGCACCTTCAGATGTTTCGACACAGCGGGCAGGCTCATGTCGAAGGGCTGGGCCAGGTCGTTGACGCTGGCCTCCCCCTCGCACAGCCGGGCCAGGATGGCCCGACGGGTCGGGTCTGCCAGCGCGGCGAATTTGGCGCTGAGGGGGTCGGTCTGCATCGGATCGCTTCGTATGTAACTGATCAGTTAAATGGCTTGGCTCCGATCTGTTGTCAACTGTCCGGTTAAATGACCCGGCCCCCGATCGTTCGTCGGGTGGAACGCGATCACCCTCCCGGGGGTTGGTCCGTCTCATGCTGGAGCGACCGCCCATGAAGGCCCTGATCCTGAACTGCACCCTCAAGCCGTCGCCGGCGACCTCGAGCACCGAGGCCCTGGCCCGGGTCGTGATCGCCGAACTCGAAAAGGGCGGGGCCGAGGTCGAGATGATCCGGCTGGTGGATCTGAACCTGAAGCCCGGGATCAGGACCGACGAAGGCAGGGGTGACGACTGGCCCGCGGTCCACGCGAAGATCATGGCCGCCAACATCGTGGTCTTCGCCACACCGACCTGGCTGGGCCAGATGTCCAGCGTCTGCCTGCGCGCCCTGGAGCGGATGGACGCCCTGTTTGCCGAGTTCGACAAGGCGGGCCGTCCGGTCGCCTTCGGCAAGGTCGCCGGTGTCGTCGTCACCGGTAACGAGGACGGGGCCCACAATATCGTCGCCACCGTCTGTCAGGGCCTGATCGACATGGGCTTCACCATCCCCGGCCAGAGCTGGACCTACTGGCACCTCGGGCCGGGACCGGGCCCGGACTATGTCGAGACCGACCAGGGGCACGACTGGTCGGATCGCGTCGGGCGCAATGCGGCGCGTAATCTGCTGGCGCTGGCCAGGGTCCTGAAGCCGTCGACCTATCCCGTCCCGGAAAGCGCCAAGGACTGACCCGCCGGACGCCGCGCGTGACGGCGCGTGAAAAGCGGGCGTAGGGTGGGGCATGTCCCTGATCGCCCTGACCCTCGCCATCGTCCTGCAGACCACGCCCGAGCAGCAGGCGGCGACCGCTCTGGACCAGCTGCATGCGGCGGCGGCCCGCGCCGACCCGGCCGCCTGGGCGGATCGTCTGGCCCCGGACATGGTCTGGGTCGGCAATGAGACCTCCGAGCGCTGGAACCGTGAGGCCTTCCTCGCCTTCGCCGCCCCGGTGTTCGCGCGGGGGGAGGGCTGGACCTATTCGGCCCGCGACGGCGGCCGACAGCGCCATGTCACCCTGGCCCCGGACCCCTGCGCCTGCGTGGCCTGGTTCGACGAGGTGCTGGACAGCGAGACCTATGGCACGGCACGCGGAGAGGGGATGCTGGTCCGCGATGGTGAGCAGTGGCGCGTGCTGCGCTACGCCCTCAGCTATCCGATCCCCAATGATCTCGCGAATGGCATGACAGCCGAGATCAAGGCCTTCGAGGCCGCCACGCCGGTGATCGACGCCCCGGGCGAGGCCGCCGACACGCCGGAAGAGGCGGCCGCCGCCGCCACGCTGGACGCCCTGCACGCAGCGGCGTCGAAGGCGGATGGCGCAGTGTATTTCGACCTGTTCACGCCCGACGCGACCTATATCGGCTCGGATGTGACCGAGCACTGGTCGATCGCGGAGTTCCGGTCCTATGCGGAACCCTATTTCGCCCGCGGTCGGGGCTGGACCTATGTGCCGCGCTCGCGCTCGCTGACCCTGGCTCCGCTGGATTGCCGTTGCGTGGTCTGGTTCGACGAGGCCCTGGACAACGCCAGCTACGGGACCAGCCGGGGCACGGGCGTGCTGGTGCGCGGCGAGGACGGCAAATGGCGGATCGCCCTGTACGCCCTGACCTTCCCGATCCCCAACGCCCTGGCGCGTGACATGACGGCGCGGATCCGTGCGGCGGCGGCGCAGTAGGCGGAAACCGGAACATATGGCCAACCCCGGCGCGGTCCTCTAACACCCCTGTATGGATTTCACCGACGACGCCTTCGTCCTGTCCGCCCGCGCCCATGGCGACACCGGCGTCGTGGTCGAACTGCTGACCGAGACACACGGACGGCGCGCCGCCTATGTCGCCGGCGGCGCGTCTCGCAAGATGAAGCCCTACCTCCAGGCCGGGGCGCGGGTCACCGCGGAATACCGGGCCCGGACCTCCGACCAACTCGGCTCGGCGCGGCTGGAGCCGGTGGGGGAGGGGCCCAGCGCCCTGTTCGATGATCCGATGGCCCTGACCGGCCTGGCCGCCGCCGCCGCGGTGGCGCAAGGGGCCCTGCCCGAGCGCGAGCCGCATCCGGGGGCCTTCCTGGCCTTCGAGGCCCTGATGAGCGCCTTCGCCCTGCCGGACGTCTGGCCCGCCATCTTCGTGCGCTTCGAGGCGGGCCTGCTGGAGGATCTGGGCTTCGGCCTCGACCTGTCGCGCTGCGCGGTGACGGGGTCCATGGATGACCTGATCTGGGTCAGCCCGCGCACCGGCCGCGCCGTCAGCCGCGACGCGGGCCAGCCCTATGCCGACAAGCTGCTGAAACTGCCCCCCTTCATGCTGGGGGCGCAGGCGGGGCTGGGCGAAGGCGACGTCGGCTCCGGCCTCGACCTGACCGGTCATTTCCTTGAACAGTTCGTCTTCCACCCCCAGAACCGCCCGATTCCGCCCGCCAGGGTGTGGATGATCGACAAGCTGCGCGAGGCCGGGCGCCTGTAACTCCGACCCCTGTAAATGCAACGCGTGCGGAGCAAGCGAGGCCGTTAGGCAACGCCGGGCCTCAAAGACGAGCGAACCGGTGGCTGTCACGGAAGCGCCGCTGAGCCGTCGTCGGGCTGTTGTCGCCCCCTCCTATGGCCGCGTCGCGTGCATCGGCACGACAACGATCTTCGGGGACAACCATGACCAATCATCGTCTTTTGGCGGGCGTTTCGACGCTCGCGCTCGTTATCGGCGGCGTCATGCTGTCATCGGGACCGGCCTTGGCCCAGACCGTCGTTTCGGAGCCGGACGGTCCGGTCACCGCGCTCGACGAAGTCGTCGTCTTCGGTCTCGGCCAGAGCCGGCAGCAGGCCTCGATCACCGAAGCCGCCATCGCCGTCGAAGCCCCCGGTACCAGCCCGTTGAAGGCCATTGAACGGCTGCCGGGCGTCAGCTTCCAGTCGGCCGATGCCTTCGGCAACTACGAATGGTCCGCGCGCATCGTGCTGCGCAGCTTCAACCAGAACCAGCTGGGCTTCACCCTCGACGGCGTGCCGCTGGGTGACATGAGCTACGGCAACCACAACGGCCTGCACATCTCGCGCGCCATCATTTCCGAGAACGTGGCCCGCGTGGACGTGGCCCAGGGCTCGGGCGCGCTCGGCACGGCTTCCAGCAGCAACCTGGGCGGCACAGTCGCGTTCGTCAGCCGTCGTCCGGCCGACATGTTCGGCTTTGACGTCGCCGGCACCTACGGCAGCGAGGACACCACGCGTGGGTTCGTTCGCATCGACACCGGTGCCTTCGGCCCGGCCGGAACCGCCCTGTCGTTGTCCTTCGTCGATCACCGGATGGACAAGTGGAAGGGTGTGGGCGAGCAAAACCAGCAGCAGATCAACTTCAGCCTGCTCCAGCCTGTCGGTCGCGGTGAAATCACCGGCTTCATCAACCGCTCCGAGCGGCGCGAGAACGATTACCAGGACATGTCGCTGGAGCAGATCGCGCGTCTCGGCCGCGACTTCGACAACATTTCGGGTAACTACGCCCTGGCCGTCCTGATCGCCGATGTCGCCAACAATCGCGGCGATACCGGCGCGGCCGTGACCAACGCCGGTGCCGGAACCGTCTATCCGGCTCCGATCGGAACCGTCGATGACGCCTATTTCGACGCGTCGGGCCTGCGGGATGACACCCTCGGTGCGCTGACCCTCAACTATCCGGTTACCGACGCGCTCGCCGTGTCGCTGACGGGCTATGGCCACAAGAACGAAGGCCAGGGTCTGTGGTGGACCCCCTATCTCGCGACCCCGGTCGGCGCGCCGGACCAGTCCGGTGCCGCGATCGCCGCGCCCAGCCCGATCTCGATCCGCACCACCGAATACGACATCGAGCGTCGCGGTGTGATCGGCTCGGCCACCCTGACCGTGGGCAACCACGAGATCGAGGGCGGCTTCTGGATGGAGAACAACGACTTCAACCAGGCCCGTCGCTTCTACGGCCTCGCCCGCACCGCCAACACCCGCGACTCGCTGGAGTTCCTGGCCAACCCCTTCTTCACCCAGTGGGAATATGACTTCGAGACCGAGACCCGCCTGTTCTATCTGCAGGACAGCTGGTCGGTTACCGAGGCCCTCACGGTCAACGCAGGCTTCAAGTCTCTGAGCGTCGAGAACTCGGCCACCACCGTGACCGGCACCAACAAGACCGGAACGATCAAGGCGGAAGACAATTTCCTGCCCCAGATCGGCGTCGCCTGGGACCTCAACGGAGACCAGCAGCTGTTCGGCTCATATGCCGAGAACATCCGCGCCTACGAATCCTCGAACACAGGCGGTCCGTTCTCGGCCACGGCGGCCGGCTTCGCGGCGCTGCGGGCAACCCTCGAGCCGGAACGCTCGAAGACTCTGGAAGCCGGCTGGCGCTTCCGCTTCGACCAGCTCCAGGGTTCGGTTGCCGTCTATGACGTGCAGTTCGAAAACCGCCTGCTGGGCGTCGCGCTCGGTGCCCCGATCCTGGGTCTCGGCAACGGCATCCAGAACGTCGGTGCCGTTCAGAGCCGCGGTTTCGAAGCCGCCGCCGTCTGGAACTTCACCGACAACTGGTCGGCCTTCGGCTCGTTCAGCTACAATGACTCGACCTACGAGGACGATGTTCGTGACGGTACGGGAGCCATGGTGGCGGCCACGGCCGGCAAGACCGTGATCAACACACCCGAGACCCTGGCCCGGGCAGAACTGGCCTATGACAACGGCAGCCTCTACGGCACGATCGCAGGGTCCTTCACCGGCGAGCGCTTCTCCAGCTACCTGAACGATGAATCGGTCGGGTCCTACACGCTGTTCGAGCTCACCGCCGGCTACCGCTTCATCGATCGCGCCGACTGGCTGGACGGGACGGAAGTCCAGTTCAACGTGACCAATCTGTTCGATGAAGACCACATCTCGACGGTCGGCTCGGGCGGCTTCCAGAACACGGCCGGTCGCCAGACCTTCCTGCCGGGCGCGCCCCGTCAGGCCTTCGTGACCCTGCGCCGCCACTTCTAGTCGCGTCCCAGTCGCGTATACGGACGGGGCGCATCGAGACGGTGCGCCCCGTTTCCCTTTTCAGCCCGGAGATGGCGAAATGAACAGTCTCTCGAGACGCGGCCTGATGGCCGGGACGGTCGGCGCGGGTCTGATCGCCGGGACGGTACAGGCGGCGGCTGACCCGCATCCGCAGGGCGAGCGGACCCTGACCCGCATCGCCTTCGGCTCCTGCGCCAAGAGCGACAAGCCCCAGCCGATCTGGGACGCGGTGCTGGCCGCCCGGCCGGACCTGTTCATCTTCCTGGGGGACAACGTCTATCTGGACACCCGTGACCCGGCAGTAATGCGCCGAAAATATGCCGAGATGGCAGCCCAGCCGGGGTTCCAGCGACTGAAGGCCAGCGGCATTCCGATCCTTGCCATCTGGGACGATCATGATTTCGGCGAGAATGACGCCGGTGCCGACTATCCGATGAAGGAGGAAACGCGCCGTCTGTTCCTGGACTTCTTCGGCGAACCCGCGGACAGCCCGCGTCGCACGCGCGACGGCATCTACACCGCCCATGTCTTCGGCCCGGCCGGTCGGCGGGTACAGGTCATCCTGCCCGACCTGCGCTGGAACCGCACGCCTCTGATGCCGCTGGAACTGGGCGACCAGGATTATCACGCCTGGGTCGAGAAGCGCGCTCAAGCCGGCCAGCCGACGCCCGGTCCCTATGCCCGCAATCCCGAAATGACGGCGACACAGCTGGGGGAAACCCAGTGGCGGTGGCTGGAAGAGCAGCTGTCGGTTCCGGCCGACATCCGCGTGTTCGCCTCCAGCCTGCAGGTCGTGGCCGACTTCGCCGGATGGGAGGGCTGGATCAATTTCGCCCACGACCACCAGCGCCTGATCGCTGCCATCCGCGACAGGAAGGCCAACGGGCTGTTCTGCCTGTCGGGGGACACCCACTACGGGGAAATCTCGCGGCTGGACGTCAACACACCCTATCCGTTGTGGGACATTACCTCGTCGGGCCTGACCGAGGTCTGGCCGGTGACACCGCCCAATGCCCTGCGGGTCGGCGAGGTCTTCCGGGACCAGAATTTCGGCCTGCTGACGATCGGCTGGGGCGGCGAGGCCCCGACGGTTCTGGCCGAGGTCCGTGACGTCAATGGCGCGGTCAGGCTGGAGCAGGCGATCCGTATCGCCGATCTGACGGCCGGTTGAACATCCGGGTTGGGGTGATCGGTCAACGGGGCGCTGGACACGGGACCCGAAACACCTGATTCGAAGTCCCATGACCGTTCACACCCCGCCGCCGGAAGGCGGACGCATCGTTGACGAGCCGATGAGCGAGGCGCTTTCGCGCCGCTATCTGGCCTATGCGCTGTCGACCATCACCAACCGGGCCCTGCCGGACGTGCGCGACGGCTTCAAGCCGGTGCACCGGCGCATCATGTACGCCATGCACCAGATGCGGCTGAACCCGCAGGCGGCGGCGCGCAAATGCGCCAAGGTCGTCGGCGAGGTCATGGGCGGCTATCACCCGCACGGCGACGCCTCGATCTATGACGCCCTGGTCCGCCTGGCCCAGGATTTCTCGCAGCGCTATCCGCTGGTCGACGGCCAGGGGAATTTCGGCAATATCGACGGCGATAACGCCGCGGCCATGCGCTACACCGAGTGCAAGCTGACCGCCGCCGCCGTCCTGCTCATGGAGGGCATCGACCAGGACTCGGTGGACTTCAAGGCCACCTATGACGATCAGGACGAGGAACCGATCGTCCTGCCCGCCGGCTTCCCCAATCTGCTGGCCAACGGCTCGTCGGGCATCGCCGTCGGCATGGCCACCTCGATCCCGCCACACAATGTCGGCGAACTGATCGACGCCTGCCACCTGTTGCTGGAACGCCCCGACGCGACGACGCAGGAACTGGCCGGCATCGTGCCCGGCCCCGACTTCCCGACCGGTGGCGTCGCCGTGGAAGGCCACGCCTCCATCCTCGAGGCTTATGAGACCGGCCGCGGCGGGGTGCGCCTGCGCGCCCGCTGGGAGACCGAAGACCTCGGCCGCGGCGTCTGGCGCATCATCGTCACCGAGATGCCCTACCAGGTCGGCAAGTCCAAGCTGATCGCCGACCTCGCCGACCTGATCGAGCACAAGAAGGCCCCGCTGCTGGGCGACGTCCGCGACGAGTCGGCCGAGGACATCCGGCTGGTTCTCGAACCGAAGTCACGCACGGTAGAACCTGAAGTCCTTATGGAAAGCCTGTTCAAGCTTTCCGATCTGGAGATTCGTTTCCCGGTCAATATGAACGTGCTCGATGCTTCGGGCACACCGCGCGTCATGGGGCTGAAGGCCTGTCTTCAGGCCTTCCTCGATCACCGGCGCGAAGTCCTGGTGCGCCGGGCGGGCTGGCGCATCGACCGGGTCGAGAAGCGGCTGCACCTGCTGGAAGGTCTGCGGATCGTCTTCCTCAACCTCGACGAGGTCATCCGCATCGTCCGCGAGGAGGAACAGCCCAAGGCCGTGCTGATCGCCCGGTTCGGCCTGTCCGAACTCCAGGCCGACTTCATCCTCGACACCCGACTGCGCCAGCTGGCGCGGATCGAGGAAATGACGATTGAAAAAGAATACAAGGCACTGGCCGACGAACTTGCCGCGTTGCAGTCACTGTCGTCCTCACCGGTCAAACAGTGGAAACAGGTCGGCAAGGATCTGGAGGCCGTGCGCAAGGCCCTCGTCTCGCCGCGCCGCACCACCATCGCCGAGGCCGTCGACAGTGCGGCCTTCGCCTCGGTCGAGGCCTTCATCCCGCGAGAGGCCATCACCGTCATCCTGTCCGAGCGCGGCTGGATCCGGGCGGCCAAAGGCAAGGTCGAGGATCCGTCCGAACTCAAATTCAAGGAGGGCGACAGCCTCGCCTTCCTGGTCCCCGGCTATACGACCGACAAGCTGCTGGTCGCGGCCTCGGACGGCCGCATCTTCACCGTCGGGGCCGACAAACTGGCCTCGGGGCGCGGCCATGGCGAACCGCTACGCCTGATGATCGACCTCGACGAAAAGGCCGCGATCGTGAACCTGCTGATGCATCAGCCGGGCGGCAAGCTGCTGATCGCCTCGAAGGCCGGCTATGGCTTCATCGCCCCCGAGGACGAACTGCTGGCCCAGAAGCGCGGCGGCAAACAGGTGCTGAACGGCGAAATGCTGGCGGCCCTGCGCGCCTCCGGCGACCAGGTCGCGGTCATCGGCGACAACATCAAGGCCCTGATCTTCCCCCTCGCCGAACTGCCCGAGATGGGCCGCGGCAAGGGCGTCAAGCTGCAGTCCTACAAGCAGGGCGGCCTCGCCGACGTCACGGTCTTCGAGAGTGCCCACGGCCCGGAATGGGTCGACGGCGGTGCCCGACGTCGCAACTGGCCCGACTGGAAGGACTGGCTCGGCAAACGCGCCGGGGCCGGGCGGCAGGGCCCGCGGGGGCTGCGCAAATTCAGGTGACGCCGATTTCACTTTCGGGGGTCGGCATGGTGACTGATAATCACGCATGGCCGACGCCCGGCCCGTGCAGGAGATCGACATGCTTACGACCCTGATCGTCATCGCCGTCATCGTCGCCGTGGTGCTGTTCGTCATCGTCGGTGCCTACAACAGGCTGGTGGCCCTGGATCAGCGCGCCGACCAGTCGTTCGCCGACATCGACGTGCAGCTGAAACAGCGCCAGGACCTGATCCCCAATCTGGTCGAGACCGTGAAGGGCTATGCCTCCCACGAGCGTGGCACGCTCGACGCCGTTACCGCCGCCCGCGCGGCTGCCGCCGGCGCCACCTCGGTCAATGAAAAGGTCCAGGCCGAGAACATGCTGACCGCCTCGCTGGGTCGCCTGTTCGCCGTCGCCGAGGCCTATCCGGACCTCAAGGCCAACACCAACTACCTCGAGCTGCAGCGCGAGCTGTCGGACATCGAGAACAAGCTGGCCGCGGCGCGCCGCTTCTTCAACAATGCCGTCAGCGAGTTCAACGCCGTGCGCCGCCAGTTCCCGACGGTCCTGTTCGCCGGCATGGTCGGCTTCAATGCCGACAAGCCCTTCTTCGATGTGGGCGAAGGCGAGCGCGCCACCCTGACCGCGGCCCCGCCCAGGGTCAGCTTCACGGCGTAAGGGGCTGTATTGATGGGTGCCGTCGGGCTCCAGACCCACATCTGGGCGAACAACACCCGCTCGGTGCTGCTGTTGGCCGGCTTCCCGGTGCTGATGATCTTCATCATCTACGGCGTCCAGCTGATCCTGATGGGGATCGGCTTCCTGCCGGGAACGGGCAGGGGCCTCGGCGACGACATGGCGCTGGCGGCGTCATGGCTGGGCGGCACCGTGCCCCTGGCGCTCGGCGTGGCCGGCATCTGGTTCGCCATCGCCTATTTCGGCAGCCAGGCCATGATCGACGGGATGACGGGCGCAAGGAAGGTTGAGAGAAGGTCTGAGCCGGAGCTCTACAACCTGCTGGAAAACCTTGCGATCTCGCGCGGCCTGCGGACGCCGACCTTGCGCATCATCGACAACGACAGCCTGAATGCCTTCGCCACCGGCCTGCATGAGGGCCAGTACAGCGTCACCGTCACCCGCGGGCTGATCCAGGCCCTGACCCGCGACGAGCTGGAGGCAGTGCTGGCCCACGAGCTGACGCACGTCATCAACAAGGATGTTCGGACCATGGTGATCGCCTCGATCTTCGCGGGGATCATCAGCGTCATCGCCGAACTGGTCTTCCGGGGCCTGCTCTACTCGCGCGGCGGGGGCCGCCGCGACAACAAGAATGCCCTGCCGCTGATCCTGATCGGCCTGGCCTTCGCCGCCGTCGGCTTCGCCCTCGCCGTTGTCATTCGCATGATGCTCTCCCGCAGCCGGGAGTTCGTCGCCGATGCCGGGGCGGTCGAGCTGACCAAGAACCCCGACGCCATGATCTCGGCCCTGCGCAAGGTCGAGGGCCGGTCCGCGCTCAAGGGGCCGGACGAACTGCAGCAGCTGTTCCTCGACAACCAGCCGAACGGGGTCGGCCTCGAGGGCCTGTTCGCCACCCATCCGTCGATCCAGAAGCGCATCGATGCCCTGGTGAGGTTCGGGGGCGGGATTGACCCGGGGGTATCGTCCGGCGACCGGATAGACGCCGGACCGTCGGGCTACGACACGTCCGTGCCCGCGGCCGGCTGATCCGGCAGCCGCTGCCAGCCCAGCCGAGTCAGCTGTTCCATGGGCCGGAAGTCGGCCTTGTAGTCCATCTTGCGCGAACCCCTGACCCAGTAGCCGAGGTAGACGAACGGCAGGTTCACGATCGTCGCCTGGCGCACATGGTCCAGAATGGCGAAGCGGCCGAGACTGCGCGCCTCCATCGCCGGATCGAAGAAGCTGTAGACCATCGACAGCCCGTCCCCGAGCAGGTCGGTCAGGCAGACGCCCACCAGATCACCCGGCCCGCCATCGGGCGAGGGCAGGCGGTATTCGATCAGGTGGGTGCGAACGGCCGTATCCTCGACCATGGCGACATAGTCGAGCCAGCTCATGCCGCTCATGCCGCCGCCCGGGTGCCGGCCATGCAGATAGCGGCGCAGCAGGTCGAACTGTTCGGTCGTCGCCTCCGCTTCCACCAGATCACGTGAGAGGTCGGCGTTGCGTTTCAGCACCTTGCGCTGTGAGCGCGAGAAGGCGAACGCCGGTACCGGCAAACGCACCGAGACGCAGGCGTCGCACGCTTCGCAGGCGGGTCGGTAGGCGATGTTCTGGCTGCGACGGAAGCCGGCCTGGGTCAGCTCGTCGTTGACGTGGGCCCCTTCACTGAAGGGCAGGTTGGCGAACACCTTCCGCTCGGTCTGCCCGGGCAGATAGGGGCAGGGGGCCACCGAGGTCATGTAGAAGCGAAGCTGGCGCTGGGGAACAAAGGTCACGGTGTCAGGTCCGCATCCGATTTCGCCGGGAGTGGGGCAGCCGCATGCTCATGACCTGATTTGCGCCCGCGTCGCGTCCGGGAGCAAGCCCGTTCGCCCCACACGGACGTGCGGGGCGAACCGTCACAGGCTGGTGTCCGTAGGCAGGACCGGTGCCTCCCGCAGTAGCACGATGGCGATCCGCCGGTTGCCGGCCAGGGTCGGATCGTCCGGGTAGAGCGGATCGGACCCGGCCTTGCCAGAAACCTGATAGACCCGATCCCCGTCCACCCCGGCCGCCTGCAGGATCAGCCGCGACGCATTGGCGCGGGCCGACGACAGGGTCCAGTCATTGGGGCCGGTGGCCCGGCTGGAACCGGGCGCGGCCGAGGTGTGGCCCGTCACGGAAATCCGGTTGGGCAACTGGGTGATGACTTTCGAGATGGTCCGCAGCAGCAGCTGGGCGCGCGGGTTCGGGCGGGCCGAATTCTGTTCGAACATCGAGCGGCCTTCCTGGTCGACCAGCTGGATACGCAGGCCCTCGGGCGTCTGGTCGATGATCAGCTGTTTCGACAGCTCGGCCAGTTCGGGCATCGCCTGCATGGCCTGGCGAAGTGATTCGGCGGCCGATGAGAATTCGGCGGCCTCGCGCCGGGCGACTTCCTCTTTCAGGGCAGCGTCGCTGGCCGCGGCGAGGTTCTGGCTCTGGCCGGCGTCCTGGGGCGCGTCCGGCGGGGCCTCGGGCGAGAGCTGGCTGATCACGGACTGGGATCCGGCCCCCTTGGCCCCGTCGTCGCCCAGTGACGTGCCGCCGAGGATGCCGCCAGATCCCGACGTCGTCTGCGACACACTGGCCGGCGCGAAATACTCCGCAATGCCGCGCTTCTGTTCCGGATCGGTCGTGTTGATCAGCCACATGAGCAGGAAGAAGGCCATCATCGCGGTGACGAAGTCGGCGTAGGCCACCTTCCAGGCACCGCCATGGTGGCCACCGCCCATGACCTTCTTGACCTTCTTGATGACGATCGGACGATCGCTCATGGACATCGGACGCGGCCTCGGCGGTAAAACACGCACCGACGATGGACGCCGCAGGGTTAATGCCACGTTTCCCATGCGGCCGGGCCTTGCTCCGACGCGAGGCGTCGCCTAGTCGTCGCTCCGTGAGCACCCCATCAGATCCTGTCTTTGACATCCCGGCCTATCGCCGCGCGCTGGGCGGTTTCGCCACCGGCGTCTGCGTCGTCACGGCGCATACGGAGGAGGGGCCCTACGGCATCACGGTCAACTCCTTCACCTCGGTTTCGCTCGACCCGCCGCTGGTTCTCTGGTGCCTGGACCGGGGGTCGGATCGTCACGACGCCTTCGCCGCCGCGGAACGATTCGCCATCCACATGCTGCCGGTCGAGGATCGGGAGATGTCGGACCGTTTCGCCTGGGGGGTCTGCCGGCTTTCGTCCGACGAGTTCGACAGCCAGAGTCCTGAACCGCCGCGTTTGATGAATGCCCTGACCCGACTGGAATGTGTCGCGGCCGAGCGGATCGTTCTGGGCGACCATCTGGTCGTCGTCGGTGCCGTGGAGCGGTTCGAGACGCGGCCCGGCGCGGCCCTGACCTATTATCGCGGCCGCTACGGCGTCGCCCTGGAGCCCGAGGCATGAAGATCGGCTTTGCGGGTCTCGGCGTCATGGGCGGGCCGATGGCCCGGCATCTGGTTTATGCAGGGCATGAGGTCTCGGGCTTCAATCGCAGCGCGGACAAGGCCAGGACGTGGGCCGCCGCCCACGGAGGCCGGTTCGCGGCGACGATCGCGGAGGCCGCGGACCAGGCGGATCTGTTCATCCTTTGCGTCGGGAATGACGAGGACGTCCGGCAGGTCGTCCGCGAGGCGTTGTCGCATCTGGGCACAGGCGCGGTCATCGTCGACCACACGACCACTTCGGCCCGGGTTGCACGGGAGATGGCCGCGCTGGCGGCGGAAGATGGCCGCCAGTTCATCGACGCGCCGGTATCCGGCGGACAGGCCGGGGCCGAAAATGGCCAGCTCAGTGTCATGGCGGGGGGCGACGCGGCTGCGCTGGCGCGAGTCGAACCGGCGCTGATGGCCTATTCGAAGGCGGTCAAACACATGGGGCCGTCCGGATCCGGCCAGCTGACCAAGATGGTGAACCAGATCGCGATCGCCGGGGTCGTCCAGGGCCTCGCCGAGGCGGTTCATTTCGCCGAGGTCGCCGGCCTCGATGCCACCGCGACCTATGAGGCCATTTCCAAGGGCGCAGCCCAGTCCTGGCAGATGGACAACCGCTGGAAAACCATGGCCGGGGGCCAGTACGAGTTCGGCTTTGCGGTCGACTGGATGCGCAAGGATCTGGGTCTGGTGCTGGATGAGGCACGATCCAACGGTGCGCATCTGGCGCTGACGGCCCTGGTGGATCAGTTCTATTCCGAGGTTCAGGCCATGGGCGGCGCGCGCTGGGACACGTCCAGTCTGGCGGCGCGTCTGCAGGACCGGAAGCCTCTCGCCTGAACATGACATTCGACACAAGAGGTTCACTGCCCGGTCGTCCCCGTGTGGCTGCCCTGTAACAGCCTGACCGTAGACCTGCGCCGCATCGGGCAGGGGGTTGGGCATGCTTCAGATTCGGTCCGTGACGGAGCGCATCCGGTCAGGGCACCGGATGCTTCGAGGTCGCCCCCGCGCCTTCGCGGTCCTGATCACGGCTCTTCTTCTCGCCGCTGTTCCCCTGATCGGAAGCGCCCGCACGGCGTCGTTGGCCAGCCGCTCTGTCGGATATGTCGGATCGACGACCGACGGCGGGCACTATGACTACGCGGGACTGGTTCACGTCCACACGACCTATTCGGATGATGCCACCGGAACCTATGAAGACCTGGCCCGGGTCGCGGGCGACCAGGGAATCCGGTTCCTGGTGGTCACCGATCACGAGACGCTGAAAGCCATCGGGGACGGCAAACAGGGCTGGCGCGACGGCGTCCTGATGCTGACCGGCGTCGAAAACGCCCGGCCGGAAGGGCACCTGCTGGGGATGGACATAACGACCGCACCCGACAAGAGGGAAGTCCCCACATCGGCCTATCTGCAAGCGATCAAGGCGCAGGACGGTCTGAGCATCCTGGCCCATCCGGCGCATCGGAAATGGGCGTGGGAAGGTCCCGTAGACGACCGTATCGACGGGATCGAAATCCTCGACCTGGCCGACCAGTTCTATGCCGCACCGCTGGCAGCCAAGCTGGCGGCCGTGGCCATGCTGCCCGTCAACCGGATGGCAGGCTATCTGGAACTGGGCACCAAGGCCGAGCCCTCTCTCCGCATCTGGGACCGGATCACCCAGCAGCGCCGGTTTGTCGGCCTGTACGCCGCTGATCTGCACCAGGCCATCGAGCTTTGGGGCGAAGAGAAAATGGTCTTTCCGCCGGCGGAGGACGTCATGCGGATCGCTCGCAACCATATCGTTTCGGCCCAGCCGTTTTCGGGTGAGTTCACTGCAGATTCGGCCCTGGTGTACGGCGCGATCCGGGCCGGGCATCTGTATGTGGCGGTGGATGTTCTCGGCGATTCCACGGGGTTCATGTTCAAGGCGAGCCATCGCGGGTCCGACGCCTGGATGGGTGACGAGATCCGCGTCGCACCCGGAACTCGATACACGGTGGAGCTGCCGGCGAGCGCCCGGAGGCTGGGAGCGGTCGTGCGGGTCCTGCGTAACGGGATCGAAGTCGCGCAGTCTGCGGCGGGACAGCAAGTCTACCACTATGTGGACGACCGGCCGGGGGTTTACAGGGTTGAGGTCACGACGATGGTTCCGACCGCGTTCGGGGCCGATCGCCAAATGACGTGGATCTACGCCAACCCGATCTATGCCCGGGACGTGGCCGGTTGATCGAGGTCCGAGGGTCGAGATATAATTTCACATAATATATCTTATGCGCATCATGCATCCGGTTCGAGAGGGGCCGCTACGGTCGCATCGAGGCCCTCTCCTCCGCATCCATCAGCGCTATCGCCTGCCTCACGTAAACCGCATGCGCGACAAGCCCGATCCCCAGGGGCTCGTCTGACGGTCGCACCTCGGACGTCAGGACGCCGGCGATGAACGGATGATCGGGCTGGACCGTCCCCGGCAGCTTACGCGCTGCTGGAGTCCAGAATACAGGCCCGCCCGAATTTCCCGGAAACACTGGAAAATCAAGAAGGAAAACCGGAAAGCTTTCCACCGGCATCAACGGCCAGGACGCGACCCGACCAACGCGCAGGATGGGAAAGCCCGCCGTATTCGAAGCATAGCCGCGCGGGAAACCCAGGCTGAACAGCTCATCACCCGGCCCGACCTGCCAAGCGTCCAGTGCATCACGGTCCGCAAGCCAGGCCAGCGGAATGGCGGCCCGGGCGAAGACCGGTGGAGCCGCGACCTCCATGACCGCGATATCGCGGTCGGGGTGTTTGATCCATACGGGCTCGCCGGACGCGTCACGGATGCGCAGTGGCTCGGGCGAGAAGCGCCAGCCCCCTCCCGGGAGCTCAACCCTCCAGCCGATCCGGGCCTCGGCGGCCGGCATGCCGCCCAGGACGTGATGGGCGGTCACCAGAACCGTGCGCGGATCCCCGTTCTCTCGCGGAGCATCGATCAGGAAGGCAGTGCCGACCCGACGGGTGCCGTCTCCATTCATCTGGTCAATCTGGACCGTGGCATTGATCAGGCCGACCGTCAGATCCCACGACGGCAAGACAAGGCCTTCCACGGGCGGCGGATCCTGAACCGGTAGTGGCGGGGTCTGAAGTTCGAACATCGTCCTATCGGGACAGCGGCATTTGTTCATTTGACGGCGGGTCGCCCGCGCGCACAAGGTCCATGCTCGTTTCAGGGGACCTTGTGATGAACCGCCGCGATCTGCTCGCCTCGTCCGCCGCCGCCCTGGCCGCGACCGCCCTTCCCGCCCAAGCCCGAACAACCGGAGCCTCGATGCCTCAAGGTACGCCCGTCCCGCCCGTCGCCAGAAAAATTCCGGTCCGCATCGAGCAGCTGGGGCGCGTCCGGATCGACGACTACCAGTGGATGAAGGACGACAACTGGCAGACCGTCCTGCGCGATCCGACGGTGATCAAGGCCGACGTGAAGGAGCATCTGCTGGCCGAGAACGCCTATCGTGAGGCGATGATGGCCTCGACACTGCCGCTGCAGGCGGCGATGTTCGAGGAGATGAAGGGGCGGATCAAGGAGGCGGACAGCTCGGTCCCCTCGCCTGACGGCCCCTGGGAATATTTCGTCGAGTACCGGACCGGGGATCAGCACCCCCGGTACATGCGCAAGCCGCGCGGCGGCACCGGCGAGACGCAACTGCTGCTGGACGCCAATGCGCTCGCCGAGGGCAAGGCCTATTCCGAGGTTTCGTCCACGGACCACAGCCCGGACCATGCCCTGTTCGCCTTTTCAGAGGACGCACAAGGCTCCGAAGTGCACCAGATCTTCGTCAAGGACCTGGCGACCGGCGAGGTTCTGCCCGATCCGATCGGGTCGGCCATCGGCGACTTCACCTTCTCGCCGGACAGCCAGTGGATCTTCTGGACCAACCGCGACGACAACGGCCGTCCTGACAGGATCTTCCGCCGCCCGGCCCGCGGCGGCGAGACGACCCTGGTCTACCAGGAGGACGACGACGGCATGTTCATCAGCGTCGGTCGCACCGCCGACGACGCCTTCGTGCTGATCGCGATCGGCAACCAGGAGACCTCGGAGGTCCGGGTCATTCCGGCCGCGACGCCGACCGCGGCACCCGTGGCGCTGGAGCCGCGACACGTCGGCCGCCTGTACGAGGCGGACCACTGGGGCGACCGCTGGGTGATCCGCACCAACGCCGACGACTCCATCGATTTCAAGATCGTCGAGGCCCCGACGGCGTCCCCGGGCAAGGCGCACTGGACCGACCTGATCCCCCACACTTCGGGCCGCTACATCGAGGGCATGGCCCTGGTGAAGGACTATATCGGCCGTCAGGAACGCGCCGACGCCAATACGAAGATCGTCATCCGCGACCGGTCCGGGGCCGAGCACGAGATCGCCGTGGACGAACCGGCCTATTCCCTGTCGCTGGCCGAGGCGTCGGAGTTCGACACCACCATCATGCGCTACGGCTATAATTCGCCGTCCACCCCGACCTCGACCTATGACTACGACCTGGCGACGCGCGAGCGGACCCTGCGCAAGGTGCAGGAGGTGCCCTCGGGCCACGATCCGGCCGACTATGTGGTCGAGCGGCTGAACGCCCCTGCCCCGGACGGCGAACTGGTGCCGGTGACGGTGCTGCGGCGCAGGTCGACGCCGGTCGACGGTTCGGCTCCGGTGCTGCTGTACGGCTACGGCTCCTATGGCTCCCCGATCCCGGCCGGCTTCTCGACCAACCGGCTGTCGCTGGTCGACCGGGGCTGGATCTATGCGATCGCGCATGTTCGCGGCGGCTCGGACAAGGGGTGGAACTGGTTCCTGACCGCGCGGCGCATGACCAAGAAGAACACCTTCACCGACTTTATCGCCGCGGCCGAACACCTGATCGCGCGCAACTACGCCCGGGCCGGTCATATCGTGGCCGAGGGCCGGTCGGCGGGCGGTATGCTGATGGGGGCGGTCAACAACATGCGGCCCGACCTCTGGGCCGGGGTGATCGGCGGGGTGCCGTTCGTCGACG
Source organism: Caulobacteraceae bacterium (assembly GCA_965284385.1). Lineage (GTDB taxonomy): Bacteria > Pseudomonadota > Alphaproteobacteria > Caulobacterales > Caulobacteraceae > Brevundimonas. The sequence goes on from OZ260077.1 coordinate 3,039,989, forward strand.
TCATCAACACCATGAGCGACACAAGCCTGCCGCTGACGCCGCCGGAATGGCCCGAGTGGGGCAATCCGATCGAGGATCCCGAAGCCTACGACTATATGATGAGCTACAGCCCCTACGACCAGGTCGGGCCGATGGCCTATCCGGCGGTGCTGGCGACCGGCGGGCTGTCGGATCCGCGCGTGACCTACTGGGAGCCGGAGAAATGGGTCGCGAAGCTTCGGCCCGCGACGACCTCGGGCAGGCCGATCCTGCTCAAGATCAACATGGAGGCCGGCCACGCCGGCTCGTCCGGGCGCTTCGACTATCTCAAAGAGGTGGCGCACGATTATGCCTTCGCCGTCTGGGCGGTCGAAAAGGGATGGGAGCGCGCCTGAGCCGCGCGACCGTTCCATGACCTGCGTGCTCCGCGACGCCGAAGCCCCTGACCTGGCGGCCATCACGGCTCTCTACGGCCGAGAGGTCGAGGGCGGGACAGCGACGTTCGAGACCACACCGCCGACCCTGGAAGAGATGACGGATCGCTTCTCGGCCGCAAAGCGCCACGGCCTGCCGTGGCTGGTCGCCGAGGTCGACGGCCGCTTTGCCGGCTACGCCTATGTCTCGCCATTCCGGCCGCGTCCGGCCTATCGCTACGCGGTCGAGGACTCGATCTATGTCGACGAGACGGCGCGCGGGCACGGCGTGGGCCGGGCCTTGCTGGCCGCCCTGATCGGACGGAGCCGGGACATGGGCCTGCGGCACATCATCGGCGCGGTCAGCGACAGCGACACGAGCCCCGCCTCGATCGCGCTCCACCGTTCGCTGGGCTTCCGCCAGACGGGCGTCTATCGCCAGGTCGGCTGGAAGTCCGAGCGCTGGCTGGACGTTACCCTCATGCAACTCGACCTCGGGCCCGAGGGAAATCCGCCGCGAACGTCCGGGCTCGATCTGACCGGTGGCCGCATGTGAGACCCCAGGTGCCGCGGTAGCCGTATCGCTACGGCGACACCTCGGAGGACGGCGGCGGCGTCAGCCAAGGGGCCAGACGGAACCGGCGGGGTGGCTCGCCGAGGGTCCGATGCTGGATCAGTTGGCGTGCGAAGGCGATCACGGCGCAGATGGTCGCCTCATCAAACGGTTTTGAGACCGCGCCCAGGGCACCCTCGAACCCCTCGGGAATCTGTTCCGGATTGGCGGTCAGGAAGACGACCGCGCAGCCGAACTCCTTGACCATGCGCCGGGCGATCTCGGGGCCGGTCAGGCCGTCCAGCAGGTTGAGGTCTACCAGGGCCAGGTCAGGACGCTCTCGCTCGGCGATCGCAAAGGCCCCGGCCCTGTCCATGGCGCAGCCCACGACATCGCAGCCGCACTCCCCCAGTACCAGTTCCAGCTCCATGGCGAGCAGGGCCTGGTCTTCGACGATCATGACCCGCAGGCCAGGTAGATTCGGCAAGCAACACCCCCCACGAACCGGCCCTTTGCAGGAGCTGTGTCCGTTATCGGACAGAGCAACGCGCGGTGCCCGAATTGGTTCGCCATGCCAGGTGAATTACGTGCTTTTCAACGGCAGAGAGTATGGCGACGGGCCGAATGCATCAGGAGATTGAGTCAGCCCGGGTCGGTTTGCCATTCAAGACACCGGGATCTCACTGACTGGCCGGGCCTGCCAGATCGTCAGAAGCCTTTGAGGCAAAGGCTCAGCGGCGATCCGGCAATCGGCCCAAGCCGGCATGGACCCGCATCACCCCCGGACGGAGGACCTCAGCGATGTCAGGAAGGCGGATGGCTGGGGAACAAGGACTCGAACCTTGAATGACGGTACCAAAAACCGGAGTGTTACCATTACACCATTCCCCAGCAGGTCCGGCGCATCCGGGGCCGAAGCGCCGGAAGGCGGTCGAGATACGCGAAGGCCGCGGGCGATGCAAGAACCGGTTTCGAGACTATTTTCACGGACCGTGAAACGGCGCTTGCGGGCGCGAAAGGCCGTGGCTATAAGCCCCCTCCTCAAGTCGGAGTGTGGCTCAGCCTGGTAGAGCACTGCGTTCGGGACGCAGGGGTCGGAGGTTCGAATCCTCTCACTCCGACCATCTTTCCCCGGAAAGAAGAGACAGCCCTGCGGGGCCCGAGGCATCCCGGCCTCAATCCACCGCCTTCGCCGCTACCGCAGTCAGATGCGCCCCGACCGCCTCGATGGTGCGCTCCCCGAGGGCCCTGCGGCGCGCGAACAGGTCGGGTGAGCCGGCGTCATAGTCGGCCATCAACCGCTTCACGAAAGAGCCGTCGCGGACCTCGGTCAGGACATCGTCCATCGCCGCGCGGGAGGGCTCACCGATGATGCGGGGGCCGGTCAGATAGGCCCCGTATTCAGCCGTGTTGGAGATCTTGGCGAAGGCCCCCGCGATGCCGCGCTCGAACATCAGGTCGGTGACCAGCTTGACCTCATAGAAGCATTCGAACCAGGCGACCTCGGGCGGATAGCCGGCCCTGACCAGCTTCATGAAGGCGGCATCGATCAATTCGCCGACCCCGCCGCACAGCACCACCTGTTCGCCGAACAGGTCGCTTTCGCATTCAGCGGCGAAGGTGGTCTCGAGAATACCCTTGCGGCCACAGCCCAGGGCGGCGGCATAGGACAGGCCCAGGGCGTGGGCCCGGCCGGTCGCGTCCTGATGCACCCCGAACAAGGCGAAGACCCCCTGCCCTTCCACATAGAGATCGCGGATGCGCGGGCCGATGCCCTTGGGCGAGGCGAGAATGACGTCGAGATCCGCGCGCGGTTGAACCAGACCGAACCGGACCGAAAGGCCATGGGCAAAGATAAGGGCCGCGCCGGGCTTCATCGCCGGGGCCAGTTCGTCGCGCCACAGGTCACGGTGGGCCTCGTCCGAGACCATGACGGCCACCACGTCGGCGTTCGCGGCCGCTTCGCCGGCGGTCGCAACCGGAAAGCCGTCGGCGGCGGCCTTGGCGCGGGTGGCCGAACTGGCCTTCAGGCCGACGACGATGTCGCCGACGCCGGAGTCGCGGAGGTTCAACGCATGGGTCCGGCCCTGGCTGCCGTAGCCGATCACGGCGACGCGCTTGCCGCGAAGGATCGATAGGTCGCAGTCGCGGTCATGGAATACGGGCAGCGTTGTGGCTATCTGATCGGTCATGAGCACCCTGATAACGCCATCCGACGTCGTCGGCTTCTGGAAAGAGGCCGGATCGAAGAAGTGGTTCGCGCGCGACGACGGCTTTGATGCCCTGTTCCGGCAGCGATTCGAGGCCGCCCACTTCATGGCCGCCCGGCGCGAACTGGATCATTGGGCCGAGACGCCGGAGGGCTCACTGGCCCTGCTGATCCTGCTGGACCAGTTTCCGCGCAACGTCTTCCGGGGCACGGGTCACGCCTTCGCCACCGACCCCCTGGCCCGGCATTTCGCCATCATGGCGCTGGACGACCGGCAGGATCATGCGGTCGAGAACGACCTGCGCCGGTTCTTCTATCTGCCGCTGCAGCATGCCGAGGACAGAGCGTTGCAGGATCGACAGCTGGCCCTGTTCCAGACCATGGAGCGCGCCGCCGACGACCGGTGGGCCGAGCACCATCACAAGGTTATCGACCGGTTCGGCCGCTTCCCGCACCGCAACCGCGCCCTCGGCCGGGAGACGACCCCGGAGGAGCAGGCGTTTCTGGATGCCGACGGCTTTCGGGGCTGAACGACGGTGCACCGCTGCCGTGAGTGCGAAACCGTGCTGCAGGAAGGCCGGAACTGGCACGCCTCGTACGCGGCGCGCACCTATCGCCACTGCATGGACTGCGCCCGCGCCTATTCGCGGCGGCGGTACGGGCTGATCCAGCCCGGGGTGAAGCGGCGCAAGCCGGTCGGCGTCGGTTCCGGCAAGCCCATCACCGTGAAGCGTGACTGGGCCGTGAAGAACCGCGCGCAGCTGGCGCAGGCCCGGCGGGACCGAACGCGGGACTGATCGACCCACAGGCCGGCACGTTTCTGTGAGCAAGCCGATCTCGCGCCTGCCAAGGCGACCGAATCAGCGCCACTGTTGCGGGATGAACGCCCAGGTCCTCCTCGCAGACGTCCACGCCCGCGCCGGCGCCGTCGCGGCCGATCATCCGGAGTGGCAGTATCTCAATCTGCTGCGCGACATCCTCGACAACGGCAGTCAGCGCGACGACCGGACGGGCACCGGGACGCTGGGGGTGTTCGGACGGCAGATGCGGTTCGATCTGGCGAAGGGTTTTCCGGTCCTGACGACCAAGAAGCTGCACCTGCGTTCGATCATCGTCGAACTGCTGTGGTTCCTGCGCGGCGAGACCAATATCGGCTGGCTGAAGGACAACGGCGTCAGCATCTGGAACGAATGGGCCGACGCCGAGGGCGAGCTGGGGCCGGTCTACGGCAAACAGTGGCGCTCATGGGCAGCCCCGGACGGACGGATGATCGACCAGATCACCAAACTGGTCGACGGGCTGAAGACCAATCCGAACAGCCGCCGGCACATCGTCTCGGCCTGGAATCCCGCCGATGTCGACGACATGGCCCTGCCGCCGTGTCACTGCCTGTTCCAGTTCTTCGTCGCCGACGGCAAGCTGAGCTGCCAGCTGTACCAGCGCAGCGCAGACGTCTTCCTCGGCGTGCCGTTCAACATCGCCTCCTACGCCCTGCTGACCATGATGGTGGCGCAGGTGTGCGGGCTGGAGCCGGGCGAGTTCGTCCACACCTTCGGCGACGCCCACCTGTATCTGAACCACGTCGAACAGGCCGAACTGCAGCTGGGCCGCGAGCCCCTGCCCGCCCCGACCATGACGATCACGCCGCGCGACGACCTGTTCGCCTACCGGCTCGAGGACTTCGTGCTCGAGGGCTATGAGCCCTGGCCGCATATCAAGGCACCGGTCGCCATCTGATGTCCCTCGATCTGAAGGGGCTGCAGGCCGACGTCCTGCGCATCTCCGACCTCTATGCCGAACAGCACGGAATCGACCGCTCCGGTGACTGGGCCCTGCTCAAGGTACAGGAAGAGCTGGGCGAACTGACCGCCGAGCACCTGCGCATGGACGGCCGGGCGCGGGGCGCGGCCGACGCCGGCAAGCTGGGCGACGAGGCGGCGGATGTGCTGGGCATGCTACTGATCTATTGCGACCGGGCGGGGATCGATCTTGAACAGGCCATGCAGCGCAAATGGCTGCATTGGCTGGAGCCCCGTTGATGGCGATTGCAAAACTGGTTCTGGTCGTCGCCCGGGCCCGCAACGGCGTGATCGGTCGCGACGGCGACCTGCCCTGGCGGCTGCGCAGTGATCTGCAGAGGTTCAAGGCGATCACCGTCGGCAAGCCGTGCATCATGGGCCGCAAGACCTGGGAGAGCCTGCCGCTCAGGCCCCTGCCCGGCCGGTTGAACCTGGTGCTGTCGCGCGATGAATCGTTCACGGCGCGCGGCGCGCTGGTCTGCACCACCCTGGACGAGGCGATCGAGATCGCGCGCGAGACGGCCGAGGAGGACGGGGTCGACGAGATCTGCGTCATCGGCGGCACCGCCCTTTTTGAAAAGGCCCTGCCCCGGGCGAAGCGGCTGTATCTGACCGAGGTCGAGGCCGAGCCGGAGGGCGACGCGGTCTTCCCGGCGTTCGACGAGGATGCCTTTGTCGAGGTGTCGTCGGAGGCCCATCCGGCAGGCGAGAAGGACGATCACGCCTTCGTCTTCCGTCTTCTCGAAAGGAAATGACCATGCTGATCGTGACCACCAATGATGCGCCGGGATACCGGATCGTGAAGACGCTGGGGCTGGCGCGGGGCATCACAGTGCGATCGCGGAACATCGTCTCTGACGCCATCGGCGGGCTGCAATCGATGCTGGGCGGCCGGGTGGGTGCCTACGTCAAACTGGCCGAGACCTCGCGGTCGGAGGCTTACGAGGAACTGGTCGCCCACGCCCAGGGCATGGGGGCCAACGCCGTGATCGCCATGCGCTACGAGGCGAACGAGATCATGGAAGGCGTCACCGAAGTGCTGGCCTATGGGACCGCTGTGGTGGTTGAGCCGGCGTAAGTGGCTGCCGGCCGGCGATCAGCTCCCCGATGCCTGTCGTTTTACATCCGGCATCGCGTCAGTCCCGCACAGCCGGTCCCACAGCCTGAAATACAGGCCGAAGTTGGTCTTCATATGGGTGTGGTGACGGCTGTGGTGGGTGGCCGTGATCAGGTGCGCGCCGGGCCCTGAACGCACCCAGCGGTCGGGCCACATCTCCCAGCCGCAGTGGTTCATGACGGCGGTGCCGGTCATCAGCGTCAGCAGGGCGACGACGACCCAGAGGTTGATCGGGATCAGGAAGACCAGCAGCGGCAGGACCCAGGCCGTCAGCATGGCCTCGATCGGGTCAAAGGCGAAGCTGGCGAAGGGGCTGGGTTCGCGGCTGCGGTGGTGTCCGGCGTGCGTCAGGGCGAACAGGCGCGGATGATGCAGCAGGCGGTGCGTCCAGTAATAGTGGGTGTCCTGGATCAGCAGCAGCATCACGAAACTGACCGGCAGCCACCACAATCCGTATGCGGACGGATCGAGATACAGGCGGGTGCCGCCGGCCTTGAAGGCCTCGAGCGCGATCGCGGCGGGAAAGGCATAGATGGGGGTCGAGATCAGCGAATAGCGGATTTCCTGCAGCATCAGCCGGCGTGACGGCCGCTCGCGATTGAGCTGGCGACCGACGCCGCCCGCGCGGCCCCACAGCATCCACCAGACCCCGCCCGCGAGCAGCAGGTAGCGCGCACCGATGATCAGGCTGAGCCAGAGTGTGGTGATGAGCACGGCCGCGATCATGGACGGATGTTAAAGCCCCGAAGCCAGAGGGGCGAGGGTCGAAAAGGTCGCTCCTGCGCCTCGACCTCGCCCCCCCGGCTCTCGTCAGCTCAGCGTCATCAGGGCAGCGCCCTGGAAGTCCTCGAGTTCGTCGAGGCGGCCGTCGCGGACCTTGGCCACCCAGTTCGGATCGGCCAGCAGGGCGCGGCCGACGGCAACCAGGTCGAACTCGTCCTTTTCCAGACGTGCGATCAGGCCGTCGAGCGAAGCCGGCTTCGAGCCCGCGCCCCCGAACGAGGCGATGAACTCGCCGTCCAGGCCGACCGAGCCGACCGTAATGGTCGGCAGGCCGGTGATCTTCTTCGTCCAGCCCGCGAAATTCAGCTCCGAGCCCTCGAACTCCGGCTCCCAGAAGCGGCGCTGCGAGCAGTGGAAGACGTCGACACCGGCCTCGACCAGCGGGGCCAGCCATTCACCGAGCTCGTCCGGCGTCAGGGCGTTCTGCACCGCATAGTCCTGCAGCTTCCACTGCGACAGGCGCATGATCAGGGCCATGTCGGGTCCGACGCCTTCGCGCACAGCCTTGACCACCTCGGCCCCGAAACGGGCGCGCTCGCGGATCGTGGACCCGCCCCAGCGGTCGTCGCGGTCGTTCAGGCCCGACCAGAAGAACTGATCGATCAGATAGCCGTGGGCGGCGTGGATTTCGACGGCGTCAAAGCCGAGTTCGCGCGTGGCCCGGGCGGATCGGCCGAAGGCGGCGATGGTGTCGGCGATGTCTTCATCGGACATCGGCTCCAGACCGCGCTTGCCGGGCGACGTCATGCCCGACGGGCTGTCGACCTTGCCCAGAGGGGCCCAGTCCTGGCCCCGGCCGCGCGCCGAGCCGACATGCCAGATCTGCGGGGCGATCAGGCCGCCGGCCGCGTGGACTTCCTCGACCACCTTCTTCCATTCCGGCAGGGCCTCGCCGTGGAAGACCGGAACATTGGCGTCATTGCGGGCGGCAGGCCGCTCGACGACCGTGCCCTCGGTGACGATCAGGCCGACGCCGCCCTCGGCCCTGCGACGGTAGTAGGCGGCGACGTCGCTGGTCGGGACCCCGCCCGGGGAGAAGGACCGCGTCATCGGGGCCATGACGATGCGGTTGGGCATCTTCAGGGACTTGACCTGGAAGGGACGGAACAGGGCGTCGACGCTCATCGGGAATCTCGGGGCGAAGGGAGAGGAACCGACAAGGTGGCGACTACAGTTTCGTTTGGAAACCCTCAGAGGTCGAGTTTTTTCGCGACCGCCTCCGCGATCCCCGCGAAGCGCGCGGCGAGGTCCCCGTCGGGTGCGTTGAGAACCGTCGGCAGCCCTGCGTCACCGGCTTCGCGGAAGGCCGCGTCCAGCGGCAGGGTCCCGAGGAAGGCGATGGACAGCCGCTCCGCTTCCACCTTCGCCCCGCCCTCGCCGAACACCGGGCCGCTCATGTTCTCGATCAGGCCGAGCGTCGGTACCCCGACCTTCTCGAACAGGCGAAAGGCTCGGCGGGCGTCGGCCAGGGCGACTTCCTGAGGCGTGGAGACTATGACAGCGCCGTCCAGCGGTGTCTTCTGTACCAGGGTCAGCTGGACGTCGCCGGTGCCCGGCGGCAGATCGACCACGAGGATGTCGAGGGGGGCCTCTTCGGTGCCCCAGGCCGTCTGGGTCAGCATCTGGGTCAGGGCCTGGGAGGCCATGGGACCGCGCCAGATCATGGCGTCGTCCGCCTTGGTCAACAGGCCGACGGACATGGCCTTCAGACCGTGGACGATGTGGGGGTGCATCTTGCCGTCACTGTACTCAGGCTTGCCCGACATACCCAGCATGGTGGGCAGCGACGGACCGTAGACATCAGCGTCGAGGATACCGACCGACAGGCCCCGGGCCGCCAGGGCGGCGGCCAGATTGACCGAGACGGTGGACTTGCCGACCCCGCCCTTGCCGCTGGCGATGGCGAGGACGCGGCGCACATGGGCGGGCCGGTCGGTCGCGACCGGTGCCCTCGGCCGGGTCTGGTCGACAGCCTCGGGCGAGAGGGAGGCGGTTCGAGCTGATTTTCTCGCCGGGGCCGACTCGGCGGTCAGGACCACGGCGACCCGCGTCATGCCGGCGAGAGCCTTGAGGGCCGCCTCGGCGGCATCGCGCACAGGGGCGTAAAGGGCCGTTTCGCCGGCGGCGACTTCCATGACAAACCCGGCGCGATCCTCGGCGACCGTCAGGCCCTGAACCAGACCGGCGGCGACCAGACCCTGCCCGCTCTTCGGATCGATGACGGCATCGAGAGCGGCGAGAACGGCGGGGCGATCGATCACGGCGGATGTCCTGCGGGTTGCGGCTGAGGGGTCTGCGTTCTATCGCCGAACACCCCTGCCTCGCGAGCCCTGAATTGTCCCCGCCATCAATCACCCTGCTGGCCGGCCCGACTGCCTCGGGAAAGTCGCGGCACGCGTTGGAGATGGCCGCGCGGACCGGAGCTGTCATCGTCAACGCCGACAGCCAGCAGCTGTATGCCGACCTGCGTGTGCTGAGCGCCCGGCCGTCGGCGGCGGAGGAGGCGTTGGCCGAGCACCGGCTGTACGGCGTGGCCGACGCGGCGGACGCCTGGTCGGTTGGCCGCTGGAGCCGGGCGGTCCTGCCGGTGCTGGCCGAACTGGCGGCCGAGGGGCGGCCGGCCCTGCTGGTGGGCGGGACCGGCCTGTATTTCACTGCCCTGACCACGGGGCTGGCGGATATTCCGGAGGTGCCGGTCGAGGCCCGCGACGCGGCCGGTACGGCGTTCGACGCCGAGGGCGAGGCGGCGTTCAGGCGCAGGCTGGCACAGGTTGACCCGGCGGCCGAGGCGCGGATCGAGGCCGGGGACCGGCAGCGGCTGACCCGGGCCTGGGCGGTCGCGCGGCACACCGGTCGGGCGCTGAGCGACTGGACCGCGGATACGACTCCCCTGCTGACGCCGGGCTCCTGGACCGGGCTGGTGATCGAGCCGGAGCGCGAGGCGCTGTACGCCCGTTGCGACGCCCGGGTCGCGGCAATGGTCGAACAGGGCGCGGTGGAAGAGGTGCGGATCCTGATCGCGCGCGCGCTCGATCCGGCCTTGCCGGCGATGAAGGCCGTCGGGGTGCGCGAGTTCGCGGCCCATCTGGCGGGCGCAACAACGCTGAAACAGGCTGTAGACGCCACACGGCAGGCCACCCGCAACTACGCCAAGCGGCAGTTGACCTGGTTCAGGAACCAGACGCCGGGGTGGCAACGGCACAGAGACGGCGACGGCATCCCCTCGCCCGGGACCTGAGACCTCCGCCGCCGCAGCTGCTACTCTGACGGCGGGTGCGTTGGCCGCCTCGGCCACTGCGACGTCGTCCGGGCCGGTCGGTCAAGCGCGTGGAATGTCGAGAGCGAGCATGACGAACCGGGTCGATTCCCTCATCGAGCAAATACGGGTGCTGGAGCACGACCTCGCGGCCGAGTTCTCACGGCAGCGATCGGGCTTCCGGTTCGGTCTGGAGCACGGCCGGGCCCGGTTCGAGGCGGAGGCGGTCCGCCGGCTCGAAGAACGCCGCATCCACCTGCTGAAATACATCCTCGGTGCCCCCATCCTCTATGTGCTGACCGCCCCGGTGATCTATTCGCTGATCCTGCCGTTCGCCGTGGCGGATCTCTGGGTGTCGATCTACCAGGCGGTCTGTTTCCGCGTGTACGGCATCCCGCAGGTCCCGCGGGGGCGCTATATGATCTTCGACCGGACCGGCCTGCCGTACCTCAACACCCTCGAGAAGTTGAACTGCGCCTATTGCTCCTATGTGAACGGCGTCATTGCCTATGTCCGGGAGGTGGCGGCGCGCACCGAGCAATACTGGTGCCCGATCAAACACACCCGGCGTCTGATGGGGGCGCATGGCCGTTATGCCGGGTTTGACGAATTCGGCGATGGCGACGGCTATCACAAGGCCCTGGAGGCCGCGCGCCGGGCCTTGCGCGAGGAGCATGAAGACTGACGCCGTTCACGGTCCCACTTCGGACCTTGGAAGCCGCCGCCGGAAGGCCTATATTGGTCCTGCCGGAGCTTGCTCCGGATATGGCGATAAACGCGCTTGTAATAAGCGGACCGGACCCGGGTGCGATTCCCGGCGGCTCCACCATTTCTTCCCCGCGTTATCGGCGGAGCGAGCATGGGGCCGACTAGCATCGACGGACGTGTAAAGAAGACTGCTTTCGCTCGTCCTGGCCCACCGTATCGGGCCATTTTCTAACTGCGAACGATAACTTCGCTGGAGAAGTCGCTCTCGCCGCATAAGCGGTTCGGGTGATTTCGAACACTTAAGTCCTCAGGGATCAGTTCCTGGGGCGGGGCCCGGAGGGCGCCTGCCAACAGAAGCCCTCCACCTACCTCCCGCGACGCGCCCTCCCTTTCCTTCGGGACGGTTGGGAGCCTGCCAGCAGAATCCCGGCACTTTCCCCCTGTCGGCATCTTTCGCCCGCCCTCGTGCACGGCTATCAGTCGCGCGAACCATCGAGGCGACCCATGGCCGAAGAAACTCCTCCAGTCGACGAGATGCATTACGAGCAGCTGGCGCAGGATGCCCTGCGCGGCGTCATCCGCTCGGCCCTCGAGCGCGCCGCCCTGCCGGAAGGCATCCCGGGCGCGCATCATTTCTACGTCACGTTCAAGACCCGGGCTCCGGGCGTCAGCATCCCGCCCGATGTCATGGCCAAATATCCCGACGAAATGACCGTCGTGCTTCAGCACCAGTACTGGGACCTGAAGGTCGAACCGACAAAATTCTCGGTCATGCTGAAATTCGGCGGCATGCCGAAGGTGTTGGCCATGCCCTATACGGCGGTCACCCGCTTCTATGATCCTTCCGTGCAGTTCCTGCTGCAGTTCGAGGCCCCGGCCACGGTCGAGGAAATCGCCGCAGAGATCGCTGCCAGCGAACCGGCCAGGACAGGGTCGGTCGATACCGGCGACGACGGCCCCAAGGTCGTGTCGCTGGACCAGTTCCGCAAAAAGTAGACCCTTCCCCTTCCTGCCTCGTCAGATAACCTCGGTCCGTCGGAGCCCCGGGGAAAGGCGGTATGGGTCGAGTGTTGATCATCGTGCTCGCGCTCTGGGCCGTGCTCACGACGCCAGCCGCCGCACAGCCTGCACCCGGCCGTCTGGCCGGCTGGACGTCGGCGATCGTCGCGGCGGACTGGCGTGATGCGCGCGGTCACCCGATCCAGGCCTTCGACAATGCGCGCCGCGATCTCGTGAAGGGGTTTCTGGAAGCCGGCCTGCCGCGCGCGACCATGGTCGACTTCAGCCTGAGGCCCGACGCCCCGCACCCGGCAACGGCGCAAACCATCCTCGACAGCCTTTACGGGGCGGCAAGCCAGGGCACAGCGGGGTGTCTGCTGTATTTCACCTCGCATGGCACGCCGACCTCCATGGTCTTCGGCGACGCCCCCGCCATGACACCCGACATCATGGTCAATATCGTCCGCCGGGCCTGTGGCGCGAGGCCCACGGTGGTCATCGTCTCGGCCTGCTATTCGGGGATCTTCGTCAACGCCCTTGCCGCGCCCAACCGCATGGTCCTGACGGCGGCCAGTCGCGAGCGGACCTCATTCGGCTGCGCCGCGGATCAAACCTACCCCTGGTTCGACGGCTGCATCCTGGAGACCCTGCCGACGGCGACGGACTTCCTGGCGCTGGCGGCGGGCACGCGGGCCTGTGTGACGCGCAAGGAACAGGAAGCCGGCGTCGAATTGCCATCCGAGCCACAGCTGTTCGTCGGTGCCGACATGCAACTGCGCCTGCCCACCCTGCGGTTCAGGACGGGCGGCGGGGGAAGGACCGGATCGTGATCCGCTCGCGCTCGCCCTCGCGGCGCTCGACCAGCAGTCGGGCAACCTGGGCGTCATCATGGAACAGATAGCCCTTGATGGCGTCCAGCAGGGCCTTGGCCAGGTTGTCGAGGTCCATCCACGGCGGGTCGCCGACGTGCTCCATCAGGATCTCGACCGTATAGTCACCGTATGAGGGGCGCGAGTTCCACTCCTTGCGCATGAACTCATAGACCAGCGGCTTGTAGTATTTGGCCTGGGTCGTCAGGCCGTCGATGGTGATCTCCACGACATCGCCGTCCGCGCGCGCGCGGACCTTGCCAATCCCGATCCAGCCCTGCGTCACGGCCAGGACTTCGCCGGAGCGGGGCTGATCACCCGGACGCCGCGGATAACCACGGGGGGGGTCAACAGCTCCTGACCGTTGGCGGGCGAGTGCTGGATGCGCCGGGCAATGTCCAGGCCTTCGGTCAGACGTCCAAAGGCGGCGAACCCCTGGCCGTCCGGGTGGCGGGCACCACCGAAGTCGAGACTGGGGGTGTCCTCGGTGACGATGAAAAAGCTGGAGGTCGCCGTATCCGGCCCGTCGCGTGCCATGGAGATGGTGCCCGCGAGGTGACGCAGCCCGGTGTCGCAAGTCCGCTCAAGCGGAACGGGAGGCCGCAGGTCGTCGTCTGCACCGCGCGGCGTCGCCGCCTGGATCACGTCGATCGGACTGGGATTGCCGGTATTGGTCCGGCCAATCACGGTGCGGAAAAAGCTTCCGCCCAGATAGTCGCCGTCAGCCACATAGCTGAGAAAATTGCCTGCCGTCAGCGGCGCGCGAGCGGGATCCAGCGTGATGATCATCCGGCCCTGTTCGGTCACCAGTTCGACGCAAGGTGACGCGTCCTGCCCCGGAGCCGAGGCGCAGCCTGCCAGATCCAGCATCCCGATCCCTCCTTCAGCGCGGCGCATCGTCGTCTCCGCCTTGTCCGTACGGCCCCCCGTGCTACACCGCAGCGCACCCAACCGCCACGCCGAAGAGCCCTTCCCGACTATGACGCACCGCACCGAAACCGACACCTTTGGCCCCATCGAGGTCGCCTCGGACCGCTACTGGGGGGCCCAGGCGCAGCGGTCGCTGGGCAATTTCAGGATCGGCTGGGAGAAGCAGCCGCTGCCGATCGTCCGGGCCCTCGGGATCGTCAAACGCGCAGCCGCCGAAACCAATATGGCGCTGGGCAAGCTGGACCCGGCGCTGGGCGCGACCATCGTCGCGGCGGCGGACGAGGTCATCGAGGGCAAGCTCAACGACCACTTCCCGCTGGTGGTCTGGCAGACCGGCTCGGGCACACAGTCGAACATGAACGCCAATGAGGTGATCTCGAACCGGGCCATCGAGATGCTCGGCGGCGAGATGGGCTCCAAGAAGCCGGTCCACCCCAACGACCACGTCAATATGAGCCAGTCGTCGAACGACACCTTCCCGACAGCCATGCACGTCGCCTGCGCCGAGCAGACGGTCAATGACCTGATCCCGGCGCTGAAGCATCTGCATGCAGCGCTGGACGCCAAGGCGAAGGCCTGGGCCCACATCATCAAGATCGGCCGGACCCATACCCAGGACGCCACGCCCCTGACGCTGGGCCAGGAGTTCGGCGGCTATGCCCAGCAGGTCGCCAACGGGATCGAGCGGATCGAACTGACCCTGCCGAAACTGATGGAACTGGCCCAGGGCGGCACGGCTGTGGGCACCGGCCTGAACGCCCCGATCGGGTTCGCGGAACAGGTGGCCGAGCGGATCGCCGCCATCACCGGCCTGCCCTTCGTCACCGCCCCGAACAAATTCGAGGCCCTGGCCGCGCATGACGCCATGGTGTTCAGCCACGGGGCCATCAACACCGTCGCCGCGTCCCTGTTCAAGATCGCCAACGACATCCGCTTCCTCGGCTCGGGCCCACGTTCGGGCCTGGGCGAACTGGCCCTGCCGGAGAACGAGCCGGGCAGCTCGATCATGCCGGGCAAGGTCAATCCGACCCAGTGCGAGGCCCTGACCCAGGTCTGTGTCCAGGTGTTCGGCAACCACGCGGCGGTGACCTTCGCCGGCTCGCAGGGGCATTTCGAGCTGAACGTCTTCAACCCGGTGATGGCCTACAATTTCCTGCAGTCGGTGCGGCTGATGGCCGACGCGGCAGTGTCGTTCACCGACAACTGCGTCGTCGGGATCGAGCCGCGCGAGGACAATATCAAGCGCGGCCTCGACAACTCGCTGATGCTGGTCACCGCCCTGAACGGCAAGCTGGGCTATGACGCCTGCGCCAAGATCGCCAAGACGGCGCACCGAAACGGCACCACCCTGCGCGAAGAGGCCGTCGGCGGCGGCTATCTGACCGACGCCGAGTTTGATGAGGCGGTCCGGCCCGAGAAGATGATCTCGCCGGGGTGAAAACAGAGTGAGCGCCCTCACCCGCCCCTACTGGATCGAGGCGCGCTTCGAGCGGCGCGAGGGGTGGGACGACATGGTCTATCCGTTCCACCTGCCGGTCCTGAAGGGGCTGGAGAGCCTGGTTTTTCATCCCCGCGTGACCTTCATCGTCGGCGAGAACGGGGCGGGAAAGTCGACGCTGATCGAGGCCCTCGCCATTGCCTGGGGCTTCAACCCCGAAGGCGGATCCAAGGACCACCAGTTCTCGACCCGGGCGTCGCATTCACCGCTGCACCGTTTCATCCGGCCGGTCCGGGCTCCGATCAAGGCGAGCGACGGCTATTTCCTGCGGGCAGAAAGCTTCTTCAATACCGCCAGCTATCTGGAAACGACGGGCACGCACCGGGCCGGCCAGACCGGGCTGCATGAACAGTCGCATGGCGAGAGTTTCTTCAACCTGTTCGAAAATCGCTTCATGGGTCGCGGGCTCTACATCCTCGACGAACCGGAAGCCGCCCTTTCACCGGCGCGGCAGCTGTCGTTTCTGGCGCGGCTGCACGCGCTGATACTGGACGGGTCGCAGTTTATCATCGCCACCCATTCTCCGATCATCCTGGGCTACCCGGACGCCTGGCTTTATCAGGCCTCGGCGAACGGGCTGGACCGCGTCGAATACGAGGACACCGAACATTTCCAGATCACGCGCGGCTTCCTGAACCGGCGCGAGACCTATCTGGACGTGCTGCTGGCCGACGACTGATCAGGGCTTGTCGCGGATCGTCCGGCCGATCGGTGCCAGCGCCAGTTTGGCCAGCTCCAGATCCTTCAGCGCGAAGGGGATGCCGATGATGGTGATGGCCTCGGCGAAGGCGATGACCAGGTGCGACAGGGCGATGTACCAGCCGGCGAAGACAAACCAGATGATGTTCAGGACGAGGCCCAGCGGACCGGTGCCGACGTCGAACTGGCCCATCTCGTCGCGCCACACCACCTCGCGGCCGAAGGGCCAGAACGAATAGCTGGCGATGCGCCAGGCGGCGAAGGTCCATGGCAGGCCGACGACCGTCAGGGCCAGGACCGCCCCGCCCAGCAGCCACAACAGGCCGGAAATCCAGCCGCCGAAGATGAGCCACAGCACGTTCAGGATCAGGCGGATCACGGCGGTCGTCTCCAGACGCCCGGGACGGACGCCGACCCTAGATAGGCAAGAACCCCGCTGAAATCAGCGGGGTTTTCGTGAATTCGCGGTAAGCCGCCCGAGCCGGCCCCGCCGCGCCGGCGACTTCGCGGTGTTCGTCGAACCGGGACAGGTCTACGATACGGCCAGCCCGACCGACGGTCGGGTTGCACAGCGGAGGCCCGGCATGGGCGAGGTCGTCAATCTGAACAAGGCGCGCAAGGCGCGGGCGAAAGCCGAAGCGAAGGCGACCGCCGCCGAAAATCGGGCCGCTCACGGGCGATCGAGGGCTGACCGCAGCCGGATCGAGACGGAACGCGCGCGCGCAGATCGCCTGCTCGACGGCGCGAAACGGGAGGACTGAGCCGTGAGCGACCCGCGTCAGGATCCGCGCATCAAACACGGACTGATCCCCGTCCTCGTAGCGATGCGGGTCAAGGCGGAGCGTGATCGGCGCGAGGCTGAAGCGGCTGAAAAAGCGGGGGTGCCTGTCAAGCCAAGGAAGAAGCGCGGCTGGTTCGGCTAGACCGCTGCGACCCGGGGCGCGCGGATCAGCAGCGCCTGTCCCGACAGCACCAGGAACAGGCCGGCCAGGGCGGGCCAGCCGAAATGCGCGCCCTCGAACAGCACCGAGACCAGCATGGCGATCGGCGGCGTCAGGGCGGAAATATAGCTGGCCAGGGCATAGCCGCGGGCCCGGGCGACCGTGAAATAGACCACGAAGGCAATGACCGAGCCGAACACGGCCAGGTACAACAGCGAGCCGAGATACTGCGGGGTCGGCTCGATGGCCCAGTCAACACCGGTCGCCAGCCCGTAGAGAGCCAGCATGCCTGTGCCGTAGGCCATGGCCCAGGCCGTCGACGGAATCACAGCCGAGCCGGCATTCTGGCCGCGCCAGGCGAAATAGTTGCCGAAGGCCGAGGCCGTCACCGCCAGCAGGGCAAAGCCGACCCCCTCGACCGCATGCAGGCCGAGGCCCGCGCCAAGGATCTCGGACCCCGACAGCACCGCCACGCCCGCCAGCCCCAGCAGGGCCCCGGCCCAGGCAGCGCGGGCCGCCTTCTGCCGGGCCACGACCCGGAACAGCACCAGGTTCAGGAAGGCCAGGGCGGCGAAGATGACGGCCACAATGGCCGAGGCGATCCGGCCCTCGGCGGCGTAGGTGAAGCTGTAGCTGATCGAGAAGGCGAACACGCCCTGGGCCAGGGCTGCCAGATGCTGGGTCCGCGTCAGGTGTAACGAGCGGCGGGTCACGAGGCAGCCGACAAACAGGATGATCGCAGCCAGGCCGAAGCGCCAGACGATCGAGGCCAGCGGCGCGACGCTGCCCAGCTGCAGGGTGATGGCAAACCAGGTCGTGCCCCAGATCACGGCGCAGACAGCCACGCCGCCGATCGCCAGCAGGATGGCGGTCGACAGGCCAAAGGCCTTCGGAACGTCGCGGGGATCGGAGCGCAGGGTCACGCGCGTCCAGTGGACGGGAGATGTCAGCGGGGCAAGGCGGTATATGATCGTCGACCCACAAGCCTTGCCTGTGCGATCAGAATGACGCGCCTCAGCCGCGCAGTTTCAGACTGGCCCGCACCTCGACCGGCACGGACTGATAGACCGTCGCGGGCGCGATGTTCAGACGCCGGCGTACGTCCTCGAGCGGCTGTTCGAACAGGGCCTCGTAGTCGAGGCCCGGCAGCCAACGGGCGGCCCTGCCGTTCCGCCAGGCCTGCAAGACGGCACGGCGGGCGGGAACCGTTCGCACCTCGCGCTGGATTTCCCGCGCCGCGCCCCAGCCGATGAAGGCAAAGCCCAGATTCCGCGTCTGGCCATAGGAGAAGGAGACGACGCAGGCCTCGCCCAGGGCGTCCGTGCCGTAGCCTGTCAGCACGTGCCAGATGTCGTGAATGTCGCGCAGACGGCGCGAGTACCAGATGACCGGATGCGGGGCGTCGATAAAGGGCACCACCTCGCGCTCGACCTCGGCCAGGCCGTCGGCGCTGAAACCTCTCGCCTCGCGAAAGGCGCGATAGGTCGCCCCGACCGTGCCGGGCCTGAACTGCGCCAGCCAGACGGGATCGTCCAGCTTGTGCGCCAGCTCCTCGTGCAGGAAGGCCTGGCGGCCGCCCTCCATGGTGGACAGCATGCGCTGGTAGCCGCGCGAGACGGAGCGGCCGCTGAGGGCCTGCATGATGCGGAAGACCTGGACGGTGTCTTCCTTGTCCCGGATCAGGCGCTGGAAAGCCCTCAACGCCGTCAATGGGCGCAGGCGCTGCGGACGTATCTTGTGAAAATCGTCGGCGTCGGCGGTCAGGGTCATGGCGAGGTCCGGCTGTCTGACGCAGTGTAGCGAAGTCGGCGTCCGGTTGGAACGTCCTCGCGTCGCTTGGGTTAACGTAGATAACATTGTTTGAAAGCCGCGCCTTGATGTCTTCTTCTGCTTCGATGGCGCCGGTGGCCCGGCTTCAGTCCCTTGCCGTCGCCTGGCCCCCCTATGAGCTGCGACAGGAAGACGTCGCCGCCAACGGGGCCGAGATGTTCGCCACCACGCATGGCGGCTTCCAGCGTCTGGCACCGATCTATCGCAACGCCCTGATCGAGACCCGGCATTCCTGCGTGCCGATCGAATGGTATCTGAAGCCGCACAGCTTCTCGGAGCGGAACGATCTGTTCCTGGAAAACGCGGTCAAGGTGCTGGCCGAGGCGGCCGGCAAGGCGCTGGACCAGGCGGCGCTGAAACCCGCCGACATCGATGCCATCGTGGTGGTTTGCACGACCGGAATCGCGACCCCGGCTCTGGACGCCCGGTTGATGCAGGTCATGCCGTTTCGCCCCGACGTACGGAGGCTGCCGATCTTCGGCCTGGGCTGCGCCGGCGGGGTCCTGGGACTGGCACGGGCAGCGGATCTGGCGCAGGCGCGGCCGGAGGAACGCGTCCTGTTGCTGGTCGTCGAGCTGTGCGCCCTCACCTTCCGGGCCCAGGACCGGTCCAAGAGCAATCTCGTCGCCACCGCCCTGTTCGGCGACGGTGCCGCAGCCGCGGTGATCAGTTGCCGCGATGATGCGACCGGCCCCGCACTGGGTGCCAGCCGCGAGCATACATGGCCGGACAGCCTCGACGTCATGGGCTGGGAGGTCGCCGACGATGGGCTGAAAGTCGTATTCAGCCGCGACATTCCGACCCTCGTCCAGAATGACTTCAGACCGATCGCGATGAATTTCCTGTCCAGTCAGGACCTGACCCCGGACGATGTCGGGGGTTTCGTCTGTCACCCGGGCGGAGCCAAGGTGATCGACGCGCTGGAGGATTGTTTCGCCCTGTCGAGAGGCACACTGACCCACACCCGGGACGTGCTGCGCGACCACGGAAACATGAGCGCGGCCACGGTGTTGTTCGTGCTGAAGGCCATGCTGGATGACGGGGCCAAAGGGCCGCTGCTGCTGACGACACTGGGGCCCGGCTTCACCGCCGGACTGATGCTGGTGCACGCATGATGTGGCTGTGGCTGGTGCTCGGCCTGGTCGCCGCCCAGCGCCTGTGGGAGCTCCGGCTGGCCGACCGCAACACCAGGCAACTACTGTCCGAGGGCGCGGTCGAGATCGGTGCCGGCCACTATCCGCTGTTCATCATCCTGCACGCCAGCTGGCTGGCGGCGATCGCCATCGTGACGCCGTGGACCATGGTCCCGAACCTGTGGTGGCTGGCGTTGTATGTGCTGCTGCAGTTCGGACGGCTGTGGGTGATCTCGACCCTCGGGCGGTTCTGGACCACCCGGATCATCACCCTGCCCGGCGCGCCCCTGGCGACACGCGGTCCGTACCGGTTCGTGCGGCATCCGAACTATGTGGTCGCCTCTCTGGAAATCCTCGTCCTGCCCCTGGTGTTCGGTCAGGTATGGATCGCTCTGGTCTGGAGCGTGGCCAATGCGCTACTCGTGGCCTGGCGTATCCGGATTGAGGATCGCGCGCTGCTGGAACGCCGGGGCTGATGCTGAAGAAACGCTCCGTATCCTTGTCCGGCCACGCCACCTCGGTGGCGCTCGAGCCCGCATTCTGGGCCGTGCTGGACGAGGTGGCGTCGGTCGCCGGCCTGTCCCGGGCCGGACTGATGAAGCGGATCGACGAGCGACGGGGGCGAACCCCCCTCGCCTCGGCCTGCCGCCTGCTGGCGCTGGCGTGGACGAGTGGTGACCGGTCTTTCGCCGAACCCGAGACCGCCGATTGACAGCCGGCAGGGTTGGCGCATCCTTCTGGCAGGAGGCGTCCCATGGCCCATGAAAAACTGATCCCCGCGGCGGTCGTCGGCGGCCTTCTGGCCATCGGCATGCTGGGCGGCGGAGCCCTGATCGGACAGGGGATCGTCAACGCCCGTGTCGGCGACCGCTCGGTCAGCGTGCGTGGACTGGCCGAGCGGAACGTGAAGGCCGATCTCGCCATCCTGCCGCTGCGGTTCACCGCTTCCGGAGAGGTCCTGTCCGAGGTTCAGGCCCGGGTCGACGGCGATCTGGCCATCGTCCGCACCTTCCTGACGGCGCAGGGTTATCCGGCGGATGCCGTGTCGCTCGGACGGCTGGAGGTCGCGGACACACGGTCGCGGGAATACGCCAGTCAGAACGGTGGCCCGCGCTTCATCCTGGCCCAGACCGTGATCGTCCGGACGACGGACGTGGACCGGGTGCAGGCCACCACGCGGGCCCTCAACGATCTCGTGCGTCAGGGTGTGGTGCTGCAGGATTTTACCGGACCTACCTACGTCTTCACCAGGCTCAATTCCGTCCGGCCGGCCATGATCGCCGAGGCGACCGCCGCCGCGCGAACCGGTGCCGAACGGTTCGCACAGGACTCCGGAGCCCCGCTCGGGCCGATCCGTCAGGCGACGCAGGGCTCGTTCGAAATCCTCGCCCGCGACGAGATCGGCGATGAAAGCCAGTCACCGGACAAGAAGGTCCGGGTCGTGACGACGATCAGCTACCGCCTGCGCTGACGGTCAGTTCCCGGCCACGGGCTCCGGACCCGGCACGGTCGGCCGGTCGACCGATGGCACCTCCGGAAGGCGCGGCAGCTTCGGGCCCTCCGGCATCGTCGGACGCGGCAGGTCGACATTGATATCGACCTTGGTGTCCTTGCCCGGGCTCGTGCCACCGCTGCTGAAGACCACAAAGGCGATGATCAGCAGGACGACGACCAGACCGCCGACCAGAAGTCCGATCCAGCTGGAGCCGCCACCGCGCTGCGGCGAATTGATAATTGTCGTGTTGTGCACCTGTGGGCGAACCTCGACGGGCTCGGGAATGTTGGGGTCCGTCATGACTCAGTTTGTCCCGGGTACGGCCGGGGCCGAGACTTCGGGCAGGTTGACGTCCACCTGGATCTCCTTGCTCCCGGTCGCGCCGCCGCGGGCAAAGACGAAATAGGCCACGACGGCCAGGACGACGACGATGCCGCCAACGATGAAGGCGAGGCCGGCATTGCCGCCACCGCTGCCGGTGTTGTTGATGTTGTCGGCCATGGTGAGGTCCCTTCCCAAGGAGTTACGTCAGCCAAACGACGGCCGCGTTTGACGGTTCCGTGACCCGGACCCACGACGCCGCTGACATTGGCCTCCGTGCACCTTATGTTCCGCCGATGAGTCTGCCTGACGCCCCCGCCCCCCGTATCTCCGACCTGGCCCGATCGCGTGGTCCGCACGGTGTCGAGCCCGCGACCGCCGACTATCTGGCGGGCCTGAACCCCGAACAGCGCGAAGCGGTCGAGACCGTCGACGGGCCCGTTCTGGTGCTGGCGGGTGCCGGGACCGGCAAGACGCGGGTGCTGACGACCCGGCTGGCGCACATTCTGGCCACGGGCCGGGCCCGGCCGTGGGAGCTGCTGGTCGTCACCTTCACCAACAAGGCCGCGCGCGAGATGCGCGAACGGATCACCCATCTGATCGGGCCCTCGGCCGAGGGCCTGCGCTGGCTGGGTACCTTCCACAGCGTCGCCGCCCAGATCCTGCGCCGGCACGCCGAGCTCGTCGGGCTGAAATCGACCTTCACCATCCTCGACACCGACGATCAGGAACGGGTCTGCAAACAGCTGCTCGAGGCCGCCAATCTCGACACCAAGCGGTGGACGCCCAAATCACTGAACGGCCTGATCGACCACTGGAAGAACCGCGGCTGGACGCCGGACCAGCTGCCGCCGTCCGAGGATTTCGCCAACGGCAAGGGTCACGCCCTCTACGGTGCCTATCAGGCGCGGCTGGTCAGTCTGAACGCCTGCGACTTCGGCGACCTGCTGCTGCACAACCTGACGATCCTGTCCAAACATGCAGATATTGCAGAAGAATATCGTCGTCGGTTCCGCTACATTCTGGTCGACGAATACCAGGACACCAATGTCGCCCAGTACCTGTGGCTGCGACTGCTGACATCTTCGACCGGCAATGTCTGCTGCGTCGGCGACGACGATCAGTCGATCTATGGCTGGCGCGGGGCCGAGGTCGACAACATCCTGCGCTTCGAACGCGACTTTCCCGGTGCCAAGGTCGTAAGACTGGAGCGTAACTATCGGTCAACGCAACACATTCTGGGTGCCGCGTCCGGCCTGATCGCGGCCAACCGCGACCGGCTGGGCAAGACGCTGTGGACCGAGGATCTGAGCGGCGACAAGGTCCGGGTCCGCGGCGTGTGGGACGGCGAGGCCGAGGCGCGACTGATCGCCGATGAGGTCGAGACCGCCCGTCGCGCGGGCGTCGCCTACAACGACATGGCGGTGCTGGTGCGCGCCTCGTTCCAGATGCGGGCGTTCGAGGAACGGTTCGTGCTGCTGGCCGTGCCCTACAAGGTCATCGGCGGGCCGCGCTTCTTCGAACGCGCCGAGATCCGCGACGCCCACGCCTATCTCAGGCTGATCCTGAGCGAGGACGACGACCTGGCCTTCGAGCGGATCGTCAATGTGCCCAAACGCGGCATCGGCGACACCAGCGTCCAGAAGGTGCTGCAGATCGCCCGGCTGTCCGGCGTCCCGGCGATGAGCGCGGTGCGCGACCTGATCACTTCGGACGAACTGCAGGCGCGGACGCGGACGGCCCTGTCCAATTTCGTGCGCGACATCGACCGCTGGCGCGCCCTGGCCCAGACCACGACCCACTGGGAACTGACCGAGGCGGTGCTGGAAGAGAGCGGCTACACCGAAATGCAGAAGGCCGATCGCGCGACCGGACAGACGCGGCTGGATAACCTCAAGGAACTGACGCAATCCATGCAGTCATTCGAGACCCTGCCCGCCTATCTGGAGCACGTCTCGCTGGTCATGGACCTCGATCGCGGCGGCTCGGACGACGCGGTGCAGATCATGACCCTGCACGGGGCCAAGGGTCTGGAGTTTCCGCTGGTCTTCCTGCCGGGCTGGGAGGAAGGCGTCTTCCCCAGCCAGCGCAGCATCGACGAGAAGGGCGAAAAGGGCCTCGAGGAGGAACGCCGCCTCGCCTACGTCGGCGTCACCCGGGCCAAGTCCGATGCGCGCATCTCCTTCGCCGCCAACCGGCTGGTCTACGGCCGCTGGACCTCGCAACTGCCCAGCCGTTTCGTCGACGAACTGCCGATGGCGCACGTGGAGGCCGAAAGCGACACCGGCTACTATGGCGTCACGCCGGGCATGAAGGAGGCCAAGAGCCGCTGGGACGACATGCCGACCTTCGGCAGCGGCTATTCCTCGCCGGGCTGGAAGCGGGCGCAGTCCTTCACCGCGGCCAAGGCGCCGGCGACGCGGACGGCGCGCCATACGCTGATCGAGGGCGACGGCCGGCTGGTGGCCACCGCGGACCCTAAGGCGGGCGGCGACTGGTCGAAAGGCGAGCGGGTGTTTCACCAGAAGTTCGGCTACGGCCTGGTCACCGGCATCGAGGGCAACAAGCTGCTGGTCGAATTCGAAAAGGCGGGCGAGAAGAAGGTGATCGACAGCTTCGTGGAGAAGACCTGAGGGCCGTCAGTCACCGGCTACGGCGTCTCCCGACCGCGCATTGTGCCGCGCGGCGGTTTCCCACACGCCGACCCCGACCAGTACCGCCGTCGCGCCGGCCGCCAGCCCCAGCGGCGTCAGGGACGGGACGACGAAGCCCAGCGCGCCCAGTGCGAGGATGCCGCCAAGCCGCGGCATCGACCAGGTTCCGAACGCGGCCAGCTTGAACACCTGGGCACCGATCAGGAACAGCATCGGCCCGCCGATGAGGGCGGCAGCGACAGGAAATTTCACAATCCCTCCGGGATGGCTGAGCGACATCTCATCGCCGACCGCCGTGACCACAATGCCGGCGACGACGAGGATCGGCGCGTAGGTATAGGCGCTGCGGGCCAGTCGGCCGGCGTCGCCGGATCCCGCGATGGCCTCGGACGCCGCATCATGCGCCCGGCTGAACCAGATCCACCACATGGCAAGGCTGCCGATAAAGGCCGTGGCGAACGCCCCCACGACCGGCGGCGTCCACTCAAGGCCGGCGAAGGTCGCGCCGGTGACGAGGATGGATTCGCCCAGACAGATGATGATGAACAGGCCGACGCGCTCGGCCAGGTGTTCACCCTCGACCTCCCAGTCGCTGCTGCTGGAGCGACCCAGACCGGGGGTCCAGAAGGTGACGGCGGGGCCAATGAATTCCGTGACCACGGCAACCAGCCAGATCAGCAGGCGTGTCGGCCCCTCGAACAGGCCACCGCCGATCCAGAGCACCGCACCCAGGGCGGCCCAGACGGCAATCCGCTGGACATTCCTCAGCAGAATCTCGTCCCGGCGCACGGCCCACAGGGTGAACAACCCCCGCCCCAGTTGAAGCGTCGCGAAGGCGCAGGCGAAGACCAGTCCCTTGTCTCCGAACGCGTCCGGCAGGGATGTCGACATCACCAGACCGGCCCCCATCAGGGCGAAGATCATGATCCGGACCAGCACCCGCCCGGGGTCGAGCCAGTTGGTGATCCAGCTGGTGTCGATCCACGACCACCACACCGCGCCCAGGAGGATCGCGGCCTGCAGTACCCCGACCCAGGTCAGATGCGCCAGCAGGGTGTGGGAAATCTGGGTGATGGCAAAGACGAAAATCAGGTCGAAGAACAGTTCGACGAAGCCGACACGGGCTTCCCGCCCGTCCCGGGCCCTCAGCAGATCGCCCGCCATCGGATTCCAACCCTTCGTTAAGCCTGAGGCCCGACCCTGCAGGGGTGCGCGAGTCCCTTCCAGAAGCGGTCCTGACCGAACCGGTTCCCAGCCTGTGGGAACGGGCGGCCTGTATCGTCATCATCGCCATGCTGACCGGTGCCCTGATCGGCCCGGTTTTCGCGCCGCTGCAGGAAGAGACGCCGGTGCTGCGACTGGTCTGGCTGCCGGCCTATGCCGCCATCTTCGGCATGGCGGCCTGGCGGATCGACCGGATGTGGCGCGCCTGGCCGGCGGTGCTGGCCATGCTGTCGGTCGTCGGTCTGGCCTTCGCCTCGAAATACTGGTCGATCGACTATGAGGTGACCAGCCGGCGCACGATCGCCCTGGCCATCAGCGGCGTCTTCGCCCTGTATCTGGGGGCCGTGTTCCGGGGGCCGCACCTGCCGCGCCTGTTGATGCACACCGCCCTCCTGATGGCGGTCGGCAGTCTGGTGATGGTGTTCGCCTTCCCGGCCATCGGCGTGCACCAGTACGACAACGCCGGCCTGTGGCGCGGCCTGTGGTACGAGAAGAACCAGATGGGTGCCGTGATGGTGATCGGGGCGACGGCCTCGGCGGCCTGCCTCGCCTCCCCCGACCCCCGTCGGCTTCTGCCGGCCCTCGCCCTCGGCCTGTCCTGCATCCTGGTCCTGGCGACCCAGTCCAAGACCTCGCTCCTGTGCCTGATCGTCGGCCTCGGGCTGGTCGGCGGCTTCTGGTCGCTGAAGCGGGGCGGTGCGGCCTTCAGCGTCGCCGCGATCTGGGTGGCCGTCGTTCTGACCGGCCTGGCCATCTGGACCTGGGACACCCATTCGGTCGCCGTACTGGAAGCGTTGGGCAAGGACCCGTCGCTGACCGGCCGGACCGAGATCTGGGACAGTCTGATGCGCAAGGTCGCCGACCGGCCCTGGACCGGATACGGCTATGGAGCCTTCTGGGGCAGGATTGGAGAGTCCGGTCCCGCCGACTGGGTCCGCAAGGAGACGGGCTGGATCGTCCCGAGCGCGCACAACGGCTGGATCGATCTGCTGGTCCAGCTGGGCTGGCCGGGCGCGATCCTGGTCGGTGCCCTGATGGCGACGACGACCCTGATCAGTGTGCTGAGGTCCATGGGATCCGGCCTCCGCGAGGGCTGGTGGGCGTTGGGCTTTCTGGGAGCCTTCTTCGTCCTGAGCCTGTCGGAAAGCATCCTGGTGCAACACCAGAGCCTGCCGTGGGTCCTGTTCCTGGCCGTCCTGACCCGCGCGATCCTGCCGTCACCGGTCCAGGCCGCCGTGCCGCTTGTGGAGAAGCGCGGCGGGGCCTACCAGACCGGCTCCCGAATCGCCGCACAGTATCCGCATGGGCCAGTCCGCCGACCTCCTTCCGCTGTTCGATGACGAGCCGACGCAGCCGCGTCCCGCCGATCCCGTCTCCACGCCTGACGCGGCCCCCGAACCGGCCCTGACGCCGCAAGCCGTTACGCCGAAGCCGGAACCGGTCCGCGCCGCCTCGCCGGCGGTCCCGTCCGCACCGCCCCTGCCCGGCAGCTATTCCGCCTCCTCGATCGAGGTGCTCGAAGGGCTGGAGCCCGTCCGCAAACGGCCCGGCATGTATATCGGCGGCACCGACGAGCGGGCGCTACACCACCTGTTCGCCGAAGTGCTCGACAACGCCATGGACGAGGCCGTGGCCCGTCATGCCAAGCTGATCACGGTCGATCTCGACGCCGACGGCTGGCTGGCGGTCAAGGACGACGGTCGCGGCATTCCGGTCGATCCCCACCCCAAACATCCCGGCAAGTCGGCGCTGGAAGTCGTCATGACCGTGCTGCATTCCGGTGGCAAGTTTTCCGGAAAAGCCTATGAAACATCAGGCGGTTTGCATGGCGTCGGCGTCAGCGTCGTCAATGCACTGAGCGAGCGGCTGGACGTCACCGTCTGGCGCGACGGCCACGAGTGGACCCAGTCGTTCAGTCGTGGCCTGCCGCTCGGTCCGATCGCCCGCGGCGCGCCATCCAAGAAGAAGGGCACCCTGATCCGGTTCAAGCCGGATGAGGAGATCTTCGGCGTTGGCGCGGCCTTCAAGCCCGCCCGCCTGTTCCGGATGGCGCGATCGAAGGCCTATCTCTTCCGCGGCGTCGAGATCCGCTGGACCTGTGCCGCCGAACGCATCACCGACCACACCCCGACCGAGGCGGTGTTCCACTTCCCCAACGGCCTGGCCGACGCCCTGGCCGAGCGGATCGGCGACCTTGAGACGGTCACCCCGGCCTTCTCGGGTCGGGTCGAGCGCAAGGGCGAGGCCGGCGCCGTCGAATGGGCCGTGACCTGGTCGCCGATCGGCTTCGGCGAGGCCGACGGCTTCGTCTCGTCCTATTGCAACACTGTTTCGACGCCCGACGGCGGCACGCACGAGGCCGGGTTCCGCGCCTCCCTGGTCAAGGGACTCAAGGCCTATGGCGAACTGGTCAAGGAGAAGCGCGCCGAGCTGATCACGGCCGAGGACGTCATCGCCAACGCCGGGGCCATGATCTCGGTCTTCATCCGCAATCCCGAGTTCCAGGGCCAGACCAAGGACCGCCTGTCATCGCCCGACGCCCAGCGGCTGGTCGAACAGCTGATGCGCGATCCCCTCGACCACTGGCTGACCGAGAGCCCGAAACAGGCCAACATCCTGCTGGGCTTCGTCATCGAGCGGGCCGAGGACCGGCTGAAGCGGCGCAAGGACAAGGAGGTCCAGCGGGCCCAGGCGACGCGCAAGCTGCGCCTGCCCGGCAAGCTCTCGGACTGTTCACGCCAGTCGGCCAACGGCACCGAACTGTTCATCGTCGAGGGCGACTCGGCCGGCGGCTCGGCCAAACAGGCGCGCGACCGCACCACCCAGGCCATCCTGCCCCTGCGCGGCAAGATCCTGAACGTTGCGTCGGCCACGGCCGACAAGCTGCGGGCCAATATCGAACTGTCCGACCTGGCACTGGCACTGGGCGTTCAGCCCGGCAGCCGGTTCAACATCGAGGACCTGCGCTACGAGCGGATCGTCATCATGACCGACGCCGACGTGGACGGTGCCCATATCGCAGCCCTGCTGATCACCTTTTTCTACCGCTCCATGCCCGAGACCATCCGTCAGGGCCGGCTGTTCATGGCCCTGCCCCCGCTCTACCGGATCAGCGCCGGGCCCCTGTCCGAATACGCCCGCGACGATGCCCACCGCGACGAGCTTCTGGCCACCGTCTTCAAGGGCAAGAAGACCGAGATCGGCCGGTTCAAGGGTCTGGGCGAGATGATGGCCTCCCAGCTCAAGGAGACCACCATGGACCCGAAAAAGCGCACCCTCGCGCGGGTCACCGTCCCGGCCTCGGAAGACGAGATCGAGGATCTGGTCGAACGGCTGATGGGCAAGAAGGCCGAGGCCCGGTTCCAGTTCATCCAGGACAACGCCCAGTTCGCGGTGGCCGATCTGGACGTTTGACGCCAGCCGGCAGGGGAGATCGAAGATGCACCGGGGATCCTGCCTCTGCGGAGCCGTCACCTTCGAGGTTTCAGGCGAACTCGCCGCTCCCGATGCCTGTCATTGTCGGAAATGCCGGAAGCAGTCGGGGCATTTCTTCGCCTCGACGGACGTTCCGAAATCCGCGCTCAGGGTCGAGGGCGAAGACCGGGTGGCCTGGCACCAATCCTCCGAGAAGGTGCGCCGTGGATTCTGCGCGACGTGCGGCTCCTCCCTGTTCTGGGACCCGGTTTTCCGGGACTGGATCGGCGTCGCCATGGGTGCCTTCGACATGCCGACGAACACCCGGCTCGGGGTACACATCTTCGTCGCGGACAAGGGCGACTATTACGACATCACGGATGGTCTGCCGCAGAAGCCCGACTGAGCCGATACTCCGGCGGGCGATCCTGTGGGATGCCCTGGCGAAACAGGTCGGAAGCCGGGCGTTCCGGAGCACGGGCCGGGATGCTCAAACGCCTGCCGGGGCTGCCTCCCGCGGGACCAGCCCCGCCAGCTTCCGCTTCAACTGGTCGCGCAGGAACAGCAGGGCCACGACCGCGTGAAGCAGCGCGGACGCGGCAGAGGCCCACCACAGATGCTCCAGCCTGGCCCAGGGCTGGGCGGAGATCCAGAAGGCCGCCGCGCTGAAGACGATCAGGCGCAGCACGCCGCCGACCAGGGCCGGCCGGGTGTCACCGAGCGCCTGGAATGTGCCCGAGGCCGTAAAGATCAGACCCGTTGCCACAAAATTCAGCGAAACGATCCCGAGGTAGGTCGCCGCGGCCTGTGCCACCGCGGGGTCAGGCGCGAACGGGGCCACCAGTAACGGCGACTCCCACAGACACAGGGCGGTCAGGCAGGCCATCAGGGCGGAACTCATCAGGGCGGCATCCCGCACGGTCCGGCGCACACGGTCGGGCAAGCCGGCCCCGAAATTCTGGCCGGCGACCGGCGCGACGGCGAACGAGATCGCCATGGCCGGCAGGAAGATGGCCTGCATGACCCGTGACCCCACCCCGAAACCGGCCTGGGCCTCGCTGCCGTAGTTGCGGATGACGGAATAGACCACGCCCATGGTCACGAACATCAGCAGGAACTCAACGGCCGACGGCAGACCGATCCCGACAATGCGCGTGAGGATGACCGGGCTGGGCCGGTCGAGGCGCAGCGGGTCCGCGATCAGGGTCTGCACGCGCCCGAACAGCCAGACAGACCCGAGGAAACCGACCAGGGCCGCCGCCGAACTCGCGAGCCCCGCGCCGAACGTGCCCAGTGGCAGGCCCGAACCCCAACCGGCGATCAGTATGGGGGCCAGGGCGGCATTGAGCAGCACGGTGCCCGTCTGGACCAGCATGGTCGGCCGCACCACCCCGGCGGCCCTGAGCGCGGCCCCCATGGCACCGGTCGGAAACATCAGGGCGAGCGCCGGCAGGAACCCGTGCAGATAGGCCTTGCCCTGGGCGGCGGTGGCGGGGTCCGCGGCCAGCGCGTTGATGGCGGTCCCACCCAGGCCGTAACCGAGGGCCAGGGTCAGGACAAACAGGCCCCCGGACAGAAACATCGACTGGCGATAGACGCCGTCAACCTGGCCGACATCCCTGGCCCCGATGGCGCGGGCGATCAGCGACAGCGAGCCTACCGAGACCAGTTGGGCGGCGGCCATCGCCAGGAAAAAGAACACTCCGGCCAGGCCGACACCGGCCAGGGCATCGGCACCGATCGAGCCGACGAAATAGAGGTCAATCAGGAAATAAAGCGTCTGAAACAGTAGGCCGAGGCCGATGAAGGCCGCCATTCCGATCAACTGCTTGCTGATCGAGCCCTGTGTCAGGTCCTGCTGCATCCGGCTTCTCCATCGCACCGCGCATGGAGGCTCCATGGCGAACGACGCTTTTTACCCGTACAGAAATCCGTTCGTCAATATTACCCGGACTTAATTACACATCAGCAGTTCGCCGGCTCCCCGTAGCGGGCGATAACGGCAGGCGAATCGCCGTCCTCCTGCACGGAAACGACGATCAGCCGGTCATACTCGCAATCGCGCATCTCCGACGCGCCGGTCTCGCCCAAGGCCCTGGCGATCACCGGCACGGTATTGCTGTGGCCGACCACCAGCACGACGGCGTCAGCGGGCAGCGCGAGAATCCGGTCGGCGATCCTCTGGATGTGGGCGTCCGTGCCGCCCTCGAAGGCGAAAACTTCCGGCGTGACCGCATGGGCCGCAGCCGTCAGCTCGGCCGTCAGACGGGTGCGTTGAAGCGGGGAGACGAAGACGTGGGTGAGGTCCGCATCGCTGAGCACGACGGCCAGGGCGGTGGCGCGGGCCTGCCCCGGCGCAGAGAGCACCGGATCGGCACTGGCGTCGGCCTTCTCGGCGTGACGCACCAGGATCACCGTCTGGGCAAGGACGGAGGTGGCGGTCAGCAACGACAGCGCTGCCGCGAGCAGAAGACGTTTCATCAACCGGGACTCCCCATTCCTTCCCAGACTGGTCGCGTCCCGGTGCCCTGTCGAGTGGGTGCGGAGAGACCGGTCGGTGCCGTCAGTCGGCCTTCCACGCGCCCGGCCGGGCGAAGGCCGGTTCGCCGCTGACCTCGGCATAGACCGAGCTGAGGTCTTCGAAGACGCGGTTCCAGGAGAACCGCTCGACCGTGCGGAGGCGGGCGGCGGCACCGAGGGCCTCCACGTCGCGGGCGAACAGGGCCTCAATGGCCGCAGCGTACTGGACCGGGTCCGCACTCGCCGCCAACTGGCCGACGGTATCGTCGACGGTTTCCTTGACCCCGCCGGCGTTGACGCCCACGACCGGGCGTCCGCAGGCCATGGCCTCCAGCACGATCAGGCCGAACGGCTCCTTGTCATTGGCGTGCACGAAGGCGTCGCAGGACGCGATGATCCTGGCCACGGCCTTGGGATTGGCTTCGTACGGCAGGGAGATCACCCGCTCCTCGGCCGGCATGCCCGCGCCGGCCCCGACCAGGACCAGATAGTAGGGGTCGCCCAGCTTCTGGACGGCCTCGATCAGGACATCGATGTTCTTTTCCCGGGCCGGGCGGCCGGCGAAACACAGCAGGCGCGCAGAGGATGGCAGGCCCAGCTTCTTCATCAGCCAGTCGCGGTCACCGCGGTCGGGCCGGAAGGTGTCGATCTCGACCCCCAGGGGGCGGATCACGATATTGCCGACCCCGGCTTCTTCGAGCCGACGGGCTATGAAGCGGCTGGGAGAGATCACCTTGTCGAACTGGCCGAACAGCCTGGCCCAGCGCTTCTCGACCGGCTTCTTGGCCCATTCGCCGAAATGCAGGGCCGCCAGTCCGGCGGGGTCGGAATGGCAGAAGCCGACGACCGGGCAACCGGCGCGCTGACCGGCCTCAAGCGCCCCCTGCCCCGGTGTGTAAGGATCGCCCGCCTCGATAATCGACGGATTCAGCGAGGCCACCCAGGCCCCCCAGCGGCGCACCGATGTGGGCCAGCGATAGCCGTCGCCGAATGGCAGCTTGGTCGCGTGCAGTTGCACGATCCCGTCGTCTCCGGCCCTGTGGTGCGCGCCCGGCACGACCAGCGAATGGGCCACACCGGGGCGGTTGGCCTCGAGCCAGGCCTTCTTGGACAGGAGATAGCGTTTTACCCCGCCCGAACGCGGCGCGTAGAGCATGGTGGTGTCAACCAGTCGGGGGCGGCCGTCGTCCCCGGCCGCCTTGGTCGCCGCGAGGGTCTCCGAGACCTCCTCATCCCAGCCGGGAAACAGTCGCAGTTCGCCTTCCTGAACTTCCACACCGGCCAGGCTCATGAGCTCGCGTTCCGCGGCACTGATGCTCGATGCGCCGACGCGCGCGACCCGCTTCTGGATGCGGCGGGCCTTGCGGACCTTTGACATGTGCGACTTGACCATCAGCGGCCCGTAGCGCCGCTGGAAGCCAAGCTCAAGCGTCGTCCGCCTGCGGAATGACTTCCGACGGCACGATGCCGCGGCGGTGAAGCGCCTCGCGCAGCAGGGTCTCCATCTGGGCATTGACGGAGCGGAGTTCGGCAGCGGCCAGACGTTCAACCGCCGCCATCACCCCCGGGGAGGCGCGCATCAGAAAGGGCTTCGTCGGGCGCGCCATCGACTCAGCCGTACAGCGTGCCGGTGTTGATCACGGGCTGTGCCTCGCGATCGGCGCACAGCACGACAAGCAGGTTGGACACCATGGCGGCCTTCCGCTCGTCATCCAGATGGACGACGCCGCGTTCGCTGAGGTCCGCGAGCGCGTTCTCGACCATGGCCACCGCGCCGCGCACGATCAGGCGCCGCGCCGACAGAATCGCCTCGGCCTGCTGACGCCTCAGCATCACGCCGGCGATTTCGGGGGCGTAGGCCAGGTGGGCCAGACGGGCTTCATCGATCGCCAGGCCCGCGGCGTGGAGGCGGGTACCCAGTTCGTCCCGCAGGCGACCGGCGACATCCTCGGCATCAGAACGAAGCGTCATCTCCGCGTCCTGGCCGTCCTCACCATGGTCATAGGCGTAGTGCGAGGCGATATCGCGCAGGGCGGTATCGACCTGGATGGCGACAAAGGCCTGGTAGTCGTCGACGTCGAACAGCGCCTGGGCCGAATCCTCGACGCGCCAGACGACGTTGGCCGCGATTTCAATCGGATTGCCGCGCTTGTCGTTCACCTTCAGCTTGTCGCTGGTGAGGTTGCGGACACGCAGGCTGACCTTCTTGCGGCTGTACCAGGGCAGGACCCAGCGCAGGCCTGTCTTGCGGTCGGTACCGCGATAGTCACCAAAGAGCAGGATCGCCATGCCTTCGTTGGGCTGAAGTGAATACAGGCCGCAGGTCAGCAGCAGGCCCGTCACGGCAGCCACGATCCCGGTCACCACCCGCAGGCCGTTGTCCGGATCCTGGGCGATGCTGACAGGGCCGAGGATCAGCAGGGCGAGTCCGGCCAGCAGCACCACCACGCCATTGGCCGTCGCGGCGGGTCGTTCGGTGGATCTGGAGTGTGTCGTGGACATGGTTTGCTCCCTCAAGTCGATATAAGTATGATATCACTATGATACCGAAATACACAATAGCGACGCTTGCCGTGTTGCCCCGCCGCACGGCTTCGGCCTTGCATTCGCCTCAAATTCGAGAAACTTGAGGCAGCCTGGCATGGTCCCTGTTAGAGGATCGGCCGCGTCTCTGGCGTATCGTCCACAGGGGTTTCTACCGAATGCGTATTCTACTCGCGACCGCGGTTGCGATCGCTCCCCTGATGATGGCCTCCGGCGCGATGGCCGAGGTCGTGATCTCGACCGCCCGGACGACGCCGATCACGACGTCCAATGCGACGGGATCAGGCCCCGACGATATCCGTATTGCCAGCGGCGGCGCGATCAACGTGGCGCCCGGCGCGACGGTGACCATCGATACCGGCCGGAATCTGACGATCGACACCGGCGGTGCCATCAACATGAACCCGGCGGCCGACGGCGCGACCGGTGTGCTGGTCAACCCGGGCTTGACCTCCAGTCTGACCATCAATGGCTCGATCAACGTTGCGGACACGATCGAAACCTATCCGGACAGTGACAGCGACGGCGATCTGGACGGTGCCTGGGCGACCGGCAGTGGCCGTTACGGTGTCCGCTACGCGGCGGGTGCGCCAGTCACAGGCGACCTGACGATCGGCACGGGCGGGCTGATCAGCGTCGACGGAAACAATTCCTACGGCATCTCGATCGAATCCGGTCTGAACGGGCGGGTGCTGAGCCAGGGCACGATCCGGATATTCGGCGACAACTCGATCGCCATCCGGACCCAGGGGCCGATCTCGGGGGCCGTCACCCTTCTGGGCACCGTCACCGCGCGTGGCGAGAATGCGTCGGCCGTGTCGATCGGCGGCGACGTGGCCGGCCGGCTGACGCTTCAGGGTGACCTGAGCGCCTCGGGCTACCGCTACACCGCCCGCGGCAGCGACCTTTTCGAAAGCAAGCTTGACCTCGACGACAAGCTGCAGGGCGGACCTGCGGTCATCATCGCCGGCAGTGTCGCCGGCGGCGTCATCATTGATCGGCCGCCCACCGACGCAGATTCGGCGAACGCGGACGAAGATGGCGACGGCATTTCCGACGCGTCCGAAACGTCCGGCTCGGTGATCAGCTATGGCTCCGCGCCGGCGCTCCTGATCGGCTCGTCAGCGCGCTCGATTTCTCTCGGTGCCGTCGGGACCGGCGACAACGCGTTTGGCCTGATCAACCGCGGCTCGATCAGCGGCCAGGGGATTTACAGTGGCGTTGACGCCAACGGCATTGTGCTGGGCGGCAACCCGGGCCAGACGGTCACGGTGGCGGGCGGCCTCCGGAACGAGGGCGGAATTTCAGCTCTGGGGCTGGATGCGAGAGCCACGGCGATCCGGATCGGTGCCGGCACGACCCTGCCGCAGATCTTCAATACGGGCAGCATCACGGGCGCTGTTGCGAGCGAGCTGTCGAGCTCGGCGGCGACGGCGATCCGGATCGAAGCCGGCGCATCGGTTTCAAGCCTCGTCAACAACAACTCGATCCTGGCATCCGCGGGTGGCGGCGCGGCGGCGGTGACCGGGATCGAGGACCTCAGCGGCACGCTGACATCCATCACCAACACGCGGTCGATCCAGGCGACACTGAGCCCGAACGACGCCGGCGATGCAGTGACGGGCACCAGCACGGCAATCGATGTCCGCGCGAACACGACCGGCGTGACGCTGCTTCAGTCGGGCGTTGCCGCTACGGCGACCACCGCGAACCCTGACAGTGACGGCGACGGGGTTCCGGACGACAATGAGCCCATTATTGTCGGCGCGATCAAACTGGGATCGGGTGCCGACACCGTCGACATTCGCAACGGCCTCGTCCTCGGCGACATCGCCTTCGGTGCCGGCACGGATCGCCTGTTGATCTCCGGCGGTGGCATCGTGCGCGGTGCGGTCTCCGACTCGGACGGCGCGCTGTCGATCAATGTGACGAACGGCACGCTGGATGCGCGCCAGACCACCCGAACGAACATTTCCACCCTGAACGTCGGGGCGGACGGTGATCTGATCATCACCCTGGATCCGGCCAGCAGTACGTCAGGTGGCTTCAACGTCTCCGGAACGGCCACACTCGCGACCGGCGCGGGACTTGGCGTCCGGTTCACGTCTCTGCTGAACGCGCCCGGCCGGTTCACCCTGATTGACGCGGCCACCCTGGATTTCGGCACCATCGACCTGACGTCGATCGAGGCCAACTCGCCCTATCTCTATGTCGTCGAGGCGGGTGCCAACGTGCCCGCGGGCGATGTCTTTGTGGATGTGCGCCAGCGCACGGCGACCGAAGCGGGGCTGATTGCGTCCGAGTCCGCCTTCTACGGTGCCTTCTATGCGTCGATCAGCGATCCCGACGCCGTTACCATCCGTGACGCCTTCCTGGCCCAGGCCGGCCGCGATGACTTCATCAACCTCTACGAACAGCTTCTTCCCGACCACTCGGGCGGTCCGCTGCTGTCGCTGTCATCGGGCGTCGACGCGGTGACCCGGGCCCTGACCGGGCGCAACGCCTCGGCCGCGCCGGGTGAAACCAGTGCCTGGGTACAGGAAATCAATTTCTACGCCGACAAGGACAAGACCGACACCTACGGCTTCCGCTCGGAAGGCTTTGGCGTCGCGGGCGGTGTCGAGCGCGGCTCCGGCCTCGGAAACATCGGCATCTCGGCTGCCTTCACCTCGTCCGACCTGCAGGACCCGGAGGCCGAAGCCGAGGAGGTCCTGTCCGCCAACCTGCTGGAACTGGGCCTCTACTGGCGCGCCCAGGGCCAGCACTGGACCACCTGGGCTCGCGCCGCCGCGGGTTATGCGAGCTTCAGTTCCGAGCGGCGCTTCGTCGGTGCGGGTCTGAACCTGTCCAATCAATCAGACTGGAACGGCTTCACGGTCGCCGCAGCCGGCGGCGTGTCCTACGAACGCGCCTTCGGACGGTTCAGCATCCGCCCCGAACTGTTCGCCGAATATTTCTCGCTCAACGAGGGTGCCCATACAGAATCGGGTGGCGGCGACGGATTCGATCTGTCGATCGATGACCGCAGCGGGCACCTGTTCTCGGCCACCGCTGCGATCAACCTTGGCATGGGCACCGGCGAAAACAGCTGGTTGCGGCCCGAGCTTCGGGTCGGCTGGCGCCAGAACATCTCGGTTGATCCGGGCGAGACCATTGCCCGCTTCCGCTCGGGCGGGCCGGACTTCACCCTGAACGGCGGCACCATCGAGGGTGGAGGTCCGATCGTCGGCCTGCGCCTGAACATCGGCAATGAACTGGGCATGCTGTCGGTCAATGCGGACGCCGAGATGATCGAGGACTACGTCCGTTACATGCTGTTCCTTCGGGCCAGCTTCCGGTTCTAGGTCAGCGCGGAGGGATCGGGCGGCTAGCTCAGCTGGTCAGAGCACCTCGTTTACACCGAGGGGGTCGGGGGTTCGAACCCCTCGCCGCCCACCATTCCTCAACCGCCGGGAGGTCGATGTGACCCAGATGATCAGACGCACCGCCGCCCTGGCCACCGTGGCGGCCGGAGCGCTCCTGCTCCAGGGGTGTCTGGTCGGCGCGGTCGTGGGCACGGCCGGTGCCATCGTCGGCGGCGCGGCCCAGGCCACCGGTGCGGTGGTCGGTGCCGGCGTCGACGCGGTCACGACCTCGGATCAGGAGAGCAAGGCAAGGCGCGAACGCGAACAGCGCGCCTACGAACGCGAACAGCGCCGCTGCGAACAGCGCCAGCGCCAGGGCCGGGACTGCTAGATCTAAAGCGTCAGAACGCACCGCTCGTGAATGGTGGGTCGTGAAACCGTGACCCGGCTCAGCCCCGGCCATTCCGGCCTCAGTCGATCGGCAAACCACAGACACAGATGCTCGAGCGTGGGCAGCTCCAGCCCCGGCTTGTCGTTCAGCAGGCCGTGATCCAGCTCTTCGGCCGCGGCTTTCAGGGCGCGGTCCAGCGCGCCGAGGTCGGCCACCCAGCCATGCCCGTCCAGCGCCTCGCCCCGCACTGTCGCCTCGACCGCGAACGAATGACCGTGCATCCGGCGGTACGGACTGCCATCCGGCTCGTTGGGAAAGTGGTGAGCCGCGTCGAACGTGGCCGCCTTGGTGATTTCGAAAACGCTCATCTGACGCCGATGTATTTGTGGGTCTGGACGCTCAGCCGCCATTGCGGGTGAGTCAGGCAATAGTCGATGGCCGCTGCGGTGTTGGCCGCCTGGTCCGGGCCGTCCATGGGTTGCAGCCAGAAGCGTTCGAACGACAGGTGCTCGAACCGGTCCGGCATGGCCTTCGACTGCGGGAAGACCAGCTTCAGCTCCTGACCCGCCGTCTGGACAACCGGCGCATCGGCCTTCGGGCTGACGCACACCCAGTCGATCCCGACCGGTGCCGTCAGGGTGCCGTTGGTTTCGATGGCGATCTCGAACCCGCGCGTGTGCAACGCGTCGATCAAGGGCTGATCCATTTGCAGGAGCGGCTCCCCGCCGGTGCAGACGACCAGCATGGGATCCCCCGCCCTGCCCCGCCACATCGACAGAACATGGTCCGCCAGGGCGTCGGCGGTGCTGAATTTCCCACCGCCGTCGCCGTCCGTACCGACGAAGTCGGTGTCGCAGAAGGTGCAGACGGCCGTCGCGCGGTCCCGTTCGAGTCCGCTCCACAGATTGCAGCCGGCGAAGCGCAGGAAGACCGCCGGACGCCCGGCCTGCCCGCCCTCGCCCTGGACCGTCAGGAAGATTTCCTTGGCTGAATAGGTCATCGCCCGGCCCATTCCTGATACCCCGCGGCGCGCAGCGCGCAAGCCGGGCAGTCGCCGCAGCCGTAACCCCAGGCATGACGATGATCGCGATCGCCGCGATAGCAGGTGTGCGACGCCTCGATGATGAGGTCGACCAGGGATGCCCCACCGATCCGCTGGGCCAGCGCCCAGGTCTCGGCCTTGGTCAGGGCCATCAGCGGCGTCTCGATCACGACCGGCTTGTCCAGCCCCAGGCTCAATGCCGTCGCCATGGCGTCTATCGTGTCTCGGCGGCAGTCGGGATAGCCCGAGAAATCGGTCTCGCACATCCCGCCGACCAGCACGTCCAGCCCGCGCCGATCCGCGAGCGCCGCGGCACAGGTCAGGAAGACCAGGTTCCGTCCCGGCACGAAGGTACTGGGCAGACCGCGCGCATCCATCTCGATGGCCCGATCGCTGGTCAGCGCGCTTTCTGCAATCCGGCCGTAGCCCGCCAGGTCGACAACATGGTCAGGACCCAGCCGGCTCGCCCATTGCGGCAGGACGGACACCATCCCGTCGCGCACCGTCAGGCGGGCCTCCATTTCGACCGCGTGACGTTGGCCATAGTCGAAACCCACGGTTTCAACCCGCGTGAAACGCTCCAGTGCCCAGGCCAGACAGGTGGCACTGTCCTGCCCGCCCGAGAACAGGACGAGAGCGGATCTTGCAGTGGCGGGGCCGGAATCGCTCATGACAAACCTGCGGTCGGCCGGTCGGCCGCGCGCATAAACAGGGGGATGGGCCGCTGGAGGAGCGGGCGGGCCTTCTACACCAGCGTCAGGGCCAGAGCAAAGACGGCCAAAAAACGGCCGTTACCGTCATTAACGCTTCTGCAAAAGCTTTGTGGTCTGTGTGGAACTGTCGCAGTGGAGTTACGGCCGGACATGCCGACCATCGAGGTTTTGACCGAGCGCGCCGAACCGGTGACGCCCGAGACGACGGGCAGCGACGTGTTCGCCCGATTCGAGAGCGAACCCGATACCCAGGTGATCCCCGTCGTCGAGGCCGATCGCCCGGTCGGCCTGATCGAACGCAATGCCTTCCTGCTGAAGATCGCGACCCCCTTCGGTCACGCACTTTATGCGAGACGGCCGATTTCGCATCTGATGGAGGTCGAGCCCGCCGTGGTCGACGCCGGGGTCAGCATCGACGCCTTCTGCGACATCCTGCTGAAATGCGGGCCCGGGGCCCTGATGCGCGGCTTCATCGTCACCCGCGAGGGCCGCTATCACGGCGTGGGGACCGCGATCTCACTGTTGCAGGCCGTCAACAACCACCAGCGTCATCAGAATGAAGAACTGGCCGAACAGGCGCGCATTCTCAGCGATACGCGCAACCAGGCCCTGGCCTCCGCGCGTGCCAAGAGCCAGTTCCTGGCCATCATGAGCCACGAGCTCCGCACGCCGATGAACGGTGTGCTGGCGGTGGCGGAATTGTTGCGCCGTCAGCCCCTGAACGCCCAGGCGCAGGGACATGTCACCACGATCGTTGAGTCCTCGGAGTCCCTGCTGCGTATCCTGCAGGATGCCCTCGACCTGTCGCGGGCAGAGGCCGGCGAACTGGACCTGCATCCGGAGCTCACGCCACTGCGCGCCCTGATGGACGATATTCAGTCCATGTGGGCCCCGCGCGCGTCGCAGGACGACGTGACCCTGATGGTAAGCTACGAGGGTGATACCGAACTGGCCGCCGTCACCGACGGGGTCAGGATAAAGCAGCTGTTCAACAACCTGATCGGCAACGCGCTGAAATTCGCGCGAAACGGTGTGGTCGAGGCCCGTCTCAAGGCCGTGGCGACGGGCGACCGGATCCAGCTGGAGGCTCGGGTCCGGGACGATGGTCCGGGTGTTGATCCAGAGCGGGTCGACGAGATCTTTGACCCCTTTGTCCATGGTTCGGGTCCCGACGGAGCCGGTCTGGGTCTGGCCATCTGCCGCCAGATCGTCGAGCGCATGAACGGCCGCATCTGGGCCGAAAACAATCCGGGTCGCGGCTCGACCTTCGCCTTCGACATGGACGTCGAGCGCTCCGAGGCCGCTGTGGCGGTTCAATCCAATATCGAGAGCATCGGCGACGGTGAGTTGCTGACCAATCCTCACATCCTGATCGTCGACGACAATGCCACCAACAGGGTCGTGGCCCAGGCCCTTTGCGAGATGTTCGGCTGCACGTCCGAAACCGCCGAAGACGGGATTGAGGCGCTCGAGGCTGTGCAGGAACGCCGCTTTGACCTGATCCTGATGGACATCAAGATGCCGCGCATGGACGGTGTCGCGGCGACCTTGGCCATCCGCGCCCTCGAGGGGCCGGTCAGCGCGATCCCGATCGTGGCCCTGACCGCGAACGCCGACCGGGACGACGCCAGACGATACGTCGAGATCGGCATGGCGGCAGTCGTCGAGAAGCCGATCAAGCCCGAACGTCTGCGCATGGCCATGAACCTGGCCCTCGAACAGGCAACCGCGACCGCCAGGGCCGAAGCCGCTCCTGCCGCAGCAGCCCGTTCCGCGGCCTAGCTGGCCTCGCCCGACGCGGCGCCGTCTTCCTCGTCCTCCTCCTCATAGCCGATCAGCCGGAGTGCCCTCGCCGGCTGGCCGTTCAGCTCGCACCAGCGCAACAGGCCTTCCTCCCGGCCATGGGTGATCCACACCTGCTCCGGCCCGAGTTCGGTGAAGGTCGCGACCAGTTCATTCCAGTCGGCATGATCCGACAGCACCAACGGCAGCTCCACACCCCGCTGCCGCGCCCGCGCCCTGACCCCCATCCAGCCGGACGCAAAGGCGAGAACGGGGTCGGCAAAGCGACGGGCCCAGCGGTCCTGGGTCGCGGATGGCGGCGCGATCACCACCTCTCCACCCAGGGCGTTGGCCCTCAGCCCGGTCGCCGGCAGGATCGGGCCCAGGTCGATCCCCTCGCGCTCATACAGGCCGTTCAGACGCTCCAGCGCACCATGGACGTAGATCGGGCGATCCCAGCCGGCCTCCCGCAGCAGCCGGATGACCCGCTGGGCCTTGCCCAGGGCATAGGCACCGACCAGATGGGCCCGTTCGGGAAACTGGCCCAGCGACTGGACCAGCCGTTCGATCTCTTCGGAGTCCGGGGGATGACTGAAGACGGGCAAACCAAAGGTGGCTTCCGAGATGAAGACGTTGCATGGAACGGGCTCAAAGGCCGCGCAGGTCGGGTCGCGCCGACGTTTGTAGTCGCCGGACACAACCATGGTGATCCCCTTCCAGCGGATCACGGCCTGGGCCGAGCCCAACACATGGCCTGCGGGGGCCATCGTGATCTCGACGCCGTTATGAGACGCCGTTTCGCCATAGCCGACCGGCTGCCGGCGGTCTGTGAACGCCTCGCCGTATCGCTCGGCCATGATCGCCAGAGTCTGCGGCGTCGCCAGAACCGCTCCGTGTCCCGCCCGGGCGTGATCCGCGTGACCGTGGGTGATCACGGCCCGGTCCACGGGCCTGACCGGATCGACATAGAAGTCGCCCGGCGGGCAATAGAGGCCGGCCGGTGTCGGGCGCAACAGGTCTTCGAAGCGGATCATGGACGGGATATGGCGGTCATGGCGCAGCAGACAACGCACCCGGTGGCCTTGCGCTCATTTCGTCCTCGACGGAGAAGCAGCAGATGACGTCCCCGATCCTCGCCCTCCTGCCCCAGCTGGCCAGCGGTGCCGCCCACACCCATGCCCTCGGATTCACCTATGACGGTGTGGACGGGGACCGCGTCCGTATCCGTGTGCCATGGCGCGAGGACCTGGTCGGCGACCCGGAAACGGGCGTGCTTTCGGGCGGACTTGTCACGACCCTGCTCGATCATGTCGGGGGGCTGGCGACCTGGGTGGCGCTGGGACGGTTCGAAAGCATCGCCACGCTGGATCTGCGTGTCGACTATATGCGCGCGGCCGAGGCGCGCCGAGATCTGATCGCCGAGGCCCGGTGCTATCGCCTGACGCGGTCGGTGGCCTTTGTGCGCGCCTGGGCCTTCGAGGATACCGCCGAAGACCCGGTGGCGGCGGTGCAGAGCGCCTATATGCTGGGATCCGGCGAAGGCCGGGGTCCCGGGGCCAACCGGCGCCCCGCCGGCGAGGCACCGGAATGACCGCTCTGCTGGACAGCCTGCCCTATGCCCGGTTCCTTGGGCTGACGACCGCCGGCGACGGCGACTCGCTGATCGTCACCATGCCGTTTGCGGATCGGCTGATCGGAAACCCGATGCTGCCCGCGCTGCATGGCGGAGCCACGGCGGCCCTGCTGGAGTTGACCGCGGTGGCCCAGGTCGCCGCCCTCTATCCCCGGCTGCGCCTGCCCCGTCCGATCAACGTCAGTGTCGCCTATCTCCGGTCGGGCCGGCCAAGAGACGTCCATGCCAGCGCCCGGATCAGCCGGGCGGGTCGCCGGGTCGCCCACGTCCTCGCCGAGGCCTGGCAGGACGACCCGGGCCAGCCTATCGCCGCTCTCACCGCGCATTTCCTACTTGCGGTTGACGACCTATAGTTGTGTTCTAGCAACACTCATGATCGGCTCTTCGTGTGACGCAAGGTCACCGGAGGACGACCATGACCAGACAATCCATCGGCGAAACCCTGGCCGCGCGGCTGTACGCAGCCGAAACCGCGATTGACCACGCCCTGCTCGAAACCGCGACGCTGACGGCGATGCTGCCCGCCGCGCGGGCTGACGCCTGCCTGTCCGCCACAACCGGTCAGCGCGCGTTTGACGAGGCCGCAGCTGCGATCAGTGCCCTCGCCGCGGCCCGATCCCACATGGTCGGCACCCACGCATCCCTGTCAGCCCTCGCACGCAAGCTCGGGCTGGATGCCCTCGCGATCGGCCCCCTCGACAAGCCCGACGACCGCCCTCCGATCGGCGGCGGTGGCGGAGACGGGCCAGGCGCGTCTCCGGAGATAGCTAACAAGACGCTACCGGACATGGTGAACAAAACCCTACCGCGCATAGCGGAGCTGTGTTAAGCCTTTGGCGTAACGTTTCTCTGGAGGGCTTACCGTGAACAAGAACGAAGTGATCGCCTGTCTCGCTGGTGAACTGACCGCAACCGAACAGTCGGTCGATACTGCCATCACCCATGCCACGACCCTCGTGCAGTCGATGATCGGTGCTCGCACCGCGGTCGGCGTATCGACCATGGTCGGTGCTGAAGCCCAGTCGAAGGCGCTCGAAGCCATCGCCGCCCTGGGCCTGGCCCGTCAGGCGATGGTCGCTTGCCACGTGGAGCTGGCCAAGGATCACCGTCGTATGGGTTACGGCGTCTATGCCGGACCCGGCGAGGACAAATACCCCGACGGTGACAAGGTCCCGACTACGGGTGAGCACCGCCTCCGCGCGGTTTAATTCGAGGTAATGTCGGCGGCGGGTC
Source organism: Caulobacteraceae bacterium (assembly GCA_965284385.1). Lineage (GTDB taxonomy): Bacteria > Pseudomonadota > Alphaproteobacteria > Caulobacterales > Caulobacteraceae > Brevundimonas. Next base: position 3,084,015 of record OZ260077.1, read on the forward strand.
ATTTCCGCCGGTCGTGATTTAAGGCATTGTCGCCCCCATGCATGTCGCATGGGGGCGATTCTGTGTTTGAGACCATTTACTCCCAGCTCGTCCTTGCAGCGGCCGTCCTTGTCGTCACCTTTGCCTTTGTAAAGGGCGACGAGCCCGAGCGGATCGGGGCAGCGGCCTATGCCCTCATTTTCGTGGCCGGCTCGATGATCCGGGACGGCACCAGCCTGAGCTTCCCGAGATGGGGGTTCATGGGACTCGAGATGGTCCTGCTGGTCGTGTTTGTCGGACTCGCCCTCTACAGCCGCCGAACCTGGCTCGTCTGGGCCACCAGCTTTGAAGCCCTGATCGTGACCGGTCACATCCTCGTGGCAGCAGACCTGCGGCCGCCCCCCAACGCCGTCGCAGCCGTGATCAACATGTCCAACTACGCCCTTCTCGTTTCCATGGCCGTCGGCACCTTCTGGGCATGGCAGGAGCGTCGCGCAGCCGGAGTGGAATAGTCTGATCCGCGGTCCAGGAGGGACGAGAGGCAATGCCGTTGCTTGACACCCTCCATGCCCAGGTCGGCACCGCCATCGCCGTAGGGGTCATCGCCTTCACCTTCCTGAAAGGTGACGAGCCCGAGCGGGTCGGCGCGGGGGCCTACGCCCTCGGATTGCTCGCGTCGCTGCTGCTGCAGGACGACAACCGGCTGTACGGCCCTCAGTGGGGCGTGATGATCGTCGATGTGATCATGCTTGCCCTCTATGCGGGCCTCGCATGGAAAAGCCGGCGGTCCTGGCCGGTCTGGGCCAGTGCGTTGCTGGCCCTGATCGTCATGTGTCATGTCCTGATGGCCATCGACCTCCGCCCTCCGCTCGCGGCGTTTTATGCGGTCATGAATCTGGCCAGCTACGGGATCCTTCTGGCCATAGCGCTTGGGACCGCGCGCGCCTGGCAGGACCGACGCGCGGCAGCGCTCGAGTAGACCGCAGGACTTCGTTACCCGAGGCAGGTAGATATTCCTATTCCTGACCGATATCGTGCGGCCGAGTCGCCTGTGCGGTCGCTGTGGACACATCATGCCCCTCTCTCATGCGCAGATCTGGAAGGCCATCGATGCCCTGGCCGGACGCAAGGGCATCAGCGTCTCGGCGCTGGCGCTGCGCGCCGGGCTGGACGCGACCAGTTTCAATCGCTCCAAACGCTTTGGGCCGGGCGATCCACCCCGGCCGCGCTGGCCCTCCACCGAGAGCCTGACCCGCATCCTGCACGCCACCGGCCTGTCGCTCGGGGATTTCGCCACCCTGGCCCAGGACGCGCCGGATCCTCCCGCCACCGCACCGATGCTCGGCCTGGCCCGGGCGGGAGAGGACGGCTTCTTCGATGATGCGGGTCTGCCGACGGGCGACGGCTGGGAACAGACGGCCCTGCCCCGTCCGAAGGAGACGCTGTTCAGCCTGCGTATCGACGGGGATTCGATGGTGCCGCTGTATCGTGAAGGGGACCGGGTTCTGGTCGACCGCGACGCGACCCAGGTCCGCAAGGGCGACCGGGTGGTGGTGCGCACCGGGTCCGGCGAAACCCTCGCCAAGGAGGTGGCGGCGATCACCGCCCGTTCCGTGACCCTGGCCTCGATCAACCCCGTCTACCCGGACAGGGTCCTGTCCCGGCAGGACATTGTCTGGATGGGGCGCATCCTGTGGGTGAGCCAGTAAGGCCACGGCCCGGCTGGCAGACATGAGGCGTTAGGGCGAACACTGCGCTCAAGCAGCCGAAAGGCGGTAGCGCGAACACTGCGCTCAAGCAGCCGCGAGGCGGTAGCGCGAACACTGCGCTCAAGCAGCCGCGAGGCGGTAGCGCGAACAGAAAAGACCGCCCCTTTCGGGACGGCCTTTCCTGTCTTCAGCAAGATCGTGGTCTAGTTGGCGGTGACGTAGTTGGCGTTCACCCAGCCGCCACCGGCGATCTGGACCCATTCGCCCTGCGAACCGATGACGGCGAACGGCTGGCCGGCGCGCAGCGAGCCCGCCTGGCGATAGCCGGTGCCGGGGCCCGAACGGATGCGCAGGTTCGAAGTGGCGCGGTACTGGGCACCGCTGCTGGCTTCCGAGCCGACGCGGGCGCGTTGCTGGTTACAGCCGATGTAGGAACCGGCGGCGGCACCCGCACCCGCACCGGCGACGGCACCGAGAGTCCGTTCGTTGCGCGAAATCTGGCTGCCGGCGAGGCCGCCGATGACGGCACCGATCAGGGCACCGGTCCGTTGGCGGCCACCGGGGGCGTCGCAGTTGGTGATGCCGTTGGCCTGCTGGGCCATCGAGGCGGTCGGGACGGCGGTGACCAGGGCCGCCAGGGCGGCGGCGGTAGCCAGGGTCGTCTTCATGATCTTCGACATGGGTCTCTCCATTCATCGAGGGGGGTCGATGTCAGGCAGAATGCGCCAGCGCCGATGAAGGCTCCCGGAGCGTCGCCGTTATATTCGGTTCATGTACGGTTTCGGACCGGCAGGGGTCGAACAGTCAGGCCTTCGCGAGTTCGCCGCTCGCCCCGGCTTCAATGAGCGCGACGGTCTGCGGCAGACCATAGATCGCCGCGAACGAGCCGAACCGCGGCCCTTGCGATGCCCCCAGGAGCACCTCGTACAGCGCCCCGAACCAGCCACGCAGGGGTTCGAAGGCGTGCTCCTTGCCCACGGCGTAGACCTCGCCCTGGATCAGCTCCCCGTCCGTAGTGTCCGACGGCAGGGCCTTGAGCCGGGCGGCGAGGTCCAGCAGCGCCGCCTTCTCCCTGTCGTCCGGCGGACGATAGGCCTTCGTCGGCTTCACGAAATCCTCGTAATAGTTCAGCGCCCGCTCCATCAGCTGGTCCAGCAGCGGCTCGGTCTCCGGCGTCGCCTCGGGCAGATATTTCGCGAAATAGGCCCACAGCTGCGCTTTGCTGGAGGCGTTGGCCACGCCGACCAGGTTCAGCAGCAGGGCGAACGACACCGGCGAGGTGTGCTCGGGCGGCTGGCCCGAATGAATCGACCAGACGGCGTTGTCGATCCGCTTGGCCGGCTCCTGGGTCTTCCAGGCCTCGACGGCCGCCATCCAGTCGTCGATGGCGCGGGGGATGACGTTGAAATGCAGGCTCTTGGCCGATTTCGGCGACTGGAACATGTACCAGCTCAGCGATTCCGGCGTGCCGTAGCGCAGCCATTGCTCCATCGTCAGGCCGTTGCCCTTCGACTTCGAAATCTTCTTCCCCTCGACGTCGAGGAAGAGCTCGTAGTTGAAGCCCTCAGGCGGGACGCCGCCCAGCGCCCGGCACACCCTGGAGCTCTCGCGCACGCTCTCGATCAGGTCCTTGCCCGACATCTCGTAGTCGACGTCCAGCGCGGTCCAGCGCATGGCCCAGTCGGGCTTCCACTGCAGCTTCACATGACCGCCGGTGACGGGCACCTCGGTGCGCCCGCCCGCGGGGTCGTCGAAGGTGATCGTCCCCTTCTCCACGTCCCGTGCCAGCGTCGGAACCTGGAGCACATGGCCGGTGACGGGGCTGACGGGCAGGAACGGCGAATAGGTCGCGCGCCGCTCCTCGCCCAGCGTCGGCAGCATGATGGCCTGCACGGCGTCGAAGCGCTCAAGCAGGGTCCGCAGCGTCGCGTCGAACCGTCCGGACCGGTACTGCTCGGTCGAGGACAGGAATTCGTATTCAAAGCCGAAGCCGTCGAGGAAGGCGCGCAGGCGGGCGTTGTTGTGGGCCCCGAAGCTGTCATGCGTACCGAACGGGTCGCGCACCACGGTCAGCGGCTTGTGCAGATCCTCGGCCAGTATCTCCGGGTTGGGGATGCCCTCCGGAACCTTTCGCAGCCCGTCCATGTCATCAGAGAAGGCGATCAGCCGCGTCGACCAGTGGTCGCCGGTCAGGGCCCGGAAGGCGTTGCGCACCATGGTCGTGCGCGCCACCTCGCCGAAGGTACCCATATGCGGCAGGCCCGACGGCCCATAGCCGGTCTCGAAAATCACCGCTGCCTGCAGTGCCTCGAACGTCGCCAGCGCCTCATCGGCCTTGCCGGCGTCGATCAGCAGCTTCGCTGCGGTCCGCTCGGCGTCCGTCAGTCGTTTCTTGAGCACATGGGCCAGCAGATTGCGGGCCTGTTCGAACGGCCACGATTTGGCGTCGCGCGCGAGGGTTTCGAGGTGCTGGAGCATGGGCGCGGTTTGACGCGGATGGGGCGGTGGGTCAACGCCACGGATGCATTGACGCCCGTCGGGTTTGTCGGCGACTACGGGTGGTGGAAGCCACGTTGGTTCGGGGATGCTCGTGAATTCGATAAGAAGCGTGATCGCCCTTTTCCTGGCGGCAGCGGTGACAGGCGGCTCCCTCCCGTCGACCTCGTTCGCGGGCCCGTTGCACAGTGAGCAGACCGAGCCCGATGAGGGTCGCGAAATGTACAGAACCCTGCGCGAACAGATCTTTTCCGTTTCCTCAGCGGATCTGGGCCTGCCGCCCGGCACGACGCCTTATGGTGCCGTGATGGAGTTCGACATCGAGGGCGAGACAGTCACCGTCGTCGCTTACGCCACCGGCGACGCCAGCCTCTATTTCAGCACGGGCGGCGGAATGATCGGCGGGATCGGTCATCCGGCGATCGCTGAAGCCGCGAAGGCCTTTGTCGAAGCCACGGGAGCTGTCGTCGCATCACTTTCGACAGCGGACGGATTCCCGCGTCCTGAGGCTGCCGGGGTGCGCTTCTATGTTCTGACACCCGAGGGCGTGTTCACCGGTGCGGCTTCGATAGAGGCCGCAGCATCCGGCAGCGACACCCTCTCGAGCCTGTTCAACGCGGCCAACGATGTGATCACCCAGTACCGCCTTCTCGGCCGGTAAGGCCCTCGCCGGTCGTCACCGTCGGCGCGACGGGAGCCTCGTCGCTTGACCCCGCTCGTCCCGCATGGCCTTTGCGCCGCCTGATGAAGACCGCCGATTTCGATTTCCACCTGCCCGACGACCACATCGCGCTCCGCCCCGCGGAGCCGCGGGATTCCGCGCGCCTGCTGGTGGTGAGGGACGGCGCACTCGAAGACCGCATCGTGCGCGACCTGCCGGACTTCCTGCGCGCCGGCGACGCCCTGGTGTTCAACGACACGCGGGTCATTCCCGCGCGCCTGTCCGGTGTGCGCGAGCGGATCGGACCGGAGGGCGAAACCCTGACCGTCGCGGTCGAGGCCACCCTGCATCACCGCGACGCGCCCGACGTCTGGTCGGCCTTCATGAAGCCGGGGAAACGGATCAAGGGGGGCGACCGGATCCGTTTCGGTGCCGACAGCGAACGCGCCTGCCTGTCCGGTCGCCTCGACGCCACGGTGGTCGACAAAGGCGAGGACGGCCTCGTCACGCTGCGCTTTGATCTCGCCGGACCGGCCCTGGACGAGGCCATCCGCGACGTCGGGGTCATGCCCCTGCCCCCCTATATCGCCGCCAAACGGCCGGAGGACGATCGGGACCGCTCGGACTACCAGACCATGTTTGCCCAGCTGGACGGCTCGGTCGCCGCGCCCACCGCCGGCCTGCATTTCACCCCCGCCCTGATCGAGGCTCTCAAGGCGCGCGGGGTCTCGACCCACGCACTGACCCTGCACGTCGGAGCCGGCACCTTCCTGCCGGTCAAGGCCGACGACACCGCCGACCACAAGATGCACAGCGAATGGGGCGAGGTCTCCGCCGACACCGCCGACGCCCTGAACGCCGTCCGCGCCGCCGGGGGACGCATCGTTTGCGTCGGCACCACCTCGCTGCGGCTGCTGGAAAGCGCCACGACGCCCGACGGCGTCATCCGGCCCTTCCAGGGCGACACCGCCATCTTCATCACCCCCGGCTACGCCTTCCGCGCCGTCGATGTGCTGATGACCAATTTCCACCTGCCGAAATCGACCCTGTTCATGCTGGTCAGCGCCTTTGCCGGGCTGGACTCAATGCGGGCGGCCTACGCCCATGCGGTGGCCGACGGATATCGCTTCTATTCCTACGGCGACGGCAGCCTGCTGTTCCGAAGCGCGGGATGAGCGGAGTCAAAAATGCCCTTTCCGTTTGATATCCAGAACACCGAAGGCCGCGCCCGCACAGGGGTGCTCAGGACTCCGCGCGGCGATATCCGCACGCCGGCCTTCATGCCCGTGGGCACCGCCGCGACGGTCAAGGCCATGACGGTGGACCAGGTGGCCCAGACCGGGGCCGATATCCTGCTGGGCAACACCTACCACCTGATGCTCCGTCCCGGACCCGAGCGGATGGAGCGGCTGGGCGGGCTGCACAAATTCATGGGCTGGACCAAGCCCATCCTGACCGACTCAGGTGGCTTCCAGGTCATGTCGCTGGCGGGTATTTCGAAGGTGAAGGAGGACGCCGTCACCTTCGCCAGCCACATCGACGGCTCGAAACACGTCCTGACGCCCGAACGCTCGATCGAGATCCAGGCCGACCGCATCGGTGCCGACATCTCGATGCAGCTGGACCAGTGCGTCTCCTGGCCCGCCGAGGAGCCCGCCGCCCGCGCCGCCATGGAGCTGTCGGCCCGCTGGGGCGCGCGCTCGAAGGCCGCCTTCGGGACGCGCGAGACCCAGGCCCTGTTCGGCATCCAGCAGGGCTCCACCTTCGAAACCCTGCGCCGCGAGTCCTCCGACCGGCTGCAGGAGATCGGCTTCGACGGCTACGCCATCGGGGGCCTGGCCGTCGGCGAGGGGCATCAGGCCATGTGCGAGGTGCTCGACTATGCCCCAGACATGCTGCCGGCCGACCGGCCGCGCTATCTTATGGGGGTCGGCAAGCCGGTCGATCTGGTCGAGGCCGTCTGGCGCGGCGTCGACATGTTCGACTGCGTCCTGCCGACACGCGCGGGCCGCCACGGTCAGGCCTGGACCTGGGCGGGGCCGATGAACCTCAAGAATGCGCGCTTCGCCGAGGACCAGGACCCGCTGGACCCGAGCATTGCCTGCCCCGCTTCGTCCCAATATTCAAAAGCTTACCTGCATCACCTGATCCGGGCTGACGAGATACTCGGCAAGGTGCTGCTGAGCTGGCACAACATCGCCTTCTTCCAGGCCCTGACGGCGGCCATGCGCGCCGCCATCGCCGAGAACCGATTCGAGGCCTTCCGCCGCGACTTCCACGCCCGGCATACGTCGAACTAGCCATGCGCATCGAGAAGTCAGGCTTCCACGCCTACAATACCTATCTGGAGGAGCCGCCCCGCCCGGACGGCAACGAGACCGCGCTGCATCGCCACGTCATCATCATAGGCGGCGACAAGTATTCGTTCTTCGCCCACTGGTCCGGGAAGTTCGCCCACAAGGGCGAACGGATCTCTTTTGACTGGGACTGGGACAGGACCGGGACATTCCGGAATATCGACAAACCGTCCTTCGAAGCCTTCACCAAAGGCGGCGACCGCGAAATCAGGGGCGACCGCAGCGACAAGGTCCCCCGTAACGCCAGGGCGAGACCGTAAGACCGTCGAAGCGAATGGCGTGACTGGCCTCGGAATGAGTGGGCTGTCCGGTCACCGGGTCTACCTCTGACTGCTGCCGCGCGGCCGGAACCAGACCGGGGCGGCGGGTGGAGCGCAGTTCCGTTGCATCCCCGTCCCTTTCAGGAAGGCGCGTCTCAGCCGACCGGCCTCGATAGCGGACTGGACATGGCGGCTGTGCTGTTCGGCCCCGGAAAGCCGGCGGATCCAGCTGCGGCCCGGAATGAAGTCGGTCGTTGCGTCCCGGATGGCATCCAGCGCCGCCTTCGCCACCGCGTCCGCCGCCCGCTCGCTGAGGAAGGTGCCGTCCTGCGCCGGCGGCTCGTCGGTGTCAGGTCCGAGCGCCTCATTCAGCCGCGCGATCTCGGCCCCGATGGTGGAGCACTGATTGAGGTTGCGCAGGTCATAGGGGCTGGCCTCGGCCTGCAGCAGGACCGTCGGGATATACTCACGCCGCAGGTTGAGGTCATCCAGCGGTGCCGTCGCCGCGGCGCCTGCCCCGGCCCCGAATTGCCGGGCCCCGTCCATCACCGCCCCGCCCCCCTGACACCCGGCCAGGACGGTGGCGATGGCGAGACTGCAGACAGCGATACGCATGATCTGTTGAACCACGCCCGGCACCGGGACGGAAGCGATCATGACGCGGGTGCCGCAGGTCCTTCACCCCGGCGCAAATCCGGGTAGGGTCGACATCATGATCCAGTGGCTCAAGACTTGGCTGGCCCGGCAGCGGTGCGACCATCAATTCAAATACAGCCGCACCAGGCCCGGCTCGCTCGTTTGCAAGAAATGCCGCGCTCGCCGGCCGAAGCCACGCTGAGGCCGGCGCTTCGGCCCCGGGGCGGAAAAAAGGGGTGGTACGTCCTCTCGGGCTCGAACCGAGGACCCTCTGATTAAAAGTCAGATGCTCTAACCAACTGAGCTAAGGACGCACACCGGCGGGATCGCATTCGCGACCCGGCGACGCGCCTTCTGTTGCAATCCGGCTCCCGGGTCAAGCGCCGGGTCGACGGATAGATGGCATCACGCTAGGCAACGGCCATGAAACCACTGGCTGGCGTGCGTATCATCGAGTTCGACGGGCTGGGTCCGGTAACCTTCGCCGGCATGGTTCTGGCCGACCTGGGCGCGGACGTCCTCAGGCTGACCCGCAGCGCCGATCTGGGCGCGCCGGTCTTCGCCGATGTGGGCGGTGCGGTGCTCCATCGCGCCAGATCACCGGTCGCGGTCAACCTGAAGGATGCCGACGATCAAAGACGGGTGATGGACCTCGTCGGCGCTGCGGACGGGCTGATCGAGGGTTTCAGGCCCGGGGTCATGGAGCGGCTGGGTCTCGGCCCCGATGTCTGCGCCGTCCGAAATCCGCGGCTGGTCTACGGGCGGGTCACCGGCTGGGGGCAGACGGGCCCCAAGGCGTCCGAGGTCGGACACGACATCAACTATATCGCCCTGAGCGGGGCCCTTCACGCCATGGGCGAGCCCGATCGCCCGCCACGGCCGCCACTGAATCTGATCGGCGACTACGGCGGCGGTGCCATGATGCTGGTGACAGGCGTTCTGGCTGCCATCATCGAGGCCAGGCGAACGGGCCTGGGCCAGGTCGTCGACGCTGCCATGACCGACGGGTCGGCGCTTCTGATGAGCCTCTTCCACGCCCTGGCGGCGCGTGGGCTCTGGAGCGACGCCCGCGGGGCGAACCTGCTGGATGGAGGAGCCCCCTTCTATCGCTGCTTCACCTGTCGCGACGGCCGTTACGTCGCCGTGGGGGCCCTCGAGCCCCGTTTCTACGCCGCCTTGCTGGCCGGGCTCGGCCTGTCAGCGGAGGAAGCACCTCAGTACGACATCCCCAACTGGCCGACCTTGCACGCCCGGTTCGAAGCCGTGTTCGCGACACGCGACCGGGACGACTGGGCTGACCGCTTTGATGGCTCGGAGGCCTGCGTCACGCCGGTGCTCACGCTGGAGGAAGCGCCCGGCCACCCCCATAACGCCGCGCGGAAGACCTATGCCGGCGGCAGGGTGCCAC